>NZ_AP018532.1:0-3320462 GCF_003574015.1 Oscillibacter sp. PEA192 | reverse complement strand
AGGAGATCCGCCTGCACAGGCAACAAGATATAGCGGCTTTGGACAGCATGGGACACCAGATTTTGAAATTTTCGAGAATCGCAACTGAAAAAAGAAAAAAATACGGAAATTTCGCAAAACTTTTAAGTTTTAGTTGACATATTTTCAAACAGTCTGTATAATATCGGTTGCGCCGCGATCATGCGGTCTTGATCTGTTTACTGCGCCGCCCTTTAGGCGGTGTCGAGTAAGTGCCGCCCTCAAAAGGGCCGCAATTCTGACAGGAGGTGTCTCAACATGGCAACGAAACGTACCTATCAGCCCAAGAAGCTGCACGGCCAGAAGGTCCACGGTTTCCGCAAGAGAATGGCAACCGCCAACGGCCGCAAGGTCCTGGCCCGTCGCCGCGCCAAGGGCCGCGCCCGTCTGTCCTACTGAGAAACGGACCGTGCGGGAGACACTTGAACAACGTCTTCAGGGACGGCGGGAATTCTGTGATTCCTCCGTCCCTCGTTGAGTTTGTGTCAGATGTGTCAAATGGGAGAAGGCAGGTGGCAGCATGAAGCGGGCAGTGACCCTGAAAGAGAATTATGAGTTCCGCCGGCTGTACCAGAAGGGCGCCTCCGCCGTGGGCGGAGGGATGGTGCTTTACTGCCGGAAAAACCGGCTGGGGCACAACCGCCTGGGCGTGACGGTATCCGTCAAGCTGGGTCATGCGGTGGTCCGCAACCGGGCCCGCCGCCGCCTGCGGGAGGTCTACCGGCTCAATTCCGGACGGCTCCGCCAGGGGTACGATATGATTCTGGTAGCCAGGGGACGGACCCTGACTGCCTCCTGGAAGGAGCTGAACGATACCTTCCTGCGTCTTTGCAGGAAGCTGGAGCTGCTGGAGGACCGGTCATGATGAAAAAGGTCCTGCTGGCCCTGGTGAAATTTTACCGGGTGGCCATCTCCCCGTACCGGCCGCCTTGCTGCCGGTATATTCCCACCTGTTCCCAATATGCGCTGGAGGCGATTGAGAAGTACGGCGCCCTCAAGGGCGGCTGGCTGGCGTTCCGGCGTATCCTGCGCTGCAATCCGTTTCACAAGGGAGGATATGATCCGGTCCCATGAGAGGAGGGGACAAGCCCCTCTGCCGGACCCTGTGCTGCTGTCCGGCCGTCTGTCAGCCGGCACTGCGGAATGCGGACAGGCCGAAAGCGGAAATGCTCCGCTCTGCGGGCGCTGAAAGCCCGGGTCCCATTACAATTTGGAGGAAGCATCTATGTTTTCAACCATCGGATACGCAATTTGTATCCCGTTTGCGGCCCTGCTGCGGCTGTTTTACAACCTGACAGGGTCCTACGGCGTGTCCCTGATCCTGTTCACGCTGGTCATCAAGCTGATCCTGCTGCCCTTCCAGATGAAGTCCAAGAAGAGCATGGTGCGGATGAGCCGCATGTCCGGCAAGATGCAGGAGATCCAGAAGAAATACGCCAACAACCAGCTGAAGATGCAGGAGGAGATGCAGAAGTTCTACCAGGAAGAGGGCTTCAATCCCATGAGCGGCTGCCTGTGGAGCTTTCTGCCCCTGCCCATTCTGATGGCCCTGTACTATATCATCCGGGAGCCCATTGTCTACTTCATGAACTTCGGCGGCAAGGACGCCGGTCTGGCGGTAGTGAATGCGGCCAGAAGTCTGATTGAAGGCGCCGGCATTGAGATCGTGGCCAGCCCCGGCTATGAGCAGATCGCCATTTCCAACATCATTAACAGCCAGTTCCCCGACTTCATTGCAGAGCATCCCGGCTGGGTGAACATCGACTACCACTTCCTGGGGATTGACCTGATCCAGACGCCCTGGAGCGCTGTCAGCAGCCTCTCCACGGGCATCACGCTGGCCGCGGTGGGACTGATTCTGATTCCCATCATTTCCGGTGTGTTCAGCTTCCTGCTGAGCAAGGTCAGCATGAGCCAGTCCGCCCAGACTGCGGCTGCCAACGGCTCCACCAAGATGATGATGTGGATGATGCCTCTGATGTCTATCTACATCGCCTTCATCGTGCCCGCCGCCCTGGGCGTGTATTGGGCTGCCCAGAGCGCGTTCTCCATTATCCAGGAGATGGTCCTGGGCAAGTTCTACACCAAGAAGCTGCAGGAAGAGGAGGACGCCCGGCAGGAGATGATCCAGGCGGACCGCCAGAAGCGGATGGAGGAGGCCAAGCTGCTTCAGGAGCAGCAGCGTCAGCAGGCCGCACAGAAGAAGAGCCTGAAGGAAAAGCGGCAGGCGGCGCAGGAGGCCAAGGCCCTGAAGGCCAAAAAGGCGGCCACCAGCACCACGGAAGCGGGCCGTGTGGGAGACCGGCCCTATGCCCGCGGCCGGTCCTACAAGGAGGACCGCTATGATGATCAGTAAGGAGCTTGTTACGCCATGAGACAGTTTATTGATGTAACGGGCAAGACCGAGGATGAGGCCATCCAGAATGCCCTGCGGCAGCTTGGCCTGGACCGGGACGATGTGTCCGTTGAGATTTTGGAGCGAGCAAAGTCCGGTTTCCTGGGTCTGGGCAGCTGCCCGGCCAAGGTCCGGGTGAGCTACGGCCCGGAGGAGGAAGAGGAGGTTCTCGCCCCCGCGCCTGCCCCCAAGGAGAAGCCGCAGGAAGAGCGGCCTAAGCCCCCCAAAGCGGAAAAGCCGCCCAGACAGGAGCGCAAGCCGGCGGAGACGCCGGCGCCCGCCCCGGAGGAGAAGACCCGGCAGTCCGCTCCCGTGCAGACACTGGGCGAAGAAGTGGATGACGAGAAGGCCCAGGCCATCCGTAAGTTCCTCTCCGGCCTGCTGGAGCAGATGGAGAGTGCTGCGGAGATCCACATCTATCTGCTGGAGAAGGGCCGCTACAAGGTGATCCTGGAGGGCAAGAATCTGGGCGCACTGATCGGCCGCCGGGGCGAGACTCTGGACGCCATCCAGCAGCTGACCAGCTATGCGGTGAACCGCAGCGGCAGCGGCCGGGTGAGGGTGCAGCTGGACGCGGAGAATTACCGGGAAAAGCGGGAGCAGAGTCTTCAGCATCTGGCCCGGAAGGTGGCCGCCAAGGTCACCAAGTACCGCCGCAGCGTGACACTGGAACCTATGAATGCCTATGAGCGGCATGTGATCCATACGGCGCTGCAGGATGTGCCCAATGTGACGACCTACTCCACCGGAACGGAGCCCAACCGCCGGGTGATCGTGGCCTACGATCGGGAGAAAAAGTAAATTGGGAAAGGCCGCCCTATGGGGCGGCCTTTTTCTGCGCTTCGGATAAGGGATCAGACCAGGGTCCGGGTGAGAGAGTGCCCTGCCTGGTGCGGCTTCTGTGGGACTCGGCCTTGACATTCTGATGAAAACGTGATACAGTTCTCACGATATCCAAAAGGCAGTGACAGGGAGAAGTATCCCCCATACCCCGGCAAAGAGAGAGGGCGGCTGGTGTGAGCCCTTGCGGGGAGGCGGAAGAACAGGCACCCTGGAGCCGCGGGGCGGAAATGCCCTGCCGGTCCCCGCCGTTACCGGGTGAAGAGTGCGCGTCAGCCAGGCGCGAATTCAGGTGGAACCACGGACTGATTGTTCGCCCTGAGCCGAAAACCGGCTCGGGGCGTTTTTTCTGTCCGGGCCGCCGTAAAGGAGAATGGAACATGAAAAACACCGAGAAGACCATGGAGAAGATCGTGGCCCTGTGTAAGAACCGGGGATTCGTATTCCCCGGCAGTGAGATCTATGGCGGCCTTGCCAACAGCTGGGACTACGGTCCCCTGGGCGTGGAGATGAAGAACAATGTCAAGCGGGCCTGGTGGAAGAAATTCGTCCAGGAGAATCCCTACAACGTGGGACTGGACTCCGCCATTTTGATGAATCCCCAGGTGTGGGTGGCCAGCGGCCACGTATCCACCTTCAACGATCCTCTGATTGACTGCAAGGCCTGCAAGATGCGCCACCGGGCGGACAAGCTGGTGGAGAGCTATGTGCAGGAGCACGGCATGGACGTGAACGTGGAGGCCATGACCCAGGAGGAGCTGGTGGCATTCATCCGGGACAACCAGGTGCCCTGCCCTGGCTGCGGCAAGAGCGACTTCACCGACATCCGCAAGTTCAACCTGATGTTCAAGACCCACCAGGGCGTCACGGAGGACACCGCCAACGAGGTGTACCTGCGGCCGGAGACCGCCCAGGGCATTTTTGTCAACTTTCCCGCCATCCAGCGGACCACCCGCCGGAAGCTGCCCTTCGGCGTGTGCCAGATCGGCAAGTCCTTCCGCAACGAGATCACCCCGGGTAACTTCATTTTCCGCATCCGGGAGTTCGAGCAGATGGAGCTGGAGTTCTTCTGTAAGCCGGACACGGATCTGGAGTGGTTCCAGTATTGGCGGACGTACTGCCACGACTGGCTGAAGGGCCTGAACATCAAGGAGGAGAATCTGCGGCTGCGGGATCACGAGCCCGAGGAGCTGAGTTTCTACTCCAAGGCCACTACGGACTTTGAGTATCTGTTCCCCTTCGGCTGGGGGGAACTGTGGGGTGTGGCGGACCGGACCAACTACGACCTGACCCAGCATCAGGAGCACTCCGGCCAGGATCTGACCTATTTCGATCAGGAGAAGAACGAGCACTATATCCCCTATGTGGTGGAGCCCTCCCTGGGCGCGGACCGGATGACCCTGGCCCTGCTGGTGGAAGCCTACGATGAAGAGGTGGTGGATGCAGAAAAGAACGACGTCCGCACCGTCATGCGGTTCCATCCGGCCATCGCGCCTTTTAAGTGCGCGGTGCTGCCCCTTTCTAAGAAGCTCTCCGAAAAGGCCCGTGAGATCCAGGCGGAGCTCAGCAAGGACTGGATGGTGGACTTTGATGACACCGGTTCCATCGGCAAGCGGTACCGCCGGGAGGACGAGATCGGCACGCCCTACTGCATCACGGTGGACTTCGACACCGTGGGCGATGCGGATAAGGCTGGTGACAACTGCGTTACCGTCCGGGACCGGGACACCATGGAGCAGGTGCGGCTGCCTATCGACCAGCTGAAGAGCTATCTGGCGGAGAAACTGGCATATTGATGCCTGTGTCGATCCTGCTCCAGAACGCCGCGGCGCGGCGTCCGAGCATTTTGCCGGAGGCAAAATCTCGCCGGAGGGCGGATTCATTCCGCCCGAGGAATGAGATGGGACAGGGGTCCCGCAAAAGCAGTGCTTTTGCGGGAGGGCAGGTGCGGCTGCCTATCGACCAGCTGAAGAGCTATCTGGCGGAGAAACTGGCATATTGATGCCTGTGTCGATCCTGCTCCAGAACGCCGCGGCGCGGCGTCCGAGCATTTTGCCGGAGGCAAAATCTCGCCGGAGGGCGGATTCATTCCGTCCGAGGAATGAGATGGGACAGGGGTCCCGCAAAAGCAGTGCTTTTGCGGGAGGGCAGGTGCGGCTGCCCGTCGACCAGCTGAAGAGCTATCTGGCGGAGAAACTGGCATACTGATGCCTGTGTCGATCCTGCTCCAGAACGCCGCGGCGCGGCGTCCGAGCATTTTGCCGGAGGCAAAATCTCGCCGGAGGGCGGATTCATTCCGCCCGAGGAATGAGATGGGACAGGGGTCCCGCAAAAGCAGTGCTTTTGCGGGAGGGCAGGTGCGGCTGCCCGTCGACCAGCTGAAGAGCTATCTGGCGGAGAAACTGGCATACTGATCGGAGATTATCGGGGCCGCGGGAAATCCCCGCGACCCTTTTTATAACCTGGGAAATGAGGTAGAAGTGTTGAAGAGACAGAAGCGGCCCCGGGCGTTGGGGCCGGTGTGGCTGCGCTGGGTCATGTTTCTGGGCGGCAGCCTTTGCATGGGGCTGGCTGTGGCGGTGGCCGTCCAGTGGGTGGTTACCGGTTCCCTCTCCATCGTGTGGGAGTGGTTCGTGAAATGGCCCACCTATCTGCTGCTGACCGGCGTCCTTTACGGCGCTGTGGTGTTCACCCTGGGGGCGCTGCTGGGTAGATTGTGGCTTTCCGCTATACTGGTGGGGGTTGCCGGACTGGTGCTGTCCCTGGTGGACTATTTCAAGACAGCTATCAACGGCACGCCACTGGTGCTGGCGGACTTCGGCCTGGCGGCACAGGTGGGAGAGGTGGCCGGTGTGGCGGGAGAGCTGCGCCCGCCGGTGGATTTCTGGATGGCGATGATCGCCCTGGGGATGTGTGTGGGGATTCTGATTCTGGTGCGGCGGCTGACGCTGCTCACCGGGCGGTGCCGCTTTGTCACTTTTTCCGTTTCCCTGGCCCTGACCATTGGGCTGTTTTCCACACAGGGAGCCCAGGCGGCGGGGGCGGTTTTTCAGGTGGATGTGAACACCCGCCTGGCTGCGGCCAACAGCCACGACACCTACGGTTTGACGCTGAGTCTCTGGCGGGACTGCTTTCTTCAGGCCAAGAAGAGCCCGGAGGGATACAGCGAAGCCTACATGGAGCAGGTCCTGGCCCGGATCGACGAGATCCTGACAGAGGACAGCGCCGACGCCCCCGCAGCGGCGGTGCAGCCCAACATCATCGTGGCCCAGTCGGAGTCCTTCTACGATCTGACCCGGCTGCCGGGCCTTCAGTATGAACGGGATCCCCTGGAGAATTTCCATGCCCTGGAGAGCGAGGGCATCAGCGGCACATTCCACAGCCACTATCTGGGCTACGGCACCGGCTATCTGGAGATGTCCATGCTGTATGGCGTTACGGAGCTGGACTTCGGTGCTGGGACGAACATCTGCTTCCTGGAGGATGACGCCTATGAGAAATTCGACGCCCTGCCGGAGCAGTATACCAAGAGCGGCTACCGGGCGGAGATGCTCCATGGGTATAACGACAGCCTGTATAATCGAACGGTGACCTATCCCAGGCTGGGCTTTTCCGACCTTCTGTTCTCCGCAGATATCCAGGCTCTGGACTTTCCCTGGGAGGGGGGCATCTACGGCGGGTATTACATGCGGGACAGTTACTTCTTCCAGGCCATGCTGGACCGGATGGAGGACATCAACAGCAGCGGGGAGCGGGCGTTTCTCTACGGTATCACCATGGAGAACCACCAGCCCTTTGACCCGGAGAAATTCAACTATGAGTGTCAGATCGGCGTCACCAGCGAAAGTCTCGGCGAGGAGGATATGGCCATCGTCCGGGTCATGCTGGAGGGCATCACCCGGGCGGATCAGGCCCTGGGAGATCTGACAGACGCCCTGCGGGAGAGCGAGGAGCCTACCATCGTGGTGTTCTTCGGGGATCACAGGCCCAATCTGTTCATGACGGACGGGGACACAGTGTACACAAAGTTGGGCCTCTGCCCGGATAACGACACGGTAGGCTGGACCCCGGAGGAGATCAGCGACCTGTATTCCACGGACTATCTGATCTGGGCCAATGATGCGGCCTTGCTCCAGGGGCAGGCAGGCACCCGGCGGGACAGCAGCATCACCGCCATTGGCCCCCAGCTGCTGGAGCTGACCGGTCAGCCGGTCACCCGGTACTGGGCGCTGCTGGAGAAGGTGAGCCAGGTGTGTCTCACCAACACGGAGCTGTACTTTGTGGATGGCACGGGGACGCCCAGCGCCGGCGTGGAGGAGGCGGCTCTCTCCGACGAGGCCCGGGAGCTGCTGCAGCTGCGGGAGGATGTGCTGTACGACGCCATGTACGGCCAACAGTATATCACTGCAGAGATGAACGAGCCCGTCCAGTGACGGAAGCTGAATCAAAGAGAGCGCCGCAGGCATCCGCCTGCGGCGCTTTTATTTACACAAATATGGTCAGCCTGTGGAAAACAGAGTTTCCCCCGCCCGTCAGAAAGACACTTCTCCGGCTTCTTTCCAGGTCTGCAGCAGCTCTTTTGCGGGACGGGTATAGGTCTTTGTGGAAAAGGGGAAGTCCGGCAGGGCGGCCAGTTTCCAGGGGGCCACGTGGCAGTAGCCCCGTGGGTGCTTTTCCAGATACCGCTGATGGAATTCTTCCGCTGGATAGAAACATGCCAGGGCCTTCAGCTCCACGGCGAAGAAGGGAACGGCCGCGGCCTCCAGGGCAGCGATGGAGCGGATGATGCCCTCGTCCGCCGGGTCCATCCAGTATACGCCGGTCTGGTACTGGCTGCCCACGTCCGGTCCCTGACGGTTGGGAGTCTCCGGGTCGATGGCGGCAAAAAAGACAAAGAGCAGGTGGGGCAGGGAGACAGTCCCGTCTTCATACGCCACTTGCACCGCCTCCCGGAAGCCGGTGCGGCCGGTGCAGACATCGTCATAGTTGGCGTGATCTGCCGTGTCTCCGTTGGCATAGCCGGCGGTGACATCCAGTACGCCGGGCAGGCGGCGATACAGGGCCTCCATGCCCCAGAAGCAGCCCCCGGCAAAACAAATGCTTCTTCTCATCAGGCAAACATCCCCATAAAGCCGTCCGGCCGCTCCTGGGCCTGTCCCCAGATCTCCCAAAACGCGGCCGGAGTGATGGCGCGGGCGGTGACTTCCCCGGGGCGGTTCAGCGTCCGCAGGTCCTCCGGGTAGGGGGCAGGAGAGAGAGCCTCCTCCCGGCCGTAGTCGCCGCCGTAGGCAAAGCAGAGGCCATTGGGGTAGAATTCCACCCGCCGGACCTCCCGGCGCCCGCTGTCCAGTTCCGCGTAGATGAACCGGGGCTCGTCCTCTTCCTCAAGATTCTGTTCGATCAGCACGTAGGACATTCAATCCCCTCCTTGCGGAAAAAGTCATAGATGGCGGTCCGGTCCGCCTGCACGCTGCCCTGGGCAAAGCCGTTCCGCCCGCCACCCCGGCCGGAAAGAGCGGCGTTCAGCCGCTTCACCAGGGGAGAGATGTCCGCCCCATCGGCCTGGACAAGGGCATAGACGTAGGAGGACTCCGCTCCCGCGAACACCGCCGCCAGACCGCCGGAGGCCTTTGCGGCTGCGTCTGCCAGCTTTCTGGCTCCGTCCGGCCGCGTGGGGGGCTCCAAAAGCAGCAGATCTCCCCGGTCTGTCAGGGCCTGGGCCCGGAGGGAGAAGAGCTGATCCTCCAGCTCCGTCATCCGCTGCTTGGCGGCGGCCAGCTCCTCCGCCTGCCGTTCTGCGGCGGCCAGGGTGTCCTGGGGTTTTACAGACAGCAGCTGGGCCACGGCGCGGTCCTGGTCGTATACCTGGGAGAGATACCGGTAGGCCCGCGATCCGCAGAGAATCTCCAGCCGCACCCCCTCCCGAAACTTTTGGCAGGAGAGGACCTTGATAATCCCCACCTCACCGGCCCGGCGCACGTGGGTGCCGCAGCAGGCGCAGCAGTCCGCCCCGGGGAAGGCCACGATCCGCACCTGGCCGGTAAGCGCTTTCTTGCTGCGGTAGTTCAGACGGGCCAGCGCATCCGGCGCGGGGAAGGTGATGTCCACCGGAGTGTCCTGCCAGATCACCTCATTGGCGGCCTTTTCCGCGGCCATGACCTGTTCCCAGGTCAGCTCGGCATTGTAGTCGATGGTCACCGTGTCGGCCCCCAGGTGGAAACCCACGTTGTCACAGTGGTACAGCGAGCACAGCAGGCCGGAGAGAATGTGCTCCCCGGAGTGCTGCTGCATGTGGTCGAACCGGCGGGGCCAGTCAACGGCCCCCGCCACTTGGGTGCCGATCTCCACAGGGCCGTCACAGGTGTGGAAAATCACGCCCTTTGTTTCATGGACATCCGTGACCTGGACTGCGCCCAGAGTGCCGTGGTCCGCCGGCTGTCCGCCCCCCTCCGGGTAGAAGGCGGTGCGGTCCAGCACTACGGCCCAGCCAGATTTGGATTTTTCACAGGAGAGCACCCGGGCGGTGAAGGCGGTGAGGTAGGGATCTTGGTAATAGAGTTTTTCCGTTTCCATGTGGAAAACTTCCTTTCGTCAGGGGATGGGACCGGGAGGTATGTTACAGCAGCCCCAGATTCTGCTTCCAGGTCAGCACCCGGCGGCAGGCGGTGTCGATGGTCTCCTCGGACAGGGCGCCGCTTTCCAGCGCCTCCAGGACCTTGGGGATCTGGGTGCGGTAGTCGGTGGTGATGACGAGATCGTTTCCCGCCTCCAGGGCCATCACCGCCACGGCCCCGTCGGCGCTGTACGCTGCAACTGCCTCCATGGCCAGATCATCGGTCATCACCACGCCGTCAAAGCCCAGGTCCGTCCGCAGCAGGCCGTGGACCTTCGGGGACAGGGAGGCGGGGAGATCTCCATCCACAGCAGTCATGATATTGTGGGAGACCAGCACAGCGGTCTTTCCGCCGCCGCTCTCCATACCCGCCTGGAAGGGGAGGAAGTCGGAGGACGTGAAGGACTCCAGCGGCCGCTGGTCCACGGCGATACCGGTGTGGGTATCCACATTGTTCCCATAGCCGGGGAAGTGCTTGAGGACGCTGCCCATACCGTCCTCCGCCATCTGCGAGACCACCTGGGCCACATAGTCCGCTGTGGCGGCCGCATCCTGGCCGAAGGTGCGGTCATACATAAAGTCGGCGGGGTTGGTGGACACATCTGCCACCGGGGACAGGTTCACGTTGAAGCCCAGGGCGGAGAGAAGGAGGTCCTTCTCTCGGGTATCTGCCAGCACGGCCTCCATGCCGCCGGAGGCATAAGCTTTCTGAGGAGAGGGGAACTTGGAGGCCCGCAGATGGGGATTGGAGCTGACCCGCACCACCGTGCCGCCCTCCTCGTCCACGCCGATCAGCAGCGGGATTCCGGTGTCCACAGCCGCGGCGTCCTGATAGCTCTGAATGGTCTGGATCAAAGCATCGGCAGTTTTGTCCGCCGTATCCCGGCCGAAGAGGATGTAGCCGCCCAGATGATAGGTGCTCACGTCGGAGACCGCGTCTGTGTCGGGTACCCGGACAAAGAACAGCTGGCCGACCTTTTCCTCCAGGGTCAGGGAGGCAAGCAGGTCCTCCACCTCCTGGGCGGCCAGTTCCTCCGGCGTGGGTTCCGGGGGCGCCTCCGGCTCCTGGGGCTGAATGTCCACTAAGGGTTCCTGGGAAGTCTCCTCTGTGGGGGAGCCGCCGCAGGCAGTCAGGCTCAACAGGGAGAGGACAGCCAGCAGAATTGTAAAAAGTCGTTTCATAAGAGCTCCTTTCTGCTGTGGAGTGATGATATGAAGTGTATCACATCCAGGCCCGAAAGAAAAGACTGTTACTGATTTGTGGTGGAATCCAAACGGACCCCGTGGTATGCTGGCAAAAATAGAAGGGAGCGTGTGACAACATGCGGATGGCGGCTCTACTGATGGCAATGATCGCCCTGCTGGGGAGTCCCCAGGGGGAGGGGACGGTCTCGGAGACCACCTGGGAGATGGTGGCTGTACAAGTGCTGGAGGAGACACCGGAGACGGCGGCACGGACCCTGCTGGACTGGGCGGGCTCTGGACAGACGATCCCGGAGGAGGACGTGGTCCTGGCCCTTTTGGAGGAGATGGAGGCGGAACCGGCAGCCTCCGCAGTGGCATTTGCAGCGGTTCTGGACAGGGCGGACAGCCTGCGGAAAGCAGGTGAGGCGCCGGAGCTGGGAGAAGAGACCTACCGGGCGGCGGTCCGGTCCCTGTCCCCCTTTTTCACCAGGCTTCTGGGGACGGAGACCACGCTCTGGCAGGAGGAGCCCTCTGCCTGGCCTGCGGATTTGGCTGCGTTTGACGGCATCTGGTGTGACAGCACCTTGCAGGAGCTGCTGATCTTCCAGAGCGGCACCTGTCGGGTGGTAATCCCCTACCTGGACTACTATGGGGAAACGGCCTTTTCTGCCCGGCTGCGGGACCGCGGCGGCATGGGCTGGTGTCCGTCGTTGGAGATAGATATCCACGAATCCGGCGATTTCTCCGGGCCGCTGACCTATTACGTCTCCGGTCTGGCGGAGGACCATTTCTGGTGCAATACCCAGGGCCAGCGGTTTGACAGGCTTTGACCTCCGGAGTCATGAAGGTGGTATGCGTGGGATGATGCCGGAAAGTGGAAAAAAAAGAGGCGGAACGCAGAAATGCGGTCCGTCTCTTTTTTATTCCGGATTTACAGGTCAGTCCTGGGGCTTGACGATGGCGATGTGCAGCTCGTCCAATTGTTTCTGCGTGACCTCGCTGGGGGCGCTCATCATCACGTCCTGGGCATTTTTGTTCATGGGGAAGGGGATGATCTCCCGAATGGAGTCCTCCCCGGCCAGCAGCATCACCATGCGATCCACGCCGGGGGCAATGCCCGCATGGGGCGGCGCGCCGTAGGTGAAGGCGTTGTACATGGCGGGGAACTTGGCCTTTACGTCCTCCTCGCCCAGCCGGACCATCTCAAAGGCCTTAATCATGATCTCCGGGTCATGATTCCGGACCGCTCCAGAGCTGAGCTCCACGCCGTTGCACACCAGGTCATACTGGTCGGCGGTGATGCTGAGGGGATCGATCTCGCCCCGCTCCGCCTTCAGCAGGACCTCCAGCCCGCCGGAGGGCATGGAGAAGGGGTTGTGGCAGAACTCCAGCTCGCCGGATTCCTCGCCGATCTCGTACATGGGGAAGTCCACAATCCAGCAGAAGGCGTACTGCTCCTTGTCCATGTGACCGGGGACGGCGGCGCCCAGAGTCTTTACCAGCGTGCCGGCGGTCTTTTGGGCAGCGCCCAGCTTGCCGGCGGACAGGGCCACGAAGTCGTTGGGCTTCAGACCCAGGGCAGAGACCACAGACTCCTTGATGGGCTGGACAAACTTGGCGATGCCGCCCACAATCTCACCGTTCTCGTCCAGGCGGAACCAGTAGGGCTTGCCGCCGGAGACCACCTCCACATCCGCCAGGGTCTTGTCGATGAACTTCCGGGTCTCGTGGAAATCGCTGACCACCACGGCCTTCACCACGTTGCCCTCGAAGGGGCCGAAGCCGCAGGCGCCCAGCAGGCCGGTGACGTCCTGCACCGTCAGGTCGATGCGCAGGTCCGGCTTGTCGGAGCCATACTTCTCCATGGCCTCGGTGTAAGGGATACGCATGAAGGGCGCGGAGCTGGCCCGGTCGTATTTGCCGTACTTGGCAAAGATGGGGGGCAGCACGTCCTCCAGTACGGCAAATACGTCATCCTGAGAGGCAAAGGCCATCTCCATGTCCAGCTGGTAAAACTCACCGGGGGAGCGGTCCGCCCGGGCGTCCTCGTCCCGAAAGCAGGGGGCGATCTGGAAGTACCGGTCAAAGCCGGAGGTCATCAGCAGCTGCTTGAACTGCTGGGGTGCCTGAGGCAGGGCATAGAACTTTCCGGGGTGGTTCCGGGCGGGCACCAGATAGTCCCGGGCACCCTCCGGGGAGGAGGCGGTCAGGATGGGGGTGGTGATCTCCAGGAAGCCATGCTCTGTCATGGCCTGCCGCAGGGCGGCCACTACCTGGCACCGGAGGATGATGTTGTTCTTCACCGCCGGGTTCCGCAGGTCCAGATAGCGGTACTTCAGGCGGGTGGCCTCGTCGGCCTCCCGGCTGCGGTTGATGGGGAAAGGCAGCTCGTTGTGCTGGCAGCGGCCCAGCACCTCAATTTTGCCGGGCACCACCTCGATCTCGCCGGTGGGCAGCTTGGCGTTCTTGCTGTCCCGCTCCCGGACGGTGCCCTCCACGGAGATGGTGGACTCCTTGTTGATGGACTTCAGCAGGGCCACCATGTCGGCGGTCTCCGCCACCACCTGAGTGGTGCCATAGAAGTCCCGGACCACGGCGAAGGCCAGCTCACTGCCTACCTCCCGGAGGTTTTCCAGCCAGCCGCAGATCTTTATGGCCTTGCCGGCGTCGGAGAGCCGCAGCTCTCCGCAGGTATGGGTGCGATTCTGTGTCATGATTGTGGATTCCTTTCTGTGTAGAAATGTGATTACAAATAGAAATTTATATAAAAAATATTACGAATTGAGATCATATTTCGCTGCCAGAGCCCAGAGCTGTTCCCCAAGGCCCCTGCCAACGGCCTCTCCGTCCGGGACGGTGCAGCCGTAGAAGTCCGCCTGTCCCGGAGCAGCATAGGACCACTCCCGGACGGTAAAGTTCAGCACAGCAAAATCGCCATCTGTACCGGCGAGGGAGAGGGAGAACATCCAGTCTCCCGACTCATAAGAGACGGACCCATGGCTGGCATTCACCGCCTGAGCAAGGGGCTTGATTAGAGGGTCTGTCAGAGAACGGCAGAAGGAGAGGTCTTGGAGCTGTTCCAGCAGGGCCGCCCCCTCTGGGGAAGTGAGGGGCACCGACACCGTGGCGGTCTCTGGCTCCTGGGCCCAGTCCCCCAGGGAGCGGATCAGGACGTTGATCTCTTGGAGTTCCTGGTCCTTCAGCAGGTCCGGCAATGTTACCGGGCGGCTGTACCGGATCGCGGCGACCAGCAGCAGGACCAACAAAGGCACCCAGACACGCTTCCGGTTCTTCATAGAAACACCTCTAGTAAATACTGCTTGTATTTTTTATAGAAAATATTTCTGCTTGGACTGCTTGAGATGCGATTTGGTTGTCTCCACAGGTGAAATTCGGCGTTAAAGTATCTCTGTGGGGCAGGGAATTACTCCTGGATGACGGTGCCCTTTTCCCGTTCCGCGAGACCCGCCTTAATGCGGTAGACGGTGGCGGCGGGTTCCAGCTTTGTCTGCTCGCCGGTGGCCATGTCCTTGCAGGCCACCACGCCGGAGCTGATCTCGTCCTCCCCCAGAAAGATCACATAGGGGATGCCCAGCTTGTCGGCATAGGCGATTTTCTGCTTGAATTTCTTTTCCTCGCAGTGGAGCTGGGCGCGGATGCCGTTTTCCCGCAGCAGGGTGGCCAGGGAGATGGCAGCGGACAGGTCCTCCGTCATGGGCAGGATCAGCACATCCGCCGGAGCGGTGGGCAGGTCCGGATTCAGCATACCCTGTTCTCCCAGCACATAGAACAGCCGGGTCAGGCCGATAGAGATGCCCGCGCCGGGAAGCTGGCGGTCCGTGTAATACTCCGCCAGATTGTCGTACCGGCCGCCGGAACAGACGGAGCCGATCTCGGGGTGATCCAGCAGGGTGGTCTCGTAGACGGTGCCGGTGTAGTAGTCCAGGCCCCGGGCGATGGTCAGGTCCACGGCGAAATTCTCCGCCGGGACGCCGAAGTCCGCCAGATACCGGACCACCGTGTTCAGCTCCTCAAGACCCTGGTCGAAGATTTCGTTCCGGCCCCGGTAGCCCTCCAAAGCGGAGAGAACGGCGTCGTTTCCGCCGGAGATGGCGATAAACTTCAGGATCTCGTCGGCGTCGGACGGAGCCACGGTGAGGTCGCCGGTGAGGATGGCCTTCACCTTTTCCGGCCCGATTTTGTCCAGCTTGTCTACGGTGCGCATGATGTCGCCGGATTTCTCCGTCAGGCCCAGCATGGCGTAGAAGCCGTTGAGGATCTTCCGGTTGTTCACCCGGATCTGGAACCGCTTCAGTCCCAGGGTGGAGAAGGTCTTGTAGATGATGGCGGGGATCTCTGCCTCATTGATGATGGAGAGCCTGCCATCTCCGATGATGTCGATGTCCGCCTGATAGAACTCCCGGAAGCGGCCCCGTTGGGCCCGCTCACCCCGGTACACCTTGCCGATCTGATACCGGCGGAAAGGGAAGGTCAGGTCGTTGTAGTGGAGGGCCACATACTTTGCGAGGGGGACCGTCAGGTCGAACCGGAGTGCCAGATCCGCGTCGCCCTTCTGGAGGCGGTAGATCTGCTTCTCCGTCTCGCCGCCGCCCTTGGCCAGCAGTACCTCGCTGGACTCGATCACCGGGGTGTCCAGGGGGGTAAAGCCATAGAGGGAATAGGTACGGCGGAGGATCTCCATGATCCGCTCCATCTGCTGCTGTGGTCCGGGCAGCAGTTCCATAAAGCCGGACAGTGTCCGTGGGGTCATTTTAGCCATCGTCAAAACTCCTTTTTCGTGGGATGCGGGTCGCTGCCCGGGATGCACCGCGGGCGCAAAATGATAAAACGCTCCCGTCCCGCGGCTTTGGGACGAGAGCGATTCCGCTTCGTGGTGCCACCCAAATTCAAGGCCTATAGAGCCTCCTTTTTGCCTCCTGTGCTACGGGGAGGGTGCCGTGGGCGTCTCCGCCCCCGCTCCGCCGCTGTCCTTCGTCCAGGCCGGCCGGGCCGCTCTCAGCGGTGCGCCCCTCTCTGTGGGGCCGGCGATTGGAGTACTGCTGCGGCATCCGCGCGGTGCAAATGAATCAACAGGGTGATTGTATGCGCTTTGGGGAAAAATGTCAAGCGATGGGACGGTTGGAGGGATTGACGATGCAGCGCCAGTCCAAATCGCCCCGGGCCAGACCCAGTACCAGCGCCTCCGCCGTGGCCAGATTGCTGGCAAAGGGGATGTTGTTCTGGTCGCACAGCCGGGAGATATAGGAAACATCTCCCACCATAGCCTCGTTGTTGGGGTCGTTGAAG
Organism: Oscillibacter sp. PEA192; assembly: GCF_003574015.1. Taxonomy (NCBI): domain Bacteria; kingdom Bacillati; phylum Bacillota; class Clostridia; order Eubacteriales; family Oscillospiraceae; genus Oscillibacter; species Oscillibacter sp. PEA192. Next base: position 3,304,104 of record NZ_AP018532.1, on the reverse strand, counting down.
AAGAGTACCAGGTCGAATTCGTTGTATGCGATCCGGGCGCCGATCTGCTGGCTGCCGCCGTGGGCGTAGGACAGGAAGCAGTGGACATTCAGGCCCGTGGCGTCGGCCACCATGTGGCCAGTGGTGTTGGTGGCGTAAATGTTGTGGTGGGACAGGATGCCGGCGTAGGCGGTGCAGAACTGCACCATCAGCTCCTTCTTGTTGTCGTGGGACATGAGGGCGATGTTCATGAAAGACTCCTTTCTCTATCTGATCCGCAGCAGGGGGACCCGTTCCCCCTGGAGGCGTTTCGCAATGTTGCGGTAGGCAGTCGCGGCGCTCTGGCCGTCCGCCAGCAGGATGGGCACACCCCGGTTCATACACAGCGGCAGGGCGTCATCCTCGGGGACCACTCCCAGCAGCGGCAGGCCGGCCTTGTCGATGGCATCGTCAATGGTGGCGTGGAGCTGGCGCAGCAGCTTTTTGCGCACCCGATTCACCACCAGGTGCAGGGCGCCTGATGGGAAGCGATCCAGCTCCATGACGGTGTGCTGGGCGTCCCGCAGGGAGGAGGCGTCCGCAGTGGTCACCACCACGCAGCGGTCCGCGGCGCAGGTGGCCAGCTGAAAGCCCCGCCCCAGGCCCGCAGGTGCGTCCAGCAGACAGAAGTCAAACCGCCTGCGTACCTCCCGCAGCAGATCTGCCATCTGGATCTCCGTCACCGGGCGACCATGGGGACGCGCCGGCGCGGTCAGCAGGAAAAGGCCGGGGATCTTGGGGTGTTCCACAGCGGCCAGTTCCAGGGAACAGCGGTTCTGCGCCACGTCTGAGAAGTCCATCAGCGTCCGGTCCGACAGGCCCAGGGCCAGATCCAGATTCCGCAGACCGATGTCGCAGTCCAGGCACAGCACCCGCCGGCCGGATAGGGCGAGAGCCGCGCCTACACCCGCCGTAAAGGAGGTCTTTCCGGTGCCGCCCTTTCCGGATGCGACGGCAATGCACTGTCCTGGAGACGTCATCAGGCGGCACTTCCTTTCAACTGCTCACAAATGTATTATAAGGGATTCTTCTTGATTTTTGCAAACATTCTCGGATATTTTTCCGGAGTTTTTTTCACTTTTTCCACCACGATCAGCCGGTGGCGCACATCTGTACCGGGGATGGCATAGTCCCGGACCGCCTCCACGGCGCCGCCCAGGATCGCAATGGCGTGCTGTGAGGCGGCCAGCTCCGCGTCTGACTCCACGGATTTCATGGCCAGGAACTTCCCGCCGGGCTTTACCAGCGGCAGGCACAGCTCACACAGCACCGGCAGGGCCGCCACTGCCCGGGAGACCGCTAAATCAAAGGTTTCCCGGTGCTCCGCGGCAAATTCCTCCGCCCGGGCGTGGACGCAGGCCACATCGGGGAGGTCCAGCTCCCGGCACACCGTCTCCAGGAACTGGATGCGCTTGTTCAGGGAGTCCAGCAGCGTCAGGCGGATGGAGGGCTCCAGCACCCGCAGGGGCAGACCGGGAAAACCGGCACCGGTGCCGACGTCCACCACGGACTTCCCGGAAAAGGACTCCAGGGTCAGCAGGGCGGCGCTGTCCAAAAAGTGGAGAGTGGCCACATCCTCCGGGTCCGTAATGGCGGTGAGGTTCATCACCTTGTTGGTCTCGATCAGCAGATCCCCATACCGGACCAGAGCAGGGATTCCCTCCACAGGGAGGTTCAGGGCGGCAAGACCCGATTGCAGGCGCTGTTCCATCATGTCCTCTCCTTCAGCAGGTCTCGGATCTCCGCCAGCAGCACTTCCTCCTGCGAGGGCTGGGGCGGGGGAGGAGGAGCGGCCTCCTTCTTTCGGTGGAAGCGGTTGATAGCTTTGATGAGGCAGAAGACCGCAAAGGCGATGATGAGGAAGTCCAGAATAGTGGAGAGAAAAGAGCCGTAATTGATGGCAACAGCGGCGCGCACTTCGTTGCCGCCGGCGTCATACACCGCCTCCCGCAGGACCCATTGCCATTGGGAGAAGTCCGCGCCGCCGGTGAGCAGGGAGAGCAGGGGCATCAGGATATCGTTGACCAGGGAGGTGGAAATTTTGCCGAAGGCGCCGCCGATGATGACGCCCACCGCCATATCCAGCACATTTCCTCTGGCAATGAATTGGCGAAACTCCGCCAGGAAGCCGGTGGTCTTTTTGGTAAGTTCAGTCATGGGACTCTCCTGTGTGAAATGAATGGGCACCTGTGTACGTATACTGTAACCATTGGAGCCCAAGGCTTTCAGAGATTTGACCCGAATGGAGCCGCTGGAGGGGCACCGAATGATCCGGAGCAGGGCTGCGCGCCGCTCCAACGGCTGAAAACGGGTTCAACGATTTGTATAAATAAAACGAAAAATTACAAATTGGATTTTTTCGCGGGGACCAGTAATTCCTTGCCGCCCATATAGGGCCGCAGGACCTGGGGGATGCGGACAGTGCCGTCGGCCTGGAGGTTGTTCTCCAGGAAGGCGATCAGCATCCGGGGCGGGGCCACGCAGGTGTTATTCAGGGTGTGGCACAGCTGCATTTTGCCATTTTCATCCTTATAGCGGATGCGCAGACGGCGGGCCTGGGCGTCCCCCAGATTGGAGCAGGAGCACACCTCAAAGAACTTCTGCTGGCGGGGAGACCAGGCCTCGATATCGCAGGACTTGACCTTTAGATCTGCCAGGTCGCCGGAGCAGCACTCCAGCTGCCGCACCGGAATATCCAGAGAGCGGAACAGCTCCACGGACATCCGCCACAGCTTCTCATACCAGTCCTTGGACTCCTCGGGCTTACAGACTACGATCATCTCCTGCTTTTCAAACTGGTGGATGCGGTAGATGCCACGCTCCTCGATGCCGTGGGCACCTTTCTCCTTGCGGAAACAGGGGGAGTAGGAGGTAAGGGTCTGGGGCAGGCTCTCAGCCGGCAGGATCTGGTCAATGAACCGGCCGATCATGGAGTGCTCGCTGGTGCCGATCAGGTACAGGTCCTCCCCTTCGATCTTGTACATCATGCCGTCCATGTCTGTCTGGCTCATAACGCCCTCCACCACGTTGCCGTGGATCATGAAGGGGGGGATGCAGTAGGTGAAGCCCTTGTCGATCATGAAGTCCCGGCCGTAGGCCAGCACCGCCTCATGGAGCCGGGCAATGTCGCCCAGCAGGTAGTAAAAGCCGCTGCCGGAGACCCGCCCGGCGGCATCCAGGTCAATGCCGTTGAAGGACTCCATGATATCCACGTGGTAGGGAATGGGGAAGTCGGGGACTTCACATGCTCCGAACCGCTGGACCTCTACATTTTCGCTGTCATCCTTGCCGATGGGCACGGAGGAATCGATCATCTGGGGGATCAGCAGCATATTGTGATGGAGCTTTTCCTCCAGCTCCGTCTCCTGTTTCTCCAGCTCTGCCAAGCGGTCCGCCTGTTCCTTCACCTGCTGCTTGACAGCCTCGGCCTCCGCCAGCTTGGCGGGGTCCTTTTTGGCCTGGCCCATCAGCATGCCGATCTGCTTGCTGAGTGTGTTTCGGTTGGAGCGGAGCTGATCCGCCTCCGCAATGGCGGCCCGGCGCTTGGAGTCCAGGTCCAGGACTTCGTCTACCAGGGGAAGCTTGGCATCCTGAAACTTCTTTTTGATATTTTCACGGACGGCATCCGGATTCTCCCGGATAAATTTGATATCCAGCATGATGATTCTCTCCTCAATTTATTGATGTTGCATGTTTCACGTGAAACAATGGCCAGCCGTTGACTGCTCAACGGGCCTCTGCCGCTTCCTTCAGCTGCGCATACCGCTGGGAGGGAGGGGTGACACCCTCCTCAGCAGTCTCAGGCAGTGCGTCCCGGTATTCAGACGCCTCGAAGGCGTCGATGCTGGCTTGACAGCCCGCCAGATCTCCCGCAGAATACTGCTGCTGAATGGTGTACAGAGCCAGCAGTGCCTGGTTCTCCCGCTGGGCCTCCGCCAAGGCGGCGTCAGTTTCCTCTGCGGAGGACTCCAGCGCGTCGATGGTGGTCTGGGCTTCATCCAGCTGGTTTTGCAGGTCCAGCAGGGCGTCCTGCGTGGCCTGTACCTCCTGCATGGCAGTGACGGAGTCCTGAAGCTCCCCAAGCACCTCGGAGTTGCTCCGCTGGTGCATTAGAAAGGACAGCGCCATCAGCAGAAAGGCCACGATGAACAGGATCATGATATAGATGACAACGGGCTTTTTCCCGGTGGAGGGCGTTTCCTCCGGAGCAGAGGAGGGTGTCTCCGCTTCGTCTCCGCTGCGTTTTTCAAATTTCATGGCAAATCATCCTTTCCCAATCAGGGGGTTTTCGTTTGCTTTGCCCGGAGCATCGCCAGGGCCTCCAGCAGGTCGTTGAGGTCGTCAATGCCGTAGTATTCCAGCTCAATCCGGCCCTTTTTGCGGCCGGTGACGATCCGCACCCCCCGGCCCAGCTTGGAGCTCAACTCCTTCTGCGCCTCCGCGGCATAGTCGATTCCCTTCGGCGCGGGGGCTTTTTCCGGCTTTTCCAGACTCAGCCGCTTGGCCAGGGCCTCCGTCTGGCGGACAGAGAGGCCGCCGGAGATCACGGCGCCAGCGGCGTTTTCCTGCAGGGCGGGGGAGAGGGGCAGCAGCGCCCGAGCGTGACCGGCGGAGAGCTTTCCCTCCTCCACCAGCTTGGCCACCGGCGGCGTCAGGGACAGCAGCCGCAGCGCGTTGGCCACGGCGCTGCGGGATTTGCCCACTCGGGACGCGGCCTCCTCCTGGGTCATGTGATACGTTTCCATCAGGGACTGGAAGCCAGCGGCTTCCTCTATGGGGTTCAGATCCTCCCGCTGGAGGTTTTCGATCATGGCCAGCTCGGCGGCCTTGCGGTCATCGGCCTCCATGACAATGACGGGCACTTCCTGAAGGCCCGCCAGCCGCGCAGCCCGCCAGCGCCGTTCTCCGGCGATGATCTGATAGTAGCCGGAGGCCAGCTTCCGGACGGTAAGAGGCTGGATGATACCGTGCTCTCGGATGGAGTCGGCCAGTTCTGCCAGGGATGCCTCGTCAAAGTGCTTGCGGGGCTGGGAGGAACAGCTTTCCACCTGGGAAATGGGCAGGTACAGGCTGCCGGTGCTCTCCGCCTTCAATACGTCGTCGCCCAGCAGGGCGCCGAGACCCCGGCCGAGGCCGGAGGGTTTCTTGGATGCCATGGGAACGCTCCTTTCCAGAGAATCAGGCGCTTTGCTTTTTCAGAAACTCCGCCGCAAAGGCGGTGTAGGCCTCCGCGCCCCGGGAGGTCCGATCATAGGCGGTGATGGGCTTGCCGTGGCTGGGCGCCTCGCTGAGGCGCACGTTCCGGGGGATCACAGTGGCATAGACCTTGCCGGGGAAGTAGTGCTTCACTTCCTCCGCCACCTGCAAGGCCAAATTGGTCCGCCCGTCAAACATGGTCAGCAGCACGCCGTCCAGTTCCAGCCGGGGATTCAGGGACCTGCGGACGATCCGCACCGTGTTCATCAGGTCACTGAGGCCCTCCAGAGCGTAGTATTCGCCCTGCACCGGCACCAGGATGGCGTCCGCGGCGCAGAGGGCGTTCAGCGTCAGCAGTTCCAGAGAGGGGGGGCAGTCGATGAACAGGAAGTCGTAGCGATCTTTTACCTTGTCCAGCGCGTCCCGCAGAAGGAATTCCCGGCGCTCCATGCCGATCAGTTCGATCCCGGCGCCGGCCAGCGCCTTGTTGGAGGGGAGAACATCGCCGTATTTGGTGTGCACCAGGGCGGCCTCCACCGGCACTTCGCCGATCAGGGCATCGTAGATTCCCTTGGAGACCGTCTTGTCCACGCCCATTCCAGAAGTGGAATTGGCCTGAGGATCAAAATCACACAGGAGGATGCGCTGCCCGGCCTCCGTCAAGGCCGCGGCGAGATTCACACAGGTGGTTGTTTTCCCCACGCCGCCTTTTTGATTCACAATCGCAATGGTTTTTGCCACGTGGGCACCTACTTTCTGAAAATACCCAATAAGGTAGAAATGCTTATGCTCATTTATTATAGCAAGCGTGGACGGCCGTTGCAAGGAGAAAAGCGGAAAAGCAGAGAAAAGGAAGAGAAAATGTTTCACGTGAAACAAACGGCAGAAAAAGAGCCGCGGATGTTTCACGTGAAACATCCGCAGCCGGTCACAGCAAAAGACGGCAGCCCCAGGGCGGCAGCTGCAAGTGCAGAACACCGCCGGAACAGGGAAGAGTATCTCCGGTGAGGAGATCAGTGGGGCCAGCGCCTTCCCACAGCAGTGTGACAGTGTGGGAGTCCGGTGAGGCGTTGACGGCTGTGGTCAGCCGCTGGTCACCGTTCTGCCGGGCAAAAATCAACAAAGGACCTGCGGTGTAGAGCCAGGAGATGGTGCCGGACTGCAGGGCTGGATACGCATTCCGCAGGGCACCCAGCCGGGTGAACCACGCCAGCAGGTCCCGGTCTTCCCGGCCCCAGGGGTAGGTTCCCCGATTCAGAGGGTCCTCAAAGCCCTCCATCCCGGCCTCATCCCCGTAATAGATCATGGGAGAGCCGGGGAAGGTGAACAGCACCAGCGCCGCCAGCCGCAGCTTGGCGATGCCCGCTGCCCGCTCCCGGGGCAAAAGCCGGTAGGAGGCCCGCTCCGCCTTGGTGTCCGGCGTTCGGTCCGCACCCAGCAGCGTCAGGATGCGGGGGGTATCGTGGGTGCCCAAAAAGTTCATGGCGGAGTAAAAGGCCGCCGGAGGATAGTTCTCCCGCAGGGTCTCCATGGCCTCCCGAAAGTCATCGGCATCCCCGCCGGAGACATAGGCCAGCAGCGCCGTGCGGAAGGGGTAGTTCATCAGCCCGTGGGTCTCACTGCCCAGCAGATACCGCCGCCGCTGGGAGTAGGCGATTTTATTGGAGCCGTCCTCCCACACCTCGCCGATCAGGATGCTGTCAGGGGCCGTCTCCTCCATGGCGGCGCGGATCTTCTCCAGAAACCAGTCCGGCAGCTCATCCGCCACATCCAGTCGCCAGCCGGAAGCTCCGGCACGCAGCCACCGGCGGATAATGGAGTCCTTGCCGTCAATGATGAAATCCACATAAGAGGGAGAGGACTCCTCCACCGCTGGCAGAGTGCGGATGCCCCACCAAGAGTCGTAGGAATCCGGCCAGTGGTGGAACCGGTACCAGCTGTACCAGGGAGAATCCTGGCTCTGGGCTGCGCCCAAAGTGGGGTAATAGCCATCGGCATTGAAGTACATGCTCTGGGATCCGGTGTGGTTGAACACGCCGTCCAAAATCACCCGCATCCCCCGCTGTCGGGCCTGGGCGCAGAGAGCGCGGAAATCGGCCTCCGTGCCCAGCATGGGGTCGATGCGGGTATAGTCCGCTGTGTTATAACGGTGGTTGGAGGCGGACTCGAAAATGGGGCAGAGGTACAGCGTGGTGACACCAAGGGCCTTCAAATCGTCCAGTTTCGACGTGATCCCCGCCAGAGTGCCACCAAAGAAGTCCCGGTTGCGGATCTCCCCATCCGGATCCGGCCGCCACTCCGGCGTGTCATCCCAGTCCTCGTGGACCCAGCGCCGTCCAACCAGACCCGCAGAGTCCACGAGTGCCAGACGGCAGAAACGATCTGGAAAAATTTGGTATGTCACACCTGCCCCAAACCAGCCGGGCGTACGGCTTTCCTGGTAGACCGTCAGCTGCCAGGACACGGCCTGTCCGTCACTGCGGTAGCCGGTCTTGTCCAGCAGACAGCCGGTGCCGTCCTCCCGCCAGAAGCGGAAGTGATACCAGAGAAGATCGGGCAGCTCCGGCGCGGTCAGTGTGCCGGAAAAGCAAAGCCGCTCGCCTGCGAAGCCCTCCAGGGGTAGTTCCTGCTCCCGCTGCGTCCCGGAAAACTCACAGGAGAGGACCAGTGCGCAGTGGGAAAAGCCCTCCGTGGCCAGGGGGCGGCAGTGAAAGGTGACCGCCGTTCCGCAGGGGACGGCGCCGAAGGGCTCCTTGCACAGGTCGCAGCGGGGATCAAAGACAAAGGGTTCGCTCATGGGGATGCGTCTCCTTACGGAAGCAGTTGGTTTTCGCCGGTGACGGCACTGCCGGTCTCGTCGGCGGTAAAGTAAGCGTTGAGAATATCCACGCCCGTGGTGGCCAGATTGGAGCCCCAGGTGGCGTGCTCAATGACGATGGCCACGGCGATCTCCGGATCGTCATAAGGGGCGAAGCAAACGAAGACGCCGTTTTCGGTCTGGTTGCCGCCCAGCTCGGAGGTGCCGGTCTTGGCGCCGGCAGTGACCACACAGTTCCGGAAGGCATTGTAAACAGAGCCGCCGGGCTGGGTGTAGCCCAGCATGCCCTTTTTCACCGCCTCTAGCGTGGAATCCTGCATGGAGACCACGTTGGTGGGCGCCGTGTCGCCCACAGCCAGGACCTCCGTATTGTCATAGGATTTCACGGCCTTCAGCAGGTGGGCCTTGCAGTGCTGTCCGCCGGAGGCCAGTGTGGCGATGTAGTTGGCAAGCTGGAGGGGTGAGTAGAGCTGGTTGGCCTGGCCGAAGGTGGCCCAGGGGGTCTGGTCGTGGCCCGCCTCATTGCTGGGCAAGGTACCGGCGTAATCACCAATCTCAATGCCGGTGTGCTCTCCCAGGCCGAAGGCCTGCAGATACTCCCGGAAGGTGTCCATGCCCATTCGGTATCCCATCTCCGCGAAGAAGTAGTTGCAGGACTTGGTGATGGCCTCCGTCACATTGATGAGACCGTGGTTGCCGCCGGCGCAGTTGGCGCCGCTGTGGGTGGGGTCGTTGGGATAGACCCACCGGCTGGGAGAGTAGATCTCCTGGGTGGGAGTAATGATCCCCTTCTCCAGCGCGGCCACGGCCGTCAGGGGCTTGATGGTGGAGCCGGGGACGTACGTCCCGTTGGTGGCGCGGTTTGTGAAGGGGCGGGCAGGGTCATTGTAGAGAACCGCGTAGATGCTGCTCTGTCGGAATGTGGAGAGATCATAGGTGGGATAAGAGGCCAGGGCCAGAACTTCCCCCGTGCCCACCTGTACCACCGCCACGGCGCCGCCCCGGGTCTCATCCCCATCCTCCCCGGTCATCCGGGTGATGGTGGCGGCCAGGGCGTCCTCCGCCGCCTGCTGGAGGTCCAGGTCGATGGTCAGCTCCACAGTGTTGCCGGGCACCGGCTCCTTGGAGTAATACTCGCCGGTGATCTTGCCGTCCTCGTTCAGGGAGACCACCCGGGTGCCGTCGGTGCCCTTGAGATGGGATTCAAAGGCCGCCTCCACGCCGTCCTTGCCCACATAGTCGTTCCAGTTATATCCCTCGCCCAGGGCCTCCTTTTCCGCACTGTCGTTGATTTTTCCGAGATACCCCAGGATATGCGCCCCGTAGGTCGTCTCGTACTCCCGTACGGAGGAGGGGGTGATCTTGGCTCCGGCGTAGTCGCCGTCGTTCAGCAGGGAGATCATCTCCGCGTCGATGTCCTCCGCCAGCACATAGGGGTCCGTCCTGGCGAGATTTCGGCTGCGGATCTCGTACTGGACGCCCAGCACCAGCCGGGCCTCCTCCACGGAAAAAGAGGCGGAGAGGCCGAAATCCTTCCGCATCAGGGCGATCAGCCGCGTGGCGGAGAGACCGGACCCTTCCAGCATGGCGCCGGTCAGCTGACTGGAGGTCAGCTCCTCCAGCAGGGCCTGGGCCTTGCCGGCCTGATCCAGCTCCTCATCCGCCAGGATGTCGTCGGCGGGGTTTTCCCTGTTGCCCTCCTCGTCCGTGGTCTCCAGCAGGGCAGGATGCTCCAGCAGATAAGCGGCCAGGGCGTTCGCGGCCTCGTCCAGATCCTTCAGATAGGTGAGAAAGCGGCTCCTGGCGGCGCTGTCCAGGGAGTCGATGGTGTAGGCGAAGGGGGCGGAGCGGGAGATGGGCAGAGAATCCACCCAGTTGATCCCCCGGCTCTGACACAGCTGCAGCAGCCGCAGGAGGGACTCGTTGGCATCTTCGTCCTTCTCCAGCAGGGAGGCGTCAAAGGTCAGGTTGTAGGAGGAGCGGCTGGACACCAGCACCTTGCCGTTTCGGTCGGTGATATTGCCCCGGGCGGCCTCCACGGTCTCCGACCGGGCGATGCTGCGGACGGAGCTGGCGTAGTAATAGTCGTAATTGTTCACCTGCGTGTCGTACAGGACCCCGATGTAGACCGCAGCCACAATGAAAAACAGGGCTGCCAGAACATACAGGCGCAGATGATGGGCTTCCTTATGGTCCATAGACAGCCTCCTTCTCAGTCGTCCAGGTGGGTGCGGCGGAACACGGCAGAGAACAGCAACACCACCGGGACCACCAGCAGGATGGAGACGCAGACCTCCCGCAGGAAGACCTGGGCCCCCGCAGCCCAGGCGGCTTTCCCCCCGGCCCACAGCACGACACAGTGAAAGGCGTCTGTGAGGAGGAAGGAGAGCACGGAGGTGACCACCCCACAGAGAAAGCCTGCCGGCAGCAGGCTCTGGGAGATCAGCGCCGCGCATAGCCCCGCCGCGGGAAAGATCAGGGTGTAAAAGCAGGGGATGGACGCCGGCAGCAGCAGGTCGCACAGCACTCCCACCGTCAGGGCGTAGACGGAGGCGGGGAGGGGACCCTCATACATACCCAGGACCGCCACCAGGATGGGGAACACAAAGGGAATGACGCCCCAGAGGGTGATCCGCTGGAGCACCGCCCCCTGGAGCAGGAAGAACACTGCCGTGGCCCCGGCATACAGGGCCCATTTGAAAATGGTTTCATTCCGCGCCAGCAATGCCGGAGCCTCCTTTCCGAACAGGTGGGGACATCCGTCCCATCAGGTCTGGATGTCAAAGGATTTGATGACGAAGACCTCCACCAGACTGTCAAAGTCGGCGGCGGGTTCCAGCACCGCGTAGGAGGCGGCGCCGGAGTCGCTGAGCTGCACCTCCTCCACTGTGCCGACAGAGAGGCCGGAGGGATAATACCCGCCCAGGCCGGAGGTGACCACCAGATCGCCGCCCAGCAGCTGACAGTCCGCGGGCAGATAGTCCAGCCGCAGGCGGTTCTCCCGCATCAGGGAGAAGTCCCCCACCGCCAGCCCCAGGTCCTTGGTGCGGAACACCTGGGCGCCCAGGGAGGTGTCCGTGTCCACGATGGTGAGGACCGTGCACCAGTTGAGTCCCACTTCGCTGACCACACCCACCAAGGCATACGTCTCGTCGATGACGCAGTCGTTCACTTCGACGCCGTGATCCGTGCCGATGTTCAGTGTCAGGGAGGAGGTCCAGTTGGTGACCGTGCGCTCCGTGACGGAGGCCGTCTCCAGCTCCAGGTCATAGTTCTGGGGCCGCAGGTTCAGCAGATCCCGCAGGCGGGCGTTTTCCTCATTGTTGGTCTGAGCCAGGCGGTTCTGGGCCTTGAGGATGGCGTTTTCCCGCCGCAGGGCGGCGTTCTCCTCCTCCAGGGCGGTGACGTCCTGATAGTAGTTCTGCTTGTCTGTGATCCAGCCTGTTACAGCGGTGTAGGCCGACCGGAAGGGGGAGGCGATGATCCCCGCCAGATTGGACAGGGGAGAGGAGGTGTTGGAGAAAAAGGACATGAGGGACAGGCTCACGGCGATCACCGCCGTGGCGAACAGGACCCAGATGCCGTGTTCCCGAAAAAATTTCTTCAAAGGAAACCCTCCTGATCGTTGGTCAGCAGAAGAAATGGACGCCGAACCGCTCCAGCATCCGGCTCAAGCGCAGGACCGGCAGACCCATCACGTTGAAAAAGTCACCGTCCAGCCGCTCCACCAGAAGGGCACCCAGCCCCTGGACGCCGTAGGCCCCGGCCTTGTCCATGGGCTCGCCGGTGCGGATGTAGCCCCGGAGCTCCGCCTCCGCGGCGGGGCGGAAATACACGTCGGTGGACGCGCTCTCCGTCAGGATCTCGCCGCCCCGGCGGACGGTGACGCCGGTGCATACCGTGTGGCGGCGGCCCTGGAGGGCCGTCAGCATCCGCAGGGCGTCCGCCTCGTCCACAGGCTTGCCGAGACGCTGGTCGTCCAGAAACACCATGGTGTCGGCAGTGATGATGATTTCCTCCGGTGTGCAGAGAGCGGCGGCCGCGTCGGACTTCTCCCGGGAGATGTACTCCACCGTCTCCCGGGGGGAGAGGCCGGCGGGATAGGTCTCCTCTGTCTGAGGCACCCGGATGTCAAAGTCCGTGATGCCGATGCGCTGGAGCAGCTCCTGCCGCCGGGGAGAGCCGGAGGCCAGTACGATCTTTGCCATGGCCGCGCCCTCACTTTCCGGTGGAGCCGAAGCCGCCCCGGTCGGGACCGTCCAGATGCTCCACTTTGGTGAAGGTCAGCCGGGGCTGGTTTTTCATGATGCGGAACTGGCAGATCCGGGCGTTTTTCTCAATGGTCACATCCCGGGTGGCGTAGGCGGGCATCCGCCACTGGTCACCGTCGCCCCGGTAGGTGTAGTCTACCACGCCCATGGAGTTGGTCTGCAAAATGCCGTAATTCTTAAAGGTGGAGCTGCGGGGGACGATGTGGGCTTCATACCCCTCCGGCAGGGCGATGGCCACCCCCAAGGGGATCAGCCGGAACTCCCCGGCCTTCATAGTCACGGTTTCCGCCGCATGTAGGTCGATCCAGTCGGACTTGCCCTCCACGTAGCACAGCTCGTCGATGTCATCTGTGAAATATTTTACCTTGATCTCTTCCATGTCAAACTCCAAAATAAATACGGTTTGTATAATATAAAATAAAATTTATGAATTGTATAGGAAATATGATGCTGTCAGGCGGTTAACCCCATTGGATGCAGGAGACAAGTCCCGCTGATGGGCGGACAGATGCATCCCTGCTTTTATCAGTGTAAGGTTCCGTGCGGAGGGCTGTACAGCTCAGGGGGCGGAAATCAGGTGGACGATTGCATCCAGCAACAAGGGAACATACATGGCCGCCAGGCAGAGCTGTTCCCAAAGACCCTCACGGGCCACAGCCGTGCCCTGGAAGCGGTCTTTGTCCGAGAGGACAAACAGCGTGAAGAATACCAGCGCCAGCCCCAGGGCGGCAAAGCAGGCCCACGCCATAACCGGGGAGTCTGTCTCCAGCGCCAGCAGCGCCCGCCAGAGGGGTAGGAACAGCAGGGCGAAAAAGCCCAGGGCAGAGGCAATGCCGTGGATCAGGGCAGAGCGATCCGACAGATCTTTGGTGAGCCCGGTGGGAAACAGGGCGGCCAGGATACCGGCGCCCAGGGCGAAGCCGCCCAGGGACACGGCCAATCCCGCCGCCAGCCACCGGGAGGCCGGCGCCGCGCCGACGGCGTAGACGGCGGCAGTGGTCAAAAGCCATATCCCCAGCCACGCCAGCCACAGGCGGTAGACCCGGGCCACGGGACCGCCCCTTCTGCCCAGAACGCTGACCGCCATGGTTCCAGGCCGATAGGCTGGATCCTTCCGGGCCAGCAGGCAGGGAAGCAGAAACTCTCCGCAGAGGGTAAGGATCAAAAGGGTCCAAAACCAGCGGGTATCTATCCAGGCTGCCATTTGATTATTCAACTCCCCGTTCGTAAAGCCCCCGGGTGAAATCCCCCGCGGCGGGCGCGGCATCCAGATAGTTTTGCACGACGGACACGCATTCCTCCGCTGTCTCCGTGGTGAAGCGGAGACGGGCATAGGCCAGTCCCAGCCTGCGGTGCTCCGGCCGGTCCGCCAGATACAGCGGCTTGCTGTTCTGGATTTCCGTCCGGTGGCCGTAGGCGGGCAGCAGGGGAAAAGCGGCGCCGGTGCGGTCGACCAGAACATTGGGCTGGCCGCAGCGGCAGGGGCCGTCCTCCGGGACACAAGGGCCCTGCCGGTCCAGGCGGCAGCCGGTCTCGTTCTGCACCAGGCAGTTCTCCGTAATCATCAGGGGCAGGCGGCCGTAGACAATGGCCTCCGCCCGCAGCACCTTTTTCAGATCCCGGATCTGGGCGAACCGCAGCTCAAAGGACACGCAGGCGCTCTCCAGCTCCTTGTCCTTCAGATAGGCCAGGGACCGGGAATTGAACACATTCAGGCCGTAATCGCCGTAGAGATGGAAGTCCAGGCCCCGCACCAGAGGCAGATGGCCCAGATTTCCGATCAGAACACCGGTAAAGCCCAGAGCCCGGGCCCGCTCCAGCAAGGTGCGGAGCGCAGGCTCGTCCCGGTCCCGCCAGACCCGGGGCAGAACGGCGCACCACTCCGGGCCTTCTCCCGGGAGAGATTCCAGCCGGGAGACCTCTTCCAGCGGGATATAGACCCGGGCCGGGCAGCCCAGCTCCAGCAGGGCGGGGGAGAGCTGCTCCAGCCGGGCCACGGAAATGGTGAGCCGGGGCGCCTCCGCTGTGCAGTCGGCCTCCGGCAGGGGCGGCACCGGCAGCTCCCGGCGCTTGGGCGGCGCAGTGCGGGCGGCGGTGAGAGCCGCCAGCGCATCCCGCCGCAGGGCATTGACGGCACTGGCGGAGAGGGACAGCCCCTCATCTACCAGGGTGACCACGGTGTCGCAGCGGTAGGCGGTGCCGCCGGTCTTGCGGAGGCGGGCTTCCAGCTCCAGTCCATCCAGGGCCCGGGTCCGGGCGGCCTCCGGCACCGGGCCGGTGACCGTGACGCTGTGGCCGTCCCGGTCCGACACAGTCAGGGTGCAGGGCACCCCCGCGGAAACGGAGCAGGAGAGATCCACCGGCACTGTCCGCAGGCTGTCCCGTTCATAGGCCCGGCGGGCCTCCTCAAAGAGGTCCTTGGGGTCCGGAGCGTTCTCCGGACGGGTGCCGAACATGGCAGCGCCGTGTTTGCCCTGCCAGTACCAGTCGGTGAAGCCGGACCGGGAGAAGGCCTGCTCCAGCTCCGCCCGCTCGTCGGCGGTGGGACCACGGCCCTCCTCCAGCAGGCGGGCGTAGATGCGGGTGATGACGGCCACATACTCCGGCCGCTTCATGCGGCCCTCCAGCTTCACGCAGGATACGCCCATGGCCCCCATCTCCTCCAGCCGTCCGGCCAGACAGCTGTCCTTCAGGCTCAGGGGATATGCCTTTTTGGCGGGGGCGTTAACCCCGTAGGGCAGGCGGCAGGGCTGGGCGCAGCGGCCCCGGTTGCCGGAGCGACCCCCGATCAGGGCGCTCATCTCGCACTGGCCGGAGTAGCACATGCACAACGCCCCGTGGGCAAAGACCTCCACTTCCACAGGGCAGTTTTCACAGATCGTACGGGTGTCCTCCGCCGAACACTCCCGGGCAATGACCACCCGCTCGCAGCCGTCGGCGGCGATCTCCCGGGCACCGCCGGAGGTGAACAGGCTCATCTGGGTGCTGGCGTGGAGGGGCAGATCCGGCAGCGTCCGGCGCAGCAGGCCGAACAGCCCCCAGTCCTGCACCAGCACCGCGTCCACCCCCAGGCGGCCGGCCTGAACGGCTGTCTCCAGCGCCTGGGGCAGCTCCCGGTCCGTCACCAGGGTGTTCAGCGTCAGAAAGACCCGGACCCCCCGCTCGTGGCAGTAGGCCAGGGCGGCGGCGAACTCCTCATCAGAAAAATTTTTCGCGCCCCTACGGGCGTTGAAGGCGCCCCAGCCCAGGTACACCGCGTCCGCGCCGTTCTGGACCGCCGCCCGCAGAGCCTCCGGCGAACCGGCGGGGGCCAGCAGCTCCGGCCTCATCCCCGGTCCTTCCGGGCCTGGGCGTCCAGCTTCTGCTGGAGGCGGAAGACCTCCCGCTTCAGCTCGCTGGCCTCGCTCTGGGCCCTGCCGGCCTCGTCCAGATACCCCTTGATCTGGCCCCGGAGCTGCTCCGCCGCGGCCTGGGCCTTGAAGAGCTCGTCGGCAATGTTGACGGCGGTGAGGACGGCGGCATCCGTGCGGCCCACTTTGGAGCTGTCCAGGACCTCCGCCATTTTATCATTGACGTAGGCGCCCACCCGCTGCATGTAAGAAGAGGACTCCTCCGCAATGAAGGTGAGCTCCTCCCCGCAGATGTTGATGACCACGCGATTTGCCATAAACAACTTCCCCCTCGTCGGTAGATTGATCAGCGGCAGGGCAGATGCCGCCCATTATCATAAATTATAGTATATCATAGGAAAAAAGACAGCGCCACAGAAAAACGGGAGGTTTTAAAAAAATTCACATTTCCGCCAGAAGCTGGGGCAGGTGCGGACTTTTTCCGCCGGGGCTTGTCCTGCCGGGGAAAATCGTGTAGAATAGGGGAAGTTCAAAAAGAGGGGAGGAGCGGAGGATGCCCAGCTGTCTGGTACATACCGGGGATGAGAGCGTCACCCTGTCCGCGGCCACGGTGAAGCGGCTGCTGGACCGGGGCGACGGGGATGCGGCGCTGCTGTATCTGGCGCTGCTGCGGCGGCAGGGCACGGTACCGCCCCGGTCCCTGGCCGGGGAGCTGCGGTGGGACCGCGGCCGCATCGAGGCGGCGGAGACCGCCCTGCGGGAGCTGGGCCTGGTGGCCCCCGCGGAGACGCCGCCCGCCCCGGCGGAGGAGCGGCCCGTCTATCAGCGCGCCGACGTGGCGGAGCGGCTGGAGCACAGCAAGGCGTTCCAGGCCCTCACCCGGCAGGTGGAGGTGAAGCTGGGCAAAAAGCTGACCACCCCGGACGTGGGGATCCTGCTGGGACTGACGGACTATCTGGGCCTGCCGGAAGGCGTGGTCTATCTGCTGGTGTGCCACTGTGTAGAGCGGGTGCAGCGCCGATTCGGCGAGGGCCGCCGCCCCGGCATGAAGCAGATCGAAAAGGAGGGCTACGCCTGGGCCCGCATGGGGATCGACACCCAGGCGGCGGCGGATGCCTATCTCCGGACCTATGCCCAGCGCCAGGGGGTCCTGCCCCAGTATATGAAGGCGCTGCAGCTGGGGGACCGGCCCCCCGCGCCTTCGGAGGAGAAGTACATCCTCGCCTGGCAGGAGATGGGCTTTGGCCCGGAGGCCGTGGCCCTGGCCTATGACAAAACGGTGCTGAAGTGCCATGAGCTGAAGTGGGCCTATTGCAACGGCATTTTGAAGAAGTGGAACGAGGCGGGCCTCCACACGGTGGAGGAGATTCAGGCGGGGGACCGCCCGGCGGCCCGCAGGGGGGACCAGCAGTCCCCCAGGGACACGGAGACGGAGATGCGCAGATATATGCAGGAGCTGCATCGGAACAGGAGGTGATGAGCGGTGGCGTATGACGGAAAGGTGATGCGCTTGGCCCTCCAGCGGTTCGAGGAGGACCGCCAGAGGCGGCAGGCCCAGTATCAGGAGCGGCGGGAACGGATTTTTGCCCGCCAGCCCCGCCTGCGGGAGATCGACGGGGAGCTTCGCTCCACCATGAGCCGCATCATCACCAGTGCGCTCCGCCACGGCACGGACCCCCGGTCCGCGGTGGCAGTGCTGCGGGATGAAAATCTGAGCCTCCAGGCAGAGAAGCGGGAGCTTCTGCAGAAGATGGGCCTGCCGGAGGATGCTCTGGAGGAGACGCCCGCCTGCGCCCTCTGCGGGGACACGGGCTACCGCAACGGCCGGGTGTGCCGCTGCCTGCGGGGCTATTACGCCCGGGAGCAGCAGAAGGAGCTGTCCCGGATGCTGGACCTGGGGCACCAGAGCTTTGACACCTTCTCCACAGACTGGTACCCGGACCGCTATGACCCGAACATCGGCATCACCGTCCGGCAGCACATGGAGATGATCTACGACATCTGCGCGGATTTTGCCCACCAGTTCGGCAAGCGCCCGGCGAACCTCCTGCTCTTCGGCGCACCCGGACTGGGAAAGACCCACCTCTCCGCCGCCATTGCCCGGGAGGTCAGCGAGAAGGGGCATTCGGTGGTTTATGACACCGCGGGCCACATCTTTGCACAATTCGAGCAGCAGAAGTTCACCCGGGAAGAGGAGGCCGACGACCACGTGGAGCGGGTGCTGAACTGCGATCTGCTGATTCTGGACGATCTGGGATCCGAGATGACCACATCCTTCGTTCAGAGCGCCCTGTACCAGATTGTCAACACCCGCCAGATGGAGCGCCGCTCCACCATCATCAGCACAAACCTGACGCCGGGAGAGCTGGCCCGGCGGTACACGCCCCAGATCGCCTCCCGGATTGAAGGGGAATATACCCTGCTGCCCTTTGCGGGAGAGGATATCCGGAAGCTGAAAAAGGAACGTGCCCGGGGGAATTGAATCGACATGGAAAAAGGTCCCGGCCAATGGCCGGGACCTTTTTGACTGCTGTTTTCGGATGGTCAGAACTGGGGGAGTTTCCGCACCACGGCGGCGCAGCGGGCGCAGAGGGTGGGGTGATCCGCGTCGGCGCCCACAGTGGGGCTGTGCATCCAGCACCGCTCGCACTTGTCGCCTCTGGCCTCGCTGACTTCCACGGTGAGGCCGGGGAAGTTGGCACCCTGGCCCACAGTGGAGGCGGCATCGGGCTCCGCACTGGAGACCTGGCAGTCGGAGACGATGAAGAGCTCTGCCAGGTTCAGGCCCATCACCTGCACCAGGGCGGCAGACGCCGCGTCGTCCCCAGCGTGGAGGGCCACGTGGGCCTCCAGGGCCTTGCCGATTTTCTTCTCGGCCCGGGCGGCCTCCAGCACGGCGTTCACGTCGTCGCGCAGCTTTTCCACGGCGGACCACTTCTCCATGGCGGTCTCATCCAGGGCGTAGTCGGTGAAGGGCTTGTTCATGTCGTTGAACACCACGTTCCGACCATCGTCGCCGCTGCGGTGGGGCATAGAGAGCCAGATCTCATCGCAGGTGAAGCACAGGATGGGGGCCATCAGCTTGGTCATGGTGTCCAGAATCAGGAACAGGGCGGTCTGGGCGCTGCGGCGCTTGGCGCCGTCCTTTTCCTCGCAGTACAGACGGTCCTTGATGATGTCCAGATAGAAGTTGGACATGTCCACCACGCAGAAGTCGTTCACCGCGTGGGTGACCACCAGGAACTCATAGTCGTTGTACGCCTTGGCGCACTTCTCCATCAGGGCGTTCAGGCGGGTGACGGCCCAGCGGTCCAGTTCCTCCATCTCCGCGGGCGCCGTCAGCTGGTCGGCGTCAAAGCCGTCCAGATTGCCCAGGCAGTACCGGGCGGTGTTGCGGAACTTGAGGTAGTTCTGGCTGAGCTGCTTGAAGATCTCGTGAGAGCAGCGGACGTCGGCGTGGTAGTCGGCGCTGGCGGCCCACAGGCGCAGCAGGTCCGCGCCATACTGGTTGATGATCTCTGCCGGGTCCATGCCATTGCCCAGGGACTTGTGCATGGCTCTGCCCTCGCCGTCCACGGTCCAGCCGTGGGTGACGCACTCCTTGAAGGGCGCGCCCTGGCCGAAGGCGCCCACGGCGGTCAGCAGCGCCGACTGGAACCAGCCGCGGTACTGGTCCAGGCCCTCCAGATACATGGTGGCGGGCCAGAAGCCCTGGTCCTTCTTCATGGCGGCGAAGTGGGAGGAACCGGAGTCGAACCAGCCGTCCAGGGTATCGGTCTCCTTGGTGAAGCCGGCTTTGGCACCGCAGTGGGGGCAGGCGAAGCCCTCCGGCAGGATCTCCTCCGCCTCCTTGGCGAACCAGGCGTTGGAGCCTTCGGCGGCGAAGAGCTTGGAGATGGCGTCGATGGTCTCATCGGTGCAGATGGGCTTGCCGCAGTCCTTGCAGTAGAACACGGGAATGGGCAGGCCCCACTTGCGCTGGCGGGAGATGCACCAATCGTTGCGCTCTCGGATCATGGACTTCATCCGGTCAATGCCCCAGCCGGGCACCCAGCGCACATCGTCGCACGCGGCGACGGCCTGTTCCTTGAAGGACTCCACGGAGCAGAACCACTGGGGCGTGGCCCGGAAGATGATGGGGCCCTTGCAGCGCCAGCAGTGGGGATAGCTGTGGATGATGTCCTCGCTGGCGAAGAGCATGCCGCTCTCCTTCATGTCCGCCAGGATGACGGGGTTGGACTCATCGGTCTTCATACCGGCGTACTTGCCGGCGTACTCCGTGTGGCGGCCCTGGTCGTCCACGGGAACTACCATCTCCACGCCGTAGCGCTTGCAGGTCTCGTAGTCATCCGCGCCGAAGCCGGGGGCCGTGTGGACGCAGCCGGTGCCGGAGTCCATGGTGACGTAATCCGCCAGCAGCAGGCGGGAGGTCTTGGGCAGGAAGGGGTGGTCCGCCAGCATGTTCTCAAAGAAGGCGCCGGGATGGGTCTCCGCCACCTCCCAGGTGTCGAAGCCGCCCAAGTGCATGACCTTCTCCACCAAAGCCTCGGCCATGATATAGGCCTCGCCGTTGGGGGCCTTCACCACAGCGTAGGACTCGTCGGGATGCAGGGCGATGGCCAGGTTGCCCGGCAGGGTCCAGATGGTGGTGGTCCAGATCACGAAGAACAGCTTGTCATAACCGGAAAGCTTTCCGCAATCGTCGTGCATGGGGAACTTCACATACACAGTGGTGCAAGGGTCGTCCTGATACTCGATCTCCGCCTCCGCCAGGGCGGTCTCGTCGTGGGGGCACCAGTAGACGGGCTTGAAATCCTTGTAGATATAGCCCTTCTTGTACATGGCACCGAACACCTTCACCTCCTCAGCCTCAAAGCCGGGGTTCATGGTGAGGTAGGGGTGCTCCCAGTCGCCGATGACGCCCATGCGCTTGAAGGCGTCCATCTGCACGCCCACATAATGCTGGGCAAAGTCATGGCAGGCGGAGCGGAAGTCCGGAATGCTCATAGCCTTGTGGTTCAGCTTGTTCTGCTTGATAATGGCGGACTCGATGGGCATACCGTGGTTGTCCCAGCCGGGGATATAGGGGGTGTAGTAGCCCCGCATGGCGTAGGATCGGGTGATGATATCCTTGAGGGCCTTGTTCATGGCGGTGCCCATGTGGATGCCGCCGTTGGAAAAGGGCGGGCCGTCGTGGAGATTGAAGAGGGGCTTGCCCTCGTTCTTCTTCAGCAGCTCGTTGTACACGTCCTGCTCCTGCCAGCGCTTGAGCATCTCCGGCTCCCGCTTGGGCAGGCCCGCCCGCATGGGGAAGTCGGTCTTGGGCAGATTGATGGTCTTGTTGTAGTCCATATCTTTCCTCCTATTTCCATTCTGTTTGCTGAATTTTTATTGATATTGGGTAATGACGGTTTTACAGCTCCGGCAGAGGTAAGCCCGGGGGCGGACAACCAGCCCCAGCTTTCCACCCAGAAGCAAATCTCCCTTCCTGGCGGGAAGGGGAAGGCCTGACACCTCCTCTGACCAGAAAACGGGGGAGCGGCTGCTGAGAAAGCCCTCCTGCATTTGCTGCTGACAATACGGACACTTCATAAAGCTCCTCCTGTTCCAGCTCCTATTTGCTATCTTTTTTGGAGGTTTCAATCAAGCTGCACGGGAAGGTGACAAGGCCGCATTCCCGGCAGAGCATGGCATGGGGAAATTCCGGGAACGGATCCCGTGTAAACACGCTGGTGGTGTCATCGCCAATGGGGCCCAGCTCCACGGTGTCTGTGGGGGCCCGAAAGAATCGGAGCTCCTGCTGCGTCCAGAAAGGGTAATTCCGGGTGTGCAGAGTTCCCTCTTCCATTTCCTTTCCGCAGTTTGGGCATTTCACCAGAATACACATCCCTTCAGAAAACAAAAACGCCTTGCCTCTTTTTCAAGAGACAAAGCGTTTGCAAACACTCTGCGGTACCACTCTCGCTGCTGCGCCCTTGCGGGAAACAGCCCCTCACAGCCCGCTGCCACGGGCCGATGCTGTAACGGGCATCAATCGTCCACGCTTACTCGCGTCGTCTTTCAGCAGGAGGCTCCAAGGTGATTTTCGCCGCAGCTCCCGTCCGCCTTGCACCAAACGGCGGCTCTCTTTGCAGGAGGGATGCCGGTTACTCGTCCTTTTCCACGCCGGAATGTTCCATTTACCGGACTATCGTATCACATTTTCGCCGTTTGTCAAGGCGGTTTTTGCAAAAGATACCCGTTTTAGCCCGGGGCGACCGTATCCGGGACCAAATCCCATCCCAGCCATCGGCCCTGCGCGTCATAGTTCCGGGCGGTGCGGCTGGCCCGGCAGTAGAGCTCCAGCACATCGTGACAGTATGCGGGCAGGGAGCCGACACCGGTGGACACCATCCGGCAGTTGCCCTCTATGCCGTCCAGGCGGCAGATGCCCTCGGCGTCCAGGGACCAGGAAAAGGAGTTCCCGGCCTGCGGATCGGAGAAGGTGACGGTATAGGTGGTCTCCGCATCCAGCGGCGCATCGGTGGGGACGATCACCGCCCCCTTCGAGGAGGGATATGGGCTGTTCCAGAGAAGGGACCAGAGATCCAGATAGGCCGCCTCCCCGGCACCGTCCATGGTCCAGCCGTCGGGGCCGGTAATGGACACATGGGGCAGGGCGGCCCCGCCAGCTGTGGGATCTGAAAGGGGGACTGTGTCTTCCAGCGAGGCCGGGACATAGACAAGGTCCATCTCAATCTCCAGGGCGCCGTCCCGAAACGTCACGGCGCAGAACTGTTCCTGATCCTCGTCCGTGCCGTGATAGCGGTAGATCAGCCGGACCGGGCCGGGCCCCTCCTGCTCCACCGCAGCCAGGAACAGGCCCGATGCGTCGATGTATTCGGACGGCGTCACACAACAGATGGCGCCGTCTGTCCGCCGGAAGTAAAAGGAAAACGCGCCCTGCCACTCGGCGATCTCCCAGACCAGCTCCGCCGTTCCGTCCCCGTCCAGGTCCAGGGCCACCGGGTCCATCCTGGCGGTGAGGACCTGCAAGTCCCCGGCAGTGTCGAACCAGTAGTAATCATAGGAGTAAACGCCGGAGCAGTGCCCGTCGGTCCGCAGCAGAAAGCCATCGTGCCCCAGAATACCGGAGCAGGCGGTAAGGGCGGCGGTTTCCGCGTAATTGGGG
This sequence comes from Oscillibacter sp. PEA192, assembly GCF_003574015.1. Lineage (NCBI taxonomy): Bacteria > Bacillati > Bacillota > Clostridia > Eubacteriales > Oscillospiraceae > Oscillibacter > Oscillibacter sp. PEA192. The sequence continues at coordinate 3,281,280 of NZ_AP018532.1, read as the reverse complement.
CCCTGGTCCGCGCCGCGGTACAGGCGGGCAAATCGGATCCACCCGGCGCCAGGGCGCAAAAAAGCGCCATCGATCAGGCCCTCCGCTGTAACGTAGAGCCTGACGATGGTGTTGTCTTTTAATGTACATTCCGCCAGAACGGATGCCATCTCCGCCTGATCCACAGGGGCCAGGGTGCCGCCCCCCACCCGGACGGGATTGGCAGACGCCCGGGTATCCACCGGCTCCAGGTCCAACAGGGAGATAATCTGGACCGGCGTCTCTTCATAGAGCAGGGATTCCTCCTCCAGCGTCTGCGGAGGAGGGACTTCGCCGGGCGGAGCGGCGGGGGAGCGGGCGGCGGCAAAGACCGTCAGTGCGGTGGCCAGCAGGAGACACAGCAGTGCTGGCCCGCGTTTTTGCCACATGGATCAAAAAGCCTCCTTAGGCGGCTGAAGCCGTCGGGATATGGACGAAAAGGCCCCGCAGGGTCATTGATAACGGTATTGCTTGCAGGCGTATTGGTCCACGCAGCTCAAAAACATCTCGTGGCTGCGGAACTCCAGCAGCTGGCAGTCCTTCTCCTCGTGGAAGGAGACAATGCGCCGCTTGGTATCCACCCACATGCGCCAGAGCGTGGCGGCAGCCGGATTTTGCTCCATGGAAAAAGGCCCCCTTTGATGTAAAATCTCCCTCTGCTTTATAAGACGATCAAGAATGCCGTTTTGTTTCACGGAGGACCAAAAAATTTTTGAAGCTCCGTGTCAGGAGACTTCGGTCTGGCGCTCCATCTCTGCTGCAACGTCTGCCCGGAAGGCATCCCAGGCCTCCGGATGCTCCACATAATAGAGGGGACACAGCTTCTCCGTCACGTCGTAGTGGCGGATCACATCAGTGTCCGGATCCAGATCGAAGGTCCGGCACAGCCAGGCCGTCAGCTCCACCACCTGCTGGTAGGCGGCCGGGGAGAATGCCCCGGTCTCGTCCGGGTGGCAGACCTCGATGGCCACAGTGTCCTCGTTGCGGATATTGGAGGCGTAGGCGATCTCCGTCAGGGGAATGCACTGGATGACCTCACCCTCCAGCCCCACGATGAAGTGGCTGGAGGCGTATGTCTCCGTCTCCCCAGAGGACAGGGATTCAAAGTAGTTCCGGTTGGCCTTCGCCGTGGTGCCGGGGTTGCCCACGTAGTGGATCACAATCCCATCGATCTTCTCCAGGGGCGTGCCGGGCCGGGACCAGGGGTTCACGGTGAGGAGGTCCGCCTGCACATAGTCCGGCACCTCCACGCCCTCTCCCGGAAGGCCCCGGCCGGCCCACAGCCAGACGGCGGCGCCCACAGCGGCAAAGATCAGCAGCAGGCATAAAGCGGCAAAACGGGGATTCCGGCGCCGCCGCGTTCTTGCCCCCCTCATGCCGGGGAGACCATGGCGGAAGTGGTGTCCTCCGTGTAGACCACCGCATTCTCACCCGTGTGCGGAACCTCCTGCCAGATGGAGGAGCCGTCCGCCCCATAGTCCTCCGGATACAGCTGCCGGTAGGTGACGAGATCTGCCCTCGTCACCAGGCCGAGGCGCTCCAGGCAGTCCACCGTCTCCGTCATGGCAGGGGTCACATGGACAGAGATCCAGTCGTAACGCTCCTTGTCTGCACTTTCAAAGTCCAGCCCCAGGTCCATGGCATAGCTGCTGCCGCTGTCGCCGGAGAACCAGTCGTAATCCCCCCAGTTCCCGGCGGTCAGATCCCGGCCCACTGCCTTGAGAATGGCGTCACCCTCCCGGCTGCCCAGTTCGTAGCCCTCGCCACGAGTGTCAATGTACAGGCTGCCGCCGCTCACCGTCCAGAAATCGTCATCCAGATGGAGGCGCCGGGCTTTTACAGTATCGCTGTTCACGAACTGGTCCAGCAGATAATCATAGGTCTCTGGCTGGGCCAGTCGGTCCCGGGTAATGAGCAGGGAGTACCAGCGGTCTATCCGGGTGCCGCTTTTCAGAGTATAGGTGAGATTCAGGCCGGTGTATGCCGTGTTGGGGGTCTCATCCTCAGACCAGGTGGAAGATCTGCGGGCCTCCATCTCCCGAACATAGGATTCGTCGGCAACCACCGTTTGATGGAGGGCCCTGACCTGCTCCAGCAGGTCCGCGTCCTTCTCCGGCGTGAGCGTGTAGGTGTTGTCGGCAATCCGGATCTCCAGGGTCTGGATCTGGGAGGCCTCCGGCACCCGGTCCGCCACACCCAGCAGGTCGAAATGCAGCACACAGCAGACCAGGGCACAGCCCGCCAGCACAATGCCCAGGCCCTTCCAGCTGCCCCGGAACACCTTGAAGGCCTTGGCCAGCAGCATGGAGGCGCCGTAATACCCGATGGCCCCTGCCGCCAGCAGGCAGACCACCATGGGCAGCGTGTCGTAGTATTCCCCCTGCTGGAAGCCATACCAGAACAGGGAGTAGAGGAACTGGCCGCCCAGCAGGGCACAGAGCCCTGCCACACCGTACCGGAACACCGGCCGCAGCCAGCCCACGGCCACCACGTCGCCGGCGGTCTCACTGCGGCGCCTGCGGTAGAGGATGAGGGCCAGGGCAGCCAGCGCCAGTCCTACCAGGGCGTAGACGCCGATCAGCCAGAAGCTCTCCAGGTCTGCGGAGGTCAAAAGGCGGGAGGTGTAAGGCGTTCCATCGGGGAACGTCTGCTGGACCTCCACATACTGCCGGGCGCACCGGACGTTGTTGACCAGATACACGGTGGGGGAGAGCCATTCCACCACCCCGGTGTAATAAGTGGAAAAGCCGAAGATGAACCCTTGGGCGAAGGAGGAGATCAGCCAGTCCAGCAGCACCGCCAGGAAGTGGAGCAGGGCGTACAGCGGCGGCATGGTGAAGGCGTTGCCGGTGATGAAGGCCACGAAGGTGGCGCTGGAGAAGTAGAAGAAGCTCTCACCCAGCACTGCCAGGACGGTGACGGCCAGCCCCTTGGCGTCAAAGGCCCCGCCGCACAGGGAGACCACGACGCACAGGACCCCGGTGACCGCGTAGGGAATCAGGGTCATGGAGAGGCCGGAGAGGAAGTTGGTGAGGAACAGCCCTTCCCGCCGGATAGGCAGGGTGTGCATCAGCCCCACGCTGCGGGCGTTGTATAGATAGCTCCACACCGCCATGGCACAGAGGGCGGCGTAGACCAGATTGATGACGGGCACGGCGCTCACCGCATCATAGTACATACCGGTGAAGTCCGGTGCGGAGAGGACGTTCCAGCCCCGGTGCACCATATCCAGCAGCACCGCCAGAGGGAACAGAGCGCCGATAAAGGACGCCAGGCCCCACAGCGGCCAGAACCGGGTCAGGTTCTTGCGGAACAGCGTGGCGTTAAAGTACGATGTCTTTGACTGCATAGTCCGCACCTCCCAGCTCATAAATAAAGATCTCCTCCAGGGTCAGGGGCACTGCGTCCACCAGCAGGGGACTGTACGCCGCCAGACGGTCCTCTGCCTCCTGGGCGCTCATCCGCATGATGAAGGTATGGATGCGGCCGATTTGGCTGGCGTGGAGCACCGGCAGGTCCGACGGCACCTCCGTCATCCCGTCGGGGAACACCACCTGCAGCTTTACCATGTTGTCCTGCAGCTGGGCCAGGGACCGCTCCAGCAGCACGCGGCCGTGGTCCATGATGCCCACGTGGTCGCAGACGTCCTCCAGCTCCCGCAGGTTGTGGGAAGAAACCAGCACCGTGGTGCCTCGCTGGGCCACATCCGCCAGCACCAGAGACCACACCTGCCGGCGCATCACCGGGTCCAGACCGTCCACCGGCTCATCCAGGATCAGGTAGTCCGGCATGCAGCACAGGGCCAGCCAGAAGGCCGCCTGCTTCTGCATACCCTTGCTGAGGCGGCGGATAGGCCGTTTTTCATCCAGCTGAAAGACCTCCTTCAGCTTTTCATACCGCTCCATGGAAAAAGCGGGATAAAATCCGCGGTAAAAGCGCATCATATCCCGAATGGAGGACTGAAGGAAGTAGTACCAGTCGTCAGGGATGGCGGCGATCCGCGCCTTCAGGGCGGCGTTCTCCCACACATCCTCGCCGCCGATGCGCACCGTGCCCGCGTCCTGGCGGAAGATGCCCGTCAGGTGGCGGATCAGGGTGGACTTACCGGCGCCGTTGGGACCCACCAGGCCGTAGACGCTGCCCGCCGGCACCGACAGCGCGGCGCCGTCCAGGGCTGCGAAGCCGTCGAACCGCTTCACCAGGCCATTCACTTCGATCATGACGGACTCGCCTCCTTCACCAGATTCAGCAGCTCCTGCTGGCTTACCCCTAGATACCGCAGCTCGGAGAGGAGCTCCCGCACCTGGGTCAGCAGCTCCGCCCGCCGGGCGGAGTCCGCCGCCGCGTTCGCGGCGGCGAAGCTCCCCTTGCCGGGGACCGAGTAGATGTATCCCTCGCCCTCCAGCTCGTTATAAGCTCGCTGGATGGTATTGGGATTGATGGCCAGCTGGGCGGCCAGCGCCCGCACTGAGGGCAGCTTTTCGTCCGCGCTCAGCGCACCGGTGACGATCAGCTTCCGCAGTCCGTCCCGGATCTGCTCGTAAATGGGCCGGGAGTCCCGATAATTCAGGCTGATCATCCGCTCACCTTCCCTTCCGCGGGGCTGCGGTGCAGCCCTTGCAACTGTATTAACCGTATTAGTACGGTTAGATTATCATGAGAAGAAGCGGTTTGTCAAGCCCATTCGGGGGACAAAAACGGGGAATTTTCCGCCGATCCGGGGAAAACTCCACATTTTTATCTTTACAACTGGGAATTTCTGTGGTATCATGCAACAGCACGTGTATGTGCGGCCCCAGCCCTTCGCTCCGTGGACTTTCACCGATCCCGGGGCGCAGCCCTGCGGGTATATATGAAGAAAGGTGGAAATTTTCATGCTGCGCAAAGAACAGAAGACCGCGATCATCGACGCCAACCGCACCCACGAGGGGGACACCGGCTCTCCCGAGGTCCAGGTGGCCATCCTCACCGAGCGGATCAACGTGCTGACCGAGCACATGCGGAACAACCCCCAGGACAAGCATTCCAACCGCGGCCTGCTGCAGATGGTCGGCAAGCGCCGCCGTCTGCTGGACTACCTCCAGAAGAAGGACATCGAGCGCTATCGTGCCCTCATCGCCAAGCTGGGCATCCGGAAGTGAGTCAATGTGGAGGGTGGTGCGCCTTTGCCGCACCACCCTCTTCCCGCATTCTTTCAACGCCCGCGGGCAGGCCGATCTTTTAGCAGTTGAAGGAGGGACCGGGGATCCGGCCGTTGCTTCAAGTGCTAAATGGTTTGGCTCCCGCGGAGATCATACGAAAAAGGAGACCAGACATGTCAACCATTATCACCAAGAGACAATTCCCCAACTACCACAAGTACGAGATGGAGCTGGCGGGCCGCCCCCTGACCATGGAGGTGGGCAAGCTGGCGGAGCTGGCCAACGCCGCCGTCATGGTGGGCTACGGCGACACCCGGGTGCTCTGCTGCGTCACTGCGGCGCCCCGCCCCCGGGACGGCATCGACTTCTTCCCCCTGAGCGTAGATTTTGAGGAGAAGCTGTACTCCGTGGGCCGCATCCCCGGTTCCTTCAACCGGCGGGAGGGCCGCCCCGGCGAGAAGGGCATCCTAACCAGCCGTGTCATCGACCGGCCCATCCGGCCCCTGTTCCCCTCCGACTTCCGCAATGACGTGTCCGTCATGTGCACGGTCATGAGCGTGGACCACGACTGCACGCCGGAGATCGCCGCCCTGATCGGCACCTCCGCCGCCCTGGCCATCTCCGACATCCCCTGGAACGGCCCCGTGGGCGCCCTGAAGGTGGGCCTTGTGGACGGCAAGCTGGTGTTCAACCCCGACAGCGAGCAGCGCAAGGTCAGCGACCTGGACGTCACCGTGGTCTCCACCCGCAAAAAGGTGGTCATGATCGAGGCCGGCGCCAACGAGGTCCCCAACGACAAGATGTTCGAGGCCATCAAGATGGCCCATGAGGAGAATCAGAAGATCATCGCCCTGATCGATCAGATGGTCTCCGAGGTGGGCAAGCCCAAGTTTGAGTATCCTCACGCGGATTTCAACCAGGAGCTGTTCGACAAGATCGTGGCGGACTTCATGGACGAGGCCAAGGCCGCCATGGACACCGACGACAAGAACATCCGGGAGGCCCGCTGGAACGCCATGATCGAGAAGTGGCACGAGAAGTATCTGGAGGAATATCCGGATATGGACCAGTACCTGGAGGAGTTCACCTACAAGTTCCAGAAGAAGATCGTCAAGCAGTGGCTTCTGGAGGGCCACCGCGTGGACGGCCGCCAGAAGAACGAGATCCGGCCCCTGGCCGCCGAGGTGGGCGTGCTGCCCCGGACCCACGGCTCCGGCCTCTTCACCCGCGGCCAGACCCAGGTGCTTTCCGTCTGCACCCTGGACACCCTCTCCGCCAACCAGAAGCTGGACACCATCTGGGAGGAGACGGAGAAGCGGTATATGCACCACTACAACTTCCCCGGCTACTCCGTGGGCGAGGCCAAGCCTGCCCGTTCCCCCGGCCGCCGGGAGATCGGCCACGGTGCTCTGGCGGAGCGGGCTCTGGTGCCCGTGCTCCCCTCTGTGGAGGAGTTCCCCTACGCCATCCGCGTGGTTAGTGAGGTGCTGAGCTCCAACGGCTCCACCTCCCAGGGCTCCATCTGCGGCTCCACCCTGGCCCTGATGGACGCCGGCGTGCCCATCAAGGCCCCTGTGGCCGGCATCTCCTGCGGCCTGATCCAGGATGACGACGGCTCCTTCACCACCTTCATCGACATCCAGGGCGTGGAGGATTTCCACGGCGAGATGGACTTCAAGGTGGGCGGTACCAAGAAGGGCATCACCGCCATCCAGATGGACCTGAAGAACGACGGCCTGACCATGGAGATCATCAAGGAGGCCCTGGACATCACCTATGACGCCCGGTGCGAGATCCTGGATCAGATCATGCTGCCCGCCATCTCCGAGCCCCGCAAGGAGGTCAGCAAGTACGCGCCCAAGATGCTGACCATGCACATCGACCCCTCCAAGATCCGGGAGGTCATCGGCTCCGGCGGCAAGGTTATCCAGAAGATCGTGGCCGACACCGGCGCCAAGATCGACATCAACGACGACGGCTCCATCTTCATCGCCGGCGTGGACGCCGCCAGCTGCGACGCCGCCAAGAAGTGCATTGACGACATCGTGTTCGTCCCGGAGGTGGGCGCGCTGTACTACGGCCGCGTGGTGCGGCTGATGACCTTCGGCGCCTTCGTGGAGCTGGCCCCCGGCAAGGACGGACTGGTCCACATCTCCAAGCTGGCGGACCACCGGATCGAGAAGGTGGAGGACGCCTGCAAGGTGGGCGACATGATGTGGGTGAAGGTCACCGACATTGACGAGAAGGGCCGTGTCAACCTCTCTCACAAGGATGCTGTGAAGGAGATCAAGGCCAAGGAAGCCGCCGGCGAGCGGATCAAATAACGAGGTCTCCATCCTGTTCCATTCCCTGTCAACTGGAAGCGTCCGGGCGCATCGTGTACCCGGACGCTTTTGACGAAAGACGGCGGCTGCCTCTGGCAGCCGCCGCCTTTTTTTCGTTGCCTGCAGTTCATCGTTCCCTACTTCGCGGAAGTCTCTGCCTGAGCGGCCCGATACAGGAATGTGGCGATCTGGCCCCGGGTACAGGGAGTGCCCGGGGAGAATGTGGTCTCCGTGGTGCCGCTGGCGACGCCGTTCTCCACCGCCCACAACACCGCCTGGTCAGCATACCGGTAGAGGGGCTGTCCGTGTCCGTCTCCGTCCCCGAAGGGGACGTCGGCAAAGGGAAATTCTCCTTCCATATCCGGGCTGCCGGCGGCGCGCCACAGGAAGAATACCGCGTCCAGCCGGGTACACACCGCATGGGGCGCAAAGGTCCCGAATCCCCACATATCCTTCTCTGCAGCCCACTGGACGGCTCCGTAGTAGTAGGCGCTGGGATCCGTCACATCCATGAACTGCTGTTCTGCCAGCGCGGGTTTCGGCTCGCCGGCCGCCCGCCATAGGAACACGGCCAGCTGGGCCCGGGTACAGGGCGCATCGGGGGAGAAGGTGGACGCTGTGGTGCCGTTGGTGACGCCGGTTTCTGCGGCCCACAGAATGGCATCATAGTAGGGGGAGGTCTCCTGCACATCAGTGAAGGGGCTGGCAAAGGCCAACGCGGGCAGGGGCAACCCCAGGCACAGGGACAGCGACAGACAGAGCGCAAAAACGTGCGCTTTCATGCTGTATTCCTCCTTTTCTGTATCTTTGTGGCTCGTTCGGCGCGGCTGTCAGTCGTGAAAGCAGAACCGGCGGGCGGCATCATGATTTCCAACGGCATTTGGTTTTGATGGCTGCATTATATCACCGCGTACCCGAAAACACAAGGAGGCCCCAGCGCCCGTCCTCGTTCTCGTCAGGACAACTGCGGGGCGGTCACAGCGCCGCGCCCAGTTGCCGGGCGGCCTCCAGCTGCTCCGGATGGGCCTGGATATCCCCGACGGCCATGTTCCCGCCGGCGTATACAATGCCCGCATCCTTCCAGCCCAGGCAGTCCAGCAGCGCCTTGTAATAGGCCCGCACCGGGGCGAAATTCTCCTCCGTGTCGCCTTCCGCCGCCATCAGAAGCACCGCGTCCTTGACCGGATTTGCCAGATCGGGGCCCAGTTCCGCCACCGCGAACAGCCGGTCAAAGGCGCATCTCAGTTGTCCGGAGATGCTCCAGTAATACATGGGCGAGGCCAGCACCACCACATCCGCGGCCATGTAGGCCGGATACACGGCGTCCATGCCGTCCCGCTGGACACAGGGGTGCCGGGGATCCCTTCCGCCGCCCAGGCAGCCCCGGCAGCCGTGGATGTCCAGAGCGGCCAGATCGAACCGGGCAACGGTGTGGCCCGCCGCCTCCGCTCCGGCAGTAAACGCGTCGATCAGCGCCGCAGTGTTTCCGTGGATGCGGGGGCTGCCGTTGAGAATCAGAATCTGCTTTGACATCAGAATGGCTCCTTTTTTCTTGATGTCCCCAGTATCCTATGATATTCTCTGTTTGTAAAGTACGCACATCGGTGTAAGATACTAACCAAAAGGAGAGCATAAAATGGAGCCATGCATCACGGCGGGCACCGGGATTGAAGAGACGGGCTTCGGCTACACCATGTCCCTGGTGAGCGGTAAGTACAAGATGATTATTCTCTACTGGCTGGCGGAGTACAGCGTTCTGCGGTACAACGAGCTGAAGCGGCGCCTGGGGACCATCTCCCACAAGACGCTGAGCCTCTCCCTGAAGGAGCTGGAGGCGGACGGCCTGGTGCAGCGGGAGGAGTATCCCCAGATTCCCCCCAAGGTGGAGTACAGCCTTTCGGAGCGGGGGCGGTCCCTCATCCCCATTTTGGACGCTATGTGCATCTGGGGCGAGGAGAACCGTCCCCGCGGGAAGGGAGCGTGAGGCAGATGGATGTGATCGCGGCAATCGCCACTGGAAGCGCCGCCACCGCCATCGGAATCGTCCGGGTGTCGGGAGACGGGTGCTTCGCCCTGTGCGGGCGGGTGTTCCGGGCGGCTGGCGGCCGTCCCTTTGCCGCCCAGGAGCCCCGGAAAATGGTGTTCGGAGAGATGCTGGACCGGGCGGGCCGGGTCATTGACCGGGGCCTTGCGGTGCGGTTCCCGGGGCCGGGCAGCTACACCGGGGAGGACTGCGCAGAGTTTCACTGCCACGGCTCCCCCGTGGTGCTGCGGGAGCTGCTGTCTGCCCTCTTCGCTGCCGGGGCCCGGCAGGCCCAGGCGGGGGAGTTCACCAAGCGGGCGTTTTTGAACGGCCGGATGGACCTGACCCAGGCGGAGGCGGTGGTGGACCTGATCGACGCGGAGACCGCCGCCGCGGCCAGAAACGCCGCCGCCCAGCTGGACGGCGGCCTGCGCCGGGTGCTGGAGCCGGTCCAGGAGGAGCTGCTGGAAGTCACCTCCCGGTTTTACGCGGTGGTGGACTACCCGGACGAGGACATTCAGGATGTGCGGCCGGAGGAGATCGCCGCTGCCCTCCGGTCCGCCGCTGGGCGGCTGGAGCGGCTGCTGGACACCTGCCGCCGGGGACAGGTACTGAAATCCGGCGTCCGCACGGCTATTGTGGGCCGGCCCAACGCGGGCAAGTCTTCGCTGCTCAACGCCCTGGCGGGGTATGAGCGGGCCATCGTCACCGACATCCCCGGCACCACCCGGGACACGGTGGAGGAGTCCGTACTCTGCGGCGGGGTCCTGCTGCGGCTCATCGATACCGCCGGCATCCGGGCCACGGAGGACCCGGTGGAACAGCTGGGGGTGGAGCGGAGCCGGAGAGCCATCGCCTCCGCGGAGCTGGTGCTGGCGGTGGTGGATGGTGCGGTGCCGGAGGACCCGGAAGAGGGATCTCTGCTGGCGGATGTGGCCCGGTGCGGAGTTCCTTGGCTCCTGGTGTTCACTAAGCGGGATATGGCGGGGGGGCTGCGGACGGCTGGGGCGGTCTTTCCCGCCGGAGAGGGCCCCCTGGCCCCGCCTGCCGCCGTGGTGTCCCTGTCCTCCGTCACTGGCGAGGGACTGGAGGACCTGGGAAACGCCGTAGCAGCCCTGTTTCCCGCCGGGGACCCGGGGGAGGTGGGCAGCCTGCTGACCGACCGGCGGCAGGAGGACGCCGCCCGCCGGGCCCTGGACGCAGTCCGCCGGGCTTTGGAGGCCCTGGAGACCGGAATGACCCCGGATGCGGTGCTCACAGACGCGGAGGAGGCCCTGGACGCGCTGGGAGAGCTGACAGGCCGCACGGCGAAGGAGGAGATTGTCTCCCGCATTTTTTCCCGATTCTGTGTGGGAAAATAACTGCTAACAGAAAATGCAATACCGGACCCTGGAAAACGTGATTTACAAAATCAGATTTGCGTGGTATACTACCTCTGAATAAAAGCCGTGCCGCACGGCGGAAGGAGTGTATCCGCATGTATGATCTGACGGCCCTGCGGGAGAGGCTGCGGACCCAGCGCCCGGTGCCCTGGGACCAGCTGCCGGACTTCTCCCTATATATGGACCAGGTGCTCAGCTATATGGACCGGCAGGTGATCCGGTTCGACGAGGATGACGGCCTCACCGCCGCCATGGTGAACAACTACACGAAGAGCGGCCTGGTGCCCCGGGCGGAGGGGAAGAAATACAACCGGGACCACCTGGCCTATCTCACCGCTATCTGTGTGTTGAAGCGGGTGATGTCCACCCGGGATATGGATCTGCTGATCCGGGAGGAGCTGCAGGGGGACCGGCCCATCTCCGACGGGTACGCCGCCTTCTGCGGGAGCCTCAACAAGGCGCTGAACGCCGTGGCCGATGAGATGGAGGACCGCACCGGGGAGGAGGAGCTGGCGGATGCGGCCATCCACTTTGCTCTGATGAGCTACGCCGCCGGCGTGGCCAGCAGCCGGTATGTGACGCTGCTGCGCCAGCGGCAGGAGGCCCGGGAGGAGGCAGCAAGCGCCGCCCACGCCAAAAGCAAAGAACGGGCCAAAAAGGAAAAGGAGAAGGACTGAGCATGGATGATTTTGTGATCCTGACAGACAGCTGCTGCGACATGACCGCCCGGATGGCGGCGGATCTGGAGCTGGAGGTGCTGCCCCTGAGCCTGAATATGGAGGACCGGGTGTACCACAACTACCTGGACGGCCGGGAGATCGGCTTCCAGGACTTCTATGCCCGGCTCCGCGCCGGCGCCCTGGCGACCACCTCCGCCATCAGCGTGGGCGTGTTTGATGAGGCTATGCGGAAGATTCTGGATAGCGGCAGGGACGTGCTGTACCTGGCCTTTTCCTCCGCGCTCTCCACCACCTACCAGTCGGCGGTGATCGCCGCCGATGACCTGCGGGAGGCATACCCCGGACGGAAGATCTTTGTGGTGGACACGCTCAGCGCCTCTTTGGGCCAGGGGCTGCTGGTATACCTCTGCGTCCAGGAGAAGCGGAAGGGGAAGACCATCGACCAGGTCCACGTCTTTGCGGAGGAGACCAAGGCGAAGGTGTGCCACTGGTTCACCGTGGACGACCTGAACCATCTGAAGCGTGGCGGCCGGGTCAGCGCTGCGGCGGCCCTGTTCGGCACCATGCTGTCCATCAAGCCGGTGCTGCATGTGGATGACACGGGCCATCTGGTGCCCGTCAGCAAGACCCGGGGGCGGAAGGCGTCCCTGCTGGCCCTGGTGGACCGCATGGCGGAGAGCGCCGTCGACCCGGCGGGGCAGACCATCTTCATCAGCCACGGGGACTGCGAGGCAGACGCTGAGTTTGTGGCAGACGAGGTGCGCCGCCGCTTCGGCGTACAGGACATCTATATCAACTACGTGGGGCCGGTCATCGGCAACCACTCTGGCCCTGGCACGCTGGCCCTGTTCTTCCTGGGCAGCCGCCGGTGAGGACGGACGGAAAAGCGTCCCTTCAGAGGGGCGCTTTTCCCTGGAGATCAAATATAATTCCGCTCCGGCGGAGAGATGAGGTGACGGCTGTGAAATGGCTGGAGGTACATATCGACACAAACCACACCGGACTGGAGCCGGTGGAGACGATGCTCTCCGCCCTGGGCATCGACGGTGTGGTGATCGATGACGAGACGGAGTTCGAGGACTTCCTGGAGAACAACGGGCAGTACTGGGACTATGTGGACGAGGATTTGCGGCAGGAGATGCAGGGCCGGTCCCGGATCACCTTCTATCTGGAGGCGGGGGACGAGGGCTTCGCCAAGCTGGGGGAGGTCCGCATCGCCCTGGAGGAGCTGAAAAAGACCCGGGACGACTGCGGCACCCTGCTGATGACCCTGGATGACCTGGAGGACGCCGACTGGGAGAACAACTGGAAGCAGTATTACAAGCCCATGGAGATTGGAGACCGGCTGCTGGTGGTGCCGGAGTGGCTGCGGGAGGACCCCAAGGTCCGGGCGGGCCTTGCCGCCGGGCGGGTGGCCCTGGTGTTGGATCCGGGCCTCACCTTCGGCACCGGCAGTCATGCCACCACCCGCCTGTGCCTGACGGCGCTGGAGAAGACCATCCGCGGCGGCGAGCGGGTACTGGACCTGGGCTGCGGCAGCGGTATCCTCTCCATCGCGGCGCTGAAGCTGGGGGCGGCCTCCGCCGCGGCGGTGGATATCGACGACAAGTGCCGGGACGTAGCCTATGAGAACGCCGCCCTCAACGGCATCGGGCAGGACACCTACACCGTCCGGATCGGAGATGTACTGGGGGACGCGGTTCTGCGGGCGGATCTGGGCGGCGGCTGGCAGATGGTGGTGGCTAATATCGTGGCGGACGTCATCATCGGCCTTTCTCCGCTGGTGCGGCCCATGCTGGCTCCGGGCGGACTGTTCCTCTGCTCCGGCATCATCGACGACCGGGCGCAGGAGGTGGCGGACCGCCTGCGGGAAAACGGCTGGGAGATCCTGGAGACACGGAGCGCTGAGGGCTGGTTTTCCTATCTCTGCCGCTGAACAGGAACTAGAAAAGAGGGGATCGGATTTGAAAACGCTCGGCCGCCTGGATGGCTTCCTGGGCGGACACATGGCGCCGGTGGTGCTCTGCTGTGTGGCGCTGGGTATTGCCTTTCCGGAGGTGCTCTCCCACCTGAACGGGGTGACGGTAGGGCTGTTCGCCTTCATGACTTTTTCCAACAGCCTGGGCGGCGGCTTCCGGGAGCTGGCGCAGGTGGTCCGCCACCCTCTGCCGGTGGCGGTGATTTTCGGCCTGCTCCACGTGGTGATGCCCCTCATTACCCTGGGCCTGGGGACGCTGTGCTTTCCGGACGCGCCGCTGTTTACCATCGGGCTGGTGCTGGAGTATGCAGTGCCCACCGGTGTGGCGTCCCTCATGTGGGTGGGCATGAGTCGGGGCAATACCGCCCTGTGCCTCTCGGTGGTGCTGCTGGATACACTCCTCTCCCCGGTGGTGATCCCCCTGACCATGAAGCTGCTGGTGGGCTCGGTGGTGGAGCTGGACACCTGGGGCATGATGCGGGACCTGCTGCTGATGGTGGCGCTTCCGGCTCTGGTAGCCATGGTGCTGTACCAGCTGACAAAGGGTGCCGTGGCGGTCACGCTGAAGCCGAAGCTGTCCCTGCCCGCCAAGGCGGCCCTGCTGCTCATCATCACGGCCAATGCCACCGGCTGCGCGCCCTTCCTCCGGAACCTGACACCGACCCTGGTGCGGGTGATGATCGTGGTGTTCTTCCTGTGCCTGTTGGGCTTTTTCCTGGGGTATTGGGCGGGGCGGCTGTTGAAGCTGGACTTCCCCACAGTGCAGACTGTCGCCCTCAACGCCGGGATGCGGAACATCAGCGCTGGGGCGGTGCTGGCCGAGGCCTATTTCCCCGGAGACGTGCTGTTTCCGGTGGCCTTTTCTCCGGTGTTCCTCCAGGCCACCACGGCCCTGATCGTGAAGGCCCTGCGGGCCACCAGGCCCGGCCGGGCGGATCAGGCGGCCTACGAAGCGCGCCTGGCGGAGGAACCGTCCCGGTAATGGAATATGCAGTGTTCGCATGGCGGCCGCCCATTGGGCGGCCGCTTTTCCTGCGGAGTGGGGGACGCCTCGACAGATTCCCCCTGCCTTTTTGGAACAGGACCTGTAAAATAAAGGAAATGAAACGGAGGTGGTCCCATGGACAGGCCGGAACGGAAGGTGCTGTGGCTCCCGGCGGCGGAAATCCGCCCCAATCCCATGCAGCCCCGGCGGACCTTTGAGGAGACGGGGCTCCGGGAGTTGGCGGAATCCATCCGCCGCCACGGTATCCTCCAGCCCCTGACGGTGCGGCGGACCGCGGCGGGCTGGGAGCTGGTGGCGGGGGAGCGGCGGCTGCGGGCAGCCGTGCTGGCGGGTCTGGAGACCGTCCCCTGCCTGGAGGCGGAGGTGGACGGGCGGGCCTCCGCCCTGCTGGCCCTTGTGGAGAATTTGCAGCGCAAGGATCTGCATTACCTGGAGGAGGCGGAGGCCATCGCCGCCTTTCTCCACCAGACGGGCATGACCCAGGAGGCGGTGGCGGCCCAGCTGGGCATGTCCCCCTCGGCTCTGGCCAACAAGCTGCGGCTGCTGCGGCTGTCCCCGGCCTGCCGGGCGCTGCTGGTGGAACACGGATTGACGGAGCGTCACGCCCGCTGCCTGCTGCGGCTGGAGGACGAGGGCGAGCGGCTGACCGCCCTGCGCCAGGCGGCGGCGAAGCACTGGAATGTGGCCCAGACGGAGCAGTATGTAGAGCGGCGGCTGGCAGCCCTCCAGACCGCGCCGCCCGCAGGACGGCGGACGTACATCATCAAGGACGTGCGATTGTTTTTGAACAGTGTGGACCGGGGGCTGCGGCTGATTCGGGACGCAGGTGTGGACGCCCGGACGGAGCGGGAGGAGACAGAGGACGAAATCGTTCTGACGCTCCGCATTCCGAAACAGCGTCGGAAAGAGGCCTGAAACTTCTGATTGTTACGGGATTGTAATCCATTTTCCAGAAAAAACGTGCTAAAATAAAATCCTGAATGCATAAGCTAGGACAGCACGGCTTGTCTGGGCGATCCGACAGAACAACAGGAGGGGCTTCATGGAACCGAATACGAACGAAGCCACCGCGCCGAAGCGGCTGAAAACCGGCGGCAAAAAGCCGATAATTATCATAGGAGTTATTGTGGCGGTATTGCTTGCCGCCTATGTGGGCCTGTGCGCCTATGCCAATTCCCTGGATATATTTTACCCTAACACCACCATCAATGGTGTGGACGTGGCAGGCCTCACAGCGGAGCAGGCCGCGGAGCGGCTGCGGCAGGAGATTCCGGAGGAAACCGTAGAGTTTTATTTACCGCTGGCCGATGAGACCGGGGATGGGGAATCCGCGCCGGAGGGAGATATGCTGTACGGCGCAGACCCCGACGCCGTATGCACCTATCGGGAGCTGGGCATCACAGAGGAACTGGACTATGAGGTCAGTGCCCAATCCGCATTTGATGCCGTGCAGGGCCGGAGCAGCTTTTTTGTCAAGGGCTGGGAGTATCTTGCCTGCCTGGTCGGAGCAGATGGACAACTGGGCGTCGTGCTGGAGCCGGAGGAGGATATCTTCCAGGTAAAAATGGAACAGCTCAGTGAGCAGTTCTCCCGGGAGGCCCAGGACGCCTCCTACGAGGTGACGGAGGATGCCGTCGAAATCACAAAAGCCCTGAACGGACTGTCCGTGTCCGCCGCAGATCTTGCGCGGACTGCACAGGAAAGATGGACTGGCAGCGGCAATGGCGCGGCGGCCAGCGTGTTTGTGAACAACGCTCGGATCCTTCCCGCCAAGACCCTCACCGCCCAGGAGATCTACGACGATTGCTCCGGCGTGGTGAAGAACGCCTCCTATGACAAGGAGACGGGCGCCATCGTACCGGAGGAGGCCGGAGCGGACTTCGATGTGGACGAGGCCCAGCGGCTGCTGGACGCGGCCGCGCCCGGCGAGACGGTCACCGTCCCCGCCCAGGTGGAGCTGCCCGCCGTCACGGCGGAGGAGCTGGAGCAGGTGCTGTTCCGGGACGTGCTGGGCGAGGCCCGCACCCATGTGGGCGGCACATCCGCCCGCCGGTCCAATGTGAAGCTGTCCGCCGCATCCATCAACGAGTATGTGATGAACAGCGGCGACGTGTTCTCCTACAATGACGTGGTGGGCCAGCGGACCGCCGCCCGGGGCTATCAGGCGGCTCCCGCCTATGTCCAGGGGGAGACGGTGGACGAGATCGGCGGCGGCATCTGCCAGACTTCCTCCACGCTGTACCTGGCCTGCCTGCGGTCCAACCTGGAGATCACGGAGCGGTACGCCCACCGCTACGTCCCCGCCTATATCACCGCGGGCATGGACGCCACGGTGTCCTGGGGCGGGCCGGACTACAAGTTCACCAACAACTCCCTGTACCCCATCAAGATCGTCACCATCTATGAAAACAATTACCTGACGGTCCGGATCCTGGGCACCAATGTGGACGGCACCAGCGTGAAGATGACCAACGAGCACCTCTCCACCACGCCCTATGAGACGGTGTATGAGGACGACCCCACCCTGGCGCCGGGCACGGAGAAGGTCAAGACCACGCCCTACACCGGGTACAAGTACCGGACATACCGCAATGTCTACGACGCCAACGGCAAGCTGATCTCCTCCACTTACGAGGCCACCAGCGACTACAAGTCCCGCAATAAGGTGATCCTCCGGGGCCCGGCGGTAGAGCCCGCCGACGGCGGCGCCCAGATACCAACGGACACCACCGAGCCCACCACGCCGGTGGAGCCCACGGAGCCCCAGGACCCTGATGTCCCCGCAGAGCCTACAGAACCCACGACGCCGGATAATGGCTGGACCATCCAGACGCCGGAGCAGGACGGCCAGCAGACAGCGGAAGGGCAGACCGGCACCGGGACCACTGGGGAGTCCGGACTTTCCACGGACGTCCTGCCCCAGGACGAACCCTTTGTATGACCGCCAGGGGAATTCTGTCACTATTTGCAGAAAGAGGCAGCCGGATTTCCGGCTGCCTCTTCGTCTTTTTCCGCCCGCCGCATATACTAGCCCTATCTGACGCGGGCGGGAGGACGGCCATGGAAAAACATGCCTTTCATGTCTGGCGGTACGGGGCGCCGCTGCTGGTGCTGGCAGCGGGCGCCGCCGCCCTCTGGCCGTTCCGCCACCAGCTGACGGCGGAGGCCATCGCCGCCTTTTCCCCCCGGCAGACGGTTCTGGCGGCGTCGTTCCTGGTGGGGCTGTACGCCCTCAAGAGCCTCTCCGTCTGCTTTCCCATGTCCGCCCTCACGGCGGCGGGGGGACTGCTGTTCCCGTTCCCCCTGGCGCTGGCGGTGAACCTCTGCGGCACCGGGGTGGCCCAGACCATCCCCTTTTTCCTGGGGCGGCGGGAGCAGGGGGGACTGGAGGCCCTGGCGGAGCGGATTCCCCGGGTGGCGGGCGTCTGCCGGGCCCAGGCGGAGAACCCGTGGCTGTCCGTCTTTCTGCTGCGGCTGGCGGGGGCATCGCCGGGGGATGTGGTGAGCCTCTATCTGGGGGCCTCCGGCACGCCCTACGGCACGTATCTCTCCGCCGGGCTGCTGGGCGGCCTGCCCCGGATTGCCTGCGCCACCGTGCTGGGCGGCGCGCTGTGGCAGCCGGGGAGCGGGCGCTTCTGGCTGTCCCTGGCGGCGGGCGGGGCGCTGACGGCCCTCTCCGGCGTTATCTGGCTCCTGTGGCGGCGCCGCAGGAGGGCGTGAAGCGGCGGTTGCTTTTTTCTGCCAAACCGTGTACACTGTTGTCGGCAAGCTCGATCTGTCCAATGAGGGAGATGGTCGGATGCAGACGCTGACACAGCGCCGCAGCGTGCCGGTGGACGCGGCCAAGACGGCGGCGATCTTCGGCACGCTGCTGATCCATGCCTCCGCCGCCGGGGGCTTTGCGGGAGCGCCGGGGTCCTTTGGGTGGACCTCCGCCCTGTTCTGGAACTGCCTGCTGCGCAGCGCGGTGCCGGTGTTCTTCCTGTGCAGCGGCGCGCTGCTGCTGCCGCCGGAAAAGGAGGTCACCGTCCGGCGGGTGTGGACGAAGTACATCCCCCGCATCCTGGCGGCCCTGCTTTTCTGGGCCGCAGCCTATGAGGGTGTGGAGCTGCTGCGGGGCTGGCGCGCTGCGGGCGTGCTGGAGCGGACGGCCCTCCGGCAGGCGGCGCTGAATCTGGTGCTGTTCCATCACAAGAACCATCTCTATTACCTCCACATCATTCTGCTGGTGTACGCGGTGCTGCCCCTGACCCGCCGCCTTGTGGCGGCGGCGGACCGGCGGCTGCTGAACTACGCTCTGGGGATCTGGTTCGTGCTGGGGTGTCTGGCCCCCACGCTGAAATTCTTCCCGCCCCTGTCCCTCGTCGGCGGCATCCCTGCCCAGTACCCCATCAACCTGACCTGGTGCGCCGTGGGCTATGGTGTGCTGGGCGATGTTCTGACTCAGGAGGCGCCCCGCCACAGGCCCCGGACCTTTGTCTGGCTGTATTTGGCGGGCACGGCGCTGACCTTCGGCCTGACGCTGGCGGCCTCCGTCAAAACCGGGGCGCTGTATCAGGTGTTCCTCCAGGGGAGCGCCCCCGGCGTCTGTTTGCAGGCGGCGGGGCTGTACGGCTTCTGCGCCGCCCGGTGGCAGGACCGGGACCGCTGGCCTGTGGCGGAGACCGTCTCCAAGGCGTCCTTCTGCATCTACTTGACGCACCTGTTCTTCCTGGACTTCCTGGCGGGCAGGGGCCTCTCCGCCGGGACGCTGCCGCCCGTCTGGGGCGTGCCGGTGCTGGCGGCCGCGGCCTTCGGGGGCGGCTTTCTGGTATGGCTGGTCCTCCGGCGGGTGCCGGTGGTGAAAACCTATCTGATTTGAGGAGAAAACTATGCTGTATGCCCTTTGCGCCGCGCTGTCCCTGGCCCTGCTGGGCCTGGACCAGTGGGTGAAGCACTATGTCACCGTCAACATCCCCCTGGGGGAGGCCCAGCCCTTTCTGCCCGGGCTGGTAGAGCTGCGGACCGTCCACAACTACGGGGCGGCCTGGTCCAGCTTCTCCGGTATGCGCTGGCTGCTGGTGGCGGTCACCTCCGTCATTGTGATCGCGGTGGCGGTGGTCCTGCTCCGCCGGATCGTCCGGCACCCCCTGGGGGTGGCGGCGGGATTCCTGATTCTGTCCGGCGGCGTGGGGAACATCATCGACCGGGTGCGGCTGGGGTACGTGGTGGACATGTTCCACCTGGAGTTCTGGCCCTCCTACCCGGTGTTCAACGTGGCGGACATCTGCGTGGTGTGCGGCGCCGTGCTGGCGGTAATCTATTACCTATGGTTCTACGAGAAATACGACAAGAGAGGCAAGGCCCATGGAGACGCGGACGCTCCAAGTGAATCCTGAGGACACCGGCACCCGGCTGGACGCCTGGCTGGCCGGACAGCTGCCGGATGTGACCCGCTCCGCCGCCGCCCGGCTGTGCGAGGAGGGGCGGGTCACCGCTGCCGGAAAGCCCCTGGCGAAAAACTACCGCCTGGGCGGGGGAGAGGCCGTGTCCGTTACCCTGCCGGACCCGGAGCCGGTGGACGTGGCGCCCCAGGACATCCCCCTGGATGTGGTGTACGAGGACAGCGACGTGATCGTGGTGAACAAGCCCAAGGGGCTGGTGGTCCACCCGGCCCCCGGCCACCCGGACGGCACGCTGGTCAACGCCCTGCTCCACCACTGCGGGGACTCCCTCTCCGGCATCGGAGGGGAGCTGCGGCCCGGCATCGTCCACCGGATCGACCGGGACACCTCCGGCCTCATCATCGCGGCGAAAAACGATGCTGCCCACCAGAAGCTCTCCGCCCAGCTTCAGGACCACACCCTGGCCCGGATTTACCGCTGCATCGTGATCGGGAATCTCCGGGAGGACAGCGGCACGGTGGACGCCCCCATCGGCCGCCACCCGGCGGACCGGAAGAAGATGGCGGTGGTGGCGGGCGGCCGGAGCGCGGTGACCCACTGGTCCGTGCTGGAGCGGTTCCCCGGCTATACGTATGTGGAGTGCCGACTGGAGACCGGGCGCACCCACCAGATCCGGGTCCACATGGCGCACATCGGCCACCCCATTCTGGGGGACACGGTGTACGGGGCGAAAAAGCCCGTGCCGGGCCTCCAGGGGCAGTGCCTTCATGCGGTGGGGCTGCGGTTTCTCCACCCCCGGACCGGGGGGCTGGTGGAGCTGTGGTGCGACCTGCCGGAGGCGTTCCAGACCCAGCTGCGGAAGCTGGAGAACCGAGGATAGAACAACGCCGGGCCGCTCTCAGCGGTCCGGCGCGTTTGCACCCGGCAGCCGGGTGTCCGGCGGGTCCTGGTCCGGGGTGCGGGGGATCCACAGGGGGCAGGACTGGTCCTCCCGCCGGTCCTTCATGCGGGGATGGGCGCAGTGGCCCAGGCTCAGGGGCAGAAAGCACCCGTTGGGGGCGTTCCGGGCCTGCCGCCCGTCCCGCCAGATGTAGTGCCGGGTAAAGTGGCCGCAGGAGCCGCAATACACGTCATCCCGTTTCTCATATAGAGCCATTTTTATCACCTCATGAAAATTATATCGGCTACACCGATATAAGTCAATATCGCTTTCACCGATGCGGTATGTTATCGCTTGAGGTGATGGCATCATGTATTTGAGGAGAGTCAAGGAACTGCGAGAGGATTCGGACACACCGCAGAAAGTGATCGCGGAGTATCTCGGTGTGAAACAGAACACCTACTCAGACTACGAAAACGGAAAGATCAAGATACCGCTGGAAGTCTTTTTCAAATTGGCAGATTACTACAAGGTCAGCTTGGACTATTTAGCGGGCCGCACAGACAAGCGATAGAAGGAGGGCACCCATGTTCACAGCCATTCTCTGGGACTACGACGGCACCCTGGCCAACACGCCGGTGAAGAACATCGCCGTCACCAGGGCCGTCCTTGGCCGCCTGGACCCGGCCCTGCTGGACCCGCTGCCGGAGGCGCTTTCCTCCCTGGCCGCCTATCAGGCCGCCAACTACCGCTGGCGCAACTGGCGGGAGCTGTACCAGCACGCCCTCCGCGTCCCGGCGGACCGGCTGGACGAGGCGGGGGCCCTGTGGGGCCCCTGCCAGCTGGCGGACCGGACCCTGCCGCCCCTCTTCGGCGGGCTTTTGGAGGTTCTGCCCCGTCTGGCCGCCCTGGCCCCCATGGGCATCTGCTCCCAGAACGACAGCGGCAACATCCGCGCCGCCCTGGCCGCCCACGGCGCGGCGGACTGCTTTGCCGCCGTGGTGGGCCACGCGGACGTGGACTTCGCCCGTCAGAAGCCGGACCCCGCCGCCTTCCTGGCCTGCCTGGACCGGCTGGGGCTTCGGGAGGGGCGCTTCGCCTACATCGGGGACCACGCCGGGGACATCGCCTTCGGCCGCAATGCCCAGGCGGCCCTGCGGGCCATGGGCCGGGCGGCGGAGGTGGTCTGCGTGGCCGCCGCCTGGGGCGGCGCCCCGTCCGTGGATTTGGCGGCGGCGGACGCCGTGGCCGCCCGCCCCGCGGACCTGCCGGATCTTCTGGCAGACCTGTGACACAACAGCGGCCCCGCCGGGAACTTCCCGGCGGGGCCGCTGTCTGCCTGCCGGAGGTTTCTGCTTGTGCTTTGTTTTCTGGTGTGCTATGATATTTTAGTTAAAGTATCTGCATTTGGAGGAACTGATTTGGAACGCGAAAACGTATTGATCCCCCAGGCGGACCTGGACCGCCAGCGGGAGTTTGAGGAGAAGATCCGCGGCCTGTTCGCCGCCCGGGAGGCTCACCCCGCGGCCTGTGTGGACACCTTCGGCTGCCAGCAGAATGTGGCGGACGGACAGAAGCTCATGGGGATGCTGGAGGCAAGCGGCTTCACCCTCACCCAGGACCCGAAGGAGGCCGATCTGGTGCTCCTGAACACCTGCGCCATCCGGGAGCACGCGGAGGACCGGGTGTTCGGCAACCTGGGCGCCCTGACCCACACCAAGAAGGAGAATCCGGAGCAGGTGATCTGCCTGTGCGGCTGCATGGCCCAGGAGCCCCGGGTGTCGGAGCGGATCAAAAAGTCCTATCCCCACGTGGATCTGGTGTTCGGCCCCCAGGCCCTGTGGAAGTTCCCGGAGCTTTTGTGGCAGGTGTATGAGACGAAGAAGCGGGTCTTTTCCGTCCAGGACGAGCACGGCACCATTGCCGAGGGCATCCCCGTGGTGCGGGAGAAGGGCGTGAAGGCCTGGGTCTCCATCATGTACGGATGCAACAACTTCTGCTCCTACTGCATCGTGCCCTATGTCCGGGGCCGGGAGCGGAGCCGGGACCCCCAGGCCGTGCTGGCGGAGGTCCGGCAGCTGGTGGAGGCGGGGTACAAGGACATCACCCTGCTGGGCCAGAACGTGAACTCCTACGGCAACGATCTGGATTTGGATTACCACTTCCCGGACCTGCTGGCGGACATCGACCGGATCCCGGGGGAATATCTCATCCGCTTCATGTCCAGCCACCCCAAGGACGCCACGCCCCGGCTGTTTGACGTGATGGCCGCAAGCTCTCATGTGGCCAAGCAGCTGCACCTGCCCTTCCAGTCCGGCAACGACCGGGTCCTGAAAGAGATGAACCGCCGCTACACCCGGCAGCAGTACCTGGATCTGGTGAACTACGCCAAGCGGGTCATGCCCGGGCTGGTATTGACCTCCGACGTCATCATCGGCTTCCCCGGCGAGACGGAGGCGGAGGCCATGGACACCGTGTCTCTGGTGGAGGAGGTGGGGTTTGACGCCCTGTTCACCTTCATCTACTCCCCCCGCCCCGGCACCAAGGCCGCGGCCATGCCGGACCCGGCCACCCGGGCGGAGAAGCAGAAGTGGTTTGACAGGCTCCTGGAGGTCCAGAACAATATGTCCGCCAAGCTCCACGCCGCCTATGTGGGCAAAACGGTGCGGGTGCTGGTGGACGGCGAGAGCGACGACCCGGAGTACCCCCTGACCTCCCGGACGGAGGGCAACCGTCTGGTGCGGCTGAAAGGGGACAAGGCCCTGATCGGGCAGTTCGCGGATGTGGCCGTCACCGGCAGCAACACCTGGGCGCTGTACGGCGAGGCCGTTTAACGGTAGACCTCCCGCGCGAGGAGGAAGGCCCTGCGGGCGTAGGCGTCCTGATAGGCGCTGCCTGCGGCGGCGGAGGCGTCCTCATAGGAATCCAGCAGCGCACGCTGCTGATCGGTGAGGGTGGCGGAAAGCGCGGTCAAGGCGTCGTTCGCCTGCTGGAGGGGGAGGAAGTAGTCCTTGCCCAGAGAGGGGTACAGCTCGTCCTCCAGGGCGGTGAGCAGGATGTCGATGTAATCGGACATAGGGGATCACTCCTGAATTTGTTTGACAGACACGATTGTGTCTTTTATAGTACGTATCATAGCAGACATATTTGTGTCTGTCAAGAGCGGAAGAGGAATTATGACGTTTGCAGAACACCTTCTTCAACTGAGAAAGCAAAGGGGCCTGAAACAAACCGAGCTGGCAAAAATCATCGGCATCGGTTGGCGGGCCTATCAGACGTATGAGCGTGGAGAGCGGGAACCGACCCTGTCCACACTGATTGCCCTGGCGGATTTCTACGGCCTGTCGCTGGATGAGCTGGTCTGCCGGGAGCGGTAGGGGCGGAACTGTGTGTCCGCCCGCCGGATTTCCGCCGGACCCCTGCAGGACCGTAGGGGCGGTTATCAACCGCCCGGGGGATTCAGCTGGGGTGCCAGCTGGGCAATGCGCCCCCCATTCTCTTTTTGGTTGCGCCAAAAAGAGAACGCGCCGCGCCCGGTGTAAGAGAAAAAGGCGCCGGGCGCGCTCCGGTGCAGTGGCCCTCCGCGCGTACGGGGGTCGGCGTACCAGTGCCTGCTCCGATTTGGCCTTGCCTTCGGGCACGCTATGCTCTTCTGCGATTTCCCCGACTGCCGTCCCGTGGCGGATGGTGCGGAAGTTGTCGGGGTGCAAGAACGCATTTGACCAGCTTCTCTTTCCGCGCGTTCCGCTTCGCTACGCGCTGCCCGGGCGGTTGTAGAGGCCGATGCCCTCATCGGCCCGCTGCGGAGGCTTTCATCAACCACCGGCCAGCGGCAGCGAAAATCAGCGCAGCGTGTATCCCAGACTTCCCCGGGCTGAAGGTTTCCCCAAGGGCCGGGCGTTTCCGTCTCTGACCGCCGCGCGGGATTGCCAACCTTCCCCCGCCGGCGGCAGGAGGTCTGCGCCTGCGCAGACCGACCCGCCGAGACATTTTTTCTTTTCCACCGGGCGCGGCGCATTTTCTTTTTGATGTCTCAAAAAGAAAATGGGGGGCGCATCCCGCATGGACAATGCCCCCCGGCGGGAGCCAGACCCCTGTGGCCGCCGTTCGGCGGCCTGCCCAGCCCAGCCATCCACATGGCTGATTTCCCGCGTCCCATGGGACGCACCCCCATAAAACGAATCCAAATCCTTTGATAGAAAGAGAATGAGGTGACCCTTTTGGCCGAACTCACCCCCATGATGAAGCAGTACCTGGAGATCAAGAAGGACAATCCGGACTCCATCCTGTTCTTCCGGCTGGGCGACTTCTATGAGATGTTCGCTGACGACGCGAAGCTGGCCTCCCGGGAGCTGGACCTGACCCTCACCTCCCGGGACCACGGCAAGCACGCCAAGCCCGAGGAGGAGCGGGTGCCCATGTGCGGCATCCCCTACCACGCCAGTGAGGCCTACATCGCCCGGCTCATCGCCAAGGGCTACAAGGTGGCCATCTGTGAGCAGATGGAGGACCCGGCAACGGCCAAGGGGCTGGTGAAGCGGGATATCATCCGGGTGGTGACCCCCGGCACGGTGATTGACGCCGCCTGCCTGGAGGAGAAGGCCAGCAACTTCCTCTGCGGCATCTACATCGACAGCCAGAACGCCGGCGCGGCCTTCTGCGACATCTCCACCGGCAAGACCCACCTGACGGCCTTCTCCGGCCCGGACCGGGTGGAGCACGTCGTCAACGAGCTGGGCCGCTTTTCCCCGGCAGAGGCGGTGGTGAACGACGGGGCCGCCTCGGAAAAAGCCCTGACCGACGCCCTGACGGAGAAGTTCCGCTGCCGGGTGGAAAACGGCGGCGAGGGCCGCTTCCGCCTGGCGGAGGCGGAGCGAAACATCCGCCGCCAGTTCGGGGAGGAGGCGTTTGACCGCCTGCCCAGGACCAACCCGGCCGCGGCCATGGCCCTGGGGGGATTGCTGCACTACCTGTACGAGACCCAGAAGACGGACCTCTCTCACATCAACGACCTGGACTACTACGAGCAGGGCCGGTTTATGGAGTTGGACCTGACCGCCCGGCGGAACCTGGAGCTGACGGAGACCCTCCGGGACCGGGAGAAGAGAGGCTCCCTCCTGTGGGTGCTGGACAAGACCAGGACGCCCATGGGCGGGCGGCTGCTCCGCAGCTGGCTGGAGCGGCCGCTGCTGTCCGTCACCGCCATCGCCAAGCGCAATGCCGCCGTGGCCGCCCTGGTGGAGAGCACCATGGCGCGGGAGGAGCTCATCGCCGCCCTGACGGGCCTGGGAGATATGGAGCGGCTCATCGGCCGCATCGTCTACGGCACCGCCGGGGGACGGGACATGGTGTCCCTCCGCTCCGCCATCGAGCGGCTGCCCGCCCTCCGGGCCCAGCTGGCGGCCTTCTCCGGCGGACGGCTGGCGGAGCTGGCCGGGGAGCTGGACGACCTGACGGAGATCGGGGCACACATCGGCGCGGCCATCTGCGACGAGCCGCCGTTCTCCGTCCGGGAGGGCGGCTTCATCCGGGACGGCTACCACGAGGAGGTGGACCGCCTGCGGCACATCATGAACGGCGGCAAGGGCGTCCTGGCGGAGATCGAGGCCAAGGAGAAGGAGCGCACCGGCATCCGGACCCTGAAGATCGGCTACAACAAGGTCTTCGGCTATTACATCGAGGTGTCCAACTCCTTCAAGGACCAGGTGCCGGACACCTACATCCGCAAGCAGACCCTGGTGAACGGGGAGCGGTACATCACCCAGGAGCTGAAGGACTTGGAACACGAGATCCTCACCGCCTCGGACCGGGTGGTGGCATTGGAGTATGAGCTCTTCACGGCGCTGCGGCAGGAGATCTCCGCCCAGAGCGCCCGCATCCAGCGGACTGCCGCCGCGGTGGCGGAGGTGGACGCCCTGGTGTCCTTCGCGGCGGTGGCGGTGCGGAACCACTACTGCCGCCCCACGGTGGACGAGTCTGGGGCCACCGAGATCCACGACGGCCGCCATCCGGTGGTGGAGCAGATGCTCAAGGACAGCCTCTTCGTCCCCAACGACACCTTCATGGGGGAGAAGGAGGACCGGGTGGCCATCATCACCGGCCCCAACATGGCGGGCAAGTCCACCTACATGCGCCAGGTGGCGCTGATCGTCCTCATGGCCCAGATGGGCTCCTTCGTCCCGGCGGCCAGCGCCCGCATCGGTGTGGTGGACCGGATCTTCACCCGCATCGGCGCCAGCGATGACCTGTCCGCCGGCCAGTCCACCTTCATGGTGGAGATGACGGAGGTGGCGGACATTCTGCGCCACGCCACGAAGCACTCTCTGCTGATTCTGGACGAGATCGGCCGGGGCACCAGCACCTTTGACGGCATGTCCATCGCCCGGGCGGTGCTGGAGTACTGCGCGGACAAGAAGCTGCTGGGGGCCAAGACCCTGTTCGCCACCCACTACCACGAGCTGACGGAGCTGGAGAACACCCTGCCCGGCACGGTCAACTACAACATCGCCGTCAAGACCCGGGGGGAGGACATCATCTTCCTGCGGAAGATCCTCCCCGGCGGGGCGGACCGCAGCTACGGCATCGAGGTGGCCAAGCTGGCGGGGCTGCCGGACAAGGTGGTCCAGCGGGCCAAAACGGTCCTGAAAGAGCTGGAGGAGGAGAACGGCGTTCAGTACGTAGCGGCCCGGAAAGAGGAGGACCAGGTGTCCCTCACCGCCATCGGCGAGGGGGAGGTGCTGGACGCCCTCCGCCGCTGCCAGCCGGACACGCTGACGCCCATTGAGGCGATGAGCCTGATCTACGAGTGGAAGCAGAAGCTCAACTGAGCACCCGGCCGGGCAGGCACGGCGGGATGCGCCCTCTGCCGCGGGGGACCGGACGCGCTGACGGCGCCCGGAGAGCGGCCTTCAGGCCGGGACAGGGGATTCCGCGGAAATGAGGGGCCTGGCGGCGGGCGGACACGCGCCGCCCAAGCCCAGCGGATCAAAAGAAGACCCCGGCGGATCCGCCCGCCGGGGAAAACGAGCTGAAACAGAAGCCGGACGAAAACCGGGAGGGAACGAGATGCCAAGAAGAAAGAGCGCCGCCTATATGTCGGCGGGGGAACAGATCGCGGGCACGGTGCTCTTTGTGATCTACCTGCTGGTGCTGCCCTTTGTCACAGCCCCGCTGTTCCGCCTGATCGGCGGACTGCTGGGAGTGACCATCAGCACCGGATTGCAGAATATCCTGTATTACTACATCCTCTTCGCCGCCACGGTCATCATTTTCCACGGCTTTCTGGGTCGGACCTCCCGGCACTTTGCAGAGAACCTGGGCGGGGCCTGCAAGTTCATGGCCATCGGACTGGTGGCCCTGTACGGCCTGAACGAGCTGGTGTACCGCCTGACAAGACTGGTGGTATCCAACCAGACCAACCTGAACGACACCACCATCTCCGCCCAGATCGAGGACGCGCCCCACATGACGCTGCTGATCGTCATTTTCCTGGCGCCCTTTGTGGAGGAGGTGCTCTTCCGGGGACTGGTGTTCGGGAATCTCCGGCGCAAGAGCGCGGCGGTGGGATACCTGGTCAGCTGCCTGCTGTTCGCCCTGCTGCATGTGTGGCAGTTCGCGGTGGTGAACCGGGACATCACGTATTTCCTGCTGATGCTCCAGTATCTGGTGCCCGGGCTGGTGCTGGCGTGGGTCTATGACCGCACCGGCACCCTGTGGACGTCCATCGGTCTCCATGCGGCGGCCAACGCCCTCTCCGCTTGGACCCTTGTGGCGTAAGAACCGAATTCCGGAATGATGAGGGGAGAAAGGGACAGATGAATTTTTGGGACGTATTTGGCGAGATGCTGGTCATCCTGTTCGCCATTGCGGCGGGCTATGCGGCCAAC
Organism: Oscillibacter sp. PEA192; assembly: GCF_003574015.1. NCBI lineage: Bacteria > Bacillati > Bacillota > Clostridia > Eubacteriales > Oscillospiraceae > Oscillibacter > Oscillibacter sp. PEA192. The sequence continues at coordinate 3,252,578 of NZ_AP018532.1, read as the reverse complement.
CGGCTGGGGTACCTGGGCGGGGAGGCGGACCAGAAGGTCTCCAAGCTGCTGCTGAACATCACCATGCCCGCCATGATCGTGGCGGCGGTGATCACCGGCGAGGAGCTGCCGGAGCTGGGGACCATCCTCTCCATCCTGGAGGTTGGCGTGGTGTTCTACCTGCTGGAGGCGGTCTTTGCCTTGGTGGTGCCCCGGTTCCTGCCGGGCACACAGGGGCAGAAGGGCGTGTGGCGGTATGCCCTGGCCTTCCCCAACGTGGGGTTCATTGGCTATCCCGTAGCGGTGGCCCTGTTTGGAGACGGCGCACTGTTCTATGCCGCCATTCTGGCGCTGCCCTTCAATCTCTTGTCTTACAGTCTGGGCCCGCTGCTGCTGGCAGGGGCCGCCCGCTTCCGCTGGAAGCAGCTGTTCACCCCCTGCATCGTGGCCTCTGTCCTGGGATTGGTGCTGGCGCTGACCCGGCTGCGGCCGCCGGCCCTGGTGGGCGAGATGCTGGACTTTGTGGGAGACATCACCGTGCCGCTGTCCCTGTTGGTGGTGGGCTCCCTGCTGGCGGGCATGTCAGCCGGACAGGTGCTGCGCTCTCCCAAGCTGTGGCTGCTGACGGCCATCCGCCTGCTGTTGCTGCCGGTGGCCCTGTGCCTGGTCCTCCGGGCGCTGGGGATCGACTCCCTGGTGCTGGGGATCGCTGTCACCCAGATGGCCATGCCCGTAGCAGTGAACGGGACGCTGCTGAGCATGGAGTACGGCGGAGACACCGAGTGCATGGCACAGATCACCTTCCTGACCACGGCGGCGTCCATCGTGACCATTCCCATCGTCGCCGTGCTGCTGCTCTGAGCTTAGAAAGGAAACCAATATGCCTCACATTCAACAACTGGAGTCCCACGTAGCGGACCTGATCGCCGCCGGTGAGGTCGTGGAGCGGCCCGCCAGCGTGGTGAAGGAGCTGGTGGAAAACGCCGTCGACGCCGGCAGCTCTGCCGTGGTGGTGGAGATCCGCCGGGGCGGCATGGGCATGATCCGGGTGACGGACAACGGCTGCGGCATCGCGCCGGAGGAACTCCCCACCGCCTTCCTGCGCCACGCCACCTCCAAGCTGCGGACGGAGGAGGACCTGGGGAAGATCGGTACTCTGGGGTTCCGGGGCGAGGCCCTGGCCGCCATCTCCGCCGTCAGCCGGGTGGACATCCTCACCCGCCAAACCGGCACGACGGAGGGAGCCGCCCTCCATCTGGAGGGCGGTGTGCCCGGCGCAGTGGAGCCCGCCGGTGCGCCGGAGGGCACCACCATCACGGTCCGGGACCTGTTTTACAACACCCCCGCCCGGCTGAAGTTTATGCGCAAGGACAGTGCGGAGACTGCGGCGGTGAACGGCCTCATGCAGCATCTGGCCCTGTCCCATCCGGACATCTCCTTCAAGTTCATCAAGGACGGGGTGGAGGCCCTGCTGACCCCCGGTGACGGAAAGCTGGACTCCGCCGTCTACGCTGCCCTGGGCCGGGACTTCGCCCGGGGGCTGGTGCCGGTGTCCGGCAGCGGAGGGGACATCACGGTCTCCGGTTTTGTCACCGCGCCGCTGATGGGCCGGGGCTCCCGGTCCATGCAGGTGTTCTTCGTCAACGGCCGGTTCATCAAGTCCCAGCTGCTGACGGCGGCGCTGGAGGAGGGCTACCGCAACCAGATCATGAAGGGTAAGTTCCCCGGCTGCGTCCTGTCCGTCACCCTGCCGGTGACGGCGGTGGACGTGAACGTCCACCCCGCGAAGACTCAAGTGAAGTTCGCCCGGGAGCACGATGTGTTCGACGCGGTCTACCACACGGTGCTAGATGCCCTGGGCAAGACCGGCGCTCCCGCCGCCGCTCCCGCGCAGGAGGCGCGGCTCCCGGCGGCCTCCCGGCAGGACTTCTTCCAGACCATGGACGCCAAGACGTTCCGGCAGGGCGGTGCAAAGCCCGCTCCCCAGCCCGCGGCTCCGGCCCGGCCCGCCTGGAACACCGAGCTGCGGGCGCCCGCCCGGGTGGCGGACAGCGGGCAGACCTCTTTTTACCAGACCAAGCGCTCAGAGTCCGCGGCCCAGGGCGCTCTGGGAAGGGCGCCCGCCTCTGTGACGTCGCCGCCAGACACGCAGCAAAGCAGCCCGCCTGCACCCTCCTGCAACAAAGGTGCGCTGGGCAGCCCGCCTGTCTCCGTGACCGCCCCACGGGCGGAGCGGACGGCTCCCTCCGCCCCCTGGACCTCTGCCCCAGTGTCCGTCCCTGCAGAAAAGACGACCTCGCCGGAATCTGCTCCCCGCCCCTTTGTGCCCGCCATCCCGCCGGAGCGGCTGAAGCTGACGGAGGATCTACCGGGCCAGACGACTGTTCTGGAGACGAAAGAGGCACCCTGGCGGATTGCCGGAGAGGTGCTGCGGACCTATATCATCTGCGAGAGCGAGGACGGCAGCGTCTGGCTCATCGACAAGCACGCCGCCCACGAGCGGATGAATTTTGACAAGCTGAAAAATGCTCAGGAGCCCCCCATGCGACAGACGCTGCTGGCCCCCATCGCGGCGGAGTTAAGCCGGGAGGACGGGGCGCTGCTGCTGGAGAACCTGCCCCTGCTGGAGCAGTTCGGTTTTGCCTGCGAGGACTTCGGGGCCGGCGCCCTGCTGGTGCGGGAGGTGCCGGCGGACATCGACGCCGCCGACACGGTGCCCACTCTGGAGGAGTTTGCCGAGCGCCTGCGGACCGGAAGATCCCCGGATGAAAAGCGGGAGGCGCTGCTGCATACCATGGCCTGCAAGGCGGCCATCAAGGGCGGCTGGGTCAGCGATCCGGCGGAGCTGCGGGTGCTGGTGGACCGGGTACAGAGCGGAGAGATCAAATACTGCCCCCATGGCCGCCCGGTGGCGGTGAAGCTGACGAAGTACGAGCTGGAGAAGATGTTCAAGCGGGCGTGAGACTTCGAAGGGGGACTGCGTCCCCCCTCACCAGTGACGTCGGTCACTGGTGTGTGCGCCCGAGGCGCACAGGTCAACGGATTTTCGGCAGGTACACGCCCTGCCGAAAATGATTGAGATTTCTTTGTTCGCCCGCGGCGAACGAACTGGGAAAAACCGCAGGGTTTTCCCCAGCCCTTTTTCCTGGCGGAGATGGGAGTGACGAATTTTTCAGGAGGTTTCCTATATGGCAAAAAAGGAAAAACGGTTTGTGCGGACCAGTGTGGAGAGCACCGGCTTTGAGGAAAACTCTGTCTGGGTGGACCGGGAGACCGGGGTCAACTACCTGTGGCATTCCACCGGCCATGCCGGCGGGATGACGCCCCTGCTGGACCGGGAGGGGAAGCCCATCATTACCACCCTTTTGGAGGAGAAGGAGTGATTTGCATGAAACTGCTGTTTGTCAACGGCTGCATCAGCCAGCGAGGGGAGGAATCCCGCACCCTGGTGCTGGCGAGATCGTTTTTGGACGCATGGCAGGCCAGGCATCCGGAGGCCGAGGTGGAGACTGTGGAACCAGAGGCCCTGCTGGCGCTGAAGCCCTTTGCGCCGGAGATGCTGAACGACCGGGACGCCCTGGCGGGGATCCGGTGCTTCGATGCGCCGGTGTATGATCTGGCCCGCCAGTTCCGGGCCGCGGACCGGGTGGTGGTGGCGGCACCCTTCTGGGACCTGACCTTCCCGGCGGCCCTGCGGACGTATATTGAGTACATCTCCGCCAATGGCCTGACCTATCACTACGAGGCCGACGGCTGCCACGGGGATTGCCGGGCAGAGAAGCTGGCTTATCTCACCTCCGGCGGGGATCTGGAGCAGCCCGAGAGTCTGGGTGTTCTGTACTGGAAGCAGCTGTGCGCCATGTTCGGCATCCCGGCGTTCAGCTATGTGTTTGCCGGCGGACTGGACCTGGATCCCGCCAAGACGGAGGAGATTTTGACGGAGGCCTGTGAGAAGGCACGCAGGCTGGCGGAGGACTTCTGAAAAGGAGGCGGCTGCCGTAAGGGGGAGATTGCCGGCTGCGCTGGCACTGGTGCTTCTGCTGTCCGCTTGCGGAGGGCCCCCTTTACATCCGGGAGCGGATCGTATACAGTGAGTATATCGATGCATCAGAAGCGGAACAGCCTTGACAGGCGAGAGGAGAGACGGCGATGGCTGAGAAGATCATCTGTGTGGTGGGGCCGACGGCCTGCGGCAAAACGAAGCTGGGTGTCCTGCTGGCAAAGCGGTATGACGGGGAAGTGGTTTCCGCCGACTCCATGCAGATTTACAAGGGCATGACCATCGGCACCGCCGCCCCCACCGCCGAGGAGATGGAGGGCGTGCCCCATCACATGATTGCCGTGGCAGACCCGGCGGAACAGTGGTCCGCCGCCCGGTACGCCCGGGCGGCCGTCCCCATCGTGGACGACATTCTGCGGCGGGGAAAGCGGCCCATCCTGGTGGGCGGCACCGGGCTGTGGCTGGATGCGGTGGTGCAGGGCCGGACCTTCGCCGGCGGCCACGCCGGCGGCGCTGTCCGCAGGGAGCTCCAGGCCCAGCTGGCCCGGGAGGGCATCGGCCCGCTTCTGGAGGAGCTGCGGCAGGTGGACCCGGAGGCGGCGGAACGCCTCCATCCGGCGGATGAGAAGCGCATCCTCCGGGCGCTGGAGGTCTACCGGGAGACGGGAAAGACCATCTCCGCCCACAACGCGGAGACAAGGGACCTGCCGCCCCGGTACGACGCCGTGTGGATCGGCCTCCAGTTCCGGGACCGGGCGGACATGAAGACCCTGATCGACCGCCGGGTGGACGCCATGGTGGCGGCGGGCCTGCTGGAGGAGGTGGGGCAGCTGCTGGAAAGCGGCCTGCCCCGGGAGGCCACGGCTCTCCAGGCCATCGGATACAAGGAGTTCCTGGGGGTTCTGGACGGCACCGCCACGGTGGAGGAGGCCGTGGCGGAGGTGAAGCTCCGCTCCCGGCAATACGCCAAGCGCCAGCTGACTTGGCTGCGGCGAAATCCGGACATTCACTGGATCTGGTGGGAAAAAGACCGGGATTTTGCCCGGGCCCTCCAGGTTTCGACGGAAATCCTGGCCGCCGCTGGCGTATTCTAGCGGTGAGCGGACGGGAGACAGGGAAATCGTCCGACTCATACAGAAAAAAGGAGCGGACATATATGCAGACAAAAGCGAATTTACAGGACCTGTTTCTCCTCCGGGCCAGACGGGACAAGCTGCCCGTCACCATGTTTCTGATGAACGGCTTCCAGATGCGGGGCACCATCGCGGGGTTTGACGCCTTTGTGGTGGTGCTGGACAGCGACGGCCGGCAGCAGATCATTTACAAACACGCGATCTCCACCATCGCGCCGGTGCGGCCGGTGGATCTGGAGGGTGAGGAACCGGCCGTCGCGGGCGCATGAGCGGCCTGCGGACCCGTTTTGAGGCCCGCCGCCTAAAGGGCGGCACTTAGGCCGGGATCACGTTTTGCGGACCAAAACCTTGAGCACGGCGGGCAAAGCCCGCCGTGCCTGGGGAAATGAGAACTGGCGGGCAGAAAATCATTTCAAGCACACGACCTCCGCCATCGCGCCGGTGCGTCCGGCGGTGGAGCTGGAGGTTGTGGAGGTCTGCGCCTCCGCAGAGGGTCCTGCATGGGGCCGGGAAGGCTTCGCGGACAGAGACAAAGAGGTAACCATGAAAGAGAAAACCCTTGGCACAAAACTTTTGCTGGCAGCGGTCACGCTGGGCGTGCTGGCCTATTTCTCGATTCAGGCGGTGCGCTATTTCGGCGACCCGCTGACCACCACCATCGCCTACCAGTATCAGGTGGAGATGTCCACGGTGCTGTCCGGCTATGTGGTGCGGGACGAGGCGATCCTGACGGACGACACCAGCGGCCTGCTGCAGCTGCAGCGGGCGGAGGGCGAGCGGATCAGCGACGGCGGCGTGGTGGCGCTGGTCTACGCGGACCAGGCGACGCTGGACCGCCAGAAGGAGATCCAATCCCTCCATACCCAGATCGAACAGTTGCAGTACGCGGAGGAGGCGGCGCTGGGGGCGGAGGTCTCTCTGCGACTGGACGCCCAGATCCTCCAGACGATCCGCGACTACCGGGGCGCTCTGGCGGCGGACCGGCTGGACACGGCGGAGGACTGCGGAGCCGAGCTGCGGAGCCTGGTGATGAAGCGGGACTACACGTATTCCGATACGGAGGACCTGTCCGCCCAGATGGCGGAGCTCCAGAGCCAGTTGAGCAGCCTGCGGGCCCAGGCGGGAAGCTCTGTCCGGCAGATCACCGCGCCGCAGGCGGGGCTCTATTCCGCCGTGGTGGACGGATATGAGAACATTCTAACGCCGGAGAGCCTGGAGACGCTGACGCCCAGGACCCTGGCGGCCCTGGAGCCGGACGAGTCCCTGCGCTCCAACCGGGTGGGCAAACTGGTGCTGGGGGACACCTGGTACTATGTGACGGCCCTGGAGGAGAGCGAGGCCCAGACCCTGCAGGAGAGCGGGAGACTGAAGCTGCGCTTTGCCAAGGGCGTGGGCCGGGACTTGAGCGTGAAGCTGACCCATATCAGCGAGGCGGAAGGCGGCCGGGTGGTGGCGGTGTTCCAGGGGGACACCTATTTATCAGAGCTGACGCTGCTGCGCCAGCAGAGCGCCGAGGTTATTCGGCAGACCACCACGGGCATCCGAGTGCCCAAGGAGGCCCTGCGGGTGCGGGAGCGAACGGTTACGGACGAGGACGGGAACGAGTCCGTGGTGAGCGAGACCGGCGTCTACTGCATGGTGGGCATGAAGGCCCGCTTCAAGCCGGTGGACGTGCTGTACAGCGGAGATGACTTCGCCCTGGTGCGCTCCACGCTGGACACGGCAGAGGAGGTCAGCAAGACCCAGGAGCAGATTCGCCTCCGGGCGGGGGACGAGGTGATCATCACCGCCTATGACCTGTATGATGGAAAGGTGATTGGCAGCTGACAGAGAGATGGCCGCAGGGCGGCCGCTGGAAAGGAGTATTGGAACGCTGATGACAATTGCGGAGAACATTGCCCGGATCCGGGCGAACATGGCCGCGGCGGCCCGGGAGGCCGGCCGGGACCCGAAGGAGATCCTGCTGGTGGGCGCCAGCAAGATGAACGATGCCGCCGCCTGCCGGGAGGCCGTGGCAGCCGGCATCGACGCCCTGGGGGAGAACCGGGTGCAGGAGATGGTACAGAAGCTGGAGCAGCACGCCTACGACGGCGCCCCCCTGCACTTCATCGGCCACCTGCAGCGCAACAAAGTCAAGCAGGTGGTGGGCCATGTGGCCCTGATCCAGTCCGTGGGCTCTCTGGAGCTGCTGGACGAGATCGAGAAAGTGGCCGCGGCCCGGGGGCTGGTGCAGGACATCCTGCTGGAGGTGAACATCGGCCGGGAGGCTGCCAAGAGCGGCTTTGCACCGGAGAAAGTCCTCCCCGCAGCGGAGGCCGCCCTGGAGCGGACCCATGTCCGGGTGCGGGGACTGATGACGATTCCCCCGGCAGACGCGCAGAGGGATGCCAATTTCCGGTATTTTCAGGAAGTTCAGGCACTTTATGTTGACATGAACCAAAAATTGTTTCATAATGAATTAGAATATCTGTCCATGGGCATGAGCGGCGACTATGAGGATGCGATCCGTGCCGGCGCCACCATGGTGCGGGTGGGCAGCGCCATCTTCGGCGCCCGCCATTACAACTGAAAAAGACCGGAGCGCGGCTCCGATGGGAGGCTATTATGAGCTTATTGGACGAACTGAAAAAGTGGACCCACCCCTACGAGGATGAGGACGAGGAGTATGATGACTTTGAGGAGCCGGTGCGGCAAAACGCCTTTGAGGACCGGAAGCTCAAGGTGGAGGACCGCCGCAACAAGGTGGTGAATATCCACGCCACCACCCAGCTGAAAGTGGTGCTGGTGAAGCCGGAGCGGTTCGAGAACGCCTCCGAGATCGCGGACCACCTGAAGGACAAGCGGACCGTGGTGCTGAACCTGGAGTCCACCAACAAGGATATCGCCCGGCGGCTGATCGACTTTCTGTCCGGCGTGGCCTATGCCGGCGAGGGCAAGATCAAGAAGGTGGCTGCCAATACATACATCATCACGCCCTATCATGTGGATATCGAGGGCGATCTGATCGACGAGCTGGAGAACAACGGCCTCTATTTCTGAGCGGACACGAGGGGGTAACATCGCACTATGCTGACACCACAGGAAGTTTCCACCCACGCCTTTTCCAAGGCAGTGATGGGCGGATATAACATGGCCATGGTCGATGAGTTTCTGGACGAGCTCACCGATGATTACACCGCGCTCTACAAGGAGAACGCGGCGCTGAAGGCCAAGCTGAAGGTCCTGGTGGAAAAGGTGGAGGACTACCGTGCCACCGAGGACTCCATGCGCGCCACCCTGCTGACCGCCCAGAAGATGGCGGACTCCATCGTCCACGAGGCAGAGGCCAAGCGGGACGAGATCCTGGCCCAAGCGGAGACCAGCGCCCGGGAGAAGATCGGCCAGCTGCGCCAGGAGGTGGAGGCCGCCGAGGAGCGGCTGCACCAGGGCCAGCGGGATCTGGCCCAGTTCATTGCCGCCAGCAGGGAGATCTGTGAGAAGGAGCTGAAATTCCTGGAGCAGCTGCCCGAGCTGCCGGTGGAGGCGGCGGAGCCGATTTCCCAGCAGGAGCCGGAGGAGGCCGTCCAGCAGATCGAGGAAAAGGTGCTGGCCGCTTTCAGCGAGCAGAGCGTGGAGGAGGAAGCGGCCCCGGCGGAAGCGGAAGAGGCGTCTCCGGCGGCGGAGGATGACTATCCGGAGGGGGACCCCTTTGCGGCTGATCCTGTGGATGAGCCTACCCGCCGCATCAATCTCAACGATCTGAAGTTCGGCCGCAATTACTCCGGCGGCGATGACTGAACGATCAAAGCGGCTCGCAGGAGCCGCTTTTTTCTTTCCCGGTCCCGGCGCTCAACGTCTTTTGATTGGAGGAGTCAGCCATGAAGCAACAGCCCATCGTGGCCTTTCTGTACGACTTTGACAAGACCCTCTGCACCACCGATATGCAGGACTACGCCTTCATCCCCTCCCTGGGGATGACCCCCGCAGAGTTCTGGGCGGAGGCCAACGGCTTCGGCCGCAGGAACCGGATGGACGGCATCCTGGCCTATATGTACACCATGCTGCGGGAGGCGGCGCGGCGGAACCGTCCTTTCACCCGGACGGACTTGGTGGAGAAGGGGCGGAGCATCGTGCTGTTCCCCGGTGTGGAGGACTGGTTCCGGCGGATCAACGACTTCGGCGCCGGCCAGGGTGTCCAGGTGGAGCACTACATCATCTCTTCCGGCCTGCGGGAGATCATTGAAGGCTCGTCCATCAGCGGGGAATTCAAGGAGATCTATGCCAGCGAGTTTTACTACGATGAGAGCGGTGTGCCCGTGTGGCCCAAGCTGGCGGTGAACTTCACCGCCAAGACCCAGTTCGTCTACCGGATCAACAAGGGCGTGCTGGACGTGTCCAACGACCGGGATCTAAACGCCTCCATGCCTGATGACAGCAAGCGGGTGCCCTTCACCAGTATGATCTACATGGGGGACGGCCTTTCCGACGTGCCCTGCATGAAGATGATGCGGGCCTACGGCGGCCAGGCCATCGCCGTGTACCAGGCCAGCAACCGCGCCGGTGTGGAGGACCTGCTGGCAAAGGGCCGGGTGGATTATATCTTCCAGGCGGACTACCGGGCCGGGTCTGCGCTGGAGGCCACGGTGCAGGACATCATCCGCAAAATGGCGGTGACGGACCGCTTGTGGGAGGAGAATGCCCGCCAGGTGCGCAGCATCGGGGGAGACGTGCTGCTGGGGCAGGTGGGCCTGTTCTGAGCTGGACGGCAAGGAAACAGCGGGGGAAGGCGCCGCAGCGCCTTCCCCCGAAAAATGTCTGAATCCGTGGGATTTTTCTTTACAATCCGTATCGTATTTGTTAAACTATACGTTATGTATTTAACTCTGGAGGAGAGAGAACGATGGCTTCCACAACTGAATTTTCACGGACCCTGTCCCTGCTGCGGCAGGAGCGGGGCGTCTCCCAGCGAACTGCCGCAGGGGATCTGGGAATCTCCCAGGCCCTGTTGAGCCACTATGAAAACGGCATCCGGGAACCGGGCCTGGCCTTTGTGGTGAAGGCCTGTGATTACTACCACGTCTCCGCGGACTTCATCCTGGGCAGGACCCTGTCCCGGGAGGGGAACATGCTGACGGAGCAGGAGATCCTGAACGCTACGGAACCGGGCAACATCCTCCAGGGCAGCGTGCTGGCCACGCTCCAGAGCAAGCTGCTCTCCGGCGCTGTGGGGGTGCTGTTCGGCCTGCTGGGCAAGCTGAACGACAAGGCGGCCATCAACGCCGCTGCCGGATATCTGGGCAGCGCGGTGTACCAGCTGTACCGCCATCTGTACCGCACCGCCGGCGCCAACGAGGCGTACTTCTCTCTGGACCCGGCCGCCTGCACCATGGGCACAGCGGAGGCGGACATGAAGCTCTCGGAGATCCAGTACACCCGGAGCCTGCGGTCCCTGGCGGCAAAAAAGGCGGCGTTCCCGGACCTGTCCAACGAGGCCCTGACCGCCGCATACCCCGGACGGTGCCAGAGCCTGACCCAGGTGCTGAGCACCGCGGATGCCCGTCTCAGCGGCCTGACGGAGAAGACCAGATGAGCTTTCAGTCTCTGGCCTTTTTCGGCTTTCTGGCCGCAACGCTGGCGGTGTGCCTGACAGCGGGGCGGCGCAGCCCCCGAGCGGGTGCGGCGATGCTGGCGGCGGCCTCCGCGGTATTCTACCTTCTGGGCCCCGGAGGATGGACGGTGGTGCTGGGGGGCATTGCCTGCCTGCTGGCGGGCATCTGCGTGACAGCATGCGCTATCCGCCGGATGGCCCGGTCCGGCGGCCGCCGCCGGACAATGGTTCTTGCCTGCGTCTATCACATCGCCATACTGGTGGGATTCAAGTATACGGAGTTCCTCACCGGCGGCGCGGTGGAGGTGGGCTGGGCTCCGCTGGGGCTGAGCTTTTTTACCTTCCAGCAGCTGTGGTTGCTGAAGGAGGTCTATACCGGGGAATATGTCCCCGCGCCGGGGGATTCCCTTCTGCTCTACGGGCTGTTTTTCCCCACCGTTACCTCCGGCCCCATTCTGCGGCCCGGAATCTTTTTCCCCCAGCTGCGGGAAAAGGGATTCCTCCATCCGGACTGGTCCGACGCCGCGGCGGGTATCTACGCCATCTGTTGTGGCACCATCAAAAAGGTGCTGCTGGCGGACGCCTTCGGCACTGTGGTGAACAACGGCTGGGTACATCTGGAAGAGCTCAGCGCTCCGGCGGCCTGGCTGGTGATTTTGGGGTATACGCTCCAGCTGTACTTTGACTTCTCCGGCTACTGCGACATCGCAGCCGGTGTGGCCCGGCTCTTCGGGCTCCGCCTGCCGATGAACTTTGACTCCCCGTATCGCAGCGCCTCTGTGACGGAATTCTGGAAGCGGTGGCACATCACGCTCACCACCTTCCTGCGGGAGTGCCTGTATTTCCCCCTGGGCGGCAGCCGCCGGGGCGCGATCCGGACGTATTGCAATATTCTCATCGTCTTCCTGGTCAGCGGCTTCTGGCACGGGGCCGGGTGGACCTTCCTGGTGTGGGGCGCCCTCCACGGCCTGGCCCAGGTGGTGGAACGGGTTTGGGGCAGGGGCCGGGACCGGCTGCCCTTTGTCCTCCGGTGGGGGCTGACCTTTCTCTTTGTCAACATCGCCTGGGTGTTCTTCCGGGCACCGGACTGTACCGGGGCCCTGGAGCTGCTGGGCCGGGCCGTCACCGGCGGCTTTGCAAAACCGGCGGCCTGGCTGCTGGAGGGCCTTTTCGCCGAGGAGACCAGCGCGGTGCAGATGCTGATTCCCGCCTTCACGCCCTGGAAAAACATCCTGCGGGTGGTGCTGCTGTATGGGGCGGGGATGGTCGCCGTCCTCTGGCCCCGGAACACCATCCGTCGGATGGAGGACTTCCGGCCTACGCTCTGGCGGGGCGCGGCCCTCACAGTGCTGACGCTTTGGTGTGTGCTGTCCTTTACCGGCGTCACCACCTTCATCTATTCCAACTTCTGAGGAGGGCCGTATGAAGCAAGCATATCGACGCTGGGTCTGCGGCCTTCTGGCGTGTATTCTGGCGCTGCTGGCGGTCTGCGGAGCCGTTGTGTACGTGGTGGATCCCTGCCTGTATTATCGGGTGCCGGACAAGTGGCAGCCGGTGCTGTTCAATGAGCGGTACCAGATGGCGGGCCTGGCGAAGAATGTGGAGGCGGACACCGTGCTGGTGGGCACCTCCATGGCGGCCAACTACCGCTCCAGCTGGATTCAGGAGACCTTCGGCACCTCCGCGGTGCGGCTCACCATCCCGGACGGGTATTACAGCGAGTTCGACCAGGTGATGAACGTCCTCTTTCGGACCCAGGAGCCGGAGCGGGTGATCTTCGGCCTGGATGTGAACACCCTGATCCGGGATGAGAGCGGTGTGACTGCGGCCATGCCGGACTATCTCTACAACGCCAATCCGCTGGATGACATCCAATATCTGCTGAACAAGGATACGCTGTATTACAGCGCCTACACCCTGCTCTCCAACCACTGGGGAGAGGGCGACACCATCGACGAGGGATTCACCTGGGACCGGAATGAGTGGTGGAACCATATCTCCGCCCTGGAGAACTATGACCGGCCGGAGATTGCGGCGGAGGAGCTGCCCGCAGATGCCTATCGGGACGATGTGGCCGCCAATCTGGCGGTGGCGGAACGGTGGGTCACAGAGCATTCGGACACGGAATTCGATTTCTTCCTGCCCCCGTACAGCATCCTCTTCTGGGACAAGGTCATTCGGGAGGGGAGGACGGAGGCGGTGTTTGCGGCCATCCGCCAGGCAGGGCAGACGCTGCTGCAGTATGACAATGTGAAGTTCTACGGCTATCTCATGGACCCGGAGATCGTCACGAATCTGGACAACTACTGCGACTATATCCACCACTCCGGCGGCGTCTGCCGGGAGATTCTCGCCATGCTTCAAAGGGAGGAGGGCCGCCTGACAGAGGAAAATCTGGAGGAGACCCTCGCCAACTGGCGGGAATTTGTGGTACACTATGACTATGACCAGTTCTGGGACGAGCGCTTCTGGATTCAGTGGAACGCAGAACATGCTGCGGCCCCATAAAGCGGCGGCCCGGGGAGGAACCCTGTGACAGGAGACTCCCAGGCGGAGCAGAGCCGCCCGGCGGCGAATGCCGCATCCGCTCCCTTGCGCCTCACCACCCCATAGAATCTCGGATTTTATGGGGCCCCCATTCCGATTGAAAGAACGGCGATGCGCGCCGGGCCCTTGATGCGGGCCTTGCGTGGACCGGCCGATGGAGGAATATCCGAATATGACAAAACAGAGCAACATCCGAAATTTCAGCATCATTGCCCATATCGACCACGGCAAGTCCACGCTGGCGGACCGGCTGCTGGAGAAGTGCAACGCCGTCTCCGCCCGGGAGATGGAGAGCCAGCTGCTAGACAACATGGACCTGGAGCGGGAGCGGGGCATCACCATCAAGGCCCGGGCCGTCCGGCTGACCTACCATGCCCAGGACGGGGAGGACTATGAACTGAATCTGATCGACACCCCGGGCCACGTGGACTTCAACTACGAGGTGTCCCGCTCTCTGGCCGCCTGCGAGGGCGCCGTGCTGGTGGTGGACTCCACCCAGGGCGTGGAGGCCCAGACCCTGGCCAACACATATCTGGCCATGGAGCACGACCTGGAGATTCTGCCTGTGTTCAACAAGATCGACCTGCCGGCGGCGGACCCCGCCAAGGCCAAGCAGGAGGTGGAGGACATCATCGGCCTGCCGGCCATGGACGCACCGGAGATCTCCGCCAAGATGGGCACCAACATTGAAGCGGTGTTAGAGGACATTGTAAAGAACGTGCCGCCCCCCAAGGGGGACCCGAATGCGCCTCTGAAGGCGCTGATCTTCGACAGCCAGTATGACTCGTACCGCGGCGTCATCGTCTACTTCCGGGTCATGGAGGGAACCCTCCGCACGGGCCAGCAGGTGAAGATGATGGCCTCGGGAGCCACTTATCAGGTCATCGAATGCGGCCATCTGCTGCCCCTGGGCATGGAGTCCTGCGACAGCCTCCGGGCCGGCGAGGTGGGCTACTTCACCGCCTCCATCAAGAACGTGAAGGACACCCGTGTGGGCGACACCGTCACAGATGCCGCCAGCCCCACGGCCGAGGCCCTGCCCGGCTACCGGCCCGTGCAGCCCATGGTCTACTGCGGTATCTACACGGAGGACGGCTCCAAGTATCCGGACTTGCGGGACGCGCTGGAAAAGCTCCAGCTGAACGACGCCTCGTTGAGCTTTGAGCCGGAGAGCTCCGTAGCCCTGGGCTTCGGCTTCCGGTGCGGCTTTTTGGGCATGCTCCACATGGAGGTGATCCAGGAGCGGCTGGAGCGGGAGTTCGACCTGGATCTGGTGACCACCCTGCCCTCCGTCATCTACCACGTGTACAAGACCGACGGTACCATGGTCACGGTGGACAATCCCCACAACTACCCGGACCCGGCGGTGATCGAGCACGCGGAGGAGCCCTATGTCAAGGTGAACATCATCGCTCCCAACGAGTTTGTGGGCAACATCATGCCCATGTGCCAGGACCGGCGGGGGGAGTTCAAGGACATGCAGTACCTGGACACCAATCTGGTGGAGCTCCACTACCAGATGCCGCTGAACGAGATCATCTACGACTTCTTCGATGCGCTGAAGGCCAACACCAAGGGCTACGCCTCTCTGGATTATGAGCTCTCCGGCTACCGGTCCAGCGAGCTGGTGAAGGTGGACATGAAACTCAACGGCGATACGGTGGATGCCCTGAGCTTCATCGCCCACAGAGACAAGGCGTATCCCCGGGCTCGCCGGCTGTGCGAGAAGCTGAAGGAGAACATCCCCCGGCAGCTGTTCGAGGTGCCGGTCCAGGCGGCCATTGGCGGCCGGGTCATCGCCCGGGAGACCGTCAAGGCCATGCGGAAGGATGTGCTGGCCAAGTGCTACGGCGGCGACATCAGCCGCAAGAAGAAGCTGCTGGAAAAGCAGAAGGAGGGCAAGAAAAAGATGCGCTCCCTGGGAAGCGTGCAGATCCCGACGGAGGCATTTCTCGCAGTGCTCAAGCTGGACGAGTAAGCCCTCCTTCCCGGGCCAGCGGCCCGGCGCCGCGGGAGCGGCGTCAAGCGGTTTCGGAAGGAAACCCTTGGAGCGGGCAGGCTCAGCCTGCCCGCTCTGATTGGATGAGGGGTCCCCGTAGAACCGGAGGTCCTGTGGGGTATGGCAAAGAGAAGATGTACTCCCTGGGAAGTGTGCAGATCCCGACGGAGGTATTTCTGGCAGTGCTCAAGCTGCGTCGTGCATGGAAGACCCGCCGCGGGCGATAGCCTGCGGCGGGTCTTCTGCGTTTATGGGGCGGGGGACGGCGTGCCGGCCGGAAGGCGGCGGCAAGTCACCAGCAGCACGCCGGGCATCCCCTCCAGCGGGGAACACCGCAGATGGTAAGGCGCTCCTTCCGGGGCCGGGAGGACCAGCTCCACAGAGGGAACTGCCTCCAGCTGGGACAAGACAGCCTCCAGGGAGAGGGCTTTCCGCAGGGCGGTCCGCTGGTGGGAGGGCGGCAGCTGCTGGAAATACCAGGCGGCCAGGGACCGGCAGGTGGCGTTCTCCGGCAGACGGCCTGCGGACGGTCCATAGGCACGGCAGGCACCGGAGCGGGCGTCCGCTGTCAGGACCAGCTCGTAATCCTGCCTGGTCAGGGTATCCAACAGAGTGCTTTGCAGCCTGCGGAAGCTCCGGTCCCACAGCTGGAAAAAGACTTCCAGATGCAGCGTGTCCGGGTTTTCCGCCATCTCTGCTTCTATCCGGACCCAGGACGGGCCGCCCTTTCCGGTAGAGATCCAGTGGTCCATGGAGAATTGGAACACGCCTTCTGCAAAGGCATCCGACAGAGCATCCGGAGAGAAGAGAGCCTGGAACCGCGCCCGCTCCTCTGCCTCCGGCAGGGCAGAGGCCATCTGCTGGAGGCAGGCGCCTGCGGTACGGTCGAACAGCGTGCGCAGCAGGTGCCGGGACGCGGCCTTGGCGTCCAATGTCTGTCCGGCGGTCAGATCCAGCCGGGCGGAGGCCAGACAGGCCCTGGCCTGCCGGCGGTGCCGGGCGGCCAACTGCCGGAAGTGTTCCGCAGCCGCCCGGCGGCCAGTCACATCTTCCGCTTTGCCCAGCAGACGGTACACATTTCCGGCTTCATCGAATAGGCTCATCCACGACACCTGATAGCGTCGCCAGCCGGTGTCCTCATAATCCGCCCGATAGGTGCAGGAGACCGTCCCGGGATGCGTGATGGCCCGACGGACCGCGCCTGCCAGCCGCCGCCGGTCCTCCGGGTGGAGGTAGGACGCGGTGAGCAGGCTCTTCAGATAGCCGGAGACGGTGCGGGAGGTCCTGCGGCCGCTGGTGCTGTGCCGCTGGATCTGGGCCAGGTCCCGGGCGGGGTCATAGTCCAGTGTCAGGAGGGAGGTGTGCTCTAACAGCAGGTCGTACATCCGGGAGCGGATCTGATGCTCGGCCTGGGCCGCGGCCTCTTGGGAGATATCGGCACAGGCGATGTATGCCAGCCAGGAGCCGTCCGGCTGTTCCACCCAGGACATGTGGAGAGAGAGGCAGAGTTCCCGCCCGCCGCCCAGGCAGACCCGACAGGCCCGGCGCAGGGGCAGGCCGCACTCCCGGGACCGAACAGCTGCGGCCAGCAGTTCCTCCCGCTCGCCCGTCGGCAGGCCGCTGCCCGGGTCTTCCGCCAGACGGCGGGCCAGAGCTGCGGGCGAGAGGCCCAGCAGCCGGGAGAGAACCTGATTGGCCCGCAGCAGCTCCACGCCACCGTCAGGTCGGCGGCGCAGCAGGCAGAGACCTACCGGCATCCGGTCCAGCAGCGTCTCCGCATCCCGCAGAGCCGTCTCCCGCCGGGAAAGGGCCGCCTGCAGGTCCTGCCCCTCCCGCCGGAGGCGGTCGATATCCAGAAAGACGCCGCGGAAGACCGTGGCCCCCTGGCGGGTCGACAGGATTTCCGCCCGGAGATTCACCCAGACTGCCCCACCGTCCCGCCGCAGCAGGCGGAAGTCGTGATCCACGCCCCGTTTCTCCCGCGCCGCGTCCAGCAGTTCCTGGAGCAGCGCCGGCCAGTCCGCCGGAGCCACCAGAGCGGAAAAGGCCCTGCCGCCCCGGTCCAGCAGCGCCCGCCGGGACCACTGGGTCAGCTGGCACAGCTGCCGGCTGCAGGCAAGGCACCGCAGTCCCTCCCGGTTCAGCTCCAGATCCGCGCCGGGCAGGAGCTCCGGCAACGCGCCGCTCTGGGCTCCGGCCCCCGACCGGGGATCCAGCAGGCAGGCCACCGTGCCGTACATCACCTGATAGCAGGTAACGGTGAGGGTTTGGCCCCCGGCGGTCACATAGGGGAAGGAGGCGGAGGAGCCGGAAAAAGCTACGGCCTGCATGGGCGCCAGCTGCTCCAGCGCCCGCTCTGGCCCGAGCTGGGACAGGCGGCGGCCCTGCACCTCCTCCGGGGAGAGCCCCAGAAGCGCCGCCGCGGCAGGATTCAAAAAGCGGCACACCAGATCCACCATCTCCCCGCTGCCGTTGGTCAGTATCTCCGCCAGGGCGAAGGGGATGGGGCTGTCCCGGAAGGGCTGGGTAAACTTGTCCAGATGCTTTGCCACAGGATGCGCCTCCTCCCTGATTTTGCTGCCTTTATTATAAATGGCGGGCCACCGCATGACAACGGCGCCAGAAGAAATTTCTTTGTCCGGCAGTCCAAAATACCTTGCGGCCCGACTGCGGCGCGTTTTCGGGTGGAGCGGAAGTCTGCCTCCCGCTTCCGAAAGAACGCCCGGCAGACCCGCACATTGTCCAGCGCCGTCCAGAGGCGGGGCCGGGGCGGCGTCGATGCCGCCGTTGATGCAGCGGATGTCCGGCAGGTGGCCGAAGACATCGTCGCTGGTGATGATCCGGCCCTCTTGGGGAATGGGGAGGTGGGTGCTGCGGCAGATGGCAGCAGCGGAATACATGAAAGGGCTCTTTGGCGGTATAGCAGATCCGCTGGTTCCGGGGATCGGAGAAGAATGCCTCTTCGTCCTCCCGGGCGGGCATCCGGAATGCATGCAAACAGATCATAGGCGCACTCCTTTGCCGGAGCAGTTCTTCCGCCTGTGCAGATGAGCCGCTTTTCCTGCATCATAGCCCATTGGTTACTGCTTTGCAAGAGAGGCAGTGCGGCGGGAAATAGATCGACCTTTGCGAAAATGCACAAAAAGTAATACCTTCATCCCTGGAAAAGTCTACCGTGCCGCACTGCACGGGGGGATTGACTGCTTCAGAAAAAAAACGCATAATAACATCTAATAGGGATTTTCCGGTCGATGCGCCGGAGAGGGAGGACGACATGAAGAAGGGATATCTGGTATTACAGGATGGCCAGGTGTTTGAGGGCTTCCGGTTCGGGGGGCCGGCGGACGCCGTGGGCGAGCTGGTGTTCACCACCGGCATGTGCGGCTATCTGGAGACACTGACGGATCCCAGCTATGCTGGACAGATCGTGATGCAGACCTATCCTCTGATCGGCAATTATGGGATCATTCCGGAGGATTTTGAAGGCGCGTGTTGCGTCCGGGGCTACGTGGTGCGGGAGTGGTGCGAGGAGCCGTCCAATTTCCGCTGCCAGGGAGACCTGGACGCTTTTTTGCGGGACCGGGGCGTGCCGGGGCTCTGGGGTGTGGACACCCGGGAGCTGACCCGGATCATCCGGGAGCACGGCGTCATGAACGCCGCGATCTGTGATGAGGTTCCGGCGGATCTGACGGCGGTGAAGACCTATGCCGTCACCGGCGTGGTGGAGGCGGTGACCTGTAGAGCAGCATCCGCCCACCCGGCGGAGGGAGAGGAGCGGTTCCGGGTCAGCCTGCTGGACTACGGCGCCAAGCGCAACATCGTCCGGGAGCTGCAAAAGCGCGGCTGCACCGTCACTGTCCTGCCTGCGCAGACCAGTGCAGAGGAGGTGCTGGCGGCCAAGCCTGACGGCGTCATGCTCTCCAACGGCCCCGGGGATCCGGCAGAGAACGTCTATCAGATTGAGCAGATCAAAAAGCTCCTGGGCAAGGTGCCCCTGTTCGGTATCTGCCTGGGCCACCAGCTGACGGCCCTGGCGGTGGGGGGCGGCACCTACAAGCTGAAATACGGCCACCGGGGGGTCAATCAGCCCGTCCGGGACCTGGACGGCGTCCGCACCTACATCACCAGCCAGAATCATGGCTACGCCGTGGACGGTACCAGCCTGCCGGTGGGGAAGGTCCGCTTCATCAACGCCAACGACGGCACCTGCGAGGGCATCGACTATCCGGACCTGCGGGCATTCACGGTCCAGTTCCATCCAGAGGCCTGCACCGGGCCCAAGGACACATCGTTCCTGTTCGACCAATTTGTAGCTCTGATGAAAGGGGGTGACCGGTAATGCCGCTGGATAAGAGCATTCAGAAAGTGCTGGTCATCGGCTCCGGCCCCATCGTCATCGGCCAGGCGGCGGAGTTCGACTACGCCGGCGCCCAGGCCTGCCGGGTGCTGAAGGATGCCGGCATCAACGTGGTCCTCTGCAACTCCAACCCCGCCACCATTATGACGGATCAGGCCATGGCGGATGAGATCTACCTGGAGCCCCTGACCGTGGAGACCGTCAAGCGCATCATCAAGAAGGAACGCCCCGATTCCATCCTGGCGGGCCTGGGCGGCCAGACCGGCCTGACCCTGGCCATGCAGCTGGACAAGGAGGGCTTTCTCCAGGCCCAGGGCGTCCGCCTTCTGGGGACCGACGCAGCGGCCATCTCCCGGGCGGAGGACCGGGAGCTCTTCAAGGAGGCCATGGCGGAGATCGGCCAGCCGGTGATTGCCTCCGACATCGCGGAGACCGTGGACCAGGCCCTGGCGGTGGCGGAGAAGATCGGCTACCCCGTCATCGTGCGGCCCGCCTTTACCCTGGGCGGCGCGGGCGGCGGCGCGGCCAAGGATCCCGACGAGCTGAAGATCATCGCGGGCACCGGCCTGGACGCCTCGCCCATCACGCAGATTTTGGTGGAGAAGGCCATCTTCGGCTGGAAGGAGATCGAGTTCGAGACCATGCGGGACAGCGTGGGCAACGTGATCGCCGTCTGCTCCATGGAGAACCTGGACCCGGTGGGTGTCCATACCGGCGACTCCATCGTGGTGGCCCCCACCCAGACCCTGGCGGACAAGGAGTTCCAGATGCTCCGCAAGGCGTCTCTGGACATCATCACCCACCTGGGGATCGTGGGTGGCTGCAACGTGCAGCTGGCATTGAACCCGGAGAGCTTTGAGTACGCGGTCATCGAAGTGAATCCCCGGGTCAGCCGGTCCTCGGCCCTGGCCTCCAAGGCCACCGGCTACCCCATCGCCAAGATCACCACCAAGATCGCTCTGGGCTACACCCTGGACGAGATTAAAAACGACATCACGGGCAAGACCTGTGCCTGCTTCGAGCCCACCCTGGACTATATCGTGGTGAAGATGCCCAAGTGGCCCTTCGACAAGTTCGCCGATGCCAGCCGGGCCCTGGGCACGCAGATGAAGGCCACAGGCGAGGTGATGGCCATCGCCCCCAGCTTCGAGATGGCCTTGCTCAAGGCTGTCCGGGGCGCGGAGATCGGCATGGACACCCTGAACCGGAAACCGGACCACGGGGACGACGCCCCCATCCGGGAGCGGCTCCGCCGAGTGGACGATCACAGGCTCTTCACGGTGTTCGAGGCGCTGAAATCCGGCGTCACCGTAGAGGAGATCCACGACATCACCAGAATCGACCCCTGGTTCCTCTGCAAGCTGCGGAAGCTGGCGGCGTTCGAGGCTTCCATTGCAGACGGCCTGTCGGAGGCGCAGTACCGGGAGGGCAAGCGGCTGGGCTATCCCGATGAGGCTCTCCGCAGGCTTTCCGGCGGCGGAGAACTGCCGGAGCACCGGGATGCGGTGTACAAGATGGTGGACACCTGCGGCGCGGAGTTTGACGCGGAGACGCCCTATTTCTACTCCACCTATGACCGGTTCTGCGAGTCCCGGGCCTTCCCCCGCAGCGGCAAGCCGGTCATCATGGTGCTGGGCTCCGGCCCCATCCGCATCGGCCAGGGCATCGAGTTTGATTACTCCTCTGTCCACTGTGTCTGGACGCTGAAGGAGCTGGGCTACGACGTGGTGATTGTCAATAACAACCCGGAGACTGTCTCCACGGACTACGACACTGCCGACCGCCTGTATTTTGAGCCGCTGTACCCGGAGGACGTCATGCACATCATCGCCGTGGAGAAGCCGGTGGGCGTGGTGGTGGCCTTCGGCGGCCAGACGGCCATCAAGCTGACGAAATTCCTGGACAGCCGCGGCATCCCCATTCTGGGCACCAGCGCCGAGTCCATCGACATGGCGGAGGATCGGGAGCGGTTCGACGCGCTGCTGGAGCGGTTTTCCATCAAGCGGGCCGCCGGCCGGGGCGTGCTGGGTATGAATGAGGCGCTGGAGGCAGCGAATGAATTGGGGTATCCTGTTCTGCTGCGGCCCAGCTACGTCATCGGCGGCCAAAACATGGTCATCGCCCACAACGATGAGGAAGTCCGCCGCTACATGGAGATCATCCTCTCCGGCAAGATTGAGAACCCGGTGCTGGTGGACCAGTACCTGATGGGCAAGGAGCTGGAGGTGGACGTCATCTCTGACGGCACCGATGTACTGATCCCCGGCGTCATGCAGCACATCGAACGTACCGGCGTCCACTCCGGCGACTCCATCGCCGTGTACCCGCCCTTTTCCATCGGGGACAAGATGCTCCAGACCATCGTGGACTGCTCCGAAAAGCTGGCCCTGTCCCTCAAGACCCGGGGGCTTATCAACATCCAGTACCTGATCTATCAGGGAGAGCTGTACGTCATTGAGGTGAACCCCCGGGCCAGCCGGACGGTACCCTATATCTCCAAGGTCACCGGCGTACCCATGGTGGACCTGGCCACCCGGGTCATGGTGGGCCAGCCCCTGAAGGCCCTGGGCTATGGCACAGGCCTGTACAAACGTCCGCCCTACGTGGCGGTGAAGGTGCCGGTGTTCTCCTTCGAGAAGATTACCGACGCCAACGCCGCCCTGTCCCCGGAGATGAAATCTACCGGCGAGGTGCTGGGCCTGGGCGCCAATATGCAGGAGGCGCTGTTCAAAGGCCTGGTCTCCGCCGGGTACAAGGTGGAGAAGAGCGGACACGCGGGGGTATTGATCTCCGTGAACCGCCGGGACCAGCCGGAGATTGTCAACATCGCCCGGAAGCTGGATGAAATGGGCTTCCGCCTCTACGCCACCGACGGCACCGCACGGGAGATCTCCCGCCTGGGCACGGACGTGGAGGTGGTGGGCAAGCTGGGCCGGGACAACCGGGTCTTCCAGCTGCTGGAGTCCGGCAGGATCGACTACGTGATCCTCACCGGCTCTACGGAGCCGGAGTATATCCGGGACTTCATCCACCTGAACCACCGGTGCGTCCAGCTGGGCATTCCCTGCCTGACCTCGCTGGATACGGCCGGTGCCCTGACGGACATCCTGGCCAGCCGCTACAACCAGGAGAACACGGAGCTCGTCGATATCTGCCATCTGCGGACGGAGCGGCAGAAGCTGCCCTTCGCCAAAATGCAGACCTGCGGCAACGACTACATCTTCCTGGAGAATTTCAGCGGGGAGATCACCTGCCCGGAGTCCCTGTGCGTCACCCTCTGCGACCGGCACTACGGCATCGGTGCCGACGGCATCATCCTCATGGAGGGATCCCGGAAGGCGGATGCCAAGATGCGGATGTTCAACGCCGACGGGTCTGAGGGCTCCATGGCCGGCAACGCCCTGCGGTGTATGGCGAAGTACCTCTATGACAACGGTATCGTCCGCAAGGAGGAAATGACCCTGGAGACGGACAAGGGCACCAAGACCGTCCGGGTCTACACCACCGACGGCAGGGTGACCTCCGCCTGCGTGGACATGGGCTACGCGACCCTGGACACCACGGCCCTCCGGCTGAATATCCCAAAGCGGCAGGTGGTGAACTATCCGGTGGAGATTGCCGGGCAGCCCTGGGAGATCACCTGCGTGGACATGGGCAATCCCCACTGCGTGGTGTTCTGTTCCCGGGTGGACGGCGTGGATGTGGCCCGGATCGGGCCGCAGTTTGAACATGCGCCTTATTTTCCGGACCGGATCAACACGGAGTTTATCCGGGTGGTAAATCCCAGCACCATCAAGATGCGGGTCTGGGAGCGGGGCAGCGGTGAGACGCTGGCCTGCGGCACCGGCGCCTGTGCCGCGGTGGTGGCGGCGGTGGCCAACGGCCTCTGTGAAAAGGGACGGGACATCACGGTCCGGGTCCAGGGCGGCGACCTGGTGGTGCATTACACCGACGAAGCCGTCACCCTCACCGGCGATGCCAAGCTGGTCTACACCGGCGTAGTGGAGTACTGAGCGCAGCACAGCCCCGGCATCCGTTTAGATGCCGGGGCTGTAAAATTTCTGTAAGGACCAGGAAAGCCGCCCGGTTTGGATTGACACGATGCAGCGGCCCCGGTAGAATGGAGAAAACCGGCCCCGGGCCGAGAAGAGAAAGGAGCACACCATGGAATATCAGATCGAGGGAGCACCGCTGCCGGTGGTGATCTGCCAGCTGGAGGCCGGCGAGACCATGCTCACCGAGCGGGGGAGCATGAGCTGGATGACCCCCAACATGAAGATGGAGACCAGCACCAACGGCGGTCTGGGGAAGGCGTTTGGGCGGATGCTCTCCGGCGACTCCATTTTCCAGAACCGCTACACCGCCCAGGGCGGCCAAGGACTGATCGCCTTTGCCTCCAGCTTCCCGGGCAGCATCCGGGCCTTTGACATCGGTCCGGGCCGGGAGCTGGTGGTGCAGAAGAGCGGCTTCCTGGCCAGCGAGGCGGGCGTCCAGCTGTCCGTCTTTTTCCAGAAGAAGCTGGGTTCCGGCTTCTTCGGCGGCGAGGGCTTCATCATGCAGAAGCTCTCCGGCCGGGGGATTGCCTTCACCGAGTTCGACGGGCATATCGTGGAGTACGATCTGGACCCCGGTGAGTCCCTGGTGGTGGATACCGGATATCTGGCGGCCATGGATGCCACCTGCTCCATGGATATCCAGGCGGTCCCGGGGCTCAAGAACATGGTGTTCGGCGGTGAGGGGATCTTCAACACCATTATCACCGGACCGGGCCATGTCTATCTCCAGACCATGCCGATCTCTCAGGTGGCAGGGGTTCTGCGGCCCTTCATGCCCACAGCGAAGTGACTTATGCATCGATACAAAGAAACCGGACCGCCCTCTTTGGGCGGTCCGGTTTTTTATGAGAGAGAAGATTACTTCTCGTCCTTGATGGCAGCCTGTGCCGCAGCCAGCCGGGCGATGGGCACCCGGAAGGGAGAGCAGGACACATAATCCAGGCCCGTCCGGTGGAAGAACTCCACACTGGAGGGGTCGCCGCCGTGCTCGCCGCACACGCCCAGATGCAGCTCGGGGTTGGTGGCGCGGCCCATCTTGCAGGCCATATCCACCAGCTTGCCCACGCCGGTCTGGTCCAGCTTGGCGAAGGGATCGTTCTCGTAGATCTTCTTGTCGTAATAGGCGTCCAGGAACTTGCCCGCGTCATCACGGCTGAAGCCGAAGGTCATCTGAGTCAGGTCGTTGGTGCCGAAGGAGAAGAAGTCCGCCTGCTTGGCGATCTCATCGGCGGTCAGCGCGGCCCGGGGGATCTCGATCATGGTGCCCACCAGGTACTTCATGTTGGAGCCGGCCTCCTTGATGATGGCATCGGCGGTCTCCACCACGACCTTCTTCACGTATGCCAGCTCCTTGACCTCGCCCACCAGGGGGATCATGATCTCAGGCACCATGGTCCACTCGGGATGCTTGGCCTGGACGTTCAGCGCAGCCTTGATGACGGCGCGGGTCTGCATGGCGGCGATCTCCGGATAGGTGACCGCCAGACGGCAGCCCCGGTGACCCATCATGGGGTTGAACTCGTGCAGGCCGGCGATGATGGCCTTGATCTCCGCAACGCTCTTGCCCATGTCCTTGGCCAGCAGCTCGATGTCGGCCTCCTCAGTGGGCACGAACTCGTGCAGCGGGGGATCCAGGAAACGGATGGTGACAGGCAGGCCCTCCATAGCCTCATAGATGCCCTCGAAGTCGGACTGCTGCATAGGCTCCAGAACAGCCAGAGCGGCCTCACGCTGCTCCACGGTGTCGGAGCAGATCATTCGGCGGATGGCGGGAATGCGGTCTGCGTCAAAGAACATGTGCTCGGTCCGGCACAGGCCGATGCCCTCAGCGCCGAACTTCCGGGCCTGGGCGGCGTCGTGGGGGGTGTCCGCATTGGTGCGGACCTTCAGGCGGCGGTACTGGTCGGCCCAGCCCATGACCCGGCCGAACTCGCCGCCGATAGAGGCGTCCACCGTGGGGATGGCGCCGTCGTAGATCTTGCCGGTGGAACCGTCGATGGACAGCCAGTCGCCTTCGTGGAAGGTCTTGCCGGAGAGCTCAAACTGCTTATTCTCCTCGTCCATCTTGATGGCGCCGCAGCCGGAGACGCAGCACTTGCCCATGCCGCGGGCCACCACGGCCGCGTGGGAGGTCATGCCGCCCCGCACAGTCAGGATGCCCTGAGCAGCTTTCATGCCCTCGATATCCTCAGGAGAGGTCTCCAGCCGGACCAGGACCACCTTCTCGCCGCGCTCGGCCCAGGCCTTGGCGTCCTCAGCGGAGAAGACGACCTTGCCGCAGGCGGCGCCGGGAGAGGCGGCCAGGGCGCTGCCGATCACGGGGGTCTTCTTCAGCACCTCGCCGTCAAACTGGGGATGCAGCAGGGTGTCCAGGGTGCGGGGATCGATCATGGCCACGGCCTGCTTTTCGTCGATCATCCCCTCGTCCACCAGGTCGCAGGCGATCTTGAGCGCAGCGGCAGGGGTGCGCTTGCCGTTGCGGGTCTGCAGCATGTAGAGCTTGCCGTTCTCCACGGTGAACTCCATATCCTGCATATCGTGATAGTGATCCTCTAGAATCTTGCAGACCTTCTCAAACTGGGCGAAGGCCTCGGGGAACTTTTCGCTCATTTCGCTGATGGGCATGGGAGTCCGGATGCCGGCCACCACGTCCTCGCCCTGGGCATTGGTCAGGAACTCACCGAACAGCTTCTTCTCGCCGGTGGCGGGGTTGCGGGTGAAGGCCACGCCGGTGCCGCAGTCGTCGCCCATGTTGCCGAAGGCCATGGACTGGACGTTGACGGCGGTGCCCCAGGAGTAGGGGATGTCGTTGTCCCGGCGGTACACGTTGGCGCGGGGGTTGTCCCAGGAGCGGAACACGGCCTTGATGGCGCCCATCAGCTGCTCCTTGGGGTCGGTGGGGAAGTCTGCGCCGATCTTGGACTTGTACTCGGCCTTGAACTGGCCGGCCAGCTCCTTCAGGTCGTCGGCAGTCAGCTCCACGTCCTGGGTGACGCCGCGGGCCTCCTTCATCTGGTCGATGAGCTGCTCAAAGTACTTCTTGCCCACTTCCATCACCACGTCGGAGTACATCTGGATGAAGCGGCGGTAGCAGTCCCAGGCCCAGCGGGGGTTGCCGGACTTCTTGGCCAGCACGTCCACCACGTCCTCGTTCAGACCCAGATTCAGGATGGTGTCCATCATGCCGGGCATGGAGGCCCGGGCGCCGGAACGCACGGAGACCAGCAGGGGGTTCTCCAGATCGCCGAACTTCTTGCCGGTGATGCCCTCCAGCTTGGTGATATACTCCATGATCTCCGCCTGGATCCCGTCGTTGATCTTCTGGCCGTCCTCATAGTACTGGGTGCAGGCCTCGGTGGTGATGGTGAAGCCCTGGGGCACCGGCAGGCCAATGTTGGTCATTTCGGCCAGATTGGCACCCTTGCCGCCAAGCAGCTCCCGCATGTTGGCGTTGCCCTCGCTGAACAAATAGACATATTTTTTGCTCATGTAGTCCAAACCTCTCTTTCCTGCCGCAGTCGAAAGTCGGGTGGACTCCAATCTGCGGTTAAACGATTAGCCCATTTTGATAACGATAACATTATATTGGGAATTTTTTCGGAAAACAATACATAAAAATGCTAAGAAATTTGGGGATAGCTGGAGTATTTTCACAAATGTTTGTGCAATCCACACAATTAACAGTTGCGCAACAAAGAAAATATTTACGTTCTTTCCTTTTTCGGGGCCATGTGGTACAATGGCTCCAGTGTGCCCGCCGGAAGGCCGCCGGGCGCCCCAAACACCCGGCGCCGCCGGAAAATCTGCAGATCAGCCCGTGCTCACAGCGGGAAAAGGAGAGTACGCCATGTCCCTGTTCGGCCTGCGGCCGGAGGAGCCAGCCGCCATCCGCATCCGGGAGGCCGCCACTCGCGGCACCCTGTCCCACGCCCTGCTGCTCACCGGCAGCGGCGACCGGATGTCCGCCGCCTGCTTTGCCGCCGCCGCCCTGGAGTGCACGGGGGAGGAGAGCCGCCCCTGCGGCGTCTGCCCCGCCTGCCGGAAGGTGCTGGCGGGCATCCATCCGGACGTGATCACCGTCCGGGACCCAGACCATAAGAACATCGCCGTGGACGTGGTGCGCGCCATCCGGGCAGACGCCTACATCCGCCCCAACGAGGGGCGGCGGAAGGTCTATGTGTTTCCGGACTGCGCCCTGCTGACGGAACAGGACCAGAACGTGTTGCTGAAGGTGGTGGAGGAGGGGCCGCCCTATGCGGCCTTTCTCTTCTGTGCGGAAAATGCCGCTGTGGTGCTCCAGACCCTGCGCTCCCGGTGCGTGGAGCTGAAGCTGCACCCGGCTGCGGAAGGCGGCGGTGAAGAGGTCCAGGCGGCAGAGGCCCTGTGCCGCTGCCTGGCCGCCCGGAAGCGGGGAAAGGTGACGGAGCTGGCGGTGCGGCTGGAGAAAAAGCGCATCACCCGGGAGGACCTGTCCGCCCTGCTGGAGCGGAGCCGGGCCCTGTGCGCGGCGGCGCTGCTGCTGCAATATGGACAGGAACCGGAGGAAAGCTGCCGGGAAATCGCCCCAATTCTCGCGAAAAACTTGACAAAATCCCAAATCATGCGCACAATAGAGCTGTTACAGAAGTATCGCGGGGAGTGCACGTACAACGTGGGAACCGGCCATGTGCTGGGCGCCATCGCGGTGGAATTGGAGGGCATCCTTTGACAGAAGTTATCAGCGTCCGCTTTCGAGGCGGCTGTAAAAATTACTATTTCAATCCAAACGGCAACCAGGTGAAGATGGGAGACCAGGTGATCGTGGAGACCGCCCAGGGCCCGGAATTCGCCACCTGCACGGAGGGGAACCACGAGGTGGAGGACTCCGCCATTGTCAAGCCCCTGAGCCCTATGCTGCGGATGGCCACGGACAGCGACCGCCGCACCGTGGAGCAGAACAAGAAGCGGGAGAGCGAGGCCTTTGACATCTGTGAGAAGAAGATCGCCGCCCACGGGCTGGAGATGAAGCTGGTGAACGTGTCCGCCAGCTTTGACGGCAACAAGATCGTCTTCTACTTTACCGCCGACGGCCGGGTGGACTTCCGGGAGTTGGTGCGGGATCTGGCCGGGGTGTTCCGGGCCCGGATCGAGCTGCGGCAGATCGGCGTCCGGGACGAGGCCAAGATGATCGGCGGTCTGGGGATCTGCGGCAGACCCTTCTGCTGCTCCCAGTTTCTGGACGGGTTCCTGCCCGTGTCCATCAAAATGGCCAAGACCCAGAACCTTAGCCTGAATCCCACCAAAATCTCCGGCACCTGCGGGCGGCTGATGTGCTGCCTGAAATACGAGCAGAACGTCTATGAGGACGCAGCCAAGCGGATGCCCAAGGCAGAATCCTTTGTTCAGACGCCGGACGGCCCCGGCAATGTGAAGAGCGTGGACCTGCTGCGGGAGACCGTGAAGGTCAGCCTGGACAGTGCGCCGGAGCCTTTGAAGTGCTATCACAACTGTGAGGTGTGCGTTCTGCGCAACGGCAAGGGCAGCCGGGAGGGCATCGCCATTCCGGAGCGCCCCGCCCGCTATGTGGAGCCGAAGGAGGCGGAGGAGTTCCGGGAGGAGGCCCCGGCCCTGATGCCGCCCTTCTATATGGACACGCAGCTGGAAGAGGCGCCCATGCGGGAGAAGATCGGCGCACCCGGCAGCGGCGACGGCAAGCCACGCCGCCGGCATCGGGGCGGCCGCCGGAGAGGGGGAGCCAAAAGCGGAGAGGGGGTCGAGCAGCCCAAGGCCGAGGCCAGGGGGCCGGAGAAGAAGGAAGGGCGGCCCCGTCCCCCCAAACAGGAGAGCAGGCCTGCGCAGCCCAAGCCGACAGAAGCCAGACCTGGGGAGAACAGGGCGGCGGCCCCGGACGGTGAAGGCGAGGCCAAGCGCCGCCGCAGGCCCCACCACCGGGGGGGGCGCCGCCGGAACAAAAACGGCGGCGAGGGCGGCGGTTCCGCCCCCAAGAGTGAGTGAATCCGGCTGGACCGCCGCCCCTTTTTCGGGCGGCGGTCTTTTGAAATGCCGGGAGAGCAGGCAGATGGAGCGGATCTGCCTTTTCAGAGAGATAGGATGGAGGAGTTTTTATGGGAAAATTTGACGGTGTACTGCTGGCCAGCGATTTTGACAATACCCTGCTGAATACGGAGACGGCCCGGCGCACGGGCGCCGAGGTGCCGGAGGTGTCCCGCCGGAACTGGGAGGCGCTGGAGTATTTCATGGCCGGCGGCGGGAGATTTGCCATCGCCACCGGCCGGGCGCTGGCGGCCTTCATCAAATTCGCGGATCAGGTGCCCATGAACGCGCCGGGCATTGTGTGCAACGGCGCGGCCCTGTATGATTTTCAGAAGGGGGAGTATCTGGAGACCATTCTGCTGGACGAGAGCACCCGCCGGCGGGGACAGGAGACTCTGGACCGATTCCCCACGCTGGCGGTGGAGGCATACCACATCGACAACGTGATCCACGCCGTCCGGCCCAATCTCTATACCCGCCAGCATGAGCACGTCACTCATGTGAGCGTGGTGGAAAAGCCCTCCCTGCTGGATGTGCCCCTGCCGCTGGGAAAGATCATGTTTGAGGAGGACCACGCCGTTTTGGAGGAGGTCAAGGCGTTTCTGCAGTCCCAGCCCTGGGCGGGGGAGTATGAGATCTTCTTCTCTGACCGGACACTGCTGGAGGTCACCGCCAGAGGCGCCACCAAGGGTGGCATGGTGGCCCGGCTGGCGGAGCGGCTGGGCATCTCCCGCCAGCACGTCTACTGCGCCGGGGACGAGGCCAACGACCTGTCCATGCTGACCTGGGCGGCGGAGGGATTTGCCCCCGCCAACTGCGTACCCGCTGTCCGGGCCTGCGGGGCCACCATCGTGGCAGATGCGGACCACGACACTCTGGCGGACATCGTGTCCCGCCTGGACAAAATGTACGCCTGAGCGCCGGAAACACCGCTCCGCTACCTGTGGTAGCGGAAATTCCAGGTTTGGTTGCTGGCATGTCCCGGTATCGTCTGGTATCCTGAACGTGTGAAAACGGCAGGGGAGGGAAGCGCCATGACCTTTGGAGAGAAGCTGCAAAAGCTCCGGACCCGGGCGGGATTGAGCCAGGACCAGCTTGCCAAGCTGCTGGATGTGAGCCGCCAGGCGGTGAGCAAGTGGGAGCGGAACGAGGCTATGCCGGAGGTGGAGAAGCTCGTCCGCATCAGCCGCCAGTTCGGCGTGTCCACGGATTACTTATTGCTGGAAGAACTAGAGGAGCCGGAGACGGCCAATACCACGGCTCCTGCGGCGGGCCTGTGGGTCCGGGTCAAGCAATGGTACCGGAACAGGGGCTATCTGCTGGCCTGGGTTCTGGCGGCCTGGGGTGTCTGGAACCTGGTTGACCTGGCTGTTCTTGCGGCCAATACATACCAGCAGGCGCAGGACCTCGAGAATTTTGCCTGGGTGAAATACGTGCAGATGGTGTATATTCCCACAATGATTCCCCATGTGCTGCTGATTCTCGTGTCTGTGATTCTGGTATTCCGGGGCCGCCAATTGGCAGGGCGGCTTCGTTGGTATCATCTGGGCTGGCTCCTGGTGCTGATGGGTCTGCTGAACATGCGGCTCCCCCTTCCCGCGCCTCTGCGGTTTTTGCAGACGGGGCCGGTCTGGAGTATTTCCACTGCGTTGCTGGTGTATCTGGCGGAGTATGGGCCGGAGAATATGTGGGAATTTGTGGAGGTGACTTTTTGGGACGACCTGCCCTGTCTTCTGGTGACCATTTTGGGCTTCGCCATCCTCATCCTGGGCTGCCGGTATGATCAGAGAACCTCCCTCCGCAAAATCGAATAACCGATGAATCCCTTGCGCCGCAGCGATAAGCCGCTGCGGCGCTTTTGCCTCTCCAAAATTTTTTTCGAATCCACTTGACAAATCTGGAGAATGTGCTATTGTATTACTTGCTTAGTACAACAACACAAATGGGAGGTGCTTCTGTGAAGTGGCAGTTTTCCAATGACGCGCCGATCTATTCCCAGCTGATCGCGCAGATCAAGGTGGGCATTGTCTCCGGCGCGTTCCCGCCGGGGGAGCGGCTGCCTTCCGTGCGGGACCTGGCTACGGAGGCCGGGGTGAATCCCAACACCATGCAGCGGGCCCTGACGGAGCTGGAGCGGGACGGACTGGTATACAGCCAGCGAACCACGGGTAGATTTGTGACGGAGGATCAGGCCATGATTGCATCTGCAAAGAGAAGTTTGGCGGAGCGCCACATTCAGGCGTTCCTGGAGGCCATGACCCACCTGGGCTATGGCCGGGAGGAGATCCTGACGCTGCTGCGGCAGGAGGAGACCAAGGGAGGAGAAGACAATGGCAGTTCTGGAATGTAAAGATCTGAGCAAGCACTACGGCAACGCGCCGGCGCTGAACCATGTGAGCCTGGCGGTGGAACCGGGCCGGATCGTGGGATTGCTGGGCCCCAACGGCAGCGGCAAGACCACCCTCATCAAGCTGGCCAACGGCCTGCTGACCCCCAGCGAGGGAGAGGTGCTGGTATGCGATATGGCCCCTGGAAAGGAGAGCCACGCCAGCGTCAGCTACCTGCCGGAGCGGACCTGCATCCCCACTTGGATGTCCGTGAAGCAGCTGCTGGATTTCTATGGCGACTTCTACCGGGACTTCAATCGGAAGGCGGCGGAGGAGATGCTCACCCATCTGAACATCCGCCTGACCCAGCGGATCAAGCAGATGTCTAAGGGAACCCGGGAGAAGGTGCAGCTCATCATGGTGATGAGCCGGGCGGCAAAGCTGTATCTGCTGGATGAGCCCATCGGCGGCGTGGACCCCGCCACCCGGGACTACATCCTCTCCACCATCATCGGCAATTACAATCCCGAGGCGGCAGTGATTATCTCCACCCACCTGATCGCCGATGTGGAAAAGGTTCTGGACGAGGTCATTTTCATCAATCAGGGCCAGGTGGTGCTCCAGTCCTCTGTGGATGAGATCCGGGAGGAGAAGGGCATGAGCGTGGACGCCCTGTTCCGGGAGGTGTTCAAATGCTGACGAAACTCTTGAAGCACGAATTCCGTGCCACGGCCCGCATCATGGGGCCTTTGTACCTGGTTCTGCTGGCGGTGGCCCTGGGCTTCAATTTCTCCGCCAGGCTGATGGACTCAGGCAACTTTGTGCTGAATATGCTGGCCGCTTTGGTGGTCATGGCCTATGTGGTGGCCATTACCGCCGTGTTCATTGTGGCGTTCATTCTGATGCTCCAGCGGTTCTACAAAAATCTGCTGGGGGACGAGGGCTACATCATGTTCACTCTGCCCGCCTCGGTTCACCAGCATGTGTGGAGCAAGCTGATCGTCTCCGCCGTGTGGTTCATCGCCACCGGCGTGGTGGTGTTCCTGTCTGTTTTTGTGGCGGCCTTCAACGTGAGCTTCTTGACGGATTTGGCGAGTGTTTTCCCCAAGCTGTTCCAGCAGATGACCGCCTACTACGCCGTCAACGGCACCGTTTTCGCGCTGGAGCTTCTGGCGCTGATGCTGGCAGCCTGCATGAGTTTCTCCCTGCAGTTCTATGCCGCTCTGGCGGCGGGCCACAGCTTTGCCAACCATAAGATGGCCCTGTCCGTGGCGTTCTTCTTTGTGTTCCAGTTTGTGGTGCAGATGGCGGGGGCCATCGTTCTGGTCCTGCTGGACGAGGGGCCGTTGCACCAGTTCCTGCTGACGCTGGATTTCCAGCTCACCGGCGTGGCGGCGGTCCACTTCACGATGGTGGCTTTGCTCCTGCTGACAGTGCTCTACGGTGCGATTTTCTATATTGTAACCACAATTACCTTGAAAAAGCGCTTGAATCTGGAGTAAACTGGACCATACGCTTCCGGCGGGCCGTGGGAGTGATCCCACGGCCCCGGAAATCTTAAGGGAGGCCGCCATGCCCGTAGAGGAAAACCTGATGCAAGCGATCCTGCTGACCTTCGGCACCGCTATGGTGCCGGTGCTGGAGCTCCGGGGCGCCATTCCTGTGGGAGTGGCGGCGGGACTCTCCCCGGCCGCGGCCTGCCTGGTGTCCATCCTGGGCAATATGGTGCCGGTGCCTTTTATCCTGCTGCTGATCCGCCGGATCTTCGACTGGCTCCGGGGCACCCGCCTTTTCGGCCCCAGGATCGACTGGCTGGAGCGCCGGGCTCACCTGAAGGGCCGGATGGTGCGGAAGTACCGCCTGCCGGGACTCATCATTCTGGTAGCCATCCCCCTGCCGGGGACTGGGGCCTGGACGGGGGCTCTGGTGGCGGCCCTGCTGGACATCCGGATGCGCCACGCGCTGCCCGCCATCTTCCTGGGCGTGGTGATTGCCGGGGCCATCGTCACCACGCTGACCTACGGCGTGGTGCAGCTGTTTTGAATCTTATAAGGGGTTCGTTATCTATGAGGAAATTCCTTTTTGCATGTGGCATGATTTCCTTGATGCTGTTTACCCTGACCGCCTGCGGCAGTGAGGACCCGGCAGAGGAGATCTCCCGAGCGCTGCACATCGATGTGTCCGCCGGAGAGGAGATCTCCTCTTCTGACACCCACGGCGGCTTCCACGGCGACGGCATTTCCTGCGTTGCCCTGCAGTTTCCTGACAGCCAGGTAGCCGACGCCATTGCGGCGAACGCCGCCTGGACACCGCTTCCCCTGGACGAGACGGCCCAGGCACTGGCCTATGGCGTCACCCGAGAGGACGGCGGCGAAGTTTTCAGCGCGGGCCCTTATCTCACCGATGACAGCGGAGATCCCCTGCTGCCGGGGATCGCCAATGGCTTCTACCGCCTGATTGACCGCCACAGTGACGCCGGGGATGGACAAAACCTTCTGGAGCGGGCTTCGCTGAATGTCACCTTGGCCGTGTATGACGCGGACAGCGACACGCTGTATTTCTGCGAAATGGATACCTGACTGACATCCCGGTGGGCGAACGAGGGCAGAAGGAGATCCAACCCATCCGCAGGGGCCGATACCCTCATCGACCCGCAGCCCAGATGCCCCGTGACCGCCGGGGGAACGGCAGCGGGGAGAGCCCTCAACGAACCCCACCCACTGAAAAACACAGGAGGCAGCCATGAAAAGACATATAATCCCCTGTATCCTTTCCCTGACTCTGCTGCTGACCGCCTGCGGCGGGGAACAAGCTGCGGCCGACACCGCTGAGGAGGCAGTGAAGGACCACTACTACCAGATTCTGGACGCCGCCGGTAAAGAGCTGTACACCGTCACAGACAGCGGGGCCGTGGCAGAGATCGACGCCCTCATCAACAAGGCCGGCGGCGAGAACGCCGACCACGGGAATGCGGAGGGAGACCCTCTCTACACTTATGTCTACTGGCAGGAGACTACCCTCCACGCTGGGGAGGACCCGGATGCGGAGCGGGAATACCTGGAGGTCTTCCGGACCCAGGTGCGGCAGGGCAGCAACGCCGTCACCACGGAGGTCCTGTCCGATACCCTGGAGGGCGTTGGGAGCTTTGTAGGCGTGGAAGGACTGGGCGGTCTGCTGACGTTTACCGCTGAAGTGCCCCGGGAAACGGCGGACGCCCTGCGGGACCCGGCGCAGTTTGCCGGGGCGTGAGCAATACAAAATAGATGCGGCGCATCCGTTTCAGGGTGCGCCGCACGTTTGCTTTTAGGGGTGTGCCGGCCCATACCACTCCCCAGGGAGGCCTCCCTGACGGGAACAAAAAAGAGCGGGACACACAGCATCCCGCTCTTTGATCAACCCTCTGCGGAGAATACCTTCCGTCCCTCGCTCCAGACCGCCCGGATGGCGCCGCCCTGACGCAGATACACCGCCCGCTCCAGCCGCTCCTGGGGCGTCATGGGATGGGGCTGGGGAAGATCATCGTCCGCCAGGACCAGGGCGTGGAGATGATTGCCTGGGGCAAAGCCCGGCTGCTCGGCGAAGTATGCCGCACCGGCGGAGGTGGCCAGGTACCAGCCCTCCGGCACCGTGAGGAAATCCGTCTCCCAGTTGTCCAGCACCCGCCGGGCCTTGGAGGCCCGGATGGAGGCGGCCACCACATCGAACATGTGCAGGTGGTCCCCACCGGCAATGTCGCTGCCCAGGGCCACCTTCACGCCCTCATTCAGCATGGCCCGCACCGGCGCCACGCCGGAGCAGATGTTCTGGTTGGAGTCGGCGCAATGGACCGCTGTCACGCCGGCGTCCCGCATGGCCTGCCGCTCCCGCGCATCGGACCAGACGCAGTGGGCCATGACGGCGCGGCTGGTCCACAGGCCGTATTTGGCATAGGTCTCCCAGTACTGCTGGCAGCCCGGGTGGAGCTGGCGCACCCAGGCCATCTCTGCCTGGTTCTCCGACAGGTGGGACTGGACGGGGAGATCCCGCTCCGCCGCCAGTTTGCCCAGAAACGCCATCAGCTCATTAGTACAGGAGGGGGTGAACCGGGGCGTCAGCATGGGCTTCACCAGGCGGAAGTCCTGACAGGCATCCAGCCAGCGGAGCGTCTCACGCCTGGACTCCTCTGTGGTCTCCTCCAACAGGCCGGGGGCAGCGTTCCGGTCCATGTTCACCTTGCCCACGTAGCCGGTGACGCCGGCCTTCTCCAGTTCCTCCATCAGGATCAGCGTGGCGTCCGTGTGGAGAGAGGAGAACATGCACACCCGCGTGGTGCCGTTTGCAATAAGCTCCCGGGCCAGGCGGCTGTAAATCTCCCGGGCGTAGCCTGTGTCCGCGAACCGGGCCTCTGTGGGAAAGGCGTATGCGTTCAGCCAGTCCAGCAGGGGCAGGTCCATGCCCATCCCCAGCATGGGGTACTGGGGCGCATGGAGGTGCAGATCCGCAAAGGACTGGAGGATCAGCGCGTCTCCCCAGTCCTCCACCGGGGCACCGGCGTACTGCTCGGGCAAAGACCCGTACACACCCCGGATGAGGCCGTCCTCGGCCACCAGATATCCGCCCGGCAGGGCATCCAGCTGTCCCAGGGTGGGAGCGGACAGAATAGTTCCCTTGATGATCGTCAGTGACATGGCAAATCTCCTTTTGTTTCCGTTCCGGATTTTTCAGACAGAAAAGAAGCGCCTGCCGGCAGGGGATGGCCCCTTCCAACAGACACTCATAGAAGAGCCTTCGGCGGCTCCGTAGAGACGTTCGCGCCATGACAGCGAACTTATATGAGCTTTTCCTGCTGCCTATACCATATCACACATCGTCCCCGGATGCAAGCCCTGTCACGCCGGGAAGTCCTGCCGCTTATACTGGCATACGGGCGGTGTTCCGCCTGAATCAGAGAAAAGGCGTTGGTGCTATGCTGCAGTCTCTTGGCTGGGCGGCCCTGGGTACGGGCTTCACATTTTTGATGACCGCTCTGGGCGCGGCCATGGTGTTTTTTTTCGCCGGGGAACCCCGGCCCCACTTTCAAAAGACCCTGCTGGGCTTTGCTGCTGGAGTCATGACGGCGGCCTCCGTGTGGAGCCTGCTGCTGCCGGCCATCGACCGGGCCGCAGAGGGGGCGCTGCCGGACTGGCTGCCCGCCGCGGGCGGAATGCTGTTGGGCGTGGTCTTCCTGTCCGCTCTGGATGCCTTGCTGCCCCATCTGCGGCGGGACCGGACCTGGCAGGATGCCTCTTGGCGGCAGACCACTCTGCTGATGACAGCCATCACCCTACATAACGTCCCGGAGGGGATGGCGGTGGGGCTGGCCTTTGCCCTGGTGTCCGGAGGGGAGGGCTTTGCCGGGGCGGCGGCCCTGGCCATGGGCATCGGCATCCAGAATTTTCCGGAGGGAGCCGCCGTGGCTCTGCCCCTGCGGCAGGGCGGCTGGTCCCGTCCCAGGGCCTTTGTGGGGGGAATGCTCTCCGGCGCCGTGGAGCCGGTGTTCGGCGTGCTGGCGGCACTGGCCGCGGCCGGCGTGGACCCGCTGATGCCCTGGTTGCTGAGTTTTGCTGCCGGAGCGATGCTGTACGTGGTGGTGGAGGAGTTGATTCCCCAGGCCCACAGCCGGGCGGGGACCTGCGGTTTTGTGATGGGGTTCCTGGTGATGATGGTGCTGGACGTGGCACTGGGCGGCTGAGACCGCCCTCTGGACTCCGGCAGAAAAGGGCCGGGAGGCCGCCTGCAGGCGGTCTCCCGGTCTTGCGCAGCTCAGGCCTCTCTGCTGGGCTGCAGAGCCAGAATCACCAGAGTGGCTTCGCCGTCCCGAACGGTAACGCTGCTGTTGCTGTTCAGGGAAAAACGGGTAGCCTCCTCCACGGAGATGATGAAAGAGGCAGAGCCGGATACACTGGTATTGTCGATACCGGTCCGATTGTAGACGCCGTACTCCAGATGACCGCGTCCTCCGTAGCCCGGTGTGATTTGAAGATATCCGGCGGTCAGAAGGTTGGCGGCAAAGTGGTAGGCGATGAGATATACTCCCGGTTGCAGGAGGAGCTGAGTGGTAGATTCCTGCACAATGTGGCCGGTCACATCCGTTGCTGCCGCACTCAAAGAGATTGAGCTGCCGTTGAAAAACTCCTGCTGGTAGGTGACAAAAGACGCATAGGCCGGAATACCCGACGGACCCTGAGGTCCTTGGGGACCCTGGAGTCCTTGTGGGCCCTGGAATCCTTGTGGGCCCTGAGGTCCTTCCGGCCCCTGAGGCCCTTGCGGCCCCTGGGGTCCTTCCGGCCCCTGAGGCCCTTCCGGTCCCTGAGGCCCTTGCGGCCCCTGAGGTCCCTCCGGCCCCTGGGGTCCTTCCGGCCCCTGAGGTCCTTCCGGTCCCTGGGGTCCTTCCGGCCCCTGAGGTCCTTCCGGCCCCTGGGGTCCTTCCGGCCCCTGGGGTCCTTCCGGCCCCTGAGGTCCTTCCGGCCCCTGAGGTCCTTCCGGTCCCTGGGGTCCTTCCGGCCCCTGAGGCCCTTCCGGTCCCTGGCAGCCGATTGGCCCCCGGGGTCCAGCCGGGCCCGGATTACCCCTTGGAATGGCAAAGTCCAGCTCCACACCGCAGGGCGTGGGCGAGGCGGTTACCCGGGCCCGGGTGCCGGGGGGTGTCGTGACAGTGCTGCCCACCGTAACAGTGGGAATGATACAACACGGGGGATAACAGAAATCCCCCTGAGAATAATGCATATACAGAAGCCTCCTCTCTGAAGGGCTAGGCCAGTATATGCCCCACAGGCCCCCTTGGGTGCGCGCTTATCCGATGGGCAGGCCGGTGAGAT
The DNA here is from genome assembly GCF_003574015.1 of Oscillibacter sp. PEA192. Classification (NCBI taxonomy): domain Bacteria; kingdom Bacillati; phylum Bacillota; class Clostridia; order Eubacteriales; family Oscillospiraceae; genus Oscillibacter; species Oscillibacter sp. PEA192. The sequence goes on along the minus strand of NZ_AP018532.1, from coordinate 3,213,725 downwards.
ACCGCCGGACCACGTCCAGAGCGTGGTTGGCGGCCAGCTCCTGGATGCGGTCCCGCCGGCGGCGGCCGGAGTCCGTCCGCCGGCAGAAGGTGCCCTCCGGCGTGGCCAGGCCAATGTACACCAGCCCCACCGGGTTGTCCCGCTCATCCCGGTCCGGGCCCGCCACGCCGGTGACGGACACGGCGATGTCTGCCCCGGTGATCTGCCGGGCGCCCTCCGCCATGGCCCGGGCTGTCTCCTCCGACACGGCGCCGTACTGGTCCAGCGTTTCCTGGGGCACGCCCAGCACCGCCGCCTTGACAGAGGTCCAGTAGCTGACCACGCCGCCCCGGTACACGCTGGAGACGCCGGGCAGGGCAGTGATCCGCTCCGCCACCCGGCCGCCGGTGCAGCTCTCCGCAGTGGACAGGGTGAGATTCCGCTCCTTCAGCAGCTGGAAGCACACCGCTTCCAGGCCCTTCACATCCACGCCGTACACATAGTCTCCCAAAGCCGCGCGGACCTCTGCCACCACCGGGGCCAGCATGGCCTCCGCCTCCTCTGCGCCGGCGGCCTTGGCGGTGGCCCGCAGCCGCACCTCGCAGGGCTTGGCATAAGTGGCCAGGGTGGGGTTCACCATGCGGACCATCCGGTCATGGAGCAGCTGGTCCACAGAGCTCTCGCCCATGCCGAAGGTCATGATATCGTGGGAGACGATGACCTCTTTGGAGAGGGCGCGGAGGTACGGCTCCACGCACCGGCGGAGCATGGTCTCGCACTCGTGGGGCGGCCCCGGCAGCATCAGCACATGGACGCCGTCCGCTTCAAAGGCGCAGCCGGGGGCGGTGCCCACCGGATTGTCGAACACGGTGCAGCCCTCCGGCAGCTCCGCCTGCTGGGTGTTGTTTTCCGGCATGGGCACATGGAGGGCGGACTGATAAAAGGCCCGGATGTCCTCCAGAATATCTTCGTGCAGCACCAGCTTCTGGCCGAAGGCCGCACAGATGGTCTGCTTGGTCAGATCGTCGTAGGTAGGACCCAGGCCGCCTGTGGTGAGAATGATGTCGGCCCGGTGCCGGGCAATGTCCAGAGCCTCCCGCAGGCGCTGAGGGTTGTCCCCCACTACCGTGTGCCAGAAGACGTTGACGCCCAGGGTGGACAGGCTCTGAGAGAGCATCTGGGCGTCGGTGTTGGCGATGTTACCCAGCAGGATCTCTGTGCCGACGGCGATGATCTCCGCGGTGTGTGACATGGAAAGACCTCCTTTTTGAAACAGCGGCCCCGCCGGCGACAGGCGGCGGGGCCGGGAACAGATCGGGTCAGATCCGGGTCGGATCCGTGGACTTCACCCGCACCCAGGTCTCGTCCGCCAGGGCCTTCTGCACCAGGGACTCCACGTCCAGGGCGGCCTCCGCCTGCCGCACATCTTCCAGCCGGGGCCGGGTGGCGGGGTGGCGGGGCGTGAACACCGTGCAGCAGTCCTCATAGGGGAGGATGGAGGTGTCGAACACCCCGATCTCCCGGGACATGCGGATGATCTCCACCTTGTCCATGCCGATCAGGGGCCGCAGCACCGGCAGGGAGGTCACATCCTCGGTGACCCCCAGGGCCAGCATGGTCTGGCTGGCCACTTGGCCCAGGGACTCGCCGGTGACCAGGGCGCCGGCGTTGGCCTTCCTGGCGATGGCCTCGGCGATGCGCATCATGAACCGGCGCATGATGAGGGTGAAGTACTCCTCCGGGCAGTTCCGCCGGATCTCCTCCTGGATCTCCGTGAAGGGGACGATGTGGACCAGCAGCCGCCCGGTCCAGGCAGTCAGCAGCCGGGCCAGCTCCAGTACCTTGTCCTGGGCCTGCTGGGAGGTGTAGGGCGGGGAGACAAAGTGGACCATCTCCAGCTCCACGCCCCGGCGGGCCATCATCCAGGAGGACACCGGGGAGTCGATGCCGCCGGAGAGCAGGCTCACCGCCCGGCCGCCCATGCCGATGGGCAGGCCGCCCGCGCCGGGAACAGAGGGAGTATGAACGTAGGCGTACTTCTCCCGGATCTCCACAAATACCGTCAGATCGGGAGTGTGGACATCCACCGCCACATGGGGGAACAGCTCCGCCAGATCGCCGCCCACAGCTTGGCTCAGCTGGATGGAGTTCATGGGAAACATCTTGTCTGCCCGCTTGCTCTCCACCTTGAAGCTCTTCGCAACGGCAAAGGCGTCCGCCAGATAGGTCCGGGCGGCCTCCACAATGGCGTCCACTGTCTTTTCACAGGGCACGGCCCGGGCCACGGCGGCAATGCCGAACACCTGGCGGCAGGCGTCCCAGGCGGCCTCCATATCGCAGTCCTCTCCCTGGGGCTCCACGTAGATGGTGCTCTGCCGGAGGGAGCACTGGAAGCTGCCGCAGTTTTTCACCCGGCGGCGGACGTTGGCCAGCAGCTTGTCCTCAAAGGACTGGCGATTCTGTCCCTTCAGGACCACCTCGCCCAGTTTCAGCAAAAAGATCTCCTGCGGGGCAGGGGAAGCATTCATCATAACGGACCTCCATATCAGAACAGTTTGGAATATCGGCCCCTATTATAGCGCATTTTTCCGGGAATAGAAAGTCTGTTTTGTGGGGAAGGGCCAGCGGCGCGAAAAAAATAAAAAATTTTCCGCACAGTGCAATAAAACCTCTTCTGGCGCCGTTAATGGTGCAGAAGGGGCGGGAGAGACCCGCCGAATGCAGAACATGAAAAGGAGAATGAACAATGAAGCAGAACGGTTTCTGGAAGGGCTTCGGCTCCGGTTTGGTCCTGACGGTCCTGATCGCAGCACTGTGCGTCACGGCCACCGCCACCTCCAAGCGCAGCATCCAGGTGGAGGACGGCATCGGCATCACCCTCAACGGCGCCAGATTCACCCCGCGGGATGCCGCCGGAAAGCAGGTCCCCGTGTTCCTCTACAACGGCACCACCTATGTCCCCGTCCGGGCCATCAGCGAGGCCATGGGTATGGACGTGTCCTTCAACTCGGCCACCCGCACGGTCCAGCTGACCACCGCGGACCGGACCGCCAGCCAGCAGGGCGCCTCTTCCGCCTCCGGCAATTATATCAGTGCCGACCGGGCCAAGCAGATCGCCCTGAATGACGCCGGTGTCAAAGAGGCCAACGCCGTGTTCCTGCGGGCCAACCTGGACTGGGATGACGGCCGGATGAAGTATGAGGTGGAGTTTTACAGCGGCACCACCGAATATGACTACGACATCGACGCCGTCACCGGCGCCATCCTCAGCTCCGATCGGGAGCTGGAGAATTTCCAGATCTGGAACAACGGCACCAGCCGCCCCTCCGGGAACGGCAGCAACTCTTCCAGCGGTGACTATATCACCGCAGAGCGGGCCCAGCAGATCGCCCTGGCGGAGACGCCCAGCGGCTCCACGGTGGTGAAGTGCCAGTTTGACTGGGATGACGGCCGGGCGCAGTATGAAGTCGAGATCCGCAACGGCTGGACCGAGTACGAATTTGAGATCGACGCCGTCACCGGCACCATCTTCAGCCGGGACATCGACAACGACCGCTGGTGATCTTCCCCAGAGTCCCAAAGAGACGCCCGTCAGGGCGTCTCTTTTTATGGGGGAAAAGGAGCTCTTGCCCGCCGTCCAGCCCTCTGCTATAATGGAGGGACAACAAGGGGAAACCAAATTATGGAGGGGAAGTTTATGAAGATCGTGGCCATCAACGGCAGTCCCAGAAAGAACGGCAACACCGCCCAGGTGCTGGAGGTGGTCCGGCGGGAGGTGGAGGCCGCCGGGGTGGAGTTCCAGGTGTTCCAGCCCGGGGCGAAGGTCCATCCCTGCATGGCCTGCTACCACTGCCTGAACACCGGCAGCCTCCGGTGTGTCCAGACCGACGATATGGTCAACGACATCATCGCCGCCTGCATCGAGGCGGACGGCATCCTGCTGGCAGCTCCGGTGTATCACGGTGGTATTTCCGGCAATATGAAGTGCGTGCTGGACCGGCTGATGCTGGCGGCGGGCTGCGGGGTGAATCAGCTCCACCACAAGGTGGGGGGCGCCCTGTGCACCCTGCGCCGCAGCGGCGGCATGGAGACGTACCAACAGCTACTGGGCACCATGGACGCCATGGAGATGGTGATCGTCACCTCTGACTACTGGGGCGCCGTACATGGCGCAGACCCTGGCGAGGCCCTGAAAGACGAGGAGGGCATGGAGGTGGCCGCCCGCCTGGGCCGGGATATGGCCTGGATGGTGAAGGTGCTGGCGGAGAGCAGGGTCCCTGTGCCGGAGAGCACGCCCCGTCCCATGATGAACTTCATCCGGTAAAGAGGAGAGTCGGCGATTGGCGGAAGGAGGAATCTGGAGAATGAGCCCGCTGTATGATGGTTCCAACGGAGACGGATGGTTTTCGGTTTTTGTGATCGTACCGGTGATCGGCCTGGTGATCTGGGGCCTGAACACGTTCTGGCTGCACCGCCTGAAAAAGGGAGATATGGATTACTCGCCGGAGGGGTTCCGCAAAAGGGCCCGGATCTTCGCCATAATATTGGCAGCGGTGCTTCTGGGAGTGCCGCTGCTGGCGGCCCTGCTTCTCTGGAACCGGCACTGACCACGTTATTTCCGCCACAGTGAACCAGGCGGCCCCATTCCGGGGCCGCCTGGTTTTCTGATCCTTTGGGAATGTCCGGTTCCGGAACGGAATGGCTTCGGCCTTGCCCCCGTAAAGTCCGCTGCGCTGGGCTGCGGCGGGGACCCGGTTATCCCTTCAAAATATCGGTATTCCGGAACTGGATGGCCTCTGCCAGATGCTCCGGCCTGATGTCCGCCGCACCGTCCAGGTCCGCGATGGTCCGGGCTACCCGCAGAATCCGATCATGAGACCGGGCGGTGAGGCCCATCCGCTCGAAGGCGGACTTCATCAGCGCATCGCCGGCGTGGTCCAGGCAGCAGAACTGCCCGATCATGTGGGCGGTCATGTGGGCGTTGCAGGTGACGCCGGTGCCGGCAAAGCGGGCGGTCTGGACAGCCCGGGCCGCGTCCACCCGGTACTTCACATCGGCGGAGCTCTCCGGCGTCTCTTTCCGCCGCATGGATGCGTATTCCACCGCGGGAACACTGACGTGGAGGTCGATCCGGTCCAGCAGGGGGCCGGAGATCTTCTCCACATACTTGGCCACCTCCCGGTCCGAGCAGGTACACCGCCCGGAGGGGTGCCCTCGCCAGCCGCACCGACAGGGGTTCATGGCGCACACCAGCTGGAACCGGGCGGGCAGGTGCAGCGTCCCGCCGGAGCGGGCCACTGTCACCGTGCCGTCCTCCAGGGGCTGGCGCATGGCCTCCAGCACGTCCCGGTGGAACTCCGGCAGCTCGTCCAGAAACAGCACGCCGTTGTGGGCCAGGGAGATCTCCCCCGGCCGCAGCAGCGGCCCGCCTCCGGTGAGGGCGGCGGCGGATGCGGTGTGGTGGGGGCTGCGGAAGGGGCGCCGGGTCAGCAGGGGGTGCTGCGGGTCCGCCAGCCCCGCCACGGACCAGATGCCGGAGACCTCCAGCGCCTCCTCCCGGCTCATATCCGGCAGGATGGAGGGCAGCCGCTTGGCCAGCATGGACTTGCCTGCGCCGGGGGAGCCGATCAGCAGCAGGTTGTGGCCGCCTGCCGCGGCGATCTCCAGGGCCCGCCTGGCATTTTCCTGGCCCATCACATCCCGCAGATCCGGCCCGGCGGCCTCCTCTGCCTCCGGCACCCAGGCCGGGGCGGGGGAGAGGCGCTCCTCGCCCCGCAAGTGGCGCACCAGCGCCCCCACATCCGGTACGCCGTAGACGGTGAGGCCGCCTGCCAGCGTGGCCTCAGCGGCGTTCTCCGCCGGGACATACAGCTCCTTCACACCGGCGTCCCGGGCTGCCAGGGCCATGGGCAGCACGCCGGTGACGCCCCGCAGCGCCCCGGTGAGGGACAGCTCCCCGATAAACGCCGCTTGCTGGGCCGGCGGCGGCAGCTCCCGTCCTGCGGCCAGCAGCCCCACAAAGATGGGCAGGTCGTAGACTGTGCCCGCCTTTTTCTGCCCGGCCGGGGCCAGATTCACCGTGATTCGGCTGACGGGGAACTTGGCCCCGCAGTTCTTCACCGCCGCCCGGACTCGCTCCCGGGCCTCCCGCACGGCGGCGTCCGGCAGACCCACGATGTCAAAGGCGGGCAGCCCGCCGGAGAGGAAGCACTCCGCGCTGACCGCATACCCGGCAATGCCGTTCAGTCCCAGGGAGCGCACCGTCACCACCATAAACGACCACCTCCAGAAGCCCTCCCGCTCCAGGCTGCCGCCCGCTGCCGGAAGAGCCGATTGCGAATTGTCGAAAACCGCCGTTTTCACGGAAGTCAGTTTACCACAAAACGACGAAATAAGAAACCCCGGATTCCAAAACTGGCCTGAAAATTCCAGGAAGTCTTGACGTTTCCGCAGAAACCAGAAAATTTGCGCAAAAAATAACAAGGCAGTTATTTACACGGCAAATTTCAAGTGATATAATAGCACTGCATGAGCATTCGGGGGAATGCGACCGTGTTCATGTTGGTTCAGAATGCTGTCGTGTGGGCAGCACATTTATAGGAGGTAAGTTTATGGCAAGAAAGTTCAAGTCCATGGACGGTAACAACGCAGCTGCGTATGTCAGCTATGCGTTTACCGAAGTGGCGGGGATCTATCCCATCACCCCGTCCTCTCCCATGGCAGACTTGGTCGACCAGTGGTCCGCCGCTGGTCAGAAGAACATTTTCGGCACCACTGTCAAGGTCGTCGAGATGCAGTCCGAGGCGGGTGCCTCCGGCACGGTCCACGGCTCCCTGGCCGCCGGTGCGCTGACCACCACCTACACCGCATCCCAGGGCCTGCTGCTGATGATCCCCAATATGTACAAGATCGCCGGCGAGCTGCTGCCCTGCGTGTTCCATGTGTCCGCCCGTACCGTGTCCACCCACGCCCTGAACATTTTCGGCGACCACTCCGACGTCATGGCCTGCCGCCAGACCGGCTTCGCCATGCTGTGCGAGGGCAACGTGCAGGAGGTCATGGACCTGGCGCCCGTGGCCCATCTGGCCGCCATTGAGGGCCGCGTTCCCTTCGTGAACTTCTTCGACGGTTTCCGGACCTCTCACGAGATCCAGAAGGTCGCCGTGTGGGATTACGATGACCTGAAGGAGATGTGCGACATGGACGCCGTGGCGGCGTTCCGCAAGCACGCCCTGAATCCCGAGCGGCCCAACATGCGCGGCTCTCACGAGAACGGCGACATCTTCTTCCAGCATCGTGAGGCCTGCAACAGCTACTACACCGCTCTGCCCGACGTGGTGGAGAAGTACATGGGCAAGATCAACGAGAAGCTGGGTACCGACTATCAGCTGTTCAACTACTACGGCGCTGCCGACGCAGACCGCGTCATCATCGCCATGGGCTCCATCTGCGACGTGGCTGAGGAGGTCATCGACTATCTGAATGCGGGCGGCGAGAAGGTGGGCCTCATCAAGGTCCGGCTGTACCGGCCCTGGCGTGCGGACAAGCTGCTCGCCGCCATCCCCGCCACCTGCAAGAAGATCGCCGTGCTGGACCGCACCAAGGAGCCCGGCTCCCAGGGCGAGCCCCTGTACATGGACGTGGTCACTGCTCTGGCCAACGCCGGCCGGACCGACATCCAGGTGATCGGCGGCCGTTACGGCCTGGGCAGCAAGGACACCCCGCCCGCCTCCGTCTTCGCCGTGTATGACGAGCTGAAGAAGGATTCCATGAAGCGCGAGTTCACCATCGGCATCGTGGACGATGTGACCCACCTGAGCCTGGAGGAGAAGCCCGCTCCTAGCGTGGCTCCCGCCGGTACGATTGAGTGCAAGTTCTGGGGCCTGGGCGGCGACGGCACCGTGGGCGCCAACAAGAACTCCATCAAGATCATCGGCGACCATACCGACAAGTATGTCCAGGCGTACTTCCAGTACGACTCCAAGAAGACCGGCGGCGTCACCATCAGCCACCTGCGCTTCGGCGACTCCCCCATCAAGTCTTCCTACTACATCAACAAGGCCGACTTCGTGGCCTGCCACGTGCCCGCCTACATCACCAAGCACTTCCCCATTGTCCGGGACGTGAAGCCCGGCGGTGTGTTCCTGATCAACTGCCAGTGGAGCGACGAGGAGCTGAGCCACCATCTGGATGCCGCCTCCAAGCGCTACATCGCCAAGAACAACATTCAGGTCTACACCATCAACGCCATCGACCTGGCCAAGGAAATCGGCATGGGCAAGCGCACCAACACCATCCTGCAGTCCGCCTTCTTCTCTCTGGCTAAGGTCATGCCTGAGAGCGAGGCTGTGGGCTACATGAAGGACGCCGCCACCCACTCCTACCTGAAGAAGGGCCAGGACATCGTGGACATGAACCACAAGGCCATCGACGCCGGCGCCACCGCCTACAAGAAGTTCGATGTGCCCGCCGACTGGGCCAACGCTGTGGACGAGGCCGAGCCCGTCAAGCACGAGGGCCCCGCCGCTCTGGTGGAGCAGGTCAGCACGATTCTGGACCCCGTGGGCCGCATGGACGGCGACAGCCTGCCCGTGTCCGCCTTCGTCAAGCATGTGGACGGCCAGTTCGAGCTGGGCGCCGCCGCCTATGAGAAGCGCGGCGTGGCCGTGTCCGTTCCCACCTGGGATTCCACCAAGTGCATCCAGTGTAACAACTGCGCCTATGTCTGCCCCCACGCCACCATCCGTCCCTTCGCTCTGACGGAGGAGGAGGCCAAGAATGCCCCCGCCGCCGCCAAGATCGTGGACGTGAAGGCCGGCAAGGGCAAGGGCGTGTACAAGTACACCATGGCCATCAGCCCGCTGGACTGCATGGGCTGCGCCGTGTGCGTGGGCCAGTGCCCGGTGGACGCCCTGACCATGGTGGACCAGGAGCAGGAGGCCGCCCAGCAGGAGGTCTTCAACTACTGCGTCTCCCAGGTGTCCGAGAAGAAGGACATGCAGGACAACACCGTCAAGGGCAGCCAGTTCCGTCAGCCCATGCTGGAGTTCTCCGGCTCCTGCGCCGGCTGCGCCGAGACCAGCTATGCCCGCCTGATTACCCAGCTGTTCGGTGACCGGATGTACATCTCCAACGCCACCGGCTGCTCCTCCATCTGGGGCGGTCCGGCTGCCACCTCTCCCTACTGCACCAACAAGGAAGGCCATGGTCCCGCTTGGGCCAACTCCCTGTTCGAGGATAACGCTGAGCACGGCCTGGGCATGTATCTGGGCCAGCAGGCCACCCGCAGCCGTCTGGCGGATCTGACCCGGGAGCTGATTGCCAAGGATTGGGCAGTGCCCGCTCTGAAGGAGGCCGGCCAGAAGTGGCTGGACACCATGGAGGACAGCGCCGCCAACGGCGAGGCCACCAAGGCATACATCGCCGCCCTGGAGAGCAGCATCTGCACTGTGGACGAGCTGCTGGCCAATCCCAAGGCGGAGATCCATGCCTTCGGCGAGGAGCTGAAGGCAAAGGGCGAGACGCTGTGCCAGTGTGACGCCTGCAAGCTGGCTGCTGAGATTCTGGCGGACAAGGAGTTCCTGTCCAAGAAGTCCATGTGGATCTTCGGCGGCGACGGCTGGGCCTACGACATCGGCTTCGGCGGTCTGGACCACGTCCTGGCCTCCGGCAACGATGTGAATGTCTTCGTCTTTGATACCGAGGTGTACTCCAATACCGGCGGCCAGGCCTCCAAGGCGTCCAACATCGGCCAGGTGGCGCAGTTCGCCGCGGCCGGCAAGGAGATCAAGAAAAAGTCCCTGGCGGAGATCGCCATGAGTTACGGCTATATCTACGTGGCTCAGGTGGCCATGGGTGCCAACCCCGCCCAGACCCTGAAGGCCATTCAGGAGGCCGAGGCTTATCCCGGCCCGTCCCTGATTATCGGCTACGCCCCCTGCGAGATGCACTCCATCAAGGGCGGCATGATGAACTGCCAGAAGGAAATGAAGAAGGCTGTGGAGTGCGGCTACTGGAACCTGTTCCGCTTCAACCCCGCCGCTGAGGGTGCCAAGTTCACGCTGGACTCCAAGGAGCCGACTGGCGGCTATCAGGAGTTCCTGATGAACGAGGCCCGGTACAGCCGTCTGACCCGCGAGTTCCCCGACCGCGCCGGCGAGCTGTTCCAGCGCAACGAGAAAGCTGCCATGGATCGCTATCAGCACCTGCTGAAGCTGAAGGCCATGTACAGCGAGTAAGCATATACCATATCAGAGGACCGCGGGAGTTATCCCGCGGTCCTTTTCTCTGCCGGGACGTGCGCCTGGAAGACAGCCCGTCAGAGAACAGCGGCACACCGCCGTCAGAGAGGTTGAGACAGCCCCCGGACGCCGCAGCGTTCGGGGGCTGTTTCTGGTCAGACGATTCGTGGGGTTACAGCAGGGCCGCAAAGGCATCCGCCATGGCCCCGCCCTGGACCCGAGCGATTTCGGCGGCGCTGCCCGCGTCTTCCGGAAGCAGGCCCCATTCCCAGGCCAGTTCCAGAGCGGTTTGGTCCCAGGCACCCTCCGCCAGCGCATCGGGCAGAGGCGCGGTGCGGACAGCCTCCGGCTCCAGCCCCAGGGCCTCCACAGTGCGGACGAGAAAGACGGCGGCTTCCTGCCAGGTGAGGTACCGGGCGGCCGCAAAGGCGCCCTCCGCCGTACCGCCGGTGACGCCGGTCTCCGCGGCCCAGTTCACCGCCGGCAGGAACCACTCGATGCCCAGCAGATCCTGGAAACCGGCCTCCGCCGCTGCGGCAGGGGACCCGGCCGCAGCATACAGCAGCCCCACGAACCGCCCCCGGGTGAGCGGCGCATCCGGGTATTCCCGCTGTTCCAGCGTCTCCGGATGGGCCAGCAGCCACTCCACAGCGGTGTCTCTGCCCGCCAGGGTATCCGCCATGGTTTGGGGAACGGCGATATCCGGCTCCAGAGACTCCACGCCCCGTCCGGCGTCGGCGTCCAGCAGGGTGCCCAGGTCGATGTATTTGGAGGAGACACCAATCTGGATGCCGGAGTTGGGCAGAGAAAAGCCACTGACGGAGCCAAAGTGGTCCACGCTGCCGCTGGCAGGCTCTCCCACCAGCGGGATGCCCATTTCCTGCAGCTCTACGGCATTGATGATGGCAGAGGAGAAGGTGGCCTCTCCGATGAGTCCCACCACCTCGGTCCCATCATCCATCTCCTGCCGCAGGACGGACAGCAGAGGCCAGATTACGCCGTCTGACCCGCCGCCGTTGTTCCGCAGGTCCACGAGAACGCGGCTGTAACCTCCGGCCTCCAGGTCCGCCTGCACCTGGGCGGCAAAGTCCTCCATGGGCAGCGCCGGGTCCTCCTGGCAGACGTTGTACTGGATATAGTAGACCTGCCCGCTCAGCGGAAGTGCGCAGTAATTGCACTTCTGGCGGGCAGTGGCGGGCTGGGGCACCTCAGCGCCTAGCTGGACAATTTCCGCCTCTCCCAGGGAGAGGTAGGGCATGGGAGCGATGGAGACGGTCTTGCCGTCAGCCAGGGTGAGGGCCAGAGGCTCACCCGCCTTTGCCAGACCCAGATAGGCGTAGTAATCCGCCACATTGCACACCTGCCGGTACTGCCGCCGCAGCTTCACCGGGTTGTCGGCACTGAGCACGCGGCCAAAGGTCTCCACCACCTCTGCCATAGAGCGGCCGCCTATGGCGGTGACCTCCGCGCCCAGCAGATCCTGTTCCTCAGCCGGAACTGTGGTCAGGTACCAGTGCCCGTCCCGCCAGGACAACACCATGGGATAGGCATTCAGCTGGTCCACCACGCTGTCCGCCACCTGGACGCTGGTGTGGGAGTCGCCCACAAGCGCGGCCAGACTCTGCAGGCCGAAGAGAAATTCTACGTCGCTTGCGGTGTCCAGATGCTCTGTAAGCTCTGCTTTGCGGGCCAGGAAGGTCTCCTCCGGCGTGTTGGCAAAAAGATCCGGATGGCTGTCTTTCAGCGTCTCATAAAATATGGTCAGGTCCTCCCGCCGGTCATCCACTGTGGATGTGCTCGGTCCGGCCGCCTGAACACCCATGCCGAGTGCCAGGACCGCCGCCAGCGCCAGAGCGCTGGTTCTTTGAATGAACTTGGATCGCTGCTGCAAATGAAATCCGCTCCTCTCAATGTACTATTACGATAGTACAATAATACAAATGGGGCCGTCTGTCAAGAGGCTTCCGCCGCAGTTTCTAATACGATGGAGCAGGGAGACTTTCTTCAAAATCAGATGAAATTTTAGAAAAGAAAAAGAAAAAAGTTCGCAAAAAATTCATGGAATTGCAGAGGGAAAGGCGCTATAATAAAAAATCTATGAAAAGAAAGAAGGTCATTCCGATGCAACAGACATTGCCGCCGGCGGCCGCGGATGCCGAACGGCATCGACAGGAACGCAGAGCGTTCCTGTATCTTCCGCTGCTGGCTTTAGCGGTCACCGTCGTGGTGGAGCTGTTCAATCACAAGAGCTTCACAGATGGGCCCGCCGGCTTTTGGCGCTTTATGACGGAGGAACCGCTGGCATTTCTGGTGAATTTCCTGATTGTACTGCTGACGCTCTGCCCCGCCTTTTTTCTGCGGCGGCGGGCGTTCTGGTGCGCATTGGTGTCCTTCTTGTGGCTGATCTGCGGCGGCGTGAACGGGTTCATCCTCCTCAACCGTATGACGCCCTTCACCGTGGCGGATCTGACGGTGTTTGAAACGGGGCTGGACACGGTCCCCAACTATCTCTCCACCGGCTACATCATTCTGCTGATCGCGGCGCTGGTGCTGGTGGCCGCAGGGCTGGTGCTGCTGTTCTGGAAGGGGCCCCGCAGCAGCTGTCCGCTGCGGACCCGGATTCTCACCGGCATCGGAGCGATGGCGGTCTCCGGCGCCCTGATGGGCGGCGGATGCGCCCTGGCCTTTTTCACAGGCAACCTGTCAGACCAGTTTGCCAACCTGGCCTTTGCCTACGAGGACTACGGCTTTTCCTACTGCTTCCTGCAGACCTGGCTGAACCGGGGGATCCGCCGCCCGGCCAATTACAGCCAGAAGGCGGTGGCGGATATTGTCCGGTCGGTGGAGGAGAAGACGGCGGCGCTCTCCGCCGATCCGCAGACGGATGTGAATGTGATCTTCATCCAGCTGGAGTCCTATATTGATCCATCCATGATCCAGGGCCTGGAGCTGTCGGAGGATCCGGTGCCCAACTGGACGGCGCTGAAGGAAGCGTATTCCTCCGGCTATCTGACGGTGCCGGTGGTGGGCGCGGGCACAGCCAATACAGAGTTCGAGGTGCTTACCGGTATGAGCAGCCGGTTCTTCGGACCCGGGGAGTACCCCTTCCAGACCTGCCTGAAGGATCAGACCGTGGAGTCTGTGGCCTACGACCTGAAGGAAAACGGCTACGCGACCCATGCCATCCACAATCACCGGGCGGCCTTTTACAGCCGGAACGAGGTCTATCCCAATCTGGGCTTTGATGATTTTACCGCCCTGGAGTATATGCCTGCGGTGGAGAAGACGCCTACCAACTGGGCTAAGGACGGTGTGCTGAAGGACCAGATCCTCCAGGCGCTGGATGTGACGGAGGATCAGGCGGATCTGGTGTTCACGGTCTCTGTCCAGGGCCACGGCAAATACCCCATGGAGCCGGAGCTGGAGGACCCGGCCGTCACGGTGGAAGTGTGCCCCGATGAGGCGTACCGCTGGGCCTTGGAGTATTATGTGAACCAGATTCATGAGATGGACGCCTTTGTGGGGGATCTGATCCAGGAGCTGGAGGCCCGGGACGAGCGGACGGTGCTGGTGCTCTACGGCGATCACCTGCCGGCGCTGGGGCTGGAGGCCGAGAACATGGAGAGCAGCAGCCTCTACCGCACAGAGTACATCATCTGGGACAACTTTGGGCTGGAACAGCAGGACGAGCCCCTGGCGGCCTATCAGCTCTCCGCCGCTGTGCTGGGCCGCCTGGGCATCACCACCGGGCTGATGACCGCCTTCCAGCAGACCTGCCGGGAGGAGCCTACATACCGGGCGGACCTGCGGATGCTGCAATATGACGCCCTCTATGGAAAAGGATACTGCTATGAGGGCGAGGCCCGCTACAGACCCACGGAGATGGAGATGGGCATGGTGCCCATCGAGATCACCGGTATGGAGCAGCGGGCGGGGGACTGGTTCATCCTGGGAGAGAATTTTACACCTTACTGTGTGGTGACACAGAATGGGCAGCTGCTGGATACGGAGTATGAGGCCCCCTGGCTGCTGCGGGTGACGGAGGAGCCGAACACCGCGGATTACCGGGATTTGGAGATCAGCGTGGTGGATAAGCACAATGAGGTTTTAAGCAATACGGAATAAAATAAGACCGGGGAGCGGCTTGCAACCGCTCCCCGGTCCGTTTTCCGGGCAATGTCCCCCATGGTCGCGCTTCCCTGCGTCAGTCTGTGGCTGGAGTTGGATGCGCACGGCCCCGGCGGGCCTCTGCAAAAAACAGGACGGCCGCCCACAGGCGGCCGTCCTGGCGGATTCTCCCTGCAATCACTGCCGGGCCTCGGCACGCAGCTTCAGCTGCTCTGCTGTGATGGCGTAGCCCGCCTCTGCATAGGGGAAGGACGGCCGCTCCTCTGGCAGGGAAATGCCCCGCCGGGTACAGATGGCGTCCGCCACAGCCTCCAGCAGCCGGGGGTTCTTTACCAGAACTGGCCCGGTGAGCTCAGAGGCGAACACGTTCTTCCAGTGGAAGCCCTCCGGGCCCTTCTCCGCCTCATTGCCGAAGCCTAGAGAGAGACCGGTGAGCAGCGGCGCCTCCACGCCGCGGATTTGGCCGCACTTGTTCATGAAGCCCACCACGGCCTCCGGAAACAGGGCTGTAACGCCGTACACATCCCCTACGATCCGCCGCTTGCCCTGGACCGTGGTGAAAGAGGCCAGACCGATGCCGGGATACGTGTCCCCGTCCCTGTCGGTGACAGAGGCGCCTAAGAGCTCCATAGCTGTGCCGGCGAACAGCATGGCGGTGCCGTCCTCTGCCGCGGCCTTCACCGCCGCGCTATACCGGGCGAAGTCCTCCGCCGCAAACCGCTGGGCCCGCTCCGTGCCGGCTCCCATAAAGAGAAAGTCGGCGCTGGTGATGTCTGCGCCCTCCCCCGGGACAACGGCCTGTACCGTGACGGCGCAGCCCAGGGCCTCCAGATACCGCCGCAGGACGGACACATTGGCATAGCTGCCGTAGAGGCTCATGAGATCCGGATAAAAGTGGATGATCTTCAGTTCCATGTCCTCACGCCTCCTTTACCACCTGGGAGAGAATCTTGTCCCGGTCCGAGAAGCAGGTGACCACGTATACGTTTTCACTGCCGTCCGCCTTCAGCTCCGCCGCCGCGGCGGGGATGTCCGCCTGGACCGTGACCTTTTCCCGGGGAATGTCCGTGAAGGAGAACCGCTCCGCCAGATCGTTGCAATACCGGCCGGAGAGGATGATCCGCTGCACCTGGGGGGCGTTCAGCTGGTCGAAGTCGATGTCCCACAGCCAGCTGGTCTCGCTGGTGAAGTACTTCCGGCTCACCGCGTCCACGATCACCAGGACGGTGCAGGGCTCCTGGGCGGCGCGGATGTAGCGGAGGTTCGTGTCGTAGGCGATGGAGTTCTCATGCTTGCTGGTTAGCAGCATCCCCCGGTGCTCCCCCAGGGTGAATTTCTGCATCCGTCCGTTCTTCAGGATGTAGTTGTTGATGACCCCGGCGGCGGTGTCCGCCGCCACGCCGCACTCCCGGCAGGCGGCATAGGCCGCCAGGATGTTGTAGACGTTGTAGATGCTGCGGAAGGCCAGCTGGATGGTGATGGAGCTGTCGATGGTCAGGGTGCCCCGGCCCAGGTCCAGCGCCGTGGCGGTGTAGTCCGTGGCGGGCTTGTGATGGCCGCATTTCGTGCAGCGGAAAGCGCCGATGTGGTTGTAGTGGACGTAGTCATATTCCATGGGGGCATGGCACACCGGACAGCAGGCCCCGTCGTGGTACACGCCGGTGGGGGACGCGGTGTCGGAGGGGCAGCGGTCCAGGCCGAACCACTTCACCCTGTCCCGTCCCCGGGCAAAGCAGCTGGACAGGGGATCGTCGGCGTTCAGGATCAGCTCCGTCTCCGGATGGAGGGCCGGGAGAATGGCGTCATACACCCACTCCGGATGGCCGTTCCGGGTCAGCTGGTCCCGGTAGAGATTGGTGATGACGAACTCCGTGGGGTGGAAGTACCGGAAGCTCTGGGCTGCGTACCGCTCGTCGGACTCGATCAGCAGCACATCCGCCCGCACCCGGCCCGTGAGAGACGCGTGGGTCAGCACCAGCGTGGTGACGCCCTCGATCTGGTTGGAGCCCTCTTCATTGTAGACCACGGTTTTGCCCCCGGCCCGCAGGATGGCGGCGATCATCTCCACGGTGGAGGTTTTGCCGTTGGAGCCGGTGACGGCGATGATGTGGCTGGGCAGCTGGACCCGGGCGAGGATATCGGGGCAGATCTTCAGGGCGAATTTGCCGGGCATAGAGCTGCCCTTGCCCACCAGCTTGCCCACGGCGCGGCCCAGCTTGCACACCAGGATGGCCAGAAACTTTCTCAAAGCGCCTCCATCTCCTTTTCCTCCGGGAAGTCCCGGAATTCCGCGATGGCGCGCACCGGCGCGCCGTCGGCGTTCTCAAATTTCAGGGGCAGTGCGAAAAGCATCAGGTCGGTGCGCCCCACGACCTTTTTCAGGCACAGGCTCTCCAGGATCACCAGACCGCCGTCCAGCAGAGTTTTGTGGGCCAGGAACTGCTGATCCCGCAGGGTGTCCACGCTGAGGGCGTCGGTCCCCACGCCCTTGAGGCCGCAGGAAACCAGATATTTGGCCGCCTCCTGGTCCGGCACGGGGAAATCGTCGTCATAATAGGCGCCGGTGCCCCACTTCCGCTCCCAGCCGGTGTAGAACAGCACGAAATCCGCCGAGCGGATGGTCCCGTTCTGCTCCCGGAGGTAGTCGGCGGTGATGACGCTCCGGGGCGGCAGGTCCGATACGTCCAGCACCACGGCCCGGCCGCAGAACTGGGAGGCGGGCAGCACCTCCAGCGTGGAGCCCCGGGGAAGCATGTGGGACGGGGCGTCCATGTGGGTGCCGGTGTGGGAGGCGATGGTCAACTGGGTCTCCCGGAACCCGTCCCGGGTCAGGGAGCCGGTGGGCTTGATGGAGGGGGCGGCGGAGCCGGGATACATGGGCATCTCCGGCGTGATGGTGTGGGTCAGGTCGATAATCATGGGCGGGAGCTTCCTTTCCTTCCATGCGGCGGGGCATGGTGCTTTTTCTAAGTTCTGGGAGAGCGCGTTACCGCTGGTCCGAGAGGCCCAGCAGGTAGTCCACGCTTGTTTGAAAATATCCGGCCAAAAAGATCAGCTGTGTGGCGGGGACGTTGATGCATCCGGCCTCGATTGCCTGATAATGGCGCTCGGTTTTTCCAAGCAGCTCGGCCATCGCCTTCTGCGTGATCTTGCGGTCCCTGCGCAGCTGCTTCAGGCGCTGGGAAAAAATAGGCAGAATCACATCCATAGAGGGGTCCCTTTCTATTGACTGATACAAGATCTCGTGTTACAATAAGCACGATATATAATATCGTGAAAGGAGGGCGCTTGTGAAAGAAATTTACGAATGGCTCTATGACGAGTACGCAGAGGCGGCGCTGTGCCAGGAGCCGCTCTTCCAGGACCATGTGCTGGAGGAGGTGCTGGCCGCCGCGCCGGAGGACATCCGCCTCGGCCTGTTCGACCAGGTGGCGGGCCTGCGTCTCCAATGGTGTACCGCGGCCTTTGCCAGAGGCCTCCAGCTGGGCCTGGCCCTGGGAGTGGAGCAGGGGCAGGCGCCGCACTACCGCTCCAGATAGATCATCAGCGCCGTCACGTCGGCAGGGCTGACGCCGGAGATCCGGGAGGCCTGCCCCAGGTCCGCCGGGCGGACGGCGTTCAGCTTCTCACGGGCCTCCAGCCGCAGCCCCTGGATGGAGGAATAGTCCAGATCCGGCGGCAGGCGCCGCCGCTCCATTTTTTGGAAGTCCTCCACCTGTTTCTGCTGGCGCTGGATGTACCCCTCGTACTTCACGCTGATCTCCACCTGCTCCGCCACGTCTGCCGGCAGGTCCGGCCGGTCCGGGTCGAAGGGGGCCAGGTCCGCGTAGGTGAGCTGGGGCCGCCGCAGCAGGGCAACCAGGGGACAGCCGTCCGGGGCGTCCGCCGTGCCCTTTTCCGCCAAAAACGCAGCCAGGGCGGGGGAGGGGGAGACGCCGGTGTGGGTCAGCCGGGCGATCTCCCGGGCCACGGCGTCGTACTTTGCCTCCACGGCCCGCAGACGCGCCTCCGGCACCAGGCCGATGTCGTACCCCCGGCGGGTCAGCCGCTGGTCGGCGTTGTCCTGCCGGAGGAGCAGGCGGTATTCGCTGCGGGAGGTCATCATCCGGTAGGGCTCGTTGGTGCCCTTGGTGACGAGATCGTCGATGAGGGTGCCGATGTAGCTCTCCGACCGGGAGAGGATGAAATCGCACTCGCCCCGCAGCTTCCGCACGGCGTTGACCCCGGCCGCAAAGCCCTGGACCGCCGCCTCCTCGTACCCGGAAGAACCGTTGAACTGCCCGGCACCGTATAGGCCCGGCACAGCCTTGCACTCCAGGGTGGGCCGCAGGGCCAGGGGGTCGATGCAGTCGTATTCGATGGCGTAGGCAGGCCGGGTCATCACGGCATGGCGCAGGCCCGGCACGCTGCGGAGCATCCGGATCTGCACCTCCTCCGGCATGGAGGAGGAGAAGCCCTGGATGTACAATTCTTCAGTGTTGAGGCCCATGGGCTCCACAAACAGCTGGTGGCGGAGCTTGTCCGGGAACCGGACCACCTTGGTCTCAAAGGAGGGGCAGTAGCGGGGGCCCACCCCCTCGATGACGCCGGAGTACATGGGCGCCCGGTCCAGATTCTCCCGGACGATCCGGAGCGTCTCCTCCGTGGTCCAGGTGAGCCAGCAGACTGCCCGATTCTCCGGCGGGGATTGGGTGCCGTATGAAAAGGGGACCGGCAGGGCGTCGCCGGGCTGGAGCTCCATCTCGTCAAAGTCCACGCTCCTGGCGTTGACCCGGGGCGGGGTGCCAGTCTTGAACCGCCGCAGGGGCAGGCCCAGCTTCAGCAGGGAGTCCGTCAGCCGTCCGGCGGCGTGCATCCCGTCGGGGCCGGATTCCTCCACGCACTCGCCCACGATGGTGCGGCCCGCCAGATATGTGCCGGTGGCCAGGATCACGGCCTTCACGGAGAACACCGCCCCGGTGGCCAGCACCACGGCGGAAACCGCGCCGTTCTCCGTGCGGACCTCCACCACCTCGCCCTGGCGGACCGTCAGATGGTCCTGCTGCTCCAGGGTGTGCTTCATGTACTCCTGATAACGCCGCCGGTCCGCCTGGGCCCGGAGGGACCAGACGGCGGGGCCCTTTCCCTTGTTCAGCAGCCGGTACTGGATGCAGCACGCGTCGGCGGCCTTCGCCATCTCGCCCCCCAGGGCGTCCAGCTCCCGGACCAGATGGCCCTTGCCGGTGCCGCCGATAGCAGGGTTGCAGGGCATGTTGCCCACCGCATCCAGATTGATGGTAAAGACGATGGTCTCCATCCCCAGCCGGGCGGCGGCCAGCGCCGCCTCGATCCCGGCGTGGCCCGCGCCGATCACGGCGATATCAAATTGTCCGGCGAGAAATTCGGTCATAAGGTGGAAATCCTTTCATCGGTGTGCATGGGGATTGTCCGTGCGGCCCATCAGCCAGTCCACGGACACATCGTAGAAGTCCGCGATGTGGAGCAGATTATCAAAGCCCGGCTTGGCGCCCAGCTCCAGGTCCTGATAGCCCCGGGCGGACAGGCCGACCTCCTTGGCGACTTCTGCCTGGGTCAGCTTTTTCTCTTTACGAAGGACTCGAATTTTATCAGCAAACATATTGGGCCTCCTCTTGACATACATTCGAATGTGTGATACGGTAATAAAAGATACATTCGAATGTGCAAATATAGATTTACCCATTCTTCATGGGAGGCGGCTTTGATGGATAACTCGTATCATATCCCCGATATCATGGAAGAACTCTTCCTCGCCTGGGTCCCGGCTCCGGACTCAGGCCAGTGGCCGGAGTATCTGCGGGAGGACCCGGTCCGGGGCTATGGGCTGTTCTGCTTTTGCCAGGGCCTTGCCCTGGGCCTGCGGCTCTCGGAAGCCTGCCGCCGGAACTAGCCCTCCGCCCGGCGCAGCGTCAGCACAGCGATTTCCGGGCGGTTGAACACCCGGAAGGAGGGCCCGGAATTCCCCAGGCCCCGGGTGACGAACAGCACGGAGCCGTTTTCTTCATACAGCCCGGCGGTATAGGAGGGAAACAGGTCCAGGTCATGGGAGAACAGCCCGTCCGTCCCGGGCAGGCGGACGATGCCGCCGTGGGCATGGCCGGAGCACACCAGATCCGCCCCCAGCAGGCTGTACTGGCGCGCAAACCGGTTGTTCCGGTGGGCCAGCAGGATCCAGAAGGGGTCGCCGCAGGCGGCGTAGACCTCGGCGGCCAGTTCCTCCGGCGTCTTCTGGTCGGCGTAGCCGTTGGGATCGTCGATGCCCGCCAGGACAATGGTGTCCCCGTTCCGCTCCAGGGGCACGAATTGGTTGGACAACACCGTGACGCCGTTGGCGGTGAGGATTTCCTTCAGCGCCGGCACTCCGCCCACGGCCCACTCGTGGTTGCCGGTGACGTAGTAGGTGGGGGCAATGGCAGAAAGTCCCCGGGCGGTCTCCGCCGGGTAGCCGTCCTCCGGCCCCCGGTACTTGTCCTCCAGATCCCCCAGAAAAAAGATGTACTCCGGCTGCTCCGCGGCCACAGCCGCCAGCAGGTCCGCGTTGTGCGCACCGAACGAGGCGCCGTGGAGGTCGCTGAGGACCACGATCCGGCAGCCATCAAAACCGGCGGGCAGATCGGAAAAGACAGGGTCAAACCGGGTCACCTGCAGAGCGGTGTTGTCCCAGTAGAGAAATCCGGTCAGGCACAGGGCGGACAGGGCCAGCACGGCCAGGTTCCGCCGGGTGCGGCGCTTGGGATGCTTGGGCATGGTGAACGCGGCCTCCTCCGCCGCGGAACGCAGCACGTCCGAGACGTGGAAAAAGCAAATCCGAATGTAGGAAGCGCGGGCGCTGCAAAAAGGCGCCTCCGCAGGCGCGGAGCAGATGCCCGGCCAGTATAATAGCCGCTTCGCGGCTATTATACCATAAATAGTATGGACATGACGAGTGGAAAAATACACAAAGAAGACGGAAATGGCGGGTGGCTTCCGTATGGTTTCGGCCTACTGGGAGAAGAATCCTGCACAAAAACTTTGCAAAAATTTTATGTAAACTGTATATTCCTGCCCTTGCAGACGGCTGCCCACCCTGCTATACTGAATTCTGTAATCCTCAGAGAGAAAGGAGGGAGCAGTATGATGAATTGGAATTGGCGGGATCTCGACGATGTGGACGACCTGATCTTTACGGACGCCGGCTGGAAGCACAGCGAGCGGTGAGAACGGAATCCGATGGAGAGCCACGCCGGAGGCGTGGATTTTTCTTTTTTCGGCCCGGCGCTTGACAGTTTCCGCGGATGTGGTTCGCTCCGCTGACGATATGCAGTTCCCCGGGGAGACCGATCTCCTCTGCCGCCTGGAATGTTCCGGGCGGCATTTTTGCGGCTTTTTCAAAAAAACTGTCGAAAAAACGGAAAAAAGTAAAAAAATGAATGGCATTTTTCTGAAAACTGTGATACGCTGATACCAGAGAGGAGAGCCTTGCGGCTGTGGGCCCGCGGTGCCGGCGGCCCGTTTGGGAGAAGGAGAGAGGAAGCTATGAAGAGGTGGAGCGTGCTGTTTCTGGCACTGGCGCTGTGGGCGCTGGCCGGGTGCGGCGGGCCCGCCGCGGACGAGGGGGCGGCGGGAGAAGCGCCTTCCGTTTTTGCGGAGGCCTCTGCACCGGATGCGGAGGGCGGTCTGTCCGCCGTCAGGCTGGAGGGTCAGGCCCGTCCCCTGACGGACGAGGAGATCCAGGCGGCCTATTTCCGGGCGGAGGAGGCGTACGGCTGGTTCAGCCTGGAGACGCTGCCCTGCGGAGAGAAGACGCAGACCATAGACGGCTGGCTTTACTATCCGGTGGAGTACCCGGGCATGGAAAATCTGGCAGACCTGCGGGCCTATCTGCGGGGCCTGTTTTCAGAGGAGCTGGTGGATGCGCTGCTGGCCTCCGGCGGAGCCCATCCCCTGTATCAGGATGTGGACGGGACCCTGTATGTTCTGCCTACCAGCCGGGAGCGGGACGAGTCCAAGGGTCAGGCGGACATCCAGATCAAGCCGTACGGCCAGGCGGGATACTCTGTCATAGTAGAGGTGGATCTGCTGGCAGACGGCGGCTCTACCGTGACAGGGGTGGAGTCCTATGCATTCCCCTATGAATTTCTGGAAGACCGCTGGGTCTTCACCGATTTCCACTTGATCTATTGAGCAGAGCTGGATGGGTTGCAGCTCAAAATCAGAACCATATTGCTGTATACGGCCCTCAGACTGCGGTTTGAGGGCATTTTTCACAAAAAAATTCGCCGGATTTCAGGTCAGGCGTCCTGTAAAGAGGCAATCTGCCCAAATGAATGAAAAGTGGGAGCCAAAAAACAGGAACTTTGTGGAAAACGCGAAAACGTAGCTGTCTGCACGCAAAATTACCTAATATTTTCTTGAAAAATTTCCGGGCTATGTTAAAATATACGTACCGTATACAAATACAACTGCAAAGGAGCGGAGAAACATGGAAGACCTTTTCTGGATCGGATTTGTCGGGGCGGCTATCGCACTGCTCTTCGCGTGGCTGCAGCGCAGCCGCGTGATGTCCTTCTCGGAGGGGAACGAGAAGATGCGGAAGATCGCCGCCTCCATCCGTGAGGGCGCAAACGCCTATCTGAAGCACCAGTACACCACAGTGTTCAAGGTGTTTCTGGTGGTGTTCATCCTCCTGCTGATTATTGCTTTCGGTTCCGGCGGGAAGATGCTCTCGCAGTTCACCCCCTTCGCGTTCCTCACCGGCGGCATCTGGTCCATGCTGGCGGGCTTCATCGGCATGAAGATCGCCACAAACTCCAATGCTCGGACGGCCCAGGCGGCCTCCGAGAGCCTGAACAAGGGCCTGCGGGTGGCGTTCTCCTCCGGTTCCGTCATGGGCTTCACCGTGGTGGGCCTGGGCATGCTGGACATCACGATCTGGTTTTTCCTGCTGCGCTATGCCTTCGGCATCAATGATCCGGTGTCCCTGGGCAATATCATGGTGATGAACGGCATGGGCGCCTCCTTCATGGCTCTGTTCGCCCGTGTGGGCGGCGGCATCTACACCAAGGCCGCCGACGTGGGCGCCGACCTGGTGGGCAAAGTTGAGGCCGGAATCCCCGAGGACGATCCCCGGAACCCCGCCACCATCGCCGACAATGTGGGCGACAACGTGGGCGATGTGGCCGGCATGGGCGCGGACCTGTATGAGAGCTATGTGGGCTCTATCCTGGCAACCTTCGCCTTGGGCGCTGTGGGCGGCTACGGCTGGGGCGGCCTGCTGCTGCCCGTGGCCCTGGCCGTGTGCGGCATCATCTGCTCCATCATCGGCTCCTTCCTGGTGAAGACTAAGGAGAACGCCACCCAGCAGTCCCTGCTGAAGAGCCTGCGGACCGGCACTTACACCGCCGCTGTTCTCTCCGCCATCCTGGCGGCGCCCCTGACCTATTTCATTCTGGATGGGCACATGGGCGTTTATGTGGCCATCCTCTGCGGTCTGATCGGCGGCTGCGCCATCGGCTACTTCACCGAGTATTACACCTCTGATACCTATAAGCCCACTCAGGAGCTGGCGGCCGCCTCCGAGACCGGCTCCGCCACCATCATCATCGGCGGCATCTCCCTGGGTCTGAAGTCCACTCTGACCTCCATCCTGATCGTGGCGGCTGCGGTGCTGGTCAGCTACTTCGCCGCCGGCGGCAGCATGGAGATTGTGGATGAGGCCGGCGCCTTTACTGCGGCCTTCAACCAGGGCCTGTACGGCATCGGCATCGCCGGCGTGGGTATGCTGTCCACCCTGGGCATCACCCTGGCTACGGACGCCTACGGCCCCGTGGCAGATAACGCCGGCGGCATCGCGGAGATGAGCGGCCTGCCGGAGAGCGTCCGGGAGCGGACCGACGCCCTGGACTCCCTGGGCAACACCACCGCCGCCACCGGCAAGGGCTTCGCCATCGGCTCCGCCTCCCTAACGGCCCTGGCCCTGCTGGTCAGCTACGTGAACATCGTCCAGGAGAACACGGAGGAGATGCTGAACTTCACCCTGACCAGCCCCACGGTGCTGGTGGGCATGTTCATCGGCGCCATGCTGACCTTCGTCTTCTCCGCCTTCACCATGAGCGCGGTGCAGAAGGCGGCCCAGTCCATCGTGGTGGAGGTCCGCCGCCAGTTCAAGGAGATCGCGGGCATCATGGAGTACAAGGCAGACCCGGACTACGCCTCCTGCGTGTCCCTGTGCACCAAGGGTGCCCTGCATGAGATGGTGGTGCCGGCCCTGCTGGCCATCATCGTGCCTCTGGCTACTGGCCTGGTGCTGGGCCCCACCGGCGTGGTGGGCCTGCTGGGCGGCGTGTCCGTCACCGGCTTTGCCATGGCGGTGTTCATGTCCAACGCCGGCGGTGCCTGGGACAACGCCAAGAAGTATATTGAGGGCGGCCACCACGGCGGCAAGGGCTCCGAGTGCCACAAGGCCGCCGTCGTGGGCGATACGGTGGGCGACCCCTTCAAGGACACCTCCGGCCCGTCCCTGAATATCCTCATCAAGCTGTGCTCCACGGTGTCCATCGTGTTCTCCGGCCTGATCCTGAGCTTCAACCTGATGAACCTCCTGTGAGTTTTCGATTCGGCGCCTCCCGCTTTTGCGGGAGGCGCTTTTTCGCGCCAGCTTTCACTCCGGACGAAAAAAATCACTGCCCACCATTGCGTGCAGCCGAAAGAGACATATAATAGAGAGCAGGACAAGCTGTGCAGACTGCGCCCGCAGGGCGCCAATTCATGCAGGGAGGAACCGATATGGAGAAGAACATCACGATCCGCCCGGAGCGGGTGAGCGATTACCAGCAGGTGGAGGACATCATCCGGCAGGCGTTTTACAACCTCTACACGCCAGGATGCACGGAGCACTACCTGGCCCACGCCATCCGGCCCCACCCGGATTTTCTGCCGGAGTTGGACCTGGTGCTGGAGCTGGACGGCCGTGTGGTCGGCAATATCATGTACACGAAGAGCACACTGGTGGACGAGGCAGGGAAGGAGAAGGGCATCCTGACCTTTGGACCAGTCTGTATCCGACCGGGACTGCAGCGCCGGGGCTATGGCAGGCTGCTGATGGAGGAGTCCTTCCGGCGGGCGTCCGCCATGGGGTACGAGGCTATTGTGATCTTCGGCGATCCCAACAACTACGTGGGCCGCGGCTTCCAAAGCTGCAAAAAGCACCGGGTCCATCTGGAGGACGGGACGTATCCCGCCGCGATGCTGGTGAAGGAACTGGAGCCCGGCACCCTGGCGGGAAAAAGCTGGATATACCGCCAGAGCCCGGCGTTTGTGTTTGACGAAGCGGAAGCCCGCCGGTTTGACGACAGCCTGCCGCCCATGGAGAAAAAGCGCCTGCCCTGTCAGGAGGCCTTTGAGATTCTCAGCAGCGCCGTCCTTCTGTGACAGGAGTGCGCACTTTTTTCACTGGAAATATCCGGTTTGCTTGACAGAGTAAACGATTACCGATATAATAGCACCGGAAATCCCTGGTGGGCCCTCCCTTGGGAGGAACGCGCCCGCATGATTCTGTCTTATAATTTTAATAAAGGAGTACGAGTTCTATGAAGCAGATCATTGAGATTGTCGACGTCCTGGGCCGGGAGATCCTAGACAGCCGGGGCAACCCCACTGTGGAAGTGGAGGTCTATTTGGAGGACGGCACTATGGGCCGCGCCGCCGTGCCCTCCGGCGCTTCCACCGGCATCTATGAGGCCTGCGAGCTGCGGGACGGCGACAAGGGCCGCTACAACGGCAAGGGCGTGGAAAAGGCTGTGGAGAACGTCAACACCGAGATCGCCGAGTGCCTGATCGGCATGAATGTCCTGGATCAGACCTCCATCGACAAGGCCCTGATCGACCTGGACGGCACCCCCAACAAGTCCCGCCTGGGTGCCAACGCCATCCTGGGCGCGTCCCTGGCCTGCGCCAAGGCGGCGGCCGAGAGCCTGGGCGCCAGCCTGTACAGCTATATCGGCGGCGTCAACGCCAAGCAGCTGCCCGTGCCTATGATGAACATCCTCAACGGCGGCGCCCACGCCACCAACAATGTGGAGATCCAGGAGTTCATGATTATGCCTGTCTCCGCCCCCTCCTTCCGGGAGGCCCTGCGCCGCTGTGCCGAGGTGTTTCACGCCCTGAAGGCTGTGCTGAAGGAGAACGGCACTCCCGCTGCCGGTGTGGGCGACGAGGGCGGCTACGCCCCCAATCTGAAGAAGGATGAGGACGCCCTGAAGGTCATTGTCCAGGCCATCGAGGCCGCGGGCTACAAGCCCGGCGAGGACTTCAAGATCGCCATCGACGCCGCCTCCTCCGAGTGGTGGGACGAGGAGCAGAAGTGCTATGTCCAGCCCAAGTCCGGCAAGAAGCTGACCCAGCAGCAGCTGGTGAACATGTGGAAGAAGTTTGCCGACAACTATCCCATCATCTCCCTGGAGGACGGCATGGCCGAGACCGACTGGGAGGGCTGGGCCATGCTGACCAAGGCCATCGGCGATCGGGTCCAGCTGGTGGGCGACGACCTGTTCGTCACCAACGTGGAGCGTCTGGCCACCGGCATTGAGAAGCAGGTGGGCAACGCCATCCTTATCAAGGTCAACCAGATCGGCACCCTGACCGAGACCCTGGACGCCATCCAGATGGCCAACCGGGCCGGCTACACCGCCATCGTGTCCCACCGCTCCGGCGAGACCGAGGACGCCACCATCGCCGACATCGCCGTGGCCGTCAACGCGGGCCAGATCAAGACCGGTGCCCCCAGCCGCACCGACCGGGTGGCTAAGTACAACCAGCTGCTCCGCATCGAGGAGGAGCTGGGCGACGTGGCGCAGTATCCTGGCATGAAGGCGTTCTTCAACCTGAAGTAAGCAGCGAAAGCAAAGCGCAAAGCCGCCCGACAGGGCGGCTTTGTTTTTAATTCAAAGGTATACGTTTTGAAATATTTTTAAGATATACTACGATTCGGACTAAGCTTTGCACCGATGTCGCCGAGAAATCAGCGTCCGTAAAGAATAGGCAGCGACCAGCAGGAGCATAGCCAGCCAATACAGCGTCAGAAATTTCCCACCTGCTGGAAGTGCGAAAAGGTGGAACAGGTCTAAATAGCCGAGAGGCTCTAAAGAAAGCCACCAAATATTTCGGTATTGATACAAGACCGCCACCAATAGGAACCAGCATATAGGTATGGATGGCGGATGACGAAGCGAGTAGACCGTCAGAACCCCCAATGGTACGATTACGGTAAGCGCCATAAAATTGTCGATACGTGTTCCTTCGAAAAGATAAAATAAGGATGCACCCACGGAGACAAAATGTGCCAGCCATGCGCCCCAAGCGCAGAGAAGGCCCAGAGGGCACCTGCACAGCAGACACAGAATCCCGCAGGTCACCAGAGGCCAGGCAAATAAAATTCCCCATGTGCCTTCGCTGCGAGCGCCCAGCAGCACAGATGCCAGCAGCAACAAAAGACCCAAAAGACGTTGCCGATGGAGCCGAAGTTCCTCTGCCGTCACGCCGGCCTTTACGGCGGGGGCCGCCGAATCCGGGACCTCTCCCTTCACCAGTTCATCCAGAGATACGCCGAACACTCCACTCAGTTTCACCAACTTCTCCAAATCCGGTACGCTGGCGTCGTTTTCCCACTTGCTGACAGACTGCCGGGATACTCCCAGCTGCTCCGCCAGGGTATCCTGACTGAGCCCTGCTTTTGCCCGCAGCTGAATCAGCCGCTCTCCCAAGGTCATGGTCTCGCCTCCCGCTTCAATTCTGCGACCATCATAGCAGAGGGCGGCGGGATTGTCCATCAAGGTCCCTTGGCGATTCCGCAACCGCCGGTTGCAATGAACAAAAAAACAGCGGCGGACCGCGAAAGCGTCCGCCGCTGTCTGCTGTATGGAAAATGGGATGTACGGCAATCAGTCCTCGCACAGGCCGGCAGTGATGATGGCCATGGAGTAGACCTCCTGGGCGTTGCAGCCCCGGGACAGATCGTTGATGGGGGCGTTCAGACCCTGCAGGATGGGGCCGTAAGCCTCAAAGGAGCCCAGGCGCTGGGCGATCTTGTAGCCGATATTGCCGGCGTTGATGTCCGGGAAGATGAAGGTGTTGGCATGGCCGGCCACCTTGGAGTCAGGGCACTTGGTGCGGGCCACGCGGGGAGAGACGGCGGCGTCGAACTGCAGCTCGCCGTCCACATCCAGATCGGGGGCCAGGGCCTTGAGTCTGCTGCAGGCATTGCGCATCTTGTCCACATCCTCGCCCTTGCCGGAACCCAGGGTGGAATAGCTGAGGTAAGCCACCTTGGGATCGATGCCGAAGACCTTGGCGGTGGTGGCGGTCTCCAGGCCGATCTCCACCAGCTCATCCTCGGTGGGCTTGATGTTGATGGCGCAGTCGCCCATGGCCAGAACCTCGCGGTCGCCGGTGGCAGAGGGACGGACCAGAATGAAGCAGGAGGACACGATCTTGTTGCCGGGCTTGGTCTTGATGATCTGCAGGGCGGGACGGACCGTGTCGGCGGTGGAATAGGTGGCGCCGCCCAGCAGAGCGTCGGCATAGCCCATCTTCACCAGCATGGTGCCGAAGTAGTTGGCCTGCTTGAGGAGCTTGCGGCACTCCTCCTCACTCATCTTGCCCTTGCGCAGCTCCACCAGGGTGGAGACCATCTTCTCCATGTCGGGGAAGGCCTCGGGATCAATGATCTCAGCGCCCCGGATGTTGAAGCCGGCCTCCTCGGCAGCGGCCTGGATCTCGTCGAGATTGCCCACCAGCACAGGGGTCAGGAAGGTACCGGACAGCAAGCGGGCGGACGCCTCCAGAATGCGGGGATCCGTGCCCTCAGTGAAGACAATCTTCCGGGGATGGGCCTTCAGCTTTTTGATCAAAAATTCAAACATCTCTGATTTCCTCCAAAAACGTACAGATTTGGGAACGTATTTAGACTATTCTCATTATACACAACTCGCCGTCGGGGTCAATTGGAAAATCAAAATATCATCACAAAAATTTGCGCCCGGCAGCAGGGCGCTTCTGGCAAAAGTGTGGGACCCTACCAGATGCTGTGGTGCGGAAATTGATGGAAACACAAGAAATTGAAGAACTTTTTTAACAATTTTAGACTTGACTGGAAGCGAGAAATGGCGTATGATTACAAACGGTAACAAATTGTAACTATTTCGCTGGATTTTACGGAGACGATATGAGCGAACATATTCAGAAAAGCGATCATGCCGCCCGGCAGTCCCGCCGCGGCGGCAAGCGTCTGGCTGCCGGACAGGCGGAGCGGGAGAGGAAGTGTCCGCCCACGCCCCCGGAGGTGCAGCCGGAGCCCGTATCCGCACCGACGGCGGTGAAGCCCTTGATCCCCGAGTGGGGAGAGGAGCCCGCTGGTCCGTCCCGACGGACAGAGCCCCGGCGCCGGAGGCTGCGGCAGGCTGTGCAGTCCTGGCAGGACACGGAGGGGGAGATCAGCCCTGTGGTGACCGGCTGCCAGGCGCTGGCGGAAAAGGCCAAGAATACCCGCCGCCACTGGCGGCGTCTGGTACGGGAGAAAAAGGCAAAGCGGTTCCCGGAGTCTGAGCGGCTTCCTGTGCAGTTGCTTCTGCTGGCCTGGGGAATGCTGCCCACTCTGGGGGGGCTGCTGGGCGAACGGATCCGCGCCAGCCGGAAGCAGCGGCGTGAGCGGGTCTCTGCCCTGCGGGCCAAGCTGGGGCACCGCTGGCGCCTGCATCCAGCGATGCTGCTGTGCGGCGGCTGCGTGGCTGCTGCCATCGGGTTGTTCTTCTCCGTCTACACCTTCGGGACGACGGTTTTGTACGACGGCGAGGTGATTGCCGCTGTGGGCTCCCAATCCGCAGCGGAGGAGGCCGCGTCGGACCTGGAGGCGGTCACCGCCCGGACGCTGGGGGAGAGCTACACCATCGACGACTCCCTACTGCAGTATTCCTCCGGCCTGCTGCTGCGGCAGGACGTGGTAGACGAGACGACGCTGGAGGAGGACCTGTCCCAGCAGATCGGTCTGGTCACCCAGGCGTACAGTCTGTATGTGGACGGTGAGCTGGTGGGCGCGACCCCCTATGAGGGCGCACTGGAGGAGCTGCTGAGCCAGCTCCAGAGCAGCACCGCGGACGAGAACACCATCTCCTGCGAATTTGCGGAGGATGTGGAGATCAAGCAGGAGTACGTGCCCACGGAAAAGGTGATGAACCTGGGGTATCTGGCGGAGCTGCTGTACAGCACGAAGACCGCTGAGACCACATACACCGTGAAGGCGGGTGACACCTGGTCCGAGATCGCGGAGGATCACGGAATGACCTCCAAGGAACTGCTGGCGCTGAACCCCGGCTACAACATCGACAAGATCCAGATCGGCGAGGTGCTGACGCTGTCGGAGGCCGTCCCCTATCTTACAGTGACAGTGAAGCAGCGGGAATACTACGTGGAAGACGTCATGTATGATGTGGAGTACACGGACTCTGCCTATCTGTACAAGGGCGACTATCAGGTGACTTCCCCCGGTGAGTACGGCGCCGCCGACGTGGTGGCCAACGTCACCTATGTCAACGGTGTGGAGACGGAGCGGACGATCCTCTCCTCTGTCACCCTGAAGGAGCCCGTGACGGAGCAGCGGCTCCAGGGCACGAAGGAGCGGCCCACCTGGCTGCCCACCGGCACGTTCCGGTGGCCCATCAGCGGCCGGATCACCTCCCGCTTCGGCGGACGGTCCTCTCCCGGCGGCATTGGCTCCACCAACCATCAGGGCATCGATATTGCCGGGCCGTACGGCACGCCGGTCTACGCGGCGGACGGCGGCACAGTCACCTACTCCGGCTGGATGGGCGGCTACGGCTACCTGGTGGAGATCAACCACGGCAACGGCTATGTGACCCGGTACGGTCACAACAGCAGCCTGACGGTCTCCGTGGGCGACCACGTCTACAAGGGCCAGCAGATCGCACGGGTGGGCTCCACCGGCAACTCCACCGGCAATCACTGCCACTTCGAGGTCCGTTACAACGGCGTGGCCCGCAACCCGCTGAACTATCTTCCCTGAGCAGTATAAGCGAGCCCCCGGCTGAAAAGCCGGGGGCTTGTTTTGTTCGGATGCCCGGGCCGCTAGACCGCGGTCCTCTGCTGCGGAGAGCAGCAGGTGCTGCGCTCTACCAGCCGGGGGGCGATCAGCTTGTGGGTGACCTCCCCCGGCCCGCCGGAGTCGATCAGCTCCAGCAGCAGCCGCACAGCGCTCTCTGCCAGGGCCCCGGTGGGCTGGGCCAGAGTGCTGAGGCGGATTTTCGGCAGGGAGGCGTATTCGATATCGTCATAGCCCAGCAGGGAGATCCGGCCGGGAATGTCCAGTCCCAGCTCGTCTGCCGCCTGGAGGACACCCAGGGCCATGGCGTCGGAGGGAGCGAAGACCGCCGTCTGCGGGAAGGGGCGGGCGAACACCTGCCTGGCCAGCCGGTAGCCGTTGGGGGCGGAGGAGACGGCGCCGGGGTTGAAGACGGTCTCCACCTCCATGCCCCGCTCCCTGGCGATGGTGAGAAAGCCCTGGTGCCGGAGCACATGGGTGACGCTGTCCCGCCGGGGGCCCAGATACAGCACCCGCCGGTGCCCCAGCCGGGAGAGGTATCCGGCCGCCATGGCGCCGCCTACATAGTTGTCGGTGCTGACAGCGTTGATCCGCTGGAGCGTAGCGGTCGGGGACACATCCCCCAGCAGCACGGAGGGCGTCCCCCGTGCGTGGCGCCGCAGCAGATCGGGCGCGGCGCTGCTGGCACTGACCAGCAGAATGCCGTCCACCCGGTGACTTACCAGAAAGTCGAACAGGGCGGCGGTTTCGCTGCCCCCTACCCGGCCGCAGCACAACATGATCTGGTAGTCCTGTTCCTGGGCGTAGCGCTCCAGGTGCAGCACGATGGAGGCGTGAAAAGGGCCGGAGAGCTCCGGCAGAATGACGCCCAGCACACGGGTCCGGCTGGAGACTAGGCTCCGAGCCAGCAGGTTGGAGCGGTAGCCCTGTTCCCGGCACACCTGGAGCACGCGCTCCCGGGTCTGGGAGTTGATCTCCGGCGCATTGTTCAGCGCCCGGGAAACGGTGGTGACGGAGACCCCGGCCAGCCGGGCAATGTCCCTGATGGTCATGCGGGCCATAAAAGTCCTCCTTCTGCTGTGCAGCTTTTTTCATAGAAGCATTATACCAGAATGCCGTTCCGGAAGATACTGGAGAAAATATATTAAAAACCCACAAAAACATGGTAAAACAGACGAAGAAACTTGACAGTTTCCCTGCCGGAATGGTATCTTAAAGGTGCTATTGGAAACGTTTGCACAAATAGGAGGGAGAACGGGATGCGGCGGACGACCATTAAGGACGTGGCAGCGCTGGCCGGGGTCAGCCCGGCCACTGTGTCCCGGACTCTGGACGACCGCCCGGAGATCAGCGCAGAGACCAAGGAACGGGTCCGGGCCGCCTGTGCCCAGCTGGGATACGTGCCCAACGCCGCCGCCAAGGGGCTCACGGGGCAGGCCACCCACACTCTGGGGGTAGTGGTGCCGGACGTGTCCAACCCCTACTTCACGGGCATCGCCACTGCCATTGAGGAGACGGCAGCGGAAAACGGGTACCGGGTGCTGTTGAGCAACTCCCTCCAGGAGGAGGGACGGGAGCTTCGAGCCATCGAGAACTTTCTGGCCCGGCAGATCGACGGCGTGCTGATCTCGCCCCTGTCCCGGGAGAGCCAGGCCAAGCACGCCGACCTGCTGGAGGGCACCCCCTGCGTGTACCTGGGCGTGAACCACGGGGAGAAGTGCAGCTATGTGATGGCGGACAATGAGGCGGGGGCGGCCATCGCCGTCCGGTATCTGCTGCAGCTGGGCCACCGGGACCTGGTGTTTTTGGGTGGGCGTGCGGACTCTCTCACCCGTGTGCAGCGGGTGCGGGGCTTTCGCCGGGCGCTGAGAGAGCACGGGCTCTCCGGCCGGGTGCTGCCCGCGCCGCCGGACACCCGGGAACTGCGCCAGTGGGCCTATGAACAGGCGTTGGCACTGTTCGGGGAGCGGACGCTGCCCCACGCCGTGCTGGCATTTTCAGACCTGACCGCCCTCAGAATTTTGGAGGCGGCGGAAGAGCGGGGGATCCGGGTGCCGGAGGACCTGTCCCTGGTGGGGTATGACAACGTCTCCTACGCCGCCATTCCCCGTATCCATCTGACCACTGTTTCGCAGCATAAATTTCAGCAGGGACGCATCGCCGTGGAGCGGCTGCTGTGCCAGATTCAGGGGGACCGGCGGCCGACAGCGGACCTGCTCCAGCCGGAGCTGGTGGTCCGCTCCACCTGCGCCCCCAGAACACAAGGAGGAAGGACACTATGAAGGGTATCCCCAATACGGAGCGCCAGCGCCTGGGTGCGCTGCTGGACCACGAGACGCAGGAGACGGTGATGGCCATGATCCCCCAGTTTTCGGAGACGGAGATCGGCGCACCGGTGCCGGCCCCGGCGGAGGTGCCGGAGGAGCTGGGCCTGCTGGTGTTCAATATGGAGCGGGGCGTCCACCTGGAGGAGCTGGGCGACTTTCTTCAGGACTGCCCGGGCGTCCGGCCCCTGGATGTGGTGCTGGCCAATGAGCTGGATGATGGCTGCGTCCGCTCTGGCGGCCGGAACACCGCGCGGGAGCTGGCGGAGCGGTTCGGCTGGAACTACGCCTACGGCCTGGAGTTCATCGAGCTGGTGAATGGGGAGGACCCCAAGGGCTTCCACGGAAATGCGGTGTTCTCCCGCTGGCCCATCCGGCGGGCGTGGACCCTGCGGCTGCCGGAGCAGTACAACTGGTACTTCGACCGCCAGCGCCGGATCGGCGGGCGGTGCGCGGTGCTGGCGGAGCTGGATGTGGGCGGCAGGCCTCTGGGCGTGGCCTCCATCCACCTGGAGAACCGCACCCATGGCGAGGGACGGCGGCTCCAGCTGGAGGCGGTGCTCCGTGCGGCGGAGAAACTGCTTCCCGGCATTCCGGTAGTGCTGGGGGGAGATCTGAACACCAACACCTTTGATGGCCGGGACAAGGACGCCATCCGGGAGATCGCGGGGAGTCCGGCACTCCAGCGCCGCTGTCTGGAAGACGTGGCGCAGTATGAGGCTGCCCTGACGGCGGCGGAGGCCATGGGCTACCGGGCAGTGCCGGAGACGCCCATTTTAACCCGGCGCAAGCCCCTGCCGGGCGGCGGATGCCTGGGCCTGCGGCTGGACTGGCTGCTGCTGCGGGGGATGACACCCACCAAGAGCCGCACCCTTTCTACCCGGACGGCGGACTGTGGCTTTGCCCGGCCGGACTCCGCCCTGGCCCGCTTTGCGGGGGAGGAGCTCTCGGACCACAACGCGGTGTGGGCCGCCTGCCGGATGGGAGTGAAGGACGCGAAGTGAATCGGCTCTTGGAGAGCGGCTGCCGCAGGCAGCCGCTTTTTTGTCCCGCAGGCCGTGAAAAAGCCTGCGGCAGAAGGGGCATTCGCCCCGGCCCTACATGAATAGAGGGCCGGAGCGGGCCCGGAAATTTACAATAATTGTGTTTTGTCTGACCGAATATGGGTATCCTATTGGACAGCGTGAGTTGTTTATGATAAAAGGGCATAAAACTTCATGGGCAGTGGGGCGCCGCGAAAATCAGCTGCGCCGGCGGCGCATGAAGTTTTCGCGCATGTGGGCTGTCCCGGTCCGTGCGCTGAAATTTCAGGCCGCGCCGTGGTCGGCGGCACACGGCCCTTTTGCGATGCGCCTGCATCGCAAAACGAGAGAGAAAGAGAGAGGAATGCACCCATGCCCAGAAAGACGATCCAGAAGAATCTTGCATACGACACGGAGCGGCAGCTGTATTACGCGGTGTTCCGGCAGGACGGACGGCGCTATACCCGCACCTACCGCACCAGGGAGGAGGCCCAGGCCGCGCTGGAGGGGAACTCCTGTGCCGACCGGCGCCTGCCGGGGAAGGACTGCACACTGGGGGAGTGGCTGACCTTCTGGCTGGAGGAGGTGGTGGCCCGGGACCGGGCGGAGAGCACGCTGTACGCCTACCGCAACATGGCACGCTGTCATGTGCTGCCTGCCCTGGGAAGGATCCCTCTGGCGGAGCTGACGCCCCTGCGTATCCAGGGCTATCTCTATGAGAAGATGAACCAGGGCCTGTCCCCCAACACGGTCATCAAGCACTATGTGATGCTGACCACGGCCCTGGGCATGGCGGTGCGGCTGGAGATGCTGGAACGCAGCCCCATGGACCGGGTGACGCCGCCCAAGAAGAAGGAGGCCCGCTTCAGCTTTTACTCCCCGGAGCAGCTGCAGCTGCTGTTCTCCGCCGTGTCCGGCACGATGATGGAGCTGCCGGTGAAGCTGGCGGCCTATCTGGGCCTGCGGCGCAGCGAGATCTGCGGCCTGCGGTGGGAGAATGTGGACCTGGAGGCGGGGCTGCTCTCCATCCGGGAGGTGCGCACAGAGGTGGGCGGCAGCGTGGTGCTGAAGTCCCCCAAGACCCGCACCTCCGCCCGGCGGCTGGGCATCACCGGGCTCCAGGACCTGCAGCAGGTGCTGCGGCGGGCGTGGGAGAGGCGGCGCAGCGACGACCCGAAGGAGTGGGTGGTGCTGCGGCAGGACGGGGCGCCCCCCAAGCCGGACCAGCTGACCCGGGACCTGCTGACGGTGGTGCGGCGGCAGGGGCTGCCCAAGATCTCCCTCCACGGCCTGCGGCACAGCTTTGCCTCGGTGGCCAACAGCCAGGGCGTGCCCATGTTCGATATCTCCCGCACCCTGGGGCACAGCTCCATGACCGTCACCAGCAACATCTACACCCACCTTTTTGACGACACGGAGGCCCAGGCCCTGGCCGCTGTGGCCAGAGCCATCGAAAAAGCCTGAATTTTACCGGCATTTTACAGCACCGCGCTTTTGAATTTCATCTGCCTCTGTCAATCTGATAAACGTGAAACGCCGCATCCCAGTGGGGAGCGCGGGAAGAAGGAGCGTCATACCCATGAAATTCGCCATTGTGGACCTGGGGTCCAACACCATCCGACTGTCCGTCTACAACACCCTGCCGGAGGGCGGATTCGACCTGCTGTTTTCCGAAAAGGAGATGGCGGGACTGGTCAGCTACGTCCACGGAGGGGTGCTCTCTCCGGAGGGAATCCAGCGGGCCTGCGGGGCCATCCGGGACTTTCAGGCGCTGCTGCGGCAGTTTGATCTGGACGCCCCCCACGTATTTGCCACCGCCTCCCTGCGGAACATCCGCAACACGGAGGAGGCAGTGGAGCAGATTCGGGCGGCCACCGGCGTGGGGGTGGATGTGATCTCCGGCGAGCTGGAGGCCAGACTGGGCTATTACGGCGCCCGGACGGCCACGGACTTGCAGGACGGCGCCATGTTCGACATTGGCGGCGGCAGCGCAGAGGTCCTGGAGGTCCGGGCCGGGGAGGTCAAAAAGGCCCAGAGCCTGCCCATCGGATCCCTGGAGCTGTTCAATCGCTGCGTGGACGGCCTGTGGCCCAAGAAAAAGGAGCTGGAGCGGATCCGCAGCACCGTGGCCGCGGCCCTGAAGGAGGCCCGGCTGCCGGCGCACCGGGCGGAACGGGTCTGCGGCGTGGGCGGCACGGCCCGGGCGGCGCTGAAAATCGCCAATGACTGGTATGAAAAGCCGGCGGGAAACCGCATCCTGACGCCTGCGGAGGTCCGCCGGCTGACAAAGCTGCTGTTGAAGCGGGACCACCAGGCGCGGAAGCAGATCCTGCGGCACTGCCCGGACCGGGTGCACACGATTCTGCCGGGCATCGTGCTGATGGATGCACTGACAGAGGCGCTGTGCGGAGGAGAGCTGTATATCAGTCCCTACGGCGTCAGGGAGGGATATCTGTGTCACAAGCTGCTGAACGCTGGGACCTGAGTTACACCCAGAACCGGGAACTCAGTTGGCTGGCCTTTGACCAGCG
Organism: Oscillibacter sp. PEA192; assembly: GCF_003574015.1. Classification (NCBI taxonomy): domain Bacteria; kingdom Bacillati; phylum Bacillota; class Clostridia; order Eubacteriales; family Oscillospiraceae; genus Oscillibacter; species Oscillibacter sp. PEA192. The sequence continues at coordinate 3,176,393 of NZ_AP018532.1, read as the reverse complement.
GGTGCTGGAGGAGGCGGCGGACCCCTCTGTGCCGCTGATGGAGCGTCTGCGCTTTCTCTCCATCTTCACCAGCAACCTGGACGAGTTCTTCATGGTGCGGGTGGGAAGCCTGACGGACCTAGCCCTAGTGGCCCCGAACGCCCGGGAAAACAAGGGCGGGTTCTCCCCGGCGGAACAGCTGCGGCGGATCTATGCCGCCGTGGTGCCGCTGGTCCGGCAGCGGGACCAGGTATACCGGGAGCTGATAGAGGCCCTGGCGGAACATGGGGTGGCGGATATCCCCTACAAGGAGCTGAAAAACGGTGAGCGGGAGTATGTGCGGGCCTGGTACCGGGAGGCCATGCGCCCGTTGCTGATGCCCCAGATCATCGACCCCAGCCACCCCTTTCCCCACCTGAAGAACAAGACCCTGTATGCCGCCGCCCTGCTGCGGGAGGGAGACAAGCGGCGGCTGGGCATCGTGGGGGTGCCGGATGTGGTGCCGCCCATCCTGCCTCTGCCGGCCCGGCCCGGCGCCTTCGTGCGGACGGAGGACATTCTGGCCCACCACCTGCGGAAGATCTTCAAGATCTATCAGATCGAGGAGCAGGCGGTGGTGTCCGTCACCCGGAACGCAGACATCAGCTATGATGAGGCTATGGACCAGGAGGACCTGGACCTGCGCGCCCAGATGACCAAGCTGCTGCGCCAGCGGGAGCGGCTGGCCCCGGTGCGGCTGGAGATGCAGGGGGAGGCCCCGGCTCTGCAGGCCATGCTGCTCCGGCGGCTGAGGCTGACGGCGGAGCAGAGCTATGTGTGCACCTGCCCGCTGGTTCTGAAATACGCCTACCAGCTGGACAGTCTGGACAGCGCCCTCTTTTACCCACCCCATGCGCCGGCATATCCCGCCTGGCTGGACCGGGAGGTGCCCATGTGGGAGCAGATCCGCCAGCGGGACGTGCTGCTGTTCTATCCCTACCACTCCATGCAGCCGTTTCTGGACCTGCTGCGCCAGAGCGCCGCGGACCCGGCGGTGGTGTCCATTCAGATGACCATTTACCGGGTGGCGGGGAAGTCCGCCGTCATCAAGCACCTGTGCGCCGCGGCGGAGAACGGCAAGGCCGTGACGGTGCTGGTGGAGCTGCGGGCCCGCTTTGACGAGGGCAACAACATCACCTGGGCCCGGGAGCTGGAGGAGGCCGGGTGCCGGGTGATCTACGGACCCGCCGGCTATAAGTGCCACGGCAAGATCTGCCTCATCACCCGAAAGGAGAAGACGGGGCTCAGCTATGTGACTCAGATCGGCACGGGCAATTACAACGAAAAGACCGCGGCGCTGTACACAGACTTCTCCCTGTTGACGGCGGATCGGACCATTGCCGCCGACGGCGTGGCCTTTTTCCAGAATATGCTGATCGGCGATTTGCGGGGCAGCTACGGCAAGCTGCTGGTGGCGCCGGTGTCCCTGAAGCAGACGCTGTTACGGCTCATCGACGGGGAGATCGCCCGGGGCGACCGGGGGCGGATCATCCTGAAGACCAACGCCGTCACGGAGCGGGAGCTGATCGACAAGCTGGCGGAGGCATCCCAGGCAGGAGTGCGGGTGGACCTGATCGTCCGGGGCATCTGCTGCCTGGTGCCCGGCGTGCCAGGCAAGACGGACCATATCACCGTGACCAGCATCGTGGGGGAGTTTCTGGAGCACTCCCGCATCTACTGCTTCGGGGAGGGTGCCCTGCGGCAGATGTACTTATCCTCTGCGGACATCATGACCCGAAATCAGGAGCGGCGGGTGGAGATCGCCTGCCCGGTGGAGAGCCGGGAGGTGCAGGACTTCCTCTCGGACTATCTGGCCCGGCTTCTGGGAGACAATGTGAAGGCCCGGCGGATGCTGCCGGACGGGGGCTTTGTCCGGGCGGAGCAGGCCGGCGCGGTGCCGGTTTCCGTCCAGCAGTTCTATCTGGACCATCCTCCCCAGATGCGGGCCACGGAGCGGGGAAAGGGCCGCGGCTGGAGACTGCCGGAGCTGTTCCGGAAGCGGAAGTAAAAAACAGCAGGAGCGGGAGCCCTTATGGGGTCCCGCTCCTGACAGCTGGAAAACAGATCGCGTCACGGCCGCCCGCCCATCAGGCGGGAGATGTTGGCGGCAGTGGCCTTCACGGCACGAGTCATCACGTCCAGCTCTTCTTTCATACGGAAGGTGGGACCGGCGATGCTGACCGCCGCCACCACCGTCTGGTCCAGACCGAAGATGGGGGCGCCCACGCAGATCAGGCCGGGTTCGATCTCCCCGTCGTCAATGGCGAAGCCGTTGATCCGGGCCTGGGCCAGCTGCTCCCGCAGCAGGTCCGGGGAGAAGACGGTGCGGTCCGTCAGCCGCTGCATCTGGGGCAGGTCCCGGCAGTAGGCGTCCACATAATCGGGATCGTGAAAGGCCAGCATGATCTTGCCGCCGCTGGTGGCGTGGGCCGGGGCTCGGGTGCCCACTTTCGTGTTGCACACCACGGAGCGGAAGGTCTCCACTTTGTCCAGATAAAAGATCTCCCGGTCCAGCATCACGCTGAGGTTGATGGTCTCCTTCACAGTGGCGGACAGCTTTTCCAGCTCCGGCCGGGCGGTACTGCGCAGATCGGAGTGGCTGAGGACGGTGCTGGAGAGCAGCAGGAGGCGTGGCCCCACCCGGTAGCTCTTGCGGACGGGATCCTGGACCAGATAACCCCGGTCCGTGAGGGTGGAGAGCTGGCGGTGGACAGTGGTGGTGGGCAGATCCAGCTGTGCCACCAGGCGCTTCAACGTCCATTCCGTCTCGTTATCCATGAAGCACTCCAAAATCTCCAGGGCGCGGAGGATGCTGGATACCTGTTCTTTTGCCATAAATCGGCCGCTCCTTTTTGGCGATATCATAGAAACATTCTGCCTTGACAAATGTTTGTCTATATAATATCATAAATCATAAGGAAAGAAAACAGGATCCGTAATTTTCCGTGGAAATGCTTCGTGTCGGGCCGCAGTTGCGGCTTTGGTTTTTGACACAATTTTGGAAAATGATCCCGTTCTACGGAAAAGCTGCCGCTTTTTTGGATACATGTCCAGAAAAGACCGGTAGCTTTGACAATTCTACCCAAAGGAATCCGCTTCCACCATACGGAATTATTGGAAATCAGGCAAGTTATGCGGCTGGCCGCATATCGAATATAGGAGGAAAGGAGGAGCCGGGGAAGCCGCGGGGAAAGACTTCCCGACAGATGATTCAGCCAATCGAAAATGGAGCGCATGAAGTTATTTGGGAGGTAGAATATGTTTATCATCGACATCATGATGGCGATTTCCAACTGGCTGTGGGGATGGCCGCTTCTGATCCTGACATCCGCAGTCGCTGTGTACCTGTCCGTCCGCTTTAAGTTCTTCCAATTCACCAGGTTCGGACACGCCATGAAGAACACGTTCGGCAAGATCTTCGACAAGGGCGACGGCGAGGGCGATATTTCCCCGTTCCAGGCCTGCTGCACGGCGCTGGCCTCCACGCTTGGCGTGGGGAACATCGCCGGTGTATCGGTGGCCATCGCCACCGGCGGCCCTGGCGCCGTATTCTGGATGTGGGCCGTGGCCCTCATGGGCTTCATCGTGAAGTTTTCCGAGATCACCCTGGGCATGGCCTACCGGGAGCGGGATCCTGAGACCGGCAGATGGCACGGTGGCTTCTATTGGTATGTGCGCCGGGGGCTGGGCAAGAGCTGGAAGTGGCTGGGCATTTTCTGGGCTGTGATCCTGGGCTGCGCCATGGTGTTTGCGCCCGCCGTGCAGGCCAACTCTGTGGTGGAGGCGATTCGGGTCTCCTTTGACGTTCCCGGCTGGATCGTGGGCGTGATCTTTGCCGTCATCATGGCCGTTGTGCTGGTGGGCGGCATCAAGAGTATCTCCTCCTTTGCGGAGAAGGTGGTCCCCCTGATGGCGCTGGCCTATGTGATCGGCAGCATCTTTATTCTGGTAAAGTTCGGCAGCAACATCCCGCACGTCTTTGCGATGATTTTTGAGTACGCCTTTACGCCTATGGCTGCCACCGGCGGCTTTGCCGGCTCCACCGTGATGCTGGCCATCCGTTGGGGCCTGGCCCGCGGCGTGTACTCCAATGAGGCCGGCACCGGCATGGCGCCGCTGGCCCACTCCTCCTCTTCCGCCAACCATCCGGTGAAGCAGGGCCTGTGGGGCATCAGCGAGGTGTTCGTGGACACCATCATCGTCTGCACCATGACCGCTCTGGTGGTCCTGTGCACCGGCGTGTGGACCGAGGGCGGCACCGGCGCGGCCCTGACCGCCACTGCTTTCGGCGCCGGTTTCGGCAACGCCATCGCTGGCACGGTGTTCGTGGTGGCCATCATCACCTTCTTCGCCTTCACCACCGCGCTGGTCAATGTGTACTACGGTGAGATCTGCATGACCGTCCTGGGCGGCAAGAAGTTCATTCTGCCCTACCGGCTCCTGGGCTGCGCCTTCGCCATCATCGGCTCTGTGGGCGCCCTCAGTGTGCTGTGGAATCTCTTCGACTTCTTCTTCGGTGTGTGCGCCGTGTGTAACCTGGTGGTCTGCTTCCTGATGCGCAAGCAGATCGGCGCACTGATCAACGATTACCTGACCCGGCTGAAGTCCGGCAAGTGGGAGCCCACCAGTGAGGCGGCGGCCAACGCCATCCCGGAGCTGTGGGTGAACGACAAGGCTGCGAAGTAAGGAACTGCCTGCTGCGCATTCGGCGTGCCCGCTTTCGGAACGGGTGCGCCGGGTGCGCGTGAGAAGATGATCAAAAGGAGATGTTACCAATGGAACAGGAACTGCGCATTTCCCAGCGGGCGAAGCAGTATCCAGCGTCCGGCATCCGAAAGATGTTTGATCTGGCGGCCCAGTACCCGGAGGCGATTAAGCTGACGGTGGGCGAACCCAACTTCGACACGCCCCAGTACATCAAGGACGCGGCGAAGAGAGCCCTGGACGAGGGGCAGACCCATTACGCGCCCAACGCCGGCACCACAGAGCTGCGGGAGGCGGTGGCCGCCAAGTACCGGAAGCAGTACTGGGAGGGCTATACCAAAGACCACGTCATCATCACCGTGGGGGCCATGGAGGGCTTGTTCCTGGCCATGATGACGCTGCTGGACCCGGGCGATGAAATCCTGGTGCCGGATCCCTGCTTCCCCAACTACTACGGGCAGGCCAGCAGCATCGGCGCCAGAGCGGTGCCCGTCCCCACGTATGAGGAATATGATTACCGGATCCAAGCGGCGGATATCGAAAAGGCCGTCACACCCCGGACCCGGGCGATCCTGCTGAACTCCCCCTGCAATCCCACCGGCGCGGTGCTGACGAAGGAGGACATCCTGGCCATCGCCAAGGTGGCGAAGACCCATGACCTGTGGGTGCTGACAGACGAGCCCTATGACGCCATCGTATACGACGGCATCCAGCCGTACAGCATGGCCCAGGTGCCCGAGATGCAGGACCGCGTGATGGTGCTGAACAGCTTCTCCAAGTCCTATGCCATGACCGGCTGGCGGATCGGCTATCTGGTAGCGCCGGAGCCGGGGTACATCAAGAAAATGGCGCAGCTGCAGGAGGGGGTGGCCTCCTGTGTGTCCACCTTCATCCAGGCGGCGGCGGTGGAGGCCCTGAAGAGCACGGCGTGCGTGGACCAGATGGTGGCGGACTACACCCGCCGCCGGGACATTCTGGTGGACGGACTCAACGCTATCCCCGGCATCACCTGCAAGAAGTCCGCGGGCAGCTTCTACGCCTTCCCCAACATTAAGGCATTCGGCAAGACCTCCCAAGCGTTTGCGGAGGAGCTGCTGGAGAACGCAGGAGTGGTGACGGTGCCCGGCTCCGCCTTCGGTGACATGGGCGAGGGCTATCTGCGGCTGGTATTCGCCAACTCCGACGAAAACCTGAAGGAGGCGGTGCGCAGGATCGCCGACTATGTGGCCCGGGCCTATCCCGGTATAAAGTAAGCTCCCTGGAGTGCCGTCCGCTGCCCCGGAGCGGGCAGCGGACGGTGTTGAGGCAATGAGAACAGACCAAGTGAGATCGAAAGGAAAACAGGAGACATGGCTAAGAAAAAACTAGTAGTAATGGATGGCAACACCGCCGCGGCGTACGCGTCCTACGCGTTCACAGAGGTGGCGGCCATCTTCCCCATCACGCCATCTTCCGTGATGGCGGAGAAGGTGGACGAGTGGTCCGCCAAGGGGAGGACCAACATCTTCGGAAAACCCGTGGAGGTCATTGAGATGCAGTCCGAGGCGGGGGCCGCAGGCACCTGCCACGGCTCCCTGCAGGCCGGCGCTCTGACCACCACCTACACGGCCTCTCAGGGCCTGCTGCTGATGATCCCGCCTATGTACAAGATCGGCGGCGAGTTCCTGCCCGGCGTGTTCCACATCTCCTGCCGGACTGTCAGTGCCCACGCCCTGTCCATCTTCGGCGATCACTCCGACGTGATGACCTGCCGAATGACCGGCTTCGGTATGCTGATGTCCTCCTCCCCCCAGGAGGCCATGGACCTGGGCGCGGTGGCCCACCTGTCCGCCATCGGCGGCCGGTATGCCTTCATGCACTGCTTCGACGGCTTCCGCACCTCCCACGAGATGCAGCGGATCGAGGCGCTGGACTATGACGACCTGGCCAAGCTGGTGGACTATGACCAGCTGGCGGCGTTCCGCAAGAACGGCCTGAACCCGGAGCACCCCTCCACCCGGGGCACGACGGTGAATCCGGACGTGTTCTTCCAGTGCAAGGAGGGCGCCAACGAGAAGATCGCCACGATCCCCGGCGTGGTCCAGCACTACATGGATGAGATCAACAAGCTCACCGGCCGGGATTACAAGCTGTTCAACTACTACGGCGCGCCCGATGCGGAGGAAGTCATCGTCATCATGTGCTCCGGTGCGGAGACGGTGAAGGACACGGTGGACTATCTGAACAGGAAGGGCCGCAAGGTGGGCATGGTGCAGGTGCACCTGTACCGCCCCTTCTCCATCCGGCATTTTGTGGATGCGATCCCCGCCACCTGCAAGAAGATCGCCGTGCTGGACCGGACGAAGGAGTCCGGCTCCGTGGGTGAGCCGCTGTATCTGGATGTGCAGAGCGCCCTGCAGCAGGCGGGGCGGAAGGACATCGTGGTGGTGGGCGGTCGGTACGGCCTGGCCTCCAAGGACACCACGCCCGGCCAGATCGTGGCGGTGTACGACAACCTGGCCAAGGAGGAGCCCAAGAACAGTTTCACCATCGGCATCGAGGACGACGTGACCTTCACCTCCTTGCCTTATGAGGAGATCGCCCTGGACTATCCCGGACAGGTATCCTGCAAGATCTGGGGCCTGGGCGGCGACGGCACGGTGGGCGCCAACAAGAACGCCATCACCACCATCGGCCTGGCGGCAGACAAGTACGCCCAGGCGTATTTCTCCTACGATTCCATGAAGTCCGGCGGTCTGACCCAGAGCCACCTGCGGTTCGGCGACCAGCCCATTCACGCCACGTATCTGGTATCCGCGGCGGACTTCGTGGGCGTCCACGCACCCACCTATGTGGACAAATATGACACCACCGCGGACCTCAAGGACGGCGGCACATACCTGCTGAACTGCCCCTGGAGCGCGGAGGAGCTGGAGGAGCGGCTGCCCGCCAAGATGAAGCGGGACCTGGCCAACAAGCACGCCAACTTCTACATCATGGACGCCACGAAGCTGGCTCGGGACCTGGGCCTGGGCAACCGGATCAACACGATTCTCCAGGCGGCCTTCTTCCAGCTGACCAAGGTGATCCCCATCGACCTGGCGGTGGAGGAGATGAAGCAGGGCAACTACAACTCCTACTTCAAAAAGGGCGGCCAGGAGATCGTGGACCTGAACAACCGGGCTGTGGACGTGGGTCTGACCGGCATGACGAAGGTGGAGGTCCCCGCCGCCTGGGCGGACGCCAAGGACGGCGCGCCGGAGGAGCTGAAGGGCACGGACTTCGTCAAGGAGATCGTGGTGCCCATGGACCGCCAGCACGGCGACAAGCTGCCGGTGTCCCTGTTCAAGAGGCACAACTGCCTGGACGGCACCTGGGAGAATGGCACCACCGCATACTCCAAGCGGGGCGTGGCTGTCACGGTGCCCCAGTGGAATCCCGACGTGTGCATCCAGTGCAACCGCTGTGCCATGGCGTGTCCCCACGCGGCCATCCGGCCCGTGCTGCTGACGGAGGAGGAGAAGGCCGGTGCGCCGGAATCCTTCGTCACCGTGCCCGCCAAGGGCCTGGGCAAGGACGCCCCTGCCTATTCCTTCCGGATGCAGGTCTCTCCCTACGACTGCCTGGGCTGCGGCGTGTGCCTGACCGCCTGCCCGGCCAAGGGGGCGCTGGAGATGGTGCCCTTCGAGACCCAGAGGGAGCAGCAGCCCAACTTCGACAACTACGCGATGAACGAGAAGCTGCTCAAGAAGGACATTATCAGCGACAAGAGCGTGAAGACGGCCCAGTTCGCCAAGCCCTACTTCCAGTTCTCCGCCGCCTGCGCGGGCTGCGCGGAGACCACCTACATCAAGCTGGTGACCCAGCTGTTCGGCAGCCGCATGTACGTGGCCAACGCCTCCGGCTGCTCCTCCGCCTACGGCGGTGCCATGCCCATGACGCCCTACTCCTGCGACAGCCGGGGCTTTGGACCCTGCTGGGAGCAGTCCCTGTTCGAAGACAACGCGGAGTTCGCCTACGGCTTCCTGCGGGCCCACGGGTCCATCCATGGGGAGGTGGAGCTGCGGCTGAAAGCCCTGAAGGAAAAGGGGGTGGCCGTATCTGAGATCGGGGAGTATCTTGCCAAGTGGCAGGACCCGGCCGTCACCCGGGAGGTGTCCGACGCGCTGATCGCCGCCCTGGAGAAGGCGGAGCCCACGGAGGAGGGCGCCTTTGTCCTGCAGAACAAGGAGTATCTGACCAAGAAGAGCGTGTGGGCCTTCGGTGGCGACGGCTGGGCCTACGACATCGGCTTCGGCGGCATTGACCACGTGCTGGCCCAGAACCGGGACATCAACATGCTGGTGATGGATACGGAGGTGTACTCCAACACCGGCGGACAGTCCTCCAAGGCGACGCCCACTGCGGCAGTGGCCAAGTTCGCCGCCGGCGGCAAGGAGGTCAAGAAAAAGGACCTGGGCGCCATCGCCATGAGCTACGGCTACATCTACGTGGCCCAGGTGGCCATGGGCTACGACCAAGCCCAGACCCTGAAGGCCATCCGGGAGGCAGAGTCCTATCCCGGCCCGGCCATCGTCATCGCTTACTGCCCCTGCCTGGAGCACGGTATCAAGGCGGGCATGAGCTGCACGCAGGAGGAGATGAAGAAGGCGGTGGAGTGCGGCTACTGGCATCTGTACCGGTATGATCCCCGCCGGATCGCGGAGGGGAAGAACCCCTTCCAGCTGGATTCTCCCGCGCCCGACAGCGGCAAGATGATGGACTATCTGAAGGGCGAGAACCGCTATGCCTCCCTGCAGATCAACTTCCCGGACCGGGCCCAGCGCCTGTACGAGAAGACCGTCCAGGACGCCAAGGACCGCTACGCCAAGTATCGCAAAATGGCTGAGGACTGAGCATTCCCCCCCGCTTACCTCTCTGAACCAAACAGGAAAAAGCGCCGTGCGCATGTGCGCACGGCGCTTTTTCCTGCTCAAGGGCCGCCCGCCGCGGGAGGAGAGATACACAACAGGCGGCAGGTACAGAAGCACAAAAAGGCCCGGCGGAGAAGCCGGGCCTTTTTGGCCGCCTCCGGCAGGGTGGGGAAAGACCGGGACGGCGAAAAGGAGGTACGCGGATCCGCGGGAAAGCGGGGCTGCTCCCAATGTAGGAGAGGAGGAGCGGCCCCGCAGCGGGATCAATTACAGCGTATCCAAAACCGTCTTGAAATCGTCGATGATATCCTCGGGATCCTCCAGCCCCACACTGATGCGGACCAAGCCCTCGGAGATGCCGGCGGCTGCCAGCTCTTCGGCAGAGTAGGTGGAGTGGGTCATGGTGGCGGGATGCTCCACCAGAGTTTCCGCATCGCCCAGAGACACGGCGATGGTGCACAGCTGCAGCTTGTTCAGCGCGGCGGCAACAGCGGCGCGGTCGGCCTTCAGCTCGATGGAGATCATGCCGCCGGGCAGCTTCATCTGCTTGGCCGCGATCTCGTGACCGGGGAAGGTGTCCAGGCCGGGATAATAGACCTTGGCCACCGCGGGATGGCTGGTGAAGAACGCCGCCACCTTCTGGGCGTTGGCGCAGTGGCGCTCCATGCGGATGTCCAGGGTCTTCAGGCCCCGGGCCATCAAGAACGCATCAAAGGGACTCAGGACGGCGCCGGTCATATCCTTCAGGCCGAACATCCGGCACTGGGAGATGAAGTCCGCCTTGCCCACCACGATGCCTGCGATCACGTCGCCGTGGCCGTTGAGGTACTTGGTGGCGCTGTGAACCACCACGTCCGCGCCCAGCTCCAGAGGACGCTGCAGGTACGGTGTGCAGAAGGTGTTGTCCACGATCACCCGGATGTCGGGGTTGAAGGCATGGGCCGTCTTGGCGATCAGCTCGATGTCCAGCAGCTTCAGCGTGGGGTTGCAGGGGGTCTCGAAGTACACCACCCGGGTCTTGTCGGTGAGGTTCTTCTTCAGGTTCTCAATGTCGGACAGGTCCGTCAGGGTGACCTTCACGCCGAACTTGGTCATGCCATGGTTCAGCAGCGCGTATGTACAGCCGTACAGCGTCTCATCCGCCACGATCTCGTCCCCGGCCACCACAGAGGTCCACAGAGCGGAGGAGATGGCGCCCATGCCGGAGGCCGCGGCCATGGCGGCCTCGCCGCCCTCCAGGGAGGCCAGCTTCTCCTCAACAGCGCCCAGAGTGGGGTTGCCCAGACGGGTGTAGATATATCCGCCCTCCTCGCCGGCGAACCGGGCGCCGCCCTGCTGGACGGTGGAGAATGCGAAGGTGGAGGTCTGATAGATGGGGGCGCACAAGGAGCCCGCCGCGTTTTCCATGTGGCCGGCGTGGATCTGACGCGTGGCAAAACCGAACTTTTTCTCCGTGTTCATACAGTCGATCTTCCTTTCTTCACCGGCCCCTCCGGAGACGCTCCGCAGGGGCAAAATTGACTGGTATTCAAATTTTCGCTATCAGAGAGACTCTGACGCGGCTGCGGGGATAGAGAGAAGAGAGGGGGAAAATCTGTGCATCCATCGAAAAACGCAGGTGATATTAAACAGAAAACTTCTCAAATAACTGATATATTTTGTTTGGTTCTACTTATAGAATAGCACAAAGGGCGCAAAGCTGTTAATATGCGTTTTGCGGGATGCGTTGACAGTTTTTTTGATAACGATTTGACAACCAGCTCAAAATGCCTATAATAGAAAAGTGAGATCGAAAGGGGAAGAGGAGGCTTTCTATGACGTTTCAGCAGCTTGAGTACATCGTGGAGATCTCCAAATGCGGCTCCATCAACAAGGCGGCCCAGAAGCTGTTCCTGTCCCAGTCGGGGATTTCCACGGCGGTGCGGGAGCTTGAGAACGAACTGGGCATTCGGGTGCTGGCCCGCAGCAACCGGGGCGTGGAGTTCACGCCGGAGGGCAAGGAGTTTCTCAGCTACGCCGTCTCCCTGCTGGAGCAGAAGCGCGGGATCGAGAGCCTGTATGGTGAGGCACGCAACGCCGCGGCTCCGGTGCGCTTTTCCGTTTCCTGCCAGCGGTATCCCTTTGCAGTGGACGCGTTTTTGAGGCTGCTCCGAATCGCCGGTGAAAACCGCTTCCGATTTGGCCTCCGGGAGACAGGGATGGACGGTGTGATTGACGACGTCTATGACCACCGGGCGGACGTGGGCGTCATCTGCCTGACGGATCTGACGGAGAAGATTATCTGCCGGCTGCTGGACGCCCGGGAGCTGGAATTCCACGAACTGGCCGCCGTCTGCCCCTGTATCTATGTTCGCGGGGGGCATCCGCTGGCTGGCCGCTCCAGCGTAACGGAGGAGGAACTGGACGGATATCCGTATGTGGCGTTTGAGCACGACCAAGGCGTGGCGTCGGACTTTTTCGAGGAGTACCCCATGGTCTCTCTGAAAAAGCCGGCAAAGTGCATCAGCGTGAACAACCGGGCCACGGCGATGTACGTGCTGGCGTCCACCGATGCGTTCACCTCCGGCAGCGGCCTGCTGTCGGAGGGGCTGGCGGACGGAAGCGTAGTCACGATCCCGCTGCTGGGGAAGACCTCGGTCCACCTGGGCTGGATCCACATCCGCAGCAGCCGGCCCTCTCCGCTGACGGAGCAGTTCGTCCGCCTGCTGGAGGAGGCGCTGGCGGATTCCATCGCCTTCACCAGGCGGCTTCAGGAGGGGACCTGACAGAGGAGAAAAAGACCGGGCGCCTCAGGGCGCCCGGTCTTATTTTAGCAAGAGACACGCAGGTCAGATGGGCGTCTGCGCGGACTCCTGCCGCTCCAGCTCCAGAGAAGCCTTCTTGGCAGCCACGCCGGACTCCGCCACATCGTACTCCCAGTTCCAGGGGTCCTTGCGGCAGATGCCGTCGGCGAAGGGAATGAAAATGGAGAGGATGCCCACGGCGGCCAGAATCCAGCAGTACCACATATAGGGCAGGATGTCTATGGGGTTCATGGTCACGCCGTATATCGTGGTGAGGCTGGCGGCAGTCAGCAGCTGGGCGCCCCAGGGGATCATGCCCTGAAGCACACAGGAGAACACGTCCAGCAGAGAGGCGGTGCGGCGGGGATCCACTTTGTGGATACGGCTCATGTTTTTGGCCATGGGGCCGCTGACAATGATGGCCACCGTATTGTTGGCAGTGGCACAGTCTGCCAGGGACACCAGAGCCGCGACACCCACCTGGGCGGACTTGTTGCCCTTCATCATGCGGCCCAGCTTTTCGATCAGCCAAGTGATGCCGCCGTTGTGGGCGATCATCTCAGACATGCCGCCGCAGAACAGGGACAGGAAGAAGACCTCGTTCATGCCGGTGAAACCGTTCCAGATGCTTTGGGCAAAGAGGGGGATATCCAGATCGCCAAGGGCCAGGCCGATGATGCCGGCGGCGAAGATGCCGATGGTCAGCACCAGGAACACATTCATGCCGATCAGCGCCAGTACCAGCACGGCGAGGTAGGGAATGACCTTGATGACGTTGAAAGACAGATTTCCCATCTCCGTCACGGTCTCAGGCCGGCCTACGACCAGCAGCACGATAATGGTGATGATAGCCGCCGGCAGGGCAATGAGGAAGTTCACCCGGAACTTGTCCCGGAGCTGGCAGCCCTGGGTGCGGGTGGCGGCAATGGTGGTGTCGGAGATCATAGAGAGGTTGTCGCCGAACATGGCGCCGCCCACGCAGGCGCCCAGAAACAGGGGAAGGCTCAACCCGCCCTTTTCCGCCACGCCCACAGCGATAGGAACAATGGCGCTGATGGTGCCCATGGAGGTGCCGGTGGCGGTGCCCATGAACGCGGAGATCACGAACACGCCGGCGGCCAGGAAGTGCACGGGAATGACGCTGAGACCCAGATTCACGGTGGCGTCCACGCCGCCCATGGCACTGGCCACAGTGGAGAAGGCGCCGGCCAGGATGTAGATCATCAGCATGGTCAGGACGTTCTCGTTGGCGGCGCCCTTGGCGAAGACTGTGAATTTCTGATCGATGGTGCCCTTGCCCTGGCAGAAGGCCAGCAGCAGGGCGATGAACATGGCTGTGACAGAGGGGAACTGGTAGAAGGCCATCTCTACACCCTGTGCCTGGAAGTACAGGCCAGCGCCTAGATAGATGACAATAAATAGCAGGAACGGGAGCAACGCGGAACCTTTGCCTTTTTTCTCCAGAGTTTCCATATACGTACCTCCTTATGTGCTCTTTCCTCTTTTCATACACCTCTGTTCGTCTGAATGCACAGTTTTTAAGATATAAGCACCTTCTTCTCTGTACAATATTATAGCATCTGCGGAGGAGAAACTGCTAGAACGGATCTTATGCAACCGGCTATCACATTTACAGATAACAAAGGACATGGACGCAGAGACCGCTATGCAGCAGGTGCCGCCGGTGTTTTACCTGTAAAAGGTTGGAAAATAAGGGGATTTGGAGAGAACTGTTGCTTTTACCCGGGGGAGCCGGTATAATCGAACATGAAACAGCAGGGTGTCTGGACACGGACAGCCCGGAAAACAGGAGGCAGCCATGACCATCAAAAGCGATATCGAGATCGCCCAGGAGGCGAAGCCCCTTCCCATCACGGATATTGCGGACGCCTGCGGGATGGATGGGGCGTATATAGAGCAATACGGCAGATACAAAGCCAAGATCGACAACCGCTTTCTGAAGGAGACAAATCGGCCGGACGGTAAGCTGGTTCTGGTGACCGCTATCACCCCCACCCCTGCCGGGGAAGGCAAGACCACCACTACGGTAGGGCTGGCGGACGGGCTGCGGCGGATCGGCAGAAATGCCGTGGTGGCCCTGCGGGAGCCCTCCCTGGGGCCGGTGTTCGGCATCAAGGGCGGCGCCGCCGGCGGCGGCTATGCCCAGGTGGTGCCTATGGAGGACATCAATCTCCACTTCACCGGGGACTTTCACGCCATCGGCGCGGCCAACAACCTGCTGGCGGCGATGTTGGACAACCACATCCAGCAGGGTAACGCCCTGGGGATCGACGTCAAGCGGATTACGTGGCGGCGGTGTGTGGATATGAACGACCGGCAGCTGCGCAGCATCGTGGATGGCCTGGGGGGCCGGATGCAGGGTGTGCCCCGGGAGGACGGATTTGATATCACCGTGGCCAGCGAGGTCATGGCCGTGCTGTGTCTGGCATCGGACATCCCGGATCTGAAAGCCCGTCTGGGGCGGATCGTGGTGGGCTACACCTATGATGACGCCCCGGTGACTGCTGCCGACCTGAAGGCGGCCGGCGCCATGGCGGCCCTGCTGAAGGACGCTCTGAAGCCCAATCTGGTTCAGACGCTGGAGCATACTCCGGCCCTGATCCACGGCGGACCCTTTGCCAACATCGCCCACGGCTGCAACTCCGTCACCGCCACCCGGATGGCTCTGAAGCTGGGGGACTATGCCATCACGGAAGCGGGCTTCGGCGCGGATCTGGGGGCGGAGAAGTTTCTGGACATCAAGTGCCGCATGGCGGGGCTGAAGCCCGACGCGGTGGTGGTCGTGGCCACGGTCCGGGCATTGAAGCACCACGGCGGCGCAGCCAGAGCGGAGCTGGGCAGAGAGGATCTAGCGGCCCTGGAGCGGGGACTGCCCAACCTGCTCCAGCATGTGGACAATATCAAAAACGTATTTGGCCTGCCCTGCGTGGTGGCCATCAATGCGTTCCCCACGGACACGGCGGCGGAGCTGAAGCTGGTAGAGGAGAAATGCCGGGAGCTGGGGGTGAGCGTGGCCCTCAGCGAGGTGTGGGCCAAGGGCGGCGCCGGCGGAACTGCTTTGGCAGAGGAGGTAGTCCGGCTGTGTGAGCAGCCATCCGACTTCCGGTACAGCTATGCGCTGGGGGGGTCCATCGAAGAGAAGCTGGAGACTATCTGCCGGCGGATTTACCATGCGGACGGCGTGGTACTGACGCCTGCCGCCCAGAAGCAGGCCCGGCGGCTGACAGAGCTGGGGTTCGGGGAACTGCCCATCTGCATGGCCAAGACCCAGTACAGCTTTTCCGACGACCCCTCCCTGCTGGGAGCGCCCCGGGGCTTCACTGTGACGGTCCGGAACCTGAAAGTGTCCGCTGGGGCAGGCTTTCTGGTGGCCCTGACGGGAGATATCATGACCATGCCGGGATTGCCGAAAGTACCGGCCGCGGAGCGGATCGATGTGGATGAGAACGGCCGGATCAGCGGGCTGTTCTGAGGCATGGTCATACCGCCGCGGGAGCGGCGTCCAAGCGTTTTGCCGGAGGCAAAACCTTGAGCTGGACGGGCTGGGCCTGCCCAACTGGATTAAATGCGGAGTCCCCGCGGGACCTGTCCCGTGAGGGGCCATACCGGGACTGCCGAAAGTACCGGCCGCGGAGCGGATCAATGGGGACGAGAACGGCCGGATCAGCGGGCTGTTCTGGACGCTGTGGGACGGGAAACAAAACCGGCGGCCCGGCATCTGCCGGACCGCCGGTCCCACTACAAAGGAAATTTATGGGACAAAGCGGCCGCCCGGAAGGGCGGCCGCTTTGTGTGTTTTGAAGAGGGGGAGAATCACAGTCCCTGGGCGATCATGGCCGTGGAGATCTTCTTGAAAGCGGCGATGTCATTACCGGCAATCAGGTCGTATCCCAGACCGTACTCCTCCGCCGCCGCGGCGGAGGCATCATAGATGCCGCCCATGATCTGCTTCAGGCGGCTGTCCACCTCCTGGCGGGTCCAGCTGTACCGCAGGCTGTTCTGGACCATCTCCAGGGCGGAAACCACCACGCCGCCGGATCCGGAGGCCTTGGAGCCTGCGGTGAGGATCTTGGGACTCAGCCGCAGGAGGCGCAGGGCCTCGGCGGTGGCGGGCATATTGGCCGCCTCCACATAGTAGCGGACGTTGTTGGCCACAATCATCACGGCATCCTCCACGTCCAGCTCATTCTGGGTGGCGCAGGGGATCACGATGTCCACCGGCACTTCCCAGGGCCTTTTGCCGGGGAAGAACTCCACGCCGAAGCGGTCGGCGTAAGGCTCCACCTTGTCGGCGCCGCCGGCGCGCATGGACAGCATGAAATCGAACTTCTCCTGGGTGCAGACGCCGTCGGGATCGTAGACATAGCCGTCCGGCCCGGAGAGGGTGACCACCTTGCCGCCCAGCTCCGCGCTCTTGCGGCACACGCCCCAGGACATGTTGCCGAAGCCGGAGACGGCCAGGCGCTTGCCCTCCAGGGTCTCGCCCTGGTGTTCCAGCATCCGGGCCAAGAAGTAAACAGTGCCGAAGCCGGCGGCCTCCTGGCGGATGACGCTGCCGCCGTAGGTCAGGCCCTTGCCAGTAAGAGCGCTGCTCTCCGCCTTTCCGGTGAGCCGCTTGTACTGGCCATAGAGATAGCCGATCTCCCGGGAGCCCACACCGATGTCACCGGCGGGGATGTCGGTGTCTGCGCCGATCAGACGGTACAGGGCTGTCATGAAGCTCTGGCAGAAGCGCATGATCTCCCGGCTGCTCTTGCCCCGGGGATCAAAATCCGCGCCGCCGGCGGCGCCGCCGATAGGCAGCCCCGTCAGGGCGTTTTTGTAGGTCTGCTCAAAGCCCAGGAACTTCACGATAGAGGGGTTGACGGAGGGATGGAACCGCAACCCACCCTTGTAGGGGCCGATGGCGCTGTTGAACTGCACCCGGTAGCCGTGGTTGGTGTGGGCCATGCCCTGATCGTCCATCCAGGGCACAGTGAAGGTCAGCATTCGATCCGGCTCCACCATTCGGGTCAGCAGGTCCACCCGCTCATAGATGGGATTGTCCTCCAGGGCCGGGGCAATCATCTCCAGCCAGGTGAGAACGGCCTGGAGATACTCCGGCTGGCCGGCGTACCGCTGCTGGAGGTCGGCGGACACGCGGGAAACATAGTCGCTCATGCAGATGCCCTCCTTAGACCAAACCGTAGGCCAGCATGGCGTCAGCCACTTTCAGGAAGCCGGCGATGTTGGCGCCGGCCACCAGGTCGCCGGGCTTGCCGTACTGGGCGGCGGCGCCCGCGGCGTTGTGATAAAGGTTGGTCATAATGTCCTTCAGATGGCTGTCCACCTCCTCGAAGGACCAGGACATGCGCATGGAATTCTGGCTCATCTCCAGGGCGGAGGTGGCCACGCCGCCGGCGTTGGCGGCCTTGGCGGGGGCAAAGAGGAGACCGGCAGCCTGCAGGGCTTCCACCGCGTCGGGAGTGCAGGGCATGTTGGCACCCTCGGCCACGGCGAAGCAGCCGTTCTGGATCAGGGCTTTGGCAGCGGACAGATCCAGCTCGTTCTGGGTGGCGCAAGGCAGGGCGATGTCACAGGGCACCTGCCACACGCCGGAGCAGCCCTCGTGGTACTCCGCTTCCGGGCGGACGGTCACATACTCCCGGATGCGCTTGCGCTCCACCTCCTTCAGCTGCTTCACCAGCGCCAGGTCGATGCCGTTGGGGTCGTGGACAAAGCCGTTGGAGTCGGACATGGTGACCACCTTGGCGCCCAGGGCCGTGGCCTTTTCGCAGGCGTAGATGGCCACATTGCCGGAGCCGGAGATGGCTACCTTGGCGCCCTCAAAGCTGCGGCCCGCGTCCTTGAGCATATTGTCGGCAAAGTAGCACAGACCATAGCCGGTGGCCTCGGTTCGGGCCAGAGAGCCGCCGTAGCTGAGGCCCTTGCCAGTGAGGACGCCGGTGAACTCGTTGCGCAGCCGCTTGTACTGGCCGAAGAGATAACCGATCTCCCGGGCACCCACGCCGATATCGCCGGCGGGCACGTCGGTGTCCGGCCCGATATACTTGAAGAGCTCGGTCATGAAGCTCTGGCAGAAGCGCATGACCTCCGCGTCGGACTTGCCCTTGGGGTCGAAGTCGCTGCCGCCCTTGCCGCCGCCGATGGGCAGGCCGGTCAGGCTGTTCTTGAAGATCTGCTCAAAGCCCAGAAACTTGATGATGCCCTCGTACACGGAGGGGTGGAACCGTAAGCCGCCTTTGTAGGGGCCGATGGCGCTGTTGAACTGCACCCGGAAGCCCCGGTTCACGTGGATGTTGCCCTGGTCATCCTCCCAGGGCACCCGGAACTTGATGATCCGCTCCGGCTCTACCAGGCAGTCCATGACGCCCTCTTTGATATACTCCGGCTTCGCCTCCACCACCGGGACCAGGGAGGTCAGAACCTCCTGGACCGCCTGGTGAAATTCCGGCTCTGCCGGATTCCGCCGGACCACGCGCTCCATCAGGCCGCTTAGATACTCGTTCTGAATGCTCATGGTGAATCCCTCCAAAAACCAGACTTGGCGGATGACCGCGCCGCGGCCTCCGTCCGTGTTTGTATCGACCACATTGTAATACTGGGCGCGTCTTTGCGTCAACGACTTTTGTCCGCGCAAGAACATGTTCGGCGGATTTCTCAAGTTTTAAACGCCTGTTATGAGACTTTCTGGCACTTCTCCTTTGAAATCAAAAATATTTAGAAAATATTTCCATTTAACAAAAAGAGGAACCCTAAGCGCAAAGATTTGGGCTGGTCTGGCCGGTCCCTGTACAGGCTTGGCGGAAAATCGTGGGGAAAATACATAAGGTTTCGCGTTTGAAAAGGGATGGAATTGGTCAAACCAATAAAACTTTGCGGGAGCGGGGAAGTTGAGCGCAAGTTTCTCTTGACAGGGGGCGGAACAGTGTGTTACCGTCTTTGCATACCTAAAATATGATGAAGGGAACAAGTAGCCCGCTTCGCTCCGCTTTCAGAGAATTGCCGGTTGGTGCAAGGCAACAAGCGTCGGATCTGGTGAAATCATCCTGGAGTAGCCTGCTGAAAGAGAACTCTCTGATAGGCAGTGCCGGGCGCACCCGTTACCGTGCAGGGCCTGTTGGGGCCTGCTGAGATGGCGGCGGAAGGATCTTCCACCGTTAACAAGAGTGGTACCGCGAAGGTGTTTCAAAAGCCTTTGCCTCTTGCTTGCAAGAGGCAAAGGCTTTTTTCTTTCACTTCGGCCGTTCTGTTCAGGGCCCATCGGCAAAACCATTCCCACCCACATCGTCAAGAAACAGAAAAGGAGAACACGAACATGGCAATCAAAAAGTATTACGACACTGACTGCAACCTGGGCCTGCTGGACGGCAAGACCGTGGCCGTGATCGGCTTCGGCTCTCAGGGCCATGCCCATTCTGAGAACCTGGCCGAGAGCGGTGTCAACGTGGTGGTGGGCCTGCGGAAGGGCTCCTCCCACTGGGCCAAGGCGGAGGAGTTCGCCGCCACCTGTCCCAATTTCCGCGTGATGGAAGTGGAGGAGGCCGCCAAGGCCGGCGACATCGTGATGATGCTGGTGCCTGACGAGCTGTGCGCCGACATCTACAACAAGCAGATCGCCCCGTACATGACCGAGGGCAAGACCCTGGCCTTCGCCCACGGATTCAATATCCACTTCAAGACCATCGTGCCCCCCGCCAACGTGGACGTGATCATGGTGGCTCCCAAGGGCCCCGGCCACACGGTCCGCAGCCAGTACCTGGAGGGCAAGGGCGTGCCCAGCCTGATCTGCGTGGAGCAGAACTTCACCGGCAAGGCCAAAGAAGTGGCTCTCGCCTATGCCTCCGGCATCGGCGCCGGCCGCGCCGGCATCCTGGAGACCACCTTCAAGGAGGAGACCGAGACCGACCTGTTCGGCGAGCAGGCCGTTCTATGCGGCGGCGTCTGCGGCTTGATCCAGGCCGGCTTCGAGACCCTGGTGGAGGCCGGCTACGAGCCGGAGATGGCCTACTTCGAGACCTGCCACGAGATGAAGCTCATCATCGACCTCATCAACGAGGGCGGCTTCGGCAAGATGAGCTACTCCATCTCCAACACCGCTGAGTACGGCGACTACCGCACCCGCAGCCGCCTGATTACCGAGGACACCCGCAAGGAGATGCGGCAGATCCTCAAGGAGATCCAGGACGGTACCTTCGCCTCCGAATTCCTGGCGGAGATGAACCCCAACGGAGGCCGCAAGACCCACTTCCTGGCCATGCGCCGCATGGCGGCCGAGCACCCCATCGAGAAGGTGGGCGCCCAGCTGCGCAGCATGATGAGCTGGCTGAAAAAGTAAGAGGACCCAAGGCACCGGCCCGGAGGCGGGAACACCTCCGGGCCGGGTAGAAAAAGGAGGAAAGCAAGACCTATGCGCAGTGATAATGTGACCAAGGGCGCCGAGCGGGCACCCAACCGGAGCCTTTTCTACGCCCTGGGCTACACGCCGGAGGACCTGGAGAAGCCCCTGATCGCTGTGGTCAGCGCCCACAGCGACATCGTTCCCGGACACATGAATTTGGACAAGCTGACCGACGCGGTAAAAAGCGGCATCGAGGCCGCCGGCGGTACCCCCTTCATGGTGCCCGCCATCGGCGTGTGCGACGGCATCGCCATGGGCCATGTGGGCATGAAGTACTCCCTGGCCAGCCGGGAGCTGATCTGCGACAGTGTGGAGACCATGTTCATGGCTCACCAGTTTGACGGCTGTGTGCTGGTGCCCAACTGTGACAAGATCGTCCCCGGCATGGTGATGGCGGCGGTGCGGATGAACGTGCCCGCCGTGGTGTGCAGCGGCGGCCCCATGCTGGCCGGCACCTACGACGGCCAGGAGGTCAGCCTCTCCAAGATGTTCGAGGCTGTGGGCTCCTACAAGGCAGGCATGATCTCCGCCGAGCAGCTGGAGGACTGCACCCAGAACTGCTGTCCCGGCTGCGGCAGCTGCTCCGGCATGTACACCGCCAACTCCATGAACTGCCTGTGCGAGGCCATCGGCATCGGCCTGCCGGGCAACGGCACCATCCCCGCGGTGTACAGCAAGCGGCTGCAGCTGGGCCGCCGGGCCGGCGCCGCCATCATGGAGATGGTCCGCCGGAACATCTGCGCACGGGACATCATCAACGCCCGCAGCATCCGCAACGCCCTGACCTGCGACATGGCCCTGGGCTGCTCCACCAACACGGTGCTGCACCTGCTGGCCATCGCCCAGGAGGCGGGCTGCCCGGTGGACCTGGCCCTGTTCAACGAGATCAGCGAGAAGACCCCCAACCTGTGCCACCTGGCCCCTGCGGGCCCCACCCACATGCCGGACCTGTACGCGGCCGGCGGCATCCCTGCTGTCCAGGCGGAGCTGGCCAAGCGCGGTCTTCTGGATCTGGACTGCCTGACCGTCACCGGCAAGACCGTGGGCGAGAACATTCAGGGGGTCCAGAACCTCAACCACAACGCCATTCGGCCCATCGAGGATCCCTACTCCCCCACCGGCGGACTGCAGATCCTCTGGGGCAATCTGGCCCCCCACGGCTGCGTGGTGAAGCGCAGCGCCGTGGCCCCGGAGATGCTGACCCACACCGGTCCCGCCCGGGTGTTTGACAGCGAGGAGGACGCCATCGCCGCCATCTACGCCGGTAAGATCGTCCCCGGCGACGTGGTGGTGATCCGGTACGAGGGCCCCAAGGGCGGCCCTGGTATGCGGGAGATGCTGAATCCCACCTCCGCTCTCGCGGGTATGGGTCTGGACAAAACCGTGGCCCTTATCACCGACGGCCGGTTCTCCGGCGCCAGCCGGGGCGCGTCCATCGGCCACGTCAGCCCGGAGGCCGCTTCCGGCGGTCCCATCGGCCTGGTGCAGGAGGGCGACGCCATCGCCATCGACATTCCCAATGCCTCCATCATGTTGCAGGTATCTGAGGAAGAGCTGGCCGCCCGGAAGGCCGCCTATGTCCAGCCTGCCCCCAACATCACCACCGGCTGGCTGGGCCGTTACGCCCGGATGGTCACCAGCGCCGACGAGGGCGCGGTCCTCCGCTGAAGGCCTGAGATCGGGAGGAATGCAACATGCACGTACAAGAGATGTACCGGCGGCTGACGGGCCTTGTGGTGTTCCGCCGGCTGCTGCAGGACCCGGTGGTGGCCGCCTGCGGCGAGATGCTCTCCGCCCGGGTGCGGGGGGACAGCGGCGATTTCTCCGCCGCCTGCGCCGGATTTGAAGCCGCCCTCTTCCAGTCCAGCGACAGCTGGTCCTGCTATCTGCGGGAGACGGTGCTGGAGAGCGAGAACGTCTGCATCCGGGGGCAGGCGGTGGGCAGGAGCTCCGTCCTTCAGGAAAGCCTGCGGCGGGAGCTGGCCTTCTTCGACCAGCTCTCCCAGCTGCAGCTGGAGGACCTGACGGCGGGTCTGCGGGAGCCTCCGGAATTTCTGGTGGGCTGGGTCGTGTCTCCCACCGATATCACCCGGGAATACCTCCGCCGGATGGAGGAGGTGGGGGTGAAGGGCTACGGCATCTTCGCCCGGTACCACGTGTTCACGGTGGAGGAGGGGCAACTGGCGCCGGTGAAGCACCCGGATCCCCAGAGGCTGGAGGAGCTGCCTGGCTATGAGCGGGAGCGGGAGAAGGTCATCGCCAACACCCGGGCCCTGCTGGAGGGAAAGCCCGCCAACAACGTGCTGCTGTATGGTGACGCGGGCACCGGCAAGTCCAGCGCCATCAAGGCCATCGCCAACGCCTTCGCGGACCAGGGGCTGCGGCTGGTGGAGGTCAAGAAGAACCAGCTCTATCAGATCCCGGACCTGATGGACGCCCTGGCGTCCAATCCGCTGAAGTTCATCCTCTTCATCGATGATCTGAGCTTCACCGCCAATGACGACAACTTCGCCGCCCTCAAGGCGATCCTGGAGGGCAGCGTGGGCGGCCGGGCCGGCAACATCGCCGTCTACGCCACCAGCAACCGCCGCCACCTGATTAAGGAGACCCTCACCGACCGGGAGGGCGACGACATCCACGAGAGCGACACCCGCCAGGAGCTGATGAGCCTGTCCGCCCGGTTTGGGCTGACCATCACCTTCGGCAGCCCCGACCGGGAGCGGTATCTCCACATTGTGGAGGAGCTGGCCAAGCAGTACGGGGTGGAGCTGGACCCCAGACAGCTGGCGGTCCGCAGTGAGGCATTCGCGGTCCGCTCCGGCGGACGCAGCGCCCGGGTGGCCAAGCAGTTCATCGAGCTGTGCAAGGCCGGCGTCTTCAGCTGACGCCGCGGCGGGACAGTATCTGATAAAGAGAAAGGGGCAGTTCCCATGACAGCAGTCTATTTACAACTGGCGGCGTATGCCTGTGCAACCACCTTTTCCCCGGGACCCAACAACATTCTGCTGTTCAGCAGCACCAGCCGGTACGGCATCCGGAAGTGCTGGCCGCTGATTTTTGGGATCTGGGCGGGATTGATCACCGTTATGCTGCTGTGCGGCTTCGGCTGTGCCTGGCTGGGAGAGCTGGTGCCGCAGATTGTCCCCGTGGCCAAGTATGTGGGCGCGGCTTATATCCTCTATCTGGCCTACCGCACGCTGATGCGCAGCCCCGGCGCCAAGAAGGAGGCCGGCCCCTCCGGCAAGCCGCTGTCCTATGTGAACGGCTTCCTCCTGCAATTCCTGAACGTCCACATCCTGATGCTGGGGATCGCCGCCTATTCCGGTTATATCCTGCCCCATGGGTATACGGTGCCAGCCGTGCTGTGCTTCTCTGTCATCATGGCTGCCTGCGCCGCCACCGGAAACCTGATCTGGGCCACGCTGGGCGCGCTGCTGTACCCGCTGTACAGCCGGTATTACAAATTTGTCAACGCCGTTATGGCGCTGCTCCTGCTCTGGTGCGCCTGGAAAATCATCTCCGTCTGAGAATACATGGTCCGAACGCCCTCCCAAGCCGGGAGGGCGTTTTTTGTGCGGAACAGGCATGTCCGCACCTCTTTATATTATATAATGTAGGACGGGCGCGCCTGCGGCGACACCCAGGGGAGCGGTTTTTGGGGGATAGAGAGGCTGTGCGGCAGATTTGCGAAAAATTTGCGCAAACTGGACGCCGCCGGGCGCCTGATAAAAAGCCGACGCTGTCAAGTAAATGATTAGCTGATAAAAAATTTTCTGCATATTGTGCAAAAAAGTTCCGCAAAATTGTAATAATAGCTGTTTTTTACGTTAACACGTTGACTGTATAAGCACACCATGTTAAAATCTTCTTACTCCCGCAGTTCAGATCCATTTCTGCCTGAATGTGAGAGGAAACCAATTAAGAAGGAGAAAAGAAGTAAGATGAAAAAGTTTTTTGCACTTCTCCTCGCACTGGTGATGTCCCTGTCTCTGGTGGCCTGCGGCGGCGGAGATACCGCCAACGAAGACACCAGCACCGATGACACTGCTACCGAGGAGAACGGCGGCGATACCGCCACTGCCAGCGATGTGGAGATCGCTGTGGTCCTGAAGACCCTGGCCTCCGAGTACTGGGGCTATGTGAAGGCCGGCTGCGATGCCGCTGCCGCTGACCTGGGCGTTACCGTCAACGTGGTGGGCCCCGGCGCTGAGAGCGAGATCGAGCAGCAGGTTTCTATGATTGAGCAGCAGATCGGCGCAGGCTGCGATGCCATCATCGTCGCTCCCAATGACGCCGGCGCCGCTTCCGGTGCGCTTGCCAGCGCCATCGGCAGCATCCCCGTTCTGTCCGTCGATACCAATGTGGGCATCGAGGGTCAGACCAGCTTCGTGGGCACCTCCAACGTGGACGCCGCGAAGGAAGGCGGCCTGTGGGCCGCTGAACAGGCCGGTGAGGGCGCCAACGCCGTCATCATCTATGGCCAGGAGGGCGACAACACCTCCAATATGCGCCGCGAGGGCTATCAGGCCGCCTGCGACGAGGCCGGCGTCACCGTTCTGGACGCTCTGTCCGGCCAGAACACCACCGACGGCGCCACCAAGACCATGGAGGACCTGCTGAACGCTTATCCCGACCAGATCGACATCGTGCTCTGCCACAATGACGATACCGCTATCGGCGCCATGAACGCCTGCAAGTCCGCCGGCGTGGACGACATGATTATCGTCGGCTTCGACGGCAACGCCTCCGCCGTGGATCTGATCCTGGCCGGCGAGATGGTGAAGGCCACCGTTGCCCAGCAGCCCTATGAGATGGGCTACCAGGCCGTGGAGGCCGCGCTGAAGGCCATCAAGGGCGAGACCGTGGAAGAGGTCATCAACGCTCCCGTCACCGTGGTCACCGCTGAGAACGGCCAGGAGTACCTGGATAGCCTGGCTGCCATGCAGGGCTGATCAGCCTGTGCCCCTCAGATCTCACATCTGAATGAATGGAATATGGCGGCAGTGGTCCTGCCGCCATATTCCCGTTCCGCACCTCCCCGCGGGCGGCGGGGACCGCTGAAATCAGGAAACAGAAACGAGGTAATCCCATGAGCGAGTATGTTGTCGAGTTGAAGAACATTACCAAACGTTTTCCTGGTGTCGTCGCATTGAAAAATATGTCTATTGGCATCCGGCCGGGAGAGATCCACGGCCTGATCGGCGAAAATGGCGCCGGCAAGTCCACCTTGATTAAGGTGCTCACCGGCGTTCACACTCCTGAGGAGGGGGAGATCTACGTGGACGGCCAGAAGGTCGTCTTCCACAACCCCGTCCAGTCCCGCGAGGCGGGCATTGCCTGCGTGTACCAGGAGCTGAACATCGTCAAGCAGCTGTCTGTCACGGATAACGTTTTCATGGGACGCGCCGTCAAGAAAAACGGCCTTCTGGACTACCCCAGAATGTACGAGGAAGCCAAGCAGGCCCTGACCACGCTGGGCCATCCCGAAATTGATGTTAAAATGGAATGCGGCAAGCTGGGTACCGGCCAGCAGCAGATGGTGGAGATCGCCAAGGCTGTGTCGCTGGACGCCAAGCTGATTATCATGGACGAGCCGACTTCCTCCCTGGGCAAGGAGGAGATCAACCAGCTGATGGAGACGGTCCGGGGCCTGAAGGCCAAGGGCGTGGCCATCCTGTTCGTCTCTCATAAATTGGAAGAGCTGTTCGAGCTCTGCGACCGGGTCACCGTCATGCGGGACGGCGAACATATCGTCACCCAGGACATCGGTGACATGACGGAGGACTCCCTGATCAACGCCATGGTGGGCCGGACGCTGGACAACCTGTATCCCAAAGAGTTCGGCGTCAAGGGCGACGTGTGGCTGGAGGCCAGGAACCTCAACGAGGCCGGCGTCCTCCATGACGTGAGCTTCAAGGCCTACGGCGGCCAGATCACCGGCTTTGCTGGCCTGGTGGGCGCCGGGCGGACGGAGACCATGCGGGCCATCTTCGGCGCCGACAGGTTGGACAGCGGCGAGATCTACGTCAAGGGGGAGAAGGTACATATCCGGACGCCCAAGGACGCCATCAAGAAGAAGATTGCCTTCCTGACCGAGGACCGCAAGGGCCAGGGTCTGGTGCTGTCCCTGGACGTGCGGACCAACCTCATTCTGGCCAATATGAAGGGCTTCTCCAACGGACCCTTCCTGAACAAGGGGAAGATTGAGAAGTCCGGCCAGGACAATGTGGAGTCCCTGCGGATCAAGACTCCGTCCCTGGACGAGGTGACGGCCCAGCTCTCCGGCGGCAACCAGCAGAAGGTGGTTATCGGCAAGTGGGTCAACACCGACGCGGACATCTTCATTTTCGACGAGCCCACCCGCGGCATCGACGTGGGCGCCAAGATCGAGGTCTACCATGTCATGAATGACCTGGTCAAGGCCGGCAAGTGTGTGATCATGGTCTCCTCCGAGCTTCCGGAGATCCTGGCCATGAGTGACCACGTGGTGGTCATGCGGGGCGGCCGGGTCATGGCCAATATCGACCGTGATACCCCGCACTTCAACTCTGAGGATATCATGAAAGCGGCCTGGGGAGGAGAATTAGACTGATATGAAAAAGAAGAATTCCGGAAAAGAGCTTTTGCAAAAGCTCGGCACCCTGATGGCGCTGGCGCTGCTGGTTCTCATTTTCTGCGTGATGATGCCCGATAAGTTCCCGCGGATCAGCAATATCATGAACATCTTCAAGCAGGCTTCCATCAACTGCCTGATCGCCTCCGGCATGCTGTGCGCCCTGATTACCGCCGGCATCGACCTGTCCGTGGGTTCCAACTGCGTGCTGTGCACCTGCACCATCGGCGTGCTGGTCCAGAACTTCGGCATCACCAGCATGCCGCTGCTGATCATCGCCGGCCTGGCGGTGAGCACGTTTGCCGGCTTTGTCAACGGCATTCTGCTGACCCGTTTGGACCTGCCCCATCCCTTCGTGTCCACCTTGGGCATGAAGAACGTGCTGTGGGGCCTGGCCCTGGTGATTACAGGGTCGAAATCCATTGCCTTTACCAACACCGGCGTGGACAACCTGATGTGGATCGGCGGCGGCTCCCTTTTCAAGACCGAGACCTTCCCCGGCATCCCCTTCAGCTTCATCCTGGTGCTGATCGTGTTCGGCATCTTCCACGTGTTCCTGACCCGGTCCGCCCTGGGCCGCCAGATCTACTGCGTGGGCGGCAACCCCGAGGCGGCGCGCCTCTCCGGTATCCCCTCCAAGAACGTGCTGACCTTCGTCTACTCCCTGTCCGGCTTCATGGCCGGCATGGCGGGCGTGGTGTCCGTGGGTCGTCTGGCTTCTGCCAACGGCAATGCCGGCTCCACCTATGATACTGATGCCATCGCGGCCTGCATCATCGGCGGCGCCTCCTTCACCGGCGGCAAGGGCACCATCTGGGGCACCCTGATCGGCGCCCTGCTGATGGCGGTCATCCGCAACGGCCTGAACCTGATGGGCGCCTCCAACGACATTCAGTACATCGTCATCGGCGCCGTCATCATTCTGGCGGTCACCATCGACGTGTTCCGGAACAAGGCTGAGGCCAGGGCCCGGAAGATGGCTGCCCAGTAAGCGGACATCCTTTGGAGCGCATTTGAAACGTGAAACGGCGGGGACTGCGGTTCCCGCCGTTTTTCCTGTCCGCCCCTTTCGGCGTGACAAGACGGCGGAGATGTGCTAAGATAGAGACCCGGCAGGACTGCAGTCCCGCTGGGATCAATTTGAACGAGCGAGGTGTCCTCCATGAACCAAAGAGAGCTGGGTGAGCTGCGCCGCCGGTTCCGGCCGGAGAAGAGCGCCATCAGCCGTGTTTACGGCTGCTATGTGAACAGCAGCCGCGAGATCATCGCCTATATCGACCAGTCCCTGGGCCTCATGCCCCAGGAGGAGGCGGAAAAATACCTGGGCCTGCTGAAAAAGGCCCTGTCCGGCACCCTGGGCCGGAACCTGATTGACATCGTGTTTTCCACCCAGCAGGTGGCGGACAGCGAGGAGCACCGCCTGCTCTCCGCCCTGCGGACGTCCGAGCTGAAGGACGCGGAGGCCCGGGATGCCTTTTACCAGCAGGTCATCGGCTCCCTGGACATGGGGGAGAACAACTATCTGATCCTGCTGGGGGCCGACGCCTATGATGTGCCCCACCGGGGCAAGGACGGCGAGGTAGACCGGGATGCCTGCGAAGAGGTGTTCCGCTACTTCGTCTGCTGCGTCTGCCCGGTGAAGGATGGGACGCCGGAGCTGGGATACTTCCATGGGGAGAACGAGTTCCACATCTCTATGGAGAAGCAGATCGTGGGCCAGCCGGAGCTTGGCTTTTTGTTCCCGGCCTTTGATGACCGGACGGCCAACCTTTACAACGCCCTGTTTTACAGCCGGAAGCCGGACGAGCTCCATCAGGAGTTCATTGACGCAGTGTTCCGCACAGAGCCGCCCATGTCCGCCGCCGAGCAGCGGGAGACCTTTCAGTCCGCCCTGTGCGGCACTCTGGAGGGGGCGTGCAGCATGGAGGTGGTGCAGTCTGTCCACGACTACCTGCGCCAGCGGATCCAGGAACACAAGGAGAGCCGGGACCCGGAGCCGCTGGCTGTCACCGCAGGCGAGGTGAGCGGCGTGCTGCGGAACTGCGGCGTGCCGGAGGAGCGGGTGGAGGCGTTCCAAACCGCCTGCGGCCAGTCCTTTGGCGAGGGGGCGCTGACCCCGGCCAACCTGATCGACGCCAAGCACTTCGCGGTCAAGACCGCCGACGCCACTATCCAGGTGGACCCGGAGCGGAGCTATCTGGTGGAGGCCCGGGTCATCGACGGACGGCGCTACCTGCTGGTCCCGGCGGACGAGAGTGTGGAGGTCAACGGTCTGGGGGTCCGGATTGCCGCCGCCAAAGACGGCGGAGAGACTACATAAACAGATAAACAGGGAGGAAGGAATATGCTGAAGCAGATCCTGATCGACGCCGACACCGGCATTGATGATTCCATCGCCATTCTGTTTGCCCTGAAGCGGCCGGACGTCCGGGTGATGGGCGTCACCACCGGCTTCGGCAACACCACAGCCCGGCAGGCGGCGGAAAACAGTCTGCGGCTGATCCGACTGGCCGGTGCGCCTTATGAGGTACCGGTGGCGGTTGGAGCCACGGAGCCGCTGGCGGGGAACTGGAAGGGGCCGGATCCCCACATCCACGGGCCCAACGGCATCGGCGGGGTGGAGCTGCCGCCTTCGCCCCAGCAGCCGCTGGAGGAACCGGCCTGGGCGTTCATCGCCCGAATGGCCCGAGAGCACCCCGGCGAGCTGACCTTGGTGACGCTGGCCCGAATGACGAATCTGGCAAAGGCTCTGGAGATAGAGCCGGACCTGCCCCGGCTGTTGAAACGGGTGGTGTTCATGGGCGGCACGTTCCACGCGCCGGGAAACGTGTCCCCGGTAGCGGAGGCCAACATCGCAGGGGACCCGGAGGCGGCGGACCGGGTGTTCCAGGCGGGCTTTGACCTGACCATGGTGGGGCTGGATGTGACCCAGAAGGTGCGGCTGACCACGGACCATGTGGCGATCCTGGACAAGTACGCCGCGCCGGAGAACCGGCCCATTGTGGACTATCTGAAGCAGGCACTGCCCTTCTACTTCCGGTTCAACCGACTGCAAAACAACTGTCTGGACCACTGCCCGGTCCACGACCCGCTGGCCATGCTGGCGGCGGTGGATCCCAGTGTGGTGACGGTGCGGACCATCCCCGCCCGGGTGGAGTGCGGCGGCAGCTTCTGCCGGGGCATGGTGGTGGCGGATCTGCGGGAGCATCCCATCGAGGCTCCCGGCGTCTCCATCTGCGTGGATGTGGACAGCCGCCGCGCCCTGGAAGAGCTGCTCACCACCTTTATGGCATGAGGGAGGAGAAGGATATGCGCGTTGTCAACTTCGGGTCCCTGAATATCGACTACGTCTACCGGGTGGACCACTTCGTCCAGCCCGGAGAGACCATGAGCGCCCAGTCCCTGCAGATCCAGTGCGGCGGCAAGGGGCTGAACCAGTCCGTGGCTCTGGCTCGGGCCGGGGTGGAGACCTGGCACGCGGGCCTCATCGGGCCGGAGGGGCATTTTCTGAAGGAGACGCTGGACCGGGCAGGCGTCCACACCCGGTTTGTGGAGGAGACCACAGGCAGCACCGGCCACGCCATCATCCAGGTGGACAGCACCGGCCAGAACAGCATCCTGCTCCACGACGGGGCCAACGGCCGCCTGACCCCGGACTTTGTGACGGCGGTGCTGGATCAGTTCTCAGCCGGGGACACGGTGCTGCTGCAGAATGAGACCAGCTGCGTGGAGGAAATCATCCACCAAGCGGCCCGCCGGGGGATGCGGACGGCCATGAATGCGGCTCCCGCCAATGAGAAGCTGGTGGGCCTGCCGCTGGAGGCGCTGTCCTGGCTGTTGGTGAACGAGGTGGAGGGCGCCTTTCTGGCGGGAACGGAGGCGCCGGAGGCGATTCTGGACACGCTGGCGGCGCGGTACCCGGAGACCACTGTGGTGCTGACCTTGGGAGAACAGGGCGCTGCTGCAGCGCGAGGGGGCTGGCGGGCCTGGGGCCCAGCCCGGAAAACGGCGGTGGTGGACACCACTGCGGCGGGAGACACCTTCACCGGCTACTTCCTGCGCCGGGCGCTGGAGGGCGGCACACTGGAAGAGGCACTGTCCCTGGCCGCGGCGGCCAGCGCCCTGGCGGTGTCCCGGCCCGGCGCGGCGGATGCGGTGCCGGGATATGAAGAGGTCCTGCGGACCCTGTAAATCGGAAAAACACGGAAGCCCCGGACGAAACTCCGTCCGGGGCTTCCGTTTCTATCCTGCGGGCCAATAGACCCTCAGTCCCGCTTTCGGACGGCGGCGGAGCCCAGGCGGAGCTCCGTCCGATACTTGGCCACCGTGCGGCGGGCGATGCGGATGCCCTGCTCCGCCAGCAGCTCCGCCAGCTTCTGGTCACTGAGCGGGCGGCTGTGGTCTTCCTGCCGGATCAGCTCCAGCAGCCGCAGCTTCACCGTCTGCTGGGAGGGACCCTGCTCCCCCAGAGCGCGGCTGAAGAAATAGCGGAGGGGGTACGTCCCCTGCCGGCACTGGAGGTATTTCTCCCGAGTGGCCCGGGAGACGGTGGAGGGATGGAGGTGGAGTCGCTCCGCCAGTGTCACCATGGTCATGGGGACCAGCTCT
Source organism: Oscillibacter sp. PEA192 (assembly GCF_003574015.1). Lineage (NCBI taxonomy): Bacteria > Bacillati > Bacillota > Clostridia > Eubacteriales > Oscillospiraceae > Oscillibacter > Oscillibacter sp. PEA192. Next base: position 3,144,353 of record NZ_AP018532.1, on the reverse strand, counting down.
GTGGTCTGGCCGGCAAAAAAGGCCCGCTGGGTCTCCAGGATCGCCTCCGCGCACTGGCGGAGGGTGCTGCCCCGGCGCTCCAGGCTGTTCAGCAGCCACTTGGCCTGCTGCATCTTTTGCTGGAGATAGGCCCGGGTCTCCGGCTCGTCGGATTCCTTCAGAAGCCGCACATAGTACTGGCTGATGGACACCCGGGGAAGGTAGTAATCGTTCAGGATCACCTGGAGCTTTCCGTCCAGTTCCGCGATGAACAGATCCGGCCGGACATAGAGTGTGGGCTCCGCCGGCTGGAAGGAGCGGCCGGGGCAGGGATCCAGGGCAGAGATCCGCTTTTCCGCCGCCCGGACCTCCTCTGGCGTGGTATGGAGTTCCCGGGCAATGAGGCTGTAATGCTTCTTGCCCAAGTCCGGCAGGAAGCGGCGGACGATCTCCATATCCAGGGGGGAGGGAGCATCCTGCCGGGCCAGTTGCAGCAGCAGGCACTCCGACAGGGACCGGGCGCCCACGCCGGCGGGGTCCAGGCTCTGGAGGGTCTCCAGCGCTTGCTGGGTCAGGGCCTGGGGGATCTTCAGATCTGCCACGCCGTCCAGGTCCTCCTGGCTGAGGCGGCCCTCCTCGTCCACCAGCTCTGCCAGATACCGGGTCAGGGCCAGCAGGGGCTTGGGCAGGCGCCGGCGCTCCAGCTGGTCGCAAAGGAAGGCGGAGAGGCTCTCCGTCTCCCGGTCCGCGGCGCCCCGGTCCGGCATGGCGCCGTGGCCGTCCTCCGGCAGGCCGCCATTGATCCAGTGGACCTTCTGCCGCAGGGCCTCATAGGCTTTGTGGAGGGAGGACAGATCAGTCTGCTCCACCAGAGGGTTTTCTTCGCTGACCTGGTTCAGATAGTCCAGCAGCTCCTGGGAGTTCATCTGCAGAAGCTCCATGGACTGCAGGAGCTGGGGGGTGAGCTTCAGCTCCTGCCGAAGCTCTGTGCTGAGATGGATCAAACTCATGGACCGGAACCTCCTCTCACGCCCGGGCGGTCACGTATTTGGCAATCTTGCGGGCTGCTGTGGCCTGGGAGATGCCCAGCTCCCGGGCCACGGCCACTGTGGTGCCGCACCGCTGGTAGGAATCCCGGATGATTTGGGCCTCGTAGGCGTCCATCCGCTCTGCCAGCGTGCCGCCGGGAAGCAGCTCCGCAGGGGCCGACGCGTCGGCGGTGTACTCCAGCGGCAGGGCAGGAATGTCCAGAATGGGGTCCTGGGCAGTGATTACCAGCCGCTCCATCAGGTTCTCCAGCTGGCGCACGTTGCCGGGCCAATCGTACTGCTCCAGAAAAGCCAGAAAGCGGGGGCTGCAGGTGAGGGACTTGTTGTACTCCCCGCAGAAGCGGGCCAGGAACTGGTGGGCCATGGGGACGATGTCCTCCTTCCGCTGCCGCAGGGGGGGGATGTGGATGCGGATGACGTTCAGCCGGTAGAAGAGATCGGACCGGAACAGACCGCGCTGCACCGCCTCCTCCAGATTGCGGTTGGTGGCAACGATCAGCCGGAAGTCCAGCTCGATCTTCTGGGTGCCGGAGAGGCGCTCAATGGTCTTCTCCTGAATCAGCTGCAGGAGCTTGGACTGGATATGGGCGGGCAGCTCGCCGATCTCATCCAGGAACAGCGTGCCGTGGTTGGCCAGCTCGATCTTGCCGATCTTGCCGGAGGAGGAGGCCCCGGTGAAGGCGCCCTTCTCATAGCCGAACAGCTCTGACTCAATGAGATTTTCATGGAGCACCGCGCAGTTTACCTCGATAAAGGGCCCGTTTGCACGGTTGCTCATCTTGTGAATGGCCTTGGCGATGGCGCTTTTACCCACGCCGGTCTCTCCGGTGATGAGAATGTTGGCCCGGGTGTTGGCAGTGTTCTGCATCAGCGTCCACAGCCGCTGCATGGGGGCGCTTTTGAACAGCAGATTGGTGGAGGTGGCCCGGGTCCGCAGCTCGGCAATCTCCTGGGAGTAGTGCTGCAGGGAGTCCTGCATCCGGCGGTAGTTCCGTTGGATGGAGTTGATCTGCTCCATGGACACGGTGTTGAAGCAGACGGCGTATTTCAGCTCCCCGTTGGCGTCAAACAGGGGAATGCCCACGGTCATCACGTTTTTGTGGGTGTGGTTGATGGTCTGTGTGGCGCTGATCTTCTTCCGTCGCCGGATGACCTCCGCCGTAATGCAGGGGGTGAAGGTGCCGTCCGCCTCCAGATCAAAGGCGGACTTGCCAACGATGGAGTCATGGGCAAAACCGAAGTTTTTCTCATAGGTCTCGCTGACCCGCAGAATGATGCCGTTGCCGTCCGAGACCATCATGTCGTCCGCCAGGACCAAGTTGTTTTCCGGGCTGAGGATCTCCAGAAGTCCCTCCAGATTGATCCCCTCGTCGTGGAAAGCAGAAAAAGACGGAATCGCCATAGGCGCAGACCTCCTGTGCCGGACTGAATGCCGGTTGCTCTATTCAAAAATGAGTATAGCATATTCAAAAATGAATAGGAAGAGGCGGGAAATATTTTTGGCTCGTGAAATTTCACGAAAATTCGACAGACAGACTGCTGTATTTCACAAACAAACTGCGGAAAATGCTGGAAGACACTGATAAATTTGTTATTCAAAAATGAATAATCCCGTATGGAAACGGCTGACGGCACCGGGAAAAGCAAGCGATTTACCACTTGGATTTTAGCAACCTACACAAAAAAACGAACCGAAAATGAGAGAATTACACCTGGAAAAATGGCATGATTTTTGCTATAACTAAATTGTTGGATGATTACTCTCCAACAGTTTGCTGAGCAAAATATGATTAAGGAGGACATTCCAATATGTATCAGACCATTCGCTATGAAAAGAACGGCAATATCGGGATCGCCACCATCAACCGCCCCGAGGCGCTGAATGCGCTGAACTCCACCGTGATCTCTGAGCTGGAACAGCTCATCAGCGAGGTGGAGAAGGATGCCGAGCTGGGCGCCTTCATCATCACCGGCGAGGGCCGCTCCTTCGTGGCCGGCGCCGACATCGGCGAGCAGAGCACCATGGACGTGGCCGCCGGCCGCAAGTGGGGCCAGCGGGGCAGCGCCCTGTTCCGCCGGATCGAGAAGCTGGAGATCCCCACCATCGCCGCAGTGAACGGCTTCGCTCTGGGCGGCGGCTGTGAGCTGGCCATGTCCTGCGACATCATTCTGGCCGCCGGCCCCAACGCTGAGGGCAAGGGCGGCGCCAAGTTCGGCCAGCCCGAGGTGGGCCTGGGCATCACCCCCGGCTTCTCCGGCACCCAGCGTCTGCCCCGCCGTGTGGGCGTGGCCAAGGCCAAGGAGTTGATCTTCTCCGGCAAGCAGATCGGTGCTGAGGAGGCCAAGCGCATCGGCCTGGTGAATGAGGTCTATGCCGCCGAGGAGCTGCTGAACAAGGCTGTGGAGATGGCCAAGTCCTTCACCGCCAACGCCCCCATCGCTGTGAAGTATTCCAAGGCCTGCATCGACCGCGGGATGCAGATGGACATCGACAACGGCATCGCCCTGGAGAACGAGCTGTTCGCCATGTGCTTTGCCACCGAGGACCAGAAGGAGGGCATGGGCGCCTTCCTGGAGAAGCGCAAGGAGAAGCACTTCCAGAACAAGTGAGCGCAGACCGGCAAGAGGCCGTCCATTTCATTACATATAAAGAGGGAAGTCAGGCATGAAAAAAGTTCGCGTGCTTACCGCCGAGGAGGCGGCGCTGCTGGTGAACGACGGCGATACCATCGCCACCGGCGGCTTTGTCAGCTGCGCCTGCCCTGAGGCGCTGTCCAAGGCATTGGAGAAGCGGTTCCTGGAGACGGGCCATCCCAGAGATCTGACGCTGTTCTTCGCGGCGGGCCAGGGCCACCGGGACGGCACCGGCGGCGACCACTACGGCCACGAGGGCATGGTCAAGCGGGTCATCGGCGGCCACTGGGACCGGGCCCCCAAGCTGGGCGATCTGGCCCTGAGCAACAAGATCGAGGCGTATAACCTGCCCCAGGGCGTCATCTCCCACATGTACCGGGACATCGCGGCCCACAACATCGGCACCATCACCCACGTGGGCCTGTACACCTTTGCCGACCCCCGCAACGGCGGCGGCAAACTCAACGATGTCACCAAGGAGGACCTGGTGAAGGTCGTCGAGATCGAGGGCCAGGAGCGGTTGCTCTACAAGGCGTTCCCCATCAATGTGGTGTTCCTGCGTGCCAGCTACGCCGACGAGTACGGCAACTGCACCGTTCACCGGGAGATCGGCCCCATCGACGTCACCGCCATGGCTCAGGCCTGCAAGAACTCCGGCGGCCGGGTCATCGTCCAGGTGGAAAAAATCGTCCAAGGCGGCAGCCTGGATCCGAAACTGGTGGCAATTCCCGGTATCTATGTGGATTCTATTGTGGTAGGATCCATTGAGGATAACGAGCAGTGCCTGGGAATGCCCTATGACGGCAGCCTGACCGGCGAGTTCCGCATTCCCGTGGACGCCATCCCACCCATCCCGCTGGACGCCAAGAAGATCATCGCCCGCCGGGCCGCCATGGAGCTGCCCCAGGATGCCATTGTGAACCTGGGCACCGGCGCGCCGGAAAAAATTGCCAACGTGGCGGCGGAGGAGGGCATCTCCGACAAGATGACCCTGACCGTGGAGGCCGGCTCCATCGCCGGCGTGCCCATGGGCGGCACCCAGTTCGGCGCCGCAGCCAACTCCATGGCCATCATCCCCCACAACGTCCAGTTTGACTTCTACCAGGGCGGCGGCCTGGATGTGGCCTTCCTGGGCCTGGCGGAGACGGCACCCAACGGCGACCTGAACGTGTCCAAGTTCGGCACCCGTCTGGCTGGCGCCGGCGGCTTCATCGACATTACGCAGAATGCCAAGAAGGTGGTCTATTGCGGCACCTTCACCGCCAAGGGCCTGAAGACTGCCTGCGAGGACGGCAAGCTGGTGATCGTCCAGGAGGGCGCCAAGAAGAAGTTCGTCAACCAGGTGGAGCACATCACCTTCTCCGGCAAGTATGCCGTGCAGGTGAAGCAGCCTGTTCTGTACATCACCGAGCGGGCTGTGTTCGAGCTGCGGCCCGAGGGCGTGACTCTGATCGAGATCGCGCCGGGCATCGACCTCCAGACCCAGGTGCTGGATCAGATGGAGTTCATGCCGAAGATCGCTGAGGACCTGAAGCTTATGGACGAGCGCATCTTCAAAGATGAGCTGATGGGACTGGCGGAGGCCTGAGAATTTCCACCGTCGCGGCAATGCGATTTCCAGCCCTGACCGGGCCGCAAATCGCGCCGCTGCCTCGAAGCCGGCGAAGCGCCGCCAGCGGCGGATCAAGCGAGCCGGGTTCCCCCTCTCCCTCACACGGCGAGGGAGCCGCGCCCAGTGGCGCGGGCCATGGAGTTCCGGGCAGGCGAAGCTCACCTGGAACACATTGAAATGTAAAAGACCCCCATTTTTTTGAGGAGGAAAAAAAGAAATGGCATTGATGACCGCACAGGAGTATGTAGAGAGCCTGCGCAAACTGAATACCCGGGTGTATATGTTCGGGGAGAAGATTGAGAACTGGGTGGACCACCCCATGATCCGGCCAAGCATCAACTGCGTGGCCATGACCTACGCTCTGGCCCAGGACCCCCAGTATGCCGATCTGATGACGGTGAAGTCCAGCCTGACGGGCCACACCATCAACCGCTTCACCCACCTGCACCAGTCCACGGAGGACCTCATCAACAAGGTGAAGATGCAGCGCCTGCTGGGCCAGAAGACCGCTTCCTGCTTCCAGCGGTGTGTGGGTATGGATGCGTTCAACGCCGTGTTCTCCACCACCTATGAGATCGACGAGAAGTACGGCACCCGCTATCACGAAAACTTCAAGAAGTTCCTGACCTTCGTCCAGGACAACGACCTGACGGTGGACGGCGCCATGACCGACCCCAAGGGCGACCGGTCCAAGGCCCCCAGCCAGCAGGCGGACCCGGACATGTACGTGCATGTGGTGGAGCGCCGCGCTGACGGCATCGTGGTCTGCGGCGCCAAGTGCCACCAGACCGGCTCCATCAACAGCCACTGGCACATCTTCATGCCCACCATCTCCATGGGCGAGGCGGACAAGGACTGGGCGGTGAGCTTCGCCTGCCCGACAGACGCCGAGGGCATGTACATGATCTACGGCCGTCAGTCCTGCGACACCCGCAAGCTGGAGGAGGACGCGTCCATCGACGTGGGCAACGCGAAGTTCGGCGGCCAGGAGGCCCTGGTGGTGCTGGACCACGTGTTCATCCCCAACGAGTACATCTTCCTCAACGGCGAGTATGAGTTCGCCGGCATGATGGTGGAGCGGTTCGCGGGCTACCACCGGCAGAGCTACGGCGGCTGCAAGGTGGGCGTGGGCGACACGCTGATCGGTGCTGCGGCGCTGGCAGCGGAGTACAACGGCGTGGAGAAGGCCAGCGCGGTGAAGGACAAGCTGATCGAGATGATCCACCTGAACGAGACGCTGTACTGCTGCGGCATCGCATGCTCCTCTCAGGGCTTCCGGACGAAGGCGGGCAACTATCAGATCGACCTGCTGCTGGCCAACGTGTGCAAGCAGAATGTGACTCGGTTCCCCTATGAGATCGTCCGCCTGGCGGAGGACATCGCGGGCGGCCTGGTGGTGACGATGCCGTCCCAGAAGGACTTCCACTCCGACACGGTGGTGGGCCGGAACGGCGAGACCATCGGGGAGATCTGCAACAAGTTCTTCGCCACCCGGGAGGGTGTGAGCACAGAGGACCGTCAGCGGATCCTGCGGTTCATCGAGAACCTGTGCCTGGGCGCGGCCGCCGTTGGCTACCGGACAGAGTCCATGCACGGCGCGGGCTCTCCCCAGGCCCAGCGCATCATGATCGCCCGCCAGGGCAACCTCCAGGCCAAGAAGCAGATGGCCAAGGAGATCGCCGGCATCCAGAACTAAGGTCCCCCACTGTTGCGGCATTGCGATCCCCGGCCCCTGACGGGCCGCCAAGCGCGCCGCTGCCTCGAAACCGGCTCGCTTGCTCTGCCGCTGGCGGCGCATCGCCGGTTTCCCCCTCACGTTCGCACAGCGAACATGTCGACCCGGCGGGCAGAGGTGTTTTGCCCGAAGTGAATTCGTGCAAAACAGAATTTCATAAGCAAACCTGCCGGAATATTTCATACATCGTTGCGTTTTCCAAATTTGAATATAAGGAGAAGACATCATGGATTTCAATCTCAGCCGTGAGCACCAGCTGGTCCGGAAGATGATGGCGGAATTCACCGAGAATGAAGTGAAGCCCATCGCTGCCGAGACCGACAAGACCAGCCAGTATCCCCGGGAGAACATCGAGAAGCTGTTCAACCTGGGCGTGATGGGCATGTGCGTCCCCAAGGAGTATGGCGGCGCTGGCGCTGACCCCCTGGCCAGTGCCATCTGCATCGAGGAGCTGTCCAAGCAGTGCGCCTCCACCGGCGACATCGTGGCCACCCACAACGGCCTGTGCTGCGATCCCATCATCACCCACGGCACCGAGGCCCAGAAGGCCAAGTACCTGCCCATGCTGACCAAGGGCCACAAGGTCGGCGCCTTCTGCCTGACCGAATCCGACGCCGGTTCCGACGCCGCCAAGGGCCAGACCGAGGCCAAGCTGGACGGCGACCACTATGTCCTCAACGGCTCCAAGATCTTCATCACCAACGGCTACGTGGCCGACGTGTTCGTGGTCTTCGCCATGACCGACAAGTCCAAGGGCACCCGCGGCATCTCCGCCTTCATCGTGGAGAGCAGCTTCCCCGGCTTCTCCGTGGGCAAGCACGAAGAGAAGATGGGCCTGCACGGCTCCCCCACCGCCGAGATCGTGTTCACCGACTGCATCGTTCCCAAGGAGAACCTGCTGGGCCAGGAGGGCAAGGGCTTCAAGATCGCCATGCAGACCCTGGACGGCGGCCGCATCGGCATCGCGGCCCAGGCTCTGGGCATTGCCGAGGGCGCCATGGAAGAGGCCATGGCCTACACCAAGGGCCGTGTCCAGTTCGGCAAGCCCATCAGCAAGTTCCAGAACACCCAGTTCACCTTCGCCGACATGGCGATGCGCTCCGAGGCGGGCCGCCTGCTGACCTATCAGGCCGCCGTGCTGAAGGGCGAGGGCAAGCGCTTCACCAAGGAGGCGGCCATGGCCAAGCTGTTCTGCTCTGAGCACGCCATGCTGACCACCACCAAGGCGCTGCAGATGTTCGGCGGCTACGGCTACACCAAGGACTATCCCCTGGAGCGCATGATGCGCGACGCCAAGATCACCGAGATCTATGAGGGCACCAGCGAAATCCAGCGTGTGGTCATCTCCGGCAATATCGGCCTGTAAGAGGAGGAAGAACGAATTATGAAGATCATTGTTTGCGTCAAGCAGGTCCCCGATACCTCCGGCAAGGTGGCGGTGAACCCGGATGGCACCCTGAACCGTGCCTCCATGCAGACCATCACCAACCCCGATGACATGAACGCCGTGGAGGCTGCCCTGAAGCTGAAGGACGCCACCGGCTGCAAGGTCGTGGTCGTCACCATGGGTCCGCCCCCGGCAGCCGGCATGCTGCGGGAGCTGATGGCCATGGGCGCTGACGAGGGTGTCCTGGTATCCGCCCGCGAGTTCGGCGGCTCCGATACATACGCCACCTCCCAGATCCTGGCCGCCGCCATCTCCACCATCGGTGTGGAGGAGGACGACATCGTCATGTGCGGCCGGCAGGCCATCGACGGCGACACCGCCCAAGTGGGCCCCCAGATCGCTGAGAAGCTGCACCTGCCCCAGGTGACCTACGCCGCCGACATCCAGAAGGACGGCAACACCATCACCGTCAAGCGGATGCTGGAGGACGGCTACATGACCATCAAGGTCAAGACTCCCTGCCTGCTTACCTGCATCAAGGAGCTGAACGAGCCCCGCTATATGAGCATCGACGGCATCTATGCCACCTACAACAAGCCGCTGGAGACCTTTGACTATGAGAAGCTGAAGGATCATCCCCTGATCGACGCCACCACCATCGGCCTGAAGGGCTCTCCCACCAACATCTTCAAGAGCTTCACCCCGCCCCAGAAGGGCGCCGGCAAGATGCTGGAGGGTGCCGGCAAAGAGACCTGCGAGGAGCTGGCTTCCATTCTGGCCGCCAAGCACATCATCTGAGAAGGGAGTATTTGAACAATGTCCAATTTCAATAGCGCTGATATCGCTGCTTTCAAGGATGTGTGGGTCTTCTGCGAGCAGCGCGAGGGCAAACTGATGCCCACCGACTTTGAGCTGATCTCCAAGGGCCGCGACCTGGCCGACGAGCTGGGCGTGAACCTGTGCGGCCTGCTGCTGGGCGGCGAGGGCATCGAGTCCGCTGCCAAGGAGCTGGGCGGCTACGGCGCCGACAAGGTGCTGGTGTGCGAGAGCCCCCTGCTGGCCGTCTACAACACCGATGCCTATGCCAAGGTCATCTGCGACGTGATCGAGGATCTGAAGCCCGAGGCGTTCCTGATCGGCGCCACCAACATCGGCCGTGACCTGGGGCCCCGCTGCGCGGCCCGTCTGCATACCGGCCTGTGCGCCGACTGCACCCACCTGGACGTGGATGTGGCGAACTACATCCAGTTCCTGCGTGAGTCCAGCACCCTGGACGTGGACAGCCAGAAGTGGGATATGGAGGACCGGAACCTGAAGATGACCCGTCCGGCCTTCGGCGGCCACCTGATGGCCACCATCATCTGCCCGCGGTTCCGTCCCTGCATGGCGACGGTGCGCCCCGGCGTGATGAAGAAGAACGTCTTCGACCAGGCCAAGGCGGATGCGTGCGAGATCGTGAAGCCCAGCTTCCAGCTGAGCGAGAGCGACCTGAACACCGAGGTTGTGGAGGTCGTGAAGGCCGCCAAGAAGCTGGTGGACCTGATCGGCGCGGACTACATCGTGTCTGTGGGCCGCGGCATCAGCAAGGATGTCGAGGGCGGTATCAAGCTGGCTGAGGAGCTGGCGGACGTCCTGGGCGGCGTCGTGGGCGGCTCCCGTGCCACCATCGACTCCGGCTGGCTGTCTGCCGACCATCAGGTGGGCCAGACCGGCAAGACGGTGCATCCGAAGGTGTACATCGCCCTGGGCATCTCCGGCGCCATCCAGCACAAGGCCGGTATGCAGGACTCCGAGTGCATCATCGCGGTGAACAAGAACGACACTGCGCCCATCTTCGAGATTGCCGACTACGGCATCTGCGGCGACCTGTTCAAGGTCACCCCCATGCTGATCGAGGCCATCAAGGCCGCCAAGGCTGCGAAGTAAGGCACCCCATCTGGAAAATGAGAGAGCCGCCCGGGAGGGCGGCTCTCTTTTGTGATCCGGAGCGCAAATTATCTCTTGCATTTTGCCCTGTCGGCAGTACAATAAAAAGAGGCAGAGCCGTGCCGCTGTCCCGGCGCGGCTTATATACGGAGCGTTTTGCGCGAAAGAGAGGAACCACTATCATGAAGCTTTCCAAAGAAGAGATCAAGGCCATCATCCCCCACCGAGACCCCATGCTGCTGGTGGATACCGTGGAGGAGATGGAGGCAGGCGACCACATCGTGACCACATTTTTTGTGGACCCGGCCCGCGAGATTTTCAAGGGCCACTTCCCCGGTGAGCCGGTGCTGCCCGGCGTGTACTCTGTGGAATGCATGGCCCAGACGGCGGATATCCTGCTGCTGTCCGCGGAGCGGTATGCGGGGAAGATCCCCCTGTTCTTGGGGATCAATAATGTGCGGTTTCTGAAGAAGATCCTGCCGGGAGATACCATCGAGATCCACGCCAAGATGGCTTCCGAGCGGGTGGAGAAGGCCATTGCCACCTGCTCCGCCGAGGTCTACAACCACGGCGAGCTGGCGGTGACCGGCGACGTGACGCTGGCCATGCGCTGAGTGCCCGGAAAAGACGGGCGCCCCGGGAAATATCCCGGGGTGCCTTGCGTTCATTTGATGTCCACGACCTGCAGGCGGTCTCCATCCACGGTGAATCTCACCTCCTGCCCGGCGAAGAGGAAGCCGTACACCCGGTCCGGGTCCTGCTGATACCGGGGACGGGGATCCAAGGCCAACACATCCCGCAGGGCCTCCCGCCGGTCCGGAGGCAGTTGGTCCAGCAGGGCGGGTGGGATTTCCACCTCCAGCGTGGGACGCGCCGGCTCGCTGGCAAAGCCGCCGGTGGCCTCCGGGTGGCAGTCCCCGTAAGGGAGGTAGGGCTTGATGTCCAGGATGGGGGTGCCGTCTACCAGGTCTGCGCCACGGACATGGAGCACCGGGCCCAAGGCGTCCGTGTACGCGATGTGGTCCAGCCGCACGGAGGAGAGGCCGATGGGATTGGGCCGGAAGGGGGAGCGGCTGGCAAAGACTCCCACCCGCTGATTGCCTCCCAGCCGGGGCGGCCGGACTGTGGGGGACCATTCCGGCCGCTGGGACTGGTGAAAGGCCCAGATCAGCCAGATGTGGGAGAATCCCTCCAGCCCCCGCAGGGCGTCAGGATTGCGGTAGGGCTCCTCGAACACCACGGCGGCCTCCAACGCGTCCACCAGACCGCTCTGACGAGGGACGCCGAACTTGGAGCCGAAGTCGCTGCGGATGCGGGCGATGGGGCGCATTTCAAACGAATCAGACATGAGGATTCTTCCTTTCTGCGGCAGGTATTTTCTCCATTATACCGGATTTTCCCGGGAAAACCAAGAAGAAAGGGTAAGGCCCCGGTGCAATGCACCGGGGCCTTCGCAGACCCGTATCAGTAGTGGATGACGGCCTCCGGGTGGTACACCAGGCACCAGGCGATGCCGAAGAACACCAGCGCTGCGGTGACCAGGACGAAGCAAAGCACCATGCCCACCCAGTCGTAGCGGATTTTCCCGCCGGAGCGGCTGGCCAGCAGCACCTCCACGCCCAGACAGACCAAGATCAGGGGCGAGAGCTGCAGGGCCAGGGTCAGATCCAGGGAGGGGAAGAACATGCTCACCAGCATCAGCGCACCGCAGATCACCAGCACGGCGCCGAAGGTGAAGGTGCCCACCCGGCGATCCCGGGCCGGACGGGATTCCGGCGTCTGCTCAGGGCTGTTCATCACGGTGGGCCTCCTCTCCCTCCGGGGCGTTTCCCGCAGCGGAGCGGTCTGATGCAACGTCTTCCGCCCTGGCCTCCGCCGGATCGGCGGCGCAAGCCCCGGCCGCGCTGGAGGCAGGCGGCGCAAAGGGGGGGATCTCGTCGTCAATGGGCGTCTTGTCCTTGGGGCCCCGGATAAACCACAGGCCCAGCAGGATCACTAGCACGGTGATGACCAGGCGGGGCAGGCCATAGCGCAGCAGTCCGTATAGCCACTCCCCGAACCAACCGAAGAAGAGACCGCCCAGCTGGCTCAACAGTATGTCGTAGAGCATATAGACGCCAACTACCACCAGCGCCCAGCCGATGAGACTGTGACGCTTGCGCAGCAGCTCTCCCAGCCGTTTGCTGTCCATATCGGACAGGCCGAAGAGGAAGGCGTCCTCCGGCGCGGTGCCGGCGGCCAGCTGGCTCCGGAGCGCATAGCTGTCGAAAAAGGCATACAGCCAGATCACCGGCAGAAACAGCGCCAGTGCCCCCAGAAAGAAATAGGTGGAGGCAAAAAGGATCAGGCAGAAGGCCAGCAGCAGGGACAGGCCCCGCTTCATATAGCCCTGATACATCTGTCCGCAGCCGGAGAGGCAGGAAGAGATGAAGAGCAGGAATCCATTTCGATGGGTCATGGGTGTGTACCTCCTTGTGTCAGATCATTCCGCGGCGAGACGCCGAAATTGTCAAATAGGCCGGAGAAGCCGGAGAGGGCCTCCTCCCACGCCTGTGGCCAGGCGTCGGTCCACTTTGTCAGGGCAGTGCCCGCCCGCTCCAGAAGCGAGGGCGCAGTGGAATGCACCCGTCCGGACAGGTTTCCGCTGCCCCACAGCAGCGTCAGGGCCAGGGTCACTGCCGCCGCGGCCGTGGCGTACCGGCTGACGCCAAGCTGGACGGCCCGCTGCCGGATCCGGCGCCGCAGGCTCTCCCGGCAGGAGCGGGCGGGGGTCAGCATCGGTCCCTCAGACAGCAGCTCTGTGTACCGCTGGAGGCACTGGTCGCAGTAGGCCAGATGTTCCGCCAGCTCCAGGCGGTCCAGCTCCTCCAGGCAGTCCCCCCGGACAAGGGCGGTCAGGGCCGCGTCCGTCAAATGCCCGTCAGGGCGAAAGCATGTCATCGTTCCCACTCCTTTCCAATGCCTCCCGAAGCATCCGCTTGCCCCGGGACAGCTGTGTATGGATGGTCTTTACCGGCCGGCCCAGCGCCAGGGCCGCCTCCTCCGGTGTCTTTTCCTCCAGCAGGCACAGCCGGCACACCGGCTGGTAGGGCTGGCGCATATGGAGGATCAGGTCCCGGATTTCAGCTGCAGCCGACCTGCGCAGGACCGTCTCCTCCGCAGGGGGAGACAGCCCCGGCGGGATATTGTCCTCTCCCGGCAGCAGGGTGTGGCGCTGATAGGCGCTCTGTAAGTAGTCCTTGGCCTTGTTGGTGGCCACGCGGCACAGCCACTGCCGCTCATAGCCGGGAGGGATGGCGTCCCGGTGGAGGTAGGCGGACAGGAAGGTCTCCTGGGTCAGGTCCTCGGCCGCGGCGGCGTCCCGCACCAGCTGGAAGCAGACCGTGTAGACCAGCCGCTCATACTGGACTACCAGCTGGGAAAAGGACGCGTTTGTCAGTTTGTTCACGCCGTGCCGCCACCTCCTTTTGTCGTCCGACATCTATCATACGGGACTGCGGGCCGGATTTCTTCAATATCTCCAAAAATTTTTTGACACGGTGGTGCGCCTCCCATTGTAGCTGCCATGCGGGAAAAATACAAGGGTGGGCGCAGGCGCTCTGCAAGGCGCGATGGACGCTGCGGAAGAAGTTGACAAGCGGGGGCGGAATGGGTATGCTGAAAGGGAGATCTGAAAATGGAGGAATGGAGAGAATGATGCGTGGGGAACTGCTGGTGGCCGTGGTGGACGGCCAGGGCGGCGGCATGGGCCGGGGCCTGGTGGAGGCTGTGAAGAAAAAGTGGCCCAGTCTCCATGTGCGGGCGCTGGGGACCAACTCTCTGGCCACCGCCGCTATGCTGCGGGCGGGGGCGGACGACGGCGCCACCGGCGAGAACGCCGTGGCGTTCAACGCCCGGCGGGCGGATATCCTGCTGGGGCCCATCGGTGTGCTGACGCCCAACGGCTTGCTGGGGGAGGTCTCTCCCCGGATGGCGGAGGCCATTGGCGGCAGCGAGGCGGTGAAGATTCTGCTGCCCTCTCAGCGATGCAGCATCCGGCTGGCCGTGGGGGAATCCCAGCCGCTCCAATTCTATCTGGACCAGGCAGTGCGCCTGCTGGGTGAGGAGCTGCAAAAGCGGGGCGCCGGCTGACGCGCGCCGCGGCGGGCCGCCGCAGTTTTGAGAGAAGAGAGGAAAAAATCATGGAACAGACAAGACGGGACAGCTTCCGGTCCCGCTGGGGATTCAAGCTGGCCTGCATCGGCTCCGCGGTGGGGATGGGGAACATCTGGCTGTTTCCATCCCGGATGTCCGCCTACGGCGGGGCCACCTTCCTGATCCCCTATGTGATCTTTGTGGTGCTGATTGCCTCCACCGGCGTCATCGGCGAGATGGCCTTCGGCCGGGCCGCATCCGGCGGACCCGTGGCGGCCTTCGGCACGGCGGCAGAGAGGCGCACAGGCCGGCGGGGCTGGGGCGAGGCTCTGGGCCTCATCCCGGTGGCGGGCTCTCTGGCCATGGCCATCGGCTATTCCGTGGTGGTTGGTTGGATTTTGAAGTACGCCGTGGCGTCCTTTACGGGCGCTGCGCTGGAGAACCAAGGGGTGGAGGCATTCACCGCCTATTTCGACACCGCGGCGTCCTCCTGGGGCAACACCGGCTGGCAGGTGGCCGCTATGGCGGGCACGCTGCTCATCATGGCCCTTGGCATCGGCGGCGGCATCGAGCGGGCCAACAAGGTGATGATGCCCCTGTTCTTCTGCCTGTTCGTGGGGCTGGCCATCTACATTGCCACCTTGCCCGGCGCGGCGGACGGCTACCGCTACATCTTTGTCCTGAAGCCGGAGGGACTGCTGGACCCCATGGTATGGGTCTACGCTCTGGGACAGGCGTTCTTCTCTCTGTCGGTGGCAGGGAACGGCACCCTGATCTACGGGTCCTACCTCTCCAAAGAGGCGGACGTGCCGGAGTCTGCCCGGACAGTGGCGTTCTTTGACAGCATGGCCGCGATCCTCAGCGCCCTGGTCATTATCCCGGCCATGGCCACGGCGGGGGAGACCCTGACCCAGAGCGGCCCTGGCCTCATGTTCATCTACCTGCCCAACCTGTTCCGGGAGATGCCGGGAGGCCGGATCCTCATGGCGGTGTTCTTTGTGGCGGCGTTGTTCGCCGGGGTGACGTCCCTGGTGAACTTGTTCGAGGCTCCCACCGCCACCCTGCAGGAGAAGCTGCACCTCAGCCGGGGGACTGCTGTGGCGGTGATCGGCGTCGTGGGCCTGGCCGTGGGGCTGTGCATCCAGGGCATCGTCTCCGGCTGGATGGATGTCTGCTCCATCTACGCCTGTCCCATCGGCGCGCTGCTGGCGGGGGTGTTCTTCTACTGGGTGCTGAAAAAGGAGGACTGCTTGGTTCAGGTGAATCTGGCCCGGCGGCGCCCTCTGGGCCGCTGGTTTTACCCGACGGCAAAATATCTGTACTGCGGCGTGACGGTACTGGTCCTGATCCTGGGCGCTGTGAACGGAGGAATCGGCTGATATGCGGGAATTTTTCAGAGAGATCGTCCACGCTCTGGAGGAGGGGCGTCCGGTGGAGCTGGTGAGCATCGCCGCCTCCGACGGCTCCACCCCCCGAGGGGCCGGGGCCATGATGGCGGTGTTCCCCGGCGGCGGGATCACCGGAACCATCGGCGGCGGAAACGTGGAGTTCGAGTGCCAGCGCCTGGCGGCGGAGCTGCTGGAGCGGGGGGGCGACGCCCTGCGGCAGTTCCGCTTTACCCTGGGAGACGCCGCCAGCCTGGGCATGGTCTGCGGCGGGGGAGTGACGGTGCAGTTCCAGTACCTCCCCGCGGGAGAGCAGAGGATCATCGCCGTTTTGCGGGATCTGATCGAGGCGGACGGCGGAAACCGGGACACCTGGCTCCTGCGGCGGATCGAGGGGGAGCAGGTGACGGCCATGGGCCTGGCAGACCGGACCGGGCCCCGTCATCTGGATATCCTGCCGGAGGAGCTGGAGCTCCTGTGCGGGAATCAGGCGGTCTTTGCCCGGAAGTGGCTGTCCATCCCGGTGGTGAAGGCCGGGCGGACCTATCTCTTCGGCGGCGGACATGTGTCTCAGGCCCTGGTGCCGGTGCTGGCTTCCCTGGGCTTCCGCCCCGTGGTGTACGACGACCGGCCGGAGTTCGCGGACCCGGCGCTGTTCCCCAAAGCAGAGAAGACCCTCTGCGGGGACTTCGCCCGGCTGTCCGAACAGGTGACGGTGACGCCGGAGGACTATGTGGTGGTGATGACCCGGGGCCATCAGGCGGACTACGAGGTGCTGACTCAGGTGCTGCGCAGCGGCGCCAAATACCTGGGCTGCATTGGCTCCAAGAGGAAGCTGGCCCTGTGCCGGGAGCGGCTGCTGGCGGCGGGGTTCACAGACGAGGAGTACGCCCGCCTTCACGCTCCCATCGGTTTGGCCATCGGCGCCCAGACGCCGGAGGAGATTGCCGTGTCCGTGGCCGCAGAGATGATCGCCGTGCGGGCGGGGCTGGAGAACGGGCTCCGGCGCCCCCTGGGGTGACTTCCAACAGAAATCCCTTCCAGAGTGGGGAGAGTTCTTGCAAACTGCGGCGGCATCATGATACAATAGAGGAACTCGATAGAAAGAGGTGTCGCCCATGGACCGGATCAGCAAAGCCAACTACTACCTGGATATCGCCCAGACCGTTCTGGAGCGGGCCACCTGCCTGCGCCGGGTCTATGGGGCCATCATCGTGAAAAACGACGAGATCATCTCCACCGGCTACAACGGTGCGCCCCGGGGGCGGGCCAACTGCGTGGATCTGGGCTACTGCTCCCGAGAGGCCATGCAGGTTCCCCGGGGAGAGCGGTATGAGCTGTGCCGCAGCGTCCATGCAGAGGCGAACGCCATCATCTCCGCCTCCCGGCGGGACATGGTGGGCGGCACGCTGTACCTAGTGGGCCGGGACGCCCGGACCGGGGAACTGCTGGGAGATGCCACCTCCTGCTCCATGTGCCGGAGGCTGGTCATCAACGCCGGGCTGAAAGAGGTGGTGATCCGCCGGACCGCCACGGCGTTCGACGTGGTGGATGTGGCGGACTGGGTGGCGGAGGACGACCTTCTGGCATCCCGGGACGCCGACGCCATTCTGGACAGGCAGTGACCCGCCCGGCGGGATATCCGGACTGCGGAAAGGAAGACACTTGGTGAAAACAGGACTGCTGACCTTTTACCATATCCATCACTACGGCGCCATGCTGCAGGCTTACGCCACGGAGCGGGCGGTGGCGTCCCTGGGGAGCGAATGCGAGATCATCGACTACTACGTGAACCAGGACAATACCCTGTTCCAGCGGCCCACTGGCCTGGGAAGCGCCGCCCATGACGCCCACACCGCCCTGCACTATGGCCCGCTGAAGGCCCGATACGAGCGGTTTGAGGCATTTTCCCGGGAGAATCTGAACATTTCCGGCCGCCGCTACCAGAGCCTGGAGGAGCTGCGGCAGGCGGAGCTGCCCTACGATGTGCTGCTCTCCGGCAGTGACCAGATTTGGAACCCGAAGATCTTCCCCGACGGCCGGTTCGACCCGGTGTTCTTCGGGGCCTTCTCCCACAAGCGGAAGATCGCCTATGCCCCATCCTTCGGCATCCCCCGCATCCCGGACGGCATGGAGGAGGAGCTGCGGACCTATCTGGAGTCCTTCTCCCACTTGTCCGTCCGGGAGCGGCAGGGGCAGGGCATTGTCCGGGACATCACCGGGAAGGACGTGCCGGTGGTGCTGGATCCCACGCTGCTGCTGGAGAGAACGGATTGGGCGGCCGCAGCCAGGGACGGAGGCGCGGGCCGGGGCTATATCCTCTGCTATTGCATCAGCCGCCCCGACGCCCTGGCACCCTATATCCGCCGCCTGGCGGAGGAGACGGGGCTGCCGGTGGTGCAGCTGTGCGGCGTACGCCAGAAGGTCCACCCCAAGGCCCGCTGCATTCTCAGCGCCGGTCCGGCGGAGTTTCTGGGTCTGTTCCGGGATGCCGCCTATGTGTGCACCAACTCCTTCCACGGAACGGTGTTCTCCGTCCAGTTCCAAAAGCCCTTCTTTACGGCGGTGGCACCGGCAGAGATGGCTGCGCCGGAGAGTTCCCGGACCTTCAGCCTGTTGAGCCGCCTGGGACTGGGGGAGCGGATCATCGGCAAGGGAGATACCGCGGACCTGACGGCGCCCATCGACTGGGCGGCGGTGGGGGAGCGGCTCGGCCGGGAGCGGAAGTTGTCCCTGGACTATCTGCGCTGCGCCCTGGAGGACCGGCCCCATACACCGGAGGAGGCGCCTGTCAAGGCAGAGGAACGGCCCTTGCCCCATTTGGCGGACCACACCCACTGCACCGGCTGCACGGCCTGCGCCAGCGGCTGTCCCAAGGACGCCATCACCATGGAGCGGGACCGGGAGGGCTTTGCCTATCCGGTGATCGACGGAGCGGCCTGTGTGCGGTGCGGGCACTGCACGGCGGTGTGCCCCGTCCTGCGGGAGCGGCCTCAGAGCTCCATGCCCGCTGTATTCGCGGCCTGGAATAGAAACGATGAGATCCGAAGAGACTCCACCTCGGGCGGCGTGTTCACCCTGCTGGCGGAGTATATCCTGGAAAGCGGCGGCGTGGTCTTTGGCGCCGCCTTTGACGGCAGCCAGCATCTGCGGCACACCGCCTGCTTCCGCAAGGAGGAGCTGTGGCGCCTGCGGGGCGCCAAGTACGTCCAGAGCGATCTGGAGGGCGTCTTTCGGGAGGTGCGGCGCTGGTTGGACCAGCGACCAGTGCTGTTTTCCGGCACACCCTGCCAGGTGGACGGGCTGTACCGCTATCTGGGCGGACGGCCGGAGAATCTGACCACCTGCGACCTGGTGTGCCACGGCGTGCCCTCTCCCGGCGTGTGGGAGGACATGGCCCGGAGCCTGGAGGCGCGCCGGCAGCAGCCGCTGCAGGCGGTCCGTTTCCGCAACAAGGTCGCCGGATGGAAGGACAGCCATTTTACCGCGGTCTACGGCGACGGCACCGTGGATACCGCGCCGCTGTTCCGCACGGAATACGGCCGGGCCTTCGGCCGGGCGCTGTTCCTGCGGCCCAGCTGCTACCGCTGTCCCTACGCCTCCATGACCCGGGTGGGCGATCTGACACTGGGGGATTTCTGGGGCCTGCGGCCGGATGAGCTGCCGGACCAGCAGGAGAAGGGGATCAGCCTGCTGTTGGTGAACACCCCCCACGGCAGCCACATTTTTGACCAGCTCCCGCTGGCCAAGCAGCCCTTCCCGCCGGAACGGGCCATTGCCGGAAATCCCCGGCTGGCATCTCCCATTCCCCTGCCGCCGGAGCGGACGGCATTCTTTGCCGCCTACGCCCTGGAGCCCTTCGACCAGGTGCGCCGGGAGTTCTGCCGCCTGCCGCCGCTGCCAGTACGGGCCGCCGGCCGGCTGCTGTCGCCGGAGGTCAAGGCGGCCATCCGGAAGAAGCTGAAGTAAGCACTGTCTCCACCGGAATCCAGGCGTGTATCGCCCGTTTATAACAGAAGGAGGATCTTTCAAATGAAACAGTACGAATGCGATCTCTGCGGCTATGTGTATGACGAGGCCGCCGGCGATCCGGACAACGGCATCGCCCCCGGCACCAAGTGGGAGGACCTGCCCGCCGACTGGGTGTGCCCCCTGTGCGGCGCCGGAAAGGACGAGTTCACCGCTAAGTGAAAAGAAGTCCCGCGTCCAACGGACGCGGGACTTCTTTTTTGCGCAGAGTGGCATCAGATGCGGGAAGAGGCTATCCGGCCCTTCAGTGCGGGGACTCTGGGCAGGACCCGCAGCAGCAGGGAGCCCAGAATGAAGCAAGCGGCGGCCTCGCCGATCCCCACGGTCAGGGAGTTGAAGGCGAACGCGGGCCAGAAGGCGGCACCCTCCTGGGTGGAAAACCAGGCGATCTCCGCACCTACCAGCACCATATTGCAGATCACCGGCGGCAGGGGCGCCAGCGCCCTGTGATGGAGCTTCGATGTCCAGAGCGCAGCCAGCAGGGTGGCCGCCGTACCCACGATCCAGTCCAGAGGAATGGGAGAACCCAGGAGGTTGGCCAGGAAACAGCCGACGGTAAGACCGGGGATGGCCTCCGGGAACAGGAAGGGCAGGACCGTCATGGCCTCCGCCACCCGGAACTGGATGCCGCCATACTGGGGAATGGGCAGCAGCAGCGTCAGGGCGGCGTAAATGGCGGCGATGATACCGGCAGCGGCCATCTGCTGTGTGGTGAATCTGGGTTTGGACATAAAAGAAAGACCTCCTTGAATGATGTCGGAGGCCTTTGATACGAAAACGCAGCAAAACGCCCGTGGTAAGGTACGGGCAACCTCCATTTTTTTGTTTAGAGAACGGCGATTGACGAAGACCGCCGAACGAACGCCCAGTGTCGGACGCTTGGACAGGGAGATGGCACCTGTCGAAATAATATTATATCACAAGCTTTCAAAAAAGGGAAGAGGGACGCCGCAAAAAATTTCGGCGTCCCTTCTGCTTTTTTAACCGGGAATCACGTGGACCAGAATGGTTCCGTCGGCCTCCGCCTCCTCTGCGGTGGCGGCGCCTGCAATGGCCAGCCCCTGCTGTTCCAGCTGCTGCAGCAGAGCGGTATATTCGGCGGCGGTCAATTCGTAGACCAGAGTCCCGTCCGATTCAGAGATGAGCGTATAGCTGTCCAGCAGGCTTCCGGCCTCCTCCGCCGTCAGCGTCAGGCCGGGGGATTGGATCGCGAAGGTGGCCGGGGCCGTCTCCGGCACATCGGCAGAACTCCCTTCCCGGGGCAAAATGCTGCTTTTGGAATCGGAGGCGGGAGCAAGCTGGTCCTGTGTGCCGGGCGCAACGGTATCCGCCTCCGGCGCGATTGCCTCAGACACAGTGGAATCCGGGACGTCTGCCGTGTCCTCGTCGGACTGGGTTGCATAGGCCGTGGCGGCGGTGTCCTCCTCAACGCTGTCCACGTTGGGCACAGCGGCCTCTGCTGGGGCCGCAATCTCTGCATGGGATTCCGGATGGTCCGTCACAGCGGTGCCGCCGGGGCGGGGCAGGCCGGAGACGGCCAGCACCACGACGGCACAGCAGGCGGCCAAGGGGAGCAGCGTCTTTGCCCACCGGGGTCTCCGGCGCTTCCGGGGGGCGGCGTCCGCCCGGATGGCAGCCATCACGCCTGCGGCGAAGCCATCCGGCACAGGGGTATCCTCTGCCTCGGGAAACGCGTCCCGTATGGCCAGCGCGGCCTGGACATAGGCCCGGCAGCCGTCACAGGTATGCAGATGCTCCCGCACCCGGGCGGTTTCCTCCGGGGAAAGCTCTCCGTCGATATAGGGGTCCAGCAGGGCCGAAAACTCCTTGCAGTATGTCATTGTCAGCCCTCCTTTTCTGTTCCTTTAGACGCCGGCAGCGGAGAAAAGTTCCCGCTTTTCAGCAAAAAATTCCGCAGCTGTTTCCGGGCCCGGCTGATCCGGGATTTCACGGTGCCCACATCCAGAGAGAGGGAGTCCGCGATTTCATCATAGCGCAGCTGGTGAATCTCTCGGAGGATCAGCACCTCCCGGTGCTCCGGCGAGAGGGCGGAGAGGCCCCGCTCAATCTCTTCCCGCAGCTCCTGCCGCTCCGCCGCGTCCTGGGGAGAGGGCGCCGGATCGGGCACGTCCAGATTCAGCTCCTCGTCATCCAGGGAGGGGCCGGCCGAGGCCCGGCGGCGGCCATCACGCCGCAGCAAGTCCACGCAGGCGTTGGACACCAGCCGGTACAGCCAGGTGGAGAAGCTGGCCTCTCCCCGGAAGAATGCCAGCCCCTGCCAGGCGGCGAGAAATGCCTCTTGGGCGGCCTCGGCGGCATCCTCGGGATTCCCGCACATCCGCAGCGTCAGGGCGAACACCCGTTTCTCATACAGATGGACCAGCGCCTCGAAGGCGTCCATATCCCCGTCCCGGGCGGCGGAGACCAGCTGCTGTTCCCGCGATTGCTCGTTCATCTCAAATCCCTTTTGATTCCTTTCGTCACCCGATACACGTCTTCCAGCGTGTTCATCTGCACGATCTGTTCCTTGTAGTAGCCGGAGTGGGACACGCCCTTCAGATACCAGCAGTAGTGGCGGCGGGCCTCCAGCACGGCTACCCGCTCGCCCTTGGACGCGGCGGCCAGCTCAAACTGCCGTACCGCTGTGTCGCACCGCTCCGCAAGCGGCGGCAGGGGCGGGATGGGCTTGCCCTCCAGCGCGGCTTTGGCCTGCTGGAACAGCCAGGGGTTGCCGAAGCACCCGCGACCGATCATGGCCATGTCCGCTTTGGTGTGCTGGAGAATGCGGACCGCGTCCTCCGGCTTCCAGATATCGCCGTTGGCGATCACCGGGATGGACACAGCCTCCTTCACCGCCCGAATGCAGGTCCAGTCCGCCTGACCGCTGTACACCTGGGCCCGGGTCCGGCCGTGGACCGCCACGGCGGAGGCCCCTGCCTGCTCCAGGATTCGGGCGAACTCCACGCAGTTGCAGCTGCCCATGTCCCAGCCCCGGCGGAACTTGGCGGTCACCGGCACAGAGACGGCTTTCACCACTGCCTCCATGATGCGTCCGGCCTTTTCCGGGTCCTTCATCAGGGCGGCCCCGTCGCCGTTGTTGACGATCTTGCCCATGGGGCAGCCCATGTTCAGGTCCACCACATCCGCCCCGGAATGCTCCAGGGCGATCTGGGCTGCCTCTGCCATGCAGATCGGGTCACTGCCGAAGATCTGCACTGCCGCAGGGTGCTCCCCGGGAAACTGCTGGAGCAGGGACAGGGTCTTCTTGTCGTGGTAGCACAGGGCCTTGGAGGAGATGAGCTCCGTGATGGTATATCCCGCCCCCAATTCCGCGCAGATCTGGCGGAAGGCGACGTCCGTGACCCCGGCCATGGGGGCCAGGGCCAGGGAGGAGTTGATGGTAAGCGTGCCGATGTTCAAGGCGGGCCGTCCTTTCCAATGAAAACATGATAGTTTATCATACCATATCCGGCCGTAAAAGTCCACTATGGGCATCCAGCCCGGAAATGGCGCGGCTTTCTTTTCCCGACGGGATTTTTTCCACACAGCCTGTAAAATAGTGGAAAAAACCAAAGAGGCCGTGGACTTCACGGCGGAATACAGGAGGGACAAGCTGTGGGGCACAGGGACATGATATGGAGCCGGCACCAGCCGGCACAGCTGCTGGCCTGGGGCATCCGATTTTTTTTGGCGGCGGCGCTGACCGCCACCCAGACGCCGGGGGATTACGCGCCCTTTGCCCTGGGGTGCGTGGCGGCCTGTGGGCCAGGGGCAGGAGGGATCGCCGCCCTGCTGGGCGCTGGCGTGGGGGCGGTGCTGTTTCTGGACTTTTCCGGTGCGCTGCCCTTTTTGGCCGCTGCGATTTTGATCTTTACCACCGCGGCGGCCTTTCAGGGGCTGAAGCTGCTGGAGGGACCGCTGTTTCACCCTCTGGCAGGGGCGGGACTGTTTCTGGCGGTGAGCGGCATCTACGTGCTCCAGTCCTTGTCCCCCCTGCGAAACCTGGCGCCCTGCCTTGCGGCAACGGCCCTGGTAGGCATCTCCGCATGGTATTATCAGCCCCTGCTGCAGGCCGGAGGGGAGCGGCCGGAGCCAGATAGTCTGCTGTTTCTGGCAGGCTCCATTCTGCTGGCGCTGGTGGACGTAGAACTGGCCGGTGTCTCCGTGGGGCGTTCACTGTTGTGTCTGCTGCTGGCCTACACCGCCTATCAGCGGGGGGCCATGACCGGGGTAGCCGCCGGACTGGGGGCGGGCCTGGCGGCGGACTTCTGTTCCGGCCGGGGCGGCGTCCTCTTCGGGGCGGCCTATGGTCTGGCGGGCCTTCTGGCTGGGAGCCGCAGTAGCGGAAGGCGGATCTGGGCGGCGCTGGCATTCTGGGGAGCGGCGGCTCTGGCCGCCCTGCCGGCGGGCCTCTCCACGCCCCTGCTGCCGGAGGCCGCGGTGGGAGCGGTCCTGTTTTTGATGCTGCCGGGCCGAGCCTTCGGCGGCAAGCGGGTGATGCGGGGAGAGACACCGGAGTTTCCCGCCGCGCTGGAGGGGATGCGCGCCCAGCTGACCCGGATGGCCGCCGCTCTGCGGGCCCTGTACGACAGCATGGGCAGGGCGGCCCCGGTGTCCACGGAGGAGAACCCGGCGGTGGTCTTTGACCGGGCGGCAGAAAAGGTGTGCCGGGGCTGCGCCCTGTGCGAGCTCTGTTGGCAGAAGGAGTACACCGGCACCTTCAACGCCCTGAACGACGCCACGCCCTTCCTGCTGGAGCGGGGGCGCGCGCTGGCCAAGGACTTTCCCAGCTACTTCGCGGACCGGTGCATCCACCTGCCGGACTTTCTCACCGCCGTCAATGGGGAGCTCTCTGCATTCCTGCTGCGGCGGCAGTACCGGCGGCAGCTGGAGGAGACCCGCCGCAGCGCCAGGGGCCAGTACGCCCAGCTCAGTGAACTGCTGACCGCCACCGCTGCCGGTTTGGGGGAGGTCCGTGCCACAGCAGGGGAGGCGGATCTCTGCCGCATTGGCGCGGCCCTGCGGCCCAAGGAGGGGGAGACGGTCTGTGGGGATACGGTGGTCTCCTTCCGCACGGAGGGGGGCCTCCTGTGCCTGCTGCTGGCGGACGGCATGGGCAGCGGAGAGGCAGCCCGGCGGGAGTCCGCCCTCACCTGCCGTCTGTTGGAGCAGTTTTTGCAGGCGGGCATCGAGCCGGAGGCGGCCATGAAGACCCTGAACGCAGCCATGGCCCTGCGGGGCGCGGAGACCGGAAGCTTCACCACCATTGATCTCATCACCTGCAGACCGGAGACGGGGGAGGCGGCCTTCTTCAAATACGGCGCGGCCCCCAGCTATGTGAAGAAGGGGGGCACTGTCCGGCGGATCACCGGCGGGACCCTGCCGGCGGGTCTGCGGGGCGGGGCGGCGGCTCCGGATGTGACCCGTGCCACGCTGGAGCCGGGAAGCTTTGCAGTAATGGTCAGCGACGGGGTGGCAGACCCGGGCCGGGACGAATGGCTTCAAAACCTGCTGGCCGGCTGGGATGGAGAGGATCCGCAGACCCTGGCGGGACTGATCCTCAGCGAGAGCGTCCGGCGGGAGAATCTTCAGGACGACTGCGGGGTTCAGGTGCTGTATCTCAGCCGGGAGAGCGGTGTGAAAAAGGTGTGAGAGGCGGTATAAATTTTCCCGCGCTGAGACAAAATGGAACCATCTAAATTCTGTGAGAGGCAGGAGGCGTAAAGCGGATGGTGAAAGGCATTTCCAGACGGGTCGTGGTGGTGGATTCCCCGGACCAGCGTTTTTTTGAGCAGGCGATCTTCATCGTGCGGAACGATGCGGCCGGCGAGGGCGTCACCGCCCGGGAGCTGGTGGAGGAGGCCCGCCGGGTGGCGCGAAACTATGCCGGCGGAGACCATGGGCGGTTCAGCCGGATCTGGCGGGATCTTTCCCCGGCGGTCTACACCCTGATGGGCGCTGCCGGGATCGGCTTGGTGTGGCTGACGGTGTGGCTGATCTGAAAACAGCGCGGAGTCCGATTCCGGACTCCGCGCTGTTTCATGGAGGATCAAAGGGCAGGGAAGGTGGGGACCCCGTCTGCGAAATAGGTCCGGGTGGCGTCTGCATCCGACTGGATCTGGGCCCGCAGGGCGTCCAGGGAGTCGAAGCGCACCTCCTGGCGCAGATGCTCATAAAACTCCAGCCGCAGCTGTTTACCGTACAGGTCCCCCTGGAAGTCCAGGAGACAGGCCTCCACTGTGATGTCCGAGCCGTTTTGAACCGTGGGGCGGGTGCCCACGTTGGTGACAGCGGCGTAGCAGGAGCCGTCCTCCAGTGTGGCCCGGGTGGCGTATACTCCGTGGCTCGGCACCAGCACATGAGGCGGAATGACGAGGTTGGCAGTGGGGAACAGTTGGGAGGAGCCGATGCCCCGGCCGTGGCGGACTGTGCCTGTCAGGGTGTGGGGGTGGCCCAGGAAGCGGTTGGCCCGGCTGATCTGCCCCAGCTCCACCAACCGGCGGATGTAGGTGGAGCTGACGGTGATGCCTGCTACCTCCACCTTGGGGATGATGTCACAGCCCAGGCCCAGCTGGGCGCACTTCTGCGCCAGCAGCTCCGGTGTGCCCTGGTTCCTGTGGCCGAAGTGGTGATCGTGTCCCGCCACCAGATGGACCGCGTGGTAGCGGCCCACCAGGATCCGGACAATAAAGTCATCCCAGGGCGTGGTCATCATCTCGCGGTCAAAGGGGACCATCAGCACGTCCTGAATGCGGTACAGCCGCCGCACCAGGTCCCGCCGGTCCTCCGGGGAGTTGATGAGGGGACAGGGGACGCCGGTGACCACCTCCTTCGGCGGGCGGTCAAAGGTGAATACCGCGGGGGTACAGCCCCGCAGGGCGGCCTCCTCAGCGGCCCGGCGCAGCAGGGCGCCGTGCCCCAGGTGGACTCCGTCAAAAAAGCCCAGGGCAATGACTCGTTCTTTCATGGTTTACGCTCCAAAGAAATTCTTGATGGACGTCAGCGTTCCGCCCGCAGCCCGGGACAGGCACAGGAACTGCCGGTCCCGGCTGTATACGCGGTAGATGCCGTCCGGTGTGCCCGGCAGGGGGATGGGATTGCCGCAGCGGACCCGTTTCTCCAGCAGGCCGGATGTCAGAGGCAGGGCCGGGTACTCTGCGAAGAGGCTGTCCGTAGGCAGCAGGAGCGCTGTACCCTGTGCCTGGACTGCCTCCAGCGTCACTGCCTGGTCCAACCTGAAGCCGGCCGCCATGGTGCGGCGGAGGGCGTACAGCGTCCCGCCGCAGCCCAGCTGTCGGCCGATGTCATGGCAGAGGGTGCGGATGTAGGTGCCCTTGGAGCAGCGGCAGCGGAGCAGGTAGTCCGTTGCGCTCTCCTGGGCCAGTAGCTCCAGCTCGTAGATGGTGATGCGGCGGGGCTTCCGTTCCACGACCTGTCCCTTCCGGGCCAGGTCGTAGAGTTTCTGCCCGCCTACCTTGACAGCGGAGTACATAGGGGGGATCTGGTCCTGCTCTCCCAGAAAGCGGGGCAGCAGCGCTTCCAGTGCTGCCCGATCCGCCGTGACGGGACGGGTCTCCAGCGTGGTGCCGGTGACGTCCTGGGTGTCCGTCACCTGGCCGAGCCGCAGACCGGCTACATATTCCTTCTGGCCGTTCTCTGCGAACTCCACCCCGCGGGTGGCCTGCCCCACAAAGACCGGCAGCACCCCGGTGGCCATGGGGTCCAGCGTTCCGCCGTGTCCCACCCGCTTTTCGTGGAAGATGCCCCGCACCTTGGCGCAGACGTCCATGCTGGTCCAACCGGCGGGCTTGTCGATAATCAGGATACCACTGGGCATAAAAACCTCCTCAAGGGCAGCAGAACGCGGCCCGCTCAGCGCTGATAGTCCGGCGCCACCTGCGCCACGGCAGCCAGGATTCGCTCCCTGGCCTCAGCCCAGGGGGCCTCCACCGTGCAGCCTGCGGCGGCCGCGTGGCCGCCGCCGCCCAGCAGCCGGCAGGCCTCCGTGGCATTAATCCGGGGACCGGTCCGCAGGGACATCTTCCACACATCGGGCCGCAGCTCCCGCATGGTGATGGCGCAGTCCACGCCCTCAATCTGGGGACCCAGAGCGGAGAGGTCCTCCGCATCCGTTTCCGAGGCGCCGATCCGCGCCATCAGGGAGAGGGGCACGGACAGCACCGCCACCCGGTCTCGGTCGTAAAACGTACAGTCGTTGAGGATGGCGGCCTCCAGCTGCATCCGCCTGCGGCTCTTGGTGCGGAAGAACACCTTGTTGACGGTCTGATAGTCGATGCCGGTCCGCAGCAGCGCGGCCGCCACCGCATGGGTCTGGGCAGTGGTATTGGCGTAGGCAAAGCAGCCTGTGTCCGTGGAGACGGCCACATACAGCGGAAGGGCCATCTCCGGCGTGATGGGGCCCAGATCGGACAGAATGTCGTAGATTAGCTCTCCGCACGCGGCGGCTTCCGGCCGGACGATATTCTCTCGGCCAAAGGACTCAAAAGAGGGATGGTGGTCAATGGCCAGATCCACCCGTTCCGCGTATGGTCTGGCGTTCTCCGGGAACAGGCCCACCGTGGCGATGTCCGTGGACACCACCTTGTCCGGTGTGAAGCCTTCCGGCGCCTCGTAAGGGCGGAAATAGGGGGCGGTGGTGTCTGTCAGCTCCGGATTGGGCAGCAGAAACGCCGCCTTGCCCAGAGACCGCAGTCCTGCGCACAGGGCTGCGGCACAGCCCACCGTGTCCCCATCCGGGCGGACATGGGTGAGGATCAGAATATTGTCAAAGGTCCGCAGCAGCGCCGCGGTCTGGGGGACCGTCAGCATGCTCATTCCTCCGTTTCGCCGGCGTCCGGGTCGTCCCGGGCTTCATCCTGCCGCTCCACCTGGCGCAGGATCTCCAGGATGTGGGCGCCGTGCTGGATGGAGTCGTCGGCGATGAACTGCAGCTCCGGCGTGTATCGCAGCTGCAGGGCCCGTCCCAGCTCCCGCCGCAGGAAGCCGCCGGCGGATTTCAGGCCCTTCAGCACGTCTTTCTCCTGGTCCTTGTCCAGAACACTGATATAGACCCGGGCGTATCGCAGGTCGCTGGTGGTGTCCACCCGGGTGATGGATACCATACCCACCTGGGAGACACGGGGGTCCTTCAGACGGCGGAGCTGGTCCGCCAGCTCCCGCTGGATCTCCTCGTTGATCCGGCCGATTCGATTGCTTGGCATAGAGAGATACCTCCTTATGGGAGTTCATTGGAATTGCGCTTGGTTGGAGCGCTTATATGGTCAGGGTAATGCAGGTCTGCTCCCGCTCCTCCATCTGCACCAGGGCGTCGGCGTCCAGATCTGCCAGCGGGCCCGTCAGGCGAAAGGCCCGGACCCGGATATCGCTCACCCACAGGTTCCACAGCTCCACCTGTTCACCGGGAATGCAGCTCTGCCGCAGATAGTCCCGCAGCAGGGCGGCGTCCTGCTCCGTAGCACGCAGGTCCAGCTCATAGCGATGGGGTTTCATGGACAGCTCCAGGTTGTCCACCGCAGGGCGGTAGTAGACATGGGGCTGAACAGAAAATCCTTCCTCCTCATACCGCACGCCGCGGTGGAAATAGACCCGGCGGGTCTGGGCGGCATACAGCGGAAGGGGATGATCGGCGCAAAGCAGGATCACGCGGCTCATAGGCGCTCCTTCTGAAAAAGCAGGGCGGGCGTTTACGCCCGCCCTGCCGGCTATTGCAAGTATGGTTGATGATTGCGATCTGATGAGGCAGGCCCATTACCGGGGAAGCTGTTCATGGTAAACACCTCGATGATACCGCACGCCCCATGAAATGGGTTTCACAGGAACTCTGAATCAGACATCCTCGGCGGGCAGAGCCAACCGCGGCACGCTTGGGCGCACTGCCGTGCGGGGCCGCTCTGCGACCCGAAAGGGCGGCGGAGAGGCGGTATACAGCGTCAGGCCCAGCACATTACCGCGGAATCTCCTCCATGGTAAACGCCTCGATGATATCGCCCTCTTTGATGTCGTTGAACTTCTCCACGGTCAGGCCGCACTCGTAGTTCTCAGCGACCTCCCGGGCGTCGTCCTTGAACCGCTTCAGGGAGGCCAGAGAGCCCTCGTGGATCACGATGCCGTCCCGGACCACCCGGACGGAGCAGCTACGGACGATCTTGCCGTCCTGGACGTAGCAGCCGGCCACGGTGCCCACGCTGGAGACCTTGTAGGTCTGGCGGACCTCCGCGTGGCCCAGCACCACTTCCCGGTACTTGGGGGCCAGCATGCCCTTCATGGCCGCCTCGATCTCATCGATGCAGTCATAGATGACGCGATACATCCGCATATCCACGTTCTGGCGCACCGCGCCGTCCCGGGCGGCGGCGTCCGGCCGGACGTTGAAGCCCACGATGATGGCGCCGGAGGAGGCAGCCAGCATCACGTCGGACTCGTTGATGGCGCCCACGCCACCGTGAATGACACGGACGGTCACTTCGTCGTTGGACAGCTTTTCCAGAGAGGCCTTCACCGCCTCCACACTGCCCTGGACGTCGGCCTTGACGATCAGGGCCAGCTCCTTGCGTTCGCCGGCCTGGATCTGGTCAAACAGGTTCTCCAGAGAGACCTTCTGCACCGGTGCGGCGGCCTTGGCCTTCTCCTCGGCCTTGCGCTGCTCCACCAGCTCCCGGGCCATGCGCTCGTCGGCCACGGCGAAGAAGGGGCTGCCGGCAGAGGGCGCTTCGGAGAGGCCCGCGATCTCTACGGGTACGGAGGGGCCGGCCTGGGTGAGACGGGCGCCCTTGTAGTCCATCATGGTCCGGACACGGCCCACGGCGGTGCCGGCGATGATGATGTCGCCCTGCTTCAGTGTGCCGTTCTGCACCAGCAGAGTGGCCACGGGGCCCCGGCCCTTGTCCAGCCGGGCCTCGATGACGGTGCCCTTGGCAGACCGGTTGGGGTTGGCCTTCAGCTCCGCCATCTCAGCGGTGAGGGTCACCATTTCCAGCAGGTTTTCGATGCCGATCTTCTGCTTGGCGGAGATCCTACAGCAGATGGTGTCGCCGCCCCAGTCCTCTGGTACCAGGCCGTACTCCGTCAGCTGCTGAAGCACCCGGTCCGGGTTGGCGTTCTCCCTGTCGATCTTGTTGATGGCCACGATGATGGGGATACCTGCGGCCTTGGCATGGTTGATGGACTCCACGGTCTGGGGCATGATGCCGTCGTCCGCTGCCACCACCAGAATGGCAATGTCCGTAATCATGGCGCCGCGGGCCCGCATGGAGGTGAATGCCTCATGGCCCGGCGTGTCCAGGAAGGTGATGGGCTTGCCGTTCACCTGCACCTGATAGGCGCCGATGTGCTGGGTGATGCCGCCGGCCTCTCCGGCCGCCACAGAGGTGTGGCGGATGGTATCCAGCAGGGAGGTCTTGCCGTGGTCCACGTGACCCATGACCACCACCACGGGAGCCCGGGGCACCAGATCCTCCGCCTTGTCCTCGTGGTCGTCAATCAGCCGCTCCTCGATGGTGACGACAACCTCCTTCTCCACCTTGCAGCCCATCTCCTCGGCGATGATGGCGGCGGTGTCGAAGTCAATGATCTGGCTGAGGGAGGCCATAATGCCGTTCTTCATCAGGCACTTGACCACCTCTGCGCCGGTTTTCTTCATGCGGCTGGCCAGTTCGCCCACGGAGATCTCATCGGGGATCATGACCTTCACAGGGGCCTTCTTGGCGATCTCCAGCTGGAGCCTGCGCATCCGCTCTGCCTCGTCCTGCTTGCGCTTGTTGGAGAAGGTCATGCCGCCCCGGCGCTGGTTGTTGGTGCGGATCTTCTCCTTGCCGCTGCGCTGCTGCCGCTGCATCCGAGCGCCCCGCTCGCCGCCCAGATCCTCCAGCCGCTCATCATACTTGGCCAGATTCACGTCGCCGCCCTTGCGGGTGTCCACGATCTTCCGCTGGGGCACCCGGGACACCGGCTGCTGCGCCGCAGGCTTGGAGGCGGCGTTCTGCTGCTGGGGCTGCTGCCGGCCACCCTGGCTGCTCTGCGCGCTCTGGGCAGGCACAGACTGCCTGACCTGCTGGCCCTGGGCGGGCGCGGCGGCCTTGCCGGCGGGCTCTGGCTTTTTGGTGGCTGGTTCCTTCGCAGGCTCCTCCTTGTAGGTGTCGGCGAAGATCACCTGGATGCTGGAGACCGGATTGTGCTGCGTCAGGTATTCAAAGATCAGAGAGAGCTCCTGATCTGTCAGCGCCTGCATGTGGTTTTTGGGAGTCTCGGCGTATTTCGTCAGGATCTCCGTGATGGTCTTGGTGGGAAGGCCGAAATCCTTCGCCACCTCATGGACTCTGTATTTCTCAATACCCAATAGAAACACCTCGTTCTGCTCCAACCCGAGGGCTGGGAAATTTTTTCAAATAGCTGCCGCGGACACATGCCGCGGCGGCGCGGTCCGTCAGCCTTCCTTTTTCTTGCGGAAGGAGCCTTTGCCCTTTTTCACCGGGCGGCTGTTGGCGTATGGCCGCGCCTGTGCCTTCGGCTTGGGGCGAGCGTCCCTGGGGGGACGGGATCGGTATGGCTTTGCGCCGCGGGGACGGTTCCCGTCTGGCGCACGCTCCGGTGGCATTTCCGCCGGAGGTTTGGCCGCCTTTGGTGCAGGCGGCGCCTTTCGGCGGCGCTTGCCCTGGCGGAGATTCTTCTCATGGGCCGCCTGCTCCGCCCGGCGCTCCGCGGCCCGGCGGGCCTTTACATCCATCCGGTCCGCCGCGTCGGCGTACTGCTCCGGATCCAGCTCCGCCAGCCGGTGCAGCAGGGCGGCGGCCAGTCCCACGTCCGTCACCGCGGCGATGGCCACGGCCGTCCGGCCCAGGGCCCGGCCCAGTTCCGCCTTGGTGAAGGGGAGCTGGAGCCACAGGCAGTCACCGGCCTGGGCGAAGTGCTCGCACCGGCGGCGGGTGCCCTCCGCCGCGTCGGCGGCCAGCAGCAGCACCCGGGCGTCCCGGGCGCGGGCCACGGCCTCTACCGGCTCCTCGCCCACGGCCAACCGGCCGCCCCGCAGGCTGAGACCCAGCAGGGACAGAATGTTAAGCCGGTCCATCCGCACCTCGCAGTTCTGCCTCCATGGCGTCGTAGACCTCCGGCGGGATGGCGGTGTCAAAGGCCCGTTCCAGGGCCCGGGTTTTCCGGGCCTTCTGCAGGCAGGCCACGTCGTGGCACACATAGGCGCCCCGCCCGGGCTTCTTGCCGCCGAAGTCCAGGGACACGGTGCCGTCCGGGGCCTTGACCACCCGCAGCAAGGCCTTCTTATCCTTCATTTCCCGGCAGCCCACGCACTGCCGCTGGGGAATCTTCTTCACTTTCGGCATCTCATAGGCCGCCTTTCTGATAAACTGATCTTACTCCGCGTCCACGGGCTCCACAGCGGACGCTTCCGCCGTGTCCGCGGCCTCCGGGGCGCCCCCGGCAGGGGGCTCTTCCTCGTCGTGATAGCTCTCCGGCTTGATGTCGATTTTGTAGCCGGTGAGGCGGGCCGCCAGGCGGGCGTTCTGTCCCTCCTTGCCAATGGCCAGGGACAACTGGTCATCCGGCACGATGACGCGGCAGGCCTTGCCCTCGTCCGCCATCCACACATCCACCACGTCGGCAGGCGCCAGGGCGGCGGCGATAAACTGGGCCGGGTCTTCGCTGTACTTGACGATGTCGATCTTCTCGCCCCGCAGCTCCTCCACAATGCTGCCCACACGCTGGCCCTTGGGGCCCACGCAGGCGCCGATGGGGTCCACGTTCTCGTCGTTGGACCACACGGCCATCTTGGTGCGGCTGCCGGCTTCACGGGCGATGGATTTCACCTCCACGGTGCCGTCATAAATCTCGGGGACCTCCAGTTCGAACAGGCGCTTCACCAGGCCCGGATGGGTCCGGGAGATCAGCACCTGGGGCCCGCGGGTGGACCGGCGAACCTCCACCACATAGACCTTCACATGCATGCCTTCGGTCAGATCCTCGCCGGGGACCTGCTCACCGGCCATCAGCAGCGCCTCGGTAGAGTCGGTGCCGGTGCCGATCCGCAGGGACACATTGCCGTTGCGGGGATCCACACGGGTGACTACGCCGGTGAGGATCTCATGCTGCTTGGAGTTGAACTCATCATACACCTGGCCCCGCTCGGCCTCCCGCAGGCCCTGGATGATGACCTGCTTGCCGTTGCCTGCTGCGATGCGGCCGAACTCCACCGTGTCCACAGGGATGTTCACGATGTCGCCCACCTCGTACTTGGCGGAGAGCCTCTTGGCCTCCTCAATGGGCATCTCGTTGGCGGGGTCCACGTAGTCCTCTTCCTCCACCACGTTTTTCTGGACGAACATCTTCAGGTTCTGGTGTGCCTCGTCCACATCCACGATGACGTTCTCCACATCCGCGTGGTCCCGCTTGTAGGCGGTGGTGAGGGCCTGGACAATCTTCTCCATCATGAAGGACTGGGGGATGCCCCGCTCCTTCTCCAGCAGAGCCAGTGCCGCGAAGATTTCCGCGGGATTGAAGCCTACGGGCTCCTTCTGCTTTTTGCCTTTCATGTTGCTGATTCTCCTTGTTGATAAAATACGTCTTGTCGGGACGGTGATTGGTTAAAATTCCACCCGCAGGCGGATAAGGGCAGTCTCCTTCTTGGGGAAGACCAGATCCTGGCTGCCCACGGTGACGGTGACATCGCCGGTGGCCTCGTCATAGCCCTTCAGATAGCCGGCAAACTCCTTCCGGCCCTCCCGGGCCCGGTACAGCTTCACCAGCACGGGGCTGCCCAGAAACTGCTGAAAATCGGAGGGCCGCTTCAGCGCCCGCTCGGCACCGGCGGAGCCCACCTCCAGGGTGTAGCTGCCCTCGATGGGGTCGGCCTTGTCCAGCAGGTCGCTGACCTTCCGGGAGATCTCCTCACAATCCAGAATGTCCACGCCGCCCTCTTTGTCCAGCAGAATGCGCAGATACCAGGTGCCGGCCTCCTTGACGTACTCCACGTCCCAGAGGGTGCAGCCCTGTTCCGCGATAGCGGGAGCGGCCAGTTCCGCGGTCAGTTCAGTGATCTTTTTCATGGGAGGACTCCCTTCTTTTGGAAGTTTAAGCAGAGTTTGCCTGACCGAAAAAGGTCAAGAAAAAGAGCGGACCCCGCAGCCCACTCCACATACCTTACTCTTCTAACATACGCATCATAGCACAGATACTGGAAAAGCGCAAGCCTTTTCTGCCAGATTCTTTTCTAATATTGTATAAAAAAATCCGCCGGATATACGGCACAGCCGCAGATCCGGCGGTTTTCAGCGCCTGCGCAGCCAGCCGGCAGCACAGGAGAGCAGAAACAGCGCGAGATTTGCCGCCACCACAGAGGCTCCCACCGGCGTGGACAGCGTCCAGGAGGCCATGAGTCCCGCGCAGAAGCAGCACACCGACGTAACGGCGGCACATACCACCACGCCCCGGAAGCTCTTGAACAGCCGCATGGCCGTCAGCGCCGGGAAGATCACCAGGGAGGAGATCAGCATGGCACCCATCATCCGCATCCCCAGCACGATGGTCAGGGCGGTGAGAATGGCCAGCAGGGTGTTGTACCAGTCCACCCGCAGCCCCGTGGCCCGGGAGAAGCTCTCATCGAACGTCACGGCGAAGAGCTTGTGGTAGAACAGCACGAACAGGGCCAGCACCGCAAGGGACAGTACCGCAGACAGGGCCACATCCGCCCACGTCATGGCCAGGACGCTGCCGAACATGTAGTTGTCCACATCCGTGGTCATGCCGCTGGTGCGGGAGATGACGATGATGCCGACGGCCAGGGCCGACGCACTCATGACGGCGATGGCCGCGTCGCTGTTCCAGCGGGGATTGGTGGCCAGCCGCAGCAGGAAGAACGCCGCGAGGATCACCACGGGGATGGAGAAGTAGAGGGGAGTGAACCCCAGGGCCACGGCGATGGCCAGGGCGCCGAAGGAGACGTGGCTGAGGCCATCGCCGATCATGGAGTACCGCTTCAGTACCAGGGGGACTCCCAGCAGCGCGGCGCAGAGGCTTACCAGCGTCCCGGCGATCAGGGCCCGCTGCATAAAGGGATAGGTCAGCATCAAGGTCAGGCTCATTCCTCCACCTCCCGAAACCGCCGCCCCTGGGGGGAGGCCAGATAGTCTTTGACTGTGCCTAAAAAGTAGCTGCTGTGGCCGATGTGCAGCACCGTCCGGGCGCTGCGCAGGGCGGCCCTCAGATCGTGGGTCACCATCACCACCGCCATGCCCTCCTTCCGGTTCAGGTAGGAGAGGGTCTTGTACAGATCCTGGGCCGCGGCGGGGTCCAGGCCGGTAATGGGCTCGTCCAGGATCAGCAGGCTGCGGGCGGCACACAGGGCCCGGGCCAGCAGCACCCGCTGCTGCTGGCCGCCGGAGAGATCCCGGTAGCTCTGGTCCTTCAGCTCCAGAATCCCCAGCTTGCCCATGTTCATCAATGCCGCGGACTTCTGGGCGGCGGTGTAGAAGAACCGCAGCCCCTTCTGGTTCAGGCAGCCCGAGAGGACCACTTCATACACCGTGGCCGGGAAGTCCCGCTGGGCCCGGGTCTGCTGGGGCAGATAGCCCACGGCTCCCTGCCGCAGTTCCGGCGCCCGGAGAATCTCCCCGGACTGGGGGGAGAGGAGCCCCAGCAGGCCCCGCAGCAACGTGGACTTGCCGGAGCCGTTGTCCCCCACGATGCACAGGTAGTCCCCCGCCCGGATGGTGAGATCCAGGTGGGCCAGGACGCTCTGACCCTCATACCCCAGGGACGCGTCCCGGCAGACGATCAGCTCATTGGGCTCCATGGTGGTCCTCCTCTCCGGCGCAGACGTCGCACACCCCGGAAAACAGCGTCCCCCGGGGATCGATGCGGAAGTGGTGCTCCCGCTCCAGGTGGTCGTACAGGTTCTGCAGGCGGGTACAGTCCACATGGCGGATGCGGCCGCAGCGCTCACACTTCAGAAGAAAGCAATCCCGGTGGCCTTGGGACTGGCGGCCGCAGTACTGGTACAGGGCGCCCTCCTCGGTGTTGACCTTGTGGACCGCCCCGGCGGCCTCCAGCTTTTCCAGCTGGCGGTAGATGGTGGCCAGGCCCACCGGGCAGCCCTCCCGACGCAGGTCCTCCGCCAGTTCGGCGGCGGTGCAGGCGGTCTCGCCCCGGGCCTCCAGGCAGCGGAGCACCGCCTGGTGCTGTTTGGTGCTGTATGGCATCCAATGCCTCCTTTAATCTGAAAATGATTATCGTTTTCATATTATAGACCGCAGAGGAAAAAAGTCAAGAGCAGTTGCAAAAATCCGGCAAATAGGGTATGGTAAAAGAACAGCGTATGGTTGCGCAACAAGGCGCAAATTCACAAAAACTTTAGGAGAGAAGCAAATGAAAGTCTCACTGGTCATCATGGCGGCGGGCCTTGGGTCCCGCTACGGCGGCAGCAAGCAGGTGGACGGCATCGGGCCCCACAACGAGATCCTGATGGAGTACTCCATCTACGACGCCCTCCGGGCGGGGTTCAGCAAGGTGGTGTTCATCATCAAGCCGGAGATGGAGGAGATGATGCGCCGCCTGTGCGGGGATTATCTGGCGAGGAAGACCGCACTGGACGGCACGCCGGTGGAGGTGGCCTATGTCTTTCAGGACTTTACCTCCGTGCCGGACTTCTACCGGATTCCGCCGGAGCGGACCAAGCCCTTCGGCACGGTCCATGCCCTGCTGTGCGCGGCGGATGTGGTGCACGAGCCCTTCTGCGTCATCAATGCCGACGACTATTACGGCATCGACGCCTACCGCACCATCTATGACGAGCTGGTGAAGCTGCCTGAGACGGGAAAGGCCACCATGGTGGGGTATCTGCTGAAGAATACCGCCAGCCTCCACGGCACGGTGTCCCGCGGCGTGTGCGCGGTGGAGGACGGAAAGCTCCGCTCCGTCCGGGAGGCACTGAAGATCCAGCTGTATCCCGACGGCACGCTGCGGGATCTGGCGGAGGACACGGACCTGTCCCCGGAGACGGTGGTGTCCATGAACTTCTGGGGGTTTGCCCCCAGCATCTTCCCCGCCCTGCGGGAGTACTTTGAAAACTTCCTTCGCACGGAGGCCGGGGAAAATATCAAGGCCGAGTGCCTGCTGCCGGTGATGGTGGGGGATCAGCTGCAAAAGGGCGCGCTGGAGGTGTCCGTCCTTCACTCCGCGGACAAGTGGTTCGGCATGACCTACCATGAGGACCGGGAGATCGTGGCGGAGGAGCTCCGCAAGCTCCATGCCAGGGGAGATTATCCGGAGAGCCTGCGGGTGTGAGCATGCGGAGGTGCGGGAGATGAATCCGAACACGCCGGTGGGTTGCCCCCAGTGCGGGGGGCAGATGGACCTCTGGCAGGCGGGCAGGCGCCTGGCTCTGACGGGCCTTTTTGCCTCCGTCACCGACTGGATTGAGGTGGATATATACAGCTGCCCCGCCTGTGGAAGACTGGCCTTTTTCCGCACCAACTTTCTCCCTCAACCGAAAAAACATGTGCCGGTGGAGCCGGAACCAACAGACGTGGACACCGCCGCCTTCTACGTTCCCGGTACGGGGGAGCTGGTCAAATGCCCGGTCTGCGGCAAGGAGCATCCCCGTGACGATGCCTTTTGCCCCCTGTGCGGGACCCGGCGGGATCAGCCCTGCCCCTGGTGCGGAAAATGGTTTCCGGCAGCACAGCCGGTCTGTCCCTGGTGCGGCCACGGCCGAGATGAGGAATAAGCGAAACCGCCAAGCGGCGGCCATGGAAACCCATGGCCGCCGCTGTTTTTCTGCTCAAAAAAAGCACTCCACCACATACAGCCGGGTACCTGCGCTGTTTACCAGCAGGTACAGCCGGTTGCGTTCATCCGTTGGGTGCGCCGCCGTGAAGCCGCGGCAGTCCGAAAAATCGGGCCGCTGGTCCGCCGGAACGGCCAGCAGATCCAGGATTTCGGTCACTGGCACTTCTGCGGACCTGACCGGCGTAGCTTCCTCTGTCAGGGTTTCCTCCAGCCCGCTGTCGTCCGCGTATGCCAGGACGTGATACCGCTCCCCGTCCCCGCTAAAGCTGGCGCCGCTGTCGGTCTCATACAGACAGCCCTCGCTGGCGGGGAGCTCCAGCTCCCAGTTGAGCTGAACGGTTCTGACATAATCGCCGCTGCCCCAGAAGATCATCAGGACCGACAGAACCAGCAGGACCGGCAGTGCCAGCAGCCCGCCCATCAGCTTCCACATGGACTCACCTTCTGCCATGCAACTGAGACCTCCACCGTGGACGGCACGGTGTTCTCCATCCGGTCATAGGCGGCCTTGTAGCCGATCAGATAGAACACCCCGGCGATCAACATGCCGCAGAGCAGCAGGCACACGATCCAACCGGCCGACGGCCTGTTCACTGTGGATTCCTCCCCTCCGGCGCGGCGTCAGCCGCCAGAACTGTCCAAAGTGCCTCGTCCCCCTGGTAGATGCCCGTATAGGGCTGCTCCAAACAGCAGATGCCGTCCGCCTCGTAGACGTACAGAACGCTCCAGTCCGGCGTCTCGCCGGTGCCCAGCTCCACCTTTACCGCACCGGTTTGGTCCGGCGCGTCCTGCACGCTCTCCATGCCGGTGGAGACAGCCTCTGCCGCCTGTTGGAGAAATTCTCCGATCCAGTCCCGGTCCGTGTGGAGCGTCACCGCATCTCCTGCCGTTACCCGGATGGCAGTGACCTCCGCCGCCTCCGGGAGGACGATCCGGCCCGCCCTGCCGCAGGCTGTTACGGCCAGCGCAAGCCCCAGGCACCAGGCGGCCAGCCGCAGATAGCGCTTCATGCCCGGCCCCCTTACGCGCCGCCCCGGCTGGCCAGCCAGGCCGAGAGGCTCCAGGTCCGCCAGTCGGCGCAGTCTGTTCGGGCCTCCTGCCGCCGCTGTTCCAATAGGATGGACAGGCGGGCCGTACCGATGGCGTCCCAGTCCCCATACGCTGTGCAGACCATGTCTCCGTCCAGCCGCTCCAGCTGGGACAGGGTGTCATAGGAGAGGTCATAGAGCAGGTACTCCGCGTCCAGCACCCCGCTCTCCCCGGAGAGGTAGCGGTCCACCTGATCCTTTGCCACCAGGTAGTCCACCGGCACGCAGTTGATGACCAGCCACCCCGCCAGGGCCAGGGGAAACACCACCCGACAGAACCGGAAGTCTGGCCGCCGCACCTTCCAGGCCGCAGCCAGCAGAAAGGCCGCCATCATCCCCATGCCCCAGTAGGTCATGCAGCGCTTGAAGGACAGGCCGTACACATCCACATACAGCGTCATCCGCCAGGCGGCAGAGAGGAGCAGGAGCAGGCTCTCCGCTGTCAGCAGGGCGGAGAGGAGGCGGACTGCCCGCCAAGCGCCGCCCTCCCGGCGGGACCACTGGACCGCAGCCAGCAGAAGCGTCAGGTTCACCACTGTCACCCCCACCATCTGGAAGAAACCGCTCCGGGCCCACTCGGCATAGGAAAGGCCCTTTTGGGCCAGGTACTCGGCTCCGCCGAAGAGTCCGGCGGATTGGACGCCCAGGAACAGCAGGTACAGCGCCGCCACCGCCGCCAGCACGATGGCGAAGCCCAGGCCGTCTACCCCGCCGCGGGCTGCGGCTCCGGTCCGTTTCAGGGGTGTGGGGCGGCGGAGACTGTACAGCAGACCGAAGAGGAAGGGGGTCATGACGCTGGCCAGCAGGGCCTTCCAGACCGCGTCCGTGAAGTGGAGGGAGACAAAGGCCCGCAGGTCCGCCGTGGCGGCGGCGAACAGCGCGTCGGCGGAGGCCAGAACGGGCACCAGTACCGCCAGCAGCGCCAGGGCGCCGGCCGCCCCCAGCAGCAGGGGCAGGACCCGCCGGGCGGCGCCGTCCTTTTTCTGAGGCCAGGCGGTGGCCAATGCTGCCCCCAGATGGCCGAAGAGGCCCCACAGCAGCAAACAGAGCCGCTCCCACAGCATGGAGGGGCGCCACCAGGGCAGAAACTGTCCGCCGGAGAGGCCGATGGCGTGGACAGGTAACAGGGCCAGCAGGGCCAGCAGATTCCACGCCCGGAAATACCAGTTGGACCCCAGGGCCAGCGTGGCGGCCAGGGCCAGATTCACCGCCAGCAGAACGCGGCTCTCCCAGGTGTTCAGCAGGGGGCGGCCCAGATAGAGCCCCAGCAGGCCGTACCAGACGCAGACGGAGGCGGTCAGTCCCGCGGTGGGGCCGCTCCAAAGCAGCGTGTTCACCAGCAGAAGACAGAAGCAGAAGGCCAGCGGCAGAAGCAGTCGCTCTCGGGAGGAGATCACATAAATTTTCACCGCATTTTGCGTAAGCTTCGCCGGCCCTCCCGCCGGCAGGGCTTTTTCATGTTCATTCATAATGGGTTCTCCTTTTTTGGGGCTGTCTCCACAGCAGGGACAGTCAATGCACGTTACGTTCGGTCTCTGGCGGCAAAGTGGTGGCTCACCACGGCCATGGTTTCAAAGATCAGCGTTATCACAAACAGGATCCGGCCGGCGATAGCTGCGCCGGAGGCCTGGACCAGGGCCGTTTCCAAATCACCCGCCACGGTCTCCAGCTGCACGGCGAAGAGCTGGGCCAGCAGGGCCAGGGCGCAGGCCATCCCGCCGCCGGCCAGCTTCCAGCCGGAGCGGTCCCTCTCAGGACGGAGAAAGGACCACACCGCCAGCACCCAGCCGGTAAAGCCCGTCAGCAGGCTGACCGCATTGCAGAATGGGGCATCAATCATGCGTCCACCTCCTTGCGGAAACCGGAGTTGTCCGGGGAACTGTCTTGCCTGGGCGGGACACACACCAGGGGCAGCAGAAGCAGGTAGAGGAAGAGTGGATACAGCCAGGTACGGCTGCCCAGCGTCGCCAGCAGGCCCGGCGCCGGGCCGGTCTCCACAGCGTCAAAGGTGAGATTGGTGAACTGGAACGAGAGCCGCAGCGCCGCAATATGCAGCAGCAGGACCAGCGAGGCGCTGCCCAGGCAGAAGAGCTTCACCCGCTGCCGCTCCCGCAGATTGAAGAGCAGGAAGAGCAGGTGAAAGGCCATCAGCAGGAACGTAAACCCCAAAACATAGTCAAAGGGGTTGCACAGCCTGCCGAACTCGGTAAACAGCGAAAGCTGAAACATCGCGAGAAACCTCCAACAGTAAAGATTCCAAAAGCGCAGCCTTTATCGCGTCAGCATCAGAAGGAGTATCCGAAACGGCGTTATGAGATACCGCAACGGCCCCGGCGGCCTTCCGGGGCAGATCGGCAGACTGACCGCCGCCGGATACAATCCGCAGAAGATGTCCCGCAGTACACTGGGTCCCATCTTCCGCGATCTGCCCGGCTCCAGAGGCGGATCCCCAGAGATACCAGGGGCAGAAGGACACAGGGATCCACCCCAGCAGGAGGACCAATACCACTCCCGGCCAGGCGGCGCTGAAGAACGTGGGCGGGAAGAGCTGCGCCGCCAGCAGGGAAAATGCGGGGACGGCAGATGCAGGCCCGCTTTTGGCGGGGCGGAGCCGTGCGCCTGGCGGTCATGGTTCCGCCTCTTCGTCCGGCACGAACTCCAGAATGTCTCCCGGCTGGCAGTCCAGGGCGGCGCAGATGGCCTCCAGCGTGGAGAAACGGACGGCCTTGGCCTTGTTGTTTTTCAGAATGGACAGGTTGGCCAGGGTGATATCCACTTTCTCCGATAGTTGGGAGAGGGACATTTTCCGCTTGGCCATCATCACGTCCAGGTTGACTACAATCATGCCGTCACCTCAAATCGTCAGGTCGTTTTCCGCCTTCATCTCCGCTGCCCGGTGAAACAGCCCGGCCATCACCAGGCACAGAAGGCCCGCCATGGTGAAGAGGGGGATGAACAAAGCGGTGTAGGACAGCAATGCGGCGGCGCCATCCCGGCAGAGGGTGAAGGCGGTCCGCCCCAGGGCGCCGGCGGCGATCACAAAGCAGCCTGCGGCGGCCCGCTGGAGATAGACGGCGTTCTTCGGGGAGAACGGCGTGCCGTCCGCCACAGAGGCCAGCAGACGGATGCCCTGGACCAGGATCACTGCGCCGCAGATGCCCGCCAAAAGCAGGAATAGAGCCAGGACCGCGGTCTCCGGGGACTTCCAGGCCTCTTTCAAAATAATTTCCAGCAAATTTCCCACCCCGTCGTCAAAGTCGTAGGCGAAAACAGCCAGGAGGTGGTCGAAGCGCATGGACGCCGGATTCTGAAAGCGGAAGTAGGCCAGGGCCGGTGTCAGGGGAAGCAGCAGAATGTCGCAAAAGATGAGGAAACCGCAGAGAAAAATCAACACATCCGCGATTTTTTGGGCAGCAGTACGAACCATGGCGTGGGCCTCCTCCTAAATGGTCAGGTCGTTTTCCGCTTTCATCTCCGTCGCCTGGCGGAACAGGGCGGACATCACCAGGCACAGCAGGCCGAACATGGTGAAGATCGGCACAAAGAGCGCGTTGTAGGTGGCCAGGGGGCGGAGGGACTGGTAAAACCACAGCCCCCAGATCGTCCGGAGCAGTGCCGCTCCCGCGATGCAGAAGGAACATACAGCCGCCCGTCGGAGGCTGACGGCATTCTGCGTGGAAAACGGCGCACCCTGGAGGATGGTGCCCAGCACCCGGAGCCCCTGGAGGAGAATCAGCGCGGTGCAGATGCCGCAGATCACCAAGAACAGGGCGATTAGGGCGTTGGCGCCCTCGCCCCATATCCAGACCCAGGAGAGAAAAATCGCGGATACGCCTGCGGCGGTCACATCGTCCGCCTCCGGGTGGAACAGGTCATGCAGAAAGGTGCCGGCGCCGCCGAAGAGGTTTTCCGCGTTGACCATGACGGAGGCGGGAACCAGCAGCAGAGCCAGGACGTTGAGCAGTAGGGCGAAGATCAGCAGTACCCGGAGCACCCGGGCGAGTATTTGCACAGTACTGTTGGACATGGTCGCTTTCCTCCTTATGCGTGAGAATGGGCCCGGCTGGCCGGACGGGGACGCAGCAGGCACAAGGCCCAGATGCCGCAGAACTGCAGGAGAAGCGCCAGCAGGATCTGGAGCGCGGAACCCTCTGTCCAGAGCCACACCCAGCACCAGGCACAGAAAATCAGGAACCGAAGCAGCCCCTTCCAGAAGGGCACATAGTTCTCCACCGCGCCTGTCAGCTCCGGCAGCCATTCGCTGCCTGTCAGCACCAGACTGGGAACGCAGAACAGGGCCGCCAGAAGCAGCAGCGCCAGCAGAACACGCCAGAGACGGCTGGACGGCATAGGAATTCCCCCCTTTTTCCGTATCGTACCACGTGTAGTTATTGTTTGTCAATTATTTTTTATTGTTTTTCGATAAAAATGAAAAAGCAATAATCGGGCAGGGACAGCAGAAAAACGGCGCCGGGGCGGTCCTTTCGGACCGCCCCGGCGTCTGTA
Source organism: Oscillibacter sp. PEA192 (assembly GCF_003574015.1). Lineage (NCBI taxonomy): Bacteria > Bacillati > Bacillota > Clostridia > Eubacteriales > Oscillospiraceae > Oscillibacter > Oscillibacter sp. PEA192. Next base: position 3,100,079 of record NZ_AP018532.1, on the reverse strand, counting down.
TGATATAGAGAAAGGAGAGGGAAAATGATGTGTGTCACAAGCTTCCTGCTTGTTGTGCTCATCATACTGCCCCCAGCCGGGAAAGTCAACAGCCTGGGGGAAAGCTTCATACTTTGTTTACAGACTGGTCAAAAACGGATGATTTCATTCACAAAATGTTCAAAATCCGGAAACAATTTGCGCGGCGGTCATCCGCCGTACTGCCAGTGGGCGGGATCGGGATCTGTCTCACTGCTGTCTGGCCAAGTCAGCGCATCTCCGCTCTCATCGAGAATGTAGGGCACATCCTGGGAGACCGTGACCCGTCCATAGATATCCGTCACCACGGCAGCCACCTGTACCGTATCCGCAGGCGTGAGGGAGAGGCGCAGCTCCGGCAGCTGGTAAAAATCAAATTCTTCAAAGCCGTGGAAGCTGTCAGGCTTTTCACAGGGCTCTGCCCAGGCTGCCAGTTTCTGATTTTTGAACAGGCCCACCCGGATATTTGCCACGGCCGCGGTGAGAGACGCATCAGCCGGTGTCACCTCACGGATATAAACATAGCGCTCGTGGCTGGACGCATTCAGGACCAGCGTGCTGTCCTCCAGATCCATCCACATGAGATCGCTGTTGACCTCCACTTGCGGCAGAGAGGCGCTGTACAGCCCCTCAAACTGGTCCAACAGCTGGGTCTGGCGGGTGCCGTCCGGCGGGACCAGCAGCGCCGAGAGGGTGATATGGTCCGTCAAGGGGATGGAGAGTGTGGCGGAGAACCGTTGGTTGGGGCCCTCTTCTCCCACACTGCCCAGCCGGTCGCTGGCAGTCTCGCCGTTTTCCGCCAGGAACTCCACAGCCATTCCCTCCACATAGGTCTTGGGGACAGCATAGGCGGAGAAGGTGACGGTGTTGGCGGCAAGGTCCACGGCTTCCAGCTCCACACCGCAGTCCGCCACCAGGCTGTTCTGGGCCTTCAAGATCTCCTCCACCCGGTTGGAGAGGGAGCCGATCTGGCCGTACACACTGGACTCCACCCGGTAGAGGCTGTTCTGCAGATTTACATACTGGCCGTTCATTCGGTCCAGACGGTCGAAGAGGTGGAACAGCACCAGGCACAGCGCCGCTGCCGCCAACACCCAAGGCCAGCGGCGGCGCTTCCGGGGCGACGGCTGGGCGGCAATGTAGCGGCCTGCGATCTCCTCCACCATCTTCAGCTGGGCCTCTGTCAGCCCGCCGCCTGTTTCAGCAGGAGCGGCATCCGCCTCCGGCGGTTCCTCCACGCCCAGCAGCCATCCCACAGAGACGCCGAACAGGCGGCTGAGGGCGATCAGCTTGTCGACCTCCGGCAGGGCGGAGTCTGCCTCCCATTTGTAGATGGACTGGCGGGAGACGCCCAGCTTGCTCCCCAGAGCCTCCTGGGACAGCCCCAGCTCCTTCCGCTTCTGCGCGATGCGCTGCCCAATGGTCACATCCCTCGCCTCCTTTCGCCGTCAGACTAGCAGACAGCCTGCCCCCAGGCCACCAACTGGGGAGTGGAAATCTGTCAACCCACGGTTAGCAGAGGAGAAAAGCCCTTGCGTCTCAATGGATTCAGAGGGCCTTTTCGTAGCAGTTGAGATTCTCCCGCACAAAGCCCATGAAGAAGAACTCCGCCGTTCCGGCGTAGCGGTAGCCCAGGGAGGGGTACAGGCGGTTGGCGGGCAGGTTCCCCTCCCAGGTGTCCAGCCGGATGACGGTACGGCCCTGGCGGCGAGCCTCCGCCTCACAGAAGGCCACCATCTGTCGGGCATATCCCCGGCCGGAGCAGGAGGGACGGATGCACAGGGTATGGATCACCCCTACCTCCTCCGCAGCGGCGGGGATGGTCCAAGGGATGGCGCCGTACTCCGGCAGCTGGACGCTGTTCAGGTTCACCACGCCCCAGAGGACGCCGTTCTCCTCGCCCACGTAGAAGGTGCCGGCCTCCAGGGCCTGGCGGGCGGTGTCGATGGTGGGGTATTTGCCCCGCTGCCAGTTGGTATAGACGGGGCCCTGTGCCTCTCGGTCCAGGATCTCCTCATAGATATCTGCGGCCTGAGACAGGTCCGCGGGGGTGGCGAGTCGGATCATGGCGATTCTCCTTTTTGATGTAGTGGCGATGGGAAAAGCGAGGCGCGCTGGGGTCAGCGCGCCTCGCGGGGATGATCGGGGATCACGGGGTGTCCTTGGGCGGCTCAGACGGAGTGGAACCGCTCTCCTGGGGGGCGTCTCCGCCGGAAGGGGAGGGATCGGACACCGGGTTCTCCGGCTGTCCCTCCTGGGCGGGCTCCTCGGGGGATTCGATCTTCTGGGAGATCATGTGCACCTTCTTGGCAGGGGCCTCAATGGTCTCGGGAGAGGAGGGGCGGAACGCCTTGTCCTCTGCGCGGGTGGAGGCGTAGGGGTTCTCCACCAGCTCCGGGTCCCGGCCCTCGATGATAGCCACCATCTCTGCGCCGGTGATGGTCTCCTTCTCCAGCAGGTAGGCCACGACCTTGTCCATGTCCTCCCGGCTGGCCTTGATGACCTCCACGGCCTGCTGGTAGCACTGGTCCAGGATGTCCTTCACCGCCTGGTCCATCCGGGCGGCGGTATCCTGGGCGCAGTCCATGCCGTAGCCGCCGTCCAGGTATTGGTTCCGGCGGGAGGCCAGCGCCATCATGCCGAACTCGTCGCTCATGCCGAACATGGCCACCATGTTCCGGGCCACGTTGGTGGCGTCCTGAATATCCTGGCTGGCGCCGTTGGTCATGGTGTTCATCACCACTTCCTCGGCCGCCCGGCCGCCCATGGAGACCATGATCTTGGCCATCAGCTCGTCGCGGGTGCGCAGTTCGGTCTTGTCCTCCTCTGGCATCAGCAGGGTGTAGCCCAGAGAGCCCTGGGTGTGGGGGACGATGGTGATCTTCTGCACCGGCTCGGTGTTTTTCTGCTTGTAGGCCACCATGGCGTGACCGACCTCGTGGTAGGCCACCAGCTTTTTCTCAAACTCGGTGAGGACGCTGCCCTTCTTCTCCGTGCCGGCAATGACCAGCTCGAAGGCGGCCAGAAGATCCTCCTGGGTCACCAGCTTGCGGCCCTTCCGCACGGCCCGCAGGGCCGCTTCGTTCACCAGATTGGCAAGGTCCGCGCCCACGCAGCCCGCAGTGGCCAGGGCCACCTTTTTCAGATTCACGTCCTCCGCCAGCTTGATGTTGCGGGTGTGGACCTGCAGCGTGGCAATGCGTCCCGCCAGGTTGGGCCGGTCGATGGTGATGCGCCGGTCAAACCGGCCGGGCCGCAGCAGCGCCTGGTCCAGCACCTCAGGCCGGTTGGTGGCGGCCAGCAGAATGATGCCCTTGGTGGGGTCAAAGCCGTCCATCTCCGCCAGCAGCTGGTTCAATGTCTGCTCCCGCTCGTCGTTGCCGCCCATGCGGTTGTCCCGGGATTTGCCGATGGTGTCGATCTCGTCGATGAACACGATGCAGGGGGCCACCTTGGCCGCCTCCTTAAAGAGGTCCCGGACGCGGCTGGCGCCCACGCCCACGAACATCTCCACGAAGTCGGAGCCGGAGATGGAGAAAAACGGGACGTTGGCTTCGCCGGCCACAGCCTTGGCCAGCAGCGTCTTGCCGGTGCCCGGAGGGCCGACCAGCAGCGCGCCCTTGGGGAGCTTCGCGCCGATCTCCGTGTACTTCTGGGGGTTGTGCAGGAAGTCGATGATCTCTGTCAGGGACTCCTTGGCCTCGTCCTGGCCGGCCACATCCTTGAAGGTGACGCCGGTGGACTTCTCCATATACACCTTGGCGTTGGCCTTGCCCACGCCGCCGATGCCGCCCATTCCTCCCATGCCGCCCTTTTTCGCCATCCAACGCATGACCAGGGAGAACATCAGGAAGATCAGCACAAAGGGCAACACGTAGCTCACCAGCATGGCCAGCACCGGGTTCACCGGGGCCTGATACTCCTTGTCGACGCCCTCCACCCCATACTCGTTCAGGAAATCAATGACGGCGTCATTGGACTGGATCCGGACAGTGAACAGCTCCAGGTGGGCAGTCTGCTCCTGCCCGGCGGCGTCCATATAAGTGTAGCCGTCCTCCGTCTTGGTGTAGACGGTGCCGTCCTCAGCGGTGTAGGAATACCCCTCCTCAGGGGTTATCAGGAGGATATCCTCCGCGTTGTCGAATTCCACCCGGGCCACCTGGCCGCTCTCCACCATCTCCTGGAACTCTCCGTATTCCACGTTGATGGAGGAGGCCTGGCGGCCAGTGCTGCCGATGACGCTGCTGGCATAGCTGAAGATGATCGTCAGCAGAAGGGCCCAGCCCACCAGAGAGGCCACGCCCCGCCAGTTGCCGCCGGGCTTGTTGTTTTTGTTGTTCTTATTGTCGTTTGGGTTCATGTATGGAACTCCTTTCAGGGGAAAACCTGTCAATACCCGGAGGATAAACGGGACCGCCCCGGTCCCGCCTGTGCCGGAGACGGGGGTGCGGTCCGCTGCCCGGGGGCGTCCAGCCCTGTTTTCAGACAGTGCCGAAGCCTTAAAATGATTTATAAAGTATATCACAGAAGCCGCAGGCCTACAAGGACAAGGAACCGGTTTTCTATAAATTTTCTGTGAATTCCACTTTCCAGACTCCCGCCCCTATGCTATACTACCTCTTGAATGCGAAAATACTCAGATTGAGGGAGAAGTTATGGAAGAACGGAGAAAGCAGGACCTGACTGCCGAGGCCGACGGCATCATCGAGGGGCGCAACGCCGTCATTGAGGCCCTGCGGGCAGGGGAGACGATTGACAAAATTTACCTCCAGAAGGGAGAGACGGACAAGACCCTGGGACATATTGCCTCCAAAGCCCGGGCGGCGGGCGTGGTGGTGGTGGAGGCGGACCGGCGGAAGCTGGACGCCATGAGCCGCACCCATGCCCACCAGGGCGTCATCGCCCTGGCGGCGGTCCGGGAGTACGTCAGTGTGGAGAGCATCCTTCAGGCCGCCCGGGACAAGGGCGAGGCCCCCCTGCTGGTGGTGTGCGACGAGATCTCCGACCCCCACAACCTGGGGGCCATCATCCGGACCGCTGAGTGCGCCGGGGCTCACGGCGTGGTGATCCCCAAGCGCCGCAGCGCGGGCCTCACCGCCGTGGTGGCCAAGACCTCCGCCGGAGCGGTGGCCCACGTGCCGGTGGCCCGGGTGCCCAACATCCCCGCTCTGCTGAAGGATCTGAAAAAACAGGGGGTGTGGGTCTTCGGCACGGCGGCGGACGGCACCACGGCCCTGTACGACGCGGATCTGAAGGGACCCGCCGCCATCGTCATCGGCAGCGAGGGGGACGGCATGACCCGTCTGGCCGCCGAGAACTGCGACTTTTTGGTGAGTATCCCCATGCGGGGGAAGCTGAATTCCCTGAATGCCTCCGCCGCCGCGGCGATCCTGCTGTATGAGGCGGTGCGCCAGCGGATGGCCTGAAGGGCCGGGGACACAGCGGAGAGGAAAGGGGCAGCATGGCTTCCAAAGACGAGAGAGAGTTTGATAGCGGTCTGACCGGGGGCACGGATGTCCCGGCGTTGGAGGAGGACTTCTCCCTGGAGGAGATCCTGGCGGAATACGGCGCAGGCCGGGAGCAGCGGCTTATGGAGGCCGTGGAGCAGGAGGCCCGCCGGGAGACGGAGCCGGCCGCCCCTCCGGCGGAGGGCGGCGCGAAGAAGCCGCCTCTGCAAACGGAGGCGCGGCCGCGTCCCGCCCCCCAGGTGACGGAAAAAACAGCTCCGCCCCAAAAGCCGCCCGCCCAGCCGGAGGACCTGCTGGAGGAGCTGCGGCAGGATCTGCCGCCCTCTCCCCACCCCATCACGCTGGAGGATGTGGTGGGCAGCACCGTGGACGCGGTGATGGAAGAGGAGGCTCAGGAGCCCCTGCTGCGGCCCCGGCGGGGCCTGTTCTCCCGGAAGCGCCTGATGGAGACGGAGGAGCTCTACGCCCCGCCGGAACCGGAGGAGGCGCCGGAGGAGATCCCGGAGATCGACACCATCGGTCCGGAGCCGGAGCTGGCTGAGGCGGCGGCGGACTACCGGGCGGAGGCCAAGCGGCGCAAGCACCCTATCCTGGCAGCGGTACTGATCTCGCTGCTGCCGGTGATCCCTATGGGGATCGAGGCCTACGGCTATGAGATCCGCTACTGGACCGGCGACGCAGCCGTCCAGAGCGGTGTGCTGCTGGCGTGCCTTGCGGCGGTGGCCGTCCTGGCCCGGCAGGTATTCGCCAAGGCGTTCGGCTCGCTGCTGCAGAAGCGATGCACCAGCGAGCTGCTGGCGGTGGTCTCCGCCGTGGTGATGGCGGCGGACTGTGTGGCCCGGCTGGTGCTGCCGGAGCGGAGCGCCGTCCCCTGCTATGCCCCGGTGGGGTGCCTCGCCCTGGTGTTTGCCATGTGGGGCGGAGCCCGGGAGAGCCGGGGACTGTGGGACACCTTCCGCATGGCCGCCACGGATGACGAGCCGCCTTATCTGGTGACGGAGACGGAGAAGGGGGCCTGCAAGCAGGCGGGTTCCGTCCCCGGCTTCTACACCACCGCCCTGCGGGAGAATACCGCCGCCGTGTGGCAGAACGCGCTGATGCCGGTGGTGCTGATGGCCTCCATCGTGTTTGCCGGGCTCAGCTCCCTGGGCCAGGAACGGGGGGACGACTTTTTGCTGAACTGGTCTGCCATCCTGGGGGCAGGCACCACCTTTGCCCTGCCTCTGTGCTGGGGGATGCCATTCTCCCGGCTGGCCCGGCACTTTCACAAGGCGGGGTGCGCCGTGGCGGGCTGGTGCGGTGCGGAGAAGATCAGCCGCAGGCGGGCCATGATCCTGACGGACGGAGACCTGTTCCCGCCGGGTACGATCCAGCTCAACGGCGTAAAGGTGTTCGGGGAGGACCTGTCCCGGGTTTCCTCCTATGCCGCCTCTATGGCCCGGGCGGCGGACTGCGGCCTTCAGCGGTTGTTTGACGGCCTGCTCCGCAGCGAGGGCGGCCATTATGAGAAAGTGGACGATTTCAGCTTTTATGAGGAGGGCGGCTACTCCGCCACCATCCGGGGGGAGTCGGTATTGCTGGGCACGGCCTCCTTCATGCGGAAGATGGAGGTGCGCCTGCCCGGCGGCATCAACCTGCGGACCGGCATCTTCCTGGCCATGGACCGGCAGCTGGCGGCAGTGTTTGCCGTGAAGTACCAGCCCTCGGAGAACGTGGATTTCGCCCTGCGGATGATGCGCCGCAGCCGCATCACGCCGATCCTGGCGTCCCGGGATCCCAACATCACCCCGGCCCTGCTGAAGCGGAAGTTTCACAAGGGCGTGAAGGTGGAGTTCCCCAGTCTGACGGACCGGGTGGCTTTCAGTGAGGCGGAGCTGGACCGGGGGATGCCCCGGGCCCTGCTGTTTCGGGAAGGACTGCTGCCCTATGCGGAAGCGGTGGTAGGCAGCCGCCGCCTGTGCAAGGCTGTGCGCCGGGCCACGGCGCTGTCCGTGCTGGGCAGCGTGGCCGGGACGCTGCTGTCCTTTTATATGGTGTTCCAAGGCGCCTATAATCTGCTGACGCCTCTGGCCCTGCTGGTGTTCCTGCTGCTGTGGGCGCTGCCGGTGTTGCTGCTGGCGGACTGGGCGGGCAGGTATTGAGCGCCGGTCATCTCGTTCGCAGCGGGATAAGATGACGCTGCGGGCGGAAGTCAACCGCATGAGCGGGGAGACCCACCACATCCGTGTCCCATGCAGGGCATTCTGCGGCATTTACCCCAAAAGACGGCGCCCGGTCCGGGATTTCCCGGACCGGGCGTCGCTGTATACAGAGGCGCCTGGAGCGCCTCCCGCGGTCAGCTTTGGTTTTCTATGATGTGGACATTCAGGTGGTTGTAGGTCATCTCCACGCCGTACTCCCGGAAGGCGTCCCGCAGGTGCTCCCCCAGAGCCAGATACGCGCCCCACCAGTTCTCCGGCGTAGCCCAGCAGTAGACGGTGTACTCGATAGAGCTCTCCTTGTATGCGGTGAGGTAGACGGTGGGAGCCGGGTCCTCCAGCAGGTTTTCCGTCTGCTCCAGAGCGCGCCGGCAGGCGGCCTTCACCGTCTCCGTGGGGGCGTCGTAGGAGGCGGCCACCCGCTGCACCACCCGCCGCCGCCCCAATACGGTGTAGTTGGTCATCTGGGAGGAGGCCAGCTCCTTGTTGGGGAGCATCACCAAATGCCCATCCGGGGTCACCAGCTTGGTGTGGTTCAGACTGATCTCATGGACCGTGCCGGCCACGCCGCCGACCTCTACATAGTCCCCGATGGAGAAGGGGTGGGCGGAGAGGATCACCAGCCCGCCGGCCACATTGCCCAGGATGTCCTCCGCCGCCAGGGTGACGCCCAGGGACCCCACGGACAGCAGCGCCACCAGGGAGGTCATGGGAATATTCAGGCTCTCCGCCACGATCAGCACCGTGACGATATAGAGGATCAGCTTCACCCCGGCCAGCAGGTATTTCTGGATGCGCTCGTCCAGCTTCGTCCTGGCCAGCAGCCGCCGCAGCAGCTTGCCCAGCAGGTGGACGGCCACCAGGCAGATCAGCAGCGTGGCAGCGGCGGAGAGGACCGCCCGGAAGGAGAACTTGGCCAGCGTGTCTGTGAACAGGGAAGTGAGGTCCGACATACGCGGCGCCCCCTTTGTATCAGGATAGCAAAAGCATACCGGAAAGCAGCGGAAAAGTCAACGCCGCCGGGGCGCGGCTCCCGGACCCGCTTCAGTCTTTTTCATCTGCAGAAAGGGCGATTTGGCAGCGGGGCAGGATTGCATGCTCAAATGTATACAGTGTCTCCGCCGCAATGGTGCGCACAACGGCTGCCAGTACCTGGTCGATTTCGGCGGTATATATCCGCGTCTGCCCGTCCGGCAGCGGGGCGGCAATCTGCAGGGAATTTGCCGCTCTCCGGCGTAACAAAGCCGCCTTTTCGTCCATGCCGGGCTGGACATGGGCGCCACCCTCCTGGTTTGCCAGCAGACACACTACGCCCTTACGGCTCAAAAAGTGCTGCCGGTCAATCAAGAGAATGTCAATCCCATCCCACCAGGTCTTGAATGCCCGTTTGGCATATCGCTTTCCGGGTTCCAGGGACAGGGGCTGCACCGTCAGAACCGGAGGGACTTCTGGCTGGTGAATCATCTGGTACTGAATGAGCGGGGAGCGAACAAAATCGGTCCTCCCTTTATTGGGCAGCTCGCCCCGCACGGTGCTCAGACTGAGAAAATCCGGACAGCTGAATGCAAAACGCTTTGTAATTTGGGCCAGCAGGGAATCAGAATATTTTGTCTGGTGAAGCAGAAGCCGGAGCTTGGTCGCAATCTGCGCACCGTAAGACCAGTCTCCTGCATCGTAATGGAGGCATTCCTGCCTTAAAAATTTTAACTGGACGAGCAGATCGCTGAGCAATTCTGTCGGCGTCCGATCAACTTGATACGCTTTTTTATCGTTGTGCATATTTGGTGCACTCCTTTCGGCATGAATAGTTGGGATTCCTGCACTTTAAAACTCTACTTTCTCCGTGCAATAGCGCAGGAAGCGCGTCCGGACCACATTGCACGCGGCTTCATATCGCGTTTTTACCTCACGCTGTGTCAGATTTAATTCCTGCGCAATGGCCCGCAGCGACAGCTTTTCCAAAATCCGAGCCTCCAGAATCCGCTGGCTTGTTTCAGAGATGTCGGAGATGGCTTTCCAGAGACAATAGTACCGCTCTAGACGAATCAGGATCCACAGGGGATCCCAATCCCGCATCCGTCCGGTGGAGACTTCATAGAGCTGCCGGCGATACCGTAGGCCGGTCAACACCTGCCGACAGCGGGTGCGGGTAATGTTTTTGCTGTACCCGCCTACCCAGCCGGAGAACTGGCTGAGCCCCTGATATCGGTCCAGCTGTTCATAACAGAGGGCAAACGCCTCATCGGCAATCTCACAGTAATCATCAGGTCCCAGCACGCGGCAAAAATCCATCCCGTACGCGCACTGGTATACAATTTCATAGGCACTCTCATAAAGCGCCTTCCAAAGTTCGGGATCGCCGCTTTTCAGAAATTCCTGAACCTGTTGATAGTCTTGCTCCCGCCGACTGGTTCGATAGGGCTGATATTTCCAAATTTTTTTATATTTCATCAAATTCACCTCCTTTCTGCCTCTCACAGTGGCGGCTTTAGGCGATCCTGTCAAGAAAAAATTTCGCCCGCCATGCAATAAAAGCCGTTGTCTGCGCGTTATCAGGGCAGAAGACACAAACAGGAACCATGAATCCGAAACAACAAGCAGGAGGAGCTTTTTATGAAAAACATGTCTGTGAAGAAGATCGTCGCTATGATCGTGGGTGCAGCTGCGGTACTGGCCGTCGCGGCCGTGGCCGCCGTGCTGGCGCTGCGGGTGGACAGTGCGGAGGCTCAACAGATCGCGCTGGATACCGTCGGCGGCGGGGAGATCGTCTCACAGGAGGTCAGCAGTGAGGGCCTTTGGAATGAGTACAGCTACGAAATCATCAACGGGGACACGTGGTACGACATCGAAATCAGCGGCTTCGGCTCCGTCACAGAGCTGGAGAGCGTCAGCAGCCAGTATCCCCGGGGCTGAACCGACGGCGGCTCTTGCACCCGGAGGGCGCCTTCTGTATAATGGCAGAGTGAATTGCGGCCCTGGGGCCGCCTGTACAGGAGGAATCACCCTATGACGGAAAAGGAGAAGATGCTGCGGGGAATGCTGTACGCACCCGCCCATGATGAGACCCTGCTGGCGGAGCTGGCTGCCTGCAAGGCTCAGTGCCAGCAGTTCAATCAGCGGGCCTATCAGGCGGAGGGCATCGAATCCGCCCAGATGCTGCTGCGCCGGCTGCTGGGCGCCGCTGGGGAAGGACTGCGGATTGAGCCGCCCTTCTGGTGCGACTACGGCTGGAATATCAGTGTGGGCCGGAACTTCTACATGAACCACGGCGGCGTCATTCTGGACGCCGGCGGCGTGACCTTTGGAGACAACGTGCTGGTCGGCCCCCAGTGTGGATTCTACACCTCCGGCCACCCCTTGGACGCGGCAAAGCGGGCCCAGGGGCTGGAGTACGCCTATCCCATCCGTGTGGGCAGCGGCGTCTGGATCGGCGGCGGCGTCCGCGTGATGCCCGGCGTCTCCATCGGAGACGGGGCGGTCATCGCCTCCGGCAGCGTGGTGACGAAGGACATCCCTGCCGGAGTCCTGGCTGCGGGCGTCCCCTGCCGCCCCATCCGCCCCATCACGGCGGCGGACCGGATGCTGCCCTGATCCGGCGGAGCAGCTGCCCTTCCGGAAAATTTCGGCCCGGGGTTGGAAACCTCTGCAGGATGTGCTATCATGGGGGCGCGGCCGGTGATGCTTCGGCCGCAGTGCAATCAAACGCGCCGCCGGCGCGTTGTCTGTGTGAACAGGAGGAAGCCCCATGATATTCTGCATGACCGTGGCAGAGCCGGACCCAGACGCGGATGCCGCCCTGGAGGACTGTATCGCCCGCATCGCCGGGGGAGACAAGGACGCTCTGGCGGATTTGTACAACCGCACCCGTCCTGCCGTCTACGGCTTTGCCCTGTCAATCGTCAAAAACGCCCACGACGCAGAGGATATTCTCCACGACGCCTGTTTGCAGGTGTGGAACGCTGCCGGCGGATACCGCAGGCAGGGCAAGCCTATGGCCTGGGTGCTGACCATCACCCGGAATCTGGCCATCAGCCGCCTGCGGGAGCACGGGCGGACGGAACCCCTGGTTCAGGAGGACTGGCAGGACCGTCTGGCGGACAATCCCGCCGTGACCCATGAGGACCGGATGATGCTGGAGGCCGTGCTCTCCGCCCTGAGCGACGAAGAGCGGCAGATCGTCACCCTCCACGCGCTGACAGGCCTGCGGCACCGGGAGATCGCCGCTCTGCTGGGCCTGCCGCTCCCCACGGTTCTCTCCAAATACAGCCGGGCTTTGAAAAAGCTCCAACTCGCATGGAAGGAGGCAGACTGACTTGGACGAACGTGAACTGGAACAGCGCCTGCGGACCGCCGTGGAGCACGCCGCTCCTGATCCGCTGGACCGCATCCTGGCCGCCTGCGGCCCGCAAGCGGGAACTGTCCTCCCTTTTGAGGCTCCGAAAAAGAAGCGCCGCTGGGCGCCCCTGGCAGTGGCTGCCGCCCTGGTGGTCATGTGCTGTGGTGCTTTCGGCATCAGCAGCTGGCGGGGAGCCAACGCCGTGGACTCCGTGGTGATGCTGGATGTGAACCCCAGCCTCTCCATGACCGTCAGCTCCAAGGAGCGGGTCCTCTCCGTCACCCCCTTCAACCAGGACGCAGAGGTTATCCTGGGCGACATGGATCTGACCGGCACGGACCTGGACGTGGCAGTGAACGCCCTCATCGGCTCCATGCTCCAAAACGGTTATCTCAGCGATATCCAGAACGCCATCCTGGTGTCCGTGGAGAACCAGGACGCCGCAAAATCCGCCCAGCTCCAGCAGCACCTGACGGATACCATCAACAGCGTCTTCCAGGGCGGTTCCCTGGAGGGGGCTGTCCTCAGCCAGACAGTGACGGAGAGCGCGGATCTGAATGCTCTGGCCCAGCAGTACGGCATCTCCGTAGGCAAGGCATCCCTGATCCAGGAGGTGATCGCTCAGGACAGCACACTGACCTTTGCGTCCCTGGCACCCCTGTCGGTGAATGAGATCGCCTTGATCGCCGAGTCCCGGCATCTGACCACCCAGGCCGTCACCCAGACGGGCACCGCCAGCACAAAGGCCTATATCACGGCAGAGGAGGCCAAAAATGCCGCCCTGGCTCATGCGGGCATCGCCGAGAGCAGCGTGGCCCAGCTGGAGATCGAGTTCGACAGCGAGGACGGCCTGATGGTCTACGAGGTGGAGTTCTATGCCGGCGGCACAGAGTATGATTACGACATCAACGCCCGCACCGGTGAGGTGGTGAATTTCTCCCGGGAGGGCGGCATCTCCGGCGGAACAACCGGCAGCTCCGGCTCCTACATCGGCGAGGCGGCCGCCACTGCCGCCGCCCTGACCCACGCAGGCGTCAGCGAAGCGGACACCATCTATCTCCGCTGCTGGGTGGAGCACGACGACGGTTGGGCGGAGTGCTATGAGGTGGAGTTCCTGGCGGGCACCACGGAGTATCAGTATGAGATCGACCTCTATACCGGCGCCGTGCTGAAAAGCGAGCGGGAGAGCCACAGTGTCCCAGCATCCGGCAGCTCCGGCCCCCACATTGGCGAGGCGGCTGCAAAATCCGCTGCCTTGACCCACGCCGGCGTCAGTGAGAGCGACGCCTCCCGCATCCAGGTGGAGTTGGACCGGGATGACGGCCGGACCTTGTATGAGGTGGAGTTCCATGTGGGCCGGACGGAGTACAGCTATGAGATCGACGCCTCCTCCGGCGCAATTGTCAAGGCAGAGCAGGAGCTGGACGACTGAACCCTGTCACATCAAAAAGCAGCGGCCGGCAGATGCCGGCCGCTGCTGCGAAAAACCACCGGCCGAAGCCGGTGGTTTTCTGTCTGTGTGGGGCGCTCAGGCACCCTCCGGTTCTCCCGGCGCCGGGGGGCCATCCGGAGTGGGGGCGTCCGCGTCCTTTTGATCCGCCTCTTCCAGCGCCTGCTGGAGATAGTCCTGCTCCGCGGTCTTTTTGCTGGGGACAAAGCCCTGGGCGGCGCTCTTCCGGCGGCCCTTGCTGCGGGCGAAGAAGAAGCCGGAGAGGGAGAACACAACGGCACCGATGAAATTCACAAATAGGTCCTTCATGGTGTCGATGATGCCAATATCCAGGTAGCCGCCCAGTCCCAGGCTCTCTCCGTTGATGACCACGTCCTGGATATCCGGAATCGTCACCACCTTGTTGGAGAGCGTGGGATCCAGGGAGACGGAGTGGATGGCGTGGATGACCGTGTCCTTCTGCATGTCCGTGCCCAGGAAGAAGTCCATGCCGAATTCAAAGAACTCCCACAGGACCCCGATAGTCATGGAGAAGCAGAAGGCCACCAGGGCCAGGAACGCCGGGGACAGATGGAAGGTGATCCGGTCATCGTCGTTCAGCAGCATCACCATGGAGAAGCCTACCGCCGCGGCCAGGAAGCCGTTGATGGTGTGGAGCATGGTGTCCCATCCGGGGATCACGACATAAAAGGCGTTGACCTCACCCAGAATTTCTGCCGCAAAGATGAAGCAGAAAATGGTGATCTCCAGGGGCGGCGGCAGCTCGATCCGCAGCTTCACCTGGATCCAGCTGGGCACGTAGAGCAGCAGAAGCGTGAGAATGCAGAAGAAGGCGCCCTCGTAGTTGGCCAGCATAATCTGCCGCACCAGCACCACCAGCACCAGAATTCGCAGGATGGAAAAGACGATGAAGGAGCTTTTGTGTTCCCGCAGCTCCCGCGCCATGGCCTCCTGAAATGCCTTTTTATACTGCTTCTTTTCTTTCTTTGTCGACTTCAATGGGTTACCTCCTTCGGTCGGTCCGGTTCTTCAAAAATCGGCAGGGCGCCCTCTTGCTCGGCAAGGGCCACATCGGCCCGGGAGCGGAGGGTCCAGTAGGCCATCCGCATCCCAAATTTGCGGCACAGCCGCACTGCCGGCTTTTCCCGGTCTCCGAACCGGTAGGCCACAAAATCCGGCCGGGTGAATGCATTGTAGAAGAGATTCGTCAGCGCCAAGCGGTTCCAGGGACCCTGGCCGGATGGATGGCGGTGGAAATCCTGGGACAGCTGGCCCCGCAGCACCGACGGCCGGTGGCGGCGCAGCCACCGCAGCGGCCGGGGGTCAAAGCTCTCCACACAGTAGTCTATGGAGAAGCGGTCCAGGCAATCCACCGTATCCCGGGCCAGCGCCGCGGCGCCGTGCCGGTCGGTCTTCAGCTCCACCACCAGCGGCGCCCGTCCGGCAAACAGGGGGAGCACCTCCTCCAGAAGAGGGATGTGTTCCTCTGAGCCTGCCAGCCGGAGAGCGGCAAGCTCCTCCGCGGTTTTTTCCGCCACCCGGCCGGGAACGCCGCACATCCGCTCCAAATCCCCGTCGTGGATCACCACCAGGCGGCCATCCCGGGTCAGATGGACATCCAGTTCGGCGCCGTATCCGGCCTCCGCCGCCCGGCGGAAGGCCGCCAGGGAGTTCTCCGGCACGCCGGGGCCGTGGAGGCCCCGGTGGGCGTACCGAAAGCCCTCCAGCTTTTCCCAGCCAGGACCATCCCGCCGGCCGTGGAGCAGGAACCAGACCAGCAGGTATCCAAGCCCGGCCAGGGCAGCTGCCGCAGCAGCGGCTGCCGCTAAAATCAGCAGCAATTCGACCATAAACACCTCCGCCAAATCCGGGCATCGGGGAGCGGACCGCCCCGGGATGGACCGCAGATTCCTTCAAACAAAATAAAGAATACCACAAAGCCGGCCCGCTGACAAGCGGGCCGGCTTTGTGAAATGCCCGGCGGCATCAGATTTGCGCCTTCTTTTTCTCCAACAGGCAGAGCACGCAGGCTGCCAAAACGGCGCCCAGCAGCGCGATGTCCATTACGCGTCCCCCGTTCTCTTGCTGAGTCGGATGCACTCAAGGGCATAGACGGTTTGCATCGCGCCCCACACCGCCAGCACCGCCGCGATGGGCAGCAGACCGAAGTCAAACACAAAGTTCAGGATCAGCAGGGCCACCCACAGGAAGATGCAGACCTTGGTCCCCACCATATAGGCCCGGTAGCAGGCCTGGCCGATCTGGGCCCGCTCCGCCTCGTCGCAGCTGTCCATCCAGGTCTTCTGGAATTTCATGTCGTAAACGCTGCCCCGCTTCTCCGGATTGATCCGGCGCTCCAGGTCCACGATCTTCTGCTGGAGCACCACCAGCACCGCCACAGACGCCAGAAAGAGGATCAGGTCCGGCAGAAAGCGGTCGTAGATGATGGAGGCGGCGAAGAAGAAAAAGTCCAGGATTATCACCAGCCCCGTCAGCAGCAGAGCCCAGCTCAGCTGCTGCTCCGCCGCGTCCATGGCGTCCTCGTCCTCCCCATCCCAGGCGGCAAAGCGCCGTTTGGCGGCGGCATAGAGGTACCAGCCCGCCCCCAGCAGCACCACGGCGCTGCCGACGATGCCCCAGGGCGCACACACCGCCAGCACCCGGTCCAGGGCCTGCCGCACCGTCTCCGCCACGCCAGCGGCCCCAGCCACACCGGTGAAAAAGCCCAGCACGCCGCCCAGCAGCCCGAACAGCAGAATTGTCAGCAGGTATTTGGGCAGCGCCCTGCGGTTGTCCCGCCTCACGTTATCGCTCATGGCATTCATCCTCCTGATAGGTAAAAATGTCCTCCACGGTCACACCGCAGATCCTGGCAAGCTTCAGCGCCAGCGTCACCGAGGGGGAGTAGTCCCCCCGTTCGATCTGGCTGATGGTCTGGCGGGAAACACCCGCCAGGGCGCCCATCTCCTGCTGGTTGACCCCCAGCCGGGCCCGGTGCTCCTTCAGCCGGTTGTACAGCGGCATCCGCTCATCCCCTTTCCTGACAATGATCCAAGTCAAAATGACAATTATTCTTGTCAAATATAGCATAGCACTGACAAGGATTCTTGTCAATAAAAAATTGAATCTGCGCACAAAAACCGGCCGCCCAATTTGGACGGCCGGTTTTTGAACAGATGTAGGGCGGCGGAAAGAACGCTCACTGCCGGGAGGGTGGGGGAGGCGGGTCCCGCCATTTTTCCGGTGGGACTGCCTTGCTCACCAGCCGGTTTTTCACATAGCTGCGGAACAGGGCGTAGATCACGGAGCACAGCGGGATGAAGAACAGCATCCCTGTGATCCCCATGAGCTTGCCGCCCAGAGTGACGGCGGCCAGCACCCAGATGGAGGGCAGCCCCACGGAGGAACCCACCACATGGGGGTAGATCAGGTTTCCCTCGATCTGCTGGAGCACCAGGAACAGCACGATGAACCACAGCGCCTTCCAGGGATCGTCGATGGCGATGAGCAGTGCGCCCACAGCGCAGCCGATAAAAGCCCCCACAATGGGGATCAGGGCGGTCAGGGCGATCAGGACGCCCACCAGCAGGGCGTAGGGCATCCGGAAGATGGTCATGGCCGCGACGAACAGCGTGCCCAGAATGCAGGCCTCCAGGCACTGGCCGGAGAGGAAGCTGGAGAAGGTCCGCCCGGACAGCCGCAGGACGTCCAGCGTCCGGTCGGCCTGCCGCAGGGGCAGCAGGCCGTAAATCACCTGGCGGCCCTGGCGGCCCAGCTTCTCCTTCTGCAGCAGGACATAGAAGGAGAAGATCAGGCTGATGACAAAGGTGCTGACACCGCTGACCACACCGCCGATGAACCCACCGGAGGAGACAATCCCGGCCCCAATTGCCTTGGCGATCTCCAGAGCCTTGGCAGAAAGCTCCTGCCATTGGATCTCCTCCTGCAGCTTCATCAGCTGCTCCTCCAGTAGAGGCCACAGGTCCTGCAGGTTCTCCGCCAGGGCGGTGAGCTGGTGCTCCAGTCGCTGGAAGGCGGCAGGAATCTCCCGAATGATGGACATGACTGCATCTGCGATGCCCGGGCCGATCACCAGGCCAGCCAGGGCCAGCACACCGATCACCGCGACCAGGGTCAGCACCAGGGCCAGGGGGCGGCGGAGCTTTGCGCCCTTCCGGTTTCTGGGGAACAGGTGCCGCTCGATGGCCCGCATGGGCACATTCAGGATAAAGGCCAGGGCGCCGCCCAGCAGAAACGGCGCCAAAATCCCAAGCAGCCAGCCCAGCGCCGCCAGGACTGCATCCAGGCGCTGCAGTGCGCAGTAAAACGCCACACCGCCGCAGACCACCAGCAGAAGTCCTTTGATCTTCTGTTTGTTCCATTCCATGAACGGTAAACTCTCTTTCCGGCCCGGAGGGCCTGTCTCAACGGGCTTCCTGCTCCTTCCGATACTGGGCGGCAGCTTCCAGATACTCCTCCATGGCCGCCCGGTTGCCTTCGATCTCCTCCGGCTTCAGGGGCCGCACCACCTTGGCGGGGCTGCCCAGGATCATGGACCCGTCCGGGGCGTCCATTTTTCCGGTGACCAGGGCCCCGGCACCCACGATACAGTCGCTGCCGATCTTCGCGCCGTTGAGGACAATGGCCCCCATGCCGATCAGGGTGTTGTCCCCCACTGTGCAGCCGTGGACGATGGCCCCGTGGCCGATGGTGCAGCCCCTGCCCACCACCGTCTCCTCGTGGAGGATGGCCTCGTCCTGAATATTGGTGTCCGTTCCCACGGTGATGGGGCCCATGTCCCCCCGCAGGACCGCACCGTACCAGATGCTGACGCCCTTTGCCAGCCGCACGTCTCCGGTGACGGAGGCGCCCTCCGCAATCAGCACGTTCTCGTCAGTCTTTCTCAGCTCGTATGTCATGGTCTCTCCTCTTTCTCTCTGATTTCAGATCTCCGGGGCGAAGTTGCCGTCCACGAACACTGGGATTTCCTTTCCGTCGTGGGTAATACCCAGGATGTTCAGGTCCGGCGTGCCCACCATGAAGTCCACGTGGGTGATGGAGTCGTTGAGGCCCCGGGCCTTCAGCTCGTCCTTGCTCATGGCCTGGCCGTCCTTGAGGCAGGGATAGGCCTCGCCGAAGGCGATGTGGCAGGCCGCATTCTCGTCGAACAGGGTGTTGTAGAACAGGATCTTCTGGTTGGAGATAGGGCTGTCATAGGGCACCAGGGCCACCTCGCCGAAGTAGCTGGCCCCTTCATCCACAGTGACGGCGGCCTTGAGGGCCTCCTCCCCCTGTTCCGCGTGAACCTCCACGATCTTCCCGTCCTTCACCACAAAGTGGAACTTGTCAATGATGGTGCCGTTGTGGGACAGGGGCAGGGCGGAGTAGACCACGCCGTTGACGCCGGTCTTCAGGGGAGAGGTGAAGACCTCCTCCGTGGGGATATTGGCGATATAGGTGCGGCCAGACAGAGTCACGTCGTTACCCGCCTCCCAGATGTGGTCCTCCGGCAGTTCCACAGTCAGGTCCGTGCCCAGGGAGTTGGTGTAGTGGAGGGACTTGAAGTTCAGCTGGTTCAGCTTCTCCACCCGATGGGCCAGGGTCTCGATATGCCGGTGCCACTTGTCTACGCACCTGCCGTCGCCGGTAATGCGCACTGCCTGGAAGATGGCCTCCCACAGTTTGTCCATTGCCTCGCTCTCCGCAAGATCCGGGAACACCTTCTTCGCCCAGCTGGGGATGGGGATGGAGGCGATGCACCAGGGGAAGCCGCCGCACATCTGGAGACGGTCGAAGTCCTTCAAGGCCCTCCCGCTGGCCTGCTGGGCCCGGACGATCCGGCTGTGGTCCACGCCCTTGAGGTTCTCCGGATCGCTGGCGGAGATGGCCAGGTACGCCGCCCCCTCCAGGGCGTAGTCGTTGTAGAAGTGCCGCCGCCACAGGGGCACGGTGTCGAACACCTCGTCAGCCGCATGGAGGTACTTCATCCGGCCCAGTTCATCGTCGCCCCAGTTCATCACCACCTCCCGGCAACCGGCCTGATAGGCCTCCGCCGCACAGAGACGGGCGAAAAAGGCGCACTCCACAGGCGAGGAGATCACCAGCGGCTGCCCCCTCTGGATATTCAGGCCCACCCGCACCAGCAGCTGGGCGTATTCCGTCAGTTTTTCTTTCATGGATTCCATTTGATTCCATCCTTTCCAAGGGTTTCCTCACCCAGAGAATATTGTAGAGCATCTCTCCCGTAAAGTAAAGCGGGGGCCGCCGGGATTCAAAAATCGTTTACGATTCCCCCGCCCGGTCCTTTCGCAGGGAGATCAGCGTGGCGTTCAGCTCCGCCCCCATGATGAGGGTCACGGCGGTCATATACAGCCAGATCAAAAGGGCGATGGCCGTGCCGATGGAGCCGTACAGCAGGGAGTAGTCGGCAAAGTTCTCCACGTATGTGGAGTACAGCCAGTTCAGCGCCAGCCAGGCCCCCAGGGCCGCCATAGTGCCGGGCCAGATGTTCCGCCAGGGCTGGCGGCCGTCCTGAGACAGTGCGTACAGGAAGAACAGGGCGAAATACCCTGCCACCGCCGCCACCGGGAACCGCAGCTTCGCCCACAGCACCGCCCAGAACCGGGGCAGGCCGAAGCTGTCCACGGCGTAGAGCAGCAGCCGGTCTCCCACGGACATCAGCGTCAGGGTCAGGGCGATGGTGGCGATCAGCACCGCCGTGTACAGCAGCGTTTTCACCAGCTGGGGCAGCGCGCCCCGGGGCGGGCCCAGGTGATAGGCGATCCGCACGGAGCGCATCAGCGTGTTGGTGGCCCGCATGGGGAAGTACAGGGAGAAGAACAGGCCGAACAGCAGCAGCTTCACACTGGGGTTCCGGCCCACATAGGTGAGGTACACCCCGATGAAGGACACGATCTCCCGGGGCAGGAACTCCTGCACCGCGGCCAGAATGGCATCCACGTCCAGCTGCAGCAGGCCCAGCAGGGAGCTGACAAAGATCAGCAGGGGAAAGATCATGAACAGCAGGTAAAACGCCAGAGCCGCTCCCTGCATCCCCACATTGTGGCGCAGATACCGCTGCACCAGCAGATAGATGCCCCGCAGAAAGCGGTTTTGGGGCAGCTCCATCCAGGCTCGCCTTTGCACGCAGGCCACCTCCTCTCCGTGTGCATCCATAGTATGCACAGAATACCACCGATCTGTTCCGCAGCGGTGCAGAATTCTGTCGGGCGGCAGAGACTCACTCCCAAGTCTGCCAGATTTCCGGATGGTAGCCCACCGTGGCCTCCCTTCCATTGCGGACGATGGGGGTCACGAACAGCTCCGGGTGTTCCAGCAGCTTCTCCTCCCGGGCGTCCGGGGTGATATAGGCCATGTACAGGTCCTCATAGGCCCGGCATTTCGTGTTCACCAGGGCGTCAAAGCCCACTTTCTGCTTGACGGACTGGTACTCCCGGGGGGATAATCCCTTTGAGGGCAGGTCGATATACTGGTACTTAATGCGGCGCTCCTTGAACCAGCGCTCCGCCTTCTTGGAGTCGAAGGACTTAGAGGAACCGAAGATCTGAATGTTCATGCCTGTGCTCCTGTCTCAATAAAATTGGAAATTGGAATGGAGGGTCCGGTATGACGGACAGTATTAAACGGCTGAAGGAACTGGTGGGCAGCTCCGACAACATCGTGTTTTTCGGGGGGGCCGGCGTTTCCACAGAGTCCGGCATCCCGGACTTCCGCAGCACTGGCGGCCTATATCACCAAGAATGGAAATATCCGCCTGAAGTGATTTTAAGCCATACATTTTACGAAAGCAACCCCGAAGAATTTTTCCGCTTCTACCGGGCCAAGCTGCTGGCCCCGGACGCCAAGCCCAACGCCGCCCATAAAAAGCTGGCGGAGTGGGAGGCGGAGGGCCGGTTGAAAGCCGTCATCACCCAGAACATCGACGGGCTCCACCAGGCCGCCGGCAGCCGGAACGTGCTGGAGCTCCACGGCAGCGTCCACCGGAACCACTGCCAGCGGTGCGGGAAATTTTACGGTCTGGAGCATATCCTCCGCACGGAGGGCGTGCCCCGGTGCAGCTGCGGCGGCATCATCAAGCCGGATGTGGTGCTCTATGAGGAGGGGCTGGATCAGGGGACGCTGGAGGCAGCCGTCCGCGCCCTGGCGGAGGCGGATATGCTGATGATCGGCGGCACCTCCCTGAACGTCTATCCCGCCGCGGGGCTGATTCGATACTATCAGGGGCACAGGCTGGTGCTCCTCAACAAGTCGCCGGTGGCCCGGGATCTGGCCGCGGATCTGGTGATTACTGACCCCATCGGCGAGACCCTGGCCCAGCTGTGAGGCGCTTCGGCGCCGGAGTTCTTCAGGCAGCCCTCCGAGGGCTGCCTGTTGCTTTTTGAATTTGCAAGTTCGAAAAAAGAAAAATTCAAAAGTTTTCTTATTTTTTCAAAAATATTTTTTAAAACGGTTGAAAATGCAATTTTTTAATGATACTATTGCAAATAGTACAACGGCTGCATGCCGCCGAAAGGAGCGCGCACCCCTATGGTCTGGAAAGAGAACCGTGAGAACGCCTATTGTGAGATCACCCCCGCCATTCTCGCGCTGAAGGAGCAGTGGGAGAAGAAAAACTACATCGACCCCAAGCTCTATAAGGAGTATAACGTCAAGCGCGGCCTGCGGGACGAGGACGGCCGCGGCGTGCTCACCGGCCTGACCCGGGTGGGCGAGATCCAGTCTTACAGCGTCACGGAGGGGGAGCACATCATCCCCCAGGACGGTATGCTTTACTACCGGGGCATCGATTGCCGGGAGCTGGTGAAGGGCTCCGAGGGGCGCCGCTTCGCCTTTGAAGAGACGGCCTATCTGCTGCTCTTCGGCGAACTGCCCACCGCCGCCCAACTGGAGGCATTCTGCCAGCAGCTGGCCTCCTACCGGACGCTGCCCACCAATTTCTTCCGGGACGTGATTATGAAGGCGCCGCCCCGGGATCTGATGAACACCATGCAGCGGGGCATCCTGACGCTGTTCTGCTATGATGACAAGCCCAACGACATCGGGCTGGAGAATGTGCTGCGCCAGTGCCTGCAGCTGATGAGCAATATGCCCGTGCTGGCCATCTACGCCTATCAGGCCTGGCGGTTCAGTCAGGGGGAGAGCCTGTTTATCCACGTGCCCAAGCCGGAGCTGTCCACCGCGGAGAACTTCCTGCGGATGCTGCGGGAGGACTGCAGCTACACCGATCTGGAGGCCCGGACCCTGGACGTGGCCCTGATCCTCCACGCGGACAACGGCGGCGGCAACAACTCCACCTTCACCAACCATGTGGTCACCTCCTCCGGAACAGATACCTATTCTGCCATCGCCGCGTCCATGGCCTCGTTGAAGGGTCCCCGCCACGGCGGCGCCAACAGCAAGGTGATGGCCATGATGGACGACGTGAAGGAGCACGTGCGGGACTGGAATGACGAGGGCTGCGTGGCGGACTATCTCACCAGGATCCTGAACAAGGATGCCTTCGACCGCAGCGGCCTGATCTACGGCCTGGGCCACGCGGTCTATACCAAGACCGACCCCCGGTGCGAGGTGTTCCGGGCCTACGTGAATCACCTGGCGGCGGAAAAGGGCCGGGAGGACGAGCTGGCCCTGTACGCCAATGTGGAGAAGATCGGCAAGCAGCTGCTGATGGAGCGGCAGCACAAGTCTGTGCTCTCCACCAACATCGACTTTTACAGCGGATTTGTCTATGAGATGCTGGGCCTGCCCAAGGAGCTGTATACGCCCCTGTTCGCCGTGGCCCGTATCGCCGGCTGGAGTGCCCACCGGATGGAGGAGCTCTCCGTGGGAGGCAAGCTGATCCGCCCCCGGTATGAGTGTGTGGAGGAGCACCGTCCCTATACGTCCATGGACCGGCGCTGAACAGGTCAGGCGGCCGGGACCGTCTTCGGCGGTCCCGGCCGAATTCCTGGTCCATGGAAATTTTTTCGACTGATCGGGGAAAAACAGTTGACATTTGGATCTCGACTGGCTATAATAATCAAGCAGTCTTTTTTAGGGGACGAACATTTGCGGCTGTGCTGGAACTGGTAGACAGGCCAGCTTGAGGTGCTGGTGTCCGAATCGACGTGTGGGTTCAAATCCCGTCAGCCGCACCATACGGTGTCTCTGAAAAGATAACCGCTCTATGCGCGAGTGGTGGAATTGGCAGACTCGCTAGATTCAGGTTCTAGTGTCCATTACGGACGTGCGGGTTCAAGTCCCGCCTCGCGCACCACGTTCCACCGGAGGGCTCCCTTCCGGTGGAACACCCCAACGGGGAGATACAGGGAGCAAAGTTCATATCGACGCGCGAGTGGTGGAATTGGCAGACTCGCTAGATTCAGGTTCTAGTGTCCATTACGGACGTGCGGGTTCAAGTCCCGCCTCGCGCACCAAAGAGAAAGGGCTTCCTATCCGGAAGTCCTTTCTCTTTGGGCTCCGGCAGCCGAAGGCGGCCCCCGCCCTTCGGTGATTCAAATGCTCGGCGGAAGTGAATTCCGCCTGCGCCGAGGTTTTATCTACGGCAAAGCGCCCGTGCGGCGCAAATGCGCCGCCGGCCAGAAGGCCGGTGGGGTGGGTCTCCTATACCTTTTCGAGATTTTAAAATATCGATTTTGACCGTCCCTTCTCGAAAGAGAGACATCTGCGGAAAGTAGATGTCTCTCTTTTTGAATTTTGGATGCTTTTGGCAGGGCACCATCAGCGCCGCGGCAACCTGTACAGCCGCCTCGTAAGCCCGTCATGCGTTTTTGTCCCAGCTGGTGGTTCCCCAAAGAGCAGCCAGGTCCCGTTCGAGCTTCTGCATCTCCGCCTCCAGCTCCTCAGAGACAGGGTACAGGCGGATCGCCCTGAAGATATAAGACATCATCACAGTGAGCAGATGATAGGTGGAGTCGTAAAATGTGAAGGGATGCATTTTGGAGCGGATATCCTGCCCGTGGACAAACGCGCAGGCCCATTGATACGTCTGATAGAGCTCCGTTTCCTGCAGGTATTCACAAACATGGGAGAAGTAGATCCGGCCTTTGCCCGGGATCACGGAAACCAGCCACTCGTTTTCGTTGCCCTTTTTGAACCGCCGGATTGTTTCCTCCGGCTCTCGGTTCCATGCGCTGCAAAGTGCATACACAGTTTTGAGTTTTGCCTGCCGCAGCGCCCCATCCTGGCCGGGGAGGCTGCGGATCATCCCGCAGAGAAACCAGTCTTCCAAAAGGCGGGCGCTCTTTTCCTGCTTCAGCACCTTCCCGTAGACACAGCACTCCATCAGAGTCCGCGTCATCGCCGCTGTGGAAAACAGATTCCCGCCCACAAACATGTTGAAGAGCTCGTTGATCAGCTCGCGCATGTGAAGACGCCACTGGAGCAGATAGTTTTGCGGGTCATAGGGCTCTGGGGGCAGCAGCGCATACTCTGCGTCCAGCTCTTGGTAGCGCTTCAAAAAATCCGAGACCTGTTTGAGATAGGCGTATACAGTCGCCTCGGACTGATATTCGGTGTGGCTGAAATTCTCCACATACGGGGCGTCTAGGCTGTGGTCCTTCTCATTTCTGGCGTGGGAAATTTCCAGCCGTTCGGGCACATCATTCCGCTGTGGGTTCTTGTTCCTGTCAGAAATCAGTGGGAAATGAACTTCCGTAAGAAACGGAAGCAGAAATCTCAATCCGAATCCCTTTTGGAGCTCCGCATATCCGCGTCAAACCTGCCCTGCGCATTGCGGTGTCCGTCAATGTCAAGGTACAGGGTTCTCGGCTTTCCCGGCTCCTTCTTTTCCGCGGCGTATACCAAGGACACAAGATCCTTTGCCGCCTTCTCAAAATTTTCCCACCGCATAACACGGTGGTATAGCGCGACGCCTGCCTGATCCATGTGATCCCTCCTGTTCCGATTTTAAGAATCACAAGCTCCAGGGCCCAAGCGCAGGCCCTGGAGCTTGTGACCGTCATTCCCACTCGATCGTAGCGGGCGGCTTGGACGTGATATCGTACACAATCCGGTTGATATGGGGCACTTCGTTGACAATCCGCACGCTGATCCGGTCCAGCACCTCGTAGGGAATACGGGTCCAGTCGGCGGTCATGAAGTCTGTGGTGGTGACAGAGCGGAGAGCCAGAGTGTAGTCATAGGTCCGGCCGTCACCCATAACGCCCACGGAACGCATGTTGGTGAGCACCGCGAAATACTGGTTCATGGTGCCCTCCAGATGGGCCTTAGCGATCTCGTCCCGGAAAATGAAGTCTGCCAGGCGCAGAGTGTCCAGTTTGTCCTTCGTCACCTCGCCGATGACCCGGATGGCAAGGCCCGGGCCCGGGAAAGGCTGGCGCATGACCAGATACTCCGGCAGGCCCAGCTCCCGACCAAGCTGACGGACCTCGTCCTTGAAGAGCATCCGCAGGGGTTCGATGATCTCCTTGAAGTCCACATAGTCCGGCAGGCCGCCCACGTTGTGGTGGCTCTTGATGACGGCGGCGTCGCCGGTGCCGGACTCGATCACATCGGGATAGATGGTGCCCTGGACCAGGTAATCCACCTGGCCGATCTTTTTGGCCTCCGCCTCAAAGACCCGGATGAACTCCTCCCCGATGATCTTCCGCTTGCGCTCCGGCTCGCTGACGCCGGAGAGTTTGGAGAGGAACAGCTCCTCCGCGTTGGCCCGGACGAAGTTGATATCCCACTTTTTGAAGGCCTCCTCCACCTCGTCGCCCTCGTTCAGGCGCATGAGGCCGTGGTCCACAAACACGCAGGTCAGCTGGCTGCCTACGGCCTCGGCTACCAGGGCTGCCGCCACGGAGGAGTCCACGCCGCCGGACAGGGCCAGCAGCACCTTGCCGTCCCCCACCTTCTCCCGGATCTGGCGGATGGCAGTCTCCTTGTAGTCGCCCATGGTCCAGTCGCCCGCTGCGCCGCAGACCTCATACAGGAAGTTGCGGATCATGTCGGTGCCATGCTCCGTATGATTGACCTCCGGGTGGTACTGGACGCCGTAGAAGCCGCGGCTCTCATCGCAGATGGCCACATTGGGGCAGGCGTCGGAGTGGGCCACCAGAGCGAAGCCCTCCGGCACCTTCTCCATGTAGTCCCCGTGACTCATCCAGGTGATGCCCTGGGCGGGAAGGCCCTTGAAGAGCTTGCAGGCCGAATCGAAATACGTCTCGGTCTTGCCGTACTCCCGGGCGGAGTCGTCCTGGGCCTCGGTAACCCGGCCGCCCAGGTTATGGGCCATCAGCTGGCAGCCGTAGCAGATGCCCAGGATGGGCACGCCCCAGGTGAAGATGGCCGGGTCCACCTGGGGGGACTTGGGATCATACACGCTGTTGGGGCCGCCGGTGAAGATGATGCCGATGGGATTCATGGCGCGGATGTCCGCCAGCGGGGTGGTGTAGGGCTTTACCTCGCAGTAGACGCCGCACTCCCGGACCCGGCGGGCGATGAGCTGATTGTACTGTCCGCCGAAGTCCAGCACGATGACAGTCTGGTGAGACAAGGGAATTCCTCCTTTGTGTAAATTCGGTTTATGAGATCTCTGCGCCGCCCCACTCCACCAGGGTGAAGCCGGTACGCACCGGGGCGGCCAGCGTCTGGGGCGGAAGCTCCACGGAGCGGTCCAGCGGCTTCCAGGCCATGAAGACCCGCAGCACCGTGTCCGGCGCCGGGTCTGCCGTGAGCCGGGCATGGTCCGTGTAGGAACTTGTCTGGAAGGCGATCAGATTATAGGCGTTCCCCTCCATGTGAGGCAGCCAGTAGACAATAAACTCGTTGGCCTCCCGGCGGTTCAGACCCAGAGTGGCCAGGGTGTCCTCCAAAAAGGCGGCGGTGTCCCTGCCTGGTACGCAGAAGCCCTGGGAGAAGTCATATTCCGTCCGGCTGACGCCCTCCCAGTAGAGGTAATTGTAGGTCTGACCGACCGCGTCCGTCAGCGTCCCGTCGGGGCTGGCGGTGACCATCCAGGAATTTCCATTCATGACGGGATAAACACAGGTCAGTTCCCCGTCATAGTCCAGGGTAACGGTGACATCGGTCTCCGCCTCCGGATAGAGGTAGATGACCGGCTTTGCGTCGGCTCCGCCTCCCGGCGGCGTACAGCTGGGGAGCAGCGCTAGGGCCAGGGTCAGCAGTACCAGAAACAGTGGGGGCCGTTTCATGGAAAAGTCCTCCTTTTTCTGATGCGCCGAAAGATAGGGAACGATCGTTCTGCTATCCTATCAGACGGAAAAAAGAGACGAATCTTACAGAGTGCCGCGGAAAATGCAGAGGATCAGTCCTCGCCCCGGAAGACGATGTTGCCGGGCTCGGCGGACTCGATGATGGCCAGGGACTTCAGGTTCACACCCGCGGCCCGCAGCCGGTCGCCGCCGCCCTGGAACCCCTTCTCTACCGCGCAGCCGATGCCCACCAGCGTGGCACCGGCGGCGTTGACGATGTCGCACAGGCCCCGCATGGCTTCGCCGTTGGCCATGAAGTCGTCGATAATCAGGACCTTGTCGTCGGCGGAGAGCCACTCCTTGGACACCAGCAGCGTCACCTTTTTCTTATAGGTGTAGGAGAAGATGTCGCTCTGGTACAGGCCGCCCTCGATGTTGTCGCTCTTGGCCTTCTTGGCGAAGATCATGGGCTTGTGGAAGTGGTGGGCCACGATGGCGGACAGGGCGATGCCGCTGGCCTCGGCGGTGAGGATCATGGTGACCTCGTCCATATTGAAGTGTTTGCCGAACTCCTCTGCGATATGGTCCATCAGCTCCGTGTCGATGCGGTGGTTCAGAAAACCATCCACCTTGATGATGTTGCCGGGCAGCACCTTGCCCTCTTTCACGATGCGGTCTTTCAGTTCCTGCATGGGTGATTCCCCCTCGATCTGTCTGTATTTTGCATGGTTTTATGCCAAATTTGATCTTTTTCTATTATCTCGAATCCTGCCGGATTTTGCAACTGTTTTTGCCCACAAAAAGAAGGTGCTTCCTCCGGTGGATTTGCATAGGACGGACAAAACGCGGCAAACGCCGCGCCGTGGAAGGACACGGCGCGGCGTTGAGCATTATTTCCCCTCCAGCTTGTCGGCGGCAGCCTCCAGCCAGCTGCCCTGGAAGGACTCGATGTCTCCGGCGTCGGTAAGGGCGGCCAGGGCCGGGTCGATGGGCATCTCCGCCAGCACGGGCAGATGGTGGCGCTCCGCAGCCTCGGCAGTTTTGCCCTGGCCGAAGAGATGGATCTGCTTCCCGCAGTCCGGACAGGTGACATAGCTCATGTTCTCCACCAGGCCCACGATGGGGACCTCCATCATCTCTGCCATCTTCACGGCCTTCTCCACCACCATGCTCACCAGCTCCTGGGGAGAGGCCACGATCACGATGCCGTCCAGGGGAATGGACTGGAACACACTGAGGGACACATCGCCGGTTCCCGGCGGCATATCCACGAACAGGTAGTCGCAGTTCCACAGCACGTCGGTCCAGAACTGCTGGACCACGCCGGAGATGACCGGGCCCCGCCAGATGACCGGGTCCGTCTCGTTGGGCAGCAGCAGGTTGGTGCTCATCACCTGAATGCCGGTTTTGGACACCATGGGATACAGGCCCGCCTCGCTGCCTGTGGCCTGGCCGTGGATGCCGAAGGCCTTGGGGATGGAGGGACCGGTGACGTCGGCATCCAGAATGCCGACCTGATGGCCCCGGCGGCGCATGGTGACCGCCAGCTGGCTGGTGACCATGGACTTTCCGACGCCGCCCTTGCCGGACACGATGCCGAACACCTTACCGATGTGGGCTTCGGGATGGTGCTCCTTCAGCAGGGACTGGGGTTCCTGCCGCTCGCTGCAGCTCTCGCCGCAGGTGGAGCAGTCGTGGGTGCATTCGCTCATAGTATGGATATCTCCTTTTTTCGCTTTCGCGTAATTGATAAACACAGGCTCCCGGCCCCGCCGCTGCGGGGAACGGGGAGTATTCCATATCTTATACCTCTACCGCCGCATCCGTCAACCGCTGGACGAAAACTTCCCTGTCTCCGGCAAAAAATTCCCCCTCCCGGCTGTGGCAGGTGAAGAGCAGGATCTGCCGGTTCCCGGCGGCCTCTTTCAAAAACTGCAGGGCCGCAGCGCAGCGGCTGTCGTCAAAATTGGCCAGGGCGTCGTCCAGCACGATGGGCACCTGCTTCTCCGGCGGCAGCACCAGCTCACAGATGGCCAGGCGCACCGCCAGATACAGCTGGTCCAGCGCGCCGGCGGAGAGCAGGGCGGCATCCCGGAACACCGGGTCTCCCACAGGCTCTGCCGAGAGGCGGAAGCTCCGGTCCAGCACCACACCGGCATAGCGGTTGTCGGTCAGTCGGGAAAAGATCTCCGCTGCCCGGCGGCCCAGAGCGGGAGAGAAGCGGTTCTGCAGGGCGGTGTTGGCCCCCTCCAGTGCCTCCATAGCCAGCCGGAGAGCGCTGTACTCCGTTTCCAGCCGCTCCTTTCGGGCAGCCAGGTCCTCGGCAGAAGCCCGCAGCACCGCGGGATCGCCCGCGGCGTGGAGCTGGCCGTCCAGACGGTCCGCGGAGGAGCGGGCCTCCGCCAGTGCGGCGCGGACCCGGTCCAGCTCCGTGGAGATGGCCTCCCGGCTCCGGACGGGAGCGGGGACATCCGCCTCCGGCGTGCCGGGAGCGGGCGCCTGCTGGACCTGAAGCTCATAGCGCATCCGTGCCTCCCGGGCGGCGGTCTCCGCCTCCGCCAGCTCCTTCCGCCGGACGGCACAGGCCCGGAGCAGCTGGTCCGCCGTGGGGATGTCGAAGGCGTCGGGAGCGAAGCGCCGGACCTCCAGCAGGATGCCCTGTTCGTTGGAGGAGAGACTACTATATAAGGTGTCCGCTGCGGCGGACTTGGCGTTGACACTGGCCTGGGCGGCGTCCCGGGCCTCGCACAGCTTGGCGTAATCCTCAGCCAGCTGGCGGATGGCATCCAGGTCCGCGGTGCCGAAGCGCTTCAACCGGAGTTCTGCCCAGCCGGCCTGAAACGCCCGCTTTTTCAAAAAGAGAGCGAGGGCGCACACGCAGGAGAATCCGGCTAGCATGGTGAGAAGCGCAAGCAGCTTGCTGTGGCTGCCTGTGAGAAAAAGTACCGCATAGGTCACGACGAAACACAGTGGGACACCAATTAAAAAAGTCAGCACGCCGGGGACCGGATTCCATTTGACAGGCTCGTTCTCAGTTCCTGCGGCCTCTCGCCGGGCGCTCTCCGGACTCTGCCCGGCAAAGGGACTCTCATTCACAGCGGCCTCCGCCCGCAGCAATGCCTTCATGGCCTCGTCCCGCTCCGACCGGGCCTTGTCCACGGCTCTCCGGGTGGTCTCCAGATTGACGATGGCGCCGCGGAGCCGGGCGATGGTCTCGTTCTCCGGGATTTGGTCCTGCTGAAGCCGCTCCTGCACCTGCGCGGCGCGGACCTCTGCCTGTTCCGCCGCCGATGCGGCACCGGAGAGGGCCTGGCGGCGCTGGGCGGCCTCCCAGCGGTTGCAGTCCGTCAGTTCCGCCTGTAGGATCTCCGCCCGACGGGACAGAGCTTCGACCTCGGAGCGGGCCTGCACCAGCTGCCGGGCCAGAGAGTTGCTCTCCGACAGCTGACGGTCCAGTTCGGCCAGCTCCGTCTCCAGAGCGGGGAGCTGCCCGGTCCTGTTATGGCGGCGACGATTCAGCTGCTTTTTCAGGGCATCCGCAGCCTCTGTATAGGAGGTGCCCTCCTCTCCGGAGGAGATCAAGGCCGCGATGCGCCGTTCCAGCTCGGCGTCCTGGCTGATGGGCAGGTTATTCTGCCGGATAAAGGCGCTGCGCTCAAAGACCTCCCGGCTGATGCCCAGCAGGGTCTCGCCGCAGGCGGCACCGGTCAGGCCCGGCACAGGCTCGTTGGTACCGGCGTATACGGCACTGAATTCCCCCATGGGGCTGGTCTGCCGCCGGGTGGCGCGGGTCAGAGTCAGCTCCCCCAGTTCCGTGCCGCAGTCCATCCGGCCGGACATGGCCGCGCCTGACCAGGGAGCAAAGCGGTTTTTATCCGCGATAAAACCAGCGCGGTCCCGCTCCCGGCTGTTGACACCATATAAAATAGAGAGCAGAAAGGCGCACCAGGTGGACTTTCCAGTCTCGTTGGGGGCTTCGATGATATTCAGACCGTCCCCCAGCTCCAAAGACCGGCCCTGGAGTTTGCCGAAGGTGGCGGTCATGCGATGAATCCGCAGATCAATCCCTCCTACTATGTATACATTTTATTTCCATGGACATTATACCACTGTCGCCTCCGTTTGCACAGCTTATTTTCCCGACCTGCGCAAGGGGAAGGGGACGAAAGCCGGAGAAATCGCCACAGCAATCAGAAAAATAAAAAAACCTCGAAAAAGGTATTGACAAAAGGGGAAGGATTTGGTATTCTAACAAAGCTGTCGGCGCGGTGATGAGCCGGGCCGGGAAGAAATGAAAAAAGTTCTTGACAGCAAGGCTGAGGTGTGGTAACCTAAACAGGTTGCTGCTGATACGAGATGGATCGGATGTCAAAAAACTTCTGAAAAAAGTTCTTGACAAACGAAATGAAATCAAGTATAATAGCAATGTTCCGCCGGGAACGGCGTGCACCTTGTAAATTAAACAATGTAACGAAAAGGAAGCACCAGAAGGCGAGCTCATTTAGATGAGTTTGCCAAAGGACAAAGCCGTCTCACTGGGTTGAGTCAATTACCGGTGGGATGGAGAAATGAAGCTATGACAAATAGCTCTATGAAGGTTTGAACGGACTACGGTTCGTTTAGATACCATTTTATAGAGAGTTTGATCCTGGCTCAGGACGAACGCTGGCGGCGTGCTTAACACATGCAAGTCGAACGGAGCACCCTTGACTGAGGTTTCGGCCAAATGATAGGAATGCTTAGTGGCGGACTGGTGAGTAACGCGTGAGGAACCTACCTTCCAGAGGGGGACAACAGTTGGAAACGACTGCTAATACCGCATGACGCATGACCGGGGCATCCCGGGCATGTCAAAGATTTTATCGCTGGAAGATGGCCTCGCGTCTGATTAGCTAGATGGTGGGGTAACGGCCCACCATGGCGACGATCAGTAGCCGGACTGAGAGGTTGACCGGCCACATTGGGACTGAGATACGGCCCAGACTCCTACGGGAGGCAGCAGTGGGGAATATTGGGCAATGGACGCAAGTCTGACCCAGCAACGCCGCGTGAAGGAAGAAGGCTTTCGGGTTGTAAACTTCTTTTGTCAGGGAAGAGTAGAAGACGGTACCTGACGAATAAGCCACGGCTAACTACGTGCCAGCAGCCGCGGTAATACGTAGGTGGCAAGCGTTGTCCGGATTTACTGGGTGTAAAGGGCGTGCAGCCGGGCCGGCAAGTCAGATGTGAAATCTGGAGGCTTAACCTCCAAACTGCATTTGAAACTGTAGGTCTTGAGTACCGGAGAGGTTATCGGAATTCCTTGTGTAGCGGTGAAATGCGTAGATATAAGGAAGAACACCAGTGGCGAAGGCGGATAACTGGACGGCAACTGACGGTGAGGCGCGAAAGCGTGGGGAGCAAACAGGATTAGATACCCTGGTAGTCCACGCTGTAAACGATGGATACTAGGTGTGCGGGGACTGACCCCCTGCGTGCCGCAGTTAACACAATAAGTATCCCACCTGGGGAGTACGATCGCAAGGTTGAAACTCAAAGGAATTGACGGGGGCCCGCACAAGCGGTGGATTATGTGGTTTAATTCGAAGCAACGCGAAGAACCTTACCAGGGCTTGACATCCTACTAACGAAGTAGAGATACATCAGGTGCCCTTCGGGGAAAGTAGAGACAGGTGGTGCATGGTTGTCGTCAGCTCGTGTCGTGAGATGTTGGGTTAAGTCCCGCAACGAGCGCAACCCCTATTGTTAGTTGCTACGCAAGAGCACTCTAGCGAGACTGCCGTTGACAAAACGGAGGAAGGTGGGGACGACGTCAAATCATCATGCCCCTTATGTCCTGGGCTACACACGTAATACAATGGCGGTCAACAGAGGGAGGCAAAGCCGCGAGGCAGAGCAAACCCCCAAAAGCCGTCCCAGTTCGGATCGCAGGCTGCAACCCGCCTGCGTGAAGTCGGAATCGCTAGTAATCGCGGATCAGCATGCCGCGGTGAATACGTTCCCGGGCCTTGTACACACCGCCCGTCACACCATGAGAGTCGGGAACACCCGAAGTCCGTAGCCTAACCGCAAGGAGGGCGCGGCCGAAGGTGGGTTCGATAATTGGGGTGAAGTCGTAACAAGGTAGCCGTATCGGAAGGTGCGGCTGGATCACCTCCTTTCTAAGGAGACCTGGGCAGAGCAAGCTCTGCCTGGAATTCCTGGTCAGCTGGAGCGGAAAAAGAGTTACGTTGTTTAATTTAGAGGGCGTACGCCGGGAGATAGAAGGGGATATAGCTCAGCTGGGAGAGCGCCTGCCTTGCAAGCAGGAGGTCGCCGGTTCGAACCCGACTATCTCCACCAAGAGAATAAAGCGTCACCTCGTCCAAGACGAGGGCCCGTAGCTCAGCTGGCTAGAGCGTACGACTGATAATCGTAAGGTCGGTGGTTCGAGCCCACTCGGGCCCACCAGGCGATTTGCCTTTGGATTTGAAGACCTGATCGAAAGATCGGATCTTCAAATCTGACTGCAAAAGCGGTTGGAAGCTGTGCCGGAGACAAGCGAAAGCTTGCGGACGGCGATCTGCACCTTGAAAACTGAACAATGTGACAAAAGCAAGTAAGGCAACAGAGAGGTTTCTCTGTGGAAACACAGAGGAAACAAATTGATTGTGGAACAGCATCCGAAAGGATGCAGGGTGACATACAATTTCGATCTTTGTAAAGCCTGCATAATTCTCAAAGAGAACCAAGAATTCTCTGACAAGTCGCTGTGAGAACAGCGATAGGTCAAGCTGGAAAGAGCGCAAGGGGAATGCCTTGGCATCAGGAGCCGAAGAAGGACGTGACAAGCTGCGAAAAGCCTCGGGGAGGAGCAAATATCCATTGATCCGGGGATATCCGAATGGGGCAACCCGGCTGGACAATATCCAGTCATCCTGCGTTGAACAAAATAGGCGTAGGAAGGGAACCGCCTGAACTGAAACATCTAAGTAGGGCGAGGAAGAGACATCAACCGAGATTCCGCAAGTAGTGGCGAGCGAACGCGGAAGAGGCCAAACCGAGGGATTTATTCCTCGGGGTTGCGGACAGTCATTTAGCGGAAGTTATCTAGGAGAAGGGTCTGGGAAGGCCCGCCACAGAGGGTGAGAGCCCCGTATCCGAAAGAGAAGGCCGTGCGACTGAATCCAGAGTACCGCGGGACACGTGAAACCCCGTGGGAAACAGGGGGGACCACCCTCCAAGCCTAAATACTACCTGATGACCGATAGAGGAGCAGTACCGTGAGGGAAAGGTGAAAAGGACCCCGGGAGGGGAGTGAAAGAGAACCTGAAACCTTGTGCTTACAAGCTGTCAAAGCACGTTAACGTGTGATGGCGTACTTTTTGTAGAACGGTCCGGCGAGTTATAGTAACGAGCGAGCTTAAGGCATTCAGTGCCGGAGGCGAAGCGAGAGCGAGTCTGAATAGGGCGTAAAGTTCGTTGCCATAGACCCGAAACCGGGTGACCTACCCATGAGCAGGTTGAAGTGGGGG
This sequence comes from Oscillibacter sp. PEA192, assembly GCF_003574015.1. Taxonomy (NCBI): domain Bacteria; kingdom Bacillati; phylum Bacillota; class Clostridia; order Eubacteriales; family Oscillospiraceae; genus Oscillibacter; species Oscillibacter sp. PEA192. The sequence continues at coordinate 3,064,915 of NZ_AP018532.1, read as the reverse complement.
TGAAACCCCATGGAGGACCGAACCGACCCCCGTTGCAATGGTGGCGGATGACTTGTGGGTAGCGGTGAAATTCCAATCGAACTCGGAGATAGCTGGTTCTCCCCGAAATAGCTTTAGGGCTAGCGTTATGTTAGATTACCGGAGGTAAAGCACTGAATGGTAGCGGGGCCGATAAGGTTACCAACGCCTATCAAACTAAGAATGCCGGCTAATTGATGCATAGCAGTCAGACAGTGTGAGATAAGTTTCATTGTCAAAAGGGAAACAGCCCAGACCTACAGCTAAGGTCCCGAATAGATGCTAAGTGGAAAACGATGTGGAGTTGCGAAAACAACCAGGATGTTGGCTTAGAAGCAGCCACTCATTAAAAGAGTGCGTAATAGCTCACTGGTCGAGTGACTCTGCGCGGAAAATGTAACGGGGCTAAGCATCTAACCGAAGCTTAGGATTGTCGTAAGACAGTGGTAGGGGAGCGTTCCATGTGGGGTGAAGTCGTAGCGAAAGCAGCGGTGGACTGCATGGAAGTGAGAATGCCGGAATGAGTAGCGAGAATTATGTGGGAATCATAATGGCCGAAAATCTAAGGTTTCTTGGGGAAGGTTCGTCCGCCCAAGGTAAGCCGGGAGCTAAGGCGAGGCCGAAAGGCGTAGTCGATGCACATACGGTAGAAATTCCGTAGCCACCGAACTTTAAGTCAGAGGGACACTTTTGGATAGCGGAACCCGGGCGTTGGTTGACCCGGGCGAAAGGGAGCGAAAATATAGTAGCGAAGTCCGCGATGCTGAGAGGCGAGAAAAGCTCTGATGGATACTAAGGTGCCCGTACCGCAAACCGACACAGGTAGATGAGGAGAGAATCCTAAGGCCAACGGGAGAAGGGTTGTTAAGGAACTCGGCAAGTTGACCCCGTAACTTCGGAATAAGGGGAGCCTCGAAAGAGGCCGCAGTGAAAAGGCCCAAGCAACTGTTTACCAAAAACACAGGTCTATGCTAAATCGAAAGATGACGTATATGGGCTGACGCCTGCCCGGTGCCGGAAGGTTAAGAGGAGATGTCAGCGCAAGCGAAGCATTGAATTGAAGCCCCGGTAAACGGCGGCCGTAACTATAACGGTCCTAAGGTAGCGAAATTCCTTGTCAGGTAAGTTCTGACCCGCACGAAAGGCGTAATGATTTGGGCACTGTCTCAACAGCCCGCCCGGCGAAATTGTAGTACTGGTGAAGATACCAGTTACCCGCAACTAGACGGAAAGACCCCATGGAGCTTTACTGCAGCTTAATACTGGAATTCGGTAACCCATGTACAGGATAGGTGGGAGGCTTGGAAGCAGGGGCGTCAGCTCTTGTGGAGCCGCCGGTGGGATACCACTCTTGGATTGCTGAATTTCTAACCTGCGGCCGTGAATCCGGTCGGGGGACACTGTTAGGCGGGCAGTTTGACTGGGGCGGTCGCCTCCTAAAGAGTAACGGAGGCGCTCAAAGGTTGGCTCAGCACGGACGGAAATCGTGCAGTGAGTGTAAACGTAGAAGCCAGCCTAACTGCGAGACCGACGGGTCGAGCAGTAACGAAAGTTGGAGTTAGTGATCCGGTGGTATGTGAGTGGAAATGCCATCGCTCAACGGATAAAAGCTACCCTGGGGATAACAGGCTGATCTCCCCCAAGCGTCCACAGCGACGGGGAGGTTTGGCACCTCGATGTCGGCTCGTCACATCCTGGGGCTGAATTCGGTCCCAAGGGTTCGGCTGTTCGCCGATTAAAGTGGCACGCGAGCTGGGTTCAGAACGTCGTGAGACAGTTCGGTCCCTATCTGTTGCGGGCGGAAGAGATTTGAAGGGAGCTGTCCTTAGTACGAGAGGACCGGGATGGACGTACCTCTGGTGCACCAGTTGTCCTGCCAAGGGCATAGCTGGGTAGCTAAGTACGGACGAGATAAACGCTGAAAGCATCTAAGCGTGAAACTCCCCCTAAGATGAGATCTCTCACCTCGAAAGAGGGTAAGGGCCCAGGAAGACTACCTGGTAGATAGGCCGGAGGTGGAAGTGCAGTAATGTATGGAGCTGACCGGTACTAATAGCCCGAGGGCTTGACCTACGAGAAAGCAGGCGAGCCTGAAAGCAGCGTCACATTGTTCGGTTTTGAGGGTGCAGGGAAGCATGCTCAAGGGATTTGCACCTTTAGCTCAGTTGGTAGAGCAACTGACTCTTAATCAGTGGGTCCCCGGTTCGAGTCCGTGAAGGTGCACCATGGCCCGTTGGTCAAGTGGTTAAGACAGCGGCCTCTCACGCCGTTAACATCGGTTCGAATCCGGTACGGGTCACCAGACTTTTCAAGGGCGAAAGTTCTTGACAAGGGAAGCGAAATACAATATAATACAGTTTGTTCTCCGGCAAGACCGGATGACATAGAGTTGGTGCTGATTAGGGCGAGGGTCCACCCGTTCCCATTCCGAACACGGCAGTTAAGCTCGTTCCTGCTGACAATACTTGGCTGGTGACGGCCCGGGAAGATAGGTAGCGCCAACACAGGCTCTTGTTTTTAACAAGGGCCTGCCACATTCCTCCATAGCTCAGTCGGTAGAGCACGCGGCTGTTAACCGCGGTGTCGTTGGTTCGAGTCCAACTGGGGGAGCCAAGTATTGCCGCCACTCGGCGTGGCGGCAATACTTCTCTTGAAGGAAATGCCGATACGGGCCTTTAGCTCAGTTGGTTAGAGCAGCTGGCTCATAACCGGCCGGTCCCGGGTTCGAATCCCTGAAGGCCCACCAGAATGGTTGATCGCCTGACGGGAGTGCCGCAAGCGAGATAGGGGTATAGCTCAGCTGGTAGAGCAGCGGTCTCCAAAACCGCGTGCCGAGGGTTCGAATCCTTCTGCCCCTGCCATTGTTTATTCCGAAAACCCCGATTTATCGGGGTTTTTTGTTACTTTTTCGAGGGAATGATTTTCGGGAGACCGCGGGTGACGCTCAAATGATGCCCTGAATGTGGTATCTGGCGTCATCCGTTTTTACTGTTTCCGTCTGCTACAGCATCATTTTAGCATCAAAGTTTTGCGCCCCTGGCCAGTTGGTTTCTGGTCAGGGGCGCGTTTTTTGGAGGGTGCTTTAGAGATCGAATCCTGCCGTGATTCCTGCCAGCCGGGAGGTATCCTTTTTCACGTAGTAGAGTTCTGTGATCTCTGAGGTGGAGTGGCCGAGGAGGTCGGCCACCTGCCGGGGAGAGAGCGCGCGGATGGTTCCATTCGGCTGTTTGACTCCGTTGACCAGATTGGTGGCGAAGGTGTGTCGGAGGGCATGGAGTCCCCGCTGCTCCAGTCCAGCCGCCTCCAGAATGCGGTAGTATCGTTTCCGGAAGTTTACCGGCCGGGTATAACCTCCGTGTTCATCCGAGATGAGAGGGCTGTCCTCTCCGAAGTATCGCTCCGCTCTCAGAGTCAGGATGGCGTCCACTGCCGCCTGATTGAGGGGCACATCCCGTTTGCTGGAGGTGCTCTTCAGCTTGCCGATCTTCACCTCCCGGCCGCTGGTGGATTCGGTGCCTTCCCGCCTGAAAACCTCTTTCACGCCCCGCTGGAGGTGGATGACGCGGTTCTCCAGATCGATGTCGCTGTTCAGCAGTCCGAGGGCTTCGCCTGTGCGGAGTCCGGTGTTCAGCATCAGCGTATAGGCGGCCGCCTGCTGATAGATGGGCGTCCCGTTTTCCCAGGTCCTGACAGCCTCCGCCTTGAACTTTGTGATCTCCTCCGGGGTGAAGATGGTCACAGTTTCGAAGGTTGGCAGATCCTCCTTGCCCTGGCTAGCCATGAAGTTTGACTTCTTGATCATGGGAGCCGCAGCCATTGGGTTCTTCGGGATGTACTCCTGTTGAGTCAGGTAGCGGAAGTAGTCGGTAAGGATGTTGTAGACCTTCTTGACTGTGGTGTAGGCGTAGCCCTCATTCATCCAGTGATTCAGCAGGGCTTTGATATCTGCCGAGGTGATGTCACCCACCACCTTGCCGCCGAGGATCGGGTAGATCTGATACTTGGCGGTGCACTCCAGCCGGTCGTAGGTGCCGCGCTCCACAGAGGGAAATTTGAATACCCGGAGCCACTTGCCCATGCTTTCCTCAAACTTTGCCTTGGACTCATCTGAGGCCGTGAGCTGGCGGTCGAAGTCGGCAAGGTAGGCAGTGATTTTATCTTTGACCTCTTGTTTGCTGGTCCCGCAGAAGGATTTGCGTTTCTTTGAACTCTGCTCATCCGAGTACCAGACCACGCCGTTCCAGCGGCCGTCTGATCGTTTGAAGATGTTTCCGCTTTCCAATAGTTTTCGCTGCATATTACGGCCGCCTTTTCTCAGCAACACACAATACCGCAACTGCGGAAGAATAGCCACCCTGAATGAGGACTATTATCAGAAAGTTTCTATTTGGGAAGCCCGTATATTGTTTACTTCCCCGCAAAATTTGAAAAGGGGGGAGTACCACTGTTGTATCCGCAGACATCCTATTGTTTACTGCACAGTAAATTCTGAGTTATTTGTGGGGCCAAAATACCTTGCGTGTTTTTTGTCAAAACTCTAATGTATATACTACCTTTTATCCGTTATCCTTCGGCCTTTAGCCACAAAGTGGGTTTGGGGCTCTCCCTGCAAAAAGAGCGTTTGGCAGCCGCTGGCATGCTGAACGCTCTTTTTGCCCCGTATGAGCAGGTGAAATTTTTCCGTATGCAGCCGTTTTCAACACCGCTTATTCTCGTCGGAGCTGCTGTTTCATGACATCAATGAACAGCTGGGAAAGACGCGTCAGATAGGTGTCCTTCCGATACACGGCCGCTAAATCCCATACCAGATCCGGGGAATCCACTGCAAAATAAGTCACTGCGCCAGGGTGCTGGCAGACTTTCGCACCCTCTTCTGGCACAAAAGCGCAGGCAATGCCCTGAGCGGTCAAATTAATAGCTGTGGTCAGATTGGCTGTCTCCATAAGGAGATCTGGCTCAATATGACTCTTCCCAAGAGCGTGTTTAACCTCGTGGGTCAAATTCTGTCCGGGTTTCGTCAGGATCAGGGGAATATGGGTTACCAGCTCCAGCGAGGCAACAGGATAGCCTCCAAGGGTCGGGCAGTCTGCAAGTAAGTTCTGCACATAAGGGTGTTGTGTGGGGGCGGCGATTAGAATCCGTTCTTCGCAAACGACCTCCGATACCAGTTTGCTGTAATCCAGCGTGCGGGGTAGATTCATCACTGCAAGGTCGATTTTATCGTTCATCAATGCGCTTTCCAGTTGGACGGAGCGCCCCTCAGTCAGTTCGATGTGAATGTCCGGATACTGCCGGTGAAAGCTGGGGAATACATCCGGCAGCAGGCAAGCGCCCCGCCACAGCGCCACTCCTAATCGGAGGCGTCCGCTGGTTTGGTTTTTGATGTCCTGAAATTCCCGGCGGATATTTTCATCCAGCTTCATCATCTGCAGGACGTATTGATAATAGCGTTCACCGGTATAGGTCAGCCGGAGCGGCGAGGCGCTGCGATCAAACAGTTCTACGCCCAGATTCGCCTCCAGCCTTTTCAGATACTGACTGAGCGAAGGCTGGGAGACATACAGGTGCTCAGCTGCTTTTGTTAGGCTCCCCTCATCTACGATGGCTACGAAATACTCATAGTTATGCAAGACCATATATGATCCGATCCTCCTCAACTAGTATAATGTTGACATTATAATCTTTATATTACCTTTTGCCTTTGACAAAAGCAAGTATAGACGTTAAAATGATGACAGAAAAGCAAAAAATGCGCATATTTTGCTACAATCTTGCCTATGTAAAGAAAATTTAGGACCAAGGGTCTGATAAGAAAAACCAATATGGATTTTGCACTTTCGCAAAATCACCGTACATGAATGGAGAAAAGAAAGGAGAACTCCTATGAGCCCTGCAGTGATTACGCTATTGGTCCTGCTGGTTATGGTTGTGTTTTTTGTGACGGAGAAGCTCCCCGCGGCCCTGGTGGCTATGCTGGGTGGCAGTGTTTTGGTGTTGTGTGGGATCATTGACCCGGCGGAATTGTTCAGCGCCTTTTCCGGCAGCACCATCGTCCTGGTGGCGGCAATGATGGTGGTTGGTTCCGCCCTCTTCCACACAGGCATCGCCGCCAAGATGGCGGATGTTCTGGTCAAATTCACAGGTACATCGGAAAACGGCATCATGATCGCCTTTATGCTGGTGGCTACAATTATCTCCGCGGTGTGCAGCGGCGTAGCCGTAGTCGCTATGCTGCTTCCCATCGTCATCAGCGTCAGCCAGCGGGCAGGTGTCTCCGTCTCCCGGCAGCTGATTCCCATGTCCTTCGCCGCAAGCTTTGGTTGCAACCTGACACTGATGGGCGCGGCCAGCAATGTAGTGGTCAACGGAGCCCTGGAGGATCTGGGCGTTCCCACTATGACCTTCTTCGAACTGGGCAAAGTGGGCATTCCGGTCTCCATTGCTGGCATTGTGTTCTTCCTGACCATCGGAAAGCGGTTCCTGACCCCTGGCGACACCTCTGACAGAGAATATCTGGCGGAATATACCGGCAGCAATAAGGCTGTGGAATTCAACGCCGTAAAGGCCGGGCTGTGCCTGGTGATCTTGGCAGTGCTCCTGGTGGCTATGGCCATCGACAGTGATTCCTTCCCTATGTATCTGGTGGCGGCCTTCGCGGCCTTTGTTCTGGTGCTGACCGGCTGTATCAGCCAGTCCGATGCCTATAAATCCATCGATCTATCCACTCTATTTATCGTGGCCGGCATGAGCGCTGTCTCCACAGGCATGAGCAAAAGCGGTGCCGGCGCCCTGATCGCCGATACAGCGGTAAACCTGCTGGGCGAACATCCCAACAAGTTGCTGGTGCTGTTTATCATTCTGGTTCTGGTAACTCTGCTGACCAATGCCATGATGAACACCTCCTGTGCCATGCTGGTCACCCCGTTGTTCATTCCCATCGTGCAGGCATTTGGCATGAACACCACCGCCGTGGCCATCGCCATCTGTGTGGCAGCATCCGCTCCGTTCCTGACCCCGGTGGGCAGCGGCACCAACACCCTGATCGTCCGTCCGGGCAACCTGAAGTTCATGGACTTCTTCCGCCCCGGCCTGGGGCTGACGGTGGTCATTCTCATCGTATCCATGATCTTCATTCCCATTTTCTGGCCTCTGTAAGCGACTTTTGAAGGAGGCAAATTTATGAGAGCAATTGTCGTTGACAAAGATTACGGCAGCGTCACACCCCAAGAACTGGACCGTGTGGCGGCAGCCTATCAGGCGGCCGGGATCCAGATGGAGCTGCTGGAGTACCAGGTGGAAGCGACTCGTCAGAAGGAGCCCACAGAAGAGGAGATCATCGCGGGCTGCCAAGGAGCCCAGGTGCTCCTGGCCACCGGCAACCCGCCCATCACCCGCAAGGTGATGGAGACCCTGCCGGAGGTGAAGTTCGTCCAGCGGTTTGGCGCCGGCGTCAACAGCATCGACCTGGCGGCCGCCGCAGAGCTGGGCGTGATCGTTTTGAACCTGCCTGGCTTCTGCGCCAAGGAGCTGGCTGACGTGGCCACCGCCATGATCATGGGGCTGATCCGCAACACCGCCTACTATGACCGGGAGGTGCGCAAGGGCAACTGGCCCAAATGTCAGTACCTGCTGCCCCCTGATGTGCGGGAGTTGACTCTGGGGCTCTACGGCTTCGGCCTGGCAGGCCGCCATCTCCACGATATCTTCCACAATGGGTTCGGCACAAAGGTCATCAGCTGCGATCCGTACATCAGCGATGCCGTCAAAGCTCAGTACCCGGATGTAGAGTTCGTGTCCTTTGAGGAGCTGATCACCCGCAGCGACATCATCTCCATCCATGTCGTGCTGACCCCGGAAACCACCCACGTGTTCAACAAAGAAGTCTTCAAAAAGATGAAGAATACCGCCATGATCATCAACACCAGCCGAGGCCCCGTCATCGACAACGACGATATGGTCTGGGCCCTGCAAAATGGCGAGATCCTGTACGCCGGCCTGGACACCGTGGAGCGGGAGCCTCTGCCGGAAAATGACCCGCTGAAGACGCTGGACAACGTCATCGTCAACCCCCACTGCGGCAGCTATGGCGTGGGCAGCAAGAAGACCCAGATCCAGATGGTCTGCGATCTGGTCCCCACCGCCGTGACTACAGGTAAAGTAGCCGCCCGCTGCGTGGCGGACCGAGACGTACTGAATAAAGAGACTGGCTTTACATTTATCTGAGATCGGAGGAATGAGATCATGTCTATCGGATGCAAGATCGTAAAGGATTTTCAGCGGCCCGCCCCGGAGCTGGTGACCCGGTTCAAAGATATGCCGGTGGCCAACATCGATGACAACATGGGCCGCATCGCCGCAGTGGACGCGGCCATCGAGCCCATTGGATACAAAGGACAGCTGCTGGGCACGGCCTTCACCGTCCGGGTCCCTCAGGGCGATAACCTGATGTTTCACGCTGCCATGGATTTGGCAAAGCCCGGTGATGTCATCGTCATTGATGCCGGCGGCTTCACAGACCGGGCCATTTTCGGCGAGCTGATGGCCACCTACTGCAAGGCCCGCGGGATCAAGGGCATCGTCTGCGACGGTGCCATCCGGGACCGGGGCGGTCTGGCGGCTATGGAGGACTTCCACGTCTACGCCCGGTCCGCCACCCCCAACGGCCCCTATAAGAACGGCCCCGGCGAGATCAACGTCCCCGTGGTGATTGGTGGAAAACTCGTCCGTCCCGGCGACATCGTAGTGGGCGATGACGACGGTGTGTTGTTCATTGATCCCGCCATCGCCGCAGAGCTGGCGGATGCCACCGAGGCGGTTGAGAAGAAAGAAGCCGACATCATGGCCCATATTCTGGGGGACGGCACCTACATCCGTCCCTGGGTAGATGAAAAGCTGAAGGAAATCAGCTGCGAAATCCTGTAAGCACGGTACCGCATTCCAAATTTGCTACCATCGGACACACACGATCCTTTTTTCGTGCAGGGTCCGGCCCCAGGGCCGGACCCTGCGCCCTATTTCGGATAAAAATGGTATGGCCTATCGGAATATATTGTAGAATTTTTATTGGAATAAGCTTTGCGGAGAAGAGGGAGCGAGATGGATTTTTTCTGGGAGATGTTATCCCTGCAGGAGACGCTGTTTCTGCTGATCCTGTTGGGTGTGCTGGTGAAAAAATTGAAGATCATCCGCGAAAACGGGCGGAAAACCCTTTCAGATCTTCTGATTTATGCGATTCTCCCCTGTAATATCGTAGCGTCCTTTATGGGTGGGATCACACTGCCCGATGGCTTTGTGCACAACTGCATTCTGGCTGTCTGTATCTCCATCGGGATTCAGGTACTGTCGATTTACGGAAGCAAGCTGCTGTTCCGCCGGTATCCGGCAAACCAGAAAAGTGTGCTGTCCTATGGCATGATCTGTTCCAATTCCAGCTTTGTAGGGCTGCCGATTGCCCATCTGATGTTCGGGGATCTGGGTGTCATCTATACTTCCGTATTTCAAATTCCCCTTCGCTTTACCATGTGGACAGCGGGTCTTTCCCTATTTACGGATGTCAGTAAAAAAGATGCCTTCCGAAAATTGGTGCGGCATCCCTGCATCATCGCGGTATTTGTGGGCCTGATTTTGATGGTAGCTCCGATCTCACTTCCAAATTTCTTAGAAGAAGCTATTGACATAACCAGCGGCTGCACAGTGCCGCTTTCCATGATCGTGATCGGTACAATTCTCGCGGATGCGCCAATCCGATCTCTATTCTCCAAATCCGTGCTATGGTACACCTGTTTACGGTTGGTGTTCTTTCCCGTGCTGATCTGGCTGGTGCTAAAGCCGTTCCCGCTGGATTCAACGCTGGTCAATGTCTGCATTCTGATAACGGGGATGCCCGCAGGCAGCACGACTTCCATTTTGGCAGACAAATACGGCGGTGATGCCATATTTGCATCGCAGATCATCTTTGCCTCCACGCTCTGCTCGATTCTGACAATCCCCTTGTTGACCTTCCTGATGGGCGTGTGACAGTGTGCATATTCTAGCTTCCCTTTCTCAGCAACGGACAATCCCACAATCGCAGAAGAATAGCCACCCTGAATTAGGACTATTATCAGAAAGTTTCTATTTGGGAAACGCGTATATCGCATACTACCCTGCAAAATTTGAAGGGGGGACACCGCCGTTGTATCCGCAGACATTCTATGGTAAAATGCGGGTATCACTTTTCAGGCAGGAGGTGCGGCCGGTAATCTGCTGTATATCGGACATCCACGGCGAGTTGGATAAGCTTGAACAGATGCTGGAGCTGATCCGATTCTCTGGTGAGGACCATCTATACATTCTGGGAGGCGTTATCGTCCGGGGGACTTTGGGTGGGGACATTTTTTGGAGGATCATAGCCGCGACGAATATGACCATGCTTCTGGGCAACCACAAGCAGATGTGCCTGAGGACCCTGGAACCCAATAACGAGTTCGGCGCCCGGGACCTCTGGCGGATGAACGGCGGGTTCGTCTGCTTACCGGGAGCTGATCTATCACCGGACGCACCAAGAGCGGAATGGGATCCTGTGTTTCCTCGCCGGCCTGCCGGGCTATCTGGACCTGACAGTGGGTGGGCAGAGGTTTCATCTGGTACACGGGTATCCGGGAGAGGGGCACGAAACCCGCATCTGGGGCCGGGTGGAGCCAGACAACAGAAGCCCCTTTCCGGACACCATCTGCATTGTCGGCCACACGCCCACGGTGTTCCTTACGGATGGGCACGACGAGGACTTTTCAATCTGGCATGGAGACGGCATCCTCGACATCGACTGCGGCTGTGGCAGCATGAAGGCGGCACACCGACGCCTGGCCTGCCTGCGGCTGGACGATATGGCCGAGTTCTATGTGGGCGGAGTGGGAGAAGGCACCTCTTGATCTGCCGGGCCTCCCGTATTTGCGGGAGGCCTTTTTCCTTTCTCGTGCAGCTCACCATCCCTTCATCGTCATTTCATCCTGATGCTACTCATCCTCATGGTCATCCGGCTTGTGGCCCAGAGCGATACGCCTCGCCTGGAGTTTCTGCCGGCGCTTCCGGTCGATGCGCAGACCAGTGCTGGATCGAGGCAGGGAGCAGTCCTCAAAGCTCCGGCTCATGTGGTAGAGCAGGCGGGTAACTGCCAGCATGACAGAGGGCGGTCGAATATCATCGTGCCGCTCCAGAAAGAACTGGGCGTACTGATTTCCCTCAGCGGACCTGCCGAACCACACTATTGCCTGGACCTGATCCGGCTGAACACTCTGCCCAGTCAGATACAACTTTCCCAGCATATACTGGGCATACTGGTTTCCCGCCTCCGCTGACTAGGTGAGGCGCTCTGTGACTCTGACTGCATCTTTTGACACAACCTCGCCGCTGAGATACTTCTTGCCCAGCCGGTAGGCGGCAAAGTGGTTCCCGTTCCCAGCTGCTTCTTTCAAGCAGCGGATGCCCCCGTCCGAATCACAGACTTCAAGATCGTCAGAGAAAGCAGTTTGTCCAGAGCGTACTGTGCCTCCGGCAATCCCTGCTTTGCCGCCTGGGTGAGCCAGTATTTCGCGCTCTGGCTGTCCGGGATCAGTAGAAGGCCATCCCGGTAGAGTAGACCCATCAGGTACTGCGCATGGAGATCACTCTGTTCCGCCAGCCGTTCCAATTCCTCTGCCGCATCGTTCTGATCTTTCAGAGGAAAGGGCGCGTCCCGGATGATTTGCCGTAGTTCCCAGCAGGCAGAGGACTCGCTCTGCACCTGTTCCGACTCATCGCACTCAGCCAAGTCATCATTCTCGAAGGTGATCTCCTCCAGCCGAATGCGTTCCGCCTCCTGAATGACGGCGTTCTTGATCTGCCAGAACTCCTTCTCCTGGGACAGCTTTTCTTCTCTCTGGGCTTGTCGTGGTAGCAGCTTTCCACCTCACCCTGGAGCCTGCACCACTGGTCATAGCACGCACGAACTACCTGCAGTTCCTCCAGCTTGTCCACCACCTCATCCACGGTTTTCTTCACCGGCTTGGAGAGATAGCCGTAGGACTTCTTTCCCTTAACCGTTTCCAGTTGTTCAGCCAACTGCGCCATCTTCTGCTCGATCTCAGGGCGAGTACAGATAGTCCGAGCCATCTCCTGGGGGAGTTTTCGGATGGTCTGCCGAGCTTCCCGCACCACTTCATCCTGCGACTGAGATTTCTGCTCGTAGGTGTGGAGCATCTCCTGACGGAAGATCTGGTTGGTGAGCGTGGACTTGATCTTGCGGATGCCCTCTCTGGTGAGATAGGCCTCACCGGGTACCGCCGACCACGCCATCATGTGTACGTGGGGGTGCTTCACCTCATCATGGAAAGCGGCGTACCATCGGAAGTGATTCGGCGGAATGTTCATGGCGGCGATGTCGTTGTGGTTTGTCCGGAGCAGATTCATCCACACTTTAGCATTGTCGCAGTCCAGCCGTGTTGCATCCTTCCGTTTCAGGGAGAGGATGTGCGTCCATACCTTTCCAGTGTAGTGGTCCAGTTCTTCCATGGCCTTTGCCAAGTCCACGCCGTCCTCATCACTAAACAGACCATGCCCCCCAGCCGCTCCGCCCTGGGACGAGTGGCGATGTACTTCATGTAGCCCTCTGTTTTCTGTAGTGCTGACCAGTTTTCCTCCAGCGCCCTAGTGATGAGCGAGGAGGCATTGGCCTTGGTAGGCTTGGTTTCGTAGCCGGAGAATTCATTCAGCTCTTTGACATTCGGAAAATATTTCACCAGTTTCGTGATGAACTGCTCCTGCTTTCTGGTTGGCGGACGGTCATCTGGGAGCAGCTCCACCCGCTCCCTGGTCCCGATGTAGTGGAGGTATCCACTGACGGAATGATCCTCGCCACACTTCAGGTAGGGGCTTTTCACGATCAATCCTGCCACTCATCGTCCTACTCCCAGAACTCCCGCGCCCGCTGTTCCAACGAGACGCGGCCATTGGCCTTCTTCACATTGATGACGCTCTGCGCACGGCAACGGCGGAGATCCTCCTCGCTGAACTGGTAGATGTCAGCGAGGATGCCAGCCACCATGTCCTGCTCCACTGCCTGTTTGAAGGCAGGGAAGACAGGCGATCTTCCAGCTGTCCCAGCGTCCATCCAGGCAGGACTTGACGGAGGCGGGGAGGAATAGACCAGCATTATTGGCGCTGAGATAGTCAAGATAGAAATCTACGGCATTCTCGATGAAGGCGGTGAGGCTGCGGCCCCCGTCCTCCTGATACCGGCGTTCCGGAATTGCTTTTTTCTCCAGCGTCAGGTACAGGGAAAACTTCTCTTTTCTGCTCAAAAGCGGCTCTTTTCCAGGGCGTGCTCCCTGTTTTTTGTTGTGACAGTAGGTGTTCTGGGATAGTGACCGCAAACGTGATTCCCGCTGGCTGTTTTGACCCCACTTTCGGTCATCCGGAAAATTCCTGTAACTGCCCGCACTGCGGGCAGATGTGACTGGCTGGAGGCACCATCGGTGACCCCGACGTTTATCCTGTTCCTTTTTTCGTCCCTCGTAAAACCCCCAAAACGGGCCAAATCCGTCCGAAGCCACTGGGAGGGGCAAGAGCTCACGCAAACGGGGCACACAGCGGCTCACAGGCGGTCACGCTGGAGTCTCCAGCTCCTGGAAGGACTTGGCGACCCGTTGCCGCTCTGCAGCCAATTCTACCCTCTCCAGCTGTCAGGCGTAGGATTCGGCGATCACATCCTGAATTGGCCGGAGGGTGAACAGAAAATTTCCGCTGTGCCGACCACTGGCTTTGGTGGTGACCTCGGTAGGCTCGGTGGAGATAAGCTACCGCTCCTCCAGTCGGCGGATGCACTTGCGCACCGTGTTCTCACTCATGCCTACCGCATGGCCAATCGTTTTGATGCTGTGCCAGCACTGATGTGTCTTTCGATTTTTGCACCGTTTCAGGAAACTGCAGACCGCCAGTTCTCCATAGTCCAGTCCCAGCTGAAACAACTCGTTGGGCAGAAAGAAAACGTCTCGGTAATTTCTATACTTCATGTTCCACCTCCTGTGTGATCGCTCACCCACTGTATGAACTGCTCCTTGGGCACCACCATCCGGTTCCCGACGCGCATCACCGGGAAGCCCGGGTCGTGCAGCAACTCGTAACCGCTAGATGGTGACACGCCCAGAACCTTTGCCACTGTTTTTGCATTGAGAAACAGAGGCAGATCATCATAGCTTTTGTAATGGGACTCTTTCATACGCACCTCCTGCCAGTAGATCTCGATCCAATGTTTGTGCTTTCAGTCTATCAGCTGACCCGGCAGCCTTTTTGCCGGGTCTCGAAATTTTTTCAATCAGCATCCCTTTTCGAAGCCTCACAGACAACATTTGGATGGATCAAACGCAGGAACTCATCCACGGAGTGGGTCTCTCTGGCATCCTTCACTTCTGGTATATTTGTCCCGGCTCTTTTTGAAATTTTCATTCTAGCTGTAGTGCTTTTTCGCGGGAAGCAGGACTCATTTTAGTAACTTCCAGGAAAAGCAAATTGGATGAGGATAGAGTTCATCACTTTCAAATCCTCACCATCCAGATCCATTCGGACTCTTAGCAAAGGCGATATTTGAGCTGCCGACAGTTGCGTTTGAGCTGGGTGGTGCCAATCTGAGACGCGAATTCCTCCATAGAGACCAAAGGAAGTCTCGATGGGATATGTACAGGATAACATGACCAGGGCGCTTCGAATCGTCCGCTCACAAACTCCAAATCGATTTGCCAGTTGTTTCGTTGTACCAAACCGTGCGCCGCATAAGTAGCCCCATATCGCTTGTCTCTGTTCCGAGGGTCCCAATGATCTCACTCCCACTTATCGCTCCTTACTTCCGAGGATACAGCGAGACCCGGCAAGGTAACTGCCGGGCCTCCGAAAATCCTGTAGGAGCTTATTCGTTTTCTGCATTTCTAACAATCTTGAAATCAAAATTTAGACAAAATATTCTTGATAGCCTACACCGTAACTTTCAGTACGTTTAGTTCACGGAGCTAAAGGCAGAATACCGGCCAGTCGAAGAAGGTGCCGTCATTCTGCTTGATCAGCGTATCGCAAGTGGGCTTGCAACCAATGCTTTTTCTTTGTATCGCATATCAAAATCTGATAAGTGGCAGAAATAAGGACAGACAGTTTTGAAAAGGCGGGAGCATCGCTCCCGCCTTCTTGCAGAGGCACCTCACGCCTCCACAATCCCCATCTGCCCGCCCAGATCGATCACTTCTTGGGCATAGTCCTCCGGCTTTGTGTACACCATACGCTGGTGCAGCAGGAGATTTGGCTGATTGTTCCGCCACGCCTCCGCTTGGTTCAGATTGTCGATTCCGGCGACAGAGCCGACCTTGTAGCCATTGGGCAGGGTCAACATGAAATTCGTGTTGAACAGGCTGCCGTATTGATCCAGCGCCTCCGTGCCCTTGATGCCAAACAGCTTTTCCGTGAAGGTATAGTTGTCGAAGCCGATCCCTGTCAGCGCGTTGTGGCTCCCGTAGTAGACATCTAGGCGGAAGTCCGGGAAGCGGTAGTTGTGTCCGGTCCACCGGGAAAATGTATGCCAGCTCAATGCCTATGGTGCGGGAGAGTTCCGCCGCATACAGGCTGTCCACAGAGATCGGGGGGTGGAATTTGTCCACAAACTCCTTGATGTTCAGGTAGTGGTCCGGGTGCGCGTGATTCAGGAAGATGTAGTCGCAGGCATCAAAGTTGTCAATCGAGAGAGGAGCTTTAGCTTCAAGCATCGAGCGAAGTGAGCCGCTGGCATGAGACTTCCAATAATAGAAAGCTACTATTAGAACGATGATTACCCGTTTACAGGCTGTAAGGCAAGTGATGCAAGCAAAATAAATTTCAGTGCGCCTTGAGACGCTTGCCGGTAATAGGCCTTCATAGGGCCTACTCAAGCCATCGGCTTAGCCGGTGACTATGACTGTAAAAGGAAACCTCCGACTGTGCCGATGTTATACTTAGCAAAGAATCAATGAAAACGGTGGAGAGAAGGGGGAAGAATTTTAGAAATGAATATAGGAACACCCTATGGTTATCTGATTAGCGGCAGGCCGTTCCTGAGAATACGGCAGAAACGGATGGCTAAGTATTTTGAAAAGCCAGAGAGATTATATGATAGATAGCCATGTTGCCACAGCGTAAGCAGTACCAGTGCAGCAATTTTTACTTTCCAGCTTTTTATTTTTGGGAGAATTTTTTAGGTACTGTAACAATTTTACATAATTGTAAGTATTTATTTACAGTGTTTACAACTTGTGTTAAAATTGGCTTACAATAATTCTTCCAAAACAGAACCGGGGAGCTGTGTGAATTTTCGTTAAAATAACGGAAATCGAAAGGAGGAGAAATTCCCTTGATGGTCCAGAGTCTACATGAAATTTCAACAAAAGCATTGATGCAAAGAATTGCCGATGAACTGGAGGGACTCATTGTCGCGGATGCAGAGGGACGGTATGCCTATGTCAACCAGCGATGGTCATCACTTACCGGGTATACATTTGAGCAGGTAAAGGGCCGATATGTCCGGGATGTTGTTCGGCTTTCCCGCGTGGATGAGGTATTAAAGACTCAAAAATTTGTGTCTGGGGATGCGATTCTCCTGAACAGTCAAACTGGGGAGGAGGTACCGGTCTATTGCTCCTACACACCGCTGTTTCACGAAAACAAGTTGGAGGGTTGTCTCGTCTATATGATTCGAAAGAATGAGGATGTTTCCATGGCGGTTCCCTCTCATGTCGTTTCACTGCTGGAAGAACTGAATCGCCAGATGCAACTGCTTCAGTCCTTTCAGCAAAATACCGTAGATCCCTTGGATCGGATTGTCGGAAACAGCCCGGAGATTCTGAAAATGAAGCACGAAATTGTCTGTGCAGCGCGGTCCTCTTCCACGGTTTTGATTGATGGAGAAACTGGCAGCGGCAAGGAGCTGGTAGCGCATGCCATTCATGAACTCAGTCCCAGATGTAAGAATCGCCTGATCAAAGTGAACTGTGCAGCGATCCCCGCTGAACTTCTGGAATCAGAATTCTTTGGTTATGTGGAGGGAGCCTTTACGGGGGCCAGCAGGGGAGGCAGGATTGGAAAATTTGAGATGGCAAATGGCGGCAGCCTCTTTTTGGACGAGATTAATCAGATGCCGCTTGCCCTGCAGCCGAAACTCCTCCGGGTATTGCAGGAGCGGGAGATTGAGCGTGTGGGATCTTCTGCCACAATCCCCATTGACACGCGGATTATTTCATCGACAAACACGCCTCTTGAAAAGCTTGTGATGGAAGAAAAATTTCGCAGTGATCTCTATTTCCGACTGAATGTGGTATGCATTCATGTTCCGCCATTGAGAGAGCGAAGCGAGGATATTCCTTTGCTGATCGATTGGCTGATGAAGCAGTTGAATTTCCGGCTGAACCTCCAAATCCCGGGAATCTCTCAGGAAGCCGTTCAGCGTCTGATGGAATATGACTGGCCGGGAAATGTCCGTGAACTGCAGAATGTTTTAGAACGGGCCATGAATCTTGCCTGGTTTGAGACGCTGGAGTGGAAGTATTTTTCGGACTATTTTAAACATCACGCATATGAAACAAAAACATTAAACTCTGCCGCGCCGCCGCGCTTGCTGCGCCAACGGACGGATGAGCTGGAAAAGGATATCCTG
This sequence comes from Oscillibacter sp. PEA192, assembly GCF_003574015.1. NCBI lineage: Bacteria > Bacillati > Bacillota > Clostridia > Eubacteriales > Oscillospiraceae > Oscillibacter > Oscillibacter sp. PEA192. Next base: position 3,047,217 of record NZ_AP018532.1, on the reverse strand, counting down.
ATGCAAGTTTTACAGGAGTTTCACGGTAATAAGACCTTGGTAGCACAAAATTTGGGAATTTCCCGCACAATCCTGTATAAAAAACTTCATAAGTATCAACTTCTTTAAAGACTCAGCAAACAGGGGAGTTGTACAGTTTTACAACACACTATGCCAAGAATGGAGAATTTTTGTATTTTCCATTCTTGGCATAGTTTTTGCTTAGGTAGTAAGGCGTCAAGGCCCTGACAATGCTGTTTCAAAACGAGAGGAGGCGTTCTATGGGGAAAAAAATTGCAATTTATGGGGCAGGAACGATCGGCGCGTGCCAAGCGACGCTGACATCTGGCAATGGATATTCCACCGTTGTAATTGGACATTCAGAGGAGGGACTATCCCGCTGCAGAAACACCATGCTGCAAAACTGGAATGACCTTATAGCCCAGAAATTGGCGACTGCGGCCAATCGGCGTGCTGCGATGGACCTGGTGACGATCACCAATGATGTCTCAGCCCTTAGAGACTGTGACATTGTTTTTGAAGCGGTTTCAGAAGATGTGAACATTAAGCAGCGTGTGTATAGCATCATTACCGAGGTCTGCGGCAGAGATATCATTGTGGTATCCACAACATCTTCCATTGATGCTGCAATCCTGGCAGAAAAAATTGAAAATCCCGCAAGATTCCTGATTGCGCATCCATTCCAACCCGTCCACATGCTTCCCCTGGTGGAAGTTGTCCGGCATACAGAGACATCAGAGGAAACTCTGAATCAGGTCTGTACGCTGCTGAAGGACCTGAATCGACAAGTGGTCATGCTGAATCGCAGTGTCCCAGGATTTTTAGTAAATCGTTTTGCCCAGGCATTGTTCCGCGAGTCGATTTATTTGATTGAGCAGGGGATCACCACTGCGGCGGACATTGATCGGGCAATTAAGTATGCAGTTGGAATGCGGTACGCTTCTATAGGGCTTTTGGAATATTACGATGCGGTTGGCTTTGAGTTGGAAAGGGCCATTGCACTGAATGTGTATCCAGATCTCTGCGACACAAAAAGTATCCAAAAGACCACTCTGGTGGGGATTGCCTCCGGGCGCACGGGGCAAAAGGCGGGCCAAGGACTCTATGATTGGTCTGAAAAGGACGAGGATGACTTCCGATACCGGAAGCAGGCTCCCTATTTTGAGGGCGTCCGGCAATGGCATATGCCGGAGTGAATGAAACACCGGCTCACATTTGGAGTAGAAAGGATGGAAAATATGGCGAACAACAACTGGAAAATCACCTGCCTGCACTATGGTACGCTGTCCTGCTATAAGTCCTTATTTGATGGTGGGCTTGACCAAACGAGATATCCCTTTGTCTATAGTGGGTATCTCCTGCAAAAGGATGGTAGAAATATTCTTGTGGATACTGGTGTTCATCAGGACAACATTGTCGATGGCAAAGCTTGGGCGGACAGTCCGGCGGAGGGCGGCAATCAATTTGTTTTGGATGCGCTGAAAGGAGAAGGTCTGACACCCGACGATATTGAGATTGTCATGTATACCCACCTCCACAACGATCATGCAGGCGGCATGCTGCTGTTTCCCAATTCACAGCACCTGTTTCAGAGGGATGAGTATTACAATATGCTTCACCCCCTGCCCACACAGAAGATTCGAAGAGATTATGACCCGCGCACGCCAGGCGACCTTGCACAGATCAAGAATGTACGCATGATTGATGGCGATTTTGACATGGGAAACGGAATCCGCCTGTTCAAGGTTCCCGGTCACTCCCTAGGCGGTATGGCCATTCAGGTCCAGACTGCAGAGGGCAAGTATGTGATTACCGGCGATATGCCCCATATTGCCCAGTCTCTCTTCCCGCAGATGGATAAGATGGAGGTCATTGGCGGCGAAATTGTGGATATCACACCTGCACCTGAGAACTGGGGACCCTTTATCCTCAACAGCGTTATCTATGACCACTATGCCTGCTATGACAGCTTCAACAAGATTATGATGCTGGCGGAGCGGGAAGAGCCTAAGTGGTTCCTCACTGGACACGACATGTGGTGCGTCAACAAGAAATACTTTGGATAATGCCAATGCTGGTGAAATGTTCATACGTAAGGAGGTATCTGTATGACTTCACAAATGTGGATGATCCTAATTACTGTGGTCTACGTATGCGCAATGATGCTACTGAGCTGGATCATCGGAAAAAAGACCACCAAGGATGAGACGGAATTCATGGTTGGCGGCCGGGAGTTTACGGCCTTCATGACAGCCATCGGCAACGGTTCCATTCTGATCTCTGGCGGTTATCTGCCCTCCATTATCATGTACGGCTATATGTTCGGTATGGGCGGCATGTGGTTCTACTTGGGCTGGGGCACAGGAGCTCTGGTGGCTTGGCTGTGCTGGGCCGGCTTCTGGCGGACATCCGGCGCCCTGACGCCCACCGAGTGGTTTGAATACCGCTACGGAAAGGGCGGCCGCATGGCCATCACCATTGTAATCCTTTTTGCCTCCCTAGCCATTCTGGGCTGGCAGTATGTGGGATGCGGCGAGACCATCGGCGGTGCGCTGGGCATTGACCCCAAAATCGCGATGCTGTTGGTAGGTGTGGTGGTCACGGCCTACGTGGTATTCGGCGGCATCTGGGCGGCTACCGCCACAGATGTGATTCAGTTCTCCTGGGTATTCATTATCCAGTTCATCATCCTGCCGACCTTTTTGATCGCGAAGTACGGGTTGCCTGATGCAGTGGCGCTACCAGATGCTTTCCTCTCCCTTCCTTTCGGTACGCTCCCTGTCATCAAATTTGTGGCACCGTCTGTCATCACCTTCCTGATGATGCACCAGTCTCTGCTGAACCAGTCTCCGTATTGGGCCCGGGCGGCGGGTACTCGCAGTCTAAAGAACTGCAAGCGCGGCTGGATGTGGACTGTGATCATCGCCTACTTTACCGGTGTTGTCGGAGCTTTTATCGGCTGCTATGCCCGGCAGCTTCTGCCGGGACTGACGGATTCCAGTCAGGCGTTCGGAGCCTTGATGAATATTTTGCCGATTCCTTTGGCGGCCTGTATTATGGCCGGCCTGATGGCGGCCACCATGTCCACCTGCGACATCTACCTGGTATCTGGCGTGAATCAGCTAGTCCGTGATGTGGCGCAGTATTTCCTGAAAATTCGTGATACCAAAAAGCTCCTGCAGTGGGCGAAGTGGGGCACCATCATCTATGGAATGGCCTCGGTATTCTTCGCCATCTTCTGGAGCGGCGGGCTGAGCTATCTCTTCGCTTTCGGCACAGGAGTGGGTGCCCCATTGTTTGTCTACTATCTGGACTCCTGGCTATTGCGGGTAGGCAACCAGAAGGGAGCGATTGCCTCTGTTGCCGTGTCTATGGCCATTGTACTGTACTGGGATATCCTAACCACCAACTCCCAGCAGATGAACAGCCTCTGGCTGATTTTCCCGGCCTCTTTCCTCACGCTGGTGATTGTAAGCTTTCTGACCAAGAAGGATACCGTTGTTCCTGTGGATGAAAAGACGGGACCCAATGAAGCCCAGATGGAGATTCTGAAAACCATCAAGCGTGGATATTCAAATGCCGGCGCTATTATCACCAGTATGACGCGCTTCTGCAATGAGCATCAGCTACAGGCTGGCCATATCCACAATGCGCTGGATTCTCTGGAGAAGAGCGGCTATGTCAAGCGAAAGGGACAGCGGCTGATTGCCCAGCTATATTTTTCCCTGACGGAAAAAGGCGATGCCGCGGCCTGTGCCAATATGAGTGAAACAGAGTTGAAGACCATTGCCGTATATGGAGTGGACAGTCAGGCAATCCAGTTCATGCATTGGATCGAAAAGGACGATGCCACGATGAGCGAGATCTCTGGAAAGCATTCCATCTACATGATGGAACTGAGTGCCATTTCTGAACATCTCTCCGATCTGGGACTGGTGAGAGTCTTCGGCCAAGGACGATTGAAAGCCGGACTGACGGATGCTGGGCGGCAACTGTTGCGGAAGACTGCCGCACAGCATTCATAAGCAACAGGAAATCTCTTTTCCAAGAAAATGCTGAAGGAGGGAAAAAGGTGAATGCTTATGTCGCTAGAAAGCTGGCAGAATTCGCCGCCTCAATTTTGATTCTTGTTCCCTGCGTCCTGTTGCTGGCATGGGAAACTGCTCTGCCCAATGCAACATTTCTATGGGCGGTGTTGCTGGCCTGCAGCGGAGTTTTTCTGGCGGCACTTATCCATGCGGACCGCTGTCAGGAACAGCGGTCTTGGAGACGTGTAGTGAGCCGTTGCGGTGGCTTTGTGATCATGTTCCTGTTCATTCTCTATAAAGTTATAACCCTGTTGTTTTAAGAAAATAGAGTGAAGAAACTGGCATAAGAGAGAGTCCCACACACAAAATGGTAAATGTCAAATACAGGAGGATATAAAGGAGTGTGGGTGTGGCTTTAGCCACGCCCACACTCCTTTATTGCCCCTTATATTTGACATTTACCCCAATTCCAAGACCATCAACAGTTTTTCGTAGACATCCCGGTTGGAAGTTCTGAAGTACAGCATCCTCCACGGGATGCCTGACACAATCTGAGGCAGACAGCACCGTTTCAAACTCACTTTTACTCAGGTGCCTTGTTGATACTCTCCGTGCGGCGTGGCTGGAGATCATCTTCGTTGAATTGATAGGCATCCGCCAGAATGCCGGCTACCATATCCTGCTCCACTGCCTGCTTGTACAGCAGAGAGGACATCCGATTCTCCAACTGTCCCAGTCGGCCGTCCACATAGGATTTGATGGAGGCCGGGAGAAAGAGTCCTGCGTTGTTGGCGCTGAAGCAGTCCAGATAGAAGTCGACGGCTCGTTCGATGAAGGCGGTGAGACTGCGGCTTCAATCCTCCCGGTACCGCCGCTCTAAGATGGCCTTCTTCTCCGGAGAGAGGTAGAAGGCGAATTTCTCTTTTCTGCCCATAAACTGCTCCTTTCTGGGGCTTGACCTCTGTTTTTTTGTTGTGACAGTAGGTGTTCCGGGTTCGTGACCGCAGAGGTGACAGCACAGGTCGGATTTTGATCCCACTTTTGATACACCGCAAAACCCTCGCAACTGCCCGCACTGCGGGCAGTTGTGACCGGCCGGAGGTGCTACCGGCGACCCCGGCCTTTATCCTGCACGATTCCCCCCCTCGGTCCACCTGCCCATTTAGGCGTTAATCAATAACGGGAGCTGCGGCACACAGTCCCCACACGGAATGCCTGTACCCTGCCCACGCTGTCACCTCCGCACACAGCGGCCCAGGCGGTCACATGCCGGCCTGGGCCGCTGCTGCCTTCTGACGCATTACTGTGATTTCCAGCCGCGCCAACTGACGGTCATAGTACGCATTTACCACCTCCTGGGTGGGACGGAGGGTGTGGTGCAGATTCCTATTGCGCTTCTGACCGGCCCTGGTCATAATCTCTGTCGGTTCTGTGAAGAGGAGCTCCTGTTCCTCCAGTTGGCGGATGTACTTGCGCACTGTGTTTTCACTCATACCCACAGATCTCCCAATCGTTGGGCCAGCACTGATGCGTCTTACGGTCCTCGCACCGTTTGAGGTAACTATACACTGCCAGTTCACCGGCATTCAGACCCAGCAGGAAGATCTCGTCGGGCAGAGAGAAGTAGGTTCCACTTCCGTACCTGATTTTCCACCTCCCGTATGCTCATCCCCCAGCGGGTGAACTGCTCCTTGGGTACGACCATCCTGCTGCCGATCTTTAGTACCGGGAAGCCCGGCTCGTGCATGAGCTCGTAGCAGCTGGATTGTGACACACCAAGAAGTTTTGCCACTGTTGCCGTGTTCAGAAACAGCGGCAGATCCTCATAGCGTTTGCAGTCCGATTCTTTCACGATGCCTCCCCCGCATTTGAGAAATACACAACCTCTCATCATGTACAAGCAACAAAACAGGGAGTTGAGCGGAGACAAGAAGAAAATTCAGAGAATTACACAGATTCAAGCATCTTGATTCAGTGCTTTTGCCAATCAGATACTTCCTCTGACAGCGATATGCGTAATCCAGCAAGTGGGCAAAAGAAAATGAAGCGATGACGGACAACGCAAGAATCTGAGAGAATGAATATGAAACCGAGGAAAAGAAACGGCCGGATTGATTGATCCAACTCCTAATCCAGCTGGCCTTTTCATTGCTGATGCGGCGCAGTTTCTGCGTTGGTGCTGTTGGAGATTTCACAAGTGTCGATTATTTCCTCCCGCCGGGCATATGTCAAGGCGATGCCTTCATCACGTTGCTGGCGGGAATCCAGCTCAGTTTTCACAGGCTTTTATATGGAGAAATCGCCAAGGCACCAGGAAGGAGAATCTTGGTGCCCCGGCGATTTATAGGAAATAAGATAGGTAGCAGTAAATTATCTAAGCACTGTGTAGGACAAATGGATAGACTACCAGTCCGGACACAAAAGCAACATATAAAAATTCCGCTGAGGTATTTTCACCAATTTTCCAATGAACACACTCCGTCAAATCCGGATAAACCTGCTCCGATATTCAGCCCCTTCTGCAATATGGCCGATTCCGATGATGCAAGGAAGCTGGTATCCTGATGGACAGCCCAGCACTTCCAAAATCTTCCTCGGCTGTTCCTCTGTGGGAATTCGCATGGAGCGGCCAAGGCTCTCGTCTGTGGTAGCTAGGAAGACGTTTTCGATGACGCACCAGATCTCGACAAAGTCCATCAGTTTTCTGGGCCCGACCTCCATCATGATCTGTGCTTCCCGCTTATACAGCGGCAGAAGGACACATCCAGCTTCCGCACATACTTTTTTGCTTGGGGAAAGCGATCTGAATCATCTCCTGCACTGGATTTTCAGGAGGAGTGTCCTTACAGGGCAGAGGGTCAATGTAGTCGGTGACTTTTCGCTTTGCCATCTCCGACGTGACCGCAATAAGATTCCACTTGCGTTTGTGGTCAAAAGAGGGAGCCGTGATTCCGGCCCGAATAATCCACTTAATCTGTTCCGCTGTTACCGGTGTACCAGTAAACTGAAATGTTGTGCGTCTCTTTTGAATATCTTCTTTAAATTCCATAGGTGTGACCATTCCTTTCCGCTACGCTCCAAGGCACCAAAATGGATGAAACATAGGTGCCTCTCATACAGCAAGTTGAAATTTGTTAAAATAGGCTTGAGGAAGCAGGTGTACTACAGAGCACGTGGAGGTGAGTAGGCTCAACCTCGTGTTGGACTAAATAGGTATGTGCTGGACGCTCTTTCAAGCACCAATAATTAGGGCTTAACACCCTGTAACCTTATCTTTGGAGAGACGGACTGCTTCAATCTTTCAGCGGGCGTTCAGTCCCTGCTTGTTCTCCTCAGGTTTTATTTCGAGAGGATATGCTATGCCTTTCCTCCTGTTTTTACCACGCCTGTTCCCGCTTCCGATCCCGCTCCAGAAAGCCTTCGGCACCGATACTTGCTGCCCACGATACGTAATCACAACAGAGTCGCTTGTTCATGTCCTTTCAGCTTGTTGAATCAGGAGCACCAAAACATCATTTACATTGGTCCCTATGGGACCCGTTCGAATCAACCCATCTACTTGTTTCAAAGCATGATAGGCGCTGTTATTAGCTAGTATCTGGTGAATGGAGAGGCCAGCCTTTTCCAGTCGGCTCCACGTGAACCTATCTACAATTCCGCCGACCGCATCAGTGGACCCATCGGTTCCATCAGAAGCAACGGAAAAAATTAAGACATTGTCCAGTCCTGCAATTCCTTCTGCAGCGGCCAATGCCAGCTCCTGATTTCTCCCGCCAGAACCGTGTTCAGTGAGTTGCACGACCGTCTCTCCATCAGCGAGGAATGCCAGGGAATTTCCACAATGGGAATGGGCCTTTGCAATAGACGCCAACGCAGTTGTTCCGGCGGCTTCATAGCGGTGTTCTACCGCCTGTCCCTATCGTCTGGCCGATGAGATACAGCAGGGGCTCCAGACGCTCCACTTAAAGTTGGGCAAATTACTGTTAAAAATCTACCCTCAGCTTCTTAAGGAAGATGTCAAGGAAAGACCATAGATGCTTACAACAGAGATTCCCTGATCCCTTCTGCTGTTCTGGACATCTAGATATATGTGAGATTTGCATAAGGGCTGTGTGTTATGATGAAAATAATGCCCAAGAAAAATGTATATTTCTACACAAAATCCAATCGTATAATTTTCAACATAAATAACACGGCAGTAGACCAAAATTAGATGATGCGAAAAGGAGGTATCTATGAGAAAGATCAGAATCCTCAACATTGTTCCGGACATTTATACAGAGGGGATCGCAGTCTCTGTAAAGGACCGTCAGGCGCTGGCCGCCGCGCTGAAGGAGGAAACCGGGGGACTGGTGGAGCTTGAGAGCAGGATCGTTGAGGGTGGAAGTGAGTCTATTGAATGCTTTTACGATTCGGCTCTGGCTGCGCCTTACATATTAAAGCTGGTGCAGCAGGGGGAAAAAGATGGCTTCGACGCCATTGTCCTGGATTGCTTTCTGGATCCCGCACTCTCTGAATGCCGGGAATTGGTCCGAATTCCGGTGATGGGGGCATGCCAGTCCAGCTGTTCACTGGCCGCCAGAATGGCCGGGCGCTTTTCTGTGATCGGGATTCTGGATAATGCCGACCGCTGTATTCGTGAAAATATCCGGTGTTATTGCTTTGAACGGCAGTTGGCATCCATTCCGGTCATTCACATGCCAGTGGTGGAACTTCACAACAGTGAGGAGGCTCTCGTGGACAAGGCTGCGGCGGCTGCCAACCAAGCGGTACGGCAGGATGGCGCCCGGGCGGTGATTTTTGGCTGTACCTGCATGAGCACGGCGGTGGATGGCGTGAAGAGAAAACTGCAGGAACACGGGATCGATATTCCGGTCATTGAGCCATTCAGAGCGGCTCTTTACGACGCACTTTCTTGTGCGTTGATGGGCGTTTCCCAGAGCAAATACGCCTATTGGCCGGTGGAAGAAAAGACACGAAAAGTCGATTGGGAACTGACGTGATCCAAATGGCTCTGCAATAGGAAAGGGGTTGGAAAAGTGCTTCGCTATATACTGAAAAGACTCTTGCAGGGAGTATTTGTTCTGATAGGAGTTTCAATTGTCATTTTCTGTCTTTCCCGCATTATTCCGGGAGATCCGGCACGGTTGGCTTTGGGGCAGCACGCGACCCAGGAGGCAGTCGATAACCTGTCAAAACAGATGTATTTAGATAAGCCACTGCCGGTGCAGTATATCCTGTGGTTTCGGGATGTGCTTCATGGCGATTTCGGTATTTCCCTGTCCACCCGCCGCTCTGTTACAGAGGACATGAAGCAGCTGCTTCCGGCGACCTTTGAACTGATTTTCTGGTCCGCCCTGTTCATGGTGGGCGGTTCCCTGATTTTGGGACGGGCGGCGGCCCGGCACCGAGATGGCATTCTGGACAGTATCATCCGTGTGTTCTCCTATATCGGAATCGCGGTGCCGTCCTTCGTGGTGGCAATTGTGCTGCTGGTCATATTCGGAAATCTATGGCAGGTAATCCCAACGCTTGGGCGATTGAGTACCGGGGTGGCACCGCCGGACACCATCACGGGCTTCTATGTGCTGGATGCCCTGGTGCAGGGACAATTTTCCACGGCGTGGGACGCGTTCCTCCATTTGCTGTTGCCCGCGTTTGCCCTTTCTCTGGGCGGTATGTTCCAGGATGCACGGCTGATGCGTTCCGCGCTGACGGACAATATGGGAAAGGAGTACATGTGCGTTTCCCGCAGTTATGGCCTGCCGGAAAAAGTCCTGATGAATCGATATCTGTTCAAGCCCTCCAGCACGTCAGTGATCACAGTTATGGGCATGGACATTGCATCTATGGTGGGCAACGCATTCATGGTGGAACAGGTATTCAACTGGCCGGGATTTTCCAAATACGGGGCAAACGCGATGATTACCAAGGACTTGAACTCTGTCTGTGCAGTGGTGCTTGTAATCGGAGCGACGTTCTTGGTGGTCAATCTGATCGTGGACGTGATCAATGCTATGGTGGACCCGAGGATCCGACTGGGAGGTGTAAGGTTGAAACATTGTAGTCAAAGCACCATTGCGAAAAGGGCGCACAAAACCAAGCCCACTAAAAGTGGGCGAAAAACGAAGGTATGCTTAAAGTCTATGGCGTAGGTGGAGCAGCTACCAGATAACCTTGCCGCTGGAGAATGAAGATGGCTTCCGCCACGGAAACCTCACGGTGCGCTGGAGGTCGGTCTGTCTGCCGGTAAAGTTCAGGATTGTAAGACTCATTTTTCTTGAGAATGTTGTAAATAGCTGTAAGGAGCATTCTGGCAATGGCGATGATTGCTTTCTTGTGTCCACGGCGTTTCTTGAGAGCAAGGTAGCGATTGCGGACTTCTGGGAATTTCTTGGCACGAACCGCATTGAGGGCGCACTGAACAAGCAGCGGTTTGATGTAGGCTCCGGCCCGGCTGATTCTGGTGGTTTTCTTCTTCCCGGCACTTTCGTTGTTCTGCGGCGTAAGCCCAGCCCAGGAGCAAAGATGCTTCGAGGTGGGGAACACGGACATATCCACTCCGATTTCGGAAATGATGCCGATTGCGGTAAAGGATTGGATACCCGGCACCGTCATAACAAGGCCCAGTTGAGGAAGATATTTCTCAGCAGTTGCCAGAATCAGTGATTCCAAATCAAGTTTGCACAGTTGGAGACTATCCATGTGGGAACGGATGATGCGGAGCTTTTCAGCCTGTTCTTCACACATCTCTCCGTCCACAGCGGCGAGCACCTGTTCATTGGTCGCTTTCATGCCTTTGGTGCGGAAACCGGAAACATCCGTAATTTTCTCAGCTGGATTTTCTAAAATCCTGGTCGTAATTGCAGAGGCGGTTTTGCCGAACACATCTGAGAACACATCATCCAACTTGATATTGGAAACGGTTAGGCAGTTCTGTGCCCGGTTTTTCTCGCCGGTAGTGAAGTTGGTAAGTTTCCAACGATAACGAACCAAATCCCGAAGCTGGCGAATATCTGCCGGTGGGATAAAGCTTCCGGCGACAAGGTCGTGCTTGAAGATGTCTGCGATCCACTTGGCGTCTCGCTTGTCGGTCTTCTTGCCCCGAATCGCTTTCACGTATTTCGGATGAGCAAGAACGATATTACAGGTTGGCTCCAGAATGTTGTAGATGGGAATCCAATACTTTCCCGTGGATTCCATGCACACATCTTTGCAGCTATTCTCAGCCAACCAGGCTGCACAACGGCGTAGGTCCCCAGTGAAGGTGGAAAAACGCTTGCTCTTGTAGGTTGTTACTCCATACTCAGTGGTAGAAGCAATACAGGCAACGACAAAGGACTTGTGGACGTCCATCCCGCAGCAGACACGATAAACGATTTTGAGCATAACACATCCCCTCGAAACAGTGTATTTGAGGGAACAGGCAGGGACTGGACGCCCACTGAAAGATTGAAGTAGTCCGTCTCTCCAAAGATAAGGTTACAGGGTGCAAAGCCCTACTCATTGGTGCTTGAAAGAGCGTCCGGCACACATAAAGATTCAGTCCAGCAAGGGCTGGGCCTACTCACCTCCACGTGCTCTGTAGTGTGCCTGCTTCCTCAAGTACAGTCTAACAAATTTAGATAAGTTGCGTCAGAGGTACTTCGGTTTCATTCCCTTTGGTGCCTTGGAGCGCAGCGGAAAGGAATGGTCATAAAGATGGATGCAGCCAAAAAGAAAAAAGGCTTTCTGAAGCCATCCACCCGGGAGAATTTCTGTATTTACTGGTATAACTTCCGCAGCAACAAATTGTCCATGGTGGGATTGGCCATTGTGGTGATCTCCCTGATTTTCGCAATTTTTGCCCCGTATGTGGCGCCGTTTCCGGAACATGCCGGCGCCTATGTGGATCTGGCCAATGCCGGCGTGGCACCTAACGCCACGTTTTGGTTCGGGACGGATGTGACGGGGCGGGACATCCTCTCCCGCGTGATTTTCGGATTCCGCGGCGCCCTGAAAATGGCAGTGGTGGTACTGGCGATCTCTGTTCCCGTGGGGACGTTTCTGGGTCTTCTGGCGGGATATTATCACCACACCTGGGTGGACACCGTCATCATGCGCATGACGGATATTTTCCTGGCGTTGCCGTCACTGGTGCTGGCCATGACCATAGCCTCCCTCATGGAGCCGAACATGACGAATACCATGATTGCGGTGACCCTTTCCTGGTGGCCATGGTATACAAGACTGGTCTATAGTATGGCGACCGGATATAGCAAGGAGTACTTTATCAAGAATGCCGAACTTGTCGGCGCGAGCAGGGCGCATATTCTCTTCAAGGAACTGCTGCCCAACTGCTTGTCCCCGGTTTTGACAAAGATGGCGCTGGACGTTGGCTGGGTTATTCTGCTGGGCGCATCCCTGAGTTTTATCGGCCTGGGCGAACAGCCCCCCACGCCGTCCTTCGGCACGATGATCTCCGAAGGGTCGACTTACATGCCGGACTATTGGTGGATGACGGCATTCCCCGCCCTTGCCATTGTGTTTGTCATCCTTGGCTTTAACTTCTTGGGCGACGGAATTCGGGATATGCTGGACAGGGGGAAACAGTGATGGATGAAAAATTGCTGGATATTCAGGATCTCTCTGTATGGTACAAGACATATCGGGGCTTTGCCGAAGTGGTGGATCACATCAATCTGTACGTGGGTAAGGGCGAAAAAATCGGCCTTGTGGGCGAGTCCGGCTGCGGAAAGACCACAACGATGAAAATGGTCATGCGGACACTGGACGAACGGGGTATCAAGGTGGGAGAGGGGTCTAAGCTCCTGTTTGGCGGTGAGGATATCCTGGCCATGGATGCGAAGGCGCTTTTGGATCTACGGCGCCGCAAGATCTCCATGATCTCCCAGTCGCCCATGGCGGCATTGAACCCTGTATTCACGATCGGCCAGCAGATGATGGATGTGCTGAAATACTCCGGGCAGTTTGATAAGCATGACAAAAAGGGAATGCTGGACGCGGCCCGGAAGGCGATTGACAGCGTGATGATTCCGGACCCGGACCGCATTCTGAACTCGTACCCGCACCAGTTATCAGGCGGTATGCGGCAGAGAATCTGCATTGCCACATCGCTTCTGACGCCCCGTCAGCTGCTGATCGCGGATGAGCCCGGTACCGCGCTGGACGTCACGGTTCAGGGGCAGATCCACAAGCTTCTGCGCAGGCTGGTGGAGGAGGAAAAGCGCTCTTTGATCATGATCACCCACTCGCTGGGCGTGGTCCGAGAGCTGGTGGACCGTATTTACGTCATGTACGCGGGAAACATCGTGGAGAACTGCGATACCGCTGAGCTTTTCAAAAATCCGCTGCATCCGTATACCCAAGGCTTGCTGGCATGTGTGCCGCGGCTTACCGGCGGCGGAATTTCAGCCGGCATTTACGGCTACATTCCAAGTTATGTAAATCCACCAAAGGGGTGCCGGTTCTTCAACCGCTGCCCTCATTGCACAGAACGCTGCAAGCAGGAAAAACCGGGCACATACATGGCTGCAGAAAATCATGCGGTGTCCTGCTTCCTCTATGAGGACAAGGGACCTGCCAAGGAGAGGGGAGACGGCCATGTCGAATGAGTTATTGACATTAAAGAACCTGAAGCAGTACTTTCCTGTGGGAAAAGACCGGTTTGTGCGGGCAGTGGATGGCGTGGACCTGACCATCAACCATGGGGATGTCATGGGCCTTGTGGGTGAGTCCGGCTCCGGAAAGAGCACGATTGCCTATACCGTTATGGGCATGTACGGGATGACGGGCGGCGAGATCGACTTTGAGGGCGAGGTTTTCACAAAGGAGACCAAGCGGAAGAGGAGCATGAAATTCCGCCGCGAGGCGCAGATCGTCTTTCAGGATCCCGGCTCTTCCCTAAACCCCTATCAGGATGTGCGCAGCATTCTGAGTCTGCCGCTGAAGGTACATAAGGTAGTTCCCAAGAACGAGATTGACGATAAGATCCTTGAGATTCTGGAGATGGTAGAACTTCCCGCCGACTTCATGTACAAGTCGCCTAACTCCATCGGTGGCGGTGAGAAGCAGCTGGTCTCCATAGCCCGGGCACTGTGCTGCAATCCCAAGTTCATCATTCTGGATGAGCCAACCTCTTCTCTGGATGTCTCCATCCAGGCCAAGATCATCAACATGCTCATCAAGCTGAAGAAGGAGCAGAACCTCACCTATATGTTCATCACCCACGACATGGGCGTAATGCGGAACGTCTCCAACCGGGTGGCGATCATGTATCTGGGCAAGATTTGCGAAATCGCCCCCACCGAGACATTCTATCGAAATCCGCTGCACCCCTATACACAGATGCTGCTGTCCTCGATCCCGGTAGTTTCGGAGGAGGACGAGACCATCAAACCAAAGGCAGTGGAGTGCGTGGGGGAAATTCCGTCCCCGGTCAATGTGCCGACGGGCTGCAGTTTTCACACCCGCTGCCCCTACAAATGCGAGCGGTGCACAAAAGAAGACCCGGTGATGCGGGAGGTGGAGCCAGGGCATACGGTCCGCTGTCATTTGATAGATAAATAGGGCATTCTCTCTGTACACGCTTTTCGGCTGCCGCCGGAGGTGTAAATTATACGACTGTAATAAAGGAGGAAGATTATGAAACGAATTCTTGCATTGGTCCTGGCCCTTTTGAGCTGCGTCGGCCTGCTGTCCGGGTGCGGCGGAGACACTGCGGGCGACCCGGCAGACGCTCAGACGGGAGACGGCACCCGCCCCAGCATCATCCGCTTCTCTGCGGACAGTACGCCCAAGATTGATCCGGCGGTGATTACGGACTTGGTCGGCAGCGTATGTGTTGAAAATCTGTATGATAATCTCACCTATCCAGATGAAACGCCGAACCTGGCCACCGATTGGGAGGCCAGCCCGGATGGATTGGAGTATACCTTCCATCTGAAGGAGGGCGTGAAGTTCCACAGCGGAAACGACCTGACAGCTTCCGATGTCGTGTTTTCCTTTAACCGCTTCAAAACGATTGGACAGGGATTTGCGTACCTCTTCGACACCGTGGAGGAATGCGTGGCGGACGATGATTACACAGTGAGATTTGTTCTCGCCGAGCCTCTGGGTTCTTTTATGGGCATCATCTGGCACCTGTACATTTTGGACGAAGAGACGGTCATGGCCAATATTGTGGATGACGGCACCTACGGCGAATATGGCGACTATGCCATGGCCTGGCTGCTGGACAACGACGCTGGCTCTGGTCCCTACACAGCTACAGAGATGGTGCATTCTGATTATTTCCTAGCAAGCCGCTTCCCTGACTGGCATATGGGCTGGGAGGGCCGCGAAAATGCCCCCGAGCAGTTTCAGGCTATTTATCTGACTGAGCCCAGTACCCAGCAGACTATGATGGCCAATCAGGAGCTGGAAATTTCTTCTCCGTGGTTTGCTCCGGAAAACTATGAGGCGTTGGATGAGATTGAGGGGGTTGAACTGGCATTTACCACATGGGCCTGCACCCAGTATATCTTCTTTAATACGCAGGCCGCCCCCACAGACGATCTGAACTACCGCAAGGCGTTGTCCTGCCTGCTGGACTATGAGAGTTTCCTCGGCCCTGTATTCTACGGCGCAGAGCGTAGCGTCGGACCGGTCTCCTCCGCAATCAACGGCCATAACGACAGCTGTACGACTTATAACTATGATATTGAGCAGGCGAAGGAATACTTGGCCCAGTCGAGGTATGCGGACACATATCAGGACATTGAACTGGAGTGTTTCCTCCTGGATTCGGCTCCAGCTCTGGAAAAAATGATGCTGTCCCTGCAGGCCAACTGCGCGCAAGTCGGCATCACTATGAATATCCGGAAGGGTCCCTGGCTGACCTATCAGGAGCAGATTTCCAACCCGGATAGTGCGCCGAATGTATCTACCTGCAACATCACGCCCTCTGTCAATGACGCCGCTTCTGTGATGCGCACTCTATTTGGCAGCGCAACCCAGGGAACGTTTGAGAATCCCACCTGGGTTTCCACGCCGGAGCTGGATGAACGGTTGGACACTGCTGTCACCATTCTGGATACAGATGAGAGAAATGCCGCTGCCATGGAACTGCAGGACTATGTGATGGCAGAGCTGTGTGCGTCGGCACCAGTCGCCGATATGGCGAATCCCTATGCGTATCAGTCCACATACATTGATTGGCCTGTTGCGGACTATTACAATGAAACCGGTGAACTGAAGTATTATGCGCTGGGCATGGATATGTACATGCCAGACATCAGCATTTATACAGATCGGTAATCCTACGCAACAGTTATATGATAAGTTAGAAAGTGAGGAGCGCTTTTATGGTTGCGTTTGAGTTAAAGACAAAGCAGGATATTCAGGATTTTGCCACTGGCTGCTGCTTCTTCGGCTGCGGTGGCGGCGGTGACCCTGAGGCCGGCATCGTAGCCCTGACAGAGGTGTTGGAGAAGGGGAAGCCCCTCCAGGTAACCAGCTTTGACGATCTGAAGGATGATGACACCTATGCGTCTGTTTTTCTGATGGGCTCTATCGCCCCCAAAACAGATGAGATCATTGCCAAGCAAAAGCGCAACGGCGTGCCCGTTGATCCGCCCTATTCTCCCCAGGAGATGCTTTCCAAGTCCCTGGATGTCCTGGAGGAATACACCGGGAAGAAGATCAGCGCATTGTTTGCCATTGAGCTGGGCGGCGGAAACAGCTGCATGCCCATGTCCGTTGGATTCGACAAGGGCCTGACGTATATCGACGCGGACGCCGCGGGGCGTGCCTATCCGCAGATGACCCAGGCGCTGCCGCTTGTTATGGATAAGCCCTGTCTGCCGGTGGCCATCGTCAACGGCTATGGCGACACCAATATCTTGACGCGCTGTGTGAACAGCCAGATGATCGAGCGCAACGGCAAGATGCTGGCTGACTCCGGCTTCGGTATGGTAGCCCACGCGTGCTACATCATGTCCGGTAAGGAAGTCAAGGACGCGCTGGTCCCCGGCACGCTCAGCCAGTGCTTCAAGATTGGCAAGACCATTCGGGAGGCCAACGAGGTAGGGAAGGACCCCGTGGCCGCGGCAGCGGAAGCCGCCGGCGGTTATGTTCTGGCAAAAACGAAGATGGTCAAAAAAGAGGGAAAGACCATCGACGGCCTGTACTATGGCACGCTGGAGCTGGAAGGTGTGGACGAGTTTGCTGGCAATACCTATAAGCTGTGGTTCGAGAATGAGTATCATGTGATGTGGAAGAACGGCAAGCCATGGATTACCAGCCCTGATATCGTTCAATGCGTGGATACAAAGACCTGCCATCCGTTGACCAACACGGTAATTGAAGTTGGCGACTTTGTCAGCATCGTAGGCGTGCCCGCCCGGGAGCAATACAATTCAGGAAAGCCATTCTCCGTTATGAACCCCCGCTACTATGATTTTGAGTTTGACCATGTTCCGATGGCGGAAGTCCTGCGCCAAGAAAACGCCTGAGTATCTGCCGTGAAGAAGATTCCCGGTTGTCGAATGAGTTGCATCGACAACCGGGAATCTTTAAATATCGCCGGAATCAGAGGAACCCTTCCGCACGTATAAGCCCTCTAAAATAAACGCGAATTCAAACTGGCGGCGCAATGGCAACTGAAAAGGATCCTCCTTATACAGAGATACAATTTTTTGCTTGCGCTGAAGAACGGTGTTTTTATGAAAAAACAACTGTTCGGCAACCAGATTGTAATTCATGTCGCAGCGCAAAAGTGCGCGGAAGGTCTCTTCCAAGGCACCGTTTCGGGTTTGATCATATTGCCGGACAGGGGCTAAAAGACGGTCAATCAACTGCGGGACCAGTCCAGGGTCGGCCTGATAAGTCTGAAGCAGCATCATATAGGCGGGAAACTCCTCGCTGTCCACACAGGTAGAGGGCGCAAAACCAGAGGTTGCAATTTGCAGCGCCAGTCTTGCGGTTTCGTAGCTGGTTTGGATATCCCGCACACTTTTACAGCGATATCCAATTCCGGCGGAAACCTCAATATTTTTGCGCTTAAGGACCCGCTGGAGAGAACGGGCTACCTGCAAAATCGTTTGCTTGGGCGTCTGAATATGGAGGATTACGACCTTATCACTCAGTACACAGCAGATACTCCTGTCCCCTAAAGCGCTGAGTTCGCTTTGCACCAACTCATAAAAGTCACGTTTTAAAGAAGCGATTTTCTCCTCGCTGTATTGTTTGATCAACTGCTTGAAATTGCAGATATCCAGCACAATACATCCCTCTACCTGGGAGATGTCGCAGTGAATCGCTGTGCTGCGGCGAAAGATATCCTCTTCAGATAGATGGATGGTCAACAGATCCCGTATAAAATCTGTGCGCAGTTTTTCTTGCTGCTGGCTGATGCTGATCTGGCTTAGACTGGAAATGCTCAAGGCATTGCAGATCTGGGCAATCGCAATTTTATCCAAATCAGAAAACCTGCACCCTACAATTACCAAAGTGCCAAAATAGAATGCCTTATTATAGATTGGGCGCAGATAGAGCTGCTCATCTATCCCCGGGCAGGAAATGGTCTGGCTGGAATGGTGGAGCAAAAACTCTGAGAAATGATTTTTGATATACCGTTCAACCATCTGGATTCGCGCTCTGGAAAAGCCGGAGATGTAGATGGGCTCGGCATTTTGATCAAAGTACATCACGCGCTTTTCCAGCATATGTTCCAGAGACATGACCAGCGAGGAGTTGTTCCTGCTCTCCATCAGCAGTTCCGTCACATATTCATAGATGTCAATGGCGTCTCGCAGCTTTTGATTATCAAGCCCCAAAAGCGCATCGGATACAGCACGGATAATCTCTTTGTAGCCTACCAGAGAAAACATCACAATCAAAGGAAAATCCAGTTCGTTGCACACATCAATGAGCTCCTGAGAGACGTCCTTTAAAACTGTTCCCACATAACAGAGGACAAGCCCGGCAGCTCCGCTCTTGTTCAGGCGTCGGATGGCTTCCACCTGCCGCTCAGGATGGTCGACCAGGGCATACATTGAGGAAATTTCCAAAGAGGCACCTCGAACCAGCTCTGAGGAAAACCATTCTGTGATATCCACCTCCATCACGCTGACGTGCTCAACTTTACGGGTAACACCGTTTTCCCCTGCGATTACCTTGCCGGTGGCAAAGGGCTTCAGCTTTAATACATCGGCGACGGTAAGAGCCATTTCACATCCCCTCCTGAGCTGTTATACATCTGCGGGTGTTCGGGTGACTACTAGCAGAAAGGTTTCGTGGACAATTTAACATATTATAGCATGTTACGATCAGTTTGCCAATGACAAAGAGACGCATTTTGCGGAATGAATGAGAGGATGTTAGTATGAACAAAGAACGTTTGCTGCAACGCTTTCTCCAATATGTTACCTGTGCCAGCGAGACCTATCAAGAGCGAGAATTTTGCATCATGATGGAGGAAGAATTGACTTCTCTTGGACTCCATTGGGAACGACAGGAGATTGGGGAAATGTTCGGCTCCAACGGGTGGAATCTCCATGCGATTCTACCAGGTACAGGCGCTCCTCTGCTTCTTTGCGCCCATATGGACACTGTGGCCCCGGGCTATGGGATTTCTCCTATTTTGAGAGATGGGGTCATATACAGCGATGGAACCACAATTCTAGGCAGTGATGATAAAGCCGGTATTGCTGCAGCTATGGAGGCTGTCCAGACGATTGTTGAGAAAGGCTTGCCGCATCGGCCGATCGAATTTCTGCTGACTATCTGTGAGGAAAACGGCATTCTCGGCTCCAAATACGCTGACTACAGCAAAATTATCAGCAAAGAGGCCATTGTTTTAGACAATGAGGATGTGGGGCACTTGGTGAACCAGGCGGCTGCATATATGAAGATTCACTTTTCTATCCAAGGAAAGAGCGCACATGCGGGCGTTTCTCCTGAAAAAGGCATCCATGCTCTGAAAGCTGTGGCAGAGTGTATTTCCGGCATCGAATGCGGCCGTGTGTCGGAAATTAGCGTTGTCAACGTGGCCAATTTGCTCTGCCCCGGGCAAACCAACATCGTCCCAGAGAAAGCGGATTTTGATGTGGAGGTTCGCTCCTACGAGGAGGAGGAGCTCCAGTCGATTGTACAGAATATTTGCGGCCACGTGGAAAAGGTTTGTCAGGCCTGGGGCGCAAAATTCTGCAAAACCGAGAACCGGGTCTCTAATGCGTTTTGTATTCCGGTTACCGCACCCATTATTGAAAAGACCTGTGAGGCCATGCGCAGTATTGGCATCACACCGGTCATTGAACAGACGCTCGGCGGCAGCGACATCACATGGCTGGTTGAAAATGGTCTGGCTGCTATCAATATCGGGGTAGGTATGCAGGAAGTTCACGGGTGCAAGGAACATATCCTGTTTGAAGACATGATTTCGACAACAGAAGTTTTGCTGAGGGTTTTGACAACATGAGGTAAAAAATTTGAAACGTGTTCAGATTTTTTTGAGTGTGAATGCCGCAAAGTGGCTGATTGCCGAGGCAATTTCCAGGCGGCCGGAAGTTCAGACCGCACTGGAAAATGGAACATTAATTTTGAAGGGCGGAACCACAACCTCCTGTCTCAGCGCCATTCTGACGGGATCGCACCTGAGGCTGTGCGGCCGGGTAACATGCCGCGGGGCTGTGGCCAATTTGAAAGAGAGCTCCAATCCACATACGGTACTTCTCAGCCGGCAGGGCATACGGTCCCTGGATGGCTTGGAGAGAGATGCCTTTTTGAAGTTTGGACCGGAATGTGTATTGGTTACTGGAGCGAATTTAATTGATTGCAGCGGCGGAGCGGCTCTTCTTGCGGGGAGTCCCGGGGGCGGTAGCTATGGCGCGGCGCTTAGTGCCATTGAGACCGAAGGAATCCGGGTCCTCATAGCAGCAGGGACAGAAAAACTAACGTCCGGAAATATCTCATCAGCAGTAGCGTTGTCTCAAAGAAAACATGTCTCAGCCTCCCATGGGATGGCCTGCGGACTGCTTCCATTAGCTGGAGAAGTGATTACGGAGTTGGATGCCATCTCTATGCTGGCGCCTGTGAAATCAGTCCTGATTGGAAAAGGCGGCATTCAAGGAGCGGAAGGCGGTTCTCTCATTCAAGTATGGGGGGCGGACAGAGATGTAGACGCCATTTGGACGCTGGCGGGACAGTGCTCTACCCGCCCGCTGGGTGGATGTGAGGAGAGCCTTCTGGAATGTCGTCCTGGTGCGTCGGGCTGTCGGGAGCATCTCTCCTGTGTATACCGAGGACAACATGCGCATGGATATGCCTAGACCGAATAATGGAACTCGAAAGGACAGAAAGGAAAATATAGATATGTCAATAGTTTCGAAGAAAAGCAAGCAGATTCCTGGCTCTCTAATTCGAGAAATGTTCGCTATGCAAGCAGGAATGAAGGATGTCATCAGCTTCGCGTTGGGGGAACCGGACTTTACGGCCCCGCAGCATGTCGTTGATGCGACGGTAGCCTCCTTTCGGCGCGGGGAAACCCACTATACGCCCAATACCGGCATTCCTGCTTTGCGGAAGGCCGTGGCTGCGACTTATCAGGCGCGGGGGCTGGATTATCAGCCGAGTGAGATCCTGATTGGGGCCGGCGCAATCAGTCTGCTGAATCTTGCCTGCACCGCCATGTTGGATATCGGAGATGAGGTGTTGCTGCCAGACCCCGGGTGGGCCAATTACAAAGGCCTGATGATGCAGGTAGGTGCCGTCCCCATTCCTGTGAAAGTCAAGGAAGAAAACGGATTCATGTACGAGATTGACGACCTGCGGAATGCGATTACGCCAAAGACCAAAGTTATCTTGATCAATTCGCCTTCCAATCCAACCGGCGGTGTAGCCAGCGCGGAAAACCTGCGCCAAATTTCGGATCTGGCAAAAGAGCGAAACCTGTATGTTCTTACAGACGAGATTTATCGCGAACTGATTTGGGATGGGGAGCCTTATACCAGTATTGCCAGTTTTCCGGGGATGAAAGAGCGTACAGTAGTGGTAGACGGCTTTTCTAAGAAATATGCTATGACAGGCTTTCGTTTAGCTTGGAGCGCTGCGCCTTTAGAAGTCACGACTGTTATGACAAAGCTTCTGGAAAACGTACTTTCTTCTGTGAATGAAGGCGTTCAGTGGGGCGGGGTGGCGGCGCTTACAGGAAACCAGGACTGCGTGGAAGAAATGAAGTGCCAGTATCGCCGTCGCCGGGAGCTGATTGTCAAGGGACTCAATAATATTGAAAAGATTAGCTGTCTGTGGCCAAAGGGCGCATTCTATGCATTTGCCAATATTTCCGGGACTGGACTGAAATCCCAGGAGTTTGCGATGCGGCTGCTGCAGGAGCAACATGTGGTTGTCGTGCCCGGCACAGGCTTTGGCCAAGGCGGCGAGGGATTTATCCGCCTGTCTTACGCCACCAGCGAGAAAAGCATCCAGGAGGGGTTGCGGCGAATGGAGGCTTTTGTAAAGGGCCTTTGAGCCCACAGAAGCTTGGGGAAATATACGCCTTACATTTTCGAAAGGAAGGATTGTCCGTTTTCCTAATTCGCAAGGTTGAGAACTGTTCTTGATAAAATAAAGGAGGATTAAAACAGCCATGAACACATATCTCACCAGCGTGATCGAGAACGTGAAGAAGAAGCACGGCAACGAGCCGGAATTCGTGCAGACGGTGGAGGAGGTGTTCTCCTCTCTGGAGCCGGTGATCGAGAAGCACCCGGAGTATGAGAAGGTGGACCTGCTGAACCGGATGGTGGAGCCGGAGCGGATGTTCACCTTCCGGGTCTCCTGGGAGGACGATCAGGGTCAGTGGCACACGAACATCGGCTACCGGTGCCAGTTCAACGGCGCGCTGGGGCCCTACAAGGGCGGCCTGCGGTTCCAGGCCAACGTATATCCCGGCATCATCAAATTCCTGGGCTTTGAGCAGATCTTCAAGAACTCTCTGACGGGTCTGCCCATCGGCGGCGGCAAGGGCGGCGCGGACTTCGACCCGGCGGGGAAGTCGGACGCGGAGATCATGCGGTTCTGCCAGGCGTACATGCAGGCGCTGTACCGGTACATCGGGCCGGACGTGGACGTGCCTGCCGGGGACATGGGCGTGGGCGGCCGGGAGATCGGGTATCTCTTCGGCGAGTACCGGCGGCTGAAGGGGGCCTGGGAGAACGGTGTGCTGACGGGCAAGGGGTTCTCTTACGGCGGCAGCCTGATCCGGCCGGAGGCCACGGGCTACGGCGCGGTATACTATCTCCAGAACGTGCTGGAGCACGAGGGGGAGCGGATCGCGGGCAAGACCATCGCCTGCGCGGGCTTCGGCAACGTGACCTGGGGCATCTGCAGGAAGGCAACGCAGCTGGGGGCCAAGGTGGTGACATTGTCCGGCCCGGACGGATATATCTATGATCCGGACGGCGTAGCCACGGAGGAGAAGATTGCGTATCTGGTGGAGATGCGCTCCAGCGGCCGCAACCGGGTACAGGACTACGCGGAGAAGTTCGGCGTGGAGTTCTTCCCCGGTGAGAAGCCTTGGGGGGTGAAGGCGGATGTGGTGATGCCCTCGGCCATGCAGAACGACGTGCACATGGAGCAGGCGAAGCAGATCGCGGCCAACGGCGTGAAGTACTACATTGAGGTGGCGAACATGCCCACCACCAACGACGCGCTGCGGTTCTTGATGGAGCAGCCCGGGATGATCGTGGCGCCCAGCAAGGCGGTGAACGCAGGCGGCGTGGCCACCAGCGCACTGGAGATGGCGCAGAACAGCGAGCGGCTGGTGTGGACGGCGGAAGAGGTGGACGCGCAGCTGCACCGGATCATGAACACCATCTACCAGATGAGCGTGGAGGCTGCGGAGGAGTACGGCCTGGGCTACAACCTGGTGGCGGGCGCCAACATCGCCGGCTTCAAGCGGGTGGCTGAGGCCATGATGGAGCAGGGCGTCTTTTGAGGCGAGGCCTCTCACGGATCCTCAGCCGCATAGCCTGAATACAAACCACCCAGAACAGGCAGATGCGGCCGCTCCCCTCTCGCGAGGTTTGAGAACTGCAGTTTCACGCAATGTCTGCCAAAAGCCAAAGGGCGCCGGGGTGCCACCCGACGCCCTTTGATTTTGCGCCCTTTAATATGCGGCTCCATAAATGCGCGGCTGCATATTGATTTCCCCGACCCATGAAAGTCTTGTTTCTGTCTGCTACAGCATCATTTTAGCTTTAAAATTTTGCTCCCCTGGCCAGTTGCCTGCTGGCCAGGGGAGTTCTTTTTTCGCATACCTCAGAGATCGAATCCTGTCGTGATCCCTGTCAAGCGGAGGCGTCCTTTTTCACATAGTAGAGCTCCGTAATCTCCGAGGCGGATTGTCTAAGGAGGACGGCCACCTGCCGGGGGGAAAGGGAGCCGAGCGTCCCATCCGGTTGTTTGATGCTGTTAACCAGATTGGCGGCGAAGCAGAGTATGGAGCCCCCGCTGCTTCAGCTCAGCCGCCTTCAGGATGCGGTAGTACCGTTCGGGTATAGCCTTCGTGCTCGTCAGCGATGATCGACGCGTCTTCTACGAAGTACCACTCCGCTCTCAGATCCAGGATGGCGTCCACCGAGGCCTCGTTGAGAGGCACATCCCGCATTCTGGTAGATGCGTGTCCTGTTTCCCCAGGTGCGGAGAGCCTCGGCTTTGAACTTCATGGTATCATCTGGGGTGAAGATAGTCACATTTGCAGAAGTTGGTTGCTCCTTCTTCGGAGCAGAGCTGAAAAGACGGCTGCCGGGTTGGCAGCCGTCTTGGTGATTTCGGGAGATGGATACGGAAATGGCGCTCAGTAGAATTCCTTCAGATAGGCATCTACATCCGCCCGGGTGCCGGTGAAGGGGCCGGGGGTCTCCATCTTCAGGGACACTAAGGCGGTGGCGAAGCGGAGGGCGGTGGGGATGTCAGCAGTCAGCCGCTCATTGATGTAGCCGGCAAAGGTGGTGTCGCCCCGCCCGGTCCGGCCGGAGAGGTTTCTGGCCCGGATGGGGCATGTGTAGATCTCCCGACCATCGTAGACCAGCACCTCCGTGTTATGGGTGATGAGAATCTCCTTGGCGCCCCACTGGTAAAGCTGTCTGGCGGCCTCAGCCCGGTCGGTGAGACCTGTCAGAATCTCCGCCTCCGCCGCGTCGGTCTTGAGAAATCGGACATACGGCAGCAGCTCCTTTTTCTCTGCCCAGTCGTGATAGACCATGCCGCCGTTCTCCACCCAGCGCAGCATGGTTTGCACGTCGATGGCCACCATGGCGTGCCGGGCGGCAAAGGGGATCATCTCGTTGGGAATGTCGCCCGCTGCCAGGCCCGCCAGATGCCAGATCGCCGCATCGATATCCGGCACCTCCTCGGTGCGGTATGGTTCGATGACGCTGTCCACGGTGGAGGTGCGCCGCTCCCGGTCCGGGGTGTGGTAGACGTTTTTTGTGACAAAGGAGGTCCTGCTGTGCAGGGGATAGACGGTCACATTTGGGGCTGGGGCGAAGGCGGCGGCCAGGTCCACCTGGGCCGTGTCCGCCTTGGGGAGCACCGCGGTCTTGTGGCCGGTGTTGGCGGCGGCGAAGCCGGAGTAGTACACGGCGCCGCCCACGGCATGGACGGTGGTGCCGTCATAGTCCACATTGGTGTCCTGTGCCACCTCGCCGATGATCAGAGAGTCAAACTGGCTCATTTCTGTTTCTCCTTCCGCATTTCCTCATCCGTGTCCACAAAGGACTGGAACTCCGGGCTCCAGAGGTGGAAACGGTGCTGCCCAATCAAGGTCTTGTAGGCAAAGGAGTCGGCGGGCCTCTCTGGCAGGATCACGCCGGCCCGGGCCTCGTCCCCACTCTGATGGGTGTCGGATCCCGCCAGGCGGTAGTATTCTGGATGGCGGCGGGCCAGCTCTAGAGCCCGGTCATTGTAGTTGTCGTGCCGGGGATTGCCGTTGATGATCTCCGTACCGTGAATCGCGTCCTCAAACACCGTAGTGTTGCCGTCCCGATAGGGGTGGGCGTGGATAATAAGCACCTGGTCATGGAATTTCTGGAAGAACTCCCGGGCGCTCATGCAGCAAACGTAGGGGTTGGATCGCAGCCACGCCTCATCAATGCCGTACACCAGGTAGTCGTTGTCATTTTCGGGAAATCGCAGTTCCGCGCCGAGCAGCACTTGGAAGCCCACCTCGTCGCCCCGCTGTTTGGAGGCGCGGTAGCCGGAGAGATAGTGGTCTATGACCTTATTCCAATCGTGGTCTGTGTCAATCCGGGAGAGGTACTCCGGGTGGAGATGGTCCGTCACAACCAGTCCGGAGAAGCCATGGCGCACATAGCGGTCCACCACCTCCGCCGCCGGCAGGTGGCCGCACTTGCTGGTTTCCGCCGTGTGAGTGTGGGGGTCAAACAGGTATCCGTCCATAAAATGCCTTCTTTCCATGATTCAGACTGTCACGCTCAAACTGCGGGAGGGGGGCAGCGCCTTGGAACAGGGCAGACAAAAGCCGGTTTTTCCACCAAAAAGTCCTCGAAAATGCAAACGTTTTCGATTCTGCGACGCAACTCCGCCCGCAAGAAAGAGAAGTACACTTCTGCATTGAAATATATAGAGTTTTGTCAGAAAAGTCAATATAAAACTGCGATTTCTGGACTTTTGGTCAAAATGGCAAAAACAGGGGAGTGTCTTTGGCGGTTCCTCCCCTTGACAGAGAAAAGTAATCTACCATAGAATAAAGACAGAAAATCGAAAACGTTTGCATTCGGTGCATAAGACGAGTGGGCAGCGGATCCAGAGAGCATCTGCCTGTCTGCGGATAAGGAGGAAGGATGAACGAAAAAAGGTACAGGGCCGTCCTGTTCGACTTGGGCGGCACCCTTCGGATTGCGCTGGAGGATGAGCCCTATATGCGCCATGCCCGCAGGAAGATGACGGAGCTGGCGGGGGCACCGCTGCAGGTGGAGGACTTCTATCAGTTGGTAGAAGACCGCTACGAGTCCTATCGCCGCTGGGCCCTGGGAGAGAACAAGGAGGCTGGCGACCGGGAGCTCTGGTGCCGGTGGCTGCTGCCGGACTATGACCAGAAGCGCATTGCCCAGGTCTGCCATGAGCTGTCCTTTGAGTACCGCCAGTCCAAAGGCCGGCGTGTGGTGGTGGACGGCGGGGCAGAAGTGATCCGAACCTTGCACGAGCGGGGATACAAGCTGGGCATTGTGTCCAACCTGATTGGCGAGCACGAGGTGCCCGACTGGCTGGAGGAGGATCGGCTGGCCCCGTATTTTGGCAGTGTGGTGCTCTCCTCCGTGTGCCATCTGCGCAAGCCTGGCGCGGAGATTTACCACATTGCAGCCCGGGAACTGGGGGTGGATCTGGCAGACTGCGTCTCCGTGGCGGACAACATCAAGCGAGATATTCCAGGGGCCAAGGCTGCGGGAATCGGCTGCAACATCATCTTCCGGTCTCCGGAGAAGAAGCATCCTGTGGAGTTCACGGAGGAGACGCGGCCGGATGCAGTGATCGATACGTTCCCGGAATTGCTGGAGTTGCTGCCGCCGCTGAAGTGAACGCATCATTTTTTTCAAATCCCGGAAAACGTTTGTGTGAGCCGTTCGGATTTGAATTTTGCAAGACAACGAAATAACCAAAATTAGAATAATTTTATTGGATACTTTATTAAATATGCGGTATAGTTCTTGACAAAAGTATGAACGAATGTTAAATTTGAAATCGCATAGAAACGAAAACGTTTGCGATATTTAACACAAACAACAAGAGGAACTGAGGAGAGAGGGTGCAAGAGGAAGATGAAACCGCAAGAGCAAACGTATTCAAAAAGCCGGCGGCTGAAGAATCAGATCAAGGCAGTGGTGACAAATCCCTACAACATCATCGTACTGATCGCCGTCGTTCTGCTGGTCTATCTGATCGTCCTGCCGCTGCTGGACATGATCGCCACCACCTTTGAGCTGGCCCAGCGGGACATCCGGGCTGTGGGCGGCGGCAAGGCCGGCGACTTTACCCTGTACTACTGGCAGCGGCTGCTGGCCAGTGAGCTGTCCTGGACCATGCTGATCAAGCCGTTGATCAACTCCCTGGTCATCGGCGTCTGCGTGTCCGTGTGCGCCATCCTGCTGGGTTCCATTCTGGCCTGGCTGATGGTCCGGTCGGATCTGCCCTTCAAGAAGTTTTTCTCCCTGGCGGTGATTATCCCCTACATGATCCCCTCCTGGTGCAAATCCCAGGCGTGGCTGTCCATGTTCAAGACAGCGAGGTTGGGCGGCGCGCCCGGCTTCATGGCCTCCCTGGGGCTGGATGTGCCGGAGTGGCTGGCCTATGGCCCTGTCGCCATCATCATCGTGCTGACCCTTCATTATTACGCCTATACATACCTGCTGGTATCCTCAGCACTGAACTCCATCAACTCCGAGCTGGAGGAGATGGGTGAGATCCAGGGCGCGGGCAAGGCCATGATCCTGCGGAAGATCACTCTGCCTTTGGTGCTGCCGGCCATCCTGTCGGCCGTGATCCTGACTTTCTCCAAGGCCATCGGCACCTTCGGAACCATCAACTATCTGGGCTCTCCGGTGCAGTACTACACCCTGTCCAGCCAGCTGTACATGAATATCAACTCCCGGGATACGCAGACCGGATTTGCCATGGCGATCCTGATGATTATTATTGCCTCCATCGCCGTGTTCGTCAACCAGAAGCTGATCGGCTCCCGCAAGTCCTACGCCACCATCGGCGGCAAGGGCGGCCGATCCACCCTGATCGGCCTTGGGAAGGTAGGCAGGCCGGTTATCACTGCGGCGCTGTTCGTGTTCTTCGCAGTGGGCATCATCATGCCAATCGTCATCTTGGTCATGGAGAGCTTCATGCTCAAGGAAGGTATCTACTCCCTGGACAACTTTACCCTCCACTACTGGATTGGCGAATCCAATCCCCAGATTATGGAGGGGCTGCCGGGCATCTTCAAGAATGACGAGTTCATCAACTCCCTGTTCAACTCCCTGCGCCTGACTCTCGTGAACGGCGTGTTCGGCACCATCTTCGGCCAGCTGCTTGGCTACATCACCGCCAAGGGCCGCGGCAGGCTCCACGGCAAGCTGGTGGAACAGCTGGTGTTCATCCCCTATCTGATCCCGTCCGTGGCGTTCGGCGGCATCTATCTGTCCATGTTCTCCCAGCCCCAGCAGATCTTCGGCGTGACCCTGGTGCCCGCCCTGTACGGCACCTTCGCTCTGCTGACGCTGGTGTCCGTGGTGAAGCATCTGCCCTTCGCGGCGCGGGCCGGCACCTCCAACATGCTGCAGATCAGCGGTGAGCTGGAAGAGGCGGCCACCATCGAGGGCGCCGGATTCTTCCGCCGGTTCGTGAAGATTGTGTTCCCCCTGTCCAAAGGCGGCTTCATCTCCGGCTTCATGCTGATCTTCGTTTCCATCATGAAGGAGCTGGATCTGATCATCCTGATCATGACCCCCACCACCTCCACGCTGCCGTACCTGGCGTTCCGGTACCAGAACGGCAACTCGCCGCAGGCATCTGACTGCGTGGCGATTGTGATGTTCTCTATTGTGTTCCTGGTGTATGCGATAGCGAATCTCTCCGGCAAGGCGGACCTGGCCAAGAGCATGGCCGGCTGACGCGGACAGAGAACTGAGAGGAGACGACGAACATGAGCAAGATTGAATTAAAACATATCGATAAATTCTATGGCAAGAACCACGTTCTGAAAGATCTGAACCTGACCATCGAGGACGGCGACTTCATGACGCTGCTGGGCCCCTCCGGCTGCGGCAAGACCACAACGCTGCGGGTGGTGTCCGGCCTGGAAAAGCCCCAGAACGGCTTCATCTACATGGACGGCAAGGAGATCGTCAACGCGGCGGAGGCGTACTACGCGCCCCCGTCCCAGCGGAACCTGAACCTGGTGTTCCAGTCCTACGCGCTGTGGCCCCACATGACTGTCTTTGAGAACGTGTCCTTCGGCCTGAAGATCAAAAAGATCCCCTCCGCGGAGATCGAAAAAATGGTTGCCAGCGCCCTGGAACGGATGCAGATCGGCCAGTACGCCAAGCGGTATCCCACCGAGCTCTCCGGCGGCCAGCAGCAGCGTGTGGCCATCGCCCGCGCCATCGTGTCAGAGCCCCGGCTGCTCCTGCTTGACGAGCCCCTGTCCAACCTGGACGCCAAGCTCCGCGTGGATATGCGGTCCGAGCTGAAGCGCCTGCACCACGACACCGGCAGCACCATCATCTACGTCACCCACGACCAGGTGGAGGCGCTGACCATGTCCACCAAGATCGCCCTGTTCCGTGAGGGCGAGCTGGTCCAGGTGGATAAGCCTCTGGAGCTGTACGACAACCCCTGCGATCTCTATACGGCGGACTTCATCGGCAACCCCAGCATCAACTTCGTGGAGGCCTCGGGCACCGCCGGCGCGTCCGGGCTGTCGGTTGACGGTGTCATGGGCCGCCTGGAGTTCTCCCGGGAGGACATGACGCCTGAAGCGCCCGCCTCCGGCGACCTGAAGCTGGTTCTGGGCATCCGCCCGGAGCAGATCACCATTTCCCGTGAGAAGACCGACGCCGCGCAGGTGGAGGCCCGTGTATACGCCGGAATGCCCGCCGGTTCCGAGACCCTGGTCTCCGTCCGGGTCGGTGAGAAGCTGATTACTGTAAAGGAGCTGGGCTCCACCCATTACGCCGGCGATGAGACGGTCTATCTCTCCTACCCGCCCAAGAAGGTCAATGTGTTCGACGCCTCTACCAAACGCCTGATCAAGTACTCCCGCTAATGCGCGTTTCCATCATCCGAGCGATCCCGGAGTATCCTGCGGCGTCAGCCGTTGCGATAAAAGAGAGCGATTTGAGGAAGAATGATTAAAGGAGGAAAAGAACCATGTTGAAGCACAAGAAACTATTGAGCGCCCTGTTGGCTGCTGTCATGCTGTTTACTGTGACCGGCTGCGGCGGCACGGATGATGAGGCGGAGGATGCCGGCGCCACCTCCTGGGAGGAAACCGCCAACATCACCGCCACGGACGAGACGGATGAGGAGCTCTATGAGCAGGCCATCGCCGAGGGCGGCGAGGTCACTCTGTACTCCATCTCCTCCCGCTGCACCAAGGTGGCGGAGGCCTTCATGGACAAGTACCCCGAAATCACCTGCACGCCCTTTGATATCTCTACCAACGACCTGCTGGACAAGGTCACCCGTGAGCACGAGGCCGGCCAGTATGTGGCGGATGTGGTCCATATCAAGGACGAGGACGGCTCCCTGTACAATGAGTATGTGCAAAACAAGATTTTTTACATATATCAGCCTGCCGACATCCTCGCCCATATTGATCCCAGCCTGACAGAGACGCAAACCCCTCTGTACATTGAGCTGACCCAGCTGTTCTACAATGCTGAGGCTTATCCTGACGGTTCCCCTGTCACCAACATCTGGCAGGTGACCGAGCCCCAATGGAAGGGCAAGATCCTGATGCAGGATCCCCTGAATAATGTGGGCTGGGGCTCCTGGATTACCGGCTTCTGCGTGGGTGATACCCCGGATCAGCTGGCTGCCGCCTATGAGGAACTGTATGGCGAGGAGCTGGTGCTCTCTGAGGGCTGCGCCAACGCCGGCTACGAGTTCCTGAAGCGCCTGCGTGAGAATGAGCCGATCTTCACCTCCGCTTCTGACGAGGTTGCCGAGGCTGTCGGCACCCCCGGCCAGTCCGATCCCCCCATTGGTTTCTGCGCCTCCTCCAAGCTGCGCAAGAACGAGGATAACGGCTGGGTCCTGGCTCCCGTGAACCTGTATCCCACCACCGGCATACCCGCCATCAACACCCTGTACGTGGTGGAAGGCTGTGAGCATCCCGCTGCCGCCAAACTGCTGATCCGCTTCATGATGGGCGGCATTGATGGCGATACCAGCGGCTACGAGCCCTTCAACACCCTGGGCGGCTGGCCTGTCCGGGACGACATTGAACCCGCTGAGGGCTCTGTCCCCTATGAGGAGATGAACGTTTCCCCGTTCGATCCCAATTCCATCTACACGGAGTTCATGACCGTCCGTGACTTCTGGCAGATGCTCGGATAACAGCACTTCGGCGATCCTGGCTGCTTCACACGGCCGGCGGACGGGAATCCGTCCGCCGGCTCTCCATTCCGGCCCTCTCAGATAAGGAGATATGCGCATGAATCTATTCATTGACAAGAATCACCGGCGGAAGAGCCCCATTGCCATTGCAGGCTTTTTCGCCACCCTGCTGGACCTCTGCATCTACGGGGTTCTGTATACCCTGCTGGCAGAGCCGCTGTACCGGCAGCTTACGCTGCCCAGCACTGCAGCCACCAACGCCGTGCACACGCTGATCATCGCATTGGCGGGGACGGCAATCGGCAGCCTGCTGTTCCTTCTGCGGGACAAGCGGGTGGCGCTGTTCGGGTTTGTGGGGCTGGCGGTGGTTCTGGTGATGTTCTACTTCGCAGCCTGGATGCTGGATACAGACCAGCGGGCAACCATGGTGCAGCTGATTACCCTGTATGGTGTGGCACCGGCCCTGATCGGAAACGCGGTGGCTTGGCCGGTCTATCTCAAGCTGAGAAAGACCCATCCTCTGCCTGTGCAGAAGACTCTGCAGGAGGAGATGCGGGAGGCGGCCGGGACCAAGGCTGATGCCGCCCCCAAAGCGCATCCTGCTGCCCCGGCTGCTGAAGAGCGGCCCCGGCGGTCTCCCCAGGAGGATGCCATGCTGTTGTTTGAGGACGGAGAGGATGCCGGCTGCCACCGCCGGCGGAATACACACGGAAAGGATGAGGATTCCTGATGCTGACAACCGTTTTATTTGATATGGGCGGAACTCTGGAGGATATTTGGTACAACGAGGACACCCAGCGGGCGACCTGCCGCAGGCTGCTGGAGGTCCTGCGGGCCAACGGCCTGGAGCCCGGCTGCCCGGACGATGTGTTCTGGAAGCGGATCACGGACGGCGTAAAGGCCTATAAGCAGTGGAGCGAGGGGAATATGCTGGAGAAAAAGCCGGAGGAGATTTGGCCGGACTGGTATCTTCGGGACTTTGCCTTTGACCGGGAAAAGCTGCTGCCCATCACCGAGGAGCTGGCCAACCTGTGGGAGGTCACCTTCTACCACCGGGAGCTCCGCGACGGCGCGGCAGAGATGCTGCAGGCCCTGAAGAGCCGGGGCTACCACCTGGGCGTTATCTCCAACAACGCCTCGCTGTACAATGTGTTCCGCGTGCTGGAGGACTACGGCATCCGCGGCTTTATGGAGGATGTAACGGTCTCCAGCGTCACCGGTTATCGCAAACCCCATCCGGAGATCTTCCGGATCGCCCTGCGGCAAATGCAGGCAAAGCCGGAAATGTGCGTCTATGTGGGCGACACGGTCTCCAGGGACATCATCGGCCCCAAGCAGGTGGGCTTTGCCAAGGCCGTGCAGATCCGCTCCTTCCTGTCGGAGCAGAAGGATGTGCACGTGGCCGCGGATGCGGCACAGCCGGACAAGGTTATCGGAACACTGATGGACCTGGTGACTTGGCTGGACCAGATCAATCCAGAGCTGGCCCCCGCCCCCGGCGCATAACCACTCATTTAATTTGCTCACTTTACTTTTTCTCTTTCTTGCGGAGAGGCGCCCCGGCTGAATGGCCGGGGCGCCTCTCCGTGTTGTCATGAAATCCGGGGGGCTGTCAGGAGAACTGGGCATCGTATAGGACCCGATAGATGCCGCCGGCATCCAGCAGCTGCTGGTGAGTGCCCTGCTCGGCGATCCGGCCGTCCTGCAGTACCAGGATGCGGTCCGCCGTGCGCACTGTGGCCAGACGGTGGGCGATGAGGAAACAGGTGCGCCCCCTCCGCAGCCGCTCCAGGGCGGCGCTGATCTGCTCCTCGGTCTCCGGGTCCACGTCCGAGGTGGCCTCGTCCAAGATCACGATGTCCGCATTGGAGAGGAAGCAGCGGGCAAGGGCCAGCAGCTGCCGCTGGCCCTTGGAGAGGCCGGCGCCGCTGTCAGTGAGTGCGGTATCATATCCATCCGGCAGGGAGGAGAGAAAGGAATGGATACAGGCTGCCTTGGCGGCGGCCTCGATCTGGGCGCGGGTGGCGCCCGGCACGCCGTAGGCGATGTTTTCCGCGATGGTGCCGCCGCACAGCCAGCCGTCCTGCAAGACGATGGCCAAGCGGCGCCGGAGGCCGTCCCGGGTGTACTGCTGGATGGGCAGCCCGTCAATGGTGATGGAGCCCTTCTGGGGCGTATAGAACCGCAGCAGGAGGGAGACCAGGGTGGTCTTGCCGGCCCCGGTGGGCCCCACCACAGCCACCATGCTGCCGGCGGGGATGTCCGCGCTGAAGTCCCGCAGCACCGGGTGGGCGGGGTCATAGCCGAAGTCCACATGGCGGAAGGAGATGGCGCCGGAGAGCTTGCATGGCTCCCGGGCGCCCGGCAAGTCGCCATCCTCTGCCGGCTGGTCCAGCAGATCCAGAACCCGCTCCGCCGCGGCCACGGAGGCCTGCAGGTCGCTGAGGAGCTCCGCCGTCTCCCGGATAGGACCGGAGAATTTGCGGGAGTACAGCACAAAGGAGGACAGCGCCCCCAGGGACAGTCCGCCGCCTAAGTACAGCAGGGCACCAAAGACACTGACCGCCGCCAGGGAGAGGTTGTTGATGAAGTTGACGGAGGGCCCCAGGGCCGTGCTGGCGCAGTCGGCCTTGTAGTACGTCTCGGAGGCGGCGTCGTTTTTCTCGGCGAACTGCCGAAGATCTGCCGCCTCGACGCCGTAGACCCGAATGGCCCGCTGGCAGCTGACCCGCTCCTCCGCAAAGCTATTCAAGGCCCCCAGCTCCTGGGAGCGGCGGCGGAACAGGGGGTGGATATGCTTCATCTGGAGCCGCGTCAGCAGGACGGAGAGCGGCACGGTCAGGAAAAACACGCCGGAGAGCAGGGGGGAGAGCATCAGCAGCATCACAAAGGAGCCAATGACCGTCAGCAGGCTGGTGCCGATCTGGAGCAGATCAGTGGACAGGGCGGCGTTGACCGTGTCCACATCATAGCAGACCCGGCTGATCAGATCCCCCGCCGGGTGGGTGTCAAAATACCGGACCGGTAGCTGAGTGATTTGCTGAAAAGCTGCCTTCCGCAATGTGTAGGATACGGTCTGCCCCACCCGCACCAGGGCGGCGGAGGCGCCGTAGCTGCAAACAGCGGACAGGACAGCGGCTCCGAGACCTGCGGCACAGTACCGCAGCACCGCGGTCAGGTCCGCAGCCCCCGGCCCAGTCCCGATGGCCTCCACCGCCCAGCCCGCCACGAGAGGCACCAGCAGCGCCAGCAGACCGGACAGAGCGGCCAGCGCCGCAGCCCCTGCTAGGGACGACGCCTGGGGCCGCAGGAACCGGCCCATCCGGCGAAACAGATGTCGTTTCATTCGACATCACCTCCCATCTGGAGCTTGGCCATGCGCTGATAGCGCCGGCAGGAGGCCATCAGCGCGTCGTGGCAGCCCTGGGCATCGATGCGGCCGTTTTCCAGGACCAGAATGCAGTCCGCTTCACGCACGGCGGACACCCGCTCGGAGATTATCACCAGGGTAGTGCCGGGGAAATCCCGCCGCAGCGCCTGCCGCAGCGCGGCGGCTGTGGAGTAGTCCAGGGCGCTGTCGGCATTGTCCAGTATCAGGATCTCCGGCCGGTCCGCCAGGGCCCGGGCGATCAGCAGCCGCTGGCGCTGGCCGCCGGAGAGGTTGGCGCCGCCCAGGTCCAGCGGGGTGTCCAGACCCTGAGGCAGCTGGGAGATAAAGGGCCACGCCTGGGCCGTCCGGGCGGCGGCTTCCACCGCTGGCCGTGGGAGATTTCGCAGGAAGGAGATATTTTCATAGACGGTGCCGCGGATCAGGTCGTCGCTTTGAAAGACCACGCCGAAGCGGCTCTGGAGTGCCCGGCGATCCTGGGCCTTTACATCCATGCCGCCCACCCAGACCACGCCCCGGTCTGCGTCATACAGCCGCAGCAGCAGGGCGGTCAGTGTGCTCTTGCCGCTGCCGGTGGGCCCCAGGATTCCCAGCATCCCGCCTTGGCGCAAGAGGAAGGACGCCGCCTCCACATCCGGCTTGGCACCCTGATAGGAGAATGTGACGCGGTCCATGCCCAGAAAACCGCCGCCAGCAGGCAGGGGCGCTGTTTGCCGCTGCTGCTCCGGGGCCAGCAGGACCTCCTGGATCCGGCGGGCGGATGCGGCGCCCTTACTGACCTTCACGAACACCTTGGCAAGCCCCAGTGTGGCGCTTTGGATCAGAGTGAAGTAGGTCATAAAGGCGACGATCTGCCCGGGGGGCATCAGTCCCGCGTTGACCCGCAGGGCCCCCACCAGGACTACCAGGATGAGCCCGGCGTTCAGCAGCAGATCGGTTATGGGGTTTGCCAGCGCCATGACCTGCCCAGCCTGCGCCTCTGCCTGCCGCTGGGCCTGGTTGGCTGTGTCAAAGCGATCCCGCTCCCTGACCTGACAGGCGAGGGCCTTTACCACCCGCACCCCGGCGGCGTTCTC
The DNA here is from genome assembly GCF_003574015.1 of Oscillibacter sp. PEA192. Lineage (NCBI taxonomy): Bacteria > Bacillati > Bacillota > Clostridia > Eubacteriales > Oscillospiraceae > Oscillibacter > Oscillibacter sp. PEA192. The sequence goes on along the minus strand of NZ_AP018532.1, from coordinate 3,010,618 downwards.
CCGGAGGATGCGTACCACCGTGTCCACAGCCGCCTGAGCTCTGGTGTAGTGGGGGATCCCCCGCCGGGTCACCAGCGTAATGGTGAGAAAGGTGAGAAGGCTCACCGCCAGCTGCACCAGCGCCAGAGAGGGCTCCAGCAGAAAGGTCAGTATCAATCCGCCCAACACCAGCATGGGGGCCCGGATGCCGCCCCGCTGGACCTTGTCAAACATCTGGTGGACATTGTAGGTGTCATTGGTGAGGCGGGACACCAGGGAGGAGGGTGAGAATTGATCTGCCTGGGTGCAGGAGAGTCCCTGGATCCGGCGGTAGAGATCCTGGCGCAGTACCCGGGTCATCTCCATGGAGACCCAGGCGGCCATCCGGTTGGCGGTAATGTTGCAGCCCACCGCCCCAAGAGCCAGCAGCGACATCCAGCCGCCGGTCCGCCAGATGGCGGCAGTGTCGCCGGCGGGCACCAGCTCGTCGATGATTTCTGCCAGCAGGAGGGGGAGGATCAGCTCCAGGACCGCTGCGGTGAATTTGATGGCGGCACCGGCGGCGACCCGCCCGGCATGGGGGCGCAGATAGCCCAACACGGTTTTCATAGCGCACCTCTTTTCCAATGTGCAGACAATCTCGCAGCACGCCCTTGGCGGCTGTATCACAAATACAGGGCCCGCGCGGAATGAGGAGCGCATCCCGCGCGGGCCGAGCGTCGGCGCTCATGAATACCAGGCGCCCAGGCCGTCTGTCAGGGCATCGTATGCCCGCTTTACCTTGTCGTAATTCTTGTCCCGGTCCAGGACCACGCCCCGGCCAACGCCGTCCACGATCCGCCCCAGCCCGATCTGGTCCAGGCGGCTGTCCAGCTCCGCCAGCAGCGCGGGGGCGGAGCCGGGTTCGGTGGAGCGGCCGTCGAAGATGATGTGGAAGTAGACCTCCTCCAGGCCCTGCTTCTTGGCCATCTCACAGATGGCCAGGGGATAGTCGATGCACCCGTGGGAGGACTTATGGGTGAGGTAGGCCAGCAGATGCAGGGAGGCATGGTTCCGTCTGGCATGCTCGATGGCCTCCAGAAAGACCGGATTGCGGGCGAAGGAGCCGTCCTGCACCGCCGCGTCCAGCCGCACGTCGTCCTGCATGACGCACCGGCCAGCCCCCAGATTGGAGTGTCCGGCCTCGGAGTTGCCGGCCTTGCCGGCCCCCAGGCCCACAAATTCACGGGAGGCCTGCAGGCGGCACCAGGAGCGATTTTCCAAAAGGGCGTCCCAGTAGGGGGTGTGGGCCAGGTGGATGGCGTCGCCCTCATCGCCGGCGCCCAGGCCCCAGCCGTCGCAGATGATGAGGAGCATCCTCCGCCCCCGGCTCCAGGCGTGTCCCTCCGCCAGGGAGCGGCCGGTCATCTCCAGGGGCTGAGGAAGGCCCATGACGTCTAATATTGTGGGAGCCACGTCGCAGAGGGCACCGTCCCGCAGGGAGATGGGGTCCTCCTGACGGGAGTCTATCAGAATAAAGGGCACCAGATTGGTGGTGTGGGAGCCGTCCGGCTTCCCGGCAACGGTGTACAGCTTTTCGATATTGCCGTGGTCCGCAGTGATGGCCACCACGTAGTCCTGGGCCAGGGCAGCATCCACCACCTGCTCCAGGGCCCGGCTGACGTAACCGCAGGCATCCAGCTTGGCGGCGGTGTTCTGGGTGTGGCCGATGACATCACCGTTGGCGAAGTTGGTGACGATGAAGTCGTATTTCCCCAGGGCGCCCGCCACAGTCCGGGCCACCTCCGGCAGGGAGAGCTCCGGCTTCTGGTCAAAGTCGATGCCTTTGGGAGAGGGGACGCACACATCCTCTTCACCGGGGAAGGAGGTGTTTTCCCCGCCGTTGAAGAAAAAGGTCACATGGGCGAACTTCTCGGACTCCGCGCAGTGGAACTGGGTTTTTCCGGCCTCGGAGAGGACCTGGGCCAAAGGTTTTACCACGTGTTCCGGCGCAAAGGCGATGGGCAGATGCTTGAACTTGTCGTGATACAGTGTCAGGATAGCGAAGTACAGATCCTTCAGCTTCCGGCGCTCCACGGCCCGGAAGTCGTCCGCCGTGAACAGTTCCGTCAGCTCGATCTCCCGCTCACCCCGGCGGCAGCAGAACACCACCGCGTCGTGATCCCGGATGCGGCCGACGGGAACGCCGCGCTCAGTCAGCACCATGGGCTCCAGATGATAGTCGTCCTGCCCTGCGGCATAGGCATGCCGGACGGCCTCTGCCAGCTGGGCACCGCCGTGATTGGATACAGACATCAAAAGACCTCCCCTATGTTTCAGGCCGCCATTCACAGTGGGCAGGAGAGCTTCTGTAAACGGACAGCTGAAGAATGTAAACGTTTGCGGTTTTCTTGATTTTATTTTAGGATATCCGTCTGTCATTTGTCAAGTCGGCGCCCGCCAAAGAATCTTCGGCAGATTTGGAGAAATTACTATAATGATAATTTTTTCGGAGATATTGACAAGTTTGATATAATTCTATATGCTGTTCAATAAGAAAAGTGAAATTGACGATTTGTTTGATTTTAACGGCGTCAAAATGAAAACGTTTACGCAATGGAACCGGCTCAGGCGTGGACCGATGGAAAGGACAGAGATCATGAAGAACGTGACACTGAAGGATGTGGCCAAGGCCGCCGGTGTCTCTTATGCAACGGTATCCCGGGCTCTGTCGGGGAGTAACCAGATCGGAAAGAGCACGCGGGAGCGGATTGTCCGCCTGTGCGACGAGATGGGGTACACGGGGAACTACGTGGCCCGCTCCATGGTGATGAAAAAGACGTATCTGCTGGGACTGGTGGTGCCGGCCATTGAAAATGAGTTCATGTCCCAGCTGGCCTATTATGTGGAGATGAGCGCCCGGGCCAGGGGCTACAACATTATGCTGTGCAACTCAGAGCCGGATTTGAAACAGGAGGAGATGGTGGTCAAACTGCTGCTGGGCCGCCGGGTGGACGGGATTTTGATCGTCCCCCAGTCCCCGGCCACCTATGAGAAGATCGCCCCGCTGCTGGAGCAGATCCCTGCGGTGTTTCTCAGCGAGAATCTGCGGGATCAGCCCCAGAGCTACGTATCTGTGGACAACAGCCGAGGCGCCTATCTGGGGGTGGAGTATCTCTACGGACTGGGACACCGGGAGATCCTGTACTTCGGTTGCCGGAACTCCACTACCCATCAGCTCCGGGCGGAGGGCTATCTGCGGGCCTGCCGGCAATTCGGGCTGGAACCCAGGCTCCATCACAGCGACTTTGCCCGGTCCTCCATCGAGAATGGATATCAGATGGTCAAGGAGCTGTTTGCAAAGCCCATCGACTATACAGCGATCTTTGCCTCTACGGACTCCAACGCACTGGGCATCCTGAAGGCGGCTGACGAGCTCCATATCCGCATCCCGGGGGATCTGTCCCTCATCGGATTTGACAACATCCCCTCCACTGCGCTGCCGCGCATCGACCTTACCACCATTGAGCAGCCGAAAAAGGAAATGGCCGTCCAGGCGGTGGATATGCTGCTGGACAAGATCGAAAAGGGGACCCAGGGTTATGTGCACCAGATTTTGATGCCCAGCCTGGTCCAGCGGGGGACCTGCCGTTCTCTGACATGATGGCAGAGCGTTTTTTCAATTTGAAGAGTGACAGAAAAAACACCGTTCCTGGCGGTGTTTTCTCTTGCGGCCGAGGTGCGGGTGAAAAGAAAATGGACTGCAGCAACTCCAGAGCTTCACAATAATATCTAGCAGGATATCCGCGCTGGTGGCATCCCTCTTGTCCAAAGCGTGATTCATATGGCTGTAGCTCTCCCGGTATTTCAGAATTTTCCAGACCAGCCCAGGAGAAGTGCTCTGCAATGGACTGGTGGAACTGGATATTCAGCGTGTTTTTCAGCTTCTTGACCCAGGTGGCCTCTTTGTAGACGCTGGCCTTGGTTCACCATACTTTCCATGCAGATCAGCAGGCTATCGGCCATCTCCGGAAGGAGGCATCCATCGAGGGCGCCAGTATGGCTCTTTCTCATAGGTTTGAAGTTCCCCGAGGAAAGGGCTTTCCATTGTTTTATGCGCCTTGGTTTTTGAGGGGCGGCTTTTTCCATGTCTGTGCGCTACGGTCATCCTTGGCGCTGGAAATTTCAGAGATTTGGTCTGGTTAGTGTAAAATTTTTGTTGGCAAAAGAAAAAGGGAAACGGCGAAAACACAGCTTCCCTTGGGACTCCAAAATCAGTAGAATTGTGAAGCGACAAAACACACCTGCTGCAAAGGTGCCTCAAGGCAGCTGTCTGTCTGCTGGATAATGGAGACATTAAAAAAATGTCTCAAAAATCAAAAAAAGGATTGACAAAAGCTGCGGCGTAAAGTATAATCCTTATTGTTCTGTGCGGCGGATGCGTTGTCCCAAAGGATGACAGCATCAAGAAAACGTCAGAATTGTGAAGAGCGAACTGCTATGGATTGGTAAGTGTTTGGGGCAGTAGAGGAACGTTGCTCTTTGTAGCCATCCCAAAACCGCATGCCGAGGGTTCGAATTCTTCTGCTCCTGCCATTGGAATCTTTAGAAGGCAGGATGTATTTGCTTATAATAGGACGAGCCTACAAAATGGCCCGGTAGTTCAGTTGGTTAGAACGCTAGCCTGTCACGCTAGAGGTCGACGGTTCGAGCCCGTTCCGGGTCGCCATTTTATGCTGCTGTAGCTCAGTAGGTAGAGCGCATCCTTGGTAAGGATGAGGTCGGCGGTTCGAATCCGCCCAGCAGCTCCAACAAATACCTGAAATCTTCGGATTTCAGGTGTTTTTTTGTTGCGAATGTGGACTTTTTCGTGTGGGTCAAAATGTGGGGCAGCGGGTTGACCCAAACCGTGACCCAGACAGGGCATAAACTGTACCCAAGAAAATGGACACGATGGATTTGACCCACGGCCCCGTTTAGTGGACACGCATTTGACCCATAGGGTCAGAGGCACCTCATCTGTGATAAAATAAGATCACCAGATGGAGGTGCTGCATGAGCACAAAAAAACAATTCACGCCGGAGGAGATCCGGCATCTACGGGCAAACCCGTACACACGGTGCGTGACAGCGGACACGATCTCCTACACCCTCGCCTTCAAGGAGGCGTTCTGGGCCTTGAGCCTGCAAGGGTACACCGGACCGGCCGCCTTCCGCAAGCTGGGCTATAACACGGAAGTCCTGGGCTTCGAGCGGGTCCACAACACCACCAAGCGCATTCGGCGGGAAGCCAAGTCTCTGGAAGGGCTTCGTGAGGGCACCCGGGGCGGCGTGCGCCTGCAGAAGGAGACAACATCGGCGGACTCCCCGTCTGTCGAAGCTGCCAGACGGATGCGGCGGGAGATCCTGTGCCTCCAGCAGCAGATGGCGTTTTTAAAAAAAGTCATGCGGCTGCACGACAAGCCGGAACAGTAGTCATGGACAGTGCCGGAGAACGGTTCGCGGCCATCCAGGAGGCGTTGGCGGACCGGAAGAACATCCTCACCGTGAAAGAGCTGTGCGAATTGGCCGGTGTGTCCCGCTCCGGCTATTACAACTGGGTGCGTTCCGAACGAGCCAGGGAAACGAGGGAGCAGAGGGACCGGGCAGATTTTGAGTGGATTTTAGAGGCGTACCGGTTCCGCAGCTACGCAAAGGGCGCCCGGGGCATCCACATGCGGCTGCTGCACATGGGCGTGCGGATGAATGTGAAGAAAATCCGCCGGCTCATGCGGAAGTACCGTCTCACCTGCCCCATTCGGAAGCCGAATCCCTACCGCAGATTACAGAGGTCTATCCGGATGGGCAGCACCGCGGAGAATCTGGTGAACCGGGAATTTGAATCACGCGGTCCCAGGGCCATCCTCCTGACGGATATTACCTATATCCCTTTGAATGGGAAGTTCTGCTATCTGTCCACGATCCTGGACGCCTGCACGAAACAGGTCTTATCCTATGCCGTGAGCGAATCTCTGGAAGTGGATTTCGTTCTGGAGATGGTGGAGCGGCTGGTGCAGAACTACGGCACCTCGCTGAACAAAGAGACTGTGATCCACAGTGACCAGGGCACCCACTACACCAGCTTGAAATTCATTCAACTGGTGGAGAGCCGGGAGCTGCGGCGCTCCATGTCCCGCAGGGGCAACTGCTGGGACAACGCACCCCAGGAGAGCTTTTTCGGGCACATGAAAGACGAGCTGGCCGGTGAGATCCCCGGTTGGACATCCTTTGCGGATGCGAAGGCATCCATTGACCGCTGGATGGATTATTACAACCAGGACCGCTGCCAGTGGGACTTGGCGAAGCTGTCCCCAAACGAATTTTACGAGTACATCTCCACAGGTGAGCACCCCGCCGGAATGCTGCCGCAATGGGTCAAATGATTTTGTCCTTGACTTGGGGAGCACTTTAGAAAGGAAATAACGGACACAAGAGTGCCGGACGGGAAGATTTGCCTTCCCGTCCGGCATTTTTCTCTCTGTCTTACATGACCTGTTCCATGAAGCTGCCCATGGTCTGGGTTGCCTCATCCTGCTTTTGCCTTGTTGCGTGGGTGTAGGTGCGGAGGGTGAAACCGGCGTCAAAGTGCCCTAGCATGGAGGACACTGTTTTCACGTCCACGCCATTCTGGAGAGCTGTGGTGGCGAAGGTGTGCCGGAGATCGTGGAATCTGAGATGTTCCAATCCGGCGTCCTTCAGGATCTTTTTGTGGAGGTTTACCACGCTGTCCGGGTGATACATCTCTCCGGCTAATGGAGAGGGGAACATGTATGGATTATCCGGATGGTGGTCATGCTCCTGGAGCAGCAGGTCCACCGCTGCCTGTGGGATAGACACCAGACGTACTGAGTTTTCGGTTTTGGGCCTTGTGAGCTCCAGACTTCCATCCGGGTTTCGGACATACTGTCTGCTTACCGAGATAGTTTTGCTTTGGACATCCAGGTCGTCCCACCGCAGGGCCACCAGTTCTCCCTTCCGCAATCCGCTGACCAGTTCCAGATAAAACATAGAGAGCAGATCTCGCCGCTGTGCGGCTTCCAAAATAGCCCCCCATCTGCTCTGGAGATAAGACTTTCATGTCCAGTTTTCGGGGCTTTGGGACGATGCAGTTCTCGCAGGGGTTTCGGGGAATGAGCCGTTCTTTTACTGCCCGGTCCAGAGCGGCGTGGAGCATCAGGTGGACGCTGCGGACCGTGGTGGTGCTGAGCCCTTTGCTCTGGTTCTTTCCAACATGGATTCTACCGTTTTCTAATAACTCCTTGTAGAGCTTCTGCAGATGCCGGGTGGTCATCTTCTTCAATTTGATATTCCCGATGCGGGGGACGGTGTAGGTATCGATGATGAGCTGGTAGCGGTTGGCGGTGGCTGTGCGGACGTTGGGCTTGGCATAGAGTTCATACCACATTTTCAGCCAGGTGGCTACTGTGTGTTCATCGGCTTCTCTGCTGACGTCCAGCCCCTGACACTCCGCCATGGCTGTTTTCGGTTTTTCCCGAACCTCCGCCTGCGTCTTACCCAACACATTTTTGTTGATGCGTTTGCCGGTCTTTGGATCGTACCCGGCAGTGTATCGTCCCTCCCAGCGGCCGTTCTTGCGTTTGCGGATGTTCCCCTCGCCGTTGGCTCGTTTCTTTGACATATCGATCGCCTCCTATCAGCAACACAACATACTGCAACTTCTATAAAATAGCCACGCTATTTGATCGGAGTTATCAAAGACTTTACAATTTCCTTTTTTCAAAAGTTGAACTGCACCCAAAATATTGGACAACTACGACTGACTCAAGCAGCGCCAAGGGTTTTACATCTATGAACGGCTGGAGGCAGACCGCCCGGGCTCAATTTGATTCTTCGGTTGTTGTAGTATTCAAGATAGGAGACCAGTTCTGTTTTAAACTGCTCTATGGATGCAAACTTTTGCAGATAAAGCAGCTCCGATTTGAGGAGCCCAAAGAAATTTTCCACGACAGCATTATCCAGGCAATTCCCCTTTCGGCTCATGCTTTGCCGAATGTCCTTGCCTTTCAGCATGTCCCGATACTTTCTATGCTGGTAATGCCAGCCTTGGTCCGAGTGAAGAATCAGATTTGTCCCATCCGGAATTTTATGAAACGCTTTCTCCAGCATGGAGGTCACCATCTTTAGGTCCGGACGATCTGAAATCGTGTAGCTTACAATGTCCCGGCTTACAGATCAAGCAGGATGGATAAGTAGAGTTTTTGCCCGAAAAGATGAAATTCTGTGACGTCTGTTACCATTTTTTCGTTTGGCTGTTCTGCCTCAAAGTTTCTCTCCAACAGATTTGGCGCAATTTGTCCCATCTCGCCCTTGTAAGAACGATATTTCTTCATCCGAACTCGGCACACCAACCCAAGCTCCTTCATCAGTCTGGAGACTACCTTGTGATTACAATGAATCTTCCTGTTTTCCAGCTCCGCTGTGATTCGCCTGTAACCGTATCTGCCCCGGTGTTCTTTAAAAATTGCTTGGATTTCTCTTTTTACGGATGCGCACTTGTTCCCCTTCTTCATCCGCTTTATCTCATCATAAAATGTGGGCCTTGACAGGTGAGCAACGGACAGCAGCATCTTCAAAGGGATTTCTGGCCTCAGTTCTTGAATCACCCGCGCTTTTTGCGCTGGCGCTGCTCGTCTTCCAAAACCGAGGCCCGCAATTTTTTAGGTATCGATTTTCTGCCTCTAATCGCTGTACTTGAGCCAGCAACTCTTTCTCACGGTCCTGGCTTACCCGTTTCAGAGGACGGCCCGATCCGCTGTGCCCTCGTCGTTCAACAGAGAAACCTTCCGGCCCTTCCGCCAAGTAAATCCACTCCCATATCTGAAGCAGTGTATGAGACTCAATCCCAAACCGCCGGCCTGCTTCACTGTGGTTCAGGCCTTCCGCCCGCATGATTTCGATTACCTTTACTTTGAATTCCGCACTGTATCTTCGATTTGGCGTAAGCGTCAAAGCTGGGGGCGGATTAAAAAGTTGAAGAGGATATGAGATACTAATTCTCGAGAAGTCTAAAGACTTCTCGAGAATTCTCATTTTAGAAGGTGGCGGGGAAGATGGGCGCGTGTGAATTGAAACGGCAGGCAAAGCTGGAACAATGGAAGACACAGGTCATAGACTGCCGCAGCAGCGGCATGAGCGTAAGGGGATGGTGTGCGGAACACAATATTTCGGCAAAGACGTACTACCGCCGGGAAAAGGAAATCCTTTCATCGGCAGCCACAGAACTTGTGCCCGCAGTTTCAGCACCGCAGCCACCGGCAGCCTTTGTAGAGCTCTCGCCGTTGCCTGAGCGGCAGACAGCGGGACCGCATCAAGGGCCTCTATTGGGAGCGGGATGGATTTATCCTGTTGTATAAGCGGTTGGAACAGGGTGCATACCAATGGCCGCGAACGGAAAACGAGGTACGGCAATTGACGCCGCAGCAATACCGCTGGCTGATGGAGGGGCTGAAGGTGGAGCAGCTAAAGGCCCACCGTCCGGTGGACGGCCTGCGTATCATTTAGGCGGTAGAATAGCTGAAAACCCTGGAAATACTGGACTTTCCAGTTCAAATATAGTATAATTTACCCATGAAAAATGAAAGAAATCATGGGACAAGCACCCCGGAGATGGTAACCATTTCACGGGCGGAATATGCGTCTCTGAAAGCGGAAAGAGACGAGCTGAACCAGAAATTGGACTGGCTTCTGGAGCAAGTGCGCCTGAACAGGAAGAAACTCTACGGAGTGTCCTCGGAGCGGCTGGAAGAAGAACTGATAGGCCCCAGTTGAGCCTCATGTTTGACGAGACGGAAGCCTGGTTGTCCAGGCGGAGAGCCAAAGAGACGGAGGTGGCCGCCCATACCCGGCGTTCTTCCAGGCCGGAGGAGGTCCTGCCGGACAATGTACCGGTTGAGGTGGTGGAACACCGGATTCCAGAGAAGGAACCAGACTGCCCTGTGTGCGGCACAGCCAAGATGGAGATTGGAAGGGACGTCCGGCGCACATTGGTGATGATCCCGGCCCAGGTGATGATCCGGGAAAACATTTATTTCACCTACGCCTGCCCCAAATGCAAGGAGGAAGGGACAGAGACGCCGATCCGCAAGGCGGAAAGGCTCCCTGCCCTGACTCCCGGCAGCTATGTCTCGGCGGAGGCGGTCGCCCATATCATGGTGCAGAAATTTGTGATGTACGCACCGTTGTACCGGCAGGAACAGGAGTGGAACCGGGCAGGCGTGCAGTTGAGCCGGCAGACCATGAGCAACTGGGTGCTGCGGGTGGCGGAGGACTGGCTGAAACCGGTATATGAGGAACTGCACAGGCGGCTCCTCCAACGACAGGTGCTCCACGCGGATGAAACCACGCTGCAGGTGCTGAAACTGGAGGGCCGGGCAGCCCGGAGCAAGTGCTATATGTGGCTGTACCGCACCAGTGGGGACGCGAAGTCCCCCGTTGTGCTGTATGAGTACCGGCCTACCCGGAAGGCGGAGAACGCGGCTGCCTTTCTGGAGAGTTTCTCCGGGTGGCTCCATGCAGATGGCTACTCCGGTTACCACCGGTTGCCTAAAAACATCCGGGTGGTTGGTTGCTGGGCGTACCTGCGGCGAAAATTCGATGAGGCGGTGGATGCCCTGCCGAAGGACCAACGCGCAGGTTGTGCGGCACCGGAGGGGCTGGATAATGCCTCTTCGGGATTGAGCAGGAATTGGCAGGGCTGCCGCCGGAAGAACGGTGTGAACAGCGTCTGGCCCGGTCCAAGCCGGTGATGGACGCTTTATTGACATGGGCTGAAACGAAGAGCGCCGCTGTGCCGAAGTCCGCGCTGGGCAAGGCACTGTACTATCTGCGGGAACAGTGGCCATACCTGATCCGGTTTCTGGGGGATGGGCAGCTGGAGATCTTCAATAACCGTGCGGAACGCAGTGTGAAACCCTTTGTAATGAGCCGGAAGAACTAGCTGTTTCCAAATACGGAAGGCGGGGCTCAGAGCAGTGCAATTGTTTATAGCATGATTGAGACTGCCAAGGAGAATCCTCTCTCCCCATACCAGTATCTGACCTGGCTTCTGAGAGATGCTCCGAAACTCGCGGCAGAGGAAAAGAATTTGGCAGAGAAATTATTGCCGGAGAACGCCCCGCAAAGCAGTTGGGATATCCCTGTGAAAATATGACTGTACGCTAAAGAGTCTGCTGATACGCAGGCTCTTTTTCCTTTTAGGTTTCTGAATTTTCTGGTGTCTCTTTTTGTCTCAAAACGGCGAATTTGCGAACTACAGATTTAACGTCAAATTTTTTACCGGAGGTATTTTCTATGGAGGACACACAAGACCTGATTTTTGAAATTGAAGGAAACGTCGGTTCGGTAGGTAGCAGCGATCTGCTGGGTGTTGTCTCTCTGGTCATGACCGGTGGGACAGAAGCCTTGCATCTGGGTAAGACATCGGATTCTTTCGAGCAACAGACTGGAAAGAAAGCAAAAACTGTATCCAGGTCCTTAGCACGTACAACAACTAACATTTGGGAGACTGGAAACAAAAAGATCCTGCGGCAAGTCTATAGCAACCATCTTCCGGTTGAACGTCCTACACCCAAAAATTTCATTATACGGCTTGCGGAATATTTAAAGCGCCAGACCATACGTAAGCAAGACACCCCTTTGAATGGTCTTGAGCGTAATGAAACTATCCCCAAAGAACCAAATGTTCACCAAATGTTCTTTACAAATATTTTTTCCACGAGATACATCCATCCCGCACTTCCTCCTATGGCATTCTAGTACAAGGTCATTTTCCAGATGGCTGGGCCACAATTTCTGTGGTTTCTCCCCCTATCCCACGGCAAAAACGCTGTGGCCTTGCTCGTTAAAAAAGATTCTCGTCTCCAACTTCCCCCTGAGCACCTTTTGGATGTGGTACATGATTTTCTTTCGCAAGAAGTGATTCACTCTTAAAATCCTGCTAATCCTATTCAGCAAAAGAGCGGCCATGCGGCCGCCCTTTTGTTGATGCTTCCCGCTGTTTTACGCTTACGATTTGGCACTCCTTTTGGCATATTTACCCCCCTTTTTTTATTTTATCACTTTTGTCTATCTCTGGGGGTGCAGTTCAATGGTATCACATTTTGATACCATCCTCCGGTCCTATCAATATCCTGTCATACCTCCCATGCCGCCTTGTGTTAGCTCGAGATCTTCATGGTCACCCGGCTTGTGGCCCATGACGATCTTCTTCGCCCTGATCTTTCGGAGCAGCTTTCGGTCCACACCATGTCCCGCCGGTGCGGCAGGCGGCACGGAGTTGTCCTGGAATATCTGCCCCAGGTGGTGAAGCAGCTTGGTGGCGGCCAGAAGCATATGAGGACTGTGTGTCATTGAAGTGCGCCAGGAAGAACTGGGCGTACTTGTTTCCCTGTTCCGCCATCGCAGAGAACCAGTCCCAGGATTGATCCGGGTCCCGCGGAACCTCCCGTCCGTCGAGATACAGCCTGCCCAGAGCATACTGGGCGAACTGGTTGCCCTGTTCGGCGGAGGCGGTGAGGTGGTCCACCGCCCCGGGTACATCCTTTGAGACCGCTTTTCCTTCGAAGTACAGCTTTCCCAGCCAGCAGTCGGCGTAGGAATTGTCCTGTGCCGCCGCTTTTTCATACCGAGACACCGCCTCATCCATTCGCTTTTGACTTTGCAGCAGTTTACCAAGGGCGTACTGGGAGAAGTCATGACCAGCTTCAGCGGCACGGCGGAACCACAGCTCCGCCTGTTCGTCATCCGGAAGCACGCCCATGCTGTCCCGCCAGCACTTGTTCAGCAGATGAGCCGCTACGGTGAAGCCGGCATTCCAGAGCTGCTCCAGCATCCGCACCTGTACTGCTTTTTCTTTCTCTGTATTTTCATACTCTGACAGGATTTCCTTGGCAGCCTGGTATGCCTAAGACATCTGCCGGCGGGAGTTCCAGATGTTGTACACCGCCTCCTGATCCTCATCCACTTCGTCTTTCATGGTCGTATCTTCGAAGGTAAAGGCACCTAAGCGCAATTCCTCTGCTTCCCGGATGACCATATTCTTGATGGCTTTGAACTCCTTTTGCTGTGAGAATGGTTTGTGCTCTCTCGGCGCGTCCTTGTAGTAGCGCTCTAGTTCATCCCGAAGTTCGTTCCATTGTCCATAGCACTCCGCCACCTCTGGGAGCCTGGCCAGTTCATCCACGATGGGCGTCTGCTTGGGCTTTTACCGGCTTTCTCAGGTAGCCGTAGACTTTCTTGCCCTTGTAGTTTTCCAGCATTCCGGCCAGCGTTTCCATTTGCGTTTCGATGACCGGACTGTGGCACAGACCTGTTTCCATCCTCCGAATGAGCCGCCCCATGGCCTCTATCGCGGTGTCCCGCACCTGCTGATAGGATAGATCTTTTTGCTGGTAGAGGGACAGCATCTCGTCATGGAAGATCTCATTGGACAGCTTCGAACGCATCTGCTCGATGCCTTTTTCCGTGAGATAGCCTTGCTTGGGGGCTGACGATTAGGCCATCATGTGGATGTGCGGATGGTGCTTTTCGTCATGAAAGGCGGCCCGCCAGCGGAAATTTTGCGGAGAGATTTTCATGGCCTGGGCCAGTTCTGTCTGATGAGCCAACAACAGCTTCCGCCAGCTCTCCGCGGAGTCATACCCCAGCCGGACGGCATCCTCCCGCTTCAGGGAGTAGATGAGGGTCCACACCGGGCCGGTATGCCCATTGATCTCATCCGTAGTTTTCTCCAGGTCGGCGGGACTATCGGCGGAGAACAGTCCGTGGGACCGGGGGGGCGCTCCGCTATATACTCCAGGTAGCCGCCGGGCTTCAACTCCTCCGCACCCTCCCGGGTGGCGATGTATTCAGCGTAGTGTCCGCCGCCGCTTCCCGACTTGATATAGCCCGACTTCTGAATCAGTCCCTCCATTCCTACACCCCTTTCTGGTAGGCGAGGGCGTCATCCATGTCGATCTCACCGTTGGTTTCTCTGACCTCCTTCACGCACCGGACCCGTGTCTTACGCAGTGTGTCCAGAGCCACGTCCATCCCGGCGGCCACCAGATTTCCCATGAGGGCCTCCTCCACCGCCAGCTTGAACAGCAGGTGTCCCATCCGTTTGCCCAGGGCCCCCAGCTTGCCCTCCAGCACATCGGCCAGAACCCGGGGCAGGTAATCGCCGGCCCGCTCCGAATTCAGGTAGCCGGAGTAGAACTGAATCGCCTTTTCGATATACTCATTTTTGGTGGAGCAGTTGTCTTTCTGGTAGTGGGACTCCACCTGATCCCACACGGCATCGTCCATCCAGACGGTGTGCCGGTGTCTGTTTTCACCCATTGTCAAATACCTCCCAAATCCGTGATAGCGTCAGCGAATGTCCCGCAATGGCGGGGATATTCGTCTGCTTCTCTGGAAACAGCGTCAATCGTAGTTTGGGCGTTCCGGAAAAGCGTCAGCCCATGTCCCCGAAAACCACCCGCACTGCGGGCGGAAGTGACTGCCTGGGCGCCATAAAAGCGCCAGGGCTTTCTCCTGTTTTTTCGTCCTCCGCAGAGCCTCAAAATCGGCCCAAATCCGTCCAAAATCCCCGGGAGGAGCTGGGATCTTACTGGGGCCCAAACCGCTCTACAAAGGGCTTTGCTGGGCTCACGGGCTTTCCCTTGCTATCCTTTGTTTTGCTGATACACTTCCTCCACAACATCTCCTGTGGTGGATTTCCTGCTTGCACGATGCCCTGCGGTGGAAAGCGCAGGCAGCGGCAGGATGTAGTAGTGGTTGTTGCTCTGCCGCCAACTTCCGTCGCGGCGCATCAGCTTGTTGGTTGCCGCCTTGCGGATGAATCCGCGATCCACTAATTGCCTGACTGCGTCCCTCGCAACGTTTTCCGAACAGCTGCAGTGCGATGGTCTTGATGCTGGGCCAGCAAAGTTCTTTCTGCCCGGCGCAGCAGACCAGATAGCTGTATACCGCCAGCGGGATCGGTTTCAGGTCATAGCAGAAGATGGCATTGCTTATTTGATAGAATCGTTCACCGAGAATCGGCATAGAGTACCTCCGTGTTCTTTTCGAAATTCAGAGAACAAAATCTTGCGTTCCGGAAGCCTCTCTGTTAGACTGTCTGCAGATGGAATCTGCGTTTTTCGGAACGCGGCGTGCCGGCGGACTGTTGCAGCAGTTTCGGCGGCTTTCCTTTTGCTGCGGACCTTGTACGCTGATCACACGCACCTCCTTTACAAAAATTCGTGGGCCGCACGCCGTACCGGTTCCTACTCTGCGGCCTTGTTTGTCACGCACGGCGTTTCCTTTCGCCTTAGTGGGCGCGCCTGTTGCTTGACAGCAGAGTTCTGGCGGCACTCTTTCCGGCAAGTATCGGCTTTGGTGGTGGGTATGCAGTTATCGAGGTACAATCGCGGCCAGATAGAATTCTTGATTTTTCTAACTGTCTAATCCAGACTTGGTTTTAAAGGCATTATTCTATTGCTCGCCTAACCCGGGCGTAACAAACCACACTCTTTGCGTCAAGACCAATTAATGAACAGTTTGTAAATTAGTCTGGGGTGGGGCACATTGCTTTGATGAGGTACACATTCAAAACCTATATCGCCCATGAGCAGGAGCACTATCTTTACAGCGAGTAGACACTTGGCGAAGCGGTCACGTTTTCTGAGACAGTCCCGTTCCCGGAAAGCTTGATGTCGCTGCTCTATATGGACCTGGACCCCATAGACGCCATTATTCAAAAGTTGAATGACGAGTTCTGGAAACTGGCAGCAACGAAAGAAGAGCAACATCACCAGAACGCGCTTGCGCTGCTGGATGACTTGGCTTCGCGCCACATCTATTTTCAGCAGTTTCGGCTGGATATGAATTGCCGTCTTACCCATGCCAAGCTATTCAATAGCTATACAGAGGACGTGCTGCCCCGGGCGTATCTGTATCATCTGCCGGAGAAGCTTCGGCAGATGCAAGCTCAGATCCTGGAGCTGATCCAACATGTATTGGATACGGATCAGGAGTCCGAGGAAACGGTACCGCAGAAAATGGTCTCCTACTACAAGGCAGCAGGAGACCGTGCCTTTCGGTTCTGTGTGCAGCCGGTTGGCTTTGAGCTCATCGACGATGAAGTGTTTGCATAGGTTTTGGAGCCGGAGGTGGTCTATGACCTCATTGACTACCACCTCCGGGAGTGCATCAAGCGGGAAGTGAAGATGCGGGTGTGCAAAAACTGCGGGAGATACTTTGCCCTGACGGGCCGTACCAACACCGAATATTGTAGCCGGCCTTTTGACGAGAAAGGCCGCACCTGCCGGGAAGTGGGCGCCATTGCCCTGTGGACGAAACGGAAGAGCAGGGATGCCTTGTTTCAGGACTATCGCAGAGAATACAAGAATCGCTTTGCTCGCATGAAGGCGGGAAAGCTGGAGCCGGAGGAGCTCTACGCGTGGGACGAACGTGCCAGAGAGAAAAAAGCGGAGTGCGAAGCGGGGAGGCTGTCCCCGGAAGACTACGCTGCCTGGCTGCGGGAATCATGATAAAGAAGGAAAAATTAAGCGGCGCAGACTGTATGCAGTCTACGCCGTTTAGTTTTAGGTATGAACCAATTTTTTTACAGAAGATGGGGTATAAACGCACTTCAAGTCAAGGCATACGGCCCGACGTGGAAATGCTCGGAGCCGATACAGCCATAGAAGCCAAAAGCATTCATGACGGAGTTTTGCAGAATTTTTACGATTCCATTTTTTGTGCTTCCCCTTGCCCTTCCTTTTGTTGGAGAAGTTTTCCTTGTCACGATTCGTTGTGTTAAATACTTTTTGCTCGTTATGAGGATGTTGCTCCATGAAGACAATTCTTTTCTCCTGAAAAACATGAAATGTGAGATATAAAGGCAAGCACTTTACAGAGAACCCCGCATTTGATAAAATAGCAATAAATATATCATGGAAATTTTGCGGAATTGGGCATTTTTGCCATATTATAATGATTTGTCGGTAGAACCGATGCAGCTGCGAGTATATAAAAGGAGATACGCCGTGATTGATAGCAATGCCTTGATTGAAATGATGGAATCCTCTTTTGATGGTGTTTGGATTACCGATGGAGAAGGCAAAGTGCTCTTTGCAAATTCAGCCAATGCCTCGCTCCTGGGGGTCAGCAAAGCGGAACTGGAGGGCAGAACGACGCAACAGCTTCTGGATGAAAAGATTTTTTCCAATTCTGTCATTCTGGAGGTTATCCGGCAAAAAAAGCAGATTTCAAAAATCAGCTACAATTATCACACGCGGCTGACGGTTCTGGCTACGGCCACACCCATTTTCGATGATGTCGGAAATGTCAAATATGTATTTAACAATGTCCGGGATATCACAGCCCTCAATGAACTCCAGAACAGTCTGAAGAGCAAGGATACGATTATCCAGCAGCAGTCCCGCCAACTGGAGAGCATGCGGATCCGCCTGGGTGAGGGGACCATTATTGCAAACAGCAAGGCGTTCAACGAAGTTATTACATTGGCACAGCGGGTGGCCGCATTTGATGGAGCCACCGTACTGATTCTGGGTGAATCCGGAACGGGAAAGGAAATTATTTCTGAACTGATTGTAAACAACAGCCCCCGGAAAGACTGGCCGTATCTGCAGGTAAACTGTGGGGCCATTCCAGAAAATCTCATAGAGTCTGAGCTGTTTGGCTATGAGAAGGGGGCATTTACCGGGGCGGACAACAAGGGACACAAGGGCCTGTTTGAGGCCGCCAACGGAGGGACGGTCTTTTTGGACGAGATCGGCGATCTGCCCCTGCATATGCAGGTAAAGCTTCTGCGTGTCTTACAGCAAAAAAAAGTGACCCGTGTGGGCGGGACAGAACCCATTGCCTTGGATGTAAGAGTGATTGCGGCGACAAATCGCAATCTGGAACAGATGGTCAGAGAGGGAACGTTCCGGGAGGATCTATATTACCGACTGAATGTGGTTTCAATTTTCATTCCGCCGCTGCGGGAGCGCCGGGAGGATATCATTCCGCTGATTAACCATTTCCTCATGGTGGAAAACCAGAAATACCACACCAATAAATCTATCTATTCAGACACGATCGATGCGTTTGAAGGATATTGCTGGCCGGGAAATGTCCGGGAGTTGGAAAATCTGCTGGAAAATTTGGTGATTACCACTCCGGGCGACATTATTCGGCGGGAGAACTTGCCACTGAAGCTTCGGCGGCCTCAGCAAGTATCTGCGGAGGAAGAAGAGGAAACGGTTTCATTGAAAAGCGTAGTAGAACGGGCGGAATATGCGGCAATTGAACGCGCCATCGAAAAATACGGATCCATTCGCAAGGCCGCTGCAGCGCTGGATGTCAATCCGTCCACTATTACCCGGAAAATGCAGCTTTATAAGGACATGTCTTCCAGAAAACAAAATAAGTAAATGGTTCGAAAGAGAGATGACGGGGAGAGGGAAACCTTTCTCCGTCATCTCGTATGCAAAATAGCAACGCTGATGCAATTTTGCGCACATGAAGAGTGCGGTTGTCTGTAATATGCATTGTTTTTGCACGAATATATGCGGCATTTATAGCCAATATGCACAATTTCGTCCCAGACTTTTGTGTGAACCTCACGAAAAAATTCGTTTTCGGCAGAATTATCACTTTGGCATAAATATTGCTTAATAACAGGGCGGACAGCAACCGCAGGAGGCGGGAGAAACTTAGACAAGGTGGCTGACAGAAAACGGATGCACTGCTGCGCGACAGCAATGTCCCTATTCAGCAGAATCTTTTTCTGGTGAAGGCGGCGGCTTTTCTAGAGTAAGACACCGAACGCGCTGCCCCGAAATCCGGCCTCGCCCCGGAACCTGTAATTTACACAAAAGGAAGTCATACAAATGCGCAAGAATATGCTCAAGGAGAAGATTCGCAATGGCGAGAGTGCCATCGGCACCTTTGTGAAGCTGACGGACCCTGCGGTTCCGGAGCTGCTGGCCCTGGCGGGGTTCGACTTCTTCGTACTGGATACAGAGCATGTGGCGGTGGACCGGGAACAGCTGACCAACATCGTCCGGGCAGCGGACGCGGCCGGCATCACGCCCATTGTGCGGGTTCGGGAGAACCAGCAGGTGGAGATCCTGCAGAATCTGGACCTGGGATATGCGGGCGTGCAGGTGCCCAATGTGGATACCCCGGAGCAGGCCCGGAACCTGGTGTCCTATGTGAAGTATACCCCCCTGGGCGTGCGGGGCCTGTCCCCCAGCGTGCGGGCTTGTGACTACGGCACCTGCGGCGTGCAGGAGTATATCGACACCGCCAATGCCAACACGATGATCGTCTCCCACTGTGAGAGCAAGACCTGTGTGGAGAATCTGGACGAGGTCCTGAAGGTGGACGGCATCGATGTCATCTTCATCGGACCCATGGACCTGTCCCAGTCCTACGGTGTACCCGGCAAGACCACGGACCCAGAGGTGAAGGCAGCCATCGACACCATCACCGCCAAGACGCTGGCAGCCGGCAAGGCAGTGGGCACCACGGCGGCTTCCGCCGAGGCGGCCAAGGCGCTGATGGCCAAGGGCGTGCAGTATATTCTGCTCTCCTCTGACGAAGGGATCATCGTCAAGTGGGGCAAGGAGACCATCAGCCGGATCCGCGGCTGAGAAGGAGCGTACATAAACATGGAAAAGGTATTTCTGACCGAGCATATCCACCCGGATGCGGTGGCGTATCTCCGGGAGAATTTCGAGGTCGTGCAGGGCACTTCCACGGAGAGCGGCGAGATCATCCGGCAGGCGCAGGGATGCTCCGCGATCCTGATCCGTTCGGCGAAGATCACGGCGGAGATCATGGACGCCATCCCGACGTTGAAGGTAGTCGCCAAGCACGGCATGGGCGTGGACAATATCGCGGTGGATCACGCCACGGAAAAGGGGATCCTGGTGGTCAACGCCCCCTACTCCAACCTGAACGCCGTGGCGGAGCATATCGTGATGCTGCTGCTGGCACTGTCCAAGCGGACGGTGCAGATGGATCAGCTGACCCGGGCCGGCCAGTTCAAAGAGCGCAACACCTACAAGACCATCGAGCTGAAGGGCGCCACGGTGGGCATCATCGGCATGGGCAAGATCTCCCGGCTGGTGGTGAAGAAGCTCTCCGGCTTTGAGATGAACATTCTGGCCACGGATCCCTATGTGAAGCAGGCGGATGTCGAGGGACTGGGGATCACCATGGCGACGCCGGAGGAGCTGTATGCAAAGTCCGATTTCGTCATCGTCCACACCTCTCTGTTCCCCTCTACCTTCCATCTGGTGGGTGCGGAGCAGTTCAAGGCTATGAAGAACACCGCCTTCATCATCAACGCCGCCCGGGGTGCCGTGATCGACGAGGCCGCCATGATCGAGGCCCTGAAGTCCGGCGAGATCGCCGGGGCCGGCCTGGATGTGTTTGAGCAGGAGCCGCCGGCTGATGACAATCCGCTCTTCTCCATGGAGAATGTGATCGTCTCTCCCCACAATGCGGCACTCAGCAACGGGGCGCTTCGGGCTATGGCTATGGACAGCGCCCAGGGGATCACTGAGTATCTCACCGGTAAACCGGTCACCTATCCCGTCAACAAGGAAGTATTGAAATAATTGCATTCAAATCAAGGAAAAAGGAGTGGACGCAAATGTCTTACACAACTGTATACCGCTTTCAGGACCTGAACGGCTATGAGAGCGTGATCTCCAAGGCCAACTCGGATATGACCTATGAGGGATTCGGCCGAATCCTTCTCAACCCCGGCCAGACGCTGGAGTACAAGGTCACCGGTGAGGAGCAGGCCATCGTGCTGCAGCAGGGCGACATGACCTGCTGGGTGGAGTATGAGGGCGTGACCGTTGTGGACGGCGCCAAGGGCCAGCGCGGCAATGTCTATGACGATCTGCCCACCGCCCTGTATGTGCCGCCCAAAGCCACAGTGAAGCTGTACAGCGAGAAGGGCATGGAGGCGAGAGTTTTCACCGCCTATTGTGAGGAGGGCAATGCCCCCTATTTCTGCCCGCCTGAAAATATCGAGGAGGGAGAACCCGGCGAGTACATCTACAAGCGGAAGTACCGCTTCATCTTCGGCCAGCCCGGCAAGCACAACGACCACATCACCAAGCTGCTGATCGTGGGCGAGACCGTGTCCGTGCCCGGCGGCTGGATCGGATTCCCGGCGCACCGGCACGACTACGAGCGCCCCGGCAAGGAGTGCGTGTTGGATGAGATCTTCTCCTTCCAGATGACCTCCACCGAGGATGGCCCTGGCCGCGGCGGCGTCATGCAGCACGGCTATGATCTGACGGACGAGAACAAGAAGATCTGGGACGAGGTCAATGTGATCGAGGAGAACAACACCGCCGTGGCGCTGCCCACCGGCTACCACACCACGGTGGCACTGCCCGGCACCCGTGCGTATCTGCTGTGGGGCCTGGCTGGCGATACGAAGAAGTACAAGGTCCAGTTTGACGAGCGGTATTCCTGGCTTGAGGGCTGCTTATATTGAGGAACTGAGAAAGGTAGTAGGATGAATCTCGCAGAGGAAATTCGGGGAACACAAGTTCCTCCAGATCATCTGGGAATTTGCTGGCTTGGCCAGGCCGGATTTCTCCTGAAGGCTCCCGACGGAACAAGCATGGTGCTCGATCCCTATCTGACGGAGTGCGGCGAGCGGATTCGAGGATTCAAACGACTCTCACCCATGCTGATCGCGCCGGAAGAGCTGGCGGTAGATTATTATGTGACCAGCCATCTGCATTTTGATCACTTCGATTATGATGCGATTCCAATTGTGGCACAGTGCACAAAAAGGACCTTGTTTTTCGGGCCTGCCAGCTGTCAGGAGAAGTTCATTGAACTGGGCATACAGGCCCACCGCTGCCATCGTCTGGACAGAGGAGAATGCTATCAGGATGAAAAGATCCTGATTCGGGCAGTGATGGCGGATCACGGTACCATGGCGCCGGATGCTATCGGGCTCTTGGTGGCGTTTGCAGGTCATCGGCTCTATTTTTCCGGAGACACGGCGTTTCACTCGGAGTTGTTTCAGGAGATCAGGATCTTTGAGCCGGATATTGCGGTGCTGTCTGTCAATGGTGCATTTGGCAACATGAACGCTGAGGAAGGAGCGGCGGCGGCGGAATTGACTGGCGCGAGATATGCAGTGCCCTGCCACTTCTGGACCTTTATGGAGCACGGCGGGCTTCCCGGTCAGTTTTGTGAGCAGCTGCTCCTAAAAGGGACTTGCCAGCCGCTCTGCTTCCGGCAGGGGGAGATTCGAACGATGCAATGTCATACAAATCGGGAAAGAAAGAAGGAGACCGCCTGATGAAAGCCATTCGGTTCATGGATCCGGGAGTAATCGAGTATTCCGAGATCCCGCAGCCTGAGATTCGGGATGACGAAGTCTTGGCACAGATCGCTTATGCCGGGTTCTGTGCTACGGATATTGAACTGCTAACAGGAGAGATGATCCATATCAAAAACGGCAACACCAAGTACCCCATCATTCCCGGCCATGAGTGGAGCGGCACGGTGGTGGCTGTGGGCAAGAATGTCCGGGATTTTAAAGCGGGAGACCAGGTCACCTCCGATGTGAGCTTGGGATGCGGCGAGTGCGAAAACTGCCGGCAGGGCCATTATAATCTGTGCCCCAACCGGGAGGTCGTAGGATCTTACCGCAACCGCCAGGGTGTGTTTGCCCAGTATGTGGCGATACCGCAACGGCATCTGTATCATATCCCCGAAGGGCTGAGCTTGGAGGAGGCCGCTCTGGCAGAGCCTGCCGCAACCGCCATGTACGCGGTCACCAAGGCGCAGATTCCCGCCGGCGCCCAGGTGCTGGTGATCGGAGATGGTCCCATTGGCCAGCTGGCGGCACAGCTTGCCAATATTGCGGGTGCCAGTCGGGTCATCATGGCAGGCAGCTGGGATGAGAAGCTGGCTATCGCCCGGGAGTGCGGCATCCATGAGACCATCAACTATCACAATGAGGATGTGATACAGCGGGCAAGGGAACTGACTGAGGGCGGTCCTGAGATCGTGATCGAGACATCGGGCAGCAACGTCGCACTGAATATGGCGGTGCAGGCCCTGAAGCCCACCGGACGGATCGTAGCTGTCAGCTGGTACAATGGAGCTAATGTGGATGTTGCCATGAACACGCTGATCGTAAAAGATGCGGCGCTCATCGGCTCTCTGGCCAGCCCCAACTCCTTTACGCCGGTGCTGCGCTACATGGTAGAGGGGAAGCTGAAGGTAAAACCGCTCATTACCCATATCAAGCGTCTGGAAGACTTCCAGAACGTGATCGAGATGATTCGGGCAAAGAAGGAAATGCGTATCAAGATTTTGTTCCAGCCGTAACTGTAAATCCTGCTGAGTTTCAGCTGATTTAAAAAACCATCTATATTTTTTTTAAGAAAGGAAACGATTATCATGGCAGAACTGAAGAAGCAGACTGAATTCAAGCTGTACAAAAGAGATTCCGTGTTCTTTGATCAGAACACCGCTCCCGTGAACATCGCCTATGCCAAGGAAGTCAACGACGTAGCGATCCTGCCCCTGGGCGCCATTGAGCAGCACGGCCCGCACTGCCCCAACGGCCTGGACAGCTTCAACGCCATCTGCCTGGCCAAGAAGGTGGCGGAGAAGTCCGGCGCCACCGTGCTCCCCTGCCCCATGTACGGCGGTCATCCCTACATGCACATGGGTATGCCTGCTACCATCGCGCTGAACTATGAGACCAACATGGCGCTGATTCACGACATCATCGCCGGTGCCTCCAATGTAGGCTATAACAAGTTCATCCTGCTGGTTGCCCATGGCCAGGACAGCTCCTTCATTCCGGCTGTTCACAAGCTGGGCATGGAAGGCTACTTCACGGTCGCCTCTACCTGGTATGACTTCCTGGGCGACAACAAAGCCGTTCTGTCCGATTATATGTGGCACGCCGACGAGGCGGAGACCTCCATGGCGCTGTCCCTGTACGGCGACTTGGTCCACATGGACCTGGCCATCGACGGCGGCGGCACGACGCTGGTGGACGGCAAGTGGAAGAAAGCGCCCGGCGAGACTTCTCATCCTTTCCAGTTTTATCATTTCGACGGCACTTTTGCTCTGATGGAGAAGGACGATCTGGACTACGGCGTGATCGGCAATCCCACCAAGGCCAGCAAGGAAAAGGGCGATGCACTGGTGGAGAAGGTCGTGGAAGGTTACAGCGCCTTCATCAAAGACCTGCTGGAAAGACATCCTGTTGGAATCAATCCTCTGGGCTTCCGGAATCCCTTGGGCTTCAACGGCTTCAACGGCGGAGCTTATCCCACATTCGACAAGGATCACGACGAGAAGGGCCGGCCTATCTACTACAACAAGTGATATAACACATAACAGGTTTCACATAACGGTTTAATGGAGGAGCATATGAAAAAGAAACTGACTTGTCTGTTGCTGGCTATGGCCATGGTGTTCTCCCTGACTGCCTGCGGAAGCGGCGGAGATAGCTCCGGCGGTGAAAGCGCAGAGGGACAAACTTATGAGTGGACGGCGTCCAGCGGACTTGCGGTGGGAAGTTCCTGGGATCTTGGCCTTCTGAAATTTGCTGAACTGCTCAACGAGCGCAGTAACGGCGCCATCACCTTGACGGTCCACTCGGGTGCTACGCTGGGATCCGCCAAGGAGACGCTGGAAGGTGTGCAGATGGGCTCCATTGATTTTATCGTAGAGAGTTCTGCGTCCCTGTCCAACTTTACGGATGCCATGTCCGTGTTTGACCTGCCCTATCTGTTCCCCGATGCTGCCACCGCACGGAAAGCTCTCAGCGGTGAGGCTGCTCAGGGGCAGCTGGACGCCCTGGAGTCCATCGGGATGAAGGGCATCAACTATTGGGAGAACGGCATTTATGCCATCGGCGCGGTGAAGCCAGTCAAGAATCTGGCGGATCTGAAGGGAATGCGTGTCCGGTCCATCGACAGCCCCCTGCAGGCGGATGTGTACAGCGCACTGGGCGCTATGCCCGTGGTTCTGGCTTGGGGTGATATCTATACCTCCATCCAGACCGGCGTAGCGGATGCAGTCAGTTCCACTGCGGTTACCAACATGTATACCCAGAACTTCTATGAGGTTGCTCCCTATATCACACTGAGCAACCACGGTTATTCTCCCGCTCCTCTGATTTGCAGCAAATCTCTCTGGGATTCCCTGTCGGAGGATATCCAGCAGCTGGTTATGGAGTGTGCAGAGGAAGCCCGTGAGTACCACTATCAGATCTGTGATGAGCAGTTGGCGGAGTACATGGCGGAGATGGAGGCCAATGGCGCGGAGTTCATCGAGATTGATCAGACCGAGTGGGAAGCTGCGGTGCAGCCTGTGTATGAGAAGTACGTGGGAGAGGGCGGCATCGATCCTGTTCTGGTAGAGGCAATCCAGACGGATGTCGAGGCTGTGGAATAAGACACAAAAAACTTGAGAACAGAGGCGGAGCGGTTGCCGCCGCTCCGCCTCATTTCGGGAGAAAGGAGCGTATCGCCGGAAAACGAGCGATACATAGTTTGCCATGTTGAAAAAACTTGATCAGGCTTTCAGCAAAGTGGAAGGCTTCCTGAGTGTTGTCCTTTTTCTGGCGATGGTTGCCATCGTTTGCTGGAGCGTTATTTGCCGCTATGCCTTGAAGATCCCTTTTCTGCAGAGTGAGGAGTTGGCCCGGTACCTCATGATTTATATCGTTTATATTGGCACCAGTATTGGTGTAAAAAGTAAGAGCCACATCGGTGTGGAAGTATTCGTGGATATGCTTCCGGAAAAGATCTATAAAAAGGTCCGGATCTTTACGGAGATCCTATGCATGCTGATGTTTGTGCTGCTGTTTGTGCTTTCGCTGCAGATGTTTAATCATCTGATCATGACCAAGCAGATGACCACAACCACGCAGATTCCCACTGCGGTCGTGTTCTTCTGCCTTCCTATGGGGTTCTTTATGGGAATCATTCACTATCTTTACAGCATTGAAACCATGATTAAGGATATTATGCATCGGAAGGAGGAGATTGAAGCATGATTACTGCAACGCTTTTCCTGGTTTTTGCCGTCATTACGATTCTGGGTATGCCTATCGCGCTGGCGCTGGTGGGCGGCGGTATGGCGGCCATCGTTGCCGGGGACTTGATGCCGCTGTTCACCTCCGTGCAGAAGATGTTCTCCTCCGTCGATAGTTTTACACTGGCGGCCATTCCGTTTTTTATGTTGGCTGGCGCACTGATGAGCAGTGGTGGCATTTCACGCCGACTTATCGATTTTGCCAATGCTGCAGTTGGTTGGATGCCCGGCGGCCTCGGCGTCGTGACGATTTTCTCATGTATGCTGTTTGGCTGTTTGTGCGGCTCCCCCACAGCAACGGTGGCGGCCATCGGCGCAGTGATGGTGCCTGCGCTGGAACAGGGAGGCTATAGCCGCAAATTCGCCCTGTCCACTATTGCTGCAGCCGGTATGTTGGGCACGATTATTCCGCCCAGCACCGTGATGATCACATACTGCTCCGCAACGGGTGTATCGGTGGGCAGTATGTTCATGGCAGGAATTGTTCCCGGCATCACGCTGGGTGCACTGATGATTGCCTTTGCGATTTTCTACGGCGTAAAAAATCGGATCCCTAGAACCAAGTTTAATATCAGAAAATTTTTGTCTGCGTCTTATCATGCCATTGGTGCCATCTTCATGCCCATTATCATCTTGGGCGGCATCTACACCGGTATTTTTACACCTACTGAGTCCGCAGCCGTTGCTTGCGCGTATGGCCTGATCGTAGGCTGCTTCATCTATCGGGAAATCAACTTCAAGGGCTTGGTGGAAACAGTAAAGTCTGCGGCTGCCTCCTCTGGTATGATCATGTTCATCGTTGCCTGTGCTGGCGTATTCGGCCTGCTGATGACCCGTGAGCAGATTCCCGCCCATGCGGCGGAGTTCATCATGAGCATCTGTTCTAACAAGGTGGTGTTCTTGCTGCTGGTGAACGTGTTGCTGCTGATCGTGGGTTGTTTCATGGATACCACGCCTGCCATCCTGATTATTGCTCCTATCCTGTTCCCGGCGCTCTCTGCCTACAATATTGATCCTGTCCATTTTGGCATCATTATGCTGCTGAATATGTGCATTGGCATGATCACCCCGCCGCTGGGGATCAATCTCTATGTGGCGGCGACTCTGCGGCAGGCGAAGGTGGGTGAGCTGGTCAACCGGCATCTGCTGAAGTACATGATTTGCTGCCTGGTGAATCTGCTGCTTATTACCTATATTCCCCAAATTTGCCTCTGGCTTCCCAGCTTTATGGAATAATGAGTTGTACAAACGGAGGAACAGACTATGAGTATAATTAAAAAAAGCCCATCAAAGTATGTCCATAGTACAGGTATGCTACAGCAATTGGATCAATATTTGCAGGGAATGGGAAAGATCCTGCTCATACTGATCAGTGAGTCCTGGCCCCGGCGGATCGGGCCTGTGTTGGAATAATTTTTTGCCGGTACGGATTATATCGTTCGGTATGAGATTTTTCAGGGAGAATGCTCTCAGTCCCAAATTGACCGCCTAGTAGAAAGGGTAAGGTCCAGGCCGCTACAGTGGTTATGGGAATCGGCGGAGAAAGAATTCAGGATATGACCAAGGGTATCGCGTATTATGCGGGATTACCGGCGATCATCATTTCTACGGTGGCTTCGACAGATCCCCCCTGTAGCTCATTGAGCGTGATTTACCGAGATAACGGTGAATTTGATCGGTATCTGTTTCTGGACCGTTGCCCGGATGGTGCTGGTAGATACACTTGTGATTGCAAAAGCGCCTGCCAAGTTGCTGGTGGCAGGAAAGGGAAACGGCATGGCAACCTATTTTGAAGCGCGTATCTGCCGGGCCTCTGGCAGCAATAACCAGAAAAAATTAGGACTCCGGCGGAACAACCGCCGGAGCCCTGTGCATTTCATCCCGCCATTGCCTGTGCCTTCCCTGTGGCGATCTCTTGCTCTCATCTCCTGGATGAGGGCGGCCAGCTTTTGTTCATATTCCTCCTCGGTAGGGGCGTAGACATTGCGGGCGATGCGCTTTCCATTGACGATGGGGGAGTAGCTTTGCCGATCCCCCGGTCTTTTTTGGCTACGGCAGTCCTTTGCATCTCGTCCGTGACATGAGCGTAGATGTTCAGCGTGGTGCTGCTGGACACATGGCCGATGATCGTGGAAAGGGCCTTCATATCCATGCTGTGCTCCAGGGAGGCAGTGGCGAAGGTATGCCGCAGATCGTGGAACCGAAGTCTCTTGCAGTCAGCTCGTTTTAGTACGGTAGACAGCCGTTTTTGTATAGTGACTGGGTCCGTGGGGGAATCCTCCTTGACTGGTGAAGGAAACATCCACCGGGAAGTGCAGGAGTTTCGATAGGTTATGAGTACATTCAGGACCGGCGGAGGGAGGAGCACCATATGTTGCCTTGCTTTGGTTTTGGGTGGGGAGACTACCAACTCACCACGTACCCGGTGGACCTATTATCCCACTTGGAGTGCCCCGGTTTTAAGATTCAGGTCATTCCACTGAAGGGCGCAGATCTCACCCCGGCGCAGGCCTGTGGACAGTTCCGGCAGGAGCAGTTCATAGCAGCCCCTCTCTGGCCTGGATCAGTAACCGCTGGATTTCCTCCGGTATCAGGACCTTCATTTCTCTGGGCTTGGCAGAGGGAAGCTTGCAACCAGCCGCAGGATTTCGGAAGATCAGGTTTTCCTCCATAGCTTTGTCCAGAGCAGCGTGGAAAGTCGTGTGGATGCTGCGAACGGCCTAATCTGACAGCCCTTTGCCGTAGAACTCAACTCGGATCAGCCTGCCGTCCTTTTTAAGGGACACATAGAATTCCTGAATGTCTGTGGTGTTCAACTTGTCCGGTTGGATTTGTCCTAACTTTAGGATGATATGCTGATAGATCCGCCGCTCATAAGACATTTGCGTGTTTGGGAGGAGATTTGGCTTTTTATATTCTTGATAGCAGAGATCCAGCCAGTCCGCCAGCAAGATTTCGGGTTTAGGTTGGTCTAGTGTAGGTTCTTTCAGCGCATCCCAGAGCTGTGCCAGCTTTGCTGCGCACTCCAACTTGGTTTTTGCAAGGATATTTTTCAGTTGATGATAAGCAGTGGCGGGATTCATAGGTGTTTCTGGTTTGGGTGGGTTGGGAAAGAACCATACGGAGTAGGAACATTTTTTCGGATTCGTAACAACTCTGCGGTGCTGTCAGGCAGGACGATTTTTTTGGTTTCGGCGTAGGTCTTGGTATCTCCGGTCATTAGTTGCCAGCCCTTTTCTTTGTGGATGGTTCGGTTGACACTCAGTGTTCCTTTTCTGAAATCGAAGTCAGACTACATCAGTCCGCAGATCTCACCCAGCCGCAGGCTGGTGGTTAGCTCCGTGTAGAAGAAGGCTTTCCGGACAGCATCCTGTTTCACCGCTGTCAGAAAAGCATCCAGTTGCTCCTCGTTCAGGATGGTCATGGACTTGTGAGCCACCTTGAGCGGCGCCACATGGTCAGCAGGATTGTGGGGCAGCAGCCGTTGGTCTACCACAGACTTCAGCGCATGGTGCGGTGGTGTGGATGCCGTGGACCGTGGTGTTGGATAACCCACGGCTCTGGCCGGGGCGGGGATGGATTCTGCCACGCTGTTTTAAGGTGTCATAGAGCGTCCGCAGGTCTGTCGGTGTAATTTGTGTGAACTTCTTCTAGCCCAAGTACAGTTTGACGTGGTGCTCCATGTCACTGCGGTAGTGTTCCGGCGTGCTGGACTGGAGGACGGATGTTATCTGCTCCAGCCAACGGTCCAGCCACTCCGAGAGGGGCATTCTGCACTCCTCCGTCAGATCCACGCCTTGATAGGCGGTGATGTCCTGCCGGAGCTTTGCGGTCAGTTCTTTTTGGGTGTCGGCGTAGGTGTAGCGGAAGATGAGGTCGCCGTTTTCCTTGCGACCCACCACGATGCGGCCCTCCCAGCGGCCGTTCTCCCGCTTGCGGACCATGCTGTTTCCGGACGGCCTGCGTTTTGCCATTGTAGGTTTCACCTCCGAGGGTTTTATCTTTGATTTGCATCACAGGACTTACGTGGCCTACCAAACAGGTGGGAACCTGCCGCCCACTGGAACAGAATCGCCCCGGTATCGGCGGCAGATGACGGCGATGCTGACAGGCCCATTGAAGTGCGCGCGAAAGCGGGCACGACCGGTATGGAAAAGCGTGAGACAAAAGGCTGTTATGCTCTTGCTTGTGTTTTCGTTGAGCTTGGGGAGCTTGATGGCGGTCAGCCAAACGGTGCGGGCCGCGGTGGTGCGCCGGGTTGTGGAGTGGTATGAGACACATATCACGTACAGACATTCGGGAGAACAGATTGCCGGAGATATGCCTTGGTATGAAATTACGGACTTACTGGAGGGATATGGTGAAATTGAGAGTTAACGAGAAGAATTTCCAAACTATGTTTGCAACACCTATCGAAATAAAGAACTCAAAAAAACGATATACTTGGACTACGTGTATATGCAGGAGGGGGCCACGAGTGATTTTGCCATGGAAAGCGCAGAAATTATTCCGGTCACAGTGAATGGCCTGGATGGACAACTGTTTTTGGAAGAGAATTGGAAAAAACAGCAAAGCACAGTTACATGTATTGACATAAGTAGCAACCTCTAATTCTGTGTGGACGCACATCTTGATTAAGAGGATATTTTGCACATAACTGAGAGCGTTTCTTTGGCGAAAACAGAAAAAATATAAGAGATGTAAAGAAAGAACCTCCTTCTGCATTTGCATAATAGAAGTTTAAGATGCTCGCTATATAAAACAGACAATGGAGGTTTCATGATAAAAAAGTACGGATCATTTGTTGCGGGCATGGCGGCGATGCTTCTGGTGGCTTCCCTTGTGGGCAGCGTGTTTGCAGCTTCCAGCCGGGTGGAATACAACCAGGCCGGGATATCTCTGTTCGGTGAGGATAAGGTCCTTGCCGGTGAAACTTGCAAAGCGCCCAATGGGCAGGGGGTACCATCGGTCATTATCTATGTGGATGTTGCCGAGGACAAGACCAATTATCTCTCCATCCGCCAGATCTCCAAACTGCTCGGCATTGAAGTGCGCCGGGACAGTCAGAAAAACCGGGTCAATCTTGGCGCGGCCCCTGCGGATTATGTGGTCGTAGGTGGAAAGAGGGGCGATGGGAGTATCCCTGCTAACGCAACAACGCCCGTACTTGGAGGCGTCCACGGCCCGTTTACGGAGATCGATCCAGTCAAGGCCGCCGGCAAGTCTTTGAGCGGCATAATTCAGGACAACACCAAGCTCCAGACCACCTGCTGCTATTCGCTGGAATCCAACTTCTACCCCAAAGATGGGAACTACATTGCGCTGACTGTGACCAACAACGGCTCCGCGATGCAGACCGCGACTGCGGGCAGGACGCTCACGCTGGGCGGATTTGAAAGTGGACATTGGCGCGGGCGAAACGCTGGCCAGAACCTTTTATATCGCCGACAGTGCGGAGGAATTGGAGAGTACACTGGCCTTCGGCATCTATGCCAAGGGAGTTTCCAGTCTCAGCGATATTACAGTTTCTCTGAAACAGTATAAGTAAGTCCGAGACCAATAAGACGAACAGCGATATTTCAACGGAAGATCGTGTTACTTGCGTTGTCTGGCATGATGTTGTCGAGCGTTTCACTTACCAGTAACGATGGCAGGACTGCTTTATTATAGTGCTCACACAAATGACCACTGCAATCAACCTATGGCAAATATGCAGAACGTACTGAGCTACTATATCCCCGTTTGGGATTCGTATACAAGGGCGTGGACTCCACAGTGATTATGACAGACATTTTGGGGCGCGGTAGACACCATCGCACCCCAATAGTTGAGAAAGAAGCAACTATCTGATCCGCTTGCAATATTTTTCTGGAAGGGACAGTTCTATCAACAAGCTGTGAAGACTTCCGGTCGTATGATAGCAGGAAGACTCTGATATGATGAAGGAAAAACAATGGAGCGGTTTGCGGAATTTCTGTGCCGCGACGAGCGGGAATCGGGGACCATCGAGACGTACCTGCGTTCCCTGCGGGGATTTGCCGAGTGGGCGGCGGGCTGGAAGACTACCAAGGAACTGTTGTCCGCCTGGAAGAGGGGCTGTCCGGCCTGGAATACCGGCTGGAGTCGGTGAACGCCATGCTGGCGGCGATCCGGGCCTCGGCAGGGACCGCCTGGCACTGCTGATAGAGACAATCTGCGCTACTGGCATCCGGGGCAACGAGGTGCGGTATATCACGGTGGAGGCTGCCGGGACAGGCGTGGCACAGATCGCCATGAAGGGCTAGGCTGGACAATCTTACTGCCGCAAAAGCTCTGCCGCAGGCTACTGAAAATACGCCAAAATGAAAAAGATCGTCTCCGGTGAGATCTTTCTCACCAGAGACGGAAAGCGCCTGTCCTGGAAATGTATCTGGTAGAGATGAAAAAGCTGTGCGGCCTTGCGGGCGTGGCGGGGAGCAAGGTGTTCCCCCATAACTATTGACGCGTTGCTCCTGTCTCGCGCATAGCCAGAGTTCCCTTCTCAAATTTCTGGATATGCGCGCATTTTCTCTTGACGTACGAACACCCCCTGTATAGGTTTATTCTCCTACACAGGGGGCATTTTCTCTATTGTCCACTTTTACTGGCCCAGTTCATATCATTCGCCCGACGGGGCGCTTTTATGAGGTTCCCGTAAATTACTCCACTACTGCGAACATAGCTATCTCAAAGAGATAGCAGTCTGCTACCGGGGGTGCCACTACGGTATACCGGGCGGGGCCTACCTTGGCGTCGCCGAAATACTTGAAATACACCTGGTTCATGCCGGCAAAGTCCTCTTGCTTCTGGAGGAAGCATCGGCACATGAGCACCTTATCCAAATCAGAGCCAGCAGCTCGGAGAATTCGACGGGCATTTTCAATAGCCAGCTCTACTTGAGCCTCAATACCTTTGGGGATGTTGCCTTGGATGTCCTCCCCCACCTGCCCGGAAACGAAGAGGACATTGCCGAAGCGAACAGCTTGGGAGATGCCATTTCGGGAAATGGCCACCTCAACGGTTTCGATTTTCGTAATCTTTTCCATAGAAATTCCTCCGTAATTTTTCTCGGCTCAGAACCCAAATATGTTGGGCAGCCACAGGGAGAAACCGGGAACATAGGTGACGACTAGTAGCGTTGGCAACCACGCAAAGAGAATCAGCAGTAGCGTGGGCTTCATGGAGTGGCTGGCGTCGGTGCCCACCACCCGAGCACCCAGATACAGCATGGGGGCACAGGGCGGCGTCACATTACCCATACCAAGATTCACGCCCAGAATGGCTGCGAAGTGGATAGGGCTCACGCCGATTTCCTTGGCAATGGGAACCAGAATGGGGGTGGAGAGCAGCAGGGCGGAGCCGTCATCCATCAGCATACCCATGATAATCATGAACACATTCATCATCAGCAGAATGACATTTTTGTTGGTGGTAAAGAGATAGATCATATCTACCAGGGCGCCGGGAAGATCCTCATAGATGAAGTACCGGCTCAGCATGCTCACAAAGAACAGCATCACCATAATGACACCAGTAGTGGTGCCGGTTTCCTTAAGAATTTCCGGCGCGTCACTCCACTTCATGCCCCGGTAGATGTAAATGGCCACGGGAATGCAATACAGGGTTGAGACGCAGGCTGCCTCGGTGGGGGTCATGACGCCACCGTAAATACCGCCTAGGATAATCACCGGTAGCAACAGGGCCGGCGTGGCGTGCCAAGTCTTTTTCAGACCGGGGGCGGAGTAGATGGGCACCCAGTTCTCCAGGGGCTGCACGCCCTCTCGCTGGGCTAGGATCATACCCACCACGCCCAGCAAGGTGGCAAGACAGACACCGGGGATCACAGTACTCAGGAAACAGGCCAGCACGGATTCTCCGGAAACCCAAGCGTACATAATCATCAGGGAACTGGGGGGGATCAGCAGGCCAAGCGGGGCAGAGGAAGAAATCAGGGCTGCGGAGAGTCCTTTGCTGTAGCCGGCCATCTTCAGCTTGGGAGCCATAATGGAGCCGATACAGCTGCAGGTGGCAGCGGCAGAACCGCAGATGGCGCCGAAGATGGCGGAGGCATAGGACACCGCCAGCATCAGTCCGCCCCGGAAGCGCCCCACCAGCATTTCTACCACGGACACCAGCTCATCGCCAACCTTGCCTTTTTCAATGAAGCCGCCGGCCATGATGAAGGTGGGAATGGCCAGTAGTACCATGGTGTTGATGCCGTTGAAGCCCACCGGCAAAGTGGTGGCAAAGGTGCCACCCAGCATGGTATACATGTAAATCGTACCTGCGCCAAAGGCAAAGGGAATGGAGACGCCCAATAACAGAGAACCCATCAGGATGGCAATGGCAATTCCAACATGAATCATGCCTGCTGTTCCTCCTTCTTCAGCGTACCAACGTTGACGAGCTCCGTCAGTAACCAGTAAATGTGATAGAGTAGCATCAGGGCAAAACCCACCAACATCACAGCATGGGAGAGCACTAGGGGGATGGAGAGCACCACAGTATAGGGCATGACGGACATATCCTTGAGAATGTAATCTATAGACCACTTGATGCAAACACCGATGACGCCACACTCAATGATTCGGGCCAGCAGGTGGCACCAGGCCACCACAGTCTTATTTTTCACAACGGTGCTGACCATGTCGGCCTTAATCTGGGAATCCTCCCGGCTGCCCTGGGCTGCGCCGATAAAGTATTGCCAGAAAATAACAAGGAGAATAATCTCGTCCAGCCCCAGAACGTTCATGGTCAGGACATAGCGCAGGAACACAGTGGCGATGGTCAGAACAAAGACAATAATACCGGTGAATACCAGAACCCACTTCTGAATCGCATCAAAGAAATGGAACAGGCCGCAGTTACCCAAATATCTGGTGAAAGCGTCCAGCTTTTCCATATGCGTTTTCTCCTTTCTTTCACCAGGCTGATTCCACGCCGGAGCGCAGAATCAGCCTGATGGTCCATATCCTAGGGAGTCTTATTTACTTTGCGCAGGCCTTCAGGTCGGCATAGATGGCATCCATGGCCTCCTTGCCCAGAATCTCTTCTTGGGCAGGCCAGACTTCTTCACGAACATGCTGGGCAATGGCACTGCGGTCAGCATCGCTGAGTTCCAGAACCTCAATGCCAGCTTCCTTCAGCATAGCGAAACCATCAGCCTCAGTCTGCTCGGCGGAGTCGAAGATTTCCTTACAGACCTGGGTGGCAGCGTCCTGCACCACCTTTTGCTGATCTGCAGTAAGCTTGCCCCAGGAGGTGGAACTCATGGCCAGGTGCACGAACTCGGCACCGAAGTTATAGGGGATGAAATAGTTAACAACGTCACGCAGGTTGGTGTACACGCCCAGGGAGGTCTGGCCCACGGAGCCGTTGACGATACCGGTCTGGATGGAGCTGTAAGTATCAGACCAGGTCATGGCCACGGTGTTGTAGCCCATAGCGGTCATGCCGGCCTTAGCCACGGCGGAGTTCCACACACGGATGGGTTCTTTTTTCTGATCCCAAGTGTTATAGGACTCGGGCATGTTCTTGCAGGACACGCCAGTCAGGCCCTCGCAGTAGACGCCCAATAGCTTGATTCCGATGTCGCTGAAGCCCTTGTCAACTAGGGAATACACTTGGGAGCCGGGAGAGAAGATGTATTCCATCTCATCGAAGTTGGAGGCGATAAAGGGAAGACTCTGCACCTCAAAGACCGGGTTGTAGGTGGAGTCGATAAACTCCAAGGACAGGTCGATGGAGCCGTCCATCAAGCCCTGAACGATGACGTCCTGAGCTCCCAAGGAGTTGGCAAAATACATCTTCACGGTGACGGCACCGTTGGTGCCCTGCTCAATGAGGTCAGCGAAGCGCAGGGCGGTCTGGGAGGCAATGTGCTCCTCAGGCTGGGCGGTGGACATCTTCAGGACGATGGAATCAGCAGCGGTATCGCCGCTGGTGCTATCGCCGTCACCTGCAGAGGCTTCGGCCTTGCTACTGCCGCAGGCTGCCAGACCCAGCACCATAACGGCGCTCAGAACCATGCACAGGAGCTCTTTCCATGTTTTGTTCATGTTCGTTTCCTCCAATTATAATGTGTGTGGTAGTGGAGAGATCAGCGGAGCACGGCACCTTTTGAAATGGAGATGCATCCCTTCTGATAAATACCCAGATAACCCGTGAAGTGGGGGTACTCTTCGCCGGTGAGCTCGGAGATGCGCTGCTGGATTTCCTCATCGGTGAGCTCCACGTTCATGGTTCTGGCGTGGATATCATATTCAATGATGTCACCGTTGCGTACGGCGGCCAGGGGGCTGTTAAGGGCTGCTTCAGGCGCGGCGAACTGAAAGCTGGCACCGGAAGCGGCACCGGAGAGGCAGCCGTCAGTAATCACAGCCACCTTGGTATAAAGGTCGCTACCCTTGAGTTGGGAGGTGAACCAGTAGGCGGAGTCATAGGAAGCTTTGGGACCCAAGTAGCGGATGATGACAATCTCGCCAGCCTTGATCTCGTGGTTGAGGAGGGCGTTGTTGGCATCGTCCATGTTGTTGAAGACATGGGCGGGACCCCGGAGCTTCATCAGGCACTCCGGTACGGCGGACTGCTTGATATAGGTGCCATCGGGAACTAGGTTGCCCCGCATCAGGGCCAGACCGCCTTGATTGTCCAGAGGATTGGACAGGGGGTGGATGATGGAGGGGGCCAGAATCTCGTGGCCGGAAATATTTTCGCCGATGGTCTTTTCATTTACCGACATGCAGTTGGTATCCAGGTGCTTCCGTAGCTCGTGGAGAATGGCCTGGGTGCCGCCGGCCTTGGCATACTGATCCATATTGTAGGGGCCGTTGGGACGGACGCCCACCAGCAGGGGAATTTCGAAGCTGGCGGCGGCATAGATGTCGCTGAAGTTCATCTCAATGCCGGACTCGGTGGCCACAGCGGGAACGTGGATGATGGTATTGCCGGAGCCGCCGATGGCCATGCAGGTCTTGATGGCGTTGGTGATGGACTCCTTGGTGATGATCTGTCGGGCAGTGATCTTCTTGGCATAGAGCTTCATGACCTGCTTGCCGGCGGCCTTGGCCAACTCCTGCATTTCCTGGCTTCTGCCGGGGGTGCTGGAGTTGCCGGGCATAGACATGCCGATGACCTCGGTGATAATGGCCATAGTGTTGCCGGTGCCCATCATGCAGCAGGCGCCGCCTCCAGGAACAGACACGTCCACCAGTTCGTCAAAGTCGGCTTGAGTGATTTTGCCGTCCCGCAGGCGGGTCTTGTTGGGGCCTATGTCGATGAAGTCCACATTCTCGCCCCGGTAGTTACCAGGCTTCATGTAGCCGCCAGTAACAATCACCGTGGGCAGGTTCAGACGGCCGGCGGCCATCAATAAGGCGGGTAGCACCTTGTCGCAGGTGCCAATCATTACCAGTGCGTCCATCCGGTGATAGCTGACCATCAGGTCAATATCATTGACCAACAGGTCGCGGCTGGGTAGGGTGTACTTCTGATTTTCCAGCATACTATCGCAGAGGTTGGTGCCATTGAATTCCACCGGCAGGCCACCGGCCTCACGGACGCCCTCCGCCACGGCCTTGGCGATAGCACCCTGGTGGATGTGCCCGGGGTTCATGGGGTTGAGGGTATTGAACACGGCAACCCGGGGCTTTTTTAGCTCCTCATAGGAAAAGCCACAGCCATGGAGAAGGGCCAAGGTCTCGGCTTTGTCCAGAGAGAACACATCGTACTGGGTCTGGAGTCCTGCACACTCATTGCTGCTCATGGATCAATCCTCCTGTAAATATAATATAGAATGAGGCTATTTGGCACCGTAGGTCAAATCGAAATAATTCTCCCGCAGGGTATCAATGATCTGAATAATCACCCGGTTGATGCCAACCCGGGACAATTCTTCGGAGAAGATACTGGAAATCTTCTGCATCAGTTCCACAGGTCGCTTGAACCAGTAGATCTCCACCATGGGGCAGCGCTCCTTGTCTGCCTCTGCCGCAAAGTATACAGAGGGTACATATTCAAAAGAAATCCACTCCACGGGGCACGCCAGCGCCTCTGCCACGGCAGGGATCAGCCGGGGGGCAACCGTGCGTACCACCTCCTCGCTGATCCCGCTGATAACAATCTTCGGCATGATCCTGATCCTCCTTTCCTTAGTCTAC
Source organism: Oscillibacter sp. PEA192 (assembly GCF_003574015.1). NCBI lineage: Bacteria > Bacillati > Bacillota > Clostridia > Eubacteriales > Oscillospiraceae > Oscillibacter > Oscillibacter sp. PEA192. The sequence continues at coordinate 2,972,342 of NZ_AP018532.1, read as the reverse complement.
ATAATTTACGACATCCCCTCGCTTTGGCGTGGGCTGTTCGCTAATATCATCGGAATATCCCAGGCACAAGAAGCACACTGTGTCATAGTCCTTGGGAATTCCGCACATCTCCTTGCACCCGGCGCCCTCCGGGGTATTAGTGTACAGGTTGGGTACATCCAGATACCGGGAGGCCAGTCCTAGGGACTTGGCGGCCAGGGCCATGTTCTCATTGGCGGCGGAGCAGTCTTGCTTTGCAAAGTTATTGTCCCGGGCCGAGGAGATGACAATCAGAACCGGCGCACCGTACAGGGAATGGTAGCCTTCTTCATCCCCTAAGCGGTGATTGGTTTCTGCGTCGATCTCCTCCAGCAGGGTTTTGTTGGTTATCACAGAAAAATGCCACGCCTGCCGGTTGAAGGCGTTGGGGGCCGCAATACCGGCTGCCACGATGGCCTCCAGTAGCTCCCGGGGCACAGGATTCGACTTGTATTGCTTTACGCCTTTGCGACTTAGGATTGTATTGAGAACTTCATTGGTCACCATAAAACCTCTCCTTTGTATGTATTTGCCATGGCTTTTCTTTGACACCATCATAACAGGTTCTTAGTGAAAAGTAAGACCGCACTTTTTGCCAATCTAGTTACTTTTTGGTTAGTATATTACTTAATTTTGGCCGAAGCACTGCTGTTTTTTGTGGATTTTGGCTAATTTTATTGGCGCGCTTTATGACCCGTTGCCGTAGCCGCTTCCAAAATCTAACGCAAAACTTTGTCACTTCCTACGAAAACGTCAGGAAAAACCTGGAACTCTGCCAGCCTCCTCGCCGGTTTACAGAAATACCCTATTTTTCGAGGACTTGATTTTTTGAAAACTTCCATTATACTGGTTTCAAACTGACATCAGGCAGAAGGAGGTCTTTGGTATATGGCCAGAGATAAAATCACCAATCACCGGGAGGCAGTGAACATCGTCACCTGCCCCGTCATGCGTTCATTGCTTGTACTGGGAGGCAAGTGGAAGCTGTTGCTTCTCTATCTGCTGGCCTTTGAGTCTAAAGGCGGCCATCTACGCTACAGTGATTTTGTAGATTTGATTCCCAACATCTCCGCCAAGGTGCTCTCCTCGGAGCTCAAGGAGTTGGAGGCAGACGGGCTGATTATCCGTACCATGTATCACGAGATCCCGCCCCGAGTGGAATACACCTTGTCGGAAACCGGCGCAGAGCTGGCTACCCCGGTAGTGCGAGCCATCCACACTTTCGGCGAACAGTATAAGGACGCCATGCGCAATCCCCCGCTGAACTGATTGCCTCATCATACGAGAGTCCCGCCCCTCCGGCCCAGTACCGGAGGGGCGGGACTTTTGTAACCATTAAAGATAACGGTGCTTGGAATTGCCTTGCCAATATAAGCAGGGTAATTTTCGTTATGGAAGCATTTTGGATTCCGAAGAGGCCTTGGCGGGAGCCAGATTCTCAGCCTGGATTTTGGCCCAGTACCAGCGCACTTTTCTGAAACCAAAGTAGATACCGGTACAAATCAAGGCCGTTTTCCTTTGCTGGCTCAATGAAACTGTGGAACTGCGCTGGTCTGCGTACCAGCGGGCGTATTCGTATTGATAAATAGCCAATTCTTCCTGCTCATTATGAACGACTTTATGTTATGCTCGGCGCGGTTGGCACTCACTTCTAGTTGCTCGTATTCCAGATACCGGATCAGGTACGGCCACTGCTTCAGCAGATAATGGATAACTCCTCTCATTGCAGATTTCGGTGCTGCTTCCACCTGCATCTCATTTGTCTATGACTACAGTGCGTCTAAAACCGGGTTTGTCTGCTCCAACCGCTTTTTACTCCGTTCCTCTGGTGTCAGTTCCGCCAACACTTGATCTAACTTGAAAAGCCGAGTACAACATCACTTATGATGGCTGTAGGAGAAATTTTATAGTATTCAGCACTTGTCAAATTTCATTTTGGCGTGCGCCCAGTAGCCCTCTAAGACCAGCGCGGACATGGGTGGCGTAGGATATCACCCAATTTATGGGATGCAGCAAATATCACCCGTTGCTCCAATTACACCCATCTGAGGGATTACAGAAAATCCGTTTTCCTCCACCGCTTTATTCAGTGCTGCATGAAGGGCGGTTTGAATGCCCCGGACAGTCTGGGACAGACCTTCGCCGCAGAGTTCTGCCCGCAGTGGTCTGCCGCTTTTTTGAGGTTTGCATAAATCCTGAGACAGCAGAACCATTCCCGCTTGTCAATAGTCAAGATGAACGGGACCCGCCCGCCGCTGACAAGTACGAATGCTTCTGCTCGTGCGGCAGTCAAGAGGGCAAAAGCAGGGAGTGCTTTTACCCTCGATAATTCTGATTTTTCTTTACATTTGCTTGTGTGGTTTTATATCGCCGCAAGGAATTTGGGCACCACAGCACCGAAAATCAGTGTGTTTTCCAGTGTCCTAAAAGGCAAAAAATTCAGTATTCTCAAGGCTTTTCACGGTGCAACGGCTTTTTGCGGGGCGAATGCAAATACTATTTCTTATAATATCACGTTCGTGAACTTAAGAGTGAGAGCTTATCTTCCTTCTCGCCATTCCAAGCCATTCTCAGAAAGGAAACTAATATCGTCCAGAAAGGCGAATTGCAGGACAAAGGAGTTGTTGCAAAAATGTAACAAGCACGCTCTACGGAGCGATGGATAGAAAGACCAAAACGAGGGAAGCCCGCTTTTACAACCTGGACCATCGCTGCGGGCCGCCCACATCCGCATTTGGGCCACCAGTGAACTGAAAGAGTAATGAACCAAGAACTTTGCCTTGGGTGATGAACGCCTCAGGCAGGGTAGGACTACTTTCAGCATCGGCTCCTTTAAAACCGCTGGAGCGGAGGTAATTCCATTCGGACCAGTGAGCGCCGTATCTGGCAGCAGATCATTGACATCTGTGCCGGGCGCCACCGTACGGGACTTCTATACCGTGGTATAAAATAAGTTCTGCGGGCTTTTACGCCGTCACAGGGCGCGGTGGGGCAGAGATCATTTGCACCAATGCAGACCGCAGCAAGACCAATGGGCCTGACCGCCTGGAAACGTGCGCTGGATGGACGTACGATGAGCGGATATTGCAACTACATTCTGCATTGAGTATCTGATCGGGCGTCAGAGCACCTTCGCCATGTGGAAATTTGCCGCCTGTGTCAGTGCGCTTCTGGCTTTCCGCCGATAGGATACAAGACCCGGAAAAGGGTCTCCGACTCTAACAAGGAAGTGCTCAGAATGCTGGAGTCAGGAAAAGTCAGGAGAAAAATATTGACTTGATATACTTTGTGGTTTAGGATTATTATAGATAAAGTATAGTTAAAGCAATATCGTATTGTCGGAAACAGGGATCCCTGTTTCTATGTTTGCGAAGCAAACATAGAAACCATGCTGAACAAACAATGGCTTCCGGAAGCCATGCAGGAAGGAGGAAATTTGAGACGAGTACGATAAAAGAAAGAGCGGAGGAATATTTCCCGGAGATGGTAGAGATTCGCAGGGATATTCACCGCCATCCTGAGATTGGAAGAAACGAGGTAAGGACATCGGCCCTGATTCGAAAGAAGCTGGAGGAATACGGGGTTGATGCAATCGAACGGCCTGTACCAACCGCCGTTGTAGCGTTGATCCATGGAGCCAGAGGCCCGGGCCGCTGTGTGGCACTGCGCTGCGATATCGACGCATTGCCCGTGCAGGAGGAAACCGGACTGCCGTATACCAGTGAGAATCCGGGGATTATGCACGCCTGCGGCCACGATATGCATGCATCCATGATGCTGGGCGCGGCCAAGATCCTGTGCGGAATGAGAGAGCGTTTTGCGGGCTGTGTCAAGCTGATATTCCAGCATAGCGAAGATACATTACCTGGCGGCGCCAAGGAGCTTTTGGAAAAAGGCGTGCTGGAAAACCCCCATGTGGACGCGATCTATGGAATGCATGTGCTGCCGGACGCCCACCGGGCAGGACAGGTTGGGTTCCACATCGGGCCCATAACAACTTCCGTGGACCTGTTCGACTTCACCGTCTCCGGCAGAGGGGGACATGGCTCTCAGCCGCAGAATACAACGGACCCCGTGCTGGCTGCCGCCCAGATGATCGTGATGATGCAGCAGATCGTCGCCCGCCGGGTGGACCCTATGGAGATGGCAGTGTTCTCCCTGGGGAGCATCCATGGCGGCGACGCGCCCAATGTGATCCCGGCGGAGGTCAAGTTTGGCGGCGTGACTAGAGCGTATTCGGAAAGTGTGCGAAGCGTGATTAAGGAACAGGTCCAGGCAATTGCAAAAGGTATCGAGGCCGCCTCCGGAAATACAGTACATATTCACTATGCCGACGGATATCCCAGCGCTTTCAATGACAAAGAGCTGATGGATCTTGCCGCTGACGCGGTCCGAAAGGAATTGGGTGAGGACGCGGTGGTCCCCATGCCCGATCCAATGCCTTTCAGTGAGGATTTCAGCTTCTATGGAAAGCTGGGTGGTATCCCCAGCGCCTATCTGATGCTTTATGCAGGACACGAGGGAGAGCTGGCGCCCCTGCACAATCCCAAGTGTGCGGTTCGGGAGGATGTTATGCCGGCAGGCATCAGGACCTTGGTTTCTATTGCTCTGGAATTCCTGAAGTAATCAGATTTGGAAAGTTCAAAATGATTTAACCATTTAAAGCGAAAAAATTCGCGAGAAAAGGAGAATTGTTATGAATGTGCAAGAGGTCGCCGCCCAATACGGAGAGTATCTGATCGAAAAGCGCCGCTATTTCCATCAGCATCCTGAAGTCAGCACCAAGGAATATCACACCAGCAAGGCAATCAAAGAGGCGCTGGACGAGATAGGCGTTTCCTGGCGGCCCTGTGGGCTGGAGACGGGTGTGCTGGTCACCATTCAAGGCGCAAAGCCCGGCAAGACCATTTTGCTTCGCGGAGATATGGATGCCTTGACGGTTCAGGAAACCACCGGGGCGCCTTATGCGAGCAAAAACGAGGGCATTATGCATGCCTGCGGCCATGACTGCCATATTGCGATGCTCCTGACCGCCACCCGCATCCTTCATGACATGAAAGAAGAACTGTGCGGCACGGTAAAACTGGCTTTCCAGCCTGCGGAGGAGGTAGCTCTGGGTGCCAAGTCCATGGTTGAGCAGGGCGCTTTGGACGGCGTGGACGCATGTTTTGCCATTCATGTGTGGACAGATGTGAAGTCCGGCATGGTTTCTCTGGAAGCCGGCCCCCGGATGGCGTCGGCAGACGAATTCCATATCACTGTGAAGGGAAAGGGGTGCCACGGCGCACAGCCGGAGCGGGGTGTGGACGCAGCTGTTGTAACGGCTGCCATCATCAATAACCTGCAGTCCGTCGTCAGCCGGGAGATCTCGCCTATGGACCCGGCGGTCGTTACCGTAGGGACGATCCAGGCGGGCACCCGTTGGAATGTAGTGGCGGAGAACAGCTATATGACAGGAACCACCCGCTGCTTCAGCAATGAGGTGTGGGAAACCTTTGAGGAACGGATGGAAAGAGTTATCAAAGGCACAGCCGAGGCTTACCGCGCTGAGGCAGAGCTGGAGTACCTGCGCATCGTGCCGCCCACTGTCAATGATGAGGCGGTGGTTTCCATCGCCCAAAAATCCGCGGTTGCTGTCCTGGGTGAGAATTGCCTCGCATCCAATCCGGCTACCACCGGCGGCGAAGACTTCTCCTACTTCATGCAGAGGGTGCCGGGAGCAATCGCACTGCTGGGAACCGGAAACGAGGCCTGCGGAGCCGTTTGGCCAAACCATTCCGGCAATTTCTGCGTGGATGAGGCACAGCTTTTGAAGGGCGCCATGCTCTATGCGCAGGTGGCAATGGATTTCAACGCACAGTAATTGGTCAGACTCATATTGGGTGGGAGAATGCAAAACCATGAAAGGAGGCAGTTCTGCCGCCGAAATATGTGCTGAATAAGTAAAGAGGGGGAAAAGACATGTATAACTTTGCACTAGCGTTTGTGCTCTGCGCTGCAGTGTACATCATTGGCGAGGTCGTTTCCACGGCAACAAAAGCATGGATTCCATCGGTATTCGTAACTGCCGCTATCATTCTGGTGGGCTACTGGACAGTCCTTCCCACTACGCTGATCAGCGACGCCGTACTGATTCCCTTTGGCAGCACAATCGGTATCTATCTGCTGATTACGCACATGGGCACCGTGATCAGCATCAAGCAGCTGCTGGAGCAGTGGAAGACCATTGTGGTCTGCCTTGCGGGACTTGCGGGTATGTGCGTCCTGGCACTGTTCGTCTGCCCCCTGCTCATGGACCGCAGCTTTGTTGTCGCGGGACTGCCTCCTCTCACCGGAGGCATCGTGGCTGCAACGACGATGATGGAGGCGGCCAATGCTGCCGGCCTCAAGGAAGCGGCTGTGTTTGCTATCGCCATGTACTGCGTCCAGGGGTTCGCGGGGTATCCGCTTACGGCGGTCTGCCTCCAGCTGGAGGGCAAAAAGCTCCTGAAAGAATACCGGAACGGCGGTGTGTCGGTTGCCGGCGTTTCAAATGCGGTAGATGCAGTCAACGGAAAGCTGGAAACCACCGAGAGTCCGCGCAAGAAACTGCTGCCCCCCACGCCTGCCAAGTGGAATTCTGTTGTGGTGATGCTGGGCAAGCTGGGATTCGTGGCCTGGCTGGCCACACAGCTGGGAAGAGTTGTCATCCCCGGCCTGAACATGACGATCAGCGGCGCTGTGTATGCACTGGTTCTGGGCATTATTTTCACCAGCATTGGTTTTCTGGATGAGAACGCACTGAATAAAAGCAATTCCTATGGCATTGTCATGTTCGCTCTGATGATGTATATCTTTGACGGCCTGAAGGATTGCACGCCCCAGATGCTGGGCAGCATCATCGGGCCGATGGTCATTCTGATTGTTGTCGGTGTTGCTGGCATGGCGGTATTGTGCTTCGTCAGCGCAAAAATACTGAAGATCCCGTTCCTGCTGGCCTTTGCCACCGCATTGACTGCCCTGTATGGGTTCCCGCCCAATGCAATTATCACTGAAAACACCTGCAACGCTCTGGCGGCGACCCCGGAGGAAAAGGAATATCTGATGAGCAAGATGTTCCCGCCCATGATTGTCGGCGGCTTTACCACTGTGACGATCACGTCCGTTATCATTGCAAGCGTATTTGCCAAAATGTTCTGATTGTAAAGGCCATATCATCTACAAAAGCGGGACACGAAGTGTTCCGCTTTTGTAGAATCAAATGTTGGTTGGGATCATAGAATAGGAGCGTATCGCTATGAATCGGAAACTGATTTGTCAAATATTGAATCATGAGATGATGCTGGCCACCGGCTGCACAGAGCCTGCCGCGATTGCGCTGACAGCCGCCATTGCCCGAGAGCAGTTGGATGGAGAGCTGGAGCATATCAAGGTCAGGGCCAGCGCGAATATCATCAAGAACGCGATGTCTGCGGGGATACCCGGAACGAACTATACTGGAATAAATTATGCAGCTGCTTTGGGTGCTGTGTGCGGGGCGGTGGACCGCCAGCTCCGGGTTGTGGATGACGCCCGCCCGGAAGACATTGAAAGAGCGGCCCATCTTGTGGAAAATGGATATGTGGACGTGAGAAGGGCGTTTGATCCGGACAAGCTGTATGTGGAAGTTGAACTGGTGAATAAAGAACACCAGTCCCGCGCCATTATTAAGGGAGCGCATACCAATGTGATCCTTGTGGAGCGGGACCACCAGAGGGTGGGCTGTGAGCTGCCCGGGCAGACGATGGAAACGGATATCACGCCGGAGCAGATCAGCAGGACGCTGAATATCCGGACGATCTATGAATTTGTGGAGACGATGGATCGCCGACAGGATGATTTACACATGATCCAAGAGGCCATCGAAGTCAATGGGCATATCGCGCAGCTGGGCGCAGCGGGTGATTACGGACTGAATATCGGCCATGGTATCCGGAACAATCAGGAAGCGGGGCTGATGGGGCACGATGTTGTCATGGATGCCGTAGCCATGACTGCCAGCGGGGTGGACGCCAGAATGGCGGGAGCCAATGCCCCGGTCATCACAAATTCCGGATCCGGCAATCAGGGCATTACCGCAACAGTTCCCATCTTGTCTGCCGCGAAGAGTCTTGGTATTGATGAAGAGAGAACGTTTCGCGCCGTCACGCTGAGCAACCTGATGGCGATTCATATCCACGCGGATTTCGGACCGCTCTCCGGGCTCTGCGGGGCGACCATTGCCGCTGCCGCCGCAGCCTGCGGCTTGGTGTATCTACAAGGAGGCACGCTGGAGCAGATCGGATTTGCTGTAAACAATATGTTTGGGAATGTGAGCGGAATGCTCTGTGACGGTGCCAAGGCAGACTGCGCCTTGAAGATCAGCACCTGTGTCTTTGCCGCCTTCCAATGTGCCGCTATGGCCCTTCGGAGTGAAAGCGTGAAAGCGACAGATGGAATTGTAGAAACAGACCCGGAAGAAACGATCAGAAATTTCGTGCGGCTTGGGAATGAGGGTTCCTCTAAATGTGATGATTTGATTTTGGAGATGCTTCTTCAGAAATAGGAGGACTGTTATGAACTATAAAGAACTGGCTGAACAGGCATTGGATTACATTGTGGAACAGCGCAGATGGTGCCACCAGAACCCGGAACTGAGCCTCGAGGAAGTCCAGACCACAGAGCATATTGCGGCAGAGCTTCAGAAAATGGGCTATACCGAGATCCAACGCTTCCCGGACCATACCGGATTATGTGCGATGCTGCGGGGGGGAAAGGCCGAAAAGGCGTGCAGAACTGTGGCTCTCCGGGCGGATATTGATGCCTTGCCGGTAGAGGAAAAGACAGGCCTGCCCTTTGCAAGCCGAAATAAGGGCGTCATGCATGCCTGCGGCCATGACTGCCATATCTCCATGCTTCTCGGTGCGGCAAAGATGCTGATGGAGACGAAAGACGAATTGCAAGGCAACGTCAAACTGATTTTCCAGGCTGCGGAGGAGACCTGCCACGGTGCGGAATACTATGTTGAAGCGGGTATCCTTGATGGCGTGGATGCCATTATGGGCCAGCACGTGTGGGCGACACTGGAGGAGCCATACATCAATGTGCAGGCGGGGCCCCGCATGGCCAGTGTGGATAACTTTGTAATCAAGGTAGATGGCGTTTCCGCCCATGGGACACAGCCGCATCTGGGTGTGGACGCACTTTTGGCTGCCGCAGCGATTGTCAGCAATATCCAGTCATTTGTCTCCAGAACGAACGACCCCTTAAACCCGCTGGTAGTAAATATCGGAGAGATGCACGCCGGACAGCGGTATAATATTATTGCAAACCATGCGGAACTGTTTGGAACCACCCGGACTTATAACGCAGAATTCCGTATGAAGATTGAAGCGGGGCTGCGGCGGATTGCTGAAAACACAGCCAAGGCTTTTGGCGCGACTGCCACGGTTGAATATGATTACTATGCAAACTCTCTTTATAACGATGATGAAGAGTTGAATAAAATCGCCCATGACGCAGCTGTGAAACTCTATGGGGAAGCGTGTTTGAAAGAACTTCCCCAGATGATGGGCAGTGAGGATTTTGCTTTCTTTGCCGATAAGATTCCAGCGGTGTTCGGTTTTCTTGGAACGAGAAATGAGGAACTCGGTATGACGGTGGGGAACCACAACGACCGCTATACAGTCCATGAGCCGGTGCTGCAGAGGGGGGCCGCACTGTATGCGCAGTTTGCGGCAGACTATCTGGAGCGTGGCAAATAAACTGGCAGCTGATGAATTGCGCAGGGGACATTCCGGACTCAGAAAATGCCCGGAAAGGAATATCCGCTGTACAGTAGAGGCCGGCATTCCATCGACTGGAATGCCGGCCTATCATTTTGTCATTTCAATCAAATGGTGTTCTTAATATATTCCTTATCCCAGAGCCGGGAAACTAACACTATCTTCATCGGAAGTGCTCTATTATGACTTTAGCGGGCACCAGAAGCACTCCAATAAATGCGACTGTGGTAGAAACGAGGTTGTACTCATGGAATATGGAATATGGACACTGATCCCCGTCCTGTTCGTCATTGCCTTTGCGCTGAAAACAAAGCGGACTCTGGAACCGTTGATCTTTGGAACTCTGCTGACCTATGTGATTACCAGCGCTGCACGGATCCCGTCCGAGGGAGTGTATGCACTGTCTCACATCGCCACCGACTGGATGGATGCTTTTTTCCGCGTGGCGACAGATTATTCGCACCAATGGGTCTTTTTGGTGTGCGCGTTGTTCGGCAGCCTCATTACGCTGTTGGGAGAATCCCATGGAACACTGGGATTTACAAGGGCGCTTGGAAAGCTCTGCCGGGGGCCAAGGTCCACCATGATGGTCACCTGGATCATGGGGATTCTTATTTTTGTGGATGACTATTTGAATATCATGACACTGAGCACCTGCATGAAAAAACTGACCGACCAACGCCGTGTGCCCCGGGAGGCCCTGTCTTACATCATCGATTCCACCGGCGCGCCGGTGTGTGCCATTCTGCCGTTCTCTACCTGGGCAATCTTCTTTTCCGGGCTATTTTTCACGCAGCCGGGGATTGCGGAGCTGGGCTATGGAACGGCGATAGAGACATTCTATCACGTGATCCCCTTTGCCTTTTACGCCATCGCAGCGGTTATCATCGTGCCGCTGTTTATCGTTGGCGTTGTTCCCAAGCTGGGGCGGATGCGGACCGCTTACCGCCGCCTTCAGGAGACCGGCAAGGTCTATTCGCCGGAGAGCGCACCGCTCAACGAGGAGGATGAGTCGGAATTTCAGACACAGGGCAGCCTCATGGACTTTATCCTGCCGGTGGGCGTGTTGATTATCTTGGCAATCATTTCCGGAGAGCTGTTTCTGGCCGTGGTTGCTGCGATTGCAGTGTGCTTTGTACTCTATATTCCCAGAGGCAAAATGAGCTTTTCCAGGTTCTGTGATCTGGCGATGCACGGCTTTTGCAACATGATTCCCACGGTGGCCATCATCTTCTTTGCGTTTGTCATGCAGGAGGCAATGACCGATATCGGGATTGCCGATTACATCATTACCCTGGTGCAGCCCCATGTCAATGCCGTGATCTTCCCTCTGGTGACATTTCTGGTGGTGGCGATCCTGAATTTCAGTACAGGCAGCGTGTGGGGGATTCCGGCCATCGTTGCGCCAATCCTGCTGCCGCTGGCGGAGAGCATCGGCACAAATCTGCTCCTGGTCATGGGGGCGATTGTCTCGGGCGCCACGCTCGGCAGCCATGCCTGCTTCTATTCCGATGCCACGGTATTGACATCCAGCTGCTGTAAGATCGAGAACATGGATCATGCGTTGTCTCAGATTCCGTATGCGCTGTGTGCCAGCGGAATTTCCGCTTTGGGGTATCTGGTATGCGGTGCTCTGCTGTAAAGGAGGAAGACCTATGCCGTATCATCTTTGGATGGGAAATATCGTAAATATTGCCACGGATGCCATTGTAAATGCTGCAAACACAGAACTGAAGCGTACGCCGGGGATCTGTGAGGCAATTTTCGCCGCAGCGGATAGTGCAAAGCTGGAGGAGGCTTGCCGACGTCATGGCCATTGTCCTATCGGACATTCTGTGATGACGCCGTCCTTTGGGCTGCCGGCCCGCTATATTATTCACGTGGCCGGACCTGGCTGGTTTGGAGGCGCGGAGCGAGAGCGGTTACTGCTGGCAGACTGCTACCGCCGCGCCATGACAAGGGCAGTGACCAGCGGATGCAAAAGCATTGCGTTTCCACTTATTTTTTCGGGAGAATATCACATCCCACGAGAAGAAGCAATCTATATTGCCGGCCAAGCGATTACGGACTTTATACGCCGGAGTCCTGCCTTGGATGTGGTTCTGGTCCTTTACAAGCCGGGAATCTATCTGATGGCCAAACGGATTTTGGGATGGGACGATACACACAGTTATGAAACGAGCGCCAAATGATTCTGGCGCTCGTTTTCCTGCTGGTGGGAGCGCCCCAATTCTATCTTCCGATCATGACGCCATTATTCACGGTTTGGTAGTATTACGCGTGATACGATAACGGGACAAGGTATTGATTCTATGACGAGTTGTGGGAGGGTGAGTACATAGGGGACGGACAAACAATGAATGCGCGAATTTCCCACACGATCCGGAAGCGGAGGATCCTCCGGGGAGGCTAAAAATCCTTTTTGGCTATGCGGCCGGCGTGAGCAAAACGTATGCCCTGTCGTAAGCGGCGCATCAGGCGCAGAAAGAGGGCGCTGATCTGGTGGTGGGCTATGTGGAGCCCCGCATGTAAGACCGGATACATTGTCCCTGCTGAACGGACGGGAGGTCTTGCTGAATAAGAAAAACGAATACCGCGGCATTCAACTCCGGGAGGGTTGATATTGACCAGATTCCAACTGTCCTGGTGGATGAAGCGGCGCACAACAACACCCAGGGGTGCCGGCATACCAAGCATCGGGATGTGGAGAGGCTTCTTCGGGTGGGAAAAGTCTGTCGGAAACGCCAGACCAAACAGGTCCTGCAAAATTTCTTTACCACAGGGAATATAAAGCAACTGCGCTGCAATCTGCACTTGGCGGAGCAGCAGGGGGCGCAGATTTCCATGGTGTACGGGACGGCTCCTGCGGTGCAGATCGCGGAATACGCAAGGGTCAGCGGCATGGCAAAGATCGTCATGGGCCGCATCAATCATAAGTCAGGAGCCCATCACGGGGAAAACAGCCCGGCAGACCAACTGACGGATCTGGAGGTATACATCCTTTCGAACTGTCAGCATTTATTAAGGGGCCGATTGGAGAATTGCGTGTGCCGGAAGCACATTTTTCCTGGAGAGATGCGGGCGTCATGCGGGCTTCGCTGCTGCTATCCGCAGGAAACTTGATGTGCGAAGCCCAAAACAGATGCGCACTGTCCGCTGAGAAGCAAAAAGCACCTGAAATCTTTAGATTTCAGGTGCTTTCCTGCTGTAAGTGGCGCACAGATTACAGGGCTGTATGGAGAGGCAACGGGAATTGCGTTTGCAGAGACGCTGATATCTTCAAACGTTGTACGCAGACTGCCCCGCCACGTGTCGGTGGCAGGCTTCCGGACGGCGGTTCCCTCCGCAGAGCGTCTTCCGCCCAAAAGCTGAGCCCCAGGGGGCGGCGCACGGAAAGGCAGCTTGCCCACAGCCAGGGGCATGAAAATAACTGCCGCGAGGCGTTTCCGCCGATCCCGTCTGACAAAAGACGTCAGTTTGGATCTCAATCCGGCGGAGGATCCTGTTCGCATGGCAGCTTCAGGACGAATCGGCTTCCCGCTCCCCGGGATTTTTCCACATAAACAGCGCCGCCGTGGAACTCCGCGATGGCCCGCACCAGTGCCAGTCCAAGTCCGGCACCGCCCAGCTGTCGGGAGCGGGAATCATCCACCCGGAAAAAGGGCTCGAAAATCCGCTGGCGGAGCGATTCCGGGATGCCGGGTCCCTGGTCGGCAACCACGATTTGGAACCATTCCCCATCCCGGTGGCCCGCGATGTGTACAACGCTGCCGGCCGGGCTGTACTTGACGGCATTTTCCACCAGATTGCATACCGCCTGCCGGAGCAGCTCTGCATTTCCGGCCAGGGTACAGGGCGCGGCATCCACCAAAATGGTGATGCTCCGCGCTTCCGCCTGGGGGGCGGCCTGGTCCGCGGCGCTCCGGATCAGCTGGCCGGAGGAGAGCCGCTCTCCGCGGGATGCCCGCTCCAGATTGGTCAGCTCCAAGAGTTCGCTCACCATGGCGGACAAGCGGTCCACCTCCCCCTCGACGATCTGGAGCAGCTCCAGTGTGGCCTGGGGGCGGAAGTCCTGCTTTTTGCGGAACAGGCCGATTCGGGTCTTTAGGACTGCCAGCGGTGTGCGGAATTCATGGGCCGCGTTGCGGGAGAAGTTCCTCTGCATGACGAAGACCTGGTTCAGCCGCTGGGACATCTGATTGAACGCCAGGGCCACTGCGGCCGCCTCATCCCCGCTGTCGGGGATCTCAACGGGCTGCGCCAGATCCGCAGCCGTCCGCTCCCGGATCCGGCAAGTGAGTGTGTCCAACGGAGCAAGGGCTTTTCCAACCAGCCGGTATATGAGGAACAGGCCCAACGCCAGGATGGCAACCATGGCCAGCAGGCTCTGCATGTGGAACGCCCCCTGAGCCTGCTGGATCGTATCGCTGATATGCAGTTCCGCCATGGGCAGGCTGACACTGTCTTCCAGCTCTGCGCGCTGCGCCGGAAGAAGCGGCACCGCCTGAATGGCGTCGGCCATCCGGATGGCCGAAAAATTGTTAGTCACAGTGAGCAGGAGGCAGCAGAGCGTCAGCAGGGCTGCGCAGAGCAGAGTGACCCGCAGGCGCAGGGACATCGGTTTCCTCATGCCGTCTCCTCTCCGGCCAGGCGATAGCCCCGACCTACCTTGGTCTGGATCGGATCATGGCCCAGCCGCTTCCGCAGTTTTTTCCGGAGCGAGGAGATGTGCATCCGCACGGCGTTGCTGAAGGGGTTGGCATCCGCCTCCCAGATATGCTCCATCAGCTCCTCCTGGCTGATCCAGCATCCCCGGTGAAGCATCAGATGCTCCAGGATGGCAAATTCCCGGGGCGTCAGGGGAAGGGGTTCCCCACGGCCGGAGACCTCCCGGGTCACGGTGTTTAGGGTCAGCGCGCCCACCTGTACAAGGGACTCCCGCTGACGAAATTCCCGGCGCAGCAGCGTCCGCACCCGGGCCTCCAATTCCTCCAGGGCGAACGGCTTGGTCAGGTAATCGTCCGCGCCCAGATCCAGCCCTGCCACCTTGTCTGAGAGCTGTGACCGGGCGGAAAGAATCAGCACCCGCAGCTCCGGCTGTTCCGTCCGGATGTGCCGGAGCAGCTCCAGCCCATCCATGCCTGGCAGGTTCAGATCCAGGACCACCAGATCATAGGGTTCCACAAACAGCCGCTCACAGGCCGCCGGACCATCGTAGCAGCAATCCACCGTGTATTTTTCCAGTCTCAGATCCTCCGCGATCCCGTCGCACAGGAGACGCTCATCCTCCACCACCAAAATCCGCATCCCACTCACCGCCCTTTTCCATGTGCGGCTATTATAGCACATCCAGATAAAATTTCCATCAAGACCGCCTTGACAGGAAATTTACGTTTTCCATGCTACAATGCCTCCTGTCCAAAATCCGCCGCAGGTGCGGCAAGGAGGTTTTTTATGAAGCGATGCAAGAACAAACGGAAGCTGGCCGTGCTGGGTCTGGCCGCTGCCATGGCCCTGTCCCTGGCGGCCTGCGGAGAGAAGCGGCCCAGTCAGGAGGATGTGGAACAATCCATCGAGGCTGGTACGCTTACCATCGAGGACGCCCTGGATAAGGGCTGGGTCGATCAGGCGTGGGTGGATGCCTATTATGAGGAGAACAGCGTTCCCGCCGCCAGCAAAACAGAGAGCAACATGGTGGGCGACTTTGCCACGACCACCCTGTCCGGAGAGGCGTTTACCCGGGAACAGCTTGGGGATGTGGTGTTCTTTGCCTTCCTGGATCCGGAAGCGGAGGGGACGCAGGTCTTCTATAACGCACTGGCGGAGGGATATGGGGGCGTTGCGGAGAATGGGGCGGAAATCCTGGTTTGCACCAAAAGCGGAACCGGCAGCGAGATGTTTGCCGATGCACCCTTCCCCGTCATCCTCTACAACGACTCTCTGGCAGCAGCTGTGGGCAGCAACAGAAGCATGGTGGAGGACGGGGAGATGCCAAACGTCGCCTCCTGGTATGTGAACGGAACATTCCTCTCTGCATGGTATTCCGCCGTGGACGCAGAGGAGCTGCCTGCGTCCGCGGCCGCCTTTGTGGAGATGAGCCGGAACGCCGCGTTCCAGTCTGGGACGGCGGCAGAGGGCGGCGCCGCTATGGCGGCTATGGGCTGATATGAGAAAGATCACGATCTGTTGTCTGGCAGCCGCCCTGCTGATGATTGGACTGGGGCTGTGGCGCGGGGAAGCGGACATGGTCCTGCACAAGGGCGTCAACCTGTGTTTGGAGTGTGTGGGCATTGGCTGAAAACAAGCATCGCTGGAAGATCCAGCTGGGGGCCGCGCTGGCTTCCAACCCCTTTTTGATGAACTTCCTGCATGGAAGGATCTCCAGGACCGGCCTGAAGGCCGTCTGCGTCCCCGGGCTGAATTGCTACTCCTGTCCGGCCGCGGCAGCTTCGTGCCCCATCGGGGCGCTTCAGGCGGTGATCGGCTCCTCCAAGTTCCAGTTTGCATGGTATGTGGTGGGATTCCTCATTTTCGCAGGCGCGCTGCTGGGGCGGGTGGTGTGCGGCTTTCTGTGCCCGTTCGGATGGTTCCAGGAGCTGCTTCACAAAATCCCTGCAAAAAAGTTCAGCACCAGGCGGGTCCGCATCTTGACCTATCTGAAATACGGGATTCTGGCGCTCTTCGTCATTGTCCTGCCTATGACGGTGGTCAACGAGGTGGGAATGGGCGACCCGTTCTTCTGCAAGTATATCTGCCCCGCCGGCATCCTGGAGGGCGGCATCCCGCTGGCGCTGGCCGATGCGGGCATCCGGGCCGGCCTGGGCGGACTATTTACCTGGAAGAGCTGCATCCTGCTGGGGACAGCTCTGCTGGCGGTGTTTTTCTACCGGCCTTTCTGCAAGTGGCTGTGCCCGCTGGGGGCCTTTTACGGGCTGTGCAACAGAATTTCCATCTGCCGCCTGCAGGTGGACTCGGGCCGGTGCACCGCCTGCGGGGCGTGCAGTCGTGCGTGCAGGATGGATGTGGATGTGTTCAGGACGCCCAACCATGCTGAGTGCATCCGCTGCGGGGACTGTGCGGCTGCCTGCCCCCATGGGGCCATCACCAGGGTATTTTCGATCAAAAGAATACAAGAGAAGAAGGAGACTGCCACATGAAACGTGTTCTGATCCTATTGCTGTCGGCGGTACTGATGACCGCCGCATTGACCGGCTGCAGCTCCGGTGAAGAGGACGCCCTGGTGTCCAAGACACCTTTCCCGGAATTTTCCGAGGTGGACATTGCGGGCGATGAGATCTCCAGCGACATTTTCGCCGACTATGACGCCACCATCGTCAATTTCTGGAACAATGGCTGCGGTTCCTGCATCGCCGAGATGCCTGAACTGGAGGAGCTGTATCAGGATTTCAAAGAGCGAAACATCAACCTCATCGGTGTGGGTACCGACTCCGGCGAGAGCCGGGAGCAGCTGGACACGGCCCGGGAGATTTTGAAGGAAAAGGGCGTGACCTATCACAATATCTCTCCGGATCCGGAGGGCGATTTCTACAAGGACTTCGTTGCGGATATTTCCACCTATCCCACTACATATATCGTGGACAGCGAGGGAAACATCGTGGGTGCGGATATCGTGGGCAATGTGAAGAAGCAGCTGGACACCGTGGAGACCCGGCTGGCGCTGATCACCGGCCAGAAATAGAGTGAGAGACTGACAGGCGGCCGCCCCGCGGAATAGGGCGGCCGCCTGTGCCGGATTCGTTGGCCGGGGAGAGGGGAGCGGGCGATTTGGCGGCTGCTCCGGCAGGCCGCCAGTAAAGAGCGGGAATCCCACCTTATCAGCAGATGCGGGAATCCCTGCCGCACGGGGGCCGCAGATGGGCCGTCGGTACCAAATCCCGGAACAGACAGGCGAGGGGCATCAGATCAGCACACGGCGGTTGGGGTCACTCAAAACTTCCCGCTGGATGTAGGAGGCAATGATATCAATAAACTGGGAGGCGCGGGGCGGAGCCGTCAGCGTAAATCCCGCCATTTTGACCAGAAGCGGTCGGTTTGTATGCCACGCGCAGAGAACGACAGTCTGGATGTTCCGCTCCACGTTGGAGGGATGGCACCGGGTCTGCAGGGCCACGACTTCATAGATCTCTTCGGTGACATTGAGCAGGCGGGATTCGTCTTCCAGGACCAGAGCAATGGCGCGGACCGTCTGCGGGTAACCGCGGTAATTGCGCGTAATGCCAAAGGGGCGCAGCGTTTCCCGGATGATCGTGTCCATGGAGAGCACCTCCTCGAAATTTGCGATGAGAAGATTGTACGACGAAAAACAGCAAAGCCTGAAAAAACGACATCTCTCAGAAAATTCGACATCTTCCATTGCGTGGGGAAGCTGCGCAGCCTGTCTTCCAGAATTTGGAACCCCCCTTTCAATCTATCATAATATATTTTTTTACTTTTGTCTTGAATCTGGCTGTATTTTACAAAAAAATGAGCGCCGGAAGACCGGCACCCATGGGGAAGAGGGAAAAGTTATCTGAGCAGACAGGATCTCCTTCAACTCCTGGAGAGACCTTTTTGAAAGCTGCGGGCCAATACGCGGGGCTGGAGGACGATGTTCAGCACTACTGGCCTGGATGTGATGGAAACAGGGAAAGCCCCCGCTCTTACGAGCGGGGGCTTTCTTGCGCAACAAGTTACTTGAAAGAAACTATTTGCCTTACGGCTGGGCAGTGTAGACGAAGCGGACAGTGTTGGAAGTGAACTCATCCACAACTCTGCCGTCTTCATTTTCGATGGTGATAATTACATAGTAATTACCACTTTCCTGGATCGCGATTTGTCCCAGGTTGTTCCAATCATTAACCTCATAGGCAGTCTCGTTTACATGCTCCTTGGAGCCGACTTCCGCATCGCCCTCGGTGCTGTTGGCCTTCATCAGAGTCACAGTAACAGGATAGTTAGCGGGAATCTTTCCGGTGCCGACCAGGTCAACAGTAACGATATTGCTGTTGCAGACGAAATTCTCCACACCGGTCAGGTCCAGCTCGCCGCTTTCCTGCTCACCGTCATCTTTGGCAACGCCGCCCACGTCGGTGACGCAGATGAAGGTGATCTCGCCGTCCTTCACGTACAGATCGATCTCCACAGTGCCCTTGGTCTCCAGATCCTCGTCTCTCACGGCATCCAGAGCGGCCTCCAGACGGGAGATGCTGTTGATCTCGCGGTCATACACGGAGTCGTTCCGGTCGGAGTTGCTGCGGCCATCGATGATGGTGGCGTTGGCGATGCTGACATCGTCGAACTTGACGTTATCGATGGAGCCGCTCAGAGCGTTGCGATAGATCTGGTCCGTGTTGTCCAGCGCCAGATCCTCTACGACGATGCCGTCGGAATCCTCATCGATAGAAGAAGCGGTCTTGTCATAGTCCTTCAGCGTGTAGACGCCGTCCTCGTCGATGCTGTCCACCTCATAGAAGCCATGGGCACTCAGCTTTTCATCGATGGTGATGTCCTCGCTGGTGTTGTCCTCCATGGACCAGAACTCGCGGACGTACTTGTCGGTGCCCACCTTGTCGGTGCTGCTGCCGGCGGCGTACAGGATGTCGGCGGAGCCAACGGAAGCGTCGGAGCCGAGCAGGATCACATACAGGGCGTCACGGTTCTCATCCTGGTCAGCAATCACGATCACACGGCTTCCGTTGCTCGGTGTACCCTTCATGCCGCCCATGGCATAGACGGTGTCGATATCATCGGCATAATCATCCACGCCGAGGTACTGAGTGTTCTCGTCCACATAGAAGGTCTTGCCGCTACCGCCGCCGACGATGGTGGTGGAGAACTTGGTGTCGTCCATAGCCAGAGCATCCTTCAAATTGGTGTTCAGCTCACCACTATCACTGAAGCCATAGACGGTATAGTCTCTGTCCCCGTCCCAAGCAGTGGCAATGTCATCATCAAAGGTATACAGGCCATTGACAACAGTAAACTCATCTGTCTTTTCATCATTAATGAAAGCCTTCAGTGCATTGTCCGCATCAGTTTCATCCAGCTCGATGTCAGAGGCAGAACCATCCGCCAGGGACACGGCCTGGGCGTACCAGGTAAACTTGTTGGCATTGTAACGGCTCTCCTCGCAGTAAACGCCGGTCACATAGTACACGTCGTTCAGGTCCGCACCAGCGGCACCCTCCACACCGATGACATAGCCGTCGGCGGTCAGGTAGATGGTGTACTCCTTGTCGAAGTCGAAGTTGCTGGTGATGCCGTCCACGAAACCAGCGGTGCCGTTCTCGTTGCGGGCAAACTCATACTTGGTGCCGTCCATGGTGACGGTCTCGTCCTCACGGAAAGCGGTGACTTCGCCGGTGACAGCCTCGGCCTCGTAAGAAGCCAGGACTTCATCGCCGAACTTGCCGTCGCGGAAGGCCACGGCCAGAACAGTGCCCTCGTCATAGGAGGAGGCATAGCCCCGCAGGGTCTTCTCGGCATCGTCGTACTTGTCGTAGTAGTCGTTGCTGTTGTCGCCGTCCAGATCGGTGAGGGTCAGGACCTCGGAGGCGCCGTTGCGGCTCTCAGCGGTGCTGACGTCGGTATCGACCTTGTCGATCTTGGCAACAGTGTAGCGGGAAACCACAACGGTCTCCACATCGCCGTTGTCATTCTCGTAAGCCTCGACGATATCGCCCACGGCAACCAGCTCAGAGGACTTCACCTCATTGTCATCGCCGTTCAGGAAGTACTTGGCATCCTTGGCTTCGGAGCTGCTGTAATTCATGTAGCTGGAGCTGGTGACCACCTGGCCGACGTCCATATCGTCGTCCTCCACCACATAAGTGGCGTCAGCCTCGTTGGCATAGGTGCCCACATCGTCGCCATCATAGACCCACTTGCTGGAGGGATGGCCGAAGATGTCGGTGGCATCCTCCTTCTCCAGGTCCTTGAAATACTTCTCGCCGAACTGCATCAGGCCGTCGCCGTTGCGCTCGCCATCGATGTTGCCGTCGGTGTTGGTATTGTTTTCCACGTCCTTGCGGGTGGAAGTGGTGTTGATGGTGATGTCGCCCACAACGATGGTGTCCTTCTTGTCATACTCGACCATGGTGGCCTGCAGCATGTTGAAGGCGTACAGGGCGGCCTCCTGACGGGTCACAGCCTGGGAGCCCACGAACTCGTCGTTGCCGTCGTCCAGACCGATGCCGCTGGCCTGCTTGATGACGCTGACCTGCCAGTTGGCGCCGGTGTAGCCCTCGATGGAGCTGTCATAGCCCAGAGCGCCCAGCAGCATCTTCATGAACGCGTTGCCGCTCAGGGTGCCGGTGGGACGGAAGGTGCCGTCAGCATAGCCGCTGATGATACCCTGCTGAGAGCAGTAGGTGATGTAGCCCGCGAAGGTGTTGGTCACGGGAACATCCTTAAAGGGAGCGGTGCCTGCGCTGAGCGCGGAGGCGGTGGTGGGGCCCAGGATCAGGTTGCAGATGATCTTGGCGGCCGCGCCACGGGTCAGGACATCATCGGGACGGAAGTCGCCGTCGGAATAACCGTCGACAACACCCAGGGCAGAGATCACATCCACAGCTTCTTTGTAGGTGATCTCGCTGTCGTCCGTGAAGTCCTTGGCGCCGGCGCTGACGGTGACCAGAGACATGGTCATCACCAGAGCAAGCACCAGAGAAAGGAACTTCTTCATTGGGATTTCTCCTCCTTCAAAAAATTTGCGGTCCGCCGGAAGACCCCAGGCGGGTCTGGGATTCGTGTGGGGGCTAGCCAACCAACTTGTGTCGGCCTACACCAACCGCAGAGCCGGATGCGGGGCGCTTCCGCCGTTCGCAAGGCCAATTTACGGGAAAAAACTGCCGGTGTCCAGCGTTTCGCAAACCTTTTAATCCAATTGAAAAACGGCGCACAAATCGCATGGACAGCCATGTCACGCCATCATAACACGGACGCGATTTCTGCTCCGGCCGCGGCGCGGGCCAAAAAAGAGAGCGGCCCCTGAGGGCCGCTCTCCTTTTGCGCCGTTCACAGCAGAACCTCCTCACGAATGGGAAGGGCGTACCGCTGCCCGGCCTGCACCAGGCGCCCGTCCTCCACCATGTGCTTGAGGATCAGGGCACACTGTCTGTCGCCGACGTGCAGGAGCGCCGCCAGATCCTGCCGGTAGGCCGGACCGGACTGCTCCAGAAATGTACGGATGACGTCATACTGCTCCTCCGGCGGCACCACCTGGCCGGCGGGGTAGTATTTGCCGCCGACCCGCACCAGCTTTCCCCGCTCAGCCAGCTGCCGGAGACGCTCGTAGGCCGCCACCTTGGACAGGCCGAGCAGCGACATGGCCTCCGACCGGGAGATGGTGCCTTTTTCGGCGGCGTAGGCCAGCAGCCGGGCGTCCTCGTTCTCCCGGCGCTCCTCCCGGCAGAGATCTCCCAGGCTGATGTGCTCCATCCCGCCCCGGATCAGGGCGGTCCGCACCATCTTGGACAGCCGGGGCTGGTCCAAGGGCCGCCGGGAGTTGGGCGTCAGCAGCACGTGCGGGTCCTCACCCGGCCGCCGGCGTCCCGCCGCCGCCCGCAGCAGGCGCCGCAGGGTGACGCCCAGGGCCAGGTCCCGGTCCGGCAGCCGCACCAGACCCCGGTCCAGATCCACCTGGTCCCAGGTCAGGGCTGTCATCTCCCGGACCTGCATCCCCAGCTTCCAACCCATCCAAAGGGCAAGCCCCACCGGGGAGCTGCCCTCCGCCTGGAGCAGCTTCCACATCAAAAAACCGTCCACCTCCTGCCGAGGGAGGGAGTCCTTCTGCCGTCCCTCCGGCAGATAGTCGGAGAAAACGGCATACAGAGTGGGGACGGCGATGCCGCTGATCCGGGCCACATAGGGCCAGTCGTGGGATTCCAGATGGCGGATGATGAAGTCGTGCCGCAGATCCATCAGGCTGATGCCGCCCAGCCCCGCCCGGTCCAGAGTTTTTCTGGCCAGGCGGGAAATGGACTCCGGCGGCATCTGCTGCCTGCGGCGGTCCGAGACCACCACGAAGGGAGTAGGCGGGTCGGGGCGCTCCGCCTGCCGGCGCAGGCAGTCCTCGGTCTCCGTCTCCAGCGGGATGGTCCGGTCCGGCAGCCGGAGCTGATGGGCAGAAAAGTCCACATCGTTCCAAGTGAGGCGCTGGATCTCCTCCCGGGTCAGCCCCTGCCGCCAGGCCAGGCGGAGGATCAGCCCCGCCGCCGTCTGCGTCTGCTCCGCCAGAAGCTGGGCCATGGCCCGGGCATCCGGCCGTCTCATGGTTACTTTGCTCACGTTCCGTCTCCTCCCGGTCAGGGGGAGCGATGAACGGCGGGTTACGACCGTATGACATACGGACTGAACCCTGCACCGCTTTGGACGCTCCCGGTCAGGAACGCCCAGAATTGTTCTGCTGTCTCCATGGGATGGCGGGTGCGGGCAGCTGCCCACGGGTGCCCGCACCGGGCGTACCTGCCGCCTCTGACTTTCACCGTGTTTCTGTCTGTTTCTGTCTGCCGCCGTTTGCCGGGAGAGCCGAAGGAGCTTCGATGGGGCCCGGCACCCCACCCGTCACACGGGCTGGCTATTCTTGCCGGACTGCTTCTCCCACGCCGCAAGGCCCCGGATGATTAGGTCCCGGAACATCGCGTCCCGGGGGACGCCGGGGTAGCTGCTCTGCTTTACCGCGGTCAGTTCCGCCGCCAGCTCCGGCGTCACGGAGATGGTAAACCGTTTTTGATCTCTGTTCATGTACGCAGCTCCTTTCCATATAGTGGTTAAGTGAATTGGTGAACCTATTAAAGTTATTATAGTGGTTCACTGAACCGAAGTCAAGGGGGCTGCGGCTCTCTTTACACCGGTGGTTCACTCGTGTATAATAGGGCCAGAGGTGATAAGGATGGCAACAGACAGACCGCGTTACACGGTATCCGTGGACAATGAGCTGTTTCAGCAGATCGAGGATTTCCGCTTTGAGCGCCGGTTCCAGACCCGTTCGGAGGCGACCGTGGAATTGATCCGGCTGGGACTGGAATCCCTGAAAAAGGAACAGCAGACCCCGCGGGAGAAGCCGGCGGACGAGGCACGTGACGACTGACCGTCCGCCGGCGGCTCCGGCCGCGGGGACACCCGTGAAAACGGGAGCGCGCACCCCCGCCCTATCCTATCGGAGATAACTGAAACAGTTCTGATTCCGGCGCACCTCCGGGGGAGGCGGGAATCAACGAAAAAAAGACGGCTGCCGGGTTGGCAGCCGTCTTGGTGATTTTGGGAGATGGATACGTGAAGGGCACTCAGTAGAATTCCTTCAGACAGGCCTCCGCATCCGTCCAGGTGCCGGTGAAGGGGACGGGCGTCTCCATCTTCAGGGGCACCAGGGCGGTGGCGGAGCGGAGGACGGTGGGGATGTCAGCAGTCAGCCACTCATTGATGTAGCCGGCAAAGGTGCAAGGAACGGCCAGGGCCCTCACGCCTGCCGGAAGTAGGATGCGATCTCCCGCATCCGCGCCGACTGGGATACATGGAAGGGGCACCGGCGGTCACAGTGGCCGCAGCTGATGCAGGCATCCGCACCCAGAGACAGGCTCCGGTAGTGCTCTGCCGCCAAGGCATCCCCCGCACGGGCCAAGTCATAATACTTGTTGATGAGGCCCACGTCCAGGCCGGCGGGGCAGGGCTGGCAGTGGTTGCAGTAGACGCAGGTGCCCTCCGCGTCTCTGGGGGTGAGGGAGCTGATGACGGAGTAGTCCCGCTCCGCCTCCCCAGCCCGCAGAAAGCCCAGGACCCGTTCCAGATCCGCCCGGTCTCGGACACCGGGCAGCACCGTCAGGACGCCGGGCTTGTCCAGGGCGTACTGGATGCATTGATATTCCGTCAGGGCCTGACCGAAGGGAGAGGTACGAGCATCCAGCAGCTGTCCGCCGGCAAAGGCCTTCATCACGGAGATGCCCACGCCCTCCGCCTCGCACCGGCGGTAAAGGGCCATCCGCTCCGTGGCGCTGCCGTTGGCATACTCGCCGTGCTGATAGTCGTAGCTGGGGTTGATGCTGAACATCATCATGTCCGCCAGGCCGGTGTCCAGCACCTCCCGGGCCAGGGCCGGCGTATGGGTGGAGAGGCCGATGTGGCGGACGACGCCCTGGGCTTTCAGCGCCTCCAGAAACTGAAGAACGCCGTTGTCCACATACCGGCGCCAGTCGCCGGACTCGTCCATACAGTGGATGAAGCCGTAGTCGATGTAGTCCGTCCGCAGCTGCTCCAGCTGCCACGCTACCGACCGCTTGACGGTCTCCAGATCCGTGGTCCAGCTGTAAGGTTTACCGGCGGCGTAATTGGCGCCGAAGTGGACCTGGTAGAGCACCTGCCTGCGCACACCCGCAAGGGCGGCGCCGAAGATGGGGAAGCAGGCGGAGTCGGCAGTGGCCAGGTCGAAGTAGTTGATCCCCTGCTCCAGGGCCATCTCCAGCGTGGCGGCACCCTCTTTCGCCCCGGCGGCGGGGAGGCCGCTGGTGCCCACGCCCAGGACGCTGATCCGGTCCCCGGTGCGGCGGTTGACACGGTATTCCATAGGTCGAAACCATCCTTTCCTGTTGCAGCTCTGCGGCAGCCGGAGTCCGGACGCCGCGCCTCACATGACCCTATTATACCGCCTGAAATGAGAAATAGCGAATACATGTTTTCTATGCTGAGACATACATTTCACACATATCACACTTGCGGCCCCACTGCGGCCATGATATGGTAGGGGAGAAGAGGAGGTGCGGCCCGGTGGAATTTCGGACGCTGAAGTATTTTTTGACTGTGGCCCGGGAGGAGAACATCACCCGGGCGGCGGCGCTGCTCCATCTGACGCAGCCCACCCTGTCCCGCCAGCTGATGCAGCTGGAGGAGGAGCTGGGAGTCAAGCTGTTCCGCCGCAGCCAGCACCACATCGTTCTGACGGAGGCCGGGATGCTGCTGCGCCGCCGGGCTCAGGAGATCGTAGAGCTGGCGGAGAAGACGGCCCGGGAGCTCCGACCGGCGGAGGAGGTCACAGGCCGGATCTCCATCGGAAGCGGCGACCTGCGGAGCATGACGTATCTGGCAAAGCTCCTGGCTGCCTTTCACCGCCAGCATCCCCGGGTCCAGTATGAGATTTACAGCGGAGACTCCGACGGGATCAAGGAGCGGATCGAGCAGGGACTCCTGGACATGGGACTTCTGCTGGAGCCGGTGGACACCAGCCGCTACCAGATCCTCCGGCTGCCCGTCCGGGAATCCTGGGGCGTCCTGGTGCCGGAGGATTCGCCCCTGGCCCGGCGGGAGGCGGTGACGCCCGGGGACCTGGCGGACAGCCCCCTGATCCTGACCACCCGGGAGCTGATGCGCCGGGAAATGATCCGCTGGTTCGGCCCTTACGCAGACCGGATCCAGGTGGCGGCCAGCGGCAACCTGCCTTACAACCAGACCCAGCTGGCCCGGGAGGGGCTGGGGATCTATCTGGTGATCCGGCTGGATTGCGCCTATGACGGGCTGCGGTTCGTACCCCTCTCTCCGCCGCTGGAGTCGGGCACGGTTCTGGCCTGGAAGAAGACCGAGGTCCTTTCTGCCACCGCTGCTGCCCTGCTGCGATTTGCCGAGAAATACGTCGGCGGAATATCAGACCATCCGGTATAGGCATTGGACAAGGCGAAGTTCCAGATTTAGAATGGAGGCGTCCCTGCGGGGACGTCTCCACTTTCTGCCCTGAGGTGCGGGCGATGACGATCCAGGAGGCCAGCGAGTGCGATCAGATCTCCATGGAGGTCCTGAGGTCGGGCAGGCCGCGACCCGGAGCGGCTGAACCTGATCCTGACGCTTCGGGACATCGGCTTCACCGGAGAGGAGACGGGGGGCTATATGCGGCTGCGGCTACTGGTGGAGATACGGGCCGCCGCGCTGGCGGATATTCACACCCGTGAGCGGCAGGAGACACGCTGGCGGCAGAACATCCACACCGGGGCGGCGGTCTGCCCCGCATTCATAAGAAAGCATTGGGAGGTATGTTGCATGAAGATCATGGACAAGGCTGCATTTGAGGAACAGAACGTGTTTGGCCTGGGCGCGCCCAACGACGCTTTTGCCCGGTACTTTGCCGGCCGGTCCTATCTCAATCCCCTGACCCGCCCGGAGGACGGGCTGTTTCTGGCCAACGTCACCTTCGAGCCCGGGTGCCGGAACAACTGGCATATCCACCACGCCTCCGAGGGCGGCGGGCAGCTGCTGATCTGCACCGCCGGCGAGGGTTGGTACCAGGAGGAGGGCAAAGAGGCGGTCAGCCTGGAGCCCGGCAGAGTCATCGTCATCCCGGCGGAGGTCAAGCACTGGCACGGCGCCAAGCGGGACAGCTGGTTCAGCCACATCGCCGTCGAGATGCCCGGTGAGGCCTGCTCCAACGAGTGGTGCGAGCCGGTGAGCGACGCGGAATACGAAGCACTCTGAGCGGCCCCCGGCCGGGGAATCGCAAGGCACGGACAGTCCAAAGACTGTCCGTGTCTTGCTTTGCAGCAGCTCCGCCGGAATCCTTCCCGCCGGGGCGGAACGGGGGGCTGCACCGGATCCGGCTGCTGGCGGGCATCGGCCTCAGGCGTCCCTGCGGCGGCAGAAAGCGGAGACCAGATCCACCAGCCAGGACAAGGCGATCATGCCCAGCGCCAGAGTGCTGACATCATGCCAGGCGTATTGGTTCAGGGCCAGGATCAGCGGCGCGCCGATTCCGCCCGCACCGGCCAGGCCAAGGGCGGAGGCCTCGCGGATATTGACGTCAAACCGATAGAGCCAGGCGGAGAAGAACTGAGGCACCAGCTGCGGCAGAGCCGCGTGGCGGACGCAGGACAGCTTCGGCGTCCCCATGGCCTCCAGAGCGTGATACGCCCGAAAATCCAAGGTGTCGATGGCCTCTGTGAAGCGCTTGCAGAGAAGTCCCACGCTGCACACTGCCAGGGTCAGCACTCCGGTAAAGGAGCCGGGGCCGCAGACGCGGATGAAGATCAGTCCATAGATCAGGAAGGGAACGGACCGGATGGCGGTCACCAGTGTCCGGAACAGCCAGGCGGCGGGGGCCGGGAAAAAGCGGCTGCTGCCGAGAAACGCCAGAGGAACGGAAAAGACGGCGCCGACGCAGGTCCCCACCAGCGCGATGGCGACGGTCTCCAGCAGGAGATAGGCAAGTCCGCTGCTGTCCAGGCGGAAAAACAGCTCCCAGTTCGGATGCAGGAGGCCGGTGAAGAGCGTCTTCACCATCTGCATGCTTGTGCGGGACAGGTCGGGCGGCGGAAGCGTGACCGTGCAGAACAGCACCAGCGCGGCCGCCGCGCCCGCCAGCAGCCGGCGCCCCTGCCGGCCCAGGGTCCGCTCCTGCTGCACCAGACGGGTGAGCCATGTGCTGAGATGCTCCATGAGATAGACCACGGCGAAGAGGAGCAGCAGGATCGTCCCCACCTTGTCGTACTCCCGCCAGGAGACCTTTTCATTGAGCAGCAGGCCGATTCCGCCTGCGCCCACATAGCCCAGGATGGCGCTGTGCCGCACATTGCCCTCCAGCAGATAGAGGGCGTTGGTGAGATAGGCCGGCAGGATCTCCGGTAAGGTGGAGCGGAAGAACGCCTGGGCTGAGGCGGCGCCCATAGCCCGCAGGGCCAGATAGGGACCCTGGGGCGCGCTCTCGATGTCCTCATAGGTCAGGCGGGTCATGATGGCAAAGGTGTAGACCGTGATGGCGGCCGTTCCGGCAAAGGAGCCGATGCCCAGAAAGAATGTGGCCAGCAGGGCCAGGATCAGGGCCGGGAAGGAGCGGAGCACCTGGATGCAGAAGCGGACCGCCTTCTTGACCGGGCCGGGTCCCGGCAGGGCGGCGGCGCAGGCCATGGCGGCCGGGATGGACAGCACCGCGCCCAGAAACGTCCCGGTAATGGACATCTGGATCGTGGCCCACAGCAGGGGCAGGACCTTCCCGAGGAATCCCCAGTCCGGCGGAAACATCTTTGCGGCGATGTCCGTCAGGTGGTCGCGCCGGCTCCACATCAGGGACAGGTCGCATCCGGTGAACCAGGCGGCTCCCAGGAACAGCAGCACAAAAGCGGCCGCAGCGAGGCAGCGGATACGTCTTTGTTTCATACGGCCGCCGCCTCGCCGTAAATATCCCGCAGGACGGCCTCCGTCACATCCCCGGGGGCGCCGTCAAAGACAACGCGTCCCCGGTTCATGCCGACGATATGGGTGGAGAACTCCAGGGACAGGTCCAGATTGTGGCTGTTCATCAGGATGCTGACACCGCGTTGGCGCTGAATGTCCCGGAGCAGGCACAGGATTTGCCGCCCGGTGACGGGGTCCAGGGACGCCACCGGCTCGTCCGCCAGCAGGATGGAGGGGTTCCGCATCAGGGCGCGGGCGATGGCCACCCGCTGCTTCTGCCCGCCGGAGAGGTTTTTCACCGGCTCCTCCAGCTTGTCCGCCAGCCCGACCTCTCGCAGGATCGCGGCGGCCTGTTCGGACCGCTCCCGTCCGAACGCCCCCAGCAGGGAGGCGGCCAGGGACATGTCCGGCAGGCAGGCGTTCAGCACGTTCTGGATGGCGGACAGGTTCTCCACCAGGCAGAAATCCTGATAGATGGTGCCGATCCCCTGCTGGAGCGCCCGCTTTTCCCGGCCTCGGGCGGCTTCAAAGTGCGTCCCGCCATAGAGGACTTCACCGCCGCTGCACAGCTCCGTTCCATTCAGGATGCGGAACAGGGTGGTTTTCCCGGCGCCGGACGGGCCGATGACCGAGAGAAACTCGCCGTCGCCCAGGGTGAAGCTGACATCCCGCAGCACCTCGCCGGAACGCTGAAATTGTTTGCGGATATGGATCGCCTGCAGCATGAAATCCCTCCTGAAGATGGTCACGCTTCCATAGATTTCAAAAGCGCCTGGGCCGCCCGCTCTCCGTCATAGTCGGAGTCGCTGCCCCAGTCGTAGCCCACCTGGCTGAATACGCCGAAGATCTCCTGGCCCTCCTCGGTCTGGGCCAGCTCGATGAAGGACTCGCCCACTGCCTGCCGGAAGGCTTCGTCCGCCATGGTGTCAGAGGTCTTGCTGTACGCGATCATGTCGTTGTAGATGCCGTCCGTCACACCGATCACGCCGGTCTGCTCCACCATGGGGGCTGTGCCGCCGAAATCGGATTCCCAGATGGGGGCGTTCTTGATGCGGATGTGGCCGTAGGACACCATCACATCCACCTGACCGGCAGCCAGCCGGGCCACGGAGGTGGTGTGGGAGTCGCACTCCACCACATTGTCCAGATCGCTGATCCCCTTACCGTAGTGCTCCTGCAGCCACAGGGAGGGATAGATGTACCCGGAGGCGGAGGTGGGATTCAGCACCGCCCAGGTGGCGCTGTTCAGGTCGTCCCAGGTCAGCTCCTCCCCGGCGTTGACCTTGGAGAGCAGCTCCTGGCCCTTCTCGCTGGGACCGGCCAGCAGGATACAGCGGTAGTAAGTGCTCATGTCCTCTGTGTTCTCCTCGATGGTGCCGTCGTTCCAGTCGGCGGGGTTCTCAGAGTCCTTGTTGATGGCATAGCGCAGGGCGGTCAGCAGCACATCGCAGTCGTCGGAGAAGAGCACATAGTTGCCGCCGGAGATGAAGCCCAGGTCCGCGCTGCCCGCGCTGAGGGCCTCGCCCACGGCGGTGTAGCTGGTGCCCACGGTCATGTCGATCTCGCCCACGTCGTAGCCCTTTTCCAGCAGCTTTGCCTTCAGCAGCTCCTCCAGCGGCTCCGTGGACTCGGAGATGAGGTCGGCGTCCGCATAGGGAGAAAATGCGATTTTCAGAGAGTCCACCTGCTGTACATCGGTGTCGGACGGAGCCTCCGCCGTCTCCCCGGTGCCGCAGCCGGCCAGGAGTCCGGCGCACAGCGCCAGGCTCAACAAAAGTGCGGAAATCTTCTTTTTCATGGGAATCCCTCCAGTTTAATTTTCTGCGCAAAACAAAACGGGCACGCGCCTCATCAGCACATACCCGTTCAGACCTTCACGCAGATGCTGATGCCCCCGCTTCCGCCTGGGAAGCCGGGTGCGGTCGGCCCTTACTGGGACCCTCTCAGCCTGGAACACAGGCTCCCTCGCAATCTGGTTCTTGTCATCTATGTGAGCGTGGCGCCAGGGAGCTCCCCCTTTCGCCGCATTCCTTAAACCTCGGCCAGTATAGCACGCTGTACAGAAAAAAACAAGAGTGGAAATTTTCCCCCGGCCGCCAGCTGGCGGCCCGCCGAAAGGAACACCTGTCCGGCATCGGGTGGGCGCGAAGAGAACCCCGCTGGAGGGGGATGGCTCCGGCGGTCAGAACAGCATGGCCAGCGTCCCGGCCACAATGAGGGCAAGACCTGCGGCGGAGCGAGATGTGAGCCTCTCCCGAAACACCAGCCGGGAAAAGGCCACTGTGACCAAAATGCTCAACTTGTCGATGGGCACCACCACGCTGGCGGGGCCGCTCTGAAGCGCCCGGTAATAGCACAGCCAGGAGGCCCCGGTGGCCACGCCGGACAGGCAGATGAACGCCAACTCCCGCCGGGGCACCTGCCGCACCGCACCGGCCTTGCCTGTCACCAGCACCATGAGCCAGGCCATCACCAACACCACACCGGTGCGGATGGCGGTGCCCAGGTTGGACTCCACGCCCTGAATGCCGGCTTTGCCCAGGATCGCGGTGAGACTGGCAAACACCGCCGAGCCGAAGGCGTAGAGCATCCAGCTCCCGCACTGGGGTGCACAGCCGGCGGCGGGGGACCTTTTCTCCAGCATCAGGAAGGTGCCTGTGCCGATCAGCACCACCCCGATCCCCTGAGGCAGGCCGATGGGCTCCCCCAGCAGAAAAAAGGCCAGCAGGATGGTGAGCACGGTGCTGGATTTGTCGATGGGCACCACCTTGTTGATGTCACCCAGCTGGAGGGCCTTGAAGTAGCACAGCCAGGAGGCTCCGGTAGCCAGGCCGGACAGCAACAGAAAGAGGAGCGTTGTGGGGCCGATGTTCCGGATCTCCCCCTGGGAGCCCACGACAAACACCATGGTCCACGCAAAAACCAGCACCACAAGGGTGCGGATGGCGGTGGCCACGGTGGAGTCGGTCTTCCGGATGCCGCACTTGGCCAGAATGGCCGTCACACCGGCGAAAAGCGCGGATCCAGCCGCGAAGAGAATCCACATACGCATTCCTCTTTTCTGATGACTGCCCCTTGGACAGTGCGCCCTCGATGCCGCCCCCTGCGGAGACGCCGTGCCCCCGGATGGCACATCCGTGCTTCACGCCGTTCCGGCGGTGGTGCAGGCAGCCAGGGCGGAGCTCCCTCCGGCGCGTTGCGCCGCCGCCGGACAAGAGCAGGCGGCCGCCCTCCGGTAGGCTCCGGCAGTCGACACGGTCCTGATCGTTTGCACCGTTTTCAAAAATATCGGGGGAGGGCCGGACGGGGGGCGGCGGAGGCTGCCGTACCTGCTGTGATCTCCAGCCCTGCACACTGCGGTGCGCCGGGAAGCTGGACGTTTGCCCGTAAAAGCCCTGACAGGGCGGGGGCCGCGGCCGGAGAAAGGAGCGGCCGCGGCCCGGCGGCCACCAGCGATCTCAGTATGGATATTATACCACAATATTTGCCGCCCGCGCATCCATTTTCAATCAAGTGTGCGGACTCTGCACCGGGGAGCCATCCGGGTGCCTCTTGCGCTGCGGCAGCGGAGAGGCGGGACTTCCGGCTATGGCCTTTGCGAATTGACGCAGGGGACGTGACGGGACGGCGGGTTCAGTGTGTCTGCCGCTGCCACAGAACTTCCGCCTGTGCCCGTAGCGGGAAGGTGCGGTTGGGGCAGGACAGCAGCTCGTACAGGATGTTGAATTCCCGGATGGTCACGGGGATCTCCGCTCCAGCAAGAGAGGCCGTCAGCGCGTCGGCATACAGAAGAAGTCCGTCCACGGACAGCTTCCGGCTGGCCTCAATATTGGCCCGGCGCAGCAGTGCCCGCACCCGCATGAGCAGCCCGCTGAAGTCGCCGGGCTTCACCATATAGTCGTCAATGCCTGGGTCGTACCCCTTCTGAAAACTCTCTGGGGAAATGTACCATCCTGCCACAGCACCCAACTGGCTGCGCTCTGTTAACATGTGTCCTCTTTCCGAAATTTTTGCTGCCCGGCGGGGGCTGCGGGACCCGGATTGGTGAAACGTAAAAAAGAGGCACCCCCTGAAAATTATGGCGCATTCAAAAAATGGTGGTGAAAACGGGAGGAAAAGATGTTATAATATCTAAAACACAGGAGGACAGCCGCCTTGGACTTGAGAGAGTATATTGCGCCCGACCTTTTAGAGAAGTTTGAATTTTACAGCTATAATCACGCGCTTGAGATTATCACACAGGCATTTCCGGCGGAGTGGAGCGAGATTGTGGACTGCCTGCGTCAGCTGCGCATCACTACGGACGATCTTCGGGAGTCCGGCGGAAACGAGACCAAGATCCCCAAAAAGTTTGATGATGTGCTGTATCCCCGCGGATGGCGCGAGATCCGCATTTCCGGCGACCTCCACATCAAGTTCTATCCGCGGCAGGCCGAACAGCGGGGACGCTTTTCCCAGGAGCCGTTTGAGGAAAAGGTCATACCCGGGTATATCGACGGACATAATATCGACTTTCTGAAAAACCGGATCGCCTTCGATCTGGAGTGGAACAGCAAAGATCAGACGTTCGACCGGGACCTGCTGGCCATGCGGACGTATTATGACTGCGACCTTGTCAGTGCAGGGATCATCATTACGCGCTCTGCCGAGCTGAACGACATCTTCAAAACCATTTACGACTATGACGGAAAGACCCGCCAGTGGAAACCCATTCTGCGGAAGTACGGGGCCAGCACCACCTGGATGGGGAAATTGACCTATCGCTTGGATTCCCGCAGGAACGGCGGATGCCCCATTCTGGCAGTAGGCATCAGGAAACCGTGCATCACAGATTGGGAGGAAGGGTACATCGATGAGCACAATCCAGGAAACATCTGAAAATCTGCTGCGTTTCTGCGGCGATCAAAAATACGCCACCATATATGCCGACCCTCCCTGGAGGTTCCAGAATCGGACCGGGAAGGTAGCGCCTGAGCACAAGCGGCTGAATCGCTACGAGACCATGGAGCTGGAAGACATCATGGCGCTGCCGGTGGCACAGGTGGCGGCGGAGAAGAGCCATCTGTATCTGTGGGTACCCAATGCCCTGCTTCCCGACGGCCTTGCGGTCATGAAGGCCTGGGGATTCGAGTACAAGGGCAATATCATCTGGGAGAAGGTTCGCAAGGACGGAGAACCGGACGGCCGGGGTGTGGGGTTCTACTTCCGGAATGTGACGGAAATTCTGCTCTTTGGTGTCAGGGGCGGCGGGAACAGGACGCTGCCCCCGGCCAGGTCCCAGGTGAACCTGCTGCGGGCACAGAAGCGGGAGCACTCCAGAAAACCGGACGAATTCATCCCCCTGATCGAGCGATGCTCTCCAGGGCCGTTTCTTGAGCTGTTTGCCCGCGGGGACCGGGAGGGCTGGGCCATGTGGGGCAATCAGGCCACAGCGGAATATGAACCCACATGGAATACCTATAAAAACCACACGAAAAAACCGGAAGACTGCCGGGAGGAGAGAGCTTCCCGCTCCTGATGACCCGAAGAACAGGGCGGACCGCGCCGTTCCTGTGGGGCAGAATATCGGAAAAACGGCCGTGCGATTTTTGATCGCACGGCCGTTTTGCGTCTGCGGGCCAGGGAGGAGGGGAGCGGCTGCCCGCCATCCAATGCCCGGCACTGCAGGCCCCGTTCTACCGTTGGGCAGAAGTTTCCCGGGCAGGGGGGAAAGCGGCTCCATCCAGGCATCTGGATGGAGCCGCAGTGGTTTGCGGGTATAAATCTTACTGCATAAAGCTGCCGTCCACCATCTGGTCCAGGTAGCCCTGATACTTCTCCTGAACATCGGCGGGCACCAGGTCGCTGAGGGCACCCGCGGACAAGGCACCGTTCTGCAGGGTGCCGTAGATGACCTCGCCGCCGAAGGAGCCATCCTCCACAGCCTCCATGCACAGGCCCACAAGGGAGGCATTGTCCGTCACCTGGCTGCCGATGATGCACTCGTTCTGGCCCAACAGATCGGAGGGCTGGGCGATGTCATAGATGCTCACGGAGCCGCTGGCGGCATTGGCTTCGTCAATGGCCTGCCGTGCGCCGGAGTCCACAGCGGAGGCGTCGCCAAAGAACACATCAGCGCCCTGGTCGATCATGGCCTTGGCAAACTCAATGCCCTTGTCGGCGGCGGAAAAGTCGCCGGAGTAGACCACATCCAGAGTGGAGACGGTTTTGCCCTCCTGCTGTCCCACATAGGCGGCGGCTTCCTTGAATCCGTTATACTTGCCCAGGGTGGTATCCAGTTCCATGGCGCCAATGAAGGCCACCGTGCCGCTCTTGGTCATAAGACCGGCCAGGGCACCGGCGATCCAGCCCACCTGCTGGGCATTGGGCAGCAGGGAGGTCACATTGCCGTTGACGGCTTTGGCGGGAGTGTCCTCGCCGCCGTTCAGCAGGGCGAAGGCCACATCGGGGAACTCCTCCGCCGCCTGAAGGACGGCGTCGGTGTACTGGTTGCCAGGGGCGTAGATCAGGTCATAGCCCAGGTCACAATAGGAGATGATGGTGTCATAGTAGGCAGACTGGGCGATGCTGTCGGAGACCTCCGTGGCCCAGCCGCGCTCTGCGGCGGCATCCACCATGGCGTTGTAGCAGGACATGCCCCACCCGCCGTCGGAGATGCTGGAGTCGCAGATCATGGCCACCCGGTAGCTGCTGTCGCCGGAGTCTTCGCCGGTTTCTCCGCTGGACGTGTCAGTGCCGGAGGTGTCGGTACCGGAGCCGCCGCACGCCGCCAGCGACAGGCACATGACCAGGGTGAGAAGCAGAGCCAATAATTTTTTCATGTTCTTTCCTCCCAATTCTTCATAAATGTGGATGCCTTCTATTGATAACAGCCGCGTGGGCGGCGATTATCCTCAGCGCTCCTCCTTGAGATAGGGCTTGCCGGAGCTCTTGGGGCCGGCCTTCTTCATGCCGATGCCGGCCAATACCACCACGGTGGCGATGTAGGGGATCATCTGGAAGAACTGATAGGGCACGCCGAAGCTGCCCACCTGCAGCCGGATCTGCAGCGCGTCGCAGAAGCCGAAGAACAGGCACGCCAGCAGCACGCCGGCACCGCTCCACCGGCCGAAGATCACCGCCGCCAGGGCGATGAAGCCCCGGCCCGCCACGTTGCCGTCCACGTAGGTGTTGGCGTAGCAGGTGGTGAGATAGGCACCGCCGATGCCGGCCAGGGCGCCGCAGATGACGCAGGCGGCGTACTTCACGCCAATGACGTTGATGCCCAGAGTTGCCGCCGCCTTGGGATACTCGCCCACGGCCTTGTAGTTCAGGCCGGACTTGGTACGGTTGAAGTAGATAACCGTGAAGATCACCAGGCCGTAAGCCAGGTACACCATGGGCGTCTGGTCCAGCAGGAGGCGGACCAGGAAGTTGTCGGAGGTGATGCCCAGGGAGGAGGACAGCGTGTTCATCAGACCCACCTGCACCAGCTCGGACCCGGCGCCGAAGTAGACCCGGTAGATGAAGGCCGCCAGGGCCGGGGCGAAGATGTTGATGGCCATACCGTAGACGATCTGCTCCGCGCAGAGGGTGACGGTAGCGTAGGCGAAGATCATGTTCACCAGAATGCCCACCGCCGCGCCAGCCAGCACGCCCAGCATGGGGCTGCCGGTGATGAGGCTTACCAGAAAGCCCACCAGAGAGCCGATAGAGGCCAGGCCCTCCAGTCCGATGTGGACCAGGCCCGCCCGCTGGGAGTACAGCTCCGCCAGCGCCAGAAAGATCAGGGGCGTGGCCATGCGGACGCTGGAGAGGATGATGTTCATGACAAATTCCATATCAGGCCGCCTCCTTCCGTCTCTCCGTCAGCCTTCCCAGGAACGCCTTGAATCCGGGCAGCTTCACCATGGCCAGACCCGCCACGGTGAACACGATCACCAGGGCCTGGATGATGTCGGATACGCTGGTGGGCACGCCGGTGGCCGCCTGCATGGTGGTAGAGCCCACCCGCAGAGCTGCGAAGAAGATGGCCACCACAATGGTCGCCAGAGGATGCAGCTGACCGATCAGGGCCATGGCCACGCCGTCGAATCCGTAGCCGTTGCCGAAGCCGTTGATGAGCCGGAACTGGGTCCCCAGCAGCTCGGCGCTGCCGCCCAGGCCGGCGATGGCGCCGGAGACGATAAAGCTCATCAGGATGTACTTCTTCACCGCGAAGCCGTTGAACTCCGCCGCCGTCATGTTCAGGCCCACGGCCCGCAGCTGGAAGCCCTTGGAGGTGTAGAACAGGAAATAGTACACCAGCAGTCCCACCGCCAGGGCGATGACGAAGGCGGAGGTGACCCGCAGGCCGAAGAGGCGGCTGAGCTGAGTGGCCTCCGGCACGGCCTGCGTCTGCGGAACGCTGCCGTCCCGCAGCCAGTCGGTATATACCACGCCCATGAACAGCGTGGCCACATAGTTCAGCATGATGGTGATAATCATTTCATTCTGGCCACGGTAGACCTTCAGCAGGCCGGAAATCAGGGACCAGAGGCCGCCAGCCACGGCGCCGCCCACCAGACACAGGAGAATGGCGGGCAGTCCTTCGATCCCGCTCTGGGTGGCAATGTAGCAGCAGACGATGGAGCCCATCAGGAACTGGCCCTCACCACCCAGGTTGAACACGCCGCAGCGGTATGCAAAGCAGGCGCACAGGCTGGTGAAGATCAGCGGCGTGGAGCGGGCCAGGGTGGTGCCTACGTTCCGCAGGCTGCCGAAGGCACCGATCCAAAGGGACTCCAGCGCCACAAAGGGATTGGCACCCAGCACGGCCATGATGATGCACCCGATGACGAAGGCCAGCAGGATGGAGATGATGGGTACCAGGAAACTGACGAGTTTTCCGCTGTTTTTCATGCGTTCTCCCCCTCCTTATTTCCCGGCCATGGCCAGGCTGATCTCCTCAATGGGAGGATTTTTGCCGGAGAACACGCCCATGATCTGCCCCTCGAACATCACCACAATGCGGTCGGAAACCTCCAGGATTTCGTCGAAGTCCGCGGAGATCAGCAATACGCCGCAGCCCTTGTCCCGGGCCTCGATCATGGTGTCGTGGACGAAGCGGGTAGCGCCGATATCCAGGCCCCGGGTGGGGTGGACGGCCACCAGCAGGTCCGGGCTGCCCTCCAGCTCCCGGGCCAGGATCACCTTCTGCTGGTTGCCGCCGGAGAGGTTCCGCGTCTCCTGCTCCACAGAGGTGCAGCGGATGTCGTACTTCTCCTGCATCTTCAGGGCGTAGTCCCGGATGGCCTTTTTCTTCAGAAAGTAGCCCTTGGCACTGGAGAACTCCGGAGAGTCCGTGGCCTTGAGCACGATATTGTCCTTCACGGACATATTGCCGATGAGGCCCATCTTGTTCCGGTCCTCCGGGATGTGGGATACATTTTCCAGAATAAAGCCGTTGGGGGTGAACTGAGCCACCTTGGAGCCCTTCATGTCCACCTCACCGCCGTCCGGCGTCAGCACGCCGGTGACCACCTGGGCCAGCTGGCTCTGGCCGTTGCCGTCCACGCCGGCAATGCCCACGATCTCGCCCCGGCCCACGGTCAGGGAGACGCCGCTGAGCCCTGCGTGCTTGGATTCTTTGTGGTAGTCCACGCTCCGCATCTGGATGACGGGATCGCCCGGCTCCTCCACCTTGCCGTAGTGGGAGGGGGCCAGCTCCCGGCCGATCATCAGGTTGGCCAGCTCCTGGCCGTCGGTCTCGGAGCGATCCAGGGTGGTGATGACCTCGCCGGTGCGCAGAATGGTGATACGGTCGGAGATCTGCAGCACCTCCCGCATCTTGTGGCTGATGAAGATGACGCTTTTGCCCTCCTCCGTCAGCTTATGGATGATCTGGAACAGTCCCTCTACCTCGATGTCTGTCAGGGCGGCGGTGGGCTCGTCCAGAATCAGCAGCTCCGCGCCCCGATACAGGGTTTTCAGGATTTCCACCCGCTGCTGGGCGCCCACGGCAATCTCCGTGATGGGCCGGTCCAGCTCCACGTCCAGACCATAGCGCTCCGCCAGATCCAGGATTTCCTTCTTCCGGGCCTCCTTGTCGATGAAAATGCCCTTGGTGTTCCGGTCCCCCAGGATGATGTTCTCGAACACCGTCATGGCCTCCACCAGCATGAAGTGCTGATGCACCATACCGATGCCCAGCTTCACCGCCTGGGCGGGAGAGTCGATGCGGACCTCCTTCCCATTCAGGAAGATCTTTCCCTCTGTGGGCTGGTACAGCCCGATGAGGACGTTCATCAGCGTGCTCTTTCCCGCGCCGTTCTCCCCTAACAGGGTATGTACCTCGCCCTTGCGGACGGACAGGTTGATGTCCCTGTTGGCGTAGAAATCGCCGAAGCGTTTGCTGACGTGCTCCATTCTCAGTAACTCATCCAAAGTTTCAGCCCCCTCCTTACATGCGGTGCTTCCCCATGCGGGCAAGCATCAGCTCCTTTTTCTCCTGCAGCGTGCAGACCATGGGCTCCGCCCAGGAATACTGCTGCATGAACACCCCCTGAAACTGGCAGATGGCGTCCTCATCGCCGCTCATGAATGCCTGAAAATCCGAGTCCGCCAGGTCCATCCGCACCCGCAGGCTCCCCCGGCTGCGCAGGAACATCTCCTCCGCGCCATAGTCCCGCAGGGTGTCTGCCAGCTCCTTGATGGTGCGGCGGTAGCCGGTGCCGTCGGCGTTCTCTCCCCATAGGTTTTCCACGATCTCGTGAATGGACACCGGCCGCCCGTCCCGATACACGCACAGGGCCATCAGCTCCTTGGCCTTGCCGGAGCGGAAGTGCACCGGCTCGCCGTCCACCAGCATGTCGAAGGCCCCGAAGGTGTGGAAATGGATGCGCTTGCACTGGCGGCGGCGCAGCAGCTTGGCCCGCTCCATCACATCGGCGATGTCCTCCCGGTCAAAGGGCTTGAAGATGATGTAGTCCGCCTTCATCTTCAGCGCCTCCACCGCAAACTTCGGGTGGGCTGTGGCGAAGACGATGATGATGTCGCTCCGCAGCCGCCGCAGGGCCTGGGCCAGATGGATGCCGTCCATCCCCGGCATGTCGATGTCCAGCAGGGCAAAATCCACCACATGGCCGGCGGCGTACTCAATGGCCGCGTTGGGATCGGTGAATTTCCCCACAATTTCAAAATCAGGCATGTCCGCACATTTCAGCTCGAAGAGCTGCAGATCCAGCAGCATGTCGTCCACCAGAATGGTTTTCAATCGCGGTCACCCCTGTCTCATGTTTCTATTGTACCAGATGGAGCGTACGGAAACCGTACGCTTTCAGGTCGATTTTGAAAGATTTTCCATGTTTTTCCCCCGCTTTCCATAAGTCAGGACAGCCTGTGTGCCCATGCCCACTGTGCTGGTGATCCGCAGCTCGCTGCCGGGGAAGCGGGCTATGCGCCGCCGCACATTCTCCAGCCCGATGGAGCCCTTCTCTCGGACAGCTTCCAGGCCGAAGCCCACGCCGTCGTCCGTCACCGTGACCTGCCAGTGGTCCGGCAGCTCTTCCAGCTTCAAAGAGACGGTTCCGCCGCCCACCTTGGGCTTGATGCCGTGGAGGATGGCATTCTCCACAATGGGTTGGATGGTCAGCAGGGGGATGGGAAAGTCCACGTCGGGAATCTCGTAGACCATGTGCAGCCGGTCCCCCAGCTGCTGCTGGTTGATATCCGCATAGGCCCGGACCGCCCGGATCTCCTCCCGGAAGGAGCCGATCCCGCCGTCGGCAGTGACGGAGTCCAGTGTGAACCGCAGGTAGCGGGCGAAGTCTCCGGCCATTTTGTAGGCCGCCTCCGGCTTCAGGACGATCAGGGCCTGCAGAGCGTTGAGGGTGTGGTAAAAGAAGTGGGAGCGGATCTGGTTCAGCAGCATATTGCCCTGTTCCCGCTCCAGCTGCTCCTGCAGCTGCTGGATGGCCCGCTGGGATTTTTCCAGCTGCAGCTGCCGCAGCCGGCCCGCGTAGTAGACGCCCGCCGCAGCCAGCAACGCCACCAGCAGGCTCACCGCCACCCCCAGCCACAGGCTGATCTGGAGATACCAGGGCCGCAGGGGCGCCAGGGAGACGGTCCAGACAGAGTTGAACAGCTCCTGCGCGTGGTCCACAGTCCGCACACCCTCCGGCAGCGGGTCCGCCGTCTCGAGAATCACCTGTTTCTGTCCGTCGTCCGGATTGATGCGCCAAATTTGGCAGGCGAAGCCCTGGGCATTTACCCGCTCCACGGAGCTTCCGGACAGGGCGGCCGGAAAGTCCAGCGTCACGGAGACAATGCCCCAGAAATACCGCTGGCCCTGTTCGTCCGTCAGAAAGACCGGCAGCCGCCCGGCGATGCCCAGGCCGCCCTGGATCAGCTGGAAGGGGCCGGCGATATACAGCGCCTCTTTTTCGATGGCAGCTTGAGCCTCCAGATTGCCGGCCCCGTCCCCGTACATGTTCAGCCCGACGACATCCTCGTTTCCCTCCAGGGGAAAGACACCGTCCACGATCCCGTCCGGCGCGAAGAGGACGTTTCGCACATAGTCCTCCCGCAGCAGGACATGGGCGACCCTGCCGAAGTCCGAATAGTCCCCGCTGGTCTGGATGAGATAGGCCTCCAGAACGCGGGTTTTGCTCATCTCGGAGAGCATAAACTCATACGTCTCCGCCCCGATGGCGCTGGCGACATAGCCCATGCGGTCCCGCTCCTGGTTCCGGCGGCTCCACTCCATGCAGCCAACAAGCACCAGTCCGGCCGCCAGGGCCAGTACAAAAGCCCGTCCGGCGTGAATCAGAGGCGTCCGCTTTGCGGTCCGCACCAAGGCGATCCCTCCCTTTTTTTGGCACCTGCCTTTTTTATTAAAGAATACGTCAAATCGGCCCGCAATGCAAGCAGAGGGCCGGGGCCTATCCGTCGGTGTCAGAGCAGTGTTCTGCCGCGCAAAATCCATTGGATACATAGACAGCCGGCCGGAAGGTAAAATATAGAGGATAATTGTACGGGAGGCGATATGCAGTGCAAGACTATACCATCACAGGAGAACAGCTCCAGGCGTTCAGGCAGCGCCTGGTGTGGGAGGAAAAGAGCCCCGCCACCATCGAGAAATACCTGCGGGATGCGGCGGATTTTACCGCCTGGCTGGACGGCCGGGCGGCGTCCAAGGCGGCGGCGGGGGCCTGGAAGGCCGCCTTGCTGGAGGCGAAGCTGGCGCCGGCCACCATCAACGTCAAGCTGGCGGCGGTCAACCGGTTCCTTGTATTTCTGGGCTGGCCGGCGTTTCGGGTGAAGCCCCTGCGCATCCAGCGGCGGCTGTTCCGGGACGACAGCCGGGAGCTGACAAGGCCGGAGTACCTCCGCCTGCTGGAGACCGCCCGCACCCAGGGCCGGGAACGGCTGGCGCTGCTGCTGGAAACCATTTGCGGCACCGGAATCCGGGTGTCCGAGGTGCGCTATGTCACCGTGGAGGCCGTGTACCGGGGAAGGGCCGAAATCTCCTTGAAGGGCAAGATCCGGACCATCCTGCTGCCGGGCAAGCTCTGCCGCAAGCTCCTCAAATACGCCAGGAAACAAAAAATCGCTTCCGGCGAGATTTTTCTCACCAGAAACGAAAAAGGCATCTCCCGCCGGCAGATCTGGGCGGAGATGAAAGCGCTGTGCGACAAGGCGGGCGTGGCACCCAGCAAGGTGTTTCCCCACAATCTGCGGCACCTGTTCGCCAGGACGTTCTACCGTGTCTGCCGGGACGTGGCCAAGCTGGCGGACGTCCTGGGCCACTCCAGTATTGAGACGACCCGGATTTACCTGATCTCCACGGGCACCGAGCACGCCGGGACTCTGGCACGGCTGGGGCTGGTCTGTTAGAAATAGGACAGAATCGCCATTCCGATGCGGATGGCTGCAAAAAAATAACCAGACATACATAATTGATTTTAACAGTAACCAAATTCTAGCACAAAGCACCGCCAGCCGCAAGAGCTTTTACCGATTTGGGCAGCATAAAATGGCCGGAAAAGCGTCGAATTTTGTCCGGCTGCTGTCTTTGCGCCATTTTTGAGCCCGCGCAGGCTGCGCGGGCTTTTTTGCGCACATTTGCCCCTGGTCTGCAGGCCCTGTTTCGGTCCCTTACAGGAGGAAATGGCGATTCTGTTGACAGGAGGCGGGGAGATGAGGAGTCCAGAGGCTCTGAAGCCGCGGGAGACACACCGCACACCGAACTGGCCCGGCGCCGAGCTCAGCATGGAGACCATCCGGGCTTATCTGGCGGACCTGTCCGGCAGGGGACGCCGCAAGGGCACGGTGCAGATGTACAGTGCCAAGCTGCGGGCCCTCTATGACTACCTGCCCCCGGACAAGCAGATCTCCCGGGGAACGCTGGCTGCTTGGCGAGCATTCCTGCTGGAGGCAGGGTATTCCCCCAGCACCGTGAATACCCACCTGTCTGCCGCCAACGGGCTGATGGAGTACATGGGGCGGCGGGACCTGCAGTTGGTGGGGCAGCTGGAGGCGGACAAGGGCCTCCAGCCGGAACTGAGCCGGGTGGAGTATCTGCGGCTGCTGCAGGCTGCCAGGATACTGGAAAAGGAGCGGACTTACCTGCTGGTGAAAATATTCGCCCTGGCGGGCATCCGGGTGGGGGAGCTGCCTCAGGTGACCGTTGAGCGGGTGCGGGCCGGGCGCCTGCCGGTCCGTACCGGCGGGGAGCGGCGGTACGTCCCGTTGCCCGCCTGTCTGCAGGGGGAGCTGCTGGACTACGCCCGGCGGCAGGGCCTGACGGCGGGGCCGGTGTTCTGCACCCGGAACGGGAAAGGCATGAGCCGGACCCAGGTGACGGAGGAGATCCAGACCCTGTGTCATGACGCCCGGGTAGAGGAGGAAAAGGGAACGCCCCGGTGCCTGCGGAAGCTGTATCTGGCTACC
The DNA here is from genome assembly GCF_003574015.1 of Oscillibacter sp. PEA192. NCBI lineage: Bacteria > Bacillati > Bacillota > Clostridia > Eubacteriales > Oscillospiraceae > Oscillibacter > Oscillibacter sp. PEA192. The sequence continues at coordinate 2,928,489 of NZ_AP018532.1, read as the reverse complement.
CGGGCGGAGGTGGAGCGCGGCGTGCGCCTGTTGGCGGAGCAGTCCTACGAGCGGATGCTGGACACGGAGCAGCTGGCCGCCGGGTGGGCGGAGGGAACCGGTCATTCCATCCATAAGGATGTTTACATATAAGATCACTGAAATATAAAAGTCCAATGGTATGAAGTCAAGTAGGTGATGCAAGAAAATTTTAAGCGAAACAGAGTAAAAAGCACTGTGTAGACAGCAAAAAGGCAACACCAACCAAAGCCCTGTCCCTGAGAAATTTTGAAACAGGGCCTATGAGTCAGAGTGGCAAGCTGCGCTCTCAGCCCTCCGGCGGGATATACAGGCGGTTGTCCTTTAGCAGCCGAAAGACCAACCGGACCAGTTTTCTGGCAGTTAAAGCGAGTGCGCGTTTATGCTGGTACTTGTTGACCTCTTTGAATTTGAGGTCATAGTAACGCCGGAACTCGGAGTCGCATCTTCTCACGGAGTTGGCGGCTTCCAGCAGGTAGTAGCGGAGATAGCGGTTGCCGGATTTAATCATTCTGGAGTGTTCGGCCTCGAAGTCGCCAGACTGGCTCCTGTTCCAGACAAGGCCGGCGTATTTGGCAACCGAGGCTTGGGAATCAAAACGGTGGATATCACCAATCTCAGCAATGATACCGGCGGAGTAGACCTTGCCAATACCGGGGATGGAGGTCAAAGTGTTCGGAATGATTTCAAACTGCTGTTCAATGGCCTTATCTAATACTTTGACCTGCCCTTTCAAGGCGCGCATGGAGGCAATAGAAACAGCCATTGCTTGGTTTACAGTGTCGTTTACTGTTTTGGGCAGCCGATAGGAGCCTTTGGCTGCAGCCCGAACTGCCTTGGCGGTAGCATCCGGGTCAGCAAATTTGCCACGGCCTGTTTCAGTAATAAAGGCAGTCAGTTCCTCCAGGTCGGCATTCGCCAAGTCATCCACGGTTTCAAAGTGTTCCATGAGTGCGATGGTGGTGGCGCTGGTGTTCTGAATGTCTTTGTCCTGGGCCATGCCGGAGCATTTGAGGAATAAGTAGTTGGCGAACCGCTGCTTCTCCCGGGTCAAGTTTTGGATGACATCAAATCTGGCTCTGGTAAGGGTTTGCAGGGCTTTGTAGCGGTAATCGTCCATGTAGACCTCCCTGTTGATTCTGCCGAAACGGAGATGGTCGGCAATCACAAAGGCGTCCACCCAGTCGTTCTTTGGCAGGTCAGAATAGGCTTCCTTGAATTTCCGCACCTGCTTTGGATTTAGAACATGGATTTTCCTCTGAAACCGCCCCAAGCGGCCATCCTCACGAAGAGCATAGACTAGGCTGTCCCCGTAGATGGAGGTGGCCTCCAGGCCAATCACCACACGCTCAAGCTGCATGGAGCCAAGTGCCGATACGATTCTCTCTGATAACAGTTTAGCACCGCCAAGGTTATTCTGCACGGAGAAGCTGGAGTGTTTGCTGCCGTCCGGTTTCATCAGGTAGGCCACATTGTTCTTGCTGCTCACATCAATGCCAACGAATAGTGGATTCACAATTTTCACCTCCCCGCATGGAGATTTCAGGCCAGCAGGCTTTGAGATACCCATGATAACCGGAGCATCTGGCACCCTCGCTTATCAGAATCATTCCTGGGCAGACCAATGCGATAGCCCTCACTGCTGAAAGGGCGGTCTTGTCCCAGGCAAACAGCCAATGAGTTTGCAGCTAACTTCCGGTTCAGGGGAACAGACTTTCAGTGAAGTAGCCTTACGGCTCAACCGGAGGACTCAGAACTTGACCCTGCTGTCCTACAGCTATTGTATCACGGGCACCTCAAAGCCTGCTGATACCTGAAACTATTAACTTTGAAACTTATTATACGAGGAGGAGAAGTGATGAAGAAACGGATCTTGTCAGCATTTCTGGTCCTCTGTATGATGCTGACAATGGTTCCCACTGCTGCCTTGGCGGCAGAAGACCCTGGCGGCGGCAACGGGAGCGACCGGGTCCACACAGAGAGCAACGACGGCGTCGTGGTGGACAAGACGGTCAACTATGATGAGGACGGAAATTATTCCCTGACCCTGGAGGCCTATGTCACCAACGAGGTGACCAAGGGAAGCAAGACCACACCGCTGGATATTGTGCTGGTGCTGGATGTCTCCGGGTCGATGGATGATGACCTGGGAGAGAGCACGTGGGAATATACCCCCACTGATGAACAGAGATGGTCGTATAGCGACATCAACGGGTCTCGGTGGACGACGTATTATTTCCGCGATGATGACGGCAACTACTACGAAGTGGAAGCTGAAAGTGATGGTTCTTGGGGGAACCGGCAATATTCCATCGGGTATTATACCGGCAGCGGGGTTTACCGGGACTGGAATCAGCTCGGTACTACCAGCAGGAACCAGAATGCCAACCTTTGGACAGGTACTCTTTACACGCGCCAAGAGATAACGACTTCCAAGATGGAGGCCATGCAGAGCGCTGTAAACGGCTTCATTGATCAAGTGGCCGAAAACGCGGCGGGTGCAGACAATGACGTGACCCACCGAATCAGCATTGTCAAGTTTGCGGATGACTCCTACGCGGACAGCGTCGGAAACGACCGCCAAGACGACTATTATGCCTACAACTATACACAGATCGTCAAGGACTTTACCACCGTCGATGCGGCGGGCGTTCAGCAGCTGACCGGCGCAATCGAAGCGCTGGAGCCCGCCGGCGCCACCAGCGTAGACTACGGCCTGACCCTTGCGCAGGACGTCCTGGACGGACAGTGGAGACACGACGGCGGCGAGTGGTGGGTCGAGGATCCGACGCTGACCGGCGCCCGGCAGGACGCCAAGCAGGTCGTGGTGGTCTTTACCGATGGTGAGCCCAACCACGGCAATGACTTTGATGACGATGTCGCAGCAACCGCTGTCAATCTGGCCCACGATTTGAAGAACAACGGCGTGACCGTGTACACCATCGGTATGTTTGAGGATGCGGATCCCGATGATATACGGGACAACTTCAACAAGTACATGAACGGTGTGTCTTCCAACTATCCCAATGCCACGGCAACAAATCGGTTCGGACAAGCAAGCTGGAATTTTTGCAATCTTGGCACCCGCGTGACGGAAGGCAACTACTACTTCGCGGCGGACGATGCCGAGGAGCTGGAAAACGCTTTCAGCACCATCGCCGATAACGTGAGCACCTCCAAGGTGGCGGCCGGCGCGAACACGGTGCTGTCCGACACGCTGTCGGAGTTCTTCACCTTCCCGAAGGGGCTGACAGGCAGTTCTGACGGGGGGATGGTCCAGTATGCGGAGGTCAAGGGCCAGGACGCGGACGGCAGCTATACGTGGTATGAGCCAGAGACGCTTACAGGCGTTACCCCTGTGGTAAATGCCGACAGCAAGACCATCACTGTGAAGGGCTTTGACTACACAGCCAACGCGGTGACGAAGACCACCAATCAGGACGGTACTGTCACCTGGTCCGGCGGCAAGCTGGTCCTGACGTTCCCTATCCAGCCCGATGTGAGCGGCAGCTGGAGCGACGCCGATACCTATGTGACAAATGACACGGGCGAACACAAGGCCGGTCTGAGCGGCTACATGGTGGATGAGAAGCCGAATCAGTCTCTGGAGCTGACGGAGTCCCCCGAAGCGCCGGTGGAGACGTATCAGGTGTTGTATGTTGCCAACGCCGATGATGCCGACGGTACGGTCACGGACCCCAAGTACTACATCACCGGCGGCGAGGCCATGGTGCTCCAAAACATGTTCACCCGGCCGGGGTATGAGTTTACCGGGTGGAACACCGAGAAGAACGGCGCCGGAACGCCTTATGCGGCGGGGAGTGCCATCACTATCGAAAACACCAATGTGACCCTGTACGCCCAGTGGAAGTCCTCCACGGCCAGCTATCGGGTAGAGTACTATCAGCAGAATTTGAAAGATGATAACTACTCGATCGTTGCAGATGATACATTGACACCCTCTGGTACTGTCGGAGATACTGCCACTGCTGAAATCAAGGAATACGAAGGCTTCACTTATAATGAAAACCGTTCGAATTCCTCCGGTATCATCGCCGAGGACGGCACGCTGGTGCTGAAGCTGTACTACGACCGGAACGAGTACACAGTGACGTATGAGTATGAAGGTACAGTCCCTGCGGGTGCGCCGGAGGTGCCGGGTGAACAGACCTACAAGTACGGTGAGACTGTGGAACTGGCAAAGATGCCGGATGTCACAGATTACCGCTTCAGCGGCTGGTATTCTGAAGATGTTGCGCTGAGTGGAGGTTCATTTACAATGCCCGATCATGCTGTTGTGATCAAGGGCAGCTTCTCTCAGCTCAACAGCTATACGGTGACTTACGACTTGAATGGCGGCACAACAACAAGTTCCCAGACCGTATTTCCCGGGCTGGCTTACGGCGATAAGACACCGAGAATTGAGGATCCGACTAAAGAACCCAGCGAACTTTATTCGTATGAGTTTACCGGATGGTCTCCTGAAATAGCGGATACTGTAACCGGGGACATTACGTATAGAGCGGAGTATACGCGCACAGAACGGGAATTTACCGTAACCTATTATCTGGACGGGACTCTCTACGCTGAACCAGAGTCCTACACCTACGGGGAAACCGTTGTAATCAAGAAGCAGGCAGAAGACGCTACTGAATGGACTACAAATGACCTTCAGGAAAGCGACATTATTGAAGGCCTGTTCTACATGCCTGAGCACAACGTTGTCTTCACCGCAACCACCGACGGCACGGTGACGCCCGACGAGTGCACATACACTGTCGTGTACCATTATGTGGACCGAGATGGGAATGAAGAAACAGAGACCACACCCGAGAATGAATCGTCCACGACAGGCACGCCGGTCAGCGGGTTGTATGACACTGACCGTACGTCTTATAACGGTAGCACCTACATCTTTGACCGGGCGGAACTGAACAATGTCGAGATCATAGGCGGTGAGACTCTCCAAGCAGGCCATAACTCCATCGACGTCTACTATGACATCGACGAGCTGGGTCCCGACGACGAACCCGACGGGACCCCCGACAAGGACCAGATTGTCTTCACCTATGTCAGTGCCGATCACGCTATGGGCTTTGTGAGCCTGGAGAAAGAAGTCGTCACCAGAGACCGGACCGGCATGGCCTCTCCGACGGGAGCTGTGGCGACAGCAGAAGAGGGCTGTGAGTTCGTGGAGTGGACCGATGACTACTATCATAGAACTGACACGAACGCGGGAATGAAGTACCTGGCAGGCTTGCCCTACGACGAGGACACCACCTTCACAGCGTATTTCCAGAAGGTCGGAGAGGAGCCGGGGAATACCATCTCGGTGATTTTCCTTGCGGAAAACGGCACGTTCAGCAATGGGCAGACCACCTACACGGCAATCGTGGAGGTTAATGCAGATGGCAAGTATCGCCTGGCCGAAGGCGATATCTTGGAGGCAACACCTGATACAGGCTATGGGGATCCCAGCTGGACCTGCAACTATGAGGACTGTGATGCTCCGAAGATCGGAGACCCGGTAGAGGATTGGGATCTCTTTGTTGTGACCTTCCACCCCGCAGGGGTCGTGCCGACCCAGGTCACGGTTACCTATGCGTGGTCCGGTGATCACCCGGAGGGCGTGGAACTGCCTGAAACGGAAACACTGGCTGCCGGCAGCGATTACACCATTCAGCCGCCCAGTGAATTGCAGGTTTCAGACGAGCAGGGGACCTGGTATTTTATTGGCTGGTATGACAAAGTCGGTGTCCCTTACGGCGGAACGATTTCTGCCACCGATGCCGACACCACTTTGTACGGGCGCTGGGATTTCCAGGCGACTCCCGAAGAGCCCGAGCCCGATCCCGGAGACGGCCGTTTTATGGTGATCAAAGAGCCGGATCAGACCTCTGTCACCGTGGGCGATCCCATCACTTGGACCATCACCATTGCCAGCATGACGGATGAGACGTTGACCCTGGATGTGACTGACAAGTTGGAAGGTGTGACGCTGACAGATGAGGAGGGCAATACGGTCACCAATCCGGTTATTGTCGAAGGCTGGACCTATGCAACGCTGTACGCCAGCTATCAGACCTCACTGGACGATGTGAACCAGAAGATCGTGAACACCGTGGTAGTCACGGACACGGTACATCCGGAGGATCCCCCGGTGGAGGTCCCGGCGGACCCCGTGGAGGTGAAGCCCTATGCCATCACCATCACGCCGGCGGACATTGTGATCTACACCGGCGGAACCGGATACAGCGGTGTGCTGGACGATGCGGGCGATTTTGTCGGCAGCATGGAACAGGGCCTGCCGGAGCCGGGTTATCACATCGATCTGCCCGACTCTGTGGAAGCGTGGCTCACCAGCCATGGCGTGGACCTGACGCAGGCTGCAAACCTGGCGGACTACCTGAGCTTCTACTATTATGACCAGGAGACTGGTGCGGCGATCCGCCGCTGGGATCTGATGGACCAGGGCGTCTACTCGAGAGATGCAACCGGCAACGTGAGCCGCTATGTATATAGCCTGAGCCCGAACCAAATCGAGGGTGAAAATGAAGGCGTCAAGGTCCGGCTCCAGTTCACAGATGACGGCAACATCATCACTACCGACAACATCCGAATGGAAGAGGGCGTTGTTTCTGCCAACTATGAGATGACCATCTACGACGGCGGTCTGAACCAGAGCGAGATTCAGGCGGTGTTCTCCGCCGGCGGTGATACGCTCGTCTGCAGCGTTGATATCGGTACCGGCCATCTCTTGGTCAAGAGCGTCACAGACGAGGGCACTTCCACCAACGAGATCGTGACCAGCGCCGACACTGTGGACGCGAACCAGATCACTGCCGTTGACAACGGCAATGTGACCTATTATGTCAATGACAGTGAGGTCCAGGTGGATCCCGGCCGCGTGCAGCTGCTGGTGGACAGCGTCTCCAACAGCGACGCGTTCGACGCCGCCATGGGCGCTGACGCCCTTGCAAAAGTCGCGGCCACGGACAACACGCTATCCGCCCCCCAGTACGAGATGGCCTATCTGGACCTGGTGGACACCCAGAACGGCAACACCGTGGTAACCCTGGGCAACCAGCAGGCGCTGACCATCTACTGGCCCATGCCCACCGACGCCGACGAGGACGGCGCGTTCTACCTGGTACACTATACCGGCATGGACCGTGAGAGCGCCAGCGACACAGGCGACTTGGCTGGTACCGCGCATACCGTGGAAAAGATCCAAGCTACCCGCGACGGCGACCATCTGGTCTTCACTGCCGGCAGCTTCTCTCCCTTCGTGCTGGTGTACGAGAAGGAGAGCAGCGGGGGCGGCGGCAGCACCGGAGGCGGCGGTGGAGGCGGCAGCCGGCCCACCCTGAACACGGAGGACCATTACTCCTATATCATCGGCTACTCCGACGGCACGCTGCAGCCCTACGGCACCATCACCCGGGGCGAAGTGGCCACCATCTTCTTCCGCCTGCTGACGGACGACACCCGGGAGGAGTACTGGAGCCAGGTCAACGACTACACGGACTGCAGCTCCGACCTGTGGTGCAACAACGCCATCTCCACCCTGACCAACATGGGCATCATCGACGGGTTCTCGGACGGGACCTTCCGGCCCTATGCCAAGATCACCCGAGCCCAATTTGCCAAGATCGCGGTGGGCTTTTTCGAGACCACCCGGGAGGACTACCAGGGATACTTCACCGATGTGGATATTAACGCCTGGTACACCGAGTACGTAGAGGCGGCAGCCCGCGTGGGCCTGATCGAGGGCTTTAATGACGGGACCTTCCGCCCCAACACCAACATCACCCGGGCACAGGCCTGCGTGATCGTGAACCGCGCCCTGGGCCGCAGCCCGGATGAGGATCGGCTGCTGGACGAGGACGAGATGATCACCTGGCCCGACAACAATCCGGAGGACTGGTTCTATGCCGACATGCAGGAGGCGACCAACAGCCACGACTACACCTGGGTGACCGTCAGCGGTGACAAGGTCGAGAAGTGGACGGAGAAGCTGGAACAGCGCGACTGGGCGGCTCTGGAGCACGCCTGGTCTACGGCTCACTCTGCCCCCGGCGGCGAGGTGACCAAGTAAGCGCGTACTCTGGCAGAATTTGATTCCCCAAAGGCCGTGGGAGAGGCATTTGCCTCTCCCACGGCCTTTTGACGGCCTCCGATGGCGCATCGGGACTCTTCGTGGCCAGCGGTCGCGCCGGCGACATTCCGGAGGCGTGATCCTCCGGGGGTGGAAGAGGAAAAGCGGCCGCCAAAACTTTTTTGCCCTTTGGGGCGTCTTATAAGACAGCCGGAGTCCCACAGAGGATGACGCCGGCAAACATCTTGAGGAAAGGATCATAAACGATGCAGAAGAAGCTCATTTTCTTGGCATTAACAGGGCTCCTGTGCCTGTCCCTCGCAGGCTGCGGCCAGAGCGGCAGCACCTCGCCGGAGGGGGGCAGCTCTCCGCAGGCGGAGCAGCCCGCGGAGGAGACCACTGGAGAAGATGGGGGCCGGACCCCTGAGGAGGACGGTACGGATACGGAAGCGCCCCAGTATACAGATAATTTTTCCATAGATACGGAGGCTGTTACAGCATTTGCAGAGCAGATCCAGGCCGCAGTGGCGGAAAAGGATCTGGAGGCGCTGGCGGACCTGGCGTCGTATCCGCTGTACATCGGCTTTTCCGATGGAGGGGAATCTGTGGAGTCCCGGGAGGACCTGATCGCACTGGAAGCGGACCGGATCTTCTCAGAAGAGCTGGTCTCTGAGATCGCCGGGGCGGACCCCGGGGGGCTGGCCCCCAGCAAGGCAGGATTTGCCCTGTCCGCCAGCGGCAGGCCCAATGTGGTGTTCAGTGTTGTCGATGGCAGACTGGCCATTGTGGGAATAAATTACTGACCTGCTCTTCCGCAGGGGACAAAAGGCGGCTGGCGGCGGGGGAGGCGTCGCTGCCGGAAAAGCTGGAGCTGCTGGGCAGGACCATCCGGTATCCGGAGCTGGACGTCTATTCCGCCACCCAACTGCTGGAACAGACGGAGGAGCATAGCAAGGCCTAGGCGGAGGCGGCGTGGTGTATATCCAGGCCGACGGCAGTCTGGCCGCCGGTATGCTGTATTTGCGGGGCGGCCCGGAGCACCGGGATGACCATTGGATGATGGTGGACAAGGGCACGGGGCTGCCGGTGTGGATCGACTCCACACTCCGCTCGGCAAGGGGTTCCCTGGGCACGGCGGAAGCGCTTGGACAGGCCTTCCGCAGAGGTCTCAGGCTGGAGATCTGACAGTACGGCCCGGCCCCAGATGGAAGGTGGAGGGCCGCAGCGGGCGCGTCAGTGTGGAGCTGATGGGATTTGTGTGGGACCTCTCCGGGAAGGAACCGGCCTCCCGTGCCGCAGAAGGGAAATGATGCAACAATGATGCCTTTTTGCGGCTGCTTTGCCGGAAACAGGGCTTATGGTATCGGTATCAAAAGGGAACAGGCGCCCGGACGGGTGCTGCGGATGAATATGGAATGGAGGAATTCATCATGAAAAAGAATCGGATGCAGATTTCCACGCTCCTCACACTGCTGCTCTGTATGCTGCTTCTCACTGCCTGCGGCGCGTCTGCCGCGGAGAGTGAGGGGACGGATCCGGAGACTCCGCCGCAGGAATCGGCGGCTGCGCCGGAGACGGAAGAACCGTCTGCCCAGCAGGAGGACGTCACGCTGGAGGAGCTCCTGGGAGAGGACTATGTGAATTACCTGACGGAGACGATCACGATGCAGATGGCCAACCGCATGGACAAGGACCCGGAGGTCCGCTACTTCCCGATTGAGGACAACACGCCGTTGAGCGACTATGTGACCATCGGCGGGACCACGAAGTTCGAGGTGGACGAGGAGGGAAATCCGGTGATTTACTTCCCGGCCGGAACCGTGACGGATGAGGCAAATGGCGAGCAGAGCTTTCGGATCCCGAAGCTGTATCAATAACCGGAGAAACTGAAAACAGGCCGCCGGCTGCAGCCGACGGCCTGTTTCATTATTTCTGGGCAGAAAAGAACTGCCGTCCTGAAAGGGGGGGCTGCATTGCCGCCATCAGAGCAGGAATACTTTTGCAGACTCCAGCCAGAGTGGGCACAAGATCAAAAGGCGCCGGTTTACACTCCGGCGCACCCTGGTGGCAGGCGCCAACATCGCCGGCTTCAAGCGGGTGGCTGAGGCCATGATGGAGCAGGGCGTATTCTGAGGCAAAGCATCCCACGGCTCTTCAGCCGCATAGCAAGGCGGAGCGTGAATAATGGCGGACATGAGCAGATGGCTGATGTGAGAGATGGCATACCATCAGATATGTACCAGAAATGGGAACGGGCATCCGATAAGAGCACTCTGGTGAAGACCCGGGCGAAAGGCCCTGAAAAAGCCGGGCAGAGCTGCTGCGGACAGACAACATGGTTCTGACAGACCCACCTCAAGCAGAGATAGTAAAGAAGCACAAAAGCCAGCACCGGGCAAGATATTTCCTGTCCGGTGCTGGCTTTTGCTGTACGGATCACGCTGTAAGCTGGAGGAGCTGCTTCTATGCACCCATCTGAGCGTTTCTTGTTCTAAGGAATTCTATGTTTCAGCATTCTGTGTAAGGAAGCGTTTGTAAAGAGCGGCTGGCCGATGGGATATACTTCCGGACTGATGATCTCCGGGGGGCATAACACCGGAGAATGGCTCCCGGTCTTATCTTGACAGGCCAACGGCCATAGACTTTGCAGCCGGCCTGTGAACTTCATGCAGCGGTGCTGCGGGGAAGGCGATGCGTCTATCAATTCCTCCATATTGGAGGGAGAGGAGCTCATTCGTCACCGCTCTCCTTCATTTGCAGCAATTTGATTAGATCGCTGGTCATTCGGTCAACCAGAAGCAGCTGGGCAGGGGAGAGCCCGGAGAGCTTTTCCATAACGGAGGCTGCCAGCAGATTGGAGTCCGGAAGGAGGGCCCTGCCCCGCAGGATCCACTCTGTGGAGGTTCCAAGAACTTCACAAAGATGAATCACAGTTTCCAGAGAGGGGCCGGCCAACCCCCGCTCGATTGTGGAGATGAACTGCGTGGAACGGTCAATCCGCTCTGCCAGTTCCTCCTGCGTCAGCCCAGCTTGCTCCCGGGACTGCTGGATCCGTCTTCCGATTGCGATGTTCAGCGGCTTCTTTCCCTGCATGATGATATACTCCTCAATATAATATCATCAGTTTACGCATAATAATGCTTGACTTAAACGAAATGTTATGCTTATAATTCTAAGTGTAATATACTTAGTTTTTGCGGAAGCGGTGAAGGATGATAAAAGGTAGCTGCCCTTTTCCAGCCATTGGCTGGGAGAGGGCAGCGTTTGCGTTATCCGGAAATCCAAATCATTCTTCTGATTTGTTACATAAGGATAACCTTTTGCCGCCGCCCGCCAAGAGAGGCATTATGCGAAACGAGTTCCGCCAGCCGGATGAACAGAATATGCGCCAGCTCCTGCACCAGCATCCGGAGGACCTGCCGGGGCTCATCCTCCGCCTGGCCTGGCTTCAGGGGCTCAGCCGGGAGGAGATCGTCGCCCTGAAATGGGCCCAAGTGGATTTCCAGGAGAGGAGTCTGTTTCTGGAGGACCGGACGGTCCCGCTGGAGGAAGAGACTGCCGGATGCCTCGCTGCCCGCTTCGAAAATGGCGGCGCGGTGTCTCCTTATGTGGTGATCTCCGATAAGTTCCGGGAACCTCTGCGGCCGGAGTCCGTCTCCCGCATTGCCAGAAATGCCCTGACTGCGGGAGGCCTGCCTCAGCTCCAATTGAAAGATCTGCGGCGGGACTACTTTTTCCGCCAGCTGGAGCAGCACGACTGGCCCTATGCCGTCCGGGTCAGCGGTCTGTCGGTCTCCACCTTCCAAGCCTGCTTTGCCGGAGACACCCCGCACAAAAAGCGTTCAACACAGGCAGGGCAGCAATTCGATGAATTCCGTCTGTGGCAGGTCCTTCAAAAGGAGGACAGCTCCGCCGCGGGCATTGCTCTGTGGATGAGCTGGCAAATGGGCGTGCAGGGCAAGGAGCTGGTGAATCTCACCTGGGACCAGGTGGATTTAGAGCGGGGGCTGCTGCATCTGCCGGAGCGGGACATGCTGCTGACCAATGCCGTGCGGCGGCTGCTGGAAAAAGTGCAGAAGGTCCGCTCCCCTGGGGAGGATCCCCATGTGCTGCTCTCCCCCCAGTCCCGGCGGCCTATGGATTTGGCCCGGCTGTCCAAGGTGGTGCAGACGGCGCTGATCCGGGGAGGTCTGGAAAATATCACGCTCCGGGACATCCGGGCGGCAGGCGGACAGCGGGAGGACGACCAGACCCTGCTGGAGTGGACCCGGGCCCATGGCAGCATCACCCGGCGGGATGTGATGGCGCTGCTGAATCTGTCGGACACTGCGGCATATCTCCGCCTTCGCCGGCTGGTTGGCCGGCGGGAGCTGGAGCAGGTGGGCAAGAAATACTATCTCCCCGGAACAGTGGTGCCGGAGGAAAAGCAGTGGGAGGTGATCTCAGCCTATCTGCAGGAGGCGGGGTTTGCCTACTGCCAGGATGTAGCGGAGCTCCTGCACGTCGGAAAGCGCAAGACGGCAGGTATCCTGCGGCGGATGGTGAGGGACGGCCAGCTGCTGCAGTTTGAAAAGCGGTATTATCTGGCGAAGCAGCCTGGGCAGAAGCAGATTCAATGAGGGGCGGCGAAGGGCTTCGCCGCCTCTTTTATTCTCCGCGCCAAGGTTACAAAATATAACAAATTCAAAACGTATTGCGTCCATAAGTTTTCGTTTGGATTAAAAACGGGCTGAAACTGTGGACTTTTTAGAGAAGTTTGGATAGAGTTGCCTCAGCGGGGACGCCGGGGCGGATGCGACTCTTCGGCGAATGCGCCGGCAGGGCTAGCGCCGGCGGAGGCATCGAATGGGCCCGGAGGCCGCGGCGGACCACCGCAAATTTCAAAAGGAGGAGAAATCCCAATGAAGAAGTTCCTTTCTCTGGTGCTTGCTCTGGTGATGACCATGTCTCTGGTCACTGTCAGCGCCGGTGCCAAGGACTTCACAGACAGCGAAGACCTCAGCGGCGAAGCCTATGCGGAAGCTGTCAACGTGATGTCCGAAATGGGAATCATCGACGGCTATGCCGGCGGTGCTTTCCAGCCCCAGGGAACCCTGACCCGTGGCGCTGCCGCCAAGATCATCGCCTGCATGATGCTTGGCAAGACCACGGCTGAGGCCCTGGGCACCCAGGCCGCGCCCTTTAAGGACGTGCCCGTGGGTTCCACCTTTGCCGGCTACATCGCCTACTGCGTGGAGTCCGGCCTGATCGACGGCTACGCCGATGGCACCTTCCGGCCCTCTGCGCAGCTGACCGGCTTTGCCTTCCTGAAAATGCTGCTGACCGCTCTGGGTTATGACAGCGCCATCGAGGGCTTCACCGGCACCAACTGGACCGTCAATGTGGCCTCCCGCGCCATCGAGGCCGGTCTGACTAAGGGCAATGAGAACTTTGTTGGCACCCGTGCCGCCACCCGTGAGGAGGCCTGCCTGTATGCCGTCAACGCTCTGAAAGCCACCCTGGTGGAGTATGAAAACAAGGGCACCGACGTCACCGTCAACGGCGCCACTGTTGCTATCGGCGCTTCCAAGCCCACCTACGTGACCAGCAACATCCACGACGCTGCCACTTCTATCAACGACGCCACCGACAACGTGAAGAACGGCTGGACGGTTGAGTTCGCTGAGAAGTATCAGCCCGACCTGGCTCTGAAGGACACCGCCGACGACTTCGGCCGTCCGGCCCACACCTGGACCTGGAAGAAGGCCGAGATCGGCACCTATGTGGACTTCGACAAGATGGTGGCCGAGTACACCACCAAGGTCACCGGCGAGGACCTGTACAACCTGCTGGGCAAGACCGCCATTGATGACAACACCCTGTTCGTCTATGTGGACGGCGAGGATGAGAATCTGGGTGATGCCGCCTTCGGCAAGGCCGACATGGTGAAGAAGAACGACGAGACCATCGGCCGGACCGGCAACGGCGTGCTGACCCAGGTGTTCCTGGACACCCAGGACGACGAGATCACCGTGGCCATCATCAACACCTATCTGGCCAAGGCCGCCGAGGACTACGACGAGAAGAACGACGACGTGGACCTGGATGTCTACTATGTGGACAACAACGGCACCAGCCGCAAGCCCGTCTACATGAAGACCGCTGACGAGGATAAGCCCCAGAAGCAGACCATCTCTGTGGACGGCGAGGACTTCGCCATCGAGGAAGTGGCTGAGAACGACCTGTTCCTGGTGACCATCGCCCAGGGCGTGATCCAGACCATGGACGCTCCCGAGGTCCTGTCCGACACCAGCATCTCCAACTTCCGCCTGGAGAAGTATGTTACCGCCGGTGGTACCCAGTATGACTACGCTGACACCGTCATGTATGATGAGGAAGTGCTGGATCAGTATGACGACGCCAATATGAAGGACGTCACCTACAATGTGATCCTGGACGCCTACGGCTACATGATCGGCATTGAGCAGAACGAGGATCCCGACCAGTACGTGTTCCTGACCGGCATCGACGGCAAGAACAGCAACCTGTCTGTGCGGAACGCTGACGCCAACGTCATCTTCATGGACGGCAACATGGATACCGTCACCGTGAACATGACCAAGAGCGACATCGACACCACTGGCAAGAACCTGTCTCAGCTGAACACCTGGTGCACCTACACGGTCAACAACGACAACGTGTATACCCTGAAGGAAGTGGCTGTGTCCACCTCCAAGAACGTCATCGACGATGACACCGATGTGGCCCAGTATGCCCAGGATGTGGGCAGCAATGGCGCTACCATCGATAAGAAGCACGTGTCCCTGAAGGCCGCCAACAACAGCAGCTACGTCTACGGCAACGACGACTCCGTCTACCTGAACGTGGAGCTGAAGAACGTTGAGGTCGAGGATACCACTGGCGGCTCTGGCGGCGAGTATCGTCAGATCGTGGACGATGTGGAGTCCGTCACCACCGGCGTGAAGAACGTCAACCTGGTGATGGAGAACCTCAAGAACGTGAAGCCCGATAAGGATCCCAACACCTACATTGCTCCCGACGCCGAGATCTACACCCTTTACAATGATGACGGCTATGTGATCGCCGCTGTCACCATCGGCGAGAACGAGGGCACCTCCTCCAACTACGTCTATGTCACCAGCAGCAAC
Organism: Oscillibacter sp. PEA192; assembly: GCF_003574015.1. Taxonomy (NCBI): domain Bacteria; kingdom Bacillati; phylum Bacillota; class Clostridia; order Eubacteriales; family Oscillospiraceae; genus Oscillibacter; species Oscillibacter sp. PEA192. The sequence goes on along the minus strand of NZ_AP018532.1, from coordinate 2,913,225 downwards.
GTGAACCGCGAGGCTTACGACGATGAGACCGAGTGGACCTGGACCCGCGAGGTGGTCGTCAACGGCGAGCTCGTGGAGATCTCCGAGGTCGGCGACTCCCTGGAGTGGATCGGCAACGCCTCCAAGAACCAGGGTGAGATGGCTCAGGGCGAGTGGTTCGAGGTCAAGTATGACGCTGACGGCAATGTCCGTAAGGTCGAGGCCATCGACTTCTCCAAGGCTGCTGACAAGTTCGTCGACGAGGTCGAGGACGTGGAGGACGCCGTTGAGGACTTCGACACCGTCCTGCTGTCCGACACCAACACTGTTGAGAAGCTGACCTTCAAGAACGGCACCCTGTACACCGACCGGAACGCCACCAAGGGCTTCTCCGTGTCTCCCGAGGTGAAGGTGGTTCTGTCCCTGGCCGACAAGAAGGGCAACGAGTTTGATGATGTGGATGACTCCTACACCGGCTACAACGGCCTGGAGAAGGCTCTGCGCGACATGAATGCCCAGGGCACCTTCGGCACCGGCGTGGTCGAGGTGAGCGCGATCCTGGATAACGGCGTGGCCACCAGCATCGTGATCAACGACAAAGCCAAGGCTGGCTCTGATGTGAGCAATCCCACGGTTCCCGAGGGTGAGTTCCTGCCCGCTTCCTGGAATCCGACTACGAAGGGGATCGAGCTGCGCTACTATGAGAAGTCCATGAGCGACAGCGAGATCAAGGCCGCCATCGAGGACCTGCTGGGCGCTCCCGTGGATCGCCTGAACAAGTTCATGGGCTATGTCACCCTGGAGAACGGCGACATGTACCGCGTGAACTTCACTCAGATCGAGGTCGTGGCCATCAGCATTGACGGCGAGGTTGTCAGCTATCCCGACAAGGGTGATGCCGCCAATCTGACCAACATTCCCGCTGGCAACTACTTCGACATCAATGAGAATCCCGATGGCTTCATTGGAGGCAGCAACAGAGGTCTGCTGACCGTTCCCAGCACCGGCAAGGTGACTGTGAGCAACACCAACAAGGACCGTGAGTTTGTCACCGCCTACGAGCTGGATATTGACGGCACGATCACCTCCGATGTGTCCGCCGAGGTCAACGGCAAGACCGTTTCCGACGGCGACTACATTGCCGACGGTGAGGTTGTGGAGCTGACCTTCACCACCGCTGGCGACTACACCGTGAACGGTGAGCTGGTCCGCGCGGCTGCCAACGACACCTATGAGATCGAGGCGACCGAGGCCATCATGGTGAGGAGTGTTTCCAACTACATGACTGAGGAAGATATCGCGGACATTGTGGATGCCTATAATCCTGGTACTCCCACTGGTGCGACCATCACTCGGAGCGGCGACACTCTGAACATTGTTCTCAACAATACCGTATCTGATTGGACCGATGTAAGCGGCACTGGCTTGTTTGTTCTGGCAGAAGATCTGCTGGAGGATAACTCCATCCTGATTACTTTCCCGGATGGATCTGCCGAGCGGATTGATAAGGGTACTAATGCAGCTGCGGCAGCTGCTCAGCTGACTCCGAAGCTGGGTAATGTGAGCGATCTGACGCCTACTCCCATCGTGATTACTGTCACGGTTGAGAACGCTGGCAGTGGCGCTTCTGTGGAGTATACTGTAAATCTCAGCCAGGCTGACTAAGCAGTATAGCTTCAAAAGTTTCTCAAGCAAAGCGGAGCCCCCCGGATTTCCGGGGGGCTTCCCTTTTATTCGTCCACTTCCAGAATCGTCACCAGACTGTAGGTCTGCCCGCTGGTGTTGCAGATGTAAATGGCGTTGGGGTAGTCTGGCGTGGCGGTAAATTTGACGCTGTTTTTGACCCATTTGACGGGCACAATTTCTCCTCTGCATCGACCTGCTGTATGCTGCGGACTCTTTCGGCACCCATGCAGGGAGGAATCTGCGCCATACAGGAGGATATCCTGCGGGGACGGAACGTGGAGCACGAGGGGAGGCCCTTTTCCAGCACGGAGAATCTGGAAGCCACGATGCGGAAGGGGGCGTGGTTCAACCTGTTCTGTCTGGACATCTGTATGGCTGGCAAGAGCGGCATGGAGTTTGCCTGGGAGCTGCGGTCCTGGGACGAGAGGGCGGGAGTCTTTTTTATCACCACCGCAGCAACGCATATTTGAAGGCGGGCTATCAGGCCACCCCATTCAATATCTCTTTAAACCAGTGCAGCGGGAGGAGCTGGCCGAGGCCCCGGAGGCGGATCTGCGCCAGCGGCAAGTACCCCGGACATTGACGCTGCGCGGCAGCGGCCGTGCTCTGCGGAATGGAATTGATGGCGGAATGGCCCGTGTAAACTTGAGGGGCCAGCCAGGCCAGCCGTTCCCCATCTCCTCCCGCTGGCGCTGCTGCCCCCGGCCTACGCCGCGGTGGAGGCTGATTGATGCGCAACCGCATGCTGGAGTTCCATGGACTGGTGGACAGCCGGGGCAATCTCATTACAGATAAGAAGATCACCGTGGATGGGGGAACTACACTCCGGAGGAGCTGAAACTGGTCCTGGACATCGAAAAATACTTGGCCCATGTCCAGGCTGCCTACTTTACAGAGCGGGACATCGCAGAGAAACAGCGGGACAGCTTTTATAATCCGGCCGACCCCTGGGACAATGGTGACATCTCCTTCACCGGCGGCATCCAGCCGCTGATGGTGAACGCCCTGACGGACGAGGGGCCTTCCGGCATCGACTACAGGGAGCGCGGGCCGATGTGGAGGTGGAGCAGACCGGAGCGAAAAGCAAAGCTCTCCATATCCATCAATCACCATCACACTGAACCGGCACAGAACGCGGACGTGGGATGTATGCCAGGGCTGCTCCTCCCGGCCGTGCCGGCATTGCCCTGGTGGCTCTCAACGGTGGCCAGAATGTGGAAAACGCGAATGGCCTTACCGTGGCGCGCCTTCCCGACGCAGAGAGCACCGCCCTCCGGTTTAACTTTGCTGTGGGACAGGCTCCCTTCCTGGTGATCCCACAGAGCGGTCGGACCATCACGCTCCGTCAGGGCGGCGCTGTGGCGGTGAACTGGTCCAACAACCGGCGCCAGAAGAACGAGGGCACTGCGCCAAAGTACGCGGGCTTCAGGCCCCCACATCCCATGTGGCGGTATTGTATCCGGATCTCACTGGCGGAGGGATAAAAATGTGGATCTGCTCCCATGGGACCGGACACACTGACCACCACCAGGGAGAACCAGACCTTTTCCTCTGTCACTCCGCCCTGGGAGATGGTGCGGGCGCCCATCTATGAGAGCGGCGCCTGCAGCTTCCGGGTGGCAGGTGTACGCAGTGTGCTGGGAGCAGTATTACGGCAGCTGCAATCCGCCCTGCTGGTCTTTGGGAAGGTGGTTCTGGGAACGATTTCTCACCCGCTTGGGGAAAAAGAAAAGCGTCCGGCTTGCCGCAAGGCAGCTAAACGCTTTTCGGCGGGTATCTGAAATGGGGATAAAACCCATGAATAGCGCTGCATGGCGGGCCGGGGCACCGCCAACGGGCATGTGCCGACACCGGCGGGCAACTGCCGCGCCATGCAAAATTCTGCGGATGCCTTTCGTCCTGCAGCAAAAAATGCTGGATGGAGGAAAAAGGAGGTCTTTGTGCCACAAGTCTGCCGCCGGTTTTCCATGGAAGTCAGTTGATGGTTCGCAGGCGCTGGAGAAATTCCTGGTTTTCCGTCTTTTCGCAGATCGCGTCAATGTTGGAGGAGATGACCCAAACCGCCATCCCGCGTTCTGCGCAGGCAACCAGCAGGTCGATAATCAGTTCATGATGCGCCGTCTCCTGCCCGGAAAAGGGAAAAAAGCAGACCAGCAGCTGCGGATTCAGCAGATACCATTTGAAATAGGAGAACCGGAGGCGCGCCGGTAAGGACCAAGTGCGCAGAGGCCGCAGCAGATCCTCTCGGGGAAACCATCTGGAGGCCTCCTCCAAAATATTCTCCGCGACCCGCCGGCGAACCAGACGGTATCCGGCCTTGGGAAGCAGGCAGGTCGTCAGGTTGTCCAGCGCGGTGAGGTTGTCAAACAATACACCGCCGGGACGGTCCGGCCGTTCGGTCTGAATCCCGATCTCCGTGCCGATCTGCTTTGTCATCTCTTCATGTGTCTGTGCCTGCCCGTTCAGCCACAGCATCCCACTCAGCCAGTTCCTGCCGCCCAGAAAGCACTCCCGGAGTCTGGCAGCAGCCGTGTAGTTCTCGTCCCGGAAGTAGGCGATCTCTCCGCTGTGAATCTGGCAGGTCAGCGGCGCCATTCCCGGAAAAGTGAGACCCTCCAGCCGCAGCACCTGCTTGTCTTCCCAGCGGCACTCTGTATGCTCCGCTCCGCGGTCCCGGGGCTTCCAGCCCAGAACTGCATAGAGCTGCTCCCCGTACTCCTCCGGGTAAAGCCGATAGCAGGTCCTGCGGTCCCGGATGACGTCGATCCGGTCACAGTAGCGGTACATGAATGTCTCGTCCAGATCCAGCAGGAATACCGCCGTCCCTTGGCGCAGCAGCAGCTGTACGCACTCCATCAGTTTTTCCACATCCCGCCGCCGCAGGATTTCTGTGATCCGGTCCAGGACCAGCAACTCTCCCCGCCAGAACCACACCCGAAATACACAGAGGCGGTAATAATCCAGCAGGGAGAGGTCGGCAAGCCGGCTCTCCAGCGGCACACGCAGTTCCATCCGCTGCCGGATCTCCTGGCTCTCCGGACTGTGCAGGCGCCGGACCGCGCCCCATCTCTGCGGCCAGCCGGCCGGACGGTCCAGCGCCAGCAGGAAGTCCCGCACCGTCAGCTCCTGCGAATGGAACCGGTGCCAGTTCACGATCCTGGCGTTTTGCAGGATCCAGCGTTCCAGTTCCAGCGGGCCCACCCGACGGCCGCAGGAAAAGGCCCGTCCCCGCTCCAGGTGTGTGCCGCCCTTGAACAGGTCCAGATATGCGGTGCCGGAGGTAAAATGGTCGTCCACATAGACCCCGATGCACTCCCCCCGGGAAATGGAGATTTCAAAACGGTAGAATTCGTCCTCCCTGCGGAAGCAGCCGTTCTCCACCCGGATCAATTCCTCTCTCACGGTTCTACGCCTCCCGGAAACGCAGCGGCAACGTCACGCAGCACTCCGTGCCAACGCCCGCGGCGCTGAACAAATGCAGGCCGTAGTCCTCTCCGAACATGAGCCGGATGCGGCTGTTGACATTCCGCAGGGCGATTCCTCCGCACGGCTGGGTCATATCCGCGCCCCCAACTCCGCCGAACTGCGCGTTGAGCCGCTCCACCTGTTCGTCCGGCATCCCTACGCCGTCGTCCCGCACCCGCAGGAAAAATGTCCGGTCGCTGTTTTCCACAATGATGCGGACCGTGCCGTGGCCCAGTTTGCCCTCCAGCCCATGTGATACTGCGTTCTCCACCAGAGGCTGCAGGATGAGCTTCGGCATCCGCACTTCCAAAAGCCGCTCGTTCTCCAGCTCCAGTTCCAGAGAGATTTTGTCACCGAATCGGCAGCGCTGGATGGTAAAGTAGTTTTCCGCATTGTCCAGCTCATCTGAAAAGGTCACATACTCCTGGACATTGGAGATGGTGTATCGGAAAAAGGTCGCCAGAGCCTCCGTGGTCTCGGCAATATCCGGACAGTTCGCCAGCAGGGCGTCTGTGCGGATGGCCTCCAGGGCGTTATAGAGGAAGTGGGGGTTGATCTGGTTTTGCAGCGCCAGATATTCCGCCTGTTTCTGCCGCAGTCTGGTGATCTCCTCTCCGTGAAGCCGCTCTTCCACATCTGTGAAAAATGCGCTCAGATCCAAATCCCGGTGCCAGTCCATCTGCAAAACGGCCTCCAGGTCCCGCTCCCGCCGGTAGCGCCGCAGCGCCCGCCGCAGTTTCCAGTCCGTCCACGGCCACATGGTATCACCTACTTATAAAGTTTCTTATAATCTGACGGGCTCACACCGGTAAGCTTTTTGAACAATCTGGAAAAGTATTTGAGATCCCGGTACCCCACCTGCTCTGCCACATCCTGCACAGACAGCTCCTCACCGCACAGCAGCTCCTTAGCTTTGCTGATGCGCAGCTCCGTCAGATAGTCCATGAAGTTCTGCCCGGTCTCTTTTTTGAACAGTGTGGAAAAATAGGTGGCGTTGAAGCCCACGGCGGTGCTGACATCCTCCAGCCGCAGGGCCTCCTGATAGTGCTGCTGGATATAGTGCTTTGCCTCTGTGATCGGCCGCATCTCCCGCAGGGCTTTCGCCTCCTTCAGCCGCTGGATCTCTGCCTGGATGCCCTGCCGCAGCAGCCGGTATACTGCCGCCATGTCCGTGCAGTGCCAGAACCGCTTATCCATCTCCTCCTCCAGGGGCGCTTCCGTTTCACCGCTTTGGCGCATTCCGTAGAGGCATGCCTCCAGAACCTGGCGGAACCAGTCCTCCACCATCTGCCCGTTCAGGTCCGGCAGCGCCTCCACCGTCCGGCAGCTCTCCTCCAGCTCCTGCACAAAGCGCACCTCATCCAGGCACTCGGCCGCCACCTGAAAGCTCTTTTTCCGGGACGCGTCCATCTGATACCGCCGGGCCAGATCCGGCATCTCCAGCGCGGCATCCCGCCAGGACTGCGGCCGGCACAGCCGATCCCTGCACAGCCAGAGCGCCTCCCGCATGGATTCCCCCACCTGCTCCAGAGAGTCCCTCCGGCTGCCCAGGCAGACGGTGGCCTGGACATTCCAGAACAAGTCCCGCTGATTTTCGATCTCCTTGCGGATTTTGGTGAAGCACTGCGTCACTTCCACCGCATGATAGGCCCGCAGGTACAGCAACACTGCGATCCCGGCATGGCCCAGCGAGGCCGCGAACTCCTCCGTCAGCAGGCCGCTCTCCCGCCGCACGATTTCCAGCGCATGGCGCAGCAGGATCCGGTAGCCGTCCTGATAGGATTCCGCATCGGGCACATCCACCCGGATCACTGCGGCGGCGTAAGTGCCGCTCCCAAAGTGAAATCCATACTCCCCGTTGGCCTGCCCGGCGCTCAAAAAGGAGGTGCCACGCTCCGCCGTTCCCAGCAGGGCGTCCAGCAGCAACTCCTGCTGGTGTTCTCCGCTCCTTTTCAGCTGGAATTCCAGCGCGGCTTCCTGCCCCATCTTCTCCTTGAGGCGCAGCAAAATGCCGGTGAGCTCCTCCTGCTTGAGGGGCTTGAGCAGATAGTCCTCCACGCCGTATTTCAGCGCGTTCTGGGCATATTCAAATTTCCGGTATCCGCTGATGACGATGAAATGCAGCTTGGGCTGGAGGGCCTTGGCCCTCTGGATCAGTTCGATGCCGTCGCAGCCGGGCATCCGGACGTCCGTGATCAGCAGATGCGGCTGCTTTTCCCGCACCAGCTCCAATGCCCGCAGTCCATCGTTGGCGGTGCCTGCGATCTCGTAGCCAAGCGCCTCCCAGTCGATCAGCTTCTGCATCAGCAGGATCACCTTGTTTTCGTCATCGGCCAAAACGACCCGCAGCATCCGCAGCACCTCCCACGCAGATTCTGATAAGGAAAGGGAAAACGAACCCGTTTTCCCTTTCCCTGTCATTATACGCTATTTCTCGGTATTTGCCAAGAATTTTTGGAGAATCAGCGGATCAATTTGTCGCTTTTGGCAGCTTACTCGTAATCCGCCACGTTGGAGGAGTCAATCCACACGCTGTCCGCGATGATGAGATTGTTCTCCAGCGTGCCGCCGTCCAGCAGGGTGACAGCAGCTTCCACGCCGCTGGAAGCCATCAGACCGCCGTCCTGCGCCACGGTGCCGGTGATGCGGCCGTCCTTGATGGCCTCATAGCCGTCGGGGGTGCCGTCCAGGCCGGTGATGACGATGCCGCTGTTGGCACCGGCGGCGTTGCCCGCGCCCACGGCCATGCCGTCGTTCTGGCAGACGATGGCGTCCAGATCATAGGCAGACAGCCAGCTCTCCACGGTGGACTGGGCCTTGGCGGTGTCCCATGCGCAGTCCGCGGGAGCAATCACTTCCGTCATGTCCGGATAGTTGGCCAGAATATTGCGATAGCCCTCCAGGCGTGCGGTCGTGTCGGTGGTGGAGGAGGGGCCGGTCAGGATGGCGATGTTGCCCTTGCCGCCCAGCAGATCCGCTACATGCTGCATCTCATTCTCGCCGGCCTTGACGTTGTCGCCGCAGGACACGGCAGAGATGCCGGCGGACTCCCAGTCGGTGCAGGCGGATACGATGTTTATCATGATGACGCCGGCGTCGGCAGCGGCCTTAGCGGCGTCGCGCAGGCCATCGGGATCCACGGGCTCGAACAGGATGGCGTCATAGCCCTCGGACACGCACTGCTCGATCTGGCTGATCTGCTTGGCAGCGTCCTGATCGGCGCTCAGAATGTTCAACTCCACACCCAGCTCATCGGCCTTCGCCTGTGCGCCCTCGGTGACGCCGATCTGGAACGCGTTGGTCTGGTGCTGCTGGATGAGGGCGATCTTATAGGCGCCGTCTCCGCTCTCGGCGGACGCATCCCCACCAGTGCTCTCCTCGGTGGTCTCGGTGCCGCTGCTGCAGCCGGTGAGGGCGGCCAGCGCCATGGCGCCGGTCAGCAGCAGAGCCAGAAACTTCTTCTTTTTCATGTTCTTTCCTCCTTGAAATGTTTGGTTCATTTCGATATATATCAAGAGCAGGACGGGGAACGCCCCTCTCTCAATACCGTTCAGCGTTTCTTGCTCTTGCCCTTCACGTCGATCAGCACAGCCAGTACGATGATGGCGCCCTTGACGATCTTCTGCCAGTGGGAAGACACGCCCATGATGTCCAGACCGTTGGCAATGACCGTGATCAACAGACAGCCAATCACCACGCCCCAAGGCTTGCCCACGCCGCCGGTCATAGAGACGCCGCCCACCACGCAGGCCGTGATGGCATCCATCTCATAGCTCTCAGCCGCTGTGGGCTGGGCAATGGTAACACGGGAGGTCATTAAAAAGCCGCTCAGGCCTGCCAGAAGCCCCGCGATGGCAAAGGTGGAGATGCGGATCTTGGTGGTGTTGATGCCGGAGACCTGCGCTGCCAGCAGATTTCCGCCGCAGGCATATACCCGGCGGCCGTAGACTGTCTTCGACAGCACGAAGGAGCAGAGCAGAATGGTAATCACCAGAAAGACCGCCAGCATGGGAATGCCGAAGATCGAAGACGCCGCCACAGCCTTGTACGATTCGCTGATTCCGATGATGGGTTTGCCGTCGGAGATCAGGAGGGCAAGACCACGGACCGCCGTCATGGTTCCCAGTGTCATGATGAACGGAGGCAGGTTGCCCACGGCAACGCCCACGCCGTTGACAACGCCCACGGCCAGGCCGCCCAGCATGGCTACGATCAGCGGCACGAAGATCGGATACTGTCCCTGGCCCAGCATGGCGGCCAGGATGCCGGTGAACGCGACCGTTGAGCCCACTGACATATCAAAGCCGCCCGCGATGATGACGAACATCATGCCGAATGCCAGAATGCCGTTGATAGAGGCCTGCTTCAGAATATTGACCAGGTTGGCAGGCTGGATGAAGCTGGGCTTCAGGCAGGTCAGCACCACCACCAGCGCAATAAAAATCACGAAGATGAAGTATTCGCTGATCAGCGATTTTGCACGACTCTTTTCTTTCATAGTTCTTCCTCCCTTTACACCTTGATGGCAGAGGCCAGCGTCATGATCCGCTCCTGGGAGAATTCCTCCCGGCTGACCTCTCCGGAATAGTTGCCCTCGCACATGACCATAATCCGATCACAAATACCCATCAGTTCCGGGATCTCCGAAGAGATCATGATGACCGCCTTGCCCTGGCGCACCAGATTGCCCAGCAGCAGGTAGATATCCCGCTTGGCACCCACGTCGATGCCGCGGGTGGGCTCGTCCAGAATGATGATGTCCGGATCGTTCAAAAGCCACTTTGCAATGACGATTTTCTGCTGATTGCCGCCGGAGAGGTTTCCAACGATCTGGTCTGCGGAAGGAGTCTTGATGTTGAGCTTTTCGATATACTCCTCAGACGCGCGGCGGGCTTTTCCCTTGTTGTAGAGTCCGTGGGTCAGGAGCTTTTTGATGGCCACCATGGCAATGTTGTCGTTGACCGTGCCGCTGAGATTCAGTCCCGTGACCTTTCGGTCCTCGGTGATAAGCGCAACACCCTGTTTGATGATGTCCTCCGGAGAGGAGATCTTCACCCGCTTGCCGTGGACAAAAATCTCTCCCTGTGAAAGGGCGTGCATGCCAAAGATGCCTTCCACCAGCTCGCTGCGCCCAGCGCCCACCAGCCCGCCGATTCCCAGAATTTCACCGCGGCGGACGGACAGGCTCACGCCCTTGACCTTGTTGTCGGCCCGGACGATGTTTTTTGCCTCAAAGACGACCTCGCCGATGTCCGCCTCCAGCTTTGGATACACATCCGTGATCTCCCGTCCCACCATCATTTTAATGAGCTGGCCTTCGTCCAGCTCCGTTGTGGTGCCTGTCCCGATGTACTGTCCATCCCGGTAGACGCTGACCCGGTCGCAGATGGAAAAGATCTCCGCCATACGATGGGAGATGTAGATGATGGCAACGCCCTTCTCCTTCAGGCGGCGGATATGTCCAAACAGCAGCTCCACTTCCCGGTCGGTGATGGCGGCAGTGGGCTCATCCATGATGATAACCTTGGCGTTGACGGAGATCGCCTTGATGATCTCGATGAGCTGGCACTGGGCAACTGTCAGGTTCCGCAGCGTCTCCTTGGGCGAGACGTGCAGTCCGCACTCCTCAATCAGCTTCTGAGCCTGTTCAATCTCGGCCTTTTTGTCCACCAGACCGTTCTTGCGCAGTTCCCGTCCTACGAAGATGTTTTCGTATACGGTCATATCCAAGATGGGATTGAGCTCCTGGTGGATCATGGCCACGCCCATGTCCATGGCTTCCTTGGGGTTGGAAACCATATAGGGCTTGCCATCAAACAGGATCTCACCACCGGCATCCCTGGTGTAAATCCCCATCAGGATTTTCATCAGGGTCGATTTACCGGCTCCGTTTTCTCCCATCAACGCATGGACCTCTCCCGGCCGTACCTGCAGCTGGACATGGTCCAGCGCCTTGACGCCTGGGAAGGTTTTGCTGATATCCTTCATTTCCAAGATATACTCCATGCAGTTCTCCCCCCTCACATATACCTCTTTGTGATTATTTTATCGAACACCCGGCATTTTTGGAACGCCTGTTTTTCACATGACAGGGGAGGATTTTTGGCTTTTTTTCAAAAACGTCATTTTGTGTAAATGTGTAAGTGCTTTTTTGTTATATGTTTACAAAAACCTTCTGCATCTGCAGAGCAGGCGGCACTTATGCACGGTCAGACATTTTCACTGAACGTCTGGAAGTCCCTGTGACATATAAAAATAGCCACACCTAAGGGTGTGGCTATTTTAGTGTGGCTATTTTATATCAGGCGCTGAGAAAAGGTACATATCTCAAAGTCCTGCGGCATGGGGGTGTAGACAATGTGCGTGCTTTTTTAAAAGGCTGACACGCTGACAACGGAATCTGGTATATGAGGCATTGCATCCTTGATACCGGTACGGCAAAGCTCCAATAAAAATTTTTTGTTTTTATTTTCGGGTAACCTTATATAAAAGGCCAATAGTCTCTCATACATCCATCTGGCTTCACTTTTCTCCTGCACGCTATGAAATCCAGAAAGCGCAGGATTGCTGGAGACTGACGGACGCAGGCCGGCGGCCCCGTGCGTGAAAAAGGGGCCTGCGCTCATACCCGTTCCCGCTCTGTTGTGTGCTGTTGTGTCGGGAAGGTACTGGCTCGGTATTCCGCCTGCCTCGTGACTTCTGCCTGTGACGTTTCTGTTCTGTGTCCGCCTGAAAGCGGAACGGCACATGTCAGGCTGAAACTATGCCGCATCGATCAAAGAAAGGTGCTCCTCAGCACAAAAAACCATGTGTACAGTGAGAGGATTGTAAAAGCACCAGGGATAGATCTTTTGCGGGATACCGTTTCGGCCTTCCGTCCAAAAGCTGCCCGACTGTTTGGAGCCGGGGACCCGGATATCCAGACAGCTTTTAAAATGCTCCTAAATGGGTTCATGATTATCCCCGGGCTAGGCTGAACACATGAAACGGGACTGGTTTGCCGCATGTTTTGCGCGGGAAAATCAGATTGTTCCCCGCCTCACACTGCCAAAAGGCAATGAAAGTCAATTGGAATTTGTCATGAATCTGTCATCAGAGAGGCACAAATCCCTTAGAAAACAGACGTTTTTCATGACATCTTATTGGAAAGGAGGGGAAATTCCGTAACAGAGAAGGAACGGCTCCAGCTTCGTCTGCAGCCGAAAACCCGGGAGAAAATCGAGCGCTGGCAGAGCGATGCCAGCTGCTGCAGCATGAGCAAGTCCGTGGAAAAGGCGGCGAACTTCTACACGGCCTACTTGACATCAGACGATAGTAGCGTGCTGCTCTCACCAGCGATCCAGTCAGCCATCGACGGTCAGCTGCAGGTGCTCAAAAAGCAGATCAGCTACAAGAGGTATATTGTGACGGAGATCATTCCGAATGACCGTCGGCCTACCCGCAAGCAGGACCAGCTTATCACAAAGCCGACGAAAGACTTCATGGATGTGAAAGAGCTGCTGGAGTATGAGGACTATGTGCAGAAGCCAACAAAAGCTCATGCGTCGTCACTCATCACCCTGATACTGGAGGAATACTGGAAACAGGTGCAGCAAACGGACGGCTATCTGAAGTACATCGCAATGCAGCCTCGCGCGGAGCGTCTCGGCTATAACAACGCACAGGCATGGCGGGCTTTGCTCCGTGCTCACCACAATGACATCGCAGCGGCTATGCACTTTCACGTGAGCTATATCTTCCAGCACAATGCGGCTGCCGTGACTGCACAGCCGAGGCTGCACATCGACTGCAAGCAGATGCAAGAGCTCCAGAAGCTGCGGATCGCTCTGGGCCATCAGCCAGACAACCACGAAGAAGAACAAACCCGGTCCCGGGGCGGCATGACCATGAAGGGGTGGTAAGGTTCTGCACTGCATAAAACTCAGATGCGAATTCTGAAAATTGTTTCTGCTTTGAATAATTACAGATTCTTTCGTGATACTCCGTCTTTTTATTGCTGATTTAAAATTGCTCATGTTGCGGCGCGAAACTGTATAACTTTTTCCAATCGGGAGCCTGTATGTAGGAGGACTTATTCCTTACTTCACACAGGAGGCCTATTTATGACCGAAGAAAATTACAATTACCGAACCAGTCAGGCGCTGCTTCGCAATCAGTTTCCCGGCAACGGAAAGTTGAAAATCCCCATCATTCCCATGTTCCAAGAAAAGCCCGGAGACTTTGACGACCTTTTGTTGATAGGCTTCGACAAGACCCATTTGGAGGATCAGAATCATCCTGACCGGATGGTTCACTTCTTCCTATATGACTATCGTTTTGAGCGGGTTTGGAAGCACCCAGATAATGACGTCGAAAAACTGTCCCGCTACCGTGCGGTGCTATCGCCGGATTTCAGTATGTACCTGGAGATGGCGCCTGTCATGCAGATTTACAATGTATTTCGTAATCGCTGGTGCGGTGCATATTGGGCATCCAAAGGAATCCGGGTGATTCCTGCCGTCAACTGGGGAGACGAATCTACGTTTGATTTCTGCTTTGAGGGGATTGAAAAAGGAAGCGTTGTTGCTGTCTCAACTTATATGGCCACAGAGCATGACAACTGCTGTGACCAGAAAGAATGGTTCATAGCAGGATATGACGAGATGCTGCGGCGCATTGAGCCGGAAAAAATCATCTGTTACAATACACCGTTTCCTGAAATGCAGGGCAATATCATCTACGTGGATTACGAGCGTAGTTTCCGTGGTGAAGATTTGGACGCCTTTAAAATCGGCAGCACATCGAGTGGTGATCGTGATACAATAGAGCCGTACCTGATTGGCAAAGGCGGCGGCAGTGCTTATGGCGCAGACTGGAAACCAAACCCTAAAAAACCAAACGATTGGAAGTTCTTAGGGAATCCGGGCGATATCAATCAGACATATAATAAACACGGAGAGCTTTATGAGACCCATATTGGCCCAGATGGTAAAGCCGATTATGAGATTCATCATTCAGACCATGGTAACCCGGGGGAGCATGTAAATCCCCACGCCCATGAAATTATATGGACACCAACAGGTCCAAGCTTTAATCCTATGGATATGCCATTGAAGCGATTCATACAAAGAAAGGAGATTGTTTCCATGACTCCTTTGATTCCCGCTAATACACCCGAACAGAATCAATTTGTTTCAATCAGTGATTTTAAATGGTGTGTGGACAAAGGCGGTGAAATCGACTTTATTTGGGATGGGAAAGAATACGGGATCAGCCATTCCAGGGGACGAATCATTGCCTACCTGTGGGGGCAGCCTGATACTACACAATACTTCGCAACAGCTGACGATGTCCTGAACTATATGGTAGGATCTGACCGCCTGCGCGATGTGATCACGCAGGTTACTGTGCTTGACCGGACTATCTAAGATAAAAGTGTCTTGTCTGCTGCTTATAAACCACCGGTATTACCGGATTTCACAGGCCGTTTCATGACACGCGGACGATTGGAGTATCCTTCGGGGTACTCCGATTTTTTATTGTTAATTGGAAAGCGGAGCCGATTGCTCTGGCCATCGGCGTGGATGCCAAGACCCGCTCCGGCATCCTGGACCACACCAAGGCCAGCTTCCCCTTGGACACCTACGCCAACGTCACCGACGATATACAGCGGCAGGCGGCCCAGGTGATGGACACCTTCATGACCGAGATCTTCGGAAAGGGGCTGATACCATGGCAAAGCGGCGAAAGCCCGGCAGCGGCAATCAGATCGGCGACCACCTCTGGGAAGGGCGGTATTCACCCGGAGGGCCGGACGGCAAGCAGAGCTCCCGGAATGTCTGCGGCCATACCCCGGAAGAGTGCGAGGAGAAGCTGAGAGTTCTGATTGCCGCCATGAAAGCGAAAAAAGAAACTCCCGCGGATGCGGGAGTTTTCCTGTCTGTGGTATTTCTGTAGTCAATCAAAAACACCAAAAAAATCGGGGCACTGCAAATACGCAAAAAGCAAAGAAAAGAACCTGATTTCTCGTGAAATCAGGTTCTTTTTGGCAAAGACTACTGGACTCGAACCAGCGAGCTTCTGCGTGTGAATCGTACGCTTTTTCAGTTGAACTGTATGGCTATATTGGTCGCTTTTTGCTGAAGAAGTTGCATGGGATGAATTTTTTAGATGTTTGATTCTGAGGGGGGAACCCGAAAATCGGACGAGAAATTGGAAAGGACAACCGGGCCTACGATGGAAGTCCATATAGATGCGAAGATAAACTAGGTGCGGAAAGAACGGGTTGTCCTGTCCTTTTCGCTCTATTTGTTGTTTTTAGCTGTTAACGAGGGTAATTATCATCCGATCTACTCCACTGCCTCTATCTGCGTTTTTCCTGTTAGGGGCCGATGCTTGGGGCAAGTTCCCATCGCAGCGGATTTGAAGCTGCCATGCTCGGCACGGTCTGTATCTCAAAAAATTGGTTACCTTATCGGACCTCGATATGTCCCAGCGATTCCGCCATGGCCTTGTCAGAAAGCTCCTGCCCTAGGCCAGGCAGATCCGGCACAGTCAAATAACCGTTTTCCGGTACGTAAGCGTACTTTCCGTAGGACACACAGTCAGGATGCGCTGCCATATGGTAGGTTTCGTGGATGTAAAAATTGGGGATGGCGGCTTCCAGCTGAATGGCAGCGGCCTCCGCGATAGGAGTTCCGGCTACATGGCACTGGACGCGGACATCATAAATGTGTGCCAGGTCGCAGATCTTCTTGGCCTCGGATAGGCCTCCGCAGTTGGTGATATCCGGCTGAATCACAGAAATAGCTCCCTGTTTGAGCAGCTGTTCAAAGCCCCAGCGGGTGTGGAAACGCTCACCAGTGGCCAACGGTGTCTCGACTCTCCGGGCGATCTCTCCGTAAAGGGCGGGATTGAAGTTAGAGGTGGCCTCTTCGATCATCAGCACGCCGTACTTGCGGGCGATCCGCTCCAGCTGCACGGCCGCGGTCACATCGGTCCCGCAGAGATTTTCCAGGATGATGCCCAGCTGGTCACCGCACCGCTCCCGCACTGCTGCCAGGCGGGATTCTGCAAGATCCAAAATCGTTTTCTCCAAGGGACCGGTGGTCATCTCCCGGGGCAGGGGCTTTGCCTGCTCGTCAAAAGCCACGGCATTGAATTTGACGGCAGGATACCCGTCCTTCTGGATCTTGGCGCAGGTATCGGCCAGCTGCTGTATAGTGGCCTGTAGGCGGTAATCATCCAGATAACCCAAATGGCACTGGGAGAGATAACACTTGAGTTTGTCACGATGCTTGCCGCCCAGCAGAACATAGATGGGGACCCCCAGCTTTTTGCCCTTGATATCCATCATGGCGGTGTCCAAGGCACTCATGGCGGAGTAGACCGTCACACCGCCTCCGCTGAGGTGTCCCCGGAGCACATTATGGATGTCCTCCCAGATGACCTCGTTGTTCATGGGGTCCTTCCCCAAGACCAGCTGAGAGAGGTCCTTGAGCATATAGGCCACGCCGTTTTCACCGGTTCCTACGGAAATGCCGGCTTCACCATACCCGCAGATCCCCTCGTCCGTATTGACACGGCACACCGCCGGACGAAAAGGGAAGGGGGAAAACTCCTCACCGACATGGCGCAGGAGGAAAATGTCGACGCTTGTAATCTTCATGGTTCAATCCTTTCTTGGAGTGCCAAAAATTTATCCCTCCGGTTTTGTGCGTGGGCCCCCATCACATTTTTGGCAGATACCGCGTCATGCGCACAAAAGGCCTGTATCAGTCGCTCATGGTATGGAATACCTTCCTCCGCGCCCAGGGTCACATAGGTGCGATGCATGACCGGCTGGAGAAACTCCAGTAAAAGCGCGTAAGTCTGAACCACCAGGGAATTCTGCGTGATCATCGCGATTTTCGAGTGAAATTCCACGTCCACATTGGTCAGCGCCTCCAGATCGTTTTGATCCTTGGCGGCAATCAGGCGCTTATGGATCGCTTGCAGTTCCGCCAGCTCCTCCTGGGTGCAGCGCTGGACAGCCATGGCTGCCACACTGTCCTCAATGAGGCATAGAAAATCCAGCACTTCCACAATATCTTCAAACTGCAAATCGCCGATAGGCACGATATTGAGCATGTAATTGCCGGAAATCTGCCGCTTGACATAGGTTCCGGTGCCATTTCGGGTCTCTACCATCCCATAATCAGCCAGTGTACGGATGGCCTGGCGGACAGAGCTCCGACTGACGCCTAACGTTTCAGTCAACTCCTGTTCAGAGGGCAGCTTTTCGCCTTCCTTCCAGGTCCCCTGGAGGATCTGGTCCCGCAGCTGTTCAAAAACCTTCTCTGCAATATTCACTCGCGTAATCTGTTTGAGAGCCATAAAGTCCACCGTGCCTTTTGTCAAAGTTTGGTATGTATGGAAAATGCATACAATCCTTTACAAAATTATCCTAACAAATACAAGCATTGTCAAGGCTGGGTTTCGCCCAAAATCCAAAGTCTTCTGCACAGGACCAAGGAAATCGATTCACAGCTCTCTGAACGCTCTGCCTCATATTCTCTTTCTGCTGTCCAGAGAAGACCCAATCCGGAAACAGTGCGATCCGCACCGTCGGTCTCATCACCGGCTCCGGCTCATCGGTCAGGTGGGACAGTAGCCGAACATTCGGGGCCAAAATGATTTTGAAAGAGGCAGGGGGGCTTTTCACACCCCCTGCCCTCTCTATATTGCTTATTCCGCAGCGGAAGCAGTTTCCACCTGTGCCAGCAGGCTGTCCACCAGATCGGTGCCGATTTGTTCGCGGACCAGATCGTAGACGTTGGCGGAGACATCAGCCATCTCCTGAATCATGGCGGGCTCCAGAGTGATGATCTCCAGGCCGGCATCCTGAATGGTGGACTTCTGTCCTTCGATGCGCTCGTCGGCCATTTGACGGGCATACTGATGGGCCTCAGCAGCGCACTCACTGACCAACTGCTGGATATCAGCGGGCAGGGCGTCATAGGTGGCCTTGCTGCCCACCATGTTCAGAGTGTGCAGCAGATGATTGGTCTCAATGACATAGGCCTGGGGCTCATACAGCTTGTTGGCCACGATCAGGTCATAGGGGTTCTCCTGAGCGTCCAGAGTACCTTGCTCCAGGGACATATACAACTCGCTGAAGTCAGCGGGAGTGGGGTTGGCGCCCAGAGCCTGCCAGTAGGCGATGTGGTTGGGATTCTCCATGGTACGGATCTTGATGCCGGAGAAATCAGACATCTGGCGGACCGCCTTGCTGCTGGTCATGACGCGGAAACCGGAATCGGCATAGCCGAACAGCTTCAGTCCGCCGGCTTCATAGGCGGCCTGCAGCTCCGCCAGAATGGGGCCGTCCAGCACTTCCCGGGCGGTTTCCAGGTCGGGGAACACGTTGGGCAGGTCGAACAGGGCGGCCTCAGGGATATAGTTCACCAGAGAGCCGGTCATGCCCACGATGAAGTCCACGGAACCGGCAATGCAGGACTCCGTCAGCTCCGCGTCGCCGCCCAGGGCGCCGTTTTCATACAGTGTCACGGTGACAGCACCATCAGAGCGATCTTCGATCAACTCCTTAAACTTGGCTGCCAGCAAATGGTTGACGGAATCCTCCGCAGTGTTGGTGCCTACAGAGAAGCTGTAAGTTTCCCCGGCGGCATCCCCGCCAGGCTCCTGCTGTGCAGTCTCTCCGCCGCCGCAGGCGGCCAGAGACAATGCCATTGCCAGGGATAAAAGCAGAGCCAATAACTTTTTCATGGGAATATCCTCCTTAAAAATAATTAGAACTATGAACGGGCAGCTGCCCGGAGCTCTTACTGCAGCAAGAACATGCTGATCTGGGGCACGAAAGTGATCAGCAGCAAGGCGATCAGGAACGCCAGGATAAAGGGAACTGCCTTTCTGGCGATATCGAACACAGATACTTTTGAGAGGTTGCTGGCCACAAACAGGTTGGCGCCCATGGGCGGGGTCACAAAGCCGATGGCCAAGTTCACGCACATGATGATGCCGAAGTGGATGGGATCGACCCCGATGGCCTCCGCCACCGGCAGCAGCACGGGGGTAAACACCAGGATTGCCGGACCGGTATCCATGATCATGCCCACAAACAGCAACGGTACGTTGATCAGCAGCAGGATAACCACCTTGGAGGAGATGGCACTGAGCACCGCCTCGCTGACGATGGTGGCTACATTCATCAGCGTGATTACACGGGCAAAGGCCACGGCCGCGGATAGAATGATGAGGATAGGGGCATAGGAATGAATGCCTTCCAGCATGATTTTCGGAAGATCCCGGATCTTGATGGTGCGATAGATAAACAAGCTGACGATCAGAGAGTAGAAGATGGAGATGGTAGCCGCCTCTGTGGGGGAGCAGATGCCGCCGTAGATGCCGCCCAGAATGATGACGGGGGACATCAGCGCCCAGAAGCCCTCTTTGAGCACTGTGCCCAGGCCTTTTGCCCGCAGTTCCATGCATTTGGCGTTGAGCTTGTCCTTATCCTCTCCATGGATCTTACAGTAGATGTAAGAATAGACCATCAGGCACAGGGCGATCAGCACACCAGGCAGGAAACCGGCCAGGAACAGCTCGGAAATGGAGGCGCCGGAGGCGTTGCAGTACATGATGTAGGGGATACTGGGGGGAATGATGATGCCCAGACTGCCGGACACGGCCACCAGTGCGGTGGCAAAGGTCAGGTCATAGCCCACACTGGTCAGCAGGGGGATGCACATAGAACCCACGGCCGCGGTAGTAGCGGGGCCGGAACCGGAGATGGCACCGTAGAACAGGCATGTAATGGTCACCGCGCAGGGGAGACCCGCTGTTCTGTTGCCGACAAAATACGAGAACACATTGAACAGCCGCTCAGAAATCTGCCCCTTCGCCATGATCACGCCAGCGATGATAAACAGGGGAATCGCAAGCAGGGGGAAGTTGTTTAAACCACTCACCATGGAGCGGACCGCAGCGTCCGCCGTATAGGGGAAACTGGCGTCCACAATGGAGGGAAGCAACGTCACAAACGCGAAAGATACACAGATGGGTACCGTCAGTACCAGCAGAAGGACCAATACTCCGAAAAACAACGCCAGAGACATTTAGGGCGCCTCCTTTCCGATTACGATTTTGGTTTCCGCCACGATCCGGCCCAAAGACCGGAAAATGGAGAGAGTCAGACCCAACAGGGGACCCGCATAGACGATCGCCAGGGGTAATCCCAGAGCAGGGCTGGTCTGTCCGGCGGAGGACGTCACCATGTGCCAGGCGTTGACCGACAGCATAGCAAACACCACGGAGCAGAACAGGTACACCACCATATTCAATCCCGCCCGAACGCGCCGCGGCATCCACAATACGAAAGCGTCAATGGAGATGATGGAGCGGCACTTGATGGAAAGACTCAGTGTGAGAAAGCCCGTCCACACAAATAAATATCTGCTCACTTCTTCGCTCCAGGTCAGGGAGTTGTTGAACAAATAACGGCAAACTACCTGCAATCCTGATACTAGCGTGATGACCGTAATGATGATGCACAGCAGAACTTCCTCAAAATTGTCCCAAGTCCATCGAAGTTTTTTCATATTGCCCTCCTTAAAAAGTTCTCCCTAATAACTAATCGATAGGACGTCATCTGTCTGACAGCTGATAGTTAAATAATAAATTTCATTTTATCTTTTGTCAATAATTTTACCTTTTGTTTCTCTGATTTGGCTGACTAACCAAAAAACGGAGAGATCTTTTGTCTCTTATACCAGTCGACCTGGATATAGACCCTATTCGATCTGGGGCGGCAGTTGGTTGCAGGGCTCTTTGATCTCAAAGAGGTTAGAATAAACATGCAGTTTTCTTCATACGTAAGCCTGTATTTGAGAAAACTCTCAGGAAGGAAACCTATGAGCAAGGAGGCAACTGGTGAAAACGGCGCTGTTCTGGGGAGCGGTGAATATTGGAACCGCGTAAACCGCGCCGCTTTTTTTGGCACGCTGATGCAAAGACCGTCAGAAACGAATTACCACGAAACATTACGGGAGATGGGGAACCGTGCCGGCGCCGCAGTGGAAGAGATCTACGACGACTTGCAGGAACACATAAACGTCATTCGCAATATATCCTCTGATCGAAGGAGCGCACTTGCCAAGCAGGTACAATCACTAATATGATGTATGCAGGATGTCCCGCAGTTTTTGCAGCCATAGCAGTGACTGCATAGAAATCCTGAATCTATCCTCTTTTTATCTCCCAGGCAGTTCTTTTCGTGATGATCGGGCTATCCAAACAGCAATTCAAAAAATTAAGAGCGGTTCGGACTTCTTTACCAGTGAGTGTCTTGATTTACTTCAAAAGGCTGTGGATTGGAGTATTTCCTTTGCGGCGGGAGGGATGCAAGAAAGACTGCATTTCCGCAGGATATTTCACAGGGAAAGGATAAAGAATTCTTACGGGATGTACTGAACACATACCGCAGCAACAATAAATCGGCAGATCTGCGGGGGCGTTGTGGGTATTCCATTGGCAGCAGAGAATATCTGAACTATGCGGAACGGAAAGTCCCTTTGCAGGATCTTCCTGCCATATGCAGCGATGACTACGATGGAGGCATAAAGGGCTCCTTGGAAGATATCGTGCGCCAATTACAGCGGGATTTATCGCAAAACGAACGAGAGAACAACTATATCACAGACGATACAGCCCGCAACCTGCATGCCGCTGTTAGCGAACTGGAACACTGCGGGATCAGCACAGGCATTTCTGACAGCATGATCGAGCGGCTGGCATGGTTTGTGGGTGGCAATGCAGCAAGAACTCGACGAATTGAATTTAGGCGAGCGGCTGCTGGAGGACGGAGTTTGCGGAAAAAAGACTGACGGTGCTCGTGAGAGCTTTCTGGCTGAATTAGCGCGAGGCACCTTTCCAACTCTGGCATGGCTTGACCCGCTCCAAAGCAGTTGGACGAGGATTCTGGCTGCAACAAAAATCGCACGGAATGGACGGGATTTTCCATATTTTGTATTCTTTGGAAGTAATATGCCGCTTTTCGGTGCCGATTTGCACTCCCATAGAGGGAATACAAGCTATTACCTTATCAATGTGGATCCTCTCACAAATGCTTCGGCGTGGCAGAAAAGGCTTCCATCCGGACTGGATCATACCGAGATTTCCAAAGTAGTCAGGATCGCAGGGAGAGTGCTGTTGGTCGCGGGTGCAGCACTGGATGCTTTGGGGCTATGTGATGTCATTGACGGAGATCTGCATGACGCCCATCAGAAAATTGGCAAAAAGACTTATAGTACAGCTGCAAGTATTGGCGGCAGTTGGGCAGGAGGTGCACTCGGCGCCAAAGGCGGCGCTCTGGCAGGTGCTGCAATCGGTACGGCAATTTTGCCGGGACTTGGCACTGCTGTGGGCGGGATTGCCGGCGGATTGCTCCTTGGTGTTGCAGGTTCCTCTTTGAGAAAATGGGTAATTGATATCACAGATGTGGGAGAGTAACTATGGTTTTCCGAAAACGAAAAGAAAGAACTGACAGGTTGCTTAACGAACTGCACCTAGGGGAGTTTTGGCTGATGCCCGGAGCGTTCCGGGCAGAGGAAGCAACTGCCGGTATGATGGGATCATACGGACTACCCGGAGGATATGGGGCGCTGGCGGCCTCGGCCGAACAGGAGGAAGCACTGCGCCCCTTCCATACGATTGTACAGCCACTGTGGAAGAGGTCAGTGCCGGGCTACCTGTGGCGCTGACCGTGTCGGACTATACCGGACATACCTGTGCCCTGTGGGAGGCGCGCTTTCCAGAACTGCGCCAAATGGCGTTGGAACAGTGCCGTTGGTTCAAAGAAGAGGAGGTGGGCAAAGGGGAAAGGCATATATTTCTCTTTGACCGGCTGCCGGCTGCCCAAAGGATTGTATACATCGCTCTATCAGTGTATCCAACCAGAGATTCCCCGGGCGGATGTCTATCTGAATTGTTCTATTCTGAAAAAAGAGTTTCCTCTTCATTTTGATGAAGGTTCGACTCCGGAGAAGAGCGCTCTTCTAAACCTGCATGTGGATTGGGGACATTTGGTACTCATTATACAAACCGCACCAGACTTTCCGATCAAAAAGCTCGCCAAAGAGCTTGCAGACGCGTGTGAGATGGAAGGCCGGATTTTTTCTGGCCATACAAAAAGACTGTAACCATTACGGCAGCACCGGGCAGGGATTTCCTGCCCGACACTGTCCAGCTCTATCAGATACTATCGCCGTATTGGTCGGAGAAGAAGCTAAAAGTTTAAGCATGTTTTTTGAGACGAATAAAAGAAAAGTCCCTGATTTTACATAAATCAGGAACTTTTCGACGGAGACTACTGGACTCGAACCAGTAACCTCCTGCGTGTGAACAGCTTTATGAAACTTTTTTGATTGTTTCCGGCGGTTTTTAATCATTTCTGCTCCATTTCAATTGTTTCCCGGGCGTGATTTACTGTGCAAAATCCGCTTGTTCCACAAACTCCTGTGGTACAAGCTGTGGTCTGACTCTGTTATGTCGGCTAAAGTTCCGATTACTTATTAGTGAAAAAAGAACATCCCAATCCCCAGGGGCAAGCGGACAAAAAGATGGACTGGAAAAAGGCGGAAGAGATGTATTCTTACGAAGAAAGGAAAAGCAATGGTACAGTTTAGTCCGGAAGAAAAAGCGGAGGTATCATTTCTATATGGGTGAGATCTGCTCAGCCGTGGAAAATACCCTTTGGCGGGATTTTCATGCGGGCTTGCTCATCGTCAAATGGGTTATTGACATTAGGAGTTCCTTATCCCCGCTGGCTGAGAAGCGGCGAGTATCCGATCGCCAGTTTAGACTGGGAAGGGCGTTACCGCTGGTAGGGCTAAATTCAAAGCTTGGAGCAGGCTGAACTCACTTGCTCCATGTCTCAAAGGAGGTCACTTCCCCGACAATGCAGTCTGCGTAGGAAGGACGGTTGAAGAACGAGCTGTTTTACGGGAGTTTCTAGGAAAGCACATCTGTTTTCTAGTTCATTAGCAGTGTAGATCCCTGCATGAATATGGTATAACGATGGCAGAATCAAGCTATCCTTGGGGGCGATGAGATCTGCCACATACAGGCGCACCTTGAAACTCCCCATTTAGGTCCAACTTCTTGTTCGCATCTCCCTGGGCTCCAATACTCAAAATTTGTACCGCAGTAAAGTGTATAGGAGGTGAGTAAACCAACTGGAGTGGGCTTTTATCTTTGCTCGGGATTGTTATAAAGCCTATATCTAACCCACGCGGTACGCAAGACTGTCAGGAAAAGCTGTTCATATCTGAAATTCCCAGATTTCAATACAAGGCCTAGTTCCAGCTGTTCGATGGGCTACAGTTCCAGCACGCCAGGAGCGATATCTTGCCACGCCTGATTTTTGCCGCCAACTACTGCAATGTCTACCATAAACTTCCATACGGCTTATTAACCCTTGGATATACGTTCCGCGCCAGATCGCTGGCAGTCACTTAATTCAACAGGATTTACAGCGGAATGCCTCCTGTTTGCAGATTTTATAGCTTCTTGCAGTACGGTTTCCGTCTGTTCACCAGACAGCAGTTGTTCGGGATCAATACGAACGGCACTTACTCTGCTTTCCAGGTAAGCCTACACTTACCTTTGTACCATGGCGGAATAGCTTCCAGAGAGAATTAGGTGAGGTAAAGTCTCATTAGCCGCCAGTTCTTTCAGATTCAGCTTGCTTTTCGCACCTTTTCTGATGAGGCATCTAAGATATACCAGTAGTCCGGAACCACCAGTCAGCAGCGGTAAATGTCAAAATTTTCTACAGTCTGTGCCCCGTTTCCATAGTGCGCCCATTGACCAGCTATGACGGATACAACACCGTACACCAGCTGCTGGTCAGTTCCAGCGCTACTTTTCCGTTTCCAGTACCATCCAACAAAAAGCCTGTAGTCCGGCTTTGCAAAAATGACGCGGCTTTACTGCCGGTAAAATTATTGGCAATGCAGCCTATCCAGAGCTGGTTGTCATTCCAAGCCGCAATTTTCCTTTAGTAATGGTGTCGCCAGCGACTTTAAGCCGGCAGCTGCACGCCCGTATTTAAGCATGGAGCTTACGCCAAATCGTATTTCTGCTAATTCCCAGCCGCCTTGCCGCAGCGGACTGGTTCATGTTTTCCTCCATCAGTACATGCTGAATAATATCCCGCTCA
This sequence comes from Oscillibacter sp. PEA192, assembly GCF_003574015.1. Lineage (NCBI taxonomy): Bacteria > Bacillati > Bacillota > Clostridia > Eubacteriales > Oscillospiraceae > Oscillibacter > Oscillibacter sp. PEA192. The sequence goes on along the minus strand of NZ_AP018532.1, from coordinate 2,887,898 downwards.
ATTTCCTCCAGCGGTTTTGTGATATCAATTCCACTGTAATTCAAGTATTCCGTCTCCTCCGGGGGAATAGTATTGTCATTTAAAAGCAGGGTCTGTGCCTCTTTCAGAGTAATCTGTGCTCCCTGTGCGGTCAACACTAATTGCTGAATAAACGTTTTTAACTGGGATAAATTGGTATTCCAATGCTGCTGTTCCAGCAGAGCCACGACCCCTTCTTCAAATCCCCGGATACTCTTTTGATATTCTTGATTTGCCGCAGTTAAAAAAATCTGTGAGAAGTCCGTAATGGAATCAGGAAATTCCCGTAGAGGTGCCAGGATTACATGGAGAGACGAAATCTTCTGGTACAACGGATACAAGAACTGGTCATTGGACAGAAGATGGTGGATCCTATTCGTTGCCGAAGCGATAATAAAGTGCCGCTGATCCGCAGCAGAATCAACTATGTAGGCGCTCAACTCCTGCTGCAGTTCTATTGGAAGTAAGTGAATGTTCTCCAGATATAATGTGCATCCGTTTTCATTCAAAGGTGATGCAGTTTTATCCAAAAATGCATTCCAGCGTTTCCTGGTCAGTAGGTTGCAGCGCACAAAGATGAACGGAGCCATTGGCTCCTTGCGCAGGCCATGCAAATAATAGGCCAGACTGCTTTTTCCGGTACCATATTCTCCCAAAATCAACACAGGCGGCGGAGACACGGATGCGGTGACAATCTCCGCCACCGCTTGTACCCGTGGGTTATTCTTTTGAAGAGTATTGATAAATTCCGGGGACAGTGTCACTGAAAGCGGTTTTTCGATGGTAATGTCTGCCTGGGAGGCATATCCCTTATGCATCAGTGAAATGAAGAACAGGAAGCAGTCCTGATTGCGATAAGAAACCCTTTTGCCGATAATTTCGATTCCCTGTGTTCCGATTTTTTTACAGCCCCTATCGGTGGACTGCTGCAAAAGCACCGGAATAAATAGCAACAACTCTTTTTTAAAGGTTTGATGATCGGTAATCTCAAACGCGCGATTGTCAACAATTACGTTGCCTATCTGGTCCATCAGGATAATCCGGAATTTTAAATTATCAATAACTGTCTGAAAAATCTGAGTGATCTCCTGCCCCTTTTCCATCAACTCCGAATAATAGATGGCTGCAATAACGGACTGGCGGATACAATCCTCTGATGACAGAATTAGGAGTCCCCGAAGTCCGTTTGCCATAGCAGCATTTACGGAAGGTACATCCCCAATAATCAAAGAAAATCCCCGGTCAGCCAGTTCCGCCACCCGTTCCTTAACTTCTGCGTAGCGCACCTCGTAAATCTCCGTGTTTTTCAGTTGAAGCACTTCAAATACTTTTTTGACGGAATTAATAATGCTGGAATATCCGACCACCGCCACACGCTGATCGCTGAATCCCGGTTGGTTAATAGCCCGCAGGATATCCAATAAGGATACATCCACTTCCACCACCGGCACAGAGGTAAACTGCCGAAGAATCGCCGCAATTGCACCACGAGTAATGATTGCGTCAAAGGCGTTAGGTGGATAGGAGTTAAAAATAGAGATTGCCGTAAACTCATCTCCGGTATGCATCTCAAAATCCACCGTAGGAAACTCTTGGATGACGGGCGCGGCAGTCTCTTGGAAGGACAAATATGGGGCAATGATTAATATACGGAATCGTTTCATGGGCCTCCTCCCTCCATTTTTATTCGATTCAAATTGTAGCATATAGCAGGTTTTGTGGCAAGTAAAATCTTATTTGAGTTAATATTGCTACAAAATATAGCATTATTTTGCAACACATACCTTGATGAATGCTATTTCTCTCTGTAAAATTACGGTATAAAGCAATCTGCGCAGCATCATTTTTGTGCATTTTGCTCACTCGAATACAATGCCATTTAAAAAAATGGAGGAGGGCCAAGATGGACTTGAGCTGTGATTATCTGAAAATGAAACACCCGATCGCCCAAAAGGCGCTATATGCGCTGCTGGAAGTCAAGGATTCGGACCTTCGTTTGGATACGGTATATCAGGGAAACCACGCTGTAGACCAGGGAATCCACATCGGTGGCACCTTCTCTGAACTGATTCCACTGATCGCGCTTTTTTACGGAGGTTTCATTCATGTAAATGTGGAAGACCCCACTGCTCGTGAAAGTGACATCTACGTACAGAGCAAGGGACACGGTATAGCCGGTATGGCATCGGTCTTTTCGGATTTTGGTTTCTTTGACAGAGCGCTTTTGGAGAATTCCCGCGGAAGTGACAGCGATCTGAATGGACATCCTGGCCCTATCCTGCCAGGAGTACATATCGCGACGGGACCTTTAGGGCAGGGCATCAGTGCCGCTGTCGGCTTTGCCATGGCGCAGAAAATAGAGGGTGTTGGGCGGACATTCTGCCTGATGGGAGACGGGGAACTGCAGGAGGGCATTCCATGGGAGGCATTCATGTTTGCCTCTGCCAAAAATCTGAACAATCTGTGCATTCTCATTGATCACAACTATGGACAAAACGATGACTCTCACCGTCTCATGCTTTCCATGGGTAGCTTGCGAAAAAAATTGGAGAGCTTTGGTTTTGATGTTTTGGATGTCAACGGTCAGGAGTACGAGCCGATTTACCATGCGTTGGAGCACTTCCAGCATCGGATCGACAGCCGCCCCATGGCCATCATCTCTGAATGCCGCAAGGGTGAAGGTGGTTTCTCCAAAGCCACCGAGAGTCACAAGACCACCGTGGGGCAGGATCTGGCGGAATGGGAAATCCATCAGCAGACGCTCCGCAGGGAAACCCGCATTAAAAACTTGTGTCATTTTCTACAGGCTGCAAAGGTGCGTGCGCCGGAGGAATATGAGCAACTCCTGCACTGGGCTTCCAAGATGGGGATTGATGTACAGCAGGATGAAAATGGCCCTGTGGGTGTTATACGCCGCTATTCTCAACGCCGCACCAAACGGGCTGCTCCCCGAGACAAGACTCTGCATTACCAGGAGCGCGACCTACCCGATCCCAAAATCGGAGATAAGCTGCAGTGCAGCAAAATTGCCGCGGATATGGTAGCAGCCTTTTCCAGAGACCCGAAAATGATTACTTTGGACGCGGATATGGGCCTGATCTCTGGTCTTCAGCCCGGTATGCTGAAACATGCTGGAAACCGCGGCATCAATGTAGGCATTGCTGAATCCAACATGAGTGGCATCGCCGAGGCCTTTGCCGCAAAAGGCTATAACGTCTGGCACTCCACTTTTGGCGTCTTTTTTGACTGGCGAGTTTTGCGCCGGATTACGGTCAGTCAGCAAGAGCGAATGGAATCAATTTCCAAAAGTGACGGCTGGCTGTCCGAGGGCCATCAGCTGGATATTACATTGTTCTCTACCGCTAGCAACATTGACACCGGTGTTAACGGCGCCACCCATATGAGCATCGACGATGTTACCGCGCTTATGCAGCTGCCTCACTTGCGGGTAATCGATGTAGCCTGTCCCCGAATGATGGTGGCGGTCATGAAATGGATTGCCAAGGGTAGCAAGGGGCTGGTGCTACTTCGGCTCACACGAGCCGCTTCTGAAACCATTTACCCTGAATCCCTGCAATTTGAATACGGAAAGGGCTATGTCCACGGAGATCCTCATGCGGACACCGTCATCATCACTAGTGGCCGAGGCATTTATGAGGGACTCAACGCCCAGAAGGCGTTACGGGAACAGGGACGCGAGATCGCCGTGGTGGACATGCCTTCCTTTGATGCAGATCTGGCTGCGCAGCTGACCCAACAAGGCAAACGAATCCTATTTGCCGAACAGAATAACGGTTTCCTGTTTGCCTCTTATCTGGACGAAATGTACCGGCGAGGAATCGCTTGGTCGCCGGAAAAGATTACCACCCTCAGCACCCGCACCAGAGAGCGAAAAGCACGGCATCTGCACTCCGGAACCTATACACAGCTGGCAAAACTCTGTGGCCTGTCTGCAGAGGATCTTGTAAATACGATCACATTTGAAATGTAAAGGAGGGCGCATATGGGCTTTGACATGAATGCTTTTTCCCTGGCAGGGAAAAAAGCCATTGTTACAGGTGGCGCAAAAAAGACCGGCCTGTGTTATGGTATGGCTGTCGCACTTCATGACGCCGGTGCAGAGATTGTCATTCTGGACGCAAATTCACAGGTTGAAAACACGGTGGCAGAATTGGGTGGCGCCAAATCTGGATACCACGCCGTGGTAGCAAATCTATTGGACCTCAACGATCTCAGCAACGGGTTTCAGCAAGCGATTTCAGCTCTGGGTGGACGGCTGGATATTCTGGTCAACGGTGCCGGACTTCAGTATCGCTGCCCCTCCGAGGAGTTCCCCGAGGACGCTTGGGATCGCATTATGGGGGTCAACATCAAGGGCGTTTTCTTTATGAGCCAGCTGGCTGGCAAGGTGATGCTGAAACAGGGCAAGGGAAAAATTATCAACATCGCCTCCACCAATTCTTTCATCGGCCTGCGGAACATGCCGGCGTATGTCTCCAGCAAGGGCGGCGTCAAACAATTGACCATGGCGCTCTCCTCTGAGTGGAGCGGTCGCGGCATCAATGTCAACGCCATTGCTCCCGGCTACATGGACACCGAAATGAGCAAGGATCTGCAGCAGATGGAACAGGGCAAACAGCTCACTAAGCGGATCCCTATGGGAAGATGGGGGCATCCCGAGGATCTGATGGGTACTGTCGTATTTCTGGCCTCATCTGCTTCCGACTACATTAGTGGTGTGACGCTCCCGGTGGACGGAGGTCATTTGGCAAGTTAAGGAGGTGGGTAAATGGCCATTCGTAAGCGCAACGATTTCATTTTAAGCATTCTCTCTTTTGCAATTGGATTGTTCCTGTTCGCATCAGAATCAACTGTTAGTGGTGTCATGCTGTTTGTCGGACTTCCCTTTCTGGCGGAACCCCGCACCTTTATTCAAGGCATCGGTATTCTGCTGATGGTATTCAGCATCCCTCTGTTTCTCAAATCAATCAGTCTGAAGGGTGAGCGGGACTCTGGCAAATTCAGGTTGAAAAAGGAAACGATCATTACTCTGATTGCGCTGCTCCTTTTCGTTCCCGCCTATGAACTAATCGGTTTTCCCATTGCTTCTTTCCTGCTCACTTTCTGTCTGAGCGTTGTGTATGGTCTTTGTGAAGAATCGCAGCGGGAGGAGCATGAACGTACCAGCAAAAAAAGTTCTATCTTATCCGGTTTGTCTATTCTCTTGTTGTCGTAACCGTTCTGGTCCTCGTATTTACACAGATCCTGCATGTCAAGTTCTTCTGAGTCCGTTCTTTCCTACATTTCGTTATTTTGCTTAGGAGGAAAATTATATGAAAAAGAAAAATATCTTGGCACTGGCCTGCGTATTTCTTATGATGATCGGCATTCTGTCGGGCTGCGGTGGCGGTGAAGAAGCCGCTTACCCGGCGGAAGACATCTCGTGTCTGGTCCCCTACGCCGCTGGCGGCGGCACCGACAACATCGCCCGTGCTGTGGCGGCCAACATTGATCTACCTGTGTCCATCGCCTGCTCCGTTATGACCGGTGCCGGCGGTTATACCGGTTCACAAGAATTTTCCACACAGCCCGGCGACGGCTATCACATTATGTCTCAGAGTCCCCTGGACCTGATTTGCTACTATCTGACCGGTGTCAGTGAGGAAAAACTCTGGGAGAAGATGGAGCCGCTTCCCTGCATGGTAATCGATCCCGGCATCGTGGTTACCAATCCCAACAGCGGGATCAACAGTGTGGAGGATCTAAAAGCAATGGATCCCGCTGAACTGACTTGGGGATTCATCGGTGCCCGTCAGCAGATGGTCACCATCCAACTGCTCCAGGGGCTCGGCCTGGAAGGTGCCACCCAGGTTCCCTACGACAGCGGTGCTGACGCCATTACTGCCATCATGGGCAACCATGTTGATGTCAGTTTCATGCAGGTGGGCGATCTGGGCTCCGCCGTGGAATCCGGCAATGTGAAACCCCTGCTGATTGTGGACGAAAAGCGCTGTGAAATTTATCCCGATATTCCCTGCACAGAGGAACTGGGAATTGAAGCCACCGGCGCCCAGTATCGTGCCTTCTTCGCCACCAAGGATACCACTCCCGAGCAGATTCAGTATCTGAACGATAAGATGGCAGACCTTCAAGATGACCCCGATTATCTGGAGGCTCTGGAAGGCTTTGGCTTCCTGCCTGGCTTTATCCCGGCCGATGAGATGGGGGCGAAAATTGAAGAGTGGTACAACATCTTTGCTCCGATTTATGAGGAGTACCTCAAGTGACTCGCTTCTCACCCGCGCAAAGCAACGTCAAATCGCTCTCGCTGCTTGAAATATAGGAGGTGTCGTGAATGCAGCTATTTGCAGAGGGCTGGGCTTACCTCATGGCGAACCCAATGTCGTTTGTCTATATGACTGGAGGCATCCTGATGGGTATCATCTTTGGATGCATCCCTGGCTTGACGGCTGTTTTAGGCGTTACGTTGATGATTCCTTTTACCTACGCCATGTCTGCTGCGGAAGGCCTTTCCACTCTTATCGGCATTTATGTTGGCGGCATCAGCGGCGGCCTAATCTCTGCGTGCCTGCTGAAAATTCCCGGGACCTCAGCATCTCTTGTCACCACCTGGGACGGCTATCCCATGGTCAAGCGTGGCAAGCCGGAGGCTGCACTGTCTCTTGGTGTGTTTGCCTCCTTGATTGGTGGCACATTTTCTGCTATTGTCCTGGCGACCATAGCGCCGCAGCTATCCAAGGTCACATTAAAGTTCGGGCATTGGGAGTATTTTGCACTGATTTTTTTCAGTATCTGCGTAGTGCTCTCCATGGTCAGTTCTAGCGGAGCCAAAGGCGGAATCGGATTGTTTTTCGGCATGGCTATCGGCTCTGTGGGAATTGACCAGGTCACCGGCGTAAACCGGTTGATGTTTGGCCAGTGGCAGCTCAGTTCCGGCATTGGCCTGACCGCTTTTCTGATGGGGCTGTTTGCCATCAGTGAGGTTCTCAGCCAATCCGGTGAATTGTCCGGACTGCGGATAACAACCCGGGTGCGGCGTGTCCCCTTTATCCCCCCAAAGGATGAGCGGGATGAAATGTGGAAAGGCATCACCATCGGCTCTCTGTTAGGTACCTTCACCGGTATTTTACCGGCCGTGGGTCAGGATACTGCCACAGTGCTGGCCTATAACCAAACCAAAACCATGTCCAAGCACCCGGAAAAATTCGGAACCGGATATGCTGCCGGTATCGCAGCATCTGAGAGCTCCAATAACGCTGTCAACGGCGGAGCCCTGATCCCCTTGTGCTGCCTGGGGATCCCAGGCGACAACGTGACAGCTGCTCTGATTGGCGGTCTTATGATCCACGGTCTGCAGCCTGGACCCATGCTGGCAGTGGACGCCCCGGAGGTGATTGGATGCATTATGCTGGTGTATTTTCTGGCAAATATTGTAATGTATCTGATGGAAACCGGCCTGATGAACATTTTTGTTCAAATGATCCGGATTCCCAAGTCCCTTCTTTTTCCTGCTATTTTGGTCTGCTGTGTTTTGGGCGTCTACGCCATCAACAACCGCATTTTTGAAGTGTTGGTAATGGTAGTTTCTGGAATCGTTGCCTATTTTCTGTTGAACTATTTCAAACTGGATCTGATTGCAATTCTGCTGGGATACCTGTTGGGGCCACTTCTGGAAACCTACTTGCGGACAGCCATGATCGCCGACCAGGGAAACTTGTTGGCTTTCACACAGCACCCCATTGCGCTGGGTCTCATTGTTGCGGCTGTTATTGTCTTAGCGGGACAGGCCTTCTTCCGAAAGTCCCGTAGAAAAAAGCTGTTGCGTTAGCAGGCAATACCTCCGCGCAGGAATAAGGCAACAGGCCGGCCCGTCTTTCCGGCGGGCCGGTCCTTCCTTTCATCTGACATTCAATTTGAAAGGAGCATATTTGACATGAAAGCAGCTGTTCTAACAGCACCGTATGAGATTACCGTTGAGAAGCGGGGAATGCCTCAAATTCAGGGGCCACAGGACGTTTTATTTAAGATTTTGCAAACTGGTATCTGCGGCTCTGATATGTTGGCATTCCGTGGAGGGCATAAAACCGTGCAATATCCCCGAGTCCTGGGGCACGAGTGTGTAGGTGAAGTTGTCGCAGTTGGCTACGAGGCGGAAAAGAAATTTCTCCCCGGCGATCTCGTTACAGTACAGCCTCAGTTGATCTGCGGTACCTGCTATCCGTGCCGGCACGGCAGAATCAACGTCTGCACCCACAAGAAATTTATGGGTATTAACGAAGACGGTTTTTTCACGGAATATTATAAATGTAACCAATTTAACATCGTGAAGCTGCCGCAGGGAGTAACCCATGACATGGGTATGCTGGTAGAACCCTTTGCCGTAGGAGCTAATGCAGCGGAACGGGCCGGAGCTGAACAGGGGAAAAATATTGTAATCGTGGGCGCAGGTACCATCGGCAACTGCACAGCACAAATAGCTGTGGCTAGAGGCGCTAACGTTTTAATTACAGACATTAAAGACGGACGGCTTCAATACGCACAGGACTGCGGCATAAAAAACTGCTGCAACACCAATCGGGTTTCTCTTGCGCAAGCCATCGATGGGGCATTTGGTTCTGCAGGAGCAGATGTATTGATTGACTGCTGCGGAATCCCAGAAATGCTGCAAAACATGGTGTGTTGCGCACAAAATGCTTCTCGCATTGTTTTGGTAGGCACATATGGGCGGGATATTCTGATGAATATGACACACCTGCAACGAGGAGAAATCGATATTATCAGCGTCATGCAATATGTCCGACGGCACTACCTACAAGTATTTGACCTCATGCAACGGGGAAAGCTGCATCTGGAGGGCTTTATTGGGGCCCGCTTTCCTCTGTCAGGCCTTCAGCAAGCTTTTGACTATCTTCATGAACCAAATACGGATGTAATGAAAGTTGCAATTATGGTGCAGTAGGATTGACTGCTGCCTCCACCACGCGGCACGGAGAGGCGTACCATTCAAAGGCCACTGTTTGTTTCCTGGACCCCACGGATATAATGAACCTGATTCAGCATTTACAGTTTGCATTACATAGTAGTGCGTTTGCTGAAGTGGGAAGATGAAATTAGTTTTGGCTGAAATAAGTACTTTGACATTTCAAAGCTTGCGCCGCAGTAAACAGTACAGAAGTCCGGAACTGGCCCATATCACCAGCTCCGGGCTTTTCTCTTTCTGAAGATCACAAAAACCTCTCCCATTCGACACGGTTCGACCGACAAAAAATTCCAGCATGATATAATCAAACCAGGCGCAAGCCTAAACTCGTAGCTTTCCGGTGAGGTCCACACCCCGGTGGGACCTCAGACGTTCATGGGCCTCGTAGGGCACCATCACCATCCCTGTACGAAGGAAACTTCCATGAAGGTCTTCAGTTTTTGGCGCTGTGCCGGCAGCGCGGGTGTGTGACTTTCCGTCGAAAGCGGAAAGGACACAAATGAACGACTTTGTCGTGATTCCTTATAGTGGGCAGCAAGTATCAGTGCCAAAGGAGGTCGCAGACTTCCTGGAGCAGGATCGGAAACGGGAACAGGCGCAGGAAAAGCAGGACGAAAGGCATCTGAGTAAAAGTGAGTTTGAAACGGTGCTGCCCGGCTCGGAATGCGTCAGGCGTCCCGTGGAGGATCCTGTACTCTGGACCCTCCGCCTTGAAAGTCTGCAAAAAGCCATGGAGGTTCTGGATCACCAGAGCCGCGAGTTCATCGATTTCCGCTATGACAGGGGTCTGACCATGGAGGAGATCGGAAAGTTCTACGGCGTGTCCAAAATGGCGGTATCAAAGCGGCTGAGAAAGCTCCACCAAAAGCTGAAGGGCTCTGTCATCTGACAGAGCCCTTCAACTTTTTTTGTTTTCCGGTTTACAAATGCCCTTTGAGTGTCCTAGTAAGTGAGGGGCAATGGTTTCCGCGTTGTGAGAACGCAGCGAGTTGACGTGAGACACACATTGTAAACAAATTGAAAATCTCGCAAAAATAGGTTGTAAAAAACCGTGATTTTATCCCTACCCCTTATGAGGGGATTTTTTCTCCTGCGCTCATGTCTCTGATGGATCTGAGAAAACCATCGTGCCCCAAACGACGCTTCCACACATCGGAGATATGGCTGAAGGCCGCAGCCATGAATGACAATTGAAGGAAGAGGTACAGGATTATGGATGGAACCAAATTCAACCGCAGGTTTTTGAAAATGCTTCTGAAGATGCAATGTGAGAAAGAAACGCTGGACTGTGTGATCCATGAGATGAGAGCTGTGCTGGGAGAGAAGATGCCGGAGGAAGATGCCGTGCGGGCGTATCTGAAAGACCCCGGCAAAAAAACAACCCTCACAGTGGGCCAGCAGGTCCTTGCCATGGACAAGCTGCTGGAAGACGCGGAGGTAAACTTCCACATGATTTGCGACATGGTGCGCTACCAGAACATGAAGGAAGCGGGGATGGTCCACTCTGTGGATGAGTTCCTGCAGCTCCTTCGTTCAGGCAGAACACAAAACGAGTAAAGGAGGTGCACAAGCATGAAGCTGTCGGAGTACAAAAGCTATGACGACCTGCCGCTGTTCCTCAACGCGGAGATGGTGGCGAAGGTGCTGGGCGTGTCTCCGTCATCCGGATACGAACTCCTGCATGAGGACGGCTTCCCGGTGCTGCGGGTAGGCAACCGTATGGTGGTGCCAAAAGACGCGTTCATCCGGTGGGTGGAGTCACACACAGGAGGTGGCGGATGAGAACACAGAACAACTACTTCACGATGCCCAACGAAGTGTTCCAGCTGGGACTCAGCGCTGGGGAGCTGGCGGTATACAGTTACCTGCGCCGCTGCGAGGATCGCAGGACACACCAGTGCTGGCCCAGCTACCGGACCATCGGCAGCGCGGTGGGCATGAGTGAAAACACGGTGCGAAAGTACGTACTGGCCCTGGAAGAGCGCGGCCTGATCGTCACCGAGCCCACAGACGTGCGGCTGAAAAGCGGACGGCGCCGAAACGGAAATCTCAAATACACCCTGCCGTCTATCCAGGAGGTATTGCGGGACTACTACGCCCGGCAGCGGAGTACGCTTGAGGCCCAGACAGAGCGGCAGCGGGTGCAGAAGATGCTGGCAGAGCAGCAGGCAGAAGACTCCCTGTGAGCCCCCTGTGAGGCCCTGTGTGGAGTGGCTTGGGACTCAGCAGGGTCCCAGCCCCTCCCGGGGATTTTGGACGAATTTGGGCCGGTTTCGAGGCTCTGCGGAGGACGAAAGAAAATGCTGGATAAAGAACAGGCGTCACAAGCGCCGCTCTGTTCGGTCATTTCTGCCCGTAGCGCGGGCAATTACGGGAGTTTCTGTGGCTTCAAAAATGGAGTCAATATCCGGGCCGTGATATCATCTCTGCGGTCGTTATCCCCCAACGCATACTCCCACAAAGAAAAAACAGGGGTCACACCCAGAAAGAAGACCATTATGGGAAAAAAAGAGAAGTTTCCCCTCTACCTGTCACCGGAGAAAAGACCATTCTGGAGCGCCGGTATCAGGAGGACAGGAGCCGGAGCATCACCGACTTCATTGAGCGGGCGGTGGACTTTTATCTGGACTACCTCAGCGCCAACAACGCTGGATTGTTTCTCCCTACCTCCATCAAGTCCTATCTGGACGGCCTGTTGGACCAGCTCGAAGGCCGGATGTCCTCTCTGCTGTACAAGCAAGCGGTGGAGCAGGATCTGGTGGCTGGTATCCTCGCCGACGCATATCAGTTCAGCGGCGAGGAGCTGCGCCGACGGCGGACGGAGAGCGTCCAAAATGTGCGGAAGACCAATGGCTGCATCTCGCTGGAGCAGCGGGTGCGGGAGACTTGGGAGGATGGGGATGAATGGCAAGACTGATCGTCAAAAGTCCGTATATCAAGTGCGGAGGTAACCAGGGCGCAGACGGTTACATGCGCTACATCGCGACACGGGAGCGGGTGGAGATCATCCCGGATGACCGTCCGCCAACCCGCAAGCAGGAGCAGCTCATCACAAAGCTGACAAAAGACTTCCCGGATGTGAAAGAGCTGCTGGAGTATGATGACTATGTACAGAAGCCTACAAAAGCCAATGCCTCGTCGCTCATCACCCTGGCGCTGGAGGAACACTGGAAGCAGGTGCAGCAGACGGATGGTTACATGAAATACATCGCAACACGTCCTCGTGCAGAACGACTGGGTGACCATGGCCTGTTCGGTGACGCGGATCGTGTGGACCTGGACACCGCCATATCGGAACTGGAGCACTACACCGGCAACGTCTGGACGTACATCCTCTCTCCGCACCGGGAGGACACCACACGCCTTGGCTGCGACAATGCCAAAGCATGGCGGAACCTGCTCCGCGTCAATCGCAATGGCATCGCCGCCGCCATGAACATTCAGCTGAACCACTTCCGCTGGTATGCCGCCTTCCGCGACGAGGGAAAGCATCCCCATATGCACATGATAGCGTGGTCAACACAGCCAGGAGAAGCGGACCTGACGTGGGATGGTTACCCGCAATATCAAATCCGCGCTCACCAATCAGATCTTCAAACAGGAGATGCTCCACACCTACGAACAAAAGTCGCAGTCCCGGGACGAGCTGGTGCGGGGAGCCCGCCGCATGATCCGGCAGCTTACGCAGGAGATGGCGCAAAGTCTCTGCGCGGCTCCTGAGATTGAGCAGAAGATGGAGCAGCTGGTCGGACAGTTGGAAACGGTCAAGGGCAAAAAGTCCTACGGATACCTTCCCGAGTCCGTGAAGAAAACTGTGGACGAGGCGGTGGACAAGCTGGAGGAACTGCTGGTGGTCCGTGAGTGTTATGACCAGTGGTGCATCCTCCAAAATGAGGTGGAGAACTACTGCCACGATAAGCCCAGAGAACGAAAAAAGCTGGCCCAGGAGAAAAAGTTTCGGCAGATCAAGAACGCTATCATCCAAGAGGCGGAGAATATCCGCCTGGGTGTGATGACATTCGAAGATGAAAAGGTGGAAGATCGAGACGAGTGGGTGGAAAATTGGGAGGTCTCCTACGAGTGCCTGCGGCTACGGGCCAAGATCGAAGACCGCAAGCTGCCGCTCGATCAGCGGGACGAGGCGGTGGGAGATCTGGAGTAGCTGGCAGAGTACGGCGATATCCATGCCAAATACTTCCTGGGACTGCTGTATCGGGACGGCGGGCTGCTCATCCCGGACGCTGAGAAAGTCAGGCATTGGCTGGAACAGGCGGCAAAACAGAATCTTCCGGACGCGCAATACCCCCTGGGCCACCGGCCTGACGACCACGAAGATCCGGAGATGGATCGTGTCAGCATGGGCGGCATGACCATGAAAGGATGGTGATTGTCCGCAATCTTTACGGAGTCCATTGATTATAGAGCACTCCCTTCACCAGATGGTGGGGAAATAAATCAACAAGACGAAGTATAACAAATAAAAACCTCTCCTACGGCTGGAGAGGAGAAATGATATCCAGTGAAAAAAGGAACATTCAAATCTTACGAAGATCTGCCGCTGATGCTCTCGGTTCCTGAGATGGGAGCGGCGCTGGGAATCTCCCGTGCCGGGGCTTATGAGTTGGCACGGTCCGAGGGTTTTCCCGCACTGAGGATCGGCACCCGCATTGTGATACCCAAGGACAAACTTCAGGAATGGGTAGACAAACAGACCGAAAAGATATGATATGAGGGCAATCGTTGATTTGCGGCGAGGCAATGTGGTAAAATACAACATACAAATCAAAGAAAGGGGTGTTCCTATGAAGGATATGTCGGCACAAAAGCAGGTCTGCTCAATAGGGACAGGCGGGGAGCCGGCGGAAGCCATGCGGGAACGCTCATGGGAATATGGGCTCCCACCTTACCTCCAGCATGATCTGGACGCATACAAAGAAGGCCTTGCGGAGGGGTCCTCTCTGCTGGACTGTCTGTGGGGAGAGCTGTACGGAAGCATCAACATCGCGGAGATCAACGATGGCGCGATCACACATGAACATGCCAATTATCTGCGTCAGAAGTTTCTGTGGGGTGAATGAAGTGCCTGATTTTACAAACTGCAAGCGTGTGCCCGGACGTGCTTATAACGGTGCCAACGGAAAGAAGATCGCAATCGAACATCAGGGCGAGCAATATATGCTGAAATTTCCTCCTTCCGGTCAGGGAAAGAGAACGGAGCTGTCCTACACGAATAGCTGTATCAGCGAACACATCGCCAGCACCATCTTCAACATGGTTGGGATCCCCGCGCAGGAAACCATCCTGGGAACGTATGATGTGGGGGGAAAGACGAAGATCGTCTGCGCCTGCAAAGATTTTACCGCAGACGGAAGTAAGCTGTTTGACTTCTGCTCCATCAAGAATACCGTCATCGATTCTGAATATGGCGGCACCGGAACGGAGCTGGAGGACATTCTGGATACCATTGAAAAACAGCAGTACGTGAATCCTGTGGAAGTGCTACAACACTTTTGGAATGTCTTTGTGGTGGATGCGCTTCTGGGGAATTTTGACCGACACAACGGAAACTGGGGATTCCTGTATCACGATGACACCCAGACCGCAACGCTGGCCCCAATCTATGATTGCGGCAGCTGTCTGCTGCCGCAGGCAGATGCCCAGGTGATGCGGGCGGTCTTGTCAAATCAGGATGAGCTGAATGCCCGGATTTACCGCTTCCCGACTTCTGCCATCAAACAGAATGACCGGAAAATCAACTACTATGATTTCTTGATGGCAACTGGAAACAAGGACTGCAATGCGGCGGTCATGCGCATGATGCCGCGATTCCATCTGGATAAGATGCTGGCTTTCATCAGAGAAGTTCCTTTTCTGGATGAACTGCAGCGGCAGTTTTACCAGACTTATCTGTCTGCCCGAATGGAAAGAATCATGGTCCCTGTGCATCGGCGGATTATGGAGCAACAGCAGCATCTATCACCGAGACTTCATATGTGAGTGTAAAGTTCAGGACCGCTTCCGAATTTTCGGAAGCGGTCCTGAATTTGCTAACAATTTGATAACTCTGCCCGGTTGGAGTAGCTATTGAGGTCAGGTCATAGTATTGTGTGTCGCTGATAGGAGGCGATTCATGATGCGTGACTATATGAAGGCCCTCTGCTGCAGGTTCGAGACGACATCCCGGAGGGCGGAGTATCTGGACAGGAAAGTCGAACGGACCTACAGGCAGCTCACCCGTCTGCTGGATGAGCCGGAGCGGAAACTGCTCCTGAAGATGGCGGATCTGGAAGACGCTCTGCGGGAGGAAGCGTGTCTCAACAGCTTCATCTCCGGTTACCGTCTGGCCCAGGGTATCCAACAGGAGCTGCTGGCAGACCCAGTCGCCGTACAACTTTGAAAACGAGGACGAACAACGGGCGTGTGAGCTGGCGAGAAAGGAGAGATGATGAATGGGGAAGAAACGCGCCAACAGCGAGGGCAGTATCCGCAAACGGAAAGATAGTAGATGGGAGGGATTCTACACGGCCTCCTATGACCCGGCGCCCGGGAAGCAGAAAATTAAGAATGTCCTGGGAAAGACTCAGGCGGAGATCAAGGAGAAACTGAAAAAGGCCATCGCGGACAGTCAGCGACTGGATATGAACCGTAGCGGCACCCACACGGTGAAAAGCTGGGTGACGATGTGGTACGAGGTCTATGCCGAGCCCCGGCTTCGGGAGAACACCAAGGACTACTATCTGAATTACATCAATAACCACATCATCCCCCAACTGGGGGACATCAAGCTGGACAAGCTCACCACGATCCAGATCCAGAAGTTCTACAACGATCTCCAGAAGAACGGGCGGGTGCAGCGGTACCAGCACATCCAGCTGAAGAACAAGGGACTGAGCGTCCGGGTGGTCCATGGCATCCATACCTTGCTGAACAACTGCTTGGAGCAAGCTGTGGCGGAGCGGCTGATCCTGGTGAACCCCGCGAGAGGCCGCAAGCTGCCAAAGATGGAGAAGCGGGAGATGAAGGTACTGCCGGAAGAGAAGATCCGCCCCTATCTGATGGAAGCGGACAAGCGGGGACTGCTGGCACCCTTCTACCTGGAGCTGACCACAGGACTGCGGCGGGGAGAACTGCTGGCCCTCCTCTGGACGGACCTGGACGTGGAGAAGCGAACCATCTCCATCACGAAGCAGGTGACTCGCACCAAGGGAGAATTGGTGGTGAGCCAGCCCAAGACCCACAATTCCATCCGTGTCCTGCCGGTCTCGCAGCAGGCGGTGGAGCTGCTGGTGGAGGAGCACAAGAAGCACCCGGGAAATCCCTACATGTTCCCGTCGCCCAAGACGGGAGGAATGTTCGATCCGGATTCCTTCCGGCATACCCACGAGAAGATCCTGAAAGCCATCGGCACCGAGCATATTCGGTTTCACGATCTCCGGCACACCTTCGCAACGCTGTCTCTCAAGAATGGGGTGGATGTGAAGACCCTGTCCAGCACCCTGGGGCATTACAGCGCGGGCTTCACCCTCAGCACCTACACCCACGCCACGCCGGATATGATGCGAGAAGCAGCGGATACCATGGGCGATGTGATAGGGAAGGCAATATGAAAATACACCTTTGTGAGCACATACACTCACAAAGGTGCATTTTTAGAAATTAAAACGGCAATTCATCATCTTGAACAGAAGAGGCATCTTCTGTTTCCCACTGAATCAGGGTTTTAACCCGAGACATTGGCAATCGTAATAATTTATAATTATCATCAAATAGATCCAAATCAAGCGTAATTGTTTCTTTCATACCATCATGTACTCTGGTGTATCTCCAATATGACTCATCCGGAGCTGCAATATCATCGGAAAATCCAACTACTTGCAGAAATTCTTCCAACCCAGATTGGTCTAAAACAATAAAGGTGGAACTTTTCATACCCAACAGAGATCGAATATAGTAAATGGTATTGTTGGTTGTAAAAAAGGTTCCGTCCAAAAACTGAAACATTCTTTCGGTTTCTTTATGAAAAGAAGATAGGAGGTCTTTAAATTGTTCAGTGGTTTCCTGTAAATCATAAGCTGTTTTAGCTTCTGTCAAAGAAGCATCCCTAGCCAAAAAGTTCTGAAATAATCCAGCAAATTGGCTTTTTAGGGAATTAACAATATCGGTTGTAGTTTCGAAAGATTCAATCGGGTTATTTTTAATTGCGAGACGCAGTTCCTCAATAAACTGATGAATTTTAATGTTATCCGCATATGCGGGCCTAAAGGTGCCCGAATCCTTGTTTTGCATGTATGTCCGGTTTTCTATATATACATCTTTAGCGATGAAAATATAAATTTTCTTTTTATTCTTGATAGCTGTGCGAAGTTCCTCCATGGTGATTGAAAAATCGCCTGTGGAAGCCTGAGTCCCAAAATGATTTCCAATAATACAGATTACAATATCGCAAGTGGTCAATTCACTATAACAACTATTTTCAATAGTGTCTGTTTGCGTATAAGCTACACCGCCCCTATCATGCATAACTGGCGTATACCCAAGTGATCTAATAAAATCTCCGATATCATTCCGGACATGCTTCAAATCATAATATGTTGAACTAATAAAAACACGCGGCGCAGCCATGATGGATACTCCTCTCTGTTTTTGAAATTATTTTTAGTATAACATTTCGACTTGTTATCTACAAGAAACTTTTGCGCAGAAAGTCCGATTTTAGAACATAAAACAACAAAATACGACACCACTAGGCAAAATCATTTCGCCCGGAGCTGTGTCCCTTCTGAAACTATCCCCGAATTGGTCAGTGTATTGGTCGGAGAAAAAGTAGAAAATTTGGAGAAAACTTTTAGAGCCTGAGGCAAAAGAAAAGTTCCTGATTTCTTGCGAAATCAGGAACTTTTTGGTGGAGACTACTGGACTCGAACCAGTGACCTCCTGCGTGTGAAGATCTGTCTGGACGTCAATGCCTTGCTATCAGGCGCTTTCCGGTAGGTTTTGCTCCACTTTTTTGGAACAGGCAAGAGGTCATGGTCCACTGTGTCCGCTCGCTGATATCCGGATATTGGTCAACGTATTGGTCAAAACCCTGGATTCACTCGTGGAGTGAGTTGCCCTAACTTGTGTGGGTAGCATAAAAAGACATCCCTTTTTAAAAAATATTAAATTTTAGATGGAGAAGTGTTGCTCCCGTCTTTATCTGGATGCGTTTGCGATTGTAAAGGTGAATGTATTGGCTATTGATCAATTGTTTCGCTGGTTTGCCAAGAAGGAAACAGGCTTAACCACCTTGAAAATGCGTTCAAGGTAAAAGTGCCGTTTTTATATTCTGAATTGGTTTTTGATTTTTTTAATAATAAGCGATAGGCCAGACTGCCTTGCATACGGTTTGGCCTGTGCTTATTTGGATGGGATTAAGAATAACTGGCGGTAACTTTGATACTATCAGACAAAGCTTAGAACTGGAAATACAGATCAATTCCAGGTTTTAGCGCATTATAAGCTTGAAGGAGTTATAGATAAATTTCACCACGTTCTTTAAACTTCTCGCGTTTGCCGGTGCACAAGGAGGTCCGAGAAATCCATGGCTTACTTTTGTAACAATCTCCACAGAGTAGTTCGACTAATCCCTAGTCGTTTGGAGGCTGCGGTCTGATTGCCGCCGGTTTCCTCCAGCACTCTTATCGCTACATCCTGACTGATTTCTGCTAGGGTTCGGTTCAGATCCAAGGGGGCGGAGGTGTTCTCAGCTCCTGGCGAAAAAGCGCCCATGTGCCGCTCTTTTCGAAGAATGTTTCGCACGTCTTCCGCAGTAATTACCTGTCCGGCGGAGGTAACCGCTAGCTCCCCTATTACCCGACGGAACTGAGTGTAATTGTGCGGCCATCGGAAGGCCTGCAATAGCGCCAGAGCTTCCGGTTCTGCTCCCACTAGCTGTCGGGGAAGATTAGCGTTCAGATGGCTGAGAGACAGGTTTACCAGAGCGGGAATACGCTCCGACATCTGCCGTAGAGGGGGCAAGAATAAGGAAAGACAACACAACTTATCCATGAAAAGAGATCCCACTGCGGATGTGTATTCCCCGGGTTGGCATACACAGGAGAAGATTACACGATTTCGGCGGCATACATCCATTTCGGACAATGCTGCCAACAACTGCTGCCGACGCTCTGGGCACAGCGCATCAATGCTGGCAAAGTAAATCGTAGAATCCTCATCTGCTAAGGGGGAATTGTGGTGCTCCAGCAAAAAGGCCCAGCTTTTTTCGTTGAGCAGGCTGCAATTTATAGAAACCAAGGGATTGTTTTGTAGCGTCCCGCGCATATACAGCACGCTGACTATACTTTCTTTTCCGGTGCCATCCTCACCGGTAACAACTACTGGGGCACTGCTACGACTGATACGGTCAATGTCATCCTGAAAATCGCGGATAGCGCCGGCAAAGCTGAAGATGCTACTGTAAAAGGCAACTTCCGCCTCCGGTCGGGTGAAAAACCGGATGCCGGCCTGACTGGGAGATAGTGGCGATTTGCGGGCGACAAAGAAAAAAGCGGTGCGGGATAGACTGCCGGTAGTGATGCGTCGGGACCGGATTGAATAGAGCATGCCATCCAGATTCCGAGTGATTCTCCGCTCTGCTTCTTTCTCGGATTCAGGCAGTTCTCGTTTCAGAAGATCCAAAAGCCCTTGCGAGGGGCGTTCCAGTGTGGAAAGGTAAAGATGTCCGGTGTCATCCAGTACCATGGTCTGACCGATTTGACCGTGGAGCAGTTCCCGGAAAAAGAGGTTTTCCTCCCGAAGCCTGGTCTGGCTGCGGCATAGAAACAGCGCCTGATCAAAAGCCTGGCGGATACTGTCAACGCCAGAGGCAATCAAGAAGGAGTTGAACCCCAGCCGCTTTGCGACTGTGTTGGAGACAGCGTCGCAGAGGATTGCTTCGCAGTGGCCTTCCCGCATTCCTGCAAGGATTGTCTCCACTTCCGCCCCGTCGTCCACTGTGCGAATATCGATATCATAGCCCAGCAGATCGCACAAAAGGCGGGCGTTGACGGTGATGTTGTCAAAGGAGACCATAGAGACTTTTCCCGCCCCGGTGGAAGCGCCGGCCAGTTTCAGTACACACAAGAGATCGTACATGGATACCGGGATCTCCACTACTGGAAGTGGAAGGTTTTCTTTGAGCATTTTGGCGGTCCCGCCCCGGGATATCACCACATCGTAATTCCCGTGGAAATTACTGTGAGCAATTTCCAGGCCCTGCTCCAGATCTCCCACAAACAAAGTCAGGTCGATTTGAGGGTACTCCTCCGCCACGTCGGACATCAGGGCTTTCATCCCCTCATAGGGCGCAATGCCCAGAATGCGGTATTTGTGTTTCATGGCCGCCTCCAATGTGTTTAAAATTTAAACAAATTGTATCAAATTAACAAAAATAGTGCAATCATTTTTCGAGGCGTTTCAAAACAAAACATATAATCAGCAAAAAATAATTGCATCACCTGTTGTTTATTTGTAGAATAAAACCAAATAAAGCGCATTACCTAAAGCCTGTTTGAGGATAGCTTGGATTTTTTGCTTTTGAAAATAGTACAAAGTGTTTCAAATATAAACGATACGGAGGTAGCGCATGGTCAAACTGTTGATCATTGCTGATGATTTTACCGGAGCTCTGGATACTGGCGTACAGTTTTCCGCCCACGGGGCAGTTACCAGCGTCATTACGGATCCCGCCTTCGATTTTACCAAGGTGGACAGCAGTATACAGGTACTGGTCATGGATGCGGAAACGAGGCATTTGGAACCAGAGCAGGCATATTCCGTAGTTCGAAAAGCTGTGGAACATGCACTTGCGGCCGGCGTCTGCTGCATATATAAAAAAACCGACTCTGCTTTGCGGGGCAACATCGGCGCTGAGCTGACAGCTGTGCTGGACGCGGCCGGTACCGATAGGCTTCCCTTTATTCCTGCTTTTCCCAAAATGAATCGCATTACTCAGAACGGCGTCCATCTGATCGACGGCGTACCGGTTGCAGAAAGCGTATTTGGGAGGGATCCTTTTGAGCCGGTGCGGCATTCCCGTATATCCGACATTCTTCATCAGCAGTCCTCCCTGCCGGTGATACAGCGGCATCCGGGAGATCCCGATAACGACTCTCCCGGTATTCAGGTCTTTGACGCTGCCAGCGATGACGATCTTCTGCGGATTGGCTGGCGGTTGGGTGTCTCCGGCGTGCGGCTGTGTGCAGGCTGCGCGGGATTTGCGGCCGTGTTGGCAAATCTGCTGGCACTGTCTGGACCGCCTCCCCAGGTGCCGGCGCTGGAAAAGATTCTCTTTATTGCCTGCGGCAGCGTGAACCCAGTGACCCGCCGTCAGTTAGACTACGCAGAGCAGGCCGGGTTTCCCCGTTTCCGGCTGCTGCCGGAAGAAAAACTTCTGCCGGAGTGGCTGGAGAGCAGGGACTGCGCCGTAAAAGTAAAGTACTGGTACAAGACAGCCACTCAAAAGGGAGTTTGTATCCTGGATACCAACGATCCCCCGGGCGGCCCTGATGCCAAGGCTGTCGCCGCAGAACGTGGCCTGGACCTACAACAGGTGCGGATTCGGATTTCCCATACTTTGGGGCAGTTGATGCGGCGGCTTCTGGACAATGGCTTGGAGGCCACGCTGATGTGTACCGGGGGCGACACGTTGCTGGCTTTGATGCGGGCGGTGAATGTAACCGAGTTGACTCCCGTATGCGAGTTGGATACCGGCGTAGTCCTGACACACTTTACCTACCAGAGAAAAAACCATTACATCATTTCTAAATCCGGAGGTTTCGGTGAGGCTGACCTGCTGTGCAGGCTGGCGAAACTGACAGGGGCCGGGACGATGCAGAAGGAGGATATTTCATGCTTGCGAAATACAATCTGAAGATGCCCCACAGCGTTTTCAGCGGGGAAGATGCCTTGGAAAATATCTGCGGGATATTGGAAGAAAACCAGGTAAAGCACTTGGCGGTCTTCACCGATCAGGGAATCCGAGGAGCAGGGTTGCTGGAAGCGCCCATGGCCCGGGTGGAGGAGAGCGGTGTGGATACCGTGATCCTGGATGACCTTCCGGCGGAGCCCACTTACGCCGAAGCCCAAAAGCTGGTGGACCAATGCAAGGCATGCGGCGCCGATTTCATTATGGCCGTGGGCGGTGGCAGCGTCATGGATACCGCCAAGCTGGCCAGCATCCTGATGACCGATGAATACGGTATCAAGGAGCTGCTGGACACCCCCACTCGCGCCAAGAAGTGCATCAAGACCCTGATGATCCCCACCACCGCCGGAACCGGCTCCGAGGCCACCCCCAACGCCATCGTGGCAGTGCCGGAGAAGCAGTTGAAGGTGGGCATCGTCAACACCGAGATGATTGCCGACTATGTGATCCTGGACGCGGTCATGATCAAAAATCTGCCCCGGAAGATCGCTGCCGCCACTGGTGTGGATGCCCTGGCCCACGCCATCGAGTGTTGGACCAGCAATAAGGCAAACCCCTTCAGCGACATCTTCGCCATACAGGCTCTGGACATGATTCTCAATAACATCGAGAAGGCCTGCGACGATCCCGACGCCATGGATGCCAAAAACCAGATGCAGATTGCCAGCTTTTATGCCGGAATCGCCATTACCGCCTCTGGCACCACCGCCGTCCACGCCCTCAGTTATCCCCTGGGCGGCAAGTACCACATTGCTCACGGTGTGTCCAACGCCATCTTGCTGGCACCGGTCATGCGGTTCAATGAGCCCGCCTGCAGGGAGCGCCTGGCGGCGGTCTACGACCGGTGCATGCGCGGTGGCGAGGCCACTGCGGAGGGTAAGAGCGCCGCGGTTATTGCCCGGCTGGAGCAAATCGTCAAACACCTGGATATCCCCACCAGCCTGACGGAGTTCGGCGTGCCCAAGGGGGACCTGGAGGCTCTGGTGGCCTCTGGCATGGAAGTCACCCGGCTCCTGGTGAACAATTTGCGTCCAGTCACCCCTGATGACGCCCGCCGAATCTATCAAGAGATTTTATAACAGGAGGCACCACCATGAACAGCATCGCAATCAAAGGTATCATCTGCCCCATTCTGACCCCGATGTATGAAGACGAGAGCATCAATGAACAGGAGCTGCGCAATCAGGTCAACCGGCTGATTGATGCCGGCATTCACGGCCTGTTTGCCTTTGGCACAAACGGAGAAAGCTATGCTCTCTCCACCGCTGAGAAAGAGCGGGTGCTGGAGATCGTTGTGGAGGAGACAAATCACCGGGTCCCGGTCTACGCCGGATCCGGCTGCATCACAACCAAAGAGACCATTGCGCTGAGCAAGAAGGCCTTTGAAATTGGTGCGGACGCCCTCTCCATTGTCACCCCCTTCTATGCCGCTGCATCCCAGGAAGAGCTGTATGCGCATTACATGGATGTTGCGTCTGCGGTGGATATGCCCATCGTCATGTACAACATTCCTCCCAGAACGGGCAACGCACTGGCTCCCGCGACGGTCCGCCGCCTTGCGCAGAGCGCCCCCAACATTGTGGGTGTCAAGGATTCCAGCGGGAATTTCGACAATATGAAGCAGTACATCGAGCAGACCGCAACTCTCGACCGGGAGTTCAGCGTCCTCTCCGGCAACGACTCCCTTATCCTTCCGGCTCTGGTCTTTGGCGGGAAGGGCGGCATTGCGGGGTGTGCCAATGTCTTCCCCCGCGCTATGGTCAAAATTTATGAGACCTGGGCAGCAGGGGATCTGGAAGGCGCAAAGAGAGCGCAGGACGATATCCGGCCCTTCCGCAACTGCTTCAAATACGGGAACCCCAACACCATCATCAAGCTGGCCACAAAAGAACTGGGGTATCCGGTAGGGAACTGCAGAAAGCCGTTTTGCCAGTTGTCCGAAGAGGGCATGGAGCAGATGAGGGTTGCTCTGCAGGGATGTGTCAGCAGAGGAATGTGCTAAAAACGTAGAAAGCAGGGATACAATGAATCTTCCGATTCTCGGCATCTCCATGGGAGATCCCTTCGGCAACGGCCCAGAGATCACCGTTAAGGCTCTGGCGGACAGGAGCGTGTACGACCGCTGCCGCCCTCTGGTGGTGGGCGATATGGCCAGCATGGAGTACGCCGTCAAGGTGGCGGAGAAGGTCTCCGGCATCCACCTGGAGCTCCGGCCTGTCAGGTCTGTGGCCGAGGCCCGGTTCCAGTACGGGACCATCGACGTGTACGACATGGGCCTCATCAAGGCCGGCGACATCCCCTGCGATGCCGCCGATCCCAGGCCCTTTGGCCTGGGCGCCACCGCCCTGGGCGGCGAGGCCTCCTTCCAGTATGTAGTCAAGGTCATTGAACTGGCCATGGCCGGCGAGGTCGATGCCACCATCACCAACGCCCTGAGCAAGGAAGCCATCAACATGGCCGGGCACCACTACTCCGGCCACACGGAGATCTACGCCGACTACACCCACACCTCCAAGTACACCATGATGCTGGCCCACGAGGACCTGCGAGTGGTCCATGTGTCCACCCACGTGTCCCTGCGGGAGGCCTGCGACCGGGTGAAGAAGGACCGGGTGCTGGACGTGATCCGGATCGCCAACGCCGGCTGCAAGGCCATCGGCATCAAGGAGCCCAAGATCGCCGTGGCCGGCCTGAACCCCCACTGCGGTGAAAACGGCATGTTCGGCACCGAGGAGATCGAGGAGATCCAGCCCGCCATCGATGCCGCCATGGCCGAGGGCATCATCATCCCCGAGAAAAAGCCCACCCCGCCGGACACGGTCTTCTCCAAGGCCCTGGGCGGCTGGTACGACATCGTGGTGGTCATGTACCACGATCAGGGCCACATCCCCCTGAAGGTGGAGGGCTTTGTGTACAACAAGGCCGAGGGCCACTGGGACGCGGTGGCCGGCGTCAACGTGACGCTGGGCCTGCCCATCATCCGGGCCAGCGTGGACCACGGTACCGGCTTCGGCCACGCCGGAGACGGCCACGCCAACGAGCTGAGCCTCATCAACGCCATGGACTACGGCATCCGCATGGCCAACGCCAGAGCCGGCGACTGAATCTTCCCCTGCCGGGGCCAAGCGGCGCAAAGGAGTGATTGCTTTATGAAGGTTACTATGACAGAGGCCATCTGCAAGGAAGGAATGGCCCTATTGGAGGACAAAGCCCGGATCTTCGTGGCCCATGACGCCCATCCTCACAACTATCTGGATCAACTGAAGGATACGGATATGTTTATTGTCCGGGTGGCGGACAAGGGAGCGGTTGACAAGGAGACCATGGAGAGCAGCCCGGCTCTGAAAGTCATTGGCCGTCCCGGTATCGGATACGACAGTGTGGATGTGGAGACGGCCACCCGTCTGGGAATTCCGGTGGTGGTGACGCCCGGCGCCAACAACCGCAGCGTGGCAGAGCACGCTGTAACACTTATGCTGGCACTTTCCAAAAATATGATAGAGGCCGACGCGGAGCAGCGCAAAGGCAACTGGAAGATCCGCGACGCCAAAAAGGCCTTTGAGGTGGAGGAGAAGACCTGCCTTATCATCGGTCTGGGGACCATCGGCAAGATCATCGCTCACCTGTGCCTGGGCCTGGACATGAAAGTCATCGGCTATGACACTTTCCTGACGGCTGAGCAGATGAGTGCCATGGGCGTGGAGAAGTACGAGGACAAGTTCGAGGCCCTGAAGGTCGCCGACGTGGTCATCGTGCAGATGCCTCTGATTGAAGGCGTCACCAACAATACCATTGCTAAGGCGGAACTGGATGCCATGAAGCCCACCGCCCTCCTCGTCAACTGCAGCCGCGGCGAGATCGTCAACGAACCCGACCTGTGCGCAGCGCTGAGAAGCGGCAGTATTGCCGGTGCAGGACTGGATGTGTTCTGGAACGAACCCACCCATGTGGACGATGAGATCCTCTCTTGCCCCAATGTGATCGTCAGCCCCCACTCTGCCGCCCAGACTCGTGAGGCCGTCATCAAGATGGCCACCATGTGCGTCAACGGCTGTCTGGCCGTCTGCAAGGGCAAGAAGTGGCCCTATGTGGCGGACAAAGCCGTGTACGACCACCCCCGCTGGGCCGGAGCGGACTGGGCCGAGGGATAAAAGACGGCGGCAGTGAGAAACATACACGGTTTCCGGAAAGGAGAGAATCTACTTGGAGATCAAAGAACAGTCTGAACTGCGGAAGGTCCTGTCCGGAGTGGAACTTCCCCGGATGTGCCGAGTCCGGCAGATCTTTCGCCGGGACGGCATTGATGATGTGGTGGCCTGCGTGCGGGAAAAACTGCAGGCAGATACCCGCTTTCGGGAGCGGATCCTGCCTGGTATGACGGTGGTCCTGACCGGCAGCAGCCGTCAGATCAGCCACATGCCTGAGATCCTGCGGGAGCTGGCCTCTTTCGTAAAGGCTAAGGGGGCAAAGCCATATATCATTCCTGCCATGGGCAGCCATGGCGGAGCCACGGCGGAAGGCCAGCGAAAGATCTTGGAAAGCTACGGCATTACTGAGGAATTTTGCGGCTGCCCCATCTACTCCAGTATGGAGACCGTTCGGGTAGGTGAACTTCCCAATGGGGACGAGGTCCGGGTAGACAAGTTCGCCCATGATGCGGACGCCGTGATCGTCGTGGGCCGGATCAAAGCCCACACCGCTTTTCGCGGTCCGTACGAGTCAGGTCTCATCAAGATGCTGGCCATCGGAATGGGCAAGCGTGAAGGAGCGGACTCCCTGCACCAGGCCGGATTCGGAGAAATGGGGGAGAGGCTCCCCCTGTATGCCAAGGTCGTGTTCGACAGCTGCAAAATCGCCTTTGGCGTAGCCACCATTGAAAACGAATTTGACGAGACCTGCCGCCTAGAGGTCATTCCCGCCGAGGATATTTTTGAAAAGGAACCAGAGCTTCTCCTCTATGCAAAAAAGCGGCTGCCCAGAATCATTTTGCCGGAAACGGATGTGCTCGTTGTGCGGGAGATTGGCAAAAACTTTTCCGGCAGCGGCATGGACCCCAATGTGACTGGCACTTTCGGAACCCCCTTCGCTACCGGAGGAATTCAAAAACAGCGCGTGGTGGTGCTGGACATTTCCAAAGAGAGTCACGGCAGCTTTATCGGACTGGGCAAGGCGGATACCACCACCAAACGGGCCTTTGAAAAGCTGGACACCAATGCCACCTATTTCAATATGATCACATCTACGGTCCTGGGCGTGGGCAAGATACCCATGGTGCTGGAAGATGACAAATTGGCTTTGCAGGCCGCCGTAAAAACTCTGACGCAGGTAGACAAGTCCCGCGTTCGCATAATCTATATTAAGAATACGCTGTCCCTGGAGGAGATCATGGTCTCTGAATCCCTTCTGGAGGAAGTAAAAGCACGGGAGGATATGGAGGTCCTGGAGGCTCCCAGAGAACTGAATTTTGATCAGGCCGGGAATCTGCTGGATTTTGCGTGATATTTCGACCCCCGGAGAACATCGTGTTTTCCGTAATGTTTTTGAGGAGGTATTGAACATGAAAAAGAAATTATTGAGCATTCTCTTGGCAGGCGCATTGGCATTGTCTGTGACCGCGTGTAGCGGCTCTGACAGCAGCACGACCACCAGTGATGACGCCGCTGGCACCGAAGCCGTCCACCTGACTCTGGCCCATGCCGATGCTGCTGACGGAAGCCTTTTCGGCGAGTGCACCAAGGAATTCAAAGCTATGGTGGAGGAAAAATCCAACGGTTCCATCATCGTTGACATCTATCCCAACGGCCAGTTGGGCACCGTATCCGAGTATGTGACCGGTATCCAGAACGGCACGATCGACTTGGCTCCCGCCGTCACTTCCTTTGTGGCGAACTTCTGCCCCAACGTCTCCGTTTTTGAAATGCCCTTCCTGTTTGAGGACTACGACCATGTCTGGGAAGCGCTGGACGGTTCTGTGGGTGAGACGCTGACAGCGGATCTGGAGGCCAACAACATCATCCCCCTGATCTGGTGGGGCATCGGCTTCCGCAATGTGACCACCAGCGAGAACCATCCCATCAACTCGGTGGAAGACCTCAAGGGTTTCCGTATCCGTATCATGCAGTCTGAGATCCAGCAGTCCCTGTTCCAGGCACTCGGCGCTGATGCCGTTCCCATGGACTGGGGAGAGCTGTACACCGCTTTGCAGCAGGGCACTGTGGACGGGGAGGAGAACCCCTACACTCAGGTCTTTAGTTCCAATATCTGGGAAGTAAACCCTATCATCGTGGAGACCAAGCATGAGTTTTCTCCCTCTGTCTTCATGATGTCTCCCTCCGTGGCCGGCAAGCTCTCCGAAGATCAGATGAACATCCTCTATGAGTGCGCTGAGGCTTGCAAGCCCATTTTCCGTCAGGCCACCGTAGATATCAATGACGAGGCCCTGCAGTCCCTGCAAGACGCTGGCTGCTCCTTTGTCAACACCCTGGACGCCGCTGAGCTGCAGGCCGCTACCGCCTCCGTTTATGACGAATATCCGGAATACAGTGAACTGGTGGACGCCATTCGTGCCCTCCGCTGACACGGACTTTCCCGAATAACCGCCGCAGGCCGGGGAAGGCACTCCCTCCCCTGGCCCGCTCTCCGGCGGCGCGGAACGGCTTTTTGAGAAAGGAAAAAATATGGTAAAGGTCTTATCAATCCTCAATAAGCTGGACAATGCGATTTTTGTTGTCCAAAAAATTCTGATCCTCATCGGCGTCATCGCCATGGTCGTCATTAATGGCGCGCAAGTCTTCTGCCGCTATGTGATTCACTCCAGCCTTGCCTGGTCTGAGCAGACCAGTGTGCTGCTGTTCTTTATTTTGATCATGCTTGGGGCGAACCTGGCGGTCAAGACCGATACAGAGACTAAAATCGACATTCTGCGGTTCAAAAACGACAAGGCGAATGCAACGCTCCACCTGATCACGGACGTGCTGAGCGTCGTTGCCGTTGTGGTTTTTCTGGTGTCGACACAGGCCCTTCTGACACAGGCAAAAAACTTTCCCCAATATCTCTCCTCTTTAAAACTGGACTATTACTACATCTATCTTTGGTTGGCCGTCGGTTTTGCCTTGGTTTTGATCGATAAAATCATCAATATACTGAAAAACATCTGCTGCATCTGCGGAATCACCCTTCCGGATTATGCGCAGCTTGACGCGTACCAGAGCGAAAAGGAGGCCGATGCATGAGTCCGACATTGATCCTGGCCCTTTGCTTCGTAATTACTTTGGCCATCGGTGTGCCTGTGGTATGGTCTTTGGCTCTGTCTAGTATGGTGGCCTACCTTTCCATTCCCGGCATCTCTCTCTCCTTTTTGGCACAGAAGATGGAGCTTGGCAGCGAGCAATATTCTCTTCTGGCTATTTTCTTCTTCATGCTAGCCGGTGCAGTCATGCAGCATGGTGGTATCGCTACACGGCTCATCGCATTTGCAAAGGCAATCACCGGGTCTGTCCGGGGCGGCCTGTCGATCGTCGCCATTGTAGCATGCATGTTCTTTGCTGCACTGTCCGGTTCTTCCGTAGCTACTACGGCGGCCATCGGCGCCATCATGTATCCCGAACTGCTCAAAGACGGTTATGATGAAGGATATGCCGCAGCGTTGCCAGTGGTGGGCGGCACATTGGGAATCGTAATCCCCCCCAGTATCGTGTTTGTGGTTTACGGCACTACCACCAACACCTCTGTTGCAAAACTCCTGATGTCCGGCGTCCTGCCCGGTGTTCTGGCCGGAGTTGCCATGTGCGTTTACTGTTACTTCTATGCAGTGCGCCACAATATCCACAGCGGCGGCCATTTCAGCGCCCGTGAACTGCTTATCTCCACCAAGGATGCCATCTGGGCGCTGCTGATGCCCCTGATCGTGCTGGGTGGCATCTATGCCGGTGTGTTCACTCCAACGGAGTCTGCGGCAGTGGCCTGCATCTATGGTTTGATTGTCTCCTGTGTGATTTACCGGGAACTGCGGATGCAGAAGCTGATTCAGATCGCCATTGACAGTGTCAAATCCACGGCCAATGTCATGCTCATCATCATGGCGGCCAAGCTCTTTTCCTATGTCCTTACCCGTAACGGGATTCCGGCTATGCTCTCCAACGCCCTCACCGAGATGATCTCCACCAAGGTCATGTTCCTGCTGGCGCTGAACATACTGCTGCTGTTCCTGGGAATGATTATGGATGCCGGCCCCATCATTCTCATCATTGCACCGATCATTTACCCTGTGGCATTGAGTTTTGGCATCGATCCCATCCAACTGGGCTGCATCATCGTTTTCAATCTCTCTGTGGGCCAGGCAACCCCGCCCTTTGGCCTATGCCTTTTTGCCGCGCAACCAGTCACCGGGCAAAGTATTGCGACCCTCAGCCGAAAATCTATGCCATTCGTACTGATCCTTTATGCGATGGTATTGCTGACATCGTTCGTCCCTGCGCTTTCCATGGTGATTCCCAACCTAATGTAACGACCGGAGGAGGCCCTTGCTCATGGTTTTCGATACAATTATCAAAAATGGTCTGACCGTTGATTTTCAGAACATGAAGACGGTCACCCGTACCCTCTATATCAAGGACGGCCTTCTCGCGCAGGGCGCAGAGGGCGACACGGCCAATGCTGTCATTGACGCAAAAGGGCACTATGTTCTGCCGGGCCTTATTGATGAGCACGTCCACCTCAACGCATTCAACAGCAATATCGGTGCCAATGCCGATCTCCTCTGCATACCCATGGGCGTCACCACGGCAGTGGATGCCGGCACATGCGGCTGGACCAATTTTGAGGGTTTTTACAACTACAACATCGTGCGGTATGTGCCCAATGTTCTGGCATATCTCCATGTTTCCCCCTATGGTGTCCACAGCGGGTGCATTCATGAGGAAAACCACGATCCCGCCGATTTCAATGAAGCGGAAATCGTGAAGATGGCCGTAAAATACCGCGATACCATCCGGGGGCTAAAGGTCCGTATGTGTACCGCCACCCTGGGAGATTACGGTATTGCCCCTCTCAAGCGGGCAGTGGAAATTGCCGGCCGCATTGAGCAGGCTACCGGGCGCTTCTGTGTGGTGGATGTTCACTACGACAATCTTCCCCAAAATGTCACAGTTCAGGAAATCCTGGAGACCCTGCGCCCAGGTGATGTCATTTCCCACGTGATGCAGATCCACGGTGAGACCATGTTCACGGCAGATGGCCATGTGCGGGAGGATCTGAAGCAGGCAAGGCAGCGCGGTATTTGGATCGATGACTGCCACGGGCGTGTCCACTGGTCCTTTGATACTCTGAAAAAGGCATATGCGGATGGTTTCTATCCCGACATTATCAGCTCCGACGTGGTAAGAATCAGCACTTTTGTGCGTCCTGGCTCTTCTCTGGTGCACAGTATGTGCGTCTGCTCTGCGGCGGGTATGAGTGAATTGGAAATCTTCAAGGCCGTCACGCAGACGCCTGCTAGGGCCTTGGGGATTTTGGACCGGGCCGGCACACTTGATGTCGGAAAGCCTGCTGATATCTGCATCATGGACGTTCAGAATAGTCTGGAAACCTATCAGGATTGGTGGGGCGGCCCCTGCAAGGGGAACAAATGCTTTATTCCCTTGATGACGCTTAAAGATGGTGTAATTGTTTATCGCCAGACGTTCTTCTAAGAGGAGTTTTTGCACATTAGAAAAAGTCGCCTGTTTCCGGTTCCGGCAACAGGCGGCTTTTTCGGGCCATGGCAACCTGTATGGATATATCAAAATACTAACATGTAGCGTAAGAATGGTCGGACCGTGGACCGGCCTATTAAAAAGCCTCTAAGTAGCAAGTGCTTTTTTAACTTTTCTCTGGCCGAAACAATCTAAGTGATATATTGTGGTTGTTTATTTCGAACAGTTCCGCAAGATCGGAATATGGAGTACGCATACCAATAGCGGCAGACAAACAGAATACGATTTCCTGATCAAACACCGACCGGGAATGATACAACGCTTCGCCTAATTCCCAAGTGGACAGTTTAGCTTCCGTGTCGCCTGGAGCCATAATATATCCTTCCGGTTCATCAAGGACCACTTCATAGCAGATGTTCCGCCTGAAAGCGGTGGTTGGATGGGACGAAATTTTAAACGATCAGGTATGTATAATCATTCGCGCATTCCTATGCCTCTTGATCGGCGTTAGATATGTTCCTGATAGTATTGCCACATAGTTTTCTGCATTTGTGGAGGAATTCTTCCGTGGCTTGCTCTGAACGGATGTAGAACAATCTGATTTTCCAAATTGCATACGCCGTCCTTTCCCCAATATATGGCTTCATATCCCTCCCACAATGACAGAACTCGATTTGTCTCAACTATATATTACAGACTTGAGAGTGGTTATTTCGGTCAGAACATAATTCTATTTGAAATTTTGAAATGAAAAACGACTGCTTGAATGAATATGTCGACAAGTGAGATCCGGTATTTTTCCGTAGAAGAAAGTTAAAGGTTTACAGAAGGTTCACAGATGACCCAGGGGTCAGCGGTTGACACAGCTTCTCTTAAATTTTATAATACAAATACTGGAAATCAAAAGCCCGGTAGCCCTTCACGCGGGCCAGTACAGTGCTACAAGTGAATAATGGCATGTTAAGGGGAAGGGCGCCATCCGTGATCGTAAAAGAAAGGACGATCTGGGTGGCTTTTTGTTTTCTAGGGAGAAATGAAGGGGGAATGTCGATGAGTGGTTGAACACGAGTTGCTGGACAACAGAATTTTTAAGAACGGTGGTGATATGCATTCACGCACAGCGCAAAAACAAAGTGGATTTCCTGATCAAAAAGGAAAGCCGCCGAAACTGCTGCAACAGTCCGGCGGCGCGCCGCGTTCCGAAAAACGCAGACTCCATCTGCAAACAGTCTAACAGAGAGGCTTCCGGAACGCAAGATTTTGTTCTCTGAATTTTGAAAAGAACACGGAGGTACTCTATGCCGATTCTCGGTGAACGATTTTATCAAATGAGCAACGCTATCTTCTGCTATGACCTGAAACCGATCCCACTGGCGGTATACAGCTACCTGGTCTGCTGCGCTGGGCAGAAAGATCTGTGCTGGCCCAGCATTAAGACCATCGCACTGCACTGCAGCTGTTCAGAAAACGCTGCGAGGGATGCGGTCAAGCAATTAGTGGATCGCGGATTCATCCGCAAGGTGGCAACTAAGCAGATGCGCCGCGACGGAAGCTGGCGGCAGAGTAACAACCACTACTACATCCTGCCGCTGCCTGCGCTTCCTACCGCAGGCCATTGCGCAACCAGGAGTTCCGCCGCAGGAGATGGTGAGGAAGTGTATCAACAAGACGAAGGATAACAAGGAAAAGCCTGTGAGCCCCTTGTGAGGCCCTGTGTGGAGCGGTTCGGGACCCGGCAGGGTCCCGGCCCCTTCCGGGGATTTCGGACAAATTTGGGCCGTTTTTGAGGCTCTGCGGAGGACGAAAGAAAAAGCTGGATAAAGGCCTGGGGTCACTGCCCCAGCTTTCACCCGGCACATCTGCCCGCAGTGCGGGCAGTTTCAAAGGGCCCCGGAGTTAGCAGAAATGGGGGCAAAAATGGCAGAGAAAAGAAATCCTGCGGTCGTTATCCCGCAGCGCTTACTCCCACAAAGAAAAACCAGGGGTCAACCCCAAGAAAGGAGGCCTATATGAGCCAAAAAGAGAAATTCGCCCTCTACCTGACGCCGGAGATGAAGGCACGGCTGGAGCGGCGTTATCAGGAAGATGGCAGCCGCAGTCTCACCGGATTTATTGAGAACGCCATCAACTTCTATCTGGACTATCTCAGCGCCAACAATGCCGGTATGTTCCTGCCAGTCTCGGTGCAGTCCTATCTGGACGGCAGATTGGATCAACTGGAGAAGCGGGTGTCGTCGTTGCTCTTTAAACAAGCGGTAGAACTGGATCAGGGTGTGAGCGTTCTCGCGGACTGCGTTCATCTGGACGAGGAGTATCTCCGGAAAAAACACGCGGAGAGTGTGGCTCGCGTGAAGAAGCTCAACGGCCATCTGCAGCTGGAGCAGATGGCAAAGCGTGCGCAGGAGCAGCGGGACGGTGATGATGGATGGCAAGACTGATCATCAAGAGTCCGTATATCAAGTGTGGCGGTGGTCAAGGTGCAGACGGTTACCTTCGCTACATCGCAACGCGGGAACGGGTGGAGATCATCCCGGATGACCGTCCACCAACCCGTAAGCAGGAGCAGCTCATCACAAAGCTGACGAAAGACTTTCCAGATGTGAAAGAGCTGCTGGAGTACGAGGACTACACAGCACATCCCACAAAGGCTCATGCATCGTCACTCATCACGCTGGCGCTGGAGGAACACTGGAAGCAGGTGCAGCAGACGGATGGCTACATGAAGTATATCGCTACCCGGCCCCGCGCCGAGCGTCTGGGTGACCACGGCCTGTTCGGCGACGCGGATCATGTGGATCTGGATTCCGCCATGTCCGAGTTGGAGCACTACACCGGAAACGTCTGGACGCACATCATCTCCCTGCATCGAGAAGACGCGGAGCGTCTCGGCTACAACAACGCACAGGCATGGCGAGCATTACTCCGCGCGCACCGCAACGACATCGCGGCAGCCATGCACATCCCGCCCCAGGACTTCCGGTGGTATGCGGCGTTCCATGATGAAGGCCATCATCCTCACGTCCACATGATGGCGTGGTCGGTGAAAACGGGACGGGCGCACCTCGACCGGGATGGCATCCGCCAGATGAAGTCCCAGCTCACCAACGATATCTTCCAACAGGAACTGCTCCATGTCTACGAGCAAAAGTCTGTCTCCCGGGACGAGCTGGTGAAAGAAACTCGAAAGGTCATGCTGGAGTTGTCTCGGCAGATGCGGGAGACAGTCTGCGAGCACACCCAGGCAGAGCAGATGATCTGGAAGCTGTCCGAGCAGCTGGGTGAGGTCAAAGGCAAGAAGTCCTATGGCTATCTCCCGAGGCCCATGAAGCGGCAGGTGGATGAGATCGTGGATCAGCTGGAGTGCATTCCTGTCGTCAACGAGTGCTATCAAAAGTGGTGGGAACTCCAGTGTCAGGTGAACGAGTTCTACTCCGGCAAGAAACAGCAGCGTCCGCCGCTGTCAAAGCAGAAGGAGTTCCGGGCCATCAGGAACGCGGTCATCCGGGAGGCAGAGAATATCCGCCTGGGCAAGATCACCTTCGAGGATGAGAAGAGGGAAGAGCGGGGCGAGTGGGTGGACAACTGGGAGGTCTCCTATGATTGCCTGCGGCTGCGTGCCGAGATTGAAGACAACAAGCTGCCGCTGGATCAGCGGGATGAGGCGGTGGAGGATCTGGAGCGGCTGGCAGAGTACGGTGATGTCCACGCCCAATACTTCCTGGGACTGCTATACCGGGACGGCGGTCTGCTGCTGCCGGATGCGGAACAAGCCGCCTACTGGTTGGAACTGGCGGCAAAGCGAAATCTGCCGGCAGCCCAGTATGCTCTCGGCAAGCTATATCACTCTGACGATCCGGAGGTCCATGATGTTGGTGAGGGCATCCGGTGGTTGGAGAGAGCAGTTCGAAACGGGAACCCCGACGCTGCCTATCGACTGGGAAAGGAATACCTGACGGGCAAGTCCGTGCAAAAGGACGCAGTCAAAGCGGCGGAGTATCTCCGTCACGCAGCTGACCAGAATCATCCCTGGGCGAACTATCTGCTGGGGAAGCTGTACCTCACAGGCAACGGCGTTCCCAAAGACGACGAAGCGGCTTGGAATTGTTTCCGGATGGCGGATGCGTATGGCCATCCCTGTGCTCGGTATGTTCTGGAACGCCAAGATCAATGGCACCAGCCGCAGCTCCTGTTGACGGTAAGTCGTCTGCTCTACCACATGAGCAACATCTTCCAGGACAACGCGCCTGCTCCGCCCGCACAGCCGAGGCTGCACATCGACCGCAAGCGGATGCGGGAGCTCCAGGAGCTGCGAATTGCTCTGGGCCACCAGCCGGATGACCATGAGGAAGAGCAAACGCAGACCCAGTCCTGGGGCGGCATGACCATGAAGGGATGGTAAGAGTCCGCAATTTATCGTAGACCACATTGATTGTAGGGCATCCCCTCCACCAGATGGTGAGGAAATGTATCAACAAGACAAAGCATAACAAATAAAAACCTCTCCCACGGCAGGAGAGGAGAAAGGATATTCAGTGAAAAAAGAAACATTCAAATCTTATGAAGATCTGCCGCTGATGCTCTCGGTTCCGGAGATGGCAGCGGCGCTGGGAATCTCCCGTGCCGGGGCTTATGAATTGGCCCGGTCTGAGGGCTTTCCCGCATTGAGGATCGGAACCCGCATTGTGATACCCAAGGACAAACTTCAGGAATGGGTAGACAAACAGACCGAAAAGATATGATATGAGGGCAATCGTTGATTTGCAGAGAGGCAATGTGGTAAAATACAACATACAAATCAAGGAAAGGGGTGTTCCTATGAAGGATATGTCGGCACAAAAGCAGGTCTGCTCAATAGGGACAGGCGGGGAGTCGGCGGAAGCCCTGCGGGAACGCTCATGGGAATATGGGCTCCCACCTTACCTCCAGCATGATCTGGACGCATACAAAGAAGGCCTTGCGGAGGGGTCCTCTCTGCTGGACTGTCTGTGGGGAGAGCTGTACGGAAGCATCAACATCGCGGAGATCAACGATGGCGCGATCACACATGAACATGCCAATTATCTGCGTCAGAAGTTTCTGTGGGGTGAATGAAGTGCCTGATTTTACAAACTGCAAGCGTGTGCCCGGACGTGCTTATAACGGTGCCAACGGAAAGAAGATCGCAATCGAATATCAGGGCGAGCAATATATGCTCAAATTTCCTCCTTCCGGTCAGGGAAAGAGAACGGAGCTGTCCTACACGAATAGCTGTATCAGCGAACACATCGCCAGCACCATCTTCAACATGGTTGGGATCCCCGCGCAGGAAACCATCCTGGGAACGTATGATGTAGGGGGAAAGACGAAGATCGTCTGCGCCTGCAAAGATTTTACTGCAGACGGAAGTAAGCTGTTTGACTTCTGCTCCATCAAGAATACCGTCATCGATTCTGAACATGGCGGCACCGGAACGGAGCTGGAGGACATTCTGGATACCATTGAAAAACAGCAGTACGTGAATCCTGTGGAAGTGCTGCAACACTTTTGGAATGTCTTTGTGGTGGACGCGCTTCTGGGGAATTTTGACCGGCACAACGGAAACTGGGGATTCCTGTATCACGATGACACCCAGACCGCAACGCTGGCCCCAATCTATGATTGCGGCAGCTGTCTGCTGCCCCAGGCAGATGCCCAGGTGATGCGGGCGGTCTTGTCAAATCAGGATGAGCTGAATGCCCGGATCTACCGCTTCCCGACTTCTGCCATCAAACAGAATGACCAGAAGATCAACTACTATGATTTCCTGATGACAGCTGGAAACAAGGACTGCAATGCAGCGGTCATGCGCATGATGCCACGATTCCATCTGGATGAGATGCAAGCTTTCATCAGAGAAGTTCCTTTCCTGGATGAACTGCAGCGGCAGTTTTACCAGACTTATCTGTCTGCCCGAATGGAAAGAATCATGGCCCCTGTGCATCGGCGGATTATGGAGCAACAGCAGCATCTATCACTGAGACTTCATATGTGAGTGTAAAGTTCAGGACCGCTTCCGAAAATTCGGAAGCGGTCCTGAATTTGCTAACAAATTGATAACTCTGCCCGGTTGGGATGGCTATTGAGGTCAGGGCATGGTATTGTGTGTCGCTGATAGGAGGCGATTCACGATGCGTGATTATATGAAAGCCCTCTGCTGCAGGTTCGAGACGACATCCCGGAGGGCGGAATATCTGGACAGGAAAATTGAACGGACCTACAGGCAGCTCACCCGTCTGTTGGATGAGCCGGAGCGGAAGCTGCTTCTGAAGATGGCAGATCTGGAAGATGCTCTGCGGGAGGAAGCGTGTCTCAACAGTTTCATCTCTGGTTACCGTCTGGCCCAGGGTATCCAGCAGGAGCTGCTGGCAGACCAGCCGCCGTACAACTTTGAAAACGAGGACGAGCAGCGGGCCTGTGAGCTGGCAGGAAAGGAGAGATGATGGATGGGGAAGAAACGTGCCAACGGAGAAGGCAGCATCCGCAAACGGAAGGATGGCCGGTGGGAGGGATTCTACACGGCGTCCTATGACCCGGCGACCGGAAAGCAGAAAATTAAGAATGTCCTGGGGAAGACCCAGGCAGAGGTCAAGGAGAAGCTGAAAAAGGCCATTGCAGACAGCCAGCGACTGGACATGAACCGAAGCGGTACCCACACGGTACAAAGCTGGGTGCAGATGTGGTATGAAGTCTATGCCGAGCCCCGGCTTCGGGAGAACACCAAGGACTATTATCTAAACTACATCAACAACCACATCATCCCCGAACTGGGAGACATCAAGCTGGACAAGCTCACTACGATCCAGATCCAGAAATTCTACAACGATCTCCAGAAGAACGGGCGGGTACAGCGATACCAGCACATCGAACTGAAAAACAAGGGCCTGAGTGTCCGGGTGGTCCACGGCATCCATACCTTGCTGAACAACTGTCTGGAACAAGCTGTGGCGGAGCGGCTGATCCTGGTGAACCCAGCCAGGGGCTGCAAGCTTCCAAAGATGGAAAAGCGGGAGATGAAAGTTCTGCCGGAAGAGAAGATCCGCCCCTATCTGATGGAAGCGGACAAGCGGGGGCTGCTGGCTCCTTTCTATCTGGAACTGACCACGGGACTGCGAAGGGGAGAGCTGCTGGCCCTCCTCTGGACAGACCTGGACGTGGAGAACCGAACCATCTCTATCACAAAGCAGGTGACCCGCACCAAGGGAGAACTGGTAGTGAGCCAGCCCAAAACCCACAATTCCATCCGCGTCCTGCCGGTCTCGCAGCAGGCAGTGGACTTGCTGGTGGAGGAACACAAGAAGCACCCGGGAAATCCCTACATGTTCCCGTCGCCCAAAACGGGAGGGATGTTCGATCCGGACTCCTTCCGGCACACCCACGAGAAGATCCTCAAGGCCATCGGTGCCGAGCATATCCGGTTCCACGATCTCCGACACACCTTCGCAACGCTGTCACTGAAGAATGGGGTGGATGTGAAGACCCTGTCCAGCACCTTAGGACATTACAGCGCGGGATTCACCCTTAGCACCTACACCCACGCCACACCAGACATGATGCGGGAGGCAGCGGATACGATGGGCGATGTAATTGGAAAGGCGATGTAATCACCAAAATAAACATAAGGCAGCACCGGGCTGGGAAATTCCTGCCCGGTGCTGCCTCATTCTATCGGCTACTATCGCGGTATTGGTCAGTGTATTGGTCGGAGAAAAAGCAGAAATTTAAAGCAAACTTTTTCGCGGTGAATAAAAAGAAAAGCTCCTAATTTCTTGCGAAATCAGGAACTTTTTGGTGGAGACTACTGGACTCGAACCAGTGACCTCCTGCGTGTGAAGCAGGCGCTCTAACCAGCTGAGCTAAGCCTCCATACGGATATGTAATTTTTTTCTGCCCATAAGACGCCGTGCACAACGGCGTCCTATGGGATGGTGACCCGTACGGGATTCGAACCCATGTTACAGCCGTGAAAGGGCCGTGTCTTAACCACTTGACCAACGGGCCATTTGGAAGTCCATGAAGCGCCGGGGCGCTTCATGGATCTGGTAGCGGCACCTGGATTTGAACCGGGGACACTGCGGGTATGAACCGCATGCTCTAGCCAACTGAGCTATGCCGCCAAATGTCTAACCCGAACGGGCATCAATTACTATACCAGAAGGCGGCGGCGTTTGTCAAGTGTTTCTTCGAAAAAAATGAAAAATTTCAAAAAACCGGAAGCAGAGGAGAGACTCGCTGCCGCTGGCAGGGTGCCCCGAGGCCGGCAGCCCGGATACGGTGGGAATGAGGCCGGGCGGCTCCTACCGCCCGGCACCGTCTTTTCAAAAATCCACTCATGTCATCGGGCGGACCGGAACGCATTGTAGAGCCGGAAGAGATCCTCCAGGGCGGCGCACAGATCTGCCCGGGCGGACTGGCGGGCTACCTCCCAGGGCACGGCGCGACGGTTGGTGGACACGATAGCGGTGACGCCCTCTTGATAGGCGTCCTCCGCGCCGGGGGCCACGTCGCCCACTACGGCCACCACCGGGATCCGTGTCTGCCGGGCCCGGTGGGCGATGCCGATGACCACCTTGCCCCGAAGGCTCTGACAGTCGATACGGCCCTCGCCGGTCAGGACCGCGGTGGCACCAGGCAGCAGGGCATCGAAGCCCACGGTGTCCAGGACTGTCTCGATCCCCATCTGCAGGCGACTGCCCAGGAAAGCCATCACACCGGCTCCCATGCCGCCGGCGGCGCCAGCACCGGGAAGGTCTGCGATCTCCCGGCCCAGGTCCTGGCGGATCACCTCCGACAGGTGGCGCAGATTCCGGTCCAGACGGGTCACCATATCAGGGTCGGCCCCCTTCTGGGGGCCGAAGACGGCGCTGGCGCCATTGGGACCGCAGAGGGGGTTGTCCACATCGCACATGGTCACGATCTCCACACCGTTCAGCAGGGGGAAGCGATGGGACATGTCGATCCGGCACAACCGGTCCAGCGTGCCGCCTACAGGGACGTACTCCGCCCCGGTGCCGTCCAGAAAGCGGACGCCCAGAGCGGCGGCACAGCCGCAGCCGCCGTCGTTGGTGGCACTGCCGCCCAGGCCCAGAATGATGCGCCTGGCGCCGTCCCGGATCGCCGCCAGAATCAGCTCTCCCACGCCGTAGGTGGTGGCTCCCTCAGCACAGAGACGGCCTTCCATCAGGGGCAGGCCTGCGGCGGCGGCCATCTCGATCACGGCGGTGTAGCCATCGGCCAGCAGACCGTAAAAACCAGAGATCTTACGAAAATCCGGACCGGTGCAGGGCACCTCTACCCGGTGGCCGCCCATGGCGGCCAGAAACGCCTCCACGCTCCCCTCGCCGCCATCCGCCACGGGAATGGAGACCACCTCTGCATCCGGCACGTGGCGCAGAAGGGCCTCCCGCATCAGCTGGCAGATCTCCAGGGAGGACATGGTCCCCTTGAAGGAGTCCGGCATGAGAATCCACTTTGACATGAGTTTCCTCCTCTCTGGATGCGCGGGGCGGGCGGAAGGCCCGCCCCGGTCCGGTCACGGGTTGACCACGTTGATGGGGGCGCCCTGAAGGTAGGCCCGCACGTTGTCCACGGTGCAGTCCATGATGCGCTGGCGGCTCTCCCTGGGGGCCCAGGAGATATGGGGGGTGAGGATGCAGTTCTTGGCGGTCAGCAGGGGGTTGTCGCCCCGGATGGGCTCTGTGGACACCACATCCAGCCCGGCGGCCGCCACCTTGCCGGAGTTCAGGGCGTCCGCCAGGTCCTGCTCCACCACCATCTGGCCCCGGCTGTTATTGATAATGATGACCCCGTCCTTCATCTTGGCGATGTTCTCCCGGTTGATGATGCCGGTGTTGAAGGGGAACAGGGGCATTTGGAGGCCCAGAACGTCGGACCGGGCGAACAGTTCGTCCAGGGAGACGTACTCCACCCCCAGCTGCAGAGCTTCGTCCCGCTGGCGCATGTCGTAGGCGATGACATGCATCCCCAGGGCCGATGCGATGGCGGCAGTGTGGATGCCGATGTTCCCGCAGCC
Organism: Oscillibacter sp. PEA192; assembly: GCF_003574015.1. Classification (NCBI taxonomy): domain Bacteria; kingdom Bacillati; phylum Bacillota; class Clostridia; order Eubacteriales; family Oscillospiraceae; genus Oscillibacter; species Oscillibacter sp. PEA192. The sequence goes on along the minus strand of NZ_AP018532.1, from coordinate 2,846,175 downwards.
AAGCAGGCCGTATGTCTTTCCCGCCAGCTCGATCAGGGGGTAGTCCCAGTAGCACCAGTCCGGGCACTGTTCCCATTTCCCGCTCTTTACCGTATCATTATGATAACCGATGTGATGGCAGATTTCAAGCAGCAGGGCGATGGCAAACTGGCTGACGGAATGGGTGCCGTAGACCGGCACGTTGGAGACAGGGATGCCCTTCTCTTTTGCGCAGGCTATGTCGACCACGTTATAGCCGGTGGCCAGCATGGCGATGAAGCGCATGGAGGGACAGGCGTCCATCACTCGGCGGGAGATGGGGGTCTTGTTGGTGAGGACCACCTCCGCACCGCCGATCCGGGAGATGATCTCGTCCTCATCGGTGAGGCTGGTGCGGTCGTAAACCGTCAGGTCTCCCAGCTTCTCCAATTCTCCCCAGCTGAGATCGCCGGGGTTTTCCGTGTATCCGTCCAAAATGACGATGTGCATTTCATTCCTCCTGTCTGTGTGTCCCCCGGCCCGCAGGGGCCGGGGGACAGCCGATTCCACTGGAAAGTCAGCAGGATTGCAGCAGTTCCAGCGGGACGCCGTACCTGACGGCCAGATCCGCGAAGTCCTGCTCAATGGCGGGGCTGATGTCGATACCCTCCCGCTCCGCCTGCCGGGTCAGATGGAACTCGATCTCCCCGGGGATCATGATCTCCCGGAAGCCCGGTGCCGTGGGGGCGGCCTTCAACTCATCATACATGGCGTCGGTCCGCACGACCACGGCCTCGCCGGAACTCTTTCCCACCACAGCCACGGTCTCAAATGCCTCGGAACCGTAGTCGGCAATGCCGGTGGCCTGGTTGATATTCAGGCAGGTGTGATAAAACAGGCAGGTATAACCGTCGGGAGAGGCGTTCTTGACTTCCTCGGAACCCAGCGCTCCGCCATTGCCGGTGATATTGGTGACGACTACGGTCTCACCCAACACATCCTCCAGATATTTTGCATATGTGCGGGCATTAAAGTCAGTGTCGCCCCCGGCGCCCATGGGAACGATCATGTTGATGGATTTGGTGGGCCAGTCAGTGCCGCCATCCTCCGAAGAGGCGTCATCGGCCGGGGTATCCGGGCTGTTGCCGCAGTGGCCGGACTGCGACGCCATGATCGCTCGGGGTGCCATCTATCTGGACCTGTGCTGCCGCTCCCTCTCTATCCGGGTGATCGAACTGATTATCAACGGAACGGACATTGTCAATATCCTGCTGTAGCTGCGGCAGAAATACGGCCCGGTTCCAGCTGCCATCCAGGTTTTGCAGCTCTCCCGCCGGGAACAGTATCTGGGAAAGCCGGCATCCTCCGTGTTCTCCACCCCGGCGTTGAGCCGCATCGTGTCCGCGACGGAGAACACGGACGAGATTATCGCTTACAAAAACACCCACCTGTCCGTCAAAACGAAAAACATGATGATGCACGGCCTCCGGGCTGGAACTGTGGTTTCCCTGCTGAACGCCGCGCAGATCCAGACCACGGAGGACCAGCTGCGCAAAAAGCTCCACTACAAGGGACACAAGGCCAAGTACACCTTCGGGGATATCATCACCCGCAGCCCGCGGATGATAGCCTGTATCCAGGAGGCCAAGGCCTTTGCCCAGACGGACTCCAATATCGTGGTGGTGGGGGAGACCGGTACCGGAAAGGAGCTGTTGAGCCAGAGCATCCACGCCTGGAGCCGTCGGTCACAGAACAACTTCGTAGCCATCAACTGCGCCGCCCTGCCGGAGAACCTGCTGGAGAGCGAGCTGTTCGGCTATGTGGAGGGCGCCTTCACCGGCGCCACCAGGGGCGGTAAGCCGGGCCTGTTTGAGATCGCCCACAACGGCACCATCTTTTTGGACGAGATCTCGGAGATCCCCCTGGGACTTCAGGGGCGGCTGCTGCGGGTCCTGCAGGAGCGGGAGATCATGCGGCTGGGGGACAGTCAGGTGACTCCCATCAATATCCGGGTGATCGCGGCCACCAACAAGAACCTGGAGTCGCTGGTCCGGGCAGGTAAATTCCGCAGCGATCTCTATTACCGCCTGTATGTCCTGCAGCTGAATCTGCCCCCGCTGCGGGAGCGGCAGGAGGACATCCCGCTGCTGACGCAGAGCTTCCTTCGGAACTTCCAGGCTCGGGAGGGCGACGGCTGTCCGCTGGAACTGAGCGATGGCGACTGCCGTCTGCTGCAGAGCTGCCCCTGGCGGGGAAACATCCGGGAGCTGCAGAATTTCTGTGAGCGGCTGGCGGTGCTTTACCGGCCTGGCGTCTCTGTATCTGGCCTGATCGCCCATCTGCTGGAGAGTGCCGCCTCTCCCGAGACGCCGCCCCCGTGCCCGCCGCCGATGCCGAAGGCCGCCCATACCAGGATCGACCTGTCCTATGAGGAGTTGCTGGCCGTTCTTCAGGAATGCGGCGGGAACCGGACGCAGACGGCGGCAAAACTGGGGATCAGCCGGGGGACACTGTGGCGGCTGCTGAAGAAGTATCAGGTCGGACAGACATGAGCAGAGGCATAGCCCATGACGCATGCCGACTGCGGTTTCCAGAGTATGGGCAGGGGAGGGCAACGCTGATGGAACCCCAGCGTACGAGAAAAAGCCCTGTGGCTGTAAAGCCAAAGGGCTTAATGGTTGCTGGTACTCAGTATGTGCAGCATCTGTGCCGCTGGTGGAAGCGGGGCGCCGCTGCAAAGCCTGTCACCCCCACTTTCCTGCCATCACAAGCTTCGTATCCTGTATTCCGGCGTTATAGCCGGAACGCAAGCGATTCCCGACTCCGGCTCACCCCGCTCGAAGGCGCAGTGGAGGACTCAATGCTTGATGCTTGTGCTCCGCCGACAAGCCGAGTCTCCACGAGAAAAGCCCCCTGGCGAAAGCCAGGGGGCTTGATGTTTTTTGCACTTAGTACATGCCGCCCATCTCGCCGCCGGCGGGGGCAGCGGGAGCGGGGGGCTCGGGCTTATCGGCCACCAGAGACTCGGTGGTCAGCACCATGGCGGAGACGCTGGCGGCGTTCTCCAGGGCGCTGCGGGTCACCTTGGCGGGATCGATGATGCCGGCGGAGACCATGTCGCAGTACTCCTCCTTGTAGGCATCAAAGCCGTAGCCGGTCTTGCCGGAGGTGCGGACCTTCTCCAGGATCACGGAGCCATCCAGACCGGCGTTGGCAGCGATCTGACGGATGGGAGCCTCCAGGGCCTTGGCCACGATGCGGACACCGGTCTTTTCGTCGCCCTCCACGCTGGAAAGCAGAGCCTCCACGGCGGGGATCACGTTCACGAAGATGGTGCCGCCGCCGGCCACAACGCCTTCCTCAACAGCGGCGCGGGTGGCGTTCAGGGCGTCCTCGATGCGGAGCTTCTTCTCCTTCATCTCGGTCTCGGTGGCAGCGCCGACCTTGATGACGGCCACGCCGCCAGCCAGCTTAGCCAGCCGCTCCTGCAGCTTCTCCTTGTCATAGTCGCTGGTGGTGGTGGAGATCTGCGTGCGGATCTGGCCCACGCGATCCTTGATGGCCTGGCTGTCGCCGGCACCGTCCACGATGGTGGTGTTCTCCTTGGTGACCTTCACCTGGCGGGCGCGGCCCAGCATATCCATGGTGGCGCTCTTCAGCTCCAGACCGACCTCCTCGGAAATCACGGTGCCGCCGGTCAGAATGGCGATATCCTGCAGCATCTCCTTGCGGCGGTCGCCAAAGCCGGGAGCCTTGACACACACCACGTTCAGGGTGCCGCGCAGACGGTTCACGATCAGGGTGGACAGAGCCTCGCCCTCCACGTCCTCCGCGATGATCAGCAGCTTCTTGCCGGACTGGACGATCTGCTCCAGGATGGGCAGGATGTCAGCGATGACGGAGATCTTCTTGTCGGTAATCAGGATATAGGGATCGTCCAGGTTGGCCTCCATCTTCTCCATGTCGGTGGCCATGTAGGGGGTGATATAGCCCCGGTCAAACTGCATGCCCTCCACGACCTCGGAATAGGTGTCGGCGGTCTTGGACTCCTCAATGGTGATGACGCCGTCGGCAGAGACCTTCTCCATGGCGTCGGCGATCAGCTTGCCGATCTCCTCGTCGCCGGAGGACACAGCACCGACACGGGCGATGTCCTTGGAGCCGTCCACGGTCTTGGCCTGCTTCTTGACCTCGGCCACCGCGGCTTCCACGGCCTTGGCCATGCCCTTCTTCACCACGATGGGATTGGCGCCGGCGGCCAGATTCTTCAGACCCTCATGGATCATGGCCTGGGCCAGCAGGGTGGCGGTGGTGGTACCGTCGCCGGCCACGTCGTTGGTCTTGGTGGAGACCTCCTTCACCAGCTGGGCGCCCATGTTCTCAAAGGGATCGTCCAGTTCGATCTCCTTGGCGATGGTCACGCCGTCATTGGTGATGAGGGGAGCGCCGTACTTCTTGTCCAGAACCACGTTCCGGCCCTTGGGACCCAGGGTGATCTTGACAGTATCGGCCAGAGAGTTGACGCCGGCTTCCAGGGCCTTCCGGGCCTCGTCGCCGCGCTTGATGAGCTTAGACATAGTAATCAAACCTCCTGTAATAGAGCTTCATGTTTCATAAATTAGGGATGGGGAGTTAGGAATTGGGAATTTTGGCGTCCGGCAGAGCCAAACGATTTGAAATTGGCCGTTGCAGGCGGCTCCACAATTTCCGATTCCTGATTGCAAGCGGGAGCGGGAGATTTATTCCACGATCGCCAGAATGTCGTTCTGACGGACAACCACGTACTCCACGTCCTCCAGGGTGACCTTGGTGCCGGCGTACTGGCTGGTGATGACCTTGTCGCCGGGCTTCACGGTCATGACAACGTCCTTGCCGTCCACGTTGCCGCCGGGACCCACGGAGATGACTTCCGCCACGGAGGGCTTCTCCTTGGCGCTGCCGGTGAGGATAATGCCGCCCTTGGTGGTCTCCTCGGTCTCCACCATCTTCAGAATGACACGGTCTGCGAGCGGAGTGAGTTTCATAATGGGGTTCCTCCTTATAGAAATAAAAATTTGAAAAACAAGTTCAGCGTTAGCACTCATATCATTCGAGTGCTAACGCTGCTATCATAGCGCAATGTTTTCCATTTGTAAAGGGGGTATCTATGAAGAATTTGTGAATTCCGAAAAAATCTCCCTCTCAGAAGGGGAGCGCATGGGAGCCGTCCTGCTGGACAGGAGAATTCAACTGTCATGACCAGCTTTCTGCCCAAACGGCTGCCTCAGGCGGACTGACGGCTTCACATCTCACTGTGCCGCATGAAACAGCTCTGCTTGGGGTTACGCATTCTTCACGGATACGATTTTCACCGGCGCAAATACTGTACAATTCACGGGAAAAAGTTTCCAAATATAAAGAAATTTTTGATTTTTATCAAGTGTTCCGTATAATACGAGGTTTCTTTATATGCTGTTGTTGCGGGTTATCCCATACCTCCCTGAAAAATTTTTCAACACAGCATCCGGCCTCGGTCAATGGTCGAGATGAACGGCAAGCCGCCATGGACAGGAGCGGAGGCTGACGCGCCTTTAATGCAATATTTTTATGGCTTTTTCACTGTTCAATAGGAAGTAAGCTTCTTAAAATTTCTCTTGACATTTTCGCTGCCCTAATTTAATATGAAGTCAGCTTCCTAAGAAGTTAACTTCCTATTTGAGGAGTGAGGAGCGTGAAAACGATTATCAAGGATTTGCGAACTGCCGCAGGATTGACGCAGCAGCAGCTTGCGAACCGGGTTCGTGTGACAGTAAGAACGATCAATTCCATAGAAAGAGGCGAATACAATCCATCGCTTGTTCTGGCCTACAAGATCGCACAGGTATTTCATACGACCGTTGAAGAGTTGTGCTGCTTGAAAGAAAATGTAGAATGTGAGGAAAATCAGGATGAAGATCACAAATAAGAAAATGTTTATCCGGGGGATTTTATTATTACTGCTTGCCGTTGGTATTGGAATATCAAGATTTTGTATATTTACCGAGGCTACGCATGGTATTCCAAAGGCGGTTATCGGCATAGGTATCTGCTTACTTGCAGCTCTTTATCACATGGTAATGGCCCTGCATATTGACGGCGAGGACGAGGGAGCGGAGGAAAAATAACTATGCAATTATTTGGCGGAAAGGGTAAGATGCTGGGCCTGCTCTTGGTATTGGCTGCCTTCGGCAGCTTTTATCTGGGTGATATTACCGCGTTCACAACCTCGCAAAAAGCTATCGCAGGGGTTGCTCTCTTTATTATTGTTCTGCTGGCCGGCATTTCCCTTCTGAAACCTAAAAAAACGGAAGAGGATATGATTGCGGAACAGGATGAGAGAAATCAGTATATCGAATTGAAATGCGCTGAAAAAGCATTTCGGGTCGCACTGTACGCTTCATTTATGACCATTATAGCCGGCATGATTGCCTTTGGCCTGACAAGGGAATATGCCTTTATCTGGTTGGTTATGGGGGGGATTGTGCCTTACGGAACATCAAGAATTGCCTATATCGTTTCTGCATTCCGATACGACAAGCCATAAATGGAAGCAGGAAAGCACTGAATGAAAAATTAAGAGGCCAGGACACCTCCTTCGGGTGTGTCCTGGCCTCTATTTATCAATTATTCTAGTTGACTATTATACCGTGCCGAGGCGCAGCGGTTGAATGATCGTAGGATGCCTATAATAGCAGAAAAGCTGTGGAATATCGACGCTTCCTTGGCTTTCGGTCAAATCCTGCCGTGGCATTGGGACTGCACCCCTTCGGCCCGAAGAAGTTCACCCGCTTCTCCGCGAGTACCAGCCGCACCTCCCGGCTCCGGAGGCTCTCCCCGTCCAGACAGGTGACGATGTCCGCCTCCCCGGGGCTGGCGGTGATCACCACCTGCCGGGACGTCACCATTCGGGCGATGTGGGGAAATTTCCAATACTCCCCGGCGGAGTAGGCCGGGAACAACCGGGCGAAGGTGCGCTTCGGCACGTTTTTCACCAGGATGGTCTCCAGCACTCCGTCGTCCATCCGGGCCTCCGGCACCGGCATGGAGCCGCCGCCGTAGTACCGGCCGTTGCACATGGACACCAGAGCGAAGTCATCCTCCAGGACCTCCCCGTCCAGCTCCACCCGCCACCGGCGGCCGATGGGCTTGAAGAGAAAATTCACCGCCACGGACAGCAGGTAACTCCCCCGGCCGGAGAGGCCCGGCACATTTCCGTACCGGTGGACGGTGTCAGCAATGCGGGCGTCAATGCCGCTGCAGGCGATGGTGAGGCACAGGCGGCCGTTGCAGTCGATGAGATCCAGGGGGAATTCCGGCCCGTCCCACAGATGTTCCGGGTCGGAGAATTTTGCAGCGTCCGGGCCGAAGTTCTTCAGAAAGTCGTTGCCTGTGCCGGCGGGGATTACCGTCATGGCGGCGTTGGGAAACCCGGCGATGCCGTTGGCCGCCTCGTGGACGGTGCCGTCCCCGCCGCAGGCGTAGATGCGCACCGGCTCCCCGGTCTCTGCCAAGGCGCGGGAGAGGACCTCCGCTCCGCCGGGGCGGTCCGTCAGCAGGCACCGGCAGTCCAGATTGTGGGCCGCGGCCAGACGGTCCGCCAGGGCGCGGATGCGGGCAGTCTGGTCCTGCTTCCCGGCATGGGGGTTGATCAAAAAGACATGGCGCATGACAGGCCCCCCTTGGCGAAATATGAGATAAGAGTGAAGAGATGAAAGATGAGGACTGTCAGCGGCGATCTCTCCTGTCTTTTAACCTTTGTCTGGCTCTGTCTTTGCGCCTCCGTGGTAGAAGAAGGCGTCGCATTTGAGCATGCCGTTGTAGAGCTTGCGTTTCTTCTCCGCGCTGCGGCCGAAGGCGCGCTCAAACTCTGTGTGGGAGGAGAGCACCAGCACGCGCCAGCCCGCCGGCAATGTCCGGGCAGCTTTGCCGAAGGAGCGGTACAGGGCCTCCGCCTCTCTCTTTTCCAGCAGCCGCTCACCGTAGGGCGGATTGGTCACCAGCTGGCCGTAGTCGCTGTCCCGGTGGAACTTTCCGGCATCCGCCACCTCGAAGCGCACGCAGTCGTCCACCCCCGCCAGCTCCGCGTTGTGGCGGCTCAACTCCACCGCACTGGGGTCGATGTCCCCGCCCCAGATGTCGTACTGGCCGTGGAATTCTTGATCCATGGCCTCTTCGGCCGCGTCCAGCCACAGCTTGGCGGGGAGGCTCTGCCACTTTTGGGCGGCAAAGCGCCGGTCCAGGCCTGGGGCCCGGTTTTTGGCGATCAGCGCCGCCTCGATGGGAATGGTGCCGCTGCCGCAGAAGGGGTCGCAGAACGGATCCCTCCCCCGGTAGCGGGAGAGCAGCACCAGGGCGGCGGCCAGCGTCTCCCGCAGGGGGGCGCCGTTGTTGTGGGCCCGGTAGCCCCGCTTGTAGAGTCCGTCGCCGGAGGTGTCCAGGTACACGGCTGCGGTGTCCTTGATGAGGGCGAACTGGATCTGATAGCGGTCCCCGGTCTCCGGCAGGGTCTCGCAGCCGTAGGCCTGGCCAAGCCGCTTGGCAGCGGCCTTTTTCACAATGGCCTGGCAGGCGGGGACGGAGTGGAGCTGGGAGGAGATGGAGTAGCCCTTCACCGGGAACTCCCCGTCCCGGGGGATGCAATCCTCCCAGGGGATGGCGGCCACGCCCTGAAACAGCGCCTCGAAATCCGGGGCCGGGAAGCTGGCCAGCTCCACCAGCACCCGGGCGCCGCAGCGCAGGTTGATGTTCAGCCGGGGGATGTCCGCCGGGCCGCCGTCGCAGTGGACCCGGCCGTTTTCGGCCCGGACGTTTTTCAGGTCCAGCCGCCGCAGCTCGTCGGCCACCAGGGCCTCCAGCCCGAAGAGGCAGGGAATGGTGTATTTCATGGGGGTTCCTCCTTGGCGGGGCATACAGATGCCCGTGGATTTTCATTGGAGCCGGTGGAAGAGAGGCTCTCAGGGGGCGGCGTGGCCCAGCGTTCTGCGCTCCACGCGAATGGTGTAGACCTCCGACCCGTCGGCGCTGCCATGGCATCCCGGTACCGTGGAAGTCGCCACATTCCAACCCATCTGGCGGCGCATGTCGTTGGCGAACTTTTTGATGTTCTGCTTGCTCAGCGTACAGCCGCAGCGGAAGACAACATTCACATTCGCATAGCGGGATGTTCCGTCATCCATCGGGCTGAGCGTCCACGCCAGATCGTGGACATGGGGGTCCGGCCGCTCCACGCCAAAAGCGTCTGCAAATGCATTCAGATCGTCAATCTCGAAGAGGTCGCTGCTGTATTCCCCGGGCCAGACGGCATAGAGCCGGATCTCTCCGGCAGCGGCCCGGCGGTAGGCCTCTGCGGCAGAGGAGAAATCGTGGCCCACCTGCGTGAGACTGCCCGCAGCATCCAGAGACAGGTAGCAGACCAGGCTGCCTCTGTATGGAAAGGGATTGGCCTTCGCACTTCTTGGCTGACGCATGGAACATCCTCCTTGCTGCCTCCGCCTCAGCGGGGCGTTTTTCCTATTATAATGCAGACTGCGGAAAATGTCGAGATGCCCGCCGGCTCTTGCCGCAACTGCCGCCGGCGGGCCGGGAGGTTTTGTAACCAAAATGAAATGGTATTTGCAAAATGGGCATGATACAATAACGATAAACGCCGCCGGAGCCGCACTTCCCGGACGGAAACCTGAAGTTGCACGGGATTTTGCCGGATGCAAAGCAGAGTTGGTGGAAACGGCGGGGCGGTTCTGCTAAAATGACAGACAGAGAGGAGAGGCGTATGGCATTTGGAGAGCGGTTGCAGGAGCTCCGCCGGGCCCGGGGCATGACCCAGGAGGACTTTGCGGCCCAGCTGAAGGTCTCCCGGCAGGCGGTGAGCAAGTGGGAGTCCTGCCGGGGATACCCGGAGCTTGAGAAGATCATCTATATCTGCAACCGCTACGGCGTCACCATGAATGACCTGTTCTGCGAGGAGGTCCCCCTGGGCGGCCAAGAGACGCCGGCGGCGCCGGAGCGGATGGAGTCCCGGACACTGAAAACGGCGCTGGGAGATTTTGTGAGCAACCTGTCCCCGGCCAACAAATGGGCCGGAGTGGGGGGGCTGGCGGCAGTGACTGCCCTGGTGGCCCTGTGTATGCTGTATTTGAAAGGAGGCGGAGACAGCGAAATGACGGCATTGTGGATTGCGGCCATCGTGGTCTTTGGCGTGGTGGAGGCGGTGACCGCCGGGCTGGTCTCCATCTGGTTCGTGCCCGGCGCCGTGGCGGGTCTGATCGCCGCCATGGCGGGGGCGGGGCTCCTGATCCAGCTGGTGCTGTTCCTGGCGGTGTCGGCGGCGGCCCTGGCGGCCACCCGGCCCCTGGTGAAAAAGCTCTCCGCCGGGCGGGCTGTGCCTACTAACGCGGACCGGGTGCTGGGCCGCACCGCCAGAGTCACGGAGACCATCGACAACGACAGCGCCTCCGGCGCCGTCTATGTGGACGGCAAGACCTGGACCGCCCGCAGCGCCGACGGATCGGTGCTCCCGGCGGGCAGCCGGGTGGAGATCCGGCGGATGGAGGGTGTGAAGCTCATTGTGGAAGCGGCGCAGAAAGCGCCTGATAAAAAAGAGGAGGTTGTGTGAATATGATGGATGTGCTCAAGTGGGTTCCGCTGTTGATCCTGGTGGTGCTGATCCTGATCCTGCTGATCGGGAACATCGTCATCGTCCAGCAGTCCAAGGCCTATGTGGTGGAGCGGCTGGGAGCGTTCCGGACCGTGTGGGGCGTGGGACTGCACCTGAAGGTGCCCTTTGTGGAGCGGGTGGCCAAGAAGGTGTCCCTGAAGGAGCAGGTGGCGGATTTCGCGCCCCAACCCGTCATCACCAAGGACAATGTCACCATGCAGATCGATACGGTGATCTACTTCCAGATCACGGACCCGAAGCTGTATACCTACGGCGTGGAACGGCCCATGAACGCCATTGAGAACCTGACCGCCACCACCCTGCGGAACATCATCGGCGAGATGGAACTGGACCAGTCCCTGACAAGCCGGGACACCATCAACGCCAAGATGCGCGCCATTCTGGACGAGGCCACGGACCCCTGGGGCATCAAAGTCAACCGGGTGGAGCTGAAAAACATTATCCCGCCCAAGGAGATCCAGAACGCCATGGAGAAGCAGATGAAGGCGGAGCGGGAGCGCCGGGAGTCCATCCTCCAGGCGGAGGGGCAGAAGCAGTCCCAGATCCTGGTGGCGGAGGGCGAGAAGCAGTCCCTGATTCTCAAGGCGGATGCCGCCAAGCAGGCCGCCATCCTGAAGGCCGAGGGCGAGAAGGAGGCCCGCATCATGGCCGCCGAGGCGGAGGCTCAGGCCATCATGCAGGTGCAGACCGCCCTGGCGGACTCCCTGAAGCTGCTGAATGCCGCCGCCCCCAATGACCAGGTGGTGAAGCTGAAGGCTCTGGAAGCCATGCAGAAGGTGGCGGACGGCAAGGCCACCAAGATCATCATTCCCAGTGAGCTCCAGGGGCTGGCAGGACTCGCTGCCAGCGCCAAGACGGTGTTCGACACAGAGGACCCCAAGGGGGAGTGAGGGAAAAGCAGTACAGGCGCACAGCAAAAGCTGTGCGCCTGTATTTTGCAAATTGGGGCAGAGGGCGCAGCCCTTCATGTCCATTGCCGGGACGATGGGAGCCAGTGCCGGAAGAGCGTATTCCCATGATCCCATACAGACCCGCGCCGTAAGGGCTTCGGTCGGGACCTGCTGCGGCCGGGAGGGTCAGGTGCAGTCTGCGTCCCGGTGAATTGCCCGCGGCGGTCTGGAGTTCTGCCCTGTCTACGCGGGGAGGTTCGCCCAATGAGAGGCGCGCCCCGGAAGCCCGGTTTGGGGCACAGTGATTACAGCGATTTTTACCCATTAACCGCCGGTTAAAAGATCGTCAGAAAAATTGAACACCTGTCGATTGCAGCGCACCGCCGGAGATGGTATTCTGGGGACAGATCACAAGAGGGGGCTTTGCCATGCAGATCCACGAGATTATCCGCACCCGGCGGACGGCACTGGGGCTGACACAGGAGCAGCTGGCGGGGAAGCTGGGGGTATCAGCCCCGGCGGTGAACAAATGGGAAAGGGGAAACTCCTACCCGGACATCACCCTGCTGCCGGTGCTGGCCCGGACGCTGCGGGTGGACCTGAACACACTGTTGTCCTTTCGGGAGGACTTGACGGAGACGGAGATCGCGGAGTTTTTGAACCGGCTGTACGAGGTGTCCCGGACCGAGGGGTGCGGCGCGGCCTTTTCCCTGGCAGAGGAGAAGCTGCGCCAGTTCCCCAACAGCGACGCGCTGGCATACAGCGCTGCGGGGCTGCTGGAGGGTCTTCTGACCCTGTTCCCCGGCACCGATGAGACAGCCCGGCCCGGCCGGGAGGACTTTGTCGCGGGCCTGTACGAGCAGGCCGCCCAGAGCGCGGACCCCAAAATCCGGGAGTGGGCGACCTATACCGTGGCGAGCCGTTGCATCGCCCGGGGGGATCTGGACCGGGCGGAGGCGCTGCTGGACCAGATCTCCAACACCCACCGGGACAAGCGGGAACTGCTGTCCGCCCTGCGGCGGAAGCAGGGGCGGACCGAGGAGGCCTGGACCCTGCTGGAGCGGGAGCTGTTCGACCGGGCCCACGGCATCCAGACCACGCTGCTGTCCCTGATCGAGATGGCCCAGGCAGAGGGGGACCGGCAGCGAGCCCAGGGCTTTTGCGACGCCGCCCGGCGGGCGGGAGAGGCCCTGGACCTGAGCGATTACGCAGTGCTGTCCGCCCCCTTCCAGCTGGCGGCGGCGGAGCAGGACGGCCCGGCGGCGCTGGACCTGCTGGACCGGCTGCTGCATAGCCTGACAGTGCCTTGGGATCTGAGTGCCTCGCCCCTGTACCGGCATCTGGCCACCAAAGAGGCCGCCGGAGAGGCCCAGTCGGTGTTGCTGGAGCCCCTTCTGGACCAGGTAGAGGCGGACCCGGACTGCGCCTTCCTCCGGGAGATGCCGGAGTATGGGACGATGGTGGAGAAGTACCGGCGCGCCGCAGATGAGGCATGAGCTGGCGGGACCCACCGGACGGCGGATGAGACTGTCCGGTTCTGCCGGTGCCAGGACGCGGCGTGCCGCAGTTCTGCATTCCCTGCGGACCGTGCGGGAAAAAGAAAAAGCGGAAGGACGAAAGTCCTTCCGCTTTCATGCGTCTCAGCCGAACAGGGCATCGCCGCTCTTGAAGCCCAGGCCGGGGTGGAAGTCGAACTTCACCGCGCCCACGGCCACGTCGGGACCCACGGCCCGCTGGATGCGGGCGATGCCCTCGTTGCCGAAGCCGGCGCACAGCTCCATAGCGGTGACGCCTCCGGCGGCCAGCTCCTTCGCGGCAGCCTCCGCCTCAGCGTAGGTCTTGCAGCCCACCACGTTCAAATGGATGCTAGGGGTGGATACCACGGTGCGGGTGGTCTCATCGGCATCGCCGATAAGAAAGAGAAATGCGGCTTGCAGTGCCATTGTTATGTAGACCTCCCTGAAAATCAAGAATCAGAGCGAACAGATAAGAGATGCCGCTTTCCCTGCGGCTCTCTTATCTGCACACCCGTTATCTGGTATGTCACAGTCTGGTGACCACGGGGATAACCATGGGATTGCGCTTGGTGGTTTTGAACAGGTAGCTGCTGACGGCGGACTTGACGGAACCCTTCAGTTCCCCGTCATCCCGGCCCCGCTTGCGGGAGACGTTCTCCGCCGCGTCCCGGGCCACGCTCTGCAGTTCCTTCATCAAGTCCCCGGACTCCTTCACGTAGATGAAGCCCCGGGTGATGATCTCCGGCTCGCTGAGGAGGTTGCCGTCATGGGCGGAGATGGGCAGGACCACCACCACCATGCCGTCTTCTGCCAGGCGCTTGCGGTCCCGCATGACCACGGCGCCCACGTCGCCCACGCCGGAGCCGTCCACATATACCTCACCGGAGGGAACGGTGCCGCCCAACTTGATGGTCTTGGCCGTGATCTCGATGACGGAGCCGTTGTCGGCAATGGCGATATGGTTGCGGTCCATGCCCATGTCCTGGGCCAGCTGGGAGTGGATCTGGAGCATCCGCTGCTCGCCGTGGAGGGGGATGAAGAACCGGGGCTTCGTCAGGGCGTGGATGATCTTCAGCTCCTCCTGGCAGGCGTGGCCGGACACGTGAAGCATGTCGGCCCGATCATAGACCACCTTGACGCCCTTGCGGAACAGCTCGTTGATGACCCGGGACACCGTCACCTCGTTGCCGGGGATGGCGCTGGCGGAGATGATGACCTTGTCCCCGGCGCCGATCTCCACCTGCTTGTGCTGAGAGAAGGCCATGCGGTACAAGGCGCTCATCTCCTCGCCCTGGGAACCGGTGGTGACGATGACCTGCTTGTTCTTGGGCAGGCCCTTGATCCGGTTGATGTCCACCAGGGTGTTCTTGGGCACCTTCATATAGCCCAGCTCTGTGGAGACCTTCATGATATTTTCCATGGACCGGCCCGTGACGGCCACCTTCCGGCCGAAGGCCGCGGCGGCATCCAGCACCTGCTGGATCCGGTGGACGTTGGAGGCGAAGGTGGTGACGATGATCCGGTCCTCGCATCCCTGGAACTGGCGCTTGAAGGTGGCGCCCACCGTCTTTTCAGAGGGGGTAAAGCCCGGACGCTCCACATTGGTGGAGTCCGCCAGCAGTGCCAGGACGCCCTCCTTCCCCAGCTCGCCGAAGCGGGCAAGGTCGATGACCTCCCCGTCGATGGGGGTGGAGTCGATCTTGAAGTCGCCGGTGTGGACGATGGTGCCCATGTGGGTGTGGATGGCAAAGGCCACGGAGTCGGCGATGGAGTGGTTCACATGGATGAACTCCACAGTGAACTTGCCGGCCCGGACGCTCTTGCCCGGCTCCACCGTGATGAGCTTGGTGCTTTTCACCAGCCCATGCTCCTCCAGCTTCAGCTTGATGAGCCCCGCGGTGAACCGGGTGCAGTAGATGGGCATGTTCAACTGCTTGAGCACATAGGGAATGGCACCCACGTGATCCTCGTGCCCGTGGGTGATGAACAGACCCCGGATGCGGGCCCGGTTCTTGATGAGGTAGCTGACGTCGGGAATGATGAGGTCGATGCCGTACATGTCGTCCCCGGGGAAGGCCATGCCGCAGTCCACCACGATGATCTCGCCGCCGTACTCATAGGCGGTCATGTTCTTGCCGATCTCATTGAGACCGCCCAGGGGGATGATTTTCAATTTTTCTGCCATAGATCGATGATACTCCTTTGAAAAAATATGTAAAATACCCCCATAACAGCGGAAATGGCGCAAAATGAGCGCACGCAAACAAGAGACGCCCGTAGCCTGCGCGGCCCCGTTTCGCCGGCAGGGGTTCGGTCACGTCATTCCGTTGAAACCGTATGGGGTTTTATTTGACTGAGGCGGAGCGGCGCTCCGCACCAGTGAAATACTGTGGAACTGTGTAAAAAAGGGCGGAAAAGCAGTTGCTTCTCGACGCGCACTTTGTTATACTGAAACGAAGGCGCGGCCCAGGCAGAGGCACGCCCCGCGGCGCTCCGACAGCCGGCGGCCTGCCGCCGGCGGACACGGAAGGCCGCACCATTCTGCCCCTAGTATAGCACAGGTCAAGCGTTTTGTATACATTTTTTTCAAGAAAACCAAGATGACCGGCGGAAGGGCCGGAGAAAGGGAGTGAAGGGACATGCGGGCAACGATCAAGATGATCGCAGAACGGGCGGGCGTCTCCATCGGCACGGTGGACCGGGTGCTCCACGACCGGCCGTATGTGAAGGAGGAGGTCCGGCGGCGGGTGCTGGAGGTGATGGAGGAGCTGGATTACCAGCCAAACCGGGTGGCCAGCGCCCTGGCCACCAGCGGCATGGCCCGGCATTTCGCTATCATCCAGCCCACGTGGGAGAGCTATGTGGGCGAGGCCATGGCCGCTGGCGTGGCGAAGTTCCGGCAGGACCGTCAGGACTACAATGTGAGCGTCACCATCCACCCGTACCGCCAGGGGCGGATGGAGGACTGCCTGCACCTGCTGGACACGCTGGCGGAGGAGGTCCAGGGGATCGCCCTGTGCGCCGCGGACTGCCCCCAGGTGCGCCAGAAGCTGGAGCTCCTGGCGGAGCGGCGGATGCCGGTGGTGACCTTCAACTCCGACATTGCAGGCGCCCGGCGGCTGTGCTACGTGGGGGAGGACGCCCACCACGCCGGCCGGGTGGCCGGGGACATCGCCGCCAAGTTCCTCAGGCCCGGAGACCGGATCCTGCTGGTGTACGCCGACCACGGCTACGCCGGACACAAGGGCCGGGCAGACGGCTTTCTGGAGCGGCTTGCGGAGCGGGGGCTCCGGCAGGAGGACTGCCGGGTGGCAGAGACCCACGACAACTATGATGAGACACTAGCAGCGGTGACCGCCGCTTTGGCGGAAGAGCCGGACCTGAAGTATATCTACATGGCCAACCGCTCCGTGCCTGCGTGCATGGAAGCCCTGCGCGGGGCCGGCCGGATGGGGCAGGTGCGGGTTCTGGCCCACGACAACAGCCCGGAGACGCGGACCTTCCTGCGGGAGGGACTGCTGGACTTCATCATTGACCAGAACCTGACCTACCAGAGCCGCAAGGCCCTGTCGCTGCTGTTCGACGCAGTGGTGGAGCACCGGACGCCGGAGCGGGACTGTTTCTATCCGGAGAGCCCCATCCTCACGGCGGAGAACTGCTGAAAGACTTTCTCCGGCGCCGGCTTCCCGCGGAGGCCGACTCTGGGGGAAGCTGTTTTTGGGAAAAGCTGTGTACGCAAACAGAAGGAGAACCGTGTCATGGAACAGACGAAAAAGCCGCTGCCTGGGGCGGTACTGCTGCTGGCGGCCCTGGGATTTGTGCTGGGGACCTGCGAATTTGTGATTGTGGGCATTCTGCCGGAGATCGCGGAGGGGCTGAACACCTCTCTGGCGGCAGTGGGAAAGCTGGTATCGGTGTTCGCCGCCTGCTACGCGGTGGGGACGCCTGTGATCACTGCAGCTACCGGCGGAATCTCCCGCCGGAAGCTGCTGGCGGTGCTGATGGGGGTGTTCCTCCTCACCAGCGCGGCAAGCTTTGCCGCTCCTAATGTGGCGGTGCTGTATGCCACCCGGGTAGTGGCGGCGCTGGTGTCCGGTACGCTGACGGCGGTGGCCATGCTCTATGCCAAGGAGGTCGCCGCCCCGGAGCAGACCGCCCGGGCCATCTCGCTGGTATACGGCGGCTTTTCCGTGGCAGCGGTGCTGGGAGTGCCCCTGGGCACTGCCGTGTGCCAGATCCTGGGCTGGCGGTGGACCTTCGCCGTGATCCTGGCTATGGGCGCAGCGCTGCTGCCGCTGCTGCTGCGCTCCCTGCCCGCGGTGCCGGCACAGGCGGACAGCGGGCTTCTGAAGTCCTTTTCCATCCTATGGGACCCCCGATGCTCCCTGTGTGTGGGGATGATCCTGTGCAGCGCCTCCGCCACCTATATCGTGTACACCTATCTCTCGCCGATCCTGACAGAGACACTGGGGCTTCCAGCGGGGGCGGTGAGCCCGCTGCTGCTGGTGATGGGAGCGTGCAGCGCCGCCAGCAATCTCATCTCCGGCCGGCTGGGGGAGCGGGGCGGCCTCCGGACCCTGCCCATGGCCTTCGCCGCCCAGGCGGTGCTGTTTGCCCTGCTGCCGCTGCTGCTGGGAAACCGGTGGGCGGGCCTTGCGGGGGTCTTTGCCATGGGGCTGCTCATGTACCTGCTGAACACCCCGGCCCAGATGCACGCGCTGTCTCTGGCAGAGCAGGATTACCCCTTCGCTTCCAGCCTGTGCGCCTCCGTACAGCCGGTATCCTACAACTTCGGCATTGCTATCGGCTCCTTCATCGGCAGCGCCGTGCAGGAGGGGTGGGGATTCCGCCCCCTGGGCCTGCCGGCGGCAATGTTCGCCCTGGCGGCACTGGGGCTGAACCTGCTGCTTCTGCGCGCCAACGGCCGCCGGACGGCCGCGGCGGCATCCTGAGGACCATCAAAACAGGCTCGGGCCGGATCAGCCCGGGCCTGTTTTAACAGTTGCTTCTTGTGGGAAAAACTGCTATACTATTCTCCAATATGGGTATGTATGCGTCCCTTTCAAAAGGAGACCTGATCGAGATGAACAACAAGAAGCTCTCCCGCCTGCTGGAGCCCAATCTCAAGCTCTACTTCCTCTGCATGATCGTCTTCGCGGCGGCCACCGCCACGGTGAGCCTGCCTCTGGGACTGGTGGAGATCGCCTGCACCGTGGGCCTGTATGCCTATTTCACCAACCGTAACCAGAAGCGGCGGCAGAACATCCTCCAGTACATTGATAATGTCACCGGCAGCGTGGATACCGCCAGCAAATCCACCCTCATCAACTCTCCGCTGCCCATCATGGTGTTCCGGCCGGACACCGGCGAGGTGATCTGGAGCAATGAGAACTTCCTGCAGCTGGCCGGCGTGCGGGAGCACCTGTTCGAGATGAAGGTGGAGGATGCAGTACCGGATTTCCCCGTTCAGTGGATGCTGGAGGGAAAGCAGGAGTGCCCGGACCGGGTGGTGATGAACAGCCGGCGGTTCCGGGTGTACGGCAGCCTGGTGCGGGCCAAGGGCCGGGGGGCCGAGCAGAACCTGGTGGCCACTACCTACTGGGTGGATACCACAGAGGCCGACGACCTGCGGGAGCGGTACACCGCCACCCGGCCGGTGCTGGCCATTTTGATGGTAGACAACTACGAGGACCTGATGAAGGCATGCGCCGATACCCAGCGCAGCGCCGTGCTGGCCCAGATCGACGAGAAGCTGAACAACTGGGCCGCCTGCGCCGACGGCCTGCTGCTGAAGACGGAGCGGGACCACTACCTCTTCATCTTTGAGGAATGCCACTACGACCACTTTGTGGAGGAGAAGTTCTCCATCCTGGATGCCATTCGGGAGATCAAGGTGGGGGATGTGTGCCCCACCCTCTCCATCGGCATTGGCAAGGATGCCGACGCTATGGCGGAGCTGTACCGCAACGCCCGTCTCAGCCTGGAGATGGCCCTCAGCCGGGGCGGAGACCAGGCGGTGGTCCGGGGAAAGGTGGACTTCCAGTTCTACGGCGGCCGCAGCAAGTCCACGGAAAAGCGCACCAAGGTGAAGTCCCGGGTCATGGCCAGCGCCCTGAACGAGCTGATGGCCGACGCGTCCGAGATCTATATCATGGGCCACAGCTTTGCGGACATGGACGCCGTAGGCGCCGAGGCGGGGCTCTACTGCATTGCCCGCAAGCACGGCAAGCGGGCCCAGATGGTCATTGATCTGGAGCACAACGCCGCCGGAGCGGTTTTGGCCAAGCTCCAGGCGTTGCCGGAGTATGCGGGGGCGTTCACCTCCGGGGCGGAGGCATTTTTGAAAATGAGGCCGGGCGCTCTGGTCATTGTGGTGGACACCAACCGCCCCGACATGGTGGAGAGCCCCCAGCTGCTGGAGTCCAGCAATCGGGTGGCGGTGATCGACCACCACCGCCGGGCGGCCAGCTACATCGAAAACGCCGCCTTCAGCTTCCACGAACCCTATGCCTCCTCCGCCAGTGAGCTGGTGACGGAGCTCTTGCAGTATCTGGTGGAGCCCGCCGATCTGCTGCGGGAGGAGGCGGAGGCGCTGCTGGCCGGCATCGTGCTGGACACGAAGCACTTCACCCTGCGCACCGGCGGCCGGACTTTTGAGGCGGCGGCCTTCCTCCGCCGGGCGGGGGCCGACACCACCGACGTTCAGCGGTTGTTCCAGAGCGATCTGAGCGAGATGGTGTCCCGCTACGACATCATCCGCCGGGCGGAGCTGTACCGGGAGGACATCGCCGTGGCGGCCATCGACCAGGAGGGCGTGGACCGGGTGACGGCGGCCCAGGCGGCGGACGAGCTGCTGAGCCTCAAGGGCGTGAAGGCGTCCTTTGTGGTATTCCCCAGTGGGGAGAACGTGCAGATGTCCGCCCGTTCTCTGGGAGAGGTGAACGTCCAGGTGATCCTGGAGGCCCTGGGCGGCGGCGGCAACTCCACCACTGCCGGCGGCCGTGTGGAGAACACAGATGTGGAGACGGTGAAGAGTCGTCTGCTGGAGGCCATCGACGCGTATTTTGAAAAGTGAGGGGGAGCGCGGCCATGAAGCGGTTTCTTTCCACATTTGGCATCTGCTTGGCGCTGGTGGAGGCATTCATCTTTTTCGGAGGATACCAGCTCTTTGATTTCAGCCGGCGCTGGTATTTGGCAGGCGCGTCCATCGCCCTGGTTCTGGCGGTGCTGGTGTGCATTCTGGTTCATCAGAATGACCGGCTGGAGGCGCTGGAAAAACGGACCCGGCAGCTGGAGGAACAAATTCAGAAACAGAACGACTAAAAGGAGACGTTATCATGAAAGTGATTTTACAGCAGGATGTGAAGGGCCAGGGAAAAAAGGGCCAGATGGTGGAGGTGTCCGAGGGCTATGCCCGGAACTTCCTCCTGCCCCGGAAGCTGGCCATCGCCGCCACGGCGGACGCCATCAACACCATGAACCTGAAGGAGAAGGCCCGCAAGGCTGAGGAGGCCCGGCAGAAGGCGGAGGCGGAGGCCACCGCCGAGAAGCTGAAGGAGTGCATGGTGAAGCTCACCGCCAAGGCCGGCAACGGCGGGCGGCTGTTCGGCGCCGTCACCACCAAGGAGATCTCCGACGGGCTTAGGCAGCAGTTCGGCATCGACATCCCCAAGCAGAAGCTGGTGCTGGACGAGCCCATCAAGGCGTTCGGATCCTATCAGGTGAAGGCCAAGCTGGGGTTTGAGGTCAACGGGACGGTGTACGTCTCCGTGTTTGAGGAAAAATAAAGGGAGTTCCTCTGTTTGGGGGCACGCTCTGGGGGAGAGGAATGGGCCGCCATTGCGGCAGTCTCGGGGGCTCCTGCGCCCGCAGGGGTGCGCCCCCGCTCTCTTTTTTGGCTGTGCCAAAAAGAGAGTGCGCCGCGCCCGGTGGAAGAGAAAAGGCGCTTGGCGCGCTCTGGTACAATGGCCCTTCGCGCTTTCCTAACCCAAACAGGTGGACTCCTATTCACGGCGAGGTGACAGTAAGATGGCAAACGAAGACCTTCTCCTGCGGCAGATGCCCCACTCTCTGGAGGGGGAGCAAGCCGTCCTGGGCTCCATGCTCATCGACGCGGACTGCGTCAAGGATGTGATGGACAAGCTCCGGCCGTCAGATTTTTACCTCCGGCAGAACCGGGAGATTTTTGAGACCATCTACTCCATGTTCACCTATGCCAAGCCCATCGACGGCATTACCGTCTGTGAGGAGATGCAGAAGGCGGGCACCTACGACGAGAACACCACCCGTTCCTATCTGGCCCAGCTGATGGAGATCACCCCCACCAGCGCCAACGTGATGGAGTACGCGGCCATCGTCCGGGACAAGGCGTTGCTGCGGGGCGTGGCCCAGGCCGCCGCCGAGATCACCGCCATGGTGCAGGAGGGCGTGGGCGAGGCCTCCGAAATTCTGGAGGCGGCGGAGCAGAAGGTTTACGCCGTCCGCCGGGGCCAGAGCGCCCAGGACATGGTGCCCCTGCGGCAGGTGCTGCCGGAGGTGCTGGACCGGCTGGGAGAGATGAGCGAGAGCGAGAATCACCTGCCGGGGCTCTCCACGGGTATGTCCGCGGTGGACCAGAAGATCACGGGCCTGAACAAATCGGACCTGATCCTGCTGGCCGCCCGGCCCGGCATGGGCAAGACCTCCTTTGCGCTGAACGTGGCCCTGAACGTGGCCAAGGCCGTCCACAAGACAGTGGCCGTCTTCTCTCTGGAGATGAGCCGGGAACAGCTGGCCACCCGCTTGCTGGCCTCCGAGGCATTGGTGGAGAACAACCGCCTCAAGACCGGCGCCCTGCGGGAGACCGACTGGGAGAAGATCGCCGGGGCCGCCACCATCCTGAATAAGGTGGATATCCGGATCGACGACAATCCCATGCTGTCGGTGGCGGACATGAACGCCAAGTGCCGCCGGCTGGATGATCTGGGCCTGGTGGTGATCGACTACCTGCAATTGATGACCTCTGCCGGCGGCAAGGGCTACGCGGGGGAGAACCGCCAGCAGGTGGTGTCCGACATCTCCCGGATGCTGAAGATCATGGCCAAGGAGCTGAACGTGCCGGTGATCTGCCTGAGCCAGCTGTCCCGCGCCAGTGAGAAGCGGGACGACAAGCGGCCCATGCTGTCGGACCTGCGGGAGTCCGGCGCTATCGAGCAGGACGCAGACATCGTGCTGTTCCTGTACCGGGATGACTATTATAATGAGGATTCGGAGAAGCACAACATCGCTGAGTGCATTGTGGCGAAAAACCGCCACGGTGAGACCGGCAAAGTAGAGCTGCGGTGGATGCCGGAATACACCCAGTTCTCGACCTTGGATACGAGGTACGACGAGGACTGAGGTCTGTGCTCTGCTTTGCAAAGCCGCACGGACGTGCGTCAAGTGTTTTGGCGGGGCCAAAACCTTGCAGGGGGCGGACTTTGTCTGCCCCCGGTCAGTGGCCGCCGGGGTCCCCCGGCGCGTTCAGACGTGCCGGGGGAGGAGCTGCGGTGGATGCCGGAATACACCCAGTTCTCGACCTTGGATACGAGGTACGACGAGGACTGAGGTCTGTTTTGGGAGAGGTGAGGTACGGACATGGAGGAACTGCTGTCCCACTGTCCCCGGTGGGTGCTGCCCGGTCGGGGGCGTCCGGCCCTGTGTGCCGTGTCCGGCGGGCTGGACTCCATGTGCCTGCTGGACCTGCTGGACCGGTGGTGTCGGGAGCGGGATGGCCGGGTAGTGGCTGCCCACTTCAACCACCGGCTGCGGGGCGCGGAAGCCGACCGGGATGAGACCTTCGTCCGGGACTGGTGTGCCGCCCATGACATCGCATTCGTCTCCAGCTCCGGGGACGTCCGGGGCCTTATGGAGCGGGAGGGCCTCTCCCTGGAGGAGGCGGCCCGGAAGCTCCGGTACGATTTTCTTCGCCAAGAGGCGGAGAAGCTGGGGCAGTATATCAAAATCTACACAGCCCACCACGCCGATGACAACGCGGAGACCATTCTTTTCAACCTGATCCGGGGCACCGGCGTGGCGGGCCTTACCGGCATGGCCTACCAGCAAAACGGCATTTGCCGGCCACTGCTGGACGTGACAAGGGAAGAGCTGGCGGCCTACGCTGCCGCCCGCCACATCCCCCATGTGGAGGACACCACCAACGCCGACCCCGGCGCCGCGGCCCGAAACTTCCTCCGGCTGGAGGTCATGCCCCGCTTGAGGCAGATCAACCCCAGAGCTGTGGAGCACATCAACGACGCCGGACGCCGCCTGCGGGTGGCGGACCAATCACTGGAGGAAGAGGCCGCCCGCCGTACTGCCCATGTGGAGGTGCAGGAGGGGCGGGTGACCTTATCCCGGCAGGCATTGGCAGAGGCCACGGACGCCGTGCGACCCCGGATGCTGCTGCGGCTCTTCGACCTTTTGGGCGTGGGGCGGAGGGATATCACAGCCGCCCATCTGCAGGCCATCCTGCACCTGACCCGGGATACCCTCTGGGGCCGGGAGAGCCGGGTGGACCTGCCCCAGGGCGTCACCGCCCGGTACTGCCGGGAGTGGCTGATCCTGGAGACCCGGCCCCAGCTTTTGACGGAGGTCCAGCTGTTGCAGGAGTGCCCCGTCGCCTGGGGCGATTACCGGATCACCCTGCTGGATCACCGGGAGGGGGAGGGACTTGCCCTTCGGCCCTGGCGGCAGGGGGAGCGGATGGGCCTGACGGTGGGCCCTGCGGCGCCGGGAGACCGTCTGGTTCTGCCGGAGACCCACGGGGGCGGCCGCAGCATCAAACGGCTGTGCATGGACCGCCGGATCTCCCTCCCGGAGCGGGACCGGCTGCCGGCCGTCTACGCGGGAGGATGCCTGGCGGCGGTGTGGCGGCTGGGCGTGGATATGGCGTTTGCAGCACCGGAGGGGGAGCCCTGCCGGTTCATTCAGATTACCGAAGCGGCAAAGGAGAGAGATTTGATATGAAAAGCGAGATGGAAAGGGATATCCTGAAGGTCCTGGTGACAGAGGAGGAGCTGAAGGCCCGCATCACCGAAATGGGCGCGGAGCTGTATGAGCAGTTTCATGGCAAGAACCCGCTGTTTCTGGGCGTGTTGAAGGGGTCTTTCGTATTCATGGCGGACCTGGTCCGGGCTTGCCAGGTGAAGAGCGACGTGGAGTTCATCGCCGTCAGCTCCTACCAGAACGCCACTGTGTCCTCCGGCCGGGTGCAGATCACCCACGACCTGCAGCAGGACATCACCGGACGGCACCTGATCATCGTGGAGGACATTCTGGACTCCGGCAACACCTTGGCGTTTTTGAAAGACTACTTCATGACCAAGGGAGCGGCTTCCATTACCATCGTGACGCTGCTGGACAAGCCCTCCCGCCGGACTAAGGCCATCACCGCCGACCTGGCGGGGTTCGTGGTGCCGGACGAGTTTGTGGTGGGGTATGGGCTGGACTACTGCCAGCAGTACCGGAACGTGCCGTACATCGGGGTTTTGAAGCCGGAGGTATACTCCGGGGAGTGAGGCGATACGCCCTGTTTTGGGCGGACTCCGCCCAATCGTAACATGAAAACAGTCTCCCATTGCGTCCCAGGCAATGGGAAAGGAGGCTTCTGCTCGTGACAAAACAAAGACGGCTATCCAATCTGAGCTTCGTACTGCTGGCTCTCGTGATCCTGCTGTGTGTCAACTGGCTCTGGCAGAACGACAACCATGTGGACCAGCTGGAATACTCCCAGGTCCGCCAGCTGTTCCTGCAGGAAAAAGTGACGGGGCTGACCATTGACAGCGGCGGCACACTGACCCTGGAGCTGCGGGAGCCGGTGAACGGCAGCGAGACCGTGCGGTATGAGCTGTACAGCTTCCAGCTGTTTTATGACGACTTCAATGACCTGGTTCAACAGCAGTATGCGGAGGGTATCATCCAGCACTATGACTACCCGGAGCCGGTGCGCACCAACTGGCTGCTGGAGCTGCTGCCCTTCCTGCTGACGGCGGTGATCCTGGGGCTGATGTGGTACTTCCTGGTGATTCGGCCCCAGGGAGGTGGCATGGGACCGGACAAGATGGCCAAATTCGGCTCCGCCCGGACCCGGATGCTGACGGACAAGGACAAAAAGGTCACTTTCGACGACGTGGCCGGCGCCGATGAGGAGAAGGAGGAGCTCCGGGAGATCGTGGAGTTCCTGAAGGACCCCAAGAAGTACCTGTCTCTGGGGGCCCGGATTCCCAAGGGCGTGCTGCTGGTGGGCCCTCCCGGCACCGGCAAGACCCTGCTGGCCAAGGCCGTGGCAGGGGAGGCCGGCGTGGGCTTCCTGTCCATCTCCGGCTCCGATTTCGTGGAGCTGTACGTGGGCGTGGGCGCCAGCCGCGTCCGGGACCTGTTCGAGCAGGCCAAGAAGAACGCCCCGGCTATCGTGTTTATTGACGAGATCGACGCTGTGGGCCGCCAGCGGGGCACGGGCCTGGGCGGCGGCCATGACGAGCGGGAGCAGACCCTGAATCAGCTGCTGGTGGAGATGGACGGCTTTACCGCTAACGAAGGTGTGGTGGTCCTGGCGGCCACCAACCGGGCGGATGTGCTGGACCCGGCGTTGCTGCGGCCCGGTCGGTTCGACCGGCAGGTGTACGTGGGCCTGCCCGACATCCGGGGCCGGAAGGAGATCCTGGAGGTCCACGCCAAGGGCAAGCCCCTGGCGGAGGATGTGGACCTGGGCCAGCTGGCCCGGGGCACTCCGGGTTTCACCGGCGCGGACCTGGAGAACCTCATCAACGAGGGAGCCCTGCTGGCCGCCCGGAAAGATCAGAAGTTCATCACCATGCAGGATCTGAAGGACGCGGAGATCAAGGTCATCGCCGGACCGGAGAAGAAAAGCCGGGTGATCCCCCAGCACGAGCGTGAGCTGACCGCCTATCACGAGGCGGGCCACGCTGTGGTGATGCATGCGCTGCCAGATCAGGACCCGGTGACCCAGATCACCATCGTGCCCCGGGGCCAGGCGGGCGGCATGACCATCTCCCTGCCGGAGGAGGACCGGTCCTATCTCTCCCGGCGGTATATGGAGGATCAGATCGTGGGTCTCTTGGGCGGCCGGGTGGCGGAGAAGCTGTGCCTGGGAGACATCTCCACCGGTGCCAGCAACGACATCCAGCGGGCCAGCCAGATCGCCCGGAAGATGGTGGCCACCTATGGCATGAGCGACAAGATCGGCACCGTAGCCTTCGAGTCTGGCCACGACGAGGTGTTCATCGGCCGCACCATGACCCAGGGCCGCAGCTATTCCGAGGCGGTGGCCGCCCAGATCGACCAGGAGGTCCAGCGCCTGGTGGCGGATGCCTATGACCGCTGCGAACGGATCCTGAACGACAACCGCGACAAGCTGGAGGCCGTGGCGTCCTATCTGCTGGAGCATGAGACCATGGAGCGGGAGGCGTTTCTGGCCGTGTTCGGCGAACAGCCGTTGTCCCTGAAAAAAGAAGAGGTCTGAGAAAAGGCCGCCGTCCGGAGAACCGGACGGCGGCCTTTTTACAAAAAGCGGGGAATAAAGCCGCCGCAACCCTCCAAAACTGTTGGAGTGACGGGAAAATGCATCAACGCAGTCACTGGAGTTTGGCAAAATTACCAATTCGCCTGTCTCTCTATCGAGGACAAATGACCGCATTTTTCTCTGCGATTTTTTTGAAACGTCCACAACAGAGGGACAAATGACCGGAATATGCGGAAAAATCTTGAACTTTTTTGAAAGAGAGCGGAAAACTTTCTGTGGATTATTCATCTTGCAAAGCCTGGAAAAAACCTGTAAAATGCCTTTCATACATGAGGGAACAGCGATCCTTAACCATTGATAGGAGGAAAAGAAGCATGAAGAGAGTTCTTGCACTGGCTCTGGCTATGGTCATGGCTCTGAGTCTGGCCGCCTGCGGCGGCAGCGGCGACACATCCACCGGCGACTCCGGCAGCAGCGGGGGGAATGTGGTCCGCATCGGTGTGTTCGAGCCCGCCACCGGCGACTCCGGTCCCGGCGGCAAGCAGGAGATGCTGGGTATGCAGTATGCCAATAAGGAGACCCCCACGGTGGACATCGGTGGCACCACCTACAACGTGGAGCTGGTCTACGCGGACAACGGTTCCACTACCGACAAGGCGCCCACCGCCGCGGCGGAGCTGGTGAGCAAGGATGTCAGCCTGGTGCTGGGTTCCTACGGTTCCAGCGTGGCTATGGCCGGCGGTCCGGTGTTTGACGAGGCGGGCCTGGCCGCCATCGGCGTCACCTGCACCAACCCCAATATCACCGCAGGCAACGACTATTACTTCCGGATTTGCTTCCTGGACAACTTCCAGGCCCAGGTGCTGGTGAATTTCGCAAAAGACAAGTTCAGCGCACAGAAGGCCTACTGCCTGGGTGAGTTGGGCAACGAGTACGACCAGGGCCTGATCGCCTTCTTCGAGCAGAACTTTGACGGTGAGGTCATCAAGGACTCCTTCCCCACCAACACCTCCGACTTCACCACCTACCTGAACAAGGCCGTGGCAGAGGATGTGGATGTGATCTTCTGCCCCGTCTCCATCGCCTACGCCACGCAGATCGTGGGTCTGGCCGCCTCCATGGGCCTGGATATCCCCCTGCTGGGCTCCGACACACTGGACAGCAACGTGGTGCTGGAGGCCGCGCAGGGCAGCAACGTACAGCTGTACGTGTCCACCTTCTACCAGGAGGGCGGCTCTCCCAAGTTCGATGACGGCATCAAGGCATGGCTGAACGAGGACTCCACCGCCATGACCAACAACGGCGGCAACGATACCATCGCCGCTGTCACTGCCATGGGCTATGACGCCTACTATGTGGCGCTGGAGGCCCTGAAGGCCGCCGGCTCTACCGACAAGGCCGCCGTGAAGGCCGCGCTGCCTGACGTGACCTACACCGGCGTGTCCGGCTCCATCGCCTTTGACGAGCAGGGCGACGCCATCCGGGACACCGCCTATATCAAGACCGCAGACACCGCCAACAACGCCTGGACGCTGGAGACGGTCCAGACTGTGGAATAAGCCTGCCATCCGGCCAGCCTGGCGGGGTATCCCCCGCCAGGCGGCTTGTTCTTGCGCGAGATGGGACCGCCTCGAAAGGGGCCGCAGCCCGGCCTTTTTGGAGACGGTCCTTCCCGCTCGCCAACTCTGAAAGAAAAGGGGGTATCCCTGTGCAATACGGAATTTCCATCCTGCTCTCCGGCATCTCGCTGGGCGGGCAGTACGCCCTGATCGCCATCGGATACACCATGGTTTACGGCATCCTGCGCCTGATCAACTTCGCCCACGGCGACGTGTTCATGGCGGCGGGATTAATCATGGTCTATCTCAGCGCAAGCCTGCCCATCGGCGTGGCGCTGCCGCTGATGATCCTGCTGACGGTGCTGCTGGGCTTTGTCATCGAACGGGCAGCCTACAAGCCGCTGCGCAGCGCGCCCCGGATGAGCGTCATGATCTCCGCCATCGGCGTCAGCTATCTGCTGCAGAATTTGGCCACCTATATCACCGGCGGACTGCCGCAGATGTACCCCAGCCTGCCCGGCCTGTCCAGTCAGATCACCATTGCCGGCACCTCCACCAAAATGGTGACGGTGATTACGCCATTCCTGGTGGTGGCGCTGGTAGTGGTGCTGACCCAGCTCATCAACCACACCAAGATCGGCATGGCCATGCGGGCCGCCTCCCGGGATTTTGAGACCGCGCAGCTGATGGGCATCAAGATCAACAACATCATCAGCTTCACCTTTGTCATCGGTTCCTTCCTGGCGGCGGTGGGGTCTGCGCTGTACTTCACCAACTATCCCTCCATCGTGCCGCTGTCCGGCTCCCTGCCGGGCCTGCGGGCCTTCGTGGCGGCAGTGTTCGGCGGCATCGGCTCCATTCCCGGGGCCGTGGTGGGGGCATTCCTCATCGGTCTCAGCGAGACGGTGATCAAGAGCTCCAACTGGAGTGTGTTTTCCGACGCGTTCACCTTCGCGCTGCTCATCATCATCCTGGTGGTGAAGCCCACCGGCCTGTTCGGTGAGAAGTCCACCGACAAAGTGTAAAGGGGGCGTCACGATGCTGCAAGAAAAAAAGAGCAAACGGGGCGCGTGGATCGCCCTGGGCTGCGTGGCGGCCCTGCTGGTCCTGGTGATTGTGCTGGAGAACACCATGCAGCCCACCAGTATGCTGTTCACCGTGCTGAAGAAGGGGGCTGTGTACGCGCTGGTGGCGGCCTCCCTGAACCTGCTGAACGGCTTTACGGGCCTGTTCTCCCTGGGGCAGGCGGGCTTCATGCTGCTGGGCGCCTACACCTACGCCATTCTGACCATTCCCTCTGCCGACCGGGAGAGCGTCTACTACCTCTACGGCGGCTCGGCAGTGAATTTCTCCCTGCCGGAGCTGTTCGGCGGCGGCGCCCTGGGTCTGATCCTGGGTGTGCTGGCGGCGCTGATCCTGGCGGGCTGTGTGGCGGCGGTGATCGCCTGGCTTATCGGCCTGCCGGTGCTGCGGCTGAAGAGCGACTACCTGGCCATCGCCACCCTGGGCTTTGCGGAGATCATCCGGGCCATCTTCCAGTGGGACCGGCTGGGCCCTGTCACCAACGGCGCCAACGCGCTGAAGAGCTTTCCCACCTTCTCCAGCTTCAACATCGAGAACGCCAATGGGGAGGTGGTGCTGCGCCTTTCCACCTTTGTGCCCTTCCTGCTGGTGGCAGTGTGCATCGGGATCATGGTGTTGTTGATCAACTCCACCTATGGCCGGGCCTTCAAGGCCATCCGGGAGGATGAGGTGGCCGCCGAGGCCATGGGCATCAACCTGGCCAAGCACAAGCGGATGGCCTTCTGCATCAGCTCCTTCTTCGCCGGCGTGGGCGGCGGCCTGTTCGCCATGTTCGCCAACCAGGCCCAAGCCAAGACCTTCACCACCTCCATGACCTACGAGATCCTGCTGATCGTGGTGATCGGCGGCATCGGGTCCATCTCCGGCAGCTGCATCGCCTCGTTCCTGTACGTGGCGGCCAGCGAGTGGTGGCTGCGGTTCCTGGACACGGAGACGTATATCGGCGCCTTCAAGGTGCCCTTCCTGCGGACCGGCTTCCGGATGGTGGTGTTCTCCATCATCATCATGATCGTGGTGCTGTTCTTCCGCCGCGGCCTCATGGGGGACCGGGAGCTCTCTGATGTGGCCCGGAGCCTGCGGGCCCGCCTCTCCGGAAAATCGAAAAAGAAGGAGGCGGCGAAATGAGTGAGAAGATCCTTCGTTTGGAGAATATCACCATGCAGTTCGGCGGCGTCATCGCCGTGAACAACATGAATCTGGAGGTAGGCGAGGGGGAGATCGTCTCCCTGATCGGCCCCAACGGCGCGGGCAAGACTACGGCCTTCAACGTCATCACCGGCGTGTACCAGCCCACCAACGGCGCGGTGTGGTACCGGGGGGAGAAGATCGTGGAAAACTACCCCCAGGGCAAGATGCGCAAGCTCTACAAGGGCGAGCACGCCGGGGAGTACACCCACGCCCTGGCCCCCACCCCGGACAAGATTACCCGGATGGGCATGGCCCGGACCTTCCAGAATATCCGTCTGTGGAAGGACCAGACGGTGTTCGACAACGTGCTGACGGCCATGCACTGCCGTGCGACGTGCAATCTCCTCACTGCGACCTTCCATCTGAACCGGCAGGAGGAGGCGCGGCAGCGCCAGCGGGTGGAAGAGCTGCTGGCGGAGGTGAACCTCAGCGACGTTTCCGGGGAGAAGGCGAACTCCCTGCCCTACGGCAAGCAGCGGCGGCTGGAGATCGCCCGGGCCCTGGCCACGGATCCGCAGCTGCTGCTGCTGGACGAACCGGCTGCGGGCATGAACCCCCAGGAGACCGACGAGCTGACGGCCTTCATCGGGGAGATCCGCACGAAGTTCGGCCTGACGGTGTTTCTGATCGAGCACCACATGGACCTGGTCATGGACATCTCCGACCGGATCTATGTGCTGGACTTCGGCAAGCTGATTGCCGACGGCACACCGGCGGAGATCCAGAACAATCAGCGCGTCATCGACGCGTACCTGGGGGTGGCGGAAGATGCTTAAAATCCAACAGCTGCGGGTGTCCTACGGCGGCATCCAGGCTCTCCGGGGCATCGACCTGGAGGTGCCGGACGGCAAGATCGTCACCCTGATCGGCGCCAACGGCGCGGGCAAGTCCACCACCCTGCGGACCATCTCCGGCCTGGTGAAGGCGGAGTCCGGCTCCATCCAGTGGAACGGGGAGGAGCTGCTGGGCAAGCCCATCGACAAGATCATCTCCGCGGGCATCGCCATGAGCCCGGAGGGGCGGCGGGTGTTTGCGGACCTGACGGTGCTGGAGAACCTGAAGCTGGGAGCCTACCTCCGCAAGGACAAAGCGGAGATCGAAAAGGACCTGAAATGGGTCTATGAGCTGTTCCCCCGGCTGGAGGAACGGAACTGGCAGTCCGCCGGCACCCTCTCCGGCGGCGAACAGCAGATGCTGGCGGTGGGCCGGGCCCTGATGTCACGGCCGAAGCTGATGATGCTGGATGAGCCGTCCCTGGGCCTGGCGCCGCTGGTGGTGCAGGACATCTTCTCCATCATCCGGGAGATCAACCGCCAGGGCGTGACGGTACTGCTGATCGAACAGAACGCCAACATGGCCTTGAAGATCGCGGACCTGGCCTATGTGCTGGAGACGGGGAACATCACCATGTCCGGCACCGGCGCGGAGCTGCTGGCCAATGAGAAGATCAAAGAGGCGTATCTCGGCAAGCACAGATAACAGCAGGAGAGAGGCGGAAGCCTCTCTCCTGTTTTTGCGTTTCCACTGCCGATGCCGCGGGACCCCGGAGGCGGCGGGGAGACGCCGCGGCCCGAAGGAGGGACGGGCGGCCTTTGCGGAGAACATGTGGGGAGAACGGACGATTCGTCCGTTCTTTTTTTGCGCGGATTTTTCGGAACGGCGCATGAAATGCCAAAATCCAGAGACCCTAAACCAGAGCGATTTCCCTGTACCTTTCCGATGAACAAAGGAGTGAGCTTTTTGGAAACCGGAATTCACAATACCTCCGAGATCGGGCGGCTGAAAAAGGTCCTTCTCCACCGCCCTGGCGGTGAGCTGGAAAATCTGATGCCGGAGTATTTGGAGCGGCTGCTCTTTGATGACATCCCCTATCTGAAGGAGGCCCAGCGGGAGCACGACGCCTTTGCCGACTGCCTCCGGCAGCAAGGAGTGGAGGTGGTCTACCTGCGGGATCTGGTGGCGGAGTCCATCACGGACGCCGACGTGCGGGCCGACTTGATCCGCCAGTTCCTGGAGGAGTCCGGCGTCAAGGACGACCGGCTCCGGGAGAGCCTGGAGGACTTCCTCTCTGCCCTGCCGGACAAGGAGATGGTGTCTGCCATGATGGCGGGCGTCCGCAAGTCCCAGCTCCGGGCAAACAGCGCCCGGCTGGGGGACTATCTCTCTGCCGCCGGGGATGATTACCCCTTCGCCGTAGATCCCCTGCCCAACCTCTATTTTACCCGGGACCCCTTCGCCACCATCGGTACCGGCGTGTCCATCCACAAAATGCACACCGCCACGAGAAACCGGGAGACCCTGTTCGGCAAGTTCATTTTCGAGCACCACCCGGACTACCGCAACGCCCCCAGGTGGTACGACCGGGGCGAGACCTCCTCCCTGGAGGGGGGCGATATCCTGATCCTGTCCCCTCAGGTGCTGGCGGTGGGCATCTCTCAGCGGACGGAGGAGGACTCCATCGACGCCTTGGCGGAGACGGTGCTCTCCGAGAGCAAGACCTTCCGCAAGCTGCTGGCCTTTGACATTCCCAAGAGCCGGTCCTTCATGCACCTGGATACGGTGTTCACCATGGTGGACCGGGACAAGTTCACCGTCCATCCCAACATCCTCCAGCAGATTACGGTGTTCGTCATGGAGCTGGACGAAAACCGGAAGATGAAAATCCGTCAGGAGGACGGCCGGCTGGAGGACATCCTGAAGGAGCACCTGGAGCTGGATAAGGTGACACTGATCCCCTGCGGCCAGGGCAGCGAGATCGACGCCGCCCGGGAGCAGTGGAGCGACGGCTCCAATACCCTGGCCATCGGCCCCGGCGAGGTGGTGGTGTACTCCCGGAACTATGTCACCAACCGGGCCCTGGAGGAGGCGGGCATCCGGCTCCACACCATTCCCAGCGCAGAACTCTCCCGCGGGCGGGGCGGACCCCGGTGCATGTCCATGCCGCTGTGGCGGGAGGATCCGTAAGCATTCGCGGAGCGTGAATGGGCCGCCCCGGCCAGGGAGGGCTTGTCCAGCGGGATGCACCCCCATGTCGTCGTCGCAAAGTCCGCTCAGCCCCGTTTCCGTGTACGGCGAAAACTGCGCCCGCTCCCTTGCACCCCAAGGGCACTTCCGCGCCCACTCCGTGGGCTTGGGCGCTCCTCCTCTCCCCACCGTGCGGGGCGCGGCGGGACCCCTTATCGGTCTTGCCAAAAGAGAAACGGGCCGTGCACGGTCCAAAGAGAAAGGCGCCTGGATGCGCTCTGGTGCAGTGGCCCTCCGCGCTGAAGGGGGGGCGGCGAATCGGTGCCTGCTCCGATTTGGCCTTGCCTTCGGGCACGCTAGGCCCTTCTGCAATTCCCTCGACTGCCGTCCCGTGGCGGATGGTGCGGAAGTTGCCGGGATGCAAGGACGCATTTGAACTGCTTCGCTTTTCCTGTCTCGCGCTACGGCGCTCCGGGGATTTCCGTCATCAGTGTTCCACTGGTTCCTCCTTCCGCGCGTTCGGCTTCGCTACGCACTGCCCTGGCGGTCATAGAAGCTGCAGCTTGGCCCTATGCTGAAACTCTCATTAACCACCGGCCAGCGGCAGCGAAAATCAGCGCAGCGTGTATCCCGGACTTCCCCGGGCTGGAGGGGTTCACAAGGGCCGGACGTTTCCCTCTCTGACCGCCGCAAGGGATCGCCAACCTTCCCCCGCCGAAACATGTTTTCTTTTCCGCCGGGAGCAGTATCCCCCACAGCCCCTGTTCGGCGGTCCACATCTGTCCCCTCAAAAAGTCCTCATCATGAACAAGATAAAAAGGAGTGCATTTTATGGCAATCAATTTGAAAGGCCGGAGTTTTCTGACTCTGGAAGACTTCACCCCCGCGGAGATCCGTTATCTCCTGGACCTGGGCCACGACCTGAAGGCCAAGCGCCGGGCCGGCATCTGCGACCCAACCCTTCAGGGCAAGCACATCGTGCTGCTGTTTGAAAAGACCTCCACCCGCACCCGCTGCTCCTTCGAGGTGGCTGCTACCCAGGAGGGGGGCCACGTCACCTATCTGGACGCCGGCAGCAGCCAGATGGGCAAGAAGGAGTCTCTGGAGGACACCGCCAAAGTGCTGGGCCGGTTTTTCGACGGCATCGAGTACCGGGGCTACGACCAGAAGGTGGTGGAGGATCTGGCGAAGTACGCCGGTGTGCCCGTCTGGAACGGTCTCACCGACGCAGACCACCCCACCCAGATCCTGGCGGACATGATGACCATTGAGGAGCACTGCCACAAGCCCCTGAACCAGGTGAAGGTGGTGTTCCCCGGCGACGTGCGGAACAATATGTGCTACGCCTGGATGATCGGCGCCGCCAAGATGGGTATGCATTTTGTGGGCCTGGGGCCCCAGGAGCTGGCCAAGGAGATGGACGGCACACTGGTGAAGCGGGTATTCGCCACCGCACGGGAGAACGGCGGCCTCATCGAGATCACCGACAACATGAACTCCCTGAAGGATGCGGACGTGATCTACGGCGACATCTGGGCTTCCATGGGCGAGGAG
This sequence comes from Oscillibacter sp. PEA192, assembly GCF_003574015.1. Taxonomy (NCBI): domain Bacteria; kingdom Bacillati; phylum Bacillota; class Clostridia; order Eubacteriales; family Oscillospiraceae; genus Oscillibacter; species Oscillibacter sp. PEA192. The sequence goes on along the minus strand of NZ_AP018532.1, from coordinate 2,811,268 downwards.
GACCTGATCCCCGAGCGGGCCAAGCTGCTGACTCCCTACCGGGTGACGGAGGAGACACTGAAGGCCACCGGCAACTCCAACGTGCTGTATCTGCACTGCCTGCCCTCCTTCCATGACTTTGAGACCAAGCTGGCCAAGGAGTGGCAGGACAAGGGCGTGGACATCCGGGAGGTCACCGACGAGGTGTTCCGCAGCCGCCACAGTGTGGTATTCGACGAGGCGGAGAACCGGATGCACTCCATCAAAGCTGTGCTGGTGGCCACCATCGGAAGATAATTCATGGAAAAGGCGCCGCCTTTTTCGTGAGAGCGTTTACAGCTATCTGCATGTACTCGCTTCGCTTGCACACTTGATAGCTGGGAAGGATGTTTGCCGACACGCGTGCTGCCGGCAAACATGATGGAAATGATGTTGACGCCGCGGCGTCAAAACAGAAGCGGGGTAGATATCTTGAATCAAAAAAAATTCCACATGCCCACAGCCTATACGATCCTGTTCCTGCTGCTGATCCTGGTGGCTGCCGCCACCTGGATCATCCCGGCGGGCAGCTATGACTACGTGGACGGCGTGCCGGTGGCGGGGACGTACCACACGGTGGAGCAGAATCCCCAGGGAGTGGGCGACGTTCTGAAGGCAGCTTTTTCTGGCTTTTACGACGCGGTGGACGTGTGCATCTTCATCCTGATGGTGGGCGGCTTTCTGGGCGTGGTGATGAAGACCGGTGCCGTGGACGCCGGCGTGGGCAACGTCATCCGCCTGCTGGGCGGCCGGGAGAAGTGGCTGATCCCCATTCTGATGCTGCTGTTCGGCTTGGGCGGCACCACCTACGGCATGTGGGAGGAGACCATGGCCTTTTATCCCCTGCTGATCCCGGTGTTCCTGGCGGCCGGGTACGACGCGGTAGTGGGCATCAGCGTGATCCTGCTGGGGGCCGGGGCCGGCGTCATCGCCTCCACGGTAAACCCCTTTGCCACCGGCATCGCCGCGGGCTTTGCCGGGGTCTCTCTGGGAGAGGGTATCGTGCTGCGGCTGCTGGAGTGGGTGGCCTTTGAGGCGGCGGCCATCTGGTTTGTGATGGCCTACGCCGCGAAGGTCAAGAAGAACCCCTCCAAATCCGTGGTGGGCGTGGGCGCGGGCAAGATCCAGGTAAGCATGGACCAGCAGGTGCCCTTTACCGCCAAGCGGAAGGTCATCATGGCCCTCTTTACGCTGACATTCCTCATCATGGTCTATGCTGTGGTGCCCTTTGACGAGATGGGCCTGTCCCTGCCCGCTCTGGGCTGGTGGTTTCCGGAGCTCTCCGCCCTGTTCTTGGTGGCAGGTGTCGTCATCGGCCTCATTGACCGGATGAGTGAGGAGGAGCTGGTAGAGACCTACGTGGCCGGCTGCGCGGACCTTTTAGGCGTGGCCTTTATCATCGGCATCAGCCGGGGCATCACTGTGCTGATGAACGACGGCGCCATCACCGACACGGTCCTCCACTGGGGAGAGCAGGCCCTTTCCGGCGCCGGGGCCATCAGCTTCACGCTGCTGGTGTTCGCCCTGTACCTGCCCCTCACCATCCTGATCCCGTCCTCGTCGGGCCTGGCGACACTGTCCATCCCCATTGTGGCGCCCCTGGGCAAATTCGCCGGGGTGGGCGGCGATCTGGTGGTGACAGCGTTCCAGTCCGCCTCCGGCCTGGTGAACATCATCACCCCTACTGCGGCGGTGGTGATGGGCGCCCTGGCCCTGGGCCATGTGCCCTACGACCGCTGGGTGAAGTATGTGTGGAAGCTGATACTCTGGTTTTTGCTGCTGGCCCTGGCGTTCCTGGTGGCGGGTGTGCTGCTGGGATAGAAAAAGCAAAGCGCGCACGGTTTTCCGTGCGCGCTTTTTTGCCATATCCAAATGCCGGAAGATGGCGGTTCCGGCGGCTGACTGCTGTTCCGGAAGCGGCCTTCCGCGGAGGCGCCTGATGGGGAAGGACGTACCTCAGTACCCCACGATGAGGCCCTTTTCCATGGCATAGAAGCTGGTGAGTCCCCGGCAGGACAGCAGGTCCACCTGTTTCACCGGCAGGTCTGCCAGGATCTGCCGCTTCAGGGCCATAGCACCCTCCAGGTTCTCACAGTGGGAGATTACCACCTCTGCGTCGGTGCAGTCCTTGCTGGCCTTCATCAGGGCGGTGATGGCCCGGTAGGTCTTACCCACGCCCCGGGCCTTATCCGCCACATGAATGGTGCCCTCGGCTGTGGCGTCCGCAATGATGTGGATGCCCAGGGAGCGGAGCAACGTGCCCACAATGGGCCGCATCCGGCCATTTTTGATAAGGTTGTCGAAATTCTCCAGGGTGAAGCAGGTCCGCAGGGTGGCCTGATAGCGGTGGAGCTGCTGGCAGAGAGCGTCGAAGTCCCCATCATCCCCCGCTGCCTCCATCAGGGCCTGGGCCCGGCGGATCAGCAGCACCATGGTCCCGGCGGCGGCGCGGGAGTCGATGACGCAGATCTGCTTTTCCGGGTGCTCCTCCAGCACCATCTCCCGGGCGATGCAGGCCGCGTGATACGTGCCGGAGAGCTGGGAGGAAAGCGTGAAGCAGACGGTACGGTCCCCCCGCTCAAAGGCCCCGGCAAAGTCGGCGGGGGAGGGGCAGGCGGACGAGGAGGCAGCCTTCTCCACCGCCATGGCGGAGAGCAGGGCGGGAACCGACAGGGCGTCATCGTCCACAAATTCCCGGCCGCCCACCTGGATGCGCAGAGGCACGGTCTCAAACCGGACGCAGCTGCTGTGGAAGGAAGCTGTCCGCAGGTCGCAGCTGCTGTCGCTCACAATATTCCATGTCATAAAGAACACCCCGAAATCTGATTTTAAAAACGATATCTTCTGCCACCATCATACTGGAGGAAGGGAGAATTGTCAAGGATGGATTCGGAAATCTTGACAGGCGGAAAAAATAGTGCTATGCTGGAACAGTTCTTATAAGAACTGTTTTAAATAAAATGAAAGGGGGCGGGCGCTGTGGCAGTGAGCAGTACGCAGCTGCTGCGGGTTATCCAGCAGTTCCGCCGGTATTACGATAGGCATTTCTCAGAGCTTCTGTCCCGCACCGGGCTCTCCATGCGGGAGATTCATGTGGTGCTGTTTCTGGCCAATCATCCGGCACATGACACTGCCCGGGACGTGACAGAGCTCCGGGGACTGGCCAAGAGCCAGGTGTCCGCCGCGGTGGACCTGCTGGCGGCGCGGGAGCTGCTCCGCCGTCAGCCGGACAAGGCAGACCGCCGGGTGATCCATCTGGCGCTGACAGATGCGGGCGCGGCCCTGGCCCGGGAGGGGCAGAAGCTCCAGAGTACCTGCCTGGACGCGCTGTTTGCCGGTCTGACACAGTCGGAGGCGGAGCGATTTCAGGAACTGCTGGAAAAGGTTCTGACCAGCGCGGAAGTGCGGTTGAAGGAAGGAGGCAATACATGAGCCGTCGAAATGTGGACCTGGGCAGCGGGAGCGTGGGAAAGCTGCTGTTTTCCCTGGCCGTTCCTACCATCACCTCCCAGATCGTCAACATGCTGTACAATCTGGTGGACCGGGTGTACATCGGCCACATGCAGCCGGTGGAGACTGTGGGCAAGCTGGCCCTCACCGGCGTGGGGGTGTGCCTGCCCATCATCATGGTGATCTCCGCCTTCGCGGCCCTGATGGCCTTCGGCGGCGCACCCCGGGCCTCCATCGCCGAAGGGCGGGGAGACCTGAAGGAGTCGGAGCGGATCATGGGCAACAGCTTCACCATGCTGGTGGCGGTGTCCGTGGTGCTGACTGTGGTCTTTCTGGTGTTTGCGGAACCCATGCTCCGCATCTTCGGCGCCAGCGACAACACCATCGGCTACGCCCTGAACTATATGCGCATTTATGCCCTGGGCACCATCTTCGTCCAGGTGACCCTGGGCATGAACGCCTATATCACCGCCCAGGGCTTCACGGTGGTGGGCATGAAGACCGTGCTGATCGGCGCGATCCTCAATACGGTGCTGGACCCCATCTTCATCTTCGCCTTCGGCATGGGGGTCCGGGGCGCGGCCCTGGCCACCATTCTATCCCAGGCGGTCTCCGCGGTGTGGGTGCTAAAGTTCCTTACGGGCAGCAAGACCAAGTGGCACCTGCGGCGGGAGCACCTGCGGCCCCAAGCCAAGGTGGTGCTGCCGGCCCTGGCCCTGGGCGCTTCCCCCTTCATCATGCAGTCTACGGAGAGCCTCATTACCGTGTGCTTCAACTCCTCACTGCTGAAATACGGCGGGGACATCGCTGTGGGTGCTATGACCGTGCTCTCCAGCATCATGCAGTTCGCCATGATGCCCCTCCAGGGCCTGACCCAAGGGGCCCAGCCCATCATCAGCTACAACTACGGCGCCCGGAATCCGGAGCGGGTACGGCGTGCCTTCCAGGTGCTGCTGATGGCCTGCCTGGCATACTCCCTGCTGCTGTGGGCGCTGGTGCAGCTGTTCCCCCAGCTGTTCGCCCTGATGTTCACCTCGGACAGCGAGCTGGTGAGCTATGCCTCCTGGGCCCTGCGGATCTACATGGCGGCCACCGGGATCTTCGGTATCCAGATCGCCTGTCAGCAGACCTTCGTGGCCCTGGGCAACGCCAAGATCTCCTTGTTCCTGGCAGTGCTGCGGAAGATCATCCTGCTGATTCCCTTCATTTATATTCTGCCCAACTTTTTTGCGGATAAGGCTTTTGCGGTCTTTCTGGCGGAGCCGGTGGCGGATTTCCTGGCGGTGTGTACCACAGCCACCATGTTCGCTGTCCATTTCAAAAAGAGCATGACCGCGCTGGAGGGAAAGCCCGGCGTGTGAACCGAAAACCCGATGCAGAGAGCCGGCCGCCCCAAGGGCGGCCGGCTTTTTTGCGCGTGGGAGTGGACGGTAGGCATCAGGCCCCGAAGATCTCCGCCAGCAGGTCCATGGCCTCTGGCAGCGCCGCCGGGCTGAGGCCGGCATAGTTCACCACCAGCGTGTGGGCGTAGGCAGGGGAGGGGATGGCGGCGTACTCCGAGAGAAAGCCCAGCCGGACGCCCAGAGCCGCAGCCCGGTCCCGCAGGGCCCCGTCGCTTTCCCGGGTGTCCAGCCGCAGGAGAAAGTGGAGCCCCGCCCCCTGCTCCGAGATCGTGATCCGGTTCCGGAAAGGGCTGGACCGGAAGGAGGCCAGAACCGCGTCGTGACGGGTGCGGTACTCCTTGCGCATCCGGGCCAGGTGCTGCTCGTAGTGGCCCTGGTCCAGGAACCGGGCCAGCACGTGCTGGTCCAGGGCGGGCACCGTGCAGGAATAAAAATCCAGCTCCCGGCGGTACTGCTCCAGCAGGCGGGGCGGCAGCACCATGAATCCCACCCGCATGGAGGGGGAGATGGTCTGGGAGAAGGTGTTCATGTACACCACCCGCCCGGCGGTGTCGATACTCTGGAGGGTGGGAATGGGACGGCCTGTAAAGCGGAACTCGCTGTCATAGTCATCCTCGATGATGATGCCTCCGGCCTTCTCAGCCCAGCGGAGCAGGGCCTGCCGCCGGCCGATGGGTGTCACCAGTCCGGTGGGATAGTGGTGGGCGGGAGAGAGATGGACCACACTGGCTCCCGCCGCCTCCAGGGCCTCCGGGGGAACGCCCTGGCCGTCCAGGGGCACCGGGCGGCAAGCCGCGCCGCACTTGCCGTACACCTGGCGGATTTTGGGATAGCCCGGATCCTCCACGGCAAAGACGGCCTCCCGCCCCAGCAGCTGAGCCAGCAGCAGATACAGGTACTCCGCCCCGGCCCCCACCACGATCTGCTCCGGCGGCACAGCCATGCCCTTATACTCCCGCAGGTCCCGGGCGATGGCCTGCCGCAGGGCGGGCAGCCCCTGGTGGGGCACTGGGCGCAGCAGGGCTTCCCCGTCCTCGGACAGCACCTGCCGGGTCAGACGGGCCCAGGCCGCCGCGGGGAAGCGGCTGGCGTCCACCTGGTTGCTCTTCAGATCCAGCCGCCAGACCGGGGCCTCCGGCGGCGCCTCAGGAGCCGGAGGAGCGGGGGCGGCAGGCCGGGGCCGCTCTACCTCCGCCACAAAAAAGCCCCGCTTGGGCTGGGTGTACACATAGCCCTCCGCCTCTAGCTGCTGGTAGGCCCCCTCCACCGTCATGACGGAGATGTGCAGGTGCTCCGCCAGGGCCCGCTTGGAGGGCAGCCGCTCCCCGGCCGTCAGGGTGCCGTCCAGGATGTCCCCCCGGATGCAGCGGTACAGGTATTCATACAGCGGCGCTCTGCCGCGGTTTTCCAGGGCGTAGGTACGCATGGGCTTCCTCCATCTGACCTGATAAAAAATTCAGAAATTGACGCTTTTAATCATATCATATTTGTTCTATGATGGCAACAGCAAATGGGGCGCGAGACGGCCCCGCCGGAAGGAGAAGAGGATATGGAGAAGACAGCGGAGCAGGAGACGGCCAAGACCTTCCAGCGGACACGGATGGTCGTGATGGCGGCGGCCTTTGCGGCGCTGGCCTGCGTGGCCACTATGGTGGTGAAGGTGCCGTCCCCCACCGGCGGCTACATGAACCTGGGGGACACGGTGGTGCTGCTGGGCGGATATCTGCTGGGGCCAGCCTGGGGCGCCCTGGCGGGCAGCATCGGCCCGGCCCTGGCGGATGTGCTGCTGGGCTCGCCCATCTACGCACCCGCTACCCTGGTCATCAAGGCAGGGATGGCGGCTTTGGCGGCCGCGTGCCATCAGGCGTTCGGAAAGGGACGGGGTCCCCTGGGCCTTGCGGCCTGCGGCATCGTGGGAGAGCTGCCCATGGTGGTGGGCTACTGGCTGTACGACGCCCTGCTGCTGGGGAGCGCGGCTGGTGCCGCGGCGGGTATCCCCAGCAATCTGGTGCAGGCTGCCTTCGGCATCGCCGCCTCCACACTGCTGGCGGCGGCTCTGGGCCGCAGCGCCTACGTCCGGCGGGAGTTCCCCCGGCTGTGATCCCCGCAACATGGAAGAAAGCTCCCCCGGCGGGCCTTTGGCCCGCCGGGGGAGCTTTGCGTCTGCGGGAGAATCTGAAAGATGCTTGTGGAGGGGGGCCCTTGGCGCGGAGGCGGACCCCGGCCCGGCCCGCAGGCGAGGTCTCCTGAAAGAGAGGCCCCCAGCGGGTTCTAAAACCCGCCGGGGGCTTGTAGGCTTAATGGGGTGCTCAGAAGCCTCCCCAGCCGCTGTCAAAGCTGCCGGGATCCTTGGGGGCCGCGCCCTCTCCCACGCCGGAAGTGTGCTTGGCGGTGTCAAAATAGCCAAGCTCCGTGCACTGGTAGACCGGCAGGTAGAACAGCGCCACCAGCAGCGGCCAGACACAGCCCAGCACCACCTGCAATCCTACGGGCATGGGCAGGGTGATGGCATAGACCTGGGCGGGGTTCGCCAAATAGTAGCCGGGGTCCTGGAAAATGCAGGCGTAGATATAGCCCGTCTGCACGACGGAGGTGAGGGACGCCAGGAGGAGCCAGCCGATATAGCTCAGATCCAGCATGAACAGCTGCCCCTTGTAGCCAAGAGTCTGCTGCTTGCTCATGTTCAGGGCCTCCATCACCCCGATGCCGGGGTTCTCATAGAGGTTGTACAGGGCGAAGCGGTAGCGGTAGGCGGCGATGATGCCTGGAATGACGAACAGCAGTGACCAGAAGAACGTGAAGAGGTAGATCACGATGTTCAGCAGGATGACCTTGCCCACAAAGGAGAACCCGTCGAACAGCGTCAGGTATTCCGCCCGCTCGCCCCGGCGGATGGCCATGCAGTACATCACGAAGCCGGAGGCCAGGACCATGCTCATCAGGCCGGTGAGGATGGAGATGAAGGTGCCCAGCAGGCCCGGATTCATAAGACCCATGAAGCTGTCCGCCAGGTTCAGCACCAGCACCAGGGCCAGGTACAGGCAGGTCATCCCGCGGGGGCTGACCTGGGCGGAGCGCAGCAGCTCCTTCATCTCCTGCTTCAGATGCTTTCGGTCGATCAGTTGTGCCATCATAATATGTCTTGGCCTCCAGATAATTTGAAAATGGGGCGGCCGGAGCCGGACCCGTATCACCAAGCATATCATGTTTCTTCTGAAATAACAAGAGACGGCGTAAAAATGGGAGGGAATGACAGAACTGGATAAAACGTGTGAAAAGTTGCAAAGATTCTGTATAAAGAAGCATATTTTTTTCAAAAGTTGTCGTTCACAGTCTGGACATTTTTCAAAAATAGGTGTAGAATGAGGCGCAGTATGTGATAGTGTCGCCTGCCTGGAGACCCCCTCTCTTGGGAAGGGGAGGGGCCGTGCCCTCCTGCCCGGGCCGACTATCAAGGAGTAAAAATGAGGTGAAGACAATGGCACAAGCTTTCTTTGGCGGCGTTCATCCCCATGATATGAAGGCCGCAACCAATGAAAAGGCCATCGAGCAGCTGGCTCCGCCGGCTGTTGTGGTCATCCCCATGTCGATGCACTTTGGCGCGCCCTGCACGCCCCTGGTCAAGGCCGGGGACCACGTGAAGGTGGGCCAGAAGATCGGCGAATTCCACGGATTGGGCGCCCCGATTCACGCCAGCGTTTCCGGCACGGTGAAGGCAGTGGAACCCCGCCCCTATTCCATGGGCGGCAACATCACGTCTGTGGTCATTGAAAACGACATGCAGGACGAGGTGAGCGAAGAGGTCCAGGCCCCCGCGGATCCCAATGCCCTCAGCGTGGAGGAGATGGTGGAGATCGTCAAGAACGCCGGCATCGTCGGCATGGGCGGCGCTACGTTCCCCACCCACGTGAAGATCACCAGCGGCATCGGCAAGGTGAACACCGTCATCATCAATGGCGCGGAGTGCGAGCCCTACATCACGGGCGACCACCGCACCATGCTGGAGCGGCCTGAGGAGATCATTGGCGGCGCCAAGTTCCTGGCCAAGATGTTCGGCGTGGACAAGGTCGTCATCGGCGTGGAGGACAACAAGCGCAACGGCATCGACGCCATGAACAAGGTCATTGCCGAGCAGAAGGCCCCCGTGGTGGTGGAGCCCCTGCGCTGCCGCTACCCCCAGGGCGGTGAGAAACAGCTCTGCCAGGCCATCACCGGCCGCCAGGTGCCCCCCGGCGGACTGCCCGCCGATATCGGCTGCGCCGTATTCAACATCAACACCACATGCGCCATCTACCGGGCCCTGACCACCGGTATGCCCGTGGTGCGCAAGATCGTCACCGTCTCCGGCTCCGGCGTGGTGGAGCCCAAGAACTTGGAGTGCCCCATCGGCACCCCCGTCTCCAGCCTGTTGGACGCCTGCGGCGGCCTGAAGGACGGTACATACAAGCTGATCGCCGGCGGCCCCATGATGGGCATGGCCCAGTACACCGCGGACATCTCCGTGGCCAAGGGCACCGGCGCCATCCTGGCCTTCTGCGAGAACGAGGAGAAGACCGTGGAGAATCCCCAGTGCATCCGCTGCGGCAAGTGCGTGTCCGTCTGCCCGATGCACCTGGAGCCCCTGTTCATGTACCAGTATGCCTCCAAGGGCATGGTGGAGGAGCTGAATGACGCCCACATCATGGACTGCATGGAGTGCGGCGCCTGCTCCTACATCTGCCCGGCCCGGATGCACCTGACCCATATGTTCAAAACCGGCAAGCAGCTGGTGAAGGACAAGGCGGCCGCTGACCGGGCTGCCGCCGAGGCAAAGAAAAAGGCCGAAGAAGCAAAGGAGGCCGCTGCGAAATGACTGACTACAAGAATCTCAAACTGATTGCCACTTCTTCTCCCCACATCCGGGCGGCGGAGAACACCCGCTCCATCATGCTGGATGTTATCATCGCCATGATGCCCGCCCTGATCTGGGCCATTGTGAAGTTCGGCTTCCGGGCCCTGACTCTGACTGCCGTGTCCGTGGTGGGCTGCATGTTCTTTGAGTGGGGCTATCGCAAGCTCATGAAGAAGCCCCAGTCCGTGAACGATCTCTCCGCCGCGGTTACCGGCATCCTGCTGGCGTTCGTGTGCCCGGTGAACATGCCCTACTGGATGATCCTGGTGGGCGACTTCTTCGCCATCGTGGTGGTCAAGCAGCTGTTCGGCGGCATCGGCAAGAACTTCGTCAACCCCGCGCTGGCGGGCCGTGCCGCCCTGGTGGCCAGCTATGCCGGCACCATGAGCGGCGCCTGGGCGGATCCCCAGGCCGGCTGGGTGCCCCTGGCCGGCACTGCCGACGTGGTTACCGCTGCCACGCCTCTGGCCTATATGAAGACCGGCGACATGGCCGGCCTCACCAGCCAGTACAGCGTGACGGATATGTTCCTGGGCAATATCGGCGGCTCCCTGGGCGAGATCTCCGCCCTGCTGCTGATCGTGGGCGGAGCGTATCTGATCTGGCGCAAGGTCATCAGCTGGCAGACCCCCGCGGCCTACATCGCCACCGTGGCCGTGCTGACCTTCCTGTTCCCCAAGGGCGGCGCCGACAATCTGCAGTTCATGCTGTACAGCATCTTCGGCGGCGGCCTGATGCTGGGTGCCTTCTTCATGGCCACTGACTACACCACCTCCCCCGTCACCAAGACCGGCCAGCTGATCTTCGGCCTGGGCTGCGGCCTGCTGACGGTGTTCATCCGCTACTTCGGCTCCTATCCCGAGGGCGTGTGCTACTCCATCATGATTATGAACCTGGTAGTGGCGCTGATCGACAAGGCTGTGAAGCCCTCTCGCTTCGGCGTTGTGAAATCCGCTAACAAGGAGGCGGCTGCGAAATGAGCAACGAAGTCAAGACCAAAGAAAAGATTGATATGGACCCCAAGTACATCGTAAAGCTGACTGTGACCCTGCTGGGGACCTGCCTGATCGTGGCACTGCTGCTGGGTCTGGTCAACGGTGTGACGGCCGGCCCCATCGCTGAGATCAACCAGCAGAAGACTGAAGCGGCCATGCTGGCCGTGGTGTCCGATCCGGACAACACCACCTTCTCCGACGCGCTGGAACTGTCTGGCGACATGACCGCTGCGGCCACAGCTGCCGGCGGCACCCTGAACGAGATGTACGAGGTCCAGGTGAACGGCGAGGCCGCCGGCTATGCCGTAAAGGTCACCGCCTCCGGCTCCCAGGGCAGCATTGAAATGATGGTGGGCGTGGACGCGGAAGGCGCCGTCACTGGCGTTTCTGTCGTCAACCACTCTGAGACCTCCGGCATCGGCACGAAGGTCGTGGGCAACGAACCCACCGCCTCCGGCGTGGGCGTGCTGGACCAGTTTATCGGCAAGAGCGCGGCGGACGGCACTCTGACGGTGGGCACTAACGTGGACGCCATCACCGGCGCCACCGTCTCCACCAAGGGTGTGACTGCCGGCGTGAATGCGGCGCTGGCTGCCGTGGCTGCCATGGGCTGAGAAGGGAGGAGCAATTCATGAATTTAGGCAAACAGTTCAAAGAGGGACTGATCACCAACAACCCTGTGCTGGTGCAGGTGCTGGGCATGTGTTCCACCATGGCCATCACCACCTCGTTCTTCAACGGCCTGGGCATGGGCGTGGCGGTCACCGTCATCCTGACCCTTTCCAATGTCATCATCGCGGCTATCCGCAAGATCGTGCCGGACAAGATCCGTATCGCCATGTTCATTGTGGTGATCGCTGGCTTCGTGACCTGCGTGGATCTGCTGATCCAGGCATTCGTTCCGGCCCTGTCCGAGTCGCTGGGCGTGTTCATCCCCCTGATCGTGGTGAACTGCATCATCCTGGGCCGGGCGGAGTCCTTCTCCTACAAGAACGGTGTGGCCGCTTCCTTCTGGGACGGTATCTTCCAGGGCTTTGGCTACACTGTGGTGCTGATGGTTATGTGCATCATCCGTGAGTTTCTGGGCGCCGGCACCTTCGGCGGCGGTATCCTCAACGGCGGCGACGGTATTCAGATCCTGCCGGAGCAGTTCCCCATCGGCATGCTGACCCTGCCCGTCGGCGGCTTCCTGGTGCTGGGCTGCCTCATTGCCCTGATGCAGTGGGCGCTGTCCAGACCTAAGAAAAATAAGGAGGAGAGCAAATAATGGATCAAATCTATGAACTCCTGGCAATTACGCTGGGTGCCATTCTGGCAAACAACTTCATCTTCTCCCAGTTCTTAGGCATCTGCCCCTTCCTGGGTGTTTCCAAGAAGGTGGACACCGCTGTGGGCATGGGCATCGCTGTGACGTTCGTCATGGGACTGGCTTCCGCCGTGTGCTATGCGGTCAACGAGTTCGTCCTGGTTCGCTTTGGACTGGAGTATATGCAGACCGTGACCTTCATTCTGGTCATCGCATCCCTGGTCCAGTTCGTGGAGATGTTTTTACAGAAATCCATGCCGTCTCTGTACACGGCTCTGGGTGTGTATCTGCCCCTGATTACCACCAACTGCGCCGTACTGGGCGTGGTGCTGCTGAACGTGCAGAACAACTATAACTTCATCTCCTCCGTAGTTTACGGCATCACCGGCGGCCTGGGCTTCCTGCTGGCCATCGTGTTGTTCGCCAGCATCCGGGAGCGGCTGGTGTTTGCGGACTATCCCAAGGCGTTTGAGGGCTTTCCCATCGCCCTGGTCACCGCTGGTCTGATGGCCCTGGCGTTTATGGGCTTCTCCGGTTTGAAGGTCTGGTAAGAGGAGGCAAGAGGAAAATGGATATCGGAAATGTCATTGCTGCCGTTGTGGTGCTGGCTGTCCTCGGCGCCGTGTTCGGCTTCATCTTGGCAGTAGCCTCCAAGGTCTTTGAGGTAAAGAAGGACCCCCGGGAAGAGGAAATCCTCAGCCATCTGGCCGGCGCCAACTGCGGCGGCTGCGGCTTCCCCGGCTGCGCCGGCTGTGCCGCCGCCATCCTGGCGGGCACGGCTCCGGTGAATGCGTGCGCCCCTGCCGGCGCGGAGAATGCTGCCGCCATCGCAAAGATCATGGGCCAGGAGGCTCCCTCCGGTGAGCGGAAGGTGGCTTTTGTCCGCTGCAACGGCGGCACCAACGCCGCCAAGCGTTATGAGTACGTCGGTGTGAAGGACTGCCTGTCCGCCACCAAGGTGGCCGGTGGTCCTCTGGAGTGCCAGTTCGGCTGTCTGGGCTTCGGCTCCTGCGTGTCCGCCTGCCAGTTCGGCGCCATGTCCATCGGTCCCAACGGCGCCGCCGTGGTGGACCCGGACAAGTGCACCGACTGCATGGCCTGCGCCAAGGCCTGCCCCCGCCATCTGATTACGGAGGTCCCTGTGTCCAAGAAGGTCCACGTGGCCTGCGCCAACCAGGACAAGGGCAAGGCTGCCATGAGCGTCTGCACCCACTCCTGCATTGGCTGCGGCCTGTGCCAGAAGGAGTGCAAGAAGGACGCCATTCATGTGGTGAACGGCGTGGCCGTCATCGACTACGACAAGTGCGTGGGCTGCAAGCTCTGCACCAAGGTCTGCCCGCGGGACGCCATCCTTCCCATCGCCACCGCGGAGGAGAAGGAGAAGTACAAGGCCATCAAGAAGGCCCAGGCGGAGAAGGCCGCTGCCGCGAAGGCTGCGGAGACCGCTGGCGCTGCCCAGTAACGTAGAGTAAGTGAAAAAACGATCCCGGCCGAAAGGGCCGGGATCGTTTTTTCACAGGGGGATATCCACCTCGTACGCCTGATCGATCAGAATACAGGGATACCCCCAGGTCTCGCACATCTGCTGATAGTGCGCGTTATCCAGGAGGAGAGTCTCTTTCGTACAGGTGGAATCGTCAATGCGCCGCTCTGCCGCACAGGCATATTTTTGTATGTCTGCAAAATGGGTCTCGATATATGCCTTGGTCATCACAAGGCAGCAAAAGCGGATTTCCCGGAGATAGGACGGCGTAAAGTCCTGACTCCAGCGTGGGGGGACATAACAGCCCTCCACGATCAGATCCTGGCGGTTTTCAATGGCGGTTTTGATGATCTCCCGCACAATCGGCCACAGATAGGACTCCAGCTCCCGGTCATCCTCCGGCGTGAGGCGGGTGTTGCCGCTTCGGATAAGTCCCATTTTCAGAAGATCCATGGAGAGACAGGGATAGCGGTATGTCTGGAGAAGTCTCTGGGCCAGCAGGGTTTTGCCTGTGTGCGAGGCGCCGGTAATCAAAAGAACCATCTGCGGATCGCCTCCTCTCCCATTCGGGTTGCGGTCATCTTAACACATGGACCGGATTGCCGCAAGGTGTGCTGGAAAAACGGCGGAAACCCTTGCTTTTTTCCGCGAAAGTCCTATAATGGACAATATCTAACAGGCAGAGTAGGGACATACGTGTACATCCAGTGCTGGAGAGACGGGGAGTTGCTCTTCGGACGAAAGGACCGCGAGTCCGCAGTGTGTGTCCCGCATCCCGCTGCCGCATACAGGGACCCTTTCGGCCTTCCTCTGTGCGGCATCTCCGAATTTCGGACTGCCAAAACAGAAGGAGGTTTTTTATGTACGCACATCCCTTTTCCGCCGACTACTGGCGGGACGCGTCCCGGGAGGTCCGGGACCTTCGGAAGCTGCTGTTCTCCGCCCTGATGATCGCCCTGTGCATTGTGCTGGCCCAAGTGCCCTCGGTGCCGCTGTTCGGCGGGGCCAAGGTCACCTGGGGCTTCCTGGCCCGGTCCGTCTGTGCTTGGGTCTGCGGCCCGGTGCTGGGCCTGCTGTTCGCCTTTGCGGAGGACATCCTCAGCTTCTTCCTCACTGGAGGAGGCGGCTATCCCTTTTTCCCCGGCTATACTCTGACCACCATGCTGGGTGTGCTGACCTACGCTCTGTTCCTGTACCGGGCGCCCCTGCGGGTCTGGCGGATCTTCTGCGCCAAGCTGGTCACCAATGTGCAGAACGTGGTGCTGGGGGCGCTGTGGATCGCCATTCTCAACAGCAACGGCCGCTTCAGCCTGGAGGCCTGGTATGCCAGCGCGTCTCTCAGCGCGGTGAAAAACCTCATCATGCTGCCGGTGCAGACGGTGCTGCTGGTGCTTCTACTGCGGGCGCTGCAGCCAGCCCTTCAGCGGACGGGGATGCTGCCCCGGCAGGGGGCGGGGGCCAGGCCGGACTGAGCGGACAGGGGGACCATGTGAGACGAAAAACCGGCCGCGGCAGGCGGCCGGTTTTTGATTTGCGGAGCCGCGGAAAATGTTCAAAAATCCGATGGCATTTGTTTACAATTTGTTTATATCCATCCGTTGACAATGAAGGCGCGTGGTGGTAAACTCGTTTTAGCACTCCGGAGAAAGGAGTGCTAAAACCAGCGTGAGACAGCTTGGACCAGAGGTGCTTTTTGTGGAACTCACAGACCGGAAAAAGCAAATACTGAAAGTGGTGGTGGAGGACTATGTCCGTACTGCAGAGCCGGTGGGTTCCAAGGCCATTGCCGCGGAGATGGGCGGCGTCAGCTCCGCCACCATTCGCAACGAGCTGTCGGATCTGACGGAGCTGGGCTATCTGGAACAGCCCCACACCTCCGCTGGGCGGGTGCCCTCTCCCAAGGGTTACCGGCTGTATGTCAACGAGCTGATGGAGCGCCAGCGGCTCTCCATCGCAGAGACGGAGCGGATCAACCAGTCCCTCCAGATGCGGATGGAGGAGCTGGACCGGGTGATCTCCCAGGCGGGCCGAGCGGTGAGTTCTCTGATGAACTACCCCGCCTATGTGGCCGCCACCGGCAAGAAGCAGATGACCGCCCGGCGGTTTGAGCTGCTGCCCGTGGATGAGCACAGCTGCATCGTGGTCATGATGATGGGCGACAACCGGGTGAAGAGCCAGCTGCTGCGGATGCAGCTGAAGGTGGACACCGAGCAGATGCCCACCCTGGTGAACCTGCTGAACAGCAACTTCACCGGGATCTCCGCAGACGAGATGAACCGGCGGCTGATGGATGTGTCCGAACAGGTGACGCCCCAGATGTTCCTGCTGTTGAGCCAGACCATCGCCTACGCGGCGGATGTGCTGCAGGAGGCGGGGCAGAAAGAGGTGTTTACCGTGGGCACCAGCCAACTGCTGAAGCTGCCGGAGTTCCGGGACGCAGACAAGGCCCACCAGCTGATGAGCTTTTTGTCCGACAGCAAGGAGAATCTCCCTGTGCCGGACGAGGGGCCCATGAAGATCCTGATCGGTCCGGAGAATGTCAGCGAGGCCCTGCAGGACACCAGTGTGGTGGTGGCCAGCTATGACATCGGCAACGACATGCGGGGCCTGATCGGCGTGGTGGGACCCACACGAATGGATTACGGAACCGTGGCCGCCCGGCTCTCCGGCTTTGCGGAGGGATTGACGCGGCTGTTCGGCAAACAGGAATTACCCCCGAAGGAGGATGCAAAAGAATGAGCGAAGAGACGAAGCAGCCGGCGGAGGAGACGCCGGAAGAGCCGCAGGAGGCTCCTCAGGAAGAGGCTCCCCCCGCGGAGGAGAAGGTGCCCGATGAGAAGGCGGAGAAGGCCGCCAGGGGCAAGAAGAAAAAGGAAAAGACCTACACCCTGACCCGGGAGCAGATGGAGGCGGCGGAGCTGGCCGCCCGGCAGTTGGAGTCCGTGAAGGATCAGTTCGTCCGGCTGACGGCAGAGTACGACAACTACCGCAAGCGCACCGCTAAGGAGAAAGACAATCTCTACCAGGACGCCAAGGCGGACACCATCAAGGAGTTCCTGGCGGTGTACGACAACCTGGAGCGGGCTGTGGCCACTGAGGGCGATGAGGACTCTCCCCACAAGAAGGGGCTGGAGATGATCTTCCACCAGTACCAGGAGATCCTGAAGAAGCTGGGAGTCACGGAGATCGAGGCCCAGGGCCAGCCATTTGACCCGGAAAAGCACAACGCCGTTATGCACATCGATGATGAGAACCTTGGGGAGAACGTGGTATCCCAGGTGTTCCAGGCGGGGTTCCTGCTGGGTGACAAGGTGATCCGACACGCTATTGTGCAGGTGGCAAACTGAGCGAATTCGAGAGGGGGACTGTGTCCCCCCTCGACCTTCCCCCGCACCAGGGACATCGGCCACTGGCGTGTGCGCCCAAGGCGCACGAGCCAACGTGTTTTTGTCAGGCATATATCCTGACAAATCATTGCAATGGATTCGCCTGGCGTGAATGAAAACAACAATCGCAAATTTTTATTTGTTGAGATAGAATTATTTGATCATAAATTGGAGGCAATCATTATGTCTAAGGTTATCGGTATCGACTTAGGTACGACAAATAGCTGTGTGGCCGTCATGGAGGGCGGCGAGGCTGTGGTCATCCCCAATGCGGAGGGCAACCGGACCACCCCGTCCGTGGTGGCTTTCTCCAAGACCGGCGAGCGCATGGTGGGTCAAGTGGCTAAACGCCAGGCCATTACCAATCCGGACCGCACCATCTCTTCCATCAAGCGGGAGATGGGCAGCGATTATAAAGTGACCATTGACAGCAAGAGCTACACCCCCCAGGAGATCAGCGCCATGATCCTCCAGAAGCTGAAGGCGGACGCTGAGGCCTATCTGGGTAGCACAGTCACCGAGGCGGTCATCACGGTTCCCGCCTACTTCACTGACTCCCAGCGCCAGGCCACCAAGGACGCCGGCAGGATCGCCGGCCTGGACGTGAAACGCATCATCAACGAACCTACCGCCGCGGCCCTGGCCTACGGCGTGGATAAGGAACAGAGCCAGAAGATCATGGTGTACGACCTGGGCGGCGGCACGTTCGATGTGTCCATCCTGGACATCGACGACGGCGTGATCGAGGTCCTGGCCACCGCCGGTAACAACCGCCTGGGCGGCGATGACTTCGACGAGTGCATCATGAAGTGGCTGGTCAGCGAGTTCAAGCGCACCGACGGCGTGGACCTGTCCACCGACCGAGTGGCTATGCAGCGGCTGAAGGAGGCCGCCGAGAAGGCCAAGATCGAGCTCTCCGGCGTCACCACCAGCAACATCAACCTGCCCTATATCACCGCCGACGCCAACGGCCCCAAGCACCTGGACGTGACCCTGTCCCGGGCCAAGTTCAACGAGCTGACCGCCCATCTGGTGGACGCCACCATGGGCCCCGTGCGCCAGGCCATGTCCGACGCGGGCCTGAAGCCCAGTGACCTGAGCAAGGTCCTGCTGGTGGGCGGCTCCAGCCGGATCCCCGCCGTGCAGGAGGCCGTGAAGAACTTCACCGGCAACGAGCCCTTCAAGGGCATCAACCCCGACGAGTGCGTGGCCATGGGCGCCGCCCTGCAGGCGGGCGTCCTCACCGGCGACGTGAAGGGGCTGCTGCTGCTGGATGTCACACCCCTGTCCCTGGGCATTGAGACCATGGGCGGCGTGTTCACCAAGCTGATCGACCGGAACACCACCATCCCCGTGAAGAAGAGCCAGATCTTCTCCACCGCCGCTGACAACCAGACCAGCGTGGAGGTCAACGTCCTCCAGGGCGAGCGGGAGATGGCCGCGGCCAACAAGTCTCTGGGCCGCTTCCACCTGGACGGCATCGCTCCGGCCCGCCGCGGCGTGCCCCAGATCGAGGTGACTTTCGACATCGACGCCAACGGCATCGTCAACGTCTCCGCCAAGGACCTGGGCACCGGCAAGGAGCAGCATATCACCATCACTTCCTCCTCCAACATGAGCAAGGAGGACATTGAGAAGGCCGTCAAGGAGGCCGAGCAGTATGCTGCCCAGGACAAGAAGCTGAAGGAGGAGGTCGAGGTCCGCAACCAGGCCGACCAGATGGTCTACCAGAGCGAGAAGACCCTCTCCGAGATGGGCGACAAGATCCCTGCCGATGACAAGAGCAAGGTCCAGGCCGGAATCGACAAACTGAAGGAGGTTCTGAAAGGCACGGATACCGCTGCCATCAAGACCGCTACCGACGAGTTGACCCAGGCCTTCTACGCCGTCAGCGAGAAGCTGTATCAGCAGGCCAATCCCCAGGGGGCCCAGGGCGGCGCCCAGCAGCAGGCCGGCCCCGACGCCGGCGCCCAGCAGGGCCAGTATTATGACGCCGACTACAAGGTGGTCGACGATGACGAGAATAACAAGAAGTGATCAGATGCCATGCGGCCGCGCGGGCGGGGGACACCCCCGCCTGCGCGGCACGCTCTCATGAATTAGGAATTAGAAATCAGGAATAAGGAATTGAGGTGTCCGGCGGAGCCGGACGGATTTCAATTCATCCGCCGGGAGCGGATTCCACAATTCCTAATTCCTAACTCCCCATTCCTAATTGAAAAGTTGGTGATTCTATGGCAGAACAGAAACGCGATTACTACGAGGTCCTGGGGGTTTCCCGGGGAGCCTCTGAGGATGAGATCAAAAAGGCCTATAAAAAAATGGCCCGGAAGTATCACCCGGACCTGAATCCGGGGGACAAGACGGCGGAGGAGAAGTTCAAGGAGGTCAACGAGGCCTATGAGGTCCTCTCCGACGCGGACAAGAAGGCCCGGTACGACCAGTACGGCCATGCGGGCGTTGACCCCAACTTCGGCGCCGGGGGCTTCGGCGGCGGATTCGACGGGAGCTTCGACTTCGGCGACCTGGGGGACATCTTCGGCAGCTTTTTCGGCGGCGGCTTCGGCGGCGGGCGGCGCACCAATCCCAACGCCCCCCAGCGGGGCGAGAGCATCCGCATGTCCATCGCCATCAGCTTCGAGGAGGCGGCCTTCGGCTGTGAGAAGGCAGTCACCGTGGAGCGGTATGAGACCTGCGACACCTGCCACGGCAACGGCTGTGCCCCCGGCACGTCGCCGGAGGTGTGCCCGGACTGCCACGGCACCGGGACGGTCCAGGTCCGGCGGCAGACGCCCATGGGCGTGTTCGCCACCTCCTCCCCCTGCCCCAAGTGCGGCGGCAAGGGGCGGATTATCCACCAGCCCTGCAAGGACTGCCGGGGCAGTGGTATGGTGCGCAAGAAAAAGACCATTCAGGCCAGCATTCCCGCCGGCATCGACAACGGGCAGACCATCTCCATCCGTGGACAGGGCAACGCCGGCAAGAACGGCGGCCCGGCGGGCGACCTGCTGATTACCATTACGGTCCGGCCTCACGAGCTGTTCCGGCGGGAGGGCACCTCCGTCCTGTGCGAGGCGCCCATCACCTTCACCCAGGCGGTGCTGGGTGCGGAGCTGGAGATCCCCACCATCGACGGCAAAGTGAAGTATACCCTGCCGGAGGGCACCCAGTCCGGCACCACCTTCCGCCTGAAGGGCAAGGGCATCCCCTCCATCAACGGCCGGGGGCGGGGCGACCAGTATGTCACCGTCTACATTGAAACCCCCAAAAATCTGAACAAGGAGCAGAAGGAAGCCCTGAAGAAGTTCGCCGAGACCATGGGCGAGAGCAATTACGAGGAGCAGAAGAAGTTCTTCAAGAAGTTCAAAAAGTGAGGCACGTATGTATTTAGCCGACTACCACGTCCACTCCCGCATCTCACCGGACGCCTCCGCCTCCATGCAGGAGATGGCGGAGGCGGCCATCCGGCTGGGGTTCCAGGAGATCTGCTTCACAGACCATGTGGAGCCCATCCGGTTCGGCACCACCGAACCCCGGGGGGCCTATGACTGGGATCCCATGATTGCGGAGTTCCGCGCCGCCCGGACGGCGGTGGGGGACCGGATCACGTTGCGCCTGGGCGCGGAGCTGGGAGACGCCGTGTGGGGCATCAGGCGGATGGAGTCCATGCTGGCGGAGGCCCCGCCGCTGGACTTTCTCATCGGCTCCATCCACACCCTGTCGGAGAAGATGGAGGGCCGGGACCTGTATTTCCTTACCCCGCGGGATGAACAGGAAGCGCGGGACTGCCTTGCCGACTACCTGGGCCAGGTGCGGAAGCTCGCGGAGTGGGGGCGATTCCAGGTACTGGGCCATCTGACGCTGCCCCTGCGGTATTTGAACGAGAACCGGGGGATGCATGTCAGCTTCGACGGGTTCGAGGAGGAGATCGCGGAGATCTTCCGCCTCATCATCCCCAAGGGCATCGGGATCGAGCTCAACACCAACCGGGGCAACACCCCGCTGCCGGACGAAAAGTGGCTGCAGCTGTACCGCTCCCTGGGCGGCGAGATCGTCACCCTGGGGACGGATGCCCACACGCCGGGGTTTGTGGGCTGTGCCGTCCGGGAGGGGCAGGCGCTGCTGCGGGCCTGCGGATTCCGCCGTTTTGCCGCCTTCCGGCAGGGGAAACCGGTGTGGCATGAATTGTGATTTGCTTTTCAGGGGAAAACTGGCTATAATAAATCCATTCCAGCCCCATTCCTCTCCGAATGGGATGACTTGATTTGAAAAGGAGAACGATCACCATGAAAATCGCTCTGGGTTCTGATCACGGCGGCTACGCGCTGAAATGCGACATCATCCAGCTTCTGGAGAAGCTGGGCCATGAATACAAGGACTTCGGCTGCTACTCGACGGAGAGCTGCGACTACCCCGACTTCGGCGAGGCGGCGGCCCGGGCTGTGGCCTCCGGCGAGTATGATCGGGGCATCGTCATCTGCACCACCGGCATCGGCATCTCCATTGCCGCCAACAAGGTGCAGGGTATCCGCTGCGCCCACTGTGCCGACTCCCTGGAGGCGGAGATGACCCGCCGCCACAACGACGCCAATATGCTTGCCATCGGCGCGGGGTTCACCGGCAAGAACCTGGCGGAGCGGATGGTGGAGGTGTTCCTCTCCACGGACTTTGAGGGTGGCCGGCATGAGCGGCGCGTGAACAAGCTCAACGCCATCCAGCCCTGACGGGCAGGGGCAATCTCCTGGAGAAGAGGTGACGGACATGGGAGGCACCAAGGGCTACCGGAGCTACCGGGGCAGGACCTCCAAGGGGAAGATCGCGCTGGCAGTGCTGCTGGTGCTCATCATCCTGGCGGCGGTGGGCTTTCTATGGCTGCAGGAGTATATCGTCTATGATAGGGACGGCAGCTTCCACCTGGAGTTGCCATGGAAGACGGAGACGCCCCCCGCGGAAGAGGAAGTGCCCCCAGAGGACGTAGAGATTACCATTCAGGAGCCGGAGAAGCCGAAGGCTCTGGCTGCCTTCTCTGCTTCCGCCGCGCCGCTGACCCAGGCGGGCTGGAAAGATGCCTGGCTGGGAGCCTCTGTGATGTCTGCTCCCGCCTATAACGCTGCTGCCGTCACGCTGAAAGACAGCACCGGACACATCTACTTTGCTGCCACTGGCGCCGCGGCCGGCACCGTGAGCACGGCGGAGGACACGGCGGCGGCTCTGGCGGAGGTGACGGAAAGCAGTTACCACTCCATCGGCCGGATGAGCTGCTTCCTGGACCCCATTGCCGCCCGCGCGGACGTGGAGGGCATGGGACTGAAGAACACCGGCGGCTATATCTTCTACGACGGGAACAACGGAAACTGGCTGGATCCCAGCAAGCCGGCGGCCCGGCAGTACCTGTGCACCCTGGCGGCGGAGCTGGCACAACAGGGTTTTGATGAAATCCTGCTAACGGATGTGGGCTATCCCACAGTAGGGAAGCTGGACAAGATCGACTACAACGGCGCCGACCGGGCGGCCAGCATCCGGCTGTTCCTGGAGGAGCTGCGCAGCGCTCTGGGTGAGTATGGTGTGGCTGTCTCCATTGAGCTGCCGCCGGAGGTCATCACCTCCGGCGCCGACGACACTGCCGGCCTGGTACTCTCGGATATCGCCCCGCTGGTGGACCGAGTCTACGCCGTCACCACGGTTGACCAGATCCCCGCGCTGGAAGCGGCGGTCAGTGCCGCCGGTGAGGACACGGACTTCGTGGCGGAGCTAACGGGCCACAGCCCTGATGTGACCGGCAGCTGCCTGATCCTTGCAGATTGAAGACAGATGAAGAGGAGAGCGCCCGTGCCGATTGGCACGGGCGCTTTTCTGGAGCTTCCTCAGCGGTGCGCCTCCTCATAGGACCGCAGGGTCCCCTCTGTCAATCGGGAGAGCTTATGGAGCCGTTCATTCACCATATCCCACATACACATGGGCAAGTGATCCCGATGACCACGGTGCAGCGTCACGCACTCAAAGCAGTTGCCGTGGTGGGGGCAGGCCTGCTTGCAGGGGCAGTGGTCACCGCTCTCCCGCACCTGCTTCAGAAATTCCCGCTTGATGGCCATGGCTTCCGCATGGCGGCCCTCCCGGTCCAGCTCGTTTTGCTCAATTGCAAGTTCATTGCCATCGATCTTCATGTGTCCGCTTCCTCCTCAAATGTAAAGACTTGACCGACTCTGTTAACGTACACAGTTCGGGATGTGAAAGAAGTATAGCATGACAGGAATTGATTTGTAAAGTTAAAATTTCCCCACTGGTGCATGGGCAGAAAGCGGCGGATATCCGCCAGCTCCAGGAAGTACTGGGGGCCACGGAAGCCGTCCTCCCCCAGACGGGGATCCAGAGGCAGCATGGCCAGATCGATCTTCCGGCCCCGGAGAGGTTCCGCATACCGCCGGAAGTCCGCTTCCATGTTCCGGTTCCAGACGGGGTCCTCGCCCTCCCAGTGCCACCAGTTCAGATCCCCGGCATGAAAGACCGTCCGGCCTTCCGCCGTCACCAGAAAGGCCACGCCCTCGTCGGTGGAGGGCAGTGCCTCCACGGTGACGCCGGGCAGGGGAGAGGCGCTCTCCCCGCCGGAAAGCACCCGGCAGTCCGCGGCGGCTTTTTCCGAGAGTCCCCATTTCTTCCGGTTCCGGTCTGTCAGATGGATGCCCTTGCCAAGAAGGAATCGGACATCCCGCTGCCCGTCATCCAGAGCAAAAATCCGGGGATCAAAGTGGTCTGGATGGCGATGGCTGGCAAAGACCAGCAGGGGGCCTGATGGCAGGGGGGGCAGGTCCCCCTTCCACCAGTCAAAGAGCAGCGTGAGACCGGGCAGCTCCACCAGAAAGCCGCTGTGGTCCAGAAAGGTGACGTGCATCATTTGAACTTTACAGCCGTTCCGTAGGCAATGACCTCCGCCGCCCCCTGCATCACGGAGGCAGAGGCGTACCGCAGGCCCACCACTGCGTCGGCTCCCAGAGCCTCTGCCGCGTCCACCATGCGCTTGGTGGCGATCTGCCGGGCCTCCACCAGCATCTCGGTGTAGCCGGTGATCTCTCCGCCCACCAGGGTCTTCATGCCGGCCATGAAATCGCGGCCGAAGTTTTTGCTGTACACCACCGTGCCCCGCACGATGTCCAGGGCCTCAAATTCCTGGCCGGGAATGGTTTCAATACTGACGAGCTTCATATAATTCTCCTCCTTTGATCTCTTTCAAGCGGTCCCGCAGGGCCAGCCCCAGCGGGATCAGCCCTGCTGCCTGGACAGCGGCCAGAACCGCCAGCAGAACGGATGCCGCACCGCTGGGGAAAAAGGCCTGCCGCACCCACAGCAACACCGCGGCCGCAGCCAGCAGCCATACGGCCGTCCCTGCGGCGGACACCGCTGCTTGTCGACAATCCCGCCGCTCAGTAGTTCCGCGCATCGTCTTCCTCTCCCCGCTCAATCTCCCGGACCCGCTGGACCAGGGCGATGACCACACCGACCACCACTGCCGCCGGGATGGCCACAAAGAGCGCCAGCACCGGCAGGGGCGGCGCACCGGCCGGATCCACCTCGAAAGCCCAGAGGAAGAGCCAGATCAGCCCCGCCATCAGGACTGACATGACGATGGCGACCACGATGGGCGCCACGAAGCGGCGGCGCCTGGTGTCCTGCTTCTGCTTGTTCATAAAGGTCGTTCCCTCCTGTTCCATCTGGGCCATCCGATCCAGCAGGGACTGGGCGTCCAGCTCCTCCAGCCGCTCCCTGCGGTCTGTGAGCGTCCCGCAGAAGCGGATGGCCGCTTCCAGATTCTGCCGCTCCCGCTCCAGGGACACCAGATGGCGGCGCATACCGTCCCCCACGGTGTAGGCGCCGTGCTGCATCTGCCGGATCTCCTCCAGCGGAAGGCCCAGCTTCCGAAGCAGCTTGATCCGCCGCAGGACCTCCACCTCAGTCTCCCCATAGTCCCGGTAACCGTTCTGGCTGTTCCGCCGGGGGGAGAGCAGTCCCTCCGCCTCATAAAAGCGGATGTTCTTCCGCGTGATGCCCACCAGGGCTTCCACTTCATTGATTTTCAAGGGATTACACCTCATCTCTGGGGACAGGGTACACCTTCCACCCGGGGGAAAGTCAAGAGACTTTCAAAATTTTTGTACAGGGGGTGGGAAGTTGGCGCCGGATGTGGTACAATAACCGCAATGCGGCGATTGTGCGGCTGGACAGGCTGATACAGCGGCGCAAGTTCGGAAAGGGTGCCATATCCATTCTGCGGATATGGTACAATCATACCATGTGCGGTGAGAATTTGACAACCAAAACTGTTTTACAAGATTTGCCGGGGCCGCTGTTGGCGTGGTATCGGGCCAATGCCCGGGACCTGCCCTGGCGGCGGACCACAGACCCGTATCAGATCTGGGTCTCGGAGATCATGCTGCAGCAGACCCGGGTAGCGGCGGTGCTGGGGTATTATGCCCGCTTTCTGGAGACATTCCCCACGGTGGAGGCTTTGGCAGCCGCCCCGGAGGAGCGGCTGATGAAGCTGTGGGAGGGCCTGGGCTATTACAGCCGGGCCAGGAACCTGCAGAAGGCCGCCAGGATCGTGGCGGAGCAGGGCGGCCGGTTTCCGGACACCTACCAGGACCTGCTGGCCCTGCCGGGGGTGGGGGACTACACCGCCAGCGCCATTGCCTCCGCCGCCTTCGGCCGACGGGAAGCGGCGGTGGACGGCAACGTGCTGCGGGTGGTCATGCGGCTGACGGACTGCCGGGACGATATTGCCGATCCCAAGGTAAAAAAGGCCGTGCGGGCACAGATCCAGGCCGTCATGCCGGAGGCTGAGGCGGATATCCGCGTCTTCAATCAGGCCACCATGGAGCTGGGGGCCACGGTCTGCGCACCCAACGGCCCGCCCCGGTGTCTGGAGTGTCCGGCCATGGCCTTCTGCAAGGGCCGCCTTCGGGGCACGGCAGAGGATCTGCCAGTGAAGGGGGCCAAAAAGCCCCGCCGGGTGGAGGAGAAGACGGTGTTCCTGCTGGTGCGGGACGGAAAGATCGCCCTGCGGAAGCGGCCGGGGACCGGGTTGCTGGCGGGCCTGTGGGAGTTTCCCAACGTGGAGGGAGCCCTGGACGAGGCTGCCGCCGGAGCGGCGGTGTCCGTCTGGGGCCTGGAGCCCAGGCGGTGGGAGAGCCGACTGACGGCGAAGCACATCTTTACCCATGTGGAGTGGCACATGACCGGTTACACCCTGGAGGTGGCGGGAGACGGCCCGGCGGACTTCGTCTGGGCAGATGCCGGAGCCCTGTCGGACCGGGCGGTGCCCTCCGCCTTTGGGCGGTATTACACGGAAGCGGCAGCACGCTTGAAGGAGGAGTGACGAATGGGCTGGCTGGTGGGACTGCCCCTGGGGCTGTTTCGGCTGCTGGGGAGTATTTTGCTGGTGGCGCTGCGGTTTGCGGTGCCCATTCTCATTCTCGTGGCGGTGATCTTGGTGGTGCGGCATGTGCGGAGGCGGTCCGCCCGGTACCGGGCGGAGGACGAGGACAGGCAGGAGCCGAAATTTCACGGCCCTGTGTATACGGTGGATTATGAGGAGGTCCCGGACTCCGAGGACCAGAAGAAGGACGAGGGCAACTGAATGGAACTCATCAACCTGGCGGGCATCGCCCTGCTGGCCCTGCTGATCCGCAAGCTGGTCTGGTGCCTCCGGTGGCTGTGGTGCTATTACCATGGGAAGGAGACGCCGGAGCCCGTCTCCTTCCTGCCCCGGCGGACGGGGGAGACCTTTGAGGAACGCATCCGGCAGGCGAGAGAGCAAAACGAGGAGGATTCGTGATGCCCTTCTGGAGGAAAAGCGAGGATCCCTGGGATATGGAGCCGGAGAAACGGCGCACCTGGACAGCGGGGGAGCCCCAGCCCCCGGCCGCCGACGGGGAGGCGTGGAAGGTCCCAGGGGAGAAGGAGACAGCGGAGGAGCAGACGCCGTCTGCCATGACCTGCCCCTGGTGCGGGCAGGAGATGCGGATGGGGTATCTGGTGGGCGGAAGGGACGCTGTCCGCCTGGTGTGGGAGCGTCCCGGCGCGTTTCGCCTGGCGGATGCCGACGGAACCCTCTACCTCCGGGGGGACGGTTCCTTCTGGAGCGATTACAAGCTGGCCTGGCACTGCGGGGCGTGCCGCAAGCTGGTCCTTGACACGGCCAACTGCACCCGGGCGGAGCATCTGACCTCCGAGGAGATCAACCGCCGCATCATCTACGGGGCTGATGCAGAGCATTTATCCGAAAGCCGAGAGGAGGAGTGACCGTGCCCTTCTGGAAGAAAAGCGAGGATCCCTGGGACTATGAGCCGGAAAAGCCGTCCCGTCCGGCGGAGCCGGGGCAGGAGGAGAAGGACTGCGCTCCCAGCCTGATGGACGAGCTCCGGGACTGGAACGAGGAGCGGAAGGAGAAGAAGGCCCTGCGGGAGACCCCGCCCCCGCCCATGATCTGTCCTTGGTGCGGGCAGGAGATGGAGGTGGGGACGATCACTGGGGGACGGGACAGTGTCCAGTGGTGGCCCGGCTGGCCCAACCGGTTCTTTGGTGCCAGCGGCCCGGAGATCGATATCCTCCATGAGGGGAGCCTTTTCAACAGGTACAAGACCGCCTGGCTCTGCCGCAGCTGCCGCAGGATGGTGATGGAAATTCCGGAGGAGGAGATCCCCAAGCCCCTGACGTCGGAGAAAGCGGCGGAGCAGCTGGAGGAACAGCGGCGGCGGGAGGCCCAGCGGAAGATCGACCGTGGGCTGCAGGGCTGAGGATCCCTCCCGGCGGAGGGGACCGGCACCAAAGAGAAGGCGGCGGAGTGCCGCATAAGAAGATACATAGAGAGGGAGAAAACAGACAAATGGCACAGCTCTATTTCAAATACGGGGCCATGGGTTCCAGCAAGACCGCAAACGCCCTGATGACCCGGTTCAACTACGAGGAGCGGGGGCAGAAGACCCTGCTGGTCAAGCCCCGGCTGGACACCCGGGACGGGGACCACATGGTGGTTTCCCGCATCGGCCTCACCTATCCCTGCATCTACTTTGACGAGATGCAGCAGCTCTCTGTCATGGAACTGCAGCAGAACGCCTGCGTCATCGTGGACGAGGCCCAGTTTTTGACCCGGGAGGAGGTCATGTACCTGGTGGGTCTGGTGGATGACCTGGGCATCCCCGTCATCTGCTACGGCCTGCGGGCGGACTTCAAGGGGGACCTGTTCCCCGGCAGCGAGGCCCTGCTGGTGATGGCCGACAAGATCGAGGAGGTCAAGACCATCTGCTGGTGCGGCAAGAAAGCTACCTTCAACGCCCGGTTCGATGCTGCCGGCAAGGTGCTGAAGGAGGGTGAGCAGGTGGTGCTGGGGGCCAACGACCAGTACATCGGGCTGTGCCGCAAGCACTGGATGGCCGGGGACCTGGGCCCGGACTTCCGCCCCGAGGACCTGCTGTGATCTGCCGCCTGTGCCCCAGAAACTGCGGCGAGGAGCGGACGGAGACGAGGCGGGGCGGCGTGTGCGGGATGCCCAGCGTGCCCGTGGCGGCCCGGGCCATGCTCCACCTCTGGGAGGAGCCGTGCCTGGTGGGGGAGCGCGGCGCCGGGTGCGTGTTCTTCTCCGGCTGCAATCTCCGGTGCTGCTTCTGCCAGAACAAGCCCATCTCCCAGGGGGAGGTGGGAAAGGTCCTGACGGCGGAGCGGCTGCGGGAGATCTTTCACGAGCTGATCGGACAGGAGGCCGCCTGCCTGGACCTGGTGACCCCCACCCACTTCACCGACGCGGTTCTGGAGGCCCTGGGGGACGAGGAATGGCCCGTGCCGGTGGTGTGGAACTGCGGCGGCTATGAGAAACCGGAGACCCTCCGCCGTCTGGAGGGGAAGGTACAGGTGTATCTGCCGGACTTGAAGTATGGCCTCTCCGAACCTGCCCGCAAATACTCTGGCGCGGCGGACTACTTTGACTGGGCCAAGCGGGCCATTCTGGAGATGTTCCGCCAGACCGGGCCTTACCGGATGGAAAACGGCCTTTTAAAGCAGGGTGTGTTGATCCGACATCTTCTGTTGCCGGGAGAACTGGAGAACACCCGAAGAGTCATCGACTGGGTGGCGGAGAGCTTCCGCCCCGGGGAGGTGCTGTTTTCCCTCATGAGCCAGTATACGCCCCAGCCAGGGGCAGAAGGGAAACTGGCCCGCCACGTGACCAAGGCGGAGTACCGGGCGGCAGTGGAGTACATGGAAAACTGCGGGATCACCGACGGCTACACCCAGGAGCGGACGTCGGCCAGGGAGGAGTACACCCCGGCCTTTGACCTGCGGGGAATTTGAGTGCCTGCCTTCAGACGCGGTATGGACAAATTCCATGGCCTATGTTATGTTGGAAAAAACAAGACCGAGGGGGCGGAGAGATGATCCGCGGCAAGTGGAAGTGGCTGTTGATCCTGCTGGCGGCGCTGGCTGTGCTGGTGGGGCTGATGGCTTTGGAGACCCTGCTGGGCAGCGTCCGCAAGTGCGGCTGAGCCCCGGCGGCCCTATTTGCAGAGGAGGGATTTCATGGCCCGAAGCGTGAAGCGAGTGGTACTGGTCCTACTGGCGGCGGCCGTCCTGGCCTTTGCAGCCTGGATGCTGTGGCCCCGCTCCATCGGGGATGCGGTGGATCTGGAGGGCGAGGATTTTTACGGCTTTTTGGTCACCCTCGATGTGCGAGACGGGCAGAGCCAGACAGACTCTGAGAGCTATACTGTCTCTGCGGACAGCGAACAGGCAGAGGCAATCCTGGAGCTGTTGGATCAGTACACCTATCATTTCTGCTGGGATACACTGACAGTCGCAGACGTTATTTCGGAGATCGGCGACATCATCGTGGATCTGGATGCCAGCGGGGACCTTGAGCGGAAGCTTTCCGTCTCCAACGGCACCGGCAAAGCCAGGGTCAACGGCCGGGTGGTCCGTATCGGCTATTTTGGCAGTGGGCAGGCCGCCGCACTGTGCGAACAGCTCTCCGCTATCCTCCGGGGCGAATCGGGGGTTGCAAACTGAATCCCGTGTCTTTATAATGAGAGGGCTGTCCGGTGCGGACAGCCCGATTTTTGTGTGTTTTGGGAGAGACCTGCTATGAAGCTGGAGAACAATCTGGGCACGGACGCCATCCGGCCCCTGGTGCTGCGGATCGCCATACCCAGTATGCTGGCCCAGTTCGTCAGCGTGCTGTACAGCATCGTGGACCGCATCTACATCAGCAACATCCCCTTGGTGGGGGAGACCGCTCTCGCGGGCGTGGGGGTCTGCGGGCCGGTGGTGACGCTGATCGGCGCATTCGCCTCTCTTATCGGCGTGGGCGGCGCGCCGCTCATGAGCATCCGCATGGGGGCGGGTAAAACGGAGGAGGCCCGGCGGATCCTCTCCAACAGCTTTCTGATGCTGTGTGTCTGCTCCGTGGCGCTGATGGCGGGGGTGTTCCCCCTGCGCCAGCCCATGCTGATGGCCTTCGGCGCAAGCGATGCCACCTACGGCTACGCCAATACCTATTTCACCGTCTATCTCTGCGGGACGGTGTTCAACCTGCTGGCTCTGGGGCTGAACCAGTTCATCATCTGCCAGGGCTACGCCCGGAAGGGCATGATCTCCGTCATGCTGGGGGCGGCACTGAACATCGTGCTGGACCCGGTGTTCATCTTTCTCTTTGACATGGGGGTGGCTGGGGCTGCCGTGGCCACGGTCCTCTCTCAGCTGGTTAGCTGCCTCTATGTACTGCGGTTCCTCTTCGGCAAGTCTGTGCCCATCGCCATCACTTTCGGCGGTTACGACGGGCGGCTGATGCTCCGCATCCTGGCGGTGGGCATGACGCCCTTCCTCATCATCGGCGTGGACAACATCATGATTATCTCCATGAACGCCATCCTCCAGTCCTATGGCGGGGCGGAGCTGGGAGACCGTCTGGTGACCTGCGCCACCATCGCCCAGAGCTTCATGCTGGTGGTGACCATGCCCCTGGGAGGCATTTCCGCCGGCACAGGCACCATCCTGGCGTACAACTACGGCGCCCGGCGGCGGGACCGGATCCTGAAGGCCCAGGCATTCATCGCCGGACTGTGCGTGGCCTATGTGACGGCCCTGTTTCTGCTGGCCCGTCTGGGGGGAGCTCTCTTCGTGCGCCTCTTCACCACGGAGCCGGAGCTGGCAGCGGAGGCCCTCTCCGCCATCCACATCTGCACCCTGGCCCTGATCCCCCTGGGGCTGCAGTACGCCATTGTGGACGGATTCACCGGCATGGGAAAGGTACAGCTGGCCCTGCCCCTGTCCGCCTTCCGGAAGGCGGTGTACTTTATCGCCCTGTTTGCCCTGCCGGCGGTATTCGGCGCCCGGGCCGCATTCTATGCGGAACCCATCTCCGACATCGCGGGGCCGGTGGTGAGCATCGCAGTCTATGCCCTGTGCATCCGGCGGATTCTGGATTTCCCCGCGGACCCGCCCGCTGCGGAGAACAAGTCCACGCTGCCATCCTGATCGACAAAGCGGCACAGCCGAAGGCTGTGCCGCTTTGTTTGTATAAGATCGTCGGTTCAGACAGAGATGGAGAATTGCTATAAGGGGACACGAAAAGAAGGGACGTCCGCTCCGTATGGAACCAACGACCGCTCTGCAGAGCAGGGGCTGCTGCGCCGGCTTTCCTCATTCGCCGTCCTCCCCCTCCCGGCGATCCCCCAGCTTCCGCAGGGACTCCAGGGCCTCGGCAAAGGCTTTGGCGCTGGCGGAGGGGTTGCCCCGCAGGATGCGCAGGGACTGGCGATAACGCCTGGCGGTGCGGGCGCGGATGGAAGCTTCCCGGTCCCGGAGTCGGTCCAAAAGCTGCTGGACTTCCGCCCGGCGGGCCTCCAGAGACTCCTCTGTCAGGTCCCTGGCAACTGCCAGCCGGTCCCGGTAGGCCTCCAGAGCCTCCTGGATGTTGGCAAGGGCCGTCAGCTTGGCATCGGTCCGGCGGCGCAGGGACTCCTCCAGCTGGGCCTGGCGGCGTCGGGCGCCCTTGGCATAGGCCTCCTGAATCTGGCGGCGGGTGTCCTCCCAGCGCTCCTGCCGGAGCAGCCGCTCCACCTCCGTGCGCTCCCGGAAGCGGCGCAGGTCCTCCTCCGCAAAGGCGGAGATCACCTCCACCCGCTTGGCAAGGCGGCGCAGGTCCTCGTTCTCCTCCGTGAGGCGGGTGAGGACCTCCCGCAGGTCCATGGCGGCCTGGAAGGACCGGACTGCGTCTACGGTGACGGCGATGGTCAGCAGGAACGCCAGAGGATCCACCAGGAAGGCGGGCAGCCGCAGCACCAGATCCTCCACAGGCGGGTGCAGAAACCGCACCAGCAGGATGGAGAAGGCGCCCCAGGCCAGGGAGCTGGTGAGGCAGATATAGCCGTTGAGGTTGAAGGGCTGCTTGGAGTAATCCCAGTAACGGACTTTGAAGAGGGCCTCCATGGCGGCACCGGTGACATACTCCAGCGCCGTGGCGGCCAGCATGCCCAGCAGGAAAACCAGCCACAGGCTGTCCCGCACGGGGATGGTGGCCAGCAGGATGATGACGGCGCCGGTGCCATAGATGGGCAGCATGGGGCCGTGAAGAAAGCCACGGTTCACCCACTGGCGCCGCTTGGCGGAGACGTAGCAGGATTCCCACACCCAGCCGAGAAAGCAGTAGAGAAAGAAGAACAGCAGCCACTGTCCCAGGGAATAGACGTACATAAGACCTCCGGTTTCAAATGAGGGAGCCGCCCGTCCCGCCGGGGCTCTGGCGGGACGGGCGGCGGGTTCGTCCGGTCAGTGCTGTGCCGCGCCCTCCGCGGTCTCCGGCGCCTCCGCCGCCACGGCCACCCGAACCTCCAGCACCCGGCGGTGGTCCACCATGGTCACAGTGACGTCCAGGCCCTCCGCCTGGAAGTGGTCCCCCACCAGGGGCAGGCGGCCCAGCTGGTCGATCACCCAGCCGGAGACGGTGCTGGCGTCGCAGTCCCCCTTGATGGAGAACAGATCGTACAAGTCGGAGAGGTCGGCGCCGGCGGCCACCAGGAAGCTGCCGTCGCTCTGCTTGCGGAAGGACTCCACCACTTCATCGTGCTCGTCCCAGATCTCGCCCACCAGCTCCTCCAGGATGTCCTCCATGGTCAGCAGGCCCTCGGTGCCGCCGTACTCATCCACCACGATGGCCATGTGGGTCTTTTTTTTCTGCAGCGTCCGCAGCAGCAGGCCCAGGTCCGCATTGGCGGTGGTATAGTGGACCGGCGTGATGCAGCCGGAGATGTTGCCCTGGCCCCGGTAGCGGGCGGCGTTGAAGTCCTTCTCATGGATCACGCCCACGATGTCATCCACGTCCTTGTGGTACACCGGCAGGCGGGAGTAGCCGCTCTCAGCGAACACGGCGGCGATCTCCTCCATGGAGGCAGAGTCCTCCACCGCCACGATGTCCACCCGGGGCGTCAGGATGTCCCCGGCCTCCAGGTCGCCGAACTCGATGGCGGAGCGGATCAGCTGGCTCTCGTGCTGGTCCAGACCTCCCTCGTTCTCCGCCTCGGATACCATGGTGATTAGTTCCTCTTCCGTGATGCCCTGGTCCTCAGAGGGGTGGAAGATCATGTTCAGCAGCCGCTTCCACTGGGAGAACAGGAAGTTCAGTGGCCGCAGGACCAGCAGAAACACCCGCAGGATGGGCGCGGAGAACATGGCGAAGCTCTCCGCGTGCTCCTTGGCCAGGCTCTTGGGGGAAATCTCGCCGAAGATCAGCACCACCAGCGTCAACACCACCGTAGAGACGGTGGGGCCGTAAGCCGCATACAGCTTGGTGAACAGCACTGTGCCCACAGTGGAGGCGGTGATGTTCACGATGTTGTTGCCGATGAGGATGGTGGAGATCAGCCGGTCATAGTCCTCCACCAGGTCCATGGCAAGAGCAGCCCGGTGGTCGCCGGACTCCGCCCGGCTCTTCATCCGGATCTTGTTCAGGCAGGAGAAGGCGGTCTCCGTGGCGGAGAAATAGGCCGACATCATCACCAGCAGGACGATGGCCACGGTCATTGATATAGTGGAACTGTCCATGGGAAAAATCATCACTCCTCAAAAAAATCAGCGGATCCCTGAGGCCCAAAACGCGAAAAGGGCAGTCTCACCCCTTGGGGCAGACTGTCCTTCTGAAAGACACCTCGGTATGTATGGGTGGGCAACGGAGGTTCGTCCACGCGGGTTCACAGATCCTTCCTGGCCGGCAGGCCAACTTACTTATCTGCTAATATACCATAACAACGGAAGGGATGCAACACTGATTTTTCAGGTTCTTGCACCCAGGGCGGAGATGCGGGAGATCAGCGGCAGTCTCCGGTTATAGAGGTTCACGAACCGGCCAACCGCCAGTGCGGAAAAAATGGTGCCGATCTCCAGGCCCTGGAGCTGATGGAAGAAGAGCAGGGAGAGGAGCAGGGCTGTGGACACCAGCGTGGCGTCGAAAGCCGTCTTTACATTGCCGAACTGTCGGCCGGTGACGACTGCGATGGCCTGGACGATCCCCTCGCCGGGGACCATCAGCACCCGGGGCGCCACCTCGACGCTGATGCCGAAGCCCAGCACGGCGCAGCCCACGGCCAGCGCCAGCAGCCGCATGGGCAGCACACCGACCTCCATCCAGGAGAGGAGTCCCATGCTCACATCAATGAACAGGCTGAACACCACATTCACAGCAACCTGTAGGAGCTGAACGGGACGGAAGTCCTTCCGCAGCAGCAGGACCTGCGCCAGAATGAACAGCATATTCATCAAAAAAGTGAACTGTCCCAGCGTGACGGGAAAGCGGAGGCTCAGCACATAGGGCAGGCTGGAGATGGGGGAGGTCCCCAGCGCGGCCTTGGTAATCAGGGCCACGCCGAAGGCGTTCAGCAGGACCCCGGCAGTGAACCAGCCATAGCGGGAGAGAGCGATTTTTATGGAGTGCATCTTGTTGGATCCGTCCTTTTTCGCAGAATACAGGGGGTACCGGTCAACGTGTCAGCCGGCGTCCAGAATGGCCTTTACAGCCTCCCGGGTGGAGCGGGCGGGAAACAGCTCATAGCCCACCAGCCCTGTGTAGCCGGCGGCCTCCAGCGCCTTGTAGACCCGGGGGAAGGCGATCTCCCCGGTACCGGGCTCACGGCGGCCAGGGGCGTCTGCCGCGTGGACATGGCCGAAGGTATCGGCGTACTGCCGGATGGTGTCGCAGAGGCGGCCCTCGCTCAGCTGCATGTGGTAGATGTCATACAGGACCTTCAGGCGGGGAGAGCCGATCAGGCGTACCAGCTCCGCCGCCGTCTGCGTGTCCCGCAGAAAATTACCGGGGTGGTCTGTGGAGATGTTCAGCGGCTCCAGATAGAGGGTGACGCCTGCCTCCTCCGCCAGGCGGGCGCTGGCGGCAAGGCCCGCGTACAGGGAGCAGAGCTTCACCGTGTGGGAGAGGTCCTCCCGGGGCGCCAGCACCACGCCCCCCAGCCCCAGACCGTTGGAGTGGACGGTGACGCCGGAGGCGCCCAGGAACCGGGCCGCCTCCAGAGAGCGGTGCAGAAAGGCC
Organism: Oscillibacter sp. PEA192; assembly: GCF_003574015.1. Classification (NCBI taxonomy): domain Bacteria; kingdom Bacillati; phylum Bacillota; class Clostridia; order Eubacteriales; family Oscillospiraceae; genus Oscillibacter; species Oscillibacter sp. PEA192. The sequence continues at coordinate 2,775,762 of NZ_AP018532.1, read as the reverse complement.
AGATACGCCTCCCGCTGGGCAGGGTCGATCAGAGAGAGGTCCGCGTCCCCGTTGAAGCCGCAGACAGGGATCCCGGCCCGATCTGATGCCGATTTGACGGCAGAGAGGTCCCGGTCCGCCCAGCTCCAGAACTCCACGGCGTCAAAGCCGTCCTCCTTTGCCGCCTGGAACCGGTCCAGGAAGGGCAGCTCCAGGTACAGCGTGTCAATGCAGGCGGAACGTCTCAGCTTCATGGGGGGCCTCCTCGCAAAGAGACATCCTGTCCGCGGACAGGATGTGGAATATGATTACTTTACACCCTGGGGCAGGAGCTGTCAACAGGCACCGTTTCCATCTTCCGGCTTCACCGGACAGCCCTGGCCGCCTGAATAGAGGCCGACCGGGAAGGGCTGTGCCCGGCGGCATTTGCCTGGACGGGCCCCGGGGGAGACCCTTTCCTGAAATCACAGGGGATTGGAGTCGATAGCGCTTTGCAGCACCCGGCAGATTCCGAAAAGACGCTCTCCATAAGGAGAGGCCGGCGCGGATGCGCCGGCCTCTGAAAGGCGAAACTCACATCAGGTTGTAGAGGATCTTGGCCATCTGACCCCGGGTGATGTTGGCTCCGGGCTGGAACGTGCCGTCCGCATAGCCGCTGATGACGCCCTGGGCCGCCATGGTCTGGATGTAGTAGGTGGCGTAGGCAGGGATGGAGGCGGTGTCGGAGAAGGTCAGATCGACAATGGCGTAGCCCTTCTCCTGGGTACGGCCGATCATGGCGGCGGCCTGGGCCCGGGTCAGGGACCCGCCGGGATTGAAGTACAGCCGTCCGTCGCTGCCGGTGGAGCCGTTGATGATGCCCTCGGTGTACAGGGCCTTCACCGCCGTCAGGGCGTAATCCCCGATGGAGGCGTTGTCCGCGAAGGGCAGCGTCACGCTCTCATACTGGGTGCCGTCCAGCCCCAGGTAGCGATACAGCATCACCGCGAACTGCTGGCGGGAGATGTTGTCGTTGGGCCGGAAGGTGCCGTCGGCATAGCCGGTGGTGATATTGGCGTTGTACAGGAAGTCCACATAGGTGGCCGCCCAGTAGTCGTTGATGTCCGTGAACTTGTGGTCCACGCCGTAGGGCTCCACATCCACGGAGGCCCGGCCGATGTTGCCGGAGAGGTCCCGGGCGGTGATGGTGATCCGCATGGCCTCGTGGCTCTCCCCGGGGCCGGGCAGGGCCACGGTCACAAGACCGGTGGCGGGATCATAGCTGCCGTAGGGGGCGCCGTTGTAGGTGACGGTGACGCTGCCCGCTGGCAGGATGCCATCCACCGCGTCGGCGACCGAGGCGGTCACCTGCCAGAGGGAATTGTCGAGGGAGGCGGAGACCACAGGCGCCGCGTTGTCCGGCGTGCCGGAGGCGGTGGCGGTGATGTGGTCGATATAGATGGTGCCGGAGAGCTTGTCGCCGACAGAAACCGTACCGTCTGCGGCGGTGGTGGCGCTGACCTGCAGACCCTGAATCTCGAAGTGTGCGCCGGGGAGGGTGACGGTGACCTGTTTCCAGCCGGTGAAGTCCAGCGGGGTTACCTGGAGGGACTGATAGCCTGCGGCGCCATCGTTGTACAGCAGGGACAGGATGTTGCCGGAGCCGTCGCCGTAGACCCACAGGTGCAGGGCAGTATAGGTGCTGCAGTCGATGCCCGTGGACTTGGAGGCCCGCCACTCGGCGGTGTAGGCGCCTTGGGATGCGCCGGTTTCGGTAAGAGTGTAATCCACCTTGGCGGAGCCGCTGCCCATCCGCACGGTGTCGGCGCTGTGGTTCAGACTGAAGTCCATGTTGCTGCCGCTGCCCCGGAAGATGGTGGTGCTGCCCTCAAAGGACTCCACCTCCATGACGCCGCCGGCGGAGACCGTGCCGGAGCTGGAGACGGTGACGGGGATGGAGACTCTGGCCCGGCCGGCGGAGACCGTGATGGTGCCGGTGCCGGGCGCGGCGGCAGTAAAGAGGCCGTGCTCATCCACCGTGCCGATGTCGCCGGTGACCTCCCAGGTGAAGGCTTCTGGATCCGCCTTCAGGGAGATGTGGTTGTAGGCGGCGGTGGCGGCCAGCTGGGTGGTGGTGCCGGTGGCGGCATTCAGCGTGGTGAGCGCGGTGCCGCTGCTGTCCCGGATCACCACGTCCGTGGGATCCTCGATGGCGTAGACGGTGGTAGAGCCTTCTCTGCGGCCGCTGGAGGCGGTGACGGTGATCTCACCGCCCCGTTTCGGGGTGGTGAGGATATTGCCGTCCAGCTCCCCGTCGGAGGCCTCCAGGTCGTAGTCATAGTCCTCGTCCATGGGGATGTAGTTGGTGTCTACGGCGGCGGCGGAGATCTCTACCTTGCTGCCCGCCAGAACGTAGGCGTTGTCCGCCTGGACGTAGAAGTGGCCCAGTTCGCCGGTGGGCTCATTGGTGGCCACCAGGAACAGGTGGTTGGCCACCGCCCGCTCACTGCCGTCGGAGGGACGGTTGATGGTAGCGGCGGTGGTGTCGTCGGGCTGCGTCACGGTGATGGTGGTGGAGCCGCCGCCGTCCAGGCCGATGGCGGCCACGCAGCCCAGCTCGATCATCCGCTGGGCCACCTGGCTCAGGCTGGCGCCGATGGAGTGGCCGGACCGGCGGCCGTCGATGGTATAGAACACCACGGTGCCGTCAGCTGTCACACCCACCGCCGTGCGGGGGTTCACCCCGGAGGGCAGACCGGAGACCACGGCGCCGTCCTGCACCAGGGAGTATAAGGCACCCACGGCGTACTGCACATCGTTCCACGCCTCATTGGCGGCGGAGACGGTGACGGTCACCGTGGCGCCCACAGGGATGTTCCGCAGGGCGTCGGTGTAGTAGGTGTTGGAGAGGGCGTTGGCGGAGAGGACAATCTGGTCCGGCCCGATGGCCGTTGCGGAGGTGGCCTCGATCACCTGGTCCACCACCAGCGTCATGGTGCCGCCGATGGAGAGGGAGCCGTCCACGATGGTGCACAGCACGTCCACGCCGGCCTCGGTATTGCCGGTGGTGTGCCGGTTGTTGAAGTCGTATGTATAGAGGTAGATGCCGCCGGTGGAGACCCGGGCCTTGTTGATGCCGGCCACCGTGCGGATGATGTCCGTGAAGTACCCGCTGCTGTCCGAACCCTGATAGCCCAGGTTGGCGGAGATGGAGAGTCCGGGCTTGCCGATGACAGCAGAGCCATCCTCCCGGAAACCCATGGCGTAGTAGCCGCCGTCGCTGCTGAGGACCTCTCCCTCCGACACCAGGATGCCGATGGGCAGGCCGTTGGAGGTGTTGAAGAAGTCGCCGTTGATGCCCGCCACCACCCGGTAGCCCTGGCTCTCCAGTGCCCGGGCCGCAGAGGTGACCGTGGTGCGGGTGGTCAGGGAGTCCCCGAAGGTGACGATGGGCGTCACATCTGCATTGGGCTCGTATGTGACGACGTTCTCCGTCCGCAGGTCGGAGTACGCAGTACTCCAAAACACATTGGTGGAGAGCTGGGTCTTCTGGTTCAAAAGAGTGCCCTTGGAGGTCAGGTCCTCGCCCATGGCCTCGGACGCGGCGGCGGTGAGGCCCAGGGAGCAAAGAAGCGTGAACGCCAAAAACAGGGACAGGGTTTTGCGCAGGGTGTTTTTCATGTCATACCTCCATAAGCTGCAGCTGAGATGGTCTACATAATCCTCTTCAGAATAGCATAAACAGGCGGAAAAGTAAATGGGAATGGGGCAACAAAATCCACCAGATTGCACAGAGTCTCCCAAATACAAGACGGCGTCTGCGGGAAAAAAGTTCCGCCCGCCGCAGAAAAGACTTGGAGAAACCGGCGCGGTGTATTACAATAAAAGGGAACAGCGGGCGCAGCCCGCGGAAAAGGAGGAAGCGCATGACAGTCAATGTGGACGCCTCCCGGTGTATCGGCTGCGGGATGTGCGCGGCGGCGGTGCCGGCCGTGTTTCAGATCCAGGGGCGGGTGTCCGTGGTGCAGGCCCAGCCCCGGACCCCGGCGGAGGAGGCGGGGGCCTTCGACGCGGCCAACGGCTGCCCGGTCAATGCCATCCGGGCCCGGAAGGCATGAGAAAGAACCGCCCGCCGGAGCATTCCAGCGGGCGGCTTTTTTCATTCAATCCAGGTTCACCCGGAAATCTCCCCGGGCGGCGGCATCGGCCCGCCGCTGTTTGTCCGCGGCCAGGGCATCCAGCATCCCACCGATGATCTGGTTGGACACCAGAAAGCCCCGGGGCGTCAGGTGCCAGCGGCCGTCCTCCTCCACCGCATAGCCGGCCCTGGCGCACTGGTCCAGGAAGGGCAGAAAGCAGGTGAACCGGCGGCGGAAGCGGCGCTCAAATGCCTTGGGGTCCAAACCCGCCGTGGTCCGCAGGCCCAGCATTACCCATTCGGTGTCCCGGTCCAGGGGTGGGATGCGGTCGCTCTCCGACAGCATGGGGGCGTGGTCCCGCACGCCCCGGATATAGCCCTCCAGATCCTTTGTGTAGGCGTACCGCACGCCGCCGAAGTCCGAGTGGGCGCCGGGGCCGAAGCCGGCGTACTCCCCCAGGGTCCAGTATTTCAGATTGTGCCGGGAGGCGCAGCCCGGCTTTGCGAAGTTGGAGATCTCATACTGCTCATAGCCCTGGGCCTTCAGGAACTCCACCGTGTAGAGATACATGTCCGCCTGGGCGTCGTCCCCCGGCAGACCCGCGGTCCCCCGCCGGGCAAAAAGGGGCGTACCCTCCTCTACCTTCAACCCATAGCAGGAGAGATGCTCCGGCGTCAGGTCCAAGGCAGCGGAAAGGTTTTTCTGCCACCCCTCCAGCGTCTGATGGGGCAGGCCGTAAATCAAATCCAGGGAGAGATTCTGGAACTTGGCCTTCCGGGCGGCCTCCACGGCGGCTTCCGTCTGAGCCATGGTGTGCACCCGGCCGATCTCCGAGAGCTCTTCGTCATCGGCGGACTGCATTCCCAGGGAGAGGCGGTTGAACCCGCACCGGCGCAGGGTGCGCAGCTCTTTCCAGTCCCCGGCGGAGTCGGGATTGGCCTCCAGGGTGATCTCCGCCTGCTTGTCCACCTTGTATTTTTTCAGAATGGTCTTCAGGATCTTCACCAGCCGCTTGGTCCCCAGATAGCTGGGGGTGCCGCCGCCGAAGTACACGGTGTCGACCAGATGGCCCGCCGCGAAGGGGGCGGTCTCCGCCAGATGGGCGCACAGGGCATCCGTGTAGTCGTCCATCCGGCTCTCGGACCGGGGCAGGGAGTAGAAGTCGCAGTAGACGCACTTGCTCTTGCAGAAGGGAATGTGGATATACAGGCCCAGCGGGGCGGGCATGGGTCTCATGGGGATTCCTCCAAACACACAAATCTTCGGGCAACAGTGTACTCCCTTCCGCGCAGGTTTGCAAGTGCGTATAGTTTCCGAACAAGCAGGAGACCCTATGGGAAAATGGCCTGGAGGGGATTTTCAATGAATATGACGCCGCAGGAATACCAGCAGTATGTGAAGCAGAAGGCCCCCAAGTCGCCGCTGCTGAAGGATACGGTCCTGGCCTTTGTAGTGGGCGGGGCCATCTGCGTGGTGGGCCAGCTGATCCTGAACGGCTGGACTGCCGCCGGCCTGGAGGAAAAGACGGCGGGCACCGCCACCTCCTGCACGCTGGTGTTTCTCTCCGCCCTGCTGACGGGGCTGAACCTGTACAACAAGCTGGCCCGCTTTGGCGGCGCCGGGACGCTGGTGCCCATCACCGGCTTTGCCAACGCGGTGGTCTCACCGGCCATCGACTTCCGCAGCGAGGGATTCGTCACCGGCATGGCGGCCAAGATGTTCCTGATCGCCGGGCCGGTGATCGTGTTCGGCACCCTGGCCTCGGTGATTTACGGCGTGGTCCTGGTGCTGCTCGGCTGAAGCGGGAATGCCATGCCGTCCCGCTTTGGGGATGCTGCACCCACAGAGGCTTCCTATATCCTAAATATATCCGATCTCAAAAGTCAGAAGACCGCCCCGGCGCTGTGCAGCGCCGGGGCGGTCTGGTGTCTCGCAGCTTACAGGTCCTTCTTCCAAAGACCGTGGAGGTTGCAGTAGGCATAAACGGCCTTGGCAGTCTGGCCCTCCGCCAGGGCGAACACGACCTCCGGCGTCTCCTCCGGGTGGAACCAGTGGATCAGGGCGTCCCGCTCAGTCTCCACCACCACCCACTGGATAAAGTGCTCGGCGGTCATGGGATGGGTGACAGAGCCCACGTCCACCTTCACCAGACTGCCCTCCACCGTGACGGCAGGCACGTGCTTCTCCTGGGCGGCGTCGGTGACACCGGCCTCCAGCACATGCATCTCCTCGCCGCAGCACTTCACGGGCACCTGGGCGGAGGTGAGCTTGGTGATGACATTGCCGCAATGTTTGCAGATATAGAACTTCATATAGAATTCTCCTTTTTCCGTTTTTTGAAATACTTTCAAGGGGAGAGGGATTTCTTCTGGCAATATATTAGCATATCCAAATGTGCGCATATATTGCATTTGCAACTACAAAAAAATTCCGGGTATCCGGCTGGCTGAAAAGGCGCTCTGTAAAAGCATCTGATCCGAAAAACGGAGCGTCCGGCCGGGGTGTGCGCGGCGCGGTATTTTTTTCGTATTTCAAAAGTTGACATAACGGTGTGGAAAACTCTGTGGAGAATGTGCAAAACCCCGATGAAAAGGGCATTGAGCTGGGTGACGGCCAGGTTATGAGAAATTTTACGCAATAACATTTTTGTAAAATTTGTGTGAAGCGTCGGGAAGCGGGCGGGATCACGGCGTCTTTTGGGGGAGCACTTGAAGGACAGCGCCGGGTGTGCTACAATAAATTTATGAATTTTACGGCAGACACTGCCTTTGGAGGAACTTAATGGCAACCAAGAAGCAGGACTATGGCAACGACAGCATTTCGGCATTAAAGGGCGCAGACCGGGTCCGGAAGCGGCCCGGCGTCATTTTCGGCTCTGACGGACTGGAGGGCTGCGAGCACGCGGTGTTCGAGATTCTCTCCAACTCCATCGATGAGGCCCGGGAGGGCCACGGCCGGACCATCACTGTCACCCGGTTTGCAGACCGGTCCATCCAGGTGGAGGACGCGGGCCGGGGCTGCCCGGTGGACTGGAATGAGAAGGAGCAGCGGTACAACTGGGAGCTGGTGTACTGCGAGCTGTACGCCGGCGGCAAGTACGACAACGTCTCCGGCGACAACTACGAATATTCCTTAGGGCTCAACGGATTGGGTGCCTGCGCCACCCAGTACGCCTCCCGGTACATGGACGTCACCGTCTGGCGGGACGGCTTTGAATACACCCTGCACTTTCAGCGGGGCGAGATCGTGGGGGAGCTGGGGAAGGCGCCCCTGCTCAAGAGCCAGGCCAGAAAAACCGGCACCCGCACCCGCTGGCTTCCCGACTTGGACGTGTTCACGGACATCGCCATCCCGGCGGAGTACTTCACCGACGTGATGAAGCGCCAGGCGGTGGTGAACGCCGGGGTCACCTTCCGGTTCCGGAACGAGACAGAGCCGGGTCGGTTCGAAGAGGCGGAGTTCCTCTACGAAAACGGCATCATGGACTATGTGACGGAGCTTGCGGGAGAGGGGAGCCTGACGGCGCCGGTGTTCTGGCAGACGGAGAAGAAGGGCCGGGACCGGGCGGACAAGCCGGAGTACAAGGTGAAGCTCAGCGTGGCCTGCTGCTTTTCCAATAAGGTGAACGTCATCGAGCACTACCACAACTCCTCCTGGCTGGAGCACGGCGGCTCTCCGGAGAAGGCGGCCAAGTCCGCCTTTGTCTCCGCCATCGACAAGTACCTGCGGGACCAGGGGAAGTACCAGAAGAGCGAGGGCAAGATCACCTGGGCGGATATCGAGGACTGCCTGGTGCTGGTCAGCAACAACTTCTCCACCCAGACCAGCTACGAGAACCAGACCAAGAAGGCCATCACCAACAAATTCGTCCAGGAGGCCATGACGGAGTTCCTCCGCAGCAACCTGGAGATCTACTTCATTGAAAACCCCTTTGACGCAGAGAAGATCGGCGAGCAGGTGCTGCTGAACAAGCGCAGCCGGGAGAAGGCGGAGGAGACCCGCCTGAACGTGAAGAAGAAGCTCTCCGGCTCGGTGGACATCGCCAACCGGGTCCAGAAGTTCGTGGACTGCCGCACCAAGGACGTGGACAAGCGGGAGATCTACATCGTGGAGGGCGACAGCGCCCTGGGCAGCGTGAAGCTGGCCCGGGACTCCGAGTATCAGGGCATCATGCCGGTGCGGGGCAAGATCCTGAACTGCCTGAAGGCGGACTATGCCCGGATTTTCAAGAGCGAGATCATCACGGACCTCATCAAGGTCCTGGGCTGCGGCGTGGAGGTCCAGAACAAGCACGTGAAGAACGTGGCGCCCTTTGACTTGGGCAACCTGCGGTGGAGCAAGGTGGTCATCTGCACCGACGGCGACGTGGACGGCTTCCAGATCCGGACGCTGATCCTCACCATGCTGTACCGGCTGACCCCCACCCTGATCCGGGAGGGGTACGTGTATATCGCGGAGACGCCCCTGTTTGAGATCAACAGCGGCGACAAGACGTGGTTCGCCTACTCCGACAAGGAGAAGAACGACATCGTGAAATCCCTGGAGGGGAAGAAGTACAAGATCGACCGGTCCAAGGGCCTGGGCGAGAACGACCCGGACATGATGTGGCTGACCACCATGAACCCGGAGACCCGGCGGCTGATCCGGGTGATGCCGGAGGACGTGGAGCAGACGGCGGCGGTGTTCGACCTGCTGCTGGGGGACAACCTCCAGGGCCGGAAGGACCATATTGCGGAGAACGGGTACAAGTACCTGGAGATGGCGGATATTTCGTGAGAGTTTTATGAGATCAGCAGCCCGTCCGCCCGCTGGCCCGCCATGAGCCGCAGGCCCAGTTGGAGCCCGATGGCAAAGGACTCCGTGCCCCACAGCAGGCACAGGTCTTCCAGCCGGTCCCACAGGAACAGCGCGTCCGCAGGGCTGCCGTGGGAGACGATCCGCTCTTTGAGCGCATCCGCCTGTTTGCCGACTTTCATCAACGGCAGGGCGTAGTAGTCATACAGCCATTTATAGGTCTCATTCATGGAGCAGCCTCCTTTGAATTTTATGAATACAGCATACTAGAGTTTCGGAAAATGCGCAATACGTGAATTATTTCAAGTATTTTGGCTGTTTGGGTTAATAAATGCGTAGCCGTTGGGACAGAAAGCACCCTCTGTTTCGACAACGGAAAATACACTCCCAATCAACGGATAGCGGAGAGGATGCCATGGAACGCCCCCAGCGGAAGCGCCTGCGGCTGGAGTCCTATGATTACAGCCAGCCGGGATCTTATTTCATCACCATCTGCACCAGGGAGCGGAATCAGGAGGTCCTGTGTTCCATCGAACCCGCCGTAGGGGCGATTATCAATCGCCCGCCTCGAATCTCCCTGACACCTCTGGGGCGGATCGTGGATGAAACCATCCGAGCGATCCCGGATCACTACCCCGGCATATCGGTAGATCAATATATCATCATGCCGGACCATGTGCATTTGATTTTGGCACTCCGGCACATCGGGCCGGACGAGCGGCAGATTGCCGCCCCTACGCCGCTGTCGAACGTCATCCAGCAGATGAAGCGGATCACCAGCAAGTAAGCGGGCATTTCTCTTTGGCAGAAGGGCTTTTATGACCATGTGATCCGCAATGACGAGGACCTAGCCAATGTTCGCCAGTACATCCGCAACAACCCCTTGAAATGGATACAAGATAAGGACTGATTACACTTGCCCAAAAAGAAAAAAACCGACGACAACAAGCATAAGGTAGACGCGTCCAACGTCATCGGCCTTCACGCGGCGGTGGTGGAACAGCCCATCACCGACACGCTGGAGACCAACTACATGCCCTACGCCATGAGCGTCATTGTCTCCCGGGCCATTCCGGAGATCGACGGGTTCAAGCCCTCCCACCGCAAGCTGCTGTACACCATGTACAAGATGGGTCTGCTGACGGGAGCCCGGACCAAGTCCGCCAACATCGTGGGCCAGACCATGCGCCTCAACCCCCACGGCGACGCCGCCATCTACGACACCATGGTGCGCCTCTCCCGGGGCTACGGCGCCCTGCTGACGCCTTTTGTGGATTCCAAAGGCAACTTCGGCAAGGTCTACTCCCGGGACATGGCCTGGGCCGCCCCCCGGTACACAGAGGCCAAGCTGACGCCCATCTGCGCCGAGCTGTTCCGGGATATCGACAGCGACACCGTGGACTTTGTGGACAACTACGACAACACCATGAAGGAGCCGGCCCTGCTGCCCACCACCTTCCCCAACATTCTGGTGTCCGCCAACAGCGGCATCGCCGTGGGCATGGCCTCCCAGTTCTGTGGGTTCAATCTGAAGGAGGTCTGCGACACCACCATCGCCTATCTGAAGAACCCGGACTGCGACCTGATGGAGACCCTGCTGGCGCCGGATTTCCCCACCGGCGGAGAGCTGATCTTCGACCGGAACACCATCCGGGAGATCTATGAGACCGGCCGGGGCAGCGTCCGGGTCCGGGCCAAGTACCGCTACGTCAAAGAGGAGAATCTCATCGAGATCTACGAGATCCCCTACTCCACCACCGTGGAGGCCATCCTGGACAAGGTGGCGGAGCTCATCAAGGCGGGCCGGGCGAAAGAGATCGCCGACATGCGGGACGAGACGGACCTCTCCGGCCTGAAACTGGCCATCGACCTGAAGCGGGGCGTGGACCCGGACAAGCTGATGACCAAGCTCTACAAGCTGACACCCCTGGAGGACGCCTTTGCCTGCAACTTCAACGTGCTGATCGCCGGTACTCCCAAGGTGCTGGGGGTGCGGCAGATCCTGGAGGAGTGGACTGCCTGGCGGACCGGGTCCGTCCGGCGGCGGGTCTACTTCGTGATGAAGAAGAAACAGGACAAGCTGCACCTCTTAAAGGGCCTCAAGCGGATCCTGCTGGACATCGATAAGGCCATCCAAATCATCCGGGAGACAGAGGAGGAGGCCGAGGTCATCCCCAACCTGATGATCGGCTTCGGCATCGACCAGATCCAGGCGGAGTACGTGGCGGAGATCAAGCTCCGCAACATCAACAAGGAGTATATCCTCAAGCGTGTCAACGAGACCGACGCCCTCCAGGACGAGATCGCCGACCTGGAGGACACCCTGAACTCCCCCCGGCGGCTGAAGCAGATCCTGGTGGACGAGCTGACGGAGGCGGCCAGGAAATACGGCGAGCCCCGCCGAACCTCCATCGTGTACAGCCACGAGATCGAGACCTATGTGGAGGAGGCTCAGGTGGAGGACTACTCCGTCCATGTGTTCCTCTCCAGGGAGGGGTACTTCAAGAAGATCACCCCCGCCTCTTTGCGAATGGCGGCGGACCAGAAGTACAAGGACGGGGACGGATTGTCCCAGACCTTTGAGACCACCAACGGCGCGGAGATCATGTTCTTCACGGACCGGTGCCAGGTGTACAAGACCCGCCTCAGCGAGTTTGAAGACACCAAGGCCAGCGCCTTGGGGGACTATCTGCCCGCGAAACTCTCCATGGACAGCGGCGAGAATGTGATCTACGCCGTCCTGCCGGGACCGGACTACGCCGGGGCCCTGCTGTTCTTCTTTGCAAACGGCAAGGCGGCCCGGGTGGACCTGACCGCCTACAAGACCACCTCCAACCGCCGCAAGCTGACGGGGGCCTACTCCGACAAGGCGCCCCTGGCCTGTATCCGCAGGCTGGATACAGACTGCGAGCTGGCGGTGTACTCCACGGAGCCCCGGGCGCTGATTTTCCACACCGCTCTGCTGGCTCCCAAGACCACCCGCACCACCCAGGGGGTGGCGGTGATGACCCTGAAGCCAAAGTACCAGCTGGAGACGGTGAAGGCGCTGGAGGACACGCCCATCACCAACCAGAGCCGCTACCGGGTGCGCAGTCTCCCGGCGGCGGGCGCCCTGCTGCGGGAGGAGGACTCCGAGGAGCGGCAGATGGATCTGCTGGACTGAATCAGATAGAAAAGGAGTAGATCTATGGCGCAGAAGGTGAGGAGCTGCGGTATCATCACGCTGGGGGCAGTGATCTACGCCCTGGCATTTGACTGGTTCGTAGCCCCCAACCAGATCGCCATGGGCGGCGTGACGGGTCTGGCCCAGATCGTGAACGCCCTGGTGCCGGTCCTGCCGGTGGGAGTGCTGTCCATCCTTGTCAATGTGCCGCTGTTTCTGGCGGGCTGGCGGCTGCTGGGAGGCCGCCTGCTGGTGAGCAGCCTGTACGCCATGGCAGTCAGTTCCTTGGCCATTGACGTGATTGCATGGATGCATACCTTCCCCCCGATGGACCCGATCCTGGCGACCCTGTACGGCGGCGCCGGGATGGGGGTAGGGCTGGGATTGGTATTCTCCCAGGGGGCCACGACGGGCGGCACGGATATCATCGGCAAGCTGCTGAAGCTGAAATTCCCCTGGCTGCCCATCGGTAAGCTGGTGATGATCCCGGACATGGTGGTGGTGATCCTGGCTGCAGTGGTGTTCGGCACCGTCAACGCGGCACTTTATGGCTTGATTCAGATGTATCTGCTGTCCAAGGTCATGGATATGATCCTGTACGGGTGGGATACCTCTCGTGTGGCCTACATCATCACCGACCGGTGGGAGGAGACGGTCCAGGGACTGCTGGATATGAACCGGGGCGTGACGCTGCTTCAGGGAAAAGGCGCATACACCGGCGCGGAGAAGCAGGTACTGCTGGTGGCCTTCAGGCAGCGGGAGATCGTGCCCATCAAGCGGATGCTGCGGGAGATCGACCCGAAGGCTTTTTTCATCGTGTGCGACGCCCATGAGATCCTGGGCGAGGGATTTGGGGATTATCAGAAGGAGGAAATTTGACATGACAGATTTCACGAAGGTTCAGCAGGCCCTGGAGCGCCGGGGCTACACCGTACGCACCTTTGCGGCGGCGGCGGAGGCCGCGGCCTACCTGGACGGCGCCATCGACGGCAAGACCGTGGGCTTCGGCGGCTCCGCCACCCTGGACGCTCTGGGGGTGTACGACAAGCTGGCGGCCCACAACACCGTCATCTGGCACTGGAAGCAGGAGGCGAACGCCGCCCGGAAGGCGGCCATGCAGACCCAGGTGTACCTGTCCTCTGCCAATGGCCTGGCGGAGTCGGGGGAGATCGTCAACATCGACGGCACCGGCAACCGGGTGTCCGCTACGCTGTTCGGCCATGAGAAGGTGTACTTTGTCATCGGCCGGAACAAGCTGGCCCCCACCTACGAGGCGGCGGTGTACCGGGCCCGGAACGTGGCTGCACCCCAGCGCGCCCGGCAGCTGGGGAAGAAGACGCCCTGCGCCGTGAAGGCGGACCGCTGCTACGACTGCCGGAGTCCTGAGCGGGTCTGCCGCGCCTTGGTGACTCTCTGGGGGCCTATGCTGGGCATGGAGACGGAGGTCCTGCTGGTGGACGAGGACCTGGGGCTGTAAGCGCGCCCCTGCCCGTCCCTGGGCCATTCTGACCGGAAAGGAGGCGCCGAGCCGTGAAGATGCGCCATCTCACCCTGCTCCTGTGCGTCAGCCTGTCCCTGACGGGGTGCAGCGCCCTGCTGGAGCGGAACTATGCCACCGTGGAGCCCCACAGCAGCAAGTTCTGGGAGAGCGAGGCCGCCGGGACTCTCCGGGCGGAGAACTACCAGGACATCGTGAACGACCTGCTGATCCTCATCGGCCAGCACACGGAGAGCGCCACGGTCCGCCTCTACAACTACGAGGACGATCTGACGGTGGCGGACACACTGGAGCAGGCCACTACGGAGGTCCAGCAGGAGACGCCTATGGGCGCCTATGCCGTGGAGTATATCACCGCCTCCAGCCGGTCCCAGCGGGGGTACTATGAGATCAGCATCCAGGTCAGCTACCGCCGGACGGCGGAGCAGATCCAGGCGGTGGTGAACGCCACCAGTACGGAGGCGCTGTCCGCCCTGCTGGAGGCGGCGCTGGACGAGGGCCGCACGGAGCTGGCGGTCCGGGTCGGCTATTGGGGAGAGGACGGCCAGGCCCGGGTGGAGGAGACGGTGGCACAGCTCCGGGAGGCGCGAGGTCTGGCAGAGACGCCGCCCTGGACGATCTCCTATTATCCGGCACAGGGTCCGGTGGGGCTGATCGAGTTTGTGATGGGCGGAGACGCCGCGGCTGCTGCGGAAGAAAATTCGGAAAATCTTGCAGAAGAGTCTTGACAAGCGGGTGTTTCTCTGGTAGAATACCCCTTGTTCCGCGGGCATAGCTCATCTGGTAGAGCGCCACCTTGCCAAGGTGGAGGTAGCGAGTTCGAGCCTCGTTGCCCGCTCCAGAGTGAAACAGGACACCCAGCTTTGGGTGTCCTGTTTTTTCATCAGAAAGCGAACTCGCTGCCTCCGCCCCGCGCCGAAGGCGCGATTGGATCAGAGGTGAGGCAGGGGGCCTGCGAATGGCGGTCAGCCATTCGCGGGATGCCGGGAAGCGAGCTCGAGCCTCGTTGCCCGCTCCAGAGTGAAACAGGACACCCAGCTTTGGGTGTCCTGTTTTTTTGTGTAGGAGGCGAACTTGTCCCGCCAAGGTTTTGTCTTCGGCAAAATACTTGAACGGCGTAGTGGCGCCGCCGGTCTGTTGGGCCGGGATGATAGACGGCAAACGCGATACCCCGCTGAAGGCGTGCCGTTGACTTCCCGCTCCGGAGAGGATAGCATAACCGATGAGGGAGGTCGTATGCTGAAACTGTTTCTGGTGATGGCCCTGATGTTTCTGCCGCTGTCTGTACCTTACGGCATCCTCTGCTTTGCCGCAGCCCGCTGGGGCCTGCAGCGGAAGACTCTGCGTTTCCGGCGGGGTGTCAGAGTATGCCTTTTGATCGGACTGGCCCTTTTGGCTGTGGGGATGGCCTATGGACTGCTGCGGTACTGCGGCGTCTTGGTGTTTCCGAATGACGATCCCCTCTTCCATTCACCTGTTCAACTCCAGCGGCGGCGATGAGGGGTTTCAGTACCTCTATATGTGCGGGACGGTGTTCCTGGGCATTCTGGCGGCCCTGCGGCAGGAGAGGGCGGCGCACCCCGCAGACCCGCAGAAGGCCGCAGATCAACACGCGTCCGACTGCTGAGACAAATAACGGATGAAGCCACCCGCTGCAAAGGCAGCGGGTGGCTTGCGTTTTCCTGTTTACTTCTCCATCCCGCAGGGCCAGGCCTCCTGTGCGGCGGTCCGGTCCCGCACCACCGTCTCATACAGCCGCCAGCCGCCGGAGAGGTTATAGCATTTGAACCCCTGCTGGGCCAGAATACGGCACGCGATATAGCTCCGCAGGCCGCTCTGGCAGATAACGTACACCGGCTTGCCTACCGGGACTTCCCGCAGCCGCTCCCGCAGGTCATCCACCGGGAGGTTAACAAAGCCCTCCGCGTGGCCGTCGGCGTACTCGCCGGGGGTCCGCACGTCCAGCAGCGTCACACTGCCGTCCCGGGGCAGGGCGTCCACATCCTCCGGGAAGAACTGCTCCACCAGCCCATGGGACAGGTTCTCGATCATAAAGCCTGCCATGTTCACCGGATCCTTGGCGGAGGAGTAGGGCGGCGCGTAGGCCAGATCCAGATCCTTCAGCTGGAGGGCGGAGAGTCCCGCATGGATGGCCGTGGCCAGCACGTCGATCCGCTTGTCCACACCCTCGTAACCCACGATCTGCGCACCCAGCAGGCGGTATGTGCCCTTCTCGAACACCACCTTCAAGGTCATGACTTTGCCGCCGGGATAGTATCCGGCGTGACTCATGGGGGAGAGGTAGACCTTGTCGCAGTCGATGCCCGCCTGTTTTGCCGTCTTCTCATTGACGCCGGTGGTGGCGATGGTCATATCGAATACCTTGATGACGGAGCTGCCCTGGGAGCCGGGATACCGGCTGTCTCCGCCGCAGATGTTGTCCGCCGCGATGCGCCCCTGCTTGTTGGCGGGGCCCGCCAGGGAGAGGAGGGTGTCCTGCCCGGTGACGAAGTGCTTCACCTGCACCGCATCCCCCACAGCGTAGATGTCCGGCGCGGAGGTCTCCATCCGGTCGTTCACCAGGATGCTGCCCTTGATCCCCAGCTCCAGCCCGGCCGCCTTGGCGAGGCCGGTGTCCGGCGTGACGCCGATGGCCAGCACCACCATGTCGGCGGTGAGGGGCGCCTCGTCCTTCAGCAGCACATTGACCCGGTCACCGTTGGCGGCAAAGCCCTCCACAGTGCAGCCCAGATGCAGCCGCACCCCTTTTTGCCGCAGCTTGGCGTGGAGGAAGGCGGCCATGTCCGCGTCCAGGGGATTCAGCAGCTGGCGGGGCCGCTGGACCACGGTGACGTCGATGCCCAGCTCCCGCAGGTTTTCCATCAGCTCCACGCCGATGAAGCCGCCGCCGGCCAGCACCGCGGACCGGGGATGGTGCTGTTCGATGAATTCCCGGATCTTCAGGGTGTCCTCTACCGTGCGGAGGGTGAACAGGCGGTCGATCCCTACGCCGGGCAGCGCCGGCTGGGTGGGCCGGGCACCGGGGGAGAGGACCAGTTTGTCATAGGATTCGGTAAAGGTCTCGCCGGTAGCGAGATTCCGCACGTCCACGGTCTTCTCTGCCGGGTGGATGGCTGTGACTTCGTGGCGCACCCGCATGTCCACCCGGAAACGCTGCCAGAAGCTCTCCGGCGTCTGAAGCGTCAGCTCCTCTTTGTCGGTGATGACGCCGCCGATGTAATAGGGCAGACCACAGTTGGCGTAGGATACATATCCGGACCGCTCAAATACCACGATTTCCGCGGTCTCGTCCAGCCGGCGGAGCCGGGCCGCGGCGGTGGCGCCTCCGGCCACGCCGCCTACAATGATGACTTTCATCTCACTTGACCACCTTTCCACGATAGTTGCAGATGCCGCCCAGATCCGTCACATCAGTATACCCCATGCGCCGCAGCAGGCCGGCCGCCTGACGGCTCCTGACGCCGCTGAGACAGTAGACGAAGAGGGGCGTCTCCCGGGCGGGGGGCAGAAGCTCTGTCCGCCCCAACGTCTGCAGCGGCAGATTCCGGCTCTCCGGAATATGACCGTCCGCATATTCCTCCTGTGTGCGCACGTCCAGCAGCAGGGCGTTCGGCGTGGCGGCAAACCGCTCCAGCCCCTGTCCCAGGTCCGGCCGCTGCAGAAATCCAAAGAATCCCATCATACGCATCCTTTCTGTCCGCGCCGCTGCTGCGGCGGGGCTCCCGGCACCGGGAGCCGGGCCGTCCGGCGGCTCTTTTAAAAAGAGTATACCACACGCCGACCGGGATTTCTGTGACAAAAGCACAGAAGTGTCCGGCGCTTGCAATCCCGTCTGGGTGGTATATAATGAATAACAATGCAGACCGGGGCCTGCGGGGGACCGGACAGGAGGCGTGCGGATGGAGTTTTTCTGGGAGATGCTGTCCCTGCAGGAGACGATGTTCCTTCTGATCCTGACGGGCGTACTCATCAAAAAGCTGAAGATCATCGACGCGGCGGGGCGGAAGATGCTCTCCGACCTGCTGATCGATGTGATCCTGCCCTGCAATATCGTCGAGTCCTTTTTAGGCGGGATGGTGTTCCCAGACGGCTTCGCCCGGAACTGCCTGCTGGCGGTTGGACTTTCCGCAGTCATCCAGCTGATGTCCATATACGGCAGCAAGCTGCTCTTCCGAAAGTACCCTCGGGAGCAGAGGAGCGTTCTCTCCTACGGCATCATCTGTTCCAACTCCAGCTTTGTGGGGTTGCCGGTGGCCCGCCTGCTGTTTGGGGATCTGGGCGTGATCTACACGTCCATGTTCCAGATCCCGCTCCGCTTCACCATGTGGACGGCGGGGCTGTCCCTCTTCACCAGCGTCAGCAGGAAGGACGCCTTCCGCAAGCTGGTCCGCCACCCCTGCATCATCGCCGTTTTCGCGGGGCTGCTCCTGATGGCCGCTCCGGTGTCCCTGCCGGGCTTCCTGGACAGCGCCGTCGCCTCGGTCAGCAGCTGCACCGTCCCGGTCTCCATGTTCGTCATCGGGACAATCCTGGCGGACGCCCCCATCCGCTCCATGTTCTCAAAGCCTGTTCTGTGGTACACCTGCCTGCGGCTGGTCCTGTACCCGCTTCTGCTGTGCGTACTGCTCAAACCGCTCCACCTGGACACGACGCTGACCAATGTCTGTATCCTGATGACGGGGATGCCCGCCGGCAGCACGGGCTCTATTCTGGCGGACAAGTATGACT
The DNA here is from genome assembly GCF_003574015.1 of Oscillibacter sp. PEA192. Taxonomy (NCBI): domain Bacteria; kingdom Bacillati; phylum Bacillota; class Clostridia; order Eubacteriales; family Oscillospiraceae; genus Oscillibacter; species Oscillibacter sp. PEA192. Next base: position 2,757,461 of record NZ_AP018532.1, on the reverse strand, counting down.
GCGACGCCGTCTTTGCCTCGCAGATCGCGTTTGCCTCCACCCTGTGTTCGATCCTGACGATCCCGCTCCTGACTCTGGTAATGGAGTCGTTTCCCCTTTGAGGAAGCCTGCACCCTTGCGGGCCCTGCCGCTGCGGGACGGCGGGATCCAAAAAACAGACTGCACGAGCAGTCTGTTTTTTGCTGGGTCGGGGCTCTTTCGGGACCGCCCCGCAAAGGCTGCCAAAGCAGGCGGCTTGACGCTGAGGGAGGGCTACCCCTGTTTTTGGGCCTTATACGCCTCGCCCCAGTTCCTCATGGCGTCCAGAATGGGTTTCAGGCTGTACCCCAGGTCGGTCAGCGTGTATTCCACGCGGGGCGGGACCTCCGGATAGACCGTACGGGTCAGCAGGCCGCTCCGCTCCATCTCCCGGAGCTGGGCCGTCAGCACTTTCTGGCTGACCGAGCCGATGGACTTCTTCAATTCTCCAAAACGCTTTGTCCCCGGCATCAGATCCCGGAGAATGAGCACCTTCCACTTGTCACTGATCAGCGTCAGCGTGGTTTCCACCGGACAGGCCGGAAGTTCTTTTGCCGCGGCTGCCATCTGCAGGTCCCTCCTGTATACCGATCACTTCAAATCCTCTGATATCATCCATATTTTATGGTACCTGCAGAGCGATTGTCAAGCTCCCATGGGGCGGCGATGAAAAATTTCGCCCCGTGGAAAGCCCCGCAGCCCCTTGGTTACCTCCCGGTGCCTATGTCACAGCATTGTGCGTACTTTACGAGTGGTGAATCCCGCCGTACAATAGAAAGCGAGGGGTGAAGCAGCCTGCGCTTTCCCGCAGAAGGGGACGCCCTCTGCAAGTGCCGGGAAGCGGGCTCTGTGCCGATCTCCGCTCTGGCATTTCCGGTATCAGACCGTACAATGAATCTTTCCTTTGGAGGAGACCCATGGATCGCAGGGAACAGGTACAATATTTGAATCAAACCCTTCTGGCGGAAATGCCTCAGTACCGGGAGCAGGCGGAAGCATTTCCGGTGGATGCATTCTCACAGCGGCGGCTGCTCCGCTCCCTGATGAATGTCCGGCCGCCCATGCCCCTGGCCCCCAAATTTCTGGAAGTCCAGGATGCCCTGCTCTCCGCCGAGCGGGAGGAAAAGGACGTGGTGAACGGGGATGCCCTGCCTCCCACTGCAGGAGATCCCCGCCTGGTGCTCTGGCAGGGGGACATCACCCGGCTGCGGGCGGACGCCATTGTGGATGCAGATAATTCCGCTCTGCTGGGCTGCTTCGCCCCCTGCCACGGCTGCATCGACAACGCCATCCACTCGGCGGCGGGGCTCCAGCTCCGGGACGCGTGCGCAGAAATCATGCGGGCCCAGGGGCATCCTGAGCCCGCCGGCCGGGCCAAGCTGACACGTGCCTATAACCTGCCGGCCCGGTATGTGCTCCACACTGTGGGGCCCATCGTGGGCAGATGGGTGACCTGGAAGGACCGGCGGGAGCTGGCCGCCTGCTACCGCTCCTGCCTGGCGCTGGCCGCGGAGCATGGTCTCCGCAGTGTGGCCTTCTGCTGCATCTCCACCGGGGAGTTCCACTTTCCAAACCAGGAGGCCGCCGAGATCGCCGTGAGAACGGTCCGGGAATTTCTGGAGCAGCAGACAACTTCCGTAGAAAGGGTGATCTTCAATGTTTTCAAAGACCTGGACGCAGCCATCTACCGCCGTCTCCTCGGACCCGATTGAGCAGCTGAAGGGGGCCCTGGCCTCTGCGGACGCAGTGGTGGTCGGGGCGGGGGCGGGTCTGTCCGCCTCTGCGGGGATGACCTACTCCGGCGAACGGTTCCGGCGGTATTTCAGCGACTTTCAGTCCAGGTACGACATCCAGGACATGTACTCCGGCGGATTCTATCCTTTTGAAAGCCTGGAGGAGTACTGGGCCTGGTGGAGCCGGCAGATCCTGGTAAACCGCTATGAAAAGGCGCCGAAGCCTGTATATGGCGATCTGCTGAAGCTGATAAAGGACAAGGACTACTTTGTCCTGACCACCAATGTGGACCACCAGTTCCAGCTGGCGGGCTTCGACAAGCAGCGGCTGTTCTACACCCAGGGGGACTATGGCCTGTGGCAGTGCTCCAAGCCCTGCCATCAGGAGACCTATGACAACGAGGAGACCGTCCGCAAAATGTTTGCAGAACAGAGGGACATGCGGATCCCCACGGAGCTGGTGCCACGCTGCCCCAGGTGCGGCCGTCCCATGGCCATGAACCTGCGGTGCGACGATACCTTCGTCCAGGATGCGGGCTGGTATGCCGCCGCCCGGCGGTACGAGGACTTCCTACGGCGGCACAGGGGACGGCGGCTGCTGTTCCTGGAGCTGGGGGTGGGCGGCAACACCCCGGGCATCATCAAGTATCCCTTCTGGAAGATGACCCTGGAGAACCGGAGCGCTGCCTATGCCTGTATCAATCAGAAGGAGTCCTATATTCCCCCGGAGATTCGGGGGCGGTCTGTCTGCATCCCTGCGGACATCGGACATATTCTGAAACGACTCACCCTGCTGGAGCACTGAGACCTTCCCCCACCCGGGGAGGCGCATTGAAATCCCTGCTTGCCGGTGATCCCTGTGTAAATGGGACAGAGGTGCGGAAGACTCGGTGGGGTCTCCACGGGAAAATGGACTACCATCCCCAAATGCCTGCCGGCAGCTGAAACGGCTTGCGTCAAAGCCGCGTTTGCAACGGTATTGACAAGAACACAGAGCTTGCGGGATCACGTTGCCGCCCAATCCTTCGCTGCGGTCCGATGTTTTCACAGCTCACGGCAGTTCTCAGGGATATGAAAAAGGCCTCCGGCATCTTGCCGGAGGCCCTTGTTTTTTAGCGATGGAGGGTTTTCCAGGCGGCTTCGGCCTTCCGGTGCTCCGCATACAACCGGTACCGGAACGGATAGTCCGGGCTTGCAGAACAGCTGGACTGTACCGGCGAACCGATCCACGCAGCTCGCTGCCCTGCCGTATGGGAACCCCGACCGCAGTTTTAAATCCCAATACTCATCAGAATCTGTGCAGCAAGCCACAGCAGCAGCGCGGACACCACAGCCATGCTCCTGGGGTACTTGCCCGCGGCGCCGGAGGAGATCCGGTCCAGGATGGAGTGGAGCAGCACCTCACAGATCAGGAACACAGCGCCGCCCAGGATCCCGACCCGCAGCGCGTCCAGCACCGTCGGCACACTGCCGGCGCACAGAGAGAGCACGCCGAACGCCACAGTGCCCACGATCAGCGAGGTTGCCCAGAACCGGTGGTTCTTCCCAAAGAGGATCACCTCCAGGACCAGCGCGAGGAGAGAGAGGGCCGCCAGCGTGGGAATGTCCAGCGCGGGCAGGATGATGTTGGGGACCAGCGCCGCTGCAATCTGGGCGGCAAGACCCGCTGCCAGCAAGGTCACGGAAAGGCAGATGGACGCCGTGCACAGCGGCGATACAATGATCTTTTTCAAACAGCATCAACCTCCCCACTCTGTCGCAGACGTGCTGACATCTGCACCGGTGACATACGCGCAGGCGGAACTGACGCCACGGGCAACCGCCCGCGAGGTGACGGTGGCGCCGGTGATCGCGTCCACACCACCGCCCACCTCCGCCTCTCCGGAGGTGCCGACGAACTGTACCAGAAAATCAATGTCCGTCAATGCGTTCCGGCCCAGGCCGAAGGTCTCCTCCATGTCCCGGACCACCAGACCTGTTACATGGCCATTGCTGTCCACACCGGTCCACTGGCGGATGGGGCCGGCATAGCCGTCCACAGTGGTCTCTATGATCCAGCCGCCTTCCCCTTTCCAGACGGCCGTAATATTGGCATCGGTCCCCGTGTCCTCTTCCGGGGTGAAGACCGTGCTTCCGGGAAGCAGGGTCTCCATCATCTCCTGTTGCTCCGCTGCGGCGTTTGCGGCCGCGGCGGGAGCCACGGCATTCCCAGCCACTACCAGGATCAGGCCGGCAAGCAGCAGGGAACCGGCACTGACAAGCAGCTCTTTTGCCTTCATCGAAGGCCTCCTTTCCGTTGCGGCGCGCCGAACAGGCGGGTGGGCGTGAAGCGCTCCAGCAGCCAGGACGCGGCATTCATCAGTAAAATCGCGTAGGTGACGCCCTCTGGGTAGAGCCCGGCGGAGCGGAAGAGCACGGTCAGCACGCCGCAGCCGATCCCATAGAGCACCTGCCCGCCGGGCGTGGCGGGGGAGGTGGCGTAGTCCGATGCCATGAAGAGGGCCCCCAGCAGGACCCCGCCGCCCAGAAGACTGTACAGCATCCACCGAAGCGGTTCCATCGGTGCGAAGGCGAAGCTCAGGACCGCCATCGTTCCGAGATAGCTGACGGGGATCCGCAGCTTGATGACCCCGCGGACCACCAGATATCCGCCCCCGATCAGCAGCGCCAGCGCGGAGACCTCACCGATACACCCACCGATGCTGCCCAGGAACATCTCCGAAAGCGGGACGTCCGGCAGCGCGGGCATCACCATGCTGTGGAGGGGCGTGGCGGCTGTGACCACGTCTGCGGAGCCCAGGTCCAGGGGAACGGATGCCCCAGGGGCCGCGAAACGGGTCATGGACGCGGGAAACAGCAACAGCAGCAGGGCGCGGGCCGCCAGCGCGGGATTGAAAATGTTCTGGCCCAGGCCACCGAAGGCAGCCTTCACTACAATGACGGCAAACACCGCACCCACCGCCGCCATCCAATAGGGCACGGTGGCCGGGAGCGTCAGCGCCAGCAGCAGCCCCGTGACGGCGGCCGAGAGATCTTCCACGGTCTGGTACCGGCCGGTAAGCTTGCTCCAGAGCGCCTCGGCCAATCCTGCGGCCGCAATGGATACGGCCGCAAGCAGCAGGCAGCGGAGCCCGAAGAAGATCGTTCCCGCCAGGAGGGTGGGCAGCAGCGCGATCAAAACGTCCAGCATGATCCGCCGGGTGTTGTCGCCGCAGCGGATATGCGGGGATGAAGACATGGCAAACCTCATGATGGTTCCTCCCTTAGCCGCTGTTTTCCCTCCCGGATCGCCGCCACGATGGGCAGCTTCCCCGGGCAAGTGTAGGCGCAGCAGCCGCACTCCACGCAGTCCAGAATGCTGTATTGCCGAAGCATTCCCACATCCCGGCAGCGGGAGAAGCGATAGAGGTACAGCGGCTGGAGCCCCATCGGGCAGACGGACACGCACCTGCCGCAGCGGATGCAGGAGGGGTGGGGAGACTCCAGGTCATCGGCGCTGGTCAGCGCCACAATGGCGTTGGTGCCCTTGATTACCGGCGTGGAGAGATCCGCCTGGGAACGGCCCATCATGGGGCCTCCGGCGATGACCTTCCACACATCCCCCTGCAGGCCGCCCGCCGCCTCGATGGCGTGGGCGAAAGGCGTCCCGATGGGGACGATCAGGTTTTTCGGCTCCTTGATCCCGTGGCCGGTGATCGTGACGATCCGGCGGAGGATGGGCTCCCCGTCCGCCACGGCCCGGCATACGCTGGCGCAGGTGGCGATGTTGAAGACCGCACACCCCACATCCTTGGGAAATCCGCCGGAGGGGACCTGGCGGCCGGTGACTGCCTGGATGAGCTGCTTCTCCGCCCCCTGGGGGTAGCGGGTGGGCAGCACGACCAGTTCCACCTCGTCCTGCTGCTTCAGCTTGTCCGTCAGGATCGAAACGGCCCGCTCCTTGTTGTCCTCAATGGCGATCACTGTCCGCCGGGGCTTCAGCAGCTGCCGCAGCAGCCGCAGTCCGCGAATCGCCCGGTCCGCATCCGTGCAGAGTAGGGCGTCATCCGCCGTGATATAGGGCTCACACTCACAGGCGTTGGCGATCAGGGTCTCCACCTTCCCGATGTTCGCCTTGATATCGGTGGGGAACGTGGCACCGCCCATGCCCACCAGCCCGGCCTCTCGAATGCGGCGGATCAAGGCGTCGGCGTCCAGGGCATCCGTGTCGGCGCAGGGCGGGACCGCGCTGTGGTAGGTGTTCTGAAAGTCGTTCTCGATCACCACAGCCAGATGGGGCTGGCCGCTGGGGTGGCTCCGGGGCTCCACGGCCTTCACGGTGCCTGACACCGAGGCGTGAACAGGGACGCACAGTCCCTCGCCGTCACCGATCTTCTGCCCCATGTCCACATGGTCCCCGGCCTTTACCAGGGGCGTGCAGGGCTTTCCGATATGCTGGAGCAGCGGAATGACCACCTCCCGCGGCGGCGGGCAGTCCTCCAGCGGTGCTCCGCTGGACAGTTCCTTGCGCCCCGCGGGGTGGACGCCACCCCAGAAGGTTTGCTTTCGCAGCATATGATCTCACCTCTCCTCATGTTCCGTTTATGAATGAAAATAGGCGTCACAGCCCCCCGTCCAGGAGGCGGAGCCGTCTGCGTAGACCCACAACGCCTCTGCGCCATACGTCTCCAGCAGGGCCCGGCCGCTCTCCTCATCCATGATGAATGCCGCCGTGGAGAGGGCGTCTGCCAGCCCCGAGTCCGCGCAGATGACCGTCACGGACCGGTAATGCCGGGCGGGCCAGCCGGTATCCGGGTCTATGATATGGTGGTAGGCGACGCCGTCCACCGTGTAATACCGTTGATAGTCCCCGCTGGTGACCACTGCGCCGCTGGTGATATCCAGGCGCTGGACATACTCCGTGTCGTCCCCATCAGGGTTCTGGACGCCGATCACCCAGGGGCTGCCGTCGGGTTTGGGGCCCGTAACGCAGACGTTGCCGCCCAAACTCAGCACCATGCCCGTCGGCAGTGCGGCGGCCACGGCACCGGCGGCGTACCCCTTGGCGACAGCCCCCACGTCCAGGCGCTGTGCCGGGTCCGTCAGATACACCGTGGAGGCCGCTTCATCCAGCACGACATTGTCAAAGGAGGTATGCTCCAACGCGGCCTGGATAGCATCCTCCTCTGGGAGATAGGCATGCTCCGGGTCGTTGACGGACGCCTCACGGGCCTCGTGCCACAGCAGAAGGACGCTCCCCATGGCGGCATTCACCTTGCCGCCGCTGTCCGCATACAGGTCCCGGCACAGGAGCAGCAGGTCCAGGATCCGCGCATCCACCGTCACCGGGGCGATCCCCGCCTGGTCATTGACGGTCTTGAGGTTGTGGATCCCCTCATAGTCGTTGTAAATGTCGTAGAGCTGGTGGTATTCCAGCAGCAGATCGTGAGCCATCTCCGCCGTCTCTGTAAAGTCCTCCTGGCTCTCCGCATAGCCCATGACCGTGGTCACTGTATCGAACACGTCCAGAAAGGTCGCCTGATATTGCTTGGGCCTCGTCTCCACCTCCTCCGGAGCGGCGCAGGCGGTCAGAAGGAGGCAGGGGAGCAGCAGGGACAGCAGCCGGAGCCTCACCGGAGTTTTTCCAGCAGGGCCTGGAAGCCGCCGATGGAGATGGTGACGCTGGAGGCCAGGTCCGCCTCTGCGGGCTTGGTGGCCTCATCCACCGCGATGCCCGCCACCTCGTCCAGGGTCTTGCCGGTGACATAGGCGGCAAAGGCCGCCGCCTGTTCATTCCACTCCTTGCCGATGCTGCTGACGGCGCCCATGCCGTAGTCCGCTCCCCGGTCATTCTTGCTGGGCACCGGGGCGGAGAGATCCGTGAGGAGCTGTCCCTGGCCGTCAAAGCTGACCTGGGCCTGCACGGCGTCGATCACGCAGGAGGTGATGGCATCTCCGTTCATGGTCACGGCGGCGATGTTCACATTGGTCTCCACCATGCCGGCGGCGCCCTCTGGTGCATTGCCGGCGGCCATGGAATTGCTGGTCACCAGCCGCAGCTCATCTCCGGCCTGAGCGCCCAGCGGCTGGGCGCGGCCCACCGCCTCCGCGATGGCGTTCTGGAAGCCGCCGATGGAGATGGTGACGCTGGAGGCCAGGTCCGCCTCTGCGGGCTTGGTGGCCTCATCCACGGCAATGCCCAGCACCTCATCGGCCGTCTTGCCCACCACATAGTCCGCCAGAGCCTGGGCCTGCTCGTTCCACTCTTTTCCGATGCCGCTGATGCTGCCCATGCCGTAATCAGCGCCCAGTTCATTTTTGCTGGGCACCGGGACGGTGAGATCCGTGAGGAGCTGGCCCTGGCTGTCAAAATTTGCCTTTGCCTGTACGGCGTCGATCACGCAGTCAGTGATGACGCCCGTCTCATCCACGGTGACGGCGACGATCGTCACATCCGTTTGGATCAGACCGTCCTCCTCTCCCGCACTGGCGCTGGAGGATAGGGAGCCCACCGCATAGAGGCCGGTGCGGAGGCTGCCCTGGCTGTCATGGGACGAACCTTCCTCCGCATCCGCGGAACTCTGGAGAACATCCGCTGTCGTGGCGGGCCGGCCGCTGCAGCCGACAGTTGTGAAAAGAGCTGCTGCGACTAAAATCGCTGTTAAAAATTTTTTCATCCGATTTTCCTCCGATCCTGGGATTGATGCGGCGTAGAGATGAGCTCCCAGAAATGAGCATAGTACTTCTGATTTGTTACTTTTTTATCATATCAAAAAAGCGTGTATCCTGTAAAGTATTTTCAACGAATTCTATAAAAAGTGGAAAAGATATCCAAATTCTTGGAAAGAAGCTGTGAAAATTGAAAGCTTTTCACAAAAGAAACCGTCAAGAAACAATCGCTCCACTCAAAAGGAAAAAGCATTCCGCGTTTTCGGGGGCTTTTCCGGCTTTGTCGCTGTCCGGTGCGGCGATTTTCTGCAATAGAACCGGGAAAAACGATTCAAATTTCTGCGGTATGATATTGCCATTGCCTTTGCGGCGCAACATCCGCCGGGCCTTGACAGTATGTTTCTCAGGGGAATCAAGGGCTCCCGAAGCGAGCTGCCGGGACTCGGAGTGGTCATCAAAGAATGGGACGCCATCACCATGGCGAACCCCAGTAGTGTTCGCATGGAAATCAACGAGGCAAAGAGAGGTGGCGTCTTCGATTCCCGCAATGGGACGATACTGAAAATATGCAGCCTCATTGATGTCGGCGAACATGCCGGCAGTGGCATCGCAATATCTTTTACGTATGGCGCCTGTAATCACAGAGCGGTTTGAGCCGGAGTGGACTCTGCTGGAGCTCTTCCTTAAGAAAAACAGCGATAAGAGTAAGGGTGGAAGAGACCATCATGACATACCTGGCCGATCATTCCGAAGCAAAGCATCGGAAACTGCAGAGTCTATTGGCCTGAAGCCGCCCTGTACAAGAGATTATCTGAATGATCTGATTTCAGGGGGCCATCGTGACCAGGGGCGGGAATCGAAGCTATCAGCTAAAAATGGGACAGTTTAGAGAATATCATCGGAAATGAGACCCTGACAGAAAAAGAGAAGTATTTTTAGAACGACAGCGGTATGGAATTCCATGCCGCTGTTCCGGAAGGAATACAGACATGCACTATCTGAGCCGTTTGAGATGGTATTGAAAGATAGAACCTTTGCGGAATCAAGAACTTGCATATACGTTTTTCTACATACCGACTTCCGGTACGGCCTCTGGTATCATGTTCGCCGTAAAACGGGAGGAGGCGCGTCCCTTCATAGAAAAACTGGCAGATCCGCGTATAGCTTTTTGGAACTGGAGAAAATCTTACGATTACGGCACTAAAATAACAAGGCCCACAGCGGCAGCTGCCGCTGTGGGCCTTGTTATATTTGCACATCCGGTAAAATATCGTTGTGAAATCACAAAAGGAGGCATCTTATGACCGAAGACAGACTGACTCCCCTGCAAATCCAGGCATTTGCCCGCCACCTCCGGCTGGAGGAGAAGAGCGAAGCCACTATGGAGAAGTATCTCCGGGACATCCGGGCCTTCGCACGCTGGCTGGACGGGCGGGAGATCAGCAAAGGGTTGAGCGCGGCGTGGAAGGCTCATCTGGTGGAGCGGGGCTACGCCCCCGCCAGCATCAACGCCAAGCTCTCCGCACTGAACAGCCTGCTGGAGTTCCTGGGCCTCGGCGGCTGCCGGGTGAAATTCCTGAGGGTCCAGCGGCGACTGTTCCGGGACGCCGGCCGGGAACTGACGAAGGCGGAGTACCAGCGCCTGCTGGACACGGCGCACCGGCTGGGACAGGAGCGGCTGGGCCTGCTGGTGGAAGCCATGGGGGCCACGGGCATCCGGGTCAGCGAGGTGCGGTATCTCACGGTGGAGGCCGCCCGGCAGGGCAAGGCCGAGATCTCCCTCAAGGGCAAGATCCGCACCATCCTATTGCCGGAAAAGCTCTGCCGGAAGCTGCTCCAATACGCCCAAAAACAAAAAACCGCCTCCGGTGCAATCTTTCGCACCAAAAGCGGAAAAGAGCTGGGCCGCCGGCAGATCTGGGCGGAGATGAAGCGGCTGTGCGGGCGCGCCGGGGTGGACCCGCGCAAGGTGTTCCCCCACAATCTGCGGCACCTGTTTGCTATGGTGTTCTACCGGACCAGCCGGGACATCGTCAAGCTGGCGGACCTGCTGGGCCACAGCAGCATCGAGACCACCCGCATCTACCTGGTGACCTCTGGCGCAGAACACCAGCGGACGCTGGACCGGCTGGGACTGATCTCCTAATCACGGAATTCGCATTCCGACACAAATGATCGTGAAAAAATAGTTCGTCCTACATATCAATAGACAAATTTTAGCACAAAGGACAGCTAACCGCAAGGGATTTTGCCGCTTTGGGCAGCAGAAAAAAGCCGGAAAAATGTCAAATTTTGTCCGGCCTTGGTCCCTGCGCCATTTTTTACGCCCGTGCCAGCCGCACGGGCTTTTTTCGCACTTGTTCTGCGGAGCTTCTTGCGCCAGCTTGGTCGGGCGCGGGATGGAATGCGAATTCCGTTGACAGGGGGTGTGAATATGCAGTGCGCGGAGGCAGCCAGGCTGCCAGAGACTGGGGAGCAGACTGGCGCTGTCATCACATCAGAGATGATCCGGTCCTATCTGGAGACACTCTCCCGCCGGGGGAGGAGCCGGAACACGGTGCAGATGTACGGTGCCAAGCTGCGGGCCTTCTATCACTACCTGCCGTCTGACAAGCGGGTGGAGGAGGCCAAGTGCAACCCCTGGTGCCTGCGGAAGTTGTATCTGGCCACCCGGTCGGAGATCGAGCGGAACGTGCGGCTCCCGGCGGAGCAAGCCTATGAGCAGATTCTGGATACGGAGCAGTTGGCTGCCGGATGGACGGAGAATGAGAGCAATTCCATCCAAAAGGATGTTTGCGATAGATATTTTCTCGCCGAGAGGTGTAAAGGAGGAGAAGAGATGAAGAAACGGATCTTATCAGCTTTGATGGTGCTGTGCCTGCTGCTGACACTGCTGCCGGTTTCGACACTGGCGGCAGAGGAGGGGACTGGCGAGTCGGATCCTGCGATCAATCAGGATGGATCGGACTTGCGGAAAGACCCCGCAGAGGAAGGCGGGAAACAGGAGGCCGTGGAAAGTGGGACCGCCGATGAACCGGATGGCCCCAGTGCGCCAAATGAGCCGGGGACTTCAGGGGATCCAGAGGAAAATGAGCCGACAGAGGTTCCGGGAGATCCCCCTCAGGGTCCGGATCCCACGGCCCCCACGGAGCCTGCGGGAGAGCTGGATCCCATAGAGCCTGCTGAGGATCCGGGGACAGTGGTAGAAGAGCCTGTGGCTGAGAACGCGGTGTATGTGTCGGCAGCAGGCGATGATGCGGACGGCACTGGCACAGCAGACGCTCCATATGCCACCTTGGCAAAGGCGGCGGAAGCAGCCCCGGATGGTGCGACGATTTATGTCATGTCAGATGTGGAAATGAACCAAATGGCATGGGTCTGGGAGAAAGAGCTGACCATCACCAGCTATGGTGTTGATCCTGTGACGCTCTCCCGCGGAGAAAATTTTCATACCAACGCAGATCCCGCCAGACAGCACTACAACCCCGCGATGATCGAAGTAGGCGGGGAAACGGAACAAGGGACCGTTTCGTCTCTTATTTTGACCCACATCATTTTGGATGATATGGGCAAATACGAAGGTGAATACTTTGTGCAGGCCGATTCCGAAGGCGATGGGGAGACCACCGTTAGCAGGAGTGAGGTCCCAAATACAAGCATTGTGCAAGACGCCATAATCGCAACTTACAACGGTATGGGTACGATTACTTTGGGGGATGGTGCGGAACTTCGCAACTACGGCGGTATGAGTGCCGTGCGCCTGTCCGGTGGCGAGCTGATCATGGAAGAAGGCAGCGCCATTTTGGATACAACCGAAAACGAACGTGAGAAAGGTGCGTCCGGCAGCTTTGGCCCCGCTGGTGCGGTCTGGCTCCAGGGCGGCATCTTGACCATGAACGGCGGCACGATAGGCGGCGATAAAGGTGTCATGATGAATGGGCGTGCACTCTATGCAGACGGCGGCACCGCTAACATCGGCGGCACCATTCAAAATATTCATGGTACCGATGCGGCCTGGCAGGGGCAGAACGGTGTTGCTGTCCATCTGCGGTCTCACGGTGAAGCTACCCTTGCCAGCACTGGAGAGATCACCAATGTGACCGGCACCAACGCAGGCAATAACTGCGCCATCTGGACCCAATTTTGCAACTTTACCACTAAAGCGGGATCTAAGATTTCTCATGTGGACGGTTTCCAGCTGCTCTATTTTGACGACCTCGACAACAACAACTACAGCCATGAGGTGTACCTCAACGGTACGATCTCAGAATGCGCTTCGGGTTCGGCGAGTCTTTTGCGGTCCTGGTACGGCCAGATCACATTTGGCCCGAACAGCGTGATTGAAAACTGTAGTTCCAGCAGTGCGGGCGGCCTGATCTATTCCAATAACGGCTCCCACTACACATTTGCGGGCACCATCCGCGACAATACCGCCTCTAAAGGCATGATTTATCTTGCCAACCAGGGTGGCGGCGGTGTCATCGCCACGATTGAGGAGACTGCCCATATTGTGGACAACAAGGGTCTTGCCGTTCGTGTGAACAACAGCTCCAATCTCACCATGAACGGCGGTGAGATTGCCCGCAACTCGAGCTACGGTATCCAGATCAGCGGCAAGACCGACTGGACGGGTGTCAGGTTCATTATGAACGGCGGCAAAATCTGCGACAACGGCAGCTATGGTATCTACCATACCGTTGCAGGGAAGTCCCTCGTCGAGATCAATGGCGGCACCATTTCCGGCAATAAGGGATCGAGTGGCAGACAAATCTCCTCCTCCGGCGGTTATGCTGTTGCTGAAACGGAGGAAGGCGCCGGATATGAGTACACCCATGTAAGCGCTGATGTGATGGGGGAACCCCGTACCATATACGTCAGCGCCGGGAAGGTGGAACTTCCTGAGGGCTATGCGGATGTGAACCTGGGCCGCGCCACGAATGAGGCAGTCAACACGCTGAAAGCTGGCGTTGCTAACGAGCACGCCGACTGGACCCCCGTGGGCAGCAGCGCCCTGTGGGTTCAGCCGTCTGCGACTGAGTACAGCTTCGAGCTCGATCCTACTTCCTCCCCTAAGAAGACCGACCTCTATGTGGCCTATGTACAGGTCAATCCGGACGGTTCACCCATTGATGGGGCTGAAGTGGCGGTCGAAGAGGTGGAGAATGCGGAGAAGGTGCCCATCGCTTTGAAGGATCTGACGGCAGGTGCTCCGTATGCGGTGATGCTCTTCAACAACAAGGAGTATACCCTGGCCCCCGATGACATCACCATCTACACCGGCGGCGGTCAGGGCGAGGAGAACTATGACGACGGCGGTTTCCCCAAGCTCACCATCAATGGCAGTGTTGACGTAAAATACACCGGCGACATTACAAGTTTGGAAATCAAGGGTGTGACTATCCCGGCAACGGACGACAAGACCATGCTCGATCAGCTCCTTGAAAACATTGAGGCGGTCTATACCTATGAGGACGGCACTGTCGCCACAGATGATTCCAAGCCGGGCGTGTACACAGTTACCCTCAAATGGAAGAACGGACTTACCAATGAGGACGTTCGGGTGAATGGCAACAATGTAAACCTTGACGGTGCGGGTACACTAATCGTCCGCCATACGCAGGATATTGAGGAAGCGCAGGACGGCGCCAATACATATGTGTTGTTGACCGCAGAGCCCACCAAGGCTGTGATCCACGCCGAGGCGATTGCAAAGACACAAACCAGCTCATGGGGAACCGTGTATCAGCCGTCTTTCTACACCAACGATAACGAAGACTTTGAGATCGAGGATATCGCCGGTATCCAACTCCTGGATGACTCGCTGCTGATTGATGATGACGGCACGGACCGCCAGGCTCTGCTGGAACAAAAGGCAGAGGATTCTGATCTTCTGAATGAGTTGTCCGATGGCAAAACCTACCGCTACGACTTTCACTACCTGGATCTGGTGGACGCCTACAACGGCAACGCCTGGGTTTCTGCCAGCTATGGCACCACAATCTATTTGCCATATCCCGACGGTGTGACAATGGATAACGCAAATGACCTGGATGTACAGGTCATCCACTTTCCGGGCCTGCACCGGGAATATGGCATTGCCGGTCAGGCCGAGGTGACGGATGCCATTGAAGCCTGTGAGCCGGAGGTTATAACCGCTGAATTTGACGCCAATGGTATCGAATTTGATGTGGACCGTTCCGGATTCTCTCCTTTCGCTGTTGTCTGGCAGGAGAACGCGCAGACCTTCACTATCACCGCCTCCGCCGGTGACGGCGGCTCCATCAGCCCCCGCGGCAGCGTTGCTGTGGCCGAGGGTGCGGACAAGATTTTCACCATCACGCCGAACGGCGGCTATACCATTGCCAATGTGAAAGTGGATGAAAAGAGCGTAGGAGCAGTCGATAGCTATACATTTACGGATGTTAATGCAAACCACACTATTTCTGCAACCTTTGCCCGCGATAGCTTCGGAGACGGTGGCGGCCATGACAGCGATCCCTATCTGAGGTTCGACTCCAATGGCGGCACCCGCTTCGACCCCATCGATGAAGACGGAAGGAGCTTCTCCCTCAATGTGTACGATGATGAGGAGTACGGCGCCCACATCCCCACCCGGCCCGGCTACCGCTTTACCGGTTGGTACAAGGACAGCCGCCTGACCATACGGGTGGACGAGGATGAGACTCTGCGGGTGACCTCCTCCGTGACGCTGTTCGCCGGCTGGACGGAGACCTCCGTGCCCGGCATGCTGAACGGCGACGACCACTACGCCTACATCCAGGGCTATTCTGACGGCTCTGTGCGGCCCAACGCCAACATCACCCGGGCCCAGGTGGCCACCATCTTCTTCCGCCTGCTGGACGAGGATGTGCGGGACAACAATCTCACCACGTCCAACGCCTTCCCGGATGTGAACGAGGACTACTGGGCCAACACGGCCATCTCCACCATGGCCCGGCTGGGCGTCATCAACGGCCGCAACTCCGGCCTGTTCGACCCCGACGCTAACATCACCCGCGCCGAATTCGCGGCCATCTGCGCCCGGTTCGACGACAGCGGCGTCGCCGGCGTCACCACCTTTACGGACACCGCCGACCACTGGGCGGAGGACGAGATCAGCCGCGCCGCGGCGCTGGGCTGGATCCAGGGATACAGCGACGGCTCCTTCCGGCCCGACCAGTACATCACCCGCGCCCAGGCGGTGACCATGATCAACCGGGTGCTGTGCCGCCTGCCGGAGGACACGGACGATCTGCTCTCCGGTATGAACACCTGGACCGACTGCCACGAGAGCGACTGGTTCTACCTAGCCATCCAGGAGGCCACCAACTCCCACGACTTTGTCACCAAGGACCGGGTCTATGAGAGCTGGACCGACCTGAACCGCGCTCCCGACTGGAGCCGGTACGAGTAAGGAGCTCAAAAATCAATTTGACAGAAAGCCCGGGCGGATTTTTTCCGCCCGGGCTTTCTGTATTACGATAGAAAAGTGGATATCGCTACGGCTTCTAAGCGCCATAAAAACAAGTGTCAAATAGAAAAGCGGATTGCCCAGGCGCAATATAATAAAGAAGGACGGATAAACAGAAGTAGGTGAATCAAATGGCAATGAGAGCAGCCTGACATGAGGCGCGGCTTGAAACGTGGAAGAAGCAGATAGAAGGTTGCCGAAACAGGGGGAGACGAGTAAGTGAATGGTGCTTGGAACACGGTGTCGGTCCAAAGATATACCAGCGGTGAGAGCGGGAGCTGTACGGCACAAACAGCGAAAACCAAAACAGGCAGAAAGAGGGGCGGATGCCGGAAGCAGCGCCGGTATTCGCGGAAATTACCGCCTCGGAATTGCGTGGGAGCCGAGGCAAGGTGATTGCCGGGATTAAAACCGGAGCAGTTGAAGTGGGGATTTACATCCGAGCAGACAGCGCGGCCGAGGAAGCGTTGTGCTGGGGGCTGAGGGATGCTGAATGACCTTGTGGGAGCAGGGCAGATTTATATTGCCTGTGGGTATGCGGATTTGCGGAACGGGATTGGCGGCTTTGCGACATTGGTACAGCAGAAGTTCCGTTTAGCTCCGTTCAGCGGTACGCTGTTTTTGCCCTGTGGTTATAGGCAGGACTGGATCAAGAGGCTTTATTGGGAAGAGGATGGATTTGTACTGGTCACGAAGCGGTTGGAGGCTGGAAGCTTCCAGTGGCCTCGGAACAGCGCAGAGGCTCGGAGGTTAAGTTACCAGCAGTATCCTTAATTGTCAAAAGCATTGAAAATGATAACTTTCCGGGTAATTTTTAGCCACCAAATTTGCAAAAACAAGACCAATACACAGATGAACAGCACGGAGTTGGTAACGCTCTCCCGTGCGGAATAGGATGAACTGCTTCGAAAGAGCGCGGGGTATACGGAACGAAACCGGAAGCTGGAATGGCTGATGGAACAGGTGCGTCTTGCCAAAAGAAAGCCTGTGGGCATTCTCTGAACAGATGAAAGAGGAATTGGCGGGTCAACTGAGCCCGATACTTGATGAGACGGAGGCATGGTTGTCTATCAGAGCTGCTATAAGGGGAACCGCGGCAGAGCCCCATATCCGGCAGGAGCGGTCCCTACAAGTGGAGGAGCTTCCGCCCGAAAATGTCACTATTGAGATGATGGAGCACCGGCTTTCTGAATCTGGGCGTGTATGCTTCGGATCGCCCATGGAGGGGATTGGCAGAAAAGTCCGGCGGACATGAGTCATGATCCCCACACAGGTGAGGATTCGGGCATACATACGCTTGTCAAAATTGCACACGGCAGAAACGGAAATGCCCATCTTGAAAGCTGAAAAGAAGACTGCCCGAATCTCTGGCAGCTCCGCAAGTTTTGAAGCTGGAGGGCCGGACTATCCGGAGCAAATGCTATATGCGGCTGTACCGGACCGCAGGGATGTGGAACACCCTGTCGTGCTGTATGAATACCAGCCGAACTGGAGGACAAAGAAGAGGCGGAGAAACTTCTGCCGGAGAGTGCACCGGACACTCACAGAACATTGAAGGGAGAATGGTTCCATTAAGCGAGCCTGCTGAAAAGCGGGCTCGTTTTTCAGCCCTG
The DNA here is from genome assembly GCF_003574015.1 of Oscillibacter sp. PEA192. Lineage (NCBI taxonomy): Bacteria > Bacillati > Bacillota > Clostridia > Eubacteriales > Oscillospiraceae > Oscillibacter > Oscillibacter sp. PEA192. Next base: position 2,739,978 of record NZ_AP018532.1, on the reverse strand, counting down.
GACAGGCAGATGTCTCTCTTTGCCCCGAAATGCCGAATTTTCCAGCAGTTAGATTGCCATGGAAATGCCGTTTAGAGTGATGGACGACTATATGCAGACGAATTTCCCTGAAGCAAAACCACACACTTCAGCCCCACCATGTGCATAGCATACCATGAGCATAGGCCTTATGAGAAAGGAACGATTGTAATGTCTGCTCTCTTGAAGAAATTCAGCAACCTTCTGTGTGTTAAAAGCATTGTAACGCTTGTCTTGACGGTAGTATTTGCCTATCTCGCTGTTTTGGATCGAATTTCCAACCAAGATTTTTTAACAATTTTTTCAGTTGTCATCGCATTCTATTTCGGCACACAGAGTCAGCGCCTGAATGAAAAGATCGAGAAGGACACAGACAAAAAGCAACTTTAGCTATAACCACAGTTCCCTTACTTTGGATGAGAGGTCAATGAGATGAATTATTTTCCCAACAACAATTTAAATAAAGAACGTCATTGCGGCTCTGCACCTGACAGAGACTCCTCCTGTCAGTGTTTTTGCCCCATTCTCTCCGGTGAACGCGGCCCCCAAGGTGAACGTGGGCCGCAGGGCGAACGCGGGCCCCAGGGTGAACGCGGCCCCCGCGGAGAGCGTGGTCCCCAGGGGCCAAAGGGTGAGCAGGGCTGTCCCGGTCCCATGGGCCCAAAAGGAATGGTGGGCCCTCAGGGACTCCCGGGGCCTCAGGGTATTCGGGGCGATATGGGGCCAAAAGGAGACACAGGAGATATCGGACCGCAGGGTGTCCGCGGGGATCCCGGCCCCATGGGCCCCAAAGGCGACCGCGGCCCCGTAGGGCCTAAGGGTGATCCGGGACCGGCTGGCCCAGTCGGCCCCAGGGGGGAAAGAGGTATTCCGGGCGACCGCGGCCCTCAAGGAGAACAGGGACCTCAGGGTGAGCAAGGGCTTCCTGGTGAGACCGGCCCTCAAGGACTCCAAGGAGATCGCGGCTGTCCCGGACCACAGGGAGAACAGGGCCCCATCGGTCCGGCAGGGCCCCAAGGCGAGCGTGGCGAAAGCGGCCCTCAAGGTCCGGCAGGACCCCAGGGTGAGCGGGGTGAAACCGGCCCTCAGGGTGAACCTGGCCCTCAGGGCCCCGCGGGCACGACACCTACCGTCACTGTGGGAACTGTCTCCTCCGGTACTGCCGCAACCGTCACCGCCAATCCGACGGACACCGGGATCTCCCTGGACTTCGTGGTTCCCGTCGGCCCTGCAGGCCCTCAGGGAGAATCCGGCCTGACAGGTCCCCAGGGCCCGGAAGGGCCTCAGGGCGAGCGGGGCGAAACCGGCCCTCAGGGACCTGCGGGCACAACGCCTACCGTCACTGTGGGAACTGTCTCCTCCGGTACTGCCGCAGCCGTCACCGCCAATCCGACGGACACCGGGATCTCCCTGGACTTCGTGGTTCCCGTCGGCCCTGCAGGCCCTCAGGGAGAATCCGGCCTGACAGGTCCCCAAGGTCCGGCAGGCCCCCAGGGTGAGCGGGGTGAAACCGGCCCTCAGGGTGAACTTGGTCCTCAGGGACCCGCAGGCACAACGCCTACCGTCACTGTGGGAACTGTCTCCTCCGGTACTGCCGCAGCCGTCACCGCCAATCCGACGGACACCGGGATCTCCCTGGACTTCGTGGTTCCCGTCGGTCCTGCAGGCCCTCAGGGAGAATCCGGCCCGACAGGTCCTCAGGGCCCGGAAGGGCCTCAGGGTGAACTTGGCCCTCAGGGACCCGCGGGCACAACGCCTACCGTCACTGTGGGAACTGTCTCCTCCGGTACTACCGCAGCCGTCACCGCCAATCCGACGGACACCGGGATCTCCTTGGACTTCGTGGTTCCCGTCGGTCCTGCAGGCCCTCAGGGAGAATCCGGCCCGACAGGTCCCCAGGGCCCGGAAGGGCCTCAGGGCGAGCGGGGCGAAACCGGGCCTCAGGGTGAACTTGGCCCTCAGGGACCCGCGGGCACGACACCTACCGTCACTGTGGGAACTGTCTCCTCCGGTACTGCCGCAGCCGTCACCGCCAATCCGACAGACACCGGGATCTCCCTGGACTTTGTGGTTCCCGTTGGCCCCGAGGGGCCGAAAGGTGAACCTGGTGAAGTTGGACCCGAAGGACCGCAGGGCATCCCTGGGCAGACTCCTGAAATTACAGTGGAGCAAAATACACCTACTGTCTACAAGGTTCGGTTTAAAACTGCGGAGACAGATTTCCTGACTCCCAATCTAAAAGCTGTTCCGGAGGTTTACAACGCAAATCTGTCCTCTGCTGGAAGTGTCTTGACGGTTCCTCTGGAGGCGCTGAACATGACCTTGCAGAACACTTCGGCCACTTCACTCCGCTTTTCCCTCCAGCCTGCGGTAACAGGAACGTCTATTGTGGCCGATATTCGCCGCGCAAGTATTTACGATGGAGCTTCTATTGACAGCCAGACCAATGACAACCTGACAATCTCAGGTGTGTTCGTAGTGGATGATCTGATCTACAGCCAGTCTCAGGAGATGCACTGGACACGAATCCGGCAACAAGAGCCCTCTACCGGTCTTTGGTCCATGTGTGAGATCCGAATCTTTTCTTCCCGAGGCGGTGCCCGTACGTCTGTATGCGTCAACTGGCTATACACGGGAGCCAGTTTCCTGGCACCATAAGTTTTCTTTCTCAGGACTGCAAGTTGCTCTGTGGGGCACTATAAATATTCATCAGAAGTGCAGTAATGTAAACGTGAAACAGAGGGGCAGCCAAACGGTCGCCCCTCTGCTCACACTTACCCATAAAATCAGATGATGAGATGTGAATGCTTTGCAGATGCTCCTTACCCCACTATACTGAAAGCAGAACATGGAATGGGGGGAGGGTATGCTGGGCGGGCGGGACTATACCGGGTACTACCGGCGGTGCGATGGAAAACTATCGATGGGATTCCTGCGGCCATGGATGCCGACACCGGCGAGGAGACTGCCATCCGGATTCTGTTTCTGTTCTTGGACCCGCCCAAGTATTACACGATAAGCAAGCAGTCCCTCTGCGCATTTCTGGAGGTGAGTGGGGGAGCGGAGAGCCGAGTGCAGGTGTCTGAGAAATAAGACGATTACGGGTTCCGCTATTAGTCTCCTGGAAGAAAGCGGAGTCCGCGGCCCGGTGCGCCGGAGCCCTGGCTATTCTCTGTTTCTGTGGTATGTTGTGTTGCTGAACAAGGGAGGCGACACGTATGAACGACTACATGAAGGCCCTGCACCAGCGGTTTTTCTGGGAACTGGAGCGTCCCAGCCTCTCTACTCCCCGAAAGTGAACGGGAAACGAATGGCACCAACGTCTCCGTCCATACAGAGGCGGCGTGCAAGGAGAAGTTGGCCCGGCTGATCGCGGAGATCGCCGCCGAGAAAAAGCGGCGGAAGCAGGCAGAACTGGCAGGTTGAACAAACGGGCCTCCCAGGGCGAACTGCTCTCGGAGGCCCGTATTTTTCCTGACTGTGGCTGGTTGAGTGGTCAGGGATAAAATAAGGTTACATAACACGCATGAAAATTGCGAAAAAATTATAAAAAAGTTCCGCTTTCAACAGAAAGCGGAACTTTCGATGGTGGACGATACAGGACTCGAACCTGTGACCCCCTGCACGTCAAGCAGGTGCTCTAGCCAGCTGAGCTAATCGTCCAAAACGGAACGTATATAGGATACACGAAAACGCACCTTTTGTCAACACTTTTCTTGCGCGATCCTGTTTTTTTTGTTATACTGCTGACAGCACTATGACAGGAGGATCACTATGAATCGTGTGGCATTGGTCACTGGGGCTTCCCGGGGGATCGGGAGAGCGATTGCGGCAGAGCTGGCGGAGGCGGGACATGCTGTCTGTATCAATTACCTGACGCACCGGCAGGAGGCGGAGACGCTGGCAGAAAAAATCCGGAACCATGGTGGAAATGCCATTGCAGTTCAGGCGGATGTGGCGGACCGGGCGGCTGTGGAGACGATGGTTCGCACTGCGGAAGCGGAGCTGGGACCCGTGAGCCTGCTGGTGAACAACGCCGGCATTGCGGGGCAGATCCAATTTCAGGATATCACAGATGCCCAGTGGAATCGCTATCTGGGCGTGAACCTGGGCGGCGCCCGGAACACCATCCAGGCAGTACTGCCCCACATGCTCCATGAGAAGGCGGGCTGCATCGTCAACATCTCATCCATCTGGGGACTGCGGGGAGCCTCCTGCGAGGTGGCGTATGCCTGCACCAAAGCCGCTCTCGTGGGGCTGACCCGGTCCCTGGCGCTGGAGCTGGCGCCCTCCCACATCCGGGTCAACTGCGTGGCTCCCGGCGTCATCAACACCGACATGGTTCAGGTTCTGGGACAGGAGACCCTGCGGGATCTGGCGGAGCAGACGCCTCTGGGACGGCTGGGGACGCCGGAGGACGTGGCCCACGCCGTTGCCTTTCTGGCCTCCGACAAGGCATCCTTCCTCACGGGGCAAATCCTCGCCGCCGACGGCGGGTTCATCGTTTGAAGACTGCCGAACAAGAGAGCCGGGCGCCGCATAGGCGGCGCCCGGCTCTCCGTTACGTCCGCCCCGGCAGCGGCAGCGCGTGGAGGATCACCCGGCCGAAGCAGGCGAGCGTCCGGCCGCTGCCGGCGGTGAGTACCACGTCCGCATCGGCCCGCGCCCGGTTTAGGGAGAAAAGATACACCGTTCCGGCGGGATCCTTGTAATACTGCTTGCAGAAGATATCCCCGTCCACGCAGAAGATCCCCACGTCCCCGGCCTTCAGGGGATCGCGATTCACATAGACCACGGAGCCGTCCGGGATGTAGGGGACCATGGAGTCCCCCTGGATACGCACAGCAAACTCTGCGGCCTGAGGCACGCCGTCTGTGACCTGGAGGTAGTCGAAATCCTCGCCGAACACTGGCGCCGCATAACCGGCCGCCGCAGGGGTCCGGTACAGGGGAATGACCCGGGGCTCCTGCTCCGGGGCTGCGGATTCCTGCTGACAGGCCCGCAGCGCCTCCACCATCGTCTGGACGCTCTCCCGCCCCAGGGGAGAGAGGGAGCGATACTGCTCCAGCAGCTGCCGCTCCCGCTCAGTCAGGACGTCCGCGCCGCGGCGAAAGCTGTCCTGAAACAAGGTGTTGGGGTCCGTCTCCAGACAGTCGAACAGCCGGAGCATCATCTCCTCCTTAGGGAAGCTGACACCGGTCTCGTAGTTGCTGACAGTGGACGGTGTGACGCCCAGCCGATCCGCCAGCTGGGGGCGGGAGAGAGCCAGCTCCTCCCGACGGGCTTTGATCCGGTCTCCAAATGCCATGGATCCCATCCTTTCCGATGTTCTTGACAGTATCCTATCGGATTTCAAGGAAGCTGTCAATCCAATTTTACAAGAAACTTGTAAAATTATACTTGACTTTCAAAAAAACTTGTGCTACTGTATAGCTGTAAACAAGATACTTGTAAAATAAATAAAAATTTACAAGTATCTTGTTTATCAAAATGAAAAAAGCGCCCGCGATTGCAGGCACCTTTTTGGTGGGGGAAGGTGGATTCGAACCACCGAAGCCGAAGGCAACAGATTTACAGTCTGCCCCATTTGACCGCTCTGGAATTCCCCCATATTAAAACTGGAGCTGGTGGACGGATTCGAACCCCCGACCTGCTGATTACAAATCAGCTGCTCTACCAGCTGAGCTACACCAGCAGTTCCAACAGCAGAATTTATCTTACCAGATAAGCGCCTGTTTGTCAACAGAAAATTTTTGCTTTTCCACCCGTTTTTTTCATTTTGCCGGCGGGGCACATGAGACTTGCCGGGATCTGTATACAGGAAAGGAGCATCGCATTTGGAAACAAAGGAACATACCCGCCGACGGCGGACGCTGCGCTGCTCGCTCTGCGGGCTGGAGATCACAGAGGGAGAGGACTACTGGTACTGCAACGGCAGCAGCGTATGTGGGGCCTGCCTCCCGGTGTTCGCCCGGGCGGAGCTGGCTCCCTTCCGCCAGGTGCGGGGAAGGGAGGCGGCGCCATGACGCTGCTGGAGATGTCCGCCCTCTACGCGGAGAGCGCGGCCGCCCTGCGGCGGCGGATCGGCGAGCTGCGGCAGGCGGCGCGGGAGCTGAAGGACGAGGAGGACCGCCGCCTTCTGCGGCGGCGGATCACAGAGCTGACGCCGCTGCTGCAGGAGACCCGGGAGCTGGCGGCGCTGACGGCCCATTATTACGACAGGAGCTATCACAGACATGAGAGATACACGCTTTGACGCCCGCAGCAGCGAGTGGATCGGGGACATGACCGTCTGGCTGCGGGACCATGCGGAGGATAACAGTGAGCAGCTGGAGCGGCTGCGGCGCGGCCTGCGCCGGGCCCGGGAGCAGGAGCTGACGCCCCGGCAGCGGGAGATGGTGTTCCTCTATTACGACCGGGGACTGAAAATGTCCCAGATTGCTCAAAAGCTGGGGGTGAACCGCTCCACCGTCTCCCGCACGGTGAAGCGGGCTAAACAGCGGCTGTACCGCTGCCTGCGGTACGCCCTGTAATTTTCCCTCTTGAGGTTTTGCGGGATACACCGTATAATCGGTATCAAAGAGGGACCATGGATATCCGCAGAAGGGAGCTGCACTCCCAAGGGAGGTTTTACCCATGCTGTACACTACCCTGCACAACCGAATCCTGCGGCTGGTGCTCGCCGTGCTGGGCGAGCTGATCGCGGCCGCGGCGCTGAATCTCTTCATTGTCCCCCTGAGCCTGTACACCGGCGGCCTGCTGGGCTTCTGCCAACTGGTGCGAACGCTGCTGCAGGACTTCCTGGGCGTGAGCTTCGGGGCCTACGACATCGCAGGCGTCCTCTATTTTCTGCTGAACATCCCGCTGCTCATGATCGGGTATCGGAACCTGGGCAGGGGACTGGCGGTGCGGACCATCATCTGTACGGTATCCTACTCTGTTTTTTACAGCATCATTCCCATTCCCACGCAGCCCATTGTGGACGATTATCTGACGGCCTGCCTGCTGGGCGGCATCCTCACCGGGATCGGCAGCGGAATCGTCCTCACCTGCGGCGGCAGCGGCGGCGGACTGGACGTGCTGGGACTCATCATGAGCAAGCGGGACAGTGCTTTTACGGTGGGTAAATTTGCGCTGGGCTTCAATGCCCTGCTTTATACGGCCATCCTGATCCTGTTTGACCCGGAGGTCGCCATTTACTCCGTGATTTACAACTTCGCAAACTCCATGATCCTGGACAGGATGCACCAGCAGAATGTCACCGTTCAAGCCCTGATTTTCACGCGGGAGGACGAGAGCGTCCTGGCGGACTTCATTATCAAACAGCTAGGGCGGAGCGTGACCTACTGGGACGGCGTGGGCGCCTACACCAAGGACGATGTCCGTGTGTTGTGCGTGTGCCTCTCCAAATATGAGATCGAGGAGCTGCTCCACATGGTGCACTCTGTGGACCCCCACGCGTTTTTGACTGTGCAGGAGGGCGTCCGGGTATTCGGCAACTTTCCGCGGAAGCTGGGATGAGGAGAGGAGGATCGCCATGAACGGACCTATTGCTGTATTGGCCGGCACACCGGTGGACACCCGGATGGGCGTGGCATATCTGGAGGAACGGGGGCTGCCGGGCGTGCCGTTTCCCCTCTCCCGGGGACCCAGGGAGCAGACTGCCTTTCAGCACGCCCCGGCAGCGGACAAGCGCCGCCAGGCCCTGGCGGTGCTGAGGGGCGCCATGGCCCAGGGCTGTCGGCGGGCTTTCGTCTACTGCAACTCCCTGTCTGCGGCAGTGGATTTCCCGGGGCTTGCGGAGGAGACGGGGATGCGGATCGTGACGCCGCTGGACGTGTACCGGCGGCTGGCGCTCCGCTACCGGGCGCTGGGGGTCATCGCCGCCAACGCCCAGGGACTCTCCGGCATCGAGAAAGTATTGCTGGAGGCCAATCCCGCCCTGGATCTGCTGGGGGCCTGTGCGCTGCCGGTGGTGCTGGCCGTGGAGGCGGGGATGCCGCCGGAGGAGCTGGTGGAACGCCACCGTCTGGCGGCGCTGGCAGCGTGGTTTGCCGACGGCGGGATGGAGGCGCTGGTGCTGGGCTGCACGCACTTCCCCTATTTTAAGGAGGCCCTGGCGGCCCGGACAGGGCTGCCGCTGGTGGACCCGGCGGAGGAGATGCTCCGCCTGCTGACCCAATGAAGAAAGCGGACCGTGGTTTTCCACGGTCCGCTCTATTTGGCGTGGGAAAGATCACCGACGGCGCCGGGAGCGGTGCGCCGGCCGGGGTCTGCGGGGAGCGCGGCGGCGCTTTGCCAGCCGCTCCCGGCGGCGGTCCAGGGCCGTGGTGCAGCGGTCAAAGCACCACTCCAGGCCCATCTGGATGGGCACCACCAGCAGCACCAGCACGATCAGCACCAGCCAGGCTGCAAAGGACAGGGAGGAGAGAGAGAAGAACGCCCCATAGAACACCACCGCCACGAACATGGCCGCACTCATGGCCACCAGCAGCACCAGCCGCTTGGCATCCAGGGGTCGGGCAGCGTAGTAGATCACCATGAGACCGTTTACCGCCATCAGGATCACGCAGATGGTGGAGAGCTCTGCCAGCGTCAGGTCGAAGGTGTAGACGAACAGCTCCGCAAAGAGGATGACGAAGATGGCTGTGAGACCGCCGGGAAAAGCCCGCCGCAGCACATTGTGGAGGAACTTGCCCTTCACCAGGTCGTGGTTGGGCTCCAGCGCCAGGAAGAAGGAGGGCACGCCGATGGTCAGGGCGGAGATCAGCGTCAGCTGGATGGGAACAAAGGGATAGGGGAAGGCGGCGAACAGGGTGATGAGGGCCAGAAAGAAGGACAGAATGTTCTTCACCAGGTACAATGCCGAGGCCCGCTGGATATTGTTGATGACCCGGCGGCCCTCCGCCACCACCTTGGGCATGGCGGCAAAGTCACTGTCCAGCAGCACCAGCTGGGCCACCTGGCAGGCGGCATCCGCGCCGGAGGCCATGGCCACGCCGCAGTCGGCGTCCTTCAATGCCAGCACGTCATTCACACCGTCGCCGGTCATGGCCACCGTGTGGCCCTGGCTCTGGAGGGCCCGGACGATCTTCCGCTTCTGGTTGGGGACCACTCGGCCAAACACAGTGTACTCCCGCACGGCCGCGGCGATGTCTTGATCCGTCTGGAGCTCCCGGGCGTCCACCCACTGCTCTGCGTTCCGGATGCCTGCCTGGGCCGCCACAGCGGAGACGGTCACCGGGTTGTCGCCGGAGATGACCTTCACATCCACGCCCTGGGTGTGGAAGTAATCGAAGACTTTGGGAGCGTTGGGGCGGATGGGATTCTCCAGCACCAGCAGGGCCAGGGGGATCACCACGCCGTGGAGGCGCCCGATCTCCGCCCCGTCGCACTGGGCCAGCAGCAGTACCCGGCAGCCCTGGGCGGCGTAGGGGGCAGTACGCTTTTCCAGGGCGGCGAAGTCCTGCCCCAGGATATACTCCGGTGCGCCCACCACATAAGCCCCCCGGTCCAGGAAATTCACGGCGCTCCACTTGGTGGCGGAGGTGAAGGGCACGGCTCCCCGGTCCGGCCAGCCGGGCCCCCGGGGAAACTTGTCCGCGATGGCCTTCGCCGTGTCGTTATCCGGATCCAGCACCCGGTAAAAGGCACCCAGAATGTCGGTGATGTCCGTGTCGGAACAGGACTCCGGGTCCAGGGGCACCACCTCCCGCACTTGCATTTGAGGACTGGTGACGGTGCCGGTCTTGTCCACGCACAGCACGTCCACCCGGGCCAGGGTCTCGATGGCGTTCATCTCGTGGATCAGCGTCCGATTCTGGGCCAGCCGCACCACGCTGACCGCCAGGGCAACGCTGGTCAGGAGGAACAGTCCCTCCGGGATCATGCCGATCAGGGCCGCCACCGTGCTGACCACGGACTGCCGCAGGCCCAGATCCTGATTGACGAACTGGTTGTAGAACAACGCTGCGCCGATGGGGATCAACACGATACCGATGAAGCGGATCAGGCTGTCCAGGGAGCGCATCATCTCGCTTTTGCCGGGGCCGCCATCTTTCTTGGCCGCCAGCGTCAGCTTGGAGGCGTAGGAGTCTGCTCCCACCTGGTCCATCCGGGCCCGGCACTTGCCGGAGATGACGAAGCTGCCGGACAGCAGCTGGTCCCCAGGCTCCTTGGTGACGGCGTCCGCCTCGCCGGTGATGAGGGCCTCGTTCACCTGCACCTGCCCGGTGAGGACCGGTCCGTCCGCAGGGATCTGGCAGCCGGCGGTGAGCTCTACCACGTCCTCCCGCACCAGCTGGTCCACCGGCAGCTCCCGGACCTTTCCGTCCCGAATGATCCGCACCTTCGCGGCGGAGAGGAGGGACAGCTTCTCAATGGTGCGTTTGGAGCGCAGCTGCTGGACGATGCCGATGACGGCATTGGCTGCCACGATGAGGAGGAAGGTCATGTCCTTCCAGTCCCCTACCAGCAGCAGGCACACCGCCAGAACCACGAAAATCAGGTTGAAGTAGGTGAAGATATTCTCCCGGATGATCTGCTTATCGCTTTTGGTGGGAGACTCCACCGGGCGGTTGTCCCAGCCGGCCTCCGCCAGGGCCTGAGCCTGGGCGGAGGAGAGGCCGCTGTCCGCCTTGGGGGCACAGCGGGGCATCTCCTGGCGGCCAGCGGCCGCGGCCTCCGCGGGGGCCGCTTTCCGGTGCGGTTTCACGGACACTCCTCCTTCGACAAAATTTGATTCATTATAGCAATTTTCGGAAGATTTGTATAGAGATGAATTGAAAACTTTCCGTGCCGCAGCAGGCGGAGGAACGCCTTGCTGCCCGCGGAGAGAATATGGATGTCCTTTGTGTAAAGACAAACTGTAAAAACGATGTCATTGGATGAAAAACATTGGAGGAGTTGTGCATTGTATTCTGCCGGGCACGCCGATATAATGAAGCATAAGAAAGACGTGGGAGGGGAGTCCATGCTGACTTTGGATATGGTCCGGGAGGCCCAGGAGGCCCTGCGGGGCATCGCCCGGCGGACACCGCTGGACAGGGCCCCGAAATTTGGGGAGAACGTGTACATCAAGGCGGAAAACCTGCAGCTGACCGGGGCCTTCAAGCTCCGGGGCGCCTACAACAAGATCCGCAGCCTGACGCCGGAGGAGGCGGCCCGGGGCGTCATCGCCTGCTCTGCGGGGAACCACGCCCAGGGCATTGCCCTGTCCGCATCCCGGCTGGGGATCAAGGCGGTGATCTGCATGCCCGCCGGGGCGCCCATCAGCAAGGTGGAGGCCACCCGTGGCTACGGCGCAGAGGTGGTGCTGGTGCCCGGCGTCTATGACGACGCGGCGGCGGAGGCGGAGCGGCTGACAAAGGAGCAGGGCTACACCTTCGCCCACCCTTTCAACGACCCGCTGGTGATCGCCGGCCAGGGCACCATCGGCCTGGAGATCCTGGAGCAGCTGCCGGACGTGGAGCAGATCGTGGTGCCCATCGGGGGCGGCGGCCTCATCGGCGGCATCGCCTTTGCGGTGAAGCAGCTGAAGCCGGACTGCCGGATCGTGGGCGTTCAGGCGGCGGGCGCGGCGTCCATGTACCTGTCCCGCCACGCCGGGGGCCCCACGGAGCTGCGGAGCGTGTCCACCATTGCGGACGGCATCGCGGTGAAGAAGCCGGGTGATCTGACCTTTGCCCTGTGCCAGCAGTATGTGGATGAGGTGGTCACTGTCAGCGAGGACGAGATCGCCTCCGCCATCCTGGCGCTGATGGAGGGGCAGAAGACCGTGGCGGAGGGCGCCGGCGCCGTGCCGGTGGCGGCGGTGATGTTCGGCAAGGTGGACACGTCGGAGAAGAAAACCGTGTGCGTGGTCTCCGGCGGCAATGTGGACGTGACCACGCTGTCCCGGATCATCACCAAGGGCCTGTCCAAGGCCGGGCGGATCGCAGAGATCAGCACGAAGGTGGCGGATAAGCCCGGCAGCCTGCTGCAGCTTTTGAAGGTGGTGGCGGACAGCGGCGCCAACATCCTCAGCATCAACCATGCCCGGGAGGATCAGCATTCCGACGTGGGAGCCTGCATGGTCTCCATGGTGCTGGAGACCCGGGACGCCGCCCATGTGGAGCAGATCCGACGGGAGCTGACGGCCATGGGCTATGAGCTGGAAAAGGAGTAAAAAGGCGGGCATCCAAAGGATGCCCGCTTTTTTTCCTCAATTCCCGGTCTCCAGAGAGATCTGATTGAACATGGTCAGGATATCGTCCATAGAGGTGGCCCGCTTTTCCGCTCCGGCCCGGTCCAGCACCACCCGGCCCCGGTTCATCATCAGGATCCGGTCTCCGTACTCCACCGCGTAGCGGAGGTTGTGGGTGACCATCATGGCCGTCAAATGCTTTTCACGGATGACTCTGTCCGTCAGGGCCATGATGACCTCAGCGGTCTTGGGGTCCAGGGCCGCCGTGTGCTCGTCCAGGATCAGGAACTTCAGCGGCGTCATAGTGGCCATCAGCAGCGCCACAGCCTGCCGCTGGCCGCCGGAGAGGGCCCCCATCCGCACATCCAGCTTATCCTCCAGTCCCAGGCCCAGGGAGGCCAGCTGCTGGCGATAGAAGTCGATGCGCTTTCTATTGACGCCCCGGCCCAGGCCGTAGGCCCCGCCCTTGTTATCCGCCAGGGACAGATTTTCCAGCATGGTGAGGTTGGGGCAGGTGCCGGCGGCGGGGTCCTGGTAGACCCGGCCCATGGTGGCGTACCGCTGGTAGTCCTTCAGCTTGGAGATGCTCCGGCTGCCCACCAGCACGTCGCCGCCCTCGATGGGGATAGAGCCGCAGATGATGTTCAGCAGGGAGGTCTTGCCGCTGCCATTGCTGCCCACGATGGCCACGAACTGGCCCTCCTCCACTGTCAGGGAGAAGTGCTCGAACAGCCGCTGCTCCGTCAGGGTGCCGGGGTTGTAGATCTTCGTGATGTCCCGTACTTCAAGCATGGATGATCGCCTCCCCCTTCCGGCCGGACAGCACCAGCACCAGCAGGAACAGTGCAGCCGTAATCAGCTTCATCATATTGGTGGGCAGTCCCAGGCTCATGGCTACCTGGATGCACAGCTTGTAGAGCACACTGCCCAGCACTACCGCCGTGGTGCCCTGGGGGGAACCCAGGAAGCGGAGGGGCCCGGAATTCCGCAGTCCCCGGGCCAGCCGGGTGCCGGTGTAGAAGTGTATGATGGACACACCGATAATCACCGCCGCCAGGCCGTACACCAGCTGGCCGGTACCCATGGTGGCGGAGAAGCTGCGGGTTTCGTGGCAGACGATGCAGCCGCCGAAGGCCACCAGGGCGTTGGAGATCACCAGCCCCAGGATCTTTACTGTGCCTCGGTCCTTGGCCAAGGTGGTCACCAGGGTGGCGTTGTCGCCCACAGCCCGCAGCAGCAGGCCGGACTTCGTGTGGAAATAGGCGTCCAGCAGCAGCTTGATGACGATGACCAGCGCCAGGGACACAATCAGCTTCCGCCCGGAGAGGGAGAGATCCCCAAACAGGGCCATCACCGGGGCAGAGGTGAAGATGGTGTCCGTACCCCGGTCGATGGTCAGGTTGGACCCGGCGATCTGCAGGTTCACAGAGAACAGGGCGGTCATGGTGATGATGCCCGCCAGCAGGTTCCGCACCTTCAGCTTCACGTGGACCAGACCGGTGAAAAGTCCCGCCAGACCGCCCACTATCAGGGAGGCGGGCAGGGTCAGCCAGGGATCGACGCCCTTGGTCATCAGCACCGCCGTGACAGCGGCCCCCAGGGGAAACGTGCCATCCACCCCCAGATCCGGGAAGTCCAGAATGGAATAGGTGATATACACGCCGTAGGAGATCAGGGCGTAGATCAGCCCCTGGATCAGAGTGCTGGTCAGCAGTTCCATCACATCCATGAGATGAGAAGCCTCCTTGTGAAAAGATCAGATCACGGTGCTGCAGAGGGTGCCGATGCCCTCGATGGCGCATTCCACCGTGTCGCCGGACTGGAGGAATCTGGGCGGATCGAAGCCCATGCCCACTCCCGCCGGGGTGCCGGTGGCGATGATGGTGCCCGGCAGCAGCGTCATTCCCCCGGTCAGCTCCTCCAGGATCTGCCCGATGGAGGTAATCAGCAGAGCGGTATTGGACTTCTGCCGCAGCTCGCCGTTGACCCGGCTGGTGATCTCCAGCGCCGGGGGATAGGCGATCTCGTCGGCGGTGACCAGCACGGGGCCCATGGGCGTGAAGCCGTCCAGACTCTTGCCGAAGTACCACTGCTTATGGCCTGTCTGCAGGTCCCGGGCGGATACGTCGTTAAGGACGGTGTAGCCGAAGATGTAGTCTGCCGCATCGGCGGCTTTCACGTCCCGGGCGGCTTTGCCCAGCACCACCGCCAGCTCCGCCTCATAGTCCAGCCGGTCCGTAAGGCCCGCGTGACGGGGGATGACGCCGTCGGGCTTCCCGGCCTCGCTGACCCGCTTGGAGAAGTAGACCGCCGCTGTACTGTTCTTGGTGAAGGCATCGGCGCTGTACCGGGCGGATTCCTCCGCGTGGTCCCGGTAGTTCATGCCCAGGCAGACCACATCCTGCCGGGGGCGGGGGATGGGAGCCAGCAGCTCCACATCTGACAGCGGGACCGCACCGCCCCGCTCTGCCGCCGCGGCGGCAGAGCGGAGGTCGGCAGGGGTCATGGTTTCGATCAAGGTGTTCATATCGGCGGCGGGGAGGGGCAGCACGCCCTTTCCATCGGCGGTGAGGGCGCCCACATGCTCGGCGCCGCTGAGACGATAGGTGACAAGCTTCATGAAGAGTTCTCCTTGGTAATGGATGTTACAGATGTTATTCCGCGCACTCCTGGGCCTCCTGGGCGATGTCGTCGGGAATGGTGATGCCCAGCTCGGCCGCCGCGTCGGAGTTGATATACAGGCCATAGTTTTCGATGGTCTCGTAGGGCAGGTCTTCACAGGCGGCCTCGCCGGTGAGGACTTTGGCGGCCATCAGGCCGGTCTGGATGCCCAGCTGGATGTAGTCCAGGCCCGCGCCGCCCACGCAGCCCAGCTTTACCTGCTCCACCTCGGAACCGTAGACAGGGATACCCGCCTCGTCCGTCTTCTCCAGAATGGCGCCCAGCACGCCCACCACATTGTTGTCCGTCAGGTTGGACAGGCAGTCCACCCCATGGGACAGCAAGGTATCCACCGCCTGGGTGACCTCTGCCTGGGAGGTGACGCCCACCGCGTCGATGGTGAAGCCGTAGTCCGTTGCCAGCTCCTCATAGACGCTGATGGAGTAGACGGAGTTGGCCTCGCTGGTGGTGTAGACGATGCCGATGGTGTCGGCATCCGGCTGCAGGGCCCGGATCAGCTGGAGCTGGCCCTCCACCGGCAGGGCATCGGAAGTGCCGGTGATGTTGCCCGCGTCCAGGTGGGCGCCCACCGGGTCGGTGATGGCGGTGAAGATCACGGGGATGTCCTTGTCCTCCGCGGCATTGAAGCAGGCGATGGCGGAGTTGGTGGCGATGCCCACCATCAGGTCCGCGTCCTCGGCGGAAAACATCTGGCCGATTTGGGTAGCCTGGTTGTCGTCGAAGTTGGCGTTCTGGTAGTCCACCTCAAAGTCCGTGCCCTCCACCAGACCGGCCTGCTCCAGGCCCTGGAGGAAACCCTCCCGGCAGTTGTCCAGGGAGCCGTGCTGGCCGTACTGGCTGATGCCGATCAGATACTTGACGGGCTCACCGCCGCTTTCGCCGGAGGAGGTGTCATCGGTGCCGCCGCAGGCGGCCAGGGACAGGATCATGGTCAGGGACAGGCCGCAGGCGGCCAGCTTCTTCAGCAGATTCATCATAATAGATTCTCCAATCTTTGATACAGAATATTTGAAAGGGGTCCGTTCAGGGAATTGATATTGCAGCACAGGCCGCGCCATCGTCTGGTATTGTGTTTCATATCTCCATACTCCTTTCCCGGACCGATCAGGGGAATCAAAAAAAGCCCTGCCCCATATTTGGGACAAGACTTGAAACCATCCTGCGGTACCACCCAAGTTGACGCAAAGCGCCCGCTCGTTCCACGTACATTCATACGCGCCGCCCGGATAACGGGTGCGGGCCCCGTCAGACGCTACTGAGCATTTTGCCGTTTGCGCTGCCCTCGCAAGTCCATTCGCTGGAAAGTTCTCTGCCGTGATCCCACCATCCACGGCTCTCTGAAAGGTGACCTGACCAGGTACTCCTCTTGCTCATCGGTTTTGCTTGATTGCTTTGCATTATACGAAGCGGCGGCGGAAATGTCAACCGTGATTTTGCACAAATCTTTTTTGCTGCTTTAAAGAGATAAAATCCGGGGCAAGAACTACCCCGGCAGGATGGCCCTGCCGGGGAGTAACATGCAGTTTGAATCGGGTTTTCCGCGGCTCAGGAAAGCAGCAGCTTGTCGTCGGCTTCGTCAGAGCCGCTGACTTTGCTGAACAGGGCCAGCAGGTCGGGAACGGTGAGCTTCTTCTTCTCCTCGCCGGACACGTCGATGACAATACGGCCGTCGTACATCATGATGAGCCGGTTGCCGTGGACGATGGCGTCCTTCATGTTGTGAGTGACCATCATGGTGGTGAGGCCGTTTTCCTCCACGATCCGGTCGGAGAGAGCCAGAACCTTGGCGGCGGTCTTGGGGTCCAGGGCGGCAGTGTGCTCGTCCAGCAGCAAAAGCTTGGGCCGCTTCAAAGAGGCCATCAGAAGCGTCAGCGCCTGGCGCTGGCCGCCGGAGAGGAGCCCCACCTTGCTGGTCAGACGGTCCTCCAGACCCAGCCCCAGGTCCCGCAGCAGCTCCCGGTAGTCCGCCCGCTCCGTCTTGGTGATGCCCCAGCCCAGGCCGCGGGGCTGGCCCCGGCGGGCCGCCAGCGCCAGATTTTCCTCGATCTGCATGGTGGGGGCGGTGCCCATCATAGGGTCCTGAAACACCCGACCGATGAATTTGGCCCGCTTGTGCTCCGGCAGGCGGGTCACGTCCACCCCGTCGATGACGATGGCGCCGCTGTCCACAGAAAAGGTGCCGGCCACCGCATTGAGCATGGTGGACTTGCCGGCGCCATTGCCGCCGATGACCGTGCAGAAGTCACCGTCCTTCAGCGTCAGGCTGACGCCCCGGAGGGCCTGCTTTTCATTGACCGTCCCGGCGTTGAACGTCTTCCAGATCTCCTTGATCTCAAGCATCCTGATCCCCTCCTGTTTTTGCTCCGGCATTGGCGCTCCCGGCGGGCACCTTGACGTGGGCGTATTTCCCCTTCCAGTAGGGGATGGCCAGAAAGGCCGCCACGATCAGGGCGGTGATGAGCTTCATGTCATCGGTGTTCAGGCCCAGCCAGATGACCACCTGGTACACCAGGTAGTACAAAATGGCGCCGATGGCCACAGCCAGCATCTTCAGCGCAAAGTTGCGGAACACTTTGCCGAAGATCACCTCGCCGATGATGACGGCGGCAAGGCCGATGACGATGGCGCCCCGGCCCATGTTCACGTCCGCGAAACCCTGGTACTGGGCCAGCAGGGCGGAGGACAGGGCCACCAGTCCGTTGGACAGCATCAGGCCCAGCACCTTGGTGAAGTTGGTGTTGATGCCCTGGGCCCGGGACATATTGGGGTTGGAACCAGTAGCCCGCAGGGAGGCACCCAGCTCCGTGCCGAAGAACCAGTACAGCAGGGCAATGACCGCCGCCACAAAAATGGCTACCACCAGGATGGGGTTGTCCAGGCTCAGGGAGCGGACGCTCTGCTGGTCCACCAGCAGGTCATACTGTCGGGAGCTGACGGGCCGGTTGGCCTGTCCCATGATCCGCAGGTTGACGGAGTACAGGGCCAGCTGGGTGAGGATACCGGCGAGGATTGCCGGAATGCCGCAGGCGGTGTGGAACAGGCCGGTGACCAGTCCCGCCAGCACACCCGCCAGAAACGCCCCCAGCATCGCCAGCGGCACCGGCGCCCCCGCCATGGTCAGCATGATGAAGGCGGCGCCGCCGGTAGCCATGGTGCCGTCCACCGTCAGGTCGGCCACGTCCAGGATCCGGAACGTGATGTAGACGCCGATGGCCATGATGCCCCAGATCAGTCCCTGGGCGGCCACACCCGGCAGGGCGTTGACCAGATGCATGATGTTCAAGTGAAATCCCTCCAAAATCCCCCGGCTGTTTCCGGAGGCAATTTGCTGCTCTATTCTAGCAAAGTTCAGCGGAAAGGGGAAGCCCCTTTTCCGCTGAAAGTGTGTTGATAAGATTTGGATGACGGGGCGGAAGGGTGGCATACCGCAGACGCCGCCCATAGGACGGAGACCGGGCGGCGGAGAGCCCCGGAGAGGGCTCCCCGCCGGTGAAGGCGGAAGTTTTGCAGACAAGAATTTGAAAACATCCGCCGGCTCTTTATCGGTTCTCCGTCCATTCGTCCTTATTCGGCGATGGCCTCATAGCCGTCGGGCGGGGTCAGGCCCAGAGCCTCGCACATGGTGGGGTTGTACTTGGGGGTGAACTGGGGGGCGTACTCGATGGGCATGGTGGCGGGATCGGCGCCGTTCACCAGGATATCATAGGCCATCTCACCGGTTTTGTAGCCGATGTCATAGTAGCTGATGGTCAGCGTGGCCACGCCGCAGCCCTTGCAGATGCCCTCCTCACCGGCGATGATGGGAGTGCCGGTGTCCAGGGAGATGTTGCCGATCAGTTCGGCGTTGTTGGCAGCGGTGTTGTCGGTGGGAACGTACAGGACATCGCTGGCCGTGCAGGCTGAGGAGGCCACAGCGGACAGGTCGTTGGAGTCGGAGAAGGAGTATTGGGTGCAGGTATAGCCCAGATCCTCCAGGTAGCCTTGGACGGTGTCCACCTGATACTGGCTGTTGGGCTCGGCGGAGCAGTACAGCAGGCCCACAGTCTGGGCGTCGGGGAACCAGGTGTGCAGCATCTCAGCCTGCTGGTCCAGGGGCGCCAGATCGGAGGTGCCGGAGACGTTGTAGCCAGTGGTGCCGGTAAAGCCGTCAATGCCCAGAGCCACGCCGTACTCGGTGATGGAGGTGCCCAGAATGGGAATGGTGCTGGTGCCGGTGGCAGCGGCCTGGAGAGCGGTGGTGCCGTTGGCCATGATCAGGTCCACGCCCTGGGAGACAAAGTTGTTGGCAATGGTGGTGCAGTTGGCGGTATCGCCGGAGGCGTTCTGGGGGTCGATGGTGACACTGTCGCCCAGCAGTTCCGTCAGGGCGTCCTGAAAGCCCTGGGTGGCGGCGTCCAGGGCCTCGTGCTGGACCTGCTGGATAATACCCACGGTGTAGGTCTGGCTGCCGGAGGCGGACTCGTCGCCGCTGGTATCGGCATCGGTATCTGTGGACTGGGTGTCGCCGCCGCAGGCAGCCAGGCTCAGAGCCATGACGGCGGTCAGCGCAAGGGCAAGAAACTTCTTTTTCATCGCAGAGATCTCCTTTTCAAGATTGATCGCGGGGAAATTACAAAAAGCGGCTCTGTCCGAAGAGCAGAGCCGCCTTCCATACGGGGTGAGATCCACCGGCCGCCGGACCTTCACTGGCTGCTCTGCCTATGACAATATCGGCCCGCATAGCGGACCTGGCAGCCATAAAATCGAGAGAACCCCGCCACAGTGCGGAACGCTGCTGCAAACAAAACCATGGAAGAGCTCCCTTCTGCCGACCGGCCTTTGTACTTTTACACCATACTGCTTTAAACAGGCAAAGTCAATGGTGAATTTATACAAAATCTCTGGAAAATGTTTCAGAGGCAGGAGATTTCCCAAAAAACAGAGCCGCCCGGCAGCTTCCTCAGCAGAAAGCGCCGGGCGGCGGGGCCACGCGCTCCTCAGCCCCACAGGGCGGAGAGCATGGGAATGACCTGCTTTTTCCGGGACATGACCTTGGGCAGGAACACCACGTCCTCCGCATCCTCCACATTGAAGGCCTGGCGGATGCTGTCCCTGTCGCCCACGAACAGCAGCTGGGTGCCCTCCAGCAGTACATCGGTAATCATCAGGATTACCATGTCGAAGCCCTGCTTCTTCTGCAGGGAGCTCATGAGCTGCAAAAACTCTCCCTTGCGCTGGAGCAGCTGGTCGGAGTCCATGCAGGTGACCTGGCTCACCGCCAGGTTGTGGCCTGCGATGTGGAACTCCTTGTAGTCTGTGCGGAAGATCTCCTCTGCAGACTTCGCACCGCCGCCGGAGGCGGAGAAGATCACCTGTCCCAGCGCCTGGAGGGAGATGTTGGCGATCCGGGCCATGCGGTTGGCCACGTCGATGTCCCGCTGGGTGCAGGTGGGAGACTTGAACATGACCGTATCAGAGACGATGGCCGCGGCCATCAATCCCGCCATCTTGGCGGTGGGCATCAGGCCCTTGTCCTGATACATCCCCGCCACGATGGTGGTGGTGCTGCCCACGGGCTCGTTCCGGACAGTGATGGGATTCTTGGTCTGGATGTCCGCCAGCCGGTGGTGGTCGATGATCTCCAGAATCTCCGCCTGGTCCAGGCCCGGTACGGACTGGGCCTTCTCGTTGTGGTCCATCAGGATCACCTGCTTGCGGCGGGGCCGCAGCAGATGGTAGCGGGACAGGGTGCCCACCACCCGCTCCTCCTCATCCAGAATGGGATAGGCCCGGAAGCGGCTTTCCAGCACGGTGTTCTGCACGTCGTCGATATAGTCGTCCAGGTGGAAGCACACCAGATCCTTGTTCTTGCAGATGCTGCTGATGGGCATGGCATGGTAGATGAGCCGCACTGCCCGGTAGGCGTCATAGGCGGTGGAGATGATGCAGGTGTCCGTCTGCATGGCCAGCAGCTCCGGGTCCACCTCCGCCTGACAGACGATGATGCAGCTGACGCCGATCTCCAGCGCACGGCGGATCATGTCTGGCTGGTCGCCGCAGACCACGATGCTGCCCGGGTCGGAGAACACCAGGTTCTCCCGGCTGGCGGGCAGGGCGATGGTGACCTCACCGGAGATCACGTCCCGCATCTCGCCGCCCTGGTTGAGAATTTTGCCCTCCAGCACGGACAGCAGGTTGTACACCGGGATCTCGCCCACCTTAGGGTTGCGGACGGAGGACATGTCATAGTTGGCCACATCCCCG
Source organism: Oscillibacter sp. PEA192 (assembly GCF_003574015.1). Lineage (NCBI taxonomy): Bacteria > Bacillati > Bacillota > Clostridia > Eubacteriales > Oscillospiraceae > Oscillibacter > Oscillibacter sp. PEA192. The sequence continues at coordinate 2,718,851 of NZ_AP018532.1, read as the reverse complement.
GCGGAGAGCATTCCGAACAGGGTCCCGTCCTCATTGGCCACGGGGATGGCGGAGATCTTGTCCTTCTGCATGGTCCGCCAGGCCCGGCTGATGGTGGCAGCGGCGGACAGGGTGGCGGGCGTGTCGTAATCCAGGTCCCGGACCTGGGTACGCACGTTGTTCAGCAGCTTGGGGGGCTGGAAGCCGAAGCGATCCAGCACGGTCTGGGTCTCGTCACTGATCTGGCCCAGGCGGGCGGCCTCGTACTGCCGCTGGCCAAGGGCGTTCTTCAGCGCCGCGTAGGCCATGGCGGAGACGATGGAGTCCGTGTCCGGGTTCCGGTGTCCGGTGATATAGATGGTGTCCATGAATACTCCCTCTCAAGTGGATGCGGGGCATCCAATTTTTGGCGTGTTGATAGCTTTATTATGCGTCTCCGGCGCAGGTTTGTCAACAGCCCGCAGGCCGGAAAACCGGGGGCCGGAAGGGCAAAAACTGCCTCCGCCAGCGGGGGCGGAGGCGGTTTTGCGCCGGTGCGCGACGGCGTTCACAGGGTTTCCAAATAGGCCTCGATGGCCTCGCCCATGAAGTGGGCTGTGCCGGGGCCGTAGCTGTCCAGAACCTCTGCAAAGCGGTTGTCCCAGCTGTACAGGTCCGCCAGGCGGCGGAGCTTCTCCTCGTCGCAGCTGCGGCTGAACTTCACCAGATGGGCCTGCCAGCGGAGCACCAGCTCACGGGCCTCCGGACTGGCGGGGTCGCCCTTGGCCGCCTCAGCGGCAAAGGCCATGAGAATGGGGTCGGCGTCCTCCTGCTCGGCGGACGCGCCGATATAGCTTGCCATGGGATTTTTCCTCCTTGCGTGGGATTGAATCGGGGTCAGAGAATGACCAGCTCCTTGGGGGCCAGAGTGAGGTTTTGACAGCCCTCCGGTGTGAGGTACAGCACGTCCTCAATCCGCACACCCAGCTTCCCGGGCAGGTAGATGCCCGGCTCGGCAGAGATCACCGCCCCGGCGGGCAGGGGCTTGTCGTTGGAGGGAGTGGCGTTGGGCCCCTCGTGGATCTCCACTCCCACGCCGTGGCCGAAGCTGTGGCCGAAACAGGGACCGTAGCCCGCCTGCCGGATGATGTCCCGGGCGGCGCCGTCCACGGCCTTTCCAGTGGCCCCGGCCCGGGCGGCTGCGATACCCGCCAGTTGGGCCTGCAGCACCGTGTCGTAGACCTGGCGCATCTCATCCGTCACGGATCCCACCGCCACGGTACGGGTCATGTCGGAGCAGTAGCCGTGATAGATGCAGCCGAAGTCCATGGTGACGAACTCCCCGGCCTGGATGACCTTTTCCGAGGGTACCCCGTGGGGCAGGCTTCCGTTGGGGCCGGACACCACAATGGGATCGAAGGACTTGTCCTCCGCCCCGTAGTGGAGCATGAGATACTGGAGCCGGGCGGCGATCTCCTTCTCCGCGACGCCGGGCCGGATCTCGTTCAGGATATCCGTCAGGGCCTTCTCCGCAATCCGCTGGGCGGCAATCATGATCTCCAGCTCCTCCGGGTCCTTTACCGCCCGCAGTTCTGCCAGCAGGTCCGCCGCGGGCACCAGCTCACAGGGCAGAGCCCGGGCATAGGCGTCGTGCTCCCGGACGGTCATATAGGCGTCCTCAAACCCCAGGCGCTGGATGCTGTGGCGCTGGACGGCCTCCATCAGCAGGGCGGAATAGCCCCGGCCGTGGCCTGCCTCCTGGACCTCCGCATCCTGCACATGCCGCCGGGCGGCCTCTGTGTACCGGGAGTCGGTGAAGTAATAGAACTTCTCCCGGGTGACCAGGGCCATGCCGTCGGTTCCGGCGGAGTGGAAGCCGGAGGCGTAAAAACGGTTGGCCTCATGGGTCAGCAGCATACCGTCCAGGTCACGGGATTCCAGCTGGGCGGCGATTTTAGCAAAGTGATTCATCGTGTTACCTCCTGAGCCTCCATTTTCATCACAGAGGCCTTTACAAATCCATAGAACAGCGGATGCGGCCGGTCGGGACGGCTCTTGAACTCCGGGTGAAACTGGGCACCCACGAACCAGGGGTGGTCCGACAGCTCGATGATTTCTACCAGGCGGCCGTCTGGGGACAGGCCCGCCAGCCGCATACCGCCCACCTGCATCTCCGCCCGGAAATCGTTGTTGAACTCGTAGCGGTGGCGGTGGCGCTCGGAGATCTCTGCCGCGCCATACAGCTCCCGGCTGCGGGAGCCCTCCGCCAGCACGCAGGGGTAGCGGCCCAGCCGCATGGTGCCGCCCTTGGCGGTGACATTCACCTGGTCCGGCATCAGGTCGATGACCGGGTGGGCGGTGGAGGAAAATTCGGAGGAGCTGGCGTCTGCCCAGCCCAGCACGTGGCGGGCGAACTCGATCACCGCCATCTGCATCCCCAGGCAGATGCCGAAGTAGGGAATGCAGCGTTCCCGGGCGTACCGCACGGCCGCGATCATGCCCTCGATGCCCCGGTCGCCGAAGCCGCCGGGCACCAGGATGCCGCTGCAGCCCGCCAGCCGCTCCGCCGCACTGGCCTCCGTCAGGGTCTCAGAGTCCACCCACCGGATGTCTACTACCGCGTCGTTGGCGGTGCCCGCATGGTTCAGGGACTCCACCACGGAGAGGTAGGCGTCGTGGAGCTGGGTGTACTTGCCCACCAGGGCGATGGACACCCGCTTGCGGGCGTTCTTCTCCCGCTTCACCATGGCGCTCCACTCCCGCAGATCCGGCTGGTGAGTGATGAGGCCCAGCTTCCGGCACACCACCTCGTCCAGACCCTCCTTGGCCATCAGCAGGGGCACCTCATACAGCGTCTCCGCCGTGGCGTTCTGGATGACGCAGTCCGGCTGGACATTGCAGAACAGGGCAATCTTCCGGCGGATGTCCTCTGTGATGGGCACGTCGCACCGGCATACCAGAATATCCGGCTGGATGCCCAGGGACAAAAGCTCCTTCACGGAGTGCTGGGTGGGCTTGCTCTTCAGCTCGCCGCTGCCGGGGATCTGGACGATGAGGGGCACGTGGATGAACACCACATCCCCCTGGGGCCGCTCCGCCGCCACCTGCCGGATAGCCTCCAGGAAGGGCTGGGACTCAATGTCGCCCACGGTGCCGCCGATCTCCGTGATGACCACGTCCACGTCCTCTTCCGCCATGGCGTAGATGCGGCGCTTGATCTCGTCGGTGATGTGGGGGATGATCTGCACCGTGGCGCCCAGGTAGTCGCCCCGGCGCTCCCGGTTCAGCACGGACCAGTAGATCTTGCCGGAGGACACGGAGCTGTTGCCGGTGAGGTCCTCGTCCACGAACCGCTCGTAGTGGCCCAGGTCCAGGTCCGTCTCGGCCCCGTCCTCGGTGACGAACACCTCGCCGTGCTGATAGGGACTCATAGTCCCCGGGTCCACATTGATATAGGGGTCGAACTTCTGGTTCCGCACCCGGACACCCCGCTGCTTCAGAAGCCGCCCCAGGGAGGCCGCGCAGATCCCCTTGCCCAAGCCGGAGACCACGCCGCCGGTAACGAATACAAATTTCGTTGACATGCCGCTCACCTTGCCTTTCCACGCACACAGTTTTAGCAGGAAACCGAATTGTACGCCCCGGGCTGACAAACAAAAAACAAACTTCATGCGCGGTACAGTGCACCACGAATACAGGCAAATGCCGCTGCGCATGAAGTTTTTGCGCATCATTTCCGGTTGCCCCAAAGGGGCGGGGAAATGGCGCATTTTCGTTTTTTGTTATGCAAAAGCATAACAAAAAACACCGCCGGACCGATTTTGCGGCTGAAAGTCCCAGTCTCTTTCGGGACGTTCGGCCGCGGTCCGCGGTGTGTCTGTTCGGTTGTCGCGTTGCGGCATCCGCCGCAAACCGCTGCCCAAAGCGTTTCCAAAAAATACTGTTTCAGTGTAGCACCGGCTTGGGAAAATGTCAACGGCCGTCAGATGGCAAAACCGGCAGAATCCGCAGGGCGATTCCAACTGGTTTTCTGTGGATTTCGGCAAAGGCCGGGCGCGGAAACTTCGCGCCCGGCCTTTGGAAGAGTCATGGAGCCCCGTAGGTCTGGTGGATCTGGACCAGCTCCATGGGGGAGTCCACCCAATTCTCCACATACCCGCAGCCGCAGCAGACGTAGCGGATCACCGGGACCTTGCCCAGCAGGGTGTACCGGGTGGTATAAATGTTGCTGCCGCTAGCGTAGCGGCTGGGGTGGTCGGGGATTCGGACGATGTCTCTGCTGCCGCACTTGGGACAGGTGTGCGAATTCTTCATTTCGGCTCCTTTCGATTCAGGAGGGCCGCCCCGCACAGGGCCAGCAACGCGGCCAGGTCCGCCGGGGCCGGCGCCGGGCGGGGCGGGTTGGGGGAATGTTCCATGCCGCTCACCGATTCCGGCGGCTGTAAAACCGAATGGAAAGGGGAATGGATACCGCGGTCAGCACCACAGCCACCACCAGGGGAGCCCAGGTCTGGAAGCCAACGTCGGGCCCGCCGCTCTGCTCAATGGTGGCGATGCCCCCGGCGCTGGCGCACACCAGGAAGATGATGAGGAACATGACCAGCCGCCCCTTCTCCACGCCGAACCGGAACATCATGGGCAGAGTGATGTCCAGGATGCACACGGCCACGCACACGGACAGCAGGATGACGGGGATGGAGGGACCCTCCACATCGCTGAGCCAGATGACCGACAGGATGGTCTGAAGGACAAAGGTGGCCGCCGCCGAGACGGCCACGGCGATCCAGCCGAAGAGATACTTGCTCAGCACCACGTCCCGGGCGGAATACGGCATCATGGCAGCCATCTGGTCCCAGCGGCTCCGCTCGTCATAGGCCAGGGCGGTGTAGGGCAGCATAGAGGCATACACCACGGCAAAGGTGCTGTAAAACGTGCCGGGGATGCAGGAGAACACCAGAATTAACAGCAGGAAGATCTTCATCTGCCGGAAGATCACGTAGTAGTCTTTCAAAAGCAGGGCAGTCATTGCTCCTTCGCTCCTTTCACCAAAAACAGGACGATATCCTCCACCGTGGGCCGCTCCAGCGCCCAGCCCGCAGGCACCAGCGCCCGCTTCACCAGGCACCGGACGCCGCCGAAGCTGCTGTTCTCCCGGGCTACCACGGCCCCGTCCTGAAGGCTGTTCACTTGATCTGCCGTGCCCACGAAGATGCCATACTCCTCCAGCAGCCGATCCTTCTCGTCGCAGAACAGCAGCCGCCCCTGGTGGAGGAAGGCGATATAGTCGCACAGCTTTTCCAGGTCGCTCAAAATGTGGGAGGAGATCAGGATGGAGTGGTCCTCCTCCCGGGTGAACTCGTTGAAGATCTCCAGCACCTCGTCCCGGACGATGGGGTCCAGGCCGGCAGTGGCCTCGTCCAGCACCAGCAGCCTGGGGCTGTGGCTCAGGGCCACGGCGATGGCCAGCTTCATCTTCATGCCACGGGAGAAGTCCTTGAAGGGCTTTTTCTCCGGCAGGCCGAAGCGGGTGAGGTAATTCTGGTACTGCTTTCCGTCCCAACGGCGGTAGGTCTTGGCCATGACGCCTCCCACCTGAAGGGCATTCAGGCTCTCTGGGAAATAGGCCTCGTCCAGCACCACGCCGATGTCCTCTTTCAGGGAGAGAAACTCCGGCGAGGCGGAATCCGCCCCCAGGACGGTGCAGGTGCCGCTGTCCGGCCGCAGGGCCCCCATCAGCAGGCGGATGGTGGTGGACTTGCCGGCGCCATTCTCTCCCACCAGGCCGCAGATGGTGCCGCTGGGCACGGTGAGGGACAGGTCCTGTAAGGTAAAGCCGGGAAAGTGTTTCGTCACATGGCTCAATTCAATGGCGTTCATACGTGAGGTTCCTCCTCTTTCAGCAGGATGCGGAGCATTTCCATCAGCTCCAGTGCCGAGACGCCGCACTGGGCGGCCAGCTCCACGGCGGCGTCCAGGTGGTCCTCCAGCTCCTTCAGCTTCTGCTCCCGGATCAGGTCCAGATTCTTTTCCGCCACAAAGCAGCCCTTGCCGGCCACGGTGTAGAGGAAGCCGTCGGCCTCCAGCTCGTCGTAGGCCCGCTTGGTGGTGATGACGGAGATCCGCAGGTCCTTGGCCAGGGCCCGGATGGAGGGCAGCGCCTCTCCGGGGGAGAGCTTCCCGGCAATGATCTGGGCTTTGATCTGGGAGTAGATCTGATCGTAGATGGGTTGGTTGGTGGTATTGCGGATGATGAGTTCCATGGAAGTCACTCCTGTTCGTACTGTACATTTACAGTATATACAGTATGCACGGATTGTCAAGAGGGAAATGCTGGATCCCGCAAAAATTTTTGTGGTCCTTGGGGCTAGGCTCTCAACAGAAAATGTGATACACTACTAAAGCTGAGACTGACGGCTTGTCCGGAGAAAAGGAGGTGAGCGCCGTGGAGACCATCCCCGGCAGCGGAAACTGGAAGCTAACCATTCGCCGGGAGGCGGCGGGGATTACCATCCTGCGGGCGGCCACCTGCGACGCCCGGGCCCGCCTGCCGGAGACGTTATACGGCCTGCCGGTGACGGCCCTGGGGGACCACGCCCTCTCGCCCACCGCCGCTTCCGCGGAGGGGGAGGACCTGCTGGTGACCTGCGGCACCGGGACGGACCCGGGGACCTGGAGCAACCGGGACCTGGAGGACCTGACCCTGCCCCGGTCCCTGGAGCGGGTGGGGGATTACGCCCTGATGAACTGCGGCGGCCTGCGGACCCTGCGGCTTCACGACGGCATCGGTCAGTGGGGCGGCGGGGTGCTGATGAACTGCCGACGGCTGGCAGCCTTCCATCTGACCCGGGTGGGGGAGCAGGGGGACACCCTGGCCTGGTTTGCCGACGAACTGCCCTGGGAGCTGGACGTCACCGTGGAGGAGACGGACGGCACCGTGTTCCGTTTGCTCTTTCCGGAGTACCGGGAGGTTTATGAGGAGAACTGCCCGGCCCATCACTTTGATTACAACATCTTCGGCGCCGGATATCCCTATCACCACTCCTTCCGCCGGAAGCGGCTGGACCTGCGGACGTATGACGAGCTGTGGAGCGGTTTTCTGGGCATGGAGCACGATGAGGACTGCGCGGTGCGGCTGGCCTTCTGGCGGCTGCGCTACCCGGTGGAGCTGACGCCCCGGGCGGAGGGGCAGTACCTGTCCTACCTCCGGGCCCACGCCGGAGAGGCGGCAGTCTGGCTGGTGGGAGAGCGGGACATGCCGGGGCTGGCGTTTCTGCTGAGGACGGCGGAGCCGGACCGGGAGGCCCTGTCCGCCGCCTGCGCCCTGGCGAGGGAGAGCGGGGTCTCCGAGGCCCTGGCCCTGCTGCTGGAACAGCAGCGGGATGTGGCCCCCCGGGGGCTGGACAAGACTTTTGACTTATAGCAGGGAAGGAGGCGCACCATGGCGGCCAAGGACCTGACGGCCATCGGACTGGAGATTTTGCAGACGGCCCGGAATGAACTGTATCTGAATCTGCCCTATCTGGATGTGGCGCTGTGCAGCCTGGACTTCCAGCCCGGCGGCGGGGTGACGCTGTCCCTGGCCACCGACGGGGAGACGCTGTACTACGACGGCAGCTTCCTCTCGGAGCGGTATCTCCGGTCCCGGACGGCGGTGGACCGGGCCTATCTCCACGTGCTGCTCCACTGTATGCTGCGGCACCTGTGGAAGAAGCGGGGCAGGGTGGCGGAGCTGTGGGATCTGGCCTGCGATGTCGCGGTGGAGAGCATCCTGGACGAGCTGGACTACCCCTGCCTGGCCGGGGGCTTCGTCCCCGCCAAGCAGAAGTTCTACGGCGAGTGCCGGGCAGAGATGCCGGTGCTGACGGCGGAGGGCATCTACCGCCATCTCCTGCGGCTGGACCTGCCGGAGTACGAGGTGGCCCGGCTCCAGCGGACCTTTCTGGTGGACGACCATGGCCTGTGGGACCCGGACCAGCAGGACCAGGAGCAGCAGAAGCAGCGGGAGCAGAAGTGGCAGGGCGTCTCCGAAAAGACCCAGACGGGACTGGAGACCGTGCTGGCCGGCAAGGCCACCGGCGGCGAGGCGGTGCTGGAGCAGATCCAGGTGGCCAACCGGGACGACGTGGACTACCGGACCTTCCTCCGGCGGTTCGCCGTGCCCCGGGAGGTGATGGCGGTGGACGGCGACGCCTTTGACTATATCTTCTACACCTACGGCCTCCAGCTCTACGGCAACATGCCCCTGGTGGAGCCGCCGGAGACGAAGGAGGAGAAGCGGATCGAGGACTTCGTCATCGCCGTGGACACCTCCATGTCTACCTCCGGTGAGCTGGTGCGGCAGTTTCTGGCCTGCACTTACGCCATCCTCCGCAGCACGGAGACCTTCACTCGGAAGGTGAACATTCGCATTCTCCAGTGCGACGACCAGGTCCGGTCCGACACCCCCATCCGCGACCTGGAGGAATTGAAAGCCTATATGGAGAACTTCTCTCTGATGGGCGGCAGCGCCACGGACTTCCGGCCGGTGTTTGAACACGTGGCGGAGCTCCAGGTAGAGGGGGCCTTCACCTTCCTTCGGGGGCTGGTATACTTCACCGACGGCATGGGCGTCTATCCCCGGAAGCGGCCGCCCTATGACACGGCCTTCGTGCTGTTGGAGGAGCCGCCCCTGTCCGTAAAGATGCCCCCCTGGGCCATCCGGCTGGTGGTGCCCACCCCGGCCCTGGAACAGGCCGCCCGGGAGGCAGCGGAGGAGGCCAAAGCCGCCGGGCTGGACCTGATCGATTTGGACGAACTTCCCCAACTGTAAGGAGCTAACGATATGAACATCAAACAGGCAAAGCAGGAGATCACCAATACCTTGAAGGCGTATCTGGCCAAGGACCAGCTGGGGAACTACCTGATCCCCACAGTGCGCCAGCGGCCGGTGCTGCTGATGGGCCCGCCGGGCGTGGGCAAGACCCAGATCATGGAGCAGATCGCCGCCGAGACCGGCGTGGGCCTGGTGGCCTACACCATCACCCACCACACCCGACAGAGCGCCATCGGCCTGCCCTTCATCGAAAAGCGGACTTATGGCGGGGAGGAGGTCTCCGTCACCGAGTACACCATGAGCGAGATCCTCTCCTCCGTTTACCGGCTGATGGAGCGGACCGGACTGCAGGAGGGCATCCTCTTCCTGGACGAGATCAACTGCGTCAGCGAGACCCTGGCCCCCATGATGCTCCAGTTCCTCCAGTGCAAGACTTTCGGCAACCAGGCCCTTCCCGAGGGGTGGCTGATCGTGGCGGCGGGCAACCCGCCGGAGTACAACAAGTCCGTCCGGGACTTCGACGTGGTGACCCTGGACCGGGTGAAGCGCATCGACGTGGAGGAGGACTACGGCGTGTGGAAGGAGTACGCCCGCCGGAAGAACCTCCACGGGGCCATCCTCTCCTACCTGGACATCAAGAAGGACAACTTCTACCGCATCGAGAACACGGCAGACGGCCTCCAGTTTGCCACCGCCCGGGGCTGGGAGGATCTCAGCGAACTGCTGTACGCTTATGAGACCCTGGGCATCCGGGCGGACCGGGAGGTGGTGGGGCAGTACATCCAGATGCCCCGCATTGCCAAGGACTTCGCCAATTACCTGGAGATGTTCTACAAGTATCAAAAGACCTACCACGTGGAGGGGATCCTCAGCGGCACCTGGGAGAACATCACCGTGCTGGAGCTGCGGGAGGCGCCCTTTGATGAGAAGCTCTCCGTCATGGGGCTGGTGCTGTCCCGGCTCAGCGAGGAAGCCCGGAACACCCGCTGCCAGGACGCCCTGACCGACGCCCTCCACACCTCCCTGACAGAGTTTCGGGAGAAGATCGCGGACGCGCCGCCGCTGACGGTGCTGGACCAGCTGCTGTGGAAGCGGCGTACTGCCATGAAGCAGGCCAAAGAGGCCGGCCAGTTGGACAAGGAGTCCCGGGACCTCAAGCAGCGGGAGATCAACGCCCTGGAGGACTACCGCCAGCGGCTGGACCGGGAGGCCGTGGCCCCGGAAGGGGCTATGGACGCCGTCCGGGGCTGGTTCGGTGAAGAGGTGGAGCGGCGGAAGGCCGTGGCCATGGAGACGAAGGACATGTTCGACAACGCCTTCCGTTTCCTAGAGACCACCTTCGGCAACAGCCAGGAGCTGGTGATCTTCGTCACGGAGATCACCGTCGGGTACAACACCTCCTGGTTCGTGGAGCAGTTTGGCTGTGACGCCTATTTCCGCCACAACCGGGAGCTGCTGTTTGACAGCACCCGCCACCGCATCCGGGAGGAGATTGCCGCCGCCAAGGCGGCAGAACAGGAGGAAAACACATGAGGGAAGAGTGGAAGCAGATCGAAGCCGTGCTGGACGAGAAGGTGCGCCCGTCTCTCCGGGCCCACGGGGGTGAGCTGGAGATCGACCACCTGGAGGACGGCGTGCTGTATATCAAGCTGCTGGGCCAGTGTGCCGGGTGCCCCTCCGCGGACCTGACCAACGAGACGCTGATCGAGCATGAGCTGACGGCTGCCCTGCCGGAGCTGGTGCAGAAGGTCGTGGTGGTCCAGACTGTCAGCGACGAGCTGTGGGAGCAGGCCAAGCGGCTGCTGCGGGACCATCATCTTTGAAAGTCGGCAGCCCCTGAAGAGAAAAAAGCGCCCCCGGCAAAAGCCGGGGGCGCTTTTCAACAGCTTACCAGCTGTGGTGCTGCCAGGACTCTTCGGCAGTCATGGCGAAGTAGTCGTAATTGGGGGCGGGGCCGCTGTCGCCCCAGGTGGTGTCGATGTGGTAGTCTGTGCCGTCCAAGGTGGCCACGGTCCAGATGTGGGAGTTGTTGGAGAGGGCTGTGCAGTCGATGCCCTCCAGCTTCAGCAGCAGGTTGTAGGCGCCGGTGTACCCGTCGCACACGGCGGTGCCGTTTTCAAACAGGCTGTATGCAATATGGCTCAGGGAGCTGTCCCCGGCGGTGTAATCATAGACGCAGTTATCGCAGATCCAGGTGAAGTAGACCCGGGCCTTCTCATAGTCGGACATGGAGGTGGTGATCTCTCCGCTCTCCCACAGGGCATCATGGACGGCAATGGCCGCCTCCATGGCCGCGTCGCGGTAAGTCAGGATCTGATCTCCCGCGCTGGCGGCGGAGAAGGTGAGGGTGATGGACCCGTCCGCAGAATAGGTGCAGTTGACCGTGTTGTAGCATTGCTCACAATAGGTTTTCACAGCTGCCAGGGCCGCCTCCATCACCCGTCGGGCGGAGGTTACGGAGAGACTGGGGTACTGCAGGACCAGCGTGTTCTGGTTGGATGCCAGCATGTAGCGGACGCTTTCATCTATCTCCGCCGCAGTGGCGGGAGCGGCGATATACGTCCCCAAGGGCACCAGATCTCCCATGGCAGCGCCCAGGGCGCTCCAGGACTCCTTTCCCAGGTCCCAGTCCGGCGTTGCCCGCAGGCTTGGATCCACCATGCGGGTCAGCATGGCGGCGGCCGCGCCCCGGGTGATGGGCTGGTCCGGCAGGAAGGAGCCAGCGGCGTCGCTGCCTACGGACACGCCGGTGCGGTAGAGGGTCAGGATGTCCTGGTAATAGGGGGTGTACTCGGTCACGTCGGTGATGAACTGCCGGCTGGCGTAAGCCTGAGTTACCAGGTCCGCGTGAACGGGCGGCAGGGCCTCCTCCGGAAGCGTGTTCGCCAGCACATGGGCCACCTGGGCCCGGGTGGCGGGGGTGGAGAGGGACTCGTCCAGCTCCGTGCCGATGACACCCTCCGACTGGAGATAGCGCAGGTACCGGAGGGCCGCTGCCTCATTCTCGGCGGCATAGGCGCCTGGACCTGCCTCCGCGTCTCCGGTGCGGTACAGACTGCGGATGCGGCCGGCGAAAATCACCACCTGCCCAACGGTCAGCTGGTCTCGCAGGCCGAAAGTGCCGTCGGCCTTGCCTACGGAGAGACCATACGCATACAGCGCCGCCACATTGTCGTAGAACGTGGACTCCGGCGTCAGGTCGGAGAACTGGCCGGCGTAGGTTTTGCTGCGGACAAAATTGTCCGGGGTGTCCTGGGCGGCCCAGGCGGGGACAGTAAGAGCAAGCGCCAGTGCCAGCACCAGCGCGGGGACCCGTTTCTTCATGACGGCACCTCCTTATACAAAATGGAAGATCGAATTCAGGATTTCTGCCTGATGGAACAAAACGCGGACAGGGGCCTTTTCAGGAGGGGATGTCCAAATCCTCCATGGTCCGGTCCTCCACATAGGGATTCAGGTACTGGTTGACCAGCTCCAGAGTGGCGTCCGGGTCCAGATAGATGTAGGGGGAGCGCCACTCGTTGGGCAGAGTGGAGAAGGAGATCTTATCCACGCCCATGCTGATGGCCTCCTTCCCCAGCCAGGCCAGGTTCCCAAGGGACAGGTCCGTGTCCACATACTGCTGGAAGATCTTGGCGAACTCCCCCACCTTGTCCACGTTGGAGAGCGTCAGCGTCTGTTGAGCCACGGCTTTTAGGAAGTTCTGCTGGGTCTGCATCCGGCCGATGTCCTCGCTGCCGTAGCCGGAGCCGTCGTTGTTGTGGCGGAAGCGGACCACCTTCAGCGCCTCCGCACCGGAGAGATGCTGCATCCCGGCGGAGAAGTGGATGTGCAGGTCCTGGTAAGGATCGTCGTAATTCATGCTGATGGGGACTTCAAAGTCCACGCCGCCGATGGCATTCACCAGCGCGGCGAAGCCGTCCAGATCTACGGTTACCGTAAAATCCACTGGGATGCCCAGCTGCTGGGAGATGGTCTCGGCCAGCAGAGCGGTCCCGCCGGAGTTATAGGCGAAGTTGATCTTGTGGTTCTTTCCATTGATGACGGCCTTGGTGTCCCGGGGGATGCTGACACCATAGATGTAGTCGTTCTCTGCATCCACGGCCACCAGGATATTGGTGTCGCTGCCGCCATTGTGGTCATCCACGCCGGACACCAGAATGGTGTAGAAATAGGGCTTGCGCTCCAGATGGGCCGCCTGGGCCAGGACTTCTGCGTCCTGGGCGGTGTCTTCGGCGGAGACCTCCTCCGCTTCGTCGGGCCGGGTGGTTTCGGCGGGGACCTCAGGGGGACGGAAGAGACAGAAGTAGCCGGCATACAGTGCGGCGGCCACAAAGACCACGAGAAGCAGCAGTCTGCTCCAGCTGCGCCGTCTCCGGCGGGTTCTCTTTGCCATATTCAAAACGCTCCTTACAGCCGCGGCGGTGCCGCGGGGGTTTCTTTGGAAAAACTGGGTGAGAAGATTTACATAATACTCGTTGCAACATTATAAAACGGGAAGCGGAAAAACACAAGAGGAAAATGGCGTGCCGGAGCGCGGCACGCCATTTTTCAGGAATTCTCCGCATCTTCCCGGGTCTCCTCCGGAACCAGCTGCTGCAAGAGAGTCTTGATGTCAGCCAGCAATTGGTTCTGATAGGAGAGGGCGCATCGTATGTAATGGAGTGCCGGATCCAGGTCCTGGATGGGCTCCACGCCCTCCACCGGGTGAGGCCAGCGGCGGACGGGAGGCTCCGGGGTGGCCGGCACTGCGGCGACCGGGGGCTCCGGTGTGGACCGGGCCACGCGGCGGCAGCGGGATTGCTTTGCCATATCGATTCCTCCGTTGCGAGCTTTCTAAGACTAGTCTATGCGCATTTTATTCCCCGCGGTACTTTTTCCGGGTGGCGATGCCGCCGCGGATGTGTCGCTGGGCCTTGTTCACCTCCAGGACTTCCTTCACCTGCTGGTACAGCACCCGATTGAACTGGGGCAGCCGTTCGGAGATGTCCTTGTGCACTGTGGATTTGCTGATGCCGAATTTCTGTGCGGCGGCGCGGACCGTGGTCCGGTTTTCGATGATGTACTGAGCCAGCCGTTCGGCCCGCTCCTCCATGTTACCCTTCAAAACACAACACTCCCCGCCTCTTGTTGCTCCATCCTATGCGGGGAGAAAAAGGGATATGCGCGGACTGGGGCGGAGGGAAGAGAACCTCTTCTGTCTTTAGACGAAAAAGGGCCCGTCCGGGTTTTCCGGACGGGCCCGAGGGGGATTATTTTTTCAGCTTCTGGATCTTCTCCAGCCGGTTCAGGGCCTCGTTGAGGGTGTCGTCATTCTTGGCGAAGTGGAGGCGGATCAGGTGGTTCACCGGCTCCCGGAAGAAGCTGGAGCCGGGCACGGCCCCCACGCCCACCTCCCGGGCCAGGTTCTTGCAGAACTGCAGATCGCTCTCATAGCCGTACTCTCTGATGTCCAGCAGCACGTAGTAGGCGCCCTCCGGGTCATTGTGGGAGATGTGCAGGTCATCCAGCCCCTTGAGAAACAGGTCCTTCTTGTGGGTGTACTTGGCCAGCAGGTCGTCATAGTAGTCCTGGCCGAACTCCAGGCCGGGGATTACCGCCTCCTGCAGCGGCGCGGCGCAGCCCACCGTCAGAAAGTCGTGGACCTTCTTGGCCCGGTCGATGATCTCCTCCGGCGCGATGATGTATCCCAGCCGCCAGCCGGTGATGGAGTAGGTCTTGGACAGGGAGGAGCAGGACAGCGTCCGGTTCCACATCCCCGGCAGGGTGGCGAAGTAGGTGTGCCGGTGGGGGGCGTAGACGATGTGCTCATACACCTCATCGGTGATGACGTAGGTGTCGTATCTGGTGGCCATCTCCGCAATGGTCAGCAGCTCCTCCCGGGTGAAGACCCGGCCGCAGGGGTTGGAGGGGTTGCACAGCACCAGGGCCTTGGGACGTTGGCGGAAGGCAGCCTCCAGCTCGTCCACGTCGAAGGTGAAGGCGGGCGGGTGCAGTGGCACATAGATGGGCTCCGCCCCGGAGAGGATGGTGTCTGCCCCATAGTTCTCATAGAAGGGGGAGAAGACGATGACCTTGTCCCCGGGGTTGGCCGCGGTCATCATGGCGCACATCATAGCCTCGGTGGAGCCGCAGGTGGCCACGATTTCCTTGTCCGGGTCGATGGTGCGGCCCATATAGCGGGACTGCTTGCGGGCCAGGGCCTCTCGGAAGTTCTGGGCCCCCCAGGTGACGGAGTACTGATGGGGGCCCTCCCGGGCCACCTGGGCCAGCCGTTCCAGGATCGCCTGGGGCGGCTCGAAGTCGGGGAAGCCCTGGGACAGGTTCACCGCGCCGTACTTCAGGGAGACGCGGGTCATCCGCCGGATCACGGAATCGGTGAAACTGGCGGTGCGTTCAGAAAGAGGCTGGGGCATGGTCAAAATCACTCCTTAATTTGGAACAGTTGGGAAAAAGTCCTGCCAAAGCGCAATATTTTTATCAGTATAGCACGTCACGGGACAGCTGTCACCTCCGGAATCCGCAAAGGGGCGATACCTGATGTGAAAAAACGTTGGGAATTCCGGGGGGATGTGCTATAATAGATGAGAAAGGGGCACGGCCATGCACGTTGCATTTTCCGCTCTGCTGGCGGAGGGGCGGCCTTTTCTGGGGACCTTCATCCAGTCCGCTGCACCGGAGTTTGTGGAGGCCGCGGGCTACGCCGGGTTCCGGTTCTTGACCGTGGATCTGGAGCACACCTATTACGGCCCGGAGAAAACTGTGGAGATGGTCCGGGCCGGGGAAGCGGCGGACCTGTGCGTCCTGGCCTGCGCGACACCATCCTGATGTACCAAAAGTGCCGGGAGATTATGGGGCAGGTGCTGGAACCCGGAGCCATTTGATTTTCAAAGCAACATAACGATAGAAAGGAAGCTGCGAACATGAACGAGACATTGAAGGTTTTGAAGGAGCGCCGGAGCGTCCGCAAGTACAAGGCGGAGCAGATCAGGGACGAGGAGCTGAACGCCATTCTGGAGGCGGGCACCTGGGCGCCTTCCGCCAAGGGACTCCAGACCTCTGTCATGGTGGTGGTCCAGGACCCGGAGACCATTGCCTGGATGTCCAAGCTGAACGCGGAGATCCAGGGCAATCCCGGCACGGATCCCTTCTACGGTGCCCCCACCGTGGTGGTGGTTCTGGGGGACGGAGAGAAGCTGAACTGGCTGCAGGACGGCTCCCTGGTGATGGGAAACCTGATGACCGCTGCCGCGGCTTTGGGACTGGGCTCCTGCTGGATCAACCGGGCCATGGAGCTTTTTGACCGGCCGGAGGGCAAGGAACTGCTGAAGAAGTGGGGGCTGCCGGAGACCTACCGTGGTGTGGGCAACTGCATCCTGGGGTATGTGGAGGGGGACCTGCCCGCCCCCAAGCCCCGGAAGGACGGCTGGATCCTCCGCGTGTGACAGATACACAGGGCGGCGGGAGCATTCCCGCCGCCCTGCTGTTTTGCTGCGGTAGCCCTTGGCGAATCGTATGCAATCGCTTCATTTGGTGAAATCAACAGAGAGGCCTGTAGATATGATCGGCTTGTGATTGCGCTCAAAAAGATGAAAGTTCCCACTTGATTGTATCCATATCCACATAGGCATGTACTGGATTGCGTGGATCAAGATAAATAACGGGCTGCTGAAAATCAGTAGCCGGCTTTATCCATGACAAGAGGCTTTTGACTGTATAAGTCCGTCCGCCATAACAGTAGGAGCATTGAACGACCCACGGAGAGCATTGCCCGGGCCAGTTTACAAATGTCTTTGTGTTCCAGTTGATCCAAACTAGATGTCGAACGGATTGAATTTTTCCGACCACTGAAATGCCGTTTGTTTTTAGGTGCTTTCTGCGCTGCTCCTGCAGACCGCACCTCGCCAAACAAACAATACTGCCCAATAAAAGGATCGCCCCAATTGGGATAAAAGACCAATTGCAGCCGCCATTCACAGGGATGTCTGTGATATAAAAGAGCATCCCGAGGAAAACAAAAATGATTCCCATCAACCCAAATATAAAAGCGCATAAGGACCAGATCGTTTGGGGCTGGCGCATACAATCCCTCCTGATACACAGGCTCACTGGAAACACCCCTATTTTATCATACAGACCCATTTTTCACAAGGTCGGTTGGTGAAAGACGGAGTTCAGGCCATCACAACGGAGCTTGAAAAGGGAGCTGCGGACCTCCCCCCTTGCGTCGGCGGGGAAATTGCGATACACTGGACGGGAGAACACGAAGGCGCTGCCCCGGGAGACCGGAGGGGCGGCCGCCGTTTGGAAAGGAAGAACCACCATGCCAGATATCACTGCGGTAACCCATGCCCAGAACATCCGCTACGACCGGAAGGCGGAGGCCCTTTACATCATCGACCAGACCCTGCTGCCGGGGGAGGAGAAGGAGATCCGCCTCCAGACCATTGACGAGATGGTGGAGGCCATCCGGGCCCTGCGGGTGCGGGGGGCCCCGGCCATCGGCATCTGCGCCGCCTACTGCATGTATGTGCTGGCCAAGTCCATCCGGACCGAGGACCGTCCCACGTTTTTGAAGCGCCTCAGCGACTATGGCCAGCAGCTGGACGCGGCCCGTCCCACGGCGGTGAATCTGGGCTGGGCCATCCGGGAGATGATGCGCACCGCCTTGGAGCATGTCCACGATACCCGGGGCCAAATGCTGGACGCTTTGTACGAGCGGGCAGTAGCCATCCATGAGGACGACATCGCCAAATGCAGGGCCATCTCCGAATACGGTCTGAGTCTGCTGAAGGAGGGCGACGGCGTCCTGACACACTGTAATGCCGGGCCCCTTGCCACCTCCCGATACGGCACGGCCCAGGGCCCCTTCCTGCTGGCGGCGGAGCGAGGGATGCACATCCGGGTATTCGCCGACGAGACCCGCCCCCTGCTCCAGGGCGCCCGGCTCACCAGCTATGAGCTCCAGCGGGCCGGGGTGGACGTGACGCTGATCTGCGACAACATGGCCTCCATTGTCATGAAGAACGGCTGGGTCCAGGCCTGCTTCGTGGGCTGCGACCGGGTGGCCGCCAACGGCGACACCGCCAACAAGATCGGTACCTCCGGCGTGGCGATTCTGGCTAAGCACTACGGCATTCCCGTCTACGTGCTGGGCCCCACCTCCACGATTGATATGGCCTGCCCCGACGGGGACCACATCCCCATCGAGGAGCGGGACGGCGAGGAGATCAAGACCATGTGGTACGAAAAGCCCATGGCTCTGCCCGAGGTGAAGTGCTACAACCCCGCCTTCGATGTGACGGACCATGAGCTGATCGCCGGCATCGTCACGGAGAAGGGCATCTGCCGCCCGCCTTATACCAAGAGCCTGAAGGCGCTGTTTGACGACAAGAAGTGACAACAAAATGGAATATCTGACATCTACATTACAAGGAGGAATCAAAAATGGCCATCAAGGAATCCCCATCCGCCTCTATCGCGGCGGAAGAGAGCCAGATTGCAAAAGCTGTGCTGATGCCCGGCGACCCCCTGCGGGCCAAGTACGTGGCGGACCACTATCTGGAGGAGGTGGTGTGCTTCAACACCGTCCGGAACATGCTGGGCTACACCGGCACCTACAAGGGCAAGCGCATCTCCGTCATGGGCCACGGTATGGGCGTGCCCTCTATGGGTATTTACAGCTATGAGCTGTACCAATTCTTCGGTGTGGATACCATCATCCGCATCGGCTCCGCCGGCGGCATCGGGGATGATGTGAAGGTCCGGGATGTGGTCATCGCCCTGGGGGCCTCTACCAACTCCCACTTCGCCGACCAGTACCGGTTCCCCGGCCAGCTGTGCGCCACCGCCGACTTCCGGCTTCTCCGGGACGCGGTGGAGACGGCGGAGGCCATGGGCGTCCGGGCAGATGTGGGTCAGGTGTTCACGGCGGACCAGTTCTACAACGACAACTCCGACGCCGGGGCCATGTACCGGAAGTTCGGCATCCTGGCGCTGGAGATGGAGACGGCTGGCCTCTACTGGACGGCCCAGCGGCTGGGGAAGCGGGCGCTGTCCCTGCTGACCATCTCCGACCACATCTTTACCGGGGAGTCCCTCTCCGCCCAGGAGCGGCAGGACTCCTTCCACGAGATGATGGAGATCGCCCTGGAGACTGCCTGGAAGTCCCTGGAGGGCTGACATATGGCGCTGTTCGGAAAGCGTGAGAAGGCCTATGAGGTCTGGGGCGACAAACCCAGGTGGAAGGAAGCCCGGCAGCGGCTGAAGGATGCTGGCATCAAGGTCATGGAGACCGGTTTCTATGAGACGGAGGCGCCGGCGTGCGGCTGCGGCGCCAAGCTGGACCACCGGGACTTCGGCCCCAACGGGAAGATCGACCGGCTGACCTACTACATCTCCGTGAAGCCGGAGGACGTGGAGCGGGCGAAGGAGCTGCTGGCGGATCTGGTAAAGCCGGAGCACGTGGCGCCCCAGTAACCGAAACTGCAAAAGATAAGGACCCGCTGGGGCGTGTGCCCCGGCGGGTCCTTCTTCTGCAAAAAACGTTTTGACAGGACAGGCAAAGTTTTAATTTAGAGCAGTGCGGGCCCCTTCGTCTGAGAGCCGTCCGATAGAGGCGGCCGCACAGTTCTCTGCGCTGCTTCCGGAACGGTTCGGCCTGCCTGGGAATGCCTCAGCTCACTCCGCTGTCAGATCGTACACCACGCCGCCCACAGAGATGGAGGCCATGTCCTCCATGGGGAGGACCTCAGAGAACACCTCGCCCTTGGAGCAGACAGTGACGCCATCCTCCGGGCCGATGCTGCCGCCGGCGTTAGACAGGTCGATCACCGTGCCGTCGGTGAGGGTCAGCAGGATTTCCACGTTTTCGAAGTACCGCTGTGTGGTGAGGCGGTCCTCTTCGCTTTGCCGGCCGCTGCCGGAGTTGCTCCACACCACCTCGCTGTCCACGGTGTAGTCCACCTTGTAGGCCACGGGAGAGAGGGTGATGGAGTCGATGGTGAAGGTCATGCCGTCCTGGGTGAAGGTCTCGCCGCCGCTCAGGGTGACGGAGCTGTCCTCGTAGGTCATCTCAAACTTGAGCCTCCACTTGCCCTCGATGATGGGTACGGCCTCGCCGGCCTCCTCGTCCCACTTGTAGAGGTTCTCGAACACACCGGTGGCGGTGCAGTCGTTGATGGGCTTGTCGGCGCTGACCGTCTCCACCATCTGGATGGAGCTGGCTGCGGGATCCTCCACCACAAAATAGCTGCTGCCGTGGCTTCCGCCCAGAATGCTCAGGTCCGTGCCGTTGCCGTGGACCAGCAGCATTTCGCCTGTGATGTCCTCCGGCAGCAGGCGGGTACCGTCGTCCCGACTGATGGTGTAGACGATAACGGCATTATACGCATCGCCCATGACGGCGTCGGCGGTGACGGTGACGCCGTTGTCCGTGTCGCTGGCGCCCACGGGATAGCCGATCTTGTCGATGATCTCCGTCTGAGCGGGTGCCCCGCCGAAGAGGGGAGAGAAGACCTCCGCAGCGGACCGCAGGATGCCGGTGGCGCCGGCGGTGCCCACTGCCAGCACCAGCACCGCCGCAGCGGCGATCAGGGCTATCCGGCGGACGGGGCGGCGGGCGGGCCGGGTCTGCTTCCGCGCCGCCTCCGCGGCCCGGCGGGCGATGGCGGCCTTTTCCTCCTCTGTAAAGTGCAGGCTGTTCAGGGACTCCTGATATTCAAACGGGCTGTTCATAGCCATATCCTCCCAAAAGTTCTTTCAGCTTCGTCCGTCCCCGGGCCAGCCGGGTGTGGACGGTTGCGGTGGGGATGCCCAGGATTTGACCGATCTCGGCAGCCTGGTAACCCTCGTAATAGAACAGGTAAATGACGGCCCGGTAGTGGGGCGGCAGCTGATTTACCGCCTCCAGCACAGACCCGTCGCCCGCCTGGGGGGCGGGGACCTCCAGTCCGACGTCCAGGGATTGGGACCGCTGCCGCCAGGGGCTTTTCAGCAGGTCCTTGCAGGCGTTGGCCGCCATCCGCAGGATGTAGGCCCGCTCGTGCTCCGGGCTCTTAAACTCCCGGGGCTCCATCAGCAGCTTCACGAAGACCGTCTGGCAGATATCCTGGGCATCGTGGGTGTTTTTCAGATAGGTGTAACTGAGGCGGAGGATCGCGTCGGCGTATGTGTTGGCCAGCCGCTCCGCCTGTTCCATATCGTCCATGTATCTCAACTCCTTTGGAGCGCTCTCACCCAGGATACGATCCGGCGGGGAAAAAACTTTCAGGGAGGGGAAAGTTTTTTTCAGGGCAGGAAAAAGCGGCCCCTGGGGCCGCTTGGATCCGGTTTTATTCTCCCACGATTAAAGCAATCAGCTCCACGGGTTCCGTGCCCCGGTTCTCCAGGCCGTGGACCTCGCCGTAGCCGGTGGCGCAGATGTCGCCGGGGCGGACCACGATCTCCTTGCCATTGTCGTTGAACACGCCCTCGCCCTTGATGATGTAGTAAAACTCGGTCTCATGGTCGTGGGGGTGGTCGCCGATGGAGCAGCCTGGGTCCACGGTGACGTGGGCGAACAGGCGGCCGTGGTTATAGAGGCCCTCCTTGTCCGTCAGGTCCTTCATGTGGATGAGGCCCTTGCCGTTCTGGACGCAGGCATCCCGACGGGGGCACTTGTCGGATGGGGTGAACATGGCAGTCTCTCCTTTTTATTGATCTGCCGGTGGTCTTGCAGAGCCCCGGCGAAGATGATACCATCATAGCAGAGGCAAAGGGGAATGTCCAGCCGGGAAATCTCCGGCGGCGGGCGGCTTTTTTGCGAAAAAGGCTTGACTGTCAAGTCCCTTGATACTTTATCCTGAGGCCAAAGGAGGCGGTATCATTGACCAGCAAGGAGATGGAGGCCCGGTCCGGCGTGCCCCGGGCCAATATCCGCTACTACGAGGCGGAGGGGCTGCTGGCCCCCGCCCGGTCCGGTAACGGCTACCGGGATTACAGCGAGGAGGACCTGCGGACCCTGGAGAAGATCAAGCTGCTGCGGCGGCTGGGGGTAACCATCGAGGCGCTTCGGGCCTTGCGGGACGGCAGGGCGGAACTTTCTGCCGTGCTGGACCGGCGACTGGCGGAGGTGGGCGGCGAACAGGCCGCCCTGGGCCGGGTGGAGCGGGTCTGCGGCGACCTGCGGCGGACCGGCACCACATTCACCGGCCTGGACCCGGGGAGGTACCTGGCGGACCTGGACGCCCCGGCCCTGCCGGGGGAGGGCGGCCCCTGGTGGGAGAAGGCATCTGCTTCGGCCCTGCCGGAGACGGACCGGCTGCCTACGGTGTGCAGCGCCTCCCGGCGGCTGTTCGCCCGAATGTTCGATGAGATGCTGGTGCGGATGCTGCTGGTGGCGGGACTATGCCTGCTGGGGTATAACCCGACTCGGGCCGCACTGGCTATCAGTTTCGCGGGGGTGGTCCTGCTGGGTGTTTTGGAACCTCTGTCCCTGCATCTCTGGGGCACCACGCCGGGCAAGGCCCTGTTGGGGATGCGGCTGGCTGGAATGGATGGAAAAAACCTCCCATACAGCGAGGGCGTGACCCGCTATCTCATGATGCTATGGATGGGATTGGGCTTTTATATCCCCATACTGTCTCTTGTGATGATCCTCCGATCTGCTTGGCGGTGCTGGAAAGAGGAGCCCCAGCCCTGGGACGACGGGGTGGCCTACACCGCAAAGCCCTTCCGGCTCCGATACGCCGCATCGCTGATCCTGACGGTACTCCTGGTGCTGATAGTGGGAGAGGCTGTCAACAGCTGGTCCCAGCTGCCGCCCAACAGAGGGGATCTGACTGTGGCGGAGTTCGCGGAGAACTACAACCGCCAGGCGGAATATCTGGACTTTGGCGGCAGGGCCTATCTGGATGAAGACGGCCAGTGGCAGGAAAAGCCGGAGGATGGCAGCCAGATCATCTCCCTGGAAGACCTGATGGATGTGAACCCCTGGGACGATGCCAAGGCGTTCCACTACACGGTGGAGGACGGCCATGTCACAGCGGTCACCATGTCCGGAACCTTCCAAAATACCACAGCTATGTGGGTGGAAACACCTGACAGCTATGTGCCCCAAATCGTGACGGCCCTGGTCTGGGGGCGCAGGGAGGCGCCTTTCTGGTCTCTCTCCCGGCAGGCCCAGCTGCGGGAGCAGGAGGAGGCGGACTGGGAGCGGGGCTTCACCCTTCATCAGCCGGGGGTAATCATCACGGCAGAGGTGGAGCAGACAGGCTTTTGTTACTTCCAAGGCATGGGCTGGCAGCCGGTGGAGGAGGGCAACCGCCTCTCCTTCACCTACACCGTGGCCCTGGACAACGGATGACCGGAAGCAAAACGGCACGGCGCGGAGATCTCTCCGTACCGTGCCGTTAATCCTGGGCAAACAGGGCGTTGTAGTCCACTTTCAACGCCTCGGCCAGCTTGTCGATCTCAAAAATGGAAGTGGAGCGGTAGCCCGTCTCGATGTGGCCCAGCATGGTCTCCGTGATATCGCAGCCGTTGGTCTGCAGCTGGGCGGCCAGCTGCTTCTGGGAAAGGCCGCGGAGCTTCCGGTAGTATTTCACTTTCGCGCCGATGTTGCGGGTCAGAGGGGTACTTCTTTTCATTGCCATACTCCATAGAATCATGGGTTTTCTTTAAATGATAAAAGGAGCATTTGTCGGAAATCCTCTATCTATGAAGAAAATTTCATTTTTAGGGCTGGAAATGTCAGGGCGGGAACAGGGGAAAGGGAGATTGCAAAAACACCATCCTGGGTGTAAAATCACGTTAACTTCTGTTTTGTGCGAAGTTGAATTTGTTAAAAGCATAGAATTTTTCTTACTACCGAATTACCGCTTTACTTTGCTAATAAAATAAAGTAAAATAAATGCTGAAATCAACGCGGGCTGATAGTCCGCCGGGAGGAGAGTCCCCATGGAACTGGATCTGAACGTCCTGCGGCCCCAGGAGCGGGCATCGCTGCAGCTGCGGCTGCTGTATGAACAGGAGGGCTTCCGCAAATACCACATGGGTCGGTTCGAGGAATACGGTCTCTATCAGGAGAACCGCCGTTTTCTTTCCAGCGAGCAGGTCATCACCTTTACGGACCTGGACGGGCGGCTGCTGGCGCTGAAGCCGGACGTGACCCTCTCCATCGCCAAGAATGCCCAGGTGGGGCCCGGCGGCTGCGGCCGGTACTACTATCAGGAAAACGTCTACCGCCCCAGCCAGGAGAGCCATACCTTCCGGGAGATCAGTCAGATGGGCCTGGAGTGCATCGGTGCCGTGGATGATGCCGCTGCGGCCCAGGTGGTGTCCCTGGCCCTGCGGAGCCTGGCCCTGACCGGGCGGGACTTCGTGCTGGAGATCAGCCACATGGGCTTCGTCACCGGCCTCTTTGACGCGGTGGGCGCCCAGGAGGCTGTGCGGCCCAGGCTCCTCACCTGCATCCGGGACAAAAACGTCCATGAGCTGCGCAAAGCCGCTGAGGCCGCGGGCCTCTCCCGCCAGGGGACGGACGCACTCTGCCGCCTGGGGACTCTGGCAGGGCCCTGGCAGGAGGTTCTTGCTGCCGCGGAGGTGCTGGCCCTGAACGCCGCCATGGGGGCGGCGCTGGAAGAGCTGCGGGGCCTGTGTCGGGCGCTGGAGGACCAGGGGCAGACGGACCACTGGAAGCTGGACTTCTCCCTGGTGAACGATATGGAGTATTACAACGGCTTGGTGCTCCAGGGATATCTGGCGGGAGCGCCCCGGGCAGTGCTCCGGGGCGGGCAGTATGACCCCCTGGCGGAGCAGTTCCGCCCCGGCGCCCGGGCCATCGGCTTTGCGCTGTACTTAGACGAGCTGGACCGGCTGTCCGACGCGGCGGCGGAGCCGGCTGGCCTGGTGATGCTGAACGTGGCCCTGCCCAAGGGCCGCCTGGGAGACAAGGTTTACGACCTGCTGGCGGGCGTGGGCTACGGCTGCCCGGAAAACTACGCCGACACCCGGAAGCTGGTGGTGGAGAACCGAAAGGCGGGCATCCGCTACTTCTTGGTGAAGCCCAGCGACGTGGCCATCTACGTGGAGCACGGCGCGGCGGACATCGGCATCGTAGGCAAGGACATCCTGGCCGAGTCCGGCGCGGATGTGTATGAGCTGCTGGACACGGGCTTGGGCAGGTGCCGCATGTGCGTGGCCGGGCCGAAAGACTTTACCGAGGACCAGAGCCGGGCCCTGCGGGTGGCCACCAAATTCGGGAATATCGCCAAGCGGTACTACGCCGCCCAGGGCCGAGACATCGACATCATCCAGCTGAACGGCTCCATTGAGCTGGCCCCCATCCTGGGCCTCTCTGATGTGATTGTGGACATCGTGGAGACGGGCACCACCCTGCGGGAGAACGATCTGAAGGTGCTGACGGAGTTCATGCCCATCTCGGCCCGCTTCATCGCCAACCGGGCCAGCTACCAGTTCAAGCACCAGGAGATCGAGGCGCTTCTGGGCAGGCTGAAGGAGGTGACGGAGGCATGATTCCCATCTATGAGGCGGACCGCCTGGAGGACCTGCCCCTCTTTGACCGCCCCCCCAGGCGGAGGAGGATGTGGATGCGGCGGTGGCCGCCATTCTGGCGGACGTCCGCACCCGGGGGGATGAGGCCCTGCGGGAATACACCCGCCGGTTCGACGGCGCAGATCTGGAGCGGTTTGAGGTGACGGCGGAGGAGCTGCGCGCCGCCTGGGACTGTGTGGACGGGAATTTCCGGGAGACGCTGCGGCAGGCGGCGGACAATATCCGGCACTTCCATGAGGCACAGGTCCACCGGGACTTCTGCCTGACGGACCGGCCCGGCGTGGTGCTGGGCCAGCGATACACGCCTGTCGAGCGGGTGGGCATCTGCGTACCCGGCAGCCCGGTGGCTTTTCCCTCCACCATTTTGATGAACGTCATCCCTGCCAGGATCGCCGGGGTAAAAGAGATCGCGGTGGTGACGCCGCCGAACCAAAACGGCGCCATCTCTGCAGAAGCTCTGGCAGCGGTAAAAATCGCCGGGGCGGACCGGGTGTTCAAGATCGGCGGCGCCCAGGCGGTGGCGGCCCTGGCCTACGGCACGGAGACAGTCCCCCAGGTGGACAAGATCGTGGGTCCCGGCGGCGTCTTTGTGGCTGCCGCCAAGCGGAAGGTGTTCGGACAGGTGGACATCGACATGATCGCCGGCCCCAGTGAGATCCTGGTGGTGGCGGACGGGAAGAGCGACCCCGCCTGGGTGGCGGCGGACCTGTTGAGCCAGGCGGAGCACGACGCCCACGCCGCCGCCGTGCTGGTGACGGACAGCCGCCCCCTGGCGGAGGCCGTCCAAAACGAGGTGGAGCGCCAGCTGACGGACCTGCCCCGGCGAGATATCGCTCAAAAGTCCTTGGAGGCCAACGGTAAGATCCTGGTGACAAAGGACCTGGCCGCGGCAGTGGAGGCCGCCAACCGCATCGCTCCGGAGCATCTGGAGTTGTGCGTGGACGATCCCTTTGCCCTGCTGCCCCTGGTCAAAAACGCCGGCAGCGTTTTTCTGGGCCGCCACACGCCAGAGGCGCTGGGGGACTATTTCGCGGGTCCCAACCACACCCTGCCCACCAGCGGTACGGCCCGGTTTTCCAGTCCCCTCAGCGTAGACGACTTTGTGAAGAAGACCCAGTTCATCTACTACACCCGGGAGGCGCTGGCAGACGCCGCCCCCCGGATCGCGGACTTTGCAGAGCGGGAGGGCCTCCACGGCCACGCCCGGTCTGCCCTGTCCCGCACGGAAGAGAAAGGAGAGTGATCCCATGAGCCGCTGGATTTCCCAGGAGGCGGAGCGCCTTGCCCCCTACACCCCCGGCGAGCAGCCCCAGGATCAGCAGTATGTAAAGCTGAACACCAATGAGAGCCCCTTCCCCCCGTCGCCCAAGGTTCTCAAGGCCATCAACCGGGCGGAGATCCTGAAACTGAACCTGTACTCCGACCCCACCTGTGCCGCGCTGACGGAGGCCATCGCCAGGCGCTATGAGCTGAAAGCCAAGAACGTGCTGGCGGGCAACGGCTCTGACGAGGTGCTGGCCTTTGCCTTCCGGGCCTTCTGCGGAGCGGGGCAACCCGTGGCCTTTGCGGATGTTACCTATGGGTTCTATAAGTCCCAGGCTGCCCTGTTCGATCTGGATGTGAAGATAATCCCCCTGCGGGAGGACTTCACCTTACATGTGGACGACTACATGGATTTCCCCGGCACCATCGTCATCGCCAACCCCAATGCCCCCACCGGTATTGCCGTGCCCCGGAACGACATCCAGCGGCTGCTGGAGGCGAACCCAGACCGGGTGGTGATCGTGGACGAGGCGTATGTGGACTTCGGCGCCGAGAGCTGCGTGCCCATGATCTACCGTTATGACAACCTGCTGGTGACCCAGACCATGTCCAAGAGCCGGTCCCTGGCCGGCGGTCGGGTGGGCTACGCATTGGGCAGCCCGGAGTTGATCGCGGACCTGAACCGGGTGAAATACAGCTTCCATCCCTACAATGTAAACCGGCTGTCCATCGCGGCAGGGGCCGCCGCTGTGGCGGACGAGGCGTACTTCGCCGCCTGCACCGCTGCCATCCGGCAGACCCGGGCCTGGACCGTGGGAGAGCTGGAGAATTTGGGCTTCACTGTCCTGCCCTCCCAGGCCAACTTCGTCTTTGCCCGCCACAGCCAGCTTCCCGGCGAGACCCTGTACCGGAAGCTGAAGGAGAACGGCGTCCTGGTCCGCTGGTTCGACGCGGACCGGATCCGGGACTATATCCGCATTACCATCGGATCCATGGAGCAGATGGAGACCCTGGTGGAGGAGCTGACGGCCATCCTGGAAGAGCTGTAAGGAGGCGGAGAGATGCGCACTGCTGATATCAGGCGGGACACCCGGGAGACCCGGATCCAGCTCTCTTTAAACCTGGACGGCACTGGGAAGGCGGACATCGCCACCGGCGTGGGGTTCCTGGACCACATGCTGGAGCTGTTCGCCCGGCATGGGGATTTTGACCTGATCGTCCGCTGCCAGGGGGACACCCAGGTGGACGGCCACCACAGCGTGGAGGACATCGGCATCTGCCTGGGCCGGGCCTTTGCGGAGGCCCTGGGGGACAAGCGGGGCATCACCCGTTACGGCCAGTTCCTCCTGCCCATGGACGAGACGCTGGTGCTGGTGGCCTGCGACCTTTCCGGCCGGGACTATTTGGGCTGGTCCGTGGATCTGCCCGCCCAAAGGGTGGGGGACTTCGATACGGAGCTGGGCAAGGAGTTCTTCCTGGCCTTCGTCCGGGCGTGCCCCATGTCCCTCCACATCCGGCAGATGGCCGGGGAGAACACCCACCACATTCTGGAGGCCGTGTTCAAGGGCGCGGGCCGGGCCTTGAAGATGGCTGTGGCCCCGGACGAAAAACACCGGGATGAAATTCCCAGCACGAAGGGTGTGCTGTAAATGATTGCAATTGTAGACTACGGCGTGGGGAACTTGTTCTCCCTGCTCTCCAGCCTGAGGGCCCTGGACCTGGAGGCGGAGGTCACCGGCGACGCCGGCCGCCTCCGGGCGGCAGACCGGATCATCCTGCCCGGCGTGGGCGCCTTTGGGGACGCCCGCGCCAAGCTGGATGCCACCGGCTTGGTGCCGGTGATTCAGGAGGAGGCGGAGAAGAAGCCTCTCCTGGGCATCTGCCTGGGGATGCAGCTGCTGTTTGACAAGAGCTTTGAGTACGGGGAGCACCCCGGCCTGGGGCTGGTGCCCGGCCAAGTAGTGGACCTCCGCCGGGACCTGACGGACAAGACGCTGAAGGTCCCCCACATGGGCTGGAACAGCTTGCAGATTTTGAAAGATGACCCCCTGTTCCGCCACGTCCGGGACGGAGAGTATGTGTATTACGTCCACAGCTTCTATGCCCGGGACTGCGCCGCCGGCACTCTGGCCGCGTCTCGGTACGGCAATGTGGATGTCACCGGTGTGGTGCGCCGGGGAAACGTCTACGGCACCCAGTTCCACCCGGAGAAATCCGGGGGCACGGGACTGCGGCTGCTGCGGGCCTTTGCAGAACTGTGAGGGAGGATGCCATGAGACCTATGAGACGACAGGACAGGGCCGTCACGGCTCCGGAGAAGGTCCGGGCGGTTATCGACGCATGTGAAGTCTGCCGCCTGGGCCTTCAGGACGGCAGAGGCGTCTACGTGGTGCCGGTGAACTTCGGCCACACGGTGGAGGGCGGCCGCCATGTCTTTTACTTCCACGGCGCCGCGGAGGGGCGGAAGGTGGACCTGGTCCGCCGAAACGGCTGGGCCGGGTTCGAGCTGGACACCGGCTACCGGCTTCAGGGGGCGGAGGCGGCCTGCGGCTACACCGCCGCGTTTCAAAGCGTCATCGGCGAGGGTCCCATCCGTGTGGTGGAGACGGCGGAAGAGAAGCGGCGGGGTCTGGCGGCTATCATGCGCCAGGCTACCTGCTGCGGGGACTGGACCTTTCCGGACGCGGCGGTGGACGCCGTGTGCGTCCTGCGGCTGGATGCGGAGGAGCTCTCCTGCAAGGAGCACCTATAATTAGATTGGGAGGAGACGGCATGAGGCGGATCTGGCTGGGTTTTGCCTGGATTCTGTTCGGCATTCTGCTGGGATTGGTAGGGATTTGGGATCCTTGGATTCCGATTATCAATCCGCCACGCGACTTTTGGGGCTGGGCCAGTCTGCTCTGTGGGATCATCGGTCTGGTGCTGGTGCTTCTGGACAACAAGAACAAAGATTGACAGAGGAGACGTGGTCTATGCAGATTTTTCCCGCCATTGACCTGCGGGGCGGACAGGTGGTCCGCCTGTATCAGGGAGACTATGACAAAGAGACGGTCTACGCCCAGGACCCCTGCGCCGTGGCCCGGGACTTCATCGCCGCCGGTGCCGGATACCTCCATGTGGTGGACCTGGACGGCGCCAAGGACGGCACCCTGGCCAACTTTGACACCATCGCCGCCATTGCCGGACAGGGTGGCCTCTACATCGAGGTGGGCGGCGGGATCCGGGACGAGGACCGCATCCGCCGGTACCTGGATCTGGGTGTGGGCCGGTGCATCCTGGGCACCATCGCGGTGAAGGATTTCGACTTCACGGAGCGGATGGCCCAAACATACGGCGACCGGATCGCCGTGGGGGTGGACGCCCGGGACGGCTACGTGGCCGTCAGCGGCTGGAAGGAGCTGTCTGCGGAAAAGGGCGTGGACTTTTGCCGCCGCCTCCGGGACGCGGGCGTCCAGACCGTCATCTATACGGACATCAGCCGGGATGGGGCGGAACAGGGCACCAATCTGGCGCTCTACCGGGAGCTGGCAAAAATTGAGGGCCTGGACATCACCGCCTCCGGCGGCGTCAGCAGTCTGGAGGAGCTGCGGGAGCTCCGGAAGATCGGGACCAAAGCCGCCATTCTGGGCAAGGCCCTGTACACGGGCCGTCTGGATTTAAAAACGGTCATCCGGGAGGTGGGCGCATGTTAGCTAGGCGGATCATCCCCTGCCTGGACGTGAAGGACGGCCGGGTGGTGAAGGGGACCAACTTTGAGGGTCTGCGGGATATGGCAGACCCGGTGGAGATGGCCCGGTTCTACAACGAATCCGGGGCGGACGAGCTGGTATTCTATGACATCACCGCCTCTGCGGAGGGCCGGAACCTGTTTACGGACATCCTGCGGCGGGTTGCGGGCGAGATTTTCATTCCCCTGACGGTAGGGGGCGGCATCCGGACGCTGGAGGACTTTGACCGGGTCTTGAAATGCGGCGCCGACAAGGTGAGCGTCAACTCCGGCGCCATCGCGGACCCCGCCATCATCGGCGCGGCAGCCAAGAAGTACGGCGACCAGTGCGTGGTGCTCAGTATGGACGTGAAGCGGGTGGACGGGCAGTTCCGCCTCTTCGCCAAGGGCGGCCGGGAGGACACCGGCATCGACGCTATGGAGTGGGCCGCCCGGGGCGTGGCCGACGGCGCCGGGGAGATCGTGTTGAACTCCATCGACACCGACGGCGTCAAGCAGGGCTTTGACCTGGAGATGCTGGACGCTCTGGCATCACGGGTGAGCGTGCCCATCATCGCCAGCGGCGGCGCCGGGAAAATGGAGGACTTTGCCCAGCTCTTCACCCACCCCGGCATCGATGCGGGGCTGGCGGCGTCCATCTTCCACACCCGGCAGGTGGATATCAAGGAGCTGAAGCGCTATCTGCGGGCGCAAGGCGTGGAGATGCGGATCTGACAGAACGCCCGGTCCCGGACGGGAAGCGGAGTCCCAGCCGCCCACGGGCGGCATACCCAAGAAAAGGAGACAGCACCATGGATTTGAAATTTGACGCAAACGGCCTGATCCCCGCCATCGTCCAGGACCACTACACCAAGGAGGTCCTGACCCTGGCCTACATGAACGCAGAGAGCCTGGCCATCACCATTGACGAGGGCCGGACCTGCTTCTTCTCCCGCAGCCGCCAGCAGCTCTGGCGCAAAGGGGAGACCTCCAGCAACGTCCAGCATGTGGTGTCCATCACCGCGGACTGTGACAAGGACGCCCTGG
The DNA here is from genome assembly GCF_003574015.1 of Oscillibacter sp. PEA192. Lineage (NCBI taxonomy): Bacteria > Bacillati > Bacillota > Clostridia > Eubacteriales > Oscillospiraceae > Oscillibacter > Oscillibacter sp. PEA192. The sequence goes on along the minus strand of NZ_AP018532.1, from coordinate 2,687,511 downwards.
TGGTGGAGGTGGTGAAGGACGGCCCCGCCTGCCACACCGGCGCGGAGAGCTGCTTCTTCCGGCCGGTCTACCTCTCCGAGGAGCTGAAGGCTTTCAGCTATGAGGGCCTGTACCGTCTGATCCAGGGGCGGAAGACCGATCCCAAGGAGGGCAGCTACACCACCTATCTCTTTGAAAAGGGCTTGGACAAGATCCTGAAGAAGGTGGGCGAGGAGTGCACCGAGGTCATCATCGGCGGCCGCAAGGAGGACAGGGAGGAGACCATCTACGAGATCGCCGACCTGACCTATCACGTGATGGTGCTGATGGTCCAGATGGGCATCACCCTGGAGGACGTGACGGCGGAGCTGGAGAAGCGCCATGTCATCGACCACAAGGTGAAGCAGGAGCGGATGCAATGAGACTGACACCGGAATGCTGCTCCGTCCACACCCACTCCGTCCTCTGCGACGGGAAGGGAACCCTGGCGGAGATGGCTGCGGCCGCGTATGCGGCAGGGGTCCGCTTCTTCGGCGCCTCCGGCCACAGCCACACGGAGATCCCCCACGACGCGGGCAACGTCCTGCCAACCGATCCGGCGGAATACCGGGAGCAGGTGCTACGCCTCCGGGAGGAATACGCCGGCCGGATGGAGGTCCTGCTGGGCATCGAGCAGGACAGCCGGTCCGCACAGCCGGTTCCGGACTGGGCGGACTACTGGATCGGCTCCGTCCACAACCTCTATGACCCGAAGACCGGGAAGTACCATGGCATAGACTGGGACCGGGAGCGGCTGATCGCCTGCCGGGACCAGATGTTCGGCGGCGATATGCTGGCCCTGACAGAGGGCTACTACCGGGATGTAGCCGCCATGGCGGACCGAAGACCCGCCATTCTGGGCCACATTGACCTGGTGACCAAGCTGAATCGGGGAAATGCCCTGTTTGACGAGGACGATCCCCGCTGCCGCACGGCGGCGCTGGAGGCCCTGCACCACACGGACCCGGATGCCACGCTGCTGGAGGTCAACACCGGCGCCATCTCCCGGGGATACCGGCACACGCCCTATCCGGCGGTGTTCCTTCTGCGGGAGTGGCGGGGCATGGGAGGACAGATCATCCTCACCGCCGACGCCCACAGCCCGGAAACGGTCGTGTACGGCTACGGCCAGGCGGCGGAGCTGGCAAGAGCGGCGGGTTTCCGGGAATGTGTTCTGCTGACCGGGAGGGGTTGGAAGCCCTGCCCCCTGTGAAATGACGGGAAACTTTCATAAAAAAGGCGCGGTGAAAACCGCGCCTTTCGGTTTGAATGCCAGTTGTAGCGGTGCGGAGAAATTGATAAAATAAAAACAATCTTACCGAAGAACAAAGGAGACGGGCCATGTATCATACAGTGATCTTTGACCTGGACGGCACCCTGCTGGACACGATTCAGGACCTGACCAATGCCGGAAACTGGGTCTGCCGCCGGAACGGCTGGCCGGAGTACTCCGCAGAGGAGTTCAAGACCATGGTGGGCCATGGAATCCCCAATCTGGTGCGGCGGTTTTCTCCGGAGAAGAGCCGCAGTCCCCTGCTGCTGGCCAATACTCTCGCCCAGTTTTCCGCCTATTACGGCGCCCACAACATGGACGAGACACGGCCCTATGACGGCATCCCGGCACTGCTGGAGCGGCTGGGGAGACGGGGAGTGACCCTGGCGGTTTACTCCAACAAGGCGGACGGCTTTTGCCGGGAGATCGTGGAACACTACTTTCCCGGTGTCTTCCATCTGGTGCGGGGCCAAGTCAAGGGAGTGCCGGTGAAGCCGGACCCGGCGGGCATCCACGCTCTGCTGGCCGACCTGGCAGTGCGCCCGGAGGAGACGTTGTTTGTGGGAGACAGCGGCGTGGATATGCAAACGGCCCACAACGGCGGCCTGACGGCCTGCGGCGTCACCTGGGGATTTCGGAGCCGGCAGGAGCTGGAGGACGCCGGGGCGGACCATCTGGCGGACACGCCGGAGGCCCTGGGGGACTATATCCTGGCATGAGAAGAGGCGGAGCCGCGGCTCCGCCTCTGTTTTTTATTGGACCGTGACGGTGTATGTGTCCGGCAGTGCGGCGGCAAACAGCTGCTCTACGCTGGAGACGGCTTTGGCGCGAGCCTCCGCCAGAAGCCCGCGGGACAGGGCCTTTTCCTCCATGGCTGCCTTCTGATCCGACTGGAAGGAGGTGAAATCCTCCACTGTGAAGGGATTGAAGATGGAGGTCTTCTCGTCGAACACCTCCATGCTGTCCTCATCGATCTCGTGGGAGAGGATCTCCGCCTCCGGCAGTGTGATGGTGACCGTGGTGCCGCTGACGGACACCTCCGCCCCGTCCAGGTCCACCCCGGCCTTGACGGTGCCGTCGTAGGTAAGGATGAAGGACTTGGTGGTGAAGGGGATTTTCACCCCGTAGAAGTCGTTGCTGCTCTCGAACTGGGCCATGTTGGTGTAGGCGTAGGTGACCGTGGCCAGCTCCCGGATCTCCGACAGCTGATTCTGCAGGACGACCGTGTCTATTTTCGCTGTCTCAGACCGGCCGGCGGACCACCGCCCGCCCAGAAAGCAGGCGCCGCCCACCAGGGCGCAGAGAAGGATGCCCAGCCACAGGTACCGGGCTGTCCTCAGGGGGTGGAGGGGTTCTTTCACAGTGCTCATAGCGGCTCCTTTTCCACAAAATGTATGCTTTGCCTTATTGTACCATGTTCCCTGGAAAAGGCAAGGACCTTCCCAAGCCCTTTCGGAAAAAGACAGGGCCGCAGCTGTTGCCGCGGCCCTGTGTGTTTTCTGCGCGCCGTCTTCCTGTTCAAGCAGGCAAAACGCTTCTCTGTCCGTTTTTATGCTGTGCGGCCGCTGGCGGCATTTTCGTGGTCCGTCAGAAGCCCGTCGGAATCGTGGACCCGGGCATTGCGCAGCATTTGTCCGTAGGATACGCCGGGACGGCTGTTCTGCTTGGTGACGGCATCCTCCACGGTGGTGTCGCCGCCGGTGAGGGCACTGTCACCTCTGTCGGTGGTGTTCTGGTCGTTCTTGTGATCGCCGGTCCCGTTGTCCTTGTTGCTATTGTTGTTGTCGGGGTCCAGGATGTCCTCGCCGGCATCCATGATGTCTTCGCCAGCGTTCTGGATATCCTCTCCGACCGTGTTTTGGCCGTTGTTATCTTGGTTGGTGTCTTTGTCGTTGCCGCCGCAGGCGGTCAGGGCAAACACCACCAGGACAGAGGCCAGCAAGAGCGTAAACTGTCTTTTCATGGGTTGACCTCCCTTTGCGCGGGCGTTTGTTTCGCGATACCCAGGTGTTATTGTCTCCGTGGCGTCTGGATTTAGCAGCGGAAGTTTCCGCCAGCGCCGGACAGTCGAATGTTGTCCGAATTTTGAAAAAGTGCTTGCATTTTCCAGCAGGATATGATATATAAATAATAGTAATTATTACTATTTAAGGAAGAAAGCCTATGCCGCAGCGTTTTTCCCAGCAGCGGGAGCGGATCTACCAGACTGTGCTGGAGAGCCGCGCCCATCCCACGGCGGAGATGGTCTATCAGCAGCTGAAGCCGGAGATGCCCCGGCTGAGCCTGGGGACCGTGTACCGCAATCTCCAGCAGATGGCCCGGGAGGGGCGGTTGACAGAGCTGGACGGCCCTGTGACCCGCTTTGACGCGGTGACTCGGCCCCATACCCATTTCCGCTGCCGCGCCTGCGGGGCTGTGCTGGATCTGGAGACTGTGCCCTATGACGAGAGGCTGGACCGTCTGGCTGCGGCCCGGGGCTGCGTGGTCACGGGCCACACCCTGATATTCACCGGACACTGCCCGCGCTGTGCGGGACAGGACGGCCGGCATGAGTATAGACCAGAGGAAAAAAGAGACAATTGTAAAATTTGAAAGGAGTCAGACACATGGAACTGAAGGGCAGCAAGACGGAAGCCAATCTGTGGATCGCGTTCGCCGGGGAGTCCCAGGCCCGGAACAAGTACGACTATTTTGCCAGCAAGGCCAAGAAAGAGGGCTACGAGCAGATCGCGGCCATCTTCCAGGAAACCGCTCTGAATGAGAAGGAGCACGCCAAGCTGTGGTTCAAGGCCCTGGACGGCATCGGCAGCACTGAGGAGAACCTGGTGGCTGCCGCTGCAGGCGAGAACGAGGAATGGACCAAGATGTACGCCGAGATGGCGAAGACCGCCGAGGAGGAGGGCTTCCTGGCGCTGGCCGCCCAGTTCGAGGGCGTGGCCAAGATCGAGAAGACCCACGAGGAGAGGTACTTAAAGCTGCTGGACAACCTGAAGAAGGGCGAGGTCTTCAAGAAGGGCGAGAAGGTCATGTGGTTCTGCCGCAACTGCGGCCATGTGGAGATCGCCGAGAGCGCGCCGGCGGTGTGCCCGGTGTGCAAGCACCCCCAGGCCTACTTCCAGGTGAAGGCCGAGAACTATTGATCCCACTGTCCACAGGGGACCTCCTTTTGGGAGGTCCCCTGTCTGCGTCTCCAGCCGCCCTTGTAGAAATAGATAAAAAAGAGGGGGTAACTGCCGGAAAATTGTGAAAGATAGGCTAAAAGACGAAAAGACTGTGTACGGTTTCCTGGAAATTTTAAAATGTTTGTGAAAAACGCCGTTGACTGTCTGTGTAAAACCGGGTATGATGTTATCAGAAAAATCATCGGTTATCATGTGGAGCTGTTGGAACAGACTTGGTTGACTTGGTATAGAAAAGGAGAGCTGGATCATGTATACACAGGAGATCACCGTAAATAATGAGGTAGGTCTGCACGCAAGACCGGCCACGTTCTTTATCCAGAAAGCAAATGAGTTCAAGAGCGGCATCTGGGTTGAAAAGGAGGATCGCCGCGTCAATGCCAAGAGCCTGCTGGGCGTTCTGTCCCTGGGCATCGTGAAGGGCACCACCATTACGTTGATCGCCGACGGCGCCGATGAGAAAGAGGCTGTCGAGGCGTTGGTGGAACTGGTCAAGGACAACTTCGGCGAATAACACATTCGATACAGGAAGTACGACACGGCCCTGCGGCGCGCAAGGCCGTGTATCTTTTATGCGAGGAGGCGGCGGGCGTGACAAAGGAAGAGCTGCGGGAGAAGGCCAACGACCTGCCACTGGCGCCGGGCGTCTATCTGATGATGGACAAAACAGGCAGGGTCATCTACGTGGGCAAGGCCAAGAAGCTGAAAAACCGGGTGAGCCAGTATTTCCAGGACAGCGCCTCCCACACCGCCAAGACGCGGAACATGGTGTCTCAGGTGGACCGCTTCGACACCATCTTCGTCACCAGCGAGTTCGAGGCCCTGGTGCTGGAGAACTCCCTTATCAAGCGGCACATGCCCCGCTACAACATCCTGCTGAAGGACGACAAGGGGTACCCCTTCGTCCGCCTGTCCAAAGAGGCATACCCCCGCTTCTCCCTGGTGAACAAGATGGCCAATGACTCCGCCCGGTACTTTGGGCCCTTCGGCGGTCGGTTCGAGACCCGCCAGGCCCTGGACGCGGTGTGTGTGGCCCTGCGGTTGCCTACCTGTAGCCGGAAATTCCCACGGGATATCGGGGCAGAGCGCCCCTGTCTGAACTTCCACATGGGCCGGTGCGACGGATTCTGCCGGCCGGAGATGACAGCAGAAGCGTATAACCGCCGGATCGAGCAGGCGGTGCAGCTGCTGGAGGGGAGGAGCAAGCAGCTGCTCCGGGACATGACCGCCGAGATGGAGGCGGAGGCGGAGGCCCTCCACTTCGAGCAGGCGGCGCTGCTCCGGGACCGGATTAACGCCATCGGTGCCCTCAGCAAAAAGCAGACGGTGATCGCGGGCCTCTGTGCCGATACGGACATCTGGGGACTGTACCGGGGATCCGGCAAGAGCTGTTACGCCATTCTCCACATGGAGGAGGGAAATCTGGCCGGCCGGGAGACGGAGCTGTTCTCCGCCCCCAACGAGGAGTCGGAGGCCGAGATGCTCTCCGCCCTGACGGCCCAGTACTACCTTCCCCGGGCCATCCTGCCCCACGAGATCCTGCTGCCCATGGAGACGGAGGACTGCGAAGAGCTGTCGGAGGTTCTGACGAAGCGGGCGGGCCACAAGGTATGGGTCCACGTGCCCCAGCGGGGAGAGAAGGCGGAGCTGCGGGCCATGGCCCAGCGGAACGCCCAGGAGGAGACAGAGCGAGCCACCACCGTGGAGGAGCGGACTGCCTACACCCTGGAGCTGCTGGGGAAGATGCTGAATCTGCCGGAGCCTCCGAAGCGGATGGAGTCCTTCGACATCTCCAACACGGGAAAGAGCGACATCGTGGCCTCTATGGTGGTATACAGCGGCACCCGGCCGCTGAAGTCCGCTTACCGCCGTTTCCGCATCCAGTCTTTGGAGGGACATCCGGATGACTACGCCTCCATGCAGGAGGTGCTGCGCCGACGGCTCCAGCGGGCAGCGGATGGGGACGAGAAGTTTCTGCCCCTGCCGGACGTGTTTCTGATCGACGGCGGCGAGACCCACGCCCGGGCAGCGCAGACGGTGGCCTGGGAATTCGGCGTGGATGTGCCCATCTTCGGCATGGTGAAGGACGACCGCCACCGAACCCGGGCCCTGGTGACGCCGGAGGGCCGGGAGATCGGCATCGTCATCCAGCAGGCGGTGTTCTCCCTCATCGGCCAGATCCAGGAGGAGACCCACCGCTTTGCCATCACCTACCACCACGAGAGCCACAGCAAAAGCGCCACCCGCTCCGCCCTGGACGGTATCCCCGGTGTGGGCGAGAAGCGGCGGGCGGAGCTGCGGAAACACTTCGGCACCATCAAGGCCATCCGGGAGGCGGATGTGGAGACCCTTGCCGCCGTGGTGCCCCGGGCCGCCGCCCAGGCGGTGTGGGAGCATTTTCACCCGAAAAACGAGAACGTCTGAAAGCCAGCGGCACAGCCGCTGGCTTTTTTGCGGGAGATGAGGAAAAGGATGCAGCCATTTCGTTTGATAAACAGAGCGTGAGGAAAGGACTGGTATTTTCATGAAGAAGGAACACTGTGTTTTGATCCTGATCTGCTGCTTTCTCATGGCGGCTTGCGGCCGCCTGGAAGATATTCCGGAGGATCTGTCGGCGTTTCCAGAGACAGAACGGAAAGAGACCGCCGAGACCCCGGCAGGGCCGCAGTTTGAAACCCTGACGGTTGCCGATGATCCGATCACGGCAGAATTCTCCCTGACCACCCGGCAGGAACCGGCGGCGTTTCTCTATGTCGCCGTGGAGGAGGATTGCACGACCACGGTGAACTGCACCTATGCCTCCCAGGACCAGCCGGTGACGGTGTGTCTGGCCGGTGGGGAGTCCTGGGAACTGCAGGGGGCATCGGAGGAGGCATACGGCGCCATCTGGAGCAACTGGCCGGTGACGCTGCGGCAGGGGGAAAACGTGTTCTGCATCACCGGCGGCGGGAGTTTCTGCCGGATGCGGCTGGAGCTGCTGGATGCGGTAGGCGTCTCCTATGCCGGGGCCTTCCCGGAAGGAACGGAGCTGCAACCGCTGGAGGGGATGTAGGCAAAGGAGCACGGGATTCCGGGCCGGAATTCCACACGGCCTAGCTTTCCATGGGCCGGCCAATGTCCCGATCCATCAGGGGCGGGAGCTCCACACCGAACCGCCCGGAGCCAACGGCTCCGGGCGGCTTTCTTGTCAGGAGTTGATTTTGCGAAGGAACCAGGCGACAATGGCCGCCAAGGCCACCCCAAACAGCATTCCGCTGTAGCATACCCGTAGGTAGAGCAGGTGGAAAGCGGTGGACTCATTGTTGTGATAGCCAGTAACAAGTGCCAGCAGATTGTTAGTGGCATTTATGTCTATACACAAAAGACGGAATAGACCCAGGCAGACCGCCAGAGCCAAGACCCAGGGCCAGATCCGGCGGCCTCTCCGGGCCCAGAGAAAAAACGGCCCCCCGTCACCAGGGCAGAGATACAAGCGTAGAGGAACAGAGACAAGAGCGTCCCTATGAGAGGAACTGTCCCAAGGAAAAGAGACGACAAATCCCCCAGCAAGCGGGAGGTGACATAGGGGATAGCCGGTGCGGCAAAGACCACCAGCACAGCCAGCGCCAGTTCCCGTTGAGACCAGGACTTCATGGGGCGCACATCCTTTCAAAAGATGGGGCTTTTCTCCATTGTATCAAGGGCAGTCAGACCTGTCAAGAAAAGAACGGCCCCCGGCGGACACTGTCCACCGGGGGCCGTTTTCAGTCGATCTCCTTATACATCAGCTTGTAGTAGCTCCACTGACGCCATTTGGCGATCTTCGCCGCCTGTTCCTCCGTCAGCTGGTCCGTCACTGTGCCGTCTGCCAGCTGATACGCCTGCTTCTGCACCACAGGCAGCTCCCGGCGCAGCTGGTTCAGAAAGTCGAACCAGGGGCTCTCCCCGGTCCGCCCGGTGAGCTCCAGCACCGCGGCCCCCAGGAAGCTGGCGGAGAGCCGCCCATCCTCCGGCAGGTCCAGGGACGCTACGGCGGCCTCCCAGTCCAGGGCCTGCGCGGCGGCGTCATTGGCCCAGATCACATAGGGCGTCTCGTAGGAGGTCAGTGCGTCCCACTCCGGCCGGGCCGTGAAGCCCAGTTCCGCGTAGGCCAGCTGGTTGTCGCCCAGATAGGGCAGATGGTCTCCGAAGAACACCAGCACCACCGGCTCCTCCACGGCGGAGAAGGTGTCCACCAGGCGGCCCAGCATGGCGTCCGCGTCCCGAGCCCCTTCGGTGTAGACTCTCAGCAGCGTCTCCACCTCGTCGGACACCGCCGTGTTCAGCGGCACCTCCGGATAGGCATAGCTCTCGCCGTACTTGTCCAGGGTGTAGGACATGTGGTTCTGAATGGTGGTTGTGTAGTGGAACAGCGTCTCGCCAGCGGCCACAGTGTCCGCGAATTCCTGTTCAATCAGGCCCGCCATGTAGTCATCCGTGACCCAGCGGCCCTTGTATGCAAGCGCCTCCATCTGGTCAGCAAATACGGTCTCCTCCGCCCCGAACCAGCGGTAGACGTTCTCCCGGTTGTAAAACCAGTCGTCCCCCGGGTGGAAGAAGGAGGTGTGGTAGCCATCGCCGCCAAACACCCGGAAGAGGCTGTCCAGGTTCCGGTTTACCACCCGGAAGGAGGAGGTCGTTCCGGCAGCGAGCGCGTTGGTCTGCATGCCTGTCAGCACGTCGAATTCCGTGTTGGCAGTGCCGCCGGCGAAGCCGGGCACCACGATATGGCCGGCGACGGCGTGGGGATCCTCCCGCAGGGCGTGGAGGTTGGGCAGGGGGTCGTTCTCCGCTGTGAAAGCGAAAGCGTCGCTGTCCGTGATATCGGAGAAGGCCTCATCCATCACCATAATGACGTTCACATCCTTCCCCAGACCGGTGTCGCCGCCCTGGTCCCAGCCGGCCGCCTCCGACCGACTGAAGCCCTCAGGCTTGTCCACCGGGTAGGTGGTGAACTGGTGGCAGAAGCAGTAGGGGAACCCCAGCTCGTTGAACACGGAGGGAATATAGTAGGCGTTGGATACCCGGAAGGAGTTGTACAGATCATTGGAGGCATAGACTGTCAGGATCAGTCCTGCCAGCACGGCAAAGCTGGCGGCAGCCCCCAGCAGGCTTCCCACCCAGCCGCGGAGCCGGGCGATGGGGAAGGGGCGGCTGCCTACGAAAAGCCCCAGGGCCACCAGCACCAGCGAGAACACCACGACGGCGGCGATGGACGGCACCGGGAACTGGATGTCGTAAGTCCCCACAGCGCTGCCCGCTTCTTTCAGCAGGGCAAAGTCCCGGGGAAACACCGGCTCGTCCCGTACCTCGATCTTGATGCGGTTGGCGATAGACAGGGCGCAGACGGCGAAGTTCGCCAGCGCCCCGGCGAAGAACACGTTCCGGAGCAGGCAGGTGAACACCAGCAGCAGCATCCCCACCGGCAGGCAGTTCAGGATAATCAGCAGCGGCTGCGCCCGGAAGACGGCCAGGACGCTCCGCAGGGCATTGGGCTGGCACCAGAGCGCCAGCAGAGTGATGGCGCCCGCCAGCAGCACAGCGGCCAGAAGCGTGGCCCACAGGGGCAGTCGGACTTTGGGAAAATGGTCATGGAGCTTCAAGAGCAGACGGTCCTTTCTGGTTGGATTTCCACACACACAGAATACCTCCATTATAAGGATTTTCCGGAAAAAAGCAAGGCTCCTGCGAAGTGTAGAGTGCCTTTGAGACAGTTTTGTGGTATGATATGGCTGGAAAAGGAGCGGATGGCATGGACGCAAAAGCCACCGGCGGGCTGATCGCCCGGCGCCGAAAAGAGAAGAACTGGAGCCAGGGGGAACTGACGGAACGGCTCCACGTGACGGACAAGGCCGTGAGCCGCTGGGAGACGGGCCGGGGCCTGCCCGATGAGAATCCTTGGGCGCTTGGTCTCGCATAAGACAAAAATCCCCTCCGTTCAACAACGGAGGGGATTTTTGCAGCAAGGTTATACACCCCGTATCGAATTTCGAAGAAATTCGGATCCATTTTCGGCAGGACATGCGCCTGCCGAAAATACGTTGATCCGTGCGCCTTGGGCACACACCAGTCCGCAGACTGGTGGTAGGGTGGTTAGGAGGGGAGCCCGCTCCCCTCTTAGAACGTCACGACTTCTTGCTGGGGCTTCTCACAGGGCCCGATGGAGATCACATGCATCACCGGCCCCTTGCCCTTGTAAGCGGCGTGCTTCTCCACCGCCATCCGGCCGGTGACCTCCACCCAGTCCCGGTTCTGGTACTGGTTCAGGTTCATGCCCTTGGCGATGAGACCCATGAACTGGATGTCGTTCTCACAGCAGGTCATGACAAAGCGGCCGGGGCAGTGGATGCCCGGGTACTTCTTGGAGTGGCACATGATAAGCTTCATGTGGACCATCTTGCCCGCCCAGCGGTCCGGGTGATCCATCACGTCCACATACCACACACCGAAGTCGTCGTCCGGCACGTCGATCAGGTCCTGGCTCAGGTCGAAGGGGCACTCGTCGCCGGTGAGGTAGTCCTCGCTGGTGCCGTCCTCCATCTCCAGGTAAATGTCAGCCCGACGGTTCACCATCCGAAGGTTCCGCTTCCGCAGGGCGTCCCGCAGCTCCGGCGTACAGCGGTTGAACACCAGCATGTCCGCGTTGGTGATTTTCTCCATCATCAGCTGGCCCATATTCTTGGCGTACATCTCAAAGGTGGGGGCGTAGACGAAGGTCATGATCTGGTACAGCACCCAGTTGGCGGGCAGAACCTCCCGGTACAGCCGCTCCATCTGCCACATGCCGTTGTACTCGATCAGCACCTGTTTGGGGTGGTACTCTTTCTCCAGCTCCTTCAGGTAGGAGCACTTCAGGTCCTCCTCGTCCTCAATGGTGATGACCGTCACGTTGTCCAAAGCGTTTTTCTCGTACTCCTCCTCGCCCTCTTCGCAGCAGAGCAGCAGGGTGGGATCCTGGCGGGCGAAGCCGTCCTCCAGGATGCCGTTGATGAAATTGGTCTTGCCGGCATCCAGAAAGCCGGCCACCAGATAAACAGGAATGTCTGCCATTATAATGTGCATTTCCTTTCGGGTAAAATACGCGGAACGGGCGCCCGGACAGCAGGAAATCTGACTTTCGACTCTGACAGTCCCTCACACCGGCCACCGCGGCGCGCTGAAGCTCTTTTGGCTCTTTTCCCTACTTCGGGGACGGACTCCACTTGATTTTGTGCAGCAATATCAAGTGTGGTTACAGTCTTTCAAGAAAAGAGTTCACAGACCGAAGAGCTGGGAGAGCTTGTCCTCCTGCAGCTCGGCGCCGATGACACACAGCCGGCCGGTGTAGTCGGGATGGCCTGCCCGGACCTCATGCTCCTCGGGGACGAAGTCGAACTCGATCCACTTGCCGCCCTCGCCGTTCACGATGCCCTTGGCCCGCAGGATCTTGCCGTAGTCGCCGGAGTCCAGGGCCGTGAGGATCCGCTCAATGTCCGCCTGGGCAAACACCTTGGGGGTCTCTTTGCCCCAGGAGGTGAACACCTCGTCGGCGTGGTGGTGATGGTGGTGGCAGGAGCAGTTGGGATCGTCGCACTCGTGGTCGTGGTCATGGTGATGCGCGTGTTCATCGTGATCGTGATGGTGGTCATGCTCCTCGTGGTCGTGATGGTCATGATCGTGATGGTGTTCGTGCTCCTCATGCGCATGCTCGTGGTCATGGTGGTGATGCGCATGCTCGTGCTCCGCCTCATCGGCGGCGTGCTCGGCGCGCATCTTCCCCAGCAGCTCGTCCGCCAGGGACACCTTTTCAATGGCCGCCAGGATGGTCTTGCCGTCCAGCTGGTCCCAGGGGGTGGTGAGGATGGCGGCGTCGGCGTTCTTCTCCCGCAGCATGGCCACGGCGGCCTCCAGCTTCTCCTGGCTCATCTTCTGGGTCCGGGAGAGGATGATGGTGCCGGCGGCCTCGATCTGGTTGTTGTAGAACTCGCCGAAGTTCTTCATGTAGACCTTCACCTTGGTGGCGTCCGCCACGGTGACGAAGCTGTTCAGCTTCATGTCGTCGGTCTCATCGGCGGTGTTCTGCACCGCCACGATCACGTCGGACAGCTTGCCCACGCCGGAGGGCTCGATGAGGATGCGGTCCGGGTGGAACTGAGCCTGCACGTCCTTCAACGCCTTGTGGAAGTCCCCCACCAGGGAGCAGCAGATGCACCCGGCGGACATCTCGCTGATCTGCACGCCGGACTCCTTCAGAAAGCCGCCGTCAATGCTGATCTCGCCGAACTCGTTCTCGATCAGCACCAGCTTTTCGCCGGGAAAGGCCTCCGCCAGCAACTTTTTGATAAGAGTGGTCTTGCCGGCGCCAAGGAAGCCGGAGACAATATCAATTTTGGTCATGGTATCAAGTCCTTTGTTTAAAATTTTTACCGTACTTTATCTTACCATCAAACTGGAAAAAAGCAACTCCTCCAGAAAAAAATTCACGAATTCCGCCATTTCCCATCCGAATGGGGAGACGGACCTGCACACGGTCCCGGACATGCCGGCAGGGGCAGGCGGCCCCCGTCGGTGGCACCTGAAGAAAGCGGACTCAGAGTGCCCGCCGGACGGCCCGCCTCTGCCGGAGTCTCCGCCCGCGGCGGATCTCCGGCTGGAAGGCCTCCAGCTCCCGGGCGGCGGTGCCGGAGAGGAGGAGCAGGGAGATCAGGTTGGGCACTGCCATCAGGGCGTTGAAGATGTCGGAGAGATTCCATACCACCTCCAGGCTCTGAGTGGCGCCCAGAAAGGCCGCCAGGGCGAAGAGAATTCGATAGAGAGGGATGGCCCGGCGGCCGAAGAGAAATGCAAAGGCCGTTTCCCCGCAGAACTCCCATCCCAGGATGGTGGAGAAGGCGAACAGCACGATCCCCAGGGAGACCAGCAGCCCCCCCAGGGGGCCCAGCACGGTCTTAAAGGCCAGGGCGGTGAGGGCCACGCCGTTTACCTGCCCGCCGGAAGCGTCGGCAGTCCCCAGCACGCCGGAGGCGCAGATGCACAGGCCCGTGACTGTGCAGATCACTGTGGTGTCGAAGAATACGCCGGTCATGTTCACATACCCCTGGCGGGCGGGGCTGTCTGTGGCGGCGGAGGCAGCAGGGATGGCGGCGGAGCCCATGCCCGCCTCGTGGGAAAAGCAGCCTCTGGCAATGCCCCAGCGAGCGGCGTTCAGGGCGGAGGCGGTCATAGTCCCCGCCGCGCCACCCGCAGCGGCGGCGGGAGAGAAGGCCAGGCGGAACATCTCTGCCACGGCTCCGGGCAGAGCGGACAGATGCCCCAGCAGCACTGCGGTGCCCGCCAGCAGGTAAAGGACCGCCATGAGGGGCACCACCACGGAGCAGACTCCGGCAATCCGCCGGATACCGCCCAGAATGACCACGAGAGCCAGCAGAGCCACTGCCACCCCGGTGGTCCGGGCCGGAACGGAGAAGCTGTCGGCCAGCGCCCCGGCGATGGAATTGGCCTGGGCCATGTCCCCCATGCCCAGGGAGGCCAGAACTGTGAAGAGGGCGAAGAGAAAGGCCAGGGCACCTCCCAGCCGCTTCCACCGCAGGGCGGCGCACATGGTATACATGGGGCCGCCGCGCATTTCGCCGCCGGCGTCCCGCTGGCGGTACTTGACGGCCAGCAGGCACTCCGCGCACTTGGAGGAAAGGCCGAAGAGGGCGGAGATCTCCATCCACACCAAGGCGCCGGGGCCGCCCGCCACCAAGGCCGTGGCCACGCCCACGATGTTTCCGGTACCGATGGTGGCGGCCAGCGTGGTCATCAGGGCGGAGAAGGGGGACACATCGCCGGCCCCGCCTGCCTTGGCGCGGGAGTCACGGCCGAGAACACTTTTCAGCGCCCAGCCCAGGTTCCGCCAGGGGAGAAAGCGGGTGCGCAGGGTGAGGAAGACGCCGGTGCCCATCAGCAGCACCAGCATTCCCGGGCCCCAGACCCGCTGGTCCACATACGCGATCCACTCTGAAACTGTCATGGAAGCAGCTCCTTCCGAATTGGGGGATACTTCCAGCATAGCGTCTTTCCGGCATTTCATGCCATCAAAAACGCGGACGCCTGTACAGGCGTCCGCGCGGGAGAGAGGATTCAGCTCTCCATGTGCCGGCCCAGAAAGGCGGCGATGGTCTGGGCCAGCTTGTACTCGGTGTCGCCGGTGACGGCAGCGGGATCGCTGGAGATGAACAGCACCAGGCCCAGCAGGTCGCCCTCCGCCAGGATGGGGGCCGCCACGGTGGTCAGCAGGCTGTCGATGCCCTCCGTCACCTGGAGGGGCTGGCCCTCGCCGGTGTACTGGTAGATTTTCCGACTCTCCATGATCTGCTCCAGCTCCGGGGTGATCCGCTTGCCCATAAGCTCCCGCTTGCTGCCGCCCGCCACGGCGATGACCGTGTCCCGGTCCGTGACGGCGCAGACGCTGCCGGTGGACCGGCTCATGGTCTCGCAGAGCTCCGCGGCGAAGTCCTCCACACCGCCCAGCAGCGAGTATTTCTTGAAGATGACCTCACCCTCGCGGCTGGTGTAGATTTCCAATGGATCGCCCTCCCGGATCCGCATGGTGCGCCGGATCTCCTTGGGGATTACCACCCGGCCCAGGTCGTCGATCCGCCGCACGATTCCAGTTGCCTTCATATCGAAAACTCCTTTTGTCTTTCAGATTTTTCAGGATGATTCTGCTTGGCAAAAGCTAGTATCCGCAGGATTTGTTTGGCTATGCAGGCCCGGCGGGTGGTTTCATTTGGCAATCAATCCGTCTCCGGCAGGTACTCCTGGACCACCAGCCCGTCGGTGGATACCAGATAGTTGGTGAGATAGGACAGGTGATCGCCGTCCACCAGCCAGGAGACCCGGTAGTTGTAATAGTCCACTCCGTCCAGAGTAAGCGGCCCTTCGTAGCCGTAGGACATCACATTGCCGGTGGCCTCGTCCACTGCGCCCAGTTGCTTTTCCAGAATGGCGACGCCTTCCTCCGGCGTGATGGTGTCCGTGGCGGAGAGCCCTTCCGCTGCGGCTCCGCTGGCCTCTGGTGCCGGATGACCGCAGGCGGAGAGCAGGAGCAGCAGCACGGCCAGTGCCGCACAGAACAGAGAGCGGGATTTCATGGGATTCTTCCTTTCCGTTCCGCCCAACACGGGCGGAAAATTTTTCCTCTGTTCAGACGAGATTAAAAAGCGGAAAGTTCCGGGAAAAATCCTGACCAATCCCACAAAAAGCACCAAACATTCTTGTGAAAATACGGGAAAAAACTGGGAAATCCCACCAACTTGTGCCGCCCTTTTTCGACAGGACCATCCTTGACGGTATTTTTCCCAGGAAGTATAATATAAACAATTATATGCATATCCAGATTCCGCGCAAACGCTTTACTCTAAGAATGACGAGCCTGCCGGGGATACTCCGCGGCGGGGAGAGGAGCTGCTGCCATGGCAAAACAAGGACAGGCGGACCGTTTCCACCAGGGGACGATGACGGACGGCTGGCGCTGGTTCGGCGCCCACCCTGCCAAAAAGCGGGGCAGAGATGGCTGGACGTTCCGGGTCTGGGCCCCCCATGCGGAGGCGGTGTCCGTCGTGGGCGACTTCAACGACTGGGAGGAGGGAGCGGCCCCCCTCGCCCGTAAGGGCGAGATCTGGGAGGGCTTTCTGCCGGACCTGCCGGTCTATACTTCCTATAAATATGCGGTGCGGGGGGCGGACGGCCAGGTCCGCCAGAAGGCGGACCCCTACGGCTTCCACACAGAGACCCGGCCGGCGACAGCCAGCAAGCTGTATGACATCAGCGGATTCAAGTGGACGGACGGCGCTTTCCGGGAGAAGAAGGCCAAGCACCCGGTCTATACATCACCGCTGAATATCTATGAGGTCCATCTGGGCTCCTGGAAAAAGCGGGGAAACGGGGACTTCATCGACTACAAGGACCTGGCGAAGGATCTGGCCGCCTATGTGAAGGATATGGGCTACACCGCCATCGAACTGCTGCCGGTGACGGAGCACCCCCTGGACGACTCCTGGGGCTACCAGTGCACCGGGTACTTCGCCCCAACCTCCCGGTTCGGCACGCCCAAGGACTTCATGTGGTTCGTGAACCACATGCATAAAAACGGCATCCTGGTGCTGCTGGACTGGGTGCCCTCCCACTTCTGCAAGGACGCTCAGGGCCTCTACGAATTCGACGGCACCTACTGCTATGAGTACAGCGATCCCAACAAGCGGGAGCACGCCGCCTGGGGCACCCGGGTCTTCGACTACGGCCGGCCCGAGGTGAAGAGCTTTCTCTTCTCCTCCGCCCGCTTCTGGCTGGAAGAGTACCACATCGACGGCCTGCGGGTGGACGCGGTGGCCTCCATGCTGTACCTGGACTACGACCGCCAGGGCGGAGCCTGGACCCCCAATCAGTACGGTGGACACGAGAACCTGGAGGCCATCGAGTTTCTGCGGGAGCTGAACACCATGGCCTTCCAGACGGACCCAAGCGTGCTGATGATCGCCGAGGAGTCCACCGCCTGGCCCCTGGTGACCCGCCCGCCGGACGTGGGGGGATTGGGCTTCAATCTGAAGTGGAACATGGGCTGGATGAACGACATGTGCCACTATTTGAAGCTGGATCCCTATTTCCGCCAGTACAACCACAAGGACATCACCTTCTCCATGATGTATGCCTTTTCTGAGAACTTTGTGCTGCCCATCTCCCACGATGAGGTGGTCCACATGAAGGGGTCCATCGTGGGGAAGATGCCCGGGGACTACGACAACCAGCTGCGGTGCCTGAGAGGCTTCTACGCCTATCTCCTGGCCCACCCGGGGAAGAAGCTGCTGTTTATGGGGGCGGAGATCGGCCAGTGGCACGAGTGGGACTCCGACGGGCAGCTGGACTGGTACCTGCTGGACCGACCAGAGAATCAGAAGCTCCGGAAGTTCTTCCGGGAGATCAACGCCTTTTATAAAAAGACGGCGGCTTTGTGGGAGGTCGACTTCGACTGGGCGGGCTTTGAATGGCTGGTGCCGGACGACAACCACAACAACGTGGTGGTGTTTCTGCGCAGGGACAAGAAGGGCCGCGACCTTATGTGCGCGGTGAACTTCTCGCCCAACACCTATACGAACTATCGGATGGGCGTGCCGCCCTACAGGCGGTATGTGCCCGTGTTCAATACCGATGACCCCGCATACGGCGGCGACGGTTTCGGCGATTCTGAGGCGGTGATGGTGGAGGCCGTGCCCTCCCATGGAAAGGAATGCTCCGCCGCCATCCGGATCCCGGCCTTCGGTGCGGTGTTCCTGCGGGGCGAGGGGACGTTCCCCAGACCCAGGAAGAAACAACAGGCAAAGGAGTTGGAAAAGACATGAAAAAAGAGTGCATCGCCATGCTGCTGGCCGGCGGCCAGGGCAGCCGCCTGTACGTCCTCACCGGCGACATGGCCAAGCCCGCCGTGCCCTTCGGCGGGAAATACCGCATCATCGACTTTCCCCTGTCCAACTGCACCAATTCCGGCATCGACACCGTGGGCGTGCTGACCCAGTACCGGCCCCTGGAGTTGAACAGCTACATCGGCAGCGGCGTGCCTTGGGACCTGGACGGGTCCACCGGCGGCGTCCACATCCTGCCGCCCTACATGGGCAGCAAGGGCGGCACCTGGTACAAGGGCACCGCCAACGCCATCTATCAGAACATCGGGTTCATCAACCTGTATGACCCGGAGTATGTGGTGATCCTCTCCGGCGACCACATCTACAAGATGGATTACTCCAAGATGGTGGAGCGCCATAAGGCCGTGGGCGCCGCCTGCACGATCTCCGTCATGGAGGTGCCGTGGTCGGAGGCGTCCCGCTTCGGCATCATGAGCGTGGACGAGAACGACCTCATCACGGAGTTCGCAGAGAAGCCCAAGGAGCCCAAGAGCAATCTAGCGTCCATGGGCATCTACGTCTTCACCTGGAAGACCCTGCGGCGGTATCTGGAGGCTGACGAGGCCAACCCCAACTCCGAAAATGACTTCGGCAAAAATGTGATCCCCGCCATGCTGGGGGATGGAGAACGGATGGCCGCCTACCGCTTCAGCGGTTACTGGAAGGACGTGGGGACGCTGGAGTCCCTGTGGGACGCCAACATGGATATGCTCTCCCCGGAGTCGGGCCTGGACCTGCTGGACGAGTCCTGGCCCATTTACGCCCGGTCCGTCAACGCGCCGCCGGCCTTTTTGGGCCGCCGCTGCCAGATCAGCCACAGTGCCTTCAACCGGGGCAGCGATCTGGAGGGGACGGTGGAGAACTCCGTCCTGGCTCCCAATGTCACCGTGGGGGAGGGGGCCCGGGTGTCCTACTCCGTCCTGTTCCCCGGGGTGACCGTGGAGCCCGGCGCCGTGGTGGAATACGCTATCCTGGGCGAGGGCTGCCGCATCGGCCGCAACTGCTGCCTGGGCGGCACGCCGGAGGAGACGGCGCCGGATCCCTGGGGCCTGACGGTGCTGGCGCCGGGCTGCGTCCTGGAGGATGAGAAGCGGGTGCGCCCCGGCGTGATGCTGAACAAGAACGGCGAGGAGGTGTCCAGATGAACGGCATGCACGGGATCATCTTTTCCTATGAAAAGCGCAATGACCTGCGGGAGCTGGGGGAGATCCGCTCCGCGTCGTCCATCCCCTTCGGCGGGAGGTACCGGGCGGTGGACTTCGCCCTGTCCAACCTGGTGAACGCCGGTGTCACGGACGTGGGTGTGGTGCTTCACGGCCATTATCAGAGCCTGCTGGACCACTTGGGCACCGGCAAGGACTGGGACCTGTCCCGCAAGCGGGGCGGCTTGAAGATCCTGCCCCCCTTTGCATACAAGCAGCACTGGGGCGAGGCGGCGGTCTTCCGGGGCAAGATGGAGGCCCTGGCGGGCGTCCGCTCCTATCTGGAGGAGATCCGCCGGGACTATGTGGTGCTTATGGACGGCGACCTGGTGGTGAACCTGCCCCTGTCCGACATCTATGACCAGCACATCAAGTCCGGCGCGGACATCACCGTAGTCTGCGGCAACGACAGCTTTGAGACGGAGAACGGCACCTATTTTGAGCTGGACGGCACCGGCCGCGTCACGGATGTGTTGTATCACCTCCACCGGCCCAGGGGCTACCGGGGGCTGGAAGTGTACATCCTCTCCACCAGGCTGCTGCTGGATCTGGTGGACGAGTGCGCCACCCGGGATCAGTACAGCCTGCGGCGGGACGTGCTCCAGGCCCGGAAGGACAGCCTGAAGCTCCAGGGATACATCTGGGGCGGCTTCGCGGCGCAGATCCGCTCTGTACAGGAGTATTACGACCGCAGTATGCAGCTGCTGGACCCGGCCATCCGGGCGGAGCTGTTCTGTGCCGAGCGGCCCATCCGGGCCAAGGCCACTGACAAGTCCTCCGCCTACATCGGACCCGACGGCTACTGCGAGAACTCCCTGATCGCAGACGGCTGCAACATCGAGGGCGTGGTGGAGAACTCCATCCTCTTCCCCGGCGTGGTGGTGGAGGCCGGCGCTGTGGTGCGCAACTGCGTGCTCTTCAAGGAGACGGCGGTGCGCCGGGGCGCGGCGGTGTCCCATCTGATCGCGGATAAAAATGTAGAAATCCTGCCGGACCGGACGCTGATGGGACACAGCTCGTATCCCATCGTGCTGGCCAAGGGCAGTCAGGTGTGAGTGCGGGAGGAAGGCTTCCAGGACGGCGAATAGACGGGCGGGGCTCCGGCTGACGGAGTCCCGCCGGTCCCTGACCCTGCCGGAGGGCGGGGCGCATGAGCGTGAAAGGAGAGGACTATGAAGATTTTATATGCGGCCAGCGAGGCGGTTCCGTTCTGCAAAACCGGAGGCCTTGCGGATGTGGCGGGCTCCCTGCCTGCGGCGCTGGCGGCCCAGGGCGCGGATGTGGCGGTGGTGCTGCCCCTGTACCAGAAGGTGAAGGAGAAATTCAGCGACCAGCTGCATTTTGAATGCTACGACTATGTGGACCTGGCCTGGCGCCACAGCTACTGCGGGCTGTTCTCCATGGAACGGGACGGCGTCACCTGGTACTTCCTGGACAACGAGCAGTATTTCCGGCGTCCGGAGTTGTACGGCTACATGGACGACGGCGAGCGGTTCGGATTTTTCTCCCGGGCCGTGGTGCGGATGCTGCCCCACCTGAGGTTCTGGCCGGAGGTCATCCACTGCAACGACTGGCAGACCGCCCTGGTGCCCATCTATCTGAAGGACGACAGCGTGCGGGAGGAGCGGTTCCGGAGTATCCGGACCGTGCTCTCCATTCATAATATTGAGTACCAGGGCCGCTACGGCCGCCAGACCCTGGGGGACCTGTTCGGCCTGGACCACGGCTGGGCGGATGACGGCACCATTCTGATGGACGGGGACGTGAACCTGCTGAAGGGCGCCATTTTGTGCGCCGACGCCGTCAACGCCGTCTCTCCTACTTACGCCAACGAGCTGAAGATGCCCTACTTCGCCCACCGGCTGGACGGCATCATGCGCCGTTGCGGCTACAAGCTCTCCGGCGTGCTGAACGGCATCGACGTGAAGCGGTATGACCCCGCCGCGGATCCCCACATCGCCGTCAATTACAGCGCGGCGGACATGGCGGGCAAGCAGGCGGACAAGGCGGAGCTGCAGAAGCTCATGGGCCTGCGGCAGGAGCCCTACGTTCCCATCGTGGGCATCGTCAGCCGCCTGGTGTCCCACAAGGGCCTGGATCTGGTGTGCGAGGTGCTCCACGACATGATGGAGCTGCCCCTGCAGATGGTGATCCTGGGCAAGGGGGACCGGAAGTACGAGGAGTTCTTCCAGTGGGCAGCCCAGCAGTATTCCGGCCGCATGGCCGTGCGCCTGGACTACAACGAGGAGCTGTCCATGGCCATCTATGCAGGCGCGGATCTGTTCCTGATGCCCTCCAAGAGCGAGCCCTGCGGCTTGAGTCAGATGATCGCCATGCGGTACGGCACCGTGCCCATCGTCCGGGAGACCGGCGGACTGAAGGACACCGTCAGCCCGTACGAGTCCTGGAGGGACGCCGGCAACGGATTTACCTTTGCAAATTACGCCGGCAGTGATATGCTGTATGTGATCCGGGAGGCGGTGTATCTTTACAAGGACTATCCCGACGCCTTCGCCCGGCTGCGGGCGCGGGCTATGGCCTGCGATTTCAGCTGGGCCCGGAGCGCGGGGGAGTACCTGCACATTTACAGCACCGTCACCGGCCAGCCTTGGCCCCCTGCGGAGGAGCCCGTCCGGACAGAAGAGTCCGCCCCGGCGGAGGAATCCGCTCCCGCGGAAGAGACCGCCCCCGCGGAAGAGACCGCCCCCGCGGAAGCGGCGGAGCCCGCATCTGACGAACCTGCTCCGCAGCCGACCGCGGAAGCGGCACAATCGTCCGCCGAGCCGGCGGCTGAGGAGGCCGCTCCGGCCGCACCGGAGAAGAAGCCTGCCGCCAGAAAGCGGACGGCAGCCAAGAAACCGGCCGCCAAAAAGACGGCCGCCAAAAGCGGCAGGAGGACGCCTGCCAAGAAAGAGACCAAACCCAAGAAGGGGACCGCCGGGAAACAGGAGCCGGCGGAGTAAGGAGACGCATGACACCAATTACCACACAGACCCTGGAGAACGCCCTCACCGCCAAGCTGATGGTCAGCTTCGGAAAGACGGCGGCGGAGGCAACGGATGGAGAGATGATGCGGGCCAGCGCCCTGGTCCTGCGGGACATGATGGCTCTGCGGGAGGTGGAGACCCGTCAGAAGGCCCGCCAGCAGCATGCCCGGCAGGTGCACTACCTGTCTCTGGAGTTTCTGATGGGCCGCAGCCTGATGAAGAATGCCTATAACCTAGGGCTGCTGCCCCAGCTGCGGGAGGCGCTGGAGCACCTGGGCTTCAAGGCGGCCGACATCTTTGAGATCGAGCCGGACGCCGCCCTGGGCAACGGCGGCCTGGGCCGCCTGGCCGCCTGCTATCTAGACTCCATGACTACGCTGGAGATCCCGGCCACCGGCTATTCCATCTGCTACGAGCTGGGCATCTTCAAGCAGAAGATCGTGGAGGGCCAGCAGGTAGAGCTGCCGGACAACTGGAAGGACCTGGGCGCGGCCTGGCTGATGCCAAAGCCCGCGGAGACCCAGGAGGTCCGCTTCGGCGGCACCGTGCGGGAGTTCTGGGACAACGGCCACCTGCACATCGTCAATGAGGACGCCACGGTGGTCCAGGCCGTGCCCTGCGACATGGAGATCGCCGGCTACGGCACGGAGCATGTGAATGTCCTGCGGCTGTGGGACGCCCGGTCCACCCAGCCGGTGGATATGTCCCTGTTCTCCCGGGGCGAGTACCTGAAGGCCGCGGAGGACGAGGCCATGGCAGAGACCATTGCCAAGGTCCTCTATCCGGAGGACAATCATCTGGAGGGCAAGTCTCTGCGGCTGAAACAGCAGTACTTCTTCGTGTCCGCCACCCTCCAGTCCATCGCCGCCAAGCACACCGAACTGTACGGCACCATGAAGAACTTCCATGAGAAGAACGTCATCCAGATCAACGACACCCACCCGGCCCTGGTGATCCCGGAGCTGATGCGGATCCTGATCGACGACGCCGGCATGGACTGGGATGAGGCGTGGGACATCACCACGAGATCCGTGGCCTACACCAACCACACGGTCCTTTCGGAGGCGCTGGAACGCTGGCCCCAGAGCCTGGTGGAATTCCTGCTGCCCCGGGTGTGGCAGATTATCCTGGAGATCTCCCGCCGCTGGCAGAAGAAGGTGGAGGACTTCTACCACGACCCCAAGAAGACGGAGAAAATGGCCATCGTCTGGGGCGGTCAGGTCCGCATGGCCAACCTCTGCATCGCCGGCGGCATGGCGGTCAACGGCGTCAGCGGCCTACACTCCGAGATCCTGAAAAAGGACGTTTTCAGGGACGCCTACGGCATGGAGCCCTGGAAATTCCGGAACGTCACCAACGGCATTGACCACCGCCGCTGGCTCAGTGAGATCAACCCCGGACTGGACGGCTTGATCCGGGACCTGACCGGCGGGGACGACTATCTGCTGCACCCCCAGGCCCTGAAAAAGCTGGATGACTATGCCGATGACGCCTCTGTTCTGGAGAGGCTGGGTGCCATCAAGCGGGCCAACAAGGCGGCCTTCGCCGCCCATGCCAAGAAGACCCGGGGCGTGGAGCTGAACCCGGACGCCATCTTCGACGTTCAGGTGAAGCGGCTCCACGAGTATAAGCGGCAGCTTTTGAACGTGCTGCACATCATCGCATTGTACCAGAAGCTCCAGGACGACCCCAACGCCATCACGCAGCCCCACACGTTCCTGTTCGGCGCCAAGGCGGCGCCGGGGTATGCAGTGGCCAAGCGGATCATCCGCCTCATCAACTCCCTGGCGGATCAGATCGACCACGACCCTATCTGCCGCGATAAGCTGCAGGTGGTGTTTCTGGAGAACTACCGGGTCTCCCTGGCGGAGCAGCTGATGCCCGCCAGCGAGGTGAGCCAGCAGATCTCCACCGCCGGCAAGGAGGCCAGCGGCACCGGCAACATGAAGTTCATGATGAACGGCGCCCTGACCGTTGGCACCCTGGACGGTGCCAACGTGGAGATGCACGACCTGCTGGGGGACGAGAACATGTTCCTCTTTGGCCTGCGGGCCGACGAGGTGGAGCAGCTGAAGCGGGAAGGCTATGTGCCCCAGCGGCTGTACAACCGGGACCCGGTGCTTCACCGGTGCCTGGACGCGCTGCGGACCGGCTTCCGGGACGGTGTCCGGTACGACGACCTGTACCAGCGGCTGCTGTTCGGCGCCGGGGGCAGCCCCGCGGACGAGTACTTTTTGCTGGCGGACTTCCAGGCATACTGCCAGGCGGAAAAGCGCATGGCGGAGACCTATCGGGACCAGACGGCCTGGAATCGCATGAGCCTGCACAACATCGCCCGCAGTGGCGTGTTCGCCGCCGACCGGGCTGTGGCGGAGTATGCCGACAACATCTGGCACGTGCCCCACAAGTGATCCGATCTGAGAAAAACGCAGAAAACCGGAAACGGCTCAGCCGTTTCCGGTTTTCGAGATCCCGCTCCTGCGCGGGACGCATGATTTTTGAAAAACTTTCGGACTGGGTGAGATATTTCACCCCAGTGAGGGATATTCCCGATAGAAAGGCCTTTCCGGGCGGCGCTGCCGCCCATCCCAACAGCAAGGTGTGATGAGATTGACAGACGCGGCATTCGAGGGGGGCGGTGGAGCGCTATGGCGACACCGTGTTCCGGCTGGCATACAGCTATTTGAAAAACCGCGCCGACGCGGAGGACGTGATGCAGGAGACGCTGCTGAAGCTCTATCTGGAGCGAAAGCCCTTCCGGTCGCCGGAGCATGAGCGGTACTGGGTCGTCCGGGTGGCGGTGAACGAGAGCAAGAAGCTGCTCCGCTCTCCGTGGCGCAGGCGGACCGGGCCTCTGGAGGAGGCCGGGGAGCCGGTGTTCGACACGCCGCAGCAGAGTGAGCTCTACCAGCACGTGATGGGCCTGCCGCCCAAATACCGGGCCGCGGTGTATCTCTACTACTACGAAGACTGCTCCGTACAGGAGATCGCGGCGGCCATGGGGGCCAATCCGTCCACCGTGCAGACCTGGCTCATGCGGGCCAGGGGGAAGCTGAAACTGATCTTACAGGAGGCAGAGTCATGATCGACAAGAGACTGTACCAGGAGACCTTTTCCCATCTCCGTGCCTCCGACCAAGCCAAACAGGAGGTTTTTCAGAAAATGCAGGAGATGAAGCACAGAAAGCGGATGCCCCGGGTCCTGCGGGGCGCGGCCATTGCCGCTGCCATGGTGATGGCGCTGGCCGTCACCGCCGGGGCAGTGAACGTGGCCACGGACGGGGAGTTCTTCCGGCAGTTCACCATCGTCTGGACATCCGGAAATCAGTACCTGGCCCAGGATAACCAGGGCAACGAGGTGTATGTCACCGTGGCGGCCGGGGAGCCGGTCACCAAGGAGAACGGCCGGCTGATCCTCCACGCTCAGGGTGAGGAGATTGACATCACCGAGGCCATGGAGACCGCGGGTGCCTATCACTACGCCTACGATATGGATGTGGTGCATGAGGACGGCAGCCGGGAGACCCGGACCGTCACCATTGACGTCACTGGCGACCTGGACCGGTGGACTGTGTCCCAGGACAACGGGGACGGCACCAGCTATGAGACTGTCAGCGGCGACAACGGGCTTACAGAGTTTTCCGGCACCATGACCGGGCAGGCAGCAGATCACTTTACCGCGGACCTGCCCGATGCCGACGAGAGCAGCGTGGTCGAGGCAAAAGCACAGGAGATTGCCCCGGCAAATTGAAGAAACCTGAAAAACGCGGACAGGGAGCTCTCCCTGTCCGCGTTTCAGCGTTCCTTGCTGAGACCCAGCAGGTAGTCCGTACTGACCCCGTAGTATTTGCTCAACGTGATCAGATGATGGATCGGAAGCTCGTTGGCCCCGCGCTCATAGCGGGCGTACATCGTCTGGGATGTTCCGAGCACCTCAGCGATCTGGGTCTGGGTCTTGTCAGCATCTTCCCGCAGGTCCCGCAAAATGCGTACATAATCCATTCCGCCGTTCACGTGGCACCTCCGTATCCGCTCTGGAGCTTTCTGGTTCTTACAATGTACCATAAAATTTGTGAATCTTACGGGGCACAATACAAAATTTTACTACAATTATAAGACAAATTTACTCAAAAAACGGAGGAATGCGGGGAAATGCGAACATATTCCGGGACTGCTTTTCTCCGGGAGAGCAAGGAGCGGCCGGGCGGGGCTGCTCCGCCTGGACGGGCGTTTTCCTTGACAGTGCTTTACAAAAGCGTATTTTCCATATATAATAATACCCGTTTCCCCCGGCGCAGTCCATAGGAAGCCCGGAGAAAAGAAAAATTTTGACGGCAGAGCGATCTGCCTGCGGACCCCAGAAGGAGGACCCGGCTGACTATGAGCAACCGAAAAAAGAGAGAGGCCCTGCCCCGCGACCTGGAAATCCGGGGGGCTGAGATATTTGGAAAGCACCTGTCGCCGGAAAAGCAGCGGGCGCTGCTGATCGTGACGCTGACGGCCTGCGCCCTGCCAATGATCCTGGGCGTGCGGATGTGGGACCGGATCCCGGAGATTGTGGAGACCGGCCTGATCGGCCCCGGCGGCCAGGATGACTCCCTGCCCCGGTGGGCGGTGGCGCTCCTCCTGCCCGGTTTGATGTGCCTGCTGGAGGCTGTCGCGCAGTTCATGCTGCTGCAGTATCAAAAGCGGATGAAGATCCCACCGGCGTTTAACCGGCTCATGGGGCGCTGGGGCTTTCCAACCATTTCCCTGCTGTTCTGCAGCGGCGCCATTTTGGAGACTTCCGGCCAGGGGCTAAGTCTGAACTTCTACACGCCCTGCATTCTGGGTCTGGTGCTGATGCTGCTGGGCTCCCACATGTTCGACTGCACGGAGGATGCCAAGCTGGCCCTGCGGTTCTCCTTTACGGTAAACAATCCGCCGTTGTGGAAGGAGGTCCACCGGTTTGCCGGCTGGCTTTGGATGCTGGCGGGCCTGGTGGTGGCCGCCGGCGCTATGGTGACCAGCGAGACCACGTTCTTCTCAGCCCTGCTGGCACTGGTAGTCCTGGTAGTGCCCATGATCTACGGGCGCAGCCGCGCTGGCCAGGCCAACGGATAAACGAAAGAGGAAGAGAGCCATGGAATTTACGGAAGGCGTCCGGTTCGACAGCCTGCACCTGTCGCCGGAGATCATACGCGCCATTGAAAAACGCAACATCGAGGTGTCCACCCCGGTCCAGGCAGGCTGCATCCCGCCTATGATGGACTGGCAGGATGTGATCGCCAAGGCCCCCACCGGCACCGGCAAGACCTTTGCCTACGGCATCCCCATCGTGGAGCATGTGGACCCGGAGGACGAGAGCGTCCAGGCGGTAATCCTGGCCCCCACCCGGGAGCTGGCCATCCAGATCACCGACGAGATTCGGGACCTGGCAGCCTTCAAGCCCGGCGTGCGGACGGTGTGCCTCTATGGCGGCGCCCCCATCGGCCGGCAGATCGACACGCTGAAGAAGCACCCCCAGATCGTGGTGGCCACGCCGGGACGGCTTTCCGACCACATGAAGCGCCGCACCGTCCGGGTGGACACGGCGCAGACCGTGGTGCTGGACGAGGCGGACCGGATGCTGGACATGGGCTTCATCCATGACGTGACCCGCCTGCTGGACAAGATGAACAAGCGGAAGAACCTGGGACTCTTCTCCGCCACTATCTCCCGGGAGGTCATGGACATCGCCTGGGTGTACCAGCGGGACGCGGCGGAGATTACCGTCCGGGAGGATGAGCAGAACAAGCCGGACATCAAGCAGTTCCGCATGGACGTGCCCCACGACGGTAAGGCAGACGCCATTGAAAAGATTCTGAACGAGACGGGTTTCGACCGGTGCATGGCCTTCTGCAACACCAAGGGCTCCACAGAGCGGATCACCAAGTTCCTGCAGATGCGGGGCATCGACGCGGAGTGCATCCACGGCGATATTCCCCAGCGGAAGCGGGAGCAGGTGATGGAGAAGTTCCGCCGGGGCGAGTTGCGGGTGTTCGTCTCCACCGACGTGGCGGCCCGTGGCATCGACGTGGATGATGTGGACATCGTGTTCAACTGCGATGTGCCGGACGAAAACCAGGACTACATCCACCGGATCGGCCGGACCGGCCGGGCCAGGCGGCAGGGCGTGGCAGTGACTTTCATCTCCGACTATCCTGCCAAGATGCGGATCGACGACATCGCCCAGAAGACCCGGAACGAGATCGTTCCGGTGAAGTTCGACGAGGACGGCCGCCTGACCACAGCGTAAAAACGGCTTTGAACGCCGGACGCGGAAATCCGCGCCCGGCGCTTTTCACGCCACTGGTTCCGGCTGGGAGACAGGGCATTTTCGAGTTCTTGCTGTGATTTGTGAATAAATTTTTAATTTTGTAATTATTTGTTACTTTTTGAGGGCTCGTAACTTTACAAGCTGCCTGATAATCTTTATAATAGACCAGGTCCTTTGATATGCAGGGGTGCCCGGTAGGGGTGCCCGTTTTAGACTCCAGAGCGGGAGGAACGATGATATGAAGAATTGGAAGCGCCGGTGGGCGCTGTTCTTGGCGGCGGCGCTGCTGCTGGCTCTCAGCCTGACCGGCTGCGGCGGAAGCGGGGAGGGGCCGGCCCTCTCCGTCTGCGTGGGCGGCGCGCCGGAGGAGCTGGATCCCATCTACGCCACAGAGACGGCGGACCAGACCGTCCTGGTCCACCTGTATGAAAATCTGATGCGGAAAACAGGAGACGGCTCCGGCGGGACCACGGTGACGAACGGCGCAGCCAAGAGCGTCAGTACGGAGGAGAATGCCGACGGCACCGTGACCTGGACCTTCAAGCTGCGGAAGGCCGAGTGGTCCGACGGCCGGGCGGTCCGGGCCGGGGACTTTGTCTTTGCCTGGCAGCGGCTGGCCGATCCGGCCAACGATTCCCCCAGCGCGTCGCTGCTGTCCGTGGTAGCAGGCTACGACGCCGTGCGGGAGACCGGCGACGTGTCGCTGCTGCAGGTGACGGCGGAGGATGACAGCACCCTGGTGGTGGTGCTGAACGGAAAGTTCGACTGGTTTTTGACAGAGGTCTGCACTGCGCCCGCCACCATGCCTCTGCGGCAGGACTTGCTGCAGGAGGAGACCGCTGCCGCTGACGGGGAGACCGCCGAAGCAGCGGCCCCTTGGTGGAACGACCTTACGGGCCTTGTGACCAACGGGCCGTATCAGGTGAGCGGGTATGAGGCTGGTGAGGCGCTGACCCTGGAGGCCAGCGAGACCTACCGCAACAGTTTCTCCGGGCCGCAGACCCTGACGTTCCGATTTGCGGAGACCGCAGAGGCGGGACAGGACCTCTACGACGCCGGGGAGGTGGATTTCCTGGGCATCCTCCCGGCGGAGCAGCTGACGGCCTTGATCGAGGCGGAGAGCCGGACCCTGGCGCGGGAGCTGAGCGTTCAGGCGGTGGTGTTCAACTGCGCGCAGGATACGCTGATGGATGCCCGGGTCCGTCGGGCGCTGACTCTGACGGCGGACCGTTCTGCCGCTGCTGAGGCGGCGGGCGCCACGGCGTATGCCGCTGAGGGCCTGATCCCTCCCGGCGTGCCGGGGAGCGGGGAGCAGGATTTCCGTACAGATGGCGGCGTGCTGCTGGACAACGACCCCGCGCACCGGGACGAGCTGGCGGAGGAGGCCCGCGGCCTGCTGGCGGAGGCCGGATACGCCGACGCCCGGGACCTGGGGGAGCTGGAATATCTCTACGTGGACGAGGGGAACGGCGCCGCCGTGGCCCAGGCGCTGGTAGACGCCTGGCAGAGCGCCCTGGGCCTCCAGGTGACGGCCCGCGGCGTCAGCCGGGAAGAGCTGGACACCGCCCTGCAGGAGGGGACCTTCACCCTGGCAGGAACGGAGATCCGGGCTTTGGGCAACGATGCGGAGTGCTTTTTGATGCAGTGGGGCTCCGATAAGCCGGAGAACCTGGGTAAATACGCCAACAGCGCCTATGATACCCTGCTGTCGGTCATCGCCGGCGCGGAGGAGGGGGAGGCCCGGATGGGTTGCCTCCACGATGCGGAGGCCCTGCTGCTAGAGGAGGGGGCCGCGGCGCCCCTCTACACCAGCGTGACGGGCTGGACACTGCGGGACGGCTTCTCCGGTGTCCAGCGGGACGCCCGGGGGTGGTTCAGCTTCGCAGCCGCTGGCAGGACCGCCTGAGATGAGCCGGAGACGGCGCCCTGAGGGCGCCGTCTTTTTTGTGCCCCCGGCGGGCCGCAGTGCCGCTGATAGCAGACATAAGACCTGCTGAAATAGACAAAGCGCCCCATCAGCCAGGCTCAAAATATGACGGCGGGATAAAATTG
This sequence comes from Oscillibacter sp. PEA192, assembly GCF_003574015.1. NCBI lineage: Bacteria > Bacillati > Bacillota > Clostridia > Eubacteriales > Oscillospiraceae > Oscillibacter > Oscillibacter sp. PEA192. The sequence goes on along the minus strand of NZ_AP018532.1, from coordinate 2,657,064 downwards.
ACAAATCCGGGCTGGAAGCCGTTGCAACCGGCGGCGGGGTTGGTGTATACTAAGCTGAACCAAAAGATTCCCGCCTGCCGGCGGAGAGAAGGAGGAACGATATATGAGCCAAGCATTCAAGAAGGTCCTGGTCGCCAACCGGGGCGAGATCGCCATGCGGATCTTCCGGGCCTGTCACGACCTGGGCCTCCAGACCATTGCCATCTACTCCAATGAGGACGTATACAGCCTCTTCCGCACCGCCGCGGACGAGTCCTATCTGATCGGAGAGAACGAGAGCCCCCTGGGCGCCTATCTGGACATCCCCCGGATCATCGAGCTGGCCAAGAAGCACGGCGCCGATGCCATTCACCCCGGTTACGGTTTCCTCAGTGAGAACGCGGATTTTGCCCGGGCCTGCGAGGCTGCGGGCATCAAGTTCATCGGACCCTCCTCCCAGGTTCTGGACCTGATGGGCGACAAGCTGTCCGCCAAGCAGATCGCCGTGGCCTGCGGCGTACCCACCACCCCCGGCACCACAGAGCCCCTGAAGAGCCGGGAGGCTGCTCAGAAGCTGGCTATGGAGTTCGGCTTCCCCGTCATTCTCAAGGCGGCCGCCGGCGGCGGCGGCCGCGGTATGCGCCGGTGTGACACCGTGGAAGAGGTGGGCACCAACTTCGATCTGGTGAAGGCGGAGGCCAAGAAGGCCTTCGGCAATGACGACATCTTCATGGAGAAGTTCCTGGTGGAGCCCAAGCACATCGAAGTGCAGGTGCTGGGCGACGAGGAGGGCAACGTGGTCCACCTGTTCGAGCGGGATTGCTCTCTCCAGCGGCGCTATCAGAAGGTGGTGGAGTTCAGCCCCGCCTTCTCCGTGGACAAGAAGATCCGTCAGGCCCTGTATGAAGACGCGGTGAAGATCGCAAAGCACGTGGGCTATGTGAACGCCGGCACCCTGGAGTTCCTGGTGGACAGGGAAGGGCACCACTACTTCATCGAGATGAACCCCCGTATCCAGGTGGAGCACACCGTCACCGAGATGGTGACGGGCGTGGACTTGGTGCGCTCTCAGATTCTGATCGCCGAGGGCTGTCCTCTCAGCGATCCCCGCATCGGCATCAGGAAGCAGAGTGACCTGCACCTGAACGGCTACGCCATCCAGTGCCGCGTCACCACCGAGGACCCGTCCAACAACTTCGCTCCCGACACCGGCAAGATCACCTCCTACCGGTCTCCCGGCGGCTTCGGCGTCCGGCTGGACGCGGCCACCGCCGGCGTGGGCAGCGAGATCTCCCCCTACTATGACTCCCTGCTGCTGAAGGTCACCACCTGGGATAACACCTTTCAGGGCGTGTGCCTGAAGGCCGGACGGGCCATCCGGGAGATCCACATCCGGGGCGTCAAGACCAATATCGCCTTCATCTCCAACATCCTGCAGAACCCCACCTTCCTGGCGGGAGGCTGCCACACCAAGTTCATCGACGAGACGCCGGAGCTGTTTGAGCTGAACGAGGGCCAGGACCGGGCCACCAAGATGCTCAAGTACATCGGGAACATCGTGGTGAAGGAGCGGGACGGACACAAGATGTACGATCCCTGCCGGTTCCCGCCGGTCACCGGCAACCGGCCCGATGGCCTGAAGCAGATGCTGGACGCCAAGGGACCCAAGGCCGTGGCGGACTGGGTGCTGGGGCAGAAGAAGCTGCTGATCTGCGACACCACCTGCCGGGACGCCCACCAGTCCCTGCTGGCCACCCGGGTCCGCACCCGGGACATCGTCAAGGGTATGGAGGGCACCAGCGAGATCCTGGCGGATGCTTTCTCTCTGGAGTGCTGGGGCGGCGCCACCTTTGACGTGGCCTACCGTTTCCTCCACGAGTCCCCCTGGGAGCGGCTGGACCTGATCCGGGAGAAGGCCCCCAACCTGCTGCTGCAGATGCTGCTGCGGGGCGCCAACGCCGTGGGCTATACCAACTATCCCGATAACGTGATCCGGGAGTTCATCAAGGAGGCCGCCCGCAGCGGCATCGATGTGTTCCGGATCTTCGACTCTCTGAACTGGATCCCCGGCATGGAGGTGGCCATGGATGAGGTCCTCAAGCAGGACAAGATCTGCCAGGCCACCATCTGCTACACCGGCGACATTCTGGATCCCAAGCGGGACAAGTACACCTTGGACTACTATGTGAAGATGGCGAAAGAGCTGGAGCACCGGGGTGCCCACATGCTTGCCATCAAGGATATGTCCGGCCTGCTGAAGCCTTACGCCGCCAAGAAGCTGGTGTCCACCCTGAAGCAGGAGATCGGCATTCCCATCCAGCTCCACACCCATGACACCACCGGCAATCAGGTGGCGGCGCTGCTGCTGGCCGCCGAGGCCGGTGTGGACGTGGTGGACTGTGCCATCAGCTCCATGGCAGGCATGACCAGCCAGCCCTCTCTGAACGCCGTGGTGGCGGCCATGAAGGACACAGAGCGGGACACCGGGCTGGATCTGGACCGGCTCCAGGCCCTCACTGATTACTGGGAGGATGTGCGTAAGCGTTACGACTCCTTTGAGGGCGGCCTGGAGTACAATACCACGGATATTTACCGCTACGAGATCCCCGGCGGTCAGTACACCAACCTGAAGCCCCAGGTGGAGTCTCTGGGCCTGGGCGACCGGTTTGTGGAGGTCAAGGAGAACTACCGTAAGGTCAATGAGATGGTGGGCGACATTGTGAAGGTGACGCCCTCCAGCAAGATGGTGGGTGACCTGGCCATCTTCATGACCCAGAACAACCTGACCCCGGAGAACATCGTGGAGAAGGGCGAGAGCCTGGCCTTTCCGGACAGCGTTGTCAGCTACTTCTCTGGCATGATGGGCCAGCCTGCAGGCGGGTTCCCCAAGGATTTGCAGCGGGTGGTCCTGAAGGGCAAGAAGCCCATCACCTGCCGTCCCGGTGAGCTGCTGCCCCCCGTGGACTTTGAGGAGAAGAAGCGGGAGATGCAGTCCTTTGACGCAGATCCCTCTTGGCGGGCCATCCTCAGCTACTGCCTGTATCCCAAGGTAGTGGAGGATTATGTCAAGAACCAGAAGGAGTACGGCTACATCATGCGGCTGGGCAGCCATGTGTTCTTCCACGGTCTGGCGGTGGGCGAGACCAACAAGGTCAACATCGCCGACGGCAAGACCCTGGTCATCAAGTACTTAGGGTTGGGCGAAGTGGACAAAGAGGGCATGCGCACCGTCAGCTTTGAGCTCAACGGCATCCGCCGGGATGTGCAGGTGCCCGACGAGGAGGCCCAGAAGAACATTGTCAAGGTCCCCATGGCGGACCCGGAGGACAAGAGCCAGGTGGGCTCCTCTATCCCCGGCGCGGTGAGCAGGCTCAACGTCAAGGTGGGCGACACCGTGGAGAAGAACCAGACCCTGGTCACCATCGAGGCTATGAAGATGGAGACCGCCATCACCGCCCGGATGTCCGGCACGGTGTCGGAGATCCTGGTGAAGGAGGGCGAGACCGTCAAGGGCGGCCAGCTCATCTTGGTCATCAAATAAGCATACGCCGCAGAAGGCCGGCCCCGGTGGGGCCGGCCTTTCGGCATTTCAGAGAGGTGGGACGGGGAAAATGAAGGTTGTGCAAATTGGACTTGCAGAAATATTAAAAAATTGTAAAAAAAACCTTGTAAAATGAATGAGGATAAGGTATGATATGCAAAGCGACATACGAGCTGTATCGACTAACAGGAAAAGAGGAATGGAAACATGAAAAAGTGCTTATCCCTGCTTCTTGCCGCGCTGATGCTGGCGGCGGTCCTGACGGGCTGCGGCGGCAATCCCTCCACGGAGGAGACGGATACCCCCGCCGACACCGGCACTGAGCAGGCTGCCCAGACCAACTGGAACGTCTCTTCCGTCACCGGCACCGGCACGGAGCTGAAATTCCGCACCGGCGGCGACCAGGGTACTTATTACGGCTTCGGCAGCGTGCTGGCGCAGGCCATCACCACCAACGGCAACGGAACCAAGGTCACGGCCGTGGTCAGCAACGGCTCCCAGGACAACATCGAGCAGATGCAGATGAACGTGGCCCAACTGGGCTTCGTCCAGTCCGACGTGATGAGCTACGCCTATAACGGCGAGCGGCTGTTTGAGGGGTTCCCCTATGCGGATTTCTCCACTGTCGCTGCTCTGTATATGGAGCAGGTGCAGATCGTCACCTGTGACCCGGACATCAAGTCCGTGGCGGATCTGGAGGGCAAGACGGTCTCCATCGGCGCCTCCGGCTCCGGCGTGTACTACAACGCCCTGGATATCCTGGCCGCCTATGACCTGACAGAGGATGACATCAACGCCCAGTACCAGGACTTCGGCGCCAGCGCCGACGCCCTGCAGGACGGCAAGATCGACGCCGCCTTCGTGGTGGCAGGCGCCCCCACCGTGGCTATCACCACTCTGGCCACCGCCAAGGACACCTATCTGGTGGGCCTGGATGACGAGCATATTGCCAAGCTCCAGGAGTCCTCTCCCTACTACGAGGAGTACATCATCCCCGAGGGCACCTATGAGGGCGTGCCGGAGACCAAGACCGTAGCCGTGGTAGCCACCGTCATCGCCCGGGACGATGTGTCTGAGGATGATGTGTACAACATCTGCTACACCATCTTTGAGAACATGGACAATCTGGCCCATGACAAGGCAGGGGAGCTGGATGTGGAATTTGCCTCCGGCGTCACCGCGGTGCCTTATCACGCCGGCGCGGCCAAGTACTTCGCCGAAAAGGGCTTTGACGTACCCACCAAGTGATCTCAGGCGGAGCCTGATCGGGAACTACGGCGGAATCTCCGCCGTAGTTCCTTGACTTCGGGTCGGTCCCGGCCTGGAAGATATCTTGCGAAATGAGAGGGGACCCTATGGCACTGTTCAAGAAACACAAGACGGAGCCTGTGCCGCCGGAGGATACCGGCGCCCACGATACCTCCGTGGGGACCGCCGCCGATGTGGAGGCGGTCATGAAAAAATACGACCGGGAGTCCAACACCCGGGTCTGGGAGGGTCTGCCGAAGCTGGTGATCCGCTGGCTGATGGTAGCGTTCTCCGCCTACTGCATCATCGACACTGTGTTCCTTTCCACCCGGCAGGAGGTTCGGCTGCCCATGTTCGTGGGGCTGATCCTGCTGTTCGGCTTCCTGACCTTCCCGGCCAAAAAAGGGGACGAGCGGGTCAACCACATGCCCTGGTATGACATCGTGCTGCTGATTGCCGGGCCCGGCGCCTACTTTTTCTACGCCGTCAATGCCCAGAACGTGGTCCAGATGTCCGCCCGGGTCATGCAGAACGACCTGTACATGATTATCGGCCTCATCGGTATCCTGGCCCTGGTGGAGCTGTGCCGCCGGTGCGTGGGCCTGCCGATCCTGTGCGTGGCCGGTGTGTTGCTGGTGTACACCTTCTTCAACCTGGGCGGCAGTGCAGATTTCAAGATGACCCTCTATCAGGTCATCCGCACCATGTTCTACACCTTCAACGGCATCTTCGGCGGCCCCATCAGCGTGTGCGCCAAGTTCATCGTGGTGTTCATCATCTTCGGCGCCTTCCTGGAGAGGACCGGCATCGCCCAGTTCTTCATCAACCTGGCCAATGCCGTGGCCGGTGCCGCCCCCGGCGGCCCCGCCAAAGTGGCCGTCATCTCCTCCGCCCTGTGCGGCATGGTGTCCGGCTCCTCCGTGGGCAACACCGTCACCACCGGCTCCGTCACCATCCCCATGATGAAGAAGACGGGCTACAAGCCGGAGTTCGCCGGCGCCGTGGAGGCGGCTGCCTCCACCGGCGGCCAGATCATGCCCCCCATCATGGGCGCCGCAGCCTTCCTGATGGCAGAGTTCACCGGCGAGCCCTACGGCACCATCGCCATGCGGGCCATCCTGCCGGCGGTGCTGTACTTCACCGGCATCTACATCGCCGTCCATCTGGAGGCCAAGAAGCTGGGCCTGAAGGGCATTCCCAGAGAGCAGCTGCCCCGCGTGCGCCAGCTGCTGCCCAAGATCTACCTTCTGGCGCCCCTGGTGCTGTTGGTGGTCATGGTCTCCACCAATATGTACACCATGGCCTTCTCCGCTGCCATCGCAATCGTGGCGGCCGTGGCCGTAGGCCTGGTCAACAACGTGGTGGAGATCGCCAGCAAGAGCAGCAACCGGGAGGACTTCCTCACCTTCGGCAAGATCATCGACGCCCTGGAGGGCGGCGCCAAGGGCTCCATCACTGTGGCGGTGGCCTGCGGCGTGGCCGGCATTATCTCCGGCTGCATCACGGTGACGGGCCTGGCCTCCAAGCTGTTGAGCACAATCGTCAGCCTCTCCGGCGGCCACATGATTATCGCCCTGGCGCTGACCATGCTCTGCTGCATCGTGCTGGGCATGGGCGTGCCGACCACCGCCAACTACTGCATCATGGCGGCCACCTGCGCTCCCATCCTGATGGATCCCTCCATCGGTGTCACCAAGATGGCGGCCCACTTCTTCGTGTTCTACTTCGGCATTGTGGCGGACATCACGCCGCCGGTGGCCCTGGCGGCCTATGCCGGCAGCGCCATTGCCAAGGCGGATCCCATGAAGACAGGGTTCAACGCCACGAAACTGGCCATAGCGGCCTTTATCGTGCCGTACATCTTCGCTTTCAGCCCCCAGATGCTCTTTGTGGATGTGACCGGTGCCTTCCAGGTGGTGCAGATCTGCATCAGCGCCCTGCTGGGCATCTTCGGCGTGGCGGCGGCCCTCAACGGATTCCTGTACCGGCCCATCCCCGCGCTGCTGCGGGTGGCCATGGCTGTGGGCGGCCTGGGTATGATGATCCCCGGCACGGCCACCGACATCGCCGGCTTTGTGTTGGTGGTTGGCATCGTCCTCTATCAGCGCTTCAGCGCCCGGCGCGCCGCCATGGTCTGAATGACCTTGAAAGTGCTCCCCGGCTTCCGGGGAGCACTTTTTCACACATACCCGCAGGTTACAAGAGATACAGGCCGCGGGAGAAACTGTAACTGTTTTGTTATTGCTTTGCCCTACATACTGTACTATTATAAGCAATACAGTTGATGCATCTGTGAAGAACAAGAAGAGGAGTACATACCATGGCTGAAGTCAAAGACCTGGAGAATGTAGAACAGGAAGCGACCGCTCCGGCGATGGAGGAGACGGCGGCGGACAGCGCCGCCCCCGCGGAGACGCGCGTAAACCTGAAGGCCCGGTGGCAGGCGATCCCGCGGAAGAAGCGGCGCCGGATCATCCGCCTGTGCATACTGGCACTGCTGCTGGTGATCGCCGCGGTGGTGCTGCTGAAAGTGCTGGGCGGCAAGAGCAGCGATGAGGGAGAGGTGGTCACCGACATTGTGCAGTACGGTTCCATCACCTCCACGGTCCAGGGCAGCGGCCTGACCAAGGCCAAGAGCAGTGAGACAATCACCATCACCACTGTCGGCACAGTGGTGGATGTGCTGGTGGCGGAGGGTGAGACGGTGACTGCCGGCACGCCGCTGTTCACCATCGACTCTCCGGCGGCAGAGACCGCCGTGCAGAAGGCCCGGAGCAATGTGGAGGGCTATGAGAAACAGCTCTCCCAGGCCCAGAAAGACATCGCAGGACTGAATCTCTCCGCCGGCTATGCCGGCAAGCTGATGGAGACCGTGACGCTGAATCCCGGTGATTCCATCACCAAGGGCCAGAAGGTGGCGGTCCTCTCCGACGATACCCGTCTGCGGCTGGAGCAGTATTACAGCTACGCCTATGCGGGCGACCTGCAGGTGGGACAGACGGTGAATGTTTCGATCCCTGCCCTGATGACCTCCGTTCCCGGCACGGTGGAGGCGGTCCACATGGTCAGCCGCATCACGCCGGAGGGGTCCAAGCTCTTCTCCGCCGACATTATCGTGGAGAATGAGGGAGCCCTGACGGCGGATATGGTGGCCTCTGCCACCGCCACTGTGAACGGTGAGACCGTGTACCCCTATGAGGCTGGCAAGCTGGCGTACTACCGCACCGGCGACCTGGTTTCCACGGTGGATGGCACGGTGATTTCCAGCAATCTGGTGGACTACCTGCAGGTGGCGCCCGGCCAGGTGCTGGTGCGCATCGACGGGGAGGAGAGCGAGAGCCAGCTCTTCACCATCCAGCAGAACCTGGACACTGCCCGGGAGGAGCTGAAGACTGCGGAGGAGAACCTGGCCAACTGCAACGCCAAGGCTCCCATTGACGGCATGGTAATCGGCCTGACCATCCAGCCCGGCGATGAGATCGCTGCAAATACCGCAGTGGTGACCATCTCGGACACCTCCAGCGTGGTGATTACCGCCAATGTGGACGAGCGGAACATCAGCTACATCAAGCCGGGGATGCCGGTGGAGCTGAGCCAGTGGGGGACCCCGGCCTTCGGCACCGTGGAGACGGTCAGCCTCTCCAGCACGGTGAACAACGGCGTGGCGACCTATCCTATCACCATCTCGGCGGACAACAGCGAGGGCACCCTGCAGGTCAACAGCTATATCGACTACACTCTAACTGCCAGTGAGAATGACAACTGCCTGGTCCTGCCGCTCCAGTGCGTGCGTACTGTGACCCAGGAGGACGGCTCCACCGTGAACGTGGTGTTTGTAAAGGGCAGTCGGCCGGACAACGCCATTGAGACGCCCACCCTGAGCGAGGAGATCCCGGAGGGCTTCTGGGCGGTGCCGGTGGAGATCGGCATCTCCGACAACTCCAATGTGGAGATCAAGTCCGGTGTGGAAGAGGGGACCGAGGTCTTCACACAGATCCAGTCCCTGCAGGCGTGGGGTTGATGCCCATGGCGAAGAACTTAGTAGAGCTGCGGGACGTCTATAAGATCTATGGCGAAGGGCGGGAGAGCGAGGTACGGGCCCTGGACGGCGTCTCCCTGACCATCGGAAAGGGCGAGTTCGTGGCGGTGGTGGGCCAGTCCGGCTCCGGCAAGTCCACCATGATGAACGTGCTGGGCTGCCTGGACATCCCCACCCGGGGGACGTATCTCCTGGGTGGAACGGACGTCCGGGAGCTGACGGACAAGGAGCTGTCCCACATCCGCAACAAGCAGATCGGCTTTATCTTTCAGCAGTACAACCTGATCCAGAGCCTGACGGTGCTGGAAAATGTGGAACTGCCCCTGATCTACCAGGGGGTGAATGCCGACGACCGCCGGGACATGGCCCTGGAGGCCCTGGCCCGGGTGGGGCTGGCGAACCGCATCAAGCACCGGCCGGTGGAGATGTCCGGTGGCCAGCAGCAGCGGGTGGCCATTGCGCGGGCCATCGCCACCAAGCCTCCCATCATCATGGCCGACGAGCCCACCGGCGCACTGGACTCCCACACTGGGCAGGAGGTGCTGAAATTCCTCCAGGAGCTGAACAAGGAGGGCAGCACCGTCATTCTCATCACCCATGATAACGGCATCGCCGCCACGGCCCGGCGGGTCGTCCGCCTGGCGGACGGCAGAATCATTGAGGACCGGGAGCAGGAGGTGGACTGGCTTTGAATATCCAACAGGCCGTGAAGATGGCGTGGAAGTCCATCTGGGGCAAAAAGGGCCGGTCCGCCCTGACCATGCTGGGCATCATCATCGGCATCGCGGCGGTGATGACCATCGTGTCCGCCATCAACGGCTATACGGAAAAGACCATGGAGCAGTACGAGGCCATGGGCAGCAACAAGCTCACCGTCAACATCTGGAACTACCTGTATGACGAAGATGGCAACAGCCTGGGTCAGGATTACTTTCCGGCGCTGTACGACTACTGCAACAGCATCAAGGAGTATGTGCTGGGCGTGACGCCCCAGGCGTACTGCAACGCCACGGTGGTATACGGGACCAAGAGCACCGCCAATATGAGCTATAATTACGATGAAAACGGCAATCTCACCGGCGACGTGCCGCCCAGCATTTACTACGGCAGCGACCAGTACAGCATCTGCAACAACCTGACGCTGGCCTCCGGCCGGGACCTGTCCGTGTTGGACATCCGGGGCTACAAGCAGGTATGTGTGCTGGGGGACCGGGCGGCAAAGATCTTCTTCGACGCCGCGGACCCCGTGGGCAAGGTGCTCCAGCTCAACGGGCAGAGCTTTGAGGTGGTGGGGGTCTATGCCCCCCGCCTTACCGGTGAAAGCGCATCCGCCAGCCAGATCGACAATGTCATCATTCTGCCCTACACCGCCCGCCGGGTGCTGGGCGGCGACGCACCGGAGCAGTTCATCGTGAAGACCCGCAGCAGCGAGGACATGATCGAGGCCAGCTCCCGCATCGGCGGCTTTTTGAAGGGAGTGGTTAATCCCAACGCAGGCGGCTTCCAGGTGGACCAGGAGAACTCCTGGCAACAGGAGCAGAACAAGCAGATGGGCATGATCTCCCTGATTCTGGGCGGTATCGCCGCCATCAGCCTGCTGGTGGGCGGCATCGGCATCATGAACATCATGCTGGTGACCGTCACCGAACGGACCCGGGAGATCGGCATCCGCCGGGCCATTGGTGCCGAGCGGAGCAGCATCGTCATCCAGTTCCTCATCGAGGCGGCCATGCTCTGCGGAATCGGCGGCATCATCGGCATCCTCATCGGCACCGGCGGCAGCCTGCTGGTGGGACGGCTGATGTTCCAGATGACCATCTACCCGGCGGCGTGGATTACCCTGTGCGCCTTTACGCTGTCGGTGGCGCTGGGAATTTTGTTCGGCATTTATCCGGCGGCAAAGGCCGCCAGGCTCCAGCCCGTGGAAGCACTGCGGGCAGAATGAGAGGGAGAGACTGATGAAGAGACGAATCATGACATTTCTGCTGGCCGTGTGCATGGCGGTTTCCCTGCTGGCGGTGCCGGCGGGGGCGGCCAATACCGCAGCAGTCACATTTTCCGATGTCGGGGACAAGAGCACGGCAGTGGCGGTGGAATCCCTGCGTCTGCTCGGTGTGCTGGACGGCTATGGGGATGGGACCTTCCGCCCCGGCACTGTCCTCACCCGGGCGCAGTTCTGCAAGATGGCGGTCTACGCCATGAACGGCAGCAATGAGCTGGGACGCTACCGGACCGTCACGGTATTTTCAGATGTGAAGCCCTCTTATTGGGCGGCGCCGTATATCAACATGGCCGCCAAGGGCAAAAACATCATCTCCGGCTACGCAGACGGGAAATTCCACCCCGACCGCACGGTGACCGTGGGCCAGGCGGTGACCATCCTGCTGCGGATGCTGGGCTACAAGGACGAAGACGTCGGCGGCGTCTGGCCGGACAGCTATATGGCGGAAGCCGCGCTCATCGGCCTGACCGACGGCGTCAGCGGAACTGGAAACGAAGGCCTGACCCGCGGACAGGCGGCCAAGCTCTTTTTGAATCTGCTTCGGGCGGACCAGAAAGAGGGCGGCAGCTATCTCGCCACACTGGGCGAGACCCGGACGGGGCAGATGCTGGTCTCCTCCACGGCTGACGGACCGCGGGGCGCCGGAACGGCGCTGCAGATGGCCTCCGGCGCAGTTTACTCCCTGGCGGACGGCAAGGTCTCCAACGGCATGCTCAACGGCACCAAGGGGACACTGCTGCTCAGCAAGAACGGTAATGAAGCCCTGACCTTTGTGCCGGATTCCGTGGGCAGCAGCAAGGTCGTGGTCCTCTCCACGGCCAAGGCCACGGAGCTGACGGATACCACCGGTACCAAGTACGTTATGGACAACGACACCGGCGTCTACTACAACGGCAAGGAGTCCGTGTGGAGCGAGGTCTACTCCTGGCTGAACGCGGGCACCTCCCTGACGCTGTATCTGGATGCAGGCGGCGGTGTGGACTATGTGTTCGTCGGCGGCGGCGGGACCACGTCCAACGAGGCGGTCATCATCTATGAGAAGGGGTCCACCTCCGGCTTCAGCTCTCTGGCCGGCGGCACCAGCGGATACGCCATCTACAAGAACGGCCTGCCCGCCACGGCCGGGGATATGCGCAAGTACGACGTGGCAACCTATTCCAGCACCACCAACTCCATCCGCGTGTGCGACACCCGGATTACCGGCTACTATGAGGATTGTTATCCCAATCCCAAGGAGCCCACGAAGATCACGGTCCTGGGCTATGAGTTCAACGTGCTGCCCACCGCTATGCAGACGGTCTCCCAGTTCAAGCCCGGCGACCAGATCACTCTGCTCCTGACCGAGGACAATCAGGTGGCCGGCGCGGTGGCGGCCAGCGGCAACACGGCCACCGGCAATGCCATCGGCATCGCCGAGGTCTCCAGCGGAAGCGCCACGGTGGACCTGCTCTGCGGCATCCAGGTGAAGGGCTCGGTCAGTCTCTCCGCCAGCGATGTGGAGCGGCTGAACGGCCAGCTGGTGCGGGTCTCCTCCAGCCGGAAGGGCGGCCTGTCCCTGACCCGCCTGACGGGCGGCGTCTCCGGCGAGCTGAATGTGGCGGAGCGCAAGCTGGGCAGCCGGAATCTGGCGGACAATGTGGTTGTCTTCCAGAACGACGGCAGCGGCCTCACCGCCATCAGCCTGTCCCAGATCGCGGACGGCAGCGTGCCCGCTTCCCAGATCACCTACGCCGGCACCGACTGGGCAGGCAGGGTAAAGGTCATCGTGCTGAATTCCGCCATCGGCGGCGGCTACATCTTCGGCCGCGCCAACTATACCGCGAACTATGACGAAGAGGGCAACCGGGAGGGCAATGCCCAGCTGTCTGTGGAATACGGTGCGGGCAAGAGCACGCCCACCTTTGAGACCGGCTATGTGGTGCGCAACGGCGACATCGTGGGCATCACCATCGTCACCTCTGGAAACACCCAGCGGATCGGCAGCCTGGTCTATCCTGACGAGCTGCGGAACGTGCCCAACACCGCTTGGAGCGGCAAGGGTGCCGTCACGGTGAACGGCCGGACCTACACGGTCCCTGCCAGCGTCCCCTGCTACAACACGCAGACCAAGAGCTGGGTCACCCTCACCGAGGCCAGAGCCTATGCAGACAGCGCCACGCTGTATGTGTACCAGGGCGTGGTCCGCTTCCTGGAAGTGGGCTGAGAGAACCGGCTGAAATCCGGGACAGATCCTCCTCTGAAAACGGCATATGTCCCATAAAAAACGGGCCGCCCCTTGTGGGGCGGCCCGTTTGCGCAGGGCGGCGCGTTGGGAAACGGCGGCGTCATACCACCTGGAACAGGTAGAACTTCAGATAATTCGTCTCCTCGACGCCCCAGAGGATGGGGTGGTCGCAGGCCTGCTGCCGGGCCTCGATCTGCCGCAGCTGCACTCCGGCGTCCCGGGCGGCGCTGTGGAGCATGGCTGCGAACTTCTCCTCCGTGGCGAAGTGGGAGCAGGAGCAGGTGGCGAGAAGACCGCCCCGGGGCAGCAGCTTCATGGCCCGGTAGTTGATCTCCTTATACCCGGAGATGGCGTTGGCAACGGTCCTGCGGGACTTGGTGAAGGCCGGCGGGTCCAGGATGATGAAGTCGTACCGCTTCGGCTCCTTCTCCAGCGCGGGCAGCAGGTCGAACACGTTGGCGGCCACGCAGTCTACTGCGCCGGTGAGGCCGTTGCGCGCCGCGTTGGCCCGGGCCATCTCCACGGCGGACTCCGACACATCCACGGCGGTGACGTGCTTCGCCCCGCCCATCGCGGCGTTCAGAGCGAAGGATCCGGTGTGGGTGAAGCAGTCCAGCACCGTCCTGCCCCGGGCGATGCGCCCCACCGCCCGGCGGTTGTACTTCTGGTCCAGGAAGAACCCGGTCTTCTGGCCGTTCTCCACGTCTACCAGATATTTCACGCCGTTCTCCGTGATCTCCGTCACTGCAGAATCCGGCGCCGCTTCCCCCGGCAGGGGATACCACCCCTTGCCCTGGGGCAGCCCCTCCTTCTCCCGCAGGGCCACGTCGTTCCGGAGAAGGATCCCGCGGATCGGGAACCCGTCCGCCCGGAGGAGCTCCGCCAGCGCCGGCAGCAGGATGTCCTGGATCCGCTCCATGCCCACGGACAGCACCTGGACGGACAGCAGGTCGTGGAACTTGTCCACCGTCAGGCCGGGAAAGGCATCTGCCTCCCCGAAGATGATCCGGCAGGCGTCCAGGTCCTCCGGAGACATCACGCGCTTCCGGTATTCCCAGGCCCACTGAAGCTTCCGGCGCCAGAAGGCGGCGTCGAACTGGTCATTGGCGTTGCGGGACACCAGCCGCACCCGGATCTTGGACTGCTCCGACAAAAAGCCCGTACCCAGATACCGGCCCTTTTTGTTGATCACGTCCACCAGGCCGCCGTTTTCCGCCTGTCCCTCTGTGGCTGTAATTTCTGCGTCATAGACCCAGGGGTGGCCCCGGAGGATGGCGGCCTCCGCTTTGGCCGTGACGGTGTATCTGGGGTAATTCCGTTCCGCTTTCATGGCATGATTCCTTTCCCTCTGATATTTCCAGGCCAGTGTATCACATTTTTGAGGGAAACGCCATAGACTGGGAAAAAAGGAGGGACAATTCCATGCCCAAGATCTATCTGAGCCCGTCCACTCAGGACTGGAACATGTACGTTACCGGCAGCGGGTCCGAGGAGTACAACATGAACCTGCTGGCAGACGCCCTGGTGCCCTATCTGCTCTCCAACGGCATCCAGTACCAGCGCAACCGGCCGGAGATGACTGCCGGCAGCTCCATCCGGGAGGCCAATCAGGGGGAGTATGACCTGTATCTGGCGCTCCACTCCAACGCCGCCCCAGAGGGGCGCTATGGCGAGGAACGGGGCATTATTGCCTTCTATTACCCCGGCAGCGTGGGCGGTCAGCGGGCCGCAGAGCTCATCGCCCAGGAGCTGCGGAAGATCTATCCATTGCCCAACAAGGTCACTACCCGCCCCACCACTTCACTGGGAGAGGTCCGCCAGCCCCGGTTTCCCTCTGTACTGCTGGAGATCGGCTACCACGACAATTACAGCGACGCCACCTGGCTGGAGGGCCACTGGGATGCCATCGCCCAGCAGATTGCCCGGGGCCTGACGGAGTATTTCGGCCTGCCCTTTATCTACCCCATGGACCCGATGCAGGGCACCGTGTCTGTGAGCAACGGCACGCTGAACCTGCGGGACTATCCATCCTCCTCCGGCAAGGTGATCGCCAACCTTCCCAACGGCGCCGCTGTTACGATCTACGGCGAATGGAACGGCTGGTATGTGGTGCACTACGGGGATCAGGTGGGGTATGCCGCCGCGGCATACATCAATACGTGAGAATCCGCCGGCTTCCCGCCGCGGCGGGAAGCCGGCGGGCCGGAGACAGGGGTACACCTGACAGACCTCGTAAAAAACTCCAAAAGCGTTCGGCGGAATTTGGGTAAATATACAGATTTGCCTTGACAGAAGAGGGCAGAACGATTAAACTAAAAACGGATAATTGTCGGCAGGCAACAGGGGGCCTTCCGATTGTTTTCTGCCCATGCGGCCCATGCGGCCTGCATATAAAACCCAAAGCGTACAGGATACCGGACACAGGAGGAGAAGATACCGTGATTGGAAACGTCGTTGCCGCCCTGATCGGGCTGGCAGTTGGCGGCGTGATCTGCTTCTTCCTCGGTATTCGCTACCGGAAAACCGTTTCTGAAAAGGAAATCTCAAGCGCGGAAGAAGAGGGAAAGCGCATCATCAACGAGGCCATCAAGAGCGCCGAGACCAAGAAAAAAGAGGCACTGCTGGAAGCCAAAGAAGAGATTTTGAAGAACCGCAGCGAGTACGAGAAGGAAGAGAAGTCGCGCAGAGCCGACCTGCAGCGGCAGGAAAACCGCCTGCAGCAGAAGGAAGAGAACCTCGACCGCAAGACCGAGGCTCTGGAGAAGAGAGAGGAGTCCCTGGCCCAGAAGCATGCGGCCATCGACAAGGAAAACGAGGAGATCAAAGTCATCAAGCGCAGCCAGACGGAGATGCTGGAGCGGATTTCCGGCTTCACCGCCGAGGAGGCCAAGGCCTATCTGATCGCTCAGGTGGAGGCCGAGGTGACCCACGAGACCGCCCTCAAGATCAAAGAGGTCGAGTCCCGGATGAAGGAAGAGTGCGAGGCGCGCGCCCGGGAAGTGGTGGCCCAGGCCATCCAGCGGTGCGCTGCCGACCAGGTGGCCGAAATGACCGTCAGTGTGGTTCCCCTGCCCAATGACGAGATGAAGGGCCGCATCATCGGCCGCGAGGGCCGCAACATCCGCACCATCGAGACCCTGACGGGTGTGGATCTCATCATCGACGACACGCCCGAGGCCATCACCGTCTCCTGCTTCGAGCCGGTGCGGCGGGAGATCGCCCGCCTGGCCCTGGAGAAGCTGATCGCCGACGGCCGCATCCATCCCACCCACATTGAGGAGATGGTGGAGAAGGCACGCCGGGAAGTGGAGAACACCATCAAGGCAGAGGGTGAGCGCGCCGTGTTCGAGTGCGGCGTGCGGAACCTGCACCCGGAGCTGGTGAAGATGCTGGGCCGCCTCCACTACCGGACCAGCTACGGCCAGAACGTCCTGCAGCACTCCATCGAGGTCAGCCACATCGCCGGCATGATGGCCTCCGAGCTGGGTGCGGATGTCCAGGCTGCCAAGCGGGCCGGCCTGCTCCACGATCTGGGCAAGGCCGTGGACCACGAGCTGGAGGGCACCCACGTGTCCCTGGGTGTGGAGTTCGCCCGGAAGTACAAGGAGCGGGAGGACATCATCCACGCCATCGAGGCCCACCACAACGATGTGGAGCCCCGGACCGTGGTGGCCTGTCTGGTGCAGGCGGCAGACGCTATCTCCGCAGCCCGCCCCGGTGCCCGGCGGGAGAATCTGGAGAACTACATCAAGCGTCTGGAGCAGCTGGAAACCATCACCGGCTCCTATCCCGGCGTGGATAAGGCCTACGCCATCCAGGCCGGCCGCGAGGTGCGGGTCATGGTGAGGCCCGAGCAGGTCAGCGAGGACCAGATGGTCATCCTGGCCCGGGACCTGGCCAAGAAGATCGAGGAGGAAATGGAGTACCCCGGTCAGATCAAGGTCCACGTCCTGCGGGAGACCAAGGTCATCGAGTACGCGAAATAAGAATTGCAGCAAGGCGGCGGGCCATCGGCCCGCCGCCTGTTCTTGGTTTCGAAGAAGGGTACTTCCGTCAGCAGATGGGAGCCGCCGGAGCACATAGCCTGCCTATATGGACGAATCTCCTGCAGGAAAGCGCCCTGCTTTCCTCTCAAATATCAAAGAGAGCAAGCTTCGGCGCAATATCAGTTCTGCAAATGCGGAACCAGGGAGCCATAACAGTTGACTTTTTCTCCCAGAGTGGATACAATAAATGTTCAGTGTAAACTGCGCCGAAGGACGGCGCGATCATAGAGAAAAGGATGAAGACTATGGCACAGGATAAGAGACAGGTGGACGCCATCACCGCACGGGACGTAGACTTCGCCCAGTGGTACACGGACGTCTGCAAGAAGGCGGAGCTGATCGACTACACCTCCGTGAAGGGCATGTTCATCTACCGGCCCTACGGCTACGCCCTGTGGGAGAATATCCAGGCGGAGCTGGACCGGCGCTTCAAGGCCACGGGGCACGAGAACGTGTACCTGCCGGTGCTGATCCCGGAGTCCCTGCTCCAGAAGGAGAAGGACCATGTGGAGGGCTTTGCACCCGAATGTGCGTGGGTCACTGTGGGCGGCAGTGAGAAGCTGGAGGACCGCTGCGCTATCCGCCCTACTTCGGAGACGCTCTTCTGCGAACATTATGCCAACATCATCCACTCCTGGCGGGACCTGCCCAAGCTGTACAACCAGTGGTGCAGCGTGCTGCGGTGGGAAAAGACCTCCCGCCCCTTCCTGCGCCATCGGGAATTCCTGTGGCAGGAGGGCCACACCATGCACGCCACCGCCGAAGAGGCCCGGGAAGAGACCATGCAGATGCTGAACATCTACGCGGACTTCATGGAGAACGTGCTGGCTATGCCTGTCATCAAGGGCCGCAAGACCGACAAGGAGAAGTTCAACGGCGCAGAGGAGACCTACACGGTGGAGTGTATGATGCACGACCATAAGGCCCTCCAGGCGGGCACCAGCCACTACTTCGGCGACGGCTTTGCCAAGGCATTTGACATCACGTTCACTGGCAAGGACAACCAGCCCCACTATCCCCACCAGACCAGCTGGGGCGTCAGCACCCGGATGATCGGCGGCATCATTATGACCCACGGCGACGACAACGGCTTGGTGCTGCCTCCTCGGATCGCCCCCACCCAGGCGGTGGTGATCCCTGTGGCGGCCCACAAGCCCGGGGTGCTGGAGGCGGCGGCCTCTCTGCGGGACCGGCTGAACGCGGCCGGCGTGCGGAGCAAGATGGACGACTCTGATAACTCCCCCGGCTGGAAGTTCGCAGAGTATGAGATGAAGGGTGTGCCCGTCCGGGTGGAGATCGGCCCCAAAGACATGGAGAAGGAGCAGTGCGTCATTGCCCGGCGGGACACCGGCGAGAAGATCACCGTGGCCCTGGCGGAGCTGGAGAGCGCCGTGAAGGCCCTGCTGGATCACATCCATGACAATCTGTATGCCATGGCCCTGAAGAACCGGGAGGACAACACCTTCGACATCCAAACTCCCGAGGAGGCCAAGGCCATTGTGGAGGGGAAGGGCGGCTTCCTCCGGTCCAAGTGGTGCGGCAGTCTGGAGTGTGAGCTGGCCATGAAGGAGCGGGCCGGTGTCAGCTCCCGCTGTATGCCCCTGGTCCAGAGCGGCACGGAGGGCACCTGCCCCGTGTGCGGCAGGAAATGCACCACCGACATCTACTGGGGTGTGGCTTATTGAGAACGAAAAGGGAGGAGGGGAACGCCCCCTCCTCTCTTTTTCAGCAGTCCGGAAGGGCTGAAACCGACGGTTTTCCTCCAAAATTTCGGAAGAATTGGAAAAAGATCCAGCCCTCCAAAAAAATCTTCATATTTTCATAAAAAACAGAGAAAATAGGCTTGACATTAGCAAGATTTTCTTTTATGATAATAAAGCTCGCGTGGAGGGCAGAACTGCGCCCGGCGAGTACTGCGATGAACCGGGAGATTGCTCGAAAGAGGTAACTTCCGGGGAGTATGTCCGATAATCGGGCGGCTGAGAAGGATCTGTACGTTGCGTAGATCGCTGCGCCATGACAGGATACCGGCCGTATCATGCGCCGGTATTTTTCATGAGCTGGAATGATACGCACGGTTAAGCGTATAGAAAAATTCTCTCGCCGTAGGTCGTCGAGACTCGTGAAACTACCTACGAAATCAGGAGGAAACAACCATGGCTCAGAAAGAAATGATCCGCATCCGGCTGAAGGCCTATGACCATCAGGTCATCGACCAGAGCGCAGAGAAGATCGTGGAGACCGCCAAGCGCACCGGCGCTTCCGTGTCCGGCCCCATCCCTCTGCCCACCAAGAAGGAAGTCGTCACCATCCTGCGGGCCGTCCACAAGTACAAGGACAGCCGCGAGCAGTTTGAGCGCCGCACCCACAAGCGCCTCATCGACATCACCAAGTCCACCCCCAAGACGGTGGAGGCCCTGATGGCCCTGGAGCTGCCTGCCGGCGTGGAGATCGAGATCAAGCTGTAACCAATTAAAGAGGGGATGAAATCCCCCCTTTAGATTCCCCCTCGCCAGTGTGCGCACTGGCGGCGCCGCCCAGGGCGGCTGAGTCAAGGTATTTTCGCCACGTACACGCCGCGGCGAAAATAGATTGAAAATTGTTTGCTGTCCATGTCTGCCGTCTTGCGAGGCAGACGGGTCATGTCGGCAGAGCAATGCGGCGGGACCCAACCCGCACGTATCTAAGCCGACCAATAACCTTTAAGGAGGAACAACCATGAAAGCGATCATCGGCAAAAAAGTGGGCATGTCCCAGATTTTTGACGAGAACGGCCATGTGATCCCCGTCACCGTGATCGAGGCGGGTCCCTGCGTGGTCGTGCAGAAGAAGACTTCCGAAAAGGAAGGCTATGAGGCGGTCCAGCTGGGCTTTGAGGACATCTCTGAGCGCAAGCTCACCAAGCCCGAGAAGGGCCACCTGGACAAGGCCGGCGTGGCTCCCAAGAAGTACCTGCGGGAGTTCGACCTGGAGAATGCCGCCGAGCTGAACGTGGGCGACATCGTGAAGGCTGATGCCTTCCAGGCGGGCGACTTCGTGGATGTCACCGGCATCAGCAAGGGCCACGGCTATCAGGGCGTCATCAAGCGCCACGGTGCCCACCGCCTGAAGGAGACCCACGGCTCCGGCCCTGTGGCCCGTCAGATCGGTTCTCTGGGCGCCACCAGCCACATGTCCAAGATCATCAAGGGCACCATCGGCGCCGGCCACATGGGCGTGGAGCAGGTGACTGTCCAGAACCTGAGCGTCGTCAAGGTCGACCCCGAGCTGAACATGCTGGTGGTCTGCGGTGCGATCCCCGGCCCCAAGGGCGGCCTCGTGACCATCAAGTCCACGGTCAAGGTCCACAAGGTCAAGCAGGCCGGCGCTGACATCAGCAAGAACCCGCAGAAGGCCTCCGGCCGCAACCCGCAGAAGGCCTCCGCCAGAAACAAGTAAGAAAGGGGTGCTTGATCAATGTCTACTATGAAAGTGTTGAACATGGCCGGCGCAGAAGTCGGCACTGTGGAACTGAACGACGCGATCTTCGGCATCGAGCCCAACCAGACCGTCGTGCACGAGGTTGTCAAGAACCACCTCGCCAACTGCAGACAGGGTACCCAGAGCGCCCTCACCCGCGCCGAAGTCTCCGGCGGCGGCAGAAAGCCCTGGCGTCAGAAGGGCACCGGCCACGCCCGGCAGGGCAGCACCCGTGCTCCCCAGTGGACCCACGGCGGCATCGTGTTTGCCCCCAAGCCCCGGGATTACAGCTATGTGCTGAATAAGAAGGTCAAGCGCCTGGCGCTGAAGTCCGTCCTCTCCGCCAAGGTGGCCGAGGGCCAGATGGTGGTCATCGACTCCATCAAGATGGACGCCATCAAGACCGCTGACTTCCGCAAGTTCCTCACCGCCGTCGGTGTGGACGGCAAGGCCATGGTGGTCACCCCCGCCGTGGATCAGACCATCGTCAAGAGCGCGCGGAACATCCCCGGCGTTGTGACCACTCCCGCTTCCATCCTGAGCGTCTATGACATCCTGAACGCCAAGTATCTGGTCGTGGACAAGGACGCCCTCGCAAAAATCGAGGAGGTGTACGCGTAATGGCTACCGCTTACGATATTATCATCCGCCCCATCATCACCGAGCGCGCCATGTCCGGTGCCGCCGACAAGAAGTACGTCTTCGAGGTGGCCAAGGACGCCGGCAAGATCGAGATCAAGAAGGCGGTGGAGGAGATCTTCGGTGTGAAGGTTGCCTCTGTCAACACCCTGACGGTGCCCGGCAAGGAGAAGCGCATGGGTGCCGGCCGTCCCGGCATGACCAAGACCTGGAAAAAGGCCTATGTCCAGCTGGCGGCGGATTCCAAGACCATCGAGTTCTTCGAAGGTATGGTCTGATAAACGGAAGGAGTGTAACGCGACATGTCTATCAAAACTTTTAAGCCGACGACTCCCTCCAGACGGCAGATGACGGTCTCCGGGTTCGACGGCATCGACAAGAAGGCGAAGCCCGAGCCCAGCCTGACTGAGCCCCTGAAGAAGAGCTCCGGCCGCAACAGCTACGGCCGCATCACCGTCCGCCACCGCGGCGGCGGCAACAAGCGCAAGTACCGTATCATTGACTTCAAGCGGGACAAGATCGGCTCCGCCACCGTGCTGCGCCTGGAGTACGATCCCAACCGCAGCGCCAACATCGCTCTGATCCAGTATGAGGACGGCGAGAAGCGCTATATCCTGGCGCCCCTGGGCCTGAAGGCCGGCCACAAGATCATGACCGGCCCCGAGGCGGACATTCTGCCCGGCAACGCCCTGCCCATCGCCAACATCCCCGTTGGTACCGTGATCCATAACATCGAGCTGCATCCCGGCAACGGCGCCCAGCTGGTGCGCTCCGCCGGCACCGCCGCTCAGCTGATGGCCAAGGAGGGCGGCGACGCCCAGATCCGTCTGCCTTCCGGCGAGGTCCGCATCGTGCGCACCAACTGCTACGCCACCATCGGTCAGGTTGGCAACATCGAGCACGAGAACATCAACATCGGCAAGGCCGGCCGCAAGCGTCACATGGGCTGGCGTCCCACCGTGCGCGGCTCCGTCATGAACCCCAATGACCACCCCCACGGCGGCGGCGAGGGCCGCGCACCCGTCGGCCGTCCCGGCCCGGTGACCCCCTGGGGCAAGCCCGCCATGGGTTACAAGACCCGCAAGGGCAAGAACCCCACCAATAAATTCATCGTCAAGCGCCGCAACGAGAAGTAAGGAGGCAAGTCAATATGAGCAGATCCATTAAAAAAGGCCCGTATGTTGCCCCGGAGCTTCTGAAGCGGGTCGAGGAAATGAACGCGAAGAACGAGAAGAAGGTCCTCAAGACCTGGAGCCGGAGCTCTACCATCTTCCCCGCCTTCGTGGGCCACACCATTGCCGTTCACGACGGCCGCAAGCACGTGCCCGTCTATATCCAGGAGGATATGGTCGGCCACAAGCTGGGTGAGTTCGCGCCCACCCGCACCTTCCGCGGCCATCGGAAAGATTCTTAATGAAGGAGGATGCAGAACATGGAAGAGATGAAGATTGCCAAAGCGTATCTGCGCTATGTCCGCATCGCTCCCCGCAAGGTCCAGATCGTGTGTGATCTGATCCGCGGCAAGGACGCCGGCACCGCCATGGCGATCCTGATGCAGACCCCCAAGGCCGCTTCCGAGCCTCTGATGAAGCTCCTGAAGTCCGCCTGTGCCAATGCCGAGAACAACTTCGGCATGGACCCCGCCAAGCTGGTGGTGTCCGAGGTGTTCGCCACTCCCGGCCCCATCCTGAAGCGGATGATGCCCCGGGCTCAGGGCCGCGCCTATCGGATCAATAAGAAGACTTCTCACGTCACCCTGGCTGTGACGGAAAAGGCATAAGAGGGAGGAGAACAGTTTTATGGGACAGAAAGTAAATCCCCACGGCCTGCGCGTGGGCGTCATCAAAGACTGGGATTCCCGTTGGTATGCCAGTGATGAGAAGGTCGGCGATCTGATCGTCGAGGATCAGAAGATCCGCAAGTACCTGAAGAAGACCCTGTACGGCGCCGGTGTTCCCAAGATCGAGATCGAGCGGAGCAACGAAGTCGTCACCATCTTCCTCCACTGCGCCCGGCCGGGCATGGTCATCGGCAAGGGCGGCGAGCAGATCGAGCAGTATCGTCTCGCTGTGGAGAAGCTGATCGGCAAGAAGGTGCGCCTGAACATCGTCGAGGTCCGCAATCCCGACATGAACGCCCAGCTGGTGGCGGAGAACATCGCCCAGCAGTTGGAGAAGCGTATCTCTCACCGCCGCGCCATGAAGAACGCCATGGCCCGCGCCATGCGCGCCGGCGCCAAGGGCATCAAGGTTTGCTGCTCCGGCCGTCTGGGCGGACGTGAGATCGCCGGCGTGGAGCACTATCACGAGGGCACCATCCCCCTGCAGACCATCCGCGCCGACATTGAGTACGGCTTCGCGGAGGCTGCCACCACCTTCGGCCGCATCGGCGTGAAGGTCTGGATCTACAAGGGAGAGGTCCTCTCTCAGACCCTGCGCACCACCCCCCGCACCATGGACACCTCCAAGCCCTACCAGGAGCGTCGTGAGCGTCGTCCCCGCCGGGATGGCGACCGCCGCGGCGGTTTCGGCGACCGGCGCCAGGGCGGCGGGTTCAACCGTGACCGTCAGGGCGGTTTCAACCGCGGCCAGGGCCGTCCCCAGGGCGGTTTCAACCGTGCCACCAATCCCAGCCGTCCGGCTGCCCCCGCGGCGCCCGCGGCACCCGCTAAGGAAGGAGGAGCCCAGTAATGCTTCTGCCGAAGAGAGTCAAGTATCGCCGCGTACACCGCGGCCGTATGACCGGCAAGGCCACCCGCGGCAACACCATTGCCTACGGTGAGTTCGGCCTGCAGGCCCTGGAGCCCGCCTGGATCACCAGCAATCAGATCGAGGCGGCCCGTATCGCCATGACCCGCTACACCAAGCGTGGCGGTCAGGTTTGGATCAAGATTTTCCCCGACAAGCCCGTGACCAAGAAGCCCGCTGAGACCCGCATGGGTTCCGGTAAGGGTTCCCCCGAGTTCTGGGTTGCCGTCGTGAAGCCCGGCCGCATCATGTTCGAGATCGCCGGCGTGTCTGAAGAAGTTGCCCGCGAGGCGCTTCGTCTGGCCAGCCACAAGCTGCCCATCAAGACGAAGATCGTCGCCCGCACCGAGGAAGCAGGTGAGTGAAGATGAAGGCAAGTGAAATTCGTAGCATGACCCCCGAGCAGCTCAACGAGAAGCTGGTGGGCCTGAAGAAGGATCTTTTCTATCTGCGTATGCAGCACGCCACCAATCAGCTGGATAATCCCCTGAAGATCCGGGAGACCAAGCATGACATTGCCCGAGTCAAGACCATGTTGCGTCAAAAGGAGCTCTCCGGAGCTTCTGACAAGCAGTAAGAAGGAGGGAATCGAACATGAACGAAGAGAAGAGAACTTCCTCCCGCAAGACCCGGGTCGGCAGAGTCGTATCCGACAAGATGGACAAGACCGTGGTCGTCGCCATTGAAGACCGTGTGGCCCATCCCCTGTACAAGAAGATCGTCGGCCGCACTTACAAGCTGAAGGCCCATGACGAGGAGAATGCCTGCGGCATCGGCGACCGGGTCAAAGTGATGGAGACCCGCCCCCTGTCCAAGGACAAGCGGTGGCGCGTGGTCGAGATCATTGAAAAAGCGAAGTAAGGAGGTGCCGTTATGATTCAGCAGGAAACATTTCTGAAGGTGGCCGATAATACCGGCGCCAAGGAGATCAAGTGCATCCGTGTCCTGGGCGGCTCCAAGCGGAAGTTCGGCAACATCGGCGATGTGATCGTCGCGTCCGTCCGCAAGTCCACCCCCGGCGGCACGGTGAAGAAGGGCGAGGTCGTCAAGGCCGTGATCGTCCGCAGCGCCAAGGGCGTCCGCCGGGCGGACGGCACCTATGTCCGTTTCGACGACAATGCCGCCGTCCTGATCAAGGATGACAAGAACCCCAGAGGCACCCGTATCTTCGGGCCGGTTGCTCGTGAGCTGCGCGACAAGGATTACATGAAGATCCTGTCCCTCGCTCCCGAAGTGATTTGAGGAGGGCAGCGAAATGGCTATGAACATTAAGAAGGGCGATACCGTTGTCGTCCTGTCCGGCAAGGACAAGGGCAAGCAGGGCAAGGTGCTGGGCACCGTTCCCGGCTCCCTGAAGGTTGTCGTGGAGGGCATCAACATGGTGACCTGCCACGTCAAGCCCCGCAAGCAGGGCGAAGAGGGCGGCATCATGAAGCGCGAGGCCGCCATTGCCGCCTGCAAGGTGCAGGTGGTGTGCCCCAAGTGCAGCAAGGGCACCCGCGTCGCCCACAAGATCGAGGGCGGCAAGAAGACCCGCGTGTGCAAGCACTGCGGCGCTGAGCTGTGAGAAAGGAGAGCTGACAAATGGCCAGACTGAAAGAAAAATACACTGCCGAAGTCGCTCCCGCCCTGATGAAGCAGTTCGGCTACAAGAGCGTCATGCAGATCCCCAAGATCGACAAGGTGGTCGTGAACGTGGGCTGCGGTGAGGCGCGTGAAAACTCCAAGGTTCTGGAGAACGTGGTGGGCGATCTGAGCCAGATTACCGGCCAGAAGCCCGTCATTACCCGGGCCCGCAAGTCCATCGCAAACTTCAAGCTGCGTGAGGATATGCCCATCGGCGCCAAGGTCACCCTGCGGGGCGACAAGATGTGGGAGTTCCTGGACCGCCTGTTCAACGTGGCCCTGCCCCGCGTCCGTGATTTCCAGGGCATCAACCCCAACTCCTTCGACGGCCGCGGCAACTATGCCCTGGGCATCAAGGAGCAGCTGATCTTCCCCGAGATCGAGTACGACAAGATCGACAAGATCCGCGGCATGGATGTGGTCATCTGCACCACCGCGCACACCGATGAAGAGGCCCGCGCCCTGCTGGAGCAGGTCGGCGCTCCCTTCGCCCGCTAAGGAGGAAGAAACGATGGCAAAGAAATCCATGATTCTCAAGCAGCAGCGGGCTCCCAAGTTCTCCTCCCGGAGATACAACCGCTGCAAGCTGTGCGGCCGCCCCCACGCCTATCTGCGTGACTACGGCGTCTGCCGTATCTGCTTCCGGGAACTGGCCTACAAGGGCGAGATCCCCGGCGTGCGGAAGGCCTCCTTCTGAGAGGCGCCCCGCGCAACCAAATTTTGTGACCACGGGCTTTTGATATGGAGCCTTTGGCAGATCGGATGGCGAAAGGTCATGACGAATTGGGCACCACGCGCGAGCGGACTGCTCCATTCGCCATGATACCTCGCTGCCGCAGCGGTCTCGAGAGAGCCGCAACTCTAAAATAGGAGGATTTATTATGCATATCACCGATCCGGTTGCGGATATGCTGACCCGCATCCGCAACGCCAACAACGCCAAGCACGACACCGTTGATGTTCCCGCCTCCAACATGAAGAAGAGCATCGCTCAGATTCTGCTGGATGAGGGCTATATCAAGAACTTCCAGGTGGTGGAGGACGGAACCCAGGGTGTCATCCACATCTCCCTGAAGTACAACGCGGGCAAGGAAAAGGTTATCACCGGCCTGCGCCGCGTCTCCAAGCCCGGCCTGCGCGTCTATGTGGGCGCCGACGAGCTGCCCCGCGTGCTCCGCGGCCTGGGCATCGCTATCATCTCTACGTCCAAGGGCGTCATGACCGACAAGAAGGCCCGCGAGCTCCATGTCGGCGGCGAGGTCCTGGCATTCGTTTGGTAAGGAGGGTATTGGACCATGTCTAGAATTGGCAGAATGCCCATTACCGTTCCCGCCGGCGTCACCGTCAATGTCGCCGAGGGTAATGTGGTGACCGTTAAGGGACCCAAGGGCGAGCTGACGAAGGCTCTGCGCCCTGAGATGATTCTTAAACAGGAAGGCAGCACGATCACCGTGGAGCGTCCTTCCGACGACAAGCTGCACCGCAGCCTCCACGGCCTGACCCGCACTCTGCTCCATAACATGATCGTCGGTGTGACCGACGGCTACAAGAAGGAGCTGGAGGTTAACGGCGTCGGCTACCGTGTGGCCAAGGAGGGTAAGAACCTGGTCATGAACCTGGGCTTCTCTCACCAGGTGATCGTTTCTGAGATCGAGGGCATCACCATCGATGTCCCCGCTCCCAATAAAATCGTCATCAACGGATGCGACAAGCAGGCTGTCGGCCAGTTTGCGGCCGAGGTCCGCGAGAAGCGTCCTCCCGAGCCTTATAAGGGCAAGGGCATCAAGTACGCCGATGAAGTCATCCGCCGCAAGGTCGGTAAGACCGGCGCCAAGAAGTAAGGAGGTGTGCCGATATGATTAAGAGACCGAATACCAACGCCCAGCGCCTGAAGCGCCACAAGAGAGTGCGCGCCAAGATCTCCGGCACCCCTGAGATGCCGCGTCTGAATGTGTTCCGCAGCGAGGCCAACATCTACGCCCAGGTCATCGATGATGTCAACGGCGTGACCCTGGCTTCCGCTTCCTCCCTGGACAAGGCCATCGAAGGTTACGGCGGCAATATCGCCGCTGCCACTGCCGTTGGCAAGCTGGTGGCCGAGCGCGCCAAGGCCAAGGGTATCGAGACTGTCGTGTTTGACCGCGGCGGCTATCTGTACCACGGCCGCGTGAAGGCTCTGGCTGAGGGTGCCCGCGAGGGCGGCCTGAAATTCTAAGGGAGGAGGAACGACAACATGCCTAGATTTGAAAGAGAACAGAGCGAGTATATCGAGAAGGTCGTTTCCCTGAACCGCGTCTCCAAGACCGTCAAGGGCGGCCGTGTGATGAAATTCTCCGCCTTGGTCGTCGTGGGCGACGGCAAGGGCAAGGTGGGCTATGGCCTGGGCAAGGCCGCTGAGGTCCCCGAGGCCATCCGCAAGGGCATCGAAGCCGCCAAGAAGAACATGATCACCGTGACCCTCTCCGGCACCACTGTGCCCCATGAGACCATCGGTGAGGCCGGTGCCGGCCGCGTGCTGATGAAGCCCGCTGCCCCCGGTACCGGCGTGATCGCCGGCGGCGCTGTGCGTGCCGTCGTCGAGGCCGCAGGCATCAAGGATATCCGGACCAAGTGCCTGCGTTCCAACAACCCCAACAACGTTGTCGCCGCCGCCTTCGAGGGCCTCAAGAGCATGCGCGGTCCCGAGGAGGTCGCCCGCATCCGCGGCAAGAGCGTCGAAGAGATCGTGGGTTAAGGAGGCGCAAAAATGGCAAACTTAAATATTAAGCTCGTCAAGAGCCTGAACGGCCGCCTGGAAAAACAGGTCGCCACCGCTCATTCCATGGGCCTGCGCAAGATCGGTGACATCACCGTGCAGCCCGACAACGACCAGACCCGCGGCAAGATCGCCAAGATCGGCTACCTGCTGCAGGTCACAGAAGTGAAATAAGGAGGCACGGAATTATGAAGTTGAGCGAACTGTCTCCCGCCGAGGGCTCCGTCCGGGCCCCGTACCGGAAGGGCCGGGGCGCCGGCTCCGGCAACGGAAAGACCGGCGGCCGCGGTCACAAGGGCCAGAAGGCCCGCTCCGGCGGCAAGATCCGTGTTGGCTTTGAAGGCGGCCAGATGCCTCTGGCCCGCCGCATCCCCAAGCGCGGCTTCAACAACATCTTCGCAAAGCCCCTGGAGATCGTGAATCTCAGCACCCTGGATCAGTTCCAGGACGGCGATACTGTCACGGTCCACGCGCTGCTGGAGAAGGGTATCCTCTCCAAGTGCCGCTACGGCTACAAGGTTCTGGGCAGCGGCAAGCTGTCCAAGAAGCTCACTGTCCAGGCTTCTGCTTTCTCCGCTTCTGCCAAGGAGGCTATCGAGGCAGCAGGCGGAAAGGCCGAGGTGATGTAACGTGATCCAAACCATTCGCAAAGCGTGGGGCATCCCCGAACTGCGGAAGAAGATCATTTTTACACTCCTCATCCTGTTGATCTTCCGGATCGGCAACGCCATCACGGTGCCTTACGTGGATGTCGGCCTGCTGGAGACCTATCTGGATCAGATGGGCGGCACCATTCTGGGCCTGTACAACGTGATGTCCGGCGGCGCCTTTGCCCAGGCAACGGTCTTCGCCCTGAGCATCCAGCCCTATATCAACGCATCCATCATCATCCAGCTGCTGACTGTGGCCATCCCGGCCCTGGAGCGGCTGGCCAAGGATGGCGGTGAAGAGGGACGGAAGAAGATCCAGTCCATCACCCGCTATACCACTGTCGGCATCGCCATCCTGCAGGCGGTCGGCTACTATTTCATGATGCGCAACTACAACCTGCTGGCATCTGATGCCACCGGCATCTGGCCCGCACTGGTCATCGTCGTGTCCTTCATCGCCGGCTCCTCCTTCGTCATGTGGATGGGCGAGCAGGTGACGGAGTTCGGCATCGGCAACGGCATTTCCATCATTCTGTTCGCCGGCATCCTGTCCCGGATCCCCACCTCTGTCAGCTCTCTGTACAGCGGCGTGGTGAGCTGGGCCAACGGCGGCGCTGCCGCGGACGGTGCGCTGCACCCGGCTCTGGTGGTGTTGCTGCTGGTGGGCGTCCTGGCGCTGGTTGTGTTCGTCGTGTTCATCAGCGACGCAGAGCGCCGCATTCCCGTCCAGTATGCCAAGCGGCAGGTGGGCCGGAAGATGTACGGCGGCCAGAGCTCTCACCTCCCCATGAAGGTGAATATGTCCGGCGTTCTGCCCATCATCTTCGCCCAGAGCATCGCGTCTCTGCCCGTGACGATCTGGACCTTCATCGGTATTCCCGAGGAGGAGACGGTTTCCCGGGCAATCTACGACGCCATCGATACCCAGTCCTTCATCTATATGATCGTGTATTTCATCATGATCATCGGTTTCAGCTATTTCTACTCCACCATCCAGTTCAATCCGGTGGAGATCGCCAACAACCTGAAGAAGCAGGGCGGCTTTATCCCGGGATTCCGTCCCGGCAAGCCCACTGTGGACTTCATCAAGAAAGTCCTGAGCAAGATCACCCTGTTCGGCGCCATTTATCTGGGCATCGTGGCGATCTGCCCGCTGCTGCTGGGTAAGGCTGTCGGCAACGCTTATCTGGCGATCGGCGGCACCTCCGTCATCATCGTGGTCGGCGTGGCTCTGGAGACTGTCAAGGCGCTGGAGGCCCAGATGCTGATGCGTCAGTACAAGGGCTTCCTGGAATAAGAGAGAAGGCGTTTCAATTGAAGCTGATCCTGTTGGGCGCCCCCGGCGCCGGTAAGGGAACACAGGCGGAAATCCTGTGCAGAGAACTGAGTATTCCCACCATTTCCACAGGCAACATCCTCCGGGCGGCCATCAAAAACGGCACGCCCACCGGCCTGAAGGCCAAGTCCTATATGGACGCCGGCCAGCTGGTGCCGGACGACGTCATCATCGGCATCGTCACGGAGCGGCTGGCAGAGGATGACTGCAAGAACGGCTATATCCTGGACGGGGTGCCCCGCACCATCGCCCAGGCCGCGGCCCTGGAAAAGGCCGGGATCACATTTGACGACGTGATCTCTATTGAGATCTCTGACGAGACCATCATGGAGCGGATGAGCGGCCGCCGTGTCTGCGAATCCTGCGGGGCCAGCTACCACATGGTAGCTGTGCCCCCCAAGCAGGAGGGCGTGTGCGACAAGTGCGGCGGTAAGCTGGTCCAGCGGAAAGATGATGCCCCCGAGACCGTCAAGGCGCGGCTCGAGGTCTATCATAAGGAGACCGAGCCGCTGAAGGACTTCTATGCCCAGCGGGGACTCCTGAAGCCTGTGGAGAATCAGCCCTCTGTGGAAGAGACCTCCCGGGCCATCCTCCACGCACTGGGGAGATGAGCGTATGATTACACTCAAATCCCCCCATGAGATCGAATTGATGCGCCGGGCCGGAAAAATTACCGCGGCTGCCCGTGCTTATGCAGGGGAATTGGTAAAGCCCGGCGTCACAACCCATGAGATCGACCGTGCAGTGGAGCATTTCATTCGCAAGCAAGGCGCAGTCCCCTCCTTCCTGCATTACAACGGCTATCCGGCCAGCGCCTGCATCAGCGTCAACGACGAGATCATCCACGGAATTCCCGGACCCCGGGTCCTCCAGGAGGGCGATATCGTCAGTGTGGATGTGGGAGCGTACATTGGAGGGTTTCACGGCGACTGTGCGGCCACCTTCCCCTGCGGCAGGATCTCCCCGGAGGCGCAGGATCTGATCGACGTGACCAGACAGAGCTTTTTTGAGGGAATCAGGTTTGCCAAGGAGGGCTACCGGCTGTTCGATATCTCGGCAGCCATCCAGCAGTACGTGGAGAGTCACGACTACTCCATCGTCCGGGAATACGTCGGCCACGGTGTCGGCGCCCAGATGCACGAGTCGCCGGAGATCCCCAATTACGGCCATCCCGGCCGGGGGCCCAGGCTCCTCCGCGGCATGACGCTTGCAATCGAACCCATGGTGAACGCCGGCTCGGCGGCCATCCAGCAGATGAGCGACGGCTGGACCGTCAAGACGCTGGACGGCAAATGGGCGGCCCACTATGAAAATTCCATTCTGATCACGGACGGCGAGCCTGAGATCCTGACGGCCCCCGCCATCTGAGAGGAAACGCATGGAAATTGCAGCATCCAACATCGTAAGATCCGTTGCCGGCCGGGACCAGGGAAAGCTCTTCATCGTTCTCGCGGTGGAGGGGGAGTACCTGCTGCTGGCGGACGGGAAATCCAGGAAGGTGGAGTCGCCCAAACGCAAAAAGCGCAGACACGTGCTGTTTGTAGCGGCGGACGAGAACCGGCTTTCTGAAAAGATCAGAGGCGAAGCCAGGATCACCAACAGCGAGCTTCGCAAAACCCTTGCGGCTTACCGCGAGGAGGTTTATCCGGACCAGGAGGGATAACGTTTGGCAAAATCCGACATGATTGAAGTGGAGGGTGTCGTGGTGGAAGCCCTGCCCAACACAACGTTCCAGGTAGACATTGGAAATGGACACAAGATTTTGGCACATATTTCCGGAAAACTCAGAATGAATTTCATCAGGATTCTGCCCGGCGACAAGGTGACGGTGGAGATGTCCCCGTATGACCTGACCCGCGGCCGGATCACCTGGCGCAGTAAGTAAGCGCCACTTGAGCTGAAAAGACACAAACCGCTGAAAGGAATGGTTAAAAACTATGAAAGTAAGACCGTCCGTGAAGCCCATGTGCGAGAAGTGCAAGGTCATTCGCCGCAAAGGCCGTGTCATGGTCATTTGCGAGAACCCCAAGCATAAGCAGAGACAGGGCTAACATTTAATTGGAGGTGCTTTGAGAGTATGGCACGTATTGCCGGTATTGACCTGCCGAAGGATAAGCGTATCGAGATCGGCCTCACTTATATCTACGGCATTGGCAGAAAGAGCGCCAAGGACATCCTGGCGCAGACAGGCGTCAACCCCGACACCCGCGTGAAGGATCTGTCCGACGCCGACGAGCAGAAGCTGCGCGACGCCATCGACAGCTATACCGTTGAGGGCGACCTGCGCCGCCAGACCGCTCTGGACATCAAGCGGCTGACCGAGATCGGCTGCTATCGCGGCATTCGCCACCGCAAGGGTCTGCCCGTGCGCGGCCAGCGCAGCAAGACCAATGCGCGGACCCGCAAAGGTCCCAAGAAGACCATTGCCAACAAGAAGAAGTAAGGAGGGAGAACCAAGATGGCAACTGCAAAGGCATCCGCCGGCAAGAAGGTCATTCGCCGCCGGCGTGAACGGAAGAACATTGAGCGGGGCCAGGTCCATATCCGCTCTTCGTTCAACAACACCATGGTAACTGTTACCGATACACAGGGCAACGCGATCTCCTGGGCTTCCTCCGGCGGCCTCGGTTTCCGCGGCAGCAAGAAGTCCACCCCCTTCGCGGCACAGACCGCGGCTGAGACGGCCGCCCGCGCCGCTATGGAGCATGGCCTGAAGACCGTCGAGGTCTTCGTCAAGGGCCCCGGCCAGGGCCGTGAGGCCGCGATCCGGGCGCTGCAGGCCGTGGGCCTGGAAGTGACCATGATCAAGGACGTCACGCCCATCCCCCACAATGGCTGCCGCCCCCCCAAGCGCCGCCGTGTCTGATTTGAAGAGGAGGTAACAAGCAAATGGCTAAGAATATGCAGCCGATCGCGAAGCGCTGCAAGGCTCTGGGCATTTCTCCTGCCGTGATGGGCTATGCGAAGAAGGAGACCAATCGCAACCCCGGCGGCCAGATGAGAAAGAAGAAGAGCGAATATGGCATCCAACTGAATGAGAAGCAGAAGGTCAAGTTCATCTATGGCATTCTGGAGAAGCAGTTCCACGCCTATTACGAGGCGGCCGCCAAGACCCCCGGCAAGACCGGCGACAACCTGCTGATCGCTGTGGAGCGCCGTCTGGACAACGTGGTATACCGCATGGGCTTCGCCATGACCCGCCGTCAGGCCCGTCAGCTGGTGAGCCACGCCCACTTCACCGTCAACGGCCGGAAGGTCGACATTCCGTCCTATCAGGTCAAGGCCGGCGATGTGATCGAGGTTGCCGAGTCCAGCCGCTCCTCTGAGATCTTCAAGCGCCTGCTGGGCCAGGATGCCCCCGTGTTCCTGATCCCCGCCTGGATGGAGCGTGAGAAGAACGCCCTGAAGGGCACCGTGACCCGTCTGCCCGCCCGGGAGGACATCGACGTTCCCGTCGAGGAGCACCTCATCGTTGAGTTGTACTCCAAGTAAGCGGAGGATACCCTCAATAATGATAGGAACTGCCGGCGGCGCGCAATCATGCGTGCTCGCAACAAGAAGATGAAGGAGGGTACTACTGCATGATCGAAATTGAAAAGCCCCAGATTGAGTGCATCGAGACGCCGGGGGACGCCACATACGGCAAGTATGTGGTGGAACCGCTGGAGCGCGGCTACGGCACCACTTTGGGCAATGCGCTTCGCCGCATTATGCTTTCCTCTCTGCCCGGCACGGCCCCGACCACCATCAAGATCGCCGGCGTGCAGCATGAGTTCTCCACCATCCCAGGTGTCAAGGAAGACGTGACGGAGATCGTCCTGAATGTGAAGGGCCTGCTCACCAAGCTCCACTGCGAGACGGTGAAGACGGTCTACATCGAGGCGGTGGGCCCCTGCGAGGTCAAGGCCGGCGATATCAAGGCCGACGGCGAGGTGGAGGTCCTGAATCCCGACATGCACATTGCCACGCTGGACAACGGCGCGACGCTGAACATGGAGATCACCCTGTCCCACGGACGCGGCTATGTGCCTGCGGACCGCAACAAGCCGCAGCAGAACGTGATCGGCGTCATCGCCGTGGACTCCATCTACACCCCCGTGTATAAGGTCAACTACACCGTGGAGCCCACCCGTGTGGGTGCTTCCAGCGACTTCGACAAGCTGACGCTGGAGGTCTGGACCGACGGGACCATCTCTGCCCGGGACGCCGTGTCCTTGGGTGCGAAGATCCTGTGCGACCACTTCACGCTGTTTACCGACCTCTCTGAGAACGTGGGCAGCAAGCCCACCGTAGTGGAGAAGGCGGAGGCCCAGCGGGACAAGGTGCTGGAGCTGACCATCGAAGAGCTGGATCTCTCCGTCCGCAGCTTCAACTGCCTCAAGCGTGCCAACATCAACACCGTGGAGGATTTGATTTCCAAGACGGAGGACGAGATGATGAAGGTCCGCAACCTGGGCCGCAAGTCCCTGGAAGAGGTCATCAACAAGCTGGCGATGATGGGACTCCATCTGGCTGACGAAGATAACAACAACTGATTCCAATGCCGGCGGACGTTCCCCGGCTGACCAAAATCCTGATAAGGAGGAAACCAAAATGCCCGGAACTCGGAAACTTGGCAAGCCCACTGACCAGCGCATGGCGATGCTGCGTCAGCAGGTGACGGATTTCCTGGACAACGGCAAGATGGAGACCACTCTTGCCCGCGCCAAGGAGATCAAGCCTCTGGCTGAGAAGATGATTACCCTCGGCAAGAAGAGCGACCTGGCCGCTTATCGGCAGGCTATGAGCTTCATCACCCGCGAGGATGTCTGCAAGAAGCTGTTCAAGGAGATCGCTCCCAGCTATGCAGAGCGCAACGGCGGCTACACCCGCGTGATCCGCACCGGCGTGCGCCGCGGAGATGCCGCGGAGACCGCCATCATCGAGCTGGTGAAGTAAGAACCCGCAATCAAAAAAGCCCTTTGTCATGGGAACCTAGGACCTGTGACAAAGGGCTTTTGATTGTTCTTGTGGACCTGAAGGAGATGTGATACAATGGAAGCGAAGGGGGAGATCTCTATGCGCATGGTTCACTGTGAGGACTGCGGAAAGCGGTATGACTACGATGTGGATGGCTTCTGCCCCCGGTGCGGGGCCTTCAACCAGCCTGTCTGGGTCCGGAGCGGCGGGACCGCCGCGGCCGCTGAGTCCCCTGCGGCACAGCAGAAGCGGACAGGGAGGCTCCAGCGGGAACTGGGAGAAAATCTCCGTCAGGCAGAGATGGCCATGGGCCGGCTGCTGAAGGAGCAGTCCCACGGTCGACGGCTGCCCGGCGGGGACTTGTGAGCGCCCGGCAGCAGAGCAAAGGAGGGAACATCTGTGAAGAAGATTTCCTGCGCTTCGTGCGGCAAACGGTATGATTGCGATGCAGACGGCTTCTGCCCCCGGTGCGGGGCCTTCAATCAGCCTGCAGGGGACGGAGACGCGCCGCAGCTCGAGAAGAAACCGGAATTTCAGCAGAGGGAGAAGCCCGCAGCACGCGGGCGAAAGAGAGCCCATTCAGCTGCCAAGGAGGGGGGAGTGCTTCTGGGACTGGAAGTGGTGTCAGATCTGGCAGTGGACCTGGTGGGAGATGCCATTTCTGACCTGTTCTCCTGACCGTCTATGCAGAGCACCGAACGGAATATGAGATGAAGGAAGCGGGCGGGGCCCGCTTCCTTTTTTCGTGTTATGAAAAAACAGGAGAAAATTTTAACGGGTGTAAATTTTCAGCTGCCGCGCAAACTACCGCTGCATGAATGAGGAGGTGTGGGCGCGATGTGGAGAGGTCGCCTGTTTTTTCTGTGCCTTGCCCTGGCACTGCTGTCCGGCTGCGCGCCGGGCGGCCCTGTGGCGGAGGCTGGGGCAGATGCCCAGCTCCCGGCGGACAAGCTGATCGCCATTACATTTGACGACGGCCCACGCCGGAACACTACCGAGCGGCTACTGGACGGCCTGCAGGAGCGGGGGGCAAGCGCCACCTTTTTCCTGATTGGCAAGCAGATCGAAGGCAATGAGGACCTGGTCCGGCGGATGCAGGCAGAGGGCCATCAGGTGGGCAGCCACACCTGGAACCATGTACGGCTTCAGGGGATCTCCCGGGAGACGCTGCAGCGGGAGGTAGGCCGTACAGAGGAGACGCTGGAAGCGTTGCTGGGAGGGGGGCCATATTGGCTCCGCCCGCCATACGGGGCCGTGGATGCGGCGGACCGGGAGCTGCTGCAGGTGCCCATGATAAAGTGGTCCATCGATCCCAGGGACTGGGAAAAGCTCAATACAGCCCAGGTGAAGGCGGCGGTCCTGGAAAATGCGGCCCCCAATCAGATCATCCTGCTCCATGATATCTACGATACCTCTGTGGACGCGGCACTGGAGATTGTAGATACGCTTCAAGGGGAAGGCTACCGCTTCGTGACGGTGCAGGAACTGCTGGAAGCCAACGGTATCCAACCGGAGGCCGGTGTGCTGTACTGCTCCGGCGACATATAAAAAAGCGCCCGGTGTGCTGGCACACCGGGCGCTTTCAGCGCGAAATCAGCCCTGCAGGATCAGCAGGACCAGCGTCAGGATCAGGAAGATGGCCCCAACCCATTTGGTGGCGCGGGCCAGCTTGGCGTCCAGAGTCTTGGCCTTGTTGCGGGACAGGAAGGAGTCGGCCACACCGCCGATGGCACCGGAGAGGCCGGCGCTCTTGCCGGACTGGAAGAGCACGATGACAATGACTGCCAGACCGCAGAGAAGCTGCAGGATCGTGATGACGAGCGTTAAAGCGTCCATACAGGATAACCTCCAAAACTTTCAGCCATGCAGCGCAT
The DNA here is from genome assembly GCF_003574015.1 of Oscillibacter sp. PEA192. Taxonomy (NCBI): domain Bacteria; kingdom Bacillati; phylum Bacillota; class Clostridia; order Eubacteriales; family Oscillospiraceae; genus Oscillibacter; species Oscillibacter sp. PEA192. The sequence goes on along the minus strand of NZ_AP018532.1, from coordinate 2,619,940 downwards.
GGATCATGATTTCACAGATGTTAATGATACCATAGTTTTCTCTGTATTTCAAGGGGATTTTGCAAAAAAGCAGACAAATCAAAGCTATGCGGAAGCGTACGGACAGACGACAAAAAAGTTTGAAAATGATGGAACAAATGTTTGCTTTTCCTGCGGCGTTGTGGTATAATACAGCCAGAAATCCAGCGGAGGTGGACACGTATGCGGGAGCTCTCAAAGATGCAGCAGAAAATCTACGAGTACATTGCCGCCTGTATCCGGGAGCAGGGCTACCCCCCCTCGGTGCGGGAGATCGGGGAGGCCGTGGGGCTGAAGTCACCCTCCACAGTCCATTTTCACCTCAAACGGCTTGAGGAGGCAGGCGTCATTGAAAAGGGCGCCGGCAAGGGCCGCGCCATCACGCTGCGGGAATCTCCTAAGCCTGAAAATCAGGTCCCAGTGGTGGGCAATGTGGCGGCCGGCAGCCCCATTCTGGCGGAGGAGTGTATCGAGGACTATTTGACCTTCGATACCGCCGGTCGGCCCGGGGAGTATTTTGCCCTGCGGGTCCGGGGCGAGTCCATGCTGAACGCAGGCATCCTGCCCGGCGACCTGGTGGTGGTTCACAGCCAGCCCACTGCGCAGCACGGTGAGATTGTGGTGGCTCTGATCGATGACGAGGCGACGGTTAAGCGCCTGTCTCTGAAAAGCGGTCAGGTATGGCTGCTGCCGGAGAATGAGGCATATTCCCCCATTGACGGCACCTATGCCCAGATATTGGGCAAGGTGGCCGCCGTGGTGCGGCGCTATTGAAAGGCGCGGAAGCGCGCAAAGAAAGGGCGTGATGGAAATTTTCCATCACGCCCTCTGTTTTCCAAATCCGGCGGTCACGTCCCGGAGGAATGGGGCCTCCGCCGGACCAGCTGGGGCGCAGGGCCGTCCTGCAGCTCCTGGCGCAGCTTTTCCAGCGCCCGCTTTTCGATGCGGGATACATAGGACCGGGAAATCCCGAAGGAGGCGGCAATTTCCCTCTGGGTCAGGGGGATGGTGCCGCCCAGCCCGTACCGCAGGCGAATGATCTCCGCCTCCCGGGTGGTCAGACGCTCCCGGATGATCTGGTGGAGCCGGAGCGCGCTGTCCCGGTCGTGGATATCGTCCAGCATGGTGTCATCCACGCCCACCACATCCATCAGCTGGAGGGCATTGCCCTCCTTGTCTGTCTCAATGGAATCCGACAGAGAGACTTCTCCCTGGAGCTTTTTCTGGCTGCGGAAGTACATGAGAATTTCGTTTTCAATGCAGCGGGCGGCGTAGGTGGCCAGGCGGGCGCCCTTCTCCGGGTCGAAGCTGGAGATGCCCTTGATGAGGCCGATGGTGCCGATGGAGATCAGGTCCTCCTGATCGGCGCTCTGGGTATAGTATTTCTTGATGATGTGGGCCACCAGGCGCAGGTTCCGCTCGATGAGTACATCCCGGGCCTCCTGATCTCCCTGGGCGTAGCGGCGGAGATATTCCCGCTCCTCTGCGGCGGACAGCGGCTTTGGAAACGACCCGCCGCCGGACAGGCGGAGTGAGAAGAGCAGCGTGTTGGCGAAGAGCAGCAGTGCGGCAGACAACATAGAATCCCTCCCTGTACCATCATTCCTATGCCGGGCAGGGAAGTCCCCATGCGGAAAGCCCTTTGACGGGGCGGCGGGCTGTGGTATACTGGTCTCATCGGACAGAGGAGGGACGGTATGGGCTATCTGGTCTACATCCTGCGCTGCGGGGACGGCACACTGTACACAGGCTGCACCAACGACCTGCCCCGCCGCCTCCAGGCCCACCAAAGCGGGCGGGGCGCCAAGTACACCCGCAGCCGCCTGCCGGTGGAGCTGGTCTACCAGGAGGCGGTGCCGGACCGGTCTGCGGCCCTGCGGCGGGAGGCCGCCATCAAACGGCTGGATCGCAGGCGGAAGCTGGCCCTGATCGCGGCCTTCCGACCGGGGACGGCGGAAAAATGAACAGAACGTAAAATGCGGGAAAAATGCTGACAACCCCTACACATCAGGGAGAAAACGTGCTATCATATATAAGTTGAATTATGCGTTTTTCGGCGGGGGCAGCCCACCGGCAGAGAGGAGGAGGCCATGAGACAGCGAATACAGCGGATGCTGACGGCAGCGGTCGGCCTGCTTCTGCTTCTGTCCGCCAGCGGCTGCGGATTTTCCTTTTCCCCCACGGACCTGTACAGCCTGCCGCAGCTGCCGGAGGAGTACACGGAGCTGAACAGCTCACTCAACCAGTTGCTGGAGAGCGGGGCGGAGTACGCGGCCCCCGTCTCCGGCAGCAACATCCAGCCCGTGCAGCTGGAGGATCTGGACGGAGACGGCGAGGAGGAGGCGCTGGCCTTCTTCCGCAACTCTGCGGATGAGAAGCCCCTGAAGATCTATATCTTTACCGCCGGAAAGCAGGGATATGAGCAGGCTGCCGTCATTGAGGGCACCGGCACCAGCATTTACAGCATTGCCTACGAGGATCTGGACCAGGACGGCCGGAAGGAGCTGCTGGTGGGCTGGCGGGTCAATACGGACCTCCTGGCCCTCTCCGTCTACACCCTGCGGTCCGGGGAGCCGGAGGAGCTGGTGCAGGGCACCAGCTATGTGAAATATGCGGTCAACGATCTGAATCAGGATGGCCTGTGGGAGCTGGTGGTGCTCCGGGCCGATGAGGAGGGCAACGGCATTGCGGATTACTACTGCTGGCAGGAGGAAGAGTTCCAGCTGCGAACCTCCGCACGGATCACCAGCACCATGGCGGAGCTGAGCCAGCAGGGGCGTGTGAAGAGCGGTGTCCTACAGGACGGTACGCCGGCCCTGTTCGTCACGGGGGTGGAGGAGTCGGCCTGGATGGTCACTGACATCCTGACCGTGAAAAATGGAGAACTGGTGAACATCCTGCTGTCCGACGTGACGGGGGTGTCTTCGGAGATCGCGCCCTTCAGTTCCCTGTACCCGGAGGATATCAACGGCGACGGTATCACAGAGGTCCCCCATCCCGAGCCGATCCCGGCCTGGGGAAACGTGGGTGAGGACCCCTGCCGGCGGATCGACTGGTATACCTATACCAGCGACGGCACCAAAGCGGCTGTGGTGAGCACCTACCACAGTGTGGAGGACGGCTGGTACCTGCGCCTGCCGGACGTGTGGAAGGATCAGATCCTCATTACCCGCACGGCCGGGACGGAGGAGGTCACGGTCACATTCTCCTACCGGGGAGACAGCGGGGAGCCACCACAGGATGTCCTGCGGATCACCAAGCTTACAGGCTCCGGCCGCGAGGCCAGAGCCACCCGGGGCGGCCGGGTCATCCTGCGCCGTCTGCCGGAGATCATCTACACGGCCGAGCTTCTGGACACAAATGGGAGCTGGGAATACGGCCTGACGGAAGACGAGGTGCGGGAGGCGTTCAGCCTGATCACCACGGAGTGGTCCGCCGGCGACAGCTGACAGAGAAGAAAGGACGGTATGCCGAATGAAAAAAGTAATGGTGCTGGAGGATGAGTCCAGCATCCGCAGCTTTATCGTCATCAACCTGCGCCGTGCCGGGTACGACGTCATTGAGGCGGAGACCGGCGAAGAGGCACTGGACAAGCTGAAGGAGAACCCCGATACCCGGGTGGCGCTGCTGGACATCATGCTGCCGGGGATCGACGGTTTTGAGGTCTGCCGCCGCATCCGGGCCACCAACACCAAAATCGGTATCATCATGCTCACCGCCCGTTCCCAGGAGATGGACAAGGTGACGGGACTGATGACCGGCGCCGACGACTATGTGACCAAGCCCTTCTCCCCGGCAGAGCTTACCGCCCGTGTGGACGCCCTGTTCCGCCGGGCCGGCGGAGAGGAGATCCCCCAGACCGGGGAGATTCGGCAGGATCCCTTCCTGCTGAACACCCGCAACCGGACGCTGGAGAAGAACGGCCAGCGAATCAAGCTGACCCAGGTGGAGTATTCCATCATGAAGGTGTTCATGGAAAATCCGGGCAAGGCCCTCTCCCGGGAGGAGATCCTGGATATGGTCTGGGGCCGGGACTACTTCGGTGAGCTGAAGATCGTGGATGTCAACATCCGCCGCCTGCGGCTGAAGATCGAGGACAACGTGCAGAATCCCACGTACATCACCACGGTGTGGGGATACGGATACAAGTGGGGGTTCTGAGCGGCTCCGGGCGTTGTCCGGGGCCCCGCGGAGCGGGGCGGGCCGATGGCCCGTACAAGCGTTTTGGCGGAAGCCAAAACCTTGGCGCAAGGTGGAATTTACTTCCGCCGCGCAAGCTGAGGAAAGGGGTCCCATCCCGCGCCGCGGGATGGGAAGCAACGTGCAGAATCCCACGTATATCACCACGGTGTGGGGATACGGATACAAGTGGGGGTTCTGAGAAAATCGGCCGGCCAGTGATGCCGGCGTAAGGAACGCAGGGAAAGGAGGAGCGGCCCATGGCAGAGGAAGAACGGGATCGGAAATGGACGGTGCTGCGCCTCCGGGGCCTGCGGAAGCGGTGGATCGTCAATACCATTCTGCCGGTGCTGGTGCTGCTGATGCTGCTGGTGACGCTGGTATCTGTGGGCGTTTCCACCTACTATTACAGCAGCATGGAAAACGGCCTGATGAAGCAGGCGGAGGCCATGTCCAGTGCTTTCAACGACTACTTCATGAACAGCTACTCCGAGTACAACCAGATGGCGACCCAGGCAGTGGACACCTATGAGGACAAGTCCCGGATTGAGCTGCAGTTCATCGGCAGCACCGGACGTATCCAGATGTCCACCTCCGGCCTGACAGCAGGCAGCTCGCCGGGGACCAGCGATATTACCAGAGCCATCACCAATCAGGAGATCACGCCCTTCCAAGGCAGAGACCCGGAGACGGGTGAGAAGATCATGGCGGTCTCAGCGCCCCTGCTGTTCAACGGCCGGGTGGCGGGCGTCATGCGGCTGGTGACGTCCATGAAGCTGGTGGACCGGCAGATTGTCCTGGTGGTCTTTATCATTCTGGCGGTGGGAGGCATCTGCATGGCCCTGGTGCTGATCTCCAGCCTGCTGTTCATCAACAACGTGGTGGAGCCGGTGGCCGTGGTGTCTGAGGCGGCCAAGCGGATCTCTGCCGGGAGCTATGGCTTCCAGATCGAAAACAAGTACACGGACGAGCTGGGGGAACTGGTGGACAACATCAACGATATGTCCCTCAAGATCGGCCAGAACGAGAAGATGAAATCCGAGTTCATCTCCTCCGTGTCCCACGAGCTGCGGACGCCCCTCACTGCCATCAACGGCTGGGGCGAGACGATTCTGGAGGACACCACAGATGACCCCGCCCAGATGCGCCGCGGCATCCGCATCATTCTGAACGAGGCCCGGCGGCTCTCTACCATGGTAGAGGAGCTGCTGGAATTCTCCAAGATGGAGGACGGCCGATTCACCCTCCGGATGGAGCAGGTGGACCTGCAGGCGGAGTTTGAGGACGCCATCTTCACCTACGGCGAGCTGTTCCGGCAGGAGGGCATCAAACTGAACTACGAGTGCGGGGATGAGGACCTGCCTCCCATCCCCGGCGACTCTGAGCGGCTGAAGCAGGTGTTCTGCAACGTGCTGGACAACGCCGCCAAGCACGGCGGCTCCGGCAAGCGGATCGACACTTCCATCAGCCGGGAGGGCGAGTTTGAGGTGGTTCGGGTCCGGGACTACGGTCCCGGCATCCCGGAGGCGGAGCTGCCCTTCATCAAGCAGAAGTTCTACAAGGGCTCCTCCAAGGCCCGGGGCAGCGGCATCGGCCTTGCGGTGTGCGATGAGATCGTCGGCCTTCACAACGGCATCTTCACCATCGGCAACGCCGATGGCGGCGGCGCGGTGGTCACCATCTGCCTGCCGGTCAAGGAATGATTTTCGAAAATCGAACAAATGTTTGCATTTCTGTACAGAGCATGGTAGAATTCAACTGTACGGAATTAGAAAGGAAACACATGGCAAAACAACCCCAATCCTGCGCCTTCCGCACCAGCATCGGCGGACAGGCACTCATTGAAGGCATTCTGATGCGGGGCCCGGAGAAGCAGGCCATCGTGGTCCGGGACCAGGGGGGCAATCTGGTGGAGAAGGTGGAGGAGCTGCGGCTCATCAAGGACCGGCATCCTATTTTAGGCTGGCCCCTGATCCGAGGCACCGTCAACTTCCTCTCCTCCATGGTCAACGGCGTGAAGGCGCTGATGTACTCCGCGGACTTCTATCCGGAGGAGGAGACCACGGAGCCCTCCAAATTTGAACAGTGGCTGGACCGGACCTTTTCCAACAAGAAGCTGGAGGGGCTGATCGTGGGCCTCTCTGTGCTGCTGGGTATCGGCCTGTCCATCTTCCTCTTTCTGGTGCTGCCCACCTTCCTCACCGGCGGGCTGCTGCACTTCTTCCCGGACTTCCCCATGTGGGGCCGGAACCTGATCGAAGGCGTGCTGAAGGTGGCTATCTTCCTACTGTATCTGATCTTCTGCTCCAAGCAGAAGGACATCTACCGGGTGTTCCAGTACCACGGGGCGGAGCACAAGACCATCTTCTGCTACGAGGCGGGGCTACCCCTGACGGTGGAGAATGTCCGCATTCAGCCCCGGCACCATCCCCGGTGCGGCACCAGCTTTCTGTTCGTGGTGATCTTTGTGTCCATCCTGGTGTCCAGTGTGGTGTTCGGCATCTGGCCCATCACCAATGTCTGGCTGCGGACACTGGCACATCTGATTCTGCTGCCTCTGGTGGTGGGCATTACCTATGAGTTCAACCGCTGGGTGGGCCGCCACGTGCAGGACAGTCGGCTGGCCAAAATCCTGACGGCCCCCGGAATGTGGATGCAGAACTTCACCACCAATGAGCCGGACGACTCCATGATCGAGTGCGCCATCCGGTCCCTGGAGCTGGTCTTGCCCAGTGAAAAAGGGAAAGACGAATGGTGAATTTTTGATAATGAGGCGTATTATGGCGACGACATACAACAATTTGTATTTGGATATCCGCCAGCAGCTGCGGAGGGCAGGGATCGAGGAGGCCACGCTGGAGGCCCGGGAGTTGGTTTGCTTCGGCACTAACAAGAGCCGGGAGGAGCTGGCCCGGGATGGGGGACTGTACGCCTCCCCGGAGCTGGAGCACCGGGTCCGGGACTTGGTGCGGCGGCATCTGGAGGGCGAGCCGGTGGCATACCTTATCGGTGAGTGGGAGTTCTATGGGCTCCCGCTGGACATCTCCCGGGACGTGCTGATTCCCCGGCCGGACACGGAGGTGCTGGCGGAGCAGGCCATTGGCTATATCAAGACCTTGGGGGAATGCCGGGTGCTGGACCTGTGCGCCGGCAGCGGCTGCATCGGGCTGGCGGTGGCGGCCCAAGTGCCCCAGGCCCGGGTGGTGCTGGGGGAGTGGTCTGACGGGGCCCTGAAGATCTGCCGCCAGAACGTCCGCCGCAACAGCCTTACCGCCCGGGTGGTGCCCATGCAGGCGGACGCCCGGGAAAAGCCGGAGAAATCCCTGGGAGAGTTCCAGTGCATCGTGTCCAATCCCCCCTATATCCCCCGGGCGGACATCGAGACGCTGGACACCTCCGTCAAGGACTATGAACCCCATCTGGCCCTGGACGGCGGCGAGGACGGCCTGGACTTCTACCGGAGCATCTCCGAGAAGTGGAAGGAGGCCCTGGCTCCCGGCGGCCGTCTGTATTTTGAAGTGGGCATCGGTCAAGCGGACAACGTGCTGCGGATCATGCGGACCCAGGGCTTCGGGGATATCCAGGTGGTGAAGGACCACCACGACATCCCCCGGGTGGTATTCGGAACGCTGTGTACAGAGCTCTGACGTTTAGAGAAAGGAACGGCAATGGTGGGGCTGCCGTTTTATGTGCAGGAGGCGGGAAGTCCGACCCTGCTGTGGGCCGGGCCCCTGGTGTCGGGCTGGACGCTGATGCGCCGGGGTTTCGTTAAGCACTCGCCCAAGCCGCGCTATACGGCGTATAGGGCGTCAGCCCTTTCCATGGCGGCCACGGCGGTGACCTATCCTTTTTGCAGCGGTTGAAACAGACCCGTCCAGTTATGCGCCTGAGTATTGGGACCCTGTCCGGGAGACGCTGCCTGGCGGCCGCGCGGTGATCGTGTATGGAGGGATGCTGTTTGGATCCCTCTGCTGGGGACTCTCTCAGAGAAGTAAGGGACTTACAGATGAGTTGAAATAAAGAGTTTTTATAGAGAATCAGGAGGAGAATACAATGGCGAGAGAGAAAGCGCCGCTGCCCAACGCGGCTCCGGCGGACGATAAGAAGCGGGCCATCGACACGGCCATGGCCCAGATCGAGCGGATGTACGGCAAGGGCGCCATTATGCGCTTCGGCGACAAGGCGGAGCTGAACGTGGATTACATCCCCACCGGCTCTCTGTCCCTGGACGTGGCCTTGGGCATCGGCGGCCTGCCCAAGGGGCGGATTGTGGAGATCTACGGGCCGGAGTCCTCCGGCAAGACCACCCTGGCTCTGCACGTCGTCGCGGAGGCCCAGAAGCGGGGCGGCGAGGTGGCCTTTGTGGACGCAGAGCACGCCCTGGACCCCACCTATGCCCGGGCACTGGGCGTCCAGGTGGAGGACATGCTGATCGCCCAGCCGGACACCGGCGAGCAGGCGCTGGAGATCACCGAGGCCCTGGTCCGCTCCGGCGCCATTGACGTGGTGGTGGTGGACTCCGTGGCGGCCCTGGTGCCCCGGGCGGAGATCGAGGGCGAAATGGGCGACAGTTATGTGGGCCTGCAGGCCCGGCTGATGAGCCAGGCCCTGCGGAAGCTCACCGGCGCCATCGGCAAGACCAACTGCATCGTCATCTTCATCAACCAGCTGCGGGAAAAGGTGGGCATCATGTACGGCAACCCGGAGGTGACCACCGGCGGCCGGGCGCTGAAGTTCTACGCCTCCGTCCGCATCGATGTGCGCCGGATCGAGGCGCTGAAAAACGGTTCTGAGATCGTGGGCAACCGGACCCGTGCCAAGGTGGTGAAGAACAAGGTGGCGCCCCCCTTCCGGGAGGCGGAGTTCGACATCATGTACGGCGAGGGAATCTCCCACTTCGGTGAGCTGCTGGACCTGGGCGTGAAGCTGGAGCTGGTGCAGAAGTCCGGCTCCTGGTTCTCCATCGGGGAGACCCGCATCGGCCAGGGCCGGGACGCCGCCAAGCGGTATCTCCAGGAGAACCCGGAGACGGCGGACAAGCTGGAGGCGGACATCCGCCGGAACTTCGACAAGCTGATGAGCAACCAGTCCCGCATCGCCGCCAAGGCGGCAGGCCGGGCGGTGGATGTGAGCGCCGACGACTTCGAAGATGCGGATTGAGCGCGTCCAGGCGTCCCCCCACAAAAAGGGCCGGGTGCTGGTATTCCTGGAGGACGGCGCCTGCCTGAAGATCACAGAGCAGGAGGCGCTGGACTTCGGCCTGCGGACTGGAGATGATTTGGACGGCAGACGTCTGGAGCAGCTGAAGAAGGCTGCCAGCGTCTCCGACGTGAAGGCCACGGCGGCGGACCTCATCGGCAAGCGGGCCATGAGCCGCCGCGACCTGGAGCGGAAGCTCCAGGAGAAGGGGGCCAGTCAGGCGGAGGCGCGGTACGCCGCTGAGTGGCTGGAGGCCATTGGTGCCATCAACGATGCAGATTACGCAGCAATCTTGGTGCGCCACTGCGCCGGCCTTGGTTATGGCCCGGCCCGCATTCGGGAGAAACTGCGGGAGAAAGGCGTACCCCGGGAGCTGTGGGACGAGGCTCTGGATCAGGCACCGGACAGCGCCTGGCAGATTGACCGATTTCTTGCGGCCAAGCTCCGGGGCCGGGCCCCAGAGGAGGCGGAGAAGCGGCGGCTCACCAGCGCACTGCTGCGGCGGGGGTTTGCTTGGGGAGACGTCCGGGAGGCATGGAGCCGTCTGGGAGCGGAGATTCTCGAAGAATGAGTCCCGTCTCGCAGGGGGTATTCCCTCCGGGGAGGCATACGGGCCGCCGAATGGCGGTTATGGGGTGCCTGCTCCTACAAGTGGGCGTATCTGCCCAGCCACATCATGGCTGTCATTCCCTGTCCAATGGGACACACATGCCGGCCCCGCCGGGCCCATTTTGCAACAATCCATCGATTGGAGGACTCGATCGTGCCATACAACATTTCCTTTATCTCCCTGGGCTGCGCCAAGAATCAGGTGAACTGCGAGCAGATGATGGCCTCTGTCCAGGCCGCCGGCCACACCGTCCAGGCGCAGCCGGAGGGGGCCGACGTGGTGGTGGTGAACACCTGCGGCTTCCTGCAGTCCGCCTGCGAGGAGGCCATCGACAACATTCTGGAGATGGCGGAGCTGAAGCGGGCCGGCCAGGTACAGAAGATCCTGGTCACCGGCTGCATGACCCAGCGGTACAAGCAGGACGTTCTGAACGAGCTGCCGGAGGTGGACGGCATTCTGGGCACCGGCAGCTACGGCGATATCTGCGCCGCCATCGACGAGGTGATGGGGGCCTCTGGCCTGAGGCCCTGCCACCTGGGCAGCATCCACACCGCCCCCCAGGACGGGGGACGCATCCTGTCCACGCCCCCCTGGTATGCCTACCTCCGCATCGCCGAGGGGTGCGACAACCACTGCGCCTACTGTGTGATCCCCTCCCTGCGGGGCAAATACCGCAGCCGCCCCATGGAGGGCCTTCTGGAAGAGGCCAGGGAGCTGGCGGACGCCGGCGTGAAGGAGCTGCTGGTCATCGCCCAGGATATCACCCGGTATGGAACGGACCTGAACGGCGAGCACCAGCTGGCGTCTCTCCTGCGGGAGCTGTGCAGGCTGGACTTCCACTGGGTCCGGCTCCACTATCTGTATCCGGACGAGATCACTGAGGAGCTGATCGACACCATTGCGGAGGAGCCCAAGATCGTCAAGTATCTGGACATCCCCATCCAGCACTGCAACGACGGGATCCTGAAGGCCATGAACCGCCGGGATACCAAGGCGGAGCTGCTGGACCTGCTGACAAAGCTCCGGGCCCGCATCCCCGGCCTGGTGCTGCGGACCAGCCTCATCACCGGCCTGCCCGGCGAGGGCGAGGCGGAGCTGGAAGAGCTGTGTGTCTTTCTCCGGGAGACAAAGATTGAACGGGCCGGGGTGTTCCCCTTCTCCCCGGAGGAGGGCACCCGGGCGGCCCAGATGGACCATGTGGACATGGAGGAGGCCCGCCGCCGGGCGGAGCTGGTGGTGGACGTTCAGTCCGACATCATCGACGCGTACAACGAGTCTGTTCTGGGAACGGAGCGGGAGGTGCTGTGCGAGGGCTTCGACAGCCAGGCCCAGATGCACTTCGGCCGCAGCTACGCCGAGTCCCCGGACATCGACGGCCGCATCTGGTTTGACGCGGACCGGGAGGTGGAACCGGGCACCTTTGTGACCGTCCGGCTTACCGGCGTCATGGACGGCGAACTGACCGGAGAATTGGCGGAGGAGTAAACATCCATGAATTTGCCCAATAAATTGACGCTTTTGCGCATTATTCTGATCCCGGTTTTCATGGTGGTGCTGTACTGGGGCTTCCCCGGCGCCACGTGGGTGGCGCTGGCCATCTTCATCATCGCCAGCCTCACGGACATGCTGGACGGCAAGATCGCCCGGAAGTACAACCTGGTGACGGACTTCGGCAAGTTTGCCGACCCCCTGGCGGATAAGATGCTGGTGACCGCCGCCATGCTGTGGTTCGTGGAGATCGGGCAGATGCCCGCCTGGATGCTGCTCATTGTCATTTGCCGGGAGTTCGCCGTCAGCGGCCTGCGGATGATCGCCAGCGACAAGGGACGGGTCATCGCCGCCGGATGGTCCGGCAAGGTCAAGACTGCCGCCACTATGGTGTGCGTGGTGCTGATGTTCCTGCCCATTCCACCGGTGGTGAACACGCTCTGCGTGTGGGTCATCACCCTCACCACCCTGTACTCCGGCGTAGAGTATTTCGTGAAGAACAAGGATGTCATCGCCTCGGCGTGACTCTGACAACAGACGAGCCCCCGGCGGGTCACTCCCGCCGGGGGCGTTTTGACATGTTCAGCTTCCAGGCCCCAGCCGGTCCCACACCCGCCAGAGGGACAGCAGAGCCACGCCCCCCAGCCACACCGCCAGGACATCCCGGAGGTCGCCCACGGATCGGAGCAGGTACAGAGGCGTGACCACTTCCCAGAAAAGGCCGCAGGCCAGCAGGAAAAGCGAGGCAGGCAGGGCCCGCTCCACTGGCCGCCGGCGGGTGAGACACAGCAGACCGTTCAGCAGGCACAGCATCAAGCCGCCGGCCAGGAAGTCCGCCCCGTGCCAAGCCAGCAGGCGGCAGCTGGTCAGGGGGACCAAAAGAAAGCGGTTCAGGAGATACAGCCCGGCGATGACCGCGCCGGAGGCGGCGTACCGCCGCAGAAAGGACCGGTCCATCATCAGAAGAACGAGAGGATCAGCAGGGCAACGATAACAGCACCCACCACGCCCCAGAAGCCGATGCCCTCTTGACTCTTGACGGGAGACGGTGTCTCGAAGGCTTTGGGTTTGTAAAGCAGCGCCTCCTCGGATTCCCCGCAGTCCACTACGATCTGCGGGCAGAAGAAATCCTGGTCCAGATGGGCGGCAATGTACTGGGCCGCACTGTCAACCAGTCCCCGCTGCAGCAGGATGCGGGACTGGTTGTTCACATAGTGGGCGATGGCATTGTTGGCATCCTCTTGGGTGAAGCCGCAGTATTTCACCAGCTGGGCAGACGACTCCGTGCTCTGCACAAAGCCGGGGCGGGTGGCAACGACAGCGTATTGGGGCCCACGGGGCGGATGATTGGGCAGCTGATAGCCGCATTCCGGACAGATGCTGCCGGAGACCTTCCGCCCGCAGCAGGGACAGGTGTCCGGCGGCTCATAGGCGGCGGTCTGTCCCTCCCCCGGCTCCTTTCCCAACAGCACATAGTCGGCCGACACATGGAGCTTTTCGCACAGCGCGGCGATGGTGGCGGCGTCCGGCGTGGTCTGGCCGCTCTCCCACTTGCTGACGGCCTGCCGGGTGACACCCAGCAGCTCGCCCAGCTGCTCTTGGGTCAATCCCGCCGCTTTGCGGACGGCAGCGATACGGTCCTTCAATTCCATGGAGTATCCCCTCCTTTTCTTTGGTCCCATCATACCGAAAAGGCGGGCGCTTGGCAAGCGACAGCCATTGGAATTTTGTCAACCGCCTGTTGACAGGGGGGACGGTTTCCACATTCCGGCATATTCTGTATGGAGAAGCAGGTGCGCTGTCAAGGCGCAGGGCGCAGGGCCGGGATATTCCTGCGTGAAGTTGTCTCTTGACACCTCTCTCAAATCCTGTTAAGATACAAAGCGTAAATGGAATAGCGTGTTGATCGGGAAGAGTAACAGCACTTCCAAAGAACAGAGAGGGCGCGTCACCGGCTGCAAGCGCGCCTGCGGCGGGAGCTGTGAACGTGCGCCCGGGAGCGCGGGGGATGTGGAAGCCCTCCGTCTGGCCAGCGTCAACGGGCCTCCTTGAGTGATAAAAGAGAGTGGAACCGCGATCCGTCGCCTCTCGTACCTTGGTACGGGAGGCGTTTTTCATGGCCTCCCGATCCGCACAAGGAGCAATTCGATATGGCAAAACGAGTAACCCGACTGGGCGGCCTGCTGGCCGCCTACCAGCGCCGCGACCCCGCGGCCCGCAGCAAGCTTGAGATTTTTCTCCTGTACCCTGGTGTCCATGCCGTTCTGTACCACCGGGTGGCCCATTGGCTGTACCGGCATCATCGATTCTTTCTGGCCCGGTGCGTCTCCCAGTGGAGCCGGTTCTGGACCGGCATTGAAATCCACCCCGGCGCCACCATCGGCCACCGGCTGGTGATCGACCACGGCATGGGCATTGTCATCGGCGAGACTGCGGAGATCGGAGACGACTGTCTGCTCTACCAGGGGGTGACCCTGGGGGGCACCGGCAAGGACAAGGGCAAGCGCCACCCCACCCTGGGCAACAATGTGATGGTGGGTTCCGGCGCCAAGGTACTGGGCCCCTTCACCGTGGGGGACAACGCCCGCATTGCCGCGGGCGCCGTGGTCCTCAGCGCGGTGCCGGAGGACTGCACCGCCGTGGGCGTCCCCGCCCATGTGGTCCGAGTGGCCGGAAAGATCGCCACCTTCGCCGACGAGGTGGACCAGATCAGCGTCCGGGACCCCGTAGAGGAAAAGTTGAATGCAGCCTTATCCCGTCTGGAATTTTTGGAAAAACTCATGGATGAACAATATCTCAAGAGCCGGCGGGAGGAATCCGCCGGTTCGGAAACGTAAAAGGAGCAGTGTTTATGTACCTGTACAATTCGGCCACCCACAAGAAAGAGGAGTTCAAGACCCACACCCCCGGCCGCGTGGAGATGTACACCTGCGGCCCCACAGTGTATCACTTCGCCCACATCGGCAACCTGCGCAGTTATATCATGGAGGACGTGCTGGAGAAGTTCCTCCGCTGGACTGGCTATGATGTCCACCGGGTGATGAACATCACCGACGTGGGCCACCTGACCTCCGACGCCGATGAGGGCGAGGACAAGATGCTCAAGGGCGCCAAGCGGGAGCACAAGACGGTCATGGAGATCGCCCAGTTCTACACCGATGCCTTCTTTGAGGACTGCCGCAGGCTGAATATCAAGACGCCGGATGTGGTCCAGCCCGCCACCGGCTGCATCGACGAGTATATCAAGATCGTCTCCAAGCTGATGGATACCGGCTATGCCTACTTCGCCGGCGGCAACGTGTACTTCGACACCTCCAAGCTGGGGCGGTACTACGTCTTCAACGACCACGACGAGGAGGACTTGGCCGTAGGCGTCCGGGAGGGCGTGGAGGAGGATCCCAACAAGCGCAACAAGAACGACTTCGTCCTCTGGTTCACCAAGAGCAAGTTCGAGGACCAGGCCCTGAAGTGGGATTCCCCCTGGGGCGTAGGGTATCCGGGGTGGCATATCGAGTGCTCCGGCATCTCCCTGAAGTACAATGGGGAGTATCTGGATCTCCACTGCGGCGGCGTGGACAACGCCTTCCCCCACCACACCAACGAGATCGCTCAGAGCGAGAGCTACCTGGGCCATCCCTGGTGCCCCCAGTGGTTCCACGTCCATCACCTGAATACCTCGGACGGCAAGATGTCCAAGTCCAAGGGTGAGTTTCTCACTGTGTCCTTGCTGGAGCAGAAGGGCTATGACCCCCTGGCCTACCGGTACTTCTGCCTCCAGAGCCACTACCGCAAGGCGCTGGTGTTCACCTGGGAGAACCTGGACAACGCGGCGGCGGCCTACACCAAGCTGATCGCCCGCATCGCGGCCCTAGACCCGGCGGACGGTCCGGTGGACCAGGAGGCCATGAAGCCCTACCGGGAGAAGTTCGGGCAGCAGATGGGCAACGACCTGAACACCTCCATGGGCGTGACGGCCCTGTTCGACGTGCTGAAGGCAAAGACCAACGACGCCACCAAGCTGGCCCTGATCGGGGACTTTGACAGCGTGCTGTCCCTGGGCCTGCTGGAGAAGGCGGCGGCCAAGCGGGCGGAGGCCGCCCAGGCCAAGACCACCCAAACCGAGAGCGGCTACACCGTCACCGGCGAGGGGGACCCGGCCATTGATGCGCTGGTGCTGGCGCGGTACGAGGCGAAGAAGGCGAAGAACTTTGCGGAGGCGGACCGCATCCGGGATGAGCTGAAAGCCCAGGGCATCGAGATCATCGACACCAAGGGCGGCGCAAGCTGGAAGCGGGTCTAAACGCAATACAGACAGAAAAATCCTCCCCGTTTGATAACGGGGAGGATTTGTTTTCGGGGTCACCACTCCCGGTCCTGATAGGGGGTGTCCGCCACGCCCTCGTCCCGGAGTCTTGCCACCAGCCGGTCCAGGGGGCCCCGCCAGAGCTTCTGGAACCAGGCGGTCCGGCCGAACCACTTTACCAGCGTGGGGCTGACGGCGTAGTAGGCATGAAGGAAGGTCCGGCCGTACCAGGAGGCGGCCAGGGTATGATCCCGGAAGCGCCGCAGGGTCCACACCTGGGGGCAGTCATAGGAGCCATACACCGCAGTGGCTATGTAGCAGCCGGGAGGATCGCCGTACTTGATGTTGGCTCCGGTGAGCTTTTCCGAGCTGCCGTCCATGTAGAGGACCTCCACCATGACCAGGTCCAGCGTTGTAATGGAATAGTTGTACCAGACATTTTCCCAACATACGTCCCGGAAAATCTTGCCCGGCTGAATCGGCCCGGTACATTTCAGTCCGGCCTTGGTCTTGCCGGAGATGGTACAGCTTTAGGCATCCTTCACCGCGTTGTAGGGGACCACATCAAAGTAGACGTATTTGATGGTTTTCTGCGTGTCATTTTGAAAGATAATCTGTACACTGACACCGCCCGCGCTGTTGGGACCTGGCTTCCATGTATCCAGATCCTTGTGACCAAGCTGCAAATCTCACAGAATAATCATACCACCGCTCCTCCGCAATAATTTTTAGGATTCCCTTTTTCTCAAAACTGCACAGGGAAGCGGGATACCGCCTCTCCCTGTTTTTCACCGCACCGGCCCCGGGGGCTTGCGCCCCCAGGCGGTGGGTAAAAAACAAAAACACCGCGCAGGGTCACCCCTACACGGCGTAAGAAGAGACTTCTTATGCAACACAGGCATGAAACGATAACGGCAAAAGCCGCCCTTTACAAAAAGGCCGGAATGTCGTATCATAATTCATGCGGTGCGGCCTTTCGGCCGTTGTGTAGGTGCGTCATCACCTGCATAGGTTTCCAGGTGTTGGCGCACCTGGAAACTGCCGCATTTTTGTTTTTCATGTCGATGATATCACGATTGGGATTCGCTTGCAAGTCCTTTTCCAAATTTGCCCGGCGGGGCAGCAGGGCTGTCCCGCCTTCCTCTTGACAAAATCCGACAAACCGGATACTATAGAACCGCTATTGTGCAACATAGTGGCCTTTTTGGCCGAGAGAGGAGATCGCGCCATGGAGCTGACCCGGGCGGTGGGGGAGAATATCAAGCGCATCCGCAAGAGCAAGAAGCTCAGTATGGAGCGGCTGGCGGCGGAGGCCGGCGTGTCCCGCTCCATGCTGGGGCAGATCGAGCGGGGGGAGGCCAACCCCTCTGTGGGGCTGCTGGGCAAGCTGGCCGGGGCATTAAAGGTCCCGGCGGAGGTGCTGCTGGAGAACGACGACTTCGAGCCGCTGCTGCTTCTGCGGGAGCTGGACAACAAGGCCGCCCGGCTGGATGGGGGCAAGGCGCTGTTGCGGCCCTCGCTGCCCTATGACGACGTGTTGCGGCAGGAGACGTTCTTTCTGGACCTGTACATCAGCGGCCGGTACGCGCCGGAACCTATGGTGCCCGGCTGCGTGTGCCTGGCCACCAGCCTCTCCGGCACGGTGCTGCTCCACGCGGAGGGGCAGGACTTCCAGCTGCTGGAGCGGGACGCCCTGCGGTTCGCGGCGGATCAGCCCTTCTGGCTGGAAAACCAGTTCAACGGCACCGCCCGGTTGCTGCTGACTTACCGTTATTTGAAATGAGGAGGATTTTTTCATGCACATTCGGACTGCCTCTCTGGCGGACGCGGCTGCCCTGGCGGCGGTGGAGGCCGCCTGCTTCCCACCAGCGGAGGCTGCCACGGCGGCGGAGATCACAGACCGTCTGGCCTACTACGCAGACCACTTCTGGCTGCTGGAGGAGGACGACGGCACGCTGGTGAGCTTTGTGGACGGCATGACCACCGACGAGCCCACGCTCCGGGACGAGATGTATGAAAACGCCGCCCTCCACGACGAGGACGGCACCTGGCAGATGATCTTCGGCGTCAACACCCTGCCGGCCTATCGCCGCCGGGGCTGCGCCGGAGCGGTGCTGGAGCGGGTGATTGCCGACGCCCGGGCCCAGGGAAGACGCGGCTGCGTCCTCACCTGTAAGGACAAGCTGGTCCACTACTACGAAAAATTCGGCTTTGTGAACGAGGGCGTCTCCCAGTCCACCCACGGCGGCGTGGTATGGTATGACATGCGCCTGACCTTTTGAAAGAGAAAGAGAACCCGCCGGCCATCAGGCCGGCGGGCTTGTCTTTGTTATGGCGGGAACTCAGTCACCCATAGGGGCGCCGCACTGGGGGCAGAACTTGCTGTCAGAGGCCGCGCCGCAGATGGGGCAGATCTTCTGGGCGGGAGCCGCTGCCTCAACCTCGGCGCCATCGTCCTTACGGGGTTTGCTGGCCTCCAGCTCGGCGATCTTGGCCTTAGAGGTGTTGACGGCCTCTACCAGGTCCCGGACGGCGTCGGGGATCTCCCCCTCGTACTCGCTGACGAACCACTCGCCGATGGTGCGGTAGTTCTTGTCGATCTCCCGCTGCTCCCCGGCGATGGCCATGGAGATGCGGGTCAGCTCCGCCGCGTCCTTGGCTTTATCCGCTGCCACGGCGGCCACATCCTTGGCCTTGTCGGCGGCCACGTAGGCCAGGTCCTTTGTCTTTTTGGTCAGATCCTCAAAAAAAGCCATGTCGATAAACTCCTTTCACCTGCGGACGAAACGCCGCACTGATCGTCTTCATTTCCGTTTCATGCCTCTCACTTGGCTTCAGTATAGCGCACTTTTCCACTGAACGCAACAAATTCCGGATTTGTTTACACATCGTTTTCAATCCACCGCAACGCCCGGTCCACCGCCCGGCGCCACAGGCGGTACTGGGCCTCGCAGGCGGCCTGGGGCCGCTGGGGCAGAAATACGTGCTGGCTGCGGCGCAGGGCAGCCACTTCCTCCAGACTGCCCCACACTCCGGCCGCCAGCCCCGCCAGGGCTGCAGCGCCGAAGGCAGTGGTCTCCACCTGGGCGGGTCGGTCCACCGGCAGTCGCAGCAGATCCGCCTGGGTCTGCATCATGATGTCGCTGACGGAGGCACCACCGTCCACCCGTAATGTGGTGATGGGGCAAGGGGCGTCGGCGTTCATGGCCTGTACCAGATCCGTCACCTGGAAGGCGATGGCGTCCAGCACCGCCCGGGCAATGTGGGCCTTGGTGGTGCCACGGGTCAGCCCCACGATGGTGCCACGGGCGTACATGTCCCAGTAGGGGGCGCCCAGGCCGGTGAAGGCGGGCACCACGTAGACGCCTCCGGCGTCCGGCACGCTCTCCGCCAGCCGGTCGCACTCCGGGGCGGAGGAGATGAGCCCCAGTTCATCCCGCAGCCACTGGATGGTGCTGCCGGCGTTGAACACGCTGCCCTCCAGGGCATAGGTAGTCTCGCCCCCCAGGGACCAAGCCACGGAGGTTACCAATCCCGACTGGGAGGCCACCGGCTCACCGCCCACATTCATCAGCGTGAAGCAGCCGGTGCCGTAGGTGTTCTTCGCCTGGCCCGGCGTGAAGCAGGCCTGGCCGAACAGGGCCGCCGGCTGGTCCCCGGCGCTGCCGCAGATGGGGATGCCCGCCAGATCCTCCAGTCCGGGAATGTCCGGGGCCACACGGCCGTAGAGATGGCAGTTGGGCAGCGGCTCCGGCAGCAGGGAAGCGGGGATGCCCAGCGCCCGGCAAAGCGCCTCGTCCCATTGGAGGGTGTGGATGTTGAACAGCATGGTCCGGGAGGCATTGGAGTAGTCTGTCACGTGGGCTGCCCCGCCGGTGAGGTTCCAGATGAGCCAGCTGTCCACCGTGCCGGCGCACAGCTCCCCCCGCTCCGCCCGTTCCCGGGCGCCGGGGACGTGGTCCAGCAGCCACCGGATCTTGGTGCCGGAGAAGTAGGCGTCGATCAGCAGGCCCGTCCGCTCCGCCACCAGGGGGCCCAGGCCGTCGGCCTTCAGCGTGTCGCAGAGGGGAGCGGTCCGGCGGCACTGCCATACGATGGCGTTGCAGACCGGCTGCCCGGTGGAGCGGTCCCAGAGGATGGTGGTCTCCCGCTGGTTGGTGATGCCCAGGGCGGCGATCCGCTTGGGGTCGATGTGGGCGGCGCCCACGACCTCCGCCAGGGCCCGCTTCTCCGTGGCCCAGATTTCCAGCGGATCGTGCTCCACCCAGCCGGGCTGGGGGTAGATCTGGCGGAAGGGGTGCTGGGCGCGGGAGACGATCTCCCCGGCCCGGTTGAACAGGATGGCCCGGGAGCTGGTGGTTCCCTGGTCCAGGGCAGCGATGTATGTTTCCATGAATGCGGCCTCCTCTGGCGTTTGTGACGGAAGTGTGGTATCATCGACCCAGAAAGCAGGCATCCTACGCCTGATGGCACACAGTATAGCACAGAGAGGATGATTTTTCCATGGTGAGAAACGAATTTACCTTCCCCTCCGCAGACGGGCGGACCGGCATCCATGCGGTGGAGTGGACGCCGGACATGGCACCCCGGGCGGTTCTGGTGCTCTCCCATGGCGTGTCGGAGCACATCCTGCGGTATGAGCCCCTGGCGGCCTACCTGACGGAGCGGGGCTTTGCCGTGGCGGGCCACGATCACCTGGGGCACGGTCTCTCCGTGGCGGCGGGGGCGCCCCGGCTGTACTTCGGACCCAGGGGCAGCTGGGACTGGGCGGTGCAGGACCTCTATGCCCGGCGGGAGCTGGCAGGGCAGCGGTTCCCCGGCCTTCCGGTGTTCCTGCTGGGGCATTCCATGGGGTCCTTCCTGGCCCGGACGTATCTGATCCGCTACCCCGGCACCGTGGCCGGAGCCATCCTGATGGGCACGGGGCAGATGCCCCCGGCGCTGGTGGCGGCGGGCCGCGTCCTGGCCGCCCGGGAGGCCAGAAAGGTAGGGGACCGCCATTCCAGCCCCTTGGTGAACAAGCTGGCCTTCGAGGCATACAATCAGAAATTTGCCCCCAACCGCACGGGATACGACTGGCTCTCCGCCAGCACGGAGAACGTGGACCAGTATCTTGCGGATCCCCTCTGCGGAGGGGACCCCACCATCGGACTCTTTCGGGAGATGCTGCGGGGGATCGCCTGCATTGAGAAGCAAGAGAACCTGAAGCGGATGAACCGGAATACCCCGGTCCTCTTCCTCTCCGGGCAGGACGACCCGGTGGGGGACATGGGCAAGGGTGTCCGGCGGGCGTACCGCAGCTTCCGCCGCTCCGGTGTCCGGGACGTGGAGATCAGGCTTTATCAGGGCCTGCGGCATGAGATCCTCCAGGAGACGGGCCGGGAGAAGGTCTATGCGGACGTGGCGCACTGGCTGGAGGCCCACCTGCCGGAACAGTGACCGGCCGGACGCAAAAGGAAGCCGGGCATGGACGTTTCCCCATGCCCGGCTTCTTACGCAGCCCGCAGATTTCCCAGAGACAGCACTGCGGGATCTCCTGCCCGGCGCAGCAGCTGGAGGGAGACCACTGTGTCGGCGGTGAACACCAGCAGCGCGGCATAGGTGGCGGTTGGCGGCACGGCGGCCAGCGCCGGGGCTATCGCTGCCTGGATCACCGGCAGCCCTGCTGCCACCAGCAGGCTCCAGGCCAGGGAGAAGGGCAGGCAGACCCGGCCCCGCAGATTCCACCGGACCTGGGAGTAGTCCCAGAACCGCACACCCAGCAGACGGTCATAGAGAACGTGTACGGCATACTCCACTGCTGTGGCCGCCAGACCGCCCCACAGGGCCAGAGACCAGAAGCTGCCGCTCAATGATTCCGGCAGGGCCAGCACCGCCAGGGCCCCCAGCCCGTACACCGGGCACATGGGCAGCAGCAGAAAGCACTTCCGGGCCTGCCGGTCCGCGTGGGTGGCGATGGCGTACCCCCGTTCCAGCAGATAGCCGAGAAAGCTGTATGTCCAAAATGTCCATAGCCACAGAGACAAGCGTCCCCCTCCTCTCCCTGTCCAGTCTGTCCGGACGGAAGAGATTCATACCTCATTGCGCGGCGGAAGATTTTGTGTTACAATGGCCGCAAAGAGGCCGCTGCCATTTGGCTGGGCGGCCGAGGGGCATCCGCCGCCGGTGTGGTGCCCCGGAGAGAGGCACGAAGGAGGGGGAGGCGGATGGCGGATACCTGGGAGGCGCTGGAGCAGGCCTGCGGACAATGCCGGAACTGCGCCCTGGCGGAGACCCGGCTCCACGTGGTGTTCGGTGACGGTGCCCGGGACGCGGAGATCCTGCTGGTAGGGGAGGGCCCCGGTCAGCGGGAGGACGAGCAGGGCATCCCCTTCGTAGGGCCGGCGGGGCTGCTGCTGGATGATATGCTGGAGATCATCGGCCTGGACCGGACGAAGGTGTATGTGGCCAACATCGTCAAGTGCCGCCCGCCCAGGAATCGGGACCCGCTGAATGTGGAGCAGGACGCCTGCATCGGCTGGCTCCGGCGGCAGACGGCGCTGCTGCGGCCCAAGCTGATTGTCTGTCTGGGCCGGATCGCCGCCAAGGCTATCATCAAGGAGGACTTCAAGATCACCGCCGAGCATGGGAAGTGGTTCCAGCGGGGCGGCGTCCAGATGACGGCTATCTACCATCCCTCCGCGCTGCTGCGGGATGTGGAGAAGCGGCCGGAGACCTTTGTGGACCTGAAAGCTATTCAGGCCAAGGTGCGGGAGATCTGCACCCACACGGACTGCTGAACCGGGAGGCACTGCCTCCTGGTTTTTTATCTATATTGTAAACTTTATTTTTTTTAAGGTTGACAATTATGGAAAGCCTTGCTATACTTCCTCCAGACACAGGAGAGGAGCGATCTGATTTGAAACAGACTTCCAAGACTAGGACCCGGCTGCGGACGGTGGACCTGGCGTACGCCGCCCTGTTCGCAGTGCTGCTGATGGTGTGCGCCTGGATCAACATTCCCCTGACAGTGCCGTTCACGCTCCAGACCTTTGGCGTGTTTGCAGCCCTGGGGACCCTGGGGGGCCGGCGGGGGACATTGGCTATCCTGGCATATCTGCTGCTGGGCCTGGTGGGCCTGCCGGTGTTCTCAGGCTTTCAGGGAGGCCCGGGCGTTCTGCTGGGCACCACCGGCGGGTATATCCTGGGTTTTCTGGCCTCGGCCCTGCTGTATTGGGGCATGACCGCCCGGCTGGGCGACCGTCCGGCGGTGACGGCCGCGGCCATGGTGCTGGGCCTGCTGGTGTGCTATGCCTTCGGCACCGCCTGGTTCCTGGTGGCCTATGCCCGGGCGGCGGGGCCCATCGGCCTGTGGGCAGCACTGGGAATGTGCGTGTTCCCCTTTGTGGTGCCGGACCTGGTGAAGCTGGCCTTGGCGTGGATGCTGTCCCGGCGGCTAGCGGGCTGCCTGCGGTAGAACAGCACAGCCTCCCCCAAAAGGTTTGCGTTCCCGGAAAAAGTGTGATATGGTGAAACGCGGATTTTGTCAGCCTTTGGAGGGACGGAAATGAGACTGTTGGCATTTTTCAAGCGGGAGGTGGTGCTGACCGTGGCGGCACTTTGCGCACTGGCCACCATGGTCCTGGTGCCGCCGGACGCCGCCTATCTGGGCTACATCGACCTGCGGGTGCTATGCCTGCTGCTGTGCCTGATGGCGGTGGTGGCGGGCTTCCAGTCCTGCGGGGCGTTCCGGTGGCTGGCCGGCCATCTGCTGTCCCGGGGGACCGGACCCAGGGCCCTGGCAGTGATCCTGGTGCTGCTGCCCTTTTTCTGCTCCATGGCCGTGACCAATGACGTCGCTCTTATCACCTTTGCACCCTTTGCGCTGCTGCTTCTGGACCAGATGGACTGCCGGGCCGCGGCGGTGCCGCTGCTGGTGCTGCAGACCATTGCCGCAAACCTGGGCAGCATGGCCACGCCGGTGGGCAATCCCCAGAACCTCTACCTTTACGGGGCCTATGGACTCTCTGCCGGGGATTTTTTCCCGGTGGTGCTGCCCCTGGCGGGGATCAGTCTGGCCTGCCTGACCGCGACGGCCTTGCCGGTCCTGCCCAGGGATCTCCAGATCCCTCCGGTGCACCCGCAGCCCCTGCGGCAGCCCGGGAAGTTGGCCCTGTACGGCGCACTGTTCCTGCTGTGCCTGCTGACGGTGTTCCGCATTCTGCCCTATGGTCTGCTGACGGTTCTGGTGCTTGGGACGCTGGCCGCAGTGGAACCTGCTCTGCTGCGGAAGCTGGATGTGAGCCTGTTGTGCACCTTCATCTGCTTCTTCGTGGTATCCGGAAACCTGGGACGGCTGCCTGCCGTTCATGGGTTTCTCCAGAGTCTGCTGGAGCGCAGCACCCTGCTGACCGGCGTGCTCACCAGCCAGATCATCAGCAATGTACCGGCGGCGGTGCTGCTGTCGGGCTTCACAGACAACTGGAGGGAGCTGCTGCTGGGCGTGGATATCGGCGGTCTGGGAACCCCGGTAGCATCCCTAGCAAGTTTGATCACGCTCAAGCTGTATCTTCGCTCCCCGGGGGCCCGCCCCGCCCGGTATCTGGCGGTGTTTACCGCCTGGAATGCAGCGCTGCTGGCGGTGCTGCTGGCGGCGGTCTGGCTCACGTCGGTGGGGGCGTAATATCAGACATAAACCGGAGGCACGGCCAAGCCATGCCTCCGGTTTGTGCTTTTACACGTTATCGCAGCAGCTTCTTCCGCTCCCGCCAGTCGGGGAGTACCTGCTCCAGCAGCGCGTAGAAATCCGGCCCGTGGTTTTTCACTTGGATGTGGCACAGCTCATGGACCACCACCAGGTCCATGGCCGCATCCGGACAGTTCATGAGAAAACAGGAGAAGCACAGGCTGTTCTTTCCGCTGCAGCTGCCGTAGCGGGTGCGGGCGGAGGTGATCCTGACGCCAGTAGGGAACAGGCCCATTTTCTCACTGTAATAGGCGATTTTCGGCGGCAGGACCTGCCGTGCCTTTTCCTTCAGGGCGCCGATCTCCGCCTGGGTGGGGGCGGAGGGGGCCAGGGCAGCCCGGCGGCGCTGCTGTTCCAGGTGCCGGGCGATCCAGCCGGCGTGACTGGCCACAAAGTCGTCGATGCGGGCCTGGGACAGGCGGCGGGGGGCCCGCACCACCACGCGGCAGTCCCTTGTGATCTCCAGGGCCAGGGTCTTCCGGCCGGAGCGGATGAGTTCATACGTTTCCATGCCGTTACAGTAGCACATCCGGCGGAAAAACGCAAGCGCGGCGGAAGGGATAGAATAAGGGTAAAACGCCTAAAAGAAGAATGCTAAAATGAAATAATTGTAAATTAAGATAAAATTATTTTCGATTTCGCTTGCCTTTTTTCGAATAAGAGATATACTAATTGCGAAAGGAACAAGAAAAAGGAGGCAATAATATGCCACGGACTTCTCAAAAGACAATTGCAGCAAAGCCTAAAACCAATACACGCCTGTCTAAAAAGCCGCCGTTGACGCCGACGCAGCTGAAACAGGTCGACGCCTGGTGGCGGGCGTCCAACTACCTCTCCGCCTGCCAGCTGTATCTGTTGGACAATCCCCTGCTGAAGCGCCCACTGGCCGCCTCCGACCTGAAGCAGACCATCGTGGGCCACTGGGGCACCGTGCCGGGGCAGAACTTCATCTACACCCACCTGAACCGGGTCATTCAGAAGGACGATCTGGACATGATCTACCTCTCCGGCCCCGGCCACGGCGGCAACGCCATGGTGGCCCAGGACTGGCTGGACGGCACCTATACGGAGGTCTATCCCAACATTACCCAGGACGAGGACGGCATGCGGAAACTGTTCAAGCAGTTCTCCTTCCCCGGCGGCGTGCCCAGCCACGTGGCGCCGGAGACACCTGGCTCCATCAACGAGGGCGGCGAGCTTGGGTATTCTCTGGCCCACGCCTTCGGCGCTGTGGCGGATAACCCGGATCTCATCGCCGCCTGCGTGGTGGGCGATGGTGAGGCGGAGACCGGGCCCCTGGCCACATCTTGGCACTCCAACAAATTCCTGAACCCCATCACTGACGGCGCGGTGCTGCCCATCCTGCACTTGAACGGCTTCAAGATCGCCAACCCCACCATCTTCTCCCGGATCTCCCATGAGGAGGTGGAGCAGTTCTTCCGCGGCTGCGGCTGGGAACCCCGCTTTGTGGAGGGCAGTGAGCCGGAGAAGATGCACCAGCAGATGGCTGCCACCCTGGACTGGGCCATCCGGGAGATCAAGCGCATCCAGCAGCACGCCCGCACCACGGGAGACACCACCCGCCCCCGCTGGCCCATGATCGTGTTCCGCTCCCCCAAGGGCTGGACCGGCCCCAAGGAGGTGGACGGCAACCCCGTGGAGGACTGCTTCCGAGCCCACCAGGTACCCATCTCCATGGGCCCTGACACGGAAAAGCACCTGCCCATCCTGGAGCAGTGGCTCCGCAGCTATCACCCGGAGGAGCTGTTCGACGAGGAGGGACGGCCGGTGGATCTGCTGCGCTCCTTCGCCCCCAAGGGGGACCGGCGCATGGGTGCCAACCCTCACGCCAACGGCGGCCTGCTGCTGCGGGACCTGCGGACGCCGGACTTCCGGGACTACGGGGTGGAGGTTCCCGCCCCCGGCGAGGTGGAGGCCCAGGACATGCTGGTGCTGGGCGGCTACGTCCGGGATGTGATGAAGCTGAACCTGGAATCCCGGAATTTCCGCATCTTCGCCCCGGACGAGACGGCCTCCAACCGGCTCCATCCGGTGTTTGAGGTCACCGGCCGCCGCTTCCTGGGGGAGCGGTACGAGAATGAGGACCCGGATGAGCACCTGGACCCGGACGGTCGGGTGATGGACTCCATGCTGTCCGAGCACATGTGCGAGGGCTGGCTGGAGGGCTACCTGCTCACCGGCCGCCACGGCTTCTTCAACAGCTACGAGGCATTCATTCGCATCGTGGACTCCATGTTCGCCCAGCATGCCAAGTGGCTGAAGACCTGCAACGAGCTGCCCTGGCGGCAGGATATCGCCTCTTTGAACTATATCCTCTCCTCCAATGTGTGGCAGCAGGACCATAACGGCTTCACCCACCAGGACCCCGGCTTCCTGGACCACGTGGCAAACAAGAAGGCGGACGTGGTGCGCATCTATCTGCCCCCGGACGCCAACTGCCTGCTGAGCGTGTTCGACCACTGCATCAAGAGCCGGAACTATGTGAACGTCATGGTGGCCAGCAAGCATCCCCGCCCCCAGTGGCTCACCATGGACCAGGCGGTGAAGCACTGCACCCAGGGCATCGGTATCTGGGACTGGGCCTCCAACGACCAGGGGGAGGAGCCGGACGTGGTCATGGCCTGCTGCGGCGACACGCCCACTCTGGAGACGCTGGCGGCGGTGACGATCCTGCGGAAGGAGCTGCCAGAGCTGAAGATCCGGGTGGTGAACGTGGTGGATCTGATGAAGCTCCAGCCCCACACGGAGCATCCCCACGGCCTCACGGACATGGAGTACGATATGCTCTTCACCCAGGACAGGCCCATCATCTTTGCCTACCACGGCTACCCCACGCTGATTCATGAGCTGACCTACCGCCGGCACAACAAGCATCTTCACGTCCGTGGCTACAAGGAGGAGGGCACCATCACCACGCCCTTCGACATGCGGGTCCTCAATGATATCGACCGGTTCCATCTGGTGATCGACGTGGTCCAGCGGCTGCACTCCCTGGGTAACCGGGGGGCCTATCTGGTCCAGCGGATGAACGACAAGCTGGTGGAGCACCGCCAGTATATCAAGGATCACGGCGTGGATCTGCCGGAGATCCGGGAGTGGAAGTGGAACAACGGCAAGGGAATTGAGTGAGCCGCTTTTATCAGCAAAGTAGAAGTGCCCCGCCTCGAAAGAGGCGGGGCACTTCTGACGCTGTTTTAGAATTGCGGGGTGAAAATGGTGGTTCCATCTTCTTCCGTGACCACATAGAAGCCGTGACATGTCAGGTCCAGCAGCTGCTGCAGGGCTGCCGGTGAGGTGGCGTAATCCTTGACACTCTCCGGGGCAGTCCAATCCGCGCCGGCATCCAGATTGTAGGCTTCGATCCAATCCGGCAGGGCCTGGTCCACTTCCTCCAGTGTCACAGAGCGGGTCACTGCGGTGCCGTCCGGGGCGGCGTAGGTCCACTGCACCTGCCCCAGGTTGCCGATCAGCGCCAGCAGGGAGGGAGCGATGGCATACATCCGCTTGTCGATGTCGCGCTCCACACCCAGTACATGAGCGGTGACGCTGTCGAAGTGAATGGTCAGGCCATAGGGCTCGCTGGTGGTTTGCAGGCTGATGGTGTAGTTATAGGGGAGCTCCATACTGGAAAGCCAGAGGCCGATCTCATGGACCAGGTTCCCCACGGCAGTGGCGTCGCCTACATAGGGGGTGCGGGCGTCGTAGATCCACAGTGTGGATTCAAGAATAGTGGTGCCGTTCTGCCAGACCAGCCTGCCACAGACCCAGACTTCCTTAAGCCCCTCCAGTGGGACCCGAAGGTCTACTAGATCGTTTGGGTGAATGAAAGAGGCTCTCGCTTCACGGGCGGTGAAAGAAACAACCCCATCTTCTGTCTCATCCTGTTCCCAGCCGTAGAAGGCATTGACAGCATACAGGCAGTCCACATTGACAGACAGGGTGTCCCCATCCACAATTTCCACGAGGCGAACCCCCACATCATTGGCTTGTCCCGGCCCGCCAATGATGAAGATTTTTGTAAGAATCACTGCCGCCAGCACCAGCGTGGTGCAGGCCACCGCCAGCCATACTCTCCGCCGGTTCCTGCGCCGCACCTTTTTCAGATAGTCCACCTCCCGGGCGGTCTCTTCGGCGTTTTGACCCGCCGCTTCCGTTTCCTTCGCCCCCATGGCGGTCCGCTTGGCCGCACAGGCGGGGCAGGACGCCAGATGGGCCTCCACCGCCATGTTGGTTTCCTCCGAGGTCAGCCTCTCCACATAGGTGGGCAGCAGGTCCTCCACAATGGCGCAGGATAATTCAGGAATGTTCTTCATGGTCTGCTCCTCCTTTCCGCAGTGCCTCCTTGCCCCGGTAAAACGTCACCCGGGCCCAGGTCTCCGTCCGTCCCAGCACGTCCCCGATCTCCCGGAAGCTGAGGCCCCCGAAGGCCCGGAGGTACACCACCTCCCGGGTGCTGGGGGGCAGGGCATGGATCTGCCGCAGCAGGTCCAGATGGCCCTGCCGGGTGAGCACGTCCTCCTCCGCGGAGGGGCCCGGCAGGCCGTCCTCCGGCAGGGGCTCCTCCGGTTTTCGTTTCCGCAGGTGCTGGTACCACAGGTGCTTGGCGATCTGGCACAGCCAGACGGACACCTTGCAGGAGCCGTTGAACCGGTCGATGGACCGGACGGCCTGGTAGAAGGTCTCCTGGGTCAGCTCCTCCGCCAGGTCGGCGTCATGGCACTGGGAGAGGAGAAATTTATAGACGGTCCTGGCATGGGCCTGGTAAATTTCTTCCATGTTGGCCAAGGGCATCTCCCTCCTCTCTGTCAGGTATGTCCGGCTGGCGGGGGATTCGTTACACGGATTTGAAAAAAATTCTCTATCCCGGCAGGGAGAGGGATGGGCCGCCGAACGGCGGCCGCGGGGGATTCCGCTCCCGCAGGGGATGCGCGCCCCATTTTCTTTTTGAGACATCAAAAAGAAAATGCGCCGCGCCCGGTGGAAAAGAAAACATGTTCGGCGGGTCGGCCTGCGCAGGCGCAGCCCTCCTGCCGCCGGCGGGGGAAGGTTGGCAGTCCCTTGCGGCAGTCAGAGACGGAAACGCGCCGCCCTTGGGGAAACCTCCAGCCCGGGGAGGTACAGGGATACCCCCCTGCCCCTCTCCCCGCTGCCGCTCACGCTCCCGCGAAGAACCAGGCAGCGCCTAGCGAAGCGGAAGGCGCGGAAAGAGAAGCTGGTCGAATGCATCCTTGCACCCTGACGCTGTCGGCACCATCCGCCACGGGACAGCAGTCACGACCTCGCAGAAGATGATAGCGTGCCCGAAGGCAAGCCCAAATCGGCGCTTGTACCGATACGCCGACCCCGTCAGCACAGAGGCGCGAATGCGCCGGCGTGCGCTAAAAGCGGCCTTTTCTTTTGGACCGGGCGCGGCCCGTTTTCTTTTCGGCAAGACCGAAAAGAAAATGGGGGGCGCATTGCCCAGCCATCCTCATGGCTGAATTCACCCGGGCGGCAGATTGCCGCCCCTGCGGCGCCTCCAGAAGAAAGCCCCCTCTCTGGGGGCGGGGAAGCAAAAAAAGGCGGCCGGCCCTCCGGCCAGCCGCCCCACGGTCTGTCTTTATGCCAAAAATCCCTTGAGGATCCGGTCCTCCGCTTCCTCCTCGGTGAGGCCCAGGGTCTCCAGCTTCAGCAGCTGGTCCCCGGCGATCTTGCCGATGGCGGCCTCGTGGATCAGCTGGGCCTCGGTGTCGTTGGCGGCGATCTCCGGCACGGAGCTGATCTTGGCCTGTCCCATAATAATGGAGTCGCACTGCACATGGCCGAAGCACTTGGCGTTGCCCACCACGCAGGGGCGGAACACCTGGGAGGACTCGTCCTGGGCCACAGACCGGGAGATGACCCGGCCCTTGGCGTCCTCACCGTTCAGCTCGATGACCATGTCGCTGTCCGCCACCTGGCGGCCGTGGGTCAGCAGCCGCTCTGTGATGACGGCCTCGGCCCCCTTGCCGCAGACGATCTTGGTGTACCGCTTGGTGGAGTCCACGCCCCGGATCTGCACCGTGTCCATCTGGATGGAGGCGCCCTCCTCCAGATACACGATGGTCTGGGGGTTCATGATCTTCTCGCCCCTGCCGTCCCCCTCAGCGTAGTGCTTTTCCGAGTAGTGGACATGGGAGTTTTTGCCCACATGGAAGGTGTGGATGCCGTCGTGGCGGGACTCCTGGTCGCCGCAGTTGTGGATGCCGCAGCCGGCCACGATCTCCACATCGCAGTCCTCGCCGATGTAGAAGTCGTTGTACACCGTCTCTTCCACACCGGACTTGGTGATGATGACGGGGATGTGGCAGGTCTCGCCCTTGGTCCCGTCCAGAATCCGGATGTCGATGCCGGCGTGGCCGTCGGTCCGGTCGTCGATCTTGATGTGCTCCGTGGACACCCGGCCGTCACAGCCGCAGTCCTTACGAATGTTGAAGGCCCCCACGGGCTTACCGATCAGGTCCGCGATCTTCTCCAGCAGCTCCCGGTCCACCTGTGTGTCCATCATACAGCAGCACCTTCTTTCGTCAGCACCGGGCACCCGGACAGGGTGTCCGCCAGGATCTGGGGCAGGATCTCCTCAGGTGTGCCCCGGTGGCGCAGCTCCCCGTCGCCCACCACGATGATCTCGTCTGCCAAGGAGATGATCCGCTCCTGGTGGGAGATGATAATCATGGTCGCGGTGCCGCTGGCGTGGATCTGTTCAAACGTCTCTGTCAGCCGGGCGAAGCTCCACAGGTCGATGCCCGCCTCCGGCTCGTCGAAGATCATCAGCTGGCTGCTGCGGGCCAGGATGGTGGCAATCTCGATGCGCTTCACCTCGCCGCCGGAGAGGGAGGCGTCCACCTCCCGGTCCAGATAGTCATTGGCGCACAGGCCCACCTTCGTCAGGTACTGGCAGCACTGGTCCTTGGACAGCTTCTCATTCCCGGAGGCGATGGTCAGCAGGTTGCGGACCGTCAGCCCCTTGAACCGGGGGGGCTGCTGGAAGCCGTAGCTGATGCCCAGACGGGCCCGCTCCGTGATTCCCAGGTCCGTGATATCCTGACCGTTCCACAGAATCTGGCCGCCGGTGGGCTTCACCAGACCCATGATGATCTTGGCCAGGGTGGTCTTGCCGCCGCCGTTGGGACCGGTGAACACCACCAGTCGGTGGTCGTCGATGGTCAGGGAGATGTCGTTTAAGATCCCCAGCTCACTGTCGCCCTCCCGGACGGCGTAGCTGATATGTTTCAATTCCAGCATACAATCGGAACCTCCTTTGCTGGCATCAATCCTCGCAGTTTCCCTATTTTAACAGAAACAACGGGAAAAAGCAATGAAAAAGGGAACTCTCGTCCTATGATATTTTAACCCTGGGGCGAATTTCATACGTGTGATTTTTGCAACAGGAACCGTTTTTTCCCAAGCGCATACACTGGGGAGAAAAGGAGGGACCTGGATGGAACAGACCATACATACTCCGGAGACCTATGACTTCCGGAAATACGACCAGATCTGGCGGCGGGTGGCCCCCAACCTGGAGCCCTATCCCGACCTGCGGGAGCCGGCGGTGCCCGCGATGGCGCCCCTGGCCTCTGGTGCCGCACCGCGGGCTTCCCAGCCGCCGGCCGGTGAGGACTTGGAGCACCTGC
This sequence comes from Oscillibacter sp. PEA192, assembly GCF_003574015.1. Classification (NCBI taxonomy): domain Bacteria; kingdom Bacillati; phylum Bacillota; class Clostridia; order Eubacteriales; family Oscillospiraceae; genus Oscillibacter; species Oscillibacter sp. PEA192. Next base: position 2,587,745 of record NZ_AP018532.1, on the reverse strand, counting down.
CCGGTGCGGAGGAGAACCCCTGCTGCATGGGCACCATGGCGCAGGAGGAACTGGGAGTGATCGAAGGGTTCATCGAAGTGGAGCTGGCAGATAGGCGGACCTATCAGGCATTCGCCCGGCGGGCACCGGCTTTCGCCCGGGGGACGATGCGGGATTTGGCAAACGCGTCGGGCGCAGCTGCCCGGCGGCTGATGACGGCCTACTACCTCATCACTGGGAACTGCTACCGCCCGGCGGTGGCCAGCGGACGGATTTCCATAGATAGCTGGTGCCCCGCCCTGCGGGAGCGGTACCATGTGGAGGCCTGCAACGGCATGAACTACCTGCGGGCGGGGGAGGAGACCACAGACCCCTGCCTGGGGCGGCTGCTGAAGGAGCTGGGAGAGGAATCCTACCGTCAGGCGGACCAGCTGATGGCCCTGCTGGAGCGGGCGCTGTGAGCGGAAAGAGGGGAAGGGCGCCGAAAAAACGCCGTTCCCCTCTTTTCCATGGCCGGAAAATGTGTTATACTAAATCTTAAATTTTGAAATCCAGCGGGAGGAACGGGATGTTTACCGGCTTTACAGACGAGACTGTGGACTTTATGTGGGGCATCCGCTTCAACAACGAGCGGGCCTGGTTTGAAGCTCACAAGGAGATTTATCTGACGCACTTTTATCAGCCCATGCGGGAGCTGGGGGACGAGCTCTATGACTACATCGCCGCCAAGCGGCCGGATCTGGGGCTCATCCGCAAGGTGACCCGGATCTACCGGGACGTCCGGCGGCTCCACGGCCGGGGGCCTTATAAGGAGAGCCTGTGGTTCTCTATCGAGCAGCCCTCGGAGGAGTGGACGGCCCACCCCACCTTCTGGTTCGAGCTGATGCCGGAGGGGTGGACCTGCGGCATGGGGTATTATATGCCCAAGCCGCTGACGATGGCCAAGCTGCGGGCCCGGATCGACCGGGACCCCGCCGCCATGGAGAAGCTGATGCGGAAGCTGAACCGCCAGAAGGAACTTGTCCTGGAGACGGAGGACTACAAGCGCCCCAGGGCCCCGGCCCCTTCCAAACTGCTGGAGCCCTGGTACCGGGCCAGGAGCTTCACCATCTGTCACAATGACAAGCTGACGGACGAGCTGTTCAGCCGGGACATCGTGGAGCGCCTGAGACAGGACTTCACCTTCCTGCTGCCCTATTACGACTACTTCGTCACCCTGGAGGGCGACCCGGATCCCCGGGATGCTGCCCCGGTCTGATTTTACAAAAGGAGAGCGATCAAAGATGAAAGCATGTCCCGAGAGAAGCGCGGCCCTGGCGCTGCTGCGCAAGTACAATGCCGAGCCCTTCCATATCCAGCACGGCCTGACGGTGGAGGGCGTCATGCGCTGGTACGCTCAGGAGCTGGGTTACGGCGAGGACGCGGATTTCTGGGCCGCCGTGGGCCTGCTCCACGATGTGGACTTTGAGAAGTGGCCGGAGGCGCACTGCAAAAAGGCTCCGGAGCTGCTGGCGGAGATCGGCTGCAGCGACGAGCTCATCCACGCCGTATGCAGCCACGGATACGGCCTGTGCTCTGACGTGGAGCCCACGGAGGAGATGGAGAAGGTCCTCTTTGCCGCGGACGAGCTGACGGGCCTCATCGGCGCGGCGGCGCTGATGCGCCCCAGCAAGAGCTGCCAGGACATGGAGGTCAGCTCCCTGAAGAAGAAGTTCAAGGACAAGAAGTTCGCCGCCGGCTGCTCCCGGGACGTCATCAAGACCGGGGCCGAGCGGCTGGGGTGGACGCTGGAAGAGCTGATGGAAAAAACCCTCCAGGCTCAGCGGAGCTGCGAGGAGAGCGTGGCGGCCCAGATGGCGGCCCTGTAACCCTGTATGGAAAACTGAGAACAGCCGGCCCTGGTGGGGGCCGGCTGTTCCTGATTCAGCGGGGGGGGGAGGGCGGTCAGAGGCGCTTTTCATAGGCGATTTTCTCACTGTTGTCGAACCGGATGGTGCCCCGGTACTGAAACCCCTGCTTGGCCAGGATATGCTGCATTTTATGATTTCCCGCGTCTGTGTCCACCCGAAATTCCCGGACCCCCCGATCCCGGCATAGGTCCTCCACCAGCTGGAAGGCCGTACCGGCGGCGCCCCGGCCCCGGGCCGCGTCGGATAGGGCCAGGCGGTGTACCACTACATAGGGCTCCTCCCGGGCCCAGGTGCCGTTCAGATGGTCGTAGGCCGGTTCTCCGTCGAAATCGACGCAGAGGTAGCCTAGAGGGATGCCGTCCTCCTCCAGAAAATACCCTTTTCCCGTTCGGACGTCCCGTTCCAGGCAGTCCCGGTCCGGATAGCCCGTCTGCCACTGGTCGATCCCCTGTGCCCGCAGGTGGGCCTTGGCCTGGTTGATGATGTCCATAGCCAGCTCCACCTCGGAAAGTGCGGCGGCTCTCAGTCTGCGCATACGACTCCTCCTTTTGGTGCCGCGCCGGGAAACTACCGCACCGCTCTTGACGGACCGTTTCCGGGTGCAGTACAATATCCAATGGAATTTTTTCAAGATACTGGATTTCCTGTATATTATATGATTCATCTAATATCTTGTCAATAGAGAGGGGAGAAACGTTTGGAGATCAACGCAGTGGTGTCGGAGAACGCCCGGCGGCTCCGGGAGGAGAAGCGGCTGACTCTGGACGAGGCCGCCCGTCTGACGGGGGTGTCCCGCAGTATGCTGGCCCAGATCGAGAAGGGGGACGTGAACCCCACCATCTCCATGGTGTGGAAGATCGCCAACGGTTACAAGGTGTCTTTCACCTCGCTGGTGGAGCCGGCCCGGGAGCGGCCGGTGCTGCTGCGGGGCGATGACGCGCCGATTCTGGAGGAGGATGGGGGGAGGTACCGGAACTGCCCGGCCTTCCCCTTTGACGGGGAGCGGGGGTTCGAGACCTATCGGATCGTGATGCTCCCCGGCGGCGCACTGGAGGCCCAGCCCCATCTGCCGGGGACGGAGGAGTATGTGACCGTCTTCGCCGGGGAGGCGGAGATCGGCCTGCCGGGGGAGACCTACCGGCTCCGGACCGGCGACTCCCTGCGCTTCCCGGCGGACCAGCCCCACCGCTACCGGAACCCGGGGACGGAGGAGACTCAACTCAGTATGCTGATCTGGTACAGGCATTAAAGAACCAGCCCGGGCCGTCAGGCCCGGGCTGGGGCATTTTTCAGGAGAGGGGGCCGGGTCACCGCCTCCGCCGGCCCCATAGGAAGCCCAGGGAGAACAGCACCGCCAGCATCAGCAGGGAGAGCGCATTGGCCGCCAAGGTTTCCGGCGGGCCCCAGCTGTGATTGGAAAAGGGGATCACCAGCCGGCAGGCCAGAGAAAACAGCGGGAGGCCGGGGTACTGCCCCAGCCCCGCCAGCAGGAAGCTCCGGGCCTCACTGGAGACAAAGTGGAACTGCCACACGTACAGGGCAAAGCTCACCAGACTGGGCCACTGGGTCAGCAGCAGGCAGGCGGGGTAGCTCCTTTCGGAGCGGCCGCACAGATGCCCCAGCCAGAGGCAGAACACGATGGCTGCAGGCACCTGGATATAAAAGGCCAGTGTAAACAGGAAGGCAGGGCCGTTCAGGGACAGGGCGGTGAGCCAGTTGCACAGCCAGCCCCACAGGCCGGGCACCAGGGCCAGCAGCAGAAGCTTCCAGGTCTTCATAGGGCGCCTCCTTTTCAAAAAGCAAGAGGTGTCTCTGCTTGAAAGAAACAGAAACACCTCCTGATGCTTTATTCCATGCTGATAATATAATAGTACACAGGCTGTCCGCCGGAGAGGACCGCCACCTCCGCACCGGGACACACCTCTTCAAACAGGGCCCCGGCCTTCTGAGCGTCCGCCTCCTGCACATCCTCGCCGAAGTACAGGGAGATGAAGGAGGCCTCCCGCCCGGCGGCGTCCTCCGCCAGCTTGTGGAGCAGCGTGTCAAGGGAATCGTCCGTGTCGAAGAGCTTGCCTTCCTCCAGGGCCAGATAATCGCCCTCCTTGATGGCGAAGCCGTCGAAGTCGGAGTCCCGGGCGGCGTATGTGATCTGGGCCGTGGTGACGGAGCTGAGGCTTCCCGTCATGGCGTCAGTAATGGTCTGGGCATCCGGCGCGTCGAAATCCACGTTCATCATGGCGGTGATGCCCTGGGGCACGGTCTTGGTGGGGATCACCACCACCTGCTTCTCCGTCAGGGCGGCACACTGCTGGGCTGCCATAATAATGTTGCCGTTGTTGGGCAGGACGAACACCGTCTCCGCCGGGATCTTGTTCACGCCCTCCAGAATACTCTCGGTGGAGGGGTTCATGGTCTGCCCACCGGACACCACACCGTCGGCCCCCAGGTCCCGGAACACGGCGGCCAGGCCGTCCCCAGCACACACCGCCAGAAAGCCGTAGGGCTTCTCCGGCGCCGCCACGGCGGGCGTTTCTTCCGCGGGGACGGACTCCAGCTCCGCCTCCACCGCGTCCAGGTCATCGGTGCTCTGGACGTGCTTGCCCGCGGCCAGGTCGTCCGCCTGGGTCCGCATGTTCTCGATCTTGGCCAGCTCCAGGGTACCGTATTTCTGGGCCTCGTTCAGGGCGTTGCCGGGGATGTTGGTGTGGACGTGGACCTTAAAGGCCTCGTCGTCCTCGCCGATCACCAGACTGTCACCGATGCTGTTGAGATATGTCCGCAGCGGCTCCAGCGAGATATCGGCCATGGCCTTGCGGACGATGAATACCGTGTCGAAGGCGAAGGTGATGTCCTCCGCCGCCATGGTGGCGAAGTCTGCCTTCTCCTCTCTGGACTCGCCAGCCTCCGTCTCGGGCATGGGCTCGCCCCGCAGTTCCGCCAGCATGCCGTCCAGGATCAGGAGATAGCCCTTGCCGCCGGCGTCCACCACGCCGGCCTTTTTCAGCACCGGGTTCATCTCGGTGGTCTGGGCCAGGGCGGCATAGCCCACTCGGATGGCGTCCTCCAGGACCCGCTCCAGGTCCGTCTCTCCGGCGGCGGCTGTGTCCACCGCCTGCTTGGCGGCAAGACGGGAGACGGTGAGTACCGTGCCCTCGGCGGGCTTCATCACCGCCTTGTAGGCGGCGGAGACACCCTCCTGCATGGCGGCGGCGAAAGCGGCGGCGTCCGCAGTCTCCCGGCCCTTCAGGGCCTTGGACAGGCCTCGGAACAGCAGGGAGAGAATGACGCCGGAATTGCCGCGGGCCCCCCGCAGCAGGGCGGAGGCAGTGACGGAGGCCGCCTGCTCCACAGTGGCGGGCTCGCTCTTGCGCAGCTCCGTCACGGCGGTGCCGATGGTCATGGACATATTGGTGCCCGTGTCGCCGTCGGGCACGGGAAAGACGTTCAGGTCGTTGATGGCCTGCTTCTGGGCCGTGATGACGGCTGCGCCGTGGAGCACCATCCGCTTGAACAGTGCGCCGGTGATTTGTTCGTTCATCTGTCTCGTTCCTCCCTCACAGGGTCATGGAATCCACGCACACGTCCACGTCCTTGACGGTGACGCCGGTGTTCCGGGTGACGACATAGCGCACTTCATTCATGATGGAGCGGCAGACCGCGGGGAGATTGACGCCGTTTTCCACGATGATGTGGAGCTCGATGGAGATGGAGTTGTCGTCGTGATAAGTGATGCTGACGCCCTTGCTCATGGCCTCCCGGCGCAACAGATGCACCAGGCCGTCCGTCATGGAGCGGTAGGCCATGCCCTTGACGCCGAAGCAGTTGGTGGCCGCCATGCCGGTGATGTTGGAGAAGACGGCGCTGCTGACGGTGATATCGCCGTGGTCAGACTTGAATTGAATCATGAGAACGTCCTTTCTTTCCCAGGAGTTTGGCACGAAGGGCGGCGGGCCGCCTGCTCTGGACAGCGGCTGTCCACAGCCTGTACTTTGAGAACCTTATTATATACGATTCCCCGTGAAAGTACAAGTCTAAAAAAGACCCGGCTCCGGCGCGGAAAGCTATTGAAATCTTCCGCGGCTTGCCGTAAAATAGACAAATCACGGGATTTTTCAGAAACTGAAGGCCACAGAGGTGAAGGCTGGAGGGGAAAGGAGAGCGACCCAATGAAAAACAAGGGCCCGCTGTATGTGCTGACCTGCTATGTCATCTGGGGCCTGCTGCCCATCTTCTGGAAGCTGCTGGCCCAGGTGGATTCCCTGTATGTGCTGGCCAGCCGCATCGTGTGGTCCATGGTGCTCACCGGAGGCATCCTGCTGCTGCGGCGGGACCGGCTGGCCGGTGTGCGGGCCGCGTTCCGGGACCGGAGGGAGTGGGGGCTGCTGGCCGCTGCGGGCTGCGTGGTCTGCGTCAACTGGGGCGTCTACATCTGGGCGGTGGCCAACGGGCACATGATCGACTCCAGCCTCGCCTACTATATGAATCCCATCCTGGCGATCCTGTTGGGGACGGTCCTGTTCCGGGAGCGGCTGACAAAGCTCCAGTGGCTGGCGGTGGCGGTGACCTTCGCGGGACTGGTAATCACTGTCATCCGCTACCGGCAGATCCCCTGGATCGCCCTGGTGATCGGCGGCAGCTTTGCTGTTTACGGGGCGCTGAAGAAGCAGGTCCGTTCCGACGCGGCGGTCTCCACCTTTGTGGAGACGCTGACCCTGGCGCCCTTTGCCCTGGTGCTGATCTTCTGGATGGAGGCCCACGGCACCGGCGCCGCCGGGGTCCTCTCTGGTTGGCAGTGGCTGCTGCTGCCGGTGTCCGGCGTGGTGACCACTGTGCCGCTGATGTTCTTCGCCGCCGGCATGAAAACCACGCCAATGACCCTCTCCGGCATTCTGATGTATATCAACCCCACCATGCAGCTGCTGCTGTCCGTGGCGCTGTATGGAGAGGCATTCACCGCCACCCACGCCATTTTGTTCGGCTTCGTCTGGACGGGGCTGATCCTGTACCTGATCTCCGGCGCCCGCGAGAACCGGAGGCACCGAGAGGAGGAAAAACCATGCGTGTGATTACCGGCACTGCCCGCGGCCGCCGGCTGAAGGAGCTGGAAGGGACGGAGACCCGCCCCACCACCGACCGGGTGAAGGAGGGGCTCTTCAGCGCCCTGCAGTTCGACATCGAGGGGCGCCGGGTGCTGGACCTGTTCGCCGGAACCGGCCAGCTGGGCATCGAGTGCCTCAGCCGGGGTGCCGCCTCTGCCGTGTTCGTGGACCGGCGGGCCGACGCCGTGAAGCTGATTCGGGAGAATTTGAAGCTGACGGAGCTCCAGGACCGGGCCCGGGTAGTGGCGGGGGACTCCATGGAGTTTCTGCGGTCACTGCGGGAGCGGTTTGACATCGTGTTTCTGGACCCTCCCTATGAGGCGGGGCTGCTGGAGCCCGCCGTCGCCCATCTGACAGCGTTTGACATTCTCAATCCCCATGGTATAATTGTGGCAGAACACCCGGCGGACCGGAGCCTTCCGGCGCCTGCGGCGCCCTACCGGGTGCGCCGCACCTACCGTTACGGCAGGATCGCCCTGACGCTGATCCGCCGGGGCGGAGACCGAGAAAACGAGGAATGACCCCCATGAGAACAGCGATTTGCTCCGGCTCTTTCGACCCCATCACCCTGGGGCATTTGGATATCATCCGGCGGGCGGCTGCCTGCTTTGACCGGGTCTGTGTCTGTGTCAGCCCCAACGCTGAAAAGCGAAACCAGATGTTCACACCGGAGCAGAAGCTCCAGCTGGTGCGGACGGCGGTGGCGGACCTGCCCAATGTGGAGGCGGAGCTGTGGCCGGGCCTGCTGGCGGATTTCGCGGTGCGGCACCATGCCTCCGCCATCGTCCGGGGCGTGCGCAACACCACGGACTTTGACGTGGAATATCAGATGGCTCTCATCAACCGGGGGATCCATCCGGAGCTGGAAACGCTGCTACTGCCTGCCAGCGCGGCATATCAGCACTTCAGCTCCTCCATGGCTCGGGAGATGATCCGCTATCACCAGCCGCTTGAAAACTATTTGCCCGCGTCCATCGTGCCTCTGGTGCGGGAGATGACGGAAAAGAAGGAAGGATGAGTCCCATGGCAAATGATGTGAACCGTTTGATCGATATGCTGTACGAGCGGATCGAGGACGCCAAGTCCCCGGCCCTGAAACCCAATATGAGCATGGTGGACCGGGACGAGCTGCTGGATCTGCTGGACGAGCTGCGGGCCCAGCTGCCGGTGGAGATCAAGCGCGCCCAGGAGCTGCTCTCCGCCCGGGACAAGTTTGTGGAGGATGCCAAACGGGACGTGGACCGGATGATGCGTCAGGCGGAGCTGGATGCCAAGACCAAGGTGTCCGACAGCGAGGTGCTCTATGCGGCCAAGGAGAAGGCCCGCCAGATGGTGGCCCGGGCGGAGGAGCGCTGCCGCCAGTTGTACCAGGTGACCAATGAGTATGCCGAGGACGCCCTGGCCCGCACGGAGGAGGCGGTGCAGATGGCGCTGGATGAGGTGAAGCAGCAGCGGGTGCGGTTCCGCAGTGCCTCCGCTGCCAAAATGCAGGAGCAGCGGGACAAGCTGGACGGCAGGACCCCGCCCCAGGAGGATGGCGGCGAGGAGTGATGCCGCAGGTCAACCGTAATCTTAAAAATTTGTGAAAAACGCCAAAGGATTTGGCGAAACTTTTTTGGAATACTCTAGATGTTGCGGAGAAAATGAAAAAAAGCACCCCATGGCACAAGTTCTTGCGTCATGGGGTGTTTTTTATTTTACGTAAACTTGTCAAAGAGATGTCGAACATCTGTTTTAAAATGGCGATTTTGGCCGAAAAATGCCATAATTTGGCGTTCTTAGCGGCGGTTTTCCCGGAAAAAACTGCTTGCAATCCCGGCCAATTTCGCTTATACTCAGAGCATGTGGTGGGGAAAAGTGGGTAAAAGTAGAGATTAAGTGCCAAAGAGACCCCATCCAGACCCAAAAAACGCGGGAAAGGGGGGATCAACCGTGGCCAGGCTGTTGGGAAAATCCAACAACAGCATCGACTCCAAGGGCCGTCTGGTGATCCCCTCCGCCATGCGGGAGGCCCTGGGCGACACGTTCTACATTACCATCGGCGCGGAGCACTGCCTGACCATTTACCCTCAGGCCAAGTGGGACCAGATGTCCGAGGAGATGGACGACCTCTCCTATACAGAGGCCCGGGCGCTGACGCTGCTATACGCCAACGCCGTCCAGTGTGAGCCGGACGCCCAGGGGCGGGTGCTGATCCCTGCCAGCCTTCGGGCCCACGCGGGACTGAAAAAGACCGCCACCATCGTGGGATTGAATTCCTTCGCCGAGATCTGGGACGAGAAGACCTGGACGGAGCGGGAGCAGCGGATGCTGGAGAGCGACGATATGGCCGCGGCCATGGACGCCCTGGCCCGTGTCCGGCGCAGCCGCGGGTGAGTGCCGATGGAATACACGCACAAGCCTGTTCTGCTGGACGCCTGCATCCAAGCACTGAACATCCGCCCCGATGGGATCTATGTGGACGGCACCCTGGGACGAGCCGGACACTCTCGGGAGATCGCCGGTCGGCTGACCACCGGGCGGCTCATCTGCATCGACCGGGACCAGGCCGCCATCGACGCGGCGCAGGACCGTCTGGCCCCCTGGCTGGCCCGGGTGACGCTGATCCACAGCAACTTTTCGGAATTGAAGGAGGTCCTGTCCCGGTGCGGTGTCAGCGGCGCCGACGGGATGCTCTTTGACTTGGGCGTGTCCTCTCCCCAGCTGGACGACGCCTCACGGGGCTTCTCCTATATGCAGGACGCCCCGCTGGACATGCGGATGGACACCTCCGCCCCCCTGAGCGCCGCGGACATCGTGAACACCTGGAGCCAGGAGGAGCTGCGGCGCATCCTGTTTGAATACGGCGAGGAGCGGTACGCCCCCGCCATCGCGAGAGCCATCGTCCGGGCGCGGGAGACCGCGCCTGTGAAGACCACCCTGGAGCTGGTGGAGATCATCAAGAGCGCCATGCCTCCCGCAGCTCTGCGGGAGAAGCAGCACCCGGCCAAGCGGAGCTTTCAGGCCATCCGGATCGCGGTCAACGGTGAACTGGATGCCCTGCCCCCCATGCTGCGGGCGGCGGTGGACGGGCTGAACCCCGGCGGTCGCCTGGCCGTCATCACCTTCCACTCTCTGGAGGACCGGATCGTCAAGCGGACGCTGGCGGAGCTGGCCCGGGGATGCGTCTGCCCGCCGGAGTTTCCGGTGTGCGTGTGCGGCAAAAAGCCCCAGGTGCGGCTGGTGACCCGCAAGCCCGTCACGGCGGGCGGCGCGGAGCTGGAGGAGAATCCAAGGGCCCGCAGCGCCAAGCTGCGGGTGGCGGAAAAGTGCGGCTTTGACCTTTGACCACACCGGGACCATCCGGTGTTAATGTGTGTGAGAACGGCTCCGTGCCGGTATGGCGGAGCAAAAGGAGGGACCTTCTTTGGCAGCAGCGCGGGAACTGCGGTACAACAGCCGCAGCGCGGTATATGGGGACTTGGCGTACGACCTGGACCGGGAAGTCCGGGAGCGCGCTCTTCGGCACGCCGGAGAGGCTCCCCGTCACCAGACGGCGGTAGAGGCCGTCCCCAAGGCGAAGCCCCGGGTGCGGAGCCTCTCCAAGGCGCAGGTACGCCAGCGGCAGAAGGTGTCCGTCCTCTCCGTTTTGGGCGTGGGCGCGGCCATCGGCCTTGCAGTGATGGTGCTGATGGGCTACATCCAGCTGACGATCATCTCCGACGAGGTGGTGTCCCTCCAGAACCAGCTGGAGGAGCTGCAGACGGAGAACGTCACACTCACCGCCCAGCACGAGCAGATGTTTGACCTGGCCACCGTGAAAGAGGTGGCGGAGGCGGCGGGCATGAGCAAGCCCAGCAGCAGCCAGATCTATTACATCGATCTGTCGGAGGGCGACAGTGCCGTGGTCTATCAGCAGGAGGAGTCCAATCTGCTCAGCCGTTTGCTGACCTCGCTGAACCACGGGATCTACGCCGTGGTGGAATATTTCGAGTGACGGCCGCACTATAATGAAGCGAACGGTGGGGAGTAAGAAGGGGGCCTTCTTACTCCTTGCTTTGGTATTGCGTATGGACGGGGGAAGCGGCCCCGGCGTTCCGAAAGGAGAACAGGCATGACGGACAGACCCAGAAGAAAGAGCGACGCCGCCCGCCGGGCGAACCAGGTAATCCGGGGCAGGACGATGCTCATCATGCTGCTGTTGGGTGTGGCCTCCTTCACAGTGCTGTTTTGGAAGCTGTACGATCTGCAGATCAACCGGCACGACGAACTGAAGGCCGAGGCGGTGAGCCAGCAGACCGACAGCATGGTCATCAGCGCCTCCCGGGGGACGATCTACGACAAAAACGGCGAGATCATGGCCATCTCCTACTCCACGGAGACAGTCTTACTGGATCCCGGTGGCGTCCAGGACTTTGTAGAGTCCCAGGAGCAGAAGATCCAGGATGCGGCCGAGGAGGCTGCCGAGAAGGGAGCGCCTTACACGGCGCCGGAGGTGCTGGACCAGGCGTATATCGCCCGGGGCCTCAGCCGCATTCTGGATGTGGAGGAGGAGACCATCCTGGAGCACCTGGAGAACACCGCCAACCGATACTGGGAGGTCAAAAAGAAGGTAGACCAGGACGTGGCCGACGAGGTCCGCCGGTTCATCAACGGAGAGATCGACGATGAGGGGAACCAGCTTACCACGGTGGACGAGGACGGCAACACCGTTCTCATCTCTACCGGCGGGCGGCCCACCCGGCTCCAAGGCATCTCCCTGACGCCGGACACCAAGCGGCTGTATCCCTTCGGCTCTCTGGCAGGCAATGTGATAGGGTTCGTCAATGCCAACAATATGGGCGCCTACGGGCTGGAGGCGTCCTATGATGACGTGCTCAGCGGCAGCACTGGACTGACCATCACGCCTACCAACGTAAACGGCACGCCGTTGTTGTTCAGCGGCGGCGAGCAGATGTTTGATGCGGAGAATGGCAGCAGCTTGGTGCTGACTCTGGACACCAACGTCCAGTACGCCCTGGAAAAGGGCCTGGAGAGTATGCTGGATAAGTACGACGCGGCCAACGGCGGCACCGGCATCGTCATGGACGTGAACACCGGCGGCATTGTGGCCATGGCCTCCTATCCCAACTATGATCCGGGAGACTTTTCCACCATCTATACTGAGGGACTTCAGGCGGAATTGGATGCCGCTCTGGCGGAGATCCAGCAGAACCGCAGCACCTACGAGACGGAGGAGGCGTACAATCAGGCGCTGGCGAATGCCCGGGCCACCATCCAGTTCAAGCAGTGGCGGAACAAGTGCTATCAGGACACCTACGAGCCCGGCTCCACCTTCAAGCCCATCACGCTGGCCACGGCCCTGGAGGAGGGCGTGGTGAACATGAACACCACCTTCACCTGCACCGGCTCCATCCACGTGGAGGGCTGGGGAAAAGCCATCAACTGTTCCAAGCGGGCCGGCCACGGCACCCAGACCCTGAAGGTGGCTACCGGCAACTCCTGCAACCCGGCCTTCGTCACCATGGGCCTGAAGATCGGCACGGAGGCATACTACCGCTATCTGAAGTCCTTCGGCCTCATGGAGACCACCGGTATCGACCTGCCTGCGGAGGCGGAAGGCATCTTTGCCAATGAGGACAGCTTCAACTCCAACGTGGTTTCCCTGGCGGCCTACTCCTTCGGACAGACCTTCAACGTCACGCCCCTGGAGCTGATCCGGGCCCAGGCAGCCACCATCAACGGCGGCTATCTGTATACCCCCTATCTGGTAGAACAGGTGCTGGACGACGAGGGCAACATCCTCAGTCAGCACGAGACCACAGCGGTGCGGCAGGTCATCAGTGAGGAGACCTCCGCCAAGGTGCGGGAGTGCCTGGAGTGGGTGGTGTCCGACGGCGGCGGCCGCAACGGACAGGTGACGGGCTACCGCATCGGCGGCAAGACCGGCACTGCGGATAAAACCGGCACCAAGGACGTGGTGGTGTCCTTTATGTGCTTCGCCCCGGCGGACGACCCACAGTACATCATGCTGCTGACCATGGACACCCCCAGCCGCACGACCGGCACTGCCGTGTTCGGCGGCACCATGGTGGCCCCGGTGGCCAGCCAGATCATGAGCGAGATCCTGCCTCTGCTGGGCGTTGAGCCGGATTACACCGCCGAGGAGCTGGTGGGCGCTGACACCACGGTTCCCAATGTGGTGGGACAGACCAGGGAGGCCGCTGAAGATCGGCTGGCTGACCTGGGCTTCACCTTCCGCACTGTGGGGGACGGGGACACGGTCACCGACCAGACCCCCGCCGGCGGCGCCATCGTGCCGGGAAATGCCTCCATCATCCTCTACCTGGGGCAGGAGAAGCCGGACACCCCCTGCACCGTGCCCAATGTGGTGGGGAAGAGCGCCTCAGAGGCCAACAAGGCCATCACCAACGCCGGACTTATCATGAAGGTCACCGGTACCACCACAGCCAGCTCCGGCAATGTCTACGCCATTACCCAGTCTCTCCCTGCGGGCACGGAGGTGGCGGCGGGCACGGTGGTGACCGTCCAGTTCGGCGACAACTCTGTCCTGGATTGAGAAAGCAGGTTCTGCATGGTTTTTGGCACCTTCCTCCGTATACTTTGCAAATCCCCTTGTTTATAATGAGGGACGGCAAACTGCTGCCAGACTGAACAAAAGGGGTGTGCATACAATGCATTTGAAAACGCTGCTGGCAGGGCTCTCCCTGCGGTCCGCCACCGCGGACATGGAGACGGAGATCACCCGTATCAGCTATGACTCCCGGACCACGGCACCCGGGGACGTCTTCGTGGCCATGACCGGCTTTGCCACCGACGGCCACGCCTATATCGGAAAGGCCGTGGCGGCGGGAGCCGCCGCGGTGGTGTGTGAGCGACCGCCGGAGGACAGCTCCGTGCCCTATGTCCTGGTGGAGAACTCCCGCCGGGCCCTGGCGGTGATGGCCGCCAACTATTACGGCCATCCGGCAGACAGCATGACCATGGTGGCCGTCACCGGCACCAACGGCAAGACCACCACCACCTATCTGCTCAAGGCCATCCTGGAACAGGAGCTGGGGGCCAAGGTGGGCCTGATCGGCACCAACCAGGATCTGATCGGCGACGAGGTGGTGCCCACTGAGCGTACCACACCGGAGTCCCTGGAGCTCCAAGAGCTGTTTGCCCGGATGCGCTCCGCCGGCTGCACCCATGTGGTGATGGAGGCATCCTCCCACGCTCTGGCGCTGGATCGGGTGTACGGTATCCACTACGCGGTGGGCATTTTCACCAACCTGACCCAGGACCACCTGGATTTCCACAAGACCATGGAAGCCTACTGCGACGCCAAGGCCATCCTGTTCCAGAACTGCGACGTGGGCGTCTGCAACGCCGACGATCCCTGGACAGAGCGGCTGCTGCAAAACGCCGCATGTCGGCAGTACTTCTATGCAGAGCACGCCGCGGCAGACCTGCGGGCGGAGCATATCACCCTTGCGGCGGACCACATCGCCTTCGATGCGGTGACAAAGGATAGCCGCACGCCCATCAAAGTTGGCATTCCCGGCGGGTTTATGGTATATAATACGCTGGATGTGCTGGGTGCGGCTCTGGCTCTGGGCGTTCCTCTGGAAAAGAGCGCCCGGGTGCTGGCTGCAGTTCCCCATGTGAAGGGGCGGGTGGAAGTGGTCCCCACGCCGGGAAAGGACTACACGGTCCTGATCGACTACTCCCACACGCCGGATAGTCTGGAGAATATTCTTCGCACCGTGAAGGGCTTTGCCAAGGGACGCACCGTGGCCCTGTTCGGCTGCGGCGGCGACCGGGACCGGACCAAGCGGCCTATTATGGGCAGCGTGGCGGCGGAGCTGGCGGACTTTGTGGTGGTGACCTCCGACAACCCCCGGACCGAGGACCCGGAGGCCATCATCGCCGACATCCTGCCGGGCCTGGAGGGCAGCGGCACCCCCTACCAGGTGATCTGCGACCGGGTGGAGGCCATCCACTGGGCGATGGACCACGCGCAGCCCGGCGATGTGATCGCCCTGTGCGGCAAGGGCCACGAGACCTACCAGGAAGTGAACCACGAGAAGCACCACATGGACGAACGGGAGATCGTGGCGGAGCACTTGACGGGGAAGTGACCGCCGGGCGTCCGGCGTCAAGCGGTTTGCCGCAGGCAAACCCTTGAAATCGGCCGAATTCACTTCGGGCGGTCCGCGTGAAATGCGGCTGTCAGCCGTGGGCGGCGCCGCATGGACAATGGGATACGGCGGGACATCCGGCGGAGGATCGGCCGCCGGAGAACCGCTGGAATCAGGAACGTACCAAAGGGCCGGGGCTGTGCCCGGCGAAGGAGAGGGAGACGGATATATGACACTTTCTTTGATCGCGGCGGCCGTCAGCTTTGTGCTGACGCTGCTCATCGGCAGATTTCTCATCCCGGAGCTGCGCAAGCTGAAGGCCGGCCAGGAGATCCGGGAGGACGGACCCACGTGGCACAAGTCCAAGGCCGGCACGCCCACCATGGGCGGCATCATGTTCATCCTGGGTGCGGGCGTCACCGTGTTCATCCTGGGTTGGAGCTTCATGCTGGAGGGGGTGTTCTGGCACCTCTACGTGTATCTCTTCGCCCTGATCTTCGGCCTGATCGGCTTTGTGGACGACTACCGCAAGGTCCGCCAGCACCAGAACGAGGGACTGACGGCCCGGCAGAAGTTCATCCTTCAGCTGGCGGCGGCGGTGGTGTTCCTGGTGCTGATGCGGTACGAGGGCCTGCTGACAAACGACCTGTATATCCCCTTCCTGAACATGAGCTTTACCATCAACTGGATCGTGTATCTGATCTTCGCGGCCTTCGTCATCGTGGGCTGCGTCAACGCTGTGAACCTGACCGACGGCATCGACGGGCTGGCTGCCAGCGTCACCTTTGTGGTGATGGCGTTCTTCACCGTAGCCGGCGTCCTCTGGAGCACCTACGGCATCCAGGCTCTGTTCCCGGCGGCTATGGCGGGAGGGCTGGCAGCCTTCTTCGTCTATAACCACCACCCTGCCAAGGTGTTCATGGGGGACACCGGCAGCCTGTTTCTGGGCGGCGCAGTGGCAGCCCTGGCCTTTGTGTTCGATATGCCCCTGGTGTTGATCCCCGTAGGCATCATCTACATTCTGGAGACGCTGTCCGATATTATCCAGGTGGGTTACTTCAAGCTGACCCACGGCAAGCGGTTCTTCAAGATGGCCCCCCTGCACCACCACCTGGAGCTCTCCGGCTGGAGTGAGGCAAAGCTGGTGGCGGTATTCTCCCTGGTGACGCTGGCGGGCTGCGTCCTGGCCTATCTGGGCGTCCAGGGACGATTCTGAGCACTCTGCGCCGGCCCGCTGCGGAGCGCGGCAAGATCCACAGACCCCGAGAGGAGGGAAGCAGTATGGTACGGCAGAAAAAAGCCCCGGCGGCCCGCCGGCGACCCATGAGTCGGGAAGAGGCCCTGGCCCGGCAGGAGCGCCAGCAGCGCCGGCGGGAGCTGGAGCAGGAGAGCCGGGAATTGGCCAAGGGGCCCATTGACCTGCCCTTCTTCATCCTGGTGATGCTGTTGACCGGCGTGGGCCTGGTGATGCTGCTGTCCGCCAGCTTCCCCTCCGCCTATTACGAGACGGACGGCCAGAACCCCATGTCCTACTTTATCCGCCAGGGCGTGTTCGCCATCATGGGCGTGGCGGCCATGCTCTTCATTGGCAAGATCAACTATCAGCGGTTCCGCGGTCTTGCAAAGCCGCTGCTGTATCTGGCCGTCATTCTGCTGATCCTGGTGATTGTTCCGGGCAACCCCTTGGCCATTACCCGGAACAACGCCACCCGCTGGCTGGGCATTCCAGGTACTTCGCTGCAGTTCCAGCCCTCGGAGATCGCAAAGCTGGCGGTGGTGATCTATTTTGCCGACAGCATCTCCAAGAAAAAGGACCGTATGCAGACGTTCCGCTACGGCATCGCCCCCTATGCGGTGCTGCTGATTGTCTTGGCAGCCCTGGTGGGCATCGAGCCCCACCTCTCCGGCGCCATCCTCATCATGGGCGCCGGCGCGGTGATGATGCTGGTGGGCGGCATCCACTGGAGATGGGTGGGGCTGGCTATGGGTGCAGCCGGACTGCTGCTGTATCTGGTGCTGGGCGTGATCGGCTACAACGCCTCCCGCATCGAGATGTGGCACAACCCCTGGCTGGATCCCCAGGGAGCCGGTTACCAGCTGCGCCAGAGCCTCATCACCATCGGCTCCGGCGGGCTGTGGGGCGTGGGCCTGGGGAAGAGCCGCCAGAAGTTTCTCTATCTGCCGGAGGAGCACAACGATTTCATCTTCGCCATCGTCTGCGAGGAGCTGGGCCTGATTGGCGCCACCGTTATCATGCTGCTGTTCGCGGCGCTGATTCTCCGGGGCTTCTGGATCGCCCTTCATGCCCGGGACCGGTTCGGCAGCCTGATGGTGGTGGGCGTCATGACCCTGGTGGGCCTTCAGACCTTTTTGAACATCGGCGTGGTGACGGGCCTGCTGCCCACCACCGGCATCTCCCTGCCGTTTTTCAGCTATGGCGGCACGGCGCTGTCCATCCAGCTGGCGGAGATGGGCATCGTCCTGTCGGTATCCCGGCAGATGAAGCCTACAAAGGCGGGGTAGTACGACCCAGAGGAGTTAAGAGATAAAAGATAAGAGATAAAGGCGGAATCTCAAAATGTCCGGCTGTGCCGGACACCGAATCTCTTCTCCCTTCACTTTTATCTCATATCTTTCGATTGGAGTGCAGCAAAGTGGAAGCATCATTGAAGAAGGTGATCTTCACCTGCGGCGGCACGGCTGGGCACGTGAACCCGGCTATCGCGCTGGCCCAGCTGATGCGCGAAAAGGACCCGGAGACAGAATTTTTGTTCGTGGGAGCGGAGCGGGGACTGGAGAAGGACCTGATCCCCAAGGCGGGATACGACTTCCGCACCGTCCACATCTCCAGCTTCCACCGGTCCTTCAAGCCTCGGGAGATCCGGCACAACCTGGTCTCTGTGGGGAACCTCCTTCGGGCGCCCGGAGAGGCCCGGGCCATTCTGCGGCAGTTCCGGCCGGACGTGGTCATCGGAACGGGGGGATACGCCAGCTTCCCTATGGTGAAGGCCGCTGCCAAGGCGGGGATCCCCACGGCCGTTCACGAGTCCAACATGGTGCCCGGCCTCACCACGGAGATGCTGGAGCCCTTCGCGGACCGGATCATGGTGGGGTTTGAGGCCTGCCGGGAGCACTACCGCCACCCGGAGAAGGTGATCGTCACCGGTACGCCGGTGCGGCGGGACTTCTTCCATCTGACGAAGGCAGAGGCCAAGCGCCGCCTGGGCGTGGAAGACGGCCGGCCCCTGCTTGTGTCCTTCTGGGGGTCCCTGGGGGCCTCGGGCATGAACCGGCAGATGGCGGACTTCCTGGCGCTGGAGGCGGCCAAGGAACCTTTCCACCACATCCACGGCGCCGGAAAGGATGGCTATCCAGTGCTGCTGAAGCTGCTGCGGGAGAAGGGAGTGGACCTGGCGGACCACCCGGCGCTGCAGGTGCGGGAGTACATCTATGATATGGCCGCCGTCATGCGGGCGGCGGATCTGGTGCTCTGCCGGGCGGGGGCCTCCACCATCAGCGAGCTGACGGCACTGGGGGTCCCGGCGCTGATCGTGCCGTCCCCCTATGTCACCAACAACCACCAGGAAAAAAACGCGAGGGTCCTGGAAAACGCCGGCGGTGCCGCGGTGCTGCTGGAGAAGGACTGCTCCGGTCAGGCGCTGTTCCAGGCGGCCTGCGGCATCCTTCATGACGGAGCGCGCCGGGCCTCCATGGAGCGGGCCATGTCCGCCCTGGGAATCCGGGACGCCACAGAGCGAATTTATCAAACCGTGCTGGAAATCTGCCAGTAACCACGAAACCCCGCCGGCCATAGGATGGACTGTTGAACCATTCTGGATTCGGAGGGGAACGGATATGAGCCAGCTTTTGTCGGTGCGAGGCGGCCGCCGCCTGGAGGGAGAGGTCACGATCCAGGGGGCCAAGAACAGCGTCCTGCCCATTCTGGCGGCCACGCTGTTGGCAAGGGGGCAGGTGGCGCTGCTGGGCTGCCCCCGGCTGCGGGATGTGGACGCCTCCATCCGCATCCTGCGGCATCTGGGCTGCGACGCCCATTGGGAGGCGGATGCCCTGGCGGTGGACACCACCGCCCTGCGCCGCTGTGAGATTTCGGATGTACTCATGCGGGAGATGCGCTCCTCCGCCATTTTCCTGGGGGCGATCCTGGCCCGGTGCGGGCAGGCGGACCTGAGCTACCCCGGCGGGTGCGAGCTGGGCCCCCGGCCTATCGACCTCCACCTTGCGGGCCTGCGGGACCTGGGGGCGGAGATCCGGGAGGAGGGCGGCTTCCTCCACTGCCGGGCGGACCGGCTGCGGGGCCGGGAAGTGGTGCTGCGGATGCCATCCGTGGGGGCCACGGAGAATCTGATGCTGGCCGCCTGCGGGGCGGAGGGCGTCACGGTGATCTCCAACGCCGCCCGGGAGCCGGAGGTGGTGGACCTGCAGAACTTCCTGAACGCCTGCGGGGCTCGGGTGTCCGGGGCGGGGAGCTCCGCCGTGTCCATAGAGGGCGGGCAGGACCTCCACGGCTGTACGTACCGGGTCATGCCGGATCGGATCGCGGCGGCTACTTACCTCTGCGCGGCGGCCTCTGCCGGCGGGGACATCTATCTCCGGGGCGCGGAGGAGGGGCACCTGTCCACAGTCACCGCCGCCCTGCGGGAGGCGGGCTGCACGGTCACGGCAGACAGCGGAGGCATCCGGGCTCTGTGCCGGGAGCGGCTGCGGGCCGTGGGGCCGGTGCAGACGGCGCCCTACCCCGGCTTTCCAACGGACGCGCAGGCGGTGCTGATGGCGGCACTGCTGCGCAGCCGGGGCGCCACGGTATTTGAGGAGAACATCTTTGAAAACCGCTATCGCCATGTGGACGAACTGATCCGCATGGGGGCCAGCATCCGGGTATCCGGCCGGGTGGCGGTGGTCACGGGTGTGGAGCGGCTTCACAGCGCGCCAGTGCGGTGTACGGATCTGCGGGGCGGGGCGGCCCTGTGCGTGGCGGCTCTGGCGGCGGAGGGGGAGACCCGTGTCTCCCAGATCTGCCACATCGACCGGGGCTACGAAGACCTGGCCCGGGACCTGCGGGCTCTGGGGGCGGACGCGGTGCGCGTGGAAGAGACAGAAAACGGGTAGGAGAGACGACATGGCCAGACGCAGACATTCCAACCGGCGGCGCAGGAGGGGAAACTTCGGCTTCCTCTATAAGCTGCTGTCCGTGCTGGTGATCTGCGCGGCCGTGGTGATGGCCCTGACGCTGTTCTTCCGGGTGGACACCATCGAGGTCACGGGGACTGAGCGGTACACCGAAAAGGACGTGATCGAGGCCAGCGGTATCCAGCTGGGCGACAACCTCTTTCTGCTGAACAAGTACGAGGCCGCCCGCAGCATCGCGGAGCAGCTGCCCTACATCGACATTGAGGACATCCGCATCCGGCGGGAGCTGCCGGACACTCTGCTGATCGATGTGGCGGAGTGCGGTACACCCCTGGCGGTGATCCAGGACGGCAGCGCCTGGCTGCTGAGTCCCAAGGGCAAGATCGTGGAGCAGCTGCCGGCGTCTCAGGCTGGGGACTATGCGGTGATCGACGGCTGTGAGCTGCTGGCCCCCTCGGTGGGCACGGACATCGCCCTGTCCACGGAGTTCGCCAATCAGCAGACCAGTCTGCTGGCGCTGCTGGCGGCGCTGGACGCCGCGGGCCTGACGGACCGGGTGGATGCCATCCACCTGGACGATCTGTCCCGGCTGACTATGGACTACGCCGGCCGCTTTTCTGTGGAGATGGAGTA
Organism: Oscillibacter sp. PEA192; assembly: GCF_003574015.1. Taxonomy (NCBI): domain Bacteria; kingdom Bacillati; phylum Bacillota; class Clostridia; order Eubacteriales; family Oscillospiraceae; genus Oscillibacter; species Oscillibacter sp. PEA192. The sequence goes on along the minus strand of NZ_AP018532.1, from coordinate 2,566,853 downwards.
CAACGCGGACTATGACCGGATGCTGCAGATCCTGGAGGCGGGAATCAGCAAGCTGGAGAGTAACCAGACGGGCAGCATCCGCCTGGACCTGAATCCGCCGATCCTCACGCTGGACTGAGAGTGGCGGATTTGGCAGAAGATTGCCGAGACAGGGGGGACGGACCGCCGCCCCTCCTTTTTCCGGACAAAAATCTGAGGGAAAAGCCCGATGGACTCTTGACCAGAGGGCGAAAGTGTCATACAATAAACTAAATGTTATGAGATACAGGATATTGTGAATCCAAAGGGACGATCCTCCCTTTTTACACAAACGATAGTAGGAGGCACCACTATATGGCATTTGGATTGGAGACCGGTCCCGATACCGTTGTCAATATCAAGGTCATCGGCGTGGGCGGCGGCGGCAACAATGTGGTCAACCGCATGGTCCGCAGCGGCACCAAGGGCGTGGACTTTGTGGCGGTCAATACCGACAAGCAGGCGCTGAACGTATCCAGCGCCACCTATAAGATCCAGATCGGCGAAAAGCTGACCCACGGTCAGGGCGCCGGATCCGACCCCGAGGTGGGCCGCAAGAGCGCGGAGGAGAGCCGCAACCAGATCGCCAAGGCGCTGGAGGACACGGACATGGTGTTCATCACCGCGGGCATGGGCGGCGGCACCGGCACCGGCGGCGCCCCCATCGTGGCGGAGATCGCCAAGGAAATGGATATCCTCACCGTGGCGGTGGTCACCAAGCCCTTCGGATTTGAGGGCCGCCGGCGGATGCAGCAGGCGGAGGCCGGCATCGCGGAGCTGAAGGACAAGGTGGACTCTCTGGTCATCATCCCCAATGAGCGGCTGAAGCACGCCACGGACCAGAAGATCACCTTTGCAAACGCCTTCGAGATCGCGGACGACGTGCTGCGCCAGGCAGTGCAGTCCATCTCTGACCTGATCCGGGATACCGGCTTCATCAACCTGGACTTCGCGGACGTCACCGCCATCATGAAGAACGCCGGCATGGCCCACATGGGCGTGGGTCGGGCCGCCGGCAAGGGCAAGGCCGAGGAGGCCGCCAAGATGGCCGTTTCCAGCCCCCTGCTGGAGACGTCCATCGAGGGGGCCAAGGGCGTGCTCATCAATGTCACCGGCTCCATGGACATCGGTCTGGAGGAGGTGGAACAGGCCGCCAGCCTGGTCCAGGCGGCGGTTCATCCCGATGCGCTCACCATCTTCGGCGCCACCTTCGACGAGACGCTGGATGACGAGATCCGTGTCACCGTCATCGCCACCGGCTTTGACAAGGTGCCGGAGCAGCTGCCCAAGGTGCCGCCCATCCAGGCGGGGGCCGCCGGCCAGCAGAGCGCTGCGGCAGAGCCCATGCCTCTGAAGGAAGAGGACGTGCCCAAGCCGGAGGAGCCGGAGGATGACCCCTTCGAGGATATTTTCAAAATTTTCAATAAGCGGGATTGAACGATTTTTTTCCAGGACCTGCGGGTATTTGCCTGCGGGTCCTGTTTTTTTGCCGCCGCGGCGGCACAGTCAAAGCCTGCCATGGGGCTGCTTCCGCATTTTGCAAGGCGTGTTTTTCCGCCTGCGGCAGATGATAATCTCGCCGGCAGATCAGCGGATTTGCCGGCCGCGTTTCGGAAAGGGGTGATTTCATGTATGGACCATTTCAAAAAGCGAGACACGTGCTGCGGGGCGGAGCGGCGCTGGTCTTGGCATTGCTGTTGTGCGCGGCCATGCCGGCGCGCGCTGCCGGTGTGACGGCCGGCGGCGCGGACCAGGACACCTCCGCCCGGATGCTGGTCCCCGTGGGCCACACGGTGGGCATCAAGCTCTTTGCCCGCGGGGTGATGGTGGTGAAGGCGCCGGAGAGCGGCACGCCCGCGGATGACTGCGGCCTGCAGACCGGCGACATCATCGTCAAATGCGGCGGCGTCTCCGTAACCTCCTCAGAGCAGTTCCAATCCCTGCTCCAGGAGAATGGGGAGACGGCCACCGACCTGCAGGTCCGCCGGGAAGGCGGGAGCGTGACGCTCTCTGTTTCCCCGGAACAGAACGAGAAGGGCGCCTACTGCATTGGGGCCTGGATTCGGGACAGCATGGCCGGCATCGGCACCATGACGTATTACGACCCGGAAAGCGGCGCCTTCGGCGCTCTGGGTCACGGGATCACGGACGCCGACACGGCGCTCCTGATGCCCTTTGCCTCCGGATCCATTCTGCCCTCCACCGTGAAAGCGGTGAAGAAGGGTGCCATCGGAGAGGCCGGTGAGCTGCGGGGGGATTTCGACCTGGCCACAGATTTGGGTGATCTGTACGCCAACACCACCAGCGGCGTCTTCGGCACGCTGGACCCCGGCGAATTCACCGAGCGGCTGGGCGATCCCATGCCGGTTGCGGCCGCCGGGGAAGTCCACGCCGGTCCTGCCACCATCCTCTCTAATGTGGAGGGTGATGCCGTTCAGGAATATGATGTGGAAATTTTACAGGTTGTAGAGAATGCAGCAGACGGCCGGGACCTGGTGATCTCTGTGACGGACCCGGAGCTTCTGGCCGCCACAGGCGGCATCGTCCAAGGTATGTCCGGCAGCCCGATCCTGCAAGACGGAAAATTCGCCGGTGCGGTGACGCACGTCCTGCTGAACGATCCAAGCAAAGGGTATGGAATTTTGGTGGAAACTATGCTGGCAGCGGGAGATTTCTCAGAAGAACCCGTGGCCTGACATGGTCTCCCAGGCAGACAGCGGCGGCGGGAAGCATTTTGCTTCCCGCCGCCCCGGAATTTTTTACAATACAGATTTACGACTCTCCGCGCGGGAGTTCCTGCGCTTGGACAGTGGATTCGGCCTCCGCCTGGAAACTGCGGAACGCCGCAAAGTTCAATAGAATCAACAATAAATTGACCATCACAAAGGCGATCAGCACCCCGGCCACGATCCTCCAGATCCGCCGGGCCCGGCGGTTTTTCACCGCCAGCTGCTCGGCGATGCGGGCCAGCTGCTCCGCTGTTCCGCCGCGCTCCGCCTCTGGCGGGACCTCCGGCCCCAGCAGAGCCGCGGAGGTGGTGTCCAGCTCCTCCGCCAGCCGGATCAGCAGGTCCGCGTCCGGCACGGACCGGCCTTTTTCCCATTTGGAGACGGTCTGCCGCACCACATGGAGTCGGGCGGCCAGCTCCTCCTGGGAGAGGCCCTTGGCCTTCCGCAGGGCCTTCAAATTCTCTGCAAGCATTGCGTTGCCTCCTTTCCGGGATCATTCTACCAGGGGAACCGCCGTTGCGGCAAGCAACGCAGACGCACATGGCCCCTGAGCTGCAGAGGTGTTACATCCCCTGTTCCCCGGAGAACAGCGCCAGCTTGGCGTTGAGCTTCCTGTAAATGCGCTCCCGGAACCAGGGCTCCGACGAGGCGGCCACCGCCTCCTCCAGACCGAACCAGGCCACAGCGCTGTTCTCATCCGGCTTCCGGCGCACGGGGGCCGCCGGGTCTGCCTCCAGCAGGTAGGTCACATTCAGATGCAGGTGGGAGGAGACGTAGGCGCCCCGCTTCTCGTGGCCGTCCACAGTGAGGATTTCCAGAGAGTAAATGTGGGGCGATACCGGACGCACCGCCGTGAGTCCGCTCTCCTCCCGGACTTCCCGCATGGATACCGCCAGCAGATCCCGGTCCCCGTCCGCGTGGCCGCCCAGCCAGGACCAGGAGTCGTAGAGGTTGTGGTACGCCATCAGCACCTGTGTCAGGTCCGGGCTCACCACCCAGGCGGAGGCCGTCAGGTGCCCGGCAGCGTTGTCCCGGGTGTAAAGCGCCTCGCCGCTCCGCAGCCGCCGCAGCAGTTCCGCCCGGTCCCGTTCCTCCTGGTCATTCCAGGGGCGATACGCTTCTAATTCCTCCAGCAGCGTCACATGTCTCATCCTTTCTCTTGAGATGGCTCCATTGTACCACGGCCCCGTCCAAAAGGGAAGCCACTGCTGCCGGGAGACTCTGCACCCCTTGCGGCACAATGAGTTAGGAGGCGCGGCGCAGAAAGTGTCGAATGATTCTTGGAAGTTATTTACAGTTTCTTGTTGCAAATCGTGTCCGTTTATGCTACTTTATAGAAAACGCGATTTGAAGCTTCATGAATCCGTCGTAAACAGGAGCGCCCACTTTTTTCCGGCAGGGAGAGGGGGCCTGCTCTGAAGCATTTGTGCCTGGTAAACGAAAATTGTGGAAAGAGGACAGGGGAAGACATGGACATCAGAAGAACTGTATTGCTGGCAGATGCCAATGAGGAATTCCGCACCCTTGTGCGGAAGATCATAGACGAGACAGAGGAGTTTTCGGTGGTGGGGTCTGTGGGAGACGGGACGGAGGCCCTGCGCCTGGCGCGTGAGGAAGCGCCGGACCTGATTCTGATGGATGTGGTCCTGCCGGGGCTGGACGGCTTCGGCGTACTCAAGCAGCTGCGGGAGCAGGAGGGGAAGGTCCCCAAGGTTATCCTAATCTCCGCCTTCTGCAGCGACAGCGTGGTGTCGGAGGCTGTGGATCTGGGAGCCAGCTACTTTTTGACAAAGCCCGTGGAGGAGAACGCCCTGCTGGATCGGATGCGGGCGCTGTTCAGCCGGGGTGCCCCGGTGGAGGAACACCCGGCGGAGCTGAAGAATCTGGTGACCTCTGTTATCCATGAGATCGGTGTGCCCGCCCACATCAAGGGCTATCAGTACCTGCGGGAGGCCATCATGATCGCCGTGGACGACATGGATGTGATCAACGCCGTCACCAAGGTGCTGTATCCGGAGGTGGCCAAGCGGTTTTCCACCACGCCCTCCCGCGTGGAGCGGGCCATCCGCCACGCCATCGAGGTGGCCTGGGACCGGGGCGATCTGGAGACGCTGCAGAAGTATTTCGGCTACACCGTCTCCAATGCCAAGGGCAAGCCCACCAACAGCGAGTTCATCGCCATGATCGCCGACCGCCTGGTGCTGGAGCAGCGGAAGGACCGGAGAGCGTAAGAAAACAGACAGAAAACCAGCCGGGAGAGGGTATCCTCTCCCGGCTGTTGTCAGGCGTACAGGAGCTTTTCTCCGATGACAGCCATCTGGTCTGCCGTCAAGCGCCAGTCCCAGGGCAGCTTGACCTCTGCCATCCGGTCCGGCCAGCACAGCAGGAATTGGTTCACCGGCTCTGCACCGGAGTACCGCTGGAAAACCTCCTCCGCACCCCAGGGGGCGGCAGTCACGGTGAGGTACTCCTCCCAATACTCCATGGGCAGCTGATCGTTGTCCCGCTCCACCCACTGGATGAAATCACGCTTGCACAGGCCATAGAGGAAAGGAAGCTTCACCGTGACGATCTCATAGCGCAGCTCCGGCAGGTCTCCGTCCCCCAGCCGGGCGTCCTGCCGGTACTCCCCGTGGGCGGCCAAGGGGGACCACTCCACATCCGCCTCCGTGGACCAGCCGTCATAGTCGATATCGATCAGGTCCTCCACCCGCAGGGGGATGGGATCGGCGTAGACGGACCAAGTCATGCCGTGGGCGGTGTAGGTCTCCACCGGCGGATGGTCCTCCAACCAGCCGGAACCGGCATTGCGTATCATGAGGGCGAACAGACCTGTTGTCCCGCCCGCAAACATGGCGATGCAGATTCCTACGATTACCAGGAGGTTGGCCCAGGGCGGGCACCGCAGCCGTTGGAGAGCCTTCCGGGCGGCGTTGGCCAGAAAATAGACCAGTGCGAAAAACAATACCATCCCGATGGTCAGTATGACCATCCCGGTGGACCGGCTTATGGAGGCAAACAAGCCTGCAATCAGGAGTCCGGACCACATCAACACCAGAATGCCAAGTCCCCGGGCACTCCGCAGGTCCGGCAGGGGCAGCCCCGCCTCGACGGCGGCCTCGGCCCGCCACTGCCAGCGGCGGTAGAGCAGCAGGCTTGCCAGCGTCAGCACCAGCAGGGGCAGGTAGGCTGTGGCCGCCAGTAGGGCAGTGGGACTGGCCAGGGTGTCCACGGGATCCGTCCAAATCTGGTAGCATTGAAACGCCACTTCCAGCAGACAGAGGAGCAGCAGCGCCAGGTAATTGCGTATCATGGGCTTTCCAATGCTCCGTCGGATGTTCTCCAGCTCCGCCGCCGGGTCGGTGTCGATGGGAACGGCCGCCGGATCCTCGCTGTAAAACACTTGTACCTGGTCGGAGCTGGCCGCCCGGTGCCACCCGGCTTGGGCGCAGTAGTCCTGAAAGGTGTCCAGCCCCGCCGCCGGAGCGGGAGAGAACCGCCCGGCCCCGGCGAAAAAGGTGACGGCGAACCGGAGCTGCTTCGGCTCTGTCCGCCGGTAGTGCCAGGACCAGGTCCCCAGCCGGTCCAGCATCCAGCCCCTGGCGGCCATGTCTGCCAGATGGTCTGTGACCCGCTTCCGGTCCAAAAAGCTGTACAGGGGCATCCACTCCCGCTTTGTGTGCTTCATGGGGCGCCTCCTTCCGATTCCATCAGCCGTTCATAATCCGCCGTCAGCTGCCGCAGCCGCCGGGCCTCTGCCTCCAGGGCTTCCCGCCCAGTGGGGGTGAGCACATAGCTCCGCTTCCGGCCCTCCACCTTCGTCTCCCGGATGTACCCAGCCTGCAAAAACTGCTCCAGCAGGTTGTACAGCGTCCCCGGGCCCACCGCCACCCGGCTGCCCGTGGCCTCTGCGACCCAGGCCATCACGTCGGCGCCGCACCGCTCCTGCCGCAGGCACAGGAGAATGTAGAACATCTGCTCGGTCAGGGTCTGAAATTTTCCCCGGGCCATGGCGCTGCCGCCTCCTATTATCGAATATCGTTATTGCTTTGAGACCACTATATCATCGAATATCGATATTGTCAAGCCGGGATTCTTTAACCCGCCTGCAGTCTCTTTTCGAGATAACTGATGATGACGCAAACGCTTCCGCCTTCGCCAGGCGGCCTTGATCCGGATCAGATGATCTGATAAAATAAAAAATGCAGGTTTCCCGGACGGGCAAGACCCATTCGGCGGATTGGGGAGGAGGCAAATTACATGCAGATATACTGGTGGTTTCTGATTCCTGCTTTTTTCCTTCTGATCTTTTCGGACCGGATAGACAGAGCCGTCAAGGCAAATAGAAAGCTCAGAAAAGCAATGTTGGTAATACTGGCTTTGTGCAGCGGCCTGCTGCTGGTATCTATCATGGCTGTGCTTGCATCGCGCTTTGCCTGAAATCCGAAACGGCAGGAATGGACCCTGACAGTTGGGGAACGGAAAGGAACCGCCGCATGTTCCGCTGAAATGACGGAGAATTTCCCCCCCTTCTTCAAATTGTGCCGCCTCTTGCCATTCCCGGCGGGATGTGATATCCTAAACGGGCAATATCATGAAAAGAGGAGATTTCGACCATGACGTATACGTTCCGTCCCCGGGGCGTCTGCTCCCAGGAGATGCGCGTGGAGGTGGATGACGCCGGCATCATCCAGAAGATGGAGGTCCTGGGCGGCTGCAGCGGCAACCTCCAGGGGATTTCCGCCCTGGTGGTGGGGATGCCTGCCCAGGAGGCGATCCACCGTTTGAAGGGCATCCGCTGCGGTGCCAAGAGCACCTCCTGCCCAGACCAGTTCGCCTGCGGGCTGGAGTCCGCCCTGGCCAAACAGAAATAAGCCTGAGACAGGCCCTGCGGCATCTGCCGCGGGGCCTGTTGTTCAGAGTCCGTTCAGAGATCCCGCAGGCGACGAAATTCCCTGGACAAGCGATGAAAAACATGGTAAACTAAACCGTTAGCGGCGGAAGCGCCGCCAAACCAAAGAAAGACGGTTCAGACGTTTATGAAGATCGTTTTGGTCATCGACCAGTTTGACGACGCGAACAACGGCACCACCATCAGCGCACGGCGTTTTGCCCAGGCGCTGAAGAACCACGGCAACGAGGTGCGGGTCATCGCCACCGGCAAGCCCGCGGACTACAAGTACGCCGTGCGGCAGATGAGGTTCTTTCCAGTGGTGGAGCATCTCATCACCAGCCAGGGGATGCGGCTGGCCATCCCCAACCGCCATGTGTTTGAAAAGGCGGCGGCCTGGGCGGACGTGGTGCATTTCATGATGCCGTCGCCCCTGGGCATCATGGGCCTGAAGCATGTGGAAAAGCTGGGCATCCCTCACACGGCGGCCTTCCACTGCCAGCCGGAGAACATCACCTTCACCCTGCACATGGGCAACAGCAGGCGCGTCAACGACTTTGTATACAACCGCTTCCGGGATACGTTCTTCAACCGGTTCACCCACATCCACTGCCCCAGCAATATGATTGCGAACCAGCTCCGCCAACACGGCTACACCGCCCGGCTCCACGTGATCTCCAACGGCATCAGCCCGGAGTACATCTACGGCAAGCGGGAAAAGGAACCCTGGATGCAGGGCCTCTTCAATGTGCTGATGGTGGGCCGCTACGCCGGGGAAAAGCGTCAGGATGAGCTGATCGACGCCTGCGCCAAGTCCCGCCACGCCCGGGAGATCCAGGTGATCCTGGCGGGAAAGGGTCCGCTGGAGAAAAAATACCGCCGTCTGGCGGAGAAGCTCCCCAATCCCATCGTCATGGAGTTCTATGAGCCTGCCCGCCTGCTGGAGATCCTCCACATGGCGGATCTGTACGTCCACACCTCCGACGCGGAGATCGAGGCTATGAGCTGTATGGAGGCATTTGCCTGCGGCTTGGTGCCGGTGATCGCCGATTCCCCCCGGTCCGCCACGCCCCAGTTCGCCCTGGATGAGCGGAGCCTGTTCCCGGCCGGGGACACAGACGCGCTGGCCCAGCGGATCGACTGGTGGATCGAGCACCCGGAGGAGCGGCAGGCAATGGAGCGCCGCTATGCCGAACACGCCAGACAGTACTCTCTGGAGGAGTCCATCCGCCAGACGGAGGAGATGTTCCGTCAGGCCATTGCGGAGCAGCGGGGGGCGAAAGCCTAAGCGCCCGGAAAACCGAACACGCAGAAGAACCAAAGGGACGGCAGCGAAATCGCTGCCGTCCCTTTTGCGCCGCCGCGGGGCTGCTCACTCCGCGTCTGTCAGCCGCTGGACGGCCTCCTTCATGGTGGACACGAAAAAGAAGTCTTTGCCATGATTGGACTCGCGGATAAAGTCCCGCAGCGGCTTGCTGGCGTAGTGGGAGTAGTCGCCGTAAATGGCGGCCTTGAACCGGTAGTTCATCAGCTTCTGCAGGATGTCTCCCGCCACGCCGGTGCTGAGAATGAAAAAGTCGCTGCACACCAGGCGCTTGTCGATGGCCAGCCTGGACGCGCCGGTCTCATACCGGACGGACATGGCCAGGTCCAGGGCCGCACCCGCGTCCGTGATCTGCACCTTCCCGCCGGAGAGCACTGCGATGGCGCCCCGCGGGGCTTGTATGGTTTCGATATTCATCAAAATCCTCCTGACAGGGGCGGGAGGCCCGGAGGCTGCCGGAAGACCGGCTCCCGGTCAGGGAGCCCAGCGGAACTGCGCGGTCCCCGCCCCGATTTCAAAATGGTATTTGGCAATGCCCAGGTCCACCTTGGTGTAAAAGCCGGCTCCGGCTTTCGCGGCCACGCTGCCGCCCTGAAGCGTGAAGGTAAATTTCTGCTGGTTCATGGCTGTGGGCGCCAGCAGCGCCGCCCGCACGCCCCGCTGGAACCAGTCCGGCACAGGGGAATCCGCCTTGGACACCTCTTCCGGCTGCTTGACTGGGTGCCCGGCGCCCTGGGTGGTGCCGTAGCCCACCGCGATCACCAGGCAGAGCTTCTCGCCCGGGGCGATCTGAAAGGCGGTCTTGACCTTGCTGTACGTCATGGCGACCCAGCAGGTGTTGAGACCCAGCTGCTGGGCCCGCAGTACGATCTTCTCCCCGTAGTACCCGCAGGCTTCCTCCAGGTTCGGGGACTTCTTTCCGATCAGCGCGATGTAGTTTTTTACGCCGGAGAACTTCCCGTAGTGGGCCGGAAGCCCTCCGAATCCCCTGGGCTCATCCAGAACAAGCTGGATGTGAAGCCCGCTCTCCCGGTTGCACTGGGCGATGCACGCCAGTAGTGCTTCTCTCGCCTCCGGCGCGATGGGCCGGTCCTCGTAGGAGCGGACCGCATGCCGGTGCTCCATGGCCTCGAACAAATCCATAACTGTATTCCTCCTGTGATAGCCGCAGTCAATCCTCGCCGCTCTTGTCCGGAGCGTTTCTCAGGATCTGCAGAATGTCCGCGAACAGGCGCGCTACGTTTTCGATCCCACTGTCCTGCAGGGCCAGATAGTAGAAGACGTGAGTCGCCTCTTTTCGGGCTTTTATCACACCTGTCTCCCGCAGAACCTGCAGGCGGGGGAGACAACAGGGCGCGCAGCAGGTCCTGCCGCGTCTAGCCGCCAAAGGCGGTGAATCGGTTCCGGCACGGCTGGAACTCCCTCCGCAGATGTGCGGGATCTTGAGGCGTATTTTCCATGCCGCGGCCGCCTGACTCGTTCGCTGAGAATCCAGTATACCACATTCCGGCTGGGCCGGTCCATCCGGAAAAAATCGAGACCGACTTTTTCGCTGGGAGACTCCCCCCTTCACGGGACCGGGAGGCTGCCGCTGACACCTTCTGCAGTCCCTGTGCATATCCTGAGGGTGAAACGTCCGGGCCAGGCGGTCTGCCGGACCGGCGTTTGGTACGTATGGCAGGCCCCGACAGAGGAGTGATCGACCAATGGCTTATTCCGACCGGGAGCTGCTGGCGCGCCTGATCCAGTGCGAGGCGGGCGGAGAGGGTGAAGACGGCATGAAGGCGGTGGCCGGTGTTGTAATGAACCGGGTCCACGCCAAGGGCGGGGAGTATGCCCGGGTCGGGCAGGGCAGCATCCGCAATATCATCTTTCAGCCCTATCAGTTCGTCTGCGCCAGCGAGACGGAGGGCGGCGCCTACAACCCCCAGAATATCTACAACATGAGACCCGAACAGATCCACTATGACATCGCCGACTGGGCCATCGCGGGCAACCGCCTGCCGGATGTGGCGGATTCCCTGTGGTTTTACAACCCCTTCGGCCCCACCTGCCGGTCCTTCTTTCCCTCGAAGGTGGGATACTGGCAGACCCGGATCGGCGACCACTGCTTCTATAATCCCACAGACGCGTATTATCAGACTTGAGAGGTGTTGGAAATGGCACACTATCAGAATATCTACAACGGCGGAAACGGGGCGCCTCCTGTGGCGCAGGTCGCGCCCAGAATGACGGACTGGTCCGGTGAAGTCACACCCATGCCCGCCGACCCGCCCATGCCGGAGGCGCCCGGCCGCACCGTCACCAGTGCCGGCCGCCCTATGGACCGCCTGAACGCCGCGGAGGAGCAGGGCGGCCAGTCTATGGGGTCCCTGGACATGCGGAACCACCTGCCCAGCGAGGTCATCACGGACCCCATCTCCATGGAGGAAGCCTACCGGGGATCTTTGAAGGCCATGCTGAAGAAAAACGTGGGCAACTACGTGGTGGCCACCTTCCTGGTGGGCACCCAGAGCACCACCTCCTGGGAGGGGATTCTGTACGATGTGGGCAACGACTATATGACCATCTACCAGGAGGGCCGGGACCGCTACATCGTCTCGGACATTTATTCCCTGAAATTCATCGAGTTCTACGACACCCGCTGCCGGGACATCTGCGACGAGGTCCTCCGCAGCGGCTGGATGCCCAACCAGGGGATGTGAGAAAAACAGTTGCGGCGGCCGCGGGGATGTGCTAAAATCAGGTATCTCTACATCAGAAAGGAAGCATCCCCATGGATTTTGCGAAACTGGCCGCGGAGCGCTATTCTCTGCGGAAATTCAGCGACCGCCCCGTGGAGGCGGAGAAGCTCTCCGCCGTGCTGGAGGCCGGCCGCAATGCCCCCACTGCCCATAACCTCCAGCCCCAGCGCATCTTTGTGCTCCAGAGCTCGGAGGCGCTGGAAAAGGTGGACGGCTGCACCGGCGCTCACTTCCATCCGCCGGTGATGCTGCTGGTGGCATACGACCCGGAGGCCGCCTGGAAGCGGGAGGACGACGGCAAGAACCACGGCGAGATTGACGCGGCTATCGCCGTCACCCAGATGATGCTCCAGGCCGCGGACCTGGGCCTCGGCACCACCTATGTGGGCATGTTCGACCCGGAGAAGCTCCACGCCGCATTCCCGGAGCTGGCGGGGCTGACACCCATCGCCCTGCTGCCTATGGGCTATCCGGCGGAGGGCGCCCATCCCTCCCGCCTGCACACGGACCGCAAGCCCCTGGAGGAGCTGGTGCGGTATCTGTGACAATAAGGGAACTGGAATCAGGAATCAGGGGCGCACGCCGTGCGCCCCTGAATTCTATTCCGGATTTTCTGGAAAGAGTGAAGAGCAGAGCGGGAGGATTCCGTATCTCAACAGCTGCGCTTTGTGCCTCTCTCTGTAAAAAGGCCCTGGGGATGCTGCCCCAGGGCCCTTTTGTGTCAATGCCGCCTCCGGCCCCGGTAGCCGCCCCCGCGGCGGCGGGGTACGCTACGGCCGTACCGGTAGCGCCGGCGGCCTACCGTCAGCTTCCAGACGATCAGCGCCGCCGCCAGCACCAGCAACGCGATGCCAACCACCTTCACCGCGGTGGAACTGAAGAAGTTCCGCACGTTCCGCCAAAACAGCAGCAGGCCGGAGGCCTCCACATCATGGGAGGCCAGCAGGTCCACCGTGGTCAACACCTCTCCCTCCAGAGAGAGGGAGAGAGTGCCAAGCACCTGCCCCTCGGTGACCGGAGCGTCCACAGGACTCTCCAGGTCCAGCGTCCGCTCCAGAGAGGCGGGATCAGTGCCCTTGGGCAGCAACAGCTCCACATCCGCCGCCGGATGGACGGACACATGGTCCACCTTGGACAGCGCCACGCTGACCTCCTTCACCAGCTCAGCCTCCTCCAGCACCGTCTGATAGGAGAAGTTCTCAAAACCCCAGTCGAAGAGACGGGAGGTCTCGGAAAAGCTCTGGACCTGGGTGCCGCCGCTGGGCAAGGTCACGGATTCGGCCCCCAGCACCACGCTGATGAAGGAGAGGCTGCCCTCCGCGGCAGTGGATACCAGGCAGTGGCCGGCATCGGAGGTGGAGCCGGTCTTGACGCCGTGGGCCCGGCTGTCCAGATATCCCAAGGCCCGCCAGTTGGAGATCAGGTAGTTGGTGGAGTGGAGCACCCGCTCCTCGCTGAGATTGGTGGCGGGGATGGTGGCGCTCTTCATATCGCAGATCCGCAGGAAGTCGTCATGCTTCAGGGCCTCCGCTGTGATGAGGTACAAGTCCCAGGCGGAGGTGTAGTGCTGGCTGTCATGCAGGCCGGTGGTGTTGACGAAGTGGGTGTTCTCACACCCCAGAGCCGCAGCCTTTTCATTCATGGCGCCCACGAAGGCGTCCACGCTGCCGCTGACCTGCTCCGCCAGAATGTTGCACGCCTCGTTGGCGGAGACGATCAGCATACACTCCAGCAGCTGCTCCACCGTCAGCACCTCCCCGGCCCGGATGCCGGCGGTGCTGCCATCCGCCGCCAGCCCCTCCAGGGCGCTCTCCGTAACAGTGATTGGCTGGTCCATGGACAGCTGCCCGCTGTCCACTGCCTCCAGCGTCAGCAGAGCGGTCATGATCTTGGTGAGACTGGCGGGATAGAGCTCCTCGTGCTCGTTCTTTCCATAGACCATGCGGCCGGTGTTGGCGTCCACCAGCAGGGCAGCCTTGGCCTGGATGGCGGGGTCAGGCACCTCTGCGGCGGAGGCAGGACCTGTCAGCAGGGAGACCGCCAGGATCAGCAGCAAAAAAACAGAGAAAAAGCGGTGTGTTTTCATATCAAACTCCTACCATCTGTGGTATAATCAACTTGCATCGCGCGGCAGCGGCGCCGAAAAGCGCCGCGGTTCGACATTTCAATTCATAGTATATCAAAAAACGGGTGGGAGTTCAACAGTGAGTGGACGGGGAAGGCCGACAAAAAGTGAGATCATTCTGCTGGGGCTGACGGCGGTGTTCCTGTGCGCCCTGGCGGGCCTGTCTCTTCGGGATCGGCAGGATCGCGTCCCGGGCGTAGTCATTGAGACAGAGGCGGAGGTCCCCCGGGAGGAGATCGCCCCGGACTTCCCGCCGGTGGATCTGAACACTGCCACGGCGGAGGAGCTGGACACGCTGCCCGGCATCGGGGAGAGCCTGGCCCGCCGGATCATCGCGTACCGGGAGGCCAACGGCCCCTTCGGGAGCATTGAGGAGATCATGGAGGTGAGCGGGATCGGAGAGGCGAAATTCGCCGAGCTGGAGGACCGCGTCACTGTGGACAACGGCAAAGGAGAGGTGACAAATGAGGATTCTGGTGGTTGATGACGAAAAGCTGCTGGTCAAGGGCGTGAAATTCAATCTGGAGAACGAGGGGTACGAGGTGGAGTGCGCCTATGACGGTGCCTCCGCCGTGGAGCTGGCCCGCAACGGCCGCTTCGATCTCATCATTCTGGATGTGATGATGCCGGAGCTGGACGGGCAGGAGGCATGTATGCGGATCCGGGAGTTCTCCAATGTGCCCATCATCATGCTCACCGCCAAGAGCGAGGACGCGGACAAGCTGATGGGCTTTGAGTGCGGAGCGGATGACTACGTTACAAAGCCCTTCAACATTCTGGAGCTGAAGGCCCGGGTTCGGGCGCTGCTGCGGCGGGCCGCCGGCACGCAGCGGAACCGGGGCGCCGTCCTGACCGCGGGGGACTTGTCCCTGAACACGGAGGAGCGGGTGGCCATCCGGGATGGAAAGACCGTGGATCTGACCGCCAAGGAGTACGATCTGATCGAGCTGCTGATGCGCAATCCCCGGCGGGTGTACAGCCGGGAGAATCTGATGAACGTGGTGTGGGGCTATGCCTACGCCGGGGACTACCGGACGGTGGATGTCCACATCCGCCGCCTGCGGGAGAAGCTGGAGAAGAACCCGGCGGAGCCGGAGTATATTATGACCAAGTGGGGAGTTGGATACTATTTCAAAGGATAAGGGCAGGATCTGGGACAGCCTGCAGTTCAAGTTCGGCCTGAGCTATATCCTGATTATCGCGGGCGTGCTGCTGCTGCTGAACACCTATCCGCTGCGGGTATCGCAGGATCTGGTGTTCCGCTCCAAGGCAACCACGCTCCAGAGCAGCGTGTCCGTGATGGTCTACTCCCTGTCCGGCCTGGACCGGCTGACCGAGGAGAATGTGTCCCAGGCCATGGCGGTGGTGGAGGAGACGGGCCTCAGCCGCATCCTGGTGACGGACAGTGCGGGCAAGGTCCTCTACGATACCCGGGAGACCAACGACGCCCTGGGGGAGTACAGCTTCTACACAGAGATCGTCCAGGCCCTGCTGGGGAACGACGTGTTCTCCAGCAGCTACCGGGACGGGGCCTTCCGCAGCCGGGCGGCCTCGCCAGTGCTGTACCAGAACCAGATCATCGGCGCCGTATACGCATACGAGTATGACACGGAGCAGGCCGCTCTGCTAGAGGGGCTGCAGGGCAATCTATTGCGGCTCTCCGCCGGCATCGCGGTGGTGGTGCTGTGTCTCAGCGGCCTGCTGTCCCGGGCGCTGACCCGGAAGATCGGCCAGCTGCTCACCGCCATCCGGGAGGTGCGGGAGGGCGCTTACAGCCACCGGGCGGAGGTGCCCGGACGCGACGAGATCGCCCAGCTGGCCCAGGAGTTCAACAGCTTGACGGACCGCCTCCAGACTACGGAGAACGCCCGCCGCCGCTTTGTGTCCGACGCCTCCCACGAGCTGAAAACGCCCCTGGCGGCCATCCGGCTGCTGACGGACTCCATCCTCCAGACGGAGAACATCGACCGGGAGACGGCCCGGGAATTTGTCACAGACATCGGGCAGGAGGCGGAGCGCCTCTCCCGTATCACAGAGGATCTGCTCCGCCTGACCCGGCTGGACAGCAACGTGCTGGAGCGGCCGGTGGTAGTGGACGCGCTGCCGGTGCTGGAGCAGGTGATGCGGATGATGAGCCTGGTGGCCCAGGAGAAGGGAACGGAACTGACCTATCGGGCGGAGGGGACCTGTACGATGCTGGCCACCCGGGATGAGATCCACCAGATCATCTATAATCTGACGGACAACGCCGTGAAGTACACGCCGCCGGGCAGCACGGTCCAGGTCTCCCTGTTTCGGGAGGGGGATCAGGTGGTGCTGACGGTGGAGGACAACGGCGCCGGCATCCCGGAAGAGGACCTGCCCCGGATCTTTGAGCGGTTCTATCGGGTGGACAAGGCACGGTCCCGCGCTGCCGGCGGCACGGGTCTGGGATTGGCCATCGTCAGGGACACGGTGGAAAAGCGGGGCGGCACTGTGGAGGCGGCCAACCGTCCTGGAGGCGGCGCAGTTTTCACCGTCCGCTGGCCCTGGCGGGAAGGAGGCGGCCAGACATGAAAAAGCGATGGATTGCCGTGCTGCTGTGCGCCGCCCTTCTGGCGGCCTTCGGCTGGGGACAGCCCCGCATTTCCGGCGAGGGCGAGACATACGACCTCTATTTCCTGGAGGCGGATCTGTCCGACGCCCCTGGCGGCGATGCCCTGCGGGCGGAGCCGCTGTACATCGAGTCGGGCGAGGTGCGGGACACCCGGGAGCTGGCGGAGTATCTGGTGACGGAGCTGCTGGCGGGACCGGAGGACGCCGCCCTCACCAGCGCCATTCCAGAGGAGACTACCCTGCTGTCCCTGGAGCTGGATGGTACCCGGGCCAAGGTGGACCTCTCCTCCCGCTACCGGCTGCTCTCCGGCGTGGCGTTGGCCTTGGCAGACTATGCCATCACCCTGACGCTGACCCAGCTGCCGGAGATCTCCGCTGTCAGCGTGACGGTCCGGGGCCAGCCGCTGGCCTACCGGGACCGGCAGATCTTCACAGCCAGGGATGTCCTGTTTTCCAGCAACGAGGATGTGATCGACACGCTGAACGCCACCCTGTACTTTCTGGATGAGACCGGCGGCCTGACGCCGGTGGAGATGACACTGGACCTGTACGAGGGGGACACGCAGGCCGGGGCCGTGGTCAAGGCCCTGCTGGAGGGGACGGAGGAAAAGGACTGGCTCTCCGCCATTCCGGAGGGATTCCAGGTGACTTCCGTCCGGCTGGAAGAGAGCACGTGCTATGTAGACCTGCCCACGGCGGCTCTGCCGGGTCTGCCGGAGGAGGCGGATCTGTCCCTGGCCCTCCGGGCACTGGCGGACTCCCTGCTGTCCCTGCGGGCAGTGGAAGAGGTGCGGTATCTGGTGGACGGTGAGTTCGCCTCCGCCTACGGCGGCGCCGCTGTGCTGGAGCCTTATCTCAGCGCAGCTTGACGGCGCGGGACGCCGCCCCATCAGGCGCCGAAGAACAGCCGCACCGCGAAGGCGGAGGCCAGAAACCCCGTCAGGTCCGCGGCCAGGGCTGCCGGGACCGTGTGCCGGGTGCGGATGATCCCGGCAGAGCCGAAGTACACGGCGATGGTGTAGAATGTGGTTTCCGTGCTGCCCAGCATCACGGCGGCCACCCGGCCGATGTAGCTGTCGGGGCCGTAGGTGGCGATGAGGTCCGAGCCGACTGCCAGGGCGCCGCTGCCGGATACGGGGCGCACCAGCATCAGCGGCGTGGTCTCCGGCGGAATGCCCAGAAACTCCAGCGCCGGGGCGCAGAGGCCCGTGAGCCACTCCAGGGCGCCGGAAGCCCGGAACATGGCCACGGCGGTCAGCAGTCCCACCAGGGCAGGCAGGACCTTCAGCAGGACCGTGAGCCCCTCTTCGGCCCCGTGGGTCAGGGCGCCGTAGACATCCACCCGCTTCCCCATGCCGTAGAGGGCCACCCCGGCCAGCAGTACGGGGATCACCAGAGAACTGAGATTCAACGCCGGCACCTCCCCACGGCGGCCAGGAATTTGGCCGTCAGAACGCCAACCACCACCGACAGGGCCGAGGCCAGCCACACCGCCGGCAGGATGTCGAAGGGAGACTGGGCTCCACTGGCGCTGCGGACGGAGGCGATGGTGGCGGGCAGCAGCTGGATGGAAGCGGTATTCAGCACCACCAGCAGGCACAGTTCGTCGCTGGCGGTGCCGCTGCAGCCGCGGGCCATCCGTCGGGCCGCCTGGATCCCGAGGGGCGTGGCGGCGTTGCCCAGTCCCAGCAGATTGGCGGACACGTTGGCGGAGAGTGCCGCCAACGTTTTTTCATCCCGGCTGGCCTGGGGCATCAGTCGCCGCAGAATGGGCCGGAAGGCCCGGGCCAATCCGGCAGAGAGGCCGCAGACATTCATGATTTCCATGACGCCGCTCCACAGGCACAGAATGCCGGCCATGGAGACACTGAGCTCCACGGCGGAGGCGGCGCCGTCCATAGCTGCGTCGGCCACGGCGTCCAGATTCCCGGTGAACAGGCCGAAGACCAGGGACAGCACCACCATCCCGGTCCAGATCCAGGTCATTGCCATTGTCATTCCCCCTGTGTTTGTGACGGATACCCAGTTGCCTCACAAAAAATATAGAGAGGACAACTGAGATTTCAAAAAAGCAAATTGGTAAATTCACTTTATTTTTGGAATCAAATTGACAAAATGCGACCGTCTGTGATATGTTCTTATAAATGGATAGTTAGGACATATTGCTGAAAAAGGAGATACATCGTGAAATCAACGGGAATTGTCAGAAAGGTGGATGAACTGGGACGGATCGTGCTCCCTATCGAGATGCGCCGGACGCTGGATATCGGCGAGAAGGATGCATTGGAAATCTATGTGGAAGGCTCGTCCGTCATTCTGAAAAAATACAAGCCCAGCTGCGTTTTCTGCGACGCCACCAAAGACATCACGGTATTCAAGGGGAAGAATATCTGCCCCAAGTGCCTGAAAGAATTGAAAGAGCTGTGAGCGCCCTGTGCGCTGAAAACATGACGCCCATGCGGAGTTCTCCGCATGGGCGTCTTCTGCGCTGCATGTCCTGCGCGGGTCATGACCGCTCCAGGGCCGCGGCGTACAGCTCGTTTTTGGAAAGACCCGTGTGGGCCGATACCTCCCGGGCGGCATCTTTCAGCCGGATTCCCTGGGCCACCAGCCGCAGGACTTGCTCTGTCCCCTCCTCCAGCGTGACGGCGGCGGTCTCCCGGGGCGGGCTGCCCGCCACCACCAGCACGTATTCTCCCTTGGGGGTGTTTTCCTGGTAATAGGCCGCCGCTTCTCCCAGGGTGGTGCGCACAGTCTCCTCGTGGAGCTTCGTCAGCTCCCGGCACAGGGCCACCCGCCGGTCCGGGCCGAAGGTCTCCCGCAGGTCCTCCAGCGTGGCGCGCAGCTTGTGGGGCGCCTCGTGGAAGATCATGGTCCGCTCCTCGTTTTTCAGAGAGTCCAGCCGTTCCCGGCGGCTTTTCTTGTTGACGGTGATGAAGCCCTCAAAGGTGAACCGCCCCGTGGGCAGGCCGCTGACCGCCAGGGCATTCACTGCCGCGCAGCAGCCGGGGATGGAGAGCACCTCCACCCCATTTTCGGCACATAGCCGCACCAGATCCTCTCCGGGATCGGAGATGGCCGGTGTACCGGCGTCCGTCACCAGAGCGCAGGACTCCCCAGCCAGCAGCCGCTGCAGGATGGCCTGGCCCGCAGCGGCATGGTTGTGTTCGTGGTAGCTCACCAGGGGCTTTTTGATCTGAAAGTGATTCAACAGCTTCACAGAGACCCGGGTGTCCTCCGCGGCGATGAAGTCCACGGCTCCCAGCGTCTCCGCTGCCCGGGGAGAGAAGTCCCCCAGGTTGCCGATGGGCGTGGCCACCAGATACAGCGTACCGCTCATGCGTTCGTCTCCTTTGTTCGGAAATAGGCGTTGTCCAGCTCCGCCGTGGGGCGGCCGGTCCCGTCCTCCAGGCAGAGGGGGGCGGCGATGTCCAGCCCGGGCCGTCCGCCCCGGCGGGCCTCCAACAGCAGCAGGGAAGGGGCGTCCCCCGCCCGGCGGCAGACGAGGCGCAGCCGCTTGGGCTCCAGTCCCCGGGCCCGGAGGGCGCAGCACAGGTCCGCCAGCCGCTCCGGCTTGTGGACCAGGCAGAAGCTCCCGCCCCACCGCAGCAGCCAGGCTGCTGCGGTGCAGATATCCTCCAGGGTGCAGCCAGTCTCGGACCGGGCAGCCCGGAGGGCCTCAGTCTCCGGCAGCCTGCCGGACCCGGCGGGATAGTAGGGGGGGTTGCACACCACCAAGTCAAAGCCACCGGCGGGCAGCAGGCCGCGGATCTTTCGTAGGTCTCCCCGGCGGAAGATCAGGCGGTCTGCCAGGCCGTTCCGGGCGGCGGCCTGCTCCGCCAAGCGGACGGCGTCCAGCAGCAGCTCCACACCGGTGACGGACAGTGCCCGCTGGCGCTGGAACAGCAGAAGGCCCAGCAGTCCGGTGCCGCTGCCCAGGTCGCACACCCGAAGCCCCGGCTTCAGCCGGGGAAAGCTGCCCAGCAGAAAGGAGTCGGTACTGGGCTGGAACAGGCCGTCATCGCAGACGAAGGAGAGTCCGCCGGGGCAGAGGAGTTCCCAGTGCTGCAAGTCGATCCCCCCATTGGATGATGTCTATATTCATATTATAATGGAAGATCATCATTCTTGCAATGGGGGGCACGGTTCAAAAGAAAAGGCCGCTTGGGCGCGCTCCGGTGCAGTGGCCCTCCGCGCGACGATCGGTGCAAGCGCCGATTTGGTCTGGCCTTTGGGCCTTTTGCGATTCCTGTAGTTGCTGCCCCGTGGCGGATCGTGCGGACGGCGCGGAGCGGCCACTGCATGTTCTCTCCTTCTCTTTTTGCTGCCGCTGGCCCGGTGGGTGATGGAAGTTTCTGCAGCAGGCCGATGCTCTCATCGCCCGCCGGTCCAGGCCCCTGCGGGTCGTGAGGGCCGAGACTTACAGCACGGCCCGGAGCCAGCCCAGGACCAGCAGGTGGAGGGGGTAGAACATATAAAAGAACCACTTGGAAAAACCGCCGCTGGTTCCGTGCCGGCCTGTGTAGCGGGAGAGGAGCAGCAGCGGCAGAAACGCCCCCACGTACTCGACGGAGTAGGCGTAGAGCTCCCAGTCGATCTGGAAGACATGGTCGTAAAACAGTCCGAAAAACGGGTGGATCAGCAGGGAGAGCACCCCCATGTCCAGCATGACCACCATGCAGTAGGCAAACGCCTGGTGCTTCCAACTGCCATAATAATAGTCGAACACCAGGATAATCACCACGCCTGTGTAGCCCCAGTCCGCCGGGACAGACAGGATGAACAGGAGCAAAATCAGCAGGACCTTCCAGGCAGAGCAGAGGCGCGGGCTCCTGCGGATGCGGACCGCCAGAACGCCCAGAAAAATGGTATAGATGACATTGGGGCGCATCAGCTGGATGGCGGCCAGATCGCCGCCGAAGTGGAAGTACAGAAAGGGAAACCAGCTGACCAGCGCGAAAACAGCCAGGCGGAGCAGATACCGGTTGAGGTTTCTGGTGTGGTGACAGCCCTCCACGGCGGCAAAGAACATGGTGGGGCCGGTGATTTTTCCGATGGAATGCAGGAGAATCGCCAACAGGGTGCCGTCGGGGACAAAGGCGAAGGCGATATGGTCGATCACCATGGCCGCCACCGCCACGGCCTTCAGATGATTGAGGGAGAGCCCGCCCCGGGACCGCTCCAGGCATTCAGCGGACGGGGGAGGGCAGGCGGGCAGCCCCTGTGGCGTTCCTCCGGAAAGGCCGCGGCTTTCCTCCAGACAGTGGTCGGTCATGCGACTCCCTCCATGGCCCGCAGGGCCGTCACCAGAGCCGGTTCCCCGGCAGGGGAGAGAATGTCCGGCGTGGTGCCCGTTTCCTCACTGCTGGAGCCGTCACCGTTCAGGCCGAACATCATGGTGAACTGCACCAGGATGCCGCTGTTGGGCAGCTGCAGGAAGACTGGATCCAGAGCCCCGATGCCGTCGCCGCCGGTGGGACTGCCCACCAGGGTGGCGAAGCCTGTCTCCTGGCAGAACACGGCGAAGGACTCGCTGGCGGAGTAGACCGCTGGCCCCACCAGCACCCAGATGCGGCCGTGGAAGGGGGCCCGCTCTGCCGCTGGCTCCACAGAGAGGGTGCTCTCCACAAAGTGGGTGGCGGCCTGGATTCCGTCCCGCTCCAGCTTGGGCAGATCCGGCAGGTCCGCGATGGGGTGCAGCTCCTCCGGGGAGAACACCTCCTGGATATAGGGGCGGTTGTTGCCGCTCTCCGCCAGCAGGGCATAGTTGGTGCAGGAGAGGGGACGGTCCGTCAGGGGCGCCGCCAGCAGCTGCTGCCAGTAGACCTCGCTTCCGCCGGAGTTGTCCGTCAGGTCGATGATGAGATCCGTGCAGTCCGCCGCCTGGCGGTAGAAGTCCGTCAGGGCCGCCCGGTCTGTGGCGTAGCTGTCCTCATATTCCGCCGGGAAGCTGTCGATCTTCACATACCCCACGTCTCCGCCGGGCAGGAGCAGGGTGTGGAGGTTCGCGGCAGGCTCCTCCGAATCGGCTGAATTGACCGTGCCGTCCTCTTCGCCGTAGGCATCCAGCAGCGTCTGGAGTCTTTCATAGCCCCGGACGGTCACCGGGTCCGTCAGCACCTCCCGCCAGTGCTCCCGGTCCTGGATGCCGCCGTCCTCATAGGCCTCACAGTAGGCGCGGTACATATCCGGCTCCACGATCCAGAGGTGGCCGTACGTCCCCAGGCGGAACAGTGTGCTGTAAACAGCGGAATAGAATACCTCGTCGCTGTCGCTTTCCTGGATCATCTCCCGGTATGCCTGGAAGATGGCCGCCGACGGGTCCTCCGGGTTGTCCCGGTCTCGGACACCCATGCAGAGATAGCTGTCCCCCAGTGTCTGGACCAGGTAGTCGTAGTCCTCCAGCCGCTGTTCCTGGGTCAAGCCAAGCAAGTGGTCCATGGAGGGGACCTCAGATTCCGGCCCTCCCAGGGCACCGCATCCCGCCAGCAGACAGGGCAGCACCGCTGCTGCCAGCAGCTTCTTCCAAGCGTGTTTCATCGTGTGTCTCCTTTCAAATCGGCTGTCCCCAATATTACGGGAGTAAAGGGCCTCTTTCTTCACTCCAGCGGGGAACACCGGCAGGATAACACCAATTTCTTACAACTCTATGGAGAAATCTCTTACAGATTTCTTACAGTTGCCGAAACGACAAAAAGGTCCGCGAGCTTTGGCTCGCGGACCTTTTATGTATCCTCGATTACTCCTCGGGGACGATGGCGCCGTTGGGGCAGGTGTCGCTGCAGGAACCGCAGTCCAGGCAAGCGGCAGCATCGATGACGTACTGGTCATCACCCTGGCTGATAGCACCGGCGGGGCAAGCGTCCGCGCAGGAGCCACAGCTCACGCAGGCAGAAGTGATTTTGTAAGCCATGGGAAGCACCTCCATCAGAATTGTACCCCTATTGTAGCATACAAATTAAAAAAAGCAAGTACCAGCCGTTCAAATTCTATGGTTAAATTTTCGAAAAAATACGGGAAAGCGTCCAAAAATGACGTTTGTCAAGACTAACTGTTCATAAATTGTTTTCAAATAGGTCAAAGAAAGTCAAAATTCAGCTCTTGACATTTTGCTCGGGCGTGTTATACTAAACACAGAACAAAAGGTTAAAGAAAGTCAAAGTCAAAGAGACAAGGCGTTCTTTGGAAAGGGAGGAATCATCCGTGGGGATTTCCGATTTGATTGCCAGCTTCCTGCAGGAGAGTTTGGAGGAGACGGACGGTGGTGTGCTGGAGGTCCAGCGCAATGACCTGGCCCAGCGCTTCAATTGCGTACCCAGCCAGATCAACTACGTGATGTCCACCCGCTTTTCCCCGGAGCGGGGTTATATCGTGGAGAGCCGCCGGGGCGGCAATGGCTACATCCGGATCACCCGGGTCCGGGTGGACCGCCAGACGCTGCTGATGCAGGTCATCAACACCCTGGGCAGCCAGGTGGACCTGGCCTCCGCTCGGGCCATCCTGAACAATCTGGTCCAGGCCGGCGCCCTGGAGGAGAACGCAGGTCGGAGCATTCTGGCCGCCGTCGGCGACAAGGCCCTGGCCGCGGTCCCGCGGGAGAGCCGGGACACCGTCCGGGCGGACATCATGAAGCAGGTGCTGATCCTGCAGGTGTAGCCGGGACCCGGGCAGCGGGGAAAAATGTTTCAATAAGCACGCACAGTTTCCAGATGATAGGAGGAATTGATTTATGAAATGCGAAAATTGTGGTAAGAATGAAGTTACCTTTGTGTATCGGAGCAACGTGAACGGCCATGTGGAAGAGAAGCACCTGTGCAGCGACTGCGCGGAAAAGCTGGGCTATACCCAGCGGCTGGGTGCCCAGAGCCAGCGGATGATGCAAAGCTTCTTCGGGAACAGCCTCTTTGGAAACGATTTCTTCGACGATTTCTTCTCTCCCATGCCCAGCCTGCTGGGGCGGAGAATGAAGATGCTGGAGGACCCCTTTGACGACTTCTTCGCCGAGATGCCGGCCCTGAGCGCCTCTCCTGTCCAGCAGCAGGAGGCAAAGCAGGAAAAGAAGGACGACCTGGTAGGCCAGGAGGACCAGAGCCGCTTTGCCTATCTGCGCCAGATGAACGCGCTGAAGCTGGAGATGAAGAAGGCTGTGCACCAGGAGAACTTTGAGCGGGCGGCGGAGCTGCGGGACCAGATCAGGTCTCTGGAGGCCGCTCACAAGGAGCAGAAGGAAAACAAGTAAACGGGACTTTCCCATGGAAAGGAAGGTAAGACACTATGAATGAGAACAAATTTTCGCCCAGGGCGGAGGAGGCCCTGCGGCTTTCCCAGGAGGCAGCCGGTGAGCTGGGCCACGGCTACGTGGGCACGGAGCACCTGCTGCTGGGCCTGATCCGGGAAGAGGAGGGCGTGGCCCACACCGTTCTGACGGAGGCGGGCCTCACCGATGACATGATCGTGGAGATCATCAAGAAGAGCGTGGGTGCCGGTCTGCCCGGCAGCAATCCCGCCCAGGGCCTCACCCCCCGCGCCAAGCGGGTGGTGGAGCTGGCCATGGAGGACTCCATGCGGGGCGGCTACAACTACGTGGGCACGGAGCACCTGCTGGCGGGCATCCTGCGGGAAGGCAACAATATGGCCGTCCGCATCCTGCGCACCGCTGGCGTGGATGCCCGTCACCTGTACACAGCCCTGATGCAGAAGCTGGGTGAGATGCCCCGGAGTCAGGCCGCCGATCCCGGCCGCTCCGGCACCAGCCCCGCAAAGGAGGATAACGGCAAGAACAAGACCCTGAAGGAGTTCACCCGGGACCTGACCGCCGACGCTCGGGCCGGCAAGCTGGACCCGGTCATCGGCCGGGACGGGGAGATCCAGCGGGTGATCCAGATTCTCTCCCGCCGCACCAAGAACAACCCCTGCCTGATCGGTGAGCCCGGTGTGGGCAAAACCGCCATCGCTGAGGGTCTGGCCCGGAAGATCGTTATGGGCGACGTACCCGACGAGATGCTGGACAAGCGCCTTTTGTCCCTGGACCTCAGCGGCATGGTGGCGGGCACCAAGTACCGGGGCGAGTTTGAGGAGCGGATTAAGAAGCTGCTGGAGGAGGTCAGGAAGTCCGGCAATGTGATCCTCTTCATCGACGAGCTCCATACCATCGTGGGCGCCGGCAGCGCCGAGGGCGCCGTGGACGCCGCCAACATCATCAAGCCGGCTCTAGGCCGGGGCGAGATCCAGGTGATCGGCGCCACCACCCTGAACGAGTACCGGAAGTATATCGAGAAGGACGCCGCCCTGGAGCGACGGTTCCAGCCGGTGCAGGTGGGTGAGCCCAGCCAGGAGGCGTCTCTGGAGATCCTGAAGGGCCTGCGGGAGAAGTACGAGAAGCACCACAGCCTCCAGATCACCGACGAGGCCCTGGAGGCCGCCGTGAAGCTCTCCGCCCGGTATATCAACGACCGGTTCCTGCCGGACAAGGCCATCGACCTGATGGACGAGGCTGCCAGCCGGGTGCGGATGGAGACGGAGGAGATCTCCCCGGAGCTGAAGAGCCTGGAGGAGAAGATCGCCGCCCTGGCCAAGGACAAGGAGGCTGCTATCGAGAAGCAGGACTATGAGACCGCCGCCAAGCTGCGGGACATTGAGAAGGACTACCAGGAGCAGGTGGAGATGGAGCGGGAGAAGCGCCGCAAGAACAACACCCAGCACCGCCCGGTGAACGCTGACGACATTGCCGCCGTGGTGGCCGGCTGGACCGGTATCCCCGTCACCCGTCTGACGGAGGATGAGGGCACCCGCCTGCTGCACATGGAGGACACCCTCCACGAGCGGGTAGTGGGTCAGGACGAAGCCGTAAAGGCCGTGGCCCGGGCCATCCGTCGGGGCCGTGTGGGTCTGAAGGATCCGAAGCGCCCCATCGGCTCCTTCCTGTTCCTGGGCCCCACCGGCGTGGGAAAGACGGAGCTGTGCAAGTCCCTGGCAGAGGCCATGTTCGGCGATGAGAACGCCATGATCCGGATCGATATGTCTGAGTATATGGAGCGGCACACAGTGTCCCGTCTGATTGGCTCCCCGCCGGGCTATGTGGGCCACGAGGAGGGCGGTCAGCTGACGGAGAAGGTGCGGCGCAAGCCCTACTCCGTGGTACTGTTTGACGAGATCGAAAAGGCCCACGAGGATGTGTGGAACATCCTGCTGCAGCTTCTGGATGACGGCCGGATCACCGACTCTCAGGGCAGGACGGTGGACTTCAAGAACACCGTCATCGTCATGACCAGCAACATCGGTGCCCGCAGCCTCACTGCCATGGGCAGCAAGCTGGGCTTTTCCGCCGAGGAGCGGGACTCCGATCCTGACGCTGAAAAGAAGTTCGAGACCGCCCGGGAGCAGGTGATGGCGGAGCTGCGTCAGACCTTCCGCCCGGAGTTCCTAAACCGGATCGACGATATCATCGTATTCCGCCCCCTGACGGAGGAGGACATCCGGGAAGTGGCCCGGCGGATGCTGAAGACCGTCTCCGCCCGGATGGAGACCATGGGCATCCACCTGGATGCCAGCGACGAGGCTGTGGCAGAGCTGGCTAAGGAGGGCTTTGATCCCAAGTACGGGGCCCGTCCCCTGCGCCGGGCCATCCAGAGCAAGGTGGAAGACGCCGTGGCCGAGAAGATGCTGGACGGCACCCTCAAGGCCGGTGACACCGCCAAGCTTACCGTGGAGAACAATCGACTCTGCGTTTCCAAGTGAAGAGACCTGGTCAAGCCGTCCGGAGGCCCCATAGCCTCCGGACGGCCTTTCCGACATACCGGCCGGAAGCGAATAGACTTGACTTTGGCGGAGAAACAGGTAAAATAGAGAGGTATAAAATGAACCCATCGTGCTGTCCCCGATCCAGTAAAAGATGGTGCCAGAGTGCCAACGCGGCGGATCGCAGAGTATATTGCCGCACGTATGTGGGGAAGAACGCCCCCGGGCGGGAGAAATATCTATGACCAAATGTAGCGTAGTTGGCAGCACGCGTGATTTGGGAGGATAGAGAGCCTATCCATTCCCCAAAAAGTGAAAGCCTGGAAGTCCTTGGGACAGTAGCCTGCGGCGGAAATCCCCCGCCTGAAGATCCCCCCGCAAAACCGGGCTTGACCACAGCACTGCCCACAGACACGAAAAACTTGCTTTTTCCTTCTCCGCATGGTATCATGCAGAAAAATCGAATATCCGGGTATAGCGCAGTTGGTAGCGCGCCAGCTTTGGGAGTGCCGTGGCGGTATCCGGGTCAGGTCATGGCAAAACGCCGCAAAGCCTTGCAGCACCTGCGTTTACGGGGACTTTCCCCGGTTGCTGAAGGCGGCACAAAAGCGGATTTGACCACAGGAATGACCACAGACAGAAAAAACTTTGATTTTCCCTCTCGCCGTGATATAATGGCAGAAATTGAATATCCGGGTGTAGCGAAGTTGGTATCGCGCTTGATTTGGGTGCAGGATGCTCCCCTTTCAAGTTGAAACACGCTATCCCCCCAACCCCTTGATACGACTGCGATACAGGTACTTCCCCCGCAAGCCGATGTGGTCAAAAAATCCGCCTGACCACATGTTTGACCACATCTGGAGCAAAACTGAATCACCAAAAATCCGGGATTAGCGCAGTTGGTAGCGCGCTTGCTTTGGGAGCAAGATGTCGGGAGTTCGAGTCTCCCATCTCGGACCAAGCAATGATAATCCGAACTACATTATCCAAGTCGGTAATGTGTTCGGATTTATCATTTTTTGAGAAAATGCTCTAATTAAGTAAGAAGAAGCGTCTGTTACTATGACGTTTCTCCTTTTTCATGGACTTTTAGATAAACTCATGATATTATAACCATGTTAAAGACGATGGGGGCGAATTCTGATGCCGCAGGGTGATAAATATATTCATTTTACCAATTATCTAAAAAAATTCCATGAACAGGGGCAAGATGAACTTACGCTTTCGTTTACAGAGATCGAGCGTATATGGGGATTTCCTCTTGCCAGATCTATGCGGAAGTATAGCTGGGCAAATGACCGTACGCAAAGTTATGCGTTAGGGTGGCTATACGCGGATTTTACTGTAACCGCTTGTGATTTATCCGCTGAAACGGTTACCTTCGCGTATACCCCGGAAAAGGTGAGCACCCTTCTTTCCGGCCAGCATTCCAGAGGGCGGGAAACGTCCGCCTCCGCCGCAAAGCTCCCGTCAAGCGTCATCGCCGCGCCCTCGGCCTCCGAGGTCGAAAAGTATTTGCGCGCATGGAACGATTCGGAAACCTACCGGCTGCAGGAAAGTGCCCTGAACAAGCTGTTTCTTGAACTGGCTCCTCAAAATGACAGGATCGAAAACATTTTGATCAAGGCCGCCACATTGAATGATTTTTACAGTACGAATATTTTTTCGATTTATCCTGTCGCGCGGCACATCCTATCCTTAGATGTTGACAAACGGTTACAGGCTCATGATCTAAGCCTTGTTTCCGATATTTCTTATGTGACCTTTCCAAACGGCAAGACGAAAAAGCTGTATTCGTTCGCCACAAAATATTGCAGTCATCACAAGCCTGATGTTTACCCCATATACGATGATTACATCAACAAGATTTTGCGGTATTACAGGGATATAGATGGGTTTTCAACGTTTACAAGTGAAATGCTGTTGGATTATCGTTCCTTCCATGCGATATTGCATGATTTTCAACGGTTTTATAAATTGGAATCATATACCGTAAAGGAAATCGACCAATATCTCTGGCAATTAGGAAAGGCGAATTTCCCCAAAAAATATTAACGACGCGTGAATGACAAGCGCAAAGGAGGCATATTGATTATGCGTAATATATTGCGGATATGCGCATTTCCGTTTCGTTTATTCTTCCATATCTCTGCTTTCTGTATAATTGTGACTATTTCGTTTTTGGGGAATTTGCTTTTCAAAAAGAATTCGTATTAAGACAACAACGGGAGTAGTTTTGCACTCCCGTTATTATTTATAAGTTCTTTGGTCGCTCACCCTGCCGTTTCTTCCACTCGGCGTACCTCCCTCCCCATTGTCCGTCCTTGCTCTTAAAGAATGCTTGAATTTCCAGGAGCAGGACACAGGCATGTGTCTCTACCTCGTAATCTGGAATCCCTGTGCCGTAGTTATTGGGTTTCTTTCTGCGCAGCATAGCATTACCCCGTTATAACACGCCCCTCACCGAACAGACAACCTTAAAATACCGTACCATCTCCGGTGATGAAGTGGCTCCGCGCATCCTTGGGTATATCTTATACTAAGTGACAGAAAATACTTATTACTATTTTCTCCCCAACATTGCCGCTATCATTTCATAATACTTCTTCACCGTATTTCTCGCCAGTCCGGTTCGTTTGGCGATGGTCGAGAACTCTGTGACCTCCGGGTGGAGGCGCATATAGTCCCACAGCTTGCGCTGTTTTTTTGTCAGCTTTTCCGGCGGGGCGATGCCCGCAAGCTGCTCCTTGAGATTTTTGCGTTCCTCGTTCATCTCCGTGATCAGCGCCTTGAGTTTTTCCTCGCACTCCTCGCGGGTATGGGCGTAGACGTTGCGGGAATGTTGCGTCCCGTCCGGCCATATAGGAGAATAACGTCCCTCAAACAGGTGGTCATTGAGTTCGCTGACGCAGCCAGTGCCCGGTTTCCTTTTCTTCCCCACATAGGGCTGGAAGTCCACGATGCCTTTCCGTTCCGGCTCCACTTCTTCCCGCAGTTCTGCCTTGCCGATGCTCCGGTCGATGCTGGCGGCGGCTGCGCGCTGCATATCGCCGGTGATGTGGGTGTAGATGTCCAGCGTTGTCACCGCGGACACATGGCCCAGCATGGCTGAGAGGGTTTTCACATCCATGCCGTTTTCCAGCGCCAGCGTCGCGAAGGTGTGCCGCAGATCATGAAATCTGACACGCTTGCAGTCTGCCCGCTCCAGTATCGTCTGAAGCCGTCTGCGCGCCACGCCGGGCGTGATCGGCCGATCCGCCTTCACCGGTGATGGGAACATCCAGCGGGAATCCACCTTCTTGCGGTACTCCCGCAGAACGGCCAGCACCGCAGGCGGCAGCACCAGTTTTCGAACGGACGCTTTTGTTTTCGGTGGGATGATCTGCAATTCGCCGTTTACCGTGTACGCCTGCTTGTTGACGGTCAGCACGCCGGTTTCAAAGTTCAGATCCTCCCATTGAAGCGCTATCAATTCACCCCGCCGCAGACCGGTGCAGAGATCCAGCAGGAACAGCTCGTAGTACCCGTCCGCCTGCGCCTGAATGAGAAATTTCTGCAATTCCTCCCGATCCAGCACCTGCATTTCCTTTGCTTTTTTCGGCGGCAGCTTGCAGCCGATGGCCGGGTTTGTACGGAGCAGGTCATCCCGCACGGCCCGTTCCAAGGCGGAGCGGCAGACCGCGTGGCACATCCGCACCATGCGGTCGGAAAGGCCCGCGCCGTATTGCTCCGTCAGACGCTTGCGACCGTTCTTTTTCAGCCGCCCGTAGAATTGCTGCAAATCATTCTGCGACAATTTGTTCAGCGGGATCTTCCCGATCTCCGGCAGGACATGGTTGTAAATGACGTTTTCGTAGTTGTTCTGTGTGGAGGCGCGGAGCGTCGGCTTGCTGTGGGTTTCGTACCAGTAGCACAGCCAGTCCCCGAACAGCATATCCGACTTAACTTTTCGGTCATTTCGCCCCACCATGCTTTCAGTGAGCTGCCGCAGCTTCTCCTGACATTCCCGCTTTGTTTTGGCGAGAACATTCTTCGTTTTGGGAAGGCCGCTGTCATCGTAACCGATGACAACGCGCCCCTCCCACCGGCCGTCACTGCGCTGTCTTACGGTGCCGGTTCCGCTTTTCCGTTTCTTTGCCAAGGTCTCAGCCCCTTTCCGAGCAAGTCTTCCATGAAGCCGCCAACGATGCCGCTGGCGGCTTTTTGCATATCCGGTGTGACGTGGGTGTAGGTGTCCAGCGTGAAGCTGGCATTGGTATGCCCCAGAATTCCAGACAGGGTTTTGGCGTCCACGCCGCTGGCGATGGCGTGGGTGGCGAAGGTGTGGCGCAGATCGTGAAAGCGGATGTCCGGCAGTCCCGCCTTGTGTAAGATCGCTTTCATGTGCGTGTAGGCGCAGTTCGGAGACAGCGGCAGCTCCGGTCGGACAGGGTCTGGGAAGACCCATTGCGTGATTGCATTCTCTTTTCGGCGGCGCAGAATTTCCGCCGTGCTGCGGGGCAGGACGATGGTGCGCTCACCGCTGCGAGTCTTGGTCTTGCCCAGCATATTGACCCCCAGCTTTCGGCTATGAAGGGTGCGGCGTACTTGCAGAACGCCGTTCCGCGCGTCAAAGTCCTGCCACATGAGTCCGCAGATCTCGCCCCGCCGCAGGCCCGTGGTCAACTCCACGTAGAAGAAGTCACCCCATATCTTGTCTTCCCGCACGGCGTCCAGAAAGGTGTCCAGTTCCCTGTCGGTCAGGACACGTTTCGGCGCATGGCTTGCCTTTGGCACCGTTGCGCCCACGGTGGGATTTTTAGCGATGATATGCGCGTGGAGGGCGTCCTCCATCGCCTGATGGAAGATGGCGTGGAGGCGGTTGATGGTGGTATCCGACAGCGTGGAACCAAACCTCGGATGCTCCCTGACCCGGCCATTCTCTTTCAGCCTCCGATAGAGTTTCTGCACATCCTGCGATGTCACCAGCGACACCTGTTTGCCGCCGAGCTGCGGCTTGATGTAGTTTTCGATGCAGCTTCGATACCCCGCAAGGGTGCCGGGGCGGACGGTATTCTCCTTATAGTCCGTCAGCCAACGGTCCAGCCACTCCCCCAAGGTCATGCGGCTGTCCTCGGTCAGCTCCACATCCTGATAGCGTTCGATATTCTGATGGAGCTTTTCCGTCAGCTCCTTTTGTGTATGAGCATAGGTGTGCTGGAAGATGGGTGTACCGTTTTTCTTGTGGCCCACCACGATGCGGCCCTCCCAGCGGCCGTCCTCCCGCCTGCGCACCATGCCGTCGCCGGACGGTCTTCGTTTCGCCATTCAGTCCTCCTGTTCCGCCGGATGGCAGATGCGTTCTTCTTCCTCCCGCTCGAAGGAATAGAGCCCGTCTGCCTCCAGCTCTTTCGCCATGCCCCACGCCAGCTTGAAGCCTGCCGTGAAGCTCATCAGCTTGGATTCAACCAGCAATGTGTTTTGCGCATCCAACAGTCGCAGCAGCTTTCTGCGCCCCGCGGTGTCCATGTCCCGCCGCAGTTCTTCCTGGGCACGTTCGATCTGGGTGTCCAGTTCTGGATGCGACTGACGGTCGAAACGCTTTTGCAGGGCTTTCATGTAGTCATACATTGCGGCACCTCCTTTTTGGCAACCACAACACATACCACAACTCCGCTCACAAAGCTACTGTTTTCTGAAATGTTTCTTTGACTATTGCGGCGCAAAAACTGAACATCTTGCCCCCCTTCACATATGGAATTTCATTGAAAATCCCTGTTGCTGTTCCAACTCATGGTCATCCGGCTTGTGACCGAGGGCGACGCGCTTCTGCCGCATCTGCGCCAGCCGCTTGCGGTCGATTTGGACACCGGTGGCAGCGGGAGCCGGGGCGTTGTCCCGGAAAATATTGCCCATGTGGTAGAGCAGCCGGGTGGCTGACAGCAGGACGGAGGGCGGCTCCTGTTCGCCGCACTCCATGCGTTTCATGAAAAATTCCGCGTAGGTGTGGCCGTTATCCCGCGCCGCCGCGAACCATTCGTAGGCAGCGTCCATGTCTTTGGGAATACCCTCGCCCATGAGGGTCAGCTTTCCCAACAGATACTGGGCATAGGCGCTGCCGTTATCCGCGGCCTGCCGCAGGTATTCCGCCGCAGTCGAAGTGTCTTTTGATACATTTTTGCCGCTGAGATATTCCTTGCCCAGCCGGTAGGCGGCGAAATCGTTGCCATTGTCAGCCGAGCGTTTCATCCAGTAGATGCCCTTGGCAGAATCGTGCACGTCTGCATCGTCGGAGAGATACAGCTTGCCCAATGCGTACTGTGCTACGTCCAAGTCCTGCTCGGCTGCGCGTTCCAAGAACTTTTGTGCTTTGACCATGTCGGGGATCAGCAGTCCGCCGTCACGGTACGCCGTGCCGATGACGTATTGGGCGTAGGCGTCACCGTCCTCCGCAAGCTGCTCCAACTGCTCCGCAGCTTCATCCCGTTCCTCCAGAGGGAAACTGTCATCGTTCGCTATGCTTTGCAGATCCTGGCACTCGTAGCTCATGCCGTAGGTACTGATCTGTTCGCCGTCATCCTGCATTTCCTCATCCTCAAAGGAAAATTTGTTCATGCGAATATGCTCCGCCTCACGAATGACCGCGTTCTTGATCTGGCGGAACTCCTTTTGCTGAGACAGCGGTGGACGTATTCTCTTTTTATCTTCGGAGTAGTAATCCTCTACCTGACATTGCAGTTCCCACCACGTTTGGTAGCACGTATCCACGGTTGGCAGCCGCGCCATCTGGTCGACGATCTCATCCACCAGCTTCTTCATTGGTTTCGGCAGATAGCCGTAGGTTTTCTTGCCGCTGACCTGACCGAGCTGCCGCGACAGATTCCAGATCATCTGCTCCGCCTCTGGGTGGATGCAGGTCATCTCCTGCATGGCCTTCACCAACTCCAGCATGGCTTTCCGTGCTTCCGCCACCAGTTCATCGCGGGATTTGCTTTTCTGCTCGTAGACGTGCAGCAACTCCTGACGGAAAATTTGGTTGGTCAGCGTGGACTTGATTTGGCGGATACCATCTTTGGACAGGTATGCCTGATTCGGCTTTGCCGACCACGCCATCATGTGGACGTGGGGATGATTGCCCTCATCGTGGAAGGCCGCGTACCAGCGAAAGTCCTCCGGCGGGATCTTCATCGCCGCGGCGATATCATTGCGGTGGGTGCGCAGTAATGTGCGCCATGCGTCCGCATGGTTATACCCCAACCGCTCCGCGTCCTCCCGGTGGAGGGAGATGATGTGCGTCCACACATTGCCGGTGTAGTGATCCAATTCGTCCGCGACGGCGGCGAGGTCAACGGCATCATCGTCACCGAAGAGACCGTGTTCACCCAGCCGTTCCGCTCTGGGCCGCAGGGCAATGTACTTGGCGTAACCTTCCATGCCCTGTACCCGATCCCAATTCGATTCCAGCGCCAGCGTGATGAGTGCGGACGCGGTTGCTTTTGTTGGGTGTGAGAGGTAGTCTTCGTACTCCATCAACTCTTTTGCGTCAGGGAAATCCTTCACCAGTTTTGCGATGAGCTGCGTCTGCTTTTGGGTGGGCGGACGGTCATCCGGGATGATCTCCACCCGCTCCCGCGTCGCGATGTACTTGAGATACCCACCGACACTTTGCCCAGCGCCGCACTTGATGTACGGGCTTTTGACGATCAGCCTTGCCATGATTCGCTCTCCAGCTCACGGAGCTTTTGTTCCAGCCGCAGCTGACCGTTGGTGCGCTTGACGGCAACGATGCTCTTGGCCCGCTCCTGCCGCAGCACTTCTTCACTCACGTTGAGGCTTTGCAGGAGAATGGACATCGCCATGTCCATTTCCACCGCTTGCTTGTAGAGCAGCGACGCGATGCGATCCTCGAAGATCTTCAACCGCGCGTCGATGGCAGACTGCACCGCACGGGGCAGCGTGGTGCTTTGGCCTGCGGCCAGCATATCTGCGTAGCAGTTCACCGCCTTTTCGATGAACTCGTTTTTGCTGCGGCAGTTATCTTCCTGATACCACCGCTCTATTTTTTGCTTGGTCTCCGGCTCTGGCCGGTAGGTCAAGCGATCCTTGTTATCACTCATAAAATGCCTTCTTTCTCACTAAGACGCCGTCGAAAAGTCTGTATTCATCGGCTTTTCACGGACGTCAGACGCCAATTACACAAAAAATCTTCCGAATAGACGCCACAACCGCCTGCGTTGAAACCCCCGTCAACTGCCCGCACTGCGGGCAGAAGTGACCGGGCAGAGCGTCGGTTAAGACGCCAACCCTTTATCCTGCTATAAATAAAACCCTCCGATAACCGCCTGATCTGCCTGAAATACGCTGAAGGTGCGTCCCATATGGCGTGGGAAAGTCCTCTCCAGCGCGGTTCCAAATCATACTCGCACAAACGCCGCAACGTTCGTTTCGAGGGACTGCGGCGGGTACATACGCCACCCCAGCCCCTAACCGCGCACACAGCGGCTTACACGGCGAAACACGGGCATTTCGGACGGGGGGTGGTATCACTACCCTCGGAGCGTTTTGCGCGGTTCGGAAACCCTGCGTGGCCGGGTGTCAGAACGGCAAACTTTGCCGCTTTCGGGTCTTGGTCAGGTGTGCTCCCGAAGAGCGCAGAGAGCCTTCGGAACAGCGATGCGCTCATGCGCGTCGCTGTTCCGAGGCGTCGCAGCCCCGCTGGGCTGCGTGATCCCATTGCTGTTTCTCTCACCGCATTGATGGGCTTCACGGTTTTGGTTGCCCATGATAACAGCACGCAGAGAAAGATACTCGCCGGTTTCACACACCGGTCCGCTCCATGCGTCTTGCCACTCGCTGCCGTTCCGTTGCTCTGTCCACAGCATCCATCTGCCGCTGATAAAACTGGTCGATGGAAAACTGGATCGGCAGGATCGTGTAGAGCAGACTTCCGTTTTGCTTGCGCCCGTCCCGCGTGATAATGCTGGTGCGCTCCGTGACGATGAGCCCGCGTTCCTCCAACTCCTGCACATACTTCCGCACGGTGTTGTTGCTCATGCCCACCGCCTTGCCGATGGTGGCGTAGCTGGGATGGCACTGATAGGTTCTGCGGTCTTCGATGCGGAGCAGGTAACCGTAGACAGCGATCGCACTGTGAGACAGACCCAGCTGATAGATCTCATTGGGCAGAGGAAAATAGTTCTTGACCGGGTCGCGCTTTGTCCAAGTTCTCATCTGGCACCTCCAGTCTGCCGCTCTACCCACTGTTGGAATTTATCCTTGGGCACCACGAACCGACTGCCGATGCGCACAGACGGAAATACTTCTTCGTGCATCAACTCGTAGGCACTGGAGATGGACACGCCCAGCACCTTTGCCACCAGTTCCGCGTTGAGGAACAGCGGCAATTCATCGTAGCTGTGATAGGTTGATATTTTCAAAATCGTTACCTCCAATAGAATTCAGAGAAAAATTACTTGCGTTTCGGAGGTCCCTCTGTTAGACTGTTTGCAGATGGAGTCTGCGTTTTCCGAAACGCGGCGCGCCGCTGGACTGCTGCAACAGTTCAGCGGTTTTCCTTTTTGTAGGAACGATAGATACCGATTCCCCCTTTCTTAACGATCTTCTGCCACGCACCGTACCCGTTCCTGCCCTGCGGCCTTGTTTGACCTGCACGGCGTTTTCATCTGCCCTGGCACGCTCGACCGCTTTGCCGCGGCGTCCTGGCGTTACTTCTCCGGCGTGTATCATCTCCGGTGATGGGTATTCAGTTGTCGAGGTGCTTTTTCGGATTTGTGACCGTCTTTTTCATTGACAATCCGCAGTCTCCGTGTTAGACTAACTGTAAATTGCTTTTGACAGTCTTTCCGTGTTTGTATGGTAACATACTTTTCACTCCTTGTCAAGACTGTCCTTATTTCTATATTATGATTGTCTATTTCGAGGTGGTCTGTCATGTGGTATGCCAAAATGTTCTTCTCTGAGGGCAGAGAGATTTTTCAGTATGATTCCCTTGGTACGCAAGGCGTTCCGGATGTCCAGAAGGAGTTCCCCTTTCTGGAAAGCCTGCTTGCCTTTCAGGAACTGGACTGTGCGGAAGTGACGCCGATACTGCAAAGCATCACTGATAACTGGAGCCGGTTTATCGCAGAGGATGACAGGGACGCACTTGAGAATTTCAAGAGAAAACTGTGGAGGTTAGCCTCCATTCACATTTATTTTCGACTTCTCTATGTTCACTGCCGCTACCGCCAGTCAGCGATGTACATTCAAAATGACCGAGGCAGTGCGGAGGATGCGCAGATACTGGACGAACTGCGCCAGCTCCCTGAACAGCTTCCGCGGTATCAGCAGCAGATCCAACGCTTTTTTGAGTTGGTGCTGGATGTGGACAGCGCGGGACGGGAGCCGCAGGCGCAGGCGGCAAAAAATTACATTCACGACTCTCCGAAAGATCCCGACCTGTTTTGTTTCCACCCTATCCCCCTCAGCTTTGAGCCGGTGGAGCCGGGGCGGTGTTCGCCGGTGCTGTATTCCTCCGGCATCCGGGACATGATCGACTACTCTTTACGAAGCTGCGTGGAGCGGAACATCACTGTGCGGCGCTGCAAGAACTGTGGCCGCTGGTTTCCGCAGACCGGGCGGGTCAGCGCGGAATATTGTGAGCGGCCTGTTCCGAAAGGTCAGCAGCGCTGCCGCGACATCGGTGCTCTGAAGCAGTGGACGCTCCGGCAGGCAAACAATGACGCTTTCAAGGCTTACCGCAAGGAATACAAACGGCGCTTCGCGTGGATCAAGGCCGGACGGATCACCGACCAGCAGTTTTACGATTGGAGCGAACGTGCCAGAGCGGAAAAGGATAAATGTGAGCAGGGCCTGATCTCTCAGAAGGAACTGGAGGTCTGGCTGAAGGAATCCAAATAAAAATCGTGTGCTGACCTTGCGGTCAGCACACGGTTCTCTTTGTCTATAGCGAGGCAGATTTTAAACCGCCCCATGCGGGATCTGAATGCTATTTTTCTTTATTTCTCGCATCTTCCAGCAGATTTGTAACCACTTCGCTGAGCTGCGCGGCGTTCTTGGAAGTGATGACAGGAACGCCGGTCTGCGTCTCAATGGCCTTCCGTGCGTCGCCAGCCACCTTGCCACCGGCACGGGCCACGTCGATGTTCTCCGAAAGGGTTGCCGGTGCCTTCTGCTTGGAAATTTCCGTGGTGGTGGCCTCTGCCAGCATATTCAGCACCAGCTCCAGCGTGGTCATGTTATCACGAAGGTTTTCCTTTTTCAAACCTTTTAGGTTTTTGTACTGCCGGGTGGACATTCCCGACCATGCACGGGATATCTCATCGGTGAGGATGGCGTATTCCACGCCCTTCTGCACGCCGCGGGCATCCCATTCATCGGTCAATTCTTTGCGAACTTGGATGGCTTGCAGCCGCTGGTTGATCCACTCGCGGGTGTAGCCTTTCTTGAGGTAGGTTTCCAATGCCCGCTCGATGGTCAGTTCCGGGTCAATGGTTTCCTCAATGCGCTCCCGGCCGACCTGTGCCAGCCAGAGTTTGAACGGCTCCGCCTTGGGTGACGGGATGGACTGGATGATACGGAGGAGCTGCTCGGTATCGGCCACATCGGTCAGGCGTTTTTTACCATCATGAGCCGTCATTTTCAAACCGTGACAATTTGTCACGGTTTCATTGCCCTCGGCCTTCAACCGTTGTTTGAGTTTGCGCCAATACGCCGGGGGATCAACGCTGTCCGTCAGTACGCCAACCACATCAACAATAGAAAAATACCATTCCTCTTTTTCCTCGTCCCACGCCGTGCGGATGCGTTGGTTTTCAAAAAGCTGAATTTTAAGAGACATCCTATCACCCCAATTCCTAATCACCCAGGATCA
This sequence comes from Oscillibacter sp. PEA192, assembly GCF_003574015.1. Classification (NCBI taxonomy): domain Bacteria; kingdom Bacillati; phylum Bacillota; class Clostridia; order Eubacteriales; family Oscillospiraceae; genus Oscillibacter; species Oscillibacter sp. PEA192. The sequence continues at coordinate 2,527,818 of NZ_AP018532.1, read as the reverse complement.
AGTCAATGCGCCGTTGTCTTCCACCTTTTCCACTTCGGACAGTTCTTCCCAATCTCCAAGGTTTCCGCATCTGCGAAGGTAATCGTGACCGCCGTCCACGGCGCAGGAGCCGCAACTGCAAAACTTAAAATCATGGACAGTTTTGCTTTCGATGATATCTCCGCAATTTTTGCATCTGATCGCGTTCCTGATAATTTTCGGCATAGTCAGTCCCTCTTTAGCGCATTTTTGATTTTCTCTTTTTCCCCGCTGCCATCTGTCCGGAGGCGCAGCAGAGGAATAGCGCACTTATCCAGAATGGAGTTCTTTTTCGCGTCCCGCTCTGCCTGCTTGCTCCCGGATTTATGAGATCCGCCGTCTACTTCGATCGCCAGAACAGGTTGCTTATCCATTTGATTGAACAGTAGAAAATCCACATGTGTCAGCGGATTGCGGGCATATTTGCGTTCTTCCTCTGTCAGTGGCGCATAATCCTTCACCAGCGTGGCAAGAGAAAAATGCACCGCACAGCCGATAGAGGAAAAAGGCTCATCGGACAATATCTCTTGAATTACCGAGTGCATTAGGTTCTCAGAATCGTACTCAGACACCCGCTTATGCTTTTGCAGATATTCTCTGCGCTGCTCGGCATAACCCTGATAGAGCATATCGAATACAGAATATATCTGACTCTGGATGATCTCGAAATTGTTGTATTCGATGTACCGGGCCAAGTCACCATAGTTGGTCTGGTCATTGCGTGGGTCCTGCGATGTGATCACAGCCAGAGAATGAACCGCGCGGGAAACCGCCACATTCAGCATATGGGGATCATCCACAAAATCTGTGATGACATTGTCGACCGAAGTCAGAATGATTGCATCCTGCTCTCGCCCCTGAAACTTGTGGACGGTGTCCACCTCATAAGTATCTCCCAACTGCTTGCGGATGGCTGTCACCTGATCCCGATATGGTGTGATAATACCAATGCTCTGGAAATTTTGCTGATGCAGCCGCGGAAGTACCTCCCGCTGAATGACGTCGATCTGGCGCTGATTGAGATGTCCACGGGCGTGGTTGCCGGCAGTTGTCCGGTACATGGTCAATACATCCGGCTCATCATGATCCTTCGTCATAACGATCAGTTGCCCGTGGTAGAACTTCTGGTTGCAGAAGTTGATGATTTTTGGGTGGCAACGGTAGTGTTCCCGCAGCAGCGTAACAGGTGCGTCCTGCCATATTTTCAATGCAGAGGACAGCAGGCTGTGCGTAGAAAAGCGATACCGCTCATCCAAGGAATACTTTTGCCAAATGGCATCGCTGGTGCGAATGTCATCCTCCGTCAGCACATTAGGGAGCTGCTTCAAGTCCCCAACAATCACGATATTCCGTGCACAGGAGAAGGCCAGTACCCCGGTAGCCAGATCAACCTGCGAGGCCTCATCCACAATCAGGTAATCATAGATATGTTCAATGCTCAGCGTTCCCTTGATAGAATAGGTCGTGCTAAGTACCACCGGGTACTCACGGGTAAACTCCGCAGAATTTCGGCGGAAATCATTCTTTTCAAAGCACCGTCTATTATTCCGCCAATGATACCGTGTTGCCAGTTCCGCCCGGAACAGCCGCAGGGACTTCTGTGTGAGCTCATCCATCTTCGCATCGAAAGCGTAGCGCTCCAGCTTTCGGTTCAATTCCTGCTTTTCGGCCTCCAGTTCCCGCCTCTTTACGAAATAGAATTGGTTTTGCAAATAGGGAATAACCTGTTCTGGGGAGCGGATAAACAATTTGAGCGCATTACGGTTGAATCGGAACATGATAGAGAGTTTTTGCAAAAGTCCTAAGCGGCTCTCGCGCTCTGCATGCTGTTCAAATTCCATCCAGAGCGCAAGGATTTTCTGCGAGGACAGCTTGTCCAGGCTCTCCATCGGCGCGTCGCTGTAAGTCGCATAGTACTCTTCAAAATAGTGCTGCTCCGGATTCAGCTGCAAGAACTCCTGCTCAATTTCCGCAATGCGGTTCTTAGCGTTGAGCATTTCGTTCAACTCTTTTGAAAGCGCAGTTGTTTCCCGGTCTAATTGCTGTTGCTCCTCCGGCGGCATTTCCCAATCGCTCATATTCGGATAGGCGCCTGTCTGTGCATCCAGAAACCTCTCTTTGTTGGCAAGGCTGCCGAGAAACGCAGTCAGAAAAGCTGAATTTTTCTTCTCCAGCTTTTCCACAACATTATGCGTTGCGGAATTGTTGTTGGAGACAACCGCCACGGTTTTTCCACTGCGGACAACATTGGCGATGATATTCAAAATCGTCTGTGTCTTTCCAGTACCCGGAGGCCCCTGAATGATACTGATTTTGGAGGAAAGCGCCCGTTCTACCGCCAGCTTTTGACTCTGGTTCAGGCCAAACGGATAGATCACTGCCTCCGGCATCTGGGGCATTTTGACGTCTTTCTGCGGTGCAAGATAGCTTGCCAACACGGTATCCTCGCTGACCTGCTGGATCTTGTCATACTGCATGCTTAGAATGTTGATACCGTTTTCCGCCACCAGACTGATTGCAGCGGCAGTCTCCTTGAAATATTGGAATGTTTCTTGATTTTTACCGTCTGTCAGGCAATTTTGCTGGAACCGCACTTCGCTCCTACGGAATGATAAATCTCTCTTTCCGTTGCGGACAATACGATAATACCCACCGAAGTCGAGAAGCTCATCAATTTCGCTGATGGTTTGCCCGTTTATGGTGACAATCACCTGCGCAGGGTCAATTTTCTTTTTCAGAGGCAGGATCTCCACATTGCTACTCTGAAAGCTGTATGTCTTATTGGGCGCACTGGTATAGACGACCTCGCACTTTCCGTTGCGGAACTGAAAGTTCGCAACCGAGTCCGTCTGGTCTTTTCCTTTTATGATGATTAAGTGCTTTCGTGCGTCCATAGGCATCTCCCCATCAATTCAACTCTCAACTCATAAGTTGCGAGTTATTTCATCACTCGTTCAAGAAGCGTCTGATAGCTGTCCACGACATCATAAACCACATTTCCGTTACTTATTGCTTTGAAATGTTCTCTTGCGCAGTGGATTTTGGATTCCTCAATGAGCCGGAGCTGCATAGAGGACATAGAGCCTTTTGTTTCGGCAACAAAATAGATGTGTTTGACGGTACCTTCATAGAATGCAATCGCCCAGTCTGGATTATAATGCCCCACCGGTGTTGCAATATAGAAGCTGTCCGGCAGCTTCACATAAACTGCAACGTCTGCGTTCGTGTCCAGGTCGGTCGCAAAATCTCGTTCGTTTGTAGAATCATACACGATATGGTCGTATAGATGTCGCTGTGCCTTCATCGCGTTCGTTCCGAGCTTGCCCTTGATGGTCGGTTCGGTAAAGATATCCGTATCGTAATGCTCGTCCAGCACATTGTAGGTGATGTGTTGAATGATTGCAGTTGCCTTTTCGTCATTGATCAAAGCGGCTGCTTTGATAATGAACTCTTCTGGATTGAATTTGAACTGCTCAAAAACGGATTTCTCAATGCCGGTCAGAATTGCAACGACTGCTTTTCGTGTCAAACCGGTCTCTCCGACCAGCTTGCCAATCAGATCATACTTCACACTGCTGTTGGCACGGATTTGCTTGCTGCTGTCATAAGTAGATGACTTTGACTTCGAGAATGCACTTCCGTCAAGAAGCGAGTCCTTTGACTTGATCTCATCCATTGCGCCAGTTTCAACCTTGAAGTATATCTTTGGCACATGGAGATTTCGGTTGATGGATGCAATCGCCTTGTCAACAAGTTCATTGGTGTCAAAATCAACCACATATACTGATTTCGGGCTGATGCGTTTCCAAAGAGCCTTGAACTCCGGCATGGCGAGCTTATCCGGATCAACTTGCAGCTCCACATTCTTGTCACGGGCGTTTTCCGGTTGCATGGCGCGGCTGTCATAGACGGAATCGAGAATCTTGATCACAGCATCGCGGCTGTCCGCCACTTCCTCCGCGACCTGAATCGCGCCGTTTGCTTTGTCGGCATAATATTTATCGGTCAGTACGCCCTTCTTGTCGATATAGCCGTTGACAATCAAATCAAAATAAATCGCCTGCGCTGTATCGCCGTCCACGACCTGCTCGTTGCCTCTGGCATCCACAATGACCTTACCCTTGAACAGATCGGCGGTAACAGCCGCAGGGCGTCCTGCAACCGCATCGGCAAGTTCGCTTTGCAAACCTCTTGCAAAACTGTCATAGCTCTCGCTGGCGATGACGGTCAAAACATTGATGGTCTGCACATCATTTCCAAGCACGTTGGCGTCCATACGCTCGCCGTCCTGATTGACGCATAGGCGCAGACCACGACCGACCTCTTGCCGCTTGCGAACCTCGCTGCTGCTTTGTTTCAGTGTACAAATCTGGAACACATTCGGGTTGTCCCAGCCTTCGCGCAGCGCGGAATGCGAGAAAATGAAGCGCACCGGAGACTTTTTCGGGTCACGATCCAGAAGCAGTTCCTTGTTCTTCATGATCAGGTCATAGGCGTCAATGTCGTCAGACGTGCCCTCCTTCTTGTCGGAAAGCTTGCTGTCGGTCATCTTGCCCTTTTTGTCAACGGAGAAGTAACCGGCATGGGTATCGTGGGCAGAAATCGCATCCAGATACCGTATGTAGTCCTCGTCTCCGATTTCCCGCTGCATGGAGCTGAGAATATCGTTGTACTCTTCTTCAAACATATCCGCATAGATGCCGTTGAACGGATGCCCAACCTCATCATACTGCTTGTACTTCGCAACCTCGTCGATGAAGAACAGGGACAGGACTTTGATACCCTTATGGAAAAGCTGTCGTTCCCGCTCAAGATGGGAAAGAATCGTTTCGCGGATCTGAATGCGGCGAAGCTGGTCTTCACTGACCTTGCCGATCACGTCACCGGCAAAGATTTTGATACCATTTAGGAACTCCACAGAGTTATCGCGTCCGTCGATGGACTTGACCACAAAGCCGACTTTGTACTCGTCCAGATTGCCGGAATTGTCATAAAGATTATAACCGATTCCGACTGTTGCCGTTTTCTTGCGGATACCGGACGCACCCTTGCAATCAAACTGAATGGTTGCCGTCGGGTCGGATTTGGAAAGATTGATGCTTTCCAGATAGACGAATCCCTCGGTTGCCGTGCTGCCGGACTCAGTGATGCCCTTGACGGCGATTTTCTTGACCAGCCGCTTGTTGTACGCTTCCATTGCGTCAAGGCGATAGACCATGTTATAAATGCTGTCCGCCTTATGAGTGGCGGAGTAGCGCAGCGTCAGCAGCGGATGAAACTCTTTCAGGCGTTCCTTTGTCTGCTTACCCTCGACCGACTGCGGCTCGTCAATAATCAGAATCGGGTTGGTCTTTGCGATAATGTCGATTGGACGGCGGGAGCGGAACTCGTCCAGCTTCATGTAAATGCGCCGCGCGTCCTTACCCTTGGCATTGAACGCCTGAGAGTTGATAATCATAACGTTTATGGCGCTATCCGACGCAAAGCGGTCAATTTCCGTGAGCTGTGCAGAGTTGTAGATGAAGAAACGAATCTTCTTGCCGTATTCCTCCGCAAAATGCCCTTGCGTCACCTGAAAGGACTTATAAACGCCCTCGCGGATGGCAATGCTCGGCACGACCACGATGAACTTGCTCCAGCCATAGTGCTTGTTCAGTTCATACATGGTCTTGATGTAGGTATAGGTCTTGCCGACACCTGTTTCCATCTCGATAGTCAGATTGTAGCGTCCTTCCAGCCTTTCGGACGGTTTGATCTGATTCGTGCGCTGTACCTTTTGCAGATGCTCCAGAATCAGCTTGTCGGAAAGCTCCGGCACAATGCGTTCATTACGCCAGCCGGTAAAATCGTCCATCGTTGCGATTGCTTGCTGCTCACCATCATCAAGACCACGATCCATCATATAGGTGGGTGTGAGGTATGGCTGTCCGGCGAAAACGTCAACAACTGCTTTTGCCGCATCCGCTTGAAATTTTTGATGTTTGAATTGGAGTTTCATGTATTCTCCCTCTTAATAATCTCGTCACTATCTTTTCGGACAATTCTAAGCAGCAAGGTCGGAAAAGGCTCTTTTGCATTTGTAATACCACCAGTTAATACTCGTTTCTCTACTGCCATAAATGGTAAAAATCCAGCATTATTAAGAGAGCTAATAGATTCATTTAACGAAAACGCAATCACAACCCGATAACTTGGCTCATACTTATCCAAACAGTCAAGTTGATCGTTTACAATTTGAATAAATTTACTAATTTCCTCGGCCTCTTCAGCAGTTTTCGGTTCTTCATAAGAACATTCCATAGCGAAACAACCATCCATAATTGCCACTAATTCTTGACCCGTTGATATGCAATGCAGAAGAATATCCTCATGTCCTTTTTCTCTTAATATCTTTACCGGCTTATATTCCGCATCAGTCGTTGCTTCTTTTTCGCCATTTGACGCTATGGCTTTATACCAATTATCACGATGTTGGATTAGTTCTTTTTCTGTAAACCTAATTCCTTTTGGATGTTTGGGATCATATTGCCGAACCTCTGCATGACAATCAAAGCAAAGTGGGATTGCATTGTCGTATGTATCTGTACCGCCATCTGCACGCGCCCTAATATGGTGAACTTCCATATTATTACCGCAAAACTTATGGCAAATGCAACAACATCTCCCGCATGCAACCATTGTCCTCGTTTTTATATCTTCTGAAAAAGCCATATCAAATCACTCTCACACGCTTGGAAATGTCATTTGCATCCTCCGGCATATAGAGCTTGAAAATCTCAAACACGTTGATCTTCTCCGGGCTGGACGCAAAGCCGGAATCGCGAAAGACAGCACGGAGCGGCTTGCGCTGTGCGATCTCTTTGACCACACTTTCGGGAATGTTCGTGTCAAAACAGGCGATCAGATCGCCGTCGTTGTAGGTGTGGACGGTGCAGCCGTCGATTTGCTCGGACTTATACGGCAGGGACAGCGGCAGCCCCCAGTCGATCAGGCAGCCGAACAGCAGGTCGAGGTCGGTGCGGTCATCCTTGATGTTGGATTCCAGACCCACGATCATCCCCTGATCGTAGTCATCCGGTGCATAGTAAACGTCCTTCATGTTGGTATCGTCCAGCTTGAGGACACGGAAGCCGACGTCAAGGTCACCTGTCGTCATAGGGCTTTCAGACTTGATCTTTTCACCCGCACGGCGGATTCTCTCCTTGCCTATTTCGCAGATGTTTTTGTAGCCTGCTTTGTAGGCTTCGCTCTTTTCGTCACAGGGTTCGGGAAGCTGCACCATGATGAATTTGCGGTGTCCGCCGTCCTCGGCGTTGAGCTGCATGACGGCATGGGCAGTGGTGGCAGAGCCGGAGAAGAAATCCATAACGATAGCATTTGTATCATTAATAGCGCCTATGAAAGTTCTGAGTAAGTCAACTGATTTGGGATAGTCAAAGTATTTCTTTCCGTCAAACAACTTTTGAACTTCCGAATCCCCATTAGAAATATTAGTAATAATATCTTTTAATAGGGTTTTTTCAAATTCTCTTATACGAGTATAAATTTCATATCCATCTCTGGAGGTTGGTAAAACAATCAAGTCATAACTTTCATTTGCAATCTTTTGTTTTGACCATCTCCAAGCGTGATATTTATGAGTGCCGTCGCCATTAGAGTGCGGCGGAAGTTCGACAAATCCCGGCTTTACTTCACCAATATCACCAGTTGTGATTTCCTCTGTTTGGGGGTTATAAAAAATAGAGAACACCAAGTTAGGACGAGTTTCCTCATTAAATTTGCGATTGTGATTATAGAGAGTATCGCCAATAGCAAAGGAACCTCTGCTGTCTGTACGAATATCCTTGTTAAAGCCCTTATAAGAGTCAGGCATTTTTTCTTTGGCAAATGAAATGTCTACATTCAAGCTATAAGAAGATGCAATGTTCTTACAATACACCAAGACGCTCTCATAGGTTTTCGCTGCACCGCACCCGGATATTTGTCTTCCTGTGATGTTGGATACCCAAGCAAACTGATTCAAATAATTATGGGCACCAAAAACTTCATCACAGATTTTCTTTAAGTTACTAACCTCGTTGTCATCAATACTGATAAAGATAACCCCATCATCTGTCAGTAGATTTCTTGCCAGCATCAGCCGGGAATAGATCATGCTGCACCAGTCGGAATGGAAGCGTCCGTTGGTGTCGGTGTTCTTGAACAGGCGGTTTTCGTCCTCGTCGTACATTCCCATCTGCGCGTTTTCTTCTTCCTGCGAGCGCATGAAATCGTCGGCATAGATGAAGTCGTTGCCGGTGTTGTACGGCGGGTCGATATAGATCATCTTGACCTTGCCGAGATAGCTCTCCTGCAAGAGCTTGAGGACTTCCAGATTATCACCCTCGATGTAGAGGTTTTCGGTGGTGTCCCAGTCCTTGCTACCGCTGCTGCAATATGGTTTCCCCTCACTATCGGCTCCAGTCGGAATAGTCTCATCTTTCAGCACAGGGCGTAGGGTCTTCCGAATCGGCTTGTTGGCTTCCACGATAGCCGCCTTCTTGCCGACCCATGTAAACTCGTATGCCTCGTCCCCGTCCACCACGTCCGGCGAGAGCATCTGTTTCAGCAGCTCAAAATTGACCGCCCGCTTGATTTTGCCGTTTTCATCCGGCATCTCCGTGACGCAGTTCGGAAACAGGGCAGCAATGCGGTCTATGTTCTGCGCCGTCATATCCGGCGATTCAAATTTCATTTTGTCCATCTCGCTGACTCTCCTTCTGCTTTCCATAGTGGTCTTTTTTTATCTTGTCATAGCTTATCTGCCCATAAATAATAGAATCTAAGTAAAGCCTCTTCCGGGTGATAAGTAAATCCATTTCATTTCTGAACACGCGTCTTGACTCTATAAATGCGCTTACATCTGACTCACTGGATTCTGCACTCTGATGCGAATATACCTCATACATTTTCTCCAGAAGATTCATGGTTTTTTCCTGCATATCGAAAATAGCATCAGAAGTTTTGTCAATCCTATCAAAGTTATGAAAGTCAAGCTTCACTTCATCAAACAGGTTAGAAAAGAGTTGTTTCAGTTCACTCTCTTTCCTTTCTTTTGCTAAACAAAATCCATTTTCGTCCTGCGTGATATTATTGAGTTTTAGGTACTCAATAAGTCCGTCAACGGAGCAGGCAGTGTAATACCTATCCACCTTTTCTGCAAGTCTGGTAATATTAGCGGTTTCATATTCTATCACCTTGCCTATAACAGACAATTCATTAGCGCTTAAAGCTATCTTCTCAAGCCGTTCTTGAGCTTTATCATTTTCTTCCTTAAACTTCTTGTTTTGGCGTATAGCGACATACGCCAAGAGGATCGTTCCTGCGGCAGAAACAGCTTGTATTATATACCCAAGTAAACCATCTGCCGATACTTCTGACGAAACACGGGGCGCAAGAGCAGATATTAGAATGGGGGCAAGGATGATCAGGGCAAGCACGAGTAAACCCATATACCACAGATGCTTTTTGAGCCAATCGGTAATTTTTAATTTCACTTTACACTGCTCAACTCCTTTCTCAATTTTTTCAACTCCGCATTCATTTCCATCCGCCGGTTAAGCTGCTTCTCTTTCTTCATCTTGTTTTCCAGCACGGCAATCTGCTTTTCAAGCTGCTTCTTCTTTTCATCACGCTCGACAGACTCTTTCAGGCTCTCGCCGGAATCTGTTTGCAGCTTGTCCCCGGCGATCTGGCGAACGAGACTTTCATAGACGGCATCCATGTTCAAGCCGTCGATGCTGAGATGCAGTTCGTCTTCCGGCATCCAGTCGGTGTGATAATAGCGGCTCACCTTGAAGGCGTTGCTACCGGATGCAGCAGCCTCCTTGTAGCCGATCCACGCCTGAGCCTTGCCATCACAGGTCAGAATAAAGAGAATGTGGTACGGGATCTCTTTGTCGATTTGCTTTAGCACTGCTTCGTCAAGCTGCGGATCATTCAGCCGCACCTCGAACACCTCAATCTCGGTCACGGTTTCACCAGCCGCGATGTTCAGCGTAGACGCTGCCAGCTTGTTTCGCCAGTAGACCAACTTGATCTGATCAACAAATATACGGTGTAAGGCAGGAGAAACATCGAGGTTTTCATAGAATTTCTGCTTCGGGATTCTTTTGTTGAACTCCGTTGATACAGGGAAGCCAAGCATACTCAAGTCCTCTTTCCCCAGTAAATCCTATTTACCTATTTCGTAAGGCTGTTTTCTGATAGGAAAGTCAAAAATGCAGTCATAATCTGACTCGTGCGATTGCGGATATCATCCTCTGTAAAATCCGCCGCTGTGGCCAGATTAATCAGTTCATGATTCTTTGTGCCTTCTTTTTTCTGGTTTCGACTATTCGTAAATCCTTGATAGTATTTAATCTTATCAGAAAACCGATAATCGGCAGCACGAATGTTGATTCGTTTTTCAAGGAGAGCCTTATTACCGATCGCCTCCAAATTCTTTACATCTGACAGCGATTTGTCTTTGTCAAAGCGATTGCGAGCATATATGTGTTCAATTTCCAAAACTGTTTCCAGAGAAATCAATTCCTGTAGATCATCTTGGAAAGCCCACCATGCAAGCATAGACTTTGTGATTGGGCGAGTATTGCTAAATGTGAAGTTTGCAAACATGCTTTTTACGGTTGCCGGTTCAAATTTGAAACCGTCAAAAGATACTGGCCGATTATTGACGATATTGACCATTTCAGCATACACAGGAGTACGAAGTGCGTTTACTCCGGGATTAGTAACCGCATAAGTCCAGATAAATCCTGTAATTCTATTGAGAAACTGGTAAAATGCGTCGTCGTCAAGCATGCCATTGGCATCTTTGTTTTTCATAAAATAAACAGATACAAAATACGTCCACATACCATTTGGCGCATAGTTTAGCACAAATAATCTGTGCAAAATCCGCGGGGAGAACCGATCCCTATCCTGGTTGGAAACATCCTCCCAGAAGTGAGCAAGGGTAATCATATCGTTGAATGTACTGTCTTTCTTTAAAAGCGCATAATTGTCTTTCTCATAAAACTTGCGCAACGCTTCCGTTGTAGACGACTTGATTCCCATTTTGGCACGAACAAAGTACATATAGCGGGTAAACAACTCATCCATTGGCGTACCATTTATCGGATGGAATATTTTTTCAGTAAGTTCCTCAAGTTCCTTCCATCGCTTAATAAAGGCATCTTTTTCCCCCTTGCCGGTATAGAATTTATAAAACTGCGCCTTAAAAATGTCGGAATCAGAAAGTGGCATACCGCGATCATTTAAGGTTGAAAAAATACGCAGTGCGGTATCTTGCGATTCAGCCTCAATTGGCAGCAAAATACAGTTATTCATAATTCTGGTTGGGAGATGAGCGAAGTATGTTGGATATTTTGCCAAGAAGGAATCAATGCAGCCTTGGAAAAACATGAAATTATTTGCATAATGACTTTTTTGTTCAGGTTTCACCGTACCTGTCCGAAGAATATCAAGAAATTCATTCTTATCTTTGTCTGTTGCCACCTCAGAATCTATCTTTAGCGTTGCCATATCCGGCTCGCCAAACTCATCCGTTTTCCATATGCATTTTTCGATATTTTGCTTAGTTGCGACGGAAGCCTTGTCCTGCATATGACCAAACTTCGTATAAAAGGCCCTTAGAAGGAGCATTAGTGTGGTAAGCCGTTGCTGTCCGTCAATGACTTCCATTTTGAAATTTGTATTTCTGAAGGTAACAATTGGACCAAGGAAGTATTCGCTATTGCTGTCAAATTCTACCCGGCCCTCGTCAGGAATTGCGAATGAAAAAATATCATCCCATAGAGTTTGGCATTCTGTTTCTCCCCACGCATAAGGGCGCTGATAGTCCGGAATCAGAAAGTCAGCTTTTTTATCCTGAAATAAATCTTTTATCGTTTTCTGATCAACATTCAATTTAGACATGTTGTAATCCTCCCAGAGCATCTTCCGAAATTAAGTCTATCTTTTTCAATGATAGATTGCTATTTCACAACTAAGAAGCAAATCAGCTCAAAATCATCCAGTCCCGAAACCGCACTGAGCAGCGCAGTTGTTCCGCCGCTTTTGAACAGGCTGTCAATATCATTTTCTTCTTTCGCGTCAATAATGGAATTGATCGCCTCGCTCAGCAGCTCAGAGATTTCACCCATTTTGCGTCCGTCGTCTGTTTCGTCATTGAATCGTTTGCAAAGCTCTGCACAAGGCTCACCCTTGCCACGGCAGAGCAGACGCATGGTGTCGAGCAATCTCTTCGGATTGAGATAATCGCAGGCGATTTCACCTTCTTCACTGATGTAGACCATGTAGAAGGGGTGAATACGGTTTCGATTATCAATGTTTACACTGTTGTTGATGTTCCGAAGGACGAAAATCACACCGGCAGGAGAATCTTCTGTCTGCGCAACAACGGTGTGCAGACCCTTTGGTGCGGTTTCAATGTCCTCGTGCTGCTTCATATATTCGAGCAGATCAAGTCGGAACTCGTTGAGTCCCAAATCCATGATAGAAATACCGCTCGTCATATCCTCAATGTCCACAACTTCTTCTTGCAGCCGCTTGAGCTGCGCACGACGATATTCAAGGTCGCCTTTTTCCTCGGCATTGATCAGGTCATCGTCACCGGTAGAGGTCATGACCGAAATCTTCATGCGGGTTTCCACACGGCTTTTCAGGTTGATATACTCGTCGAGGTCCATATCCGGCCAGAAGTTTACGAGCTGGATATGGTCGTTTCTGCTTCCGATACGGTCAATTCGTCCGAACCGCTGGATAATGCGCACAGGGTTCCAATGAATGTCATAGTTGATGAGGTAGTCGCAATCCTGCAAGTTCTGACCTTCGGAAATACAGTCGGTTGCAATCAGAATATCAAGCTCATCGGTACTTCCGGGCAGGAGTACCGACTTTCCTTTGGAAACGGGTGAGAAACAGGTTAGAACCGTGTTGAGATCGGCTCGGAGCTTCGGAATGGTTGTTCTTCCGTCAACCGATCCGGTAATCTCTGCCGTTTCCAGCCCGAAATTCTCTTTCGCAAATCTGCTGACGTTTGCAAAGAGATAGTCTGCGGTATCAGAGAATGCCGTGAAAATAATGATCTTCTTATTGCCAGGATTGATGGGATGCTCGATTTTCTTCCGGATTAAATCAAACAATGTTTGCAGTTTCGTGTCATGCTCCGGCGTGATGTCGGCAATCATGAGGGACAGGAGTTCCAGATTCTCCGCATCCTTTTCCAGCTCGCGCATCCATGAAACATAGTCCATATCAGCGAGGTCAATTTTGACCTTCTTGCCAACGGAGAAGAAATCAGTGTTCTGATCGTCGTAATCAAAATCTTCTGTGCCGGAAATCTCTGTCAGATTCAAGACACAGTCTCCAGACTGATAATTTTTGATCGTCCCAATCGTATCGTCGATCAATTTTTTAATGCGATCAATCGTCAAGCGGAAAGAAGCGACTGAGCTTTCCAGACGCTTGAGAAGGTTGATGCTCATAAGACGTCGAATGCCTTCTTCACGCCCTTGCTGGGTCAGGCTGTTTCCCTTGTGGTGCGTCATGTCGATGTACTTTGCCAACTTCGACGGCATGATATAATTCGACGGCGTATAGATCGTCAGGCTCAACGACATAAGCAGATTGTAAATATCGTTATAGTTGATCGCATCATTCAAATCGGTCAAGCAGGGACGCAGGGAAACCGGCGGCAAACGCTCTGGGAATTTGCCGATATCAGAAGTGTTATAATACTTTTCGATGTGCTTTCTTGACCGCGCAATCGTCACGCTGTCCAGTAATTCAAAGAAATCAAAATCCAGCGTTCGCAAAAGCTCGTCCGTCGTGCGTTCTTCGGCAGGGAGCTTGCTCCATGCGTTGAAAGCTTTCTGTGCCTGGCGAAAGATTTCATCAATGCTCTTGGTCGTGTCGAGCTTTTTGTTCATCTGCGAGGCATCACCCTCATAAGCGAGTGCAAGCTGATTTTTGAGGTCGATAAACTTGTTGTTGACCGGTGTTGCTGAGAGCATCAGCACTTTTGTTTTCACGCCAGTGCGAACAACCTTATTGAGCAGTTTCAGATAGCGGTTTTCCTTTGCGTCCTCGCCGGACACCTCCCCGCCATTGCGGAAGTTGTGGCTCTCATCAATGACAACAAGGTCATAGTTGCCCCAATTTAGACGGTCAAGATCAATGCCATTCGACTGTCCATGCTCACGGGAAAGATCCGTATGATAGAGCACATCATAGCGCAGGCGGTCTGTGGCAATGGGATTGTTGACATAGTTGCCCTTGTATGTATTCCAGTTCTCAGAAAGTTTTTTGGGGCAGAGAACAAGCACAGATTTGTTGCGGTTCTCGTAATACTTGATGACGGCAAGCGCAGTGAAGGTTTTACCAAGACCTACGCTATCTGCCAGAATGCAGCCGTTAAATTTCTCAAGTTTACTGATGATGGCAAGAACTGCATCGCGCTGGAAGTTATAAAGCATTCCCCAGATTTTGCTTTCCTTGAAACCTGTTGCCTCATTCGGCAATTCGTCTTCGGAAATGTCATCAAGAAACTCCTTGAAAATGTTATAGAGCGCAACAAAGTAGATGTATTCAGGGGCGTTCTCACGATATGCAGCGGAAATATTCTCGATTACGACGTCAGTGACTTCCTGTAACTTCTTCTTGTCATTCCAGAGCTGTTCGAAGAGCTTGAGGAAGTAGTTGGCGTTTTCAAAACTCTCTGTCTTCTGCACCGGATAATAGGCGTTGTTGCCGCGCTCACAGCCGAGATCGACTGTGGTAAACCCGTTAATAGGCATATAGGTGCTTTCATCAACCGTCATAAAACCCATCATCTGCTCCTGGGTGACGTTCGATTTGAAAACCACCTTGTGCCGAATCCAGTCTGCACACTCTTTCGCAATCGCTTTCTGCGTCAGTTCATTACGGAGTTTTACTTCAAACTCCGTACCATACAGACTGCGCTCTCTGGAAATGCGAGGGATATAGAACTCCCGTTGCGCTTTGGAGGCTTTCTCAGTGATAAAGGTCGGAGAGGTGAAAATGAAACGCAGTTCCTCTATGCCTTCCAGTTGCTTTTTGAGTTCCTGATACGCATAGATTGAGAAGCAGGCCGCCGCAACAGACATCTTGCTGCCCTTTTGAATACCTGCTTGCAAGTCTTCTTTAACTGTTTTGTTTATGTTATCTATAATCAGCATTTCATCCCCCCATCGAGGCGCAAGACTACCTCTAATTTCTATAAACTGTACGAAAAACGGGACTCAGCCTTAGATCTCCACATTCCTACATCTACCGTCAGATTTCAGATTTGAATCATTTATCTGTAACAGGCGCTTCTCTCTTGGCAATCGCATTTATTCCCAGCAGCGTTTTCAGCACATTTATAATCTGCTCGTATTCAATACCCGCTGCATAGGTGAATTGTTTGCGGTACCTTTCCCACATTGTCTTGAGCTCTGGGCTTTCTTCGATATTCTGAAGAATGCCGGGAACATCCTCGATCTGTCGAGCCGTATCACGGTGATTGGCTGTTGCCTGTAGTGCATTTTCAAATACTGCTTGATCAAATTTCTGCGTTGTAGCCAATATATAGGCATCATAAAAATCTCTGGGACGGGTGTTGAACACGCTGCGCCGCAAGATGGTCTCCACTTTTTCCGCCATGACAGTTTCGATGTTATATGCCCACAGCTCGTAGGTTTTTTCGTCATCGAAAATCTCAGAGAAGTTGTACTGTACTGCATGAGGCGTGATGGCATCGCCAGTGGACACATCGATACTCAGCGGAGTAACAATTGTGTCAAACCATGCGTTCAACATAACCCGGTATCCGCCGTATATGTCATCTTCGCGGATGGGTGAAATGGTTCCGATCTCAAAAGAGACACCATCGTCAAAGCGAATTGCGCAGATCTGCTCCAGTGCGCTGTGGATGGCATCCGGTGTGAGAGGCAGGTTTTTCAGAGTGGTATCCAGATCCATTGTAGCGCGATTATCCAGCCCGACGATGGCAGCCACCAGCATACCGCCCTTCAACACGAACTTTTCCCTGTAATCAGAGACAGACAGGCGCACCAACAGGCGCTCGAACATATAGTTCTGCAAAATGACCTGTGCAGGAA
Organism: Oscillibacter sp. PEA192; assembly: GCF_003574015.1. Taxonomy (NCBI): domain Bacteria; kingdom Bacillati; phylum Bacillota; class Clostridia; order Eubacteriales; family Oscillospiraceae; genus Oscillibacter; species Oscillibacter sp. PEA192. Next base: position 2,511,634 of record NZ_AP018532.1, on the reverse strand, counting down.
TATTCTTCTTTTTTGCAATGTTTCGGATTTTCGCTTTCAAGCTCATTGCATTACTCATAGAAGTACCTCCAAATACTGGCGCAGGACATTGGCCACCCGCATCTGTTTTGCATAAAAGTTCAGTTTGTTTAGATCCTTTTGGGGATCTGCCGCATATAACTTCAAGGCAGCGTGAAACGTTTCTGTTCCGAGTTTGTTGCGGCTGCGAATTACGTCGCAGATCGTACGCTCTAAGTCGTATGTGGGGACTTCGTTTCCGGCAGGTGTTTTCAGCATTGTTTTACCGAGTTCAAACAATTCAGGCTTGATATAATACACCTTACATTCCGACTTGATTGCCGCAGACGGAATACAGTCAGACGGTGCAGTGACCGTATGTTCAAATGGTGTGCGGTCGGAAATACCGTGAAGGTACAGGGCCGTTTCGTGCGAAAAAATAACTTTGTTGGAACGGTTGCTGATGGCCAGCAGCTCGTCCTGTATGTCATCGGGCAGAATGTATTGGCCCTTCACGATACGATGAATTCTATTTTCCTTGCACAGTTTGTAAAGCACTGCTTTTGAGATACCTCTCTGTGCAGCTATTTTCGTCTCGATAATTCCACCATGTGTTTTGGCAATAGCGGAGAGCTCAGTCATGTAATCCACACAATCACCTCGGTTACAACGATTCAATAATATTATATTTGCAGTTATGATAAAAGTCAACGTCCTTTGGGAGTCAATCGTAAAATATTTATTCTGAAATCACGATTAAAGTCAATTACATTTCGCGTGTTCAAGCCTCTTCCCCATATTCTGACAAGCTGCCCCTTAAGATGCCATCAGAATTAAGGAAAGTTTTTATTCTTTGCCTATAGCGATACAAATTTTGCTCCTCCTATCCCTGCACAAAGGAGTTGCTTAACCTCTCCGTCAGAGCTACAATGCCAACACCTGATAGCGAGGACAAAGTGAACGGAGGTCAGATGATGAATTACGAATCAGACACATTTCAGGACTATGAATCCATCACCATTGATGAGCTGAAAGAGCAAACCAACAACTTACTGGACCGGGTAACAGAAGAACAGCACCCGCTGCGCGTATTCATGAATGACGGCAAGGTGCTCCTGCTGTTCCCACAGGATCTGCTCGCCCCAATCTGCGATTCTAATTTTCGCTTGATCCTGCTATCGGCAATGCGGTATGCGATGGACAGAAACACATATATGCCCATAGTAGTCGCCGATTATATCAAGCGTCACCGTCAGTTTTTGGATGATAAGTTTCTCGTTTTGGCTACCGATGATATTCGTCGACAGCTTGAAGACTATGCAGAATATGATCCAAATTCAAATCTCTGGCGCAGTCTCTTAGATGCACTCAAAGCAGAGCAGGAGGAGCGCGCTACTCGTCAAGCGAGAAAAATTAGGCTTTGTCCGGTCTGTGGGAAGCCATTGGAAGTTATGAGTATTACCAGCAACCGGCACTCACCTGGTGGCTTTGATGTGATAGCTCGCTGCCAAAATTGCCATTCTAATTATGAGTGGTTCTGCGACAAGGATGGCGGCGTCACAGATATAAAAGAACATTTCTTCGGATAAGGCGAGTGTGAATCTCAGTTAGAATCTTTTGGGGGTATATCTTTGTCTATAGCGATGCAAATTCTGCGCCGCCTATCCCTGTATAAAGGACTTGCTTAACCACCTCATCAGAGGTACAATGCGGCAAACCGGAGCGACTAATCATCTGTCCGCGTCACTCCGTCAAACCATAAAAACCGCTTTCTGGCCCCTGTCACGAGGGTGTTCAGAAAGCGGTTTTTGACCACATGTTTGACTACAGACAGCCGTGGAGTGTGCGGAAACAGTGGAGTCAAGAGTTGCGAATAGCATCTATAATAAAGCAAAAGCGGCTATAAAGCGTCGGAAAAAGTAGAAAAATTTTTATTCAAAAGTTTGGGAGCAAGATGCCGGGAGTTCGAGTCTCCCCACTCGGACCACTTTTCGCAGAAAATCCGCCTATTCAGGCGGATTTTCTGCGTTTTTTATTCTGCTTTTGCGGTTTGGACGATTGCTGTTCAGCGGTGATTCAAGGAACAGAAAAGCGGTGAGCGCATGAGTGATGATAGCCGCCGAAACTGCTAAATCCCTAACCCATCCCTAACGGGTGCAACTCGGTATTTTCGCCGCAGATACGACGGAATCTTGAATTTTCCAGCATTGTCGCCTATAATAATTCTACGGTAGGCCTTTGTGCCGCCAAGGCAGCCGTATGGGTGATTCCCATGCGGCTTTTATCTTATCAGATATTGCAAAAGAAGCGTGCGCTGTGTTCAAAGAGAGAGGGAACTCATTGTAAACGAGGAGTTATTTATGGATTGGATAACTGCAATAAAAGAAATACAGAAGGCACAAGAAGATGATCGCTTGGTAATTTTTGTAGGAGCCGGAGTCTCTAAAAACTCAGGTGTACCTGCATGGTGGGATTTAATAAAAAAGTTTGCAGATGAGCTTGGCTATAGCCGATGCGATACTTGTAAGAAAAGAACCGCAGATTGTCCCAAGGCAGATTGCAAAGACCAATACGAATACACGCAAGATGAGTTTCTTCGCATCCCTGAGTATTACTATCAGCAAGATACCTCTGAAAACCATGCCGATTATTTTGGCCTAATCCAGAGTACATTGCATAGTGATAATGGCTCCAACCCAATTGATGATGAGATTTTTTCGGTCTTTCCGCACCATATCATTACGACCAATTACGATTCGCTCCTTGAGAAATCTCAATCCGTAAATTCCTTGTTATATGCTGTCGTAACTCAAGATAGCGATCTACTTGCAGAGGCAAGTGACCGTTATATTATCAAAATGCATGGCGACCTTGAGAAAGCGGACACTATTGTTCTCAAAGAAAATGACTACATCAAATATGAGCAAGAACACCCTTTGATTTGTACCTTCATCAAATCGCTTCTTGTCAATCACACATTCGTTTTCCTCGGATATTCCCTAAATGACAATAACCTCAACTTAATCATTGGATGGATCAATTATTTTAGGGAACTTCACGGCATAGAGGCCCGTCCCGCAAACTTTTGGATTGACTCAAAGCCCGCCACACCATTTGAACAGGCTCGGTTGGAAAACAGAAATATTTATGTTGTTGACCTTAGTTCTTTGCCTTCAGATTTAGAAGTAAAAGCAACTATCCCTGCTTCTATCACTAATGACACCGGGCGAAAACTTTTTACTTTCCTTCGCTGCATCACGAATCCCAAAATTACTTATCAGCATATTCCGCTTGAAGATCGAATTGTTGAGAAGTATCAGCTATTAAAGTCGTATTCTAAGATTTCACACCAAGATCTCATAACGGTGCATCCACTTGGTCGGACAATATTTTTGGACACGGAACTCATTTTCTATGATAAGCCGTGGTATGAATGTATTCAAAAGCTCTTATCTGGCGGCGATTCTACCGTTTCTGATATCTATAGGCGCGCTGGTATATCCGCAATTCAATTCTACGGAGACGATTTGATGTTCCCTGTTCCGGGTGCCTATAATCCTATAGATTCTCTTTCCCAGTTGTACCTTGACAATGACTACATCGCGCTAAATACCGAGATCGAAACCTGTGAAGATTTAGTCCAGAAAATGTACTATAGTAATTTACTCGGCAAGGATAAGAAGCATATTGAAAAATTGCTCTCTGCTATTACTGAAATAAATCCTCCTGACGATTATATTTCTATTTTACTATCTAAAATGCGGGCGCGTATTGCAACACTTTCCTATTTTGAACGACAGGAGAATAAAACCTTAGAACTGCAAAGGGCATTCAATATGTCTCCGCCTGAGCGATACAAAAACGCTGTATCCTTTTTAAGAATGTTATTTGACTCTCCAGCAAAGAATATGCAGAAAATGGCAGATGTTCTTACCAAACACGAAAAGAGGTACGCATTTAATAACAGAACTACCTATTTCGATCATCCACACATTTATTTATGGGAATTGAAAGCCTATGCTTACGACTACTATTTCTTTTTCAAAAAAAATGGAGTTCCGCTTGACTACTTTTCAGAACCCAAAGAATACTTTAGTTATTATTTGAAGGCGTTGCTCTGTTCGTACTCACCTCAAAAAAAAAACACGGATTTCTTGGGCATCAGAGCTCATACAGAGGAATGTAATTATCCAATTAGCGAAGTGGATTTGGATATGCTCGTAAAATTTACTTCACCTAAGACTCTGAAATCCTGGTTGGAAAAATATTCAGTACAGCATTTGACAATCGAGGACGAAATCGATGTTACTCAAAAATTTATAAACCTATGTGCCAGCATGTCTCGATTCAGAATCAAATATTGGACAGAACAGATTCATAGCTTTATAATGATTCTCTGTTTGACCGACTTGGATGAATCCAGCATATGTGCTGTTTTTAAGGCTTTGGCAGGAGTTGTTACAGAAGCAGCAATGTCGGCTCCCGTCATGGCAGAAAATAGTTTTGATGCTATTGATCTGGCTATAAATCATATGTTAGTTAATGGCCACTGTGCAGAAAGGACTTTGCTCCTTGATGCACTTTTGACAGACGAAATTTTCTCTTTACTCATAGAGCGAAAAAACAGTTCGTTTGGACACATCCTTAGGAAATTCTCCGACGAGATATCGGAAGAAGTCAAAAGACGAATCCGACAACACATCGATGCGATTGAGGATGTGGCTCAAAAGGTAAAACAACTGTACTTCTTCAGATACTTTTACACAAAAGAATTCTGCCGTTCCTTTTTTCAAGAGCATTTTGATTATCTGTCATCTGAACAGTGCTATAGCTTGCTGACAGGTCAATTTATACCATTCGAAAAGAAGTGCTGGGCAAAATTTATCTCTACTTTAGAAAAACAAGATGCTGCAAGGAAAGCACAGCCAGGGATGCGTACTTTTCCTGACTGGTTAATGGTGACCATTGAAGAGTGCATGATCTTAAAGCTATTAGGATTTGATATAGACCTTACTTCGTTAGAGCCCTATGTCCATTACTCCGAACATCTTTCCTTCATGGTAAATCCAGAGGCTTTCGACTACTCTCAGGTAAAAACCGAGAATTATATGTGGCAAAATCTCATATACTCCAAAGAATATCAGCCTTACTTTGTTAAACACAAAAGCGAGGTATTGTCTGATGATTTGAGAAAAAGCTTTGACCTGGGTATTGCAACCGAGGAGCAGCAAAAAATCGTATATGGTATTCTATTGGATCAAGATGAACTTCAACGCTTTTGATTTACGGTTTCGACAGAAAAACGATGCCCAAGGGACAAACTCGCGTCCCTTGGGCATCGTTTTTTATCCCACCCTCTCAACCGGTATCACCTTGCACTGGATCTCCTCCGGCGGGTCGGGAGACTCTGCTGCGGCGGGATCAGCCGTCTGCTCCGCGGCCCATCCCTTCCTTCGGATGGTGGAAATAAATCATTCGATCTGCTATACTTATTATGTCTACAGATGCCGCGGATTCATAACATGGACACAGAGAAGTCAGAAAGGAGTGCTGCAGCATGAAACAGGTGCTTGCCGCCGCGTTGTCACTTCTGCTCCTGCTGAACCTGACTGCCTGCGGTGACACGTCTGCGCAGGTGGAAGAAACGCAGACACAGCAGACGGAGTAGTTCGTCTTTACCCGCGAGAACTTCCCGCGGCTCAACGGCTCAACTGCAATGGTACCCCTGGGTCAGGCCATCGCAAGCGTCCTGTTGGGCGAGACCCGCGAGGAGGTCGCCGACCTGATCAACTTCTCCCGCACCACACAATCCTATCGGGAACTGATGTACGGGCAGGCCGACCTGCTCATTTCCGGTGCACCGCCTGAAGGAATTTACGCCGAAAAGGAGGAGCAGGGCTTTGAGTGGGAGATCTCCACGTTTGCGGTGGATGGACTGGTATTCATCGTCAATCAGGACAACCCAGTCGATAACCTCACCACCGAGCAGATCCAGAAGATCTACTCCGGCGAAATCACCAACTGGAGCGAGGTGGGCGGCGACGATGTGGAGATCGTCCCCTTCCAGCGCAATGAGGAGGCCGGCAGCCAGACGGCAATGAAAAATCTGGTCATGGGCGATATTCCGCTGATGGAGGCGCCGACGGAATATGTCAGCGGTGCAATGGGAGACCTAGTTGAAGTGGTTGCCTCCTACAATGACTCTGCCGCGGCCATCGGCTATACCGTCTATTACTACGCGCATGACATGAAAATGGCGGACGGGCTCAAGATCATCGCGGTGGACGGCGTACAGCCGAACGAAGAGACGATCCGCTCCCATGAGTATCCTTTCATCAACGATTCCTATGTGGTCATTCCGGCCGGCCTCGCTGATGACGCACCCGCCAAAGTCCTCTACGACTGGCTCATGAGCGAGGAAGGTCAGAAGCTCGTCGCTCACGAGGGTTACGTGAGCACGATGGATGTGGGGGATGCGCCATGAAGAAACTGATAGCAGCATGGCTGCTGCCGCTGCTCCTCCTCGCAGGCTGCGCTCCGCAGGCGGAAACATCCGTCGTCCAACCTGATGACACCGGATCGCCTGTCTACACCGACTGGTCGAAGCTCACGCCCTATGAGCCGCAGAGTCCGGTCTACACCTACCATGCGGGTTACTGCGGGGCAGACCGATTCCAGCCGCGCGACGACTATGGCGCGCTGCTCCCCTACATCGGCAGGTATGCCTCCATGGAGCAGTATGTCATTAACACCCTGCCCTTTTACGGGCTCGTGACCAGCAGCGGCGAACTTGTGAGCGATCCTGTTTACGCGCGAATCAACTTTTTTGACGACTTTCTCATCCTCTACCGCGGTGACCCTGAGGGCGTCAGCGGCGGGGACTCGTATTCCGGCGGTGCATTTTCCCGCACGCTTGCCGCCGCGGATGGCCGTTGGGCGCACGAGCTGACGGACAGCTACAATGTTTCCAGCGGCAAGGGCCTGCTGCTGACCGCGACGGCCGACGGCTCCCTCGACCTTTGGAATTCGGATGGGGAGGTCACGACGCACTTTGACAGCAGCCTGTTCACACCCTGGTTTGGGGAGGATTTAGACTGGGGAACAGAAGGCGGTCCCTTCATTGACTGGACAGACGACAAAGTGGGCTATGCAGTATCCTACTTTGCCAATGGCGAATATCTGGATCAGGGTGTTCGTCTCTATCTGGATTTTACAGACGGAACCGTCACGGACACGCCGCCTACGGGCTACAGCGCCGAAATCGACTACGAAGCGATCTCCGCCAATATGCCAGACCCTCCGGAGGTCAAGGGCTGTCAATATCTTGAGTCGGTCATCGATCCGGTGACAGGCGAGACTTATTTTTGCGGATATTACCGCAGCGGAGAAAACGGGGACGGGAACTACGCCCTATTTGACAAGGAGGGCCGGCTTTTGACGGAAAACTGTGATCTGACGCGCTTTGAGACTTCGGTCATTGTCCGGGCGGGCCTGTGTTCAACGATAGAGGACGGCTGTTTCTGCTTCCGGTCTCTTGCCGACAATGCCCTGGTGTTCCGCTGCCAGATGCAAACAAACACAGACTGATCTGTACAAGGGGATCGGCACACCGCCAAATGCAGCCATATTTACTGTCCTTGTCCCGAAGCTGCGGCTTGGCCTTGTCGGAGGCTGCCTTGTCATCTTGACTGGGCGGCCCCTGCGGGGCGTGGCCGCATCTTTCGCTTTATTCGCTGCCCTTATCCTTGGGAGCCTCCGCCTTGGCAGGGGCGGGCTGATCCTGCGCCGGAGGAGCAGCTTTAGCAGGCGTTGCCTTTCCCGACGTGGGGGGATTGTCTACCTTCCCGGCGTTGGGAATACTCTTTTTGTCGTCAGCCGCCGAAAAGCCTCCTTCGTTGTGAAACAGAACAAGCCAGCCCGATGGCTGGCTTGTTGGGAGTACCCATCCTTTCTCGTTGCGATATATGAAAACGCCGCCCGTAGTCCCGTTGGGCGGCGTAATTCACAAAATACAGATGGATAATTCTTCCCATATTTGATATTATATATTCCAATAGAGCACGAATATAAAGTGATATTTTTTGGAGAAAAATAACCATGTCAGTTTTGTTTTATAGTATAGCGAAACAAGCGATAACGCCTATTGTAAAACCTTTGGAGTTTCGTTGCCGAGGTCGCTTTTATTACAGAATAATTGATAATGTTGTACAGCAGTTTTGCTTGTTATGGCTAAATCACGATTTTACAATCAGGTTTAATATTTCTTCCGTATATGCAGATAATGACAGACTTATTGAGGGCAATGAGGTTGCCAAGATAATCAACGGAAGCAACAATATGTGGTTGGGACAGCGGTTGGTGCAGGGCGAACTGCAACAACAATTTTCTTTGCAAGGGACTACTGCCAGCCTCTTCCCTCATTATATCGATTGTGCAAATACTTGCGTGGACGTGCTTATTAACTATTTAATTCCGTGGTTTGAAAAAGCGTGCAACTCCGCTTCTGCCTATAAAATGGCGAAAGATGCAAATATCTTTCTTACCATTCATCAAGAACCGGACTCGTACGAAAGTCTTGGCTTTTTGTTAGACCAGCAACGATGGAAGCAGAGCGCTGCACTTATCAAATACTATTTGGATAACAGCCATCTTTACAATCAAAAATGGTGGATACCACGGGAACAAGAATATCAACAACTTTATGAAGCTCTTGTAAATATGGACACTGCTTATATCAAACAGTACATGGACGGTAAAAAATCGGCAACTTACCGTTTATTCCGCTATAAATTATGATTACCGTTTTTTGATCTGCAAAGCAAAAGGCGGGAGCATCGTGATAGATGTTCCCGCCTTGTTCATGCTTTGTTTTGCCGCTCGGCCTGTTGCATCGCTGCTCCAAGTTTCCCGATTCCAAGGAGGATCGAACCGCACAGGGCAGGCAATCATAGCCCGTTTTCCTGCCCTGAGACCCGCAATGCCAAGCGAACGGCCTTTGGCGCGCTGGTGTTGTTAGTCTTTGCTGCTGACCGCGCTGATTGCAGGATCCTGCCTGCTCTGCCGGCGGGTAAAATAAATGTAGAATCCCACATTCAAAATGATCCCGACCACGGTGGATACCGGGGCGGCAAGGCCGATCCTGGTCAGGCTGGCGTTGGGCTGAATGCTCATGAAATACGCCATGGGAAGGCGGACGAGAAGGGTCTGGACCAACCCCTGGATCATGACCCAAAGGGTCTGCTGGTTTCCGTTGAAGTAACCGACCATACTGAACAGGACGGCGGTGGCGATGGTCTCCGGGGCGAAACCTTTCAAGTATTCAAAGCCCTTTTGAATGACCGCCGCATCGGTGGAGAAGAAGCCCGCCAGCACATCGCCCTTCAGCAGGACCAGAACAAAGACCACGCAGCCGAAGCAAAGACCCACACCGATCCCGGTAAACATGGACTGCTTGGCGCGCTTGGGATTGCCGGCGCCCACATTCTGAGACACGAAGGATGCCATGGACTGCATGAGGGCGCTGGGGATCAGCATGGCGAAGTTGACGATCTTGCTGGCCACGCCGTACCCGGAGGAGGCCTCCAGGCCCAGGCGATTCACAAAGGCGCACAGCGCCAGGAAGGACAGCTGCGTCAAGCACTCCTGCAGCGCCAGGGGCAAGCCGACGGCCAGGAATTTGCGGCACTGGGGATTCAGCCGGATATCTTTTCGGCTGAAGGTGAACGGCAGCTCCTTTTTCAAGAGCAAGACCACCGCGCAGACCACGCTGACGGCCTGCGCAATGACCGTGGCCAGAGCCGCGCCCGCGGCGTCCATTCCGAACCCGGCCACCAGCAGCAGATCTCCGAAAATGTTGACCACACAGGCCACCAGGACGAACAGAAGCGGAGACCGGCTGTCGCCCAGTCCCCGGAAAATGGCGGAGAGCACATTGTAGGCAACGATGAAGAAAATGCCGCTTCCGCAGATGCGCACATAGCTTACGGTCAGATCCAGCGATTCTGCGGGCGCCTGCATCAGCACGGAGATGGGGCGGGCGAAGCAGACCAAAACAATGCACAGCACCACCGAGATCAAAGCAAACACTAAAGCGGCTCCGCCCAGGACGGGCCCGATCTGCTGCGGCTTTTTCTCACCCAAGTACCGCGCGATCAACACCGTAATGCCCATGGCCAGCTGCGTCACGACGAATGTGACCAGATTCAGGACCTGGCTTCCCGTAGAGACGGCGGAGAGGCCGGACGTGGATCCGAAGCGGCCCACGACCAGCAGGTCCACCGCTCCGTATGCCGCCTGCAAAATAAGGGCGCCGAGAATGGGGACCATGAACAAGAGCAGCTTCCTGAGAATATTGCCCTGAGTAAAATCCGAGTTTTTCTTATCCAACACAAACGCTTCCTTCCGACATGACACGATAGAATTTTTGAATGGTCTGAATGGTGCGGTCGGCGTCTTCCTGGGAAATATCGCTCAGGAGCGGCGCCAGACGGCAAAAATACTCCTCGTTGTATATTTGAGACAGCTGCTTTCCCGCCTCGGTGACGGAAATATAGGTGATGCGTCCGTCGCTGGGGGAGGCGTGCTTGCAGAGGAAGCCTTTGGCCTCCATCTCTTTCACCGTCCGGGTCACGCCCGGCCGGGGGAGATTCAGCGTATCGCTGATGTCAGAGATCTTTACCTGCCTGCCCTGCTGCTGCAGAGTCTGGATCACGTCCAGATACGTGATATACGCCGGCGTCACGCCCTGGGGCAGCGCCGGGAGCAGATCCCGGATGCGCTTGGCCAGATAGCAGGCGTCCAGCAGCGCTTTGATCGTTTTCGGTTCCATGTTGTCCCCTCCATATAGTTACCTTTGGTAATTATAGTGGAAATACTTTTTTTGTCAACCCCTGCGCTGCCGTCAAAGTGAACGAAGTCCGTTTTCCGACCTGTTTGATCGAAAAACGGACTTCTCGTTACATTTATACGGATTTACTTCCGCTTTTCAAAAGCGGCCTTGACGCGCTCCCGTCTCCTGCCTTATCTTTGATATAGCGACGCAAACAGTTGGGGTGGATGGCCCGGAAAACAGGCCATGTTACTCTCCGTTGCTTGCGGCAACGGGCCGCTTTGCCTACAATGGGGCCGAAAGGAGCTGAGCCCAATGTTGAACGAAAACATCAAAGCCATCCGGAGATCCAAGGGCCTTTCCCAGCAGGAACTGGCCGTCAAGGTGAACGTGGTGCGGCAGACCGTCTCGAAATGGGAGCAGGGCCTGTCCGTCCCGGACTCCGACCTGCTCATCGCCCTGTCGGAGGCTCTGGAGACGCCCGTCAGCACCCTGCTGGGGGAGACGGTGGCGGAGTCGGAGGCGGACGAGATCAAGGCCCTCTCGGAAAAGCTGGAGATCATCAATCTGCAGTTTGCACGGAGAAAGGCCATGCGGCGCTCGGTTCTCCACTGGCTGCTCGTCGCGGTGTGCGTGGGCATCCTGGCCGTGGCTGGAGTCCTGGCGGCGGTGAACAGCCCCTACCTGGGCTGGGATTACAGCGCCCCGGAGACTGCCGTCATGGGGGTGGTCCTCCACGCCTTTGAGTGGGGCTTTGTCCGGCTGGCGCCCTTTGTCCTGACCGCGGCGCTGGTGGGCGTATTTCTGACACGGAAAAAAGCATAAGACAGCGGCCTCCGGCTTTTCGCCGGAGGCCGCTCTTGCGTCTTACTTTACCCAGTGGACCACGGCGTCCCGCAGGAAGCGGGCGCAGCGTTGCCGTCAATCAGACAGCAGCGCAGTTCCACTGGCGATTTTTTCTTTTACAGCACAAACCGTCTCCTGGACAGACTGGCTTGTCGTTTCGATCACATTTGATTCATAGATCCCCAGACGGCAAAACTGCTCCCACATGGTTTCCACCAGGGCAACATTCGTTTTCCTGTCCAGTTTTGAGCGTTCCACGGCCCGCTGCATGGTTTCTTCTTTGCTGGCCCTCAGAACGATGTAGTGTACCTCATACCCCTCTCGAACGATAGCCCGCCACGGCTCCAAAAACCACGGACCCACAATTCCATCCACAATGACATCATACCCGCCACTGGCATATCGCTTTGCAGCTGCCAGGAAAGCTTCTATGACAACGGCATTCTGCTCGTTGGACTCCGGTAAATGGGGTAGGATCGCGCCTTTGCTCAAATAGTGAAAAAAGTCGTCCGTGTGCATATGTACGGATTTCGCCAGATCGGATTCTTTCGCGACAATAGACGCGGTGGTCGTTTTTCCGGTCCCCGGCGAACCTGTAATCACAATGATTCTTCCTTGATTCATCCCGATTCCTCCTCACAGCTCAGGCCTGTTCCGCTGTTCCTGCCGCTCGATTTCCTTTTGTCCTCCGTTGAAACCGGCCAGCGGCTTTTCTGCCGACGAAATGACAGCGTCAGGCGAAATGTTCAAAGATGACCTACTTCCCGCTGGAGCCGCTCCAGAAACTCCGCCGCCGGGATGCCGTCCAGCTGAGTGTGGTGGAACTGGAAGGACACCGGCAGGGTGGCCCGCAGCCACTTTTTCCGGTACTTGCCCCAGATGAGGAAGGGGTTGTTGTAGCATCCGGCGTAGATGTTCACCGCGCCGTCGATCTCGTACCCCGCCAGGGCGGAGGTTCCGATGACCATGTAGTCCTCGCCCAGTTCATAGCTCTCTCCGCTCTCCCGGACCTGCCCGGTGAGCGTCCGGTAGTCCCGGTCAAACTGCTCCAGGTTGTCGGAGACGGGGATGTCACAGGTGGCGATACCGCCGTTCCGGGTGGCTACCACCGTATTGACGGCCAGGCGGTCATACTACATCAGCTTGTCGCCCACCGGAAGCAGGTAGAAGTCCTCCATCCCGGCCGCCGCCTTTCCGATGCACCAGCAGAGGAGCATATTGAATTTGCTGCCCCGCTTCCGGCTCCGGCGCACCAGTGCCGTCACATCCAGGGTCTTCATCAGGGTCACCATGGGCATGGGGGCCTTCATCCACAGCTCAAAGGCCAGCGCCCGGGAGGTGCTTTTGGGATCAACTTCTCTCATACGCTTCTCCATTCTGCTCGTCAAATCCGGTTCGGTCGGCCGGGGAAAGTGTTTCTTATCATAACACAGCGATTGAAAGACGGCAACCGCTCCCTATGTCCCAAACACAGAACTTGTGCTATAATAACCCCAAAGACACTTATACTTCGGCACATCACAAGGAGGAATCGCCATGCGCAAGAATTTTGGAGCCAAGCCCTGGACCTATCCCCAGCCGGTCTTTATCCTGGCTACCTACAATGAGGACGGTACTCCCAACGCCATGAACGCAGCCTGGGGCGGCATCAGCGAGGACAAGGAACTGAGCATGTGCATCAGCGAAGGTCATAAAACCACCGCCAACATCCTGGCACGCAAGGCCTTTACCGTCAGCATGGCCACGGCGGAGCAGATGGTTGCCTGCGACTACGTGGGCATCGAGTCCGGCAACCAGGTGGCGGACAAGGTGGCGAAGGCCGGCTGGCACACCACCAAGTCGGAATTTGTGGACGCGCCTCTCATCGACGAGCTTCCCATGGCGGTGGAGTGCCGCCTGGTGAGTTACGACCCGGAGAGCTGCCGCCTGGTGGGGGAGATCGTCAATGTGAGCGCCGACGAGTCCGTGCTGGACGAGGCCGGAAAGATCGACCCGGACAAGCTGCGGCCCATCACCTTTGACCCCATCCACAACGCATACCGTGTGCTGGGCGAGAAGGTGGGCAACGCCTTCCACGACGGCGCCAAGCTGAAATGACCGGCTGATTTGAACCGAAATAAAATGAGGGACGGAGGCCACGCCTCCGTCCCTCATTTGTTTTGGTAGCAGGTCATTGCCATAGGTTAAGACATCAACGGCAGACATTCTGCCGATAGCTAGCCAATACCGGAATTCCATTTTAAGAAAATGTGTAAAAAAATAAGCGGCAAAAAGACCATCACAACGCAGATTATCAGTGTAGTATTCTTAATAATTCAATTTAACACTTTCCTGTTATTTCCCTGGGATACGATGACACTCGTCCAAATACTTGTGTGCAAATGATATCAGTGTGAGAATATCAAGCGCTTTTGTTTCATCAGTTTTCCAATTGACTTTCGGAGTATGTGCTGCTGGATTTCTGACTAAATGAAAAATTGCCTCAAGCAACTCCTTCAAGCCTATGAATTCACTACGTTCGCTTTCTGTTTTCATTGCGTTAAAAAAGATATAGGGCTTGTTTTGCGAAAACGCAGTTTGAAAAAGAGTTCCACCATCTGTAGTCAACCCTGAAATCTGTCGAACACGTTCGGCTAGCCCTTTTGCCGCTTCAAACACGGCATCATAATAGTCTTCCCTCAAGTAGTCCTCAATACAGTATTTCCGCACTTCGGAATGTATGGCACGGTCATAGAGAGCTTTCTTTAGGTGGTTTACTCTCTGGTCAACCTCAGTAAGTGTGTGTGCCCGGGATACTTCTTTTAATCTTCCACTTTGATCAATCGATAAACCAGCGAAGAGCAGGATTTTATTTGTTTCCTCCAATAAATACATATACTTTTCCCTGCTATCAGCGTTTGTATATAGAGCAGGGTTTAATACGGCCTCCAAAAAAGAGAATACCTTGTTAAATGAGTGGCTGTTGTCTATCTCTGTTGCTAAACAACTATAAAGCCAGTCCCTTTTATTTAATCCTGTGGTATATCCCCATTGACTACGAGAGGAGCCAACATCAACGACACAAATCCCACATTGACATAATAATGCGGTCAACTCTCTTTTGGTCAATCCTTGAGATGTATGAGCCACAACACCACAAAGCGAATTTAATTGCTGTTGATCTAAACTGCGAACAATCTGACTCATATAGAACACCTCATTTGCTGATTTCATACGGACATTTAATAATTTTATCAAGGAAGTCCTTCTTTGTCTATTGAAAATCCGCTTTTTCAATAGTGGTATTTCATCAGAGAATAGTTTGAGGCTACTTCAGTTCCCCAGAAACCGCCCCGACTCTTTCCCATCCCCGCTCCTAAAACGGATGACAAAACACCGATTCGTTGCTATACTGAATGTTGGACATCGTTCGACTTTGGCCGGGCGGCGCGGGCAGGAACGGTCCCGCGCCCGGCGTCCCATACAGAAGGGGGATACCATGAAACAGATCAGCAGGATCCCGTCGGCCTCGTTTTTGCTGGTGGGCGCTCTTTGCATTTTCTTTCCCTCCCATGTGGCGGGCGTACTGCCCTTCCTGCTGGGCGGCATCATGCTGATCGCGGGGATTGTGCACGGCGCGGCGTACCTGCGGGACAAGCGCTTCCTGGAGGACGAGCCCCAGGGGATCGGCCCGGACATCATCCTGGCGGTCATGGGCGTCGCGTTTTTGTGCGCGGGCTCCGAGGCCGTGGGGCTGATGGGCGTGGTTTGGGGGATCATCGGCCTGCGGAAAGCCGCCGGGACCATCGACCAGGCGCTGCGGCGGATGTACCGCCACCAGCCGGCGCTTCTCCTGGCCACGGAAGCGGCGATCCGGATCGTGCTGGCCCTGTTCGGCGTGTTCCGCTGGTTCGGAGATTTCCTCCCCCACATTTTCGGAAGCACGGTCCTCTTTTCCGTGGCCATGGTGCTGTATCTTCTGAACAGCCGGCTGGACGCCTCGGCAAAGCTCACCTGGCTTCTGGTCATCACGCTCCTGCCGGTGTTCGGCGCCCTGATGTACCTGTTCACCCAAAGCGACCTGGGCCACCGCACCCTGCGGAACCGGGCCGCCGACATGATGGAGCAGACCAAGGACCTGCTCACCACCCCCGCCGATACCATGGAGCGGCTGGAACAGCAGGCCCCCGGCGCCGCGTCGCTCGCCCGCTACCTGGACCGGTGCGGCTCCTTCCCGGCCTACGAGAACACGGCTGTGACCTATTTCCCCCTGGGCGAGAAGAAGTTCGAGGAACTGCTGCGGCAGCTGGAACAGGCGGAGCGGTTCATTTTCCTGGAGTATTTCATCGTGGACGAAGGCCTCATGTGGGGCCGCATCCTGGAGATCCTGGCCCGCAAAGCGGCCCGGGGGCTGGACGTGCGGGTGATGTACGGACGGGACCTGCGAGCTGTCCACGCTTCCCCGCGACTACCCGAAGCGGCTGCGGAAACTGGGCATCCGCTGCAAGCCCTTCGCCCCCATCGCCCCGTTCGTCTCCACCCACTACAACTACCGGGACCACCGGAAGATCCTGGTGATCGACGGCCACACCGCCTTTACCGGCGGGGTGAATCTGGCGGACGAGTACATCAACCGCATCGTCAAGCACGGCCACTGGAAGGACACGGCCGTCATGCTGCAGGGCGAGGCCGCCCGCAGCTTCACCCTGATGTTCCTGCAGATGTGGAATCTGGATGAAAAGACGCCGGACTTCTCCATCGTGTCGGAGATCCCGGCGGCCGCCTCTCCCGAGGCGAAGGGCTTCGTCATCCCCTACGGGGACTGTCCCGTGGACGCCGACCATGTGGGGGAGCAGGTGTACATCGACATCCTGAACCGGGCGCAGAGATACGTGCACATCATGTCCCCGTATCTGATCCTCGACGGCGAGCTCGAGTCCGCCCTGACCTTTGCGGCCAAGCGGGGCGTGGACGTGCGGCTGATCCTGCCGGGCATCCCGGACAAGTCCTTCCCGTATGCCCTTGCGTTCACCCATTACCCGGCGCTTCTGGACGCCGGGGTGAAGATCGGGGAGTACACTCCCGGATTCGTGCACGCCAAGGTCTTTGTCAGCGACGACGCCGAGGCGGTGGTGGGCACCATCAACCTGGACTACCGCAGCCTCTACCACCACTTTGAGTGCGCGGCCTATCTGCGGGACGTCCCCTGCATCCCCCAGATCCAGGAGGATTTCGAGGACACGTGGAGCAAGTGCCGCATGGTGACGCGGGAGAGCATCCGGAAGGGCAGCTTCTCCCGCTGGCTGTGGGGTGTTGTCCTGAAACCGCTGGCCCCGCTGATGTAGCCCCCGGCAAATCACAGAAAAGAGGTCCTTTCCATGAGCGGAACAGAGGAGATCGGCTGCTGCGGCGCGTACTGCGGGACCTGCCGGGAGTATCGGAACACCTGCAAGGGCTGCAAGACGGGGTATCTGGACGGCTCCCGGGACCTGAGCCGGGCCAGGTGCAAGATGAAGAAGTGCTGCCTGGCCAGAGGCCACGTCACTTGCGGAGACTGTGGGGAGTACGAGTCCTGCGAGATTATTCAGTCCTTCCTCAACCACCCCGGCTACAAATACGGCAAGTACCAGCAGGCGCTGGACTACATCCGCGCCCACGGCCACGCCGCCTTTCTGAAAGCCGCGGAGCACTGGACAGGCGCTTACGGCAGGTACCCGGAACAAGACCCGAAATGAGAACAAGGGCCGCCGAAGATCCACGGATCTTCAGCGGCCCTTATCTTTGATATAGCGACGCAATCACTGCGTCCGGATTGCCCCGGAAACCGGCTTTCACCGGCTGCCCTAGTCGGTAAACTCCACCTCCAGCTGCTCCTTTGGTTGGCCCGCGTACTGCCGGGACTCCCGGAGCCGCTGCTCCAGGTCGGCGATCTCCTGCCGGAGCTGCTCGCGGTCCTTGGTCCGGTTCAGCTCCAGAAAGAGGTGGTAGCGCTCCTGCAGGGTCTCGGCTCTGGGGGCGAAGGAGATGACCTGGTCGCCAATCCGGTTTCCCTCCAGCTCGTTGCGGCAGATCTCATCGTCCAGGACCGCCATGTAGAGGGCGTACCGGGTGAACTCCCCCAGGGGCATCCGGATCATCCACTTCCAGCAGGCGGCGATGCCGACCACCGCGGCCAGACCGCCCACCAGCGCGATTTTGCAGCCTTTCTTCATGTCTCTTTATCCTCCGATGTTCTGAATGTTCTGCCCGGACTGTTCCTCCAGGAAGCGGCGGAATTCCGGGAGGCTGCCGCCCTCCAGCGCCGCCTTCTCGAAGGCCAGGGCGTGGTCCTTTCCCATGACGAAGACCAGGTGCGTCCCGGTCTCCGCCAGGGCCAGGATCCTGTCATACTGCCACCTGGACTCCGCCGCAGCGGTCTTTACCAGGAAGTGGTCGGGATAGAAGGCGGTGTCGGCGGCATCGGTGCCCGGCAGGGCCCTGCGTCTGGCGAAATAGCCGTTGATGGCGTCCTCCTTCCAGCCGATCACCAGCAGGGCGACAATCACCGCGCAGTCTGCCGCCGTCTGCCAGACGTTCCCCCAGGAGATCCAGAGGGACACGGCGAGAAGGGCGATGATGATCCAGGCCCAGATGCGGACCATGCGGCTCCGTTTGGCCCGCACGGTCTTGCGGACCGCCCGGGCCATGGCGGTCAGCGCCTTTTGATCGTACTTGGTGTGACAGGTGAATTCCATACGTACCTCCGCGGCTGAATTCTGAAAGTGGGCCTCATAATACCAGAGAAAGCCGCGGGAGAAATGAACAGTTTCTGAATTCTTTGACCGGCCTGCCGGACCTGGATACGCTTTCCCGTTGTGCTTCGGTGCAGTTCCGCTTATAATGGAGGCAAGAACAGCAAAAGCGCGGCGTTGAAAGAGCCGCGGGACGGAAGGAAGCGAGCACGACCGATGATCTTCTATTTTTCCGGAACGGGCAACTCGGCGTGGGCGGCCCGGCAGCT
Source organism: Oscillibacter sp. PEA192 (assembly GCF_003574015.1). Taxonomy (NCBI): domain Bacteria; kingdom Bacillati; phylum Bacillota; class Clostridia; order Eubacteriales; family Oscillospiraceae; genus Oscillibacter; species Oscillibacter sp. PEA192. The sequence continues at coordinate 2,492,984 of NZ_AP018532.1, read as the reverse complement.
GGCCCGCCTCACGGACGATACGGCCTGTGACATTACGCAGCTGAACGAACTGCCGGATCTGACGGATGCCCGGCAGATCGGATTTGTCTTTCCGATCTACGCCTGGGGCGTGCCGGAGATCATGGCAGACTTTGCGAAAAAGCTGCCCAAGACCCAGGCATTTACCTTCGGCGTGTGCACCTGCGGAGAGGACGCCGGCCACGCCATGAAGCGGTTTTCCCGGCTGTACCCGCTTAGCAGCAGCTACAGCCTGGTGATGCCCAACAACTACATCGTCGGATCGGACACCGACGGCGAGGACGAGATCCTGAAAAAGATCGCCGCCGCCCGGGAAGAGCTGGGGCGGATGGCCCAGGAGATCCGTCGGCAGGAGAGGGTGTACCGGGTCCGCGAGGGGGCCATGGCCGGGTTCAAATCCGGCCCGGTCAACTACGGATTCAACAAATTCGCCCGCAGCGCCAAGCCCTTCTTTGCCGGAGACAGCTGCAACGGCTGCGGCCTCTGCGCCGCGAACTGCCCGGCCCACGCCATCACCCTCCGGGAGGGGAAGCCCGTCTGGGCGGCCCAGTGTTACCAGTGCCTGCGCTGCATCAACGAGTGTCCCCAACAGGCCATCCAATACGGAAAGGCCACGGCCGGACGGCACCGCTACACCATCCGGGCGTATCTTCCCCAGGACGAGCAGTGAGGGAAGCGGACATGAAAGGGAAGCGAATGCCCCGGCGGAAAAAGCTGCTGCTGGCAGGGGGGATCGTCCTGCTGGTCCTGGCTGTCCTGACGGGCGCCTTTTTCTGGTATGTGTCGGATTACTACCCGGCGGACGAGATCGCGCTGGAGGTGTTGGCCCAGGACAGCACCATTGAAGTGCAGGACGATCTGACGATCCTCTCGCCCTCGTACCCCACGGACACCGCCGTCATCTTCTATCCCGGTGCCAAGGTGGAGGCGGAGGCCTATCTGCCCCTGCTGGAGCAGATCCGGCAGACCGGCGTCACCTGCATCCTGGTCCACATGCCCTTCCGCATGGCGATCTTTGACGCAAACGCGGCGGAAGATGTCATGGAGCAGTTCCCGGATATTCAGCGCTGGTACATCGCCGGACACTCCATGGGCGGCGCCATGGCCTCCCGGTTTGCGGCAAGCCACCCGGACGAGGTGGACGGCCTCATCCTGCTGGGGGCTTACATCTACGGCGACTACCCGCCGGAAAAGACCCTGACCGTCTACGGCTCTCTCAACCAGAGCGTGGAGGACCACATTGACTATACGGAGAACGTCGTGGAGATCGAGGGCGGCAACCGCGCCCAGTTCGGCAACTACGGCCCCCAGAAGGGGGACCTGCCCGCGACGATCTCCGCGGAGGAGCAGCAGGCCCGGACGGTGGCCGCCATCGAGGAGTTTCTTGAGGAGGCCGCTGCGCAGACTTGAGGAGGGATGCGGGATGTTTTTCAGGAAAAAGCGGGAGACACGCACCTACGACCGGGAGACCCAGGCGCCCGTGATCCACGCCAGCATCTGCACAGGTGAGAAGGTGGCGGGCTTTCGGGACCTCCGCACCGGACGATTCACCGAGATCATGCTGATCCGTACCCCCGGAGACCTGGAGGAGTTCCGCCGTCTCTACGGGATCGGCGAGGGCGAGATCACCACGCAATACTGAAAGCGGAGTGTCCGGAAATCGGACACTCCGCTTTTTTACAGATCTCTTCGCAGATACACCATGTCCACCAGTTGAACCCATAATCGGAAAAGACAATTTTACTCGCCTTTTGCACAAAATGAGATTCAAAAATAGGGGTTCGCCACTGCTCCCAGGAAAAACGCTTGCCTTCATAAGGAGCGTCCTCCTTTTTGTTTTCTATAACGCGGATTTTGATCGGTTGGACATACTATTCAAACAGTCATTGTTATTTCTGATCTTAAGTAATTTTGAGAATAAACCTCTGGTATAACTGCTTTTTTGATTTCATAATTACACACAGACCCACTGAAAGCATTGAGGACATTTGGATTCTATTTGGGTTCGGACATCAATGGTGCATTTTTTTAACTATTTCTGCGAGAAAGCAAAATGCCTTAAGTAGAAGTTGGCAATTTTTCAATAGGTGATTTTACATACATCTTTGTACTCCCGTTGAAAAAGAAATTTCCTGGGATGTGGAGCACCACTGGAAAAGATTACTTCTTACAAAACTTATGCGTGTAGCAAATCGAATTGCAAGATCCCTTGCTGTTTTTTAGAAGATAAGTATAATAGAATAACAATGGGCATGCCCACGGTAGCCAAGCGAGCTTTTGCTTTTGCGTTTTTCAGTTCAGTAATTGGGAGGAATAAAGACTCGTATGGGCGGAGAAGGATATGCAATTTTTCATGGTATAGAATGCATTTATGTTATCGGAACAGATGAGATAAGACTGATTCCTAAAAATCCAGATGACATTAGAAAATTAAATTGTCATTTTGATGACCGAAATTTTTATTTCCATTATTCGGATTCTGTAGATAAAAACCAGGTTGCCTATATTAAAAAAGTCAAAATGAATATCGGACATTCGTTAAGTCTAATCCCTCTATATTCTGTGAAACTTTTTAAAAAGGCACCTGTCTCCTCCATAGAAATGACTGGCCCCGCAATAGATGAGTTTTTTAGTCCGGCGGGGTATTTCTACAATAAGCATATCTCTGGCAATAAAACAAATGTTGATTTGACGAGAGAAATAGAATTTGCAGATAGATGGGAAATCATTGTTGATGAGGTTAGAATTTCTATATCTTTGCTGTATGGAGGTATTCTTAGACGTGGTATAGCCAGTGATTTAATACTTCACCCCATGCTCCATGTAGATTTCCCAGGAACTGAGGAACCTAACTTTTACTTCAAAGTTTACTCTATACTGATCCGATTTTTGCAATTTGTGCAGTATAATGGTATTTTACGGCAACACAAAGTATATTTGCGTGGTACAGCGTCAGATTATACATCTGGATATCTATATGATTGGTCTATTCAAAAAAAGGACAATAGTCGTCTCTATACAGAATGTGAATATCAACAATTCAAGCCATATATTCAAAGCCTACTTCAGTTTATTGCTGACAATTCAAATATGTCTTTGGATTTCTTGCCTATTGCACAATATCGGCATAATTCTTCAGATTATACTCCAGCTTTGTTGACTACACTTTTCGCAGCATTCGAGAATGAATATAAAATTAATTACAAAATATATAATCTTCCCAATAGTACGGACATTGGTTATATTAAATCAAACGTCATTAAAAAAATAAGAGAATGCAACACGGGAGTATTGACAGAAGCTGAAGCAGTATTTTTGAAGCAAGCAGAAGATAGAATCAATAGCCTGGGCACGCAGACCGGACAAACCAGGAAAATAAAGAATGTATATCATGTTATTGAACCTGCAATAAAGAGATCAGCAGAACATCTCTTTATTCGGTCTGCTCTTGGTACAGCTGATGGATTTAGTGAAAAAGAGATTAACCAGATTGCTGGAAAGATTGTAGCATTACGTTCCCAGGCTGCTCATGAACACAGTATTTTATCTTTTAGCGAAGAACAAGCAGAATATATTCATTTCCTTGAAATCCTTGTTTACGCTCAAATGCTAAAACGAGCGGGAATAGATAATACTGGCATAGAATTATTAATTGGCGTTGTGTTTCATTGCAACTTTGTGTTTATGGAGCAAAAAGATAATAATGAATAGGCCCCCTTGCTCAGAAGTGATAACCAAGCTTACTTGCTTTAGCGTTTCAGGATTTTATTGTGATGTATATTTCTTACCTGTTTGATATAACTTCGTGCCTAGTACCGACAATGCACAGAATGAATTTTTCAAGTCTTTCTGTGCATAGGCTCAATGAGAGTAACATTGCGCTTATTTAGTGGTACGGAAATATTAAATCTTAGAAAAGCAGTCTTTTTTTTTAAAACTATAGATTACAATAAACGAGTTAAGGAAATCTGAATAATATGGGTCTGCACACTCAAATAAACCTAAAAGCAATTGTTAGCAAGATGCTGAAGCGCGTTATTTTGAGCCAATGTTTCATACTTCCTGTATTTGCTATGTAACAGATGCTGATTATATGATATCCCGTGTTCGTTTAGAAGCTGCAATAGACTACGTCCTTTATTTGATTTTTCAATCTCTCTTGTAATTTTATCTTTTATAATTTCCCAAAATATCTGCTGATTATACTTATATGTGTGTAAAAGCATCTCCATTTCTTCAATCGTTACGAGCCAGTAATGATTATCATCTTGGACCTGGCATTCGTCCATTTTGAAAATCTCACTCAGTGCTTCTGCTTTTAAGTAATCCTCATATAAAAGCACGATCTTTATATATTGTCCGTCATTAAGACCATCTTCTGTAGATTTAAGTTGCTCTAGGGCTTTTATAATATTCCGTTCAGCAAATTGCCTAATTGTGTTGATGCTTGATTCTTGCTGTTTTGCTAATAAGCCTAATATAGTCGACTTTTGTTCTACTAAAAATCTGTATTTTCCCAGAACAATTTTCCAATCAGCGCGGGGGATATTTTCCTCCGGAATTTTATGATAATTTGTTTGAGGAACATATTCCATCAATAATTCTCTAAAATATTCTTCAAAATAGCGTCCAAACTCTGATGTAAATAATCGATTCTCTTTCTTATAAAAGTAATCTCGAACAATCCAAAGGATGCTATGTTCATACAGGAATAGATTTAAAAAGCAATTACAGCTAATAGTGCCACTATACTGGGTGCGGATAAACGGTCTAGTATATAAATACTGTCTTCCTAATTCTGAAGTGCGTATTTCTTGATATGTGGATGTATATCTTTCAATGACTTTCTTAAAATCATTTTCACATAGGTTGGCCCCCCAATTGATCTCTGCAATTAGATCTGCTACATATGGGCTCACTGTAGAACCGAACCAAGCCAAATATAAAGATGTTATTACATTGACCCATGATACCCCCGTTTCTTCCAAAACTATATCTTCAATATTAAGAGCATTCTCAAGTTTATTTCTCACATCAAATAGAATATACAACTCTCGAGCAGCTGTTTTCAAAGCCTTTGCTGGTGATTGAATTTTGAATTGTTCGCCTGCAAATCCCCATAAATATAGAAAAAAGTCAGGACCACTTTTTCCTTGTATCGAGTCTAAGAATTCCCCCTCTTTTTTTTCTCTTACGGCTTCTGTCGCTGAAACTAATAAATACAATTCTGTATTTTGAGTTATTTCGACACCCCGATAGTCATTGGTGCATTTGATTGCATTATATGCTAAATCGATTAAGTTCCAACCGGATACTAAGACCTGCTGTTCTTTCCGCATGCCATTCTTGTTATCAAACAAAAAATATTTTTCATATGACATTCCGTACTCGATATTTGCATCATCAGATTTCCTAGTATTATTTTTCATTAATTTTGCCGATTCCATATTGATATAGGCCAATAATTTGTCAAGTTTAAATTTCCGCAGTAAAGAGTTGTATTCGGAGTACTCTCCAGAGAAACTATACCGTATTTTCATGTTATTTCTCGCTTTCAAGCCATATACTTTATTCGTTTATAGATAGTAGAACTTAGACCATGATGTTCAGGATGTGAATAAATTAATAAAATAATATTATATGCTCCCCTTTTTTAGATCTGCCAGCATCTCATTATGAACGTCTCTAGTGGCGTGATCCCACAGGCTTGGTCCTGAATAGTATATTGCTCCATATTCAGTTACGAGATAAGTGCTTTCAGTTTTCCACACACCCTTCTGAGGTGTGGGAGTCGTAGGAGGTTTGACACACGAAATCCATCACACCCTCTGCCTCAGCAAAATACACGCCGTGACCCGGTTGGTGATAGCGCCCCGATCCCTGGCCGGATAGAATTCCAGCGCGGGGGAGAGCACCTCCCCAATCTCCGCCGCGGTCAGCAGCGGCATCCGGAGCTGCGGCCCGAAAAGGCTGCGGGCGGCGTTGCGCTGGCGGGTGAAGGTGGTGAGGAAGGGCCGCGCCTTGAGGGCGGCGATCAGTGCGGTAGGCTCGATGTCCATGCGGGAGAGCTGCGTGTTGGAGAGCAGCCCGGCCCCGTTGTCAAAAATGGGGCAGTAGCTGTAGGCGCCGTTCTCCTGGAGGACGGCGATGTTGTTGAGATGCCGGTCATCGTTGCAGAACAGCGCATCCACCTCAAAGAGCAGCGTCAGATACCGGGGGAAGTCTGCGAGGCCTGTGCAGTCCGCCGTGGCTTCCGCCAGGTAAGCGATCCGCCGCCTGTCGCTGGGGAGCCGCACCAGCTTGTCCCGCAGTGGCATCCCCAGGCAGCGGCTCAGCAGGTGGTTCAGCGTGATGATGGACTGGCCCTCTTTTAAGAAATTTGGGCTGACGCAGCCGGTCCGCTCCTGTCCGTGGACCTGCAGGGTCTCCATGCGGTAGCGGAGAAAGGTGAAGGGCGTGTCGCGCTCGATATTGCTCCGCTCCAGGAGCCGGGAGGTCACCGTCTCCGCCAGGGCCTCGTAGCCGAACTGGTCCAGCTTGTACCAGGAGTCCGTGCCGGCGTCGTACCACTTCTCCTGATTGCCCTTGGAGGATGTCTCCGCGATCTTCTGATCCGATACCAGAGAAATGCTCATGGCAGCACCTCCAGCCACTGCTGGTCCTCCGCCATGCGGCCTTGGGTTTTCCGGATGATCTGCAGAGGGTCATATTCCGCCACGCCGATGGCCTCCAGATACTCCCGCAGCCCGGCCCGCTGTCGGGGAATGCAGCGCTCTTCCAGGAAGGCCTGGAAGTCGGCCCAGGAGGGGCGGGGATTGTTGCCGAACGCCGTTTTCACCGGATCGGCCACATGGTTTTCCGCGGACACGGTCTCCGCCGTGAAGTCCGCACGGATGGTGGTGCAGAGCCGCTGGCCGTCGTAGAAGCGGAAGGTGCGGACGTCGTGTCCTGTGTCGGATGCGGCATCCGGGCGGGAGAGGGTGATCCGCTCTCCGTCGAAGGAGAGTTCCAACTCCCGCCGGGACTCACTGACACCCATGGCCTCCAGCCAGGTGGTGGGCAGCGTCACCTTGCAGGTCCGGGACCCTTTGGCCGCAGTCCCGCCGGCGGCGCTGATGTTCACTTTCGCAGTGCGCTTCTCCAAGGTACATCACCTCGGGAATATTATATGCTATTCGGTACGAATAGGCAAGAAAAACCGGCATGTGCCGGTTTTTCTTGGGGAGGACGATGGTCTTTGACACAGCCCTGCCCAATTTAAGCCGGAGCTGCCTGCGCCTGGATCTCCACCATCCCCCGTACCACCTCATAATGCTTCACCGCCATGTGGCCTGTTTCGTGAAAAAAACATGGTCTCTTTGGCGTGACGCAGCATTCTTGCCCATTGCCAAGATTTAATTAAAACAGGAGGAATTCACCATGTCTCCCAAAGTGCCGAAAAAAACGCTTTCCGATTTAAAGGCGGCGGCTCAAAAGGGCCTTTCCACGATTGATGTCGATACCCTTAAGGATAAGGCAACCGAGGCCACCAGCACCTTGGTCGAAAAAGCCGGCGAACTCAAAGACGCGGCGGTTGCGGCAAAAGATGATATCGCGGACAAGCTTACTGAGTTGGATCGTATGCTTCAGGAGTCTGTCACAGAGTACAATGACGCTTACACCATCATGAACGATAAAGGTGTGCAACTGTACATTGAGCGGTGCCGCTCCCTCGACTCGATCTCCTTTGTGGAAAGCCTGGTCAACAGCATTGCCAACCGTCCCAAGAGCTTTGATGCAGAGTTTGAGGAGATTTCTGTCAGCCGCAAGAAATTTACGGAATCGCGGGACTTTGCCGACCGTGAACTGCAGGAAGCGCGGAAAGCAGCCGCCGGTGCAGGGGCCGGCCTTGCCGCAGGCGCGTCTGTTGCGTTCATGGCCCCTACTGCTGCGATGTGGGTCGCCACCACGTTTGGCACCGCCTCTACCGGTGCCGCGATCTCAACGCTCTCCGGTGCGGCTGCAACCAATGCTGCACTGGCCTGGCTGGGCGGAGGCGCCCTTGCAGCGGGCGGCGGAGGAATGACAGCCGGGAGTGCGTTGCTGGCCTTGGCCGGGCCGGTGGGCTGGTCGATCGCCGGAGCGACGTTATTGTCCTCCATCCTGCTCTTTACATCCAAGAAAACGAAGCTGAACAAGCAAAAGAACGAGGAGATCCAGGCGGTTAAAGAGAACATAGAGTCCGTTCGTGAATTGGATGGGAAAATCGGCCTGATATTAACCGAGACCTTGGGAATCCGCACCGGCCTGAATGATATGCTGACGAAATCGCTTTCCTTGTATGGCGCGGACTATTTGATGCTCGATGATTCGCAGAAGCAGCTCCTCGGCGCACTCGTCAACAACACAAAAGCCCTGTCTGCCATGTTTGAAAGAACGGTGGGTGAGGCGTAATGGACGGGTATCTCAAACAGCAGGCGGTGCAGCTTGCACTGGAGCAACTCATGAAAACGCCCGCCGGAGAAAAATTCCAGCAGGCGGTGCAGTTGATTCAATCCATGCAGGAACACTTGACCGCTTTATCCGAAAAGGAGGAGGCGGCGAGTGTGACGGGCGTAAAGGCAGCGACCGTTCTGACGCTCGGGGTGTTGAAGAAAATTGCGGGCGGGAAAAATCCGTCTTCCTTCGATGCAGAGGACTGGGAAGAACTCGCCCATACAGTGTCGGAGTATGCCGTCCTCCTCGACGGAGAGCAGTACAGCATCTTTGTCTTTCAACTGTATGAAAAGTGCATACGCGCCTCCGCTGCGTCGATCCAGGGATTTGCGTCTTGTGAAACCGTCGAAGCCATCAAGAAACTGGCTGATGAACTGCATGACAGGGAAGCATTGTTCCGGGACGGCAAACTCTCAGAGGGAAACTATACAGAGGATTGCCTGTGGATCTCCCTCGAGGCCATGGCCAAGCTGATCGCTTCCTCCGCCTCCATGTTCTGCGGTCAGCAGACTGCCGAGTTTACGCAGGCGCTTGCTTCCTGTGCTTTTGAGTACGGTCGACTGATGCTCTACCGGAAAGAACAGGCGCTGGTCACTCAGTTCATCGAGTTCCAATATCGCCTGGACGAAGAACTGGAGAAACAGTACGCCGAATATCTGGCGGAACTGGAAACGCAGAGCAAGCAGTTCTACGCATTGATCGACCATGCCTTCGACCCCGATTTCCGCACTGCCTTTCTGCACTCGATCCTTCTTGCAGAGGCCGCTGGGGTGAAGGAATCGGAGATCCTTTCGTCCACTGAGGACATTGATTCATTTTTCCTCGACTGAAATTCTATCTCGCATTCATCCAAACAGAAGCGTTACCGATAAGGATATGCACCTTATCGGTAACGCTTTTTTCTTTGCTGCCTCCACTACACCAGCATGTTCTGTATTACCTCATAATGCTTCGCCACCGTGTGCCGGGTCACCTTGGCGCCTCTGGCGATGGCGCTGTAGTTCGTCTCGCAGGGGTGGAGCTTCATGTACATCCAGATCTTTCTCTGCGTGTTTGTCAGCTTCTCCGGCGCGATCCCCCGCATCCGGTCCCGGGCCGCCTGCCGCTCCGTGTTCATCTGCTGGATGAGCGCTTTCAGTTTCTCCTCGCACTCCTCCCGCGTGTGGGCGTAGACGCACTTGGAGTGCTTGGTCCCATCCGGCCAGGTGGGGGTGTAGCGCCCCTCGAAGAGATGGTCATTGAGCTCGTTGATGCATCCGGTGCCGGGTTTGCGGGTGCGCCGCGCCGCCGGCTGGAAGGGTTCCTGCCGGGACGATTCCGGATCGTTTTCCTGCACCTCGTTGCCGAGGCCGCGGTCGATTTTGGCCGCGGCCTCGCTCTGCATCTCGCCGGTGATGTGGGTGTAGATGTCCAGGGTCGTGGCCGCCGACACGTGCCCCAGCATGGCGGAGAGGGTCTTGATGTCCATGCCGTTCTCCAGCGCCATGGTAGCGAAGGTATGCCGCAGGTCATGGAAGCGCACCTGCTTGCACCCGGCCCGCTCCAGAATGCCGTGGAGCCGCCTGGCCGCCTCGCCCGGCGTCAGGGGCGCATCCTCTTTCACCGGGGAGGGGAACAGCCAGCGGGAGTCCGCCGTCTTTTGATATTCCCGGAACACCTCCACCACGGCGGGCGGCAGCACCAGCTTGCGGACGGAGGCCCTCGTCTTTGGGACGTTCAGCTGCATCTTTCCGTTCACCGCGTAGACCTGCTTGCTCACCGTCAGCGTTCCGGCGTCCAGATCCAGGTCGGACCACTGGAGGGCCATCAGCTCCCCGCGGCGAAGGCCGGTGCACAGGTCCAGCAGGAACAGTTCAAAGGATCCGTCCGCCTTGGCCTGGAGGAGAAACCGCCGGAGCTCCCCGGGCGAGAGCACCTGCATCTCCCGGCCCCGCCTGGGCGGCAGCTTGCAGCCCGCGGCCGGGTTGGTCCGGATCAGGTTCTCCTGCACCGCCTGGTCCAGCGCCGCACGGCACTTGGCGTGGCACATCCGCACCATCCGGTCGGAGAGGCCCGTGCCGTAGAGCTCCGTCCGGACCAGCCGCCCCTCTTTTTTCAGGTAGGCGTAGAACTGCTGGAGGTCCTTCTGTGTCAGCTGGCACAGCGGGACCTTTCCCAGCTGCGGGATGATATGCAGGTAGATGGAACTTTCATAGGTGCTCTGCGTGGTGGGGCGGAGGCCGGGCTTGATGTAGTTCTGATACCAGAAGTCCATCCACTCACCGAAGGGCATGTCGGCGCGGATCTTCTCCGATCTTGCGCCGCCCACTTCCTCCAGGAGCTTGGAGAGCTTTTCCTGGCACTCGTGCTTGGTCTTGGCCAGCACGTTTTTCGTTAGGGGCAGGCCCTTGTCGTCATAGCCCACCACGGCCCGGCCTTCCCAGCGGCCGTCTTTGCGCTGCCTTACGGTGCCGGTTCCGTTTTTGCGTTTTCTTGCCACGGTCTCAACTCCTCTCCCAGCAGATTTTCCAGGAAGCCGCCCACCACGTCGCTGGCGGCCCTCTGCATGTCCGGCGTCACGTGGGTGTAGGTGTCCAGGGTGAAGGACGCGTTGGTGTGACCCAGGATGCCGGAGAGCGTCTTGGCGTCCACGCCGCTGGCGAGGGCGTGGGTGGCGAAGGTGTGACGCAGGTCGTGGAACCGGATGTGGGGCAGCCCCGCCTCCTTCAGCAGCTCCTTCATCCAGTAGTAGGCGGCGCTGGGACGCACCGGCTTCTCCGGGGCCAGCGGCTCCGGGAAGATCCACTGGCTGACCGCGTGCTTCTTCCGCTCTTTCAGCCGTTGGACGGTACTGGGCGGCAGCCGGATGATCCGCCGGCCCCGGCTGGTCTTGGTCTCGCCGATTTCCAACTCGCCCCGCTTGGGCGCGTTCACCGACCGGAGGATCTTCAGCGTCCCGGCGCTCTCGTCGAAGTCCTGCCACATGAGCCCGCAGATCTCACCTCGCCGCAGTCCGGTGGTCAGCTCCGTGTAGAAGAAGTCCCGCCAGACCTCGCTGGCGTCCACCGCTTTCAGGAAGGCGTCCATCTGCGCCCGGTCCAGGATCTGCTTGGGTTTGCTGCAGGCTTTGGGCACGGAGGCGCCGTCCGTGGGATTGCAGGGGATGATGTGGTCCCACTCCGCGTCTTTGAGACAGCGGTGGAGCATGGCGTGGATGCGGCGCACCATGGTGTCGGACAGCTCGTGTCCGAACTCCGGGTGGTCGTGGACGCGGCCCTCCCGTTTGAGCCTGGTGTACAGCCGCTGGATGTCCGGCCGCGTGACCCGGGAGACGATCTTGCCGCCCAGGTACGGCTTGATGTAGCAGCGGATATACTGCTCGTAGCTGCGCAGGGTGTTGGGCCGCAGGGTGAGGGAACCGTACTCCGCCATCCAGCGGTCCAGATACTCGCCCAGCGTCATGCGGCTGTCCTCGGTGAGCTGCGCGTCCTGATAGACCTCCATGTCCCGGTGGAGTTTGGCCAGCAGTTCCTTCTGCGTCTTGGCCAGCACGTACCGGAAGATGGGCGCGCCGTTTTGCTTGTGGCCCACCACGATGCGTCCCTCCCAGCGGCCGTCCTCCCGTTTGCGGACCATGCCGTCGCCTGCCGGACGCCGTCTGCTCATACCGATTCACCTCCTGTCTGCGCGGCGCCGGGTCCCGGCGCCTTTTCTTTGATATAGCGACGCATCTTTACTGCGTTTCCCGCTCCAGCCGACGCAGGGCGCGCTCCTCCTCGTCGTCCTCGAAGCAGTAGGGCGTCAGTTCTCCGGCGATCCCCAGCGCCAGCTGGAACCCTGCGGTGAAGGACGCCAGGGAGATCTCCTCCCGCAGTTCGATGGCCAGGTCCGCCAGCTTCAGCAGCGATTCCCGGTCCTGCCGGTCCAGCTTTTCCCGCAGCGCCAGACGCAGCGTCTCCGCCTCCCGGCGGATCTCCGGGTACGCCGGTTCCCGGAAGAACCGCTGGTGCAGTGCTTTCATGTAGTCGTTCATGTGTGCCGCCTCCTTTTCAGCAACACACAATACCAGCTCGCGCGCGGAATAGCCAGAGGGACGCGGCGGAGTTAAGAGAAAGTTATCATTTGCTTTTACGTGAGATCGTCGTCCTCCGCGTCGTCGTCCGCGAAGAAGCGCGCGCTGTCATCCGCCGTGAGACCGTCCCGCTCCCGGCGGGCGCTCTGCAGGAACGTGGGCGCGCGTCCCAGGCGCTTGACCTCCCGGGCGCAGTCCGCCTGGATGGAGCGCACCTCGCTGTCGGGCACCTGCGCCATCCGCGCCAGGATGCGCGTCATGGTGGCCACCTCCACCGACAGCTTGTACTGTCCCGTGCCCAGCGCGCGGCTCAGCGTCTCGAACCGCTCCATGGGCACCTGGCTCTTTCCGCCCATCGCGGAGAGCTCCCGGGAGATCAGATGGGAGCAGTAGAACTCGATGGCCTGCTCCGCGAAGTCGTTGCGGGAGCCGACGCCGGCCCGCCGCAGGTTGTCGTCGCACAGTTTCAGGTGCCGCGGCGTCACCGCGAGCCCTGATTTCACTCGTTTTTCCAACATTTTCGGTCCTCCTTCCGGTACCAGTTCTGACCACCCTGGAAACGGCCCGCAATCCGCTGCCGTCTCCCGATCCGTTCAAAGGAGGAGCACCCTGTTTGGTACCAAACCGTCAAAACCGCCGCTGTGGGTGGTACCACCGGCCCGCGTTGCGGGTCCGGCGTGTTCGGGGCGGAAGGGTACCCTTTAGGTGTACGCCCCTTTATCTTGTCCCAATTTCGGCCGGGGAAAAGGCCCCAAAAGGGCCGGATCCCGAGGGGGAGAGGGGGAGCGCGGAAAGCGGTCCCCCTGCCCCCACAGCCGCTTCACACGCCCTCGTGCCCCGTTTCAGGTGCCGGGATGGGGGAGGCCAGGTCGGGCGCACACAGGGCCTCACAGCGCGTTTCCCGTCCGCTGTCTCCGGGAGCGTAGCGCCGCCGCTGCAGGCTGCGGAACTCCCGGAGATCATGGACCACGCCCTCCCGCAGCATCTGGTTGTACAGCAGCAGATCCCAGGCGGCGCGCCGGTAGCATCTGCGCACCGCTTCGTAGCTGCTGCGGGCGAGTGACTTCTGTTCCTCCGTGAGATCGCCGCGGGACGGGTCTGCCAGGAACAGCGTCAGCGCATCCTCCGGCATGGGCGTTCCGTGGAGCGCCCGCCACCGGATCTGGATGTACCGCCTGGCGGACAGGAAGCACTCCAGAGACAGATTGGGATCCTGCTCCAGGACCTCATCCATCAGTTCCGTGAAGAGACTCATGCGACAGGACCTCCTTTCCGGGCGGACGCGGCCAGGCGCTCTTTTACCTTCTGCCGTTCCACGGCGGCGTCCAGCGCCGCCAGGCGCTGCCGGTCACGCAGTTCCACCGCGTTTTGCACCGGCAGGATCGTGTAGCGCAGACAGCCGTTGCGCTCCATTCCGTCCGCGCCCACCACCACGGTGCGGTTGGTGGCGATGAGTCCGGCCGCCTCCAGCTCCAGCACGTACTTGCGCACGGTGTTGTTGCTGGCGCCGATGGCATATCCAATGGCCTTGTAGCTGAGTGTGCACTGATAGGTCTTCCGGTTTTCCCGATAGAGCAGGAAGGCGTAGACGGCGATGGCCGCGCTTCCCAGGTTCAGATAGAAGACCTCATCCGGCAGCGAGAAATATTTTTCTCTGCCGACCACCGGGACCAGGTCCGGTGTGACGAGCCCCTGCCGCGTCAGCACATCCAGGATGCGCCTGACGGCGCCGGGTTTCAGACCCAGGGTGCCGGTCAGTTCCGTCACCGACGCCCTGCCAGGCAGTTCCCGGTGATGCCGGTAGTGGAGATAGGCCAGCACGGAGAAGTCCGGGTACTTGAGATGGTGCTTCCAGATCCGGTTGGGGAGCGGGAAGCGGAAGACGCTGGGGTCGCGCCGGTAGGGGATGTATGCCATCAGCCGCCGCCCCCTTTCGTATGGGCGTTCACCCATTGGATGAACTGCTCCCGGGGCACCACCATGCGGCTGCCCACCCGCAGCGTGGGGAAGTCGGCCTCGTGCATCAGTTCATACCCGCTGGCGACCGACACCCCCAGCACCTGCGCCACCGTCCTCGCGTTGAGAAACAGCGGCAGGTCGTCGTAGCTTTTGTGGATCGATTCTTTCATGTGTACCTCCGATTTCTTTGTTCAGAGAAAAGATTTTCTTGCGTTTCGGAGGTCTCTCTGTTAGACTGAACATAGATCAAGCTGTGTTTTCCGAAACGCGGCGGGCCGTTGAACTGTTGCAGCAGTTCAGCGGTCTTTTTTATTACCTGTTGTGTTCGGCCATGCACCATACCTGTTCCTGCCCTGCTGCCTTGGTTGACACACACGGCGTTTTCTTCCACCTTGGCATGCTCGGCTGCTTCTCCAGCGGCAGCGTCCCGGCAGTACTTCTCCGGTGGGTATCGACTCTGGTGATGGGTATTCAATTTTCAAGGTACATCGTTGGGAACGCAATGGAGTTTCCCATTGACAGAAGCAATCCGCAATGTTAGACTAATTTTAAGAAAAAATTGACAGCTTTTGTAAGAACATCATAACATCCCCGAATATCGCTGTCAAGACTATTAGAAAAATAATTTACAATCAGACTAATTTGGAGAGACCAATATGTGGTACGCAAAAATGTATTTCTACGGAAAGCTAGAGCGCTTTGAGTATGATGCTGCCGGAGTACAGGGAGCGCCATCGGTTTACCGAGATTATCCGTTTTTAGAAAGCCTTCTAACCTTTCAGGAGATGGATTGCAGTGAACTCACGCCGTCGATTCAACGAATTGCGGATCTCTGGGAAAAATTAGTTGCAGAGGATGACCGACAGGCCGGCACAGATGCCATGGTGGAATTGGGAAAGTTGAAGGTCCGCCATATCTATCTGGAACTTCTGTATGTGCGTTGGTATGAGCGCTTTACCAGGATGGGGATCTACAAGGACCGCGGAAGCGAAGAGGATCAGAAGATGCTGGAGGAACTGCGGCAGCTTCCGGACCAGCTCCCGTTGTACCAAAAGCAGGTACAGCGGTTTTTTGATTTGGTTCTGGATGTGGACAGCGCGGGAAGAGATCCGCAGAAGCAGGCATCTACAAAATACTTTTACGATATTCCCGAGGATAGTACTCTGTTTCGCTTTCATCCCATTCCCCTTAACTTCGAGTCAGTGGAGGCAGGGTGGTGTTCGCCGGTTTTGTACTCCTCCAGCATTTTGGATATGATCGACTATTCTCTGCGCAGCTGCGTGGAGAGAGACATTACGGTACGCCGTTGCAAGAATTGCGGTCGCTACTTCCCGCAGACCGGACGGGTCAGCGCGGAGTACTGTGAGCGACCGGTGCCTGAGGGACAGCAGACTTGCCGCGAGGCAGGGGCCTTTCAGCAGTGGACGAAGAAGCAATCTGATGATCCGGTATTCAAAGCGTATCGTAAGGAGTACAAGAGACGTTTTGCCTGGATTAAGTCCGGTCGTATTTCTGACACGGATTTCTACGCCTGGAGCGAACAGGCCAGAGAGATGAAAAAGAAATGTGACCGAGATATGATTTCCCTGGAGGAATTTGTGGAGTGGCTGAAGCACTCCTGATTGAAAAGGGTCTGGCCATCATAGCGGCCAGACCCTTTTCTTTGATATAGCGATGCAGTTGCAGTTCTCTTACAGACTTCCGTCTCCCTTGTTGCCTCCGAATTCGCAGCCGTACTGATGGCCCCTCCCGTAATACCAGCGGCCATAGCGATACCCGTAGTGAGGCGGGCAGTTGGCGCAGTCGCCGTCGCAGTGCCCGCTGTGCTTCTTTCTGCCCCGGCCGGCCAGCGCGGAACCCGCCGCGAGGGCGGCCAGCGCGGTGAAAAGACCCACCTTCTTCTTTTTCGGGAGGATGTACCGGACCTGTTCCGGCTGATCATGGGCGGCAGGCTCGTCATCGAACACGTCGATCTTCGCCCACCGGGAGATCTTCCGGAAGGAATCGTCGTCGATCATCATGTAGATCTCTTCCAGCTGCTCCCGGTCAAAGGGCACGTCCGTCTGCTCCGCGATTTTGCCCAGGACAGACTCCTCCACCGTGCCCGCCATCTCCAGCACCTGCTCCGGCGCAAAGCGGACGCCGGCGGCCAGCGCCTTCTCCAGAAACTTCGCGGCAAAGGCCTCGTCCTGGAAGGCCAGCTCCTGCGCCACTTCCCACACCTCGTCCGCCGGTCCGTAATCGGACAGGCGGTAGGTGTAGTTCTTCTGTGTGCCGGGCGACCAGTCGTAGAAGCCCTCGTAATAATCTTCCCAGGTCATCTGTTTCATGTCGGCCACCTCGCGGCGGTATCCTCAAGGCTCTGTCTCATAGGGCCAGGTGTTGATGCCGCCGAATTCGTAGATGTTGGTGTAGCCCAGGTCCGCCAGCGCGGAGGAGGCGGTCTTGCTGCGGTTTCCGCTGCGGCAGTAGACCAGCACCGTGGCGTCCTTCTCGGGGATCACCCCGGCGGCGGTTTCCTCATTGATCGTGCCCACCGGCAGCAGCACGGCGCCGGGAATGTGGCCGCCGTCGTACTCGTCCTGCTCCCGCACGTCCAGGATGATGACCTCCTGGTTGTCCATCATCTCCTTGGCCTCTTCCTGGGAGATCTGCCGGTAGGCGCCGTCGGCGGCATTCCTGCCGCATCCGGCCAGCAGCAGGAGGGAGAGCAGCAGGGGGATCATTCGTTTCATCCGAGTTCCTCCAGAAGCCCGGCGGCAAAGGCTTTGTGGCCCTGCTCCGTGAAGTGTACGCCGTCATAGGCAAGAGGGATGTCCCATTTTCCGGCGTCGGCAAAGCGGATGTCCAGCCGCTCCGCCAGAGCCTGGCAAAGCCGGGCAAAGGCGCGGGAGGCGTCGATGAGCTGCGGACTGGGGACCCATTCGCCCAGGGTCACCGGCGGCGGTGCGATCAGCAGGATCCTGCTTCGATCCAGGGAGATGCCGGAGAGGAACCGCTCCAGCCTCCCGGCGGCCTGCTCCGGGCCCCGGCCCTGGAGCAGATCGTTGGTCCCCAGCATGACGATCAGCAGATCCGTGCCGGCGGGGAAGGCGGGGGCGGAGGAGGGAATCTCCCGGCCGTTCTGCCCCAGGTTGGAGACCGTCCAGCCGGTTTCCGCAGCCAGGATGTCCACCCACCGGCAGTCCGCGTCATACCGCCCGCCGAAATAACCCCGCGGGTCGTAGCCGTAGGTGTTGGAGTCGCCGAAGCAGATGACGTTCATCGCCCTTTTTCCTTTCTTTGCATGTTGGAGTTTTCCCACATCATCAAGGGGAGCCACCGTTGTTACTTGAGAGATCTCAATTTTGTTAGAATTACTTCGTCAGCTGGGCAGAATGCAAATTGGTCGATCTCGTCCACCGTGATCCAGCGGATGTCATTGTGCTCCAGCTTCTGAGGGGTACCTTCCCGGATAGTGGCATGGAACAGCGTCAGATGTACCGTCAGATCGGGGTATTGGTGGACCACATCCATGAATACCTCGCCTACATCCAGCGTGACGGCAAGTTCCTCCCGACACTCCCTGATCAGCGCCTGCTCCTTGGTTTCGCGTGGCTCTACCTTGCCGCCCACAAATTCCCACAGCAGCCCCCTGGCCTTATGAGCTGGACGCTGGCAGATCATAAACTTGTCCTGATCCCAGATCAGTGCTGCAACGACTTCGGTCATCTGCTTTCACCTGTTCTGTATTTTATACACATAGGGTTTTATAAACTTTATCCATTCTCTTTTATTCTTTGGTAGTACTGTTCAAGTTTTTCGTCACAAATTTGCTCGATTTTTTGCTTCCTTTCCCAGGTTAGTTTTTTCCAGACGGATTCATCCACCTGGATTATACCTAAGGTTTTGGTATGATGTAGCATCTGCATATTTTCAAATCGTTTAAAAGGATTAGAGAGAATATTATACAAAGCTTCCTTATCCGTATAATGATCTTTCGCGAAAATACTATTTCTTTTTTCAACTGTGAGACCGGCTAAACGGCGTTCCTCGTAAAACGAACGAAAATAAGATACAATGTCATCTAAATTGACACGACCTTTAGCATCGGCAGATTTTAGAATAGCTTTAATAAGAACAGGTTTATAAGAATGATCCATTATCATTTTCTGCATCATATCCATAAATAGTTCATATCGGTTCCCCTCTGTGATAACTGTCCAACCAAAGCGTTCTGCAAATTCTTCTACACGTTCTTTCCTATAATACTTAAACTGCTTATTCCCCGAAAGGTTAACAATCAAGTCAGGAATGATTTTCCCTCGCTTAATATACTCTTCAACAGTTTGCGTTTTCTGGACGCTAAGATGCCTAATCAGCTCTTGCTGACTATACATATCCTTTGCTTCCTCCTGCCAGTTGAAGATGTCCACCAGTTCGTAATCCAGGGCGTCCACCGGCCAGTCGATGAGGGCATCCGGGCGCTCACCCTTGTCATAAAGCCCCTGTTCGGCGGCCTTTTGCCCCTTGGTGCCCAGCACCAGCGCACCGGGCTTGTATTCCTTCAGCCGGAACAGCCGGTGCATGGAGTAGGGCATGTTGTACTGGCTGGCATTGTCCACGAAGTCAAACACCATCAGGCTCTCCTTGCCGGGAGACAGCCGCATGCCGCGGCCCAGCTGCTGGGTATAGAGCACCTTGGACATGGTGGGCCGGGCCATGAACAGCACTTCCGTGGCCGGACAGTCCCAGCCCTCGTTGAGCAGGTCACAGGCGCACAGCACCTTGGTCTCGCCCTTTTCAAACCGGGCCAGCACCTCCCGGCGGTCGCTGGCCTTGATCTCACCGGACACGGCCTCAGCGGACACGCCGGCGTCGTGGAGCCGCCCGGCGATCTCCTGGGCGTGCTTGACGGAGGCGCAGAAGATGACGGTCCGCTTGTCCTTCACATACTGGAGCCAGGTGTCCACGATCAGCTGGTTCCGCTCCGGCACATAGATTTTGCTCTCCAGATCTCGGATGTTGTACTGGACGCTGTTGAACCGCACCTTGGTCAGGTCGATGTTGGTGTGGATGCGGATGCACCGCACCGGCACCAGTTCGCCGATCTCCACGGCGGTCTGGATGTCCAGCTTGTGGGCGGTGTTCTTGAAAATATCCAGGATGTTCTTGTCGTCGGCCCGCTCCGGCGTGGCGGTCAGGCCCAGGGTAAATTCCGGCGTAAAGTAGGACAGGACCTTCTGGTATGTATCGGCGGAGGCGTGGTGGGCCTCGTCCACGATGATGTAGCCGAAGTCATCCGGCTTGAACCGTTCCAGGTTCAGCGCCACACTCTGGATGCTGCCGCAGACCACGAAGGCGTTGCCCTGCTTCATGCTCTCCACATAGCGGCCCACCGTGGCCCTGGGCCACAGCTCCCGGAAGGTCTTGGTGGCTTGATCCACCAATTCCACCGTGTGGGCCAGGAACAGCGTGCGCTTGCCGAACCGCTTGGCATCCATGACGGCGGTCACTGTCTTGCCGGTGCCGGTGGCGTGGTAGAGCAGGGCAATGGTCTCGAAGTTGCAGCGCATCTCCTCCAGCGCTGCCAGAGCCTGTTTCTGGTGTTCCTTCAGTTCCAGTTTGGAACCGTCCAGGGACTTGCCCCGCTGGGTGGGGAGGTAGTCCTCAATCTCCCTGAAGCTGGGGTGCTGGCCCAGGAATACCCGCAACTCGTCCTTCACGGTCTCCGGCTGCTGCTGCATCTGCCGCACCGCCCAGCGGTACACGTCCCAGCCCAGGTAGATCATGCTGTTCTGCTTGAGCAGGTCGTCGTAAAATTTGTTCTGGGAGACCAGCTTCGGGTTGTGGGAGGCCTCGTCGTCGATCTCAATGGCCACCTTCCGCCCGCCGTTTTCGATCAGGAAGTCGGCAAACCGGCTGTTCTGGTAGATGTCGGAGAAGGGGTACTGGGAGTAGAGATAGCCGGCTTTCTCGGCACCAAAGGTGTCGGAGAACAGTTCAATGAACAGATCCTCGGCACTGCTGCCGGAGGCGGAGCGATAGGTAGGCATGGAGGTCACCTCACTTTTTTTCAATTCCGCCAAGCGCCCACAAGAGAAAATCCAGTTTTTTCGCTATGGACATGGATCGACTTGGAATAATCTGATCAAATGCGGCAAGCGGCTCTGCCATTTCAGCGGATGCTTCCAAACACTGATAAACGAAAGAAATCTGTTTTAAGATTTCTTCGTCTTGCTGGATTTTCAGTTCAATATCTGGCTCATAAGTGCGATGGATTTGCAGCGCCTGATCTACTTGGCTATCATAGATCGGGCGGCTGGGGTCAATCGTATGCAACATCTTTGAAATAAAGGAAAACTCATGCCGCCCGTCTACTTGGGAAAGATTCCTCGCAACATCTACGAAAGACAACTCTGCGTCATTTTTGATGGCCTCAAATAGCGCGAAAAAACTATCACGATACTGTTGTGACACGAAGCGCATCCGGTAATACCCAGCAAACTTTCTCCTGTATTCGAAGTCACGAGCAATATTTCTTAGATGCAAATTGTCCTGTAGCCAATAGTATGTATTTAACATTTGAGGGGGGATCTTCTTGATAATGTCCTTCTGGTTATTTAGAATTTTAAGAGCGAGATCGTGATAGTCAGAAGATGAGTGAACCTCTTTCAAAAGAACCTTTTTCTCAAATCCGCCCAGTTTGGTGGCTTTCTCTGTCCGCATTCGTTCTAGATCTTCCATCGTCCAGCCGCGGGCTTTCACGACCGCCTGCATGACTTCCAGAAGGTCGGCCAGTTCCTCCAGAGATTTGCTCTCCTGGTATTCAGCAAGTTCCTCGTTCAGCTTCTGATCCAGAAGATACAGATAGTCCTCATCAGAAAGCGTTTCGCAGACGCAGGTTTTCCCATCGGCTTCGATGATCTCCGGAATGCGGTCGCGGACGAGTTTATGATAGATTTTCGTAGGCATCTTTTAGCCTCCTTAAAATCTCTTCATCCGCCGGACAGAACGCAAATTGGTCAATCTCGTCCACCGTGATCCAGCGGATATCATTGTGCTCCAGCTTCTGAGGGGCCTTTTCAGATGTAAAAATGCAAAGGCAGTCTTACCGAGGGTTTCACTATATCAGTATGATAGAAATGTTTTGTATTACTTAGCCAAATTTGACTGAGCAGAAGAAACCATCATTGCATATTCGTCTTTGACTTGCTTTGGCCCTAGAATCTGGATTTTTCCACCAAATCCAAAAACCCAACCATAAAAAGTGGGACTGGCTGATACTTCTATCTTTAAACGAAATGAGGTCATGTCGTATGCAAGGACGGTCACATCTTCACCAAAGCGATCTATGATTACTTTCATAAGGGAATTATCGCATTTTAAATTAACAACGACTGTCTTCCCATCGTACATCGAAAAAACTTCCTTTGTGTATTTCGCCAAATCAAAACTGTTTGGAACAGGATCGGAAGCAATATTTAGTATTTTAGGTGTAGTCGCAATTCTATCAACGCGAAAGGAAACCACTTTGTTATGCTTATTAGAAAAGCCTACAACATAATAAAAATCTCCATTCCAAACGAGATGATAAGGACTGATACTATATATTTCTCCGTTGTTTTTTAGCACTTTTTTCTTCAGGCCCGTGTACTCGTAATATTGAAAAGAAATCTTTTGTGAGAGATTAATTGCTTCATTGATTGCATCAACAATGTAATAGATTTGCTCGTTTCCCGGTTTGATCCGATTTGCCGTATACATATTACGCTTAAGTGATTCTGCTTTATATTCGCTGGTAAGCTCCTTGATTTTGGAAATAAGTATTTCACTTTTCTCTGCTGTTATGAACTTTGATGCCTCAACAGCGTCAATTAGCAACTTGAGCTCTGGTTCCTCAAACTTTCGCTTTCCAATATAATACTTCGTTTGCGAGGATGTGATTGTAACAATATCCAAGCCGTATACTTGAAGAACAGAGATATCTTTCGGCACAGTAGTACGATGAACAGATATTCCATACAGTTCTTCAAGTTTTTGAATAATTTGACTGGTAGCCAAGGGATGATCCTCATCAGAAAACCTAGTAAGGATATCCATTAGATATAGTATCCGAATTTTTGCGCTATTCTCCATAGCATCCTCCTTACCGGCCACAGCATATGCTGTGGCCGGTGGTTTTTGATTAACGAGCTAAAAGTAGTTTTTTAAATGTTTGTTTTTCACTTTCTGATAGCTTGTCATACATCGCCAGCAGTCCATCTACTCGACAGCTATGCAATTGCGATTCAACAAGTTCTCTTGTCCTATTCAATCTTTCGATAATGGGTGCTTGGAGGTATATTGGATGAGATGCGGTTTTATCAAGCCAATTTTGACACTCTATGGCTGACATGCTCTTATAACTACGTTCTGCTTCCTCAATGTATCGTTTTACCCAAATAGCTTGTTTTTGAATCAAATCCGCCTGTAATGCAGTTGCTCCATGTTTAATTGCCTTTAAGCACCTGTGCTGCATGTGATTTAACGAATAGATGAATTGATTCAAATTATCGAGATTTTGTGGTAGCGTCTCAATTTGATGAATCGCATCGTCTATGTCAGATTGCACTTTGAGGAGAGTTTGTTCAGAATCCGGGCCAAGTTGCATCTGCATCAGCATTGAAATTTTTGAAATACTCTGGCGAAGCTGTATAACAGTTTCAGCTGTGGAAGCGTTATCAATTGCAGCCGTATATTCGTTCAACAGTTCCGCTTTCTTTTGACACAATTCGTTTTTGGCATTCTTTATACGTTTATTTAGCGGGGCAATAATATCAGTTGGCAATTCATTAGTTTTACTGAAGAACTCGACCCATCCATTTAGCTTAGCTTCCATTTCTTCGCAATCTGCAAGTTTGAAGAGATTTTTGCTCTGGGTAAGATCTCTTTCGCATTCAACAAGGGAGCTTTCATATTTTTGCTTTGCTCGGAGAGACTTTTCAATTTCGGTTAAACGATTCTCAGTTGCATCTGCATAATCCTCATATTTGTTTGCTCTTAAAATCTCCGCTGCATGCCTATATCTTTTCTGGTTTTCAGAAAGTTCCTCAAATTTAAAATCTAGCGCGCTCAACATAGGAAGATATAATTTGGGAAGCATTTGCTCTACAATGGCTTTCAATTTAAGTACATCGTTTTTTTGCTTTTCAGTATAAACATATTCCAGTCCATCCTCGATAGGATCAGAAATCCTAGGGATTAAATCGAATATTTTAACGAAAGAAAGAATTCTAAATTGTTTCTTAAGATCTTCAATATGATTTTGAGCTTTACGAAGTTGGTCAGTAAAATTTCTTTCCAACCGTATTCCTGCATCTAAATATGTAATAGCTTGCCCAATTTTATATTGATTTGATTCTGTTTCTCCTTCTTGTGCTACAAGCATAGTAAGACTATTTTTCAAGTTTGCACAATTAGAGATATCCGTATTGGACATTATTTTCTCACACAATTCAGCCACAAGATCTATGCCTGCATTTGCATTCTTTTGAATGTTGATCTTCTTGAATTCTGGAACCTTTAATTTCCCCTTATCTGTACTCCAGTGCTTTGGCATTAGTCTTTCCGTGCCGTAAAAATAGAAATACCGATTCTCTTGGAATGCAATGAAATATGATACCAACAATGAAATGGAGTTTTCATTCATTCCATATGGAGCCTGTACAAATTTGTAAAATAGCTGATACACAGAGTGGCGTTCTCCATCATCAAGAGCACTAACGACATTAGAAATAATTTCTGCAATGATTGGATTTCCAGGCTCAATAAGTTGGCATCGATTGTCATATACTTTCCATGAAAAAGGAGCCGATATAGACAATACTGAATTTACACGGTTCTTATCTTTTGAAGAAAGCGCATTATATCCTTGTTGATTCATCAAAAGTCGGTTGTACAAGTAACAACAAACCTGTGTAAGTGTTGTTTTTGCCTGAGTTTTTGATTTGTTTTCGAATCCATCAAAAACAAATGGAACTGCTCTCGTATAGAGTAGGTCAAACTTTTTCGAGCATAATGCATTAATACGTACGGCATAATTTTCTAGCCCATTTACTCCAATCATGTGCCGCTGCGAAACACAACTTGTGAACTTTCGGCAAAGTTTAGTATTCTGTGCACGCAACTGATTAGAAATATGTTTTTGGAATCTCTCTTTATCTGCAGTGGAAAATCTCTGCAATGATTTTTTTACAATCAATGCTGTAAGCATTTCCTTATCGTGATCATCCAAAAATAAAATAATAATCGGATAATTTCTTAGATTAAGATCACAATAAAGCCGACTTAAACGGTTAACCTCTGAAGTAATGTCCTCTGAGCAATAGGCATAAATCAGCAAGCCCCTTGCTTTTTCACCATCACAATTTTCCGTGATATTCCGAATTTCATTTCGTAGATAGCTTTCACTAATTTCGCTGCAGTCAATGAGACGCTTGTTAAACATCCACTCTGTTGATGAAATATGGTGATCCTGCGCAAATGCTGTTTCTACAGGAGTATCTAATGCCATGAGCTTTAGTGCAGACTCGTCGATATCATCAATGGACGCTTTTACTCCTATACGGTATCTTGTGAAGATCCGTTTAAATTCATTGAATCCATTCGCTTCTGCAATCAAGTCATAAGTTTTTGCATGGTCATCAAATGCAACAACGCCATGCATTTCTTCGAGCGACTTCAGTGCACTTTGTACTTCATCCTCTTTACAATTAGAGCACAGTTGAATTGCTTTTAATGCGTCAGTCTTATCGTGAAATGCCATCCTGCCTATATTGACAACCAGAACGGATTTTAGAACTATCTTTTCGAGCTCTGAAAGCTTATCGCCAACCTTTACGAGGATGTCTCGATAAAGCATACAGTACTGACTTGACACCAAACCCTTTTCTTCCGAGTTGAGCATTTCCCCAAAAATACCTGAATCAACGATTTGATATGGATAAACATATGGCAAAAATGTGCCATCTATTTCTGCTTCAGATACTGTATCAAACATTTCTGACACATATGCCAGTGTTGACCGTTGCTGCATCCATTGATGCGAACTGGATAAAAGCCAAACCGTAATGGGATGTAGTGGATAACATCCATTTAAGATCACGTTTTTATAGAGTTCGTCAGTTATCCAGACGCTCTTTTTAGTTGATGTGCGATCCCACCTTGAAAGGGCATTTTTGCTCTTCAGGTGATAGTTTTCATACCTAACTATCGACTCGCCAACCACTCTATTAAACGCTGGATTTGATTTTTTCAGAATATTAGCAAGGATTGTTTCAAAGTTTGACGATAGGAATAGATTTTTACTTGCCGTCTGATATCGAGCAATATATCGAGTGATGTTCGACGTTTTTTCAATTCTAGCAAGATACGCTTCCAACTCGCTTTGAATGAATCCAACAAATATAATATTTCCGTTTGCTAACTGAGCTGCTTCGAATATTTGCTGAAGAGATGCTTCGCCTGCAATTGCTGGATTTGCAGCTGTATATTCAATGTATCGACCGAACTCGTCGAATAGCAGGAGCACCTTATTGAATGGCTTCCCATTTCCGCACAACTCCTCTTGAAGGGTTAGCAAAATATCCCCTGCAGATAACCCTCGATCCCATGTAATATTGTCCCCGTTCACTTCCCTGTAAACATCGTTGATAGCGGTAAGTGCTCGGCTATCATTTTCGACTCGAGATACTAAGTAATCCTTCAAAGCTTGCCCACTGATGTTTAGGCCGACTTCAAGAGCATATTTTTCAAACTGGCTTTGATATATAGCAAAAGTCCGATCAACAAAATGACGAGCAACATCATAAGATTTTGTGAGTTTTTTTAGCAGTTCATCGCTAATACCATTTTGCGCAAGTGATAGCCTTGCACAGCGCAAAATCTCGGAGTCCAAATTAAAATTGTTCATACCGTTAAGAACAATGACAAGGTTCTTTTTCACATTGTTCTGTCTGATATAAGTACCAATCTCTTCATCAGCAGATGATATATTGGACGCTATAGATTCTGCGAGCTCACCTGTACCAGAAAACAACGCCCCAAGACATACTGCAAGATGCGATTTGCCAGTACCGTATCCAGCAATGGTCATTACAAAATTATTACCAGGGTTGGAAGAGTAGAGCTTGTGTGCAATTGTTTGAGCAAAGGAGGCAGTATCCATTAGACGATGTTCTCCAGCTTTAACATCTGAAGCAGATACACCGTAGTATTTAGGCCCATGGAAAACATAGCTTTCTGCAACAAGTTTTACTTTTGTCGCATCGTAAAACCATTCAGTTTGAACGGCTCCGTTGAAGAACGTTTCCTTACTAAAACTAACTAAATCTTTAACCTTCATACTGCCTCCTAAATCTTACAGCAAACGGCTATACAACAGAGGAATTACGCTTTCCACATTGGCAGTTCGAATAATCGTTGCTGGATATAATTGTCGGTTTACCATGAGCAAACCTTCGTCGCTTAACGAATCAATCACATAGTTGCATTCATCCTCATTAAAGCCAAACAGCTTTCCGAAGCCGATGCCGTTTTTTAACTCAAAGTCAGTAATTTCTCGCTTATCTTGGTATAAGCAATCCCAACTATCAAACAGCGCAAAAGCATATACATATGTTAAATCCATCTTTTCACTCTGTTCGACGAAGGAAATTGAATTATCCCATTCAATAATTCCTAAATGAGAAAAGATTCCGTCCGTGTAACTACCTCTAACGACAGAGAATACTTTTTTGTTCAAATTTGATACAGAAATTCCGCACCAAGTGTTGGCTAAAGTGAATAACCGGTCTTGGCTAAGAGACTCTCCAACGCCTGGATGTGCCTCGTGTATTAAATACGACCACTGCGGGACACCGATGGTTTTTCTGGTCATACAATAATGACAGATCCACAGTGTGAGGTCTTCGTGCAGGTACGGATCCTGCACGAAGACTTCCTCACCTAAAGGCGTTAACGACAAAGTGTAAACACCCTTGTCGCATGTGAAGTCAATTAGGCCCATGAAACAAGCATATTTAATGTGAGGCTCTACTTTCCCTTTTTGCTCGCCAGTAGGAATTCCACTAATACCGCTGATTTCATATTTTGTGCCAGAATAGTTCTCTGATGCTAATTTGAGTATTTTTGAGATATAAGGGGCCTCTGGCTTAAAAGTTTCATGAAACTCCAGGGAAAATTTGTTAGTCATGGTTCAACCTCTCCTGAAAACTTGTAACCTTCACAATCTTTGGCTCATACTTAGCCCATTTCCCATTTCTAACCATGTTTCCGCAAGTGACACATTCGCCTTTCTTTAAAGCTTTAAGTTTAGGCGCCCATTCTTTTGCATTCTGAGCGTCGATGTCAATGTTTTTGGCAACAGTCATTACACCATCATCGGGAGGGCAGAAATAGAGTTTTTGACCTGCTTGCTGGAGCCGCTGAATTTCGTCATCTGAAAGTTGCGGTTTCATAAACTGTGTTGCATACCATGCAGAAATGCCAAACTTTCGTCCTTCTGTTAGGAACTTAGCACTCGGAGATTCAGCATCATGACTAAGGTTCTGCGCCTCATCAAGCACAATTACGAAAGGATGTTCCTCATTTCCATTTTGCACGCAATAATTCCAGATATCCCACAGCAACAACTCTGTTAAAAGCAACTGCGTGGGGCGGTCAAAACCATCAAGCTGCATGACATAGACCATTCCATTACTGTCTCTAATTGATCCCCAGTTAAAATCTTCATCCTCAGCAAAAGGTTCCAAATCAAGGAATGGCTGGATTTTACTCAAAACAGTCTCAGCCTGCTTTGCGCTTACATCATTCAACTCATCCTCAAGATAAGCAAACGACATTGCATCCTTGTGATGCTGGAGGCCGTTCTTGATTGCCTTGTAGAGGGCACTCTTCTGTTGTCCTCCGAATCCATATACTGTAGCAAATACGTTTGAAATTCTTGTTGCAACAGAAACATCCTTTTCAAGGCCTTCAGATCCGCCAACCTTTACGATTTGACGAGCGAACGGATTGACAGGAATCTTATCTAGATAAACAACCCGTTGCTGTACTTTGTCACCAAGTTCTTGGATAAACAAGGGATCAAGTTTATCCGGAGTGAAACCACTGGTATAGTCAAATACTACTCCTGACACGCCAGAACGGACCATTTCCAACAAAAGTGTTTGGATACAATAAGTTTTACCACAGCCAGAGTTACCGTTAATAAGCAGATGACGATTGTTGAGGCTTTTGTTGCCGAACTCCCAATAGTACTTTTCCTTGGTCCTCAAATCCTCACCGATGAGAAACCTTACATCAGATAACAGAGGTTTTGGTGACTGCGCTGATGTATCGGCCTTGAAGATAACGGGATCGGCTTCAGTCGCAGAGCTGTCATTGTCATCACCAACCTTGTTGTTGGGGAAGGTATCTGAATCAGCACTTTTTAGAATTTCCTTGTATGCTGCGATTGCGGCTTCAAAGGATCGATTATTGAGGAGAGATTCAGCAACTTCCGCAAAGTTATATCCTATCTCGGTTAGATGAAAAGATCCTTTTTCGCTGTTCATTAATAATCCATGCCTTCTAAAGAGCGTAATGATTGCATCGAGAACAGTTTCCCACCTACGATTCCCATTCTCATAGGTGAGCTTCTGGTCGTCCAGTGAAATATCAAAAGTAGAACTAAACCATTGTAAAGATTCTTTCCGCGTATGAACTTTCCTGTCGTTTAGATAGTTCAAGAAGGGAAGATATGCTTTATCTGCACTGGGAATGCTTTCACCCGTAGCAACTGTTATAGTTGGGGACACAACCTCCGCTTGAATATCCTCTTCGATATCATCTTCATCTGGCTCATCCTCTACTTCGGGGTAGATAATTTCATTGAGGGTAAAAACGGAGGTACGTTCTTCGGGTGGAAGAAGCATTTTCTGAATATACATCTGTCCGCAACTGTGACAAATCATTTCATCCAGAGTAATACCGGCCTCAGATAGTTCAGCAGAAAGGGTTGATTCAATTTCCCATTCATCAGGTATCTGAGAATTGGAGTCCAACCAAAATGCGAAAATATCTCCACTCCATTCGATTTGATATTTACCACTTAAAATACCGTAAATTTTATTACGGATGGTCATATACTCATCAGAAGTATTGTCTAGATTAAGTGGAGAAAAAATAATTGCGCGGTATAATTGATTTAACCAATACCGATGCATGATGCTCTCATTATTGGGGTTCCAATTTGTACTCATTGTACGAAGGCCTTTTTCTAACTGAGCTTGTGCCTTTACAATGTGATTATCATTTTGGAATCCCATCTTACACTCAATGATTTTAATGTGAATATCCAGATTCTGTGCGGGATCTAGATTGTGAGCAGTTTTAGGAATTTCAATAAGCATAAAGTCGGGGCGTGTATTATCCTTGCTAAGTTCGTCGTCTTCGGCAAACCAATGCCTATAGGAATCGAGACTTACAAGTGCCCTGACAGCAAAATTATCATTGATTTTTGTAAGTCCAAGCATTTGCATGGTGAGAATATACGCAAGAAAACTATGGATCTCGTAGTCATAGGGATTTAGTGCTTTAAGAATACGGCTGCCGTCCATGTACTGCGACAGCTCATCCACACAATATTCAGATGCCTTTTTCAGTCGATCTTCATCCCAAT
Organism: Oscillibacter sp. PEA192; assembly: GCF_003574015.1. Taxonomy (NCBI): domain Bacteria; kingdom Bacillati; phylum Bacillota; class Clostridia; order Eubacteriales; family Oscillospiraceae; genus Oscillibacter; species Oscillibacter sp. PEA192. Next base: position 2,462,799 of record NZ_AP018532.1, on the reverse strand, counting down.
TCGAGAACTTTTCTTTTATGCGTTTCTGAAGCATGTGCTTAATATCAGCAAGAATATCCTTTCTTGCGGAAACAGTCACATTCAGTTCGCCGTAATTCCCCTCACCAGTAGTGAAGCCGATAATCCTACTTTTTGTGTTTTCAAGCATTTTCCTGTCAATCGCTGGATCAACACATACAACCCATTTACACGCATTGTGAGAAATCTCAATAATGTGATTTTGAATATCAGTAAGTTCAAGTGTTCTGAAGGTACGATATATACCCTCCTGACTATGCGGATTTGCGACAATAAAGTTTGCTTGAGTCTGTTCCTTAGCAGCAAGGAATTGAAACTGAGAGATACTTACTTTGCGAGACATTCCATGTGTTGCAGATATTGTGTCTGGCGTAAAGGTCATAGGGAATTTAGCTTGATCCTTATCAATGATTTCATCACCAGTTTGGTCAAACCATACATCCGCAGCTTTGAGAATATCATAATTGAAACACAGGTCACAGTTTTCCAATACCTGTTCGAGTGTTTCTGTATCGGATTTGTCCGTAATTGTAATATTGCGGAGGAATGTATTTACAGTTACCCTACGCTCTTCATCAAAATAACTATCTAGCCACTTTTTTAAATAAGTTGCAGAATTTTTTTTGCTGTTCAAGCAAACAATTCTTAGGTTTATCGTAGCGGGTGTATCATCATTCTCTAACTGCTTTGCAATAGAATGAATAGCTGCAACAATATGTTGCATGTTAGAGGGGGCAATGAATGCGACATTGAGCCCGTCCACTCTTGCAGGGAAGGTTCGGATATAATCCATTACATTACGCACAACGATTCCAGAGACTGGTGTTGCATGGAGCATTGCAGCTGCATCCTCATCGTCTGTTACAATGGCACTGCCGAAGGCATTTCCAGAAATCAGATCACTGGAAGGGTCCGAACCAAAATAAACCCCATAATACTCCCACATATTCTTACATGTGAGGTTCGTAGAGGAACGTTTAATTACAAAATCTGCACCCTGGGTGATGGAGGACAGTTGAACTAGGCTTTTGAGTTTAGCAATGATTCTCTCCTGCCGAATATTGCTTTCCATTTTTGACGTTGCAAGTTCAGCAAAACCATCGCGAAGGAAAAGCTGCTGTGCGTCAATCTTTTCAAGCATAACAGGATGATATGCAGGGAACAAAACTTCGCCCATATCACATTTTTCAACCACATCTTCATTTGATGCAATTGTAAAACAATTAAGCAATAAAATAATTTTTTCCTTTTGGGCATCTGTGAAATTGACATAGTTGGAATGAATATATTGCATTAAATCAGTATATGTTTTTACAACTATGCGCAAAGAATCCAGTGCTGAGTACATTCCGTGGTCTGTAAGCGTGATAGCAAAGTTCTTAAAATCGCTACACAGCGTATCGAAGATCACTCTGGCTTTATCACCAGAAAAGTACTTATAAACCTCTCTGACATGTTCTTGTTGCAGCACTTCATCGTCCATTTGATTCAGTTGCGCGTAGAACTCGTCTTCACTTTCGCACCGCAAATAATCCTGGATGTTCTTGCACCAAACCAATGTTGGCAGAGTATAAATATCGCCCTGCCGGAATAGAACATCACCAAGATAGGAAAAAGCGTTTAACCAAGGGGCATATGGCGAAAATGCCCACTTGAATTCGAAACTGTGTGCCTTGTCATCATTTGATGCCTTTACAGTAAAATGAATTTTGCAAGGATCGCCCCATTTTCCAGTGCTATGAACTCGATCAATCACATATTTATGATTAGTAAAATCAAAGGGATCAATTTCGTCTTCGTAAGAGAAATTTACTTGCCTGTCTTCATACACAAGATTACAACTATCAAAAAAGGTTAAAATACCACCAAGAAAGTTGCATATATTCCTGAATGCTTCTTCTTTTTGCTCATCAATGCAGTCAGACAGAGAAATCCTATCCACCCGAACGCGAAAATGCGTAGGATATGAGCCATAGGCAATATGAAAGCGATTTGCGATATCCAAGAAAATCTGAGAATACGCATCCATTGGCGCTCCAGTTACTACTGGAGCTTTTTCAGAAGTTTTTGCCGGCAATTTTGTTCCAATAATTTGGTCAATGATCGCATAATCAACAGCAAGTAGTTTTGCACGGTTTGCTTTTAAATCCATTCCACACACAAAATTGATGACGCATTCCTCAAAGTCATTATAATTTGGGAAAAGTGGCGTATCCGATGGGAAAGGTGCAGTACAATTGATATCCTTATCGGTGGCAAACTTTGCAAATTTCTCTTTAAGTTTTTTCAAAGCATACGCAGACGGTATATCATCCGCTCGATTAATAAACCCAATAGCACTTGTGATTATTTTCGCGGAAGAAAGCCTTCCGCTGCTGAGATTATTCACCTTTGGAACATATTTTGTAGAGACTATACTGGGTACGTCCCAAACTACATTAAGTGTTTCGCAAATATAGCTGATCAGTTCCTGGCACGATGCAAATTGCATATCATGCAAGCCATCAACAAATTCACTGAGTTTGAAAATGTTGATATTTATACTGCTAAAAAGAGCACGGTAGAGCGTATGAATCGCCTTATGAGATTCATCATTATCGAACGAGTTCTCGGCAAAAACATCTGTAAACCAATTGCTATAATTTGCGTTTAGAAGTGCAATAATTTCTCGAGGTGAAATAACAAAGGTTGTATCCTTCAAACTACCTGCGTCATCGGGTGCTGCCTCAGTTCCCATTAATAGAATAAGGGAGGTCTGATTTGCGGGCATATTGGGAGATTCGTTTCTCCATTTTGTAATTGCTTGCTCAAAATCCACGAAACTATTTTGCGCGTAGCCAGCTGGATGGTTTTCATCATAAATGGTATTAGTGCCCTTATGAAGATACATAAGAGCCTGCGCCCAATTTGCATTTTCAGCGTCTACAAACTGAGTGTATTTTTCGAGCGTTAGCTTTGCAACAAAGTTAGAGACTTTAGCACTTTCTCGAAGCGCCTCACATACCGATTTATATATAATCGGGTTATCAAAGCTTTCCAAGCGAACCATATTTATTTCGCCTGATTTGATCTGGTGGAGGATCTGGTTTGTTATTACTGTAATCAACTGTCTCATTTAGCGGAATCCTCCGTTTCATAAGGATTTTCTACGATAGCCGTGGCATCAGATAGATCGCGCAAAAAGCCACAGTCTTTTAGCTTTTGCGCAAAAGCCTCTAGGTTGGATTCGAGGAATGAATAATCACCCACATCCGCAACAGAACCTACTGTCATTTCCGCTTTATATTGTTCTGGCCCAATAACCATACCGAAATGAACATATAGCTGATGAACAAATTCATCTAATGTAATCATCTGCTTTGGAGGGATAATAGATAAGACCAAGAATTTTATGATATCTTCCGATAGAGAGAATCGCATTCCTTTGCCAGTGTTCGGGATAATAACCCCAATCATTTTGCCAAGTTTTCTGAATAAACGGTAGGAATCATTTGCGGCATCCCGAATAAGAGCCTGATCGTCCTTTTTATCATCTAAAAGATGACGATATTCATCAAGCCCGTGATAGAGATAGGTGCTGATCACTTCTTCATTATGCTTAAATGCAGCAATAGCACGTTTTTTGGCCTCAATATTCTCGTGACCAGCACAGTTGACATCGATTATCCAACAGTTACTTTCGCTATCAGTGGCAGCAGCAAGGTACATCATTCTCATTATTTGCAAGATAATTCCATTCGCAAGGGTTTCCATTTTTTCAAATGGATGAGACTTGCTGTTCAAGAAATTTTGCAATTCGCTAAGAGTTTGTTCATTTCTCTTGGAAAAAGATTCCGGTATTATACCCAACTTTTTTACCTCGGGCCCGATATCTTTGCTTGCTACATAATATTCTTCCCAATTCTTTTGCACAAAATTACAAAGATAAGAGAATTGAGGGAAGCTTGTGATCATGTCATTTAAGCGCGATTCAATTACGGTTTTATATTCTGGATACTCCGCAATAGCATTAAGAAGATGTAAATAGTAAACTTCTCCACCGCGACACATATAAGTATATTTGTGATAATCAAATTTTTCGTCGACATCTGGATCGTTCACATTAAACTGCAGTTTCTGGCGCCAACGCTTGATCCCCATTCCTTCAGGTAAAATTACTTCGGGGCAAATTGGCAATATATTCTGGTCGAACCATGAACGACTTTGATTAACGGCACTAAATCCTGTAAGCAAATTTTGAATAATAATTATGCTGTTTCTCTTTTTTGTCGCATTACCGCCGATCATTTGAGATTCAAGAATCTTTACACATTCCCTATAAGCTGCTTTGTCCACCTCAGCTTTACCATCAAGCTTGCTCTTAGGTAAGAAAATAAAACGTTTCAGACCAATTCTTAACTTTGGTAGATATCGAAACTGTCCGTCTGCTGCTTGCGAAATAGGAAACATTTCTGTTGTGGTGAAGGTAGGAGCGTCCGAAGGCTTATCCCCTCCGCGCTTTTCTGCTATTGCAACTTGGAGAAATTCGATAAGATATTCATACTTTGTTTGACTGGGCTGGATGCGATGCCCAAAGAGAATGCTCTGAAGAGGGTATTCTTTTTTTTCGATTTTCACATCTGGATACATTTTCACATCCAATCCCTCCTTACTGAATGCTCAATTTATTGTTTTCAAAGGCAAAGTGTTCAACTTCTTGTCCTTTTGCCGTATTAATAATTACTGTTAATTCGCAATCTTCTTCTGATTCTGGAGCGTCTTCTCCAAACTGCTCAAGTAAAAGAGCATCAAGTTGGGCTATTCCGTGGGTAAGCGCCGGGTTATTATTAGAAGAAATTGCGCCATCAATTAAGTTATTAAAATATGTAATCATTGGGAGCGAAAGCTTAAAATTTTTTTCTCCAAGTTTCAAGTATAAATCAAACTTATTATCTACATCTTCAAATTGATTTGTTACCCGTTCTTGAATCACTTTCAGATCGTATTTACTGACTTCTCCCAAAACAATCATAACGTTTTGAAATACATCATCTTCTCGACGTAGTGTAAGCGGCAAAACGGTTTTGCCTTCGGGCAAGTAACCTGTATTCTTAATATAAAGGGCGTCAAAAATCATTCCTTGCATATTCCTAAGCATGATGTTAGATTGTTTGCTCGAAATTAGTTTTCGATAATCAGCATAGGACTCACCAAAAATTTGATTCATTATACGATCTATATCTGCATCTGATTCACACAGGCTGAAAAGCAGGTAAAATCGCCTAATAGCTTCACGAAGTCTGAGTTCTTCCTCGTGTTTCTTTCTATCAAGAAGCTGTTCCTCGTCAGTGATCTGATAGTGCTTTCGATATCTTTGCGTAAGAGCGGTTAGCTCTTTCTGTATTTTGGGCATAAAGCAGGAATAGTCGTTGCTGACAAACAATGAATAATCCACATCAAGTGCAATTCTATCTAATTCGAGGTTTTGAAGCTGTTCGATGCCTTTAATTTGAGCTGTATCTGTCGCTTTTTTTAGACCATGATACCCAAAGAACAGATTTGCAAAGTTGTAAACAAAGAAAGGCTCTTTTAGCTGCCTGCTTTCTATGTCATTACAAGAGAGGTTGCCGGTCAATGCATAGCTAATTTGTCCTACCATTTGCCGAATCGTCATGCGCTTATCATTTTCATAGAGAAATCGGTAATAATTTTCTATGAATTGTGCTACGCGGTCAAATTGGGTGGTAACAAGATCGTAGTTATTTTTAATTGGGCAGCGATTAGCATACGAGCATGTTGTGCAGGGAGCCCACAGTTGAGGAACAAGTATCTTCTTTAAAACGCGCACTGCGAAAGGAACATTGTCTACCCGGGCTATATTCACAAGAACGAACTCATATCCCTCAATCTGGAGGCTCTCGTCCTCGTTAATATCCAGTTGAGTGAAAAGCCTCGACTGTAATTCCATACGGTCGTTATCAGAGAATTGTTCACCAGAACTCTCTTTTTTTGCCCGCATTAAAGCCTCAAACGCTTTTAACAACGGTCCAGTATTACTGATTAGTAGGCTGGTTTTTCCCCTTTTAGGTGCTGTTACTGCCGCTTTGAGTGCTTCTACTTGCTTTTCTGCGGCAATTTCACTCATGTCTTTGTAGTAGAGAAAATCATCATACTCTTTTTGAACAAACAAGCCTTCACGGTCTTGTAACCGTCCTAGGCTTTTCAAGACCTGGACCAAAATACTGGTTTTCCCGTCGCCAGCATGACCGGTAAGAATGAATGCCTTATGGTTCCCGGATTCAACACAATCAGTAATATAGGCGCCTAGTTTGCGGTCGACTTTTACAGAGTCATAGTAACTACTTTTAACTTGCGTTTCAGCGAGAGAACCAGTGGAGTTGCCACCGACATTGTTTGTCGAGTTCAAATAATTTATAAAGTCATTCATATTTGATCTCCCATAATATTTGTTATAGCGGCTATAAGTGCATCAATGTCAGCCTCTGTGTTAAAGTACCCTACACTCACTCTTACAGTACCGTGTGTATCAAGCGAGCCTATCAACTTATGAATGAACGGGGCACAATGGAAACCAGTCCGCACCGCAATATCAAAATCTTCGCTGAGGATTATACCTACTTCATTTGGTTCGTATCCTGGGATATTGAACGAAACAACACTGGTATGTTTTGCATCGCCAGATGGCAAATACATCGTTGCTCCAGCTTCAAGCAGTCCGCCTATCAGCTTTTGGGTAAGGCTGTTTTTCTTTTCTTCAATGCAGCCAATGCCCACTTTGTTTAGCCATTTCAGTGACTCATTCAAACTTGCGATAGCGATAATATTAGGACTACCTAATTCAAATCCGCCTGGATAATCATTAGCCATTTTAAGATTCAAAGAATCTGATCCCGTTCCTCCCGCAAGAACAGGTCGGAGTTTATAGTCTGTATTTGTAATAAAACCTCCAATTCCCCAAGATGAATATAAGTTCTTATGCCCGGCAAAAATGAGAAAGTCTGCAGCTGTTTCTTTTAAGCTAAGCGGAAGGATACCAACAGATTGGGAACCATCAACAATAACCACAGATGAGTATTCTTTTGCTTTTTCCGCAATGGTTTTGATAGGTATAATTGCCCCCGTTACATTACTAACATGATTCATAAAAACATAATCGGGAGGATTCATTGCAAAATCCTGTTCGAGAGAGGCCATATCGATAGATTGTGTTTGAGAATCAAATGGCAACAATCGAACTTTTACTCCATACCGATCGCTTATTGTATTCAGAGGACGCGCAATGGCATTGTGTTCAAAAGGAGTTATATAAACATTTTTATACGAATCCCATTCCAGACCATAGATTATTTCGTTCGCTGCAATCGTAGCAGATGGGGCAAAGACAACACACTCCGGACCTGCCGCTCCCACAAACGATGCCATAAGTACTCTAGTTTCATCTACAATCTGCATTGCTTCAGAGGCGACACTATACCCACCCCGGCCGACATTAACGGCAATAGTGCGTTGAACGGTATTTACTTTGTCATACACACATTCTGGCTTCGGAAATGTGGTGGCAGCGTTGTCTAGATAAATCATATTGCTACTCCTTAATGGATTATTTCTCCGATTAACTTCGCAAGAATTGCAAGCTGCTCATCGGGTTCAAGGGCATCGTTATATTCTTCAAAAATGGATTTCAAATTATTAAATGCTGTTTTGCCAAGGGGAGAAATGGCTTCTGCAGTAAATGTTTTTTCGACTTGAACACCATCTATAGTGATAAGTAGTCGCCCGTCATCTTGGTCATTGCCTTTAGATTCAACGTACTCGTTAATCCGCCCGATAGCGTCAGAGATATCTTTAATAAATGCAGCTGCAGAATTATCGTTCCAGTCCTCAATGGCGATAGCTGCAAAAATGGAAATAAGAGCATCTAGCAAGTCATCGTCATTATAAGAAGATATAGCTCCAGCTGTAGTGAGCAGTGCGTTTGCATTGGCATCGAAAACATGTGTTTTAGTTGCTTCCGGCAATTTCTTATACCAAGCAATCATTGCGCGAGAAAGCCCACCTTGATACCCAGGCATAAACATTGCAGTTAGTTTTTTGTTGAGCTCCGTTCTGTACATACGTAGATGTGCGTCGAGCAATTCCTTTGCACCTTTGATCACTGCAAAGCACTCGTTCAAGTCTTCATTAGCACTTAATTTGGAAAGCCATGTTTCAAATAACAACTCTTGTGAGTTGATTTCAAAGCGAAGCAGATCATTGCGGACAGTTTCAATACCAGTGTCCAGTGTTTTCTCTTCGCCATTGTCTAAATAGCACTTGAACTTTTTGGTGTATTCAGGAAGAGAGCGTGCCCAATTTTGCATGCTCTTCACAATTGAATAGACGCGATTAATGCTGGGTGTTCTGGCATCAAAATGCTTTTCGAAAAGTTGCTGAAGCTCATTCAGATACTTGTCTCGATCTTCCGTACCAGTTTCTATGAGAATCTCATAGTCTGCAGGACTGTCATTTAAACTGCTAAGAGCGTTTGCAGAAAGTTCAATTTCCTTTCCCTTGAAGTACAAAACAATGCTTTCTTTGTATTGGCGCATAGTGTAGGCGATATATAGGGGAATTATGCCTCTACGCATACCATAGGGGGCAGATGTCAGCATCTGATACAACACTTGAAAATTACATTTCTTTTTCTCGCTTCCTCTGATGAACTCATCGATTTTGCTAAGAACTTCATTCATTCCAGGATCATCAACAGTCGCTGCAATATCCAATCCGGTTTTCTTAAAGGCAGACTTATAGATACTTACCTCTGGGCCTGAACCTTCCATGCAAGGGATAAAGTGATCCTCTGCATGTTGTAAAACCCACGCAATTACCAGATCTCTTGCTTTGGTGTTTTGCGTATTCAGTTTCCTCTTGTTAACCATTTCATTGTTTACAACTGGGGTTCTGCAATAGCATTTACTGCAAATATCAGAAATTGCATGGTTTAATTCCACCTGGCGACTAATGTCCAGGCTACCATTGCAAGTCCAGTAAGTGCTGTATTCGCTGGAAGGAGAATACATTGTATAAACAGCGCCTTGAATGCGCTTTTGAATATCCTCACCGAATACTTCCAATTCCTCAATAAAATGAGGATCATCGCTGCACTCTAGTAGCTTTTTGACCGCTTCGTACTGCTTGAGGAGACCCTCATACACAAACGGGTGAGTTGTGGTACAGATTACAATCTGAGGAGTTGTAGTAAAACTATGGATTCGTCTAATCGCTTTCTCCCTTGCAGAGGGTTCTGGGCTTACAATATTAATGATTAGACCGTCGTATGGATTATCGCTAAGCAAAGAATATCCATTTTTACATTGAGCAAATGCGCTCGCGTCCATGTAAATAGTCTTAAAGCAACGGAGCATGCTGTACTTGTCATTGTACTCACGAGGCATGACATAACCGAGCTCACATGCACTGGATAGAGTTTCACAAACATTGATTCTGGACAAAGAAGTCTTCACATAGTTGTCCACACTACGCTGTACATCTACTCCGTTGGCAGTTAGAAGAACAAATTCAGACGAATCACGCTGTGATAGGATGTGCTTTCTTAACAACTCACTAGTACTTTTGTCAAAGTCCTTGTCATCCATGAGGAGCGCAGCTTTGATGTGAGCGGGAACCGGCTTGAGCCTTTCGTCACCAATTATGTTGAAGATAGCTATTGCCTTCAATATCCTAAGCTGAGCCTGATCGGACACTTGCCTAATAGCAGAATCCGTTTTTGCCCATATACTATGCACGGAGACATTAAAGACCTCTTTCTTAAAAAGTTCCTCGAAGTAGTCATAGATATAGTCTACAGTAATCCATTGAAGATTTTCGTGTTCTTTTTCAATAAAGTCTCTAAATGTATACTTATCCTGTTGTGCTAAAAACGTAAATAAAGTTCGCTCGTTTTGCCCGACCAACTCGCTCACGTGCAACAATGCGAAGGAACTCAAAGGAGACAAGGGGAAACACCCGTAAACCAACTTATCGGTGTATGCCTCAGATGATAAGTCCGAAAAAAGATTCGTCATAGAAGAACGGTCTGCTACATGCTTGAAGGCATCTGCGTGAGTAGCATAGAACTCTGCAAAAGGATCTTTCTTGATAATAGCGTTAGCGATAAGCTCATAACTTTGCTCAGAAGAAGCAACGAATCGTACCTTCTTAAAACGGCCTTCTACCGTTTTAAAACTGTCACTTGAAGAGTAGTCAAGGATATCTTTATGTGTAATACATGTAAAATGAAGTTGAGCTTCTTTGCTACGTGACGCGGCTTCAGCCATATCCTGGATAATTTTAAAATTAAGCATTTTGCTTTTTTCAAGGTTTGCTTCCAGGAACTTACTAAATTCATCAAAAATAATCGTAATTCCACAGTAGGAAGTTTGCTCTTTAAGCGCTGCTGTTACAGCCATATAGAGTTTCACAACATCCATGTTTGTTAATGGGTTAAATTCTGTCCCCGCAGCAACTTCGGGATAGCACTTGCAAAAAAGACGATACGATTTTTGGTTGAATTGCCTAAGGCCGATACGAAGCTCATCAGCTGTGGTTTTTTTGTGTTTGAGTTCTTTCTTGAGCTTTGCGTAAGCATCTGGGAAACCTGCTTCCCATTTATCCATCACTGCAATAGCAGAGTCAAAATATGTGGTAGGCAGCAGTTGATGCAAATTTGCTTGGACAAGAGCATCGTTAATCGCCACAAGGAACGACTGGTTTATATCTGTAGAATTACTGTTAATAATAACAGGCAAGGTTCTAATTTTAGATTCGACAATTGCTTTTGCAAGTGCGCCAACTTCTTTATCCACCCGCTCAATTTTTTCACAGAGTTCCATCTGAATTTCGTTTGCCTTTTTACGTTCTTTGGCAGAATGAGCACGAAGATCTAGAGACGTTAGAGCGGACAGAACTAACAAAAGGTGAGATTTTCCCCTACCATAAGGACCAATTAAAACGGTTGCTCGATTTTGAGATTCTGCATTGAAGTAATACGAACGCAAGAAAGCTCCAAGCACTTTTACAGATTGCTCTGTAGGAATATAACTCTGGACTTTTCCAGTTTTATTAAGGTCGTATTCGAGATTGACTGAAGTTTGAAAGTCTTGATTGACCCCAATTAATCCATTATATTTCATAACTTATCGCACCTGAGCCTTCTTATAATACTCCGTCATAATGTCCTTAGGCTTCATCATAGTCTCAACGTATACCATATCCAAACCCGCAGTTCGATTAATGGTGAGATAACCAGCGATTCGCAACTGATCCAGATACTCATTGATGGCAACCCTGGATAAGTTAAAAACTCTGCCAATATTGTTGGGGGCATTTAAAAGATCATCAATGCTAACTGAGTTTTTTTCTTTGCTGATATTTTGAGCAATCACATATAGCACTGCAAGTTTATCTAAAGCTCCATGTGTAGGCATAGACTTGATAAATGCGCCTTTAGTTTTCGTGCTTTTTTGGATTAAACCTAATTCAGCTAAAGGACAGTCAAGGCTTTCCTCAGGATGGGTATCAATAATGCTATTTTTAGAAATCTGCTCTCCGGCCTGAGAATTTATGTACATTTTTATGATGCTCGAACAGTCGTCAACAAACGAACTTTCGGAATAAGTACATCCTTCATCCATTTTTTTGTCCAAGAGGACCTGACAAGCGTTTACCATGTTCTCTTTGGTAAAATCCTGGCCGTCGTACTCATTGAAGAAAATATTCCACACGATGCACAACGACGCATTTGAAACAATATGGTAATGTACGAGAAATAATGTAAACAGGTCATCAAAATACGGATCATATTCTGCAATAATGTCACCAAAGTCCTCGGTAATAAATTGAGAGCGACTTCTACCAGAGTTAGTGTATTGCTCCTCGGTAAGATGTGTTGCTTGAAGCCAGAATCGGATGGATTTCACCATTTTACTACCTACACCCAGCCGCTCCATGACATCATCTTGGGAGAAAAGATCCTCATTTTCTGCAACACACCGCATGCCTTTGCGCAGCCAGCCTTCCCTAAAATTAAATGACTCGTTGCCCTTTAGTTTTACTTTTTTCAATTTCTCATTCATATCTCAGAATATCCTTTCCCTCTGGGCAGCAGCACCCTGCGCATGTAGCAGCCACCAGTATAATGGTTGATGCATTCAAAGCAATGTATGCATTTTGACCCATCGATTTCGTAACGATAGTCAATATCTGATGACCCGGATTTTATAAGCCTGATTGCATTATATTTGCAAACATTTTCGCAAGCGTGACAACCAGCGCACAATTGATATTTTGTTATTTGACACTTAAATTTTAATTCGATTTCAAGATTTTTCGTTCTGGCTGCAATTGGGGTGTTGAGGATCGAAATTCTCAACTCTTTGCTGCCGACACGTCCTTGTAGTTTCATAATTGGTTGTTTAGTTTTGCTGTCCAAAATGTAAACCTCGCCCAACCGTGCCCTTCCCATGTCAAAGTTAAGAATTCCAAACGGCTTAAAAAACTCATACATTTCTGGAGAAATTGGCTTGTTGAGTACGTAGTTAAATGTTTTTGCATCTGTGGCGCAAGGCTTAAAGTCGATAGCAACATTTTTACTTAATTCCATACCGGCGCCACCTTGACGCGCTTTCCAGCCACCGCTCTTGACATATTCCTCAGGGTCTTGTTTGCCCATTTTTTTTGCAAAGTCTAACAGGATCCCATTAAAACGCTTGGATAATTCAGGCATATATATTGCAGACAAGAACTGTGCCCAGTATGTATTATTAGGACACAGCCAACATCCGACTCTCGTATACCCCAGACGATATGCGTAATTAAAATCGATCCCTGTTGTCAGCAAATACAGCCAGATATCGTAATCAATCCAGTCGATAATTGGAGAGGCAACCAGTTGTTTGCTTATTTTTTTCCCCTCTGAGGATCTTTCATAAGAATTGCGGCTGGTCGATTCGCTTCTACGAATACCGTAAAATGTTAAAATAGTTTTTTTGTCGCCAAAAGTGCGTTTGATTTTTTCTCCAATAAAGCCTGTTTTGAAAATCGTGCAACACCATCTCAGCGATCTGCTGGGTGGCCCAAATGTTTCGCAAAGAGTAAAGAAGTTTTGCTCTTTATTTTCTGCGCGAAGCAAAGGAGTTTTTCGATTGTCGCGCTTGAAACGTTCAATATATTTGTATGTTTCAGGAAACTCTAATGTTGTATTTCCAAATATGTGAATAATATCTGGCCTTGACAGCGCCTTTCTTACAAGATCACTTACAACGGTAGAGTCCTTGCCCCCAGAAAAGGAAACAAACATTGCGCAAGTATCATCATTTTCATACTTTGATGCTTTGCGTTGTATGTATTCTCGCGCTTCGTCATTAATGTGATGATATCGACCTTTATTTGCTAAAACCCACCGAGACATTTCTTCGTTGAAAGATTCGTAGTAATCTTTCGGATCATACTTGCCCAACTCAGCTTTCACAGTATCTGGATCCAGATTTTTTACAGACAAAACTGAAAATGGAAGTCTCTTGCCATTAACATAGTAACGATTTCCCGTTCCGTTCCAAACTGATTCCGTCATATACGCTAGTGGCTTCTTAAGAAGCACGCCTAGAAGTAGCCTTTCCTCAGGAAACACTGGCCTTGCATCAGAGGTAAAAATGTTGCCATGCGTACCACATTTTGGACAAACACAATCATATATGGGAATGTTACAGGTCGGGCACCAAAATAATTCACTGTGCATTTCAGCCCTTTTTCCACAATATGGGCAGTTACTATCTCTTCCTTGTAAATCTTCTGGAGAATATTCTTTTTGGCACTCTTTACAAAAATATTTAATCATATGTATTCCTCGTGCTTATGCATTGAATCAATGTTCGTTTTCCCAGATTAGTTCCATTATTTCCCCAATATCACAATGGAACACCTTACAAATTCTCATCAACGCCTCTAAAGGAACTGGTTCATTCTTATTTAGCTTTGTGGCAGTATAGCCACTTATATCCGCGGCTTTATATAAATCACTCTTTTTCATTTGATTATCAACAAGTAATTTCCAGAGCTTCTTGTAACTAATACCCACAAAACTGCCCCCTTAAATCTACCGTACTCGCTTGTGACTGAATATAATAATGCTTATATAGCTTAGCACATACACCAAAGAATTTCAATGATTTAAACCGGATTATTCTCGAAATTCAATTACTGGTGTCGCTTTTTTGCTCTTGATTGTAAAGGAACAATTCCATTGATGCATCTTTGATATAAAAATGTTTCGCTTAGTCTGATCGTCCGAAAATGATAAATTTTTTCCCTGCTTCTCCGTTGTTCCCATATACGATGGAATACTACCCCTATCTTTGAGTAACGCACAAATAATAAAACTTGCTAGACTGTAAATTCCCCGCTACAATAGCAGCAGAGAAGGAGGAGTGCCCTATGACGATTCGATGCCCGCACTGTGGCAGTCCCGTGAGGATCCGGGGGAACAGTTGGGAGTGCGGCTGGTGCCGGGATTACGGTCCGATTTCCTCGCTCCGCCCCTCGGAGCGGGCAAAGCTGGCGCAGGCCACGGCACCTTCCATCCGATTTACCGTCACCGTGACGGACACTTCTCAGGACGAGGAGGCCCCGTCCAGCTTCTCCCTCGCCGAATCAGTTCGTCCAGAGTCCGCTGATGCAGATGCTGAAGTCGGACGACGGCCTGGCGAGGCAGTTGTTCCAAAGCGCCTATGTGGGCCGCGCGCAGGAGGCTCTGCTGGAGGCCTGCGACTGGTTCGGAGAGCCGGAGCTGAAGGAGAAGCTGCTGGGTTTGCTGAAAGAGAACCCGTATTTTAAGGGCTTTGACTGACCGGCCTGACCTCACTATACTAGAAAAATTTTCCATTCCTCTGCCGCAAAATCCCGCCGCCCTATTCTTTGATATAGCGACGCAAACACTGGGCGGTTTTTCCCCTGAAAACCGCGCTCCTTTCCGGCGCGGAGCCGGGGGAGCGGAGGCGCTGAAACCAGCAAAGAAAACCGTTGCAACGAATCCTCGTCAGAGGTACAATGCCACCAATCAGAGGGACGAAAAAACACTTCCCGCCAGGACCGGCCATGGAACGCCGGGGCTGGCGGGAAGCGTGCGTTTGACCACATGTTTGACCACAGACAGCTCTGGAGCACGCGGAAACAGTGGATTTAAGAGGTTCAAAGAGTATGCGAAAACGAGCGGAAAGGACCGGAAATGCCGGTAAACACACAGAAAAAATTTAGTTCAACCGTTTGGGAAATGAGGGCAAGGGCTCGCCCATCTCAGCGGGAAAAGTTTGTCAAAAATGCAGTTGTATGTTGCCGGCAGCAGGCTGCAAATTGAGAGGAGCTGTGTGAAGAACCTGTCGACACTGATAGCTCATTCAGCCAGAGAGATCAATGTCTGGCACCACATAATTCCAGGAATGATCAAGGAAGAGCCGCAGGTTGGTGGGGGAGAAGGCGGATGAGGCGCTATTTTCTTCATTTCAATATCTACTGTAAAATAAAGGAGCAGCATTCTATCGACCGGAACATTGCTCAGATATCGGCATGACTGCCAATAGAACCAGATGGGAGCGAATGTGGCATTTCCCAGGCGCATGAACGCCATGCTCTCAGGAGTTGAAAGCTGCGGACGATAGGCGCATCCGACCGGAAAATTTGGCTCCGCAGTAGGTCTTCTTGAAGTGTTACGGGATGTAACAATATGTTACGGTACATTTAATACTTACTGATACAAATTAGCAGCTTGATAGCGGACGGTTCAAAAAAACAGACCGATATCTGTGGTATTACGACGTCTGGGCTGCTCCAAAATGTTGGCACAAAAATTGCTTAATATCCCGATAGGATAAGGCCCTCCTCTGGTCTCGCCCCCAGAGCGATAGGCCAATTCTGAAGGCATATTATTGACGGAAAAGGAAGGTTTATCATGGAGCACGAAAAAGGCCTGCTGGAAGGCATTGTTATTCTGGATCTGACCCGCGTGTTGGCAGGGCCCTACTGCGGTGCGCTGCTGGCGGATATGGGCGCTACGGTTATCAAGGTCGAGCAGCCTGGCAAGGGTGATGACAGTCGGAGCATGGGCCCCTTTATCAATGATCAAAGCGTTTACTTTGCCAACTTTAACCGCAGTAAGATGGGCGTCACCCTGAACCTGAAAGCCCCCGAGGCCAAGGAGATCTTCAAGGAGATGGTGAAGAAGGCCGACGTGGTGATCGAGAACTACCGTCCCGGCACCATGGAGAAGCTGGGCCTGGGATATGATGTGCTGAAGGAGATCAACCCCGGCATCATCTATGGCGCTTGCTCCGGCTTCGGCCACACAGGCCCATACAGCAAGCGTGCGGGTTATGATATTGTAGGTCAGGCCATGGGCGGACTGATGAGCACCACCGGCTGGCCTGGCGGCCCTGCCACCCGCTGCGGCACCCCCATGGGCGACGTGCTGGGAGGGCTGAACCTGACCGTCGGCGTGCTGGCGGCCCTGGTGAACAAGCAGAGGACAGGTCTGGGTGAAAAGGTCGACGTGGCACTGGTGGACTCTGTGGCCTCCGCTATGGAGAATATCACCATGATCTATCAGTCTACCGGCCGTATCCCCCAGCGGATCGGCAACCGTTATGAGTCCACCTATCCCTATGATGTGTTCCCGGCCAGTGACGGCGACGTGGTCATCGCCGCCGGAAACGCCAAGCTTTGGAAGATCCTGTGCAGTGTGATGGGCAGCCCCGAGCTGGCTGATGCCCCCAAGTTTGCAGGCATCCAGGAGCGCATCGCAAATCACGAGGAGCTGCGGGAGATCATCAGCAGTTGGACCAGAAACCATACCATTGACGAAATCGACAAGATGCTCAATGACGCCGGCTGCCCGGCCTGTCCGGTGAACACTATTGACCGTCTGGTGAAGGACCCCCAGATCGCCGGCGACCGCGGAATGTTCCCGGAGATCGACCAGCCCGGCATGGGCAAGCTGCAGATCACGGCCATGGCCCAGAAGCTGACCCGCACCAAGTCCTGCCCCAGAAAGGGGGCGCCCCTGCTTGGCGAGGACAATGCCGCGATCTACGGTGAGATGCTGGACTTCGACGAGGCCAAACTGACCGAGCTGAAGGAGAAAGGCGTTATCTGATTTTAGAGGAGGATTTCCTGTCATGAGCAAGCAAGTTGAAGTCATCGAAGTGGGGCCCCGGGACGGATTCCAGAGTGTCAAATGCACCCCGATCACCACGGAGCAGAAGCTGACCGTCATCGATCAACTGGTGGCTGCCGGAGTGAAGCACATCGAGTATACCTCCTTCGTCAGCCCCAAGGCCATTCCCCAGCTGGCAGACGCGGCTGACGTGACCCGGGTGGTGCTGGAGAAATATCCAGACATGGATCTGTTCGCACTGATCCCCAACCTGCGGGGCGCACAGAACGCCTATGAGCTGGGCTTGCGGCGGGTGTGCTATGTGGTCTCTCTCAGCAAGAGCCATAACAAGGCCAACATCAACCGCACCCACGAGCAGTCTCTGGAGGCGTACAAGGAAATCCGGGCTGCCTATCCCGACCTGGACATCATCGTGGATCTGGCCACCACCTTTGGCTGTCCCTTTGAGGGGAAATACGACAATCCCTCCGCCGCGGTAAATTTTCTGAAAGACTATGTGGACGCCGGTATGAAGACCTGCTGCCTGTGCGATACTATCGGCATTGCCGATCCCGCCCAGGTGCGCGCAGTGATCGGCGCCGTGAAGAACGCATATCCCGGTCTGGATCTGATGGTCCACTTCCATGATACCCGCGGCCTGGGCATGGCCAACACCCTGGCGGCCATGGATATGGGGGTTACCAAGGTGCAGGCTGCTCTGGGTGGTCTGGGAGGCTGCCCCTTTGCCCCCGGTGCCTCTGGAAATCTGTCCACAGAGGATGTGGTGTGGACTCTCAATGAGATGGGCTGCGACACTGGCATTTCCTTCTCCAAGCTGCTGGCTGCTGCGAAGGCCCAGATGCAGGCCATCCCTGGTACATACAGCGGCCACCATATCCATGTAGAAAAAGAGACTCCCTGCAAGCCTGAGCGATAAGTCATCTAACACACACTCCTTCCCGCCCCCTTCCCAAATGGAAGGGGGCGGGGTTTTTCTGCAGGGCTGGGCGAAGAAGATGCAGGCGGGGATTCTGCGGCGGCTTACGCAGAGCCCGTACAGAGAGAAGAACACAGGGGGATCGCACGAGAAAGGGCTGACGCACAGGGCTTTGGACGGGCTGGCCCTGGGGATTACAGACTCTGTACTCGGGGGTGTATGTACCCTATGATTCTCCTGAGGCCGCCTGTGAGACAGCTGGAAGAGACGGTGTGGATCGGTCCGCACACCTGTGCTGTGCCTGTGAACTCCAGCAGCTGGATCGCTGGAGCGGAGGAGCGGGGGGACAGGAAAGGGCTCCGCACATACTGTGCGGAGCCCTTGTGACAGATGTACCAGGGACGGTCAAACCGTGCCGACACCGAAGATGCCCATGGTGATGAAATACAGAACGATGGGGAAGATGATCAGAGCGATGAGCTTCAGGCCAAGGCCGCATTTCAACATATCTTTCAGCTCGATTTCGCCGGAGCCATAAGCAATGGCGTTGGGGGGCGTTCCGGGAGGCAGCATGAAAGCAAAGTTGCAGGCCAACATGCAGGCGATCATCATGGCAAAGGGACTGACTCCGATAGCCTCGCCCACACCGGCCAGGACCGGGATAAAGGCGGCCACGACCACGGCGTTGGTAGTCAGTTCAGTGAGAACAGCGGTGACAATACCAACCAGAATTACAATCAGGATGGAGTTCATGCCCGCCAAGCCGGAGAGCATATTGGCGATCCACTCCGCGCAACCGGCATCCCGGAAGGCGTTGCCCATGACCATGGAGCCGCCCAGCAGAATAACGGCGTTCCAGGGGATGTCATTGAAGCCGGTCTTCCAGTCGCAGACGTACTCACCTTTCTTATAATCCATAGGTGCAATCATAACCAAGATTGCACCGAACATGGCGATAGTTTCATCCGTGGCATAGGGGAACCAGTCACCCCAGACCAGAGAACGGGTGACCCACAGGATGACACACAGAACGAAGATGGCGGCAACCCACTTCTCGCCCTTGTTCATGGGCCCCAGTTCCTCATACTGCCTGCGGGCGATGGAGATGTCAGTAGGGGGCATCTTGTCGACCTTGAAGAACTTCACCATATAGAGCCAGAAGAAGGGGATCAGGATGACGGTGAAAGGCAGGCCGATCTTCATCCAGTCCAGAAAGTCGATGTCGATGCCAATGGTCTCACGGATCAGGCCGATGCCGGTGGGGTTGGTGGTGGTGCCGATGACAGTTGCCATGCCGCCGATGGTGGCGGCGTAGGGGATGGCCAGGACCATGGCTTTCTTTAGACCGGCGGCATTATCGCCCAAGGTGCTGGAAATAGCCAGAGCTACAGGCAGCATCATGACAGTGGCGGTCGTGTTGGACATCCACATGGACACAAAGCCTACGGCAATGATGAATCCCAGGATCAGAGTGGTGGGCTTCTTGCCGACCTTGCTGACGATGCCCAGAGCAATACGCTTGTGCAGGCCGTGCTTCACCATGGCGCCGGACAGGAAGCCCACGCCCACCAGCAGGTAGCAGGTGGAGTAGGCATAGTGCGCGAACAGCGTGATGTCATTCTGTCCCTTGGAGCCGGTGATTTGCATTACCGGGAACAGGAAGATCGGCAACAGCGCTGTGAACGGGATCGGCATGGCCTCAGTGATCCAAAAGACCACCATCAGTACGGTGACGGCCAGCACCCGCTGCCCCACCAGCGACAGCCCTTCAGGCGTCGGCATGAAGCCGATGACCAGCATGGCAACGATGCCGACAAGGAAGCCGATCTTTTGGACTTTTGTTTTACCCATGGAATCTCCTCCTAAAAGATAGTAGAGTCTTGCCACAGGATCCCCTGTGACCTGCCCAGACGCAGCTCGCCCACGACGTCAAAAGCTATTATTACAGATATAGCAAAAAATGTGCCAATCCTTCGGGGAAAATTCATATATTTGACTAAATGTTTGAAAAAGCTGTAGAAAATTTACAAAAAGGGGGTAAAAATGCACAAAAAACGCCTTGCCCGCGAATGAAAATAGGCAGACAAGGCGTTTGGCCGGGGGAGTGTAACGCGATTTGTTAAACGTGTGTTGCAAACGGTTAAAGGCGCAGCAGAAAATGAAACGATCACCGTTGGATGCCGTATTTTTTCATCTTCCGCCATAGAGTTTGTCGACTGCAGCCAAGGCTTCTGGCGGCATCCGCCATAGAGCCGGGGTGGTTGTGCAGAGCGGCCTCGATGGCGCGGCGGTCACGTGATTCCGTTTCCTGGCAGGGTTCCGGCGCAGGCTCAGCGCGGCGGCGCAGAATATCCGACACCGTCACGGAGGAGGCTCCGGCGTTCCTCATCAGAATATTGGCCCGCTCCACAAAGTTTTGTAGCTCCCGGATATTGCCGTACCACTGATAGGGACCGGCCTGTTCAAGCAGATACAAGAACTGGCTCTGCATGATGGGGTCCTTGCCGCCGGGCAGCTGGCGGAACAGATGGAGGCCTAAGATCTTCACATCGTCACCCCGCTCCCGCAGAGGCGGGAGCTTCAGGTCCAGCACGTCCAGACGGTAATACAGGTCCTCCCGGAAGCGGCCTTCCACGGTCTCCTGCAGCAGATCCTTGTTGGTGGCGGCGATGATGCGCACGTCCACAGGGATCACCCGGCTTCCGCCCACCCGGCGGATCTCTTTTTCCTGCAGGACCCGCAGCAGCTCCACCTGGGTCTCCCGGGGGATCTCGCCGATCTCGTCCAGAAACAGGGTACCGCCGTGGGCCAGTTCAAACACGCCCTCCCGGCCGCCCCGGGAGGCGCCGGTAAAGGACCCGGCCTCATAGCCGAACAGCTCGCTCTCCAGCAGGCTGTTGCTGACAGCGGCGCAGTTGATGGCCACAAAGGGGCCGTCCCGGCGGTCACTGGCGTTGTGGATGGACTGGGCGAACAGCTCCTTGCCGGTGCCGGTCTCCCCCAGAATCAGCACGGAGGCACGGGAGGCGGCATAGCTCCGGGCAATCTGGATGGTGCTGCGGATGGCTGGGGAGTCCCCCAGGATATCGTTGAAGGCGTACTTGGCCACCAAGCCCTTTTCGTGCAACTTGAGGCGGATCTTCTGTTCGCTGTTCTGCAGCTGCTTCACGTCCTGAAAGGTGGCCACTACGCCCCGGCGCTGGCCGTCCACCAGGATAGGGATCCGGTTGGTGTTGCACAGGGTCTGGTGGATCTGCATGATCTGGTCCAGCTGCTTCTCGCCGCTCTCCAGCACATCCGGCAGAAGGGTATTGGGCAGGACCGCCTCCACCGGCTGTCCCACGGAATCCGCGGCCCGGCAGCCCATGATCCGCTCTGCCGGAGGATTGAGGACCTGAATCCGGCCGTTTTCATCAATGGCCAGGATGGCGTCATGCGTGAAGTCCAGTACTGCCTGATACATCTCTGATTGAGTCTTAAAGAGGCACTGTTTTTCTGCTTCCTCCACCTGGACACGGCGCAACTGAGTGGCACTCTCCAGTGCATTGAGAATGGTCTCCACGGAATTTTCCACGATCACATGGGGAAGTCCCAACCTTTTGGCCCACGGATCGGTCCAGGCACCGCCCACACTAAACACCGCGCCGTCTTTCAGGGCACGCTCCACGCAGCCCCGGCAGTCGGCAAAGCTTTTGAAGATGTAGTTCTTTGTCTGCACCTCCAGCATCTCACACATCTGCAGAATATCAGAACTCATGGGATCATAGGAAAAAAAAGCAATCAGTCCAGGTGTGTGCAGACCACGCTCCTTCAGCATCCAAAGATAGTCGGAGAGGGAGTTGTTCAGGCCCACGACTTTCAGGTTGGTGACCTCTTCCACGATCCGGCGGGTCCCTTTGCGGGTGATAATGATTTCGGCACCCGCAGCTGCCAGTGTCTGTGCACACTTGACCGTCTCCTGGCGGCCGCTGGCGGCCACCACTACATCAATGTTCTGATAATTCTCCTGTTTGATCAGCATCTCAGCTTTTTCCGCCAACTGTAGGGTCGGGGCCATAACACAGATATCGTTGACATGCTGAACGTCTTTCCAATTCAATATCTCCACATATATACCTCTCTGCTCTACGTTTTGAACGCAGATACGGATGGACCGACTGAAATCTGTCCGCACTACGCGCCAGCGAAGGGATGCACCAGAAAAACGTTGCACTGGGATGGGAGTGATTTTCCCTAAAAGGCTCCCAAGTCCGGGGAAGGACCGGCGTCAGCAGCGAGTGAAACGCCGCTGGTGCCATTCTGTGCCGCTGATCCCTTAGACGCAGGGCTTCGGCTTGTACAGGGACATCAGATGGCTGACGATAGGGGCGTGGACATACTGTTGGAGCAGCAGCACCGCCTCATGGAGTGCATCGTTGTCGATGCCGGTCTCAATGCCCATCTCATGCATCATGTTCAGGGTATCCTCTGTGGCAACATTACCGGCTGCGCCGGGGGCGAAGGGACAGCCGCCCAGGCCGCCGGCCGCGGTTTCAAACTTGTGGACGCCCAGTTGCATGGCGGCCAGGGTGTTGGCCAGAGCCAGGCCCCGGGTGTCGTGGAGATGCATGACGAACTTGTCCGCTCCGAACTGGGCGGTGAGCGCATTCATCAGGTCATAGGTGCGCTTGGGATTGGACATGCCTACCGTGTCGGCAATGGAGATTTCCTTGCAGCCCAGATCCAGGCCGAACTGCACCATTTCCGCCACCCGCTCGGTGCGGATCTCCTCTCCAAAAGGACAGCCCAGAGCGGTAGCCAGAGCCAGGCGGAAGTCGATCTTGTGGCCGTACTCCTGAATCAGGGTCTTGAACTGTTCCATGGATTCCTCCGGCGTCCGGCGGACATTGGCCATGTTGTGAGAGCGGCTGACACTGATGACATAGGTCAGTTCGTTGATGCCGCACTCCACGGCGGTCTCCACGCCCCGGGCGTTGGGGACCAGCGCTACCGTGCGGACGCCGTGCGCCTTCAGCGTATCCCGCACAGCGGCCACAACCTCCTTGGCGTCGGCCATCTGGGGGATGGCTTTGGGGCTGACGAAGGAGACAACCTCCAGCCGCTTGAAGCCGGCCTCTGCCAGCTTCTTGATGATAGCGACCTTGCCCTCAAAGGGAATGATATCATGGACGCTCTGAAAGCCGTCTCTGGGGCAGACTTCGATCAGCTCAATGCGTTTCGGTAGATCCATTGTGAAAAACTCCTTTCCATATTTGCTGATTGGCATGATATTTGTTCGACCTGCGGATATAGTCCGCAGAGGATACGCTTAACCACCGGAGAGTTGCATGGCGTGTCTTATGTAACAGAGACAATGTTTCGAAACGTTACGGCGTACGCCCTATATGAACCGCGCTGTGCGCATGGCAAAGATGATGGCTGTCATGGTGAACAGAGACACCAAGTGGGTCACTACTACGGCGCTGCAGGCCAGGGCTCCGTCGCCGCCCATCTTGTCTGTGATGATGTAGACATTGACGGCGGCCGGCATGGCGCCGACGATGATCAGGGTGACCAGCTGCTCCGCCGGAAGGCCGGCGGCGATCCCCATGGCAGCCCAGATGGCCGGCATCAGCAACAGCTTGACACCGCAGAGACGCATGAGCAGCGGCAGATCGTTCTTCAGGGCACTGAGACGGATGCTTCCGCCCACCACCAGCAGCGCCATGGTATTGGTGGCGGCCTGGAAATAGCCCAGGCTCTCAGAGACCACGAAGGGCAGCTGGATTTTGAAATAGGCGAAGGGGATGGCTGCAAGCACAGCCAGGATCATGGGGTTTTTCAGAACGTTCAGAAGCACGGTGGACAGGCGGAACCGACCCTGGCACTCCTTGACAGTCATCAGAACAACGCCCTGAATATTGTAAAGGGGGATCACCAGCGCCAGGATCAGCGTTGCGCTGGGCACATGGGAGACTCCATAGATATTTCGCAGAAGAGCCGTGCCCAGATAGACGAAATTGCCCCGGTAGGCGGCATGGGAAAAGGCGCTCTGCTTGCTGCGGTCCGGACACAGCAGCCAGCCGGCTGCCCAGGCCAGCGCGAACTGCAGCACCACGCCGCCCGTTGCCACCGCGACATATCTGATGTCAAAGGCGGTGCTGAGATCGCTGGTGGCGATGTCCAGAAACATTTTTCCAGGCAGCAGTACGTAGTACACCAGATTGGTGGTATGGGCAATGTAATTCTCTGTGAAAAACCCCTTGTGGGTGAGAATACAGCCCAGCCCCATGACGATGAAGAGGGGCAGGCTCATATTGAGGCTGAACAGCAGATTCTCCAGCAAAATCGGTTCCTTCTCTCCCGCGGTGTTCAACACCGCGTCAAAATTATTAAGCAATTTTCATGCCGGCTTTTTCAGTGGAGCGGTTCTTCTCCGGGGCCCTGGCAGTTCCCGGATGTCCGGGGTGGCTTCAAACCCAGCTTCTCCAGCTTCCGGTACAGGGTGGAAAGGTGGAGCTCCATCTTTCCGGCGGCTTTTCGAAGGTCCCCGCCGCAGGATGCCACCATGGCGGAGAGGTATTCCCGCTCATAGATATTCATGGCCTGCTGATAGGGCAGAAGGTCCGGGACTGGGCATTCGCTGGTTTTTGGAGAGGATATGCCCGGTGGGATTTCCCGGAAGGCCGCCGCATCGATGATGGAATCCCGGCTCTCCACCATCATCCGCTCCACGGTGTTGCGAAGCTCTCGGACATTGCCCGGCCAGGACCACTGTTCCAGAGCCCGAATCAGAGCGGGCATCAGATGTTTTGTAAAGCCATACTTTTTGTTGAAAAGCTGGACAAAGTACCGGGTCAGTGGGGCGATATCCGCCACTCGTTCCCGCAGAGGCGGCACGTGGATGGTCAATACGTTCAATCGGTAATACAGGTCTGCCCGGAATGCCTTTTCCTCTACCATCTCCCGCAGATTCCGATTGGTGGCGGCAATGATCCGTACGTCGCATTTCTGGATTCGGTTGCTGCCCAGACGCTTGACTTCGCCGGTCTCGATGATCCGCAGCAGTTTGGCCTGGAGTTCCAGA
Source organism: Oscillibacter sp. PEA192 (assembly GCF_003574015.1). NCBI lineage: Bacteria > Bacillati > Bacillota > Clostridia > Eubacteriales > Oscillospiraceae > Oscillibacter > Oscillibacter sp. PEA192. Next base: position 2,437,596 of record NZ_AP018532.1, on the reverse strand, counting down.
GACATTTCGCCGATCTCATCCAAAAAGATAGTGCCCTTGTCGGCGAACTCGAACAGGCCGATCCTGCCGTCCTTGGAACCGCCGGTAAAGGTGCCCCGTTCGTAACCGAACATCTCCTCTTCCAGTAAAGAGGGGGGGAGAGAGGCGCAGTTGATCGGGATGAAAACCTGATCGGCTCGGTCACTGCGGGCATGGATGTATTTGGCGAACATCTCCTTGCCGCTGCCGGACTCGCCGTACAGAATGACGGTGCTGTCCACCGCGGCTACATGATCGGCATACTCCAGCAGTTTCACCATGGCATCACTCTCCGCGATGATCATGGATGGAGTTTTGTCAGTGCCCTGCATGAAGCGAATGACGTTGCGGACGTTGTCCCGCTCCTGGTCGAACTTCTCCAGCAAGGTGTACAGCTCCTCCTCATCCCAGCTGTATGTAGGGACGTATTGCAGTTCCCCGTCCGGGCCGAAGTGAGGCCGGGACAGGGCAAGCACCTGTCGGCCGGAGGCGGTCAGCGTGTGGTTGCTGAGACACTCCTGCTTTGTTTCCAACGTCTTGATGGAAGAAGCGCTGGTGGCAAAGCAGTAGCCCTTGAGGGTATCATAGATCGAGAGCTGCAGCAGCGTCTCACGGTCGACACCCAAAAGGCGACAGGTGCCGTCGCTGACATAGAGAAAACGGCCCCGGTCATCCGTGACCAGCATGCTGCCGAAGTAGTGCTCCGCCAAGATCTTCAACAACTCATATTCCTTCTGAGCTGCGGGGGTTGAAGCCAGATCCCCGGCCAGATGTGTTTCCGGTCTCTGTACCATGCTGTGGTCAATTCCTTTCTGGAAAATTTGCGTTTCGCCGAAATGCGAAAAACAAATTCGCGAATCAGAGAAAATCAGAGGGCATTTTTTCTAATATATCTTGGAAAACGACAAAATTGCAAGGACAATTTAGGCAAAACGGACAATAAATGAATGGCATATCTTTTGCTAAAAAGAAGAGCAGCAAGCCGGACCGGAATCTGCCGGCCGGAAGAGAATTTTAAAGGAGTGAGAATCATGGAAAACAAAAAACTGTTAAATGTCGATCTGGAGAGTACCGACTATGACCCCGCCCAGGTGGGCAATCTGGACCGCCGCCTGGAGGTGGGCAAAAAAGACGCCGTGTTCTTTCACGTGCTGGGTGTGGTGGCCACAGTGATCGCCACCATCTGGATGTACGCCTTCGGAACCGGCGATCCCGCAGAGATGAGGTACTTTCTGGGCATGCCCATGTGGGTGTCTGGCGCAATCGTGATTTATCTGGCCATGTTTGTGGTGGGCATGATCTGGCTGGTCAAATGGGAGGAGTTTCCGCTGACCGCAAGGTTTAAGAAAGACAGTATGAACAAGAAAGAGGGAGGGGAACAAGCATGAGTTATGATCTGGGCGGATTCTCTGTAACCGCGTCCACATCTCGGGTCATGTTGATCATCTTTGCCGTTTACAGCGTTGTTATTGTGGGCTTCGGCTTCTACATCAAATATCAATCCAAAAAGGGCGGTAAAGACGGCCTGGCCTCCTTTCTGACGGGCGGCGGCGGGCTGGGAGCCTTTGCCATCGCCATGATCGCCGCTACAAATTCCATGGCCGGCGGCACCATGGTGGCCGCGCCCGGCCTTGGGTATTCCGTTGGATTCACAGCTGCATTGGTCTATTACGCCGGTTTCCTGACTGCTGCCTATGGCCTGGGCAGCGTGGGGCGCAAAGTGGCGATCCTGCGTGACCGCACCGGTGCCGTCACGTTCCAGCAGCTTTTGGGGCTGCGGTTCCAGTCTAAAAAGGTCGTGGGGGCGCTGGCTATCACCGGAGCTTTCGGCCTGACTTTTTTCGCCGTGGGTCAGATCACCTCCGGCGCCAAGGTCTTCGCCGCTGTCACCGGCTCCAACTCCTACTACTTGGGCATCCTGCTGACCATCGTCATCACTGTGATCTACACCGTCTCCGGAGGGATCAAGTCCATGGCCAAGGTGGCCAGCATTCAAGGTGTCATCATGCTGATTGCCACGTTCTCCATCATCGGTGTTCTGATTGCCGACAACGTGGAAAAGTACGGCAGTGTCCAGGCCGCCATGGAGTATCTGGGCACAGCCTTCCCCGGCGCGATCCAGGCGGACACAGGCTTCACCTTCTGGAACGCCATGGGCACTGCGTTGTTTGCCGGCGTGGGCCTGGGCGCTGTACCCCACGCCCTGTCGGTCACGATGACCTACAACAACCATAAGAAGTTGAAGCAGGGCGTCATCATTTCCTGCTGTGTATTTACTCTGATCCAGGGCATCATGTGCTTCACCGGCCCCCTGACCCGGGCCATTAACCCCGGCCTGGAGACTGCGGACTATACGACCATCTTCAACGCCACCAATCTCCTGCCCTCCTGGATGGGCGGCATCATTTTCTGCGGGATCTTTGCTGCGATCCAGTCCTCTCTCGCGGGGCTGGCCATGGCCGGTGCGTCCATACTGGCCAAGGACTTCGTGGTGGACTGCTGGAAGCCAAACACGCCTCCCAAGACCCAGAGCACCATCAACACCGCATTTGTATTGGGCATCTCCCTGGTGGCGACGTTGATCGCCCTGAAGCCCTCTACCCTGACCCAGTACATGATCAACTTCGCCCTGGCAGCCCTTGCAGCGGCCTGGTACTTCCCTGTTCTGGTGGGCATGTACTGGAAGAAAGCCACAGCAAAGGGAATGTTCGCCTCTACGGTGGGCGGTTTTGCCGCATACGTCATTCTTTATTTCATCTCCGGCGTGATCCCATCCACAAAGGAGTGGTGGGCTGCGGCGCTGGGGGGTGTCCACGCTTTCCTGCCTGCCTGGCTGATCTCTCTGGTGCTGTTGGTGGCTGTCAGCTATGCCACGCAGAAAGAACGGGTCAAGCTGGGATATTTCCAGGTGTTCTTCTGTGAGGACTATGATGAGAAGTATGCCAAGATCGATACATTGAAAGACTAAGAAAGGAAGTAGAGGTATGATCAGGAGCAAGGACAATTTCCTTCAGGTCAGCGACGGCGCCTGGATCTATTTTGAGGACTACGGCAAGGACAAGGGGGAGCCGATCATGATCCTCCATGGCTTTCTCTGCTCGTCCAAATTTTTCTATAAAAATATTGATGCCCTCTCCGCCGATCACCGGCTGGTGCTGATAGACTGGCGGGGGCACGGTTCTTCGTCAAAAACGCTTCAAAATCTCACTATGGACCGCTGTGCCAAGGATGTTCATGAACTCATTGAGTATTTGGGCCTGGAGGATGTGACACTGCTGGGCTGGTCTATGGGCAGCAGTGTGGTGATGGAGTACTACGAGCAGTTCGGCGACGAGCATCTGAAGAAGATCGGCGTCATCGACTCTGCCTTGTACCCTTTTTCGCCGGAGTCCTGGAACAGCCATTCTTTGGCGGGCTTCAACATGGACGCCATGACTGCCACCTTGGAGAACGCGCTCTCCCACCACGATGATTACGCCCGGACGTTTACCCGGCTCTGCTTCCATACACCGCCTTGTCAGGAGGACGAGGACTGGGTCAGTACGGAAATGAAGAAGCTGCCGGTATATATCGCCTTTGCTCTGTATAACGATTTTTTGTTCAAGGATTATACAGAGACTCTCTCCAAGATCGACATTCCCCTCCTGCTGTGCTGTGCGGACAGCCCGGCCATCCCCCGGGGGATCGAAATGGGGCGGCACTATCGGGATTTGGTGAATGGTAATTGCTGCTTCCACGAATTCTTGGATCTGGGACATGTGATGTTCCTGGAGGACCCGGAGCAGTTCAACAAGACCATCCTGAACTTTGTGGAGAATTACACCTGGACATAAAGCCCGCTCACCCGACCCTCACAGAACACAGGCTCCCGGCTACACCAGACAGCCGGGGGCCTGTGTTGGGGTACCCCGGAAGCGGGCCTGATCTGGGACCGTCACAAATAGGGCGCGGGGTCGGCGATGCGTCCCTCCAGCGCGGAGGCCGCGGCCACTGCGGGACTGGCCAGAAAAGTCCGGGCGGCAGGGCTGCCCATACGGCCGATGAAGTTGCGGTTGTGGGTGCCGACGACCACCTGCGCTCCGCTGACCAGACCGCCGCTGCGGCCCTGGCACAGAGAGCAGTATGGATGGGTCACCATGGCGCCTGCCTCCACCAGCGTCTTCAGGTATCCCAGCCGGGCGGCCTCCCGGTAGACAGCTCTGGAGGCCGGCGTCACGATCAGCCGGACAAAGGGGGCGATGGCGTGTCCTTTCAGCACTGCCGCCGCCGCGGCCAGATCCTCCAGACGGCCATTGGTGCAGCTGCCGATGAACACCTGATCCACCGGCGTGCCCGCTACATCCTCGATGGGGTGTACGTTGTCCACCCCGTAGGGGCAGGAGAGATAAGGCCGGAAAGTGCCTGCGTCATAGGTCAGGACCCGTTCGTACCGGGCATCCCCGTCAAAGCGAAGCCAGTCACAGTCCGCCAGGTCCACGCCGCAGAAGGCGGCGGTCTTTTCGTCCGGGGCGAACAGGGCCGCCTTGGCCCCGCACTCCACTGCCATGTTGGCGATGGCGGCCCGGCCGGAGATGCTGAGCTGCTGAATGGTAGAGCCTGTGAATTCCAGGGACTTGTAGATGGCACCGGCGGCAGTCAGGTCTCCCAGTACCCGCAGGATGATGTCCTTGGGAAAGACACCTTTGGGCAGGGTCCCGTTCACCACCACCTTGATGGCGGAGGGGACCCGGACCCACAGCTGCCCGCAGCCGATGATGGAGGCCATCTCCGTATAGCCGACGCCGGAGGCGAAGGCGCCCACGGCACCGTAGGTGGTGGTGTGGCTGTCCGTGCCGAAGATGATCTTGCCGGGGGCGGCCAGACGCTCCTCCAGCGCCAGCTGATGGCTGATGCCGTCCGCCACATAGAGGCGCTTCACGCCATACTCGTCCTGGAAGCGGCGGCTGTACCGGAAGCATCGGGGGTCATCATCCAGACAGGTGGGGTACAGATGGTCCACCATGACGGAGATCCGGTCCGGGTCATACACATGATAGAATCCCATGTCCCGGAACTGCTGGAAGATATAAGGGGTGTAGATATCATGGAGGACCGCCTCGTCCACCCGGACCGTCACCACGTCTCCGGGGCGTAGGTCCTGTGCGCCGGTGTTGTGGATGAGGAGCTGCTCCGCCAGGGTATGGCCTGGACGGTGGACGTCCCGCAGCGTGTCCCGTGGAGCGGGAGCGGCCGGGAGAGATTTGTCCAGCGCCCGCATCCGGGACACCAGGCCGCCGTAACGGAGGATATCCAGTACCTCCGTGCTCATACCGGGGACAGGGTAGGCCGTGCCGTTGCAGATGATCTGCCGGCCTACCTCCACCTTCACAGTGTCGCCTTCCCGGCAGCGGTCATACAGGTCCCGGCACTCGATCAGCAGCAGGCCGTTGTTGATGGCATTGCGGAAAAAGATCTTGGCAAAGCTCTTGGCGATGATGCAGCGGATGCCCGCGGTTTTGAGGACGGAGGCAGCCATCTCCCGGGAGGAGCCGCAGCCGAAGTTCTCCCCGGCCACGATGGCATCCCCGGGCCGCAGCCGGGCGGCCAGCTCTGGCCGCAGGGGCTCGAACAGATGGGGGACCATCTCCCGGAGGGAGGGCTTGGCCAGATACTTGCTCATGATGATGATATCAGTATCGATATTGTCGCTCAGCCGCCAGATGCGGCTGCAAAACGTCTGTTCCATGGCGGACCTCCTCTCAGGAACCATAGAGACTGCCGGACAGCGCCGCCTGGGCGGCCCGGCGGACCGTGGTCAGGCAGATGCCGCTGTGGGCTCTGCCCGCCCAGCCGGCACAGTTGATGGAGCCAGTGGAGACGAACACCTCCGCCTGATCGCACCGCCCCTGGCTCTGGGCCCAGCAGGCGGAACAGCCCTGGTTCATCACCAACGCCCCGGCATCCAGAAAAACATCCAGAAGCCCTTCCTCTAGTGCCTGGACATAGACAGAGGAAGTGGCGGGCGCCACCATGACCCGCACATAGGGGCATACGGTCCGGCCCCGCCAGAGGTCCGCTGTCTCCCGCAGGGCCTCCAGGCTCCCGCCGCCGCAGCCGCCGATGAACACCTGATTCACCCGCAGTCCGTCGGTTTCTCCGGCGGGAACGACCCGCGCGGCGTCCCCGGGCGGCGCTGCCATGGGCTGAAGGGCAGTCAGATCCACCGTCTCATCTGCCGGGAAGTCCTCCCGCACACAGAGCGCGGTCACAGCTCCGGCGGCGCCCAGCAGGCCGCACAGGTCCATGGCCTGGGCGGCGGTCAGCTGCGGCGCCCGGATGACCACGGCTTTTCCGCTGCACTGGCCGCTCCGGATCAGGGTCCAGGCCAGATCCCGGACGGAGAGATAGGGAGAGAGCGGGCCGGTCACCGCCAGCCGCAGCGGCGGAGCCGGGGACAGGGAGATCTGCCCGCTCTCCAGCGCGCCGGCCAGCTCCGCCGGAGGCAGGGACAGGCCCACCGCGCCGGCGGCTCCCACCGCCGCGGCATGGGCTCCGCCGGAGAGGACGATCTCGCCCTCCCGCAGCCCGGACTCCAGCAGCAGGGCATACCCGATGCCCCGGCCGGAGCGGAAGACGGCGCCGGTCTGCCGGGCCCAGTCCAGCAGGGCTTTCTGTTTTTCCGCCACCGCCACGGAGCCGGCGGGAGTGTCGTGATCAATGACCACCCAGACCCGGTCCGGCGCGGCGGGGGAGACAGCGGTGATCTGCTCCACTGCCTCCGGGGACAGGCCGTCCGTCACCAGGAGACGGTCCCACGTCACGGTCCCGCCGGACAAAAGGCGTTCCAGTTTGGAGATCATGCTGCCCCTCCTCACAGTCCCAGCTTTTCCAGCTTGCCCAGCACAGCGGCGGAGGTCAGCTGCCCCTGTCGGATCTCCGCCATGCGGCGGGCCTCGGACTGATGCCGCTTTTCACAGCCCTCCAGCACCCACTCCACCCATGTGGGGGGGATGACGGCGACGCCGTTGTCATCCGCCAGGATGATATCTCCCGGATGGACCGGCACACCGCCGCAGCTGATGGGGTGATTCAGCTGGCCGGGGCCATCGCTGTCCGCGGCGCAGGGAACCACGGCGGCGGCGAACACCGGCCAGCCGTGGGCGCGGAGCTCCTCCACATCCCGGACGGCGCCATCCACCACCAAGCCGCCGATGCCTTTGCCGAAAGCGGCCCCGGACATGATTCCGCCGATGACGGCCCTGCGATAGCTGCTGTTGGTGTCCAGCACCAGAATGTCCCCGGGCTGGGCGGACTCAATGGCCTTATGGAGCAACAAATTGTCTCCGGGGTGCAGACGCACGGTTACCGCACAACCGCATATGCATTTGCCCGGTACCACCGGCTGAATAGAGCCGTTCATGGCGTTAAAGCCCTTCAGGGCATCTGCCACCACGCAGACACCATAGGATTTCAAGCGGTTCAACAGTTCTCGGGGCTGCTGGGGAAAACTGGGTCCCATCCAAAATTCTCTGTCCATCACAGGGCAGTCCTCCTTTTTTGAATTCCGCAGAGCGGCGGTTGACTTTATTTTAGCACGTATTTTATAATAAATATAATATATAATATTTATTTAAATATCGTTTTTTTCGATATTAAAAAGGGGAGGCACCATGGGATGAAACTGATGCAGCTGCGCTACTTTTCCGCCGTTTGCCACTTGGGTGGGGTTACCCGGGCGGCGGAGCGACTCCACGTTTCCCAGCCGGCAATTACCGCGGCTATTCAGAACTTGGAAGATGAACTGGGGCTGCTATTGCTGAGTCGGGGTGGTCGGACGTTGGTTCCCACACTGGATGGTGAGGCGTTTTTGGCCCGCTGCGATGGCATCCTGACAGAAGTGGAGGGCCTAACAGCGGATTTTCAGGCCCGGAGCCAGCGCCGGAGCACTCTTTCCGTGGGAGTGCCGCCTATGGTGGCCTTTTTTCTATTCCCCAAGATTTTTGCGGAGTTCACCGGAAGTTGTCCGGAAGTACACATTCGGCTGACAGAAGCAGGATCTGATACAGCACGGGATATGGTGCGCGCCGGTCAGCTAGATCTGGCGATCATCGCCGTGGGAGAAACGCCACCCGCTGCACTGGCCGCTCATCCACTGATGCGGATGTCCATGATGTACTGCACCGGCTACGGCACCCCCATGGCCGGGCGAGAGAAGGCGGAGTTGAGGGAAATTGCAATGGCACCTTTAATCCTATTTACCAGCGGATATTATCACCAGACCCTGCTGCAGACCCGTTTCCGAGACGCAGGACTGACGCCTAATGTGTTGTTCTATTCCAACCAACTGCTGACCATCAAGAGTTTTGTCCGGCAGAATCTGGCAGGGGCCTTTTTATTACCCCAAGTGATCGAGCCCGGGGAGAATATCATAGCCCTGCCGGTGGACCCGCCGTTGCCGCTGAACATCGCGGTGGTATGGCGGCGGGACGTATTCCTTACCCGGGAGATCCGCCAGTTTATTCATTTTATGAGAACCCGCTTTGAGTGACCTCATCATGTTGGGGCATAGAAGGCTGGAACATTGTAATATAGGCGCTTTTTCCCAAAGAAGTACGCAGAACCAAGTCCCTAAAAGCATAGAAAATTAAAAATTATTCCTAAAAAAGTCTAAGTGAAAGGTGGGGAAGTTATCAATAGCTCTGTCAATAGAAGTCGCCGGATGATCAAAGGAGCTTAGGCCCGGCTGATTTCGGCGGCTTTCTTTTTCTCGGAGTTCCCGTCATTTTGCGGTGTCAACCTGGCTCAAGAATAAAGGTGCTTCGAGGCGGGAAACACGGACGTATCCGCTCTGATTTCAAAGATAATGCGGAGTGCAGCAAAGGATTGAAGACTTGGGGCCGTCATAACAAGGTAGCGCCCACAGTTCAGGGCTGTCCGAATGGGAATGGATCATCTGCCATGAGGAGTGAGCACATGAATTGAGAGATCATGAAAAATCAAATGCTTATATTAAACAAAAATTCAAGGGGAAATTGGTCGGCCCCTCTGGTTGCGGCAAGTCGACCACTCTGCGAATGGTGGCGGGGCTGGAGGAGATCTCCAGCGGAGAACTGTACATTGATGGGAAGTTGATGAACGATGTAGCCCCTAAAGACCGGGACATCGCTATGGTGTTCCAGAACTACGCGCTCTATCCCCATATGACAGTGTATGAAAATATGGCGTTCCCACTGAAGCTGCGCAAGCGCCCTAAGAGCGAGATTGACAAAGCTGTACGTGAGGCGGCGGAGATCCTAGACATTACGCAGTACCTGGACCGCAAGCCAAAAGCTTTATCCGGTGGGCAGCGGCAGCGTGTGGCGATTGGCCGCGCTATCGTACGGGAACCCAAGATCCTGCTGATGGACGAGCCTCTCAGCAACTTGGACGCCAAGCTGCGTAATCAGATGCGCGCAGAGATTATCAAACTGCGCCAGAAGATCAATACTACCTTCCTCTATGTCACCCATGATCAAACAGAGGCTATGACTCTGGGGGACCGGATTGTTATCATGAAGGATGGCTTCATCCAACAGATCGGTACGCCTCAGGAGGTTTTTGACCATCCTGCCAATCTGTTCGCGGCTGACTTCATCGGTACGCCGCAGATGAATTTTTTTGATGCGGAGCTGCAAAGGGAAGGAGACCGGTACTCTGTGATACTTGGCGGCATCAAGGTGGAGTTGTCACTTGAAAAGAGTGCTGACTTGACCAAGAAAGGGATTTCTGGACAGCCTGTTACATTGGGTGCCCGGCCCAATCACATCATGTTGGGGAAGGGAGAAGGAGGTTATATCTTGGCCAAGGTAGATGTGTTCGAAATGATTGGGTAATGGGATCCATCTTCATGCTATGGCTGCGGGAAAGAATGCAGTCATCGTCGTTCCCACTATGAATATCAGCGGGAGCTATACGGAGCGGTTTGCTCCCGGGCGGGAACCGGACTTCTGTTTCGGCGGAAATATCTGCCACATCTTCAACACAGAAAGTGTCAATCTGGAGTACTAAGAGTCCAGAAACGCATCAAAATCCCCGGCCTTTTCCTTTATCGAAAAGGCCGGGGATTTTCAACGAAGTTCAGAACAGGAAGCAAACCTGTGGGACACGGGTTTCCATGGACTGAAAGGGAATCGAAAAAGAAGGCCTCAGCCTTTTACCGATCCGGCAGTCAAACTGGCATTCACCTGCTCTTGGAAGATAGCGAATACAATGATGCTGGGCAGCACCGCAATAGTGATGGCAGCAAACATTGCCGTGTAGTTAAAACTGAACTGGCTGGTGAAATAGCTCAGGGACAGGGGCAGGGTCCGGTTGTCTGTGGAGCTGGTGAGTAGCAGAGCAAAGGTAAACTCGTTCCAGCTCTCCAAAAAAGTCAGCACCGCCGCACTGGCCAAGCCGCCCTTGGCGCAGGGCATCATTACCTGGACAAAGGTACGGAAAAAGCCGGCGCCATCAATATAGGCGGCCTCCTCCAGCTCTGTGGGAATAGAGGCGAACGCAGATCGGAGCACCATCAGAGAAATAGGCATATTCAGCGCTGTGTACACCAGAATCAGCGCAATCTTAGTATCATAGAGGCCCAGCTTTGTGATGATATTGTACACGGGACTCATCAGCGCCGTGGTGGGAATCACCATGGACAAGGAAAGAATGGCAAAAATCGTGTTCTTGAAGCGAAACCTCTTCTTGGCGAACACATACCCCGCCATAGCTAGGCAGAACACATTCAGAATCGTTGTGATGGTGGCAACTATCAGGCTATTTGCGAAAAACTTCAGGATCGGGGCGATCTCGAGTGCCTGCACATACCCGTCAAAGCCGAAGTGGGAGGGCAAGGACAGGCCATTGGAAAAGATCTCGCTGTTGGTCTTGAAGGAGGACAAAATGACCCAGATAATGGGGAGCAGCGCCACGCACACACATAGTGCCATGAACAGATAGGAAAATCCACGGGTGACCTTCTGGGTAGGCGTTCTCTTATAATGTGCCAACATTCCGATTCTCTCCTTAGTCTTCCTTATTCATGCCGAAGATCTTGCGGATCAGCGTCATAGTGATGAAGCCCAACAGAATGATTACAACTCCGATTGTATTGGCATAGCCGTAATTGTTGGCCTTCATAGTGGTGTATAGATACAGCGGCAGATTGGTAGTGACTGTACCCGGGCCGCCGCCGGTGGTGATATAGAGCATGGAGAACAGCTGTAGCATGTATGTAGCGGCCATAATGACCGTGGTACCGATCATTTTCTTGACCACCGGGAACATCACCAGACGGTCGATCTGGAAACTGGTGGCACCGTCAATCTCCGCAGCCTCGATCAAGCTCTCATCCGTGCTCAACAACTGAGCCAGGACCAACGTGGTGGTGTATCCTGCGAACAGGAACCAAGTCAAAGTGACGGACGGGAACGCAGTTGCCGTCTCGAACAACCAGTTGTGCTGTAAACTCTCAAGCCCGACCAACTTCAAGAACGAATTTACCGCACCGTATTGGGCATTGTACAAGTTCAGAAAGATCATGGCGATAGCGGACTGGGAGATAATATTTGGAATCATGTAAGTCACACGAACGAATTTCCAGCCTCTGGGTTTTTTATACAGGATGAAGGCTAGTAGCGTACCAAGAGTCACGTGGAAGATGCAATGGATAAAAAGCCACTTGACCGTGTTGCCAAAGATGGGCCAAAAGCGATTGTCCTCCGTAAACAGCTGAACAAAATTGGAAAATCCGACAAAGGTGAAGGTGCGGGGCAGCAGGCGGTAATCGAACAGCGATGTAACGAACACCATTACCAGCGGGATTGCGAAGATCAGGATAAAGAGGATACATGCTGGCGCTAAAAACAGGGCGATCCATCCGCCATTTTTTTGTTTCATCAAATTCCATCTCCTTGTCCAAGGATAGGGAAGATCGGGCTGCCGCTAGGGCAACCCGATCCTTTGTGCGCAGATTGCGGTCACGGGCTTCCGGAGTTTCGTCTACGCCATCTCTGGCGGAAAGATCAGGACACGGCGTTTGCCGCAGCAAAATCTGTGAGGATCTGGCAGAACTGCTCCGGTGTGTAGGTGCCATTGGCCAGGTTGGGCAACTCGGCACTGAAGAGATCTTGTAGGCCGGGAACCATGTTGCCGGTGAAGGTGTTGGAACGTACCGTGCATTCGGAGGCTATGTTCAGAAACTCGCCCAGCAACGGGAAGTTGGTGGTAGCGGTATCAGTGATTTCCACAGAGGCAGCGGCGGGGACCATGCCCTGCATCTCCAGTGCCAGCTGCTGAGACTCGGGGCTGGTGAAGAACTTCACCATGGCGATGGCCGCCTCCTCCAGGGCAGGATCGTCCTGCTTGGTGACAAACATGCCTTCAATGGGGGCGTCATAGACGAAGTTGCCGGGATAGGCAGCCACACCCACGTTCTGATCAAAGCCATCAGGCGTCTTGGAGGTGTCAGAGAAATCACCGATCATCCAGGGGCCGTTGCAGATCATGGCCACGTTGCCTGAGAAGAAGTTGTTGGCCGCGTTCTCATAGGCGCCGCCCACAGCGTCCAGCGTGGTGTAGTTCTGATACCACTTCTGCATCTCGGCGACAGCGTTGACAACCGGCTCAATGTTGTAGTCGGTGGGATACTTGGTGTTCATGAACTCCAGGCCCTCATCGCCGCTGGTGGCAACCATGGCGCCCATCAGCAGCATGGAGACCCAAGCACCGTCAGCGGTGTCCATAGCCAGTGGAGTGATGCCTGCAGCCAGCAGTTTGTCGCAGTTGTCAAAAAACTCATTCCAAGTGGTAGCGGGCTGAATACCAGCCTGGTCAAATAACTCCTTATTGTAGAAGTAGCCAATCAACTGACCTTCATTGGAGGAAGCATAGATCTTTCCATCGCGGCAGTTGGCAGCCTGCCAGGCGTCGTTTTCATACATGGAAGCCCATTCGGGATCCTCGTTCACCACGTCGGTCAGGTCTACAACCAGATCAGCTTCCAGGGCTAAGTCCAGCAAGCTGTATCCGCCACCGTAGACCACGGGAGGCAGTTTGCCGGAAGAGATTTGGACTTGAATTCGATCAGCATAATTGGCATCTCCGGGGATCTCCTCAACCTCAATGCGATACTGGCCCGCATATTCTTCGTTGAAGCGACTGACCAATTCCTCCACCACGGGGGCAGCCGTGTTGGTCCCGATCTGGAAAGTGGGATAGTTGATTACAATCTCATCTTCAGAGGAGCCGCTACCATCATTGGGGGCCTCATCGCTGGTGCCGCCGCAGCCCATCAGACCGAGGAGCATGGCCAGAGCCAGTGTGCAAGACAACCATCTTTTCATCTTCATTATCGTGTTCCTCCTTCGTTTCAGGGGTATAGCTACACCCCTCCTGTATGCTTTCTCAGTATATCACGGAAAAGACTACAAATATTAAGACTCTTTTGCTCTGATTCTGGTATAAATTCGCTCAATTTTTGCCGCCGAAGGCGGAGAGAGAAGAGGGCGGGAGATTTACAGATTTCAGTGTTGAAAAAGGAAAATCCTCATTGTACAATGAACCCAAGAGAAAAGTTAGGCGGCCCGAGGCGGTGAAGGAAATGGCACATAGACGGGGAAATGTCAGGCGGAAGCGGTCTCTCATGGTCAGAATGTTTTTACTGGTCTGTGTGACGATTTTGGGACCGTCACTACTGATGCTTCTGGTGTTCTATCGTACGATCCCTGCTAGAATGGAATCACAGGCCAAGGGAAATGTAAATTTCTACATCAGCCAAGTGACTGCATCTGTTGCCAACACTATGGAATTGGCACAGGACATCGCGTATAATGCCATGATAGACGATAGCCTGTGTGCAAGTATGCAGGATTTGGACATGTATCTGGCTTTGCAGGGACGGGATGACCTGCTTCGGGTCGTGGGGGGAGTGGCGGCTTACCAATCCACTTGGAAACGGGGAGCGGTAAACAGCGTGTACCTTTTTCGCAGGGATGGGGCGTTCACCTTTTACTCCCCCAGGGGGTCCTATGAGCAGGAGCAGCGCCGAATGCAGAGTATCTATGAGGCTGCAAACGAACAATCTTCAGCAGAGACGCTGTTTTCCATAGAGAATACGCCAGAGAACACCGCCTATTTTTTGCTGGACTATAAGAATATCGATACGCTGGAACCGTTGGGCAAGCTGATTATGGAGATTGATGTAGATACTTTACTGAATGCTGGAGACTTGACGGAACTCTATCCAAACACATGCTTGGCGCTCTCAGATGGAGAGGGAAAACTGCTATACGGGGAGGGGGAGGACCTGCAAGAACTTCTGGAGCAGACTGAGGATAACTCTTCCTATCTCCAAGGAACTGCCCCGGGTTGGCAGGGCCGCTTTTACCATGTCAGTCAGCGTGTGGACGATGAGGAGCTGCGGGTGGATATTTTTATACCACTTCCGTCCATGTACGATTTGGTTTGGGAGGGGAGTTGGATTTTCTCAGCCCTGTGTATCGCGATTGTGCTGCTGACGGTTCTGGCGGCTGCGGTCGCCTATCATCGGGTGCTGGGGGATCCGCTGCAGAAAATGGAGGGGATGCTGCACCGGATGGCGGAGTCAGACTATGCCGCCCGTATGCCTGACAGCGGCTATCGGGAACTGGCTGATCTGGAAACTACATTTAACCAGATGGCTGATAATCTGGAGGCATCCTGGAAGGATGCCTATCAAAAGGGCATTCGATTGCAGGAGAGCGAATCACGCCTGTTGGCTGCGCAGATCAATCCGCACTTCATCTTTAATGTGCTGGAGACCATCAATATGCGTTGCGTGGATGCTGGATTGAAAAATATTTCCCGTATGGTTACGGACCTGGCGTGCCTGCTTCGGGGAAATATCGGTGTGGGAAGCAGCCAGAAAATTACATTTGAACAGGAGCTCGGTTACGTCCACTATTATTTGGATTTACAGAGAGAACGATTTGGGGAAAAGCTCTCTTACTCAGTGGAATACGAGGACGAGGACCTTTTGCGGTACCTGGTTCCGCGGCTGACGATCCAGCCTCTGGTGGAAAACGCCATCGTCCACGGGCTGGAACCCAGGCGGGGCTTAGGAAGCGTGGCAGTCCGGCTGTGGGAGGAGACACAGAATATTTGTGTGCGAATTGAGGATGATGGCGTAGGCTTTGATCCGGAAAATCTGGATCTCGCAAGAGAGGTGGAAAGTGCCGGACAGCACAATCATATTGCACTAACAAATGTACTTCGCCGTCTGCATCTGCTATATGGAGACCGGGCGGATCTGCAGATCCGTTCGAAACCCGGTCAGGGTACCACCGTGCTGCTGACTTTGCCGCTTGATCAAACAAAGGGGTGAGAAACCATGCCGTACACTGTGATGCTTGTGGACAATGAAGCGATAATTCCCCGAGGGCTGATGTGTTTGATTGACTGGAAGGCTCACAACTGCTGTGTGCGAGCAATTGCAAACGACGGAGTAGATGCTGTCCATCAAATTCAGGAGTCCCCACCGGACATTCTGATTACAGACATTCGCATGCCGGAGATGGACGGACTGCAACTTTGCGGCTGGGTCCGGGAACACTATCCGGGCATTCAGATGATTTTGCTTACAGGCTTTCCGGACTTTGAGTATGCTCAACAGGCTATCCAGTGCGGGGTGACGGATTTCGTTCTGAAGCCTACCACGGAGAAGGCGCTCTCCGCTGCAGTGGACAAGGCATGCCAACGGCTTCAAAAGGAAAGCCGTGTGCAGAAGAGCCTCCTGCTGGAACAGCAGGCTCTGTTGGGAGAACTGATTTTTCAAAGCCGACACTCGCTGCTTTACATTCTCAATAAACTCAATGACCTGCACATTGTGCTGCCCAGTTATTATGTTCTGAGCCTGGAGGTGGTTTTCCGGGGAACTTTGGAGGAATGCACAGCGATGCTCCAGCAAGCGCAGGAGGTCATACTGTCCTGCTGCGAGGGGCATACAGTGTTTTTGGTACCGAAGAGCGATACTTGCTGCTATGCAGTTCTCTCATTGCCGGAGGGAATAGACCCCGCTGAACTCTGCACTTCGGCTGTAGAAGCGGTAGAAGGAAAAACGGATTTCCTGCTGACGATCGGAATTAGCCGCCTCCACAAAAATCCACTGAATATGCAGAAGGCGGCCAGAGAGGCGGATGACGCACAGAAATTTGCGTTGTATAGTAGCCAGCCATCCGTCATGCGGTGTGAGGACCTGCCAAAGTTGTCCGAAGACACAGCCAGTGCTCTGTGGGAGCGGTTGCGTTTGGTGGAAAGCGCCCTGGAAAATCACAGTGGTGATGCGGCTCTGAAAAACATGGAGGATCTCTTCCAATTGATAAAAGCACAGAAAATTCCTTTCTCCAGCGTGTGTCAGATCGCCCTTTTATTGCAGAACTTCTGTGTGAGTCTTCTGTTCAGCCACAATCTGCCCGCCGAACAGCTAACGGCTTTGCCCACTGGGAGCATGGAGCTTCTGGAGAACAGTGTGCGGGAGTATGTGACAGAGACCCTGTCCCGGATCGGGAGGACAGAGGAGAATATCGACAGTATCATTTACAAGGTAAAACAGTACATTGACCAAAATTACAGCACCAATCTCTCATTGGATGCGCTGGCAACGATGGTGCATCTAAGTCCCAGTTATTTCAGCAAGCTGTTTAAGCGGGAGATGGGAGAGAATTTGAGTACCTATATTCTTAATACCAGGGTTGAGCGTGCTAAATTTTTGCTGCGGACCACAGATAAAAAAGCATATGAAATCGCGGAGGCTGTAGGTATCTATGACCCGGTATATTTCTCTAAAATTTTTAAAAAGTCAACAGGCCTGAAACCGAAAGAATACCGTGAACGCTCCGGAGCAGATGAAATGGAAAGGAAGATCAAATCATGAGCTTGCAAGTAACAATTGGAACTGCCCCCTGTTCTTGGGGAGTCTGGTGGCCGGATGGAACTCCCTCTGGCACCCCGTATGATATCTTTTTGGACCAGGCGGCAGAAGCTGGATATAAGGCCCTGGAACTGGGACCAGTGGGGTATCTGCCCACAGATATTGGCCAACTGAGGGAAGAACTGGCTCGCCGGGACCTTTCTATCTGCGGCGGAACAGCTTGCTATGATTTTCTCAAGGCACGTTCCTTTGCCGATGTCCGAGGGGATGTGGATGATTTGTGCAAGCGCCTGCAGGCATTCGATGTGCATTACCTGATGACAATGGACGGAACCGCCATGGACTGCAAGACCAAGGCCGGCCTCAAGGAGCAGCAAATCAGGACCTATAAGCTTTTCGGGGAAATGGGCAGTTACTGCCGGGACACCTACGGTATTGAGGTTCTGATGCATCCGGAGAGGCGCTCTCTGATCGAGACCCGGGAGGAGTTGGAGCGACTGATTGATCTGGATCTATGCATTTGCTTTGATAACGGCCACTATGCTGCGGCCAATGGGAATTGGAAGCAGGGCGACCGCAGCGCGTTGGATTTCCTGGAGGCTCATATCGATCATATTCCCTATCTCCACTTCAAAAATGTATCTGGTGAGATCAGAAAGATGGAGATGGAGGGTGCTCTGGCACCAGATGATCCCCGGATGGATGATATTATGTGCGATCTGGAGGATGGGATCATTGATTACGAAGCTTACCGGGATTTGCTGGATCGTTTGAATTTCCGGGGAGTCGGGATCATCGAACAGGATTGCCCCCACGCCACCACACAGGAGGCATTTGAAAAGGCCAAGAAGAATCTGGCCTATCTGCAAAAAATCCACCTCATCCAATAAGGCGAAGTCCGAAAACGGAGAGCGGTCTTCAGAGAATTTCTGAGGACCGCTTCGGCCAAAACAGACAAAAGAGAGCGGGCAAGCAGTTCTGCTTGCCCGCTCTTAATATTCATTAAACGGCACGATGAACAAATTTGCATGCCAAGAGTGTTTTACACCCCTGCAATGGGAAAAGCGACAATGCTCCGGCGTTATGCAACTGTCGGGGAAGGGGATCGATGGGGGTGGCTGCCATGGTGCAGCAACGGTTTAAACCGGACCCGTTCACCAACACGCTGTTTCTGTTCTGCGGCAGACGGCGGGACTGCATCAAGGAGTTCTGCAGGGACCGGGATGGATGCATCCTGCTGTATAAGCTATAAGCGGCTGGAGCAGGCGCATACCAACGGCCGCAAAACGAAAAGGAGGTACGGCGGTTGACGCCGCAGCAGTACCGCTGTCTGATGGAGGGGCTGAAGGTGGAGCAGCCCGCCCGGAGGATGGCCTACATATGACAGGGACTTTGCTGATTCACTCGCTCAACGTTGCAACAGAGGGCAGCTTGACCCTATACACCTGCCCGATGTGGCAATGGATGAACTGTCCTGAGATTCTTCGCAGCTGGAGAGCGCGGCAAAGCCGTGTCCTCCTCTGCATTCCTCAAACCACCATTTGATATTTGCAGCGTCCTCCAAATGCTCCGGCTTTGCCTGGTGTTTCCATTCCCACGCGCCAATCTTTCCCGGCACCTCTCAAAATGAGAAATCTCGAGAAGCCCTTAGACTTCTCGAGATTTACTATCTGATACCCTCTTTGACTTTTTAATCCGTCCCAGTATTGACGTATACGACTGCTCCTTCACTTGGCGGCAGAAACAGGAACATTGGAGGGGCACTTGGACAGCGATTCTTCATCGGCGATGATGGTGACATCCTGATGAAGCTGAAGGATGGAGGCTGGGACTTGTGGCGTTACCGGACCGAAACAGCAGGCGCAGAGAGCGTCTGCCTTATCGGGACCGCTGGCAATCAGCAGGATCTTACGGGCCTGAGTAATGGCCTGCATCCCCATAGAAATGGCCTGACGAGGAACATCCTCCTCCCGATCAAAAAAACGGGTGTTGGCAGCGATGGTGCTCTCTGACAATGCTACCTTGTGCGTATATTTGGAAAAGCAGCTGTCCGGCTCGTTAAATCCAATGTGAGCATTGCGGCCGATTCCAAGCAGCTGCAGGTCGATTCCGCCCAGGGATTGGATTAATTGGTCATAGCGGCGGCACTCTGTCTCCAAGTCTGAGGCCATGCCGTTGGGAATATGGACCCGGGCAGGGTTGATATTGATATGGTCGAAGAAATTTTGGCGCATGAAGGCGTGGTAGCTCTGTGGATTGTCCGGCGGCAGATTACAGTACTCGTCCAAATTCACGGCAGTGGTAGCAGAAAAATCCAGATCTCCTTTTTCATACCAAATAATCAGCTGCCGGTAAATTCCGAGAGGTGAGGAACCGGTGGCTAGGCCAAGTACACTCTCCGGCTTCAAAATTACCTGGGCGGATATGATGTTGGCGGCTTTGCGGCTGAGGTCATTATAATCTTTTGCGTGGATGATTTTCATTTTGATAACCTCCAGAAGCCTTATTGGACGGATGGGGCGGTTGTCAACTGGGCCGCCGTTCGGTCAGCCATGGCGTCGCTTTCCTCCAGGGAGAGGAACCCGCGAGCGGCCAGGATCAGTGCTCCTAGCACCGGACTGTACCGAGGTTCATTCAGCACAAAGCTCTCCCGGTCCATGCAGGCGCGGAAGGGAGTCATGATGACTTCTCCAGCACGGAACAGGCCGCCGGAGTACGAGACTGGCACAGTCTCTCCTGCGGAGAAGGTCAACTGCTGCCGAATAGCAGTGGCCATTTCCGTCAGCTCCTCAGCCGCACGGTGGTAGATACCTATGGCTGCTGGGTCTCCCCGCTGTGCAGCCCGCAAGACAACCAGCTGCAGCTTTGCCAACAGCGAGGAATCCTGCCGGACATTTGTCTGCAGATATCCGGAGAAATATAGATCGTGAGTAATGGACAGCTCCTGCCGCAATTCTTCATAGATGGCAGATCGGGGATGCCGGCCATCTGCCTGCTTTACAAATTCGGTGATCATTTGCCGGGCTACCCAGCTGCAGGAACCCTCATCTGCAAAAAACAGAGACCAGCCTCCTACGCGAGAGGCGTTTCCGGCCGAATCTTGGCCATAGGCGACAGAACCGGTGCCGGCTACAATGTTGATGCCGGGCCGGCCGGCCAGACTGCCACACCAGCCTGCCACAGAGTCATTGGAAAACTGAAGAGGGCAGTCAGGCAGGATGGATTGCATGACTTGGGGGAAGAACTCCTCGGTACCGGGAACCTCTCCGTAAACAGTCAGGCTCAGCATGGCGGACGTAATCTGCTGAGAAGTGATGCCGCTGTCTGCCAGCAGGGTCTGAACAGAGCGGACCATCAGGTCCCGGAACCCGTCCTCACCCCAAAATGCAAAGTTGCAGCCGGGAAAAATCCGATGAGCCAGCACTTGGCCGGTGTGGTCTACTAGGAGCCACTCTGTTTTGGTAGAGCCTCCATCACAGCCTAAAAAGATCACGAGAAATTCCTCCTCTTCAACATCTTTGCGGAGCAGCAGGCCAGGACACTGGCCAGCAACGCAAGGAATCCGACCGTGCGGAACATCCAGGCCATGCCAAGATATTCTGATAGGATCCCGCTGAGGGCATTCCCTGCCACGGCACCGATACCCTGACCAATGGCCAGAAACAGAAGGTGCCCCATGGCTAGGTACTCCCCGGGCACAGTCTCCAGCATAAAGTCCACGCAGGCGGGGGTGAAAAGCGCAAAGGAAAGCGCCTGAAACAGGGCTGCAACAAGGATAATATTCAGAGAGCCGGCGCTGGCGAGAGTCAGGGCTTTCAGCGCATAGCACAGCATAGAAACTGCCATCAGGGGGGCTGCAGACAAATGCAGCCTGGAGCGCAGCCGACTGTAGCCAAACATCACAGGCAACTCACTGGTGGCCTGAAGAAACAGGGCGAACCCAACATGCTGCTCTGTTCCTCCGGCAGATAGAATCAGCACAGAGTAGAAGCTCTCCATGGACCCGGAGGCCAGAGTACAAAGAAACAGAGCGGCCAGCATCACCCAATAGACGCGATTGGATCGCAGTGTGCGGAACCCTTGAAGTAGAGTGACCGGCTTCTGGTCAAGATGGCTGGCGGGCGGAGGATTCGGTAAAGACAGGGCAACCACACACATCAAAATCCAGAGCACCCACAGAGCCACGTTGCCTGGACGAAAGCCCCAGCGTGAGACTACCATGCCGAAGATGACGGCACCGAGAGCGTAAGAGAGAGACCCGCCTGCCCGGGTAGCACCATAGTTCAGGGATGCACCGCCGTTGATCAGACGGAGAGCCCAGGAGTCCACAAAGTTCATCATACAGACGACAGTGATGTACAACCCCATTACCGCTATGGTGGTCAGCCCCATCTGACCGCCACCCCAGGTCAGCAGAAAATAACAGGCGATCCCGACCGCCGTCCCGCCTAATGTCACCTGCTTGGCACAGGAGAACCGGTCATTGAGAAACCCCCATAGGGGGCGGGCTAACGTGGCTGCTAGGGCACCCAGTGTCATTACTTGGCCAATCTGTAGCTTGGAGTATCCAAAGGAGACCAGAATGGGAGATATGTAAGCCACTGTAATGCAGTCTATCAGCATCATAATAGCCTGGAGCAGGAAAAAGCGCCGGTTTAGAGCTTTGGCTGGCATATATCTCCCTCCATCTTGCTGCCCATGATAGAGAAGAAATCCGAGTAGCGCCGATGGGAGGAATCGATCCCTCTGGCAGCGGAAAGCTCCGCGGCCAGCGTCTGCAAAGCAAGAAGAAACTCTAAGGACTGGAGGGCATCTTCTCCGGCATCCAGCAGGTGAAGAGCGTCCGGCTGGCCGGTGTCGCTGGGGGAGATCAAGCCGCAGCAGGCCCCAACTGATTTGGAGAAATTCACTAGGCGCAGCATCCGGTCCCGATCTGGCCCTTGGGACGGCAGCAGGCACAAAAGGCAGGCATCGCCGTCCAGGGCGTTTTGGATACCATGGATATACTCGTCCAAAGGATAGCAGGAAACTGGAAGATAATTGGTCTCCAGCAGCTTCAGCGCTCCTTCCTGCGCGGCTCCGAGGCTGTTGCCGCAGCCGAGCACATACAGGTGACGGAACGGCAGGAACACGTTCCGATGCGCGTGGCTCCACGCACGGGAACGGGACAGGTTTTCCGGAGCGTTCCGGCACAGTCGATCCAAGGCCTGAAGCATTCTCTGCCCATAGGACGTGTCTTGGCAGACAGACAACGCTAACAGCATTAATGTCAGCACAGTGGCGGTGACGCCCTTGGTTTTGGCACCGATCCGTTCTGTTCCGATTCGAAGAGGAACGGACAGAGAGGCGGCTAGCCCTACGGGAGAGTTTGCCTGTTCCGTAACGGCAATCACAGCCCTGCCTGCGTTGGTCAGTTGACAGACCAAATCATAGGTATTGGTGCTGACGCCGCTTTGCGAAATGGCAAAATACAGCGGGTGTGCTGCAGTAAGGCGGGCATCCGCTGCCTCGGAGGGGACAAGGCAGGTGACCTCTGTTCCCCAGGCATGCTCTAGAACCGGGCGGGCCATCAGGGCGGCATAGTGAGAGGAACCGGAACCGACCAGAATCACCCGATCCGGCTGAAATCCCCCGAAACGCCGGGAAAATTCTGCGGTGATTTCCTCGCGGGAATCCAGCAGAGCCCGCCACAGGGCGGGCTGCTGGGCAATATATTCTTGAAGCAGCGTACTCTTCATCATTTTTTGATCTTGCCGCAGATCTCCCGGAACAGTACCAAATCAGCCATAGCATCTGCAAAATCGGACTTAGGTGTGGTTCCGTTGGCAATGCAGTCATGGAAATACTGGACCTCATCCTGGAAGGGGTCGCGATAATCAGGACCATAAAGGGTGGTCTTGGTATCCTTCTTTGTGGACTCAATCACTTCAAATGTATGAGGCTGATAACGCAGATAGGGCGTCTCATACTTGATTTTCATTCGACGATCATGCTGATAGATCTCGATGGCGGCGTCGAATTGCACCACATCCTGATCGTTGAGAATCTCATAGACGGCCAAGAAATCATTGTATCGGAAAACAATAATGACATGTTCTCCCTGGACGGAGACAGATTCCACCTCCACAGGCAGCCCTACCAGTTCTCGCACAGCGGCCAGGGTGTGGCAACCGAGGCCTGTGAGCATCACATAAGTGGTGCGCTGCTGATCCGTGCAGTCGTTGCCAAGCGCGCGAGTGATCTGATCCCGGCGGCGGGAGGAACTTTCCGCCTTGACCTCGTCGGAGATGTCGCTGCATAGATAGGGAGGACGGGTCTGATCCATAAAGAAGTCGCCTTCCAGAATAATATCCCGGAAGCGCATGTATTCAATCTTGCGATCATCGCTGGCCAAGAGTTCCTTGCATTTCAGGAAGCCTTGGCTGTAACGGCGCATGTAGCCGACCATGCACACAAGCTCAGGATGAGCTTTTTCAGCGGCGATTAGCTTTTCCAGATCTTCAATACAGAGCGTCACAGGCTTTTCCACAAACACATGCTTTCCGGCCTCAATGGCAGCAAGGGCGTAGTCTGCGTGATACTGGTCAGGTGAGCAGATGAAGACGGCATCTACATCGGGGGCTTTCACCAACATATAGGGGTCTGCATAGGCTTTCGCACGATAAGTCTCCGCAATATGCTTTAGTTGCGTGGGAGACACATCGGATACCGCCGTAATCTGGTAAAGATCGTGAAGGCCGCTGAGAATGGGAAGGTGCATCATCTGAGACACCGTGCCCACCCCGATAATTCCAACTTTGACCATAAAAATGCTCCCTTCTGTTTGTGTACTATGACTTGTATAGCGATAGCATCTTTATTCTATCCAAATCACAGGACGAGTACAATGAAGATTCTCGTGAGATTTCTAGGATTTTTTTGTCCCCAGAAAAAGAGAACAAAAAAATCCAGACATCAGGATGGAATTGTCCTAACAGTGCCGGACGATTTGTGCTATGATTGCTGTGACAGTTGCAGAGGAGGAAAAATCATGAGAGTAGTTGTTGAAAAGGATTATGAGGCAATGAGCCGGTGTGCGACTGACCTAGTGCAGAAGGCCATAGAGAAAGACCCGCAGTGCCTGGTTAGCTTTCCGGGCGGAGATACACCGGTTGGGATGCTGAGGGAGTTCGTGAGCCGCGTCAACAGCGGAATGATTGATCCAACAGGGGTGAAGTTTGTACAACTGGATGACTGGGTAGGTATCGGGCCTCAGGATGAGGGGAGCTGCTCCCACTTTGTGAACACCCAACTGCTGACTCCCATGCACCGCCCGTTTGCCGATAAGTTTCTGTTTGACGGAAGCAGGATTGCTGCCATCGATTGCCAGCTGAAAGAGCAGGATGCCTTCATCCGCCGTTATGGCCCCATTGCCGTGGAGGTGCTGGGCATTGGGATGAACGGCCATTTGGGCTTTAATGAAAACGGGGTGGACTTTTCTCTGCGTTCGCACAGAACGCCGCTGAGCGCGGTGACGAAGGCTGTACAGAAGAAGTACTTCGGTGGCCGTGAGTTACCGCTTGCTGAGGGGATCACACAGGGCATCGCTCAGATCATGGAGTCAGAGCTTGTGATTTTGCTGGCCAGCGGTGTTCAAAAGGCGGAGATCGTTTTCAAAGCCATTACCGGTCCGGTTACCAACGAACTGCCGGCCTCCATCCTCCAGAAGCACCCCAATTGTATCTGGCTTTTGGACCAGGATGCTGCAGGCCTGTTGCCAAGGGAGTTGGTGGAAATGAAAAATCCGTAAAGAGTACAGTAAACAGGCTCCGGTGGAAAACCACCGGAGCCTGTTTATTCAGTCTAATTTTGGGGGCCTGTGGAAAGCAAGCCGCTTTCCGCCAGAGAAAGCGGATGACCGAAGGCGCCATAGTGGAGACAGCAGTCTGCGGCGAAATGCGCCGCCTGTTCTGCCGCCAAAAGAGCACTACCGCCATTTTCCCAGAAAGTATATAAAAAGGCGGCAATAAAGGCATCTCCGGCACCTAAAGCATCCACAGGCTGAATAACACAGGCATCCGCTTGCCAAAACTGGCCCTGGGAGATTCCACAAGCGCCGCGAGTCCCCATAGTAAAGATTACTTGGGGGATCCCACAGTCGGCGGCATATTTTGCAAAAGTGTGGACTTCTTCCAAAGACCTTTCTCCGGCAGAGAAGAAGGCAAAACGAAGGATCGGCGCAAGTTCCGCCACGTTTGTGTGAGTAAAGCCGTCATTGGAGAAATCCATGGACAGATCTGCCCGGCGGGATAGACCGCCCAGCACCGCGTTGGAAATACCGCTGTGGATACTGGTGTGGATCACATCGAAAGCGGCGGCATATGCCAGATCTTGCGGCGTCAGGTGTAGAGAGAAAAGATTTTGCACGGTCTCTTTGCCATTATTTCCTGAGAACGTGCGGTCTCCATGGTCATCCAACACAATATAGTTACATGCGGATTTGCCCACACCAATACGGACACGGCTGACTTCCACGGATTCCTCCCTGAGGGCGGCCAGGAAATGACAACCTGGTGGATCATCTGCCAGCACTCCCAGGTAGCCTGTATATTCAGCACCGATCCGGCGGGCCAGTACGGACACATTGGCGGCGTTCCCACCGGGATAGAGTTCGTCTCGAAACAAATAGGCGTCAAATACGTTGTCACCCAGTCCCAGCAGTTTCATTATGACACCTCGTTTAAAATTTTACTACGCCCATATAGCGCCGGGAACTCATGGGATGACCGGTGAGATGGGACAACTGTAAACAGAAATCTGAGGCCAGGGAGTGAAGCACCAGAGGCGCAATATACTCTTGTAATTCCTCTGGGATTTCAGTGAGATCCAAGGCGGCGGCGTCTAAGACGGTTAACTTATCGGTGACCCGCTGCAGAAACTTCACAGCCCGCTCTTCTACCGGGCGGCAACGGCCGAGCCCTAGAAAAGCCACAACAGGGGTGTCTTTTCCAATAGCTTCGCAGGCGCCATGGAAGAGTTCTCCGGCGTGAAGAGGAGAGGAATGACGCCATACAGACTCCATAAAAGAGCAGTTGGTGAGAATATAGGCGATGCATCGGTCAAGACCAGCAGAGACCGTGTAAATGAGCTGTTCCGTGCGGTGTTTCCGGGCAAACTCCCGGGCCTGAGGAGCGAAGTCTGAAACCGCACGCTGACATACGGCCTCCAGATGTTCCATAGCGGTTTCCATGCCGGGGAGACAATTACTGCCGTTCAACAGATCCACAAGAGCAAAGGCCAGCTGGTAAACCTCCGGAAAAATGGAGAGCAGCAGAGGATAGGGATTTATCGGATCGTCATAATAGTAAATGGGAAAATCCACCACAGTCTCGATAGCGGAGCCTGGTACTGTGGTAAACGCCGCAGTAAGCGCCCCGCGTTCGTGCGCTAAACGGGCGGCGGAAACGGTCTCCGGTGTTGTGCCGCTTTGAGAATTCAAGATAACCAGGCTGTGATCTCCCAACCGGTGTGGCGGGTTATGGAAGAATTCCGCTGCATTGACAGAGGATACATGGACGGCATTCGTCTCACGATCCAGAATGTACAGAATGGGGTACAGAGTGGCCAAAGAGCCGCCACAGGCCACTACAAAGATGTCCTGAATGGAACGAGTCTCTGCCGCTCTCCGGAGCGCCGCGATCTGGTTCTTGGTGAGAGCTACTTTTTCTTCGTGCATAGTTGCATCCTCCTTAAAATTCCACAGGACGAAGTTCCCGCGCGGAGCGGTAAAGTCCTGATAGGATCTGCATTACGACTAAAGACTGCGCTGCTGTTACCAGAGGCAGCCGATGCTCCCGGATGGAAGATAAAAAATCCTCCAGTTGCGCCCGATTTGCGCTCTGCTCCTCCTCCGGCATCTGATAGCGGGTAGTGACCAAGCGGGCGCCCTGTGTGCCGCTGATTGTATAGCCGCCGGGAAAGAGCTCCGCCCCGGCGGCTGTGCCGCAGAGCGTAACGGTCTCTTCCCGGTCTTCCGGCACGTGAAGGGCCCAACTGATATCCAGACTCAGCACCGTGCCGCTTTGCAGCACAACCTGTCCAAAGGCACCGGTCTCCGTCCGGAGCATGGCGGGGTCCCAAGTGCCCCAACGGTTGGCGGGAGTAGGGGAGTCTCCCGGGCCTCGAAAGATGCCGGCGCAGCAATAGGCCGGGGAAAAATCGTTCAGCAACCACAGAGCCAGATCCAGAGCGTGAGTGCCCAGATCGATCAGACATCCGCCACCCTGGACTGCTGGGTCGAAAAAGTGCCCCCAAGTGGGGATTCCCATCCGCCGGACCATGCTGGCCCGGGCAAAGTAGAGGGAGCCGAAGGCGCCTTCCCGCAGTTGGCGGTAAAGGGCCTGAGCGGCGGGAGAGAACCGGGACTGGTGCCCCACTGTCAACAGGACGCCCATCTGTTCCGCTGTCTCGACCATCCGAACGGCATCCTCAGCGGAGATGGCCATGGGCTTTTCGCACAGCACATGCTTTCTTGCGCGCAGGGCTGCCAGGGCAATTTCTGCATGGCTGTTGTTCGGCGTACAGATACAGACGGCATCAACGTCTTCACGGGCCAAAAATTCCGCCAGATCTCGACAGACTGCGGAGCCCGGAGCACCGTATTGCTGCTGGAACTCCTCAGCCCGGCCACCATAGAAGGCCCGAAGAGAGACGCCTGACATCTCTGCCAGGTTTTTAACATATTTCCATCTGGCAACGCTGCCGCATCCGATGATGCCGACTCCGATTTCTGAGCGCATAGAAGCCTCCTGTCGTAAGCTGCAAATTTGAGTCAAACGTATCATAGAGACACAGGCAAGTCAATGGAATATCTTGTACAAATCTTAGGATGATTTTGGGCGGCAGGTCACTGCTTCGTGGGGAATGAGCCGAGAGATGCCTGCCCGGCCCGTCCAGCCAGATCACCGTTGTCAAGCCGTCTACCAGGATGGCGAAGGTGATCACGCCGTTCCTGGAGGCGGTGCTGGTGGTACTGCCCCGGCTCGTCAACCGCACAAAGATCGGTATGGATATGCGGGCTGCCTCCTGGAATTTTGAGGCCACGCAGCTGATGGCATCAAGATCAACAACATCATCTGCTCTTCACCCAACAGTGTTATACAGTTTCTTACCAGCATAAGCCGAATATAGAAACGAATTACTCTGGTGACTCTTTCTGGCCAAGTTGCCGGTAATTATTTGCGGCAAAAATAGCCCCCACAGACTGCGGAATGTCCTATCCGGAGAAATTTCGGAAGGCTTCCCCCCATTCGGCTCTGGTTTGGTTATAATTGCAACGCCCCTGAAAAACCGCTGCAAGGAGGAAACAACAATGCCTGCTCTTGACAAATTCGGCAAGGGCAGGCATTGT
This sequence comes from Oscillibacter sp. PEA192, assembly GCF_003574015.1. Classification (NCBI taxonomy): domain Bacteria; kingdom Bacillati; phylum Bacillota; class Clostridia; order Eubacteriales; family Oscillospiraceae; genus Oscillibacter; species Oscillibacter sp. PEA192. The sequence goes on along the minus strand of NZ_AP018532.1, from coordinate 2,409,283 downwards.
ATTTTTCTGGAAGAGATTTTATACTGCCGGCTTGGGGCATGCCAAAGCCCACTTCGGTGGGCAGGGAGGGGCTGCAGTCATGAAGACAGTGGTCTGGAATGTCAACGGCTTTGCGCCTGCAAGCGCAAAAGCTTTTGCGCATCCCCGCCAAGTCCAAAGCAGACATTTTCTGCTGTCAGGAAATCAAGATCCGGTGTCCGCTTTCCGCTCCAGGGCGTCTCTGGTTCTGGAACCCGGCCAAACGCCCGGGGGACGCGGGCGCACTTGACACTGGCACGGAGGGAGCCAAGCCCCATGCGCTACGGCATGGGCATCGGTCCCTTTGACGATGAGGGGAGGCTGATCCTGCTTGAGTATAATGTAGCCACCTTCTGTTTTTAGGGATAGAGAAGCTGACTAACAATTATTTAAAATGAAACAAGGGAGACGCCTCCAATCCTTTATGAATTTGGCTCTGGCAGTGTGTTTACCAAGCATATTCCGGATTATTTCAGCATCTCCACGCCATAATCTGCATATGAAGCCAAAATTCTACTGCATGGGATCAGTTAAAGTGGATTCCAAAAGACAGCACACCGGATGGGAAGATATCCTCCATCATCCGGTGTACTGTGTTTTTTTAACCGGATGGTAATATGAAGACCTGCTTGAACAGTCGGGTATCCCCATAAACAAGAAAATCTTCGCAGAAAATGTCTCCATAAAACATTGTTTTCAAGGGCTTCCCCTTGTTAATGGAGTACCCAATTCTTCCGAGAGGTCATTTCGACCTGCCCATCTGTGCACAGGGCAAGGTTAAAAATATAACCGCTACTGTAAAACAGTTCATCATAGGTGCCAGAATAGATATCAATGTTTTTCTGGTGACTCCTTAAAATCCATTTACCTATTCGCCTAACAGATCCCAAATATCTCCATCATAAGGCTTGAAATCCTGTATTTTCTTTGAGCTTTCCAAGAAGGCCAGGGCATATCCGATGTGTGCCGCGACACCGGTTTTGAACTGCGATTCATCTACATCGAATTTGGCCGTATGATGACCGGATCCAGTACCCAATGTGGGATCTTTAATACCCAAATTCAAATACATACCCGGCCAAAAGCTCATTACATAGGAAAGTGTCTCTGATCCAAACTTCAATGGCCCCTGCACTACACGATCTTCTCCAAAAATCTCCGTCAATGTCTGCTTTGCAATTTCATAACAATCAGATTGATTGATAAGAGGGACTGCAATACACTCAAACTGATTATATACTGCTTCGCATTCAAAAGCATCGGCAATATTATCAATAATTCGCCGCATTGCCTTGCTGAAAGGACGGTATGCTCTTTCCAAATCAAAGTAACGAACTGTACCGGCAAAATTTAAAGTTCGTCCAATAATATTGGGCCGCTGGGACTCCGTTGACACCCTGCAAATCGAAAAGGTAATTGCATCATTTGGATCTACCGCGCGCATACGAATTTTATCCAATGCTGTTTGAATCGTCTGAAAGCAATCCACAGGATTATTGGCCCAATCCGGCCTTGAACCATGTCCGTCCTTACCCACCAATGTGATGTCAAACATCAGTCCCCCAGCCATCAACGGTCCACTTCGAATCGCAAATTTTCCTGCGGGAATATCACTGTTTAGGTGCATGCCCCAAACTCCATCAATGTCCCAATGGTTCTTTTGCAGATAATCAATGAGATACCGGAGATTGCCGCCCCCTTCTTCACCGCGTTCAAACATGAGCACAATTCGCCCAGGAAAATCCCGACGGGCTGCAAGAATCTTCCCCACAGTGACCAGCATGGCTGCATGGCAGTCATGGCCGCACACATGGGACACGCCGGGGATCTTGCTGACACATTCTTTCTTGCGCAAAAGATTGCACGGATCCTCCTGAACAGGAAGTGCATCCACGTCCGCCCGCAAAAGCACGGTTTTGCCAGGAGCATCTCCCTCGATTACCGCTAAAACACCACCATCTTGCACTTCGATGGGAGAGAGTCCCACAGCACGTAACTCAGTACAAATACGAGCAATTGTTTGAGTTTCCTGCCCGGACAATTCAGGGGATTCATGGAAATCCCTGCGCAGAGCGATGCAAAAATCTTCCCATTTTTTTGCAGCATTCAGAATTTCTTCTTTTGTCATCATAGATCGTGATCTCCTTTTCATTTAGAAAGGCCCATAGTTCATTAACTGTGCAATAAAAAGAAGCGCCATGGCCAAGGCATTCCAAAGCAGGAATAGCTTCCAGAAGTATTTAAACCATTTTCCGTAGGAGATGCTGGTAGCACCAATAAATCCCATCAGCGGAGCAGAATGCGGAAGGATCCAGTTGGAAAAGCCATCGCCGAAATTGAAGGCCAGCACAGCGGTTTGACGAGTCAGCCCCACCAAATCCGCAACAGGGATGAACACCGGCATAACTGCGGCAGCCTGCCCGCTTCCAGAAATAATGAAAACATTGACAACCGTATTGGCAATCAGCATAGCCGGCCCCCGCAGCAACGTGGGAAGCCCGTTCAAAATCGCAGCGCAGCCGTAAATAACGGTGTCCAGAACCAGCGCCTCATCCAGAATCATGCTAATACTGCGGGAAAGCCCCAGTACCAGAGCTGCGGCCAGCATCCCCTTGGCTCCTCGCACAAAGACCCGGACTGTCTCATTGGGATTGAACTTACCAACAATCGCAAGAATCACGCTCATGCACAGATAGATCTGCATATGAACTCGATTGCCCCAGTTCAGGCGAAGGCTGCCATAGATGATCAGGCACAAGCCTAAAATAAAAATCACCAGAATAGCGATCTGTTGAGCCGAAAGATCGGTGTCATAGTGCTTTTCTACTTCTTGATTCTTCTGCACCTGCTCAAGATCGTAAACATAGCTCTTTGAGGGATCCAACCGAACTTTTTTAGCATACCGAGCAATAAAGAGGGCTGTAACAATCCACAAAACAAGCATGCAGATTATCCGGTAAGACAGGCCGGAATACAGCGGCAGTTCTGCAATTCCCTGGGCAACGCCTGTGGTAAAGGGAGTGATCGGTCCAGCAGCAGCACCCACAGCACCTCCTAGCAGCACCAGAGAGACGCCCACAAGCGCATCATAGCCCATGGCCCGGGCGATCATGACAAAAATGGGCGCAAATCCGATGAAAGACACTACACCGCCAGCAGGAGCTGCGATCACGGCAAACACCAGCGTAAAGACCAGTATAAACGCCATGTCCCGCACTTTCCATTTGGCCATTCTGGCTATGATCGCCTGAAGCACTCCGGTGTGCATTACGATTTCATAGCAGCCACCGATCGTCAGCAGGAAGAAAATCATTTCCGCTTGTGCAATCGTACCCTCTACAATAAAGTGTGGAATACGCAGGAGACTGATTTTTTCGCTTTCAATATAATGGAAAGAGTTTGGATCAACGATCTGCCGTCCGCTGGCATCTAAAATACGGTCGTATTGACCCGAAGGAATAAACCAAGTCACGATGACACACAGTATGATGACTCCAAGGACGATCAACATGCCGTCCGGAAAAGCAGGCTTTCGACGAATGGAATTTTTGGGTTGCATAGTGAATCTCCTTTCTTTTATCTCATCCGTTTACGGAACAGGAAATCGTGGAGAAACACCGTTCAGAACGGCGAAAAGATCTTCCACTACCGTAATCCCCATACGATAAAGCGCCTCCTCCGTATTGGCTCCTATATGCGGAGTGGGCAGAAAATTGGGTAAAGACATCAGCGGCATATCCACACCGGGAGGCTCGACGGCAAAAACATCACTTGCTGCCGCAGCCAGCTCATTACGGGACAGCGCTTCATAGAGCGCCACCTCATCTACAATCCCGCCACGTGCCGTATTGACCAGAATTGCAGTGGGGCGACAGACGCCCAGTTCCGCGGAGCCGATCATACCACGGGTGCTGTCATTGAGGGGCACGCTGATGTTGATCAAATCTCCCGCCCTCAGCGCTTCTTTCAAACAATCTGCTTTCTCAATGTCGAGCGTAGCCATTTTTTCCCGGGAAACATATGGGTCATATCCCACAAGGTGGCAGTGAAAACCGACTCCTAGAATCTGTGCAACCTGCTGTGCAATGTGTCCAAGGCCGATCAGGGCCACTGTCTTTCCGCTCAACTCAGTGCCCGTCAGCTCAGGGGGCGCGATCCTGGTGCACTCTCCGGAACGTATCAATTTTTGAGCGGAAACCAGCTTTCGGGCCAACGCAAGGAAAAGAGATACCGCCAGTTCAGCCACCGAGTTGACATTCGCCAAAGGAGTATAGACAACAGCAATCCCTCTCTCCTTCGCAGATGCAATGTCAATATTGTCGTACCCGATCCCGTGCTTTCCGATCACGCGCAGCTGCTTCGCTCGATTTAAAAAATCAGGTCCAATTTTTGTTGTCCGCACCAATGCCGCGCTGACAGCCGGGACATCCTCCCATTCGGAGACAACTTCAGCCCGTGACCGCAGCAGTTCCATTGCTGCCGGATGTATGGGTTCGTTGACAAAAATTTTCATTTGGATACCTCATAAATATTCACATTTCAATTCTGCCAGCTTCTCGTCCACCCAGGGGCGGATATATGTACTATGCTGCTTCATCTCACTGAGAGTGCGGGACTCGTTGGCCATGAGCTTTTCGACCTGCTCCAAAATCTCCTCCGCATCCTCCGGACGTATTACAACAATTCCGTCGCCGTCTCCTGCAAGAATATCACCAGGACGAATAACCTGTCCACCTACAACAACTGCTCCACCGATTTCACCTGGCCCGTTCTTGTAGGGGCCATTGGGCGTAACTCCCCTTGCATATATGGGGAAATTCATCGCCCGAATGGCGTCTGCGTCCCGGATACAGCCGTCCACCACAATGCCGGAAGCACCCCGTATTTTACAGTAACTTACCATCAGCTCCCCCAATATAGAGCGTTCTTCGCAGCCGAAAGCATCAATCACAAAAACGTCTCCTGGCTGAGCCATATCCATGGCCTTATGGAACATCAGATTGTCCCCCGCCGGGACTCTTACAGTAAATGCCTGCCCTAACAGCCGGCGCGGGCCATAGGGCCTGATGGCGGAGGAGAGCGCTGCTGTACGTCCCATGCAGTCGTCAAGATTCGCAACCGGGATATTGCGAAACCGTTCCACCAGACCGGGATCTGTACGTGCGGGATGCGTGTGGATTCTGCAACCAACGGATACCATGAAAATTCCCCCTTTTCTTCAAAGCAATTCACAATCGCTTTAAACAAGTATAAAGCAATTTACATGCCATATCCATATAAGAAAATCCAGCCGATTTCTACCGAAAAAAGGCAAAAATCGGCTGGAACAGTTGCATCATGCAATGGGGACTGTGCATTATGCAATCATCAAAGAGGAATTTCTGTATCAAAATCCCGTAGTTTCCGCCACAAAGTTGAGGGGTGAATACCCAGCAGCTGCGCAGCAGCTGTACGGCTGCCTCCCGTCTGATCCAATGCCTTTCGAATCAGATTGGATTCCGCTTCCTCCAGGGTAGGGAAATGGCCCTCCCTAGAAACAGGCAGCTCTTTTGTGGCCTCATTCTGCGCAAGGGCGCGGGCGTTCTCCCCCGTAATAAGCGGCGGATCAGACAAAATCATCAGGCGTTCAATAAAGTTGGACAGCTGACGAATATTCCCCGGCCATTCTAGGCTTTGGAGAACTTCCAGCGCCTCAGGAGCAAATCCCGTAACGTGTGTATTCAGGGCCTTGTTCTTGTTCTGTAAAAGGGACTGTGCCAGTAGCGGAATATCCTCTCTGCGCCAGGACAAAGGCGGAACCTTTAATTCCAGTACGCTCAGCCGGTAATAGAGGTCTGCCCGGAATGCCCCCTGCTGCACAAGAGTCCTCAGATCCCGATTGCTGGCAGCAAGGATCCGAATATCAACGGGTATCACTTTGTCATCACCGATCCGGACTACCTGACGTTCTTGGATCACCCGAAGCAGACGCGCCTGCATGTTGGGTGGGATCTCACTGATTTCATCCAAGAAAATAGTACCTCCATTTGCTGCTTCAAATAAACCGGTTTTCCCGTTGCTGCGGGCGCCTGTAAATGCACCTTTTACATAGCCGAACAGCTCACTTTCCAGCAACTGTTCCGGTAAGGCAGCACAGTTAATCGCCAGAAAAGGTTCGTTGCGGCGAGGACTCGCATTGTGGATCCCCTGGGCAAACAACTCTTTCCCGGTGCCCGTCTCTCCCAGGATCAAAACCGTGCTGTTGTACTGAGAAAAGCGGCGCGCCATTTGCCGGGCCTGAGAAATAGCCTCCGATTTGCCAATAATATTGGAAAGGCGCCATGTGGCAACATGGCCGTTCAACTCATGAATGCGTTTGGCAGAGCGTTCCAGCATCCGAATATCCGCCATGTCGTGAATGGAGAGTAATATGCCAACAGATTTTCCATCCAGTTGGATCGTGTTGCGCTGCAAAACGACCGGATGGGCCTCCGGATCAGCCAGACCACTTTCATTGGTAAGAGAATCTACAATATGACGATTCGCCAGCAGCTGGTCGGCATTCTGCCCGCAGGCTTCCTCATTTACAGTGCCAATAATGCGCTCTGCAGAGGCGTTGAGCTGTGAAATGATCCCGTCGCGGTCCGTAATAATAAGCCCTTCTTGCGTATAATTCATAACAGCGTGTATTAGCTGATCGTTTTCCGCGCGGTGTACTACAAAATCCAGCAAAGAACGCGCAGTCTGTATGGAAAACTCAACCATTTTTTCATCAACGTCAAACAAAATCCCGATTTTCCCGTTGATTCGCGCCTGCTTCACGCCAGGCGTGGACGAAATGACCACGTCAAAATCGCCTTGGTCAAGATATTCTTGAACCTGCTCTTCAAAGGGGCGGTCGAGAGACAGCACAGCCGCCTGAATAGAATGGGTTGGATTTTGAAACAACTCCAGACTGCGCTGGACAAAATAATTAACATAGGTACTGGCAACTATGAGAATCTTATCGGAAAAAGCAAGTCCCTCCTGAATGGCTCTGGCAAACTCCGTATTTGTAAAAAGCAGTTCCAGAACAGGCACAGAAAGATGCTTGCGCAAATACAGAGCCGTCAGTCCGGTGCTGACAATCACCCGGCTCCCCTGAGCGATCATCCGCTTCGCAATTTCCAAAGCTCCGGACATGGTTCCATAATATACCGGATAGTTAACATCACAACGCTGCATAACCCGTTGGACAGTTTCAATAATCCGGTCATTCGGAATAATATAAAGGACAGAAATATCCATCGCAAATGCACCTCTTTGAATAAAATATCAAGCTGTCTACCAAAAGGGAAGTTTGAATTTTACCATGGAAAGTTCAGTAATATATGGAATTGTTCATGCCATATTCCCGCATATAGATTCTGCATTTCGTATTCCCAAGAATAGATACGGTCTCCTTCTTTATCGTATTGAGGTTCAACATTATCAAAACATTTTCCTGTGTCTGCGGCAGCCTCGTCTAAAAGATATGCGATTAAGCCAACGATCTCTGTAGTGTCTTGCAGTTCTTTTCCGTAATGGCTCTGTTATTGCTTCTGGTACATATGGCGCATATTGTGAAGTATCGAGTAGTTTGCACTTAAGTAGTCTCTAAAATGGTTGAATCCCGTTTTATATTGTGCGCAAGATCAAATCTGTTTCCAATGACAAAAAGGTTGCGCATACTTTGCTCCTTTGAATTTCTCCATACATCTGTTATTAACTGATCCTTATTGCTATATAGCAAAGCAGATATCGGAAATTCTTAATTTTAACAGGTGTGGTGTATATTGCTTTTTATTATATCATCAACAATGGCCCTGCTGACAAGAACGCAAGAAAAAATTCTTTTTTAACCTGTAATTAACAAAAAAGAGCACCGCAATCGAATTGCTCTAATTCGATTGTGGTGTTCTCAATTTACCTGCTCAAAGATTTAAATTCGGCATTTTTCTATGCGGAAACACCCTGCTGCTCCGCATGGAAGTCTTCTGCTGCCCTATAAAGAAAGAGTGCCACAAACAGTTCCTCTATCCATTTTGAATCCTAATTCCTATGCTTTTGAAAATGGAGGGAAACACCGCCACAGCCTGAAAGCTTAGTTTGCAGGGCTGGGCATAGCCTTTGCAGAGCCTGTTGCAGTTGTCAGCCATCATCTATGTGTTTTCCTAACAGAGAGCGGTTTCTGGGATTTTATCGATGCAAGTTTTAGTTGATAATTTCCATGTAATTAGGTATGATGGAAAAGAACCATCCGACCTTGTGGTTTGAAGAGAAGCAACTAACCATATAAAAGTATCACAAGCAACTTACACTATACGCGTGGAATCATGCGTGATGTAGGCGGAAGTTTTTGGAGATGCACACGAATCAGTTAAAGATAACTTTGATTCTATATAAAAAATGGATTTTGCCTGTGGAGGAAACCACATCTGGGGGTAGATGTGGCTTCTTTCTTGCGGCCTTTTCACGCCCTGCGTCAGCCTGTCCAAGTGACAGGGTGTCGCGGGGCGTCTTTCTGTCTTTGGAAAGGAGTCAACGAATATGAGCCTGAAATACGCCTGCCCCGGCTGTGGGACCTCTTTGGGCTATGAGGGATTGTGCTGGAAATGTAAGTGCGAGCAGGATCGGCAAGCTGCTCTTGCCTGGACGCCGGAACAAATTGGCGAAAAGCAGAAAAATCTCATTCAGAACATCCAGAGGCTGGCGGAGATGGAGGACCCGGAGTTCACCGACTTCTGGCAGCTGCTGGGGGACCGGGATGCCATCGCCCCGGAGATCCAGCGGGCGGCACTGGCCGCAGAGGTGTTCTGGCCCTGTGAGATCTATTATCACGCTCCCGCCGATGTGCGGGATGGCCTGATTCATGCGCTGTTGTCCGCGGAATATTCCAGCGAGGCCTCCAACCTGATGAGTTGCCTTGCTATGCAGGGAGATGACAAGGCAATGGAGACGCTGCTGGAGCTGGAGCGAAATCCCCGGCCCTGGCGCAAGGGCCTCTATGTGGACCCATCCAGCTATGCGCAGATCGGAGGCTGGACCTTCAACAAGGAGGGCCAGAAAATCCAGCTCAACTTCGACACCTGCTATCCTATGGTCAAGGGAACCGCTGGCGAGAAATCTCCCGTCCGCATTGGCCGGGCGCGGGAGGACACCTGTCCCCACTGCGGCGGGCGTATGGTGGACATGCTGGTATTGGATGGCAGGGATGAGCGGCTCCGGTTCCTGGGGCTGGATGGTATCCTGACCGCCACCTGCTGCCCCAGCTGCGTGGGATTCCTGAAAGGCCCCGCCTTCAACCGCTTTTCTCTGGATGGCGGCGTGGAGGTCTTTCCCTCCGAACTCTTTGACGGGGCGGAGAAGATGGACTGCTATGTCAGTCCCGAGGACTACAAGGCCCTCACCGAAAATCCCTTTGTACTGGGCAAAGCGCCTGTGCCCCTGTTTTACGGCGCGGCCTGTGAGGATGTGAACACCATCGGCGGCTTTGCCAACTGGGTGCAGGACGCGGAATATACGACCTGCCCCCACTGTGGGAAGCCCATGAAGTACCTGGCCCAGATCCAGTGGGATACGGTGTTTGACTGTGCAGAGGGCGCGCTTTATGTGGAGTTCTGCCCGGACTGCCAGATCGTATCCATGCAGCACCAGCAGACCTGAGGGGAGAACCTATATGAGTTTGCCAAAGCGTGACGGCGTACATGGCCGTTATTATCTGATCCATAAGCCGGATACTGACCCTGAGGTGCTGGTGGAAGCGGATCTCTGCATTCAGGATGTGCTGAGCGGCGCCGCCCGTGAAAATCACGCCGCCTACCCGACCGTGGTGCGAAATCATAACGGAACGCCCTTTCTCCCCAATCAGCTGCTGGAGCGGCATCTTTCCCGGCTGCCGCTGAAGGAATTTCCCTGCGAGGATGCGGTTTCCATCTGCGACGCCATGCGGCGGCTGGTGGGCTGGGAAGAGATCCGCTATGAGTTGGAGAAGTACATAGAAAAGCAGGTGCAGGAACGCTGCTTCCTTGTGGGAGAGCGGGAAGATGGCTTTACCGTCTTTCCGCCCTGCGCAGTGCGGCCGGAATTGCGTCCGGAGGATGTGGACGAAGGATTGCTGCGCTTTGCCTGCTATGTGGCTGTCTGCCATACCGTGTATGGGCAGAGTTTTGAATCCCTCACCACCGAACACATTTTCGGCTTGGTTTCCCAAATCCGTCCCGACATGGTAAAGAAACTGAAAACCAACGGCAGCGGCAAATTGCCAAAGGACATCCAACAACGTAAGACGGTGCATTTCACCGCATCGGCCAATGACGCCTTTGCCACCATCCGCATCACCGCCAGGGACTCCACGGAGGAGTGCTATGCTGAAATCCTGGACTACCTGTGCGCGGTGCTGGAGCAGGAGGAATTCCCCCGCAGTTACTCGGTGGAGTGCAGAGGAAAGGAGAAAATCTATCTGCCCATTCCCGGCTTGCCCAAGAAGGGAGTCAATCAGCTCTTTGCCTGCGCTGTGCAACACCCCAATCTGCATCCGGCTATAGAGCGATACGCTCGTCTGGCTATGCGGGAGTATGAGTGGTACCAAAACCTCGCGGATGAAGCCTGCGCCATGCCCGGCTCTTTTGCTGTGTTCGCTCTGGGGCTGGAAGGAGAACAGTGGGCGCCGCTGGTGGCGGAGTATCTGGATCTCTGCGATGACGAGCACTCCTCCCTGCAAGAGAAATTCCTTCATGCCTTGATCCGGAAGTTTGGTTTCCAACCATGGACACTGGGCGTATTGGTACGGGGCGCATTGTCCATGCAGAATCTAAAGCCTGCAAAGGAGTTCCGCAGCCTGATTGCCAACGCGGAAAGCCTGGATGCGCTGCTGACAGTCAAGCGCCGCTTTTCCGCGTATCTCCTGCCGGAAGAGGACAAGGACCCGAAATTCCGGGCCATCGCTTGGCAGAGCCTGCTCTGGGCCATCTGGGGCCCGTCCTCTGAAAACGGCGGCAGCAAGGTCATCAAGACGGTGCCAAAGGAACTGAAAGAGAAATACCAGCAGGTATTTGCGTAAGGAGAACGTCATGAAAAAGAGAACGGTCAAGGACTTTATTGCCCTGTACGCCCAGGAAGATGGGGAAAAGCTGGTGCTGATCCAGAGCGGTACCAGCGCGGACAAAACCTTTCTGGATACTTTCTGGACGGCGCATACCCATGCCCTTGCCATGGCGGATGTCCAGACCGGACAGGTGATCTCCGGCCGATGCTACCTGAGCTGGCCGCTGACGGACAAGGAGCGGGAATCCGGCGGCTATTCCAAGCGGTTTGCCAAGGGCCGGATTTACCGGATCAAAGCCCGCGGCTGGAAAGGCGATGCCCTCAGCGAACCTCAGTGGTATGTCACGGAGATACTGGAGGAAGGCGTACCCTGTCCGGCACTGGAGGAGCTCTGGGCGGAATACACAAAGCCCATTCTTCTGGAGGACGAGGTGCTGGGAACCCTCACGCTGGATCGTGAAATGAGTATGTTCACCGGGACCTGCCGGTGGATGGGAAAAGAAGTCCAGATCTCGCTGGATGTGGAGATTGAAAAGAAAGCGTCCTGGACCCGCGCCACCAATGTGATGAAGAAACTGCTGGCAGATCAGGAAGTCTGGGATAAGTCCCTGCGGGCGATGGCTGCCCAGAAGCTCACCGCTCAGGCCAACGAATGGCTGGCGGACAATGACCAGACCGACCGGGACCCGGAGAAAGATCCCATCACCGGGGATGAGTTCGCCCGGCGCATCATTCTCACTGAGTTTTCGGTCTCCCCCGGCGGGCGTTTTACCGCTTGGTATGAGGACGATGATATGTTCTGGGGCCATGTGGTCACTGTGGATGGAACACTGAAAAAAGGCCCCATTGGTGCGGATATACAGGGGTGATACGGGAAAGGCGGTGAAGTCATGAATCAGGCGGAGACAGCAAAGCTGTCGGAGCTGCTTGAACAGTGGAATGATGCGGACGAGTTCTCCCGATGTATTGAGGCCATCGAAGCTATCCCGGAGCAGGAGCGGGGTTATTTTCTGACCGTCAAGCTGAGCCGGGCTTACAGCAATCTGGCGGTGCTGGGGGATCATAGAGCGCATGGGACCGACGGTGCAGTGGACGGGGCTCTCATCCGGCACGCCATTGACCTGTTGGAGTCCGTCTGCACCCAGGGGGAGAACGACCCCTACTGGAACGCCAGGATGGGCTATTCCTGTCTGATGGCATACCCCTCCGCCGCCACCGCCTATGAATACGCAAAACACTGGCTGGACCTGGCCCCGGAGGACCCGAATGCCCAAAAGCTGGTCCGGGACTGCGAGGAATATCTGGAGGAGGAAAAAGCCTTGGAGATAGATCAGAAAGAGCGGGAGGAGATTATCCGGCGGGAAACTCCCGATGATGGAAAGAGGGTTATATGTAAATGAACAGCGGGCAGATTACGGCTTTTTTACAGGAGCATTGGTATATTGCCTCGGTAATCATCGGTGCAGTGATTTTGATCGGAGCGATCCGCAACTGGAACTGGCTCTGCGACCCCACCGGTACGCGGGATGCCCACCGCCACGGCAGGGGATACCGGCGGGTGGTTTTCTTTTTGTTGGGTGTCCTCCTGATCGTGGTGAGTATCTGGGGATTTGTGCTGAAATTGAAATAGGAGGAGAACGGCTATGATGCCTGAAAAATATCCCACCTGGCTGGAAGGCCATGTGAAAGAGTGGACGGAGAAGCGTCTGCCCACCGTGACACTCTGTTCCTCCACCGGCAAGGAACTGCTGGAGGTTTGGTATTGCGGAGATCTGCTCACGGTGAAGGGAGAGCCCCAATCCTATATCGTAGATGGGGATGAGGTCCCCGGACTGGTGGCAGCCCGTGATCCGGAGAGCGGCGAGGAGTTCGTCATCTTTGACGGTGGGCGGCATGGCTACGACAATCTGTTCTGCGATGTACACGATCCATCCAAGCTGGAGCACCGTCCCCTCAAGCGGTATGGGATCCCTGCCTCCAAGCTGGTGGTGGAGCTGGGTTACAGCGTTGACTATGAGGACGAAAAAGAGGACTTCGAACCGGATGGGGCGGATACCGTGGAACTGATCAACGGTGAGCGGATGCCTTGGGAGCAGGTCAGGCGGGACGGCATTGATTATATCGCCCTTTACTATGTGAACGAGGAAGGGAAGCAAGTCCAGATTTTGGACGCAGAGCTGGCATGAGTATGGTGATTCAATCCTTTGACCATCTGCACGACAACAGGGTCCTGTGCTATTGCGCTGACTTTGAAGCCCATATCCTGCATGTGGATACCCGGACTGAGGCCGGAGAGAACGTATCCGTTCACTTCACCGGCCTGCTGGCCCACTGGTTTGAGAATGTGATCCGGGACAACATCCTCTTCGGCATGGATGAGATCACCGTGGACGGCTTTTTTGAACAGTACAAAGACCTGCTGGGCGGGGCCGTCTCTTACGGCTTTCCCGCCTGTTGCAGCATCGAGGAACTGCGGGAGCGCATGGATCGGGAGCACATCCGGGTATTTGTCATCGACGCTTCCCTTGGGCTGTGCGGATTTGTACTGGCACAGGAGGTGGAGCTGAAATGTCCATAACTGCCTATCAAGTGGAAGCCGTCGGCCATGACCGGACCGGCCGGGACTTCGGCTATGTGAATATCATGTACCGCTATGGTGATAAGAAATCCTGTCCCCGGCCGGATCAATGTGAAAAGCTGGAGGTCATGTGGGCGGACGAGAGCGTCTACGGGCCGCCCGCCCCCGGCAGCAAGGTGGGAGACTTTATCCAGACCTGGCTGGTGGGCTCCTGGAACTGCGGGGTGTTTACCCACCGGGAGATTGCCCAGCGGCTCATAGATACCTTCACTGGTCTGAAGCTCAAGGAACTGGCGTGGTTTGAGAACCCCAGAGAGAAGACGCTGAAAAACGGCAAACCACGTGTGCGCCGGGCCAAGTGGCTGCCGGAGCGAGAGGTCGATCTGGTGTATCTCTACTCCGACTACTATATTGACGCAAGAGAACCTGCTTCTGCCCAAACCCATTTCTTCACCGTCACAAGGATGGACGCCTGGGGCGTGAGCACCTGGTTCATGTGTACCCCGGAGGCCGCCGAAAAACTGATTGCTATGGATTATGACAATCTGGCCGTAAAGGAAACCACCATTGTAGGATAGAGAAAGTAGGTGCCCTATGTACGAAATTGCCTATCTTGGCCGCTGGGAGACTCTCCCGGAAACGGCTGCCGCCATCTGTGACCATGACACTCCCAAGCTGGAGGCGCTGCTTCAAGGTGGCCTGGATTTAGATGTTCCCATCCAGCTCAGCGAATACATCAAGCTGATGCCATTGGAGATCGCGGTTTTTCGGAATGATGTGCCTATGATCCACTTCCTGCTGGAGCATGGGGCTGATTCCAGTCTGGCAGAGGAACAGCCCCTACTGCTCACCGCCGCCCGCTGTTGTGGGCCGGAGGTGGTGAAACTCTTTGTGGGACAGACCGCGCAGCTTACCCCCAAGCAGAAAGAGCGGGCCTTCCAGGAAGTGCGCTGGGGCAAGCGCCCGGAGAATATCCCGGTGCTGGAGCAAGCCGGGATCACAGTGGACAAGTTTGGCGGCGAGGCATTCCGGGCCGCTGTGTCCGAGGGCAATACCAAACTTGCCCGGCTGCTTCTGGAAAAAGGGGCAGACATCAATTACCACAAGCCGGACATGGTGTTTCCGAACGCCTCCACCGCTGTCACCGAAGCTGTCCGACACAAAAATCTTCCCATGGTGCGCTGGCTCATTGAGCAAGGAGCCGACATCACCATTGCTGACAAATACGGCGACCGGCCTTACACCGTGGCGGTGCAGAACAAGAATCAGGAGCTGGCCGACTACCTGAAAGCCCTGGAACCGGAGGAATGGCACAACGAGCAGGAAAAGCTCCGGCAGCTCATGCCCTATAAGCTGCCTGCCCGGCTGGTGGAATACTTGAAGACCGGCCCCCTGCGGCTGGAGTTCCCGGAGCAGAAATGGGTGAAGTGGGCAGAGCTCTACTCTTTCATGGATGTGCAGGAGATGACCTGGAAGCGGAAGAAGCTGCTCTCCCTGATGGCGGCCATGGACAATTACAGCGACTATCTGCTGCTGTGGAGCCCCAGGGACAAAAAGCTGTGGTATCTGGATATCGAGCATGAGGAATTCCACCCTCTGGCCAAATGGGATGACTTCATCGCAGATCCCGGCCGGTATCTGAACGGGATGATTGAGGGCGAGTTTGAGGAGTAAAGCCATGACATCAATAGACTTTCTGAACAAGGTACATAAAAGCCTGGTCTCGCAGGAATATAGCCTCTCTTATTCTCCAGCCAAGTCCAAGAATTATATGCTGTACTGCAATGGCAACTTCATCGGTGGCCTGTTCGATGAGGAGCTGTGCTTCGTCTACGCCGACAGTGTGAGTGAACTGCTGGGACAGCCGGAACCCGTCTACCGTGGCTACTCCAGCACCGCCCAGCACAGGATGCTGGTGATTCCGGAGGAGCACTGGGCAAAGGCACTGAAACTGCTCTATGCCGAGAAATTTGACTGGAGCCGGTTGATGTACGACATCACATATACCAGCATTGGCGCGGCTGTGGTGGAGGACTTCTACGACGAGAATGCAGTATTCCTGCGCTTCTGCTTTGAAAAGGAACTGCTGAAAAAGAACCCTCTGGATCGACAGGGCCGTATCCTGCGGATGGTCTATCTCAATCAGGATCTGACAGAGGCGGGCAAATATCTATTCCCCAGACTGATGCAGAAGTTTCTCGTTTTTACAGATCGTAAAGGGAAAACCGGTCTGCAAACCATGCTGAAACGGTGGTACACCGCGCTGGAGAAGGAGTACCGCAGCCAGACAACAGAGTAAGGAGGGCGGCAACATGACAGAGGAAAACAGGACCTACATCACCCATCTCAAGGTCACGGATGTCCCGTGGCACCGGCTCACCACCGCCTATGGCCGGGGGACGGATTTTCCCGCGCATCTGGCGGTGCTGGAGCAGATGCGTGATTTGGCGTCCGTCAAAGAGTCTCTCTATGAGCTCACCACCAACATGGAGCACCAGGGGACCCTTTGGCACGCCACGCCTTTCGGCATGGTGTTCCTGAGCCGGATTCTGGGCAAAGCACTCAAAGAGAGCGGCCGGAATCCTGTGGCCCATTTCCTGGCCGGGGAACTGCTGGACTTCTTTGCCGGCATCCTCCAGTGCTTTCGCGATGGGGATGAGATGGAGCACGCCGAGCCGCTGCCGCAGTTCTCCGATCTGCTCCGGGAAGAATATCTGTGGTCGGAAGAATACGACGGGGAAGCGGATGAGATGCGCTACGAGGAGGACGAGGTTTTCCCCGCAGACGAATTTTACAGCTTCTATTATGACTCCTGGCAGTCGGTGGAAGCCTACCGGGATATATTGGAGCAAGTCCCGGCAGAGTTTGCCAAGCCCGCCGCCGCGGTGCTGGAACTGCTGTAAAGGAGGTCACGCCGATGTTTGAAGAATTCTATGAGATGTACGAGCCCGAGGAGCAGGAAGTGGTCGCTCTGATTAATCGCTGCATTGGGGGCGGATATAACAACAGGGGCAACTTTTGGGAAATGACTGTTGTGACGCTGGGCATGGTGTTCTGTGACACCGGCAAGGTCAGCACCAAAGAGGAGCGGCTGGATTGGCCGGTCACCGACGAGGAGCGTAACAGCGAAAAGGGCTGGGGACGCTTTGGCAAGGAGCAGATCTGCCGCCTGAAGATCCGCCGAATGAAGGAAGAATGGGCAAAGGATCTGGTGGCGTGGCCCTGGTGTATCGCCCAGGTGGTCAAGGCCCACGAGGACTGCCCGGAGCTTCAGGCCGTTCTGGACGAGTACCACAGGCCGGTGGTGCTCCAGGATGAGACGCTGGGGGAGCTGACGCTGGACAAGGACTATAACACCTTTGAGGGTGAGATCCAGTGGTGCGGAACGGATGTGTACCTGTCTCTGGAGGTCAATGCGGAGAGCAAGCCCTCCTGGACCCGTGCCCGCAGTGCCGCCAAGAAGCTGCTGGCCGACTGCGAGACCTGGGACAAGGCCATGCGGGAGCTTGCGGCAAAGAACCTGACCGGGCTGGCCAACGACTGGCTCTCCCAGGATGAGGAAAACCCCCGTGACCCGGGAACAGACCCCATCACAGAGGAAGAACTTGCCCGGCGGATCAGCATGACGAGCCTGTCCGTCACCTCCGGCGGCAGCTTCACCGTCTGGTTTGACTGCGACGAGATGTTCACCGACCATGCGGTGACGGTCTACGGCTCCTTGAAAAAGGGCCTCAAAGCTGCCAACATTGAGGGGTAAGGAGGCGCCTATGAAACTGTATGAGTATTGGCTTGGGTTGTATCCCCTTGATTGGGAATTTTGCTTTATGCCAGTCCAAACCTATAAAAACTTCATCACAGAGCAGTATCATAAAAACCCCGCTTTTTACAACATATCAGCGGGTTCTATTGAGAAGGTATTGGCACACATTGACGCCATTTTATCTGCGGCCATGGAGGACTGGAATAAAACCACGAACCATGCTGCCCTGCGTTGCCCCCCAATGATCTTTCCTCTCCCAAAGGGACAGGAGAGCAATGTGGCGGAATTTGCTGTCATTCTCAAGATGGATCATGATGGAGATACAGTAGTCTATTCGCCAATTCTATTACCCCATCTGGAAAACCAATGAGGAGGCATCCCTGTGAAGCTGAACTGTAAACGCATTGATTTTACATATACACCCGGCGAGGAGATATTCAACTTTCCCGAGGAATCGGGGCTGCCCTTTCTCTTCGATGTGGAGGGAGAACTGACCGCTGATTCTGCTGCCATGGATGCGGTAGGAGAAATGCTGGATGAGGCGGAGAGATTGGCGGAAAAGGCCAAAGCTGCCATCAAAGCGGCGCTGGCGGACGAGGGCAGCCCCTACCACGATGCCGTGGTATTTTTCATGGAGTTCCACCGGGACGATGTAGGCCCGGATATTGCGGCGGAACTTTTTCCAGGAACCGACCCGGCCAAGCTGTCCTTTGCCGAGATGGCGGACTTTTTGCGGCTCAAGCGGTTCGGCAGCCTGGTGGATAGCGAGATGAATCAGCAAGTTTTCATTCTGGACCTGTCCTTCAACCCAGAGATCACCGACGAGCTGATGGTGGTCTACTTTGACTTGAACCAGGAGATTTTCTGTATCACCCACGAGAGCTGAGGAGAGAGTTACCTATGGAAAAAGCGACTGCTGTTAACACTTGCTTAGGTGTTTTGATGGGACGGGACTGTATCTATCTGGACCAGGTGAAACAGGATGCTCTGAACAATCTGACCTTTACGGGGGACATCAATGGCCATCTGATCTCCCAGCACAGGGACGAAAAAGACTGGTTTCCCTACACACTCACCTTCCGGCGGGTGCTGGCCTATTTTGCCTGCGAATTGGACACCTATGAAAATCTGGCTGGGATGGGGCATCTGGATGGCAGTTCTTTCGATTTGATTGAGGATAGCACTTGGCTGAAGTCTCTGCCGGTGCGGGAGGACTTTGATAAAGACATCTATCGGCACTACCGGCTGTTTACATACGATGATGTTTACAACATCATTGCGGTTTCTTATGAGTTTGCGGCAGAGTTGTAAATGCCTGAAATGTGGAAGACCATTGGAAGGATCTATCAAGGAAGAAGGTATGGTGATGAAACAGAATAAGCATCAGTTGGAGCATCTGCCCATACTTCTGGTTCAGCAGCTCCGCCTGCAATGGTATAAAGACTGCCGAGGCGGAAATGCGGCCGCACAGCGGAACCAGTATCCCAGAGCCATGCGGCTGCCGAAAGACTTCTTCTCGTATTATTCCTTTGGCCTGCCTACACACTTTGTATCGATCTTACAGAGGCCCAATGGATTTCAGATCGATAAGGACTGTCGCAGGCTGATCGAATGGAAGCCGAATGGCTCAATGCGAATTCATCCTTTTGAACTGATTCAGAAGGAGTCCGGACTCCATGTGCGTTACCGCAATGATTGGCACATCGGTGCAATGCCGGAGCGATATACCTACGATGAGACCGGGCAAAAACAGCCCCTCAATGAGCTGGCATTGGATTTGGCTCCCGGTGAGTATGGGAGAGCTGTCTGCAATGGGCGGTTCCGGGACTGGGATACAGGAATCTGGTATTATGTGCTGGACATTTTGAATGTGATGCCGCTTACGGAACCCACCGACTCATTGACCAGTTTTACGGACAGAGAGCCTAATAAGATATATACCCGGATCGCCCGGCTGTGGTGACGAAAGACAGGAGGATAGCCACATGATTTCCACAAAAGATTTATCCGGCCTGCCCAATGCGGAGCGTCTGAAAAACTTCTGCAAAGGACTGGCGGCTCTGGACATCATCATGCTGGAGGAGGAATGGAGCTTCATCCGCCACTATACCTACAACCCCGCATGGCGAAAGGGCAAAGAGGCGTTTTTTGCCACTGATGGCAGTGACCGGAGCATGATCGTCATGTTTGCGCCGGAAGGCTGTGTAATCAACGGTGTGGATTCCGAACTCTATGACTGGGAGGAAAAACTTCCCCGTGTCGAAGACCTGACAGATGGGATGCCCTCTGCTTTGCAAAAACTCATGGGCAGCCGAGAGGTCAAAAGGTTGAAACATTGTAGTCAAAGCACCATTGCGAAAAGGGCGCACAAAA
The DNA here is from genome assembly GCF_003574015.1 of Oscillibacter sp. PEA192. Taxonomy (NCBI): domain Bacteria; kingdom Bacillati; phylum Bacillota; class Clostridia; order Eubacteriales; family Oscillospiraceae; genus Oscillibacter; species Oscillibacter sp. PEA192. Next base: position 2,389,511 of record NZ_AP018532.1, on the reverse strand, counting down.
CCAAGCCCACTAAAAGTGGGCGAAAAACGAAGGTATGCTTAAAGTCTATGGCGTAGGTGGAGCAGCTACCAGATAACCTTGCCGCTGGAGAATGAAGATGGCTTCCGCCACGGAAACCTCACGGTGCGCTGGAGGTCGGTCTGTCTGCCGGTAAAGTTCAGGATTGTAAGACTCATTTTTCTTGAGAATGTTGTAAATAGCTGTAAGGAGCATTCTGGCAATGGCGATGATTGCTTTCTTGTGTCCACGGCGTTTCTTGAGAGCAAGGTAGCGATTGCGGACTTCTGGGAATTTCTTGGCACGAACCGCATTGAGGGCGCACTGAACAAGCAGCGGTTTGATGTAGGCTCCGGCCCGGCTGATTCTGGTGGTTTTCTTCTTCCCGGCACTTTCGTTGTTCTGCGGCGTAAGCCCAGCCCAGGAGCAAAGATGCTTCGAGGTGGGGAACACGGACATATCCACTCCGATTTCGGAAATGATGCCGATTGCGGTAAAGGATTGGATACCCGGCACCGTCATAACAAGGCCCAGTTGAGGAAGATATTTCTCAGCAGTTGCCAGAATCAGTGATTCCAAATCAAGTTTGCACAGTTGGAGACTATCCATGTGGGAACGGATGATGCGGAGCTTTTCAGCCTGTTCTTCACACATCTCTCCGTCCACAGCGGCGAGCACCTGTTCATTGGTCGCTTTCATGCCTTTGGTGCGGAAACCGGAAACATCCGTAATTTTCTCAGCTGGATTTTCTAAAATCCTGGTCGTAATTGCAGAGGCGGTTTTGCCGAACACATCTGAGAACACATCATCCAACTTGATATTGGAAACGGTTAGGCAGTTCTGTGCCCGGTTTTTCTCGCCGGTAGTGAAGTTGGTAAGTTTCCAACGATAACGAACCAAATCCCGAAGCTGGCGAATATCTGCCGGTGGGATAAAGCTTCCGGCGACAAGGTCGTGCTTGAAGATGTCTGCGATCCACTTGGCGTCTCGCTTGTCGGTCTTCTTGCCCCGAATCGCTTTCACGTATTTCGGATGAGCAAGAACGATATTACAGGTTGGCTCCAGAATGTTGTAGATGGGAATCCAATACTTTCCCGTGGATTCCATGCACACATCTTTGCAGCTATTCTCAGCCAACCAGGCTGCACAACGGCGTAGGTCCCCAGTGAAGGTGGAAAAACGCTTGCTCTTGTAGGTTGTTACTCCATACTCAGTGGTAGAAGCAATACAGGCAACGACAAAGGACTTGTGGACGTCCATCCCGCAGCAGACACGATAAACGATTTTGAGCATAACACATCCCCTCGAAACAGTGTATTTGAGGGAACAGGCAGGGACTGGACGCCCACTGAAAGATTGAAGTAGTCCGTCTCTCCAAAGATAAGGTTACAGGGTGCAAAGCCCTACTCATTGGTGCTTGAAAGAGCGTCCGGCACACATAAAGATTCAGTCCAGCAAGGGCTGGGCCTACTCACCTCCACGTGCTCTGTAGTGTGCCTGCTTCCTCAAGTACAGTCTAACAAATTTAGATAAGTTGCGTCAGAGGTACTTCGGTTTCATTCCCTTTGGTGCCTTGGAGCGCAGCGGAAAGGAATGGTCATAAAGATGAAAAGCACCTTCTGCGTCTGGACGGAGGATGGCGCCACCTGGCACTGCAACCCCATAGACGGCGAGGACGCATCCAAAGATCTGCTCTCCACGATTGATGGCAATCCACAGACCTATGTGGAGTACGGAAAGTGGTTTTATCACGCCGACCTGCCTTTGGAAGCTGTGCGCCAGCTTGCTGACGGGGTGCCGGTGACAAAAGAACTGGCCGCTGCGTTGAACCCTACGCGCAGCGAGAGGGAGGAAATCAAGGCGGGCTTGGATAAGATCGGATATCCAAAGGATCTTTGATTGGCAGCAGACAGGAGATGATTCGAATGATTAAAGAACGCATCCCCATCTCCGGCGACCTCAAAAGCAAGGTCAGGCAGCTGATGGAGTACGCCGGATGGCAGGAAGGGCGAAAAGTGGACATCTCCATTGCGGAGCAGTATTACGCCGACCACGGCGTCCCGATGATGAAGACAACCCAGCGGTTTTACCGTAAATATTTCGGCCTGTGCTGTGAGTGGTACCTGGAGCAGAGAAAACTGAACTGGGCGGCTGATTTTCAATTCGCTTTGTTTCCTTACTTGGTCAACGGAATCAAAAACCATTTGGAAGAAGCCTATTTTCGGGATATGTCCGGCTGTGAACTGGCAGAGATCGAACAGGCGGCCGGTGAAAAATGTCAGCCCATCGGTCATATCGGCTACTACTACCCGGCAGAGGTTTGGATTTCCGAGTGCGGGAAACTGTATGCGAAATATGAATATCAGGATGAGATTGAGTGCTTTCCGGATGTGTTTGCCCTGATTGAGCGGGAACTGCGGCAGTGCAAATTGGATTCCGCTGCCATGAAACCTGTGGAGGCACTGGATGGAAAACTTTGAATCGCTCGAAATAGGAGACTCTATTATGTCAGACTGGGCACAAATTATATCCGATGCGCTGGACATTCTGAAATTTGACGGAGCCGTACAGGACACGCTGGCGGAGCTTCGGCGGAAATGGAGCGGGCAGATCCCGGCGCTGCTGGAGGAACGCTTTGATACGCTCGGCATTCAGTATATGAAATTACCCCACGAAATGGGCGTGGCTGCGCTGGGACAGGAGCTGTCCACTTTCGGCTGGGCGCTGTATGACCTGGACGAGGAGGACGAGTATCTGTTTGTCCTAATTCCAGCGGAAGAACGCAGCGGATGGGAACGCTACTGCAAAAAGCAGGGGCAATATTGTCACCTGATGAAACAGCAAGGACGAAAATGGGGCGACCATGCCAAGGAGCAGGACCCTGGGAAGCTGATGCCTTGCGAGGAATACATACTCCAAGATGAGTACGATTATTTCTTCAACTCTCTGGCAGGAGACTTTGCAGCGGGAGAATGGAAAAGCAGCCATTCGGAGGAATGGAAATACGGCTGTGTGGCAGATCTGCGCTGCCGCCCGCCAAAAGTGACCCGCTCCAAGAGCCTGTACCAGTTCGGGCACCTCGCCTATTCGGATCAAGCCGGAGTGTATGCCGCCTCCGGAGCCTCTGCAAGCGGGCAGATCGGAAAGGTGTTGCTTGGCAAAAACCCCAGTACACTTAATTTTTTTGAGCCTTCTCCCATCGGATACGAGGGGGCGCCCCATTCTCTCCGGTGGGTGGGAAACTCCCTCTGGGTGGGCGATCCCACCAATGCCACACGGATTGAACTCACCGACCGGGGCACCTGTCAGGATGTGAAAAACTGGCCCCTGCCGGAAGATGGATGGAGCACCAAATACCATTGTGGCATCGTGACAGACGGGCTGGGCCGGGTCTACTTTTCCAACGAGTGGTACAAGGGACAGATCTACCGCTGGGAAAACGGCAAGGTAACAAAACACACCTTCTCTCTGGATGGATACGACCATCTCTCCGAGGCCGTTCCCGTTCCCGGCACCAACTGTATCTATATGATACACTCTGTCAGTGGCAAGTGGCGGATGGAAGAATGCCTGCTGGAACTGGACATGGACACCGGGCGGTGTCGCATCGCCCCTCTGCCCGGCCTGGGCGAGGAGCTGAAACTTCGCTGGTTTACCGGGGACTGGTTGCTGGTGCAGGGAAACGGCGAAATCCTCTCCGATGACTTTGCCCAGCTCATCAACATGAACACCCGTGAAGTGCTGCGTATCCGTCCGGGAATGTTCGGCGGGGAGAAAATGCAGCACATTGGAATACTCACCGATGGCACAGTGGTCATCGTCACCCGGCGGGATAGGGTCGGGCCGGTGTTTCGTTATCCCATCGACTTCTGGGGTTTTCTTCGGACGGCAAACAAGCCCAAAAAGCTAGAACCTTGGCGAGAGTACAAAGAAGTGTACCCGAATCTGCCCATCTTTCTTGCGGGCGAAGAACCAGAGCCGCCGAAGGATGGCGCAAACAGCATTTCCGATACCGAAAGCCTCCTGCTTCGCCCTCAGTTTGACCGACTCTCCCCGGAGGAAAAGCGGCCCATAATGGAGCGGCTGGCAGCACAGTATCGCCTGGATTTTGTGCGGATGGAGCACTTTGGCCGCTGGGGACAGCACTGCACCACCGGAATCTTCAAAAAAGATGGCCGGGAGTTCGTCTTTGTCCCCGGCGATACCGTCATACTGGGCTGGGAACAGTTTGCCGCAGGACTGAATCAGGAAAGCCGCGAGGAATTGGAGTACCTGTTCCGGGAATGGGAAATGGAGCGAGACCCGACAGAACTCATTGGAGAGAGCATGGCCCCTGTCCGGCGGGCGGCCATCGGCCCCATGCTGGTGGGCCGGGAGCTGGAGGAGATCAACTGGGAGCCGGTCAAGCTGGATGACCCACGGCTGCGCCCGGAATGGTTGGAAGATTTTCGCCAATTCGCTTTGACTGACAGGAACAGTCTTACTCTGGTAGGCCGTGCCCGTTTCGAGCGGGATGGCGACAGCTGGCAGGCAAGCCTCTATCACGAGGTAGACTATCCGGACTTTCAAAACCGGCTGCAAAAACAGGGTTTCTCCCTGCCCACGGCGGACGAGTGGGCCTACCTGTGTGGCGGCGGATGTCGGACCCTGTTTCCATGGGGAGATGGGTTAGACTACTCCATGCGTCTGCACTGGTTTGAGGACATGGATGAGGATGAGAACCGGCCCTATGACATGGAGGAACCCAACTTCTTCGGCCTGTCCATCGCCTACGATCCCTATATGCGGGAAGTGGTACAGGCTGACAGGCTCACCACCTGCGGCGGCGACGGCGGGTGCAATATCTGCGGCGGGCTGGGACCGTTCCTTGGTTTCCTGCCCTGCTCGCCCCACTGCAAGCCGGAAGTGCAGGAGGATAATGCGCTGAACGGCAACTATGACTTTTACCGGCCCATCGTCCGGATACCGCTGGAAAAGAAAGGAGAAATCGAAATGCCTGCAACACAATGGCTGAACAAATATGAATCCATCAAAGACAAACTGGCCTGCAAAACAGACCTGGACGCTCATTTCACAGAGAAAGTGATTGGGAATAGGGAAGTGGATGTGCTGGACATCGGCGCCGTCCATTTTCCCAGCGGAACGATCTTTGCCTGCGATCCGCTGGTGGAGCTGGAGGATACACCGCCCTTTATACAGACGATCCCTGCCGGAACTTATCCCGTGAAGATCTGCGTGGTGCCCAGTGAAAAATACGGCGACCGCTACGCCTGCGTCAAGGTGGAGGTCAGCCGGGAAAAGCCTGTCCGCTATGAGTTGGGGATGACGGGCAAAGAGGATCTGGACGAGGAACTGGATGAGGACGGTTATTTTGGCTTTGGCGTAGACGCCGGGATGGGCTGTGTTGCGGACATCCAGACCCAGGCGGCCTTCAAAACATACTGGGCCAAGCGGCTGGAGGAAGACCCGGACATTGATCCGTACAACGACCTGTTCTGTGACTTGCTGGAGGAAAACGCCAAAGCCTGTCCCAAATATCAGTTGAGCCACGGCGACTGGCTCAACTGGACGGTGCCGGACACGGACTGCAATCTGCCTATCTTCGCTTCCGGCTGGGGTGACGGCTACTATCCCGTCTACTTCGGCTATGACGCAAAGGGAGAAGTCTGCGCCGTGTACGTGCGCTTCATCGACATTGAAGCCAGCTACCAGGAACAGGCGTAAGGGGGTAAGCAGCTATGGAATGGCCGAAACGGGCGCGGACAGCGGACTGGGAAAACGGTGTCCTGACCCTGGATGGAGAGAAGAAGTTTGAGATCCCGGAGCTGACCTTGGCCCTCATGGAACGGCTGGCTGGTTACACCCTGGTAGGCTTCCATGTGAAAGGCTATCCGGTGACGGATGAACTGCTTGCCCCCTTCGCCGAACACAAAAGCATGGTCAACTTCGGCGTGGAAGACGGCGCACTCACTGACGCCTGTTTCCCCGTTTTTTTCGCTATGCCCAAGCTGCGCTATCTGCTGTTGGACGGCAACGCCGCCATCCACGGCAGCGGTCTGTCCGCCCTGCAAAGCTGCAAGCTGGACCTTCTCACCCTCAACCGCACCGGGTTGGACGACGCCGGTTTGCTCCAGGCGGCCTCCATTCCCAAGCTCTCCCACATCCAGATCGACCATACCGCCGTTACATACGAGGGTCTGCTGGCCATCGCCGGCAACAACCGCATCGAGCCGGTGGCCCATGTGCAGTTCACCAAGGAGCAGATGGAATACTTCTCTCAAATCCAGCGGGAAAAGGGCAAAAAGCCCGTCCAGCTGGACGAACAGGCGGCGGTGGAATGCCGCAGGGTGTTGTCTGCCTTCTTTGCTGAAATGACAGAATGGGAGCAGTACATGGAACAGGCCGGGTTTGAAGATGCTGAGGCTGTGCCCCGCCTGCTGGTGATCTGGGAGAAGTATGTGAGCGAAAAGCCCCGTATGGGCTTCCGACCCCTGGGCCTCTCGTACAGCGCCCAGGGCACCTACAAGGGAGAGCAGTTCCTGGACGCGGAGCAGATCACCCGAAACAAGCTCTACATCTACACCAGAGAGAAAAACACCGGCTTTGTCCGCCGCTTCCTCATGAAGCGTGTGGGCGAGGGCTGGAGGATCGACGGGGTGCAGGAGCGACTGGACGGCTGGCAGAGAATAGGACTATAAGCTATCAGGGGGAGGCACAGGTATGAAAGCACAAGCCGGAGGGGTCTATACAGTCTACAATCGATACTTGAAATGCTACACCGCCTGCCAGGTGGCCTATATCGCGCCGCCGGACACGGTGAGCAGGGAGTCCTGGGCAGTGATCCTCTCTCTGGACTGGGCAGGTGACGCCCCTCTGACTGCGGAGGAACTGCCTCATCTCCGCCCGCTCTACAAGGACTTCATGTACTGGCCCCGGGACCTCCATCTGCTGCGGGTGCCGATGGAGGTCCCGCCCCAGTATACGCTGGTGGGGACCCTGCCGCCCTTCACCGACCAGCCCTGCCACTCCTACGGCGGCTGGAATGACGGCTACGATGTGTACCTCCAGATCCGATGGCAGGCCATCCCGGAAAAGCGGCGGCGGGCCTTCAAGAAGGCCATGGAGAGCGACGGGGAAACAGAGATCGGCGGTATTCCGGTGAAGGTCAGCAGCCATCGGGTGATGGACCAGTACACACCATTCGATTCGGCGCTGGAACTAAAGGCGCTGCCCTGCCTCTCCGACCTCATCTGCGAGCGGTGGCACCCGGATCTGCTGGAGTTTTTGCGGGGAACCCCCTTCGTTGATGAACTGACTTTGCTGGACCACGGTCAGAGGACACTTGATCTGCGGGGCACCAGCATCAGAAAGCTGATGTTGGACATGACAGGCCTTCAGGAACTGTGGCTGAGTGAGGATACAGAGCAGCTCCTGTTCCAGAACAAGGGGCCGGACGCCTGTACCATCCATGCCCCCGAAGATGGCAGCGGTTTGACCCTCCAATTTATCGGGGAATACCGCCCGCACACGGAACTGCCGAACCTATTGGAACTGCATGGCATCCAGCTGAAAGATTTTGATCTGAGTGGACTGGCTGCTGTCCACCCCCACCTGAAGGAGCTGAGGCTCTGGGGCGCGCCGGGAAATCTGCAAAACTTCTCTGCTGTGCGAGAGTTCCGGGAGCTGACGCACCTTTCCACCTTCGACCTGTTCAGCTTCGGGGCGGACAACATCCCCACCCCGGAGCAGATGCCGGAGCTTCGCTGGTTCTGGATGACCAGCCTGCCGGAGACGGCAGCAAAAGCGGCAAAGCAGCTCTGGAAAGGTAAGGCGGGAATGGACCTGCGGATCACCAAGCCCCGGAAACCGGAGTGGCTGGCGCAAAACCTGGGCAATCCCTTCCGAGGCTGGGACGGTGCGGAGCATATTCCTGTCAGTGCCGCGAAAAAGGCAGCCAATCAATACCGCAAGACTCGCTCCCAATTGATGAAACTGGCCGCTGAGCCGGGCGAGGACGCCCAGGCCCAGGCGCTGGATGCGGTTGCAGCATACACCCAGACCTTCAACAAGATGGGCTTTATCGAAACCGAGGAGCGGGATGAAATTTACATGGCCCTGCGGGGGATTCTGGACGCACTGCCGGACAACACACTCCAAAAAGATGCCCTGATTGAGAAGTTTGAGCAGCTGCGGGATTTTTGAGGAGAATGAGAAGCATGATAGAGTTCGGCAAGGATCACAGCCCGGCGTGGTTGGAACTGATGTCAGCCTACCAGATTTTTCGGGCAAGGCTGTTTGATTGGAGCCGCGAACCGGATCAGGTAAAGCAAAGAGACCTGCTACTGGAGCTTGGTTCCTGGGAAAATCGGGATCTCAACAGAAGAACGCTGGTGGCGGATCTTCTACGCAGCGCCGAGATGTGGGATGAAAAAGCCCTCCTCTTGGTTCAGAAAGAACTGACCGCGATTGCCCTACAGGAACAGGAGGTGATTGCCGCCTTTGTACGAATGGCATTATCAAAGCTCAAAGGCAGATCAGAGCGGCTTGCCATTGCCGATGAGGTGCTTCGTCTGGTAGCAGAGGAGGAAGGAAAAGCGGAGCCCGACCCTGTTGTATTCCACAACGGCTGCCTGTTGCTGTATGATTTGCACTGTGAAGCAGAGTTCTCGCAGTATGCGGATCGGTATGGGACTTTGATTGAGCAGGCATACGGGTTAGATGAAAAAGGCTTGGCGGACATGAAGAAAACGCTGTCCGCCGGGCCTTAGATAGAAAGGAATGTGTGGGCGCATGAGCCGAATTGTTGATGAACCCTACTTTACATACAGTGCATACAACGCCCTGACCTCCGGCATTCAGGTGAAATGCCCCAAGTGCCACGGCGCAGGTATGGTGACAGCGGATGATGACAACGCCTATTTCCGGTGCCTGAGCTGCGGCCATCAGGAGACCCGTGACCGGACGATCTACCGCTACGATGTCCATAACCAGTGCAAAAACTGCGGAAGATACTATCGGGTGGATATTGAAGATGAGGAAAAGCAGCACTTTTCTGTTCTCCATGTGGCCTGTCCCTATTGTGGGACAACCATGTCGGGAGAAGTTCATAAAACAGCTGAAGCATTTTCCTACACTGCTGAGATTCAGGACGGACGAGAACCTTATTTCGGCCTGGAACTGTGGTTTTTGACCTCCTTCCAGGGCAAACCGGCCTGGGCACTCAACCGGGAGCACCTTGCCTATCTGATCGGCTATCTCAGCGCCGACCTGCGGGAAAAGCCGCTGGGAAGAGCGAAAAAGACTCAGGCCGATCATCTCCCCGCCTTCATGAAAACCGCAAAGAATCGGGAGCGGATCGTGAAGCTGCTGAAGAAGTTACAGGAGGGATGAGGATGGAACAGAAAGTTATTTTCAACGGCCAAGTTTTTACTCTGACCCGGTTTTGGGCAACGGAAGAGCCTTGCCTGTGGATCACCGACCCACAGCAGATCGAGATGCCTAAAATGGAGCTTGTGGGGGCCCCCAGATGAATACTGCATTTTCCTGAAAAATCTGACGGAAACAGAGTTGGCACAGATCACATCCCTGGACGGCGCTCCGCTGGATGTGAGAGAAGAACTTCGACAGTTTCTAACAGGAAAGGACAACCCTATGGCACTACAAGATAAGAAAATCATGCCTCCCCCTTGGATGGCCTTCCCGGAGATCGAGCGATACTCCATTGGCTGGCGCATGGGCTATGGGGAGGATTACATATACCGATTTGGCGATTGGCTGGACACCCTCTCCCCGGAGGAGCGGACGGAATACCGCGCCCTCTTTCCCGAGCCGGTAACCTGGAAGGGCTGGTGGGAGGACGAGGACAGCGGCGAAGTGCTGGTACACGGTGACTTCCTGGTGGAGGCGTGGCAGCCGGAAGGCCGGCCAAAGTACACCCGCCAGTGGCTCCAGCAGGAGTTTGCCGCCGGGCGAAAGCGGGAACTGTGCCTGTTCTGGGGCCATCAGCCTTCCCAGGACGGCCAGCTGACAAAAAGCTACCTCAGCCAGTGGTGGATGGAGGACTTCTATACGACGGCTGCCCCCTACCTCTGCATGGAGCAATACATGATGGCTGCCAAGGCCGAGCTGTTCGGCGACAAAGAGATCCGGGACCAGATTTTGAAATGCAGCGACCAAAAGCAGATCAAGGCCCTGGGCCGCAAGGTGCGGGGCTTTGAGCAGAAGGTATGGGACAAGTTCAAGTACGCCATTGTGCTACTTGGCAACTGGCACAAATTCAGCCAGAACCGCGAACTGCGGGAGTTTCTCCTTTCCACCGGGGACAGCGTGCTGGTGGAGGCCAGCCCCTACGATGCCATCTGGGGCATCCGCCTCGCGGCCAGTTCGCCGGAGGCCCAGGACCCGATGAAGTGGCGCGGACAAAACCTGCTGGGCTTTGCGCTGATGGAGGTGCGGGACGAGCTGCGCAGAGTGACACAGAATGAAATGCTTTGCGATTGGAGTATGGTATGGCAACAATGAAACTCTATGAACTGGTCAACCACTATCACATCGGCACGGAACTGACCTGCGCCGAGGCCGTGTTCATGGCCTGCAATGAGTATTACCATCTGAATTTGTCCGAGGAGACCCGGAAGATGTTCTCTGTCATGGGCTTGGGCATGCAGACCGAGCAGTCCTGCTGCGGTGCTTTCACTGTGGCGGTGGGGATCATTGGGCTGATGACCGCCAAAGAGGGCCAGACCGATGTGAGCAACATGGAGGGCTACCAAATGATTGCTGACTTGACAGACTTCACGCTGGGCGTCTATGGAACGCTCCACTGTGTCGAGCTGCAAAAGCTGGAGATCGTGGGGGGTGAGAATCCCTGCCACGCCATTGTGGAGGCGTTGGCCAAAAAGCTGGAGGAGCTGCTGGCGGGCCGCAGGATCTTCCGCCCGGTAAATGCGGGACAGATTGGTTCCTGATATGCTGGAAAGGGGGGGGGAGTCCATGTCTAAACTATCCCAGGAAGAAGTACAATCACTTCGTAGCAGGATCTGCCACGGAGAGCAGGAACTAATTTCCACTCTGACGCCGGAGCAATTCCTTGCCCTGCTGTCTTACGACTATGATACCGGCTTCGCGGCCGGCAAAGCCTCCGCGCAGAAGGAGATTCTCTGTATGCTGGCGGCGGACGGGATGCCCCCGGAGAAAATTGCCCTACTGCTGCGGATGGAGGCGGAGACGGTGCGGGAGATTCTGGCCGCCAAGCGGGCCCACATTGAGAAATGCAGAAAAAAGCTGGAACAGGCGGTGAAGCCGTGAAGGACCTTTTTCAATACGGAAACCGGCGGGAGGAGGAATGGGAGATCCTGCCCTGGATCCCCGACCCGCGCCCGCCCTTCAAGATCTGGGTCAAACCGGATCAGATCGCGCCCTTTTTTCTCATTCCCCACCACCCTTATGCGATCTCCCTCCTGCTGAAGATCAGCGACGGGTTCCGGGTGGAGGAATTCTGCCGGCTGGGACGGACTGGCAGCAGCAAAGACTGGGAGCGGCTGGTCCGGGGCGTGATCCGGGAGTTCGAGAAAAACAACAGCGGCAGGGATCTGTTTCACTTCGACTCCGACGAGGATGTGTTCTGTGTGTACTCCCAATACATCGACGATTTGATGATGCTGGCCAAACTGATCCGGGCGGCCTGTGCCGATGAAAAAACGATGGGGATGTATCTGAACATGAGCGAGGCAGAGAAAACATGAAAGAGTTGACCACTCAAACAGGAATCATAGTAAAATGCAGGAAAACGGCCATTGAATTTTTCCAAAATGCTCAGTCAGCGGATTCCTTTTCTGCGCTGAAGATTCCAAAGGAATTCCAAGGTATAGCGGTTGAGTTTTATGATTTGATTCTGGAAAACGATCATCTCGCGGCCTTGCTGGGCTGTCGCGGCAATGATGATATCGCAATACAGATAGATGAGGTAACCGGCACCATGACGGGGTGGCATTGGTTCAAATGAGGACAATGGAATGATCGAGTACATCAAGCTCTTTTGGGAGAGCGCACCAGAGGGAGAACCACCGGTCATCCTCTATGAAGTGGATACCGAAAATGAGCGGCTGGTCCTCCGCTCCATCGACATCTTTGCAGATGGACGCACCCGCAATATCCCTGACCTTTATGAAGGCGCTATCGAGATCACGCCGATCCCAACCGTGGAGGAATTGAACGCCCATATCTGGGGCGAGGAGTTCCGCGCCTGCGCCATAGAGAAAGCGGAATTTGAGGCCATCTGGGAGAGCCAATTTTTTGCTTGAGAATGGAGGATTGAACATGAGTAAGGAACTGGAACTATATCAAGCATTTATTGACGGCCTTGTGGAGCGGAAAGACAGCATGACCGCCCTTTGGGTCAAGGGCGATGGTTTTCCCAAGACAGAGGACAACAAGGCGAAAAACGAGCTTCTCGCCACACTGCCCCCGGAGCAGAAAGGTGTACTGGCCGAGATGCTCCAGGACGAGCATATCGCGGGTATCCACGATACCCTGGCATATATCAATGAGATGATGGATCTGGATGGGCTGGAGCTTCGTCAGGACGGGGAATCCATTCCCAACGATTACTTTGAGAGCCTGCACTATGACTTCATCAGCCGGTGTGACGGCGATGAGTGGCCGGAATAACAGGAGGCGTGACGAATGTATATCAAAAAATACTGGGGCAACTTTATCGGAGGTTCTGATGACAGCCTGAACCTTGTGGCCTTTTTAGAAGACCAGAAGAAAGCGGAAATCCCCCTCAGCGAGATCTTCACCAAGATTGGGCTGGACAAGCAGAACTGGAACTTCCGCCAGACTGTGGGGTATCTGGAATTCACCCACTCCAATGGCGTGGAGATGGACTTCCACTTCGCCATGGATGTGGTCACCGATCTGGCCGCCATCCTGCTGGAGTGCAGCGTCAGCGGCGGCGTGGACCTCCACGACCTGGACGAGTATAACACCGCCCACCGCCGTATCCGCATCACCGCCACGTCAGAGGAGCATGACGCCATGAACAAGGCCCTGGCGGATTTTGCCCAAAATCCTCTGTCCTATGATCTCCACGAAATGATGGATGACGAGGAGATCCGGGAGATGGCTCGGGATATAGAGGCGCTGCGGAAGGAGCTGTATGAGGCCGCCGGTCGCAACCGGGACTACTATGTAAAGGCAGAGGACATGCAGAATCTGCTCCCAGACTGGGAGGAAGCCAATGGCTGCATCGCCACGAGCCGCATTACGGTGGAGGGCTGCAAGGTTGGCTACTGCTACCGGGAGGAGCCGGACGGCGACTGGGACAGCGGCTGGCGCTTTACCGCCGGTGATGAGAGCGACGAGTACATGGACGACCCCAACAACGCCGGGATCTACGGCCTCAACTCCATCTGCAACGACGATCCCGACATTATTCCCCTGCTACATACGCCCGCCCCCTGCGCCTTTGAGCGGGATGAGAATGGCGTGTTCCAGCAGATCAAAGACTGGAAACCGGATGAGGACGAGGAGGACCCAGATATGGACATTTTAAGGCAGTGCCAGAAGTGGAATGAAAAGAGCGAGTACCAGAAGATCATTGACGCGCTGGAGACCATTCCAGCCCAGGAGCGCACCCCGGAGATGGACAGCGAGCTGGCCCGGGCCTACAACAATCTGGGGGCACCTTCCAACCGTGCGCTGCTCAAAAAGGCCATCGCTCTCTTGAGCCCCCATGGGGAATACTTCGAGGGAGACCACTGCTGGAACTTCCGCATGGGTTACTCTTACTTTTATCTGGATCAGGAGGGCCGGGCTCTGCGATACTTTGAAAAGGCATTGGAGGCCCGCCCTGGTGACGAGGACACCATAGAGCTGATCGACTGGTGCAAGAAGAGCATTTCTCTGCCTCAGTTTTCACAGTGCTTCCGGGAGCGGACAGTGGACTGGTGGGAAACCTTTGCCGAAATGGAAGCCCAGCTGCGCCAGATGATGGACGACGACAAGGATCACACCCGCGGCGCGGAGATCGTGGCCCAAATGGAAGATACTTTGAACCTGGTCTTTGACGAGATTTCCTTCGAGATGGGCTTCAATGGCGAAAAGCATGAGCTGATCCTCACCCCGGAGGGCGACGAGGTCAAGCTGTTTGAGCTGGTCTACTTCCGGAAGCACGCCCCCAAGGAGGTGCTGGAGCACTGGAACATCCTGGTGGGCCGCCAGCCCAGCCAAAACATCGGCCTGCGGACCGACGACGGCTGGGATATCTCCGGGGAAGATGTGCAGATCTGGCTGGAGGAACAGGGCGAAAACAGCTTCGCCATCTCCGCCTACTGCGAAAAGCTGCTGCCCATGCTCCGGGAGGAGGAAGGCCGGGTCTGGTGGATGCTCACCACCCTCACTGACCAGGTGCTGGGCGAGATCCCCCACATGAGATACATAGACAGCTTCGATGTACTGGAGGAGCCCAAGGCAGAGCCGTCCATTCTTATGTCCCAGCTTCCTGACGCGTTGAAGGAGCGGGGCTTGGAACTTTCCACCGATCCGGAAGCCTATCTGGAGAGCTACCTTGGCTACAAAATGGAACCCAACAAGGACCCGGACGCCGACTGGCGGCTGGATGTGATGGCTGGCTCCACCAACTGTGTGCCGATCATCAACGGCTATCTGAATGCCGACAATGACTTTATGGACGAGCTCCATGCCGACGGCGCAGCGGCGGGCTTCTTCTGCTATCCCCTGGATACCCTGCGGGAGGAGGAAGGAACGGAGAAGATTTTTGACTTCCGGGACAAACTGGAAGAAGTGTTCACCACCGGGGACGGCCCGGAGGTGGTCACCCTCACCGGCGGAGCCACCGGACTCTACTGCGGCTATGTGGACTTCATCGCCTGGGATATCCGGGCGGCACTCCAGATGGCAAAGGAATTCTTCAAGGACAGCGACATCCCCTGGGCCAGCTTCCATACCTTCCGCCGTGAAGCGGGCACTGTGAGTCTGAAAAATCCGCCCGATGAGGAGCCGGACGGTGAGGCGCAGGCCGCCGAGTTGGACGAGACGCCGACGGGCATGGACTATATCCCTTATACCCCGCAGAATGCAGAGGCATTCTTTGCACAGCTCCAGCAGTGGAACGACGAGGACGAGTACACCCGCTGTATTCAGGCATTGAATGCCATCCCGGAGGACTGGCGGAACTACCGCACCGCCTACGCCCTGGCCCGGGCGCTGGAGAACTACGCAATTCTGGGCGACCACAATGAGGGAACCCCCAACTACAAGGGGGACAAGGCTCTGCTTCGAGCCATCGAGGTGCTGGAGTCCGTCCGGGAGGAAGGCCGGGACAAGGCGGAGTGGAATATGCGGATGGCCTACGGATATCAGTATCTCCACGGTCAGGAGGAAGAGGCCATCCCCTATGCCCGGCGGTGGGCGGAGCTGGACCCGGAGGACGAGGACGCTCCGGTGGTGATCCGGGAGTGCAAGGCGGAGATCCGGAAACGCCGGAGCAGCCGGAACAAGAAGGACAAATTCGTGCCGGGTGATACCCCCTTTGAGGGCTTCGACCTCACCAATTTCTGGGACGACAGTATGTATGCGCTGAAAGAGTACGTCAGTGATCCGCCTTCCGATGAGCTGATCGCCAGCGTGGAGGAGGAACTGGGCTACAAACTTCCCGCCTCCTACATCTGGCTGATGAAGCAGCACAACGGCGGCATTCCGGTGAACACCTGCTATCCCTGCGATGAGCCCACCGGCTGGGCAGAGGACCATGTGGCCATCACCGGTATGTTCGGCATCGGACGGGAAAAAAGCTGCTCCCTCTGCGGAAAGCTGGGCACCCAGTTCATGATCGACGAGTGGGCGTATCCTGCCATCGGCGTGGCCATCTGTGACTGTCCCAGCGCCGGACATGATATGATCTTTCTGGACTACCGGGCTTGCGGCCCCCGGGGAGAGCCTGCGGTAGTCCATGTGGATCAGGAAAACGACTACAAGATCACCCATCTGGCAGACAGCTTTGAGGAATTTGTACGTGGACTGGAGCATGAAGCCCTCTACGATCCGGATGAAAATGAGGGCGATTTCGAGGAGGATGATGCTGACGGGGAGGAAACCGACCGCACAGGCGTCTTCACCGGCTTTGTTCTCCTGTCCAAGGGAGAATGGGACAAGGACCAGTTCATCCGGGACATGAAGGAAAAATGGGACATCTCTGTGGAGGAGTACGACGCCAGTGAGGAGAAGGATGACGATGCGCTGGTGTTCGAGGTGGGTGATATGCTCGCTGCTGTCAGTCTGGCGACCTATCCCATCCCCGACGGCGAAGCGGAAATAAACGCAGAGAACAACTACATGTGGGAGGATGCCGTCCAAGTCGCACGGGAGCACCGCGCCCATATCATGGTGGCGGTGCTGGGCAAGGAGAAAAAGGTTCTGGAGAAGGGCAAGCTCTTCGCCAAGCTGGCGGCTGCCTGCTGCCGCCAACAATACGCCACCGGTATCTACACCAGCGGCGTGGTGTTTGAGCCCCGCTTCTACGAGGGCTTTGCTGATATGATGAAAGAGGACGAACTGCCCATCTTCAACTGGATCTGGTTCGGCCTGTACCGGAGCGAGGGCGGCTTGAACGGCTATACCTACGGCATGGATGTGTTCGGCAAGGAGGAGATGGAGGTGCTGAACGCTGACGCCGAGCCGGAAAAGCTGCGGGACTTTTTGGCAAGCCTTGCCTCCTATGTGCTGGCGTGTGATGTTACGCTGAAGGATGGGGAGACTATCGGCTTTTCTGCGGACGATAAGCATGCCATCATCCGCAGTCCCGGTGTCTCTCTGCCGGAGGAGCAGATGACGCTGAAAATCTCCTGGGAATCCGGCGGGGATGGACCGGACGGAGGCGGTGAAGACCCGAATGGCGGCGGGGATGACTGCCCGGACGAGGAATGCTTTCAAGACGAGAAATCCAGTGAACCGGAGGTCTACACCGAGGAGGAGATGGAAGCCGTCGAGGGGCACATCCAGCAGTATTTCGGCCCGTTCGAGAATGTGTTCCATGAGCTGGTCTC
The DNA here is from genome assembly GCF_003574015.1 of Oscillibacter sp. PEA192. Classification (NCBI taxonomy): domain Bacteria; kingdom Bacillati; phylum Bacillota; class Clostridia; order Eubacteriales; family Oscillospiraceae; genus Oscillibacter; species Oscillibacter sp. PEA192. The sequence continues at coordinate 2,372,448 of NZ_AP018532.1, read as the reverse complement.
CCCGGACATCCATGTGGACATCTGCGTGGTACCGCCCTCCCGGGAGCGGGACTACTACACGCTGGTCACTATGGGCATGGGCGCCCACCGGATGAATGTGCCGGAGGAACTGGCGGAATACAAGCTGGAGCGGGCGGAGCTGGCCATTGCACTGCCTGCGGATTGGAAGCTGGATCAGGAGTCCATGAAAGATGAGCGGTGGTACTGGCCCATCCGCCTGCTGAAGTCCCTGGCCCGTCTGCCCATCAACTGTGACAGCTGGTTGGGTCATGGTCATACAGTGGAGAACCGGGAACCCTTTGCGGAAAACACGAAACTGTGCACTGCGACCCTGATCGATCCCCAGGGTACGGAGGACGGCAGTGAGGTCTGCACTCTGCCGGGCGGCGAGGAGGTCAACTTCTATCAGGTCATTCCTCTTTATGCGGATGAATTGGACTATAAACTGGAACATGACGCTGACGCTCTGCTGAACAGGATGAGGGGGATCAGTTTTGTCGTAAATCCCACCCGTCAGGATGCTGTCACTCGTGGCACCCTTTCCAATGATGATTTTGACGGTGAGATGGATGACGCTTCCTATCACCTTGAGAGCATTGAGGAAAAGGAACTGCCTATTGACCCCATCAATGCCTATAACCACATGGCCATCTACCTGCGCTGGTGCATAGAACACGACCTGATGGGCGAGGACTTCTTAAAAGAATACAGCGAAGTGGCCAAACAGGTCAAAGTTGATCCTGCCAGTGTGGATCTGCGGGAGTTTATCCGGGATGAGCTGGACGGCTGTCTGTTCTCTGTGCTGTTCAATCAGCAAGGCCGTGCCTTTGCAGGCTATTACTACGGAGAGGGCGACAGCCCCTACTATCCTGCCGATGTTGACGATAACGCACTCCGTTTCTTCGGCCCGGAGCGGTATCACTCCGAGGAGTTCCGGGACGAAGCCTACCTGTTCATTCCCTTTGACGAGGATTATTATCAGGCTATGGCAAAGGTGATCGGGGAACGCTTTGAAAACTGGCAGGGACAGGACTTTGACGAAGACACGCTGGAGCCCTCCGAGGTGGCGGATGCTTTGATGGAGTATCTGGACTGCGAGTGCACCTATTTCCCATCCATGGCAGATGATGACCCCATCATGTCGGCGTACAGCTATGCCAAACGGGAAAGTGTCAAAGAGGGATTTGTACCGGTGCTCATCAAGGCGGATGACGAAACACTGCTGGAGTGTCTGGTGATGAACGCTGACCCGGAGCATGACGCGGACTGCTACGAATTTGACCTCAAAGCGGTAACGGAGTACCGGAAGAAGATGCTCTCCGCCCCCATCAAGGACAGCAAGGCGGTTCTGGAGGAACTGATCGGCCAGCGCAAAGCAGAGGCCGAAGATGACGATATGGACTGGGAGGAGGAGATTCTGGGCGAGATGGCTGGCGGCTATGACAATGACCGTTTCTCCTGCTACTGGGATTCGGACAGCCACATGACCCACCCCCTCGTTTTGGCCAGGATCCCGGTGAAAAAACCCTGGGAGATCTTCGCCTACCTGCCCTTCGGCAACTGGAATGAGTGCCCCAACACGCCGGAACTGATGGCAGTGGCAAAATACTGGTTTGAGCAGTACGGCGCCATCCCTGCCGCCATGAGCCACGATGAGATGGAGTTTGAACTTCCGGTTCCTGTCCCCAAGGAAAGAGCTGTGGAGTTGGCTGTGGAGCAATATGGCTTCTGCCCGGACATCGTGGATCAGGAGCAGGATGATCCCACCGTGGGCAATCTGGCGGATGTCCTGCGGCAGTCCACTGTCTGGTACTTCTGGTGGGATTGACGGGATTCCTGCACCCTTTGAAACGGAGAATTGACCTATGAATAGTGAAGTATTGGCAATAAAACTCCTGGACCTGGCCGAGGGACGGGAAACTCCCGAAAGCTGGCGGAGCTGGTGGGACGAGCATGAGCCGGAGCTGGAAAACCTGCTGAGCCGAGGCGAATTTTTGAAACTGAAACCTTGCCGGCATGACTTCCGATGGGTCCCGGTGCTGACCAGCCAAAAGGGAGCCATCGCCATTCTGGAAAAGAGCGGCACAGCATTTGAGGTCAGCAATCTCTACCAGGAGCGGTATCTGGCGGAGCTGGACGCTTTCTGCAAGGAGCAGGAGCGAGTACAGCGGAAAAAGCAAAAGGAATTCAAGGCCAACAATCCTGAGCTGTTTTGCCGTTACCCCAAGTTCTCCAAGGCGCTGGCAAAGGCGCTGGAGCCATCTGACGAGATCCAGCCTGCCGCCACGGAGGAGCAGATCGCAAGTCAAGAAAGCGTGCTGGACTTCACGCTCCCGGCCCAGGTGCGAGAGTTCTTCCTGCTGACCGCTGGCATCCAGGTATCCACAGGCGTGATCCTTTCACTTTCCGGGATGTTTGATCTAACCATCCATGGAGAGCGGTATTGTGTGCTGGGCGAGTTCTGGAAAGAAGCGGATGGCGACCAGCTCCTGCTCCGCCCCGGAGAGGAAACCATCTGGTACTACGCCCATGAGCAGGACAAGGTCAAGCGACTCTGCAATGATATGACAGAACTGCTGGAGAAGAAATTGGCGAGGTATCTCAATGAGCAATGAAAATATCGCCTATAAAAAGAAAATAGCGCGGCGGTTGATGGCTGAACTGTAAATCAGCGAAGGAAGAATGAAAATGACATTAGAAGAAATGTTCCGTGATCTCTATGATAAATATGGTAACGATTTTAACTGGTATATGATCCCCTTCGCACAGGCGGACGGGGCATTTGTTGCAGAACTAAACAAAGAAATAGGACAAGACCACTTCTTATACGGCAAAAAAATCTTGGCGGTTGCGAAGTGTGAATCCAATGATGATGTGTTATATGTTCTCAGAAACGGAACAGGAAGAGACATCTACTATCTGTTCCATTTAACTTACTCAGCACATAATGCGGACGGATTTCCCCAGTATGAGGAGTTTGCAGATCTATTTGCAGTAAAAGAATTTATAGAACGATCATATATCGAGGATTATATGTAATTTTCAAATTTCAATTTATTGGGAATCCACCTTACCCGCAGTGGCATCAGAAAGGAGGCGGTACCTGTGTCAACTTGGAGCGGAATCCGAAACAAGCTGGAGAATGACTACCTGTGCCCGACGCTCCGTGGGCACATCCAGTATTTTGCCGCCAGCTACTGGGAAAGCCATGACCAAACAGGCCGGGCAGCCATTCGACTGGACGGCGTGGAGGTGCTGCGAAGTAACTACTATGCCTATGAACAGAACTACTGGAACAGATATCAGGCCCTGCGGCGGGAGGGCATCGGCCAGGACGATCGAACGGCCCCTTTTCGGCTGGCCCATGAAGGGACACTGAACGATGGCTGTTTTGACAACGGTTTTTTCTATGAGGCATTTCATGAATTTGACAACCAGAGCATTGAGAAAAGCCTTGTCAGCAAGAATCCCCTTGTCCGCATCCTCGCCCTTCTGGACCGCAGGCTGGGAAAGCGCCGCCTGCTGGCTTTGGAGGAATCCATGGAGCAGGAGCTGGACTGGGTACGGGCTTTCTATGTGATCCGGATGCAGGCTGAAGGGCTGATGGAGAAAGAATAACATTCAGGAGGAACTGCCATGTCACAGATCGCATCCTTTTATCTGCTCAAAGACGGTCAGCGGCAGGAGCTGTCCAACGGTGACTGCTCCGGCGCGGTCTACATGGCCATCTGGGACTGGTGTGAGAGCGAGCTGGATCTGGATGTCCGATTTCCCGCTCCCCAGACGGAGAACACTCTGGACTGCGCTCTGCTGGAGGGAGAGCTGGCGTCTGAACTGCTGGCAACTCTGCGGGAGCAGAGCCTCCCGGAGCTGGCCGCCGAAATTGCCGCAGACTGGGAGCTGCCCACCGAGGCGGTGCAAAGCGGACTTGAAACGCTGCGCTCCCATCTGGAGCTGGTGCAGAGCGACGCTGCCCTGCTGTATGAGATGACTTGACGGGACTATGCCCATGCCAAGGATGCAGGTTAAGAAACGGAGAGAAATACTATGGTGAGAGATGGACTTGTGTTCAAAGATGAGAATGGTCAGGTCATCTTCAACCAGTATAGCTTCTGCGAACTGGTGAAGCACCTGCTGGTGGAGCTGGTGGGGATCTCCTATGAGGAAGCCTCTCAGACAGTGGAACGCGCACCGCTGGCAGAGCCAGTGGCCGATGCCGTGGGAGTGGCGATATTCAGCCATGACCGGCCTTATTACTGGGCCATGTTTTTCTACTATGGGAACGGTTATTGGTGGGAAAAGGGTATTCCAGCGCAGCCAGAGGATATGGATGCCTATGAAGCTTTGGAAAAGAAAATTATGGAGAAATGCCACTTAAAGGAGCCCTTTGAGTGGAAATAGTGGAGGTGTGCAATGCTGGCGGAGGATTTTGACACCATCTTACATAATCTTGGTATGGCGTGGCTGGAACATCCGCTGTTCCATCATGCCCCGGTCGCCATCCGGTTTGAAATCGGCGGAGATGAACCAGTCTATCTGGAATGCACCTATTCGGACGAGAACACCGAGAAACTAACTCCAAACCCCGCCTATGTTCAAGGCGCACTGGAGCGGGCGATTATGATCTACCGGAACCTTCCAGCGCCGCCGGGTATTCTGCGGATTGACGGGTATCCCGAAGAAAAACCTGTCGAGTCCCTGCTGACGGCCATCCAGCAGAGGGCCGCACTTCCTGCCCCGCATGAGCAGGTCACAGCGACCATGATGGACGAGGACGGGGATACATATGCACAAGTACAGTTTTACTGGGATCTCAGCAAAATCAGCTTTCAACCGGAGCGGCTTCTCCAGGAGATCATTCTGGGGGACATCGGCGGCTGGAACGGCTTTGTGTCCAGCGTCTATCTGACCGGGCCGGGGCCATTCCTCTACCATCTGTACGATGACCGTGGGTTGGATATACTGGGCGGCTCACGGGAGCTGCTACTGCCGCTCTATCATCAATTCAATGACTGGATCTTGGAATACAATCTGGAGAAGATTGACCGACTGTTCGCTCCGGCAAAAGAATGACCGTACAGACAAAAAAGGAGGCATCATAATGGGACTTGATATCTACGCCGGAACATTGACCCGGTACTATTCTCACAACTGGAAAACCGTTGTTCAGCAGTGGGCGGAGGAAAACGGATACGCCTTCAACCGCATCACCCCGGACGGGGAACCCGCTGACAACGAGGAGGAACTGTCCCCGGCCGAGGTCCAGGCGGCGGTGGAGAACTGGCGGGATCAGATTCTGAACGCCATTTCTCAGCCGGGCCAGCCCCCCTACGCTCCCTGGCCGGAGAATAACGAGAGCCCCTACTACACCGACAAGCCGGATTGGGATGCCTTCGGCGCCATGCTGCTGGCGGCCGCCTGCCATACATACGAGGAACCGGTGCCTCCCACTGTGGAGAAGGACTGGAACTTCGGGGAGCATCCCCTGGTCGCCCGCCTTGCGGCGGACCAGGAGCGGGTATGGTCCCTGTTCCGTGGGGCTACCTGGTGGCTGCCTCTGCCGGACGCCTTCTTCTTCCAAGCACCTCTGCCTACCGACGACACCGCCGCCATCGGCACGGTGGGCGGACTGCGGAAGGAGCTGGAGAAGCTGAACCAGCTGGCGTGGCAGGCCGATGAGGATACCATCCTTGATTGGGCAGACACGGAGGGATACCCGGCAGACGGAACCGTAGGCCCGGATGGACAGTACAGCAAGGCGGACATCTCGGAGCATACCCAGTATGATACCCAGTCCCTTGCCAAGTTCGCCTTCTCCATGTTCTGGCGGGCCATGCGGTTTGCCGAGGAACAGCAGGTGCCCATTTTACTGGATTATTAAGGAGGAGCTTTATGGGATACGATGTCAGTTTTCACCCGATTTCGCCGGAAGAAATGCGGGAATGGTATTTTACCCCGCTTTCCTGGGTACAGCAGGGGCAGGAGGAAAAGGTGCTGGCCCTTGCCGCACAGCACGGAATGGAGGACTTCTATGCGGAAAAATATCTGGATACTCTGCGGGTCGGTGCGGGGACAGAGCCGGATGAATTGTTTGATAAGAGCCACGGCTTTTATATTGCGGTGATCCAGGGCTTTTTCCGGGATTACTATTACACCAGAGGCAGTGCCTTTTCTTTCCTGGTGGAAGAAAAGCCGGAATATGCCCGGTATTTCACCCCATGGGCACAGGTGACACCAACAGCTTTTCCAAATCCGGCAGAAAATCAGATCATTGAAAACTACTGTTCCGGCGTGTACCTGTCTCCAAAGCAGGTTACACAGCTTCTCCGGGATCTGGAGCAGGACCCAAAGGTGCTGGAGGATTTGGAGGGACTTTGGAGTAACGGACAGCTTGCCGTGCTGAAAAAGGCTCTCACTGCCGCGGCGGAACTGGGTGTCGGTCTGCTGGAAGCTACCGAGGTGGTGGAGCCTAACCCTATCCGCCCTAATGAGAGTACAAGCTACTCAAACCTGTACCACTGTGATCGGGATGGGGTGCATCTCTACATAGATACTGTCAGTACTCAATTAGCGGATGTGATTGGAAAAAGTGAGGAACAAGCATAAGCGGTTGGGAGGATTTTATGGAACAAAAACGCCCGGCAGATATATTTCAGGAGCTTCTGGACTACCTGTGGAACGGGCTGGGGCTGGAGGAAAAGGGCTGGAAGCGTCTGAAAAAGGGCAACTTCAAAAAGAGAACGAAAAACGGCCTGACCTACCTGATCTGGTTTGAGCGGAGCCGCTACAACTACATAGACTACGAAATCGGCCATGGAAATGTGGAGGTGGGATTCAGCTGCATCATTAAGCAGGGGGATGACTTTCTCTACTCTTTCAAAATAGAACCGATAACAGGCGGTTCGTTCTTCCGGATGCTGACAGAGGACCTGCGGTTGGATACCGGGTTGCTGGACACTTTTCTGCCCTTAATCAAAGCCCGCTACCTTGACTTTATCGACCGCTTTGAGGAGGACCCGGCAGAGGCGTTACAGCCGGTCTGCGCCCCCTTTACCCAGCCGGAGGATTACAGTTGGCGTATTCATGTGGAGGAGCAGGCGGTGGAAAGATACGGAACACCAGAGCAGCTGGCGGAGTACCGCCGTCAGGCGGAATTGCGTGGAACGCCGGAAAGCAAGGTGCGCCGGTGGATGGGGATGCAAATCTTCTATTTCTCCCATGCTGGCGATGTGGACCATGCTTGGGCCGCCAGCCGCTCCGTGGAGGAATTGGACGTGGTCGTGGGAAACCATGTCCAGGCCAAGAAGCAGTATGACACTTGGACGGAGGAGGACGAAGCGGGCTATCAGATCTACCTTCAGGAGCAGGACATGGAAAAGCGGACTTATCGGGCTTGGTATCTAATCGCCAATCCCCGAAAGCTGCCCAAGGAAATCGTTAATCAGGAACTGGCGTTTCGGTTCAAGCTGTTCCCTGACAAAATGGATAAAAAGAAATGAATGGTATTATTATTCTGGTTTGTGGTCTGCTGCTTCTCTTGGCCATAAAACTGCTGATAGAGCGCAACTTCATCGGATTGGTTCTATTTAGTGTGGCTCTTTTTTTGATTTTTGGAGTAACCCCGCATACAAAGTAGCGATCGCCCGTTGTTACATGGTCTGCTGCTATAAGGAGGACAAAAATGAGTAATCAAGTGTTCCGGCAAAACCTGGATGACAAAAAAGGGCCCCAGCCCGGCGGCCCCTATCTCATTCAAATGCTGTTCAAAGAGCCGGTAGACATGCCGGACAAGGATGAGATGACCGCTGTGATGAAAAAGCACATCGGCGCGGTAGAGTGTTTCTGCCGTGATAAAAAGATGGCAGGCTTTGCTGCCCTGGATCATATCGCGGAATTTCAGGACGGCAAATGCCCGGTGCAGCTGATGGTGATGGGATGTGACAAATTCAAGGGCAAGGGCTTCGATGCGTTCCTTATGAGCCAGATGTGGGACTGCCGGGAGGACCGAGAGCGAATCTTTCGGGAGTGCCGGTATCAGGTCGTGGCCACTGATATGCTGGCGGCGGCGCTTCCGGCCCTGGAGAGGGCCAACCTGGACGCCGACTTCGTGGAGGCCCTGGCAGAGCTGTACCCCACCTGTGAGGCGTTCTATTTCCAGAACTGCGGCAAGCTCTTGCTGGCGGAATATGTGCGTTCCCACCAGATCGAGGGCTCGGACCGCTTCATCCGATTTGGTGTCAATGTCCGCTTCTTCAACATTGAGGGCACCGAGGATATGCTCATCGACACAGTGGGCATGAACACCCTGTTCCTGCCGGACCTCCAGTACCACTTCCATAGCATGGATCCCAACTGGGTAGTGAACCACGCCTATAATGCGGCGTCGTACATACTGGAGCATGATAACCCCATTGGGGATGGGGAAACGATTGACGGCATAGAGAATGGCCGGATGAGCCGGGAGATTCAGTGGAAGTGCCAGTACGAGGATGCCCTGATCCAGCCGCCCAGGGGAGTGGTGGACATCCATATGGGCGACTATGCTTCCGGAAAACGCTGAACGGATAGAATGACTGCATGTACAGCCGGAGAAAATGTTTGCTCCCCTTAAGCGGATTTTACATTCAGCGGGTTATCTTGGCTATTGTATGATAGAAAATAACAGGAGAGAGTACACAGCTGATGTGTGGATGAACGCATCGGGGGGAGCCGATTTATGAGAAAGAACATTTCCCCACAGCATATTGTGGGGGGCGTCGGGACTGCGCAGCCGCGTGACTTCCTGCGCTGCGGATAAGGGAGGAGTGATCGATTTGCATCCAGAAGAATGCCTGATCTGCAAGGCACCGCTGGAATATCTGGTCCGGGACGAGGACATGGAGTGCGCCATCTGCCATAAAAAGGAATCCAGCAAGACCCGGTGCGTCAACGGCCATTATGTTTGCAATGACTGCCATACCCAGGGCATGGACACCATCTTCGGCCTGTGCTTGGCGGAGACTTCCGCCGACCCCGCCGCTATCCTCCGCCGGATGATGGACCTGTCCTTCTGCCATATGCACGGGCCAGAGCACCATGTGATGGTGGGAGCGGCGCTGCTCACCGCCTATAAAAATGCCGGGGGCAAGTTGGACCTGGAGAGCGCTCTCCGGGAGATGTACAGCCGGGGCAAAGCTGTCCCCGGCGGGGCCTGCGGCTTCTGGGGCGCCTGCGGGGCGGGGATCAGCGCGGGGCAGTTCCTGGCCATCGCCACGGCATCCACGCCCCTGGCCCGGGAGCCCTGGGGATTGAGCAATCAGATGACCGCCCGGGCCCTGGACAGCATCGGCAAGGTGGGTGGCCCCCGGTGCTGCAAACGGGATTCCTGGCTGGCCGTCCAGGCTGCCGTGGACTTTGTCCGGGAGCACCTGGGGGTGGAGATGCAGCACAGCGTGCCCGTCTGCTCTTACAGTGCCCGAAACAGCCAGTGCATCGGAAAACGCTGCCCCTTCTCGGCGGCAAAGCAAAGGGCTCTCGAGGCGAAAACAGCCCCGAGTTTCTGAAAGGCCAGAAGCTCCGGGACATACTTGTTTTTCCGGAGAATCTGCTCCATAGGGGTCCCTTGGGCAGCTCGTCCACCAGCTTGCCCAGATACCGGATATCCCGTATCAGCAGGTCCCATACCCGGACACCGCAGACCTTGTCGGTGATGAGGGCACGGTCAGGATTCATGGCGGGGGCACGTTGAAAAAAGTGAGCGCAGGTGACGCTGGACCGCTCCAGCCGGGCGAGGTCCGCCAGCGTGTACCCGGTGAGACAGGCAGTTACCTGGTCCACCTCCGCCCGGGTGCGGCCCTTTTTCACTTATGATGGATACAAGATCAGCCTGGGCAAGGAGGGCAGGAAATGAACCTGAAGGAGGCCCTCGTTTCCGGAACAGGCTGCAGGTCCTGACGGAAGAGCGGCCGCCCGGGGCGCCGCTGCTTGAGGCGAGGGGTGATAATCCCTCCTGAAATGCACAGACTATTTCTGCTCTTTGGATGTGAAGGGGCGGGTGGATTGGAGACCTTAGCAGATTATCTGGCGCAGGCGAAAGCGCCGCAGCGCCGCGTCCGTATGGCGGAGGTGCTGGAGTGGGCGGAACGGACGTTTTCCGGCCTGGAGCTCAGGGTTGCATGGAACCAGCCTGTGTTCACAGATCATGGGACGTTCATCGTCGGGATCAGCGTCTCCGCCGGGCATCTGGCCGTTTCTCCGGGGCGGGCTTGGAGGGCTTTTTCCGGGAAATCGCCCGGGGCGGCTATGCCGGGGCAAAATGCTGTTCCGCATCCCGTGGGAGAGGGACGTGGATTACACGCTGCTGCGCCGGATGATCGCCTTCAACCGCACCGAAAAGGCCCACTGCAAGACTTTTTGGCGGGGGAAGGCATGACGACCTGGATACCTTGGCGGGCCAGGGCGCTACTTGCCGGAATCTACCTGCCCGGTCCGACACCAGGGGCGCGCTTTGCCCGGCCGCTCCCGCCGGATCTGGCCCGCTGAGGCGGAAGTCCGCGGAACAAACTGCGGCCCCCGGCCCGTGCCGGATGGGGAAAACGCCTTGTATAAGCAGGGGGCAAGCGCGGCACTGGACGGAAAACCTGCGGAACCATGCGGGCGGCAGTGCGCCGCCCGGTCAAAGGAGGACGACCCATGCCCAACCGGCTGCAATTTGAACAATCCCCGTATCTGCTCCAGCACCGGGAAAATCCCGTGGACTGGCGGCCCTGGGGGAGCGAGGCATTCCAGACCGCACGGGAGGAGGACAAGCCGGTGTTCCTCAGCATCGGCTACTCCACCTGCCACTGGTGCCACGTCATGGCCCATGAGTCCTTTGAGGACGAGACGGTGGCGGAGGCGATCAACCGGGATTTTATCCCGATCAAAGTCGACCGGGAGGAGCGCCCGGATGTGGACGCGGTCTATATGGCCGCCTGCGTGGCTATGACAGGCTCCGGCGGATGGCCGCTGACGGTGCTGCTCACGCCGGAGCAGGAGCCCTTCTGGGCGGGGACGTACCTCCCCAGACAGGCGCTGCTGTCCCTGCTGCAGCAGGCGGCGCGCCTGTGGCGGGAAGATAGGGGCAGTCTGCTGACCGCCGGAGAGGCGCTGACCGACCGGCTCAGGGAAGCGGAGGGCGCAGGCACCGGCTTTCCAGACCGGGCACTGGCAGGCATGGCGGCGGGCCTTTACGCCCGGAGTTTTGACACCCGCTGGGGCGGCTTCGGGCACGCGCCAAAATTCCCCACGCCTCATAATCTGATCTTCCTGCTCCGGTACGCCCGGCGCACAGGGGAGTCCCAGGCCGGGGCCATGGCGGAGCAGACGCTGGAGAGCATGTACCGAGGCGGCCTGTTCGACCATGTGGGCGGCGGCTTTGCCCGGTACTCTACCGATGAAATGTGGCTGGTGCCCCACTTTGAAAAGATGCTCTATGACAACGCCCTGCTGGCACTGGCCTATACGGAGGCCTATCAGCAGACCCGGCGCCCGCTCTATGGGGAGATCGTCCGCCGCACGCTGGATTACGTCCTGCGGGAGCTGCGTGATTTTCAGGGCGGATTCTACTGCGGACAGGACGCGGACAGCGAGGGCGAGGAGGGGAAATACTATGTATTCACCGAAGGCGAGCTGAGAGACCTGCTGGGACCGGAGGACGCAGAGGCGTTCTGCGGCTGGTACGGCGTCACCGAGACGGGGAACTTTGCGGGGAAAAATATCCTCAACCTAATCGGCCGGGAACAGGTCCAGCGGGAGCCGGTGCGCATCAGGCCCCTGCGGGAGAGGGTGTATGCCTACCGCTTGGAACGGACCTGCCTCCACAGGGACGACAAGGTGCTTGCCGCATGGAATGGACTGATGATTGCGGCCCTGGCCCGGGCGGGACTGGCCCTGGATGAGCCCCGCTATCGGGACGCCGCCGTGGGAGCCGCGGCATTTTTGAAGCGGAGCCTCACAGAGGAAAACGGTCGTCTGCTGGCCAGATGGCGGGCGGGGCAGGCGGCCCACCCCGGAAAGCTGGATGATTACGCCTTCTGCGCCTGGGGCTTGCTGGAACTCTACGGCGTGACCTTCCGGACCGCCTATCTGGCGGAGGCCGGGGACCTGACGGCACGGCTGCTGGAGCAGTTTTTTGACGGGAAAAACGGCGGGTTTTACCCCTACGCGGCGGATGGGGAACAGCTCATCACCCGGACAAAGGAGACCTATGACGGGGCCATGCCGTCGGGCAATGCGGCAGCGGCGCTGGTTCTCTCCCGCCTGGCCCGCCTCACCGGGGAGGCCCGCTGGCGGACCGCCGCCGATCTGCAGCTGGGCTATCTGGCTGGGGCCACCCGGACCTATCCCGCCGGACACGGTTTTGCCATGCTGGTGTTTCTGGAGGAGCTGTGGCCCTCGGCGGAGCTGGTCTGCGCGGCCCGGACCATGCCGGAGGAGTTGGCGGCTTTTCTGCGGGAGGCCTCCAGGCCCGAACTGACGGTGCTGGTGAAAACGCCGGAGACGGCAAAGCCGCTGGAGGAGCTTGCCCCCTTCACGGAGGCCTATCCGATTCCGGAGACAGGCGTCCGGTACTATCTATGCCGGAACGGCGCCTGTGCCCGGCCGGTGGACAGTATTTCAGAAGTCAGACGGCTGCTGGAACAGAACTGAGGATCCTGCCCAAAGGGCTCCGCCGGACCGCGCGGTTTGCCGCATGACAGGTTCCTTTTCCGTGGCCTGCCGCTCTGCAAAACAAGGATACAAAAACTGCCCGGAGGAATCTGTTCCATCAGATACTCCGGGCAGCTGTGTTCTTTTCAGGCCGCCTGCATCCCGGATGCCTGCATTTTGAACGGGATGGGCATATATGCGGGAGGACTTCAGCCGTTCTCTGCCGCATTTCTTCGATCAGGCGCCGCCTGCCAGATATTCTTCCGCCATGTGGACCGCCATGGCCCCATCGGCCACGGCCGTCACTACCTGGCGCAGCGGCTTCGTCCGTACATCGCCCACGGCATAGACGCCGGGGAGATTGGTCCTTGTGGTTTCGTCCGCCGTCACATAGCCGCCGGCATCCAGCTCCAGCTGGCCTTTCACCAGCTCCGTGGCCGGCTTTCTGCCGACGCTGATGAAGAGCCCGTCGCAGGGAAGGACGGATTCCGCCCCGGTCTGCACATCCCGCAGCCGGATGCCGGTCAGCTTCTCTTCGTGCAGCAGCTCCGTAACAGTGCTGTTCCAGCGGAATTCCACGTTCTCTGCCTGTATCAGTGGCTCGTGGTAGATCTTCGTGGCCCGCAGCTGGTCCCTGCGGTGCACCAGGACCACCCTTTCGGCGATACGGCTCAAAAGCAGGGCGTCGCCGGCGGCGGAATTCCCGCCGCCCACCACGGCGACCGTTTTGCCCTTGTAGCGCATCCCGTCGCAGGCGGCACAGTAGGCCACACCCCGGCCCACCAGGGCCTCCTCGCCTGCAAGGCCCAGCTCCCTGGGATTGGCTCCGGTGGCAAGGATTACCGTCCTGGCATAAAAGGTCCCCTCGCTGGTCTTCAGCGCCTTGGGGGCAGCGGTCAGTTCCATGCGCTCCACCTGTGCGTACGCTGTCTGCGCACCGAACCGCTCTGCCTGCCGCTGCATCTTCTCCGCCAGGGTGAAGCCGTCGATCCCGTCCTCATAGCCGGGATAGTTGTCGATCTCCTCCGTCAGGGCCATCTGCCCGCCTGCCGAGAGTTTCTCCAGCACCAGTGTATCCAGCCCGGCCCTGGCTGCATAGAGCGCCGCCGTATAGCCGCCCGGCCCGCCGCCCACCACGATCATGTCGTAGACACGAGTTTCGCCCATGGATTCCGCCTCCTTACTTCGCCATAGCCTCCTGGATGAACTGGTCGATGGCCGCTTTGGACCCGGGGTTGACGATAGAATCCACGGCTTTCCCGTCCCGATACAGGACCAGCGTAGGAATGACCTCGATCTGCGCCGCCTCGGCCAGCGCGGCCTCCTCGTCGATGTTTACCTTCGCCACGGTGAGACGGTCGCCGTATTCGTCCGCGATCTTCTCATACGCGGGCCCGATCCGGCGGCAGTAGCCGCACCAGGGAGCCCAGAAATCCACCAGGATGGGCTTGCCGCCCTCTGCCATCTGCTGGAATTGTTCCTTGTTTAGATTGATAGCCGCCATGCTGGTCAGCTCCTTTCCTTGGTTTGGTCCTAGTATAACCGAAAGTCCGCGATTTTTCTGTGACGACATCACCCAAAACACGGGATTTTCCGAAAAGCGGGCCGGTTGACAGCAAAGCTCCTGTCAACTATACTGAGAACACGATGAGGAGGGACACGGAATGACCTTTCAGGACTATTTTCCCATCTGGAACAAGCTCCAAACAGACCAGCAGGACCGGATCCGCAGCAATCTGAATTTCCGAACCGTGAAGAAGGGGACGATCCTGCACAACGGGGACATGGACTGCACCGGACTCCTCCTGGTGAAGGCGGGGCAGCTCCGGGCCTATATCCTCTCTGATGAGGGGCGGGAGATCACCATTTACCGCCTGTTCGACCGGGATCTGTGCCTGTTCTCTGCGTCCTGCATCATGCGCTCCATCCAGTTTGAGGTCACCATCCAGGCGGAGAAGGACACGGACCTCTGGGTCATTCCCGCGGAGGTCTACCAGGACATCATGGAGACGTCGGCGCCTGTGGCCAACTACACCAACGAGCTGATGGCCAGCCGGTTCTCCGAGGTCATGTGGCTGATGGAGCAGGTCATGTGGAAGAGCCTGGACAAGCGGGTGGCGGCCTTTCTGCTGGAGGAGGCTTCCATCGAGGGGAGCAGCGTGCTGAAGATCACCCATGAGGCCATTGCCAATCACCTGGGCACCCACCGGGAGGTGATTACCAGGATGCTGCGCTATTTTCAGAGCGAGGGCATGGTGCGGCTCTCCCGGGGCATGGTCCGGCTCCTTGATGAGGACAGGCTGCGGCAGTTGCAGGATTGAGCCGCGTGATACGGCACGGTCATGTGCGGCTGTTCCTTGCTTTGCAGATCAGCTGTGTCATGGTGCCCATGGGGCAGTAGACACACCAGCTGCGGGGCTTGAACAGCACCATGGTGATTAGCCCCAAGACTGTGGATGTGAGCATGACGCCGTAGAAGCCGAAGGCGAACTGCGCCACGCCGGGATGGAAAAGGGTGCCGTGGTAGGCCCAGTTCCAGGGCAGCTTGAAGGTCCACAGCAGGGTGACCGCCTGCCCCAGATCCCGCACACCGGCGAACACCAAATAGGTGTTCCACAGCATCAGAAAGAACATGGCGAAGAAAAAGGCGAGAAATCCGTATCGGAACGCCTTGCTTTTCATCCATTTGGGGATGTCTTTCCTGCGGGACAGCCCGAAGCGCCCGCCCAGCAGCCCAAACAGCTGGCCCCGGCCGCAGTAGCGGTTGCAGTAGCTCTTGGTCCCGCTGACCACGGAGATGATGAGGGGGATGAAGAAGCACAGCAGGCCCAGCCAGGCAAACAGAATGTTGAAAAATCCCAGCAGGAGGTACAGGAGCGAAGCGATCCACAGATAGTCGTACCAGTGCTTCTTCATGCCTCTACCTCCCGGATTTTGATGACGCTGGCCGGACACTCCCTGGCGCACTTGCCGCAGCCCACGCATTTGTCCTGCCGGACCTGGGCCATAACGCCCCGCACGATCTCAATGGCCTGCAGGGGACAGACCTTCACACAGCAGCCGCAGGCCACACAGGCTGACGGGTCCACCACGGCTCTGCGCCGCTTTTTCACGGAATTCATAGCATGCCTCCCTAAATTGAGTGGGTTCATCATACCGCATATCTATGAATTGCACCGTGATGAAATCACAAATGCCGCAGGCAGAATAGCACCGCACGCACCGGCCTAAACGGGATGCGGGGAAGGTGAGGGCACGTCCGGGGCTTGTGCCTTGGAGGGACAGCTGTGAGGAAGGTCATCTGTTTCGCCGATTCCAGCACCTGGGGCTACGATCCCCGGTCCCGGCTGGGCGGGCGCTGTGCCCCGGGCAGCTGATGGGTGGACATCCTGGCGGCCGAAACCGGATGGGTGTTGGGCAACTGGGGCGCCAACGGCCGGGAGCTCCCCGACGCGGCACCTGACATTCCGGCGGACACCGACCTGCTGATCGTGATGCTGGGCACCAATGACCTTTTGCAGGGCCGCAGGCCCAAGGCCACGGCGGAGCGGATGGAGCGATTCCTGACCGGCCTGGAGCTGGCACGGGGGAAGATCCCTCTGTTCGCGTTGCCGTCCCGGTCCCCGGGGGAATGGGTGCCGGGCCAAATGCTCATTGCCGCTTCCCGGACCTTCGCCGGGTGCTGCCGGACCCTTGCCGGGCGGTGGAACGTCTCCCCGGCCTATGACGGTGTGCCACTTCGCGGAGCAGGGGCACAGGGCCCTTGCCGCCGGGATTTCGCCCCATGAAACGCATCGTTCCCCGGCACCGTGCGCCTGCTGGAGGGAACCATCAATGGGAGAACCGGTGCCGCCCAGAGCGGGCCGCTGCGGCTCCGGCGGGATATGGGGATATCAGCAAATCCGGCAGGGGGCTTATGGAGCGCTGCCCCGAGCATTGACGGCGGGAGCCTTTCGCGCAGACGCGCACGGAAACGAGACAAGGAGGAGCACCATGCGGATTCTGATGCTGGGCAACAGCCTCACCTCTGCCCAAGATATGCCGGACATTCTGGCGGAACTGACCGGGGCGGAAGTGGTCTGCCATACCCGGGGCGGGGCCCGGCTGTCCGAGCATCTGAACCCGAACACCCGGCTGGGCGCCCGAACGCAGGCGGCGCTTGCAAAGGAGCAGTGGGACTATGTGGTGCTGCAGGAAATGAGCCACGGCCCCATCACCGCTCCCGGGAGCTTTTTCGCCAGCGTGGAGCGGCTCTGCCGGCAGATCCGGGAGAACGGGGCCATCCCGGTGCTCTATGCCACCTGGGCCTATCAGAAGGGTGGGGCCCGGCTGTCGGCCAAGGGATGGGACTATGGTGGGATGGCCCGGAACCTGTCCGCGGCGTACCGCAGGGCGGCGGAGGAAAACCGCGCCCTGCTTGCCGACGTGGGGCGGCGGTTTTACCAGCTGCCCGGCACGCAGGACCTCTACGCCGCCGATGGCGTCCACCCCAGCGGGCAGGGGGCCCGCATTGCGGCGGAGACCATAGCGGCGGCGATTCAACGACACAAGGAGGACCCATCATGATTCGGGACATCTGCAAAGACCAGGCATTTCTGGCCCAAAAGGCCGAGCCCGCCTCTCCGGAGGACCTGCCGGTGGCGGCGGATCTGCTGGAGACACTGGAAGTCCACAGGGACGGCTGCGTAGGTATGGCGGCCAACATGATCGGCGTGAACAAGCGCATCATCGCCTTCGACAACCAGGGCGGCTATATGGTCATGTTCAATCCGGAGATCGTGAAAAGGGCCGGCCCCTATGAGGCGGAGGAGGGGTGCCTGTCCCTCTCCGGCACCCGCAGAGCCCGGCGGTGGGAGTCCATCAAGGTCCGCTGGCAGAACGAAAAATTCCAGGAGCGGATCAAGACCTTCACCGGCTGGACGGCCCAGATTATCCAGCACGAGATCGACCACTGCGAGGGCATTATCATCTGAGGGGGAGGGGAAACCTATGAAACTTGCCATTCTCTCCGACACCCACGGCCTGCTGCGGCCGGAGGTCACGGAGCATCTAAAGACCGCCGACGCCATCCTCCATGGCGGAGATATCAACAGGCAGAGCATCGTGGATGAGCTGCGGCAGTATGCGCCGCTGTACATCGTCCGGGGCAACAACGACAAGGACTGGGCGGAGGCCATCCCGCACGATCTCACCGTTACCCTGGGCGGCGTGACCTTTTTCATGGTCCACAACAGAAAGGAGGTCCCGGCGGACCTGGCCGGTGTGGACGCGGTGGTGTTCGGCCACTCCCACAAGTACGTGCAGGAGGAGAAAGGCGGCGTCCTCTGGCTCAACCCGGGCTCCTGCGGCCCTCGGCGGTTCCATCAGGAGATCACCATGATGACGGCGGAGGCGGAGGATGGGAAGATCCGGGTGGAGAAGGTCATCATCCCCCACGGGACGGCGTGAGAACGGCGGGAAGACTGCTTCTCACCGGCGGTTCCGCCGTCTGCGGGGGCGGGGCGGCGCACCCCGGGCGGGGGAGGGGACAGGGCATTGACAACCGCCTGGCACAGGCAGTTCTGCCCTGAGATGGGGGCCGGCTTTGGCGGCGCACCGGGGATGCGGCGGCTCAAACAGACTCCGCCGGGCCGGAGTTCCGGAGCGTGCCGCTGCGGCGGCCCGCTTGCTGAAAGCCGGGGAACCGGCAGTGTATTCGAATTCTTGCAGACCTCACAGCTGCACACAAGCCGGCGCGGCCTGAAATCACTTGATTTCAGGCCGCGCTTCTCTGTCCATAGCGGGGGGCCTTCCATACGCCGCCGTGCATACTGTGCGGCCCCGGGGCTTCAGCCCACGATGCGCAGGAGCTCATCCAAGTCACGGACGGCGCCGCACATCACCTCTCCGCCGCTGACCGCGGCGAAGTGTGCGCGGGCGCACTGGAGTTTCGCCGCCTCCACGCCCTGGGGCTGTGGGGCCCTGCCGCTGGTCTCTGCCACGAAATAGACGGGATCCCCTGCGCGGTCCCGGAGGGCGATGGCCCAGTCGGGCGTGTACCGCCCCACCGGGGTGGGAATGAAGAAGGACTTGGGAAGTCGGACATATAATCTGACCGCCTCGCTGGCCTCCAGCGCCTCGGCAAAGGCCCGTTCCCTGTCGGTGTCACAGATCACATAGTCTGAGATCGAATGGGCGGCGGGCACGGCGGTGCACCCCAGCCTGCCCCGGCGGACGGCATTGGTGAAGAGGGCGGCGTCATACGACGCGTCCAGCCGGTGGTATGTGATGTGCCGGACGACGGCGGCCGCCTTCTCCCGGTTGATGAGCCTGGAGGCCTGGAGGAGGAAATCCTCCGGATTCAGGCGGAACATGGCAAATGTCTCAGGGGCTATGCCCTGGAGAATGGCTGCCGCAGTGGTACGGGTCAGGCCGGTTTCCTCCACCAGCCTGCCCACTAGGTCATACCGTACACCGCCCGGCGCCGGGGGACCGGCGGCCTGCACACGGCTTTCCCTGCGGCGGAAGGCCCGGCCCTGAAGCAGCTGTTCCCGGGACTGCAGCTGCGTCGCCTGCTCGCCATACACCGTCCGGACAGAGACGGGGGTCACCTGTAGATGCGCGTCCAGAGCCTGGATGACGTTCCCGATCAGCTCCCGGGTGTCAAAGGAGACGGTGTAGAAGGACTTGGGGCCGACCCGCGCCCAAAGGGAGCGGAACGCCTCGGTCTGCAGCTTCTCCGGGTCCGCCCGGGCGGTGACGTTGCCGCCGTGGGCGTTCTCCGCGGGGATGGCCCGGGGGGTATAGACGCCGGAGAGGACTTGCGCCACGGCGGCGCTGAGGTCCTGAAGGCTTCCGCCCAGCCGGACGGCACCCCGGTCCCGGTCCGCAAAGAAGCTGCCGGTGAGGACGCGGTCCTTCACATAGCCCTGTTTCCGGAGAGCGGCACAGATCTCATCTGCCAGCTCCCGCGTCACCCGGACCCGTGCCCCGGTGGTGCCAGTGAGGAGCCTGCCGGCAAACAGGCCCGGCTCCACCATCCGGGGGCGGCCGGCAAGGGACGCCGCCAGCCCCTGCTGCAGGGCCTCCGCGAATCTGCCGAACTCCATATCGGTGATGAGCGTCAGCTTGTTCAGCTCCTGCACCGCCCCGCCCAGGACGCTTTCGTCCATGCGTTCGCCCTCCTGATTGACACACAGGCGCAGACCGCGGCCGATCTCCTGGCGGCTGCGGATCTCCGACTCCGTCTGGGGCTTCAGCATACAGATCTGGAACACATTGGGGTTGTCCCACCCCTCCCGGAGGGCGGAGTGAGAGAAGAGGAACCGCACAGGTTCATCCAGGCTGAGCAGCCGCTCCTTGTCCCGCATGATCAGGTCATAGGCGTCCGCGTCGAAGGAGGTTCGGCTCTTGCGGTCGATCTTTCCCTCCACAAAGCGGGCCTGGCGGCCCTTCCGCCGGTCTACGGAGAAGTAGCCCTGGTGGGTCTCGCGGGCATCGATGCCGTCCAGATAGGCCCGGTACGCCGGGTCGTCGATCTCTCGCCGGAACGCCTCCGCCACGGCGACGTACTCCTCCTCAAACATTTTGGCGTACTCGCCGCTGCGGCCGCTGCCGCTGTCCCCGTCGTACAGGCGGTATTTGGACACCTCGTCGATGAAGAAGAGGGACAGCACTTTCACTCCCCTGGAATACAGCTCCCGTTCCCGGCGGAGGTGGGTGCGGATGGTCTCCCGAATCTGCACCCGGCGCTGGAGAGCTGTCCGCTCCTCGCCGCCGCTGAACTGACCGGCATATAGCTTCAGGCCGTTGAGAAAGGTCACCGAGCTGTCCCGACCGTCGATCTCTGCCACCACATAGCGGTCGGCGTATTCGGCCAGGCCGTTGGACGCCGCGAACAGATCCGCCTTCCGGCGCAGCTGTTTCACCACCGTCCGAATGCCGGACGCCCCTTTGACCTCAAAACCGATCCGGGCGGCGGGGGCCCTGTCCCGGCTCAGGTCCACGCCCTCCAGATAGACAAAGCCGCCAGCGGCGGGGGAGGATGTGAAGGTCACCCCCAGGGCGGCGATCCGTTTCACCAGATGCCGGTTATAGGCGTCCAGGGCGTCCAGACGGTACACCATGTTGTACGCCTCCCGGTGGGTGGCGGAGTAGCGCAGGGTGAACAGGGCGTTGAACTTGCGCAGGCTCTCCCGAGTCTGGCGGCCCTCCACGCTCTGGGGCTCGTCAATGATGAGAATAGGCCGGGTGGCCGCGATGACGTCGATGGGGCGGCGGCCCCGGAAGCTGTCCGGCCGCTGGTCGATGATCCGCTGGTTCCTGCCCGAGTTGAACGCCTGCATGTTGATAATCATGACCTGAATGGCGCTGTCGGAGGCGAAGCGGTCCACCTGGGCGAGGCGGTCGGAGTTGTAGATGAAAAACCGCAGCCGCCTGCCGTACTCCCCGGCGAAGTGCTCCTGGGTCGTCTGCAGGGAACGGTAGACGCCCTCCCGGACGGCCACCGACGGAACCACGATGATGAACCGGCTCCAGCCGTAGAGGGCGTTTAGCTCGTAGATGGTTTTCACATAGGTATAGGTCTTGCCGGTGCCGGTCTCCATCTCCACGGACAGGTTGATCCCCGGCCCGGCCAGGGCCTTGGACAGAGGCAATCCGACGCGCCGCTGGACCGCGTGCAGATTTTTCAGGATCCGGGCGTCGGTCAGCTCCGGAGCCAGGGGTTGGTTGCACAGGCCGGTGCCGGTCCCTGCCAGGGACAGCGGCCTGTCGGCCGCGGCGCCCAGGCCCTGCCGGTGTGCCTGGGCGCACAGTGACTGGCCGCGGAACACATCGCAGACCGCTGCGGCCGCCTCCGCCTGAAAGGGCTGGTGCTTGAATTGGAGCTTCATGAGGTCACCTCCTTATGTCCGGTGCGCTGGGGACACATCCGGGCAAGACGGGGAAAGTTTCTGCGGAATGGAACCAGGCGGACGGTCTGCACTCAGAGTACCTGGACGCGGGTGCCGGGGGACAGGCTTTTGAAGATCTCCGTCACGTTGATCTTGGCGGCGTCCGAGGCGAAGGCGCTGTCCCGGAAGACAGCCCACTGGGGGCGGGAAGCAGCTATGTCCCGGATGACCGTGTCCGGAACGCCAGCGTCAAAACAGGCCGCCAGGACGCCGCCGTCCACCCGGTGGACGGTGCAGCCGCCGACCACCCGGCTGGTGTGGGGCAGGTGGATGCCCAGGCCCTGGTCCAGCAGGCAGGCATAGAGCAGATCCAGGTCGGTGCGGTCCTCCCGGATATTGGACACCGTCTGCCCGATCAGCGGCTGGGATATCTCCTCCGGGGGATAGAGGACCTCCTTCCGGCAGCCCTCGTCCACCCGGAAGACCCGGAAGCCGATGTCCGGACAGGCACCGGGGAATTCGGTCCGGATCTGATCCCCGGCACGGCGGATGCGGGCTTTGCCGATCTCACAGATGGTCTGGAAGCCCGCCTGGGCGGCCTCGCTCTTCTCACCGCAGGGCTCGGGCAGCTGCACCATAATGAAGCTGCGGTGGCCACCGTCCTCCGTGTTGAGGCGCATCACCGCGTGGGCGGTGGTGGCGGAGCCGGAGAAGAGGTCCAGGCATACGAAATCCTTCCCCGGAACAGAGCCGATCAGGGTCCTCAACAGGTCCACGGACTTTGGGTAGTCAAACAATTTCCGGCCGCCGAACAGCTTCCGCAGCTCCGCGTCTCCGTTGGGGATGTCGGGAATGACGTCCTTGAGCAGCGTCCTGCCGAAGTCCCTGATCTTGGTGTGGATCTCATACCCACCGGACGCTGTGGGGAGCACGATCAGATTATATGGCTCGTCCGCAATCTTCTGCCGGGACCACCGCCAGGCATGGTACTTGTGCACGCCGTCCCCATTTGCATGGGGCGGCAGCTCGAACCACCCGGGCCGCCTCTCCCCGATGGCGCCTGTGGAGATCTCCTGGGTCTGGGGCTGATAGAAGATGGAGAACACGAGGTTCGGCCGGGTCTCTTCGTTGAACTTGCGATTATGATTGTAGAGGGGATCGCCGACCGCAAAGGGGCCCAGCCGGTCCGTCCGAACGTCCCTGCGAAAGCCCTTGTACGCATCGGGCATCTTCTCCCTGGCGAAGCGGATGTCAATAGACAGGCTGCCGCACGCGTCGATGTCCCTGGCGTAGGCCAGGACGGACTCCCAGGTTTTGGCCGCGCCTCTGCCGGATATCTGGCGGCCCGTGATATTGGAGACCCACGCGAACTGGTTCAGGTAGTTGCTTTCGCCGAACACCTCGTCGCAGATCTTCTTCAGGTTCGCTGACTCATGGTCGTCGATGGAGATCAGGATGACGCCGTCCGGGGAGAGCAGGCTGCGGGCCAGCAGCAGTCTGGAAAAGAGCATGGAGCACCAGTCGGAGTGATACCTGCCGTCCGAAAACGTGTTTTTCCGCTGAAAGTTGATCTTCCCCTCCGCGTCCCGGTATCCGCTGGCACCGTGATATGCGCCGCGGTCCATCACAAAGGAATCCGGATAGATGAAATCGCTGCCGGTGTTGTAGGGCGGGTCCAGGTAGATCACCTTCACCGCGCCCAGATAACTCTCCTGGAGGATTTTCAGCACTTCCAGATTGTCTCCCTCGATGTAGAGGTTCCGGGTGGTGTCCCAATCCCGGCTGTCCGCCTTCACGGGGCGGAGGGTTCTGGAGGTGGGGCGGGCGGCCTCGGCCATGGCGGCCCGTTTGCCGACCCAGGTGAATTCGTAGCGATCCTCCCCCTCCGCCACGTCGGGGGCCAGCAGCTGCTTGAGGACCTCGAAGTTGACGGCCTTTTTCACCTTCCCGTCCGCGCCTCGCGTCTCCGTGACGGCGGCGGGAAACAGCGCGGCGATTTTTTCCACATTCCCCGCCGTCAGGCCGGGGGCTTCCAAGTCCAGATAGTCCATGTCTGCTTCCTCTCGTTTCATGCAGATGCGGGCGCTTCCACCGGATGCAGATGCCGGAGGCGCCCCGGCGCGCTCCGGTATCCACGGCTGCACCCCGTCCGGCGCCGCGATACGTCCAGTTTACCGCACAACCGGCAAAGAGACAAGCTGAAAATCGCCCGGCCCGGCGGGGCATTGTCGCATTTCCCTCCCGGCTGTATGATATCTCTCATAAGACCGGCGGAGAGGAGCGTGCACAATGGCCAAGGAAAATGGCGCATATACTTTTTTATAAGTTTTACCTCAGTGGGCGCCCCTGTGTTTTCTGCAAGGGTCCCATTTGTCTCCCAAACGAGACCCTTGCAGGGAGGGAACCTTCCTTGCTCAGGCCAGGGCTTGGATTGCATCGCAGAGCGCTTCATCAGAGACGCTGGCGACCAGCTCCTCATGGACCGCACGGCCCACAGCAGCAAAGACCCATAATCGGATTCCGTCACGGTTAGCCCGGGAACTTCGGCTTTCATCTTCTCGATATAATAGGCATCCTCATCACGCGTGATCTCGTTGTTCTTTTCCCGGATCTGGTCCATGCACTCCCGCAGAACCGTCTGAAGGTCCTCGGGCAGCTTGGCATAGTTGTCCTCATTATATAGCACGGTAGCGCAGTTTCCGACAGCCTCCGCGATTTCCACGATGTCCAGCCCCGGGATCACGGGGAACTGGGGCTCCATCGTGATAGGACCCCGCCCGGTCTGCAGGTCCGCATAGTTGACCTGACGCCCTCCACCCGGGTGCGCATCTGCGCCTCTCGTACCTTGGCGTGACCTGCTCCCCCGGCGGCGGGTATTACGACCGCTACCTGGAGTACTATCAGGGGCCCGCCATTCTGGTATGCCCCGACCGCCTGCTGCAGCCCCGCGTACCAGTGGGCCTCCATGACCGCCGGGTGCCCATAGTGGCCACGGAGACACAGATCTGGCGGACAGGTGCGGCGCTGTGAGGTTCTGGGCATTTTTCAGGATGCAGGATATAACCGGCCCGGTCTCCCGGTTCCTGGGGAGCGGGCCGTTTCCGCAGCGGGGTCTTCCGGAGGGAGGCCGCCGCTTCAGGACGGCGGCTGCCGTCCTGATTTTTCTTGCGATTTTCACAAGAGACGGCGCGTTTCGCCAAGAGATGTCTGTCAAACCGTACCAAATCCGCTGTGAGGGCAGATTTCCTCACTTGACGTCCTTCGGCGGAGCTGTTATACTCTTCCCATCTTCCAAAATGCGATGAAGGGGAAAAGGCGATCCCACGCCCTGTTTCAGAGAGCCGCCGGTCGGTGCAAGGCGGTACGGAGGGGACCGCGTCACTGGCCCTTGAGCAGCCGCGCTGAGAGGCATCGCCTTTAGGTGCGGACGGCCGCTGTCCGTTATCATGCAGACGCGATTCGCCCCCTCAGGAGGAGCCGATCGTACAGAGTGGCCGGGTCTCCCGGCAATGAGAGTGGTACCGCGGGTACAGCATTTTTTGCTCCCGTCTCTCAAAGACTGATGGTCTTTGGAGAGATGGGATTTTTTGTTGTCCTTCTTCCAAAGACAAGACCTTGGAAGGAGGACTTTGACATGATGGACGCGACGAAATATCAGATTGGCTACTATCCCCCGCCGGTGGAGCCGGGGCACGTGTACGAGTGGATGCAGAAGGACCATATCGAGACTGCCCCCGCCTGGTGCAGCGTGGACCTGCGGGATGGCAACCAGAGTCTGGTGGTGCCTATGAGCCTGGAGGAGAAGCTGGAGTTCTACGAGATACTGCTGAAGATCGGCTTCAAGGAGATCGAGGTGGGCTTCCCGGCGGCGTCGGAGACGGAGTATGAGTTCCTCCGCAAGCTGATCGACGAGGACCGCATCCCCCAGGACGTGACGATCCAGGTGCTGACCCAGTGCCGGGACCACATCATCCGCCGGACCTTTGAGGCGGTGAAGGGCGCCCCCCGGGCCATCATCCACTTCTACAACTCCACCAGCGAGGCCCAGCGGCGGGAGGTGTTCCACAAGTCCAGGGAGGAGATCAAGCAAATCGCCGTGGACGGTGCCAAGCTCATCAAGGAATTGAGCCGGGAGTACGAGGGCAATTTCCTCTTTGAGTACAGCCCGGAGAGCTTCACCGGCACAGAGCCGGAGTACGCCGTGGAAGTCTGCAACGCAGTGCTGGACGTGATGCAGCCCACGCCGGACCGTCCCATGATTATCAACCTGCCGGTGACGGTGGAGATGAGCATGCCCCACATCTACGCCAACCAGATCGAATGGTGCTCCAAGCATCTGAAGTACCGGGATGCCGTGGTTCTCTCCACCCATCCCCACAACGACCGGGGCTGCGGCGTGGCGGACGCGGAGCTGGCGGTACTGGCCGGTGCCCAGCGGGTGGAGTGCTGCCTCTTCGGCAACGGGGAGCGTACGGGCAACGTGGACGCCATCACCCTGGCCATGAACATGTACAGCCACGGAGTGGACCCGAAGCTGGACTTCTCCGATATGCCCGCTATCTGCGAGGTATACGAGCGGGTGACACGGATGCACGTCTATGAGCGCAGCCCCTACGCCGGCAGCCTGGTGTTCGCCGCCTTCTCCGGCAGCCACCAGGACGCCATCGCCAAGGGCATGACCTACCGGAAGGAGCACCACCAGCACCGGTGGGACTGCCCCTATATCCCCATCGACCCCCACGACATCAGCCGCACCTACGACGCGGACGTCATCCGCATCAACAGCCAGAGCGGCAAGGGAGGCATCGGCTTCCTGCTGCAGCAGAACTACGGCTATAACCCGCCGCCCCACATGCGGGAGCAGCTGGGCTACCGGGTCAAGGAGGTCAGCGACCACGACCACCGGGAACTCTCCGTCCAGGAGGTGCTGGAGGTGTTTGAGGACAACTACGTCAACAACGCGGCCCCGCTGAATGTCACTGCCGCCCACTACACACAGAACCAGGACGGGTCCATCTCCGCCAACCTGACTCTGCGCCGCGGCAGCCGGATGATCCAGTGCGGCGCCGCCGGAAACGGCCGCCTGGACGCGGTGGCCAATGCCATCGAGCAGGCAGCGGGCATGGACTTCACACTGATCCATTACAGCGAGCACGCACTGGACCCTGACACCGACAGCCGGGCCTGCAGCTACGTAGGGCTGAAGTGGCCAGATGGCAGAGAGACCTGGGGCTGCGGCACCCACACGGACATCATCGTGGCAGGCGTCCGGGCGCTGGTCAGTGCCATCAATAACCGGTAAACAGCGGGGGAGACCCCTGGACTTCATCACAGAGAACGGAGGCACAATACCCATGGGAATGACTATGACACAGAAAATCCTGGCTGCCCACTGCGGCCAGGAGCACGTCAAGGCGGGACAGCTGATCGAGGCGAACCTTGATATTGTCCTGGGCAACGACATCACCACTCCGGTGGCCATCAACGAGTTTGAAAAGGCGGGCTTTTGCGATGTTTTCGACAAGACCCGGGTGAACATCGTTCTGGATCACTTCGTCCCCAACAAGGACATCAAGAGCGCCCAGCAGTCCAAGCAGTGCCGGGAGTTCGCCTGCAGACACGGCATCGTCAACTTCTTCGACGTGGGCAAGATGGGCGTGGAGCACGCCCTCCTGCCGGAGCAGGGCATCGTCACCGCCGGAGACTGCATCATCGGCGCCGACAGCCACACCTGCACCTACGGCGCGGTGGGGGCCTTCTCCACCGGCGTGGGCTCCACGGATATGGCCGCCGGCATGGCCACCGGCAAGGCGTGGTTCAAGGTGCCCGCCGCCATCCGTGTGGAGCTGACCGGCAGTCTGCGGCGGCCTGTGTCCGGCAAGGACGTGATCTTGCACCTGATCGGACTCATCGGCGTCTCCGGCGCCCTCTACAAGAGCCTGGAGTTCATCGGCCCCGGCGTGCAGAGCCTGACTATGGAGGACCGGCTGTGCATCTGCAACATGGCTATCGAGGCCGGTGCCAAGAACGGCATCTTCCCGGTGGACGAGACCTGCGAGGCGTACCTGAAGGGCCGCAGCCGGCGGGAATGGAAGAAATACGAGGCAGATCCGGACGCAGAGTACGAGCGGACCATCACCATTGACCTGGACACCCTGGTGCCCACCGTCAGCTGGCCCCACCTGCCGGAGAACACCCACCCGGCCGCCGAGGGCAGGGACATCAAAATCGATCAGGTGGTCATCGGCTCCTGCACCAACGGCCGGATCGAGGACATGGAGGCCGCTTACAACATTTTGAAGGGCCGCCACATCGCCGACGGCGTCCGGGGCATCATCATTCCCGCCACCATGGAGGTGTACAGGACCTGCATCGAGCGGGGCTACACCACCGCCTTTGTCGACGCCGGGTGCATTGTCTCCACCCCCACCTGCGGGCCGTGTCTCGGCGGCTACATGGGCATTCTGGCGGAAGGGGAGCGGTGCGTCTCCACCACCAACCGCAACTTTGTGGGCCGCATGGGCCACGTGAACAGCGAGATTTATCTGGCCAGCCCCGCCACGGCGGCGGCCAGCGCCCTGACGGGCCACATCACCGATCCCAGGGAGGTTTGAACACCATGGAAGCAAGAGGTTCTGTATTCAAATACGGTGACAACATCGACACCGACGTCATCATCCCCGCCCGCTACCTGAACACCCAGAATGCCCGGGAGCTGGCGGACCACTGCATGGAGGACATTGACAAGACCTTCATCACCCGGGTGCAGGCGGGCGACATCATGGTGGGGGGCGAGAACTTCGGCTGCGGCTCCAGCCGGGAGCACGCGCCCCTGGCCATCAAGACCGCCGGCATCGCCTGCGTCATCGCCGCCAGCTTTGCCCGGATTTTCTACCGCAATGCCATCAACATCGGTCTGCCCATCCTGGAGTGCCCGTCAGCCAGCACTGCCATCCGGGAGGGGGACACGGTGTCTGTGAACTTTGACACCGGCGTCATCACCGACGAGACCACAGGCGAGACCTTCCAGGCGGAGCCCTTCCCGCCCTTCATCCAGAAGATCATTCGCTCCGGCGGCCTGATGGCCAGCATCCAGGCGCGGTAAGGAGGCGGCAGTATGGAGAAGAATATCGCGGTGATCTACGGCGACTGCGCCAGCCCGGAGATCGTCACCCAGGCCCTGCGGGTGCTGGACGCGGTGGCTGAGAAATTTGGCCATACCTTTACCTATACGAAAGTCCTGATGGGCGGCGAGGCCATCGACGCCTACGGGGATCCCCTGCCCCAGTCGGAACTGGACAAGTGCCTGCAAAGCGACAGCGTGCTGCTGGGGGCCATCGGCGGCCCCAAGTGGGAGGGCCTGCCCGGTGACAAGCGGGCAGAAAAGGGCCTCCTGCGGCTCCGGGCCGGCATGGGGCTTTACTCCAACAACCGCCCTGCCAAAATCTGGCCCCAGTTGGCGGACGCCTCGCCCCTGAAGCCCGCCATCGTGGAAAAAGGCATTGACTTTATTGTGGTGCGCGAGCTGATCGGCGGCGTCTACTTCGGGGAGCACAGGACCTACGAGGAAAACGGCGAGAAGGTCGCCGTGGACACCATGCCCTATTCCGAGCACGAGATCGAGCGGATCGGCCGCATCGGCTTTGAGACCGCCCGCAAGCGCCAGAAAAAGCTCACCTGCGTGGACAAGGCCAATGTGCTGGACACCAGCCGCCTGTGGCGGGAGGTGATGCACCGCCTGGCGGCGGAGTACCCGGACGTGGAATACCGGGAGATGTTCGTGGACAACTGCGCCATGCAGATCTGCAAGGATCCCGCCCAGTTCGACGTGATTGTCACGGAGAACATGTTCGGCGACATCCTGTCCGACGAGGCCAGCGAGATCACCGGCAGCATCGGCATGGTGCCCTCCTCCAGCCTGGGGGACGGCACCCGGGGGCTGTACGAGCCCATCCACGGCTCTGCCCCGGACATCGCCGGACAGGATATCATCAACCCCATCGCCTGCATCCTGTCCGCGGCCATGATGCTGCGGTACAGCTTCGATATGGCGGCGGAGGCAGACTGCATCGAAGCTGCGGTGAATCAAGTGCTGAACGACGGCATCCGCACCGCCGACATCTGGCGGCCCGGATGTGAGAAGGTGGGCTGCGCTGCCATGGGCGATGCCATCCTGGCCCGGCTGTAAGAAAGATGGAATATGCGGACGGCGTCGGGCCCGAAAAAGCCCGGCGCCGCTTTTTTCGTGGAGGCTGGAATTTACTTTGCCCACCGGATATGATATCATCCCATCAAGAGAACCGACCGACGGAGGCTCTGACAGCTGTCCGTCCCATCTTGGAAAAAGGAGTGCTGCATATATGAAGCTGCAATTTCTGGGCCATGCCTGCTTTCTGCTGGATGACGGCGTCCACAAAGTCCTGACGGACCCCTTCCTCACCGGGGCTGGCCGTCCTGAATGGGCAGAGAAGGTGGACCCGGACGTGATTTTTGTCACCCACGGCCATGGGGACCACGTAGGGGATGCAGCCGCCATCGCCAGACGTACCGGTGCGCCGGTCTGCTGCACAGCGGATCTGGCGGATGCGGTGTTTGTCCCTGCGGGGGTGGCATGCGTCGCCGGAAATCTGGGCGGCACGGTCCGCCTGTCCTTTGGCTGCGCCAAGTTTTTCCAGGCCCTCCACGGCGGCGGTGCGGCGGGCTGTCCTGCCTGCGGCTTCCTTTTTGAGATGGGGGGCAGGAAGATCTATCACGCCGGAGACACGGCCCTGATGACCGATATGACCCTGCTGGCAGACGAGGACATCGACGTGGCGCTGCTGCCCATCGGAGATTTCTACACCATGGGCCCGGCGGATGCCCTCCGGGCAGTGAAGCTGATCCGGCCCCGACTGACGGTCCCCATGCACTACAACACCTTCCAGGCCATCACCCAGGATCCGGAGGCATTCGCCGCCGCCTGCAAAGAGGCGGGATTTGCCGCCAAAGTCCTTCAGCCGGGGGAGGAGATGACCCTGTAAGCAGCCTGGGACGGGAGCGGGCGGAGCACCACAGCGGCTGCCCCGGCACGGGCGAATGAATCGCTTCCGTGCGAAGCCAACAGAGAGTTCTTGGGGGGACAGATCTGCCCGATCATGCAGGCGGCCAGTCAGGCGGTGCTGGAAGCATCGGCATTGAAATTGCTGGCGGAGACTTCACAGCGACTCCAAATCTTACAGGGCAATCGAAGCGAAATTTGATATATCCCTTGCTGGTAACCCGTTACGAACAATCCCTGGTATTTTCCGGCTGTAAAAACCTCCTGAAGCATTAGCCCTTCAGGAGGTTTTTACAGCTTGTGTTGACAGAAGAGATGCGGACATTGGAGCTCCGCACAGCAGGACGGTGCGTTTGCGCAGTACAAGCGTTTTGCCGCAGGCGGAACCTTGGCGGAGGCAGAATTCATTTCCGCCGAGCATTTGAATCGCCGAAGGGTTTCGCGGGCCAATGGCCTGCGAAACCCAAAAAGAAAGACACGACGAAAGTCGTGTCTTTCTTTTTGGTGACCCGTCGGGGATTCGAACCCCGGACCCACTGCTTAAAAGGCAGTTGCTCTGCCTGCTGAGCTAACGGATCACATGGTATTCTATTTCGGCCGTCCAATGCGGGCGGGCTGGAAAGTCTTGGCTGGGACGGCTGGACTCGAACCAGCGGATGAGGGAGTCAAAGTCCCTTGCCTTACCACTTGGCGACGCCCCAATGGAAAGGAAAACAGGGGACCGGGGTGACCCCGATCCCCTCTTTTGTGGGGTGGGAGATGGGACTCGAACCCACGACACCCGGAACCACAATCCGGTGCTCTAACCAACTGAGCTACACCCACCACATATCGAGATCCTAAACAGGATGCGTGCTGACCGACCGCCCCGGAAGGAGTTGGTACGCCAGAAGGGACTCGAACCCCTGGCCTACTGCTTAGAAGGCAGTTGCTCTATCCAGCTGAGCTACTGGCGCGAATTTGATTGGAGCAGGTGACGAGAATCGAACTCGCATCCCCAGCTTGGAAGGCTGGTGCCCTGACCATTGTGCTACACCTGCGTCTGCCCTCCGTGGAAATCGTCAGCTTAGATATATTACCATGGACAAGCCCATCTGTCAAGCGGAAACCCGCAATTTTTTTCTAAGATTGTCCTGTGCCACCAGCCAGCGCCAGCCAGGCGGTGAAAAGGCACCCTCCATCTGCGGCTCCGGACAGGGATAAGGGGCCGGCCAGCCGCTCCGGGTGCCACTGGACACCCCACACCGGCAGGGACTGGTGGATGACCGCCTCCACCGTGCCGTCTATGGCCCATTGGACCGCCCGCAGTCCCTGCCCCAGCCGGTCTGCCGCCTGATGATGGGCGCTGTTCACCACCAAGGTCTCTCCGAAAAGGTCCTGCAGGGGAGAGGGGGCTGTCCGTACCCGGTGGAGCCGGTCCCGACCCGCCGCCTGGCTGTGGCCGGGCAGGTCCTGGATCAGTGTGCCTCCGAAAAACACGTTCAGCACCTGCAGTCCCCGGCAAATTCCCAGAACAGGCTTTTTCTCCATAATGAACTGCTCCAGCAGGAACAGCTCTCCCGCGTCCCGCTCTGGCTCCAGCCCCCGGCTGGCGGTGTTTGCCTGGCCGTAGCGCCGGGGCTCCATATCGCCGCCGCCGGGCAACAACAGGGCGGCACACCGCACCGCATCCCGCAGATCCGGAGAGGCCAGGGGCCGTCCACCTGCTATCTCCAGCGCACGCTCGTAATTGATGTACTGGCCCGGCAGGCCCCAGAGAAACACTGTTGGACGCAAGGCGATCCCTCCTGTCAAATGTCTCAGGCCCATTCTATCCGGGCAGCACGTCCAGAGTTCCGCCCGGTGGTTAAAAGCGGGGCGAAGAGAAACGAACGAAAAGTTAAAAGGTTTTCCTTGAAACTTTCCCGAAAATATGCCATAATAAAACCGCTTCCCGTCTCGCAGGACGGAACTGTACAGAGTGGCATCGAAGTGGTCACAACGAGCTTGACTTGAAATCGCTACGTCGGCGGGACGTGCTAACAGCCAAAAGGCTATGTCTCCCAAGGGCTTCCGGGCGCGGGTGTGAGCGGCGCTTCGGAAAAACGCTAACAAAATGCTCACAGTTATCCTGATTTGCGTTCTCACAACTAGATATGCAGCGGTATCGAAGTGGTCATAACGGGGCTGACTCGAAATCATGTGATCCATTCATAAAAACTGCATATTTCTACACGGAGTGGTATCGAAGTGGTCGCAACGAGCTTGACTCGAAATCGTGGTCGCTACTCGGTAGCTCCCTGTCCGGAATCCCTTGATTTTACGGGGTTTTTCGGGTATTCTTAACTTAATATTTTTGCTTGTTCTCCCCATCAGTTCTCCCCGTTTTCTGAGGTGCTGATGTTGAGATAAATACGGAGCGGTATCGAAGTGGTCATAACGGGACTGACTCGAAATCAGTTGAACCGCAAGGTTCCGTGGGTTCGAATCCCACCCGCTCCGCCAGAAATCACGCCAGTAGTCGGTTTTTCCGGCTGCTGGCTTTTCTTTTTCAGTTCTGTGCAAAGCCCAGGCCATTGAGCATTGCATCAGCCGAAGTCAGCTTCGAGCTGTAATCCAGATGTGCGTAAATGTTCGCCGTAGTTGAGAAGTCGCTGTGACCAAGCCATTCCTGAATCTGCTTCATGGGAACACCGTTTGCCAGAAGAAGCGAGGCACAGCTATGCCGGAGATCGTGATACCTGATCTGTCTCATTCCCTTTGCCTTGAGCAGTTTCGGAAAACTCTCTGTGACGTAGTGGGGCTTGATCAGATCGCCAATCTCATTGACACATACATACTCAAGATATTCCTTGATGTAGCTGCGTCCGCACAAGCGGCGGTTTTCCTGCTGTTCTTCTTTCAGCGTAAGAAGTCTTTCCCGCATGAACGGAACAAGAGGCAGTGTCCTCATACTCGATTTGGTCTTTGTGGTGTCCGACGCAACCAGAACGCGCTTGCCGTCAAGATCACAGGAAGTAACCGTATGACGAATGGTGATGGTGTTCTGGTCAAAGTCGATGGCATCCCATTTCAGACCGATTGCTTCACTCCGGCGCAGACCGTAGAACGCACCGAACAGAATTGGCAGTTCAAGTTTGCTTCCTTTTGCAGCCTCGAAAAGAGCGTTGACCTCATCGGCATCATAGAAGCTGCCGACGTAGCGGTCTTTCTTCGGACGCTCAACTTTATCCGCCGGGTTTACATCAATCAGGTCAATCTTCACGGCATACTTGAGAGCCTTGTGAATGTTGGCGTGATAATGAATGACCGAGGACGGGCTGACACGCTCAAGCTCACTCAGGTAAAACTCCTGAATGTCTTTTGCGGTCAGGTTCT
Organism: Oscillibacter sp. PEA192; assembly: GCF_003574015.1. NCBI lineage: Bacteria > Bacillati > Bacillota > Clostridia > Eubacteriales > Oscillospiraceae > Oscillibacter > Oscillibacter sp. PEA192. The sequence goes on along the minus strand of NZ_AP018532.1, from coordinate 2,338,512 downwards.
TGAGCGTCACTTCCTTTTCGCGGAAGTACGGTGCTACAATCTTCTTAACCGTAGTCGAGTATGAAGCGAATGTCGGGACTGCAACCGAGCTTTTGATGATGTCGAGCCACTTTTCCATATAGTCCGCGAACAGAATGTCTCCGTTCATGACCTTCGGCTCTTCGGGATTGAAATTGCGTCGTGCGTCCATCAGGATTGCTTCGGCGCGTTTTTTGTTTCCCTTCACAGTAAGCCCGGTGGAAATCCACTTGGTCTTTCTTTTCCCGAGAGAATCGGTGTAGTTCAACACGGCGTAGTAATATCCGCTTTTTTCGCGGAGATGTCCTGCTACCATAATTATCCTCCTTCTTTGTAGCAGAGACACCTACCTGATACCGTGCTTCTATTATACCAGAACCGGGTTCGAATTGGAGGACCTCTGCCGAACATTTTTTGTAAACAAATTGAGTCCAAGCATTACGCCGTGACTGCTTCTCCGCAACCGATGCAGAGAAACGTGAAAAGATGAGCCTTCGGAATACGATAGGCTCTGCCGATTTTGAGACAACAGATTTTGCCTTCCCGCAGGATGCGGTAGCCGGTCTTTGTGCTGATGCTGAGTATTTCGCACATCTGCTCAATGCTCATCACATCGGGATAGTCTTTCAGCATGAGCTTGTAGGCATCGCGCTGAGAAATGGTTGATGCGGTATTCACCCGTCTCACCTCCACAAGATTTGTTTTTGCCTTATCAGCAAAAGGATAGGCAGCAGTCCTTTTTGAGTAGACTGCTGCCCATAGTTTTTGATGATAAAGCCCTTTCGGGCGTTTTCATATTGGTTATCCTTCCGGCATATTTGCAGCTCGCGCCCCTGCCGAATAGGGAATGCTGCGGACTACCAATGGTCAATCGGTATCATGGGACTCTCACCCCTCCGAGGATCGCTCCGAGCCGCCCTTTCAGAGAAAAAACGGAAGTATCATTATACCCGGCATCTGCATCGTCGCAAGCAGCCGCACCACACGGCTGTTATAGCTCTCCGGAGGTCGCTCACTCCCTTGCGGGAGGTCCTGGCGTCGGAAGCTGTGTTGCTTCGCAGAAGCGGAAAGATCCGCAGCACTGAACTATTCAGTTTTCAAGGAGCAGTGAAGAGTGATTTGCCTCTCTTCACCATCCCACGGACAAAAAAGCAGCTAATGTAAGGTATATCATCAAAATTTTTTGAAAAAGTATTTTGCTTTCTTCATGATTAGTGTCGCAGCATTGTAAACACTTTGCCGCTGCATATTGTTAGCAGCAGCATAATCAATTTTTGACTGTCCACCGATGATGCAATTCAGGTAGATGTCAAGTTGCCTCGGCGTAAGCGTTGCACGAAACTCCTTTTCTGACATCCAGAACATAACGCTTTCCTCCATGCTGGAAGAATCAATCAACCAGTATGGTTCTAAATCCTCACAACCCTCATAGCTGACATAGCTTAAGGACAGCACACTTGCCCGTTCTTCGGCTGTTTTGCCTTCAGTTCCGGAAATGGGAACTCCTTGCTTTGAGCGGCGCAGTCTTTTTTCCTCTGCGCGGAGGATTCGCATGACCTTACGGTCAACCTCCGTCACTTCGCCGGTGATTTTCACGCGCACCATGCACTTTCCGTCCTCCGTAGTCCAGAGGTCGTAGTCGAACTCGATAGGGGTCTTAGGTGTTTTCATTGTTCATCCTTTCCGCTGTGCGGGAGCAGCGGGAAGGGTGAAGACAGAAAAAGAGCCGCATGACGGTGAGGTTTGAATCCCATGCCGATAAAACAGAGTAATTAAACTCTGTCTCATGCGGCATTAGGATGACTTCACCTATCAGGCGGCTCCACAGCTCAGCTATGACATATATTTTATTTTAGAACAGAGGCTTGTCCTCTGGTTCCTACTTGGTACGCGGTCGCAGTCTTCTCATATTCAGCACATCAAAGACTGTGATCCGCCCGCATTTCTTGCACTTGGATTCTACATGACCTCTCGTGTCTTCGTAGACAGCAATGGCATTATGCTGACAATACGGACATTTCAGGTATCGGGGCTTCTGCTGGGAAATGGCAATTCTTGCCCTGTGGATTTTTTCGATCAGCTCCGGCGTCGGTTCCTGAACCCGAATGGATGCTCTCTTCATTACCACACCTCCAATGGGTCAACATACTCACTGAATGGACGATCTACCATGTAGCCGAGTTGACGAAGGCGGATAGACGCCGTTGCCTTGGAGACACCGAACAACCGGCAGAAAAGGCGCAGCGTTAAGTGATCGCCATACGAATACCTCCCCTCGTAATTGATCAGCGGCGTTTCTGCAAACCGACGCATTGCCAGGTCAACCTCTTTTTGAGGAAGCAGGATCGCCGCGCCCAAGACATTTGCTTGCCACTCGTTCCAGTCCTCGCGGGTTTTCAGCTCTCGCGGTGTATAAGCAGTCCGTGCGGAATATCTCATTTCGCAGGATGCCTTTACCTCTTCCGATTCCAGTTGGAAGAGAATCTGATGGGCGCACTCGTGGGCAAGGGTAAATCTGCGCTTGGCGCAGAGCCGCTGCACGTTGCCGGATAGAATGAAGCTCTCGTCCAAGATGACCTGATTACGCTTCAAAGCCAGTGTGCGCGTAATACCAAGTTCCGTGATCTTGTACTCAGTGTCGGCATAGGCAGTGACACCGCAGATGCTTCCATCCGGCGAGAGACGGGCGAATGATACGCGAAGACCGAGATAATTCTTTGCAAACTGATCAATGGGCGTTGGCAAAGCTGATCGGTCGGGCTTGTCAGCCTCATCACCGAAAAAGAACCGGTTGAAGTCCTTCGTTGTTGAGGCTGCAATTTCTTCAAGTTGGCGCTGGGATAAAATCATGAGCAGTTGTCCTCCTTTGCTTCGACAAACCACTTATTACCTTCATGAAAGAGAAACGACTCCTTTCCTCTGATCATGACCGTGTAACGGATGCCGCCACCCCCAACCTTGTTGGAGCTGGCGCGGCATTTGTACTTGAGCTGTTCGATCTGAAAAACCCTTCCGTCCTTCCATCGGATCAGCATCGGGATGATTGTTCCCTCTTCATCGACATCCAGATTGACTCTGACGTAGGCTTTTCTGCATTGTAAATTGTTCATAAGCGTCCTCCGTTCCTAAAAAAGTTGCCTGTTTCCGACACGAATTTCGCCAAGAATGTTGACACACGCTCTGTTCGTGTGGTATCATGTTCACGAACGGAATGTTCGTGTAGGCACAGTATAGCACGAACACGATGTTCACGTCAATGGAATTAGCGAAAGTTCTGTTCGTGTTCGCAGAAAATTTTAGAAAGAGGTGCCTTATGGGATTCAAAGACAGGCTGAGAGAAAAGAGAGTGGAAGCCAACCTGACACAAGCCGCTCTTGCAGAAAAAGTCTCTGTTACTGCGAGGACAATTCAAAATTACGAGCTGGGCAGTCGAAAGCCAACAAAATATGAAGTCGTGAAGAAAATCGCTGAGGCTCTGAATACAACGCCGGAATATCTTCTCGGCAACAGCGGAATGCTCGTCCTTGCCGCACAGGAACAGGGCGGCGCAAAGGCAGCACGGGAAATTGACGAGCTGGTGAGCGAGGTTTCCGGTATGTTTGCAGGAGGCAGTCTCAGTGAAGACGCGCTGGACGGCGCGATGCAGGCTCTCACCAGAGCCTACTGGATTGCAAAAGAAAAGAACAAGAAGTACACGCCGAAAAAGTACCGGAAAGAACAGACGGAAGAGTAAGTCCGGTTTTTGGTACAGGCTGTTTGATATAATGGTTATCCCCGAAGGGAGGTGGCGCGATGAACGCCGAACAACTATCAAAAGTCGGCAGCGATCTCGTCCGACGCTGCGGCACAAGAGATCCTTTCCAGATTGCAAACGCGCTGGGTATCAATGTCATGGACGATTGCGAAAATCTCGGATCACTCAAGGGTATGTACTGCATCGTCAAAAGAAACCGCTTCATCTTTCTCAATAAGGATTTGAGTCCTCAAATGAAACGGATTGTATGCGCCCATGAGATCGGTCACGACCGGCTGCACCGTGCGCTTGCAAAAAAACATGGCTTGCAGGAGTTTGTGCTGTATGATATGGCAACGAAGCCGGAGTACGAGGCAAACATCGTTGCAGCAGAGATCCTTCTTGATTCCCATGAAATCCTCGAATACATCTACGACTACGGGTACACCTCAGAGCAGATTGCGCGGGCAATGCACACAGACATCAACTTGGTTGCTTTGAAAATCGCGCATCTGGCAGAAACCGGGCATAAACTTCGTCGGATGGAGTACCGTAGCAGCTTTTTGAAATGAAGGAGGTCAGTATGACGAAAAGCGATGTCACGAAAGAATTCCTAAAGAAGACCGTCATTCCGGTTGTGGTTGCACTGTTTTTGTTTTCAATGTTCAGCCGTATCTTCGTCGAGAACGGAGCGCCCGATTATTTCCTGATCTGGCTTGCTTGCGGAGTGCCTTTTGGCATTGGGAAGATGTTCACGCTGATCCCGATTGGCTTTGGCATTTCCGGGACAGTAGGTGTTGTCGCACTTAACCTTGTCCTTGGCGGTCTGATCGGCGGCGTAATTCTGATCTGGAAGCTGGCAGTTGCCATCTGGTATCTGCCCCTGACCATATACAGACTTGTGACTTGAGAAAAGAGGGAAAAACATGAGCAAGAAACTTGTAGCATATTTTTCCGCGTCCGGCGTGACCGCGAAGGTTGCCGAGACGCTGGCAGAAGCAATCGGCGCGGACATCTTTGAGATTGAGCCGAAGGTGCCTTACACGGAAGCTGATCTGAACTGGATGGACAAGAAAGCCCGCAGCACGATTGAGATGAGCGATCCTGCCTCCCGTCCTGAGATTGCCGTCAAGCGGGACAACATGAAGGACTACGATACCATCTTTGTGGGCTTCCCGATCTGGTGGTATGTCGCGCCGACGATTATCAATACGTTCCTTGAGAGCTATGATATGACCGGCAAGACGATCATCCCGTTTGCAACCTCCGGAGGAAGCGACATTGGCAAGACGAACGAACGCCTTGCGCCGAGCTGCAAAGGCGCAAAGCTGATGGACGGCAAGGTTTTCAAGGGCAGCGTCGGGCATCAGGAGCTTGCGGCGTGGGTTGAAGGACTTGGACTTTAAGGGGCAGACAAATTGGAATTTCTATATAAAGGAGAATATTGATGAAACTGTTTTTATGTTCGCACTTTTCAAGTGTAGGAAGTCTGATAAAGGAAGAAATTGAAAATAAAAAAGTCGCATTTATTCCAACAGCTTCGCTGCGTGAAGGCTACACCGGTTATGTCGGCTCGGCTCGAAAACTATTCAAAAAGTTGGGAGCAATCGTAACTGAAATTGATATTTCAACGGAGGCTTATTCAACGATACAGTCTGTTTTTGAAGATGCGGATGTGATATATTTTACCGGCGGAAATTCTTTTTTCCTTATAGACCAGCTCCGTAAAACGGGAACGGATGAGCTGTTGAAGAAAGAATTGGCAAAGGGAAAACTGATGGTTGGTGAATCGGCAGGTGCGATTATATGCGCTCCAAGCATCCAATATATCGAGCAAATGGATGAAAAGCCGGAGGACTACTCACAAGAAGATGATGCAAGGCTTGATTTGATTGATTTCTATGTTCTTCCGCATTATCTTACAGCACCATTTAAGAAAGTTACCGAGAAAATAATGACTGAGTTTTCGGATTTGAATCTATGCCCAATTAACAACCGTCAGGGAATTGTAATTGATGGTGAAGGTTCAAAGGTTATTTGCAAAGACTAATTTGAAAATTCCAGTTTAACGAACAGGAGATGATGAACGCATGAAAATCCTACATGAACTTTCTTGGCTATGGGAAACGCTGGGCATTGCGCTTGTTGCTGCGGCTGTCTGCATGGCTTGCGCTGTGCTGATTGGCAAGGCAGCGAAGAAGAAGCTCGACAAAAAGGTGTTGGCGGTCGTAGGGGCAGCGGCATTTGTGGGCGCGATTCTGGCGGTCATTCTGATCGCCCGGACACCGATGCCGCTTTGATAAGACGGAGAACTTGATGGGCAGAGCATAGCTCCTGCTTTTATACATCACGGGAAGGAGGACAGCCGAAAATGAAAGACAAAACCTATATCGCAATCGACCTGAAATCTTTCTACGCCTCCGTGGAGTGCCGGGAGCGCGGCTTAGATCCTCTGGACACAAATCTCGTTGTCGCGGATGAGAGCCGGACGGACAAGACCATCTGTCTTGCCGTTACTCCCTCCCTCAAAAGCTACGGCATCTCCGGACGCGGGCGGCTGTTTGAAGTCAAGCAGCGCGTGAAGGAAGCGAATGCCGGACGGCAGCACGACGCGCCGGGACACAGACTGGACGGCACATCACACTTCTACTCTGAGCTGCAAGCAAACCCGTATCTGGCGATTGACTTCATCATCGCGCCGCCCCGGATGGCGTACTACATGGAGTACAGCACCCGCATCTATCAGGTCTACCTCAAGTACATCGCGCCGGAGGACATCGTGGTCTACTCCATCGACGAGGTGTTCATGGACGTGACGGACTACCTGAATACCTACAAGCTCTCCGCCCATGATCTCGCCATGAAGATCATCCTCGATGTGCTTGAAACAACCGGCATCACAGCAACAGCAGGAATCGGCACGAACCTTTTCCTCTGCAAAGTGGCAATGGACATTGTGGCGAAGCACATCCCCGCCGACAAGAACGGCGTCCGCATTGCAGAACTGGATGAGATGAAGTTCCGGCGTGAGCTTTGGGCGCATCAGCCGCTCACGGATTTTTGGCGCGTAGGTCGAGGCATTGCCAAGAAACTTGAGCAGAACGGGATGTTCACAATGGGCGATGTTGCCCTTTGCTCAGAGCGGAACGAGGACTTGCTTTACAAGCTGTTCGGCAAGAATGCAGAATTGCTCATCGACCATGCGTGGGGCTGGGAGCCTACGACCATTGAAGCAATCAAGGCGTACCGTCCCAGCTCCAACAGCCTCAGCTCCGGTCAGGTATTGCACTGCCCATACGAGACGGATAAAGCAAAGCTGGTTGTCCGGGAAATGACGGACTTGCTTGTGCTGGACTTGGTGGACAAGGGGCTTGTCACCGACCAGATGGTTCTCACAGTTGGCTACGACATCGAGAACCTAACCGATCCGGCACGACGGGCAAAGTATCACGGCGCGGTTGAGTCAGATCATTATGGGAGGCAGATTCCGAAACAGGCGCACGGCTCTATCAACCTCGACGGTCACACATCATCTACCCGCAAAATAATGTGTGCTGTGTCAGAACTCTTCGACCGGATCGTGGACAAGAATCTTCTTGTCCGCCGTATGTACGTTGTGGCAAATCACGTCCTGCCGAAAGCGGACGCGCCGAAGAAAAATGACGGTGCTGTCCAGCTCGACCTCTTTACCGACTATGCCGCCGAAGAGGAAAAACAGAAAGCCGAGGACGCCGCCTTGGAACGTGAGCGGAAAATACAAGCCGCCACGCTTGCAATCAAAAAGAAGTACGGAAAGAACGCCATCCTCAAGGCGATGAATCTTGAAGAAGGTGCAACCGCGAAAGATCGTAATGCGCAGATCGGCGGGCATAAGGCATAAAGGATCAAACTAATCGGAATTTGAAGAGGAAGATTATTTATATAATCTACCGTCTACGGTCTGAAAACGACCACCTATCGAGAATCGGTGGAAATCAATTCTCGATTTTCTTATACTGTAACCGTAACAAAGAGGAGGTGAGCAAATGCAAATTGAAATCAAGTTAGATGAGAACTGCAAGGAACCCAAAATCATCGTTGTGACAAACAAAATGACCGACGAAATCAATGAAATCATGAAAAGGCTTTCAGACGAGCAGCCGAAAATGATTGCCGGATTCAAAGATGATATTGTCGAAGTGTTGGAGCCGTTTGATATTTACCGCATTTTTGCTGCATCAGGCAAAGTGTTTGCCGAAACAAATCACGGTGAGTACACGCTCCGTCTGCGGCTTTACGAAATGGAGCAGCGGCTGGACAGCAACTTTTTTGTCCGAATATCAAACTCGGATATTATCAATCTGAGAAAAGTCAAGGGTTTTGATTTAAGCTTTGCAGGAACAATTTGTGTTACGCTTTCAAATGGGACGGTTACTTATGTTTCAAGGCGTTTTGTCGCCAAGATCAAACAATTATTAGGAATATGAGGTGGTAAAAATGAAAAAAAAGATGATTCAGCGTGGGCTTCTCGGATTCCCTCTCGGCATTGCTATCGGTTTTGTAATAACTGTGATTATATCAATGTGCATAGGAGATGGTTCGTTCTATCCTGTCACCCCTGAGCTGATTGATACAATGAAAAATGAATTAAACGCAGTTATTCTTCAAACAATTCTCTGCGGAATTTTGGGTACAGGCTTTGCAATGGCTTCCGTTATTTGGGAAATTGATTCGTGGAGCCTTGCAAAGCAAAGCGGAGTTTACTTTTCCATTGCCTGTGTTACGATGTTTCCGATTGCCTATATTACGAATTGGATGAAGCATAATACCATTGGTATTCTTTCATATGTAGGAATATTCGTTGCAATTTTCGTCATCACTTGGCTCGTTCAATATTTTGTATGGAAACGCAAAGTGAAAAAAATGAATGACGGAGTTCGGAAGAGTAATAACGCAAAATGAGCATAACCTTCACAACGGCAACTTCCAGTTTATCTAGGAGGTGCGATGTAGAATGCGTATGAACAATAGGTACGACGAGATTATCAATCTTCCTCACCACGTCTCCAAGACGCGACCACAGATGCCGATGTCAGATCGAGCAGCGCAGTTCGCACCCTTTGCAGCACTCACCGGATATGACTCCGCCATCAGGGAAACCGGGCGTCTGACCGACGAAAGGATTGAGCTTGACGAGGAAGCTCTGACTGCATTGGACATGAAGTATCAGCTTCTCATGGATGCCTTTGATGACGCGCCGGAAGTCACCATTACCTACTTCCAGCCCGATGAGCGGAAGGCTGGCGGAAAATATGTATCAGCAGTCGGCGCAGTCAAAAAGATCGATGATTTTGAGCGGCGGATCACCATGCAGGACGGCGCGAAGATTCCGATGGATGATGTGCTGTCTATTGAGGGAGAGCTATTCTCAGTGCTTGAGTAATATTGAAAACGGTTTGAAAAAGACGCTATTGAGCGTCTTTTTCTTTTTCGGATACCTGACATTTTTGCTTTATTTGTCCGTATAGAGTGAAGGGGGATTTTACGGGGAGTCTCTGCGAGGGAATACGATTTTAGAGAATAGCAAGCACAGCCGGTGTATATACACACGGCGATTTTCGATTAAGGAAACCCTCCCCTTAATCTGAAAAATGCTTGTTGGGATGCCTCCCAAACCCTCTTCCTTTACGAAAGGACGGAACGCCTATGGCAAACAGAACGCGACCAAATCAGATACTCTTCTTCGTCTCCGACGATGAGAAAAGAATCATCAAGGCAAAGATGGCGCAACTCGGAACAAGGAACATGGGAGCATATCTCCGGAAGATGGCGATTGACGGTTATATCATCAAGGTGGACTATACGCAGCAGAAGAAACTTGCCGCCGCAGTCAGCCGTGTTGCCTCAAACATCAATCAGATTTGCCGCCGCATCAACTCCACCGGACACTTCTATGCCGACGATATTACAGAGCTGAAAGAAAGGCAGGGTGAGATATGGCAGTTACTAAAATCAAGCCAATCCGAGGAACTGTAAACAAGGCTATTGCCTACATTCTCGACCCGCAGAAGACCGACGATGCTTTCTATGTTTCGTCCTATGGATGCGCTGCAAGCGACGCAGCGGCGAAAGAATTTGAGTGGACGAGAAACCTTGCAGTGCAGCAAGGAATGCAGATGCCGAAGGTACTTGCCCGTCATTTGATCCAGTCGTTTGACATCGGTGAAGTGACGCCGGAAGAAGCTCACGAGGTCGGGAAACAGCTTGCGGACGAATGGCTCAAGGGCAAGTACGAGTATGTGATTGCTACCCACATCGACAAGGGGCATTGCCATAATCACATCATCTTCAATGCCGTGAATTATGTGGACTTTCACGCCTACCGGAGCAACAAGAGAACCTATCGGGAGCTACGTCAACTCAGTGATGAGATATGCAAGGAACACGGGCTGTCTGTGATTCCTCCGTCGCAGAACAAGGGCATGGACTACAAGGAATACACCGAAGCCAAACGCGGTACGAGCTGGAAGCAAAAGCTCAAGCAGACCATCGATCGGCTTGTCATCACAGCCAAGGACTACGATGATTTTCTGCGGCTCATGCAGGAAGCCGGATATGAAATCAAGACCGGCAAATACATCTCCTTCCGTGTTGAAGGTCAGGAGCGGTTTACCCGGTCTAAAACTATCGGAGAGAACTACACCGAGGAACGCATCAAGGAGCGGATTGCCGGACGGACGCCCCGAAGAAGCCAGAGACAGACCGTGCCGAATGGCATCTCCCTTATCGGAGATATTCAGGAGCGGATCAGGCTCATCGACAGCAAGGGCTATGAGTATAAAGCCAAGCTCACAATTCTCAAGGAAGCGGCGCGGACGCTCAACTATCTCACGGAAAACAACTTGCTCCAATACGCCGATCTTGAGAAGAAGGTCGAGGACGTTCACAGCTCCTATGACCGCACCGGCAAGGAACTGAAAGGCGTCGAAGCGCGACTGCGGGAAGTCCAACCGCTTATCAAAAACATCTCCAACTACCAGCGGCTCAAGCCTGTATATGACGCCTTCCAGAAGGCGAAAGACAAGCCGAGCTTCAAAACAAAGCACGAAGCCGAGCTTGTGATCTTCGAGGCAGCGCGGAGTACATTACTTGCAATGCAGGGAGATGAAAAACTGCCGAGTTTGAAGACGCTACAAGCGGAACAGCAGCGACTACTTGAAGAGCAGCAGCGGCTCTATGATGAACGCGCAAAGCTCAAAAAGGAGGCGCGGATCATCGACACCATGAAGGCAAACGTGGATGATTTCCTCAAGCCGAGTGCAGAGCATGACCGCGACCAGCAGCACAGTTCACAGCGGGAATAAGGGAATAAAGCAAGGCGGTTATCATTGATAGCCGCCTTGCTTTTTGAGAAACAAAAACATCAAGAACTTGCAGTATTTCTTCTGATTTGCAAATGGGCTGATTGCAAATAAAAAGGATTTCGTGTATAATATATTGGAGGTCGTAATTAGCGAATGAGTAAAGGGGCATAGATTATGGGAATAAGCTATAAAAAACTTTGGGTATTACTAATTGACCGCGACATCAAGAAGTCCTCGTTTCGGAAAGAGCTTAACCTTTCATCTGGAACTTGGACAAAACTGAACAAGGGGGGAAGAAGTGTCCCTCTCTATTTTGCTGCGCATTTGTGGCTACTTAAATTGTGACATCGGAGATATATGTGAGGCTGTGCGAACGGACAAGAACTGAGTCCGGTTTTTCGTACAGCTCTTTTTGTAGAATAGTAAGTGTGAAACTATAACTTTGGAGGTTGCTGAAATGGCTGAGAATAACACAAGCAATATCGGCTTTGAAAAACAAATCTGGGACGCGGCTTGCGTCCTGCGCGGAAACATCGACGCATCCGAATATAAGTCCGTCGTTCTCGGATTGATTTTCTTGAAATACATTTCTGATCGCTTCGAGGCAAAGTACAAGGAACTGGTTGAAGAAGGCGACGGATTTGAAGAGGATCAGGACGAATACACTGCCGAAAACATCTTCTTTGTCCCTGAGAATGCACGATGGAGTGCGATTGCTGCTGCCGCTCACACGCCGGAAATTGGCACGGTGATTGATGATGCAATGCGCAGTATAGAGAAAGAAAACAAGCGTCTCAAAGATATTCTTCCTAAGAACTTCGCCCGTCCAGAGCTGGACAAGCGGCGTCTTGGTGAAGTGGTTGATCTCTTCACCAACATTCAGATGATCGAGCATGGGAGCAGCAAGGACATTCTCGGTCGTACATACGAATACTGTCTCTCCAAGTTTGCTGAACAGGAAGGCAAACTTGCCGGTGAGTTCTATACTCCCTCTTGTGTCGTGCGTACCCTTGTTGAAGTATTGCAGCCGTTTAATGGACGTGTTTATGACCCGTGCTGCGGCTCTGGCGGTATGTTCGTTCAGTCCGCAAAGTTCATCGAAAATCACGGCGGCAACATCAACAAGATTTCCGTTTTTGGTCAGGACTCCAACCCGACCACATGGAAGATGGCGCAGATGAATCTTGCCATTCGCGGTATTGAAGCCGACCTCGGCAAGTTTAATGCGGACACGTTCTTTAACGACTGCCACCCTCAACTCAAGGCAGACTTCATTATGGCAAATCCGCCCTTCAATCTCTCCGGCTGGGGTGCAGATAAACTCGTTGATGATGTCCGTTGGCAGTATGGTACGCCTCCTGCTGGCAACGCCAACTTTGCATGGTTGCAGCACATGATCTGGCATCTCGCTCCAAATGGACGTATCGGCATGGTGCTTGCAAATGGTTCGCTTTCCTCACAGTCCGGCGGTGAAGGTGAAATCCGCAAGAACATTATCAATGCCGACCTTGTGGACTGTATCGTCGCAATGCCGACGCAGTTATTCTACACGACGCAGATTCCGGTATCGCTCTGGTTCCTTGCAAAGAACAAGAAGCAGAAAGGCAAGACACTATTCATCGACGCACGGAAACTCGGCACTATGGTTACGCGGAAGCTGCGCGAACTGACGGATGAAGACATCAAGAAAATTGCCGACACCTACAACGCATTCGTTGAAGGAACGCTTGAAGATGAAAAGGGCTTCTGTGCTGTTGCTACAACGCAGGACATTGCAAAGCAGGATTACATTCTCACACCGGGACGCTATGTTGGCATTGAGGAACAGGAAGATGACGGTGAGCCGTTTGAAGAGAAAATGGGTCGCCTGACTTCTGAACTGTCTGAGCTTTTCACTAAGTCTCATGAGCTTGAAGCTCAGATCAAAGAGCGACTGGGGGCGATTGGATATGAGCTATGAGACGTATCGTATTGCTGACCTAATTGATGAAATTGCGATGGGTCCATTCGGCTCAAATATTAAAGTCTCGTGTTTTGTGGACAGTGGAGTACCTGTTCTAAATGGCAGCAATCTTGAAGGATTTTCTTTATCTGAAAAGGCGTTCCGCTTCGTCACAAAGGAAAAAGCTGATTCTCTTAACAAGGCAAATGCGCATCGAGGCGATATAGTAATAACGCATCGAGGAACGCTTGGACAAATAGCGTTTATTCCGCAAGATTCCAGATATGACCGGTATGTGATTTCACAATCCCAGTTTCGCGTTCGATGCAACGACAAGGTTTTGCCTGAATATCTTGTCTATTACTTCCACACTCCAATAGGACAGCATAAACTTCTAAGCAATGCCTCACAGGTTGGCGTCCCTGCATTGGCGAGACCATCTTCGACCTTTCAACAGATTGAGGTCGTATTGCCTGAATTAAGTATTCAGAAACGTGTTGTCGAGATTATTTCCACAATTCAAAAAAAGATTGCGAACAATCAAGAGCTAAACGATAATTTAATGCAGCAAGCCGTAACGATTTTCAAGTCATGGTTTGTAGAGTACAGCCTTTTCGATGGCATTGAACCGAAAGAATGGGAAACTGTCAACTTGGAGAAGATCACATCGCTTATAAGCCGCGGAATTGCGCCCAAATACTCCGATAACTCTGATCAGATAGTGATCAATCAGAAGTGCATTCGTAACCACATGATTGATCTTTCTCAGGCACGAACTCACACCCCAAAAGTAATCAATGAGAAATGGCTTCGCTTTGGCGATTTATTGATTAACTCAACGGGAGACGGAACATTGGGACGCGCAGCACAAGTTTGGTTCCAGCCCCAAAATATCACAGTTGATTCCCATGTAACGGTTGTCAGACCGGCAAAAGAAAATCTGATTTTCTATATTGGGCTGTGGGGAGTTCTTCATGAAAGGGAAATTGAATCCCTTCATACCGGAAGCACTGGTCAGACGGAATTGCCCAAAGAGCGCGTGAAGGCATTGGAACTGCACTTGCCTGACAATGGGACGCTGGATCGTTTCAACACCCTAATTGCACCTATGGCTGCTGCTATTGTTTCAAAGCAGAACGAAAACAATAAGCTCGCAACTCTAAGGGATGCGCTTCTCCCGAAACTCATGTCCGGAGAGATCGATGTCTCTGCCGTTCAGCTCTAAGCTGCTAAATTATCGTTTACCGTCTGAATAACTCTCACCAGTGGCGAGAGTTTTACAAAAGGGACTGCCACTGAATGTCGTTCTCTTACCTCGAAAGGAGACACGACAATGACAGAACAACTCATTACGGAGATACAGCGAAAAATGCTGCCATATCTCAACAACGAACAGCTCATGCACCTTCGGGAAGCAATAGCTGAGACTTTGAAAGGGGCAACGATCACTTATGATGGAAGCTCAATTCCAGCAGAAGAAACGGATGCAGTTGAAGCATTTATCACGGCAAAACGGATCGAAGGCTGCTCAGAGAAAACCCTGAGCTACTACCGGAAGACGATTGAGGCTCTGATTGCCGGAGTCGGAAAGACTGTACAACAGATCACCACAGATGATTTGCGCCGCTATCTAACCAACTATCAGGTTCAGCGAAGGTCGAGTAAAGTGACCATAGACAACATCCGCCGGATCCTGTCCAGTTTCTTCTCTTGGCTTGAGGATGAGGACTTCATCGTGAAAAGTCCGGTGCGACGGATTCATAAGGTGAAAACCGCAAAGGTTGTTAAGGACACCTACACCGATGAAGCGTTGGAGCTGATGCGCGACAACTGTACAACGGCGCGTGATTTGGCTATGGTTGATCTTCTGGCTTCGTCCGGAATGCGTGTTGGAGAACTGGTCACGCTAAACCGCGAAGACATCAACTTCAACGAACGCGAATGCGTGGTTATCGGCAAGGGCAATAAAGAACGATTGGTCTACTTCGACGCAAGGACGAAGATCCACCTTCAAAACTATCTTGAGGGCAGATCGGATGAAAACCCGGCTTTGTTTGTTTCCCTGAAAGCTCCCTTTGACCGATTGATGATCGGCGGAGTGGAGACACGCCTTCGGGAGCTGGGAAAGCGTCTGAATATCCCGAAGGTTCACCCTCACAAGTTCAGGCGCACACTGGCTACTACTGCCATAGACAAAGGAATGCCCATAGAGCAAGTCCAGCAGCTCTTAGGGCATCAGAAAATCGACACCACATTGCACTATGCAATGGTGAAACAACAGAATGTGAAGCTGGCACATAGAAAATATATCGGTTAGGAGTGCAAATATGGAAACCAAGAAATACCGATTTGATGAAGTGACTATCAACTTTGACAAGAAACGAATCCCTCTTTCCAGCGCACAACGCGAAAAAAGGCAAGGCACGTTTCGTTATTATGGTGCGCAAGGAGTGATCGACCATGTTGATGATTACATCTTTGATGGTACATATCTACTAATTGCAGAGGATGGCGAGAATCTAAAATCAAAAAAGCAGAACATTGCGCAGGTTGTTGACGGACAATTTTGGGTCAACAACCATGCACATATTGTGCAAGGAAACGAACAGTGTGACACCCGATTCCTTTGCTATTTGATAAACAGCATGGACTTATCTGGATATGTCACCGGTTCAGCTCAGCCAAAATTATCTCAAGCGAACTTGAATGCCGTAACACTCTCTCTACCTACTCTCGCTGAGCAAAAGAGGATTGTAGAATACCTATATATGCTTGATCAGAAGATAGATGTCAATCGACAGATAAACGATAATTTAGCGGCTTAGAGATGAACAGAAGAGACATCAATCTCGCCGGACATCAGCTTGGGTAAAAGACTATCCCGAAGTCGTTTGAGCTTGTCGTTTTCAATGGCGTTAATCCGCATTTGAGCGTACATCGGTGAAACGAGAGATTGAAACTCTGCCAGCTCGTCCTCCGAAGGAAGAATTAACTCATAAGAGAGCGTGTCCGACGGTGTTGTTCTTTGTCTACTGCCCGTTGAGCCAGTAACATGACTACACATAAAGTCGGAAAAGGAATTGCTATCTATGACTGAGTACAGGAAATCTGTAATAGTCTTATCTTTTGCTTTATAGACGATGAACTCCGTAGAGCATACTGCATTCCCGGTCAGACAATACGGCTTCCAAACACGCTTCGTTGTTGGGTTGAGTTTTGAGATCATGAAGCACGAGGCATCAATGATGAATTTATTGCTCTTGATGGATGTGGATAGCTCAAAGACCGGAAACCTCGCCTCATCAAAAGCTGGAATGCTATAATGCTCAAGAAGTATCTCAGGCTCTTTCAGTGGGTTGAAACTCTTATTTGAGATCGTCGCAACCTCTCCAAGAGTTACAATACGCCACTCGGAAGGCAAATCATTAGGCGAAACAGTCTCAAAACGCTCATGATATATTGCCTGAGCTTGCTGCTCTAAATTATCGTTTACCTGATTTGGAGGTTGTACCATGTTTGATAAAGTTCAGGAGAGCTTGAAAAGAAGCAAAGACGAGCGCCAGAAAAAGCGTCTTGAAAAGGAACGGGTTCGTCTTGAGAAAGCCGCAGCAGAAGCGGTTCGTGAGAAAGAGCGGCTTCAACAGGAGGCGGAAAAGATACAGGCTGAAAAAGACCGTCTTCTCTCCCTCGATGATAAGGGGCTGAAGGTAGAATTGATTCTGGCAGTGCGAGGTCTATACTCACAAATGGAGTACATTCAAAGTCAGCAGGCTTCTTTATCCGAGCGGGTTGACGATATTGAGTCGGACATCTCTTCCATCCGCAGCGATATTTCAGATTTGGAAAGCAGACTGGGCTCGTCCGATCAGTAAAACTCAATGAAGGAGGCGCAGACGTGATTATTTCACCACAATCTCTTGATACAAACCTAAGTCAGCTTTTAGCGGAGGTTAAGTCCGGCTCAATGCAGTTGCCGGAGTTTCAGCGCGACTGGACTTGGGATGATAACCGAATTAGAGGAATTATCGCCAGTTTGTCGCAAGGCTACCCTATGGGTGCCATTATGCGACTGCAATATGGAAATCCAGACATTCAATTCAAATATCGCACGATTACGGGTGTGAAGGGTGTTTCAGTAAAGCCAGAGCATTTGATTCTCGATGGTCAGCAGCGGCTTACTTCCATCTATCAGGCAACATCCTCAAAAGAGCCAGTCTCTACCAAAACGGAAAAAGGCAAGGCGATTAAGCGGTACTACTACCTCTCTATGGAGAAGTGCCTTGACGATGATGAGGATCGCTTTGATGCAGTCCTGTCCATCCCCGAAGACCGCAAGATCAAAGAAAACTTTGACCGTGATGTGAAGCTCGACCTCTCAACCAGAGAATATGAATACGAGAATAAGCTGTTCCCGGTCAATATTGTGTTCGATAGCAACGCCGTTATGGACTGGTTCATGGGCTACATGACGCACTATGGAATGAAGCCGGAAGCAATGGATGAGTTCAAGCGTTTTCAGGCAGATGTGCTGAATACAATTTCCGGGTATAAGCTGCCTGTGATTACGCTGGACAAGTCCACGCCGCGAGAGGCGGTGTGCAAGGTGTTTGAGAATGTCAATACCGGCGGTGTTCCTCTCACGGTGTTTGAGCTTGTTACCGCAACTTATGCCACAAGAGACTTTGACCTGAGAAAAGACTGGGTGCAGTGTCGAAATACAATTTGCGGTTTCGGTGACACGCTGAGAACAGACCTGTTCGATGGAATTGATGAGACTACATTCCTGACAACTGTATGCCTCTATACAAGCTATTTGAACAAGCAGTCTGGAAATACAAACACCATCTCCTGCAAAAAGAAGGATGTTCTGGGACTTCCTTATGAATCGTACATAGCGAACCGGGATGCAGTGCTGTCTGGGTTCAAAATAGCAAAGGAGTTTCTTCTTCGGGATCAGTGCGTCTTCCGGCAGAGAGACTTGCCTTATACAACGCAGTTGATTCCCCTTGCAGCGATCTGTGCTGTTCTCGGAAAATCCAAATGCAATGAGCCAAATACGATTAAAACGCTCTCTCGGTGGTATTGGTGTGGTATTTTGGGTGAGATGTATGGTGGCGCTAATGAAACTCGGTATGCCTATGATATTGAGGACATGGTTGAAGAGGTCAACGGACGCCCGAATGCAATGCATACGATCAACAGCGCAGTCTTTTCTTCTACGCGGCTGCTAACCCTTCAAACCCGTTTGAGTGCGGCATATAAGGGAATTATGGCTCTTCTCTACAAGGAGAAATGCCGTGATTTTATGAACAACACGACGATTGACATTGTGAACAGTATGCTTGAGTCTCCGGACATTCACCACATCTTCCCGGAAGCATATTGCGAGAAACTGGGCATCAAGCGCGAACGGTATAATTCCATCATTAACAAGACCCCGATTCTTCCAGCCACCAACCGCTCGATTGGCGGAAATGCGCCGAGTGAGTATCTGGGGGCAATTCTAAAGAAGGTTGATGGACTGACCGAGAATGAGTTGCAAGCACGGGTGGAATCGCACTTTATCAACTATGCAGAATTGAAGGCAGATGACTTCAATGGCTATTTCATCGACAGAGCAAAAAGCCTTCTCAACCTAATTGAAAAAGCGATGAATAAGCCCGTCACTGACAGAGATGCAGAAAACACGCTGGATCAGTTCGGGGCGAGTCTGGCGTAAAAAGGGAGTGACAAACTATGGCAGGATATTTTACAGAATCAAATTACGAGAGCGCTGTCTTGCAGCTTCTCAATGAAGAACTGGGCTATAACTATATCTATGGACCGGACGTGGAGCGCGATTATCACTCGCCGCTTTATGAGGATGTTCTGCTACCTTCCTTGCAGCGGATCAACAAGAGCCTGCCTATGGACGCTCTGACGGAGGCAATCTATAAGCTCAAGAACTTTGAAACCGGAACACTTTTACAAAAGAACATGGTCTTTATGGACTACCTCCAAAACGGAGTCCCGGTAAAATACTATGACAAGGGTGAAGAACGCTCTACCCTTGTTTACCTTGTAGACTTCAAAAATCCTGCCAGTAACGAGTTCACAGTTGCGAATCAATGGACTTTCATTGAGAACTCCGAAAAAAGACCAGATGTGATTCTCTTTGTCAATGGTCTCCCACTCGTCATTGTGGAGTTGAAGTCTCCGTCCCGCGAAGAAACCGATGCTTCCGCTGCATACCGCCAGCTCCGGAACTATATGTATGAGATCCCCTCTATGTTCATTTATAATGCGGTATGTGTCATGAGCGACTTGACCACTTCAAAGGCTGGTACAATCACGTCCGGCGAAGACCGCTTTATGGAGTGGAAAACAACAGACGGCAGCTATGAGAATACGCAACACGCATCATTTGACACATTCTTTGTAGGACTGTTTGAGAAGACCCGCTTCCTTGACATCGTGAAAAACTTCATCTGCTTTAATGTGGACGGACAGAATACTTTCAAGATACTCGCCGGGTATCATCAGTATTTCGCAGTCAAAAAGGCGATTGAGTCTACAAAACACGCAACCGTGACGGACGGTAAGGGTGGCGTTTTCTGGCATACACAGGGCAGCGGAAAATCGTTGTCTATGGTCTTCTATGCTCATTATCTGCAAGAAGCGTTAGAAAGCCCCACTATCGTTGTCATTACCGACCGTAACGATCTGGACGACCAGCTTTACGGACAATTCGCCCGCTGCAAGGACTTCCTCCGGCAAACACCGCAGCACGCTGAGAGCCGCAAGAATCTGAAAGAACTGCTTGCAAACAGACAGGCAAATGGCATAATCTTCACGACCATGCAGAAGTTTGAAGAAAGCAACGAAGCTCTTTCGGAACGCCGGAACATTATCGTGATGGCTGATGAAGCGCATCGTGGGCAATATGGTCTCAATGAGAAGGTTGTGGTCAAGCAGAAGGACAACGGCGAAGTCGAGGCGAAAACCGTTATCGGCACTGCCCGCATTATAAGAGACACGCTTCCTAATGCGACCTACATTGGATTCACCGGAACACCGATCTCCACAAAAGACCGCAGTACACGAGAGGTCTTCGGTGATTACATCGACATCTATGATATGACACAGGCAGTTGAAGATGGCGCGACCAGACCCGTCTACTACGAGAGCCGTGTGATTCACCTGAAACTCGACGAGAACACCCTCCATCTGATCGATAATGAGTATGACATTATGGCTGACAACGCCGATCCGTATGTCATTGAAAAAAGCAAAAAGGAACTTGGTCAGATGGAAGCAATCCTCGGTGCCGACCAGACGATCAATTCCTTGGTAAATGACATTCTTGATCATTACGAGAATTACCGTGAGAATATCCTAACCGGCAAGGCGATGATCGTTGCTTATTCGCGTCCCATAGCAATGAAGATTTATAAGCGCATTCTTGAGCTACGCCCAGCGTGGACGGAAAAGATTGCAGTGGTCATGACGCAAGGCAATAACGATCCCGAAGAATGGCGTGAGATTATCGGCAACAAAGCTCATAAGGACGATATGGCGCGGAAATTCAAAGACAACAACTCTCCGCTGAAAATCGCCATCGTCGTGGATATGTGGCTGACCGGCTTTGATGTTCCCTCCCTTGCTACGATGTATGTCTATAAGCCGATGGCTGGACACAACCTGATGCAAGCTATCGCCCGCGTCAATCGTGTCTTCAAAGATAAAGAAGGCGGTTTGGTTGTCGATTACGTCGGTATTGCGGCTGCACTGAAACAGGCAATGAACGACTATACTGCCAGAGACAAGAAGAACTATGGTGATACAGATGTAAGCAAGGCTGCATATCCGAAGTTCCTTGAAAAGCTCTCTATTTGCAGAGATTTGTTCCACGGATTCAGTTATGAGAAATTCATGACCGGAAGCGACCTCGACAGGGCGAAGCTCATCAGCGGCGGAGTGAACTTCATACTCGGCAAGAGTGTTGCAGAGTACGAGCTCCCCGACCATGAGAAGACACAGAATGTGTTTATCAAAGAAGCCCTGCTTCTCAAGCAGGCACTTTCGCTGTGCAGCAGCTTGGTAGACGAGCAAACTCGCATGGAGGCAGCTTTCTTCGAGTCCGTAAGAACAATGACCGTGCGCTTGGTTTCAGGCGGTACCGGAAAGAAGTTTACGCTTCCGGAAGTAAATGAGCGCATTAACGAGCTTTTGAAGCACAGTATCAAAAGCGAAGGCGTTATCAACCTTTTCTCTGATGTCCAGACTGAGTTTTCGTTGTTCGATCCGAAGTTCCTTGAAGAAGTGGCAAACATGAAGGAGAAGAATCTTGCAGTCGAACTCCTGAAAAAACTGATTTCCGAACAGGTCTCTGTTTACCGCCGAACAAATATCGTCAAGTCTGAGAAGTTCTCCGAAATCATTCAGAGCGCAATGAACCGCTATTTGAACGGAATGCTGACCAACGAGGAAGTCATTCAAGAATTACTCAAGCTGGCGAAAGACATTGCCGCTGCTGCCGCCGAGGGTGAAAAACTCGGATTGACAGCGGACGAGCTTGCTTTCTATGATGCTCTCACGAAGCCGCAAGCAATCAAGGACTTTTACGAGCATGATGAGCTTATTGCTATCACGAAAGAGCTGACAGATTTGCTTCGCAAAAACCAGACAATAGACTGGCAAAAGAAAGAGAGCGCAAGAGCTGGAATGCGCCGCTTGGTCAAAAGGCTGCTGAAAAAACACAAATATCCGCCTGAGGGTATGGATGATGCAGTCCAGACTGTCATGAGCCAGTGTGAGATGTGGACGGACAACGTAATGACCGCTTAACTCCCCTACGAGAAAGGAGTAGATTATGGGCAATTCAGTCATGGTGAATGGCGACGAATATGCCGGAGAACAGATTGCCTACAAAGACAGCACCTATGAGCTTGTGTCAAAGGTCGCTTATCTGATCGGCGTCCCGCTCCGTATTTTCCTAAATGAGCACGAGCCGCCGAAGATTGAAATATACAACCGGCTTGAACAGGACAAAAACGCCCGCATTATCCGCAATCTCTGTATTATCCGCACCGCCATTGAACGCAATTACCGGAAGATAAATGACATTATGCGAATGGAGTACCGAGGGCTGCTTTCAATGCCGGAGATCATTCCGGCTTCCAGTATGCAGCAGCTTTCAAATGACGGAATCAGCTTTATTAAAAAGTCGAGTACAAAGCTCTGCCACCACATTATCGAGATCAACCGGCTGATTTCAGACCGCATTAACAACTGCAAAAGCCTCTTTCCAATCTGGATTAACTGGGCGTACATAAAAGAGCTGTTCATTATGCCAAACGGCTTGACAGAGGACGGAACGAAAGATGCTGCGGACATCTATTACGCAAGTCTCTCCTACTACCCCTATCAAATGTACATCAACTGGGTACCGATGGACGAGGGCAATGTCCTCTATAATGACAAGAAGTTTGCAACCCTGCTTTATCAATGGCATTGCGACGCCTTCACGGAATACAGTAAAGTCTCCGATGCAGGGGCTTTTGTAAAAAACAATATCTACGATTTCATAGATGACAGCGAGAAAACCGTATTGGTAGTGGACTGCGAAAACTCCGACCCGTACAAGCTGTGCGCCACGCTCAAAAACCTTGATTATGAGGTCATGCAGAAAATTACGGCGATCATTCTCTTTGATGACGTACATACCGCTACGGCATGGCGGATTCTTGAAAACTACACCCGCATTCCCGTTGAGCATATCATGATTGAGCGGATCAAGCAGAACAAATCACTGGTAGACATCAAGCTCACCGCAAGAGCCTGTCAGGAACACTACCAAAAGCAAGTGGATTCCTTTGTCATCGTCTCAAGCGATTCCGACTACTGGGGGCTGATTTCTTCCTTACCGGACGCCAGATTCCTTGTCATGATTGAGCGGGAAAAATGCGGACCGGATATGAAGGCAGCACTTGCAGAATCTGGGATATTCTACTGCTATCTGGATGACTTCTACTCCGGCAACAGCGAGGACATCAAGAAAAACGCACTGTTCAAGGAGATGTACCGCTGGATTGACAACTCCGTTCACCTGAATGTCAACGATATGTTTGATGCAGCTCTGCGAAACACGAGGATCGAAATGTCTTCCGCAGAGCGGCGGCAGTTCTATGAGAAGCACATCAGTCACATGACGCTGACCATCGACGAGAACGGAAACGTCAGCATTGAGCTGAAACGCGGATAGCCTTGGTTTCTATTCCGGGAGGAATGTTGATGGATAATAGATTTTATTTTGGATTCAATACATCGGAGGAACGGAAAAAGCGCAGAAAGACTGCGGGACGAGCCGCCGGAACGCTATCATGGCATCACATGGGACTCCCTGCCTATCAAGAATCGTACAAGCAGTCTGGACAAACTGAGGAAGTTTTACGAAGGTCTGCCCTCAGCCAAGGAATGATGGTACAAACGGCATTCTCTTCGGAAACATAGAACAGCCCCCCAAAAAAAGGAAATCAGAAAACGGAGGTGTATCATGTTGTACAATGAAAATCTGCGCGAAGAAGAACAACATCTAATCCAGCAGATTGCTGAACAAACAGAGAGAGAAAAAATCGACTGGGAACTAACAGAGTACAATCCGCTGTCCTTTCTGAATGAGGACAAGATAGACAAGAACCCAGCAGTAATCTGTCAGTCCTTCTCCTTTGAAGCGATCATCGGCGGATCCCGTTACGAGCTTGATGTCATGGAGAATATTGATGTGCCGTCCGGTATGGGAGACTACACCATAACCTTGACGCGGGATGAAACCGAAAATTATCTTAAAATTGAGGATGCGCTTTCCTTTGACTGTGACCGCTATGAATGCACACCGGAGGAAGTCGCAGAGCGATTTGCGGACAGCCCCATTGTCCGTCTCTGCAACGCCATCATTCCTGCCACGCTTGGGCAGGAGGATTTAGAAAAGGTCTTCACATGGGCAAGGTTTTTCAACGAGACTGGCATTTCTGCAAAGCTGATGAATCATCCGCTGACCAAGCTCTGTGAAAAGCTGTTCGACGAACACCGTTTGATGGACTTCCATCGCTGCATCTTGGATGTGGACTATCGAAAGCTGCTCCTAAATGAACTGGCTCATAACTAAGACACGGAAAAACGCCCCCGACACTGTGCCAGACGCACAGTGCCGGGGGCGTTCCCGTTTCCAGCGATTTATTCTTCCCTCGGCAATGGACTGTCCATAAGGTGACACTTTCCGTTTTGCGATGCCGCGAAAATTCGATGTGTTCCATGGAGATATTCACTGGGCAGCATACGCCGTACACGTTTCCAATAATCACTGAGCAGTGCAATAGGAATTCGCTATCGGGAAATGCTTCACGGTTTTCACAACGCTTGATTCAGAAGGGCTCTTTTGCCTTATTCCCGCGTGACATCAAGGGAAGCCGGATTGATGACGATGATGGTCTTGCCCTTTTTGTGGGCATATCTCACGGTATTCCCGGTACCGCTGGGGCATCCATTCCATACTGCGAGAATATAATCGGCGTGATCGACCATGTACCGATTTCTCTTGTCCATGCAGTCCGGCGTGTACTCCCGTTGCAGCATGGTCTCCTTGTCACACTTTGCCGCGATATTATAATACCGTTCCCGTGAAGCCACAGACCATTTGATCGCTTGTGTCTCACAAGGGATTGCGCTTTCCAGAGTAATGTGAGGGTATTTTGATTTCAAATCGAGTACAATTTCCGCAGCGTACATATCGACGCCAAGAGCCATGCCCGTAATAAAATGCGTGACGCCCTCGTTCTCGATGAGTGCTACAATCTGATCCCGCATAACAGACTTCAAAGAAGTACAACGCATATCGGATTCATCAAAGCCGAACGGAAGACTCTGCGGTCTATGACCGGTAAACGCACAACTCTTGCCTTGAACGGATTGCTTTTCAGCTTTTTGAGCAGACTTTCTAAACTCAATAATGCGCGACATGACACCCCTTCTTTCACTCTTTTGGTAGGTAACTCCATTCTATCACCCTCATCACGGACAGTCAACGCATTGTCGTTAGTAAAATCAACGACGGCGTACCGTGGATAATGACACCGCCGTTAGGTACACTAAATGCAAAGGTGGTGAGGCTATGCGAGAGAAGAAGGACATCAATATTGAAATCGGCGGCAATATTCAAGTGGCAAGAGAACAGGCGGGCTATACGCAGGACACGCTCTCAGAAATGCTTGGCATGACGCCGAATCACCTGAGTGCCATTGAGCGTGGTGCTTCCGGTATCTCTCTTGAAGCCTTGCAGCGTCTTTGCCGTTTGCTGGGCGTCAGCGCAGACCGAATTATTTTTGGGACTGATGATCCAGAAGTGGAAGCCCTTGCGCTTGCCAGACGCATTTCGGATATAAAGCCGGAATACCGGCAACAGGTTCAAGAGCTGCTATCCGCTATTTTGAATATGTCATAAAAAAAGAGCCTCTGCCGACGCCCAAAACGGGCATCGACAGAGGCTCTTGATTCGTTTTCCGGGCATTCAAACAAGTGCCGAAATCGACACTTATTTCCGCGCTAAAGATGAAACCACGCAGGGAATACAATCACTTAGGCTGGTCAATTTGCGCCGCTCTGAGGCTTGCAATCACAGGCTTTTTCGACCCCTAACTGTCTACACCTCGATGCCTTGCGGGAGAAGTGTGGACAGGCGATGAGATCCGCACGGAAGCTCTGCTTGCAGCTATGGACGCAGCGGACGCAGAAGCGGTTATACTTCCGGCGTCCGCTGTCCCCGATGAAGAACGACCACTCCTGCCGCCATTTCTGACTTCTGCTCACAGCTCAATCTCTCCTTTGTGCTTTTTGGGAGGGCAGCATTCCTTCTGCTTTTCAGCCTTTGCAGACTTGAGCCTGTCCATGATGGAGGACTTTTCGCCGGTTTCGGGGGCTTTGACCTCTGCGGTCTTGTCCTCCTTCGGACCGTTGTTGATGATCCCGTCAATCATGCCGTAGTCATCCTCCATCGACATCTCCGCCGCCTTGAGGTAGTTTTCCTTCTCAAGAGCTGCCATCCAGCTTTCCTTGCTGATACCGAGCATTCCGCCCTTTGCCGCATGATCGGCAATCTCCTTGGCATCCACGCACAAGCCCTCGGTATTATCGGAATAGAGACGGTAAACCTCGCACCCCTTCTCCAAAGCCTTCTCAGCCGCCTCCTGACCGGCGGGAAGAACGCCAGCCCATGTGTAGCCGTAGTCCTTCATATCCTGAACGGAGAGCGCGGGATCGGGCATTTCCAGCACTTCCTTGACCTCAAGGTCGAGAAGGCGGAGCGTGTCATCGTCAAAGCCGTTGTAGACATCATCAAGGACGAGCTTACCGCGCTCATCGACAATGATACAGGCAGCTTCATCGCCGTAGGTGTCATGCTCCATCAGATAAAAGCTGTGACCGCCGACTTCGTGCCGGTCAATGGTGTGCCACGTCCCGATGTGACCGGCAACCGTCAGCCCGGAGGTGTCGGCGTTCATCTCGAAGTCCTTCTGCTCGATGCTTTCCTGCTTCTGCTGCTCCTTCGAGATCATGGGGATCGCCACAATCTTATCGCCCAGCTTGACAAACTGCTCCGGCACTTTGAAGTGGTCAGCGAACTTCTGCATCTGCTCTACGGTCAGAGAGCCGAAGCTGTCATCCGTCAAGCCGACCACCATGAATGTTCCGGCAACAACATCGTAGATGTCACCGTCCTCATCACGCAGAGCGCGGTTCAGGGACAGACCTTCCAGCTTGCCTTCCTCGTTGCAGACTAAGGCAACCGGGTCTTCGTAGGGATAAATTGCCTCGATGCAGCCGCCGACCTCATGCTGCAAGGACTCCAGCCCGGAGTCAATCTCCTTCACATAAGGCTCCTTTCCCGGCTCAACGACGAGAACAGCGATGGTGCTGTCACGCTCGGCGTCTTCCCCTGAGCCGGTGATCCGGTATTCGTCGGGAATATCGTCCAGCTCACCGTTAAACTGTCTGTCCCAGCGTTCGCTTGCGACGCGGACATAGCCTTCATCGGTGAAGCGTCCCTGTTCATCATAAGCGATGTCGTGACCATAGCGTTCATAGTCGATGTAGTCTGCCAGAGGACCGAGATCCTTTTCGGAGTAGATACCGGCTTCGTTGGCATAGTAATAGCCGAGGTCATATTCGTCGTTGATACCGGGCATGATGTCGTAGCAGTCCAGATTGAACGTCAGGTTGATGAGATCGTCGATGTCGCTGACCTCATCGCAGCCAGCCTCCATAATGGCAACGAGCTTTTCCTGATCGCTCAGGGAAAGCTCGTCAATCAAGGCGGCGAGGTAGTTGAGCTTATCAAGGCTCTCGTACTCGCCAAGCATCTGCTGGACGCCGTAGATCGGGCATTCGTAGTCGGTAATAAACCACTCTTCATAGGGCTGACCGAACTCATCCTGCTTGCCGATCCCGATACGCTCAAAAGCCTTCTGCATCTCTTCTTCGGTGGTGGGCAGCTTCACCCACTCACCGACCAGCATACCCTCGTTGTACTTGCCAAGGTTTGTGACGAAGGCTTCAAAATTACCGTCTAATACGGGCATAGGCATCCTCCTTTCAGTCATCCATCATGCCGTCCGGCATGATATACAGTTCCTCAAACTCTGCGTCAGTCATGGCTTCGAGCTTCCGGATGGTCTTATACATCAGCTCTGCAATCTCGCCGTCCATGTCGTTCAGGGTGACGCTCTTCATATCGTCGATCAGCCGCTTCCGGCTGGACGTATTGAAGCAGCACATGAGGTTGAGTTCTTCTACGGTAAAGTTTTTCATATCAGAGTACCATATCCTTTCCTTTCGATTTCTGCGGTTTCGGCGTGTGGGGCGGCTGTGCCTTCTGTGCGGATTTCAGTTTGTCACGGATGGATTCACGGGCAGCGGGCTTCTTTGGGATGGTGTCGTAGATGGCAGTTCCGGCATCCTCCACATAGGCGCGGACATACTGGATGCTCTCAGAAAAGCGGATGGGGAGGTTCTTGTCCTCGATGTTGGTCAGTCTGACTTCATCGGCGGCAAAATCAACCGCGTCGATTCTGCACTTGATCCCATCCACATTCAGCGTTGCGCCGACAGGAATGTAATCTGCGGCTTTGAGTTCCTTGAAGGTCTCGCCGTCCTTGCTGAGAAAGACATCTGCGCCGGACTTCCAGAGCTTGTGAGAACCGGCTACCCACGCGGCTTCACGGAAGCCGGTCACCGGCATGGAGGGCTTGCCGCGTACCTTCTTTTCAAGGAGCTTTGTGCCGAGAAGCGGCGCGGCTTTCTCTGCATCCTTGCCGTAAAGCTCAAAATAGCCGTTCTGGGCAAAGCAAACCAGCGCGTCGGGATGCGCCTTTTTGACCGCTTCGTACTTGCGGAGTTCTGCAACGGACAGAGAGGCAAGCCCCTCCGTCCTCTCCGCCTCCGGCAGTCTGTTACGACGAGTTTTCTGGTGGGACAGCACTTCCGCCAGAGCATCCGCGTCCTTCGGGAGCGTCTGGTGGGTTTTGACGCCGCCATGCTCACCGACCAGAGCCATTGCCTCGTCGAAGCTGCTGCGGCAGGGGGCTTCCAGCACAAAGCCATCTGCAAAGGTCAGCCGGTCGTGATCCGGCGCAATCGAGTTCTGCGCCACATTTGCCGCCTGTTCCCGGTAGTTGATCTCAAAGACATCTCCGAAGACCTTGCCGCGCTTAACGGCTTTCGGGACAATGACACGAGCAATGCACTCGTCGTAGGTCTGTTCCGCGTAAAAACGGAAGGTGTTGTGATCTCGCGTTCCCTGAATAAAGACTTGATTTTCGTTGAGGCAGTGCGTTCCGTGCGGGCGGCAGAACCACATCAGCGTCTTGTCTTCGGGATTCTGGCTTTCGGCGGCGCGGCGGATGATGCGCTTGTCGATGTCGAAGTCTTCCTTGTAGCTGTCTACATGACTGTCCACGAGCTTCTGCAGCTCCGCAACGATGTCAACGTCTGTGTATTTCTTCATGCTTCTCCTTTCTCACAACTCCATGTCGTGTGTTTTGGATTTGACCGGGGACTTCTTCTCCGGCTGCGTTTTCGCGGCAGCTTTGAGCTGATCGCGGATAGAGGGCTTTTCCTGCTTCTGCTCCTGCTTGACGTATTCCAGCGTCGGCATCAGCTCACGATAGCAGCCCTGTGTTTTCCGCGCTGCATGACGGCGATGGATTTTGAAGAGCGGCTCACCGTTCTGCGTGACCGTGTTGCCCTCAATCCTGACGCCGTTCCGCGCCAGTAGATTGAAGGAATGGTTAGAGGCGCGATAGGACGCCCGCATACCGTCGTTGTTATAGGTAATCTGCCCCTTGAGCGTGTCCATGACGGCGGCTTTGATTTCCTTCTCTTCGGCAGTCAGGCGGTGCGCCTTCGGTGCTTTCGCTGCTTCCTCCGGCAAGGGGGCAAAGGGAGACTTGACCTCCACGGTTTTTACCTCAATAGAGGTAATCTCATCGCTTTCCCATGCAACGACCTCCGGGTCTCTTTCCGTTGTTTTCTCAGAAGTGACTTCCTTTTGAGCTTCGGTTTGCTGGCGGAACGCATCGACAAAAAGTGCGGTCAGTCCGGGATTGGGTTTATCCACAAGGAAGCGGGAGGCATTCTCCGGACAGACCTCAACGTTCTTCGCCCACTCCTTGAGGGGCTGGGGAATGCGCCCGTCAAAGTCTTTCTGTTGAATGGTGTTTGCAAGGACGTACCGGACGCGCTCCGGAGAGAACTGCTCAAGGACGCTTTTCACAGCAGCATCCGCATCCAGCCGGTTATCTCCGTAGTTGGAGCTGATCACCGCTTCAATCGCACGGCGGCATTCCACATTTGCCGCAAGGGAGGCACGATATGACTCCAGCTCACCGGCTTCATAGGCATAATTCGCTGTCTCGCGGTAAATAGAGGCTTCCGGCTTTTCCTCCGGAACAACTTCCTTTGCGGGAGATTCGGCTTCCTGCTCTGCGGACTGCGTTTTCTCTGCCAGCAGCACCTTGAGCTTGGCGTCAATGCCCTCGATCATCTCAGCCGCCGTCTTGCGGATGGTGTCCAGAGAGCTTTTCAGTTCCTTGGTTTCCTTGCCGGAAGACCAACCGGCAATGTAACCGAAGGAGTAGTCCGAGGTTTCAATGCCGTACCGTTGGCAGACGGTGTAGGCAACGCTTTCCGCTTCAACCTCCTTGGTGTGCCGATCCTTCTTATCTTCTGGCGCGGCTTTCTCATCCGGCTTGACGGCGTGGAGCTTTGCGTGGGCGATCTCGTGAATGGCGGTTTTGACCGTCTGGATTTCGCTCATGCCTTCCTGAATGGCAATGCGGCTTTCAACCGGCGAGAAGAATCCCTTTGCACCGCCCGGAATGTCCTCAAAGGAAATAGGGACGGGAGATTCCTGCCTGAGCGCGTCGAAGAACGCCTCGTAGTTTTCGACGGTGCCTTTCAGCTCATCGACGATAATGTCCGGAAGCTCCTTGCCGTCCGTCTGGGAAACATCAAAGACACTTACCACCTTGAAGGCAGGACGCAGGACCTCAACCGTTTCCGTGACAGCCTTCCCATCTGCGCCGATCACCGGCTTCTGCGTCAAAGGATCAATCTTCTCACGCTCTTCCTGCGCCTTGTACGGCGCGGGTGCAAGAATCTTGATGCCCTTTTCGCCCTTCATGACCTGACGGTCAAAGTTGCGCTGCCACGAGGTATAACCGGCAACATAGGTTGCCTCCGGCTTCTGCATCGCAATGAGCAGCGTGTTGTTGAAGGAATAGTTGTAGAACTTGGACATCGTGCGGAGATATTCCTTGAACCGCTCGGATTCAAAAAGCTCCTTGATGCCCTGTTCCAGCTTGTCCGTAATTTCGCGGACTTGCTGTGCATTTCTGTTTTCAGCCATCTCAAACCTCCATTTCTTATTTGCTTTTGGGCGAAGAAAACCCCGTCTGGGATTTGCTCAGTAAACGAGCCTTTACCTCAGACGGGGTTTCTCTGCGCGTCATCCGACGATGAAAGATGTTATCCTCGTTCTCCCATTCAATCAGCCGGTCAAACATATCCGGGTGCTTTGTGACCATGTGCAGCAGCTCCGAGTCACTGGCGTTGGGACAGAACCAGCAGCCGTTTCTTCGGCAGTGAGCGTAGATTGGGGAAAGCAGCCCGTGTTCCTGACAGAGTTTGTAGGCGTCCGCTTCGGTCATACCGTATTTGGCAAGCAGACTGACCTTCGTTATTCCATCCAGACGAGCAAGGCGTTTTGGCTCATCCTCCGCAATGCCGACATAGCTCACAGTGTCCGGCGAGAGCGCGGCATTGTACTTGCGGACGGGCGGGATTTTGCAGTCCCGATTGACTGCACACATACCAGCCCATGCGAAGCCGCGAACCTCGCCCTTATGCGGTCCGCGGGTGATGACATGATGGAACACCTCATCGTAGGTCTTGTCCGCATGGAGAATGGTGAACTTGATGCCCAGCTCCTTTTCACAGAAGGGCTTGAGCCGGTCATAGATGAAGTCCCGGTGTTCCGGGACTTCGCCGCTTGTGTTCTTATCAAACATGACCTCGCTGAAAACCGCTTCGTCCAGCGGCTCATTGTGCTGTGCAGCCAGCAGGAGCGTTGCCACGCTGTCTTTGCCTCCGCTGCAAGAGGCAACATACTTCGGGCGACTCATCGGTCAAACTCCATCTTGAAGCTGACGTATTTGCCACCGCTGTCATCCAGCTGGATCACTGCGTCGTAGAGCTGAGGCTTCTTCGGTGTGTAAAGCCCGGTCACTCGACACCAGCCCTTGTCCAGCAGCTCCTTTGCAATCTTCTTGGTCAGCTTCTTTTTCTTACTGGAAAAGAACTTATTGTCTTCCCACAGGCAGAAGGAGCAGTCTTTATTCGAGCAGTAGAAGTTGCCCTTGCCGACGTAGACCGGAAAGCCGCAGCGGGGACATTTGCCGATTTCCTCCTTGCCCGTGCCGAAACGCTGGGCTTCGGCATCAGAAAGAAACGGATAGGCTTTGACAAGATCCCCGGTCATCCGGACAATGCCGCTGAGGAAGGCATCCGCATCCGCCTTGCCGCGCTCAATCTCCATGAGCGTGTTTTCCCATTCCGCCGTCATTGCGGGAGAGGTGATCTGTTCCGGCAGGACGCAGACAAGGTTGCAGCCGTCCTTTGTGGGAATGAGGGATTTGCCTTTACGCTCTGCAAAGCCGGACTTCACCAGCTTTTCAATGATACCGGCGCGAGTCGCGGGAGTGCCGAGACCTTTCTTCTCGGTGTCATCGTCAAACTGATCGTTTCCGGCAGTCTCCATTGCAGACAGGAGGGTATCTTCCGTGTACTGCTTCGGAGGCGTTGTGAAGTGTTCGGTGACACTGGCAGACACACCTTCCAGCATATCGCCCTCATGGACTTCGGGCAGGGACTTCATGGGATCATCCTTTTCCTTCGCCTTGAGAGATGCCTTGAACAGCTCTTCAACGGCTTTCCAGCCGTTTTGAACGACGGTCTTGCCCTTGGCTTTGAACTCGTAGCCCTCGCAGGAGAGCGTGATCTGCGTTTCTGCGTAGGTGTGCTTCTCACCGGTCGCACACAGAAGGCGCATCCCGACAAGATTGAGGATTTTCTGTTCCGACTGAGGGAGCGCGGAAACATCCTGCTTTTCGAGCTGAACGGTCGGGAGAATGGCATGGTGATCCGTGACCTTGCTGTTGTCGGTTACGCGAGCAATGTCCGGAGTAACCGAAACGCCGGAGAAAAGCGGAAGCTGGCGGCAGACGATAGAAATGACCTGACGGGCAGTGTCCTCCATATCGTCCGTGATGAACTGACTGTCCGTGCGCGGATAAGTCAGGAGCTTCTTTTCGTATAGTGTTTGAACGAGATCGAGCGTCTGCTGGGCAGTGAAGCCGTAGTATCGGTTTGCCTCGCGCTGCAAGGTGGTCAGATCATAGAGCTTTGGGGGATTGACCGTCTTCGTTTCCTGCTTGAGAGAAGAAACGACGGCTTGCTTTTTCTCGCAAGCCGCCGCAATCTTCTTTGCTTCCTCTTCGGTTTTGACCTTTTCCAGATCGGCAGTCAGATCGCCCTTGCCGACATGGACGTTGAAATACTTCTCCTTCTGGAAGGTTGAGATTTTCCCGTCGCGCTCCACCAGCATTGCAAGGGTCGGCGTCTGAACGCGCCCGACCACCAGCTTCTTGTGATAGAGCGTGGTGAAAAGGCGGGTGCCGTTGATGCCGACAATCCAGTCCGCCTTCGAGCGGCTGAGTGCCGCTTCATA
Organism: Oscillibacter sp. PEA192; assembly: GCF_003574015.1. Taxonomy (NCBI): domain Bacteria; kingdom Bacillati; phylum Bacillota; class Clostridia; order Eubacteriales; family Oscillospiraceae; genus Oscillibacter; species Oscillibacter sp. PEA192. The sequence continues at coordinate 2,305,159 of NZ_AP018532.1, read as the reverse complement.
GAGGCGGTCATATTCCTTGCCGTCCCGGAGATGGTTGAAGCCTTCGCGGATGGCGGAGTCCTCCAATGAGCTGATCCACAGACGCTTGAAGGGCTTGGTGCATCCGGCTTTGTCGTAGACCAGCCGGAAGATCAGCTCACCCTCGCGTCCTGCATCGGTTGCGCAGACCAGCTCGGTGACGCGCTTGTCCTTCATGAGAGCGGACAGCACCTTGAACTGCTGTGCTTTGTCCTTCGTGACCTCAAACATCCAGCTTTCCGGAACAATAGGCAGATCGTCATACCGCCACTTGGCATACCGCTCATCGTAGGAGCTGGCGTCTGCCAGCTCCACCAGATGACCGAAGCACCACGAAACGATGTAATTGCCGCCCTCCATGTAGCCGTCCTTACGAGACGTCGCGCCCAGCACCTTTGCGATGGACTGGGCAACGCTGGGCTTTTCAGCAATGACTAAGATCAATCTTCATCACCATCCGTTTCAGCATCCTCTGCAATCTGCGGCTCATCATCCTCGTTGATGTACGGCTCTTCCTCGTAGCCTTCATCATCAAAGAAGTCCATATCTTCATCCTTGGGCTTTCTGCCCTTGACGAACTTAATGTAGTAATAAGCTGCACCCGCAGCACCGGCAAGAACGAAGATGACGAGGATCATGCCGATGTTGGATTTCTTTTCGGGTTTAGGGGCGGGGGCATCAGTTTCCGCATCCTTGTCCGGCTCAGGTGTAACGGGGGCTGTGCCGGTGCATTCGCTCATGCTGGTCTTGCAGACCGGGCAGTCTGTGTTGACCTGACCGGCAGCACATTTTTCTTTGCAGTTACAGGTGGTCAGCGCAGCCGCAGTATCTTCGTCCAGCAGCGCAAGCAGGCCGCTCTCATCGACCATGTTGAGAAAGTACGTCTGATACTGTTCCTCATCTTCGTTGATCGGCGCATCGTAGTCGATGACAATGAAGAAGGTGTTGCCGCTCTTCGTCTGGACAGTGATGAACTGCTTGTTGGTTGCCTTGTCATAGAGCAAGTCGCGGGTGTAGGCGTTGCCCTTATCGTCAATCGGCTCACCCTTCGGCTTTTCCGGTGCGGGAGTAGTCTCAGGCTGCTGTTCCGGCTGGGTTGCCTCCGTGGCCGGAAGGTTCTGTTCGGTATCATCGGCGTAGGCAAACGCCGTCACCGAGAAGCAGGACAGCGCCATGACGCAGACCGCAAGGACGGTCAGAAAACGAAAATTCTTACGCATTGTCGATTACCTCCATATTTTCAGCGTGCTTGGTGCCGCCCTTCATGGAAGACAGGAACGCCATGATCTGATCCTTGTCCATCACCATAGAGCGCACGGTATTGATGATTTCAAGGTTTTCCAGCTCCGTCTTCTTGTCGTACAGCTCCTTGAGCTGACCTTCAATTTCGGACTTCTTCTTTTCAGCCTTCTCGATGTCGGAGAGGACTTTTTGATACTTGGGATTCATGCAAAACTCCTTTCTTTTAATAGGCGGGTCTTCCGAAGGCGTAGAAATGCTGCTGCCAGTAGGAAGAGTTGATGGATGTGTACTGAATGGGATCGCCGCAGTGGATCATGACGCCATCACCGACGTAAATGCCGACGTGTGACACGCCGGGGGTGTCATACGTCCCGACGAAAAAGATGAGATCACCGGGCTGTGCATTCGCCTTTGAGACCGGCGTACAGACGTTGTAAAGCCCCTGTGCGCCCAGCCGCCCGGTCATCACAAGACCGCTGTTCGTGAGAACGTAGCTGACGAAGCCGGAGCAGTCAAAGGACGTGTCGGGATTGGAGCCGCCCCACACATACGGATAGCCGAGATACTTTTCCGCCTCGGTAATCAGCGTTGCAAACTTCTCGTCGTTCAGGTATTCCGGGTTGACATCGTAGTCGGCGGGAGGATTTGTGATGTACTTGTCCACATAGGGAGAGTCACCGAACAGATCCTCGCGGTTGCCCAGCACCGACATATACGTTGCGTACATGGAGAGCTGTTCCTGAGACATGATATAGACCGGGACATGGGAGAGATTGAAGTTTTCGAGTTTCACGTTGCAGATGTAGTAGTCATACGGGACACGATAGGCTTCCGTGTGCGTGTTGCCGTCTGCATCCGTCCATGTGTCGGTTTCCGTGCGGTATCTGGTTTCGACGATGACCTCTTCGGTGAGGATGTACTGCTTTTCAAACAGCATTTGAAGCGTACCCTGCACCTCATCCAGCGTGAACTCGCCCTTATGGAGAGCCGAGAGAATGGAGATCAGCACATAGGGGTCATGCTCAATGTCATCCAGATCGAAGTGGTATTCATCGTAGTTGTGAGTGCTTTCGTAGGTGTTGAGATAGCTTTGCAGCTCTTGCTCCATCCGGCAATACTGCGCCTCCGCGCCCAGCATCGCGTCATCCTCGCTGAGATAAGAGGAAGCGATAACCGACGAGCCGGTAGAGGTGAGCATCGAACACGAGCTGATTCCGGCACCGAGCAACACGAGAAGGGCAATTCCGACGCCGATCCAGATAAATACCTTCTTGTTCTTCTCAAAGAACTCCTTGATCTTGTCGGACGCCTTCTCACCGAGCTTCTTGCCGGTATTCTTTGTGGCAGTCCCGGCAGTCTGAGAACCGGCATTTCGAGCGGCGGCATATTCCTTCTTGATGTTCTGCTTCTGGTAGTGCTTGTTCATGTTCTGCTTCTTCATCTCAGGATGCTCCTGCTGATTTCTCTCATATTGGAGCTTGGCGTCAGCTACATCCGCCTTGTGTTCCAGCTTGGAAACCTTCTCATAGGGCTTGTTGACGCTTTTTTCTCTGTGATGACTGAAATGCCTTGCGGCGGTCTCTGCGACAATCTCTGTTTTGTGCGCCCCCTCAACCGCTGAGTTTTCCTGTTCGACCTCATGGATTTTGCCGTGAATGCCGGAAGCGAGGGTGTCACCGACCTTGCGGACGGTTTTATCCGCCTCAAATTGCAGTTTCCCTTTGCCCTTGGGTTTTTTTAGCTCATCCTCAAAATGAAGGCGGGTTTTGCCCTTGCCGGTTTCCTCATCAAAGACACGCTCTTTCTTGAGAACCTTGTGCGTGGGCAGCTTTTCACGGGCAGCATCCAGACGCTCATGCGCCTTCTCAGATTTTCTTTCGAGCTTCTGCATCCGCTTCGTGGGCGGGGCGGTACTGTCCGAGACAGGCTTTGCGGAGGCAGTCTCCGCCGCTTGGGAGAGAACAGCATCCGCGTCAACGGCTTCAACCGCAGAGGTCTTGCGCAGCTTGTGCGTGACAACCGTTTCGGCAATCACCGTGCCGGTATGAGAAGAAACGCCGTGCTGCTCCAAAACAGGAGGCTTGAACAGCGTTTCCGAAGGTAGCGGTTCAGTTACATTCTGGGGTGGATTTTCTGCCCTTTTCTCTTCTGTGACGGACGTTTCCGAGGGCAGCTGTGTGTCGTTATCCTCGGCGTGTTCCACCTGAAACTGACGCTGCTGACGGCGCATCTGCACCTTTTTCTGTTCCTCTGGGGAAAGAGCTTCGGAAGGCACGGCTGTCTCAACCGGCTTGACCAGCTCTGCATCTTCCAGCCGTTTTGACACTCTCTGCCCGGTGCCAGCCGTCAGGTTTTCCTCAACCGCGCCCTCCCGCGTCATCCGCACGACTACCTTGTCGCGGGCTTTGAGTTCCGGTTCCTTGGACATCAGATTTCACCTCCAATCCGCTTGTAGGCAAGCTCGGTGTATTCAGGGTTCAGCTCGATGCCGACGAAATGACACCCCATCTGCGCGGCAACCATGCCGGTTGTGCCGCTCCCCATAAAGGGGTCAAGCACAATGCCGCCTTCGGGACAACCGGCGAGAAGACAGGTTTCAACCAGCTTCGGAGGGTAGGCGGCATAATGACCGCCCTTGAAGGGGACGGTGTTGATCTTCCAGACATCGCGCTTATTGCGGAGCGGATTGATGTCTGCGTCCTTGATCTCGCCATGCTCACGGGGGCGGTTGATGGACTGCGGCTGAGGCTGACCGGGAACGGGCTTGCCATATTTGTTGCCGCCCTTCATGCCGCGCTTGAGGCGTTCTGCCGTTGCAGGGGCAATCGGCTCGGAGATCGCCTTGTAGTCAAAGAAATACTTCTTGGACTTGGAAAACAGGAAGACGTGTTCGTAGCATCGAGATAGGCGGTCTTTCACGCTCTCTGGCATGGGGTTGTCCTTCATCCAGATGATGTCGTTGCGCAGATACCAGCCGGTATCGCGGAGGGCAAAAGCCAGCATCCACGGAATGCCGATCATGTCTTTCGGCTTGCAGCCCTCAACCTTGTTGTTGAGAGCCACAGCCTGACCGTTTCTGCCGTTGGGGTTCTTCGGGTCAACGAAATCTCCCTGATTGCCTTTCCCAGCGTAGGTGTCCGAGATGTTCAGCCAGAGCGTTCCATCCGGACGCAAAACGCGCCTGACTTCGGTAAACACTTCCGTCAGGCGCGAGATGTATTCTTTCGGCGTTGTCTCTCTGCCAATCTGAGCATCCATGCCGTAATCACGGAGCGCATAATAAGGCGGGGATGTCACACAGCAATGAACGCTGTCTTCGGGCAGCGTTTTCAAGATTTCAAGGCAATCGCCGGTATGAATGATGTCAAGTTGTATGGTGGTGTACCTCCTGTTCTGTTGGATTTGTGTTTCCATTGAAATGTTGGCTGTAAAACCCGACAACATTTCAATGGGCATCAGTCGGAGTAATATTCGTCCGGCTCGTAATCCTCATCTTCCGTGAAGTCCTCGTCGAGATCGTCAATCTCGTCCGCCCAACGGTCGAAGATTTCCTCGGCTTCCTTAGCCGCCTCACGATAGAGGCTCAGGCGGTTCTTCTCAAAGGAAGCGAAAGCAGGGACGAACTTGCCGAACTCGCGGATTGCCTTCGCATCCTGCGTGCGCATATCTGCGACGCACTGGATGATTTCGGACATGGTGAGCAGATCGTCGATCATCAGCTCATACTTGTCCTTGGGGATAGATACGGCTTCATCATCCGCCGCGTCAGCAAAAGGGGTATTCTCGTCGCTGTTGCTGCTTTCAGGAACATCAACCTTGAAGTAGAAACCGATCATATCCACAGATACCTTGGTCATAATCTGACGTGCCTCCTTGACCTTTTCGTCGATGTCCTCCCTCACATGGAGGTAGGCGCGGTGATGCTTCTTGAGGTCGCTTTCCAGTCGGATCAGATCGGTCAGCTCCCACAGAGCCTTAAACAGCGCGGAGGTGTTCTCTCCGTATTCGATAGCGTCCGCATAGGGAATGGTAATCATCTTGTTGTTCATATTCAAAAATCCTCCTTAGTTCTGTACGGTTTCTTCTAAACGGGTGGTCATGATGCGGTAAAGCTGGGTGTCCTTCGGGAAATCGTCCTTGAAGGGAACGATGGTCGAGCCGTAGAAGATCAGCCCCTCACCGGCGTTGGAGTTGGTGATGTAGTTCTGCTGGCTGGGCGAGATGTTCAGCGCCTTCGAGAGAATCTGCCGGTCGCCGGACGCCTGATTCAGAAGGTAGACGAAATCCGAGTTTTCAAAAATGTTCTCTACCTCGCGGGACGCAAGCAGATCCTTGACGTTCTGCGTGATTCCGGTCGGGATGCCGCCCCATTTTCTGAAACGCTTCCAGATTTCCACGCTGTACGCGGCGGTCTGTTCCTCTTTCAGCAAAAGGTGGAACTCGTCCATGTAGTAGCGCGTTGCCTTGTGCTGGGCGCGGTTGATGGTAACTCTGTTCCACACCTGATCCTGCACGATCAGCATACCGAGCTTTTTGAGCTGCTTGCCGAGTTCGCGGATATCATAGCAGACAAAGCGGTTGTTGACATCCACATTCGTTCTGTGATTGAAGACGTTCAGAGAGCCGTGAACATAGATTTCAAGGGCAGTTGCAATGCGCTGTGCCTCCGGCTCCTTCTGATTTCTCAGAATGTTGTAGAGGTCTTCGAGGATCGGCATTTTCTCCGGCTTGGGGTCTGCAAGAAACTCCTGATAGACCATGCGGACGCTGCGGTCAATGATGGTCTTCTCAACCGGCTGCAAGCCGTCCTTGCCGCCGACAATCAGCTCACACATGGAGAGGATAAAGTCGGATTTCAGCGTAAGCGGGTTTTCCTCTTCGGAGTAGTTCGTGTTGATGTCCAACGGATTGATGTAATCCGTGCTGACCGGCGAGATACGGATGACCTGACCGCCGAGCTTCTGCACGAGGGGGAAATACTCGGCTTCGGGGTCGCAGACGATGATGTCATCCTCCGTGATGAGGAAGGCGTTCGTCATTTCACGCTTTGCGGAGAAGGACTTACCGGAACCGGGCGTACCCAAGATCAGTCCGTTGGGGTTTTTGAGCTGCTTACGGTCAACCATGATCATGTTGTTGGACAGCGCATTCAGCCCGTAGTAGAGAGCTTCGCCGCCCTGAAAAAGCTCCTGCGTGGTGAACGGCACGAAAACCGCCGTGCTGGAAGTGGTCAGTCCGCGCTCAATCTCCACCTGATTGACGCCGATAGGCAGAGAGGACATCAGCCCTTCCTCCTGCTGGAAGTCAAGACGCTTGAGCGCACAGTTATACTTTTGGGCAATGGCGGCGGTTTGGAACACCGCGTTTTCGAGCTTCTGGCGATTGGTTGCCGTGTTCATGATGAGGATGGTCACAAGGAACAGTCTCTCGTTGCGGGTCTGGAGATCCTGCAACAGACGCTTTGCCTCACCGCCGAAGGTGGCGAGATCGGACGGGATGATGTCCATGTCGTAGCCGGAGCGGACGGCTTTTTTCTGTTCCTCGATCTTCATCTTGTCGAGGTCGGTGATCTTCATCTTGATGCTCTTGATTGCCTTCGCCTGGTCAATCGTCCGGATATGAAAATTGACCGTGATGTTGCTGTCCATCTCAAGGAAGTCGGCAAGCATACGGTCATTGAGTTCCGGCGCGAGGATTTGCAGGAAGCTCACTGCGCCGATGGTTCTGCCCATCTTGAAACACTTGCCTTCACGGAAGTCAAAGGAAGTGGGCGAGATGAAGTCCTTCGTACTGAGTCCTGTCCGAGCAACCATGTCAAAGGAAAAGCGGAACGGCTCGTTGGTGTCCATGTTGAACACATCATGAAGCACTTTCAGCCGCTCGTAGCCGGACAGCGGCTCCGTCCTCACGCCGAGGGTTTTGAAGTTGTTGAGAATGTCGGTCTCAATGCGTTCGAGCTTCGGCTTTGCCGTGCGGAGGGAGTCTGCCTCAATGCCGAAGGTGATGTACTTCTTCTTGACCAGTCCGTTGTTGCCCTTGGTGAGCTGACTTTGCAGCATACCGGAATACTCAGAGCGGATGTCGTTGAAGGCGTCCTCCTGTGCCGGAATGTTGATGCGCTTGCGGAACTCATTGAGACTTGCCTTCTGATTGATGAAGGAGAGCTGGACGAAGATCGAGCTGTCGAAGTAGTTCAGAAAGTCGCACCAGTTCTCAAAGATGGCAGTTTTGTCCTCGTTCTGCGCAAGCTGGTAGTTGATGTCCTCAAAGGCGATGGACTTCGTGTAGAGGCGGCTGTTCACCTTACAGATACCGTCACGGCACATCTCCACATAGGGGATGGTCTGCTGGGCGGACTTGCGGACTTTCTTTGCCTTCCTGTCCTTTTTCTTCTGCATGACGATCCGCTTCTTTTCCTGAGCGGAAAGGGCATCGCCGTAAACGACACCGTTTTTGACGGTCATCTTAGGCTTTGCCTTTGCTGTGCTGTTGTTCAAGCTGCAATTCCTCCTGTTCTTTGATTTTCTGCTGAATCTCAGCGTAGAGATTGTTCGTGCGATAGGGACGCACCTTGTCCCGGATGAACATGGACTGTACGATGTGGTACAGATACTTTTCGGCGGGCTGACCGTCCTTCTCGTAAAGCGCGAAGAAGATAAACGGAAGCATGATCACCACCATCAGCATTGCCGCCGTAGACAAGTCGAGATGCGCCTTTGCCAGAAAGAAGATCGGGACGCCGACTGCCGCAGCGATGGAAAAACAAATGAGCTGCCGCTTGGTCAGGTTGAACATGACCTTCGTTTTGACGCGGTTAAGATCCTTCGGGACCGGAACAAATGCCATTGACTGTTTCCTCCTTTCTAAGCTGCTTTTCGTAGCGCAGCTTCATTTGTGCGGGATATTGATCCTCCTTCGGCTGACGCTTGCCTGTCCAGCGAAGCCCACCCGCTTTGCCTTGACAAATCCAGCCGGAAGCCCGAAGGCTTGCACCGTTTTCGCTTTCCAGCGTGTAGGTGATGATGCGCTTATAGCCCATAGCCGCAGCAGCTCTTGCCGCCGCGCCGTAGAGAAAGCTGCAAGCGTTCTTCGCCCCGTTGGTGCATAGCCTTGTAACCTCCAATGTGAAGCCGTCATCCAGATACCGGCTGACGGGACGCCCGGCGATGATTACACCGACCAGCTCACCGTCTGCTTCACAGCCGATGGAGAACTTGTGACCGGCAACCGGCTTGTGATGTCGGTGATGCTGCCGGACATACTCGTTGGCGTCTCGAAGAGAGATGGGTTTTAGCCGCAGCATGGTGTTTCCTCCATAGGAAGATGAGCCGTGCATTCGACCTCGTTGCCCCAAACATCCCAGCCTTCGGGGGACTGACGGGCAAAAAGCTCCACGCGGGGAAGGTCTCCCATGAGCCGAACAATGCGCTCCCGTGCTTCATCCGGCTTTTTGGAATGCTCTTCGATGTGGCTGAGGATGACCTGACGCACACCGGCGTCAACACGCTTCGGGTGTCCCTTTGTGGCAAGGATGCAGATTTCGGCGTTTGCCCTTGTCCAATACCCCATGCCGGTGAAGAGATCGTCGTTCCTGCGGTTTTGCTTCACCCATACAAAAGCCACGGTCTTATAAGAAAAGCCCCATGCCGTCAGCACTTCGAGTGCTTCACAGAGGCATGGGAACGTGATCCAGAGGAACAGAGCGCAGTCCTTCGCAGCCAGTTCGCCAACCGGAAGTGCCTTGATGTCTTCAATGCACATCGTCGGGTAGTGGCTTTCTGCCGACCGTCCCTGCCCCTTCTTGGAGTAAGTCCGATACGCCCAAGGGGGATCGGCGTAGATGATGCTGTACTTCTTCATGCTGCCGACCTCCTTAGTGCGCGTGGAAAATGGATTTTGCGAGGCTTCCGGTCTTGAACAGCGAGAAGCACAGAATGACCGTGTACGCTGCCACAGAGAACAGAGCCGAGTGAATGTTGTCTGCGATAATCATGCCGTTGATCAGCACCGCGTAGATGCCGACACAGACCATGATGAGAAAGCCCTGAAATGCCAGAGCGAACAAGCCTTTCAGATAGTTCGTGCCGATGCTGCCCCATTCGCGGTTGCTCATGGTTGCGATGGGAATAGGCGCGATGCTCACGGTGCAGTAAATCTCAATCATGCGCCCGTAGAGAATGACCGTAATGAGGATCGCCATGATTTTGAGGCACAAGCTGATCAGAAGAGTTTCTATCGACAGTCCGAGCAGTTCTCCGACGCCCATGTTCTCCATGCCAGTACGCATCTGCGCAATCGTTGAATCAATATCAATACTGGTGTTGCCGTGGATGACTCCGGCTGCACCGGAAACCACGTTCTGCCCGATGTCGAATACTGCCATCACGATGTCAAACGTATGCGTCACGAGGTAGATCGCCACAGCCGCCTTGAAAAACCACTTGAAGAACATCCAAGTGTCCATGTCGTGAAGGTTGTTTTTCTCGGTGATCATGGAAATCAGCTCATAGCACAAAACAAAGGTGATGATAATACCAGCGATGGGGACTATCACGTTTTCGGATAGTCCCCGGATCATCTGGTACACGCCGCCGTTCCAGCCGGACGGGGTTTGCCCGACTTCGGCGGCAATCGTTCCTACCTTCTCGTTGACATCGGTGAACATATTGGTCAGGTTGCTCTCGATCCATCCGATCAGCATATCCTTGAGAGCCTGTTCGATCTTTTCTAAAATGCTGCCCAATATTTCACCACCCTTCGGTTAAGCTGGGCTTGCCGTGGATTAGCCGAACAAACCGGAGAGCAGGGGGATGAGGGTCGTGCCGATCAGCACCACACCGCCGCCAGCCATGAGCTGTTTCATACCCAAATAGGTGTAGGAAACCGGCTCGATGGCGGGCGGCGGCGTATCAAGAAATATCTATGGAGTTTTTTAAGAACCGCCCCGGTGGGGCAGGTCAGGCTGTGACCTGCTCCACTTCCGGGATGGGTTTAAGATTGAAATGAATTTCGATAGAAATGTGTCTTGTCTTATCGCTGTCTATGCTCTCATGGACAACGATTTCTTTAATCAGGCGGTTGAGGGTGGCGGCGTCCAGTTCCGTGATGTCAGCGTATTCCTGAATGGCTTCTACCCACTGGCGGGCGTCATACGCAAGCCGGATTTCATCGGCCAGCTTCTTTCGGCCTTCTTCAACCCTTGCTTTCAACTCGGCCTGTTCCTTCTGCGTCTTTTCCATCAGCAGATTGAAGTTCGCTTCGCTGATACGTCCGGCAACCATGTCCTCATACAGCCGCAGAACCATCTTTTCCAGAACGTCAATGCGTTCCTCGTCTTTGGCAAGGGAACGCTCCAACGCTTCCCGCTGGCCTTTCTGCTCGGCTTCGCAGGTGTCGGACAGCTTCCCGGCAACGGCTTCCCCGTCCATCAGGGCGGCTCTGGCGCACTCCCGGATTTTGTTCAGGACAAGCCGGTACAGGGTGTCGTACTCAACCCGGTGCTGGGAACAATGCTGTTTCCCGTAGGCATTGTAGGTCTTACAGGAATAAATCTGCTTCGGGTGCTTCTCATTGGTGTAACGGATAGTCAGCGACTTCCCGCACTCGCCGCATTTGATAAGCCCCGCAAACAGGCTGATTTCCCCGGTCTGGCGGGGGCGCTGCCGGGATTTCAGCTTGCGCTGCACGATGTCAAAGGTCTTACGGTCAACAAGCGGCTCATGCTGGTTCTCCACGACAATCCATTCCTCCGGCTTTTTCTCCCCGATGGTGCCGATTTTGAAGCGGTATTCCTTCTTCTGGGAAGCGATAGCGCCGGTGTAGACGGGGTTCATCAGGATGTCCTTAATCACGGTAAAGTCCCAGATATACCGCCCGTTTACCGGGTCTTTCTTTTCCCACTTGGTTGACACGTTCCGCAGCCCCCGTACCCGGTTCCAGTAGGTCGGGCAGGGGATTTTTTCTTCTTCCAGCCTGCGCCGGATGTAGTTGGGGCCGTGTCCTTCCAGCGCCCACGCAAACAGACGCCGGACAATGGGAGCCGTTTCCTCATCAATCAGCAGATGGTTTTTGTCATCCGGGTCTTTCTGGTAGCCGAAGGGGGCAAGGCAGCCGGTAAACTGGCCTTTCTGCGCTTTCAGCAGATAAGAGGAATGAACCTTCTTGGAAATATCCTTGCTGTACATCTCGTTGAGGATGTTCTTGAACGGCGCAATGTCGTTGTTGTCCCGCATGGTGTCGATACCGTCATTCATGGCGATATACCGGACGCCGTGGCGGGGGAAGAAATCTTCAATCAGGAAGCCGGTCTGCAAGTAATTCCTACCCAGTCTGGATAGGTCTTTCGTGACCACAAGGTTTATCTGCCTGCGCTCGATGGCTTTCAACATCCGTTTCAGGTCGGGGCGCTCCATGTTTAGCCCCGTGTAGCCATCGTCCTGATAGACTGCAACAACCTCCCATCCCTGCTTCTCGCAGTAGGTTTCCAGCATATCCCGCTGGTTTGCAATGCTGGCGCTCTCCCCGTCAAGGTCATCGTCCTTGGAAAGCCTGCAATAGATAGCCGCCCGGAAGCTGCCCGCCAGTATTGCGTCCATGCCTGTATATTCCATTCCGTTCATCATAACCGTTTACCCGCACAATCCAGACGGAACACGGTCATGCTGAACCTTATCTTTATTATACCCTAAATCTTGCTTTTTCGCAAGATATTCTTTATCATTTCTCTGGCTGTATTTCTGTGCAATCAGGCTCACGAAAACGTCCGTAGCGTCCAGTTCGCCGTCAAATACCGTTGTGACATGGATTTCAGTTTTGTTTTTTGCCATAGGCAGTTACCTCCATAAATGAAATAAGCCAGACAGGAGAAGGTTGGCAACGAAGTCCGGCAACGGGCTTCAAAAAACCTCGAAAACAATCTCTGTCTGGCGGTTGGGTTATTTATTACTTTTTCTTTTATTTTTCTGTTGCTTTGGTTGTCAAAGGGGAGAAAAGCCCGCAGTTACAGGCTTTTTCCCGGCAACCGGCCCGGCAACGGGATAGCAACGGGGTCGGCAACCGGCTGTGATTTCCCCGGATTTTTCAGAAGGGAAGCTCCATCTGCTCGGTCACTTCCACAAATCCGTCCGGCGTTTTTTCACGCCCGTTGTCAGCGCCCGTTGCCGGTGCTTCCCGTTCCCAGCCCTTTTGCCTGCCGTATCCTTCAAATATCCGGGGATTGGAGAAATATTTCCATCCCGTGATACCGTGGTTCATAATGTCGTTGACTTCCCGGATTTCCCACTGTTTCGGCTCGTCAAAGGGGTGGTTCAGGGCTTCCTTGAAAAGCTGCTTGGAGCATACGGCGCTGCCGGTGTAGCGGTCAAGGTACGCCTGTATCATCCCGGCCTTGGTGTCCTCCGGCATGAAATCCCGCTGGTGTTCTTTGAGGTACTGTATCATTTCGGGGGTAAAAGACAGCTTGAAATCGCCGCTTTTGTAGGTTGTCATGGCTTCCGCCCATACCTGTTCGATATAGGCTCTGGAAGCGGCTTCATCGTCCAAAATGTGTACCTCGGCCCGTTCGGGGTAGACCATGACCGGCAGGAAGCGCCGGTTCCCGGAACGGTCAAGGGGCAGGAAGTCCAGGGCATTGGAAGTCCCGCCGAACACGCATTGGCGCAGCCTGTCCTCCGGGTGGGTTTCGTAGGGGATTTTATAGACCTCCTTCTGGCGGCTGAGGAAAGACTTGATTTCCTCTATGCTCTTGGCGTTGGCGGTGGCAATCATCTCCGACATTTCTATTATCCAGTGGCCTTGTAACTTCCGGTACACGTTATCATCGTCCAGCTTCCGCAAATCATCGGAAAACCACTCGTCCTTTACGGCCAGCAGCCGGAAAAAGGTGGATTTCCCGGCTCCCTGACCGCCCACCAGACAAAGCATGACCTCAAATTTACAGCCGGGGCAAAACGCCCGGTGGATGGCTCCCAGCAGGAACAGCCGCAGCGATTGGTAGGTGTAGTTGTCCGTGTCGGCTCCCAGAAAGTGCCGCAGGCAGTAGCGGATACGCTCTTTCCCGTCCCAGACAAGGCCGTTCAGATAGTCCCGGATGGGGTGGTAGCTGTTGGCGTCTGCGGCCAGATCGGCGGCGTCCGCTATCTTTTTCTCGCTTGTCAGGCCGTAGGTCTTTTCCAGATACAGGCGGATATACTTCATATCCGTGTCGGTCATGGCCTTGCTGCCGGTTCTGCGTTTCCTGCCGATGGGCTTTAGAAGGTCAATGCGTTCGGTCAGGAGATTTTTCGCCACCGCCCCGGAAAGTTCGGGGTCGTGCTGGAACACGGTCAGGCAGTTTTGAATACTGTTGCGAACGCCGCCTTTCTCGGTGCTTTCCAGCATGGCTTTTACTTCCTCAACGCTCCGGGGCGGGGGTGCGGCTTCGATGGTGTCCGTCACGGCCTGCCGCAGTTCGGGCGGCAAGGTCTGCCATTCTTCGCTCAAGGTTCCTCACTTCCTTTCCGTAGCTGGCAATCAGGGCAGCCCGTTCCCTCATATCGGAGAACAGCAGCACATCCAGCAGATATTCCACATGGGATTGTTTCTGCAAGGCTTCCACGAAAAGCGGGTGCCATTCCTCGTCCGGTGTCTTGGGGGCATAGTCCCGCTTCCAGCGGCGCAGCAGATTGTGATAGTCGGACAGTACCCGGAAGCAATATCGCTCCATGCGCCGGAATTGCTGCTCCGGGCTTTCCTGCCTTTTTCTTGGCTTCGGGCGGCTTCTGCCGTGTGGCTCCCTGTCCTCATAGGGGATGGAGAAATCCTGCGCCAGCATGAGGGCGGCTTCTTTGGGGCTGACGTTTTCCAGACGGGAAACAAAGTCAATCACATCCCCGTCTGCCTGACAGCCGAAGCAATGGAAGCGCCGGTCAACCTTCATGCTGGGGTTTTTATCGTCATGGAAGGGGCAGACGCACATCCCGTTTCTTCCTACCCGGATACCGTAATGCTCGGCGGCCTGCCGGGTGGTAACAGACTGCTTCACGACTTCAAATACGTTCAATAGGCAAATCCTCCTGAAAATAGAAAAAGCGCCTGTCATTCTCACGGGGAAAATGGCAAGCGCCTGATTGGTTAAAGTTCCATATCCTGTTTTTGCTGGCGGCGGGGCGTCTGGCGTTTCTCTGCCTGTTCCTCCCGGATACGCTGCTCCCGGCCTTTGACCGCCTGCTGGATGGACGGTTTCTTTCCCGGCTCTGCGGTCTGGCGGTACTGCTCGGATGGCAAAACCTGATTGAGCCAGTGGCGCACATCCCGCAAAATCTTTACATCCTCCTGTACGGCAGTCAGCGCTTCCGTCTTGGAAGCGATATTCTCTGAAAGCTGTGCCTGTTCCCCGGCCAGCTTCTTTGTGCTGTACTTCGCCCCATCAAGGTGAACCTTGAAATACCGCAGGGCAGCGTTGTAGGCGTCCAGTTCTTCCTTATGGTCGGCGGCAAATTTCTCCTTGGGTTTCTTCCAGCGGATAGCGGCATATTTCGCATGAACCGGCTTGTTTGCTTCAAAGTTCCCGATATGGAAAAGCAGCCGGTCAATCTCTTTCACACGTTTCTCCATCGGCCTGATTTCCTCACGGATGGAAACGGCCTGTGCGCTGGCTTCATCCAGATAAGCGTCAAGGCTCTCCACGGTGGAAATCTCTTTCTGCCGCAGGAAGTCAAGGGCTTCCATGACCTTGTTGAAATCGCCAACAGTTCCCTTGAGTTTCCCCTTGGAAGTCCAGCCGGTGCGTTCCTCGCTCCGTTTATCCAGATACCGGGAAAGCAGTTCGGGGATGGTCGGCTCCTTTGCCTGTTCCAGCGCTTCCAGCAGCGCCGCCTTTTTCTCTTTCAGGCCGGACAGCCAGCCCTTTAAGCTGCGTACCATCTGCCGGATAGACTGCATGAGGGAATTGGCGGCTTTAATGTCCCGGTTCAGGTTGCCGATGTTGGTCTGTATGCCTTTCTTCTCCAACTGGCTGACCGCTGGCCCCATGTGGACGGTGGGGATTTTATCAATCCCCTGTCGGGCATAGGAGCGAAGGTCAAGGCGCTCCGGGCTGCCGATGGCTTCCAGATAGCGGTTTGCTGTGTCAGCCCAGCCCTGCCGCCATATCTCGGCGTACTTCTGGTCGTTCCAGTCCACGGTGTCCTCCTTGTGGCTTTTCCATCTGCCGGACGCAAGCCGGATACGCTCGCCGTTCTCGTCAAGGTCGTAGACCTTCCGGCTCTTAGGGAGCCATTTCCCGGTTTCGTCCATCGCCCGCATGGTAAGAAGGATGTGGGCGTGGGGATTTCCGTCCCCCTTGTCATGGATGGCAAAGTCAGCAATCATGCCTTTGGAAACAAAAAACTCCCGGCAGTAGTCCCGGATAAGGTCGGCGTACTGTGACCGGGGAAGTTCCCTCGGTATGGCAAGCACGAACCTCCGGGCAAGCTGGGAGTTCCATTGTTTTTCTATGGCTTCGGCGGCGTTCCACAAGGTATTCCGGTCTGCGTACTCCGGCGGGGCATGGGGCGGCAGCATGATTTCGGTGTGGACGATTTCACTTTTATGGGAATAGTATTTCTGCTTCTGGTCGTATTCAGAAAACAGCCGTTCCCCGCTCTGGTAGGCGGCAGACGCAACGGCTGACTGGCGCTTGCTGCGCTGGATGATTTTCACATCAAAGTGCGGGCATGGCAAGTCGTGTCCTCCTTTCTCCCGGCGTCCAGGCAAAAAAAGAGCAGGGAACCTGTTTCAAGATTTCCTGCTCGGTGGTGCCGCCGGTGGCGGCTGGTATTCAGTTTTGAAAGTTCGGGTCAGGTTGGCCCGATTTCAATTTAATATTCGCAGTGTTGAAAAATTTGTTTTGTCAAAACACAAGAGAATATAAAAGTAATTATAGTGATTGCCGTGACAACCAATAAGCTGATATAGTACAAAGTATCTGAAACATTTCCATCAGAAAATGTATTAACTAACATAGTCAATGCGAATACTATGCCTATCGAACCAATCACACTTATAATCAGAATGACTTCTGTTTTCTCTGCTCCCCATAAATAGTAAAGTGGATAAGAAAAGGCTCCAATTAGAATAGCCAGTATTCCGCCGCCTAATACTAATGTGATAGCGTCACGGAAACCATAATAAAAGTATTGGTCGCCATGAATAAAAACTGTGAGGGTCATAAAAACAGCCACAATCACAACCCCAGATATACTCCATATTGTATGACTAATATATTGACTTTCAATAATGGCTTTTCGTCTAACCGGGAGAGTGAGTTTATATTTTTCCCATTTAGATGCGCTTTCTTTACGCACACATGAAACCATCAAAAGTGCAATTATCGGTGGAGCTATGAGAGAAAAAGCAGAAAGCAATGTTGCTTCCCCTGTTATAAGTAAAAGTACACCTACAAGCATTACAAATGCAAGTGCGATTTTCAGGTTTTCAATAACTCCATAGAAATTATTTTTCAAAAGACCTTTCATTTCTGTTCTCCTTTTACCAGTATTAGCATTATTTCATCAATCGTTGCATGGTCAATAACAATACCAGCATACTTTCGTTCGGCGGCTTCCTTATTATTAACCAGCACATCAATCTGATAATCTTGTCTGCGATAAGCAAGAATGTCACTTTTATCTAAATTTTCAAATTGTTTCTCTTTGCAACGCAATATGGCATATTTATAAATCAGATTATCTTTTGACTCGGTTAGAATAATGCGCCCTTGATGGATGAAAGTAATGTAATCTGCTATTTTTTCCAAATCACTTGTGATATGAGAAGAAAGTAAAATAGAATGATCGTCCTCACCAACAAAGTCCAGAAAAACCTCTAACATCTCATCTCTCATAATAGGGTCAAGGCCACTGGTAGCTTCATCTAAAATTAGCAACTTCGGATGATGCGATAATGCGACTGCGATTGCCAATTTCATTGTCATTCCTTTTGAATATTTTCCAATTTTCTGTTTCTCGTTTAGCCGGAATGTTTTTAAATATTTTTGAAACAAACTATTATCCCATTGAGAGAAAATTCCTTGCATAATCTCGGAAATTTGTTTGGCAGTAAGGTATTTCGGGAAATTATCCCCATCATAGACAACACCAATATCATTCCTCAATACGGTATCCTCGTCTTTCATTTCTTTCTCAAAGATTTGAATGGAACCAGAATTGCGGAACAGCGTATTCAAAATACAGCCTATGGTTGTTGTCTTACCAGCACCATTCTCCCCAACGAACCCCATAACAGACCCCATAGGTACTTCAAAAGACACATTATCCAAAAGAAAATCTGACGTTTCATAGGTCTTGCATACATTATCAAGTTTCAAAGCATAATTCATTTTATTCGTCCTCCATATAAAACATTGTGAGCAATTCCGTTAGTTTAGATAAAGGAATGTTGCTTACACGTCCAATATTAGCGGCAGCTTGCAAATGTTCTTCGGCAATACGTTGCTGTTCTTCTTGATAAAATTCCTTGTTTCGTGCTGATACAAAACTACCTCTGCCAACAGTTGTTTCAATAAAACCGTCCCTTTGCAAATCTTCATACGCCTTTTGGACGGTTATAACGCTAACGTGAATAGATTTAGCCAATGAACGCATTGAGGGGATGGCGTCTCCTGCTTGCAATTCTCCACTCATTATCATAGCTTTAATCTGTGTTGTTATTTGCTCGTATATTGGCTTATTTGCATTATTGCTGATTATGATTTCCATGCTTCACCGCCTTCACTTTAAAATGTACTGTATGTACAAGTACATTATATTCACATTCGGATTGGGTGTCAACAGAAAATTTATGAATGAATTTTAAACTTGCTGAACGGAACAGCTTGCAACGCAAGGTGCTTCCGGGCGGCAAGTCCACAAAGGGGTAGCTGGCGGCAGCCAGCGCAGGGGAAGTGTAGCTTCCCCTGTGATGATTGGCAGGAGTCGGAACGCTGCGGGCAATCATCCGCTTTCCGCAGGAAGCCCCCGGCAGGGCGCAACCCACTACCTTCAGGTGGTGTATAGTTGCGCCCTCTTTCAGAGGGGCAGTTCACGGGCTGCGGCTCTGAAAGCAATCATGGCCGTTTCCGGCCTGCGTCCTCTCCTTGAAAATTACCGTTTCCGGCGAATACTTTTTCCATAAGCTGACGGGTGCTGTCTTTGTGGAACAGCAGCTTCAAAAACAAACTGACCTGTTCATCCGTAATGGCTTCCGGGTGGGGAAGGTAGCTTTCCAGCATGGCGGCTCTGGTGCAAAGCCGGTGTGTCCGTTCCTTCCGTGTCAGCGTCTTTATCTGGTGTTCCAATATCTTTTCTTCATGCTGCGCCCTCCGCAGCTTCTTTTCCGTTTTCTCTATCTCCTGATTGAGTTTTTCCAGCTTTTCATTCATAGGCGGCTGTCCTCCTTCTTGGGAATGAGTACATATATTTTGTTGGGTTCCCCGAAGCCCTGACGCACTCGCAGTATCAGTCCGGCGTCCTCCAATTCATTCAGGGAACGCTTCACGGTCATGGTGCTGCGGGCAAGTGCCGCCGCCAGTTCCACGATGGGGAAATGGATAAATAAAATCCCGTTGGCGTCCTCTATGCCGGACAGGAAAACTAAATCCAACATCCGGGCGTACATGACCTTGGCGGTGCTGCTGATCGGGAGCCGCAGCAAGGCTCTCGGCAGCGGCATACAGGGCGGCAGGGCGGTGTCTGCGGTCATAAATTCAACTTCCATTCACTCTGTGTCCTCCTTTACTTTTCGTTTTGAGCGTTTGGAAAGATAATGGGGGCAGTCCACAATGACCGCCCGGAAACTCTGCTTGCAAGTGCGTTGGCATTTCCGGCAAAGGCCGTTGTACGTTACCCGCCCCCGTTCATTGAGGAAGAAAGACAGTTCCAGCTTCCTCTTTTTCGGCATTCTCGGCATGGTGCCTCCTTAAACAAAAATCCGCCCATTTCAGCCGTAACAGCCGCAATAGACGGATAGCAGATTTTAGTGTCGTGTTTCGGGGCGATTTTTAAGGAAAAAGCGGTCATAGAGCCGCCCGGAAATCCCCCGTAGTATTACGGATAGGGTAGACTATACCCTATCGGATTGTTGTGTTTCGGTATCAATTCGGTGTTCATTTTCGCCGGTTCTCCCTGATGTCGTTCCTGCCCCTGGCTCTCACAACGGCGTTTCGCTCCCTTTGGTACGCTCGTTGCGGTCATGGTTCCTCCATTTCCCTGCCGCAAGTCGTTGCGCTACATCGCCGGGGAGCATATCCCATACAGGCCGGTCATTCGATTGGAATAATCCATCGATGAACTAAGCCCATTATGGCACATTTTTGAGCCTTCTCCCGTATATCCACAAAGTAGGAAAACCGCCCCCAAATCGAAATTTTCCACGATTGCGGAACAGGTATGGTATAATGGGATTGACGGCGGCAGCCAGCCGCAGGAAGGAGCGATGTATCTATGAAAACCCGCATTTCCGTACAGGAACGCCTGAAAGATTTACGGGTGGAACAGGGCTTAAATCTGGAAGAACTGGCGCAGAAAACCGGCATTTCAAAATCAGCCCTCGGCAGCTATGAAAACGACAACGATGAATACAAGGAAATCAATCACGGCAGTCTGTTGAAGCTGGCAGACTTCTATCAGGTGTCCGTTGACTATCTGCTCGGCCTGACCAACAATCGGAAATATGAAAACACACCGATAGAAGAATTACATTTGAGTGATGAAGTCGTGGAACTGCTGAAAAGTGAACGCTTCAATAACCGGCTGCTGTGTGAGATTATCTCCCATGAAAAATTCAAGGAACTGCTGGCAGACGCAGAAATCTATGTGGACGGGATGGCAACCATGCGTTTCCATGACATGAACAGCTCGCTGGCTGCTGTGCGGGCGATGATACTGGAAGAACATCCCGAAGCGGTGACAGACCGGGCAATCAAAGTGTTGGAAGCCGGTCAGGTAAAGGAAGAAGATTTCTTCTGCCATGTGACGCACAAAACATGGGATGTTATTCTTCACGACATACGCAAGGCGCACGAAAATGACAATGAAAGTGCGCCTGATACCACTCCCGCCGATGAACTGATACGGGAAGTACAAAAGGCCATGCAATCGCCGGGGGACAGGGTTCAGCAATTCACGGAGATGTTCTGTAAGGCGTTCCAGCTTAAATATAAGCGGCTCTCACAAGAGGAACGAAGCCTTTTGAAGAAACTGTTCAAGAAATCCCCGCTGATAAAACAGTCCGGTATGAACTTCCGGCGCAGGCCGTGGAAATGAAAAACTGCCGTTGTGGGAATGGGTGTTCCTGCAACGGCAGCTTTGATTATATATGAATTTGGAAATCCTGAAACTTAAACAATCCATTTCCCTGTTTGAGTTTTCCGGCTCTCTCTAATTGTGCAAATCCGGCTTCAATATCGGCTATCAAAGAAACGGGAATATCCAACTGATGGTGTCCGGGCAGAACTTTTTTTATATTGTATTTCCGTATTCGCCTTATAGATTGATAGAATAGCTTCGGGTCGGTAGTTGGGTAAAATGCGTCCAGGCTTCCCTTGTATATCAAATCCCCGGAATACAAATAGTTTCGTTCTGGTTCGTAAAAGCAACAATGTCCGGGAGAATGTCCCGGCGTGTGAACAACTTGAATTTCCCGCCCGCCTAAATTTAGAAAATCGCCATCGTGTAAAATTCTTTGTGGGATACCTTGAAAAATCTGATAAGCGTTAATATCAAAATCTCTTGGAAAATCACAAGGAAGCCTTGTCAAATTATTCTTCACAACTTGCAATGGTATCGGAAACCTGACCGATAGCCAGTCCTTTTCCGCTTCATGTACGGCGATATTATCAAAATACTTATGCCCGCCAATGTGATCCCAATGAACATGAGTTGTAACTGTCATAACAGGCAGCTTTGTCAGAGAGTCCACAATTTTTCTGATGTTGGAAACGCCTAAACCTGTATCAATGAGAATAGCATATTTTTCCCCACATAATAGATAACAATGTGTTTCTTCCCAGTGCTTGTATTCGCTAATAGAGAATGTATCACGGTCTATTTGCTCAATGGTAAACCAATTATCCATTCCGCATAATTACCTCCAGCAACTGAATTTCCAGTTAAAACCACTTTGCATTTTCATCTCTGAAATGTGGTATATTGCCATCTTTATAAGGGTCATACCGATTTTCGTTACAACCAAATTCTTTTAAGAGAGCAATCTTGCCATCTGGCGTCCATTCTATCAGTGACATTCCATCAAACGCTTCTACGTTACCGGCATCCATCTTATTTTTGAAATACCATTCAACAATGGTTTGATTGCCTTTATGGAAAAATTGCTTGATGTCCCATTGCAAGACAGTTCCACGGGTATTCCATTCCTCAAACCAAAGTTTTATTTTCTTGGAGCCGTGGTACTCTGGCCCCCAACTTTCAATATATACGGCATTATCAGAAAATACATTAAATATACCCAAATCTTTTTTTGCAAGCCACATATCAAACCAAAGTCTGATAATTCTTTCTCTATTGTCCATTTCGCAGCGCCTTCCTTGTCAATTTAATTTTTCAGCGTCTTTGTCCTGCTCTAATTCAATTACATCCAAAATGCCACAATTCAGGGCTTCGCAGATACGAACCAGCGTTTCCATGCTGATGTTTTTGCCTTTACCCATGTTGGCAATCATATTTGTGGTAAGACCGGCGGCAATCCGCAAGTCCTCTTTCCTCATATTGCGCTCAACCAGCGTGTGCCAGAGGGGTTTATAGCTTATGTGCATTTATCCTCCTGCCTTTCTCCCGGTTCCGGGGTTTCTGTTCCCATTATATCAAAGTTCTTGCTATTCCACAAATATTTCTTGACACAACCGCCGGTTCCGTCTGGATTGTGCTTTTCCTTTCTTTTCTTGATTACATCTACTTAGCCATCAGCTGCTTGATGCCCTGAGACTTAGCGCCGGGGTTGTCGTTGCCGTAGCCTTCCATGAGGTTGACAACACCCCACACTGCGAGACCGGCACCGAGGGCGATAACGAGCGTCTGAAGAACCGTGACTGCCTGATTGATGAAAGCCATAGATTTTCCTCCTTGATTTGAAAAAGATTGGTTGTGTATTTTTGAAAATGGGCATAAAAAAAGAAGCCCCGTCGCTGTTCTGCTTTGGGTTGAGCCATCAGGCTTTACCCACTGCGCAGTGCAGCGACGGGGCTTTAATCTGCTTCGACCTCGCCCATATCATAGAGGTCGAACGTGTCATCGGGCTTGACTACCAGCTTGTGCTGCCGGTATTTCTCGATGTCAAAGGCGTTCCGCTTGTCATAGTCGGAGAGCTGCCGGTACTTTGGATGCTTCGTAATGTCGTATTTGTTACTGAGAAAAGGTCTCACGCCTCGAAGCTGTAAAATGCACTTAGCTCCGTCCATGACGGCGATCTCATCCTGAGACATCAGTTCCTTGCCGGTCTTCTGATAGTTCAAGCCATAGGAGTTGTTGTTGGAACGGGTTTCTGAGGTGTTGTAAAGGTCGATTGTCTCCTTGCCCAGCACCTCGCTGATTTCCTTGAGCGTGGATTTCTCCTTACCGCCAAGAAAAAGTGTGCAGTCGCAGTTACCTGTGATGGTGTCAGCCGCATCCTTGTAGATGGTCTTGAGCTGAGACTGGGACTGCAAGATGATTGACGCCGAGATTTCCCGGCTTCGGATGGTTGCGATGAGCTTATCAAACTTTGGGATTTGACCGATGTTCGCAAACTCGTCGAGCAGACACCGCACATGGACGGGAAGCCGTCCGTTGTAAACGTCATCTGCTTTGTCGCACAAAAGGTTGAAGAGCTGAGAATACATGATCGCCACGACGAAATTGAAGGTGTCATCAGTATCGGAAATGATGACGAACAGTGCCGTCTTCCGGTCTCCGATGGTGTCCAGCTCCATCTCATCGTAGCTCATCAGCTCCCGCAGCTCTGCGATGTCGAAGGGCGCAAGCCTTGCACCGCAGGAAATCAGGATCGACTTCGCAGTTTTTCCCGCCGCCAGCTTGTATTTGCGGTATTGCTTGACCGCAAAGTGATCCGGGTCGCGGGCTTCCAGCTCATCGAACATGACATCCACGGGGTTCTTGAAGGTCTCATCGTCCTCTCTGGCTTCCGAGGCATTGATCATTTCGAGCAGGGTAGTAAAGTTTTTCTCGTGGTCGGGTGCCTCGTACCAGATGTAACCGATGAGGGCTGTATAGTACAGCTTTTCCGCCTTCACCCAAAAATCTTCGCCGGATTTATCGCCATCTCCCTTCGTGTTGACGATGATCGTATTGACCAGCTTGAGGATGTCCTTCTCGCTGCGGATGTAGCTGAAAGGGTTGTAGTGCATGGATTTCCGGAAATTGATGGTGTTCAGCGACTTGATGACATAGCCGCCCTTTTCGAGCATCTTGCCGCACTCCACCAGCACCGTACCCTTCGGGTCGGTGACAACGTATGAACTGTGCATCTGCATCAGATTTGGTTTTACAAAAAAGCGCGTCTTGCCTGAGCCGGAACCGCCGATGACGAGTATGTTCTTGTTTCGAGCGTACTTCGGCTGTTTCGGACGGCTGTTCATGGTCAGGAACTCCGTCTGCGTCAGAATGACATTGTTGGAAAACTCCGGGTCCATGTACGGCTTGATGTCCTCCGGCTTACCCCAGCGGGCAGAGCCGTACTCTTCGCCCTTCCGGAACTTCTTGCGGTTCTTACCCTTGACGTAAACTGCCAGCTTGAGCAACACGCCAGCCGACAGACCGATGAGCAGATCGACGGGATGAAAGCTGGGAAACGGATTTGCAAAGGCTGTGCCGAACACGGCAAAACCGTTTGTCAGCTTGTCGATGAACGCTGTGCCGGGTGCAAGGCGGAACACAGCGGCGATCTTATCCGCAAAGTAAAAGGCAAAGACATACGGGAGGTTCAGAAGAATGAGCTTCTTCACATCGGACTTGTTCACAGCTCCACACCCCGATCCTTGGTCTTGACCTTGACTTTCTCTTTGTGCTGCGCCTTGCTCTGGGCTTTTTTCTGATCCAGCTTGTGCCGGATAGACGGCTGTTCCTTCTGCTTGACCGTCTTGGCGGAGAACTCCTTGAAGGCGGCGGTCATGACATCAACGTCCCGTCCCTTGAAGAAGACAAGATAGCTGGGCGGCTCAACGGAAACGTCCTTCTTGAGTGCAAAGTCCAGACCGTATTTACTGGCTGTTCGCTCAAAGGACTTGATGTTACCGTCCGTCACTTCGATGTTGGAGATGGCGGCGTTCTGGCTCATCAGATGCTTGATGGACTGCTTGCCGCGATAGGTTTTTGGCTGCTGCATCTGCTTCTGCGCCTTCTCAATCTCCTGCACGAACTTGGCCAGTGCCTTTTTCAGCACCTCGGCTGAGATTTTGCCGCCCTTGATCATGATTGCAACAACTTTGGTGTTGACTTCATCCTGCATTGCGGCGTTTACCTCCTTTCGTTGGAATGATTATGGGGACTGCTGCCAAAGCTAAGGCGGCACAATCCGGCGATAGATAATTTTCATTTGCAATGTCCTCCTTTCCGAGCAATGCTCACGATGGTATTCATTAAAGAGTGCCTTCACAAAGGCTATAATCGTAGGTTTTGGGCTTCTTTGACCCTGCTGACCTGTCCTGCCCGTAAAAATCATGGTTGACGAGCGCGGAATAGTAATTGTCTATCGTCAGAGAAGCGTTATACAGAGCAGTCAAAATGTACGCACGGATATTGCGTATGTCTGACGGGTTCTTGTTCATTGCTTCCAGAACGTACTCTATGTGGCTGCTATTCAGCTTGAGAAAGCGGGACTTGACCACTTGCTGCGGCATATCCTCGCCATTGATACGGATGGTCGGAGCGGTAGAGCAGACGGCATCCAGCATGATGTCCATGATCTCCCGGAAGCGGTCTTTATCGAACTTCGGATCCTGACAGAGAATGTCATAGTCAAGGTTTTGCCGGATAATCTCTTCATACCTGTTTCGCTCATCCATCCTATCCATCCCATCAAGATTGATGGATTGATTGTTCTTTGAGAGAGTATTTCTTCCTTGGTTAGTTACTTGGATAGTATTTATTTGCGCGGGATTATCCCTATGGGGATTCTCCACATCTGGACTATCCACATCGGGATTTTCCCTATGTGGTTTTTCCCTGTGCGGCAAACCTGCTTGTGGAGACTCGTAAATGTCAAATTCCGTGGTGACAAGCCTGCCCTTGCTGTCTCTTCCTCTGTGACGAACAAGATAGCCGTTTTTCTCGAGCTCTTTGAGTGCCGAGAGAATGGCGTCGGGACCTTCCTTGCAAATAGCAGCCAGCCCACGGGTGGAGAATTGCCAGCCATCATTGAACGACAGCATTTTTGAAAGAAGACCGACTGCCTTGAGGGACAGGTTCTTATCCCTTAGATGTGTATTGCCCATGACCGTGAAGTCACGGGTTTTATTGACGCGATAGACGGACACATAATCACCCTGCCATTTTCGCAGACACTTCAACGCCGCAGATACCAAAGTACCGGATGCGGATAACATCCTTGCCTTTCGGTGTAAAGTAGGTCTGAGAGCCGGTATATCGGAAGGTCACGAAATCCCGGACAATGAAAAGTCCTTCGTTGCTCTTCTTGTTGTAGGGAAGAAGCTGACCGGATGGAGAGCGGAACAGATAGCCTTCGTTAAGCAGGAACTTGACAAACTTGCGCTCAGGGATTTTCAGCTCCTTCGCCGTGGTGCGGATATTGGTGCAGTCATCCGGATTGATGAAGGCGTCGTAGTAATCAGCCTTTGGTTTTGCGGCATTCAGTTCCGCTTCAAGCGCATCAGCACGGTCTTTTTCCCGGAGCATTGCCTTTGCCAGCGTATAGGTAAACGTCGGATCCTTGCGGATACGTTCCAGCACAGAGTCCGTCATATAGCAGCCGGTCTTGCGGATCATGGGGATGACATCATGCGTGATCCAGCGTTTGAAGGCTTTGGCTTCGGACTTACGGCTGCTCAGAATAAGCGTGTAAAGTCCGGGTTCGTTCACCACCGTCATGTTGGGATTGCCTCGTTTATTACCCTCATTTGAAATGAGGGTAATCATCTTCTCGTCCGCATCCAGCCGTGAAATGGCTTGTGACGAATTGCCGATCTCCAAAGCCCTGCACACGTCTACCGCCACAAACCACGGCTCGTTTTCGATCAGGGCTGTTCGGATTTCTCCAAACTGTTCATTCTTGAAGACTTCGATTTTGTTATCCATGATTGACTTCCTTTCCGGCAGCAGATGTGCCACTTTGATTTTTGAGGGTAGAAACGGGATTGCAGCAGTAGGGACACTCTGCAAACACGCAGGACTGATATTTCCAGAAGGGGCGATGAAAGCGGCAAGTACGGCATTCCGGTATAATGCCCTCGCAGCCGCTATCGAAATGGGAATACGGCGTTTCCTGCATCAAAGCGTCAAATGCCTTGGCAGAATCTCTTGTGTTCATTGCCTTGACCTCCAATTTGACAAAAAATAAGCCCCGTTATTGTTCTGCTATGCGCAGTGCAATAACGGGGCTTTGCTATACGAATTATTCTGTTGTATCAAGTCTATCAAGAAAACTTTTGATGAGCAGCGTGTGCTTCCAAGTTTTTCGTGTAATGTCGAAGCTGTACTGAGAAACGAGGAAATCTACGAGGCTGATCTTTGGTATAAGGAACTTTCCGGAGATATTGAATGATTTGAGCTTCTTGGCGTTGCACCAGCGATGAAGCGAAGTATCGCAGTAGCCGATTGCCTCAGCCACTTCAACGATGGTCAGCAGATCACCGTACTGACAAAACTCGTCTTCCATGTATTTTCGGAAGCTGGCTCGTTCCTCTTCGGACAGCCTCGTCAGTTCATTCCGATAGGTGACACGCGAATTGTAATGACCAGACCGTTCCTGATACCAGCGATCCGGTGCGCGATAGACTTCCGGGTGAAGCTCCCGGTCAATCAAATAGAAGATTATATCGTCGGTGCGGATTGTGTACCGGCGAGTTTTCTTGCCCGTATCTTTGCACGGGACTAAACCGTTTTGCAGAAGGTGCAGAGCCGTTGCTTTGCTGATATGGGCGATCTGGTAGAACTGATCTTTCGAGACCGCCTCAGGGTATTTGCGACGGATGGATTCGTAATATTTCATGCTTTCAGTCATGCGGATAACCACCTTGATTTTGATGTTCGGTATCGGTAGGTGTCATCTGCACTGGACTGTGATTTCTCCCCGAGTTCTCCCCATCTTCTCCCCAACGGGATTTTTTCTCCCCAAAACCGGATTTCTTTCGAACTCCTTGCTCTGTCTGGGCTTTCGGGATTTTCGACCTTCAAGGGCGGAAAAATGCTGATTTTTCAAGGGCTTGCAAACTCTTGCATTGTCCGTGAGTTTCCGCCGTTTTCCTTCAAAGTCCGGATAGCGACTCTGACTCGAAATCAAGTTGTCCGCAAGGGCACGTGGGTTCGAATCCCACCCACTCCGCCAGGAAGTCCTTGAAGCACAATGCTTCAAGGACTTCTATTTTTCCCGAAGATTTCTCAATTCCCATCGTCAGCAGCAAAATGGTGCCCATGGTGCCGAGGTTTGTGGTGCCCGGCCAGTGAATGAGATATTCGGGATTTCCTTGCTGTGGTGCTCAAATGGTGCCCGTCACCTCAAAAGCGACCTATAAAAAGCAATATCAAAATACGTGAGATTTCCACAGTTCGAGAGAACGCAAAAAGAGATGCGCAGCACTGCGGTGCTGCGGCAAGTGCGGAGATGTGCGCGATGCGTAAGCATCGCGCACATCTCCGCACTTCATGTTTTCAGACCAGAACCCAGTACCGCTTCATGATAGGTGTTCAGGACGACCAGCTTGCGCTCCATCCGTACATCCACATACTGCGCCGTGACGGCTTCCAGGTTGTTGGAGAGTTGGAGCTGAATGCCGATTCCCTTCAGGCTGTGCCCCAGGATCTGTCCGACCGTATAGAAGTCTCCGGTCAGCTGGTGCATATTCGTTGCTGCCGTATGCCGCAAATCGTGAAAACGGATATGGGGCATCTCTGCGTGACGCAGAAGCTGTCCAAAATTCGCGGAGATCCTCTCCCGGCGCTTGGGAGCGCCGTTTGGCTTTGCGAATACAAGGTCGTTGTCAAAGTACGGATTCCCCGACTGCTTTGCAAAACGCTTCTGTTCCTTCTGGAGTTCCAGATGCCGTTCAAAGTATGGCTTGACGAGCGGTGTAATAGGAAGTGTCCGCTCACTGGATTTCACAGGAGCCATTTCAGAGATTACGGTGGTATTCGCTGGCGTGTTGAAAGGAAGCTGCTCCACCACGCCGAAAGTGTTCTCAGCTAGGTCTACGTTCCTCCACCGCAGTCCGATGATCTCGCTGAGGCGAAGCCCATACAATCCTCCCAGCACTACGATCAGCTCCCACTCCGTCCCCATGACAACAGCCAGCAGCTGCCGCATCTGGTCTACCGTGTAAGGATCTGGCGTCTTGCTCTGCTTTCCGAACTTCGTCAAAATATCCCTGGCCGGATTGCTGCTAATGTAGTGATACCGGCGGGCATGTTCCAGTGAGACGCCCATGATCCGGTGTGCGTATTTGACCGAGGACTGAGAGAGGCCCTTTTCAGCAAGCTGCCGGTACATATCGTCCAGCATGGCCGGGGAGAGCTGGTTCAGAAATACATCTCCGATATAGGGGAAGATGTGGTTCTTCATGTGACTCCGATAGCTGGCCTCGGTGCTGGGGCGGAGATTTGCAGAGCCATGCCGGTCGATCCACTCCGTCATGTACTCCTGCACAGTCATTTTTCGCTGAACAGCAGAGGGCGGCGTGTATGCCGGGTTTGTCAGCTTCGCTTTCATCTCCGCTTCATGCTGTAAGGCGTCCTTCTTTGTCAGGAAGCCCTTGCGGGAATAGGTCTTGCTCTTTCCGCCGGACTTGTACTTGACATTCACATCGTACACAGTGCCGGCCTTTCCAGTGAGTTCTCCCGCGCTGTTGCGCTTATTTCTCACGGTTCGTTCTGTAACAGCCATACATTATTCCTCCTTTTAGAGGTGGGCGGTGGTTTGCTCTCCAAGCAAACCACCGCCCACCTACTCTTGACGCGCCTAGGGCCAGATGGTAAAATCAGGGTAACGCATCCTTTCAGGCCGCAGCCGGTACTTTGGCCCGCTTGTAATAGTCCAGCAGAGCCTGGACGGTTGTCAGCCGCCGGTTGCCGACTGGCAGATACTCCAACTGCCCATCCTCCATCAGCTGGCGGATGCGGTTGACGCCGAGGCCGCTGATTTTTGCTGCCTGATCCGGGGATAAGAAGAGCGGGAGATCTTCACGCTTTTTCTTGCTGGGCATCGTCTTCCTCCCTCTTTGAAATGATATGTGGTCCACCTTCCGTGGAACTTTCTCCCCTTAGCCACGCAGGCGTTCGAGGCTGTTGTTCCAAAGTTCCATGGGATTCGCTTTTCTTTAGAGAGATTCCCACATGTCCTTGCCGGTTCTCTTTTCCGATACGGATGCGCTTGGCGTAGACGCCTGGAATTCCAGACAAAAGGTCATGGAACTGGCTGAGTGAGAGTGCCTCCAGCCCATTCTGTGCGCAATAATCCACGAATGCCGCAAAGAGGTCCGTATTGAATACGCGAGCCTCCGGGGAGAGGATACAGCGTTCCTTTATAAAGCCGGACAGGACGTTTGATCGATTGACAAACGATTCCAGAAATGCCTTAGAATCCTCCGGTAGAGCAAACACAAAATTCCGTTCCATGAGGTCCTGCAAGGCATGAAGCGCAAGGGTCACGATGGAGTCCGCCTCTTTGCAAAGCCTATCCAGCAGGCTCTTATCCTGTTTCTCCGGCGGGATGCTCTGATTGAAGAGTAGGACCACGAGCCGGTTTGCAAAGGCGGCGGTGGTATCCGCCTCGGTCGTCCGCGGTAGCGTGTTGCCTGCAAACAGCAGCTTGCACCGTGGGATGAAATAGAAGAGGTCTTTCCCTTTGAACTCGCCCGTGATACGGTCGCCGCCGGTGACAGACTTGAAAATGGAGATGTCCCGTAAGGCTCTCCCAGCAATCTCGCCGGCGATATTGACTTTCTTGCCCGCCAATTCTGCTCGGGAAAACCGTTCTCCTAGCTGATGAAGCGGTACATTGGACACGAGCGATGGATCAAATAACCGACTGATGAACTCGGCGATGACACTTTTTCCGGAATTTGGTTGTCCCTGTAGGAAGAAAGCACACTTCCCAACGGTCAGGTCGGAGCAAATGTAGCCGATCATCTCCAGAAGCAGCTGCCGCTTTTTAGGGTCTCCATCGAGAGAAGAACGGCAGAAATCTTCGAGAACGGGACATTTGATTTGCTCAGGATCTTCCAGGTAACTGGCCTTAACCTGGTAAGTAAAGTGGAACCGGGGATCGTGCTCCAGCAGCTCGCCAGATTCCAGATTGAAAACCCCATTTTCCAGATTCACCAGTTCTTTACTCCGGTTGAACTCATCGCGGCAGCACCGGAGGTCTTCCCGCCAAGTCAGGCGCTGGGCAATTTCGCGGAGATCGTTCGCCAAAAGACTCCGGGTCGTGATTTCCGGGAAGAAGTTTGCAAGCCATGCCGTCAGTTGGGGAATGGGCTGGTAGCAGCCCAGCTCTTCGTCATAGGCGAACGGCTCCCCGTCCTCGGTAAACAGGAGAATTTTGGCTTTTGCGATCTGCTCCACCAGATCGGAGAAGAAATTCGCCCGCTTCCGAGGGCTTTTGGCTGTGGGAGCCGGCGGTTCAGGCTCCTTTTTCTCCGGAAGCCCCTGGCGCTCCCGTCGGGCGGCTTCCTCCGCCATCTCGCGCATACGTCCACAGAGATCCTGCGAATCGTCATCCTCGTTCTCCCAATCAGGGAACAGAAATTTCGTACTCATCTTGACTCCTCCAGATAGTGTGTAGTAGCCGGCTCGAGAGCTATCATATACAAACTCGGCAATTGCCGCGAACGCTTCTTTTTTTTCATGCGGCTTATTTTGGTTTTCAGAGGACAAATCAGAATACAGAGGGGGCTCAATTTTGCTGTGCCCCCTCTGTATTCTGATCTGGATTTAGGGATATTCACCATATTTTTCCTGTTTTACGGCCCGCTTTTTCTACGAATTAGTCGCCTGAATTAAATTAAGCAATGCTAAAAAAGGAAGAGTTCTATGAAAAATTGGGAGATTATAGCATCTCTTTTGGAACGAGAAGAACATGCCTTAGGCTCCGTCGTGGAGTATATGATACACGGATATCAGTCACGGAATATTCCAGCACAAAACATCCGCGAAGAAAGCAATAGTGAATGTCCAGCAGATAATGAGTTATTGATGCCTTGTAAGAATACACAAACCTTCTGGGAAACTATAGAGCGTGAATTTGAACATCACTTTCAAGATATCGATGCGCATTTCAATAAGCTGTTTAAGCTGCGGACCCGGCGACCAGGAGCGAAGAAGCTTCAGCCATTAGACCCATGGTGGTATCTTGAAGATTTGGAAGACTCTTTTGAAGATGTCAAAGAATATTTGCTGATAAGAAATCGCACAAAATGCGAGTGCCTTTTTAAAAAATTAAAAAACGAAATCAAAAAGGGCATGGAGCCTACACCCCCTACTTGTCCGAGTGTTCTTGGAAGCATACCATTAGAACGAAAATTCAGGTATGTTCATCAAATGCTCAATTTGGAAGAATCGGCTGTTTGTAGTCTTTTGCCCTTCCTCTTGACTGCTTATATATGCAATTTTAGTAAAAATTTTTTTATTCTGAGAGGGAGTACCTCTGTCGAGAACGCCTTTATCAATGAAGAATGCGGAGTTCCTCTTTCGCAATATAATTTTATTATCGAATCCCTTAAATCATTGAGCCGAATATTTGGCTTTAAGGATTTCTTTACCGAAATCAAGGAAGTGGAACCCCCTAAAAATAGTGAAATGGTGCGTCCTGCGGTATTTCAGCCTTCATCTTTTCCAAATTTAGAGGATCGCCACATACGGGATTTAGTCTTTGAAACATGGTGTGTTGTGATTTACAAATACTTAGCAGGTAATACAGATCCTGTTTGTAATTCTCTTTTGGATAAAATAAGCTTCTCTGACAGCTATATTTTATATCTGTATTACAATAATCAACACCTATACAGTCACTATTTGGCGGAAAGCGGAACATATTCGGACTCCGAGATTCTATCTGATATTTTCTTGCGTTATGAGGGGCATTTAAATATTTAGCTACGGTTGCAGAGAAAATATTCGACTGCTTCCAAAGTCAAACGCCAAGAGTGCCCAATCCGAACTGCCGGCAGCTCCCCCGACTTTAAGAGCCGGTACATGGTGTTTTTCCCCACACCGAGAAGATCCATGGCCTCGGCGGCGGTCAGCACCACCGGGAGACGTTCCTGCTTATAGGCGTCCAGAGCTTCTCTGTATTCGCTATGATCCATTTCAAATTCCTCCATTCCGGTTGATTATCCCCCTGTTTCCCAGATAGCGCCTTGTTTGCTTTTCCTGTCCCTTTCAAAGAAATATCATTCTTATAGAGCGGCGGCGATTGCTGAATGCCTTTGGCATTCAGCAATCGCCGCCGCTTTTTCATTTTGAAAGGAAAAAGGAGGAAAACCATGCTGAACACACTGCTTTCCGTGATCCGCGCTATTCTGGTGGAGCTGGTAGACCAGCTGCTCCGCAAGGTCTGCACCCTGGGGTGAAAACTGATTCCAGGAAAAATGTCCTGGGGATCATCCTGGCTGCCGCCGCTGCTATCTTATGTACGATCATCGACCAAGTGATGAAGGAGGAATGAGTGATGAAAGAGGAAACCTATGTCTGCGCGATCTGCGGACGTGAATACCTTATCTCCCAGCGGGAAGAGTTCGACGGGCAATTCCTTTGCCCCCGCTGTTTTGCAGAGGAGACCGTGACCTGTCATGTCTGTGGAGAACGGATCTGGACCGACGATAATGCCGGGAACAGTGACACGCCGCTCTGCGAGCGTTGCTATGACCGCTATTACACCAACTGCGTCCGCTGCGGGGAGCTGCTTCACAACGACGAAGCCTACTATGACCGGGATGACCCGGACGAGGAAGAACCGCTCTGCCATGCCTGCTATACCCGGACCGCCGGCGACCGGGCCATTCAGGACTACTGCTACAAACCGGAGCCGATTTTCTATGGAGACGGCCCCAGGTTCTTTGGCGTGGAGCTAGAAATCGATGGAGCCGGGGAGTACGGCTCCAACGCCAAAAAACTCCTGCGGATCGCCAACGAAGAAGAGGAACGGATCTACTGCAAGCATGATGGCTCCCTGGAAGAGGGATTTGAGATCGTCACGCACCCCATGTCCCTGAGCTACCAGCTCCAGCAGATACCCTGGGAGCAAATCTGCAAAGGAGCTGTGGATCTGGGCTACACCAGCCATCAGGCCGGGACCTGTGGCCTCCATGTCCATGTGAGTCGTCTGGCTTTTGGAGAGACTGAGGAACAACAGGACACCGCCATTGCCCGTGTCCTCTACTTTTTCGAGAAGCACTGGGAAGAGCTGCTGAAATTCAGCCGCCGCACCCAGCACCAGCTGGATCAGTGGGCATCCCGTTACGGCTATAAGGAGCAGCCCATGGAGATCCTGGATCACGCCAAGAAGGGGTATCACGGCGGGCGCTATACCTGCGTAAACCTCACCAACCGGGACACCATCGAATTCCGGATGTTCCGGGGAACACTCAAATACAATACCCTGATCGCCACGTTGCAGCTCGTTGACCGGATCTGTGACGTGGCGATCTATCTGTCTGACGACGAGCTGAAAGCCCTGTCCTGGACTTCCTTTGTCTCCGGCTGTCAGGCTCCGGAGCTGGTGCGGTATCTGAAAGAGCGGCGTCTGTATGTCAACGAGCCGGTCATGGCGGAAGTGGAGGTGTGACAATGTGCTGTCTGTTTGGATTGATCGACACGGAGCTGCGCTTTACCGGGAAGGAAAAATCCAAGATGCTCCATGCGCTGGCATCTGCCAGTGAGGCCAGGGGAACGGACGCCACCGGTGTGGCCTATGACTCCGGCAGGAATCTCCATATCTATAAGAAGCCCATTCCCGGCCACAAGCTGAACTTCTACGTCCGCGACAACTCCCGCTTCGCCATGGGCCACACCCGCATGACGACCCAGGGCAGTGCCAGAAAGAACTATAACAACCACCCGTTCCGGGGGATCATGCAGACTGGGACCTTTGCCCTGGCCCACAATGGCGTTTTAGACAATGACATCAGCCTGCGGAAGAGCCTGCATCTTTCCAGAACCAGGATTGAGACGGACAGCTACATCGCCGTCCAGCTGATTGTGCAGAAGGGCATTCTGAACTTTGACAGCCTCCGGTATATGGCGGAGCTGCTGGAAGGCTCCTTCACGATCACGGTGCTGGGAGATGACGGAAGTTTCTACATCGTCAAGGGAGACAACCCCTTCTGCCTGTATTTCTTCCCGGACTGCGGTCTCTATCTCTATGCCTCAACGGAAGAAATCCTTCGTCAGGCGCTCCGGAAGCTTCAAGTACCGCTTGGAAAGAGCCGGAAGGTTCCTGTCCAGTGCGGAGAGATTCTGCGGATTAACCAGACTGGGCGGCTCGACCGGGAGACCTTTGATGACAGCAAGCTGTTCCGGTTCAGATACCCCCGGTTCCTGATGAACGATCCATACTGCCGCAGTTTCCCCCATGCGGAAAAAGACACGACCCATTTGGATGAACTGAAAACCGTGGCGCTGGCCTTTGGGTATTCTCCGGAGGATATTGACCTGCTGGCCGCCCAAGGCTTCACCGCTGAAGAGCTGGAAGACCTGTTTTACAGCGGTGAGATCTAATCCATTCCCCATCGGGAGTGGACGCAAAAAAAGAATCGCTTGTCAAAGCGATTCTTTTTTTGCATTCATTGCCATGATAAAGGTTTTCAGAAGCTGTTCCGCATAGGCCTGCTCAGAGGAGGAACAGCTACGGAGCAGCTGCGTGATGGGGCTGGAACTCTCGGTGTTCTCCCTGCCAAAAAGGATGAAATCCGTGGACAGGCGCAGGACCTCAGAGATCCGGCACAGGGTCTGGACGGACATCCCCTTGACACCCAGCTCAATATCCGAGCAGAATTTCGGCGTCACGTCCAGCAGCTCCGCGAACTGCTCCCGTGTGTAGCCCAGAAATTCCCGCTGCCTGCGAATTCTCCCGCCGATTGATACCCAGTCCATAGCGCCCCTCCGTTTTTCATCAGTTTAACCCGGAGAGTTTTATCTATAAATGAACTTGTGGGGTTGAATGGATATAACTTTTAGGGTATAATGACGTTGAACTTTCAGCGCAATTTTTTACATGGACAAAAAGTGTCTATGTCCGCTGCTATGATAGAGACAGGAGGTGGTGGCGTGGAGACAGACAAGAACAGCCGCCTGCTGTATCTCTATGAAATGCTGGTCCACGGAGAGGGATTGCAGAAAAAAGAAGCCGCTGCTCGCTTTGGTGTCAACGAGCGCAGCATCCAGAGGGACATCGACTGCCTGCGTAATTTTTTTGCCAGTCAGGAGCCGCCGCAGGAGATCCTATACAAGGCGAAGGAGCAGCGGTATGAGCTGACCTCCGCCGCCGGGAGCTTTCTCTCCTGCGGGGAGCTGCTGGCGGTGTGCAAAATCCTGCTGGACAGCCGCTCCATGCCGAAGGATGAGATGGAGCCGATTCTGGATAAGCTCCTGAGCCGGTGTGCCTCCCCGCAGAGCCGGAAGCTCCTGGGCCAGATCCTGGCGAACGAGCGGTTCTACTATGTGGAGCCATATCATGGGAAACGGCTCTCGAACCAGCTTTGGACACTGGGACAGGCGATTTGGAGCCATTCCGTGGTCGAGGCAGTCTATCGCACCCAGCAGGGAGAGCGGAAGAGCCGACGGCTCCAGCCTGTGGGCCTGCTGTTTTCGGAGTTCTATTTCTATCTGACCGCTTTTATTGAGGGCATCGACCGGGCAGAGCACTTTGAGAATGCCGATGATCCCTTCCCCACGATCTACCGGGTGGACAGGATCGAGAAGCTCCAGGTGCTGGACGAGCACTTCCAGGTGCCATACAGCCGCCGTTTCTCTGAGGGGGAGTTCCGGAAGCGGGTCCAGTTCATGTACGGCGGGAAACTGGAAACGGTGCGTTTTATCTATAAAGGGCCATCCGTGGAGGCGGTACTGGACCGGCTCTCCACGGCGGAGATACTCAGTGAGCACGACGGATGTTATGAGATCCGCGCGGAGGTCTTTGGCAAGGGCATTGAAATGTGGCTAAGAAGCCAGGGGGACCGTGTAATTTGGAAAGACTGCCCACAAAAAACGAATGAGCAAGGAAAGGGGATGCAATAATGGAGGATTTAATTGAAAAAAAAGATGGTGAACTGCTACAGAAACACGCCTGCGATTCATCCGACTATTTAATTGCAGTGGCCTGTGGGGCAGTCTCTGGTTTAGTTGATATTTTTCTAGTAGGTGCACCGAGCCAAAGCGTCATTGGAAAATGGACGGATGCGCAAGTAGATGAAGCTGTAAAAAAATTTGCAGAAAAAAGTGGATGGTCTCCACGACCTGGAAAAGAAGGCAACGTTGCTAGTGCAATTGGTTATCTGGAAAGACAATATAAAGTCAACTACGACCAGAGATATTCAGCGGATGTGGGCGGTGCATTCAATATGAGTACCAAAAACCACCACATCAAATCTCTGTCACATTCGCCCGATATCATCGGATTGTTTTTCTCAGTCTTAAATCAATTTACATCTACATCTTCGTTTGTGAGCGGGGGAAAACTGGTTACTATCAAAACAGAATCCTTTGAATTGCAAGGCAATAACCTTGTCTCTAAAGTTTTCTGCGGCATTGTAAATTGGTTTGGACACATCATGTCCGATGTTGCGGGAAGTTCTGGTAGTCGCGGTAACATTGGAAGAGGATCAGGTGTGGCGATTCCATTTTTTGAACTCTTCCAATTTTGCAACTTCGGAAAGTTCAACATTGGACAGGATA
Organism: Oscillibacter sp. PEA192; assembly: GCF_003574015.1. Taxonomy (NCBI): domain Bacteria; kingdom Bacillati; phylum Bacillota; class Clostridia; order Eubacteriales; family Oscillospiraceae; genus Oscillibacter; species Oscillibacter sp. PEA192. Next base: position 2,267,813 of record NZ_AP018532.1, on the reverse strand, counting down.
AACAAGATTTGGCCACATTGGCTGTTCGAGCCTTTCAAGAGGGGTACGACGCCCGGTTTGGCATAGCCATGTCGCTTCCTGTACTACTTTGTGAGCTATTGGTCCGTTTTATCTGGATGATAAAGCAGCGATTCTATTTCAAGAAGCCATTAAAGGAGTGCATCCCCACCCAGTCACATACCGACTTGCGCATAATGCTCCTTTTCGGACATGGTACATTATGTTTGATGGATGGGGCAGACGCATTGGTCCGTTCTGGTGGAAATTGGCTAATGTTTTTTACTCGTATGAACATCATCGCATGGGGACGTTTCACGGTGCTGGTGCTAAAGGAAATTTGCCTCAGGGCTGGTATTCAAGCACCTCTGCAAAAGCAGTTGGATGCCTATAAGAAAATTACCGCATCACTGCAAACATATATGGAGCAACTCAAAAGAATTGATTTGGCTGCATTCCAAAAAGAAACCGCCCAATACCAACCGCTTGAAAGTTATATTGACTGCATCGAAGATGAAAAGAGCCTCAATTTCTTTTTGAAAAAGAACATGGTGGAGCTTGGCATTTCGATTCCCTGGGAAGGTGATTTTGACACTTTTATGAGGGATAAGAGCCGGCATCTGATTTACGAATGAGCAATCGCTATGTTTGAGTGTGATCGTTGTGGAGCCTGCTGTCGGCACCTGGATATATCTAAGCTGTATGCAGAGCTGGATCGGGGCGATGGCACCTGCAAATATCTGTCTGGAAATCTGTGCAGCATTTATGAGAAACGTCCATTGCTGTGCAGAGTAGACGAGAGCTACCAGAAATTCTTCAAGGAAGTGATGCCTATCGATACATATTATCGCCTGAACCGCGAGGCCTGCCAAAGACTAAAGAATTTAGAAAAATAGGAGGAATTTACGATGCCATTACCTTTAATTTTAGGAGCTGCAGCAGCAGTTGCCGGAGCAGCTGGTGTTGGGAGTGCAATTCATGGTGGAGTTAAAATGAAAAAAGCCAATGACACCATGAAGCAAACTCAAGAGGCACATACAGCCAATGTCAGGCGGTTTGAGATAAGGAATGAACGTTGCACTGCTGCCATGGATCGTCTGGGAAAGCTGGAGCTGGAGATTCTGCAGAGTTTTCAGAAGTTCTCAGACATTTTTGAGCGCATCCAGAATAAGCCGGAGTTCCGCGCTTTCAAGCACGGTGACGTCACGATTCCAACATACAGTCCAGAGGATCTGAAAAAGGTGTCGGTCGGTGCTGGTGTTCTACTGGGAGGGCTGAGTGGAGCAGCTTTGGGAACTGCCGGTGGGTTTGCTGCTGCTGGTGCTACTACTGCTGCCGTTATGGCTTTGGGTACTGCCTCCACAGGCACTGCCATCGCCTCGCTTAGTGGTGCAGCTGCCACTAACGCCACGCTGGCTGCCCTGGGTGGTGGTGCACTGGCTGCCGGTGGCGGCGGTATAGCTCTTGGAACCACCATTCTTGGTGCCACCACTCTGGGCATGGGTCTCCTGGTAGGCGGCATTATCTTCAACTTTACCGGAAACAAGCTCTCAGCCAAAGCGGACGAGGCTATGGAACAGATGAAAAAAGCCAAGACAGAAATTGACCGAATCTGTGCCTATCTTGAATCTTTGCACATGACAGAAGAACGGTTCGAAAAAGCTCTGTCTGCTACTAACAATGTGTATATGCGACATCTCGCCCAACTGGGCAACTTGGTGATTCTTACCGGAAAAACTGACTGGAACGAATTTACCGATTCGGAGAAGCTTATGACAGAGAACACTGTCCAACTGGTAGCTCTCCTCTTCCAGATGTGCAAAGTCCAGCTCGTTCTCTCCAGTGGCTCCACTACCGAGGTCAATCGAATTAACCAGGTCGACATTGATTTGGCTATCAATAGTTCCGATGCGTTCCTGAAAGAAAAGGGACTTACAGCTCTGACTTGATAGAAAGTATAGAGGTTTAAGACAAGTCTACGACCTCCGCTCCCACATCGTCAAAATTTTGGCCTTCGGCGCCCTGTCGGGAAGGCGTCAAATGAAGGCCTACAACCCCCGTCCGGCCAGGGGGTTGCACGGCCTTCATTTGACGCGGCTTAAGCCGCGATGTCTCTGACGTTACCCCAGGGAGGATGATTGCTTAGCGTGGTGCCGAAATGGTGCTTTTGCCGATCTGTGATGATATGAAGTCAGAAATTCACCAGTGTGAAGAAAAATGGAATTTTTCTTTTATATAGCTACTTTCCATGGCAAAATAAAACGTTATGCACAAATATGAGCAAATATTTTATGCATTATTCCCCTCGAAATCGTTTGACGGTTAATCCCGTCCGTGGGTTCGAATCCCACCGCCTCCGCCAAAAACCCTTGGAAATGCTGAGTTTCCAAGGGTTTTCTCTTTGCTTGATATTAAGTTTCGATTGCGGCAAAAACCAAAATGGTGCCCATGGTGCCCTGTTTGTGGTGCCCAAGCACTGAATACCATTCGGCGAAAATGAATGCTGTGGAGCCCAAATGGTGCCCAGAGGGGCGGTAGAAACGTATAAAACTTCAGAATATCATATGCAGAACTCATATAGCTTTTGAGGGTTACCACGCATCATACGGAAACGTATAAGACGATATGATAACAGGGATTTTCGGTTGTGTTTGTATGATTTTATTTGTATAATCAATGTAGCCTGATTAAATGCAAAGGTGATGGAAATGGTTACAACAGTTAGTTTTGAAATTACGACATATGACTATGCCTCCCCTGACTACGGCAAATGGACATTCCCTCATGATTTTCACTATGTGTATATCTTAGAGAATGGCAGAGATGCGTATGTCGGTGAGACAAATGATATTATTGAACGAAGCAAGGAGCATCATCGTAAGGATGATTGGTGTTACCGTTTTCATTTTAAGAGAATCCACGTAATAACAGGCGAGGACATTGAAGAAACTCCGGCAAAGCATTTTGAAAAACTTTTGATTAAATTAATGCGTATTGATCGCAGATTTCATGTCATCAATCGCAGTGAGGGTGAACGCACATTTTATCGGCGAAAAAACGAGTTTGAACTGGGCTTTGACAGGCTATGGCCACAGCTGGTAGAGCGTGGATTGGTAAAGCACAAAGAGTTTCAAGCCATCCTGAATAAAACGGAGTTTAAGTATTCTCCTCAAACGAGCCTTACAGATAAACAGATTGCCACCTTGACAAATATTGTAAATGCCATACATACCAGCGCATCACAAAACAACGAAAGGCAAAAAAGGCTAGGCCCATACTTCTGGAAGGTGATGCAGGAACCGGAAAGACGGTCATTGCATCCTCTTTGTTCTATCACCTTAAGACGAACCCTGATTTCAACGGAAAGCAAGTCGGTTTGGTATTTTCCAATTCTGCCACACGAAGTGAACTAAGATCTGCATTTAAGCGTCTGCCTGGGGGCTATGATAAAGAGATTATTAGCCCAATTGATGTTACAAAAAAGCATTATGACATTATCATTTGTGACGAGGCGCACAGATTACGAAGAAACAAAAATCTGGGTATGTATATTACTAATTTCCGAAGCGGCAACACTAGGCTGGGGTTGGATGATACGCATGACGAATTAGACTGGCTTGTGAAAAACTCCGATTGTCTTGTGTTGCTCTACGATAGAAAGCAAATTGCGTGTCCTTCTGATATTCCTTACGATGTTTTTCATCAACGCCTTGATATTTCACATTGTGGTATCCGTCCGGTAGAACTACAGGATCAGATGCGTATTCGCGCCGGAAACGACTACGTTCCCTATATTCATGCCGTATTGAATCAAAAACAGCTCTCCGCTTTAAATTTCAAAAACTATGAATTCAAGATTTTTTGCTCCTTTAGCGATATGATTGAGACTCTTGATATGAAAGAAAAGTCTGTTGGCTTGTGTAGATTGTGTGGAGGGTATGCTTGGAAGTGGATTGCGAAAGACTCTCCTGATAGACCGGACATATCTATCGATGGAGTTGATGTATGGTGGAATCGCCAGACTGGCGGATGGCTTAGAAACCCGAACGCAAAGCAGGAGATGGGCAGCATATATTCATTGCCTGGGCTTGATCTGAACTATGCTGCGGTAGTTATTGGCCCGGATTTGTATTATGATACTGAAAGCAGAGAAGTTAGAGTTAATCGAAAACACTTTTTTGACAATAAAGTGAAACGGTCTGTAGCAGATGATGAATTAAAAAACTATATTCTCAACACTTACGCAGTTCTGCTGACTCGCGGAATATTAGGAACCTATGTATATGTTTGCGATGATGCTTTGCGCGAATATCTAGGGAAGTTTATTCCGATAGTTAGATAAGAGTGTTACTAAAAGATATACGTTGAGAATAAGGCCAGCGCTGAAATTCAACGCTGGCCTTATTATTTAAACATTGGTGCCACTCAACACAGCTCTATGGTATGTATCAAGCACCACCTGTTTCCGATCCAGACGCACATCTACATACTGAGCGGTGACAGACTCAAGGTTATTGGAGATTCCGAGCTGGATACCGATGCCCTTCAAGCTGTGCCCCAGGATCATACCTACGGTATAAAAATCGCCTGTAAGCTGATGCATGTTGGTTGCTGCCGAATGTCTCAAGTCATGAAAACGCATATGAGGCATCCCAGTGTGCCTCAGAAGCTGACCAAAATTCGAGGATACCCGCTCCCGGCGCTCCGGTGCCCCGTTGGGCTTGGCGATAACCAAATCATTGTCATAGCAGGCTTGTCCCGCTCCGGTCAGCAAAGTTCTCTGTTCGGCCTGTAATGCCAGCTGGCGCTGAAAGTATGGCAGAGTAAGGTCTGTGATCGGCAGGACACGATCACTGGATTTTACAGGAGCCATTTCATCAATGGTCACTGTTCCCGCCGGTATTCCGAACGGCAGCTGCTCAACCACAGCAAACGTCTTGGATTCAAGATCAATATTTCTCCATCGAAGACCAAGAATTTCAGACAACCGAAGCCCATAAAGGCCTCCGAGAACCACGATCAGTTCCCACTTGGAACCAGCCACATTGGCAAATAGTGTGCTCATTTGCTCGGTCGTATAAGGGTCAGGAGTCTTGCCCTGCTTGCCGAACTTAGTGATAACGTCCCTTGCAGGGTTGTTTTCGATGTAATGGTACTTCCGTGCGTGTTCGAAAGCAACCCCTACAACGCGATGGGCATATTTCACTGAGCTATGGGAGAGACCTTTCTCGTACAACTGCCGGAACATATCATCCAGCATGGCAGGAGTTACCTGCCCAAGCGGAACGCTTCCGATATACGGAATCACGTGATTACGGATATGAGACCTGTAGCTGGCCTTTGTACTGGGACGGAGATTAGCATTTCCGTGCCGCTCGACCCATTCCTCCAAATATTCCTCCACAGTCATTTTCCGTTGGGCAGCTGTAGGTGCAACATAGGACGGATTTGAAAGCTTGTTTTTCATGGCTGCTTCGTACTGCAAGGCCTCTTTTTTTGTGGCAAAACCTTTCTTGGAATGTGTTTTCTGCTGTCCGTTGACTTTGTGCTTGATGTTCACGTCGTAAACTATACCGGGTTTCCCGGTTAATTCCCCGACACTGTTACGCTTATTTTGAACGGTTCTTTCTGTAATAGCCATTTTTGCCTCCTTATAGTTGGATCAGAGTCCCGGAAGGCGTGTGCCTTCCGGGACAGATTTGATTATGCGCTCTCCGCATTCATTTTCTGGATAGCGTCAAACCTCGCCTTAATAGCAGGCTTAGAAGGTGTCTTATGGGTTTCGTAATAGGCCCAGATGGCATTGACGCTGAGTAAGCGGTGGTTGCCGATCTGCAGGTATTCGATTTCCCCCTGTGCCATCAAGGTTCGCAGAGTTGCCTCGCCGATCCCGGAAACCTTTGCCATCATACTGGCCGGCATCAGCATCGGGAGCAGTTCAGGCGGGTCAGATTTCATTTTCTTGGCCATGGCTATTCTCCTTGGGTATTCAGGGGAAGCTTATTGGCAAAGTAAATCTTCCCGGGTTTGAGGAACTCCGGTATAGCCCGGTTCAGCGGGGCAATTTCCCACAGATGGTCGGTTGCTTCGGCTGTTGCCTCGGCAATGCTGCCGAATGCTTTGGTGTAATGTGCACCACGGAAGTACTTGTGCAGGCAATACCTTGCGTGCTCATAGGAATACTCAATCATAACAGCATTATCTCCGAAAACCGCATAAATTCTCATTTCACTTGCCCTCCATCCTTAAGTCGTATTCCTTTTATGTAATTTTTGGGATTTCCACCACCGGGCAATCTCACCCGACCATGTTCAATAGGATGTTTTTGAGAAACAAACCGAGTAAATAACCGGGAAAAAGCGTTATCGTTTATACTAAGATTATAAATGCTGCAAAAAAGTTCGCAGGCTTCGCAATTATGGACACCTCCATTGGGATCGGGAATAATCCAGTCTTGTACAAATGCTGCCATACATGATTCGAGGTCGCTACTGATTGATGTTGCCTCAGTAACCGCATTGATCTCGTAGTTGCCAGAAAAGATGTAATGCTTACTGCGGAGACAAAAATATGCCTGTAGTGCCCGATTAGCTATACGATCCGTTTCCTCCTTTAGGTTATCGATTAACGACGGCATGCGGGCCTCCTTTGCCACGGGGAAGGCAAAGGGAATTACAACGATACGGTCAATCAATGCCTCATCTCTCCTTTTGGTGCATAACATGTGATTTGTTGCTAAAACAAATGTTGCCTCGCACTCAAATTCCACCCGAGATTGGAATTTTACATCGGAGGATACTTTGTCGTGGCCACTGAGTTTTTTCAGAGCACTGACTGACTTATCATCGAGCACTCCGGCGGGAAGGTCAGGCGACAAACATATGACCTTGCGACTCAACTCGGACACAGCGAACTTGTCACCAAGTTCATGGACATTCAACGATGAAACGACTTCGTCGGGATAAAGACTGCGGAGAAAATTCGAAATTAAAGATTTGCCTGCGCCAGAGTAACCTTGAAGCAAGAAAATTACTCGCCCATCAAGATCCGGAACAAGACAGTAGCCAATGAATTCCAACACCCTGGCCTCTAACAACCTATCACCACCACTCATCTGATGGAGGAAGGTATCAAAATAGGGCGTAGACAGATTAGCGAAGCTCGGGTTATACTGACATTTAAGGCAGTATGTTGTAAAATATTGGGGTGAATGGGGATGTAGCTGGCCTGTTTTAAGGTCGAGGGTTCCATTCTCAAAAGTTACAAAGCGATAGCGTTCAGTACTGTTTTCTCCCACTTTGCATTCAATGCGAGGTTCGTTGCGAAGACAATCATATACCGATTTAGGAAAACTGGGGGTACCGGCGGCCTTGGCTTGTGAGCGACACTTATCAACAATAAAGCGTAACGCTGTATCTGTTGGATATGGCCGGTAACACTGACCATCAAATATGTGCAGTACATTACTTATTGACTTCATGTGGAAGCGTGTAAGTAAATACTGCGCAGTATCATACGGTGACATTTTGTCTTCTGAGGTAGAGGGAGCGCTCTCAGCGTCGGTAGCTTTTGATACTTTGACTTTCGGAAGCAATTCCTGCACTGTGGGCTGCTCATCCTTTGAAGGAACTTGTATCTGACGGTACACAGGTGTTGACGTGGGTATGGAAGTATTTCTGTACATCGCCGGTTCCGAAACAAGGCCCTTCATCTTGAGGATCTCTTTGTTGCTCATATCGATTGCATCCGGTTCATGAAAGTCCATAGGGATTAACAGATTTCTCGGATTCGGCGGATCGGGGATGCGTTCTCTGGTTTCGTCTATGTAAATAACTTTTGAGTGGTTATTTACGTCCCTAATTGGTCGTGTAGGTATCATGGGTTCGAATAGTTTTTGCTGTGAACCAATGTGCTCAAGGTACGGGTTGGAATGTTTCTTTTCCATGGCAAACTCTCCTTTGCTGATTTTGGTGTCATTTGACTATTTCATCCTGCCACGAAAACTGAAAGTCGAGAATTCGCAACATAAACAACCTTTTTTCAACAAGAGAAAGTTACAAAGGAGAGAAACCATGCCTCGCAAGAAAAAAGAAGTACTCAAGACCTGTGGAAAAATTGAGACCCAATTTCCTGCTCATGTAACGCAAACCGAGATAGCTATCAGCAAACTCAAGGACGCGGAGCTGATTGACCCCAAAACAGTCTCGTATTATGCAACAAAATTGCGTGAATGTCGGGAAAGAATTGGATTGACTGAAACATCTGTAGGAAATCTACTTAACTTGTCCCATGTTTCAATTGTTGGTTATGAGAATGCCCTCAGGCCAAGGGCATCTATTGACAGAACATATCTTAAGCTGTTTGCTTTAATCTATGATGTATCTCCGCTGTACCTTGTTGGGAAAACAGATAACCCATTGGACTATACGGGGGAGTTTCCAGTAGAAAAGTTTTTGCCGACAATTACAGAGCCTATAATGTTTGCACTCAGTTGCGCTAATAGCACACCAAGACCGCCAGCGCTGATTTATGCGGATGAAGCGGTAATGGCCCTTTATAAAGATGGTGTATTGGCTTCCAAAGAGGATCGTGAGTTGATGCAGGTTTTCTTACGAATCTGTGATGCCAAAGACAAGCGGCATGAAGTGATTAAAAATGCATTATTTGGCATTCCTTTGATACAAAGACTTTTTCAAAAGATTGGGGATGAAGCCTTCGCAAAGGAGCGCCGTACCGATATCAAGAGCAACAGATGCGAAAGAATAACAGAAAAGGATCCATATCATATACTTGAAACAATCTTTACGCTCGAGAAACTTGGGTACAAAGACCTTGATTTGTTGAAATGTTTCCTTGCGATTACAAGAGGTACACCAGAGGAAAAGCTTTTTGTGTTGCGATTTTTAAGAGATGGTGGGTTTATTGACGAAAGCAGTTCGTTTGTACAAAATAACAGGGCTACAAAGTTACAATCGTTGTCAGACCTTGCTTTCACGCATACGGAACAGGATTGATAAATTATTGTGCCGATGTGTCAGTGTCAAAAGCAGCTTGAATCATCGACTGTGAATCCGCCGTAATTATGCTTTTTGACCCGTAAAATTTAGAGTAGTTCTGACACAAGCACATTGACACAGTAAAGTTTGGTGAGCAGGTATTGTTTGGGCCAGAAGGGAAAGAGGCTTGGGGGAGGGGAAGGCCGAGCCGCCCGCAGGGCGTTGAGGCCCCATTCCCCTCCCCCAAACCAAAAGTTGACATATAGAAAAGGGGTTAGGGCCAGCGCCCTAACCCCTCAAATCATTTGTCCCGTTTCTTGAGCATGGACACATACACTGCAATAGCGGCACTGGCACCTTTCAGGAACAGAGTTATGGCATCCATGATGATAGCGGGAATCATTTTGCGGTGCAGACTTCGGTGAAGCAGAAAGCGATCATGGTGATAACAAATCCAACCAAGAACCAAATCACTGCGGGTTCCTCCTTTCAAACGTCTAATTTCAAATGGCTTTCAATGGCATCCTCCAACTCCTTCTGCTGGATGCCGATGTAGCGCTGTGTCACGGCAGCGCTGCTGTGCTGCAGGAGCTGCTGGACCAACGCAATATTGTAGTTGCTGTTTTTGTAAATCTCCGTTGCGTAATACTTTCGGAAGCTATGTGTGCTGATACCGGAGAAACCCAAATAGTCGCAGACGGTTTTCAGATGCTTCTGTACCGACCGTTCCGTGACCGGGAATATGAGATCATTGCTCCCAATGCCATTATCCAGACAGTAGCATCGGATAAACTGATACAGCGCCAGAGGAACGGTAAACACACGGGCCTTTCCGGTTTTCTGCTCTATGATGGCAAGACGATAGCGGTTGCCGTCCTTGACAATATCGCACAGGCGAAGCTGAACAATGTCCGAGATGCGCAAACCCAAGTTTGCTTCCAGCATGAGTGCCGTTGCCGCCCGTGGGTTCGGACGGCATCCGGTGAAGCCCTGCTTCATGGTTGAGATGATTTCCTTGTATTGCTCCGTGGTCAGAGCCACGGTTCGCTTGTTCATTTTGCACCTCCAATCCAGTCTGAAATACGAATTATCGTCCTGGGAAATACGAACTTTTAAGGCCAATCCGCTGAAAGCCTTGAAAACACTGGATTTTGGTAGTCGTATTTCTACAATTTAACGAACAATCACAAATTTCTCAGCACAAAGATGGCATCGCCGCCGATACGCAGAAAAGTTTCCGGGAAGCGGAACCGCTCCTTGTATCGCTCGATCTGCTCCTTGGATAGAGATGTGAAATTCCGATGCCCGGGTGGGGCGGCGCAGACAAAGAAGCTGCCGAAGATGATATCCCCTATTTCGTGAATAGAGCGGCACATGGGCAGATTCATCAGTTTGCCATCATCGTTGCAAATCAGAGCCACAGGTTCGTCAAAGGGATAGATGGCCTGAATCGTCCCACCAACAGCTTCCTGCATGGAATCCAGAGTGCCGGAGATGTTCTTTTCCTTCGGTGCCTTGCCGGGTTCGACCATGAGAATTTTCATGTCATACCTCCATCGTGTAAAAGCATTCTTCGATTTCTTCCGGGGTAAACCCATCGTTCAGCAGATCATCAATATCGTCGGGAGCATATCCGAAGGCTCTGGCTACCGATTTCAGTTCGGACACATAGCTGTCATAAGCGGTATCGTTGTCCCAGAGGGAAAAGCGGTAGGGCCAGCCAAAGTAACTGCGGCTGCGGAAAAGATGGGAGGTATCGAAAATGCTCCGGGTAATACGGCCAAAGCGGTCAATACGGACGATCTCCCCGGAGTCGATATTGACCTCCTGCGGTTTACCCAGCTTGAGCCGGATGCCCTGTAAGGCCCGTTTCAGGATGTCCTCGGTGGATGCGTAGAGGTACAGCCCTAACTTGGGCCAGTGGTACAGGCAGAGGGGATTGTTTCCCTTCACGATATACAGGTTGTCCGTATTGTCCGTTACCGTGAATGTAAAGGTTCCTTCCACGGCTTCGGCCATCTGTTTCAGGCTTGCAAAGGACAGTTCTCCGGATCGCTCGATCAGCTGGACAGCTACATAGCTGTCGGTTTCGATTTTTGTGGAAGGAAGTTTCCTCTGCCTCCGAAGTTCATGGTCATTGTGGAGAATGCCGTTGTGGGCCAGAGCGAAAGGAACCCCACCTGCACGGCCACTGAACGGATGATTATTGTGGTTGTGTTTCTCACAGCCTTGCGTGGTCATTCTTGTGTGGCCCATGACATAATTGGTGTCCTTTGGAATACGCAATCGAAGGTGGTGAGCAGGAAGTGGACGCTTATAGATCTGCAATCCGTTATCGGTGTTATAGGCGATTCCGGTGGCATCGGTGCCACGGGCCTCACAGACGGTAGAAAGCACCGCCAGAATGTGGTTTTTCTGAGCAGCAGTCAGAGAGTGGCCGTAATCTAAAAGTCCGAATAAGCAGCACATATCAGACCTCCTCAGACACAGCAACAGGTTCATTGAGGTACAGGCGGCGTTCCTTGAGATACTGGATCAGCTCCGGCTCAGTAACACCGGACACAAACTCACTCCACGACATGGCTCTGAGTTCATCATCGGACATACAAATCGCCACGTCGCAGATTCGGTTGACCATCTGCAGCGTGGCGATCAGCGTATTGTATTTCAGAGTGCCCCGGAAGATCCGGAACTCAATGGTATCCTCATTGGTCAGATTGACGCAGGTATAGCGGTTACACCGGCCTTTCTTGACATGCTCCATCATTTCGGTGGGATGATCCTTGTAGCCGTACCGGGCGGCCCAGCGCTCCAACTGGCGCTGAGTACGGCGGCTGAATTTCAGAAGCTCATTCCAGTGACGCTCCACAAAGAACAACACACGTGCAATGGCGCTGTCCTGCTCCACCGCAAATGCACCGAAGGCCTCCCGGCTCACATGGACATGCAGACCACAGGTGTTGGCCTGATGGGAGCGGTAGCCCTGTCGCACGGCCTCCGCCATGACCTCTACCCAGGGCATCTTTGTCAGCTGATATTCAAGCGACATAGGATGGGTCACGAGTTCAAGCCCTTCATCCAGACTGCCATCATGCTTGATATAGATATTCTCAGTATCCCGGTTGGCTACGTTCAACAGTTTCTTAGCTTTGGACTCATACTCGCCGCCCTCGTCGATCTCAAGCTCCACGCCGAAAAAGCGGGGGCCATTGCCGTAGAAGTTGGGTGCAGGGCGGTAGCTGTACTCGTGGATGATCCGACTGTCCAGCATATCATGGCAGGACTCACAGTACGGCTCATCATCGTCCCCGAAATAGAAAGCGTTGTTTTCGTGAAGCAGACGGCCGCAGCGGGAGCAGTGAACATAGTTTCTTTCATAACAGCTGCCGCAGAGGATCAAATCGCCGCTGCCCTCATTGTTGTCGTTCCAAATGCGCCTTCCGCAGTCTTCGCACACCGAAGTCTCCGTTTCGAGACAGGCGGGACAAAGGAACTCGCCATCGAACTCCGTCAGCTCTGTTCGGGGAAATTCATGCCCACAATGGGAACATACTTCCTTGGTTTTCATAGTCAATTACCTCCATAAACAAAATTTGCCCGAGGCTGTTTCGCCTCGGGCTTTATACATGGAGATAATATATCATTCAATTATTCATCTATCCGTTTCGCTCTGCTTTGCTTTTAAAAAATCAATAAATTTGTCTACGCACATTCGGTTTTCCTGTGTTAAAGTCTCCCACCGGGCCAAATACTCTTTTTGCGGAAAAGTCATTAGGGCTACTGATTCGTCCTCGGCAAAAAATTGCGATAGAGAAATATTAAAGCCTTTACATATCTTTTCGAGAGTAGGAATAGACGGAATAGTCCCTTTGTTCAACATAGCGCTCAAGGTGGAGTAGGTAATATCGCTTTCTTTGGCCAATCGATAATACGTCCAAGAATACGCATTGCACAGATCCTTTATTCGCTTTGTTACATCAAATTTAAGCACGAGGCACATCCTCCCTCACGAGGGGTTTTTATTATTGTACCCTGCACATCGCAAAATCGTTAGATTACAAATATCGTCATAAATCATTGAATTTATGACGATATTACGCTATACTTATCTGACAAGAAACTTGCAAAGGGGATCGCATTATGTTTTGCTATAATTGCGGAAAAGAGTTAAACGATGACTTCAATCTTTGCCCTTATTGTGGCGCAGATATAACACGATATTCTGACGAAACTGCCGATAAAGCCAAAGAATATATAGTAGAACCAGATGTAAAGTTTGAATTACTTGGTCGAGAACTTTTCTTTTCTCCTCGTTTTTTGGAGTACAATACACTGAGAAAGCGTTTTTTTGAAAAGGCCGAAAGTCTTGAAGAGGAATATATCAAGTTTTACAAGAGCCGAAAGCACACATTTGTGGGCCTTTTCGATGAAGAAATCCCCGAGGTTGTTCAAAAGGTCACCTCTGCCGTTCGTTTCGGTGTTGACGTTCTTATGGAATACGGCATTGATGACATTGATGACACCATGTTGGCAAACATGGTGGTCCAGAGTGGCAACATCAAAGAGTCTCTGGGATACATATATGCAAAAGCTGGGGAAATTCAGCGCTATGCAGAAAATTTGGGAGACTATAGAGATATAAAAAAAGCAAGCAGAGGTCATTGGGAAGGTGGCGGGTTTGGTGTCACCGGAGCGGTCAAAGGTGCAATTGTTGCAGGAGCATTCAACATTGGTGCAGGGGCATTTCATGGTATCGGGGATACCCTTACGAAAGCAAGCGACAAAGCAAAGATAAGTGGTATGAAACAGGAGCTTGCTATTGATCCAAGAGTGGCAACGTGCCTCTTTGATACCGTTTACGATTTCAGCACAAAAGTGTTTTATTGTGTAGAAAAACTGCTGATTGAAAATGATCTCATTGATGAATATGATTTCGATGAAGCTGCCGCAAATGCAAGGGCTAAAAACTATATTGCAAGAATTGCATCACAGGCATCCGCTGAAAATGTTGAAAAAGCTATAGATATCTTATGCGATTGCATACAACAGGCGCCATATTCCACCATTCTTTACGTTCACCTCTATAATCTTTTTACCGGGAGGAAATCGGATATTCATTCTGCGGCCAAGTTCTTTGGTAACGAGAGAAATTATAAATTATCCCTTCTGAGCGCAGACAAAAAGATTGTTGACTCAATAAAGACCGAACCAGAGAAAACAGTTGAGGAAATCCGGAAAAAGATAGAAAGTTATGAAACGCTCGCAAGGGATAATCCGTACTTGAATGTAGCCACCTATGTCAAAGCTTTGGAAAAGAAAGCAATAGAGATAGAAAAAGAAGCTGAAAGAACGAGCAAGGCACAAGCACTGGAAAAGCAGATCAAGGGAAAGCAGAAAGAACTTGCCGAGATGATAATCGCAGGAAAGGAAAATCTGCTGTGGGATATGGCTGAATGTGATGATTTGGAGGCCATGATTACCTTAAAACTCTACTACTATAAGCTATCTAATCCAGCTTGTGGAGAACAGTATGCCGTTCGTGAAAAGATGACTTCATTGATACAGCGTGCAAACAGTGGCAATAAATTTGCGGAATACTTAGTTGCCTTTCTTATGCACACAGTTTTAGATTATACCCCTTGGAGATGGCAATCCGTAGGACACAAAGAAGATAAGAGTAAATACTTCCGTGAAGCCAAAATATTTGCCGATGCCGGTAATATTTTAGCGATTGGAGATATTGGTAGATGGATGTGTGCAATTAACGACTCCGAACAGGGTATCGAAATGATAAAGATGGCCGCCGAAAAATTGGAGCCCTTTGCGGCGCTCAAATTAGGTAATTACTATAGAGAAGGGAGCAAAGCACTAAATATTCCACAGAACCCCAGTATGTCACATTACTTTTCAACCATTGCTTTTGCATACGGATTATCTGAGAACGCAAAAACTGTAGCTGGTCCATTGGCAACGGCTGCCGAAAAGGCTACTGCGGAAAATATTCAAATGAAGGTTCAATCCGAGGCTGAAGAAACATCTGATGAAAAAAAGTCTTCGACGTCTATAGGAACAGTAGGCCCAGCCTCAATTGAGGCCCAGTCTGCTGTTGGAATGGATAAAAAGCCATTAGAAATTTCAGATGTTTCCCCATGTCCCAAAGCAGGCGAAAAAACGCAAACCACTAATGTAGCGGAAGAAGCCAAGGCGGAACCAGTTCAGTCCAAGGAAGCTGAACAACAATCTAAAACAAACGCCTCTTTTGTTGGTAATACTGCAAACAAAAAAACTCCGTCAAATTCCGCTATCAAAAAAACTCAGAGTAAAACAATGGCTCCAAAGAGCAAGGCGGTGGCCGGACTGCTAACCCTTTTTCTGGGACTTGTAGGCGCACAATGGTTTTATCTCAATAAACCTGTAAGAGCAATAGTTTATTTGGCTATTACACTTTTGGGTATATTCGTCGTTCCAGGTGCAGTATCTTTTTGGCAGTTATTTTTGTTCGGCGAGTCTATATTCTTCTTTGTCGCAAAAGCAGCCAAAGTCGAAAAATATTCTAAACGTGCCATTAAACACAAAAAACAAGTGAGCAAAGAATAATCAAACAAGTGAGAGTGACGAGAACACAAAAAGTCTCGTCACTCTCACTTGCTATTTCATTCTGTGGAAGATGGCTTAATGAGTGTGGAAAGAGGGATGTTTAGACTGTTGCTCCCTACAGAAATCTTGCAATAAAGTTCCAAATCACCTCTACCATAGTATGGGGTTTTAGCATCTGGGAGATATGTAATTTTGATACCTCTATCCATACAAGGATTGCCCCACCGGGATTTTCCCCAATAGGTAGTCTTACAGATATCTCCGACGTTCCATTCACAGTTATGATCTAAAAGCCAGTGGTCATAGCAAAAGTTGCGGATATTTCCGCTCGAATCTGCCAGTTCAAATGTTTCCCAATATATCTCGTCAAATTGGGGCGAAATATGAAACACCCTCTTTTTTGCGTGGGGAGTCATAACTGAATAGCTGTCCCGCAGGGAAACCGGGAGTGAATCTGCTGGTATGATGCCGTCTGCTTCTTTCTGGTGCATGATGATGGTATAGAACTCTTTTCCAACAGGTAATTCGGACTGCTTACAGGCCAACAGCGCAGAGCGGAAAAGAGAATGTTCCTTGCCATTGACCTCAAAGGAGCGGGAGCACCCCCAAAAAAGATTCCAGCACTTGCAATACACGCCAGCGCTGCCGATATTCACAAATGTAGATACTGGAATGGCCCCCAAAGGAAATGCGTAGTTCCCATCGTCATAGACAGTGCCGTCAGAGAGCACTTCCACGGAATAGCAATCGTAGGCCATATGAACATCCATCAGCCCGGTATATTCTTTGGACGGATCACCAAAGGCGGGTTCTGGGACAAAAGGCGTGTTGATCTGCTTGGTGTACTGCTCGCTAAATTTGCTTAGGCAAAGCTCGGTTTCCTGATAGACAGGATAATTGCCGTAAAGAAGTCCGTAGTCATAGAGGTGTTCATTGGAGAAAATATCGCTTTCATACAAATCAAAATATTCCGTGTAAACCTCGCTCAGATCTACAGCAATTATGATGATACGGACAGGAGCATACCGACATAGAAAGTCCTTGGAGTCCTTTACAAGCAGTCCAGCAGGCAAACAGGCGCAATCAAATATCTTGGGTGCATTCGGGTTGGTAATACTGATGGGAATTCCGGCTCCCCATATCTTTTTGCATCGTTCAATGGACAGCCGCTTGCAATAAGCTAAAGCCTTGTCTATGCTGGAAAAAGTGTGGTCATTAACTTGGTAGGAGCACCCTTCCGGAATAACGACCTTATCCAAATACTTGATTTGGTCATTCGACAGGTTCAGGCGATCTCGATGGTGCTTTTTCCTTTCTTTGGCTTTTGTTCGGGCTTCATGTATGTAATAGCCAATGTGGGAGAATTTCTTGAGGGATAATAATATATTCATAGGCTGTTCCTTTCAGTGTATTAAGGAAAAACAGCGGCGGAGTCGTGCCACAATCACGAACATCCGCCGCCTAACCGGACCTGTTGACAACATAGGCAGGAGAATAAGCCGATGGTTGCGCAACGGATCAGACTGATTAGAGAATAGCACACGGCATGGACAATAAATGTCCTTATCTTTCGCTCCACAGATTTTTTGAGATTTTTGTGCGTAATAAAGGAACATCATGGTAAATCAATCTGAAAAAGGAGAGAAAAACCATGATGAGTCCTGAAATTGAACGTGAAATGATTCGCCGCCACCGTAACGGCACGATTCGCTTCGATCACGAAGGTGAGTTTTGGCGGGACGATGAAAAGCGAACTGTAAAAATGATGTTTGAAGAAGGCTACGGCATTTCTGAAATCGCCTTTGCTGTTGGCAGATCAGAGCCGGCAGTCATGCAGCAAATTGAGAAAATGGATCTCTACCAAAGGACGCTGAACCCCAAGCGCCACAAGTCGCCGCCCAAGGCTCCTACTTGTTTATGTGACTCCTGCTCGCTTGATTTGAGCGCTTGTCCCCGCTGTGAAGCCCATCTTTCGGTGCAGGAGGTGGAATGAATGTTAGAGGAATATCCTGATATTCTGACAGTAGAAGAAGCCTGTGAAGCCCTGAGAATGGGCTACAATGCTATGTACGATCTCCTAAACAGCGGTAAGCTCAAGGGGTTTCGGAATGGCCGTGTATGGCGTATTCCAAAGCTGGCTATCAAGGAATACATATTGGAAAGCGCCAGAATCAAAGTAAAAGAGGAACGTGTCCGGTGACACGTTCCTTGCTGTTTCTTTAAGAATATGCTATAATTTGAAAAAACCTGTAGAAAGGTTGGCATCCTTATATGAAACTCAAAGAAATTCATCTGAAAAAGTTTAAACGTTTCACAGATTTGACTATAACAGCTATTCCCTCAAGTGCTCGATTGGTTGTACTTGTTGGACCGAATGGATGTGGTAAGAGTTCCGTTTTTGATGCATTTAAGGTTTGGCAATTGTGGAAAGGATATACCGGCCTCCCCACAGACCAAAGCTACTGCAATAAAACTCCAGTAGGGCAAGATGGTTATGAAAATTCAAACAAATTAGTTGATTTATCATTTTATGATTATGATGGTGAGGATACCAATAAAAACCATTCGATTTTCTATTTTCGAACCGCGTATCGGAATGACCCTTCTCTAGCTATCAAAGGTATATCGGCGGTGGAAGCGCCTACAGCAATTGCAAATAAAAACATGATGATAGAGAACGATCAGGAGGTTGCGAAAAACTACCATCGTTTGATTTCTAAGACGCTTGAATGTGTATATGATACATCATACAACGAGAAATCGGTAGCCACACTACGTGATGAATTAATCGGAAAAATTCGAGAATCTCTAACTCGCCTTTTTGGTGACTTAACTCTTTCTGGTGTGGGAAATCCCACAGAAAATGGCGACTTCCTTTTTGACAAAGGGGTTTCCAAAAATTACTCCTATAAAAATCTCTCTGGAGGAGAAAAAGCGGCGTTTGATTTGATATTAGACTTGGTCATTAAGCAAAAATACTATCCAGACACCATTTTCTGTATCGACGAGCCAGAGGCCCATATGCATACAGCATTACAGGAAAAACTCTTAGGTGAACTTTACACTCTGATCGGAGCAAATGGTCAGTTATGGATTGCTACGCATTCACTTGGTATGCTAAATAAAGCCAAAGAACTTGAAGCCGAATGTCCGGGAAGTGTTGCATTCTTAAATTTTGATGGATTTGATTTTGATGATGTAGTTCAGATTATGCCTTCTCCCGTTTCACATAATTTGTGGAATAGAATTCTATCTTTGACTTTAGAAAATTACTCTACCTTACTTGCCCCGGAAACAGTAGTGTTCTGCGAAGGGACTACTAGGGGCAGGAAACGGAAAGACTTTGATGCAAAGTGCTATGCAAATATTTTCAGCACAACTCACCCGAGCACTGTGTTCTACTCATTAGGAGGCTGCAACGACATCGAGGAAGACAAACTAAAGGTAATTGGGCTAACACAAGCTATTGTCCCGAACACCAATGTCATTCGAATTATTGATCGAGATGATCGAAGTGAAAATGAAGTAGAAGAACTTTCTGAAAAGGGAATTAAGGTGCTGGATAGGCGTCACCTTGAATCCTATTTACTGGACGATGAAATAATCAAAAAATGGTGCGCTACAGTTGGGAAAGCAGAGTTGGAAAATAGTGCCCTTACAATAAAGCAACAGGCGATAAATGCTAGCATTAGTCGAGGAAATGCCACGGATGATATTAAATCTGCTAGCAACGATATAGTAACCAACATCAAAAAGTTGCTTGGACTTACAGCGTGTGGAAATAATGGTGAAGCAATTATTCGTGACACAATTACACCATTAATAACACCGGATACCCAAGTATATCAACAACTAGAACGGCTGATTTTTGGTTGATGCTTATGGTGCCCAAATGGTGCCCTCACTCGTTTTGATGCTACATGAATATTCCTCTGCATCAGAGAAAAAGGTGCGACTTTTGAGCAAAACAACACATTTTAATTGACCTAGAACGGCTCGATGTGGCGGTATGGGATTCTGTTTATCCTTCGAAATCAGTTTGCGAGCAATCGCACGAGGGTTCGAATCCCTCCCGCTGCGCCAAAATGAATGACCCTGCCTGATTTGGGCGAATGCTTGGCGTTATTTTGGGTCAGGCAGGGTTATTTTAAGTATGAACCCCTTGCATTGCAAGGGGTTCATACTTTCTTGTATTAAGCACCTATGCTACCGGCAAAGTACAAAACATTGAAATGATAGAGGTCAAATTCCTGTTATGCCACTGAAATATGGTCCAAAAAAGAATTTTCTAAGGCAGAAGATATGATTTGTGAACTTGGCCTGAAATAAGTGTGATTTGCGGCACAAGGATTCCCTATACCTGCGGTTAATTTGAATGTCTGCATCCTTCTTCCCTGTTCTTCGTATGCCAATCCTCAGCCATAGGAGATCTGATGGATTTTTCAGAAGAGGTTGAGAACATCTGCGGGTTCTGATATAATGGAAGAAACAGATGTTCGACAGGGAGGACGCCACGATGACCGATTTGCTCTCCGGCCTCAACGCTGCCCAGCGCCAGGCTGTGACCGAAACCGAAGGATTTGTCCGTGTCATTGCCGGAGCCGGCTCCGGCAAGACAAGGGCGCTCTCCCATCGTTTTGCCTTTCTGGTGAACGAGCTGGGCATCCTGCCGGGAAATATCCTCTGCGTCACCTTCACCAACAAATCCGCAAATGAGATGCGCCAGCGCATCCACATCCTCACCGGCGACAATGACACGGGCTATATCAACACCTTCCACGGTTTCTGCGTCTCCGTGCTCCAGGAGGACAGCTACGCCGTCCAGTATCCCAAAAGCTTTCTGGTGCTGGACAACGCGGACATCGACGCTATGCTCCAAATCATCTACGAGGAGCGGGGATTGACGCTGCGGGATATGACCTTCTCCGCAGCCCGGGACATGGTCGAGATGCAGAAGCTGTTCAAGCGTCCGGACTACTATCTGGATATGATCGCCATGCCTCTGGACACGCTGAAGGAGAAGTATGACCAGGCGGACACCCCGGCAGACATCATTTTCTACGGCTATCTGTATCAGGAGAAGAAGTGTTTCGGACTGGATTATAACGACCTGATCAAGTTCTCCCTGTATATTTTCCAGCAGCATCCTGACATTCGGCTCAAGTGGCAGCAGCGGCTGGAGTACATCATGATCGACGAGTTCCAGGATATCGACCAGCTTCAGTACGAGCTGATGGAGGTTCTGTGTGGTTACCACAAGAACCTCTTCATCGTGGGAGACCCGGACCAGACCATCTACACCTGGCGGGGCGCCGACGTGAAGTACCTGCTGGACTTTGACAAGAAGTTTCCGGGGACAAAAACGATTCTAATGATGGAGAACTACCGCTCTGCGCCGGAGATTCTCTCTGCCGCGAATTCCCTGATCGACAAGAACCGGACTCGTATCAAAAAGGAATTGCAGCCCACGCTGCCCTCCGGCAGTCCGGTCATCTGCCACTTCGCGCAGACCCAGGAGGCGGAGGCCGAATGGATAGCGGGGGAGATGAAGGAGCTTCACGAGGCGGGCACGCCATACCGGGACATGACGGTGCTCTACCGGGCCCACTATGTGACCCGGGCGGTGGAGGAAGTCCTGCTGGGAGAGAAGATCCCCTATACGATTTACAGCGGCGTCCAGTTCTTTGACCGTATGGAAATCAAGGACGCCCTCTCGTACTTGCGGATGATTGCCTACAAGGACGACCTTTCCTTCCGGCGGATCGTCAACGTCCCCAAGCGGAATCTTGGGAAGCGGCGGATGGCATTTTTGCAGGAGTACGCAGAGAGGCAGGGCCGCTCCCTGTATCAGGCGCTGCAGGACAATCTGGAGGACCCACTTTTCAAAGGAACAGGCGCCGGAAGGTTTGTCGGCCTGATAGAGTCCTTTGCCGCCGGATATGGGGGGAGACCGGTGTCCGAGGTGCTTTCGGCCCTCCTCAATGAGAGCGGCTACGAGAAGATGCTCCGCACCGAGGGCAGCCAGGAACGGCTGGACAATCTGGCGGAGCTGAAGCAGTCGGTATATGAGTACGAGACCACCTGCGGGGAGGAGGTCACCCTGGAGCACTATCTGGCCCATGTGGCTCTGTTCACCAATGCCGACACGGCGGAGCAGGGAGACAAGGTGAGGCTGATGACCGTTCACGCCGCCAAGGGCCTGGAATTTCCCTATGTGTTCCTCTGCGGCATGAATGAGGGGATCTTCCCCTCCCGGAAGGTGCGGACGCAGCAGGCCATGGAGGAGGAGCGGCGGCTGGCGTTTGTGGCGCTGACACGGGCGGAGAAGGGACTGTACATCTCCGAGGCAGACGGACGGAACTTCGACGGCACCCCCCGGTATCCCTCCCGCTTTCTTCTGGACATCGACCGCAATCTCCTGGCCTTCACCCGGCCGCCGGAGGAGGGCTTGATCCGGGCGGCCCGGGACTATATCGGCCACAGCCAGACCTATCTGCCGGAGACCGACGGGAACATGGCATTCTCCGTGGGGCAGCGGGTGAAGCATATTCTGTTCGGCTCCGGTACGGTGCTGGATGTGGACATGGACAAGGGTGCTCATGTGGTACAGTTCGATGAGATGGAGACGCCCCGAAAGATATCCTTCCGGGCGAAGCTGGAACGGATTTGACAAATCCTGGGAGGGATGGACGGGGGCTCCTGCTGCAATGCCGATCATTGGGGGGCCCGGGTGGAAGGAGCCCTGCCTCCAAAGCAAACCAGGCTCTCCGGAAAGGGAAACAGCTCCCGCTTTTCAAAGGAATGGCTTGAAAAGCGGGAGCTGTTCTTTTCGCTTCAGCACGGCGGAGTCTGATTTTCCATACTGTCCAAATCGCAGCCGCCCCCCTCTTCCTGGGATCACGAGGCCTTTTCAAACTGGCTGTTGTACAGGTCAGCGTAGAAGCCGCCTTTGGCCAGGAGTTCCTTGTGCGTGCCTTGCTCGATGATATCGCCGTCCTTCAGCACCAGAATCAGGTCGGCGTTTTTGATGGTGGACAGCCGGTGGGCGATGACAAAGCTGGTGCGGTGCTCCGTCAGCCGGTCCATGGCCTGCTGGGTGATGAGCTCTGTGCGGGTATCCACCGAGGAGGTGGCCTCGTCCAGAATCAGCATGGGATTGCCCTGAATCATGGCCCGGGCGATGGTGAGCAGCTGCTTCTGCCCGGAGGAAATGGCAATGCTGTCATCCAGCACGGTATCAAAGCCGTGGGGCAGGGTTTCGATGAAGTGATAGATGCCGCAGGCCCGGCAGGCCTCCTCCAGCTGCTGGTCCGTGACCCCGGTCTTGTTGTAGACCAGATTTTCCCGGACAGTCCCCTCAAACAGCCAGGTGTCCTGGAGTACCATGCTGAACAGGTCGTGGACGCCCTCCCGGGTCATTTCAGAGGTGGGCACGCCGTCGATTTTGATGTTTCCGCTGTTGATCTCAAAGAAGCGCATCAGCAGATTGACCATCGTGGTCTTGCCCGCTCCGGTGGGACCCACAATAGCCACCTTCTGCCCCGGCTGAATATGGGCAGAGAAGTCCTTGATGATGATCTTATCCGGATGATTCGGATAGCTGAATCGGACGTGTTCAAATTCGACTTCGCCCTGCACAGGAGAGAGTTCGGGGCGCTTGCCGGTCTCATCGGGCAGCTCTTTCTCGTGGAGAAAGTCGAAGACGTGGTCGCCGGCGGCTGCCGCCGTCTGCATCTGGGTCATGCCCTGGGCCAGGGTGCTCAGGGGAGAGGTGAACAGCCGCACATAGAGGATGAACGCAACAATGACGCCGAAGGAGATCTCTCCGCTCATGGCCAGGGCGGAACCCAGGACGCAGACCGCCACATAGCCCAGGTTGCCGATGATAGTCATCAGGGGCTGCATGATGCCGGAGAGGAACTGGCTGCGCCACTCTGCGTCGTACAGAACGGCATTCATCCCGCCGAAGGTCTCTTTTACCTGCTCGTTGGCCCGGGAGAGGCGCACCACGTCGTGGCCGGAGTACATCTCCTCAATATAGCCGTTCAGGGTGCTCAGGTTCTCCTGCCGGGCGGTGAAGTACTTCTGGGACCGGAGCATCACCGCAGCCATGATGAGGAAGCCCAGTGCCGTGACGGCAATGGCTGCCAGCGCCATACGCCACTCAGTGACAAACATCATCACCAGACAGCCGAGGAATTGGGCCACTGCGCTGATCATGGAGGGCAGGCTGTTGGCCAGGGCCTGCTGCAGAGTACTTACGTCGTTGGTGATGCGGCTGAGGATGTCACCATAAGACACCTTGCTGAAGTAGCTCATGGGCACCCGGTTGATTTTTCGGGACAGGTCCTGCCGCATATCCCGGGACAGCTCCAGGGTGACCGTAGCCATGATGAAGTGCTCCACATAGGTAAAGACGGCACTGAAGCCGTAGATCACCAGCAGGATTACGCCGGTGCGGCCGATGGCGGCCAGATCGATCTCCCCGTCCAGGGCGTCGGAGATGAGGTCCGTGATCCGACTGAGCAGGCTGGGGCCGATGATGGTCAGCACTGCGCCGGCCACGGCGAAGCAAAAGGCCGCAACAGAGGGCACTTTCAATTTGTTGGAATAGGTGAACAGTTCTCTGAGCACACCGCCGATGCCGCGCCTGCTCTTTCCCGGCGCGCACATTCTGTTCTGCATCATCTTTGGCATCTTGGTTTCCTCCTTAAGCCCCCAGCTCTTCCTGGGAGAGCTGGGACCGGGCGATCTCCTGGTAGATCGGGCAGGTTTGCATCAGTTCCTCGTGGGTACCCATCCCCACCATCCTCCCCTCGTCCAGAACGATGATCTTGTCCGCGTTCCGGATGGTGCCGATCCGTTGAGCCACGATCAGTCGAGTGGTATCCTTCAGCTCCCGGTCCAGGCCGGCACGGAGCCTGGTATCCGTCCGGTAGTCCAGGGCGGAGAAGGAGTCGTCGAACACCAGGATCTCCGGGCGCCTCGCCAGGGCCCGGGCGATGGAGAGCCGCTGCTTCTGGCCGCCGGATACGTTGGTGCCTCCCTCGGCGATGGGGGCATGGATGCCTCCGGGCATCCTGTCCACAAACTCGCTGGCCTGGGCCAGCTCCAGAGCCTTTTGAACGTCCGCATCGGAATCCTTGCCCCGGCTGGCGCCGAACAGCACGTTGCCGCGGACGTCTCCGGAGAACAGGATGGCCTTCTGAGTTACATAGCCGATGCGGTCATACAGGGCGTCGAAGGTGTAGTCCCGAACGTCCACCCCGTCCACCAGCACAGTGCCCTCCGTGGCATCATAGAACCGGGCGGCCAGGCTGACCAGAGTGGTCTTGCCGCTGCCGGTGGCGCCGATAAAGGCCACGGTCTCCCCCCGCTTGGCCTGGAAGGTGATGTGCTCCAGGACATTCTTGTCCGAGGAGGGATAGTGGAAGGAGACGTCCCGGAACTCCACAGTACCGGTTTCCAGGGCATCGATGCGGGCGCCCTGAGTCAGGCTGTTCCGGGTCTCCAACACCTCATTGATCCGCTGGGCGGACACCTGGGCCGCCGGGAGCATCATGATAATCATGACCATCATCATAATAGACATGATGACGTAGGTGGCGTAGGTGCCGAACACCACGATGTCGCTGAAGGCGGCCAGCCGTGCGGCGGTGTCCGCGGCAGGGACGGCGTTCACGATGGAGGCACCCACCCAGTAGATCACCAGAGACAATGCGTTCATGGCCAGGGTGACGCCGGGCATCAGGAAGGCAAAGGCCCGCTGGTTGAACAACTGCGTGCGCATCAGTTCCTCGTTGCCCTTCCAGAACTTGGCGTTCTGGTAGTCCTCAGCGTTGTAGGCGTGGACAACATTGATACCGTTCAAGTTCTCCCGGGCCACCAGGTTGATATGGTCGGTGAGCTTTTGCACCCGGCGGAACCGGGGCACCACCACGCCGATGATGACCGCCATCATCACCAGCAGGGCGGCCACAAATCCGGCGGTGATAGCGGAGAGGGTCCAACTCTTGCCCACGATTTTGATGATGGCCCACACTGCCATGACGGGGGACTTGATTAGGATCTGCAGGCCCATGGCCGTCAGCATCTGCACCTGGGTGATGTCGTTGGTGGTGCGGTTGATGAGGCTGGGGACGGAGAAGGTCATCATCTCCTGCTGGCCGAAGTCTGCGATCTTATGAAACACCGCTTCCCGGATGGAAAAGCTGAACCCGGCAGCCACCTTGGCGGTCAGATAGCCGCAGATGACGCACAGCACCGCGCTGGCCAGGGTGCAGCCCAGCATTTCCAGGCCGGTATGCAGGATGTCCGACAGGGTGCTCCCCGGCGTTTTAATCAGAACGGTCAGGCTGCTCATGTAGTCGGGCAGCGCCAGATCGAAATAAATCTGCCCCAGGATGAGCACTGCGCACACGGCGGCCATGGCCCACTCCTGCCGCCGTAGGTTACGAAGTAATTTCAGCATATAAATCCTCCTTGTGGTATCATCAATTGCTGTTTTGCCGCCAGAACCAGCCGGAGAAGCAGGCGCGCAGGATCGAGGCCGCATCCTGAAAGATCAGCAGGCTCCCGCTGAGGATGCTGAGGTGCGGACGGCCCGGAGAGGGGCGCAGACCGGGAAAAATCCGCCCGCTGCCAATAGAAGAACCAAGGCGGTGCACCGGCCCCGGCCTGGTCCCTCCGGCCGCTTCAGATTAAAGGAGCTGACAAGTTTGCTGAAGCCCGGGTACAGCAGCCGCATTCCAAAGAGATAGGGGAGTCCCGCGGCAGAGATCACGTTATCCACCGAACCGGAGATCATGCCGGATCTGCGTGGCGAAGAATCCCAAATAGGACCATATTCAGCAGTTCGCCTGCGGTTTCCAGCATGGCATGGAAATCCTGCGCGGGATGTCCGCCCTGATAACTCACAATCATATTCTGGAAAAGAGACTCGATGGTTTCCAAATAGCGGGTCACCATTTCAGGCTTCAAATCCGGCCGCAGCGGCATTTTGTCTATGAGCCCCTCGATAAATTCCTGATTCAAGCGCCGCATCGGTGCGCGCAGGGCCTGAATTTGCGCGGCCAGATGTTTGGGCGGACGGAGCATGGCGCTTTCAAAAACGAGCTTTTGCTGGGGATGAAGCTGGAAAAAGCACTCCCGGATCATGAAGAAATCTTTGACTGCGGCTGCCGTATCCTCCCCTGACAGATGGGCCATATCCCGTTCCACATGGGCCCTGAGCTCCTGGAAAGTGCGTTCGACGCACAGTAAAAACAACTCGTCCTTATTGGAGTAGTAGTGGTACATCATGCCCTTGGAGATCCCGTGGTTCCCACAGATCCGCTCCATGTTGACCTTGTCGTAGCCGTAGGTCCCGAACTCCTCCAGGGCGGCCTGATAAATCTCTTTTCTGCTGCGTTCCTGGCGCTCTTTCTGCGTCATGCTGCATATCCTCCTTCTGCCTGATCCAAAACCCCCGGCCCGGCCAAAACCCGGAACCAGGGAGACACCCGGGCGGGCAGCGGGAAAACGTCCGGACGGACAGGCCATTTTGACGTCCGACCAATTCCGCGCCGGTATGGGACCGGACACACGCCGTCAGGTTTGCAACCCGCGGCGGCTACTGCCTGAGGATTTTACAGACGATCTCGTCTATACTTTTGGAAGTATACTACTCCCGGATGGCCTCATCTATGTTTGCCTCGTGAACGGTTCATGAATTTTTTGAAAACGAGCCGGAGAGGCTGAGGCCGGGAGCAGCTGTCTGCCGCGGGCACGGCTCCCGGGCCCTTGACCGGCAGGGAGGCGCTCTGCTCCCGCGCACAAAGAAGCCGTGAGTCTGCGGAGGACCGCTCACAGCAGCGGTGCCAGCAGCCGCAGAAGCCCTTGAAACAGGCGGAACAGCGGTCAGCGACGGCAGATTGCGGCGGCTGCCTCCTGGCAGATGCCTTTTATTCCCCTTGCAGGACTCTGATTGAAAAAACATACGGGAAATTACCCAATTGAGCCCACGGCATTGGATATAACGAGAATGAAGTCAGCCGCTATTTAAAACCCCCAGGGACCGCTGCGCAGCAGTTCCTGGGGGTTTTAAATCTTTGCGGCAAGATGCGTGCAAAAGGCGTTCCTGCACACGCTGTCGGCAATGTTTGGAGCCATCGCACCAACAGGGACACACGCCGATGCGGACAAACTACCCTGTGGGAGACGGCACGCCGTTTATCCGGAATAGCGCTTGTGCAGGCGGTCAGTCAGATAGCGAATGAAGTGCTTCTCTCTGGGGCGGAGCGTAAATGTCCGGGAATGCAGCAGGGCCACGGCCATGGGAGCGCCGTCCGCGATGGGACAGCAGACGCAGTTCATCCGCCGGGCATCCTCCTCCGGAATGCTGATGCCGATGGCGATGTAATTGCCTTTGCGGACCGCGTCGAAGATCGTGCCGCGGTCGCAGATGTACAGCAGGTCTGTGTGGCTCTGGAGTCCCAGCACGTCCAGCGTATCGTCCGGATCGATGTGCGCGTCGGCGATGAAGGGATACCCTGTGAGATCCTTGAGCGAGACACGGGAAGAGTTGGCCAGTGGATGGGACTTGGACATCAGCGCGGTGACGGGAATAGAGCGCTGGAGGACCGTCATCTCCAGATTGTACTGGTCCGCCAGATCCATGTACTTGGGGATGACCTGCTCGAACAGCACCAGGATGCCCAGCCTGCAGTTCTGGGCCACGACGTTTTTCAGATTTTCCCGGAGGCCGGCCTCCAGAAATTTGTCGTGGGTCCTGTTCAGGTTGGGGAAGCAGTTTTTGTAATCAAAGAAACACTGGAGCACAAAGGCGGAGCGGGCGCAAATGATGGAGAGGCTGTCGCTCTCGGACATGGATTGCGGGATCTTCTGGATATTATTGCGCTCGGTGACGATCTTCTCAGCGTGGCTCATGAAAATCAGTCCCTCCGGCGTAGCGGTGATGCCGTTGGCCGTCCTGTGAAACAGGGGATAGCCGATCTCCTGTTCCACGTTCTTGATGATGGTGCTGAGATGGGACTGGGAAATATAGCAGTTTCGGGCGGCTTTGTTGACGGAGCCGCACTTGTACGCCTCCAGGATATAGACGAGGTGTTCTGTGTTCATGTCGCGCTCTCTTTCTCAAAACGGCGGAGGGACCTAATCCCAAATAGCGAAGGCTTAACAAAATCCCCTATAATCCGACAGCCAGGGGAGCATGTTATAATCGTAACAGGCAAAACAAAGGCGCCCGGTCAGAGGGGCGTTCAGATTTTATCAATCATTATAGCGCCAATTTTCAAAGAATACAAGATCCGCACCCGGCGGTGGAATGCGGATCAAAATGAGGGAAAGGAAGAGAGGCATGGCAGAGAAGAAGCGCGAAAAGTCCGTTGACGTGCTGGACCGGCTGTTCTGGACGGTGCAGCCACCTATGGGGCTGGTAAAGGGAGACTATTACCGGGCTGAGAATTGGTTTGCCCCGCATTTCCCGGGGGACAAGGGGTATCACGGCATTCTGGAAGTGGTCCGGCGGGACGGAACCCTGCAGATGGTGGAGTTTAACGAGATTAACAACCCCACCTATTACATCAGACGGTACCAGGGCGTTTCCAAGCGGCTGTCCGACTACGGCTTTCTGCAGGCCACCAAGGAGCGGACCGCCAAGTCCGGCGTGGTGCTGGTAAACGGCCTGACCCATCTGGAAGAGCAGATGGTGGCGGAGAACCGCCTCACAGGCGAGTTTGACCTGCTCACCGGCGCCTCCAACAGCATCAAGCGGTCTATGCTCCCACTGGCAGAGGAGATCGCGGGGCGGCTGGACAAGCCCTCCGGCCAGGTGTATTACGGCCTGTCCCAGGCGGTGGAGCCCGGCGTCACCGGGCGCTTGCAGATCGTGCTGGAGGCGGGAAAGATCATCTCCTGCGCCTACGACGAGATCTTTGCCGACCGGCAGGAGGAGATTGAGGACCCGGAGCTCAAGCCCTATTACCGGCAGTCCAAATATCACTGCCCGGACTACATCTCCACCATCGGGGCCGGGTTCAACAGCATCTTCGACCTGCTCAGCGCCCGGGTGCTGGAGACCCAGAGCCTCACCGACCTGACCGGGCTCCCCTTCACGGAGGAGCCCAAGCGAGCGAAGGAATGGGACAACTATCTGGAGCTGGCGAGGCGGATGGAGGATGCTCTGGCGGCCGACGGCCTGCGCTGAGCACACAATCAGGAATGTGACCGCCGGGGGCGGTTTCAGAAATATATCACCACCACGTCAGGAGGAGTACGATGAAGAAGAGAGTTTTCGCACTGTTCACCGCAATGTTCCTGCTCTGCGGGATGCTGGCCGGCTGTGGCCCCACCGGTTCCAGCTCGACGACCACGGACGGTTCCGACGATGGCGCCAAGGATACCCTGATCGTTGCTATCCCAGAGTCCCCCACCTACATGGATCCCATGGTGCAGGCCTCCATCGGGACCTATCGTGTCACCACCCAGATGTTTGACCGTCTGGTGATGATGGACAACGACATGAACCTAGTGCCGGGCCTGGCGGAGAGCTGGGAGGTTATCGACGATACCACCACCGTGTTCCATCTGCGCCAGGGCGTCAAGTTCCACAACGGGGAGGAGATGACCTCCGAGGATGTCAAGTACAGCCTGGAGCGCTGCATCGCAAACCCCGGCGTGAATTACAACTACCTCATCATCGAGAGCATCACCTGTGACGACGACTACACCGTCACCATCAAGACCTCCGCGCCCTTCAACGCGCTGCTGTACCGCCTGAGCCTGGACGCGGCCTCCATCATCTGCAAGAGCGCGGACACCAGCGCGGAGGAGTTCAACAAGAACCCCGTGGGCACCGGCCCCTTCAAGTTCGTCTCCTGGGAGCTGGGCGGCGACGTGGTCCTGGAGGCCTTTGAGGACTACTGGGGCGGCGCTCCGGCCGTCAAGCGCGTCATCTTCCGCACGATTCCCGAGGCGCTGAACCGCACCATTGGCCTGGAGACCGGCGAGGTGGACCTGGCCTATGACCTGGGCATCACCGACCTGGAGAGCCTGGCGGACAACGCGTCCGTCACCACCCTCACCTCCCCCAGCACCACCGTGTGGTATGTGGGCATGAACGTGCAGAAGGCGCCCTTTGACAACGAGAAGGTCCGGCAGGCCGTCGCCTACGCGCTGGACCCCCAGGGCTACATCGACCTGGTGTTCAGCGGCGAGGCCACACCCGCCAACTACACCATGCTGCCCCCCAGTGTGGACGGCTACGTCTCCGACTGCTCCGACTACTCCTGCAACGTGGAGAAGGCCAAGGAGCTGCTGGCCGAGGCCGGCTATCCTGACGGCTTCTCCACCACTCTCTGGTGCTCCGATACCCAGGTGATGCGGGACTCCGCCGTGGTCATTCAGGAGCAGCTGCGCCAGGTGGGGATCAACGCCGAGGTCAAGACCCTGGAGAGCGGACAGTTCCAGTCTGAGACCGGCAACGGCGCCCATGATATGTTCATCATGTCCAAGACCTCCATTGACCCCGACTCCATGCTGCGGTCCATGTACCACACGGAGGCTCTGGGGCCCTCCGGCAACCGCTGCTTCTGGACCACGCCTGAGGTGGACGCCTTGATCGATGAGGCCAGCACCACCACCGACACCGAGCACGCCATGGAGCTGTATGCGGAGATCCAGAGCAAAGTGGCGGAGGCCGCGCCCCTGGTCCCCATGGCGGTGGAGCACCTGAACGCCGGTATGCAGTCCAATGTGAAGGGATTCGGCCTGTATCCGGGCAAGTCCCACTACATCAACGGCACCTATTTTGAATAAGCGCATTCAGGCATTCCAGTGAGCGGGCGGCGGCAAAAGCCGCCGTCCGCTTGCGCGAATTTGCGTTATGGAAAAGGAGAGTGACAGATGTACCGTTTTATTCTCAAACGGCTGCTCATGCTGATTCCGGTGCTGCTGGGTGTCAGCTTCATCGTTTATACGATCCTGAGCTTCACCCCCGGCGACCCGGTGCAGATGATGCTGGGCGACAACTACTCCGAGGAATCCTACGCCGCCATGCAGGAGGAGCTGGGCCTGGATGATCCCTTCCTGGTCCAGTACGGCCGGTTTATCATCAACGCGGTCCACGGTGACTTCGGTACCTCATACAGCACCGGCAACCCGGTGGCGGCGGAGATCGCCGCCCGGCTGCCCAATACCATCCTGCTGTCGGCCTGCGCCATGCTTTTTGCCATTCTGATCGGAATTCCCCTGGGCGTGATCTCCGCCACCCATCAGTATTCGGCGGTGGACAACATTTCCATGGTGGGCGCTCTGTTCGGCGTCTCCATGCCGAACTTCTGGCTGGGGCTGATGCTGATCGTGATCTTCGCAGCGGGGCTGGGGTGGTTCCCATCCTCCAACTTTGAGACCTGGGGCGCTCTGGTGCTGCCGGCCGTCACCCTCAGCGCCAACTCCCTGGCGATGATCACCCGCATGACCCGCTCCTCCATGCTGGAGACGATCCGGCAGGACTACATCCGCACCGCACGGGCAAAGGGCCTGAAAGAGAGCGTCATCACCATCCGCCACGCTCTGCGCAACGCCATGATCCCTATTGTCACCACAGTGGGACTGCAATTCGGCTTCTCTCTGGGCGGCGCAGTGCTGGTGGAGACGGTGTTCTCCTGGCCTGGCATCGGCCGGCTGCTGGTGGACTGCATCGGCCTGAAGGACACGCCCGTGGTGGTGGCCTGCGTATTGGTGCTGGCCACGATGTTCACCATCATCAATCTGTGCATTGATATCCTGTACGCATTCCTGGACCCCAGAATCCGGGCCCAGTACAAAACGGCAAAGAGGTGATGCGGATGACTGGGAAAGTGAAAAACAAGAACAAGAAAAAGTCCCAGGCCGCCGCAGTATGGCGCCGCCTGAAGAAAAACAAGATGGCCGTTCTGGGACTCATCATTCTGGCCGTCATCATCTTCTTCGCCGTCTTTGCCGATGTGTTTTTTGACTACGAGACGCTGGTGATTCAGCAGAACGCATCCCTGAAGCTCCAGCCCCCCTCCGTCGAGCACTGGCTGGGCACCGACGAGGTGGGCCGCGACATCCTGGCCCGGATCGTCCACGGCGCCCGGATCTCCCTGCCGGTGGCCTTTGCCACCATCGCCATTGCCACAGTGGTGGGCGGCCTGCTGGGGGCCATTGCCGGTTACGGCAGCCGCCGGGTAGACGATGTCATCATGCGTGTCATGGACATCTTCCTGGCGATCCCCAGCATCCTGCTGTCCATCGCCCTGGTGTCCGCCATGGGCACCAGCGTCACGAATATGATGCTGGCCATCAGCATCTCCAACATCCCGCCCTTTGCCCGGATCGTCCGCTCCGCCGTTCTGACCATCAAGAACGAGGAGTACATCGAGGCGGCCCGCGCCATCGGCGCCAGCGACAAGCGCATCATCCTCAAGCACATCCTGCCCAACTGCATGGCCCCCATCATTGTGCAGGCCACGCTGTCCATCGCCGGGTCCATCCTGGCCATTGCCAGCCTCAGCTTCATCGGCCTGGGCATCAGCCCGCCCACGCCGGAGTGGGGTTCTATGGTCAGCACCGGCCGGCAGTATTTCCGGGCGGCCTGGTGGGTGTGCGCGTTCCCGGGCTTTGCCATCATGTTGACCATCCTCTCCCTGAACCTGCTGGGAGACGGCCTGCGGGATGCCCTGGACCCCAAGCTGAAGAACTGAGGAGGGAGGACGCCACATGGAAGAGAACAAGCAGCACAAGACCGCTTTGCCAGAGACGGAGCCCATTCCCTCCGCGCAGGCCCCGGAGGCCCTGCTGGATATCCGCGGCCTGCGGGTGGAGTACCACACCGACGAGGACGTGGTCTACGCCGTCAACGGCCTGGACCTGACCATCGGAAAGGGCGAGAGCCTGGGTCTGGTAGGCGAGACCGGCGCCGGCAAGACCACCACGGCCCTGTCGGTCCTGCGGCTCATCGCGGACCCGCCGGGAAAGATCATGGGCGGCGAGATCTGGTTCGAGGGCGAAGATATGCTCCAGGCCAAGCCCGCCCGCCTGCGGGAGATCCGCGGCAGCAAGATCTCGGTGATTTTCCAGGACCCTATGACCAGCCTGAACCCGGTCTACTCCGTGGGCGATCAGATCGCGGAGGTCATCCACCAGCATGAAAAGTGCAGCAAGGAGGAGGGCCGGAGAAAGGCCGGCGATATGCTGGAGATGGTGGGCATCCCCCGGGCCCGCTATGACGAGTATCCCCACCAGTTTTCCGGCGGCATGAAGCAGCGGGTGGTCATCGCCATGAGCATCGCCTGCTCGCCGGAGCTGATTCTGGCGGACGAGCCCACCACCGCCCTGGACGTGACCATCCAGGCCCAGGTGCTGGAACTGATGAACGAGCTGAAGGAAAAGCTCCGTACCTCCCTGCTGCTGATTACCCACGACCTGGGCGTCGTGGCCCAGGTCTGCGACCGGGTGGCTATCATGTATGCCGGTGAGATCGTAGAGAGCGGCACCATCGCGGAGGTGTTTGACCACCCCCATCATCCCTACACCATCGGCCTCTTCGGCTCCATCCCGTCTCTGGATGAGACGGCGGAGAAGCTCAAGCCCATCCAGGGCCAGATGCCGGACCCCACGGAGCTGCCGGAGGGCTGCGCCTTTGCACCCCGGTGCCCCTACGCAACGGGGGCCTGCCGTACCCGCAAGCCGGAGATGACCGGCGTCGGCGGCACCCAGATGGTGCGCTGCCTGGCCCACCAGGGCGTTTTCGAATCCCCCGAACTGATGGAGGAGGTGCGACATGGCAGATAAGGATATCATCCTGGAAGTCCGGGACCTGAAGAAGTATTTCAAAAGCCCCACCGGCACCCTTCATGCGGTGGACGGCGTCAACTTTTCCATTCGGAGAGGCGAGACGCTGGGCCTGGTGGGGGAGTCCGGCTGCGGCAAGTCCACCATCGGACGGCTGATCCTGGGCCTGCACCAGTCCACCAGCGGCGAGATCCTGTTCAACGGACAGGACATCTGCAAGATGAATAAGAAGCAGCTTCACGACCTGCGCAAGGATCTGCAGATCATCTTCCAGGACCCGTTCTCCTCCCTGAACCCCCGGATGTCCATTGGGGAGATCATCGGGGAACCGCTGCGGATTCACGCAAAGGCCCAAAGCCGTGCGGAGCTGGATAAGGAGGTCTCCCGGCTGATGGACGTGGTGGGCCTCTCCGCCCGGCTGTTCAACGCCTATCCCCACGAGCTGGACGGCGGCCGCCGCCAGCGGGTGGGCATCGCCCGGGCGCTGTCCCTGCAGCCCCAGTTCATCGTCTGCGACGAGCCGGTGTCCTCGCTGGACGTGTCCATCCAGGCTCAGGTCCTGAACCTGCTGAAGGATCTGCAGGCGGAGTTCCACCTGACCTATCTCTTTATCACCCATGACTTGTCGGTGGTGAAGTTCTTCTCCGATAAGATCGCGGTGATGTACCTGGGCCAGTTGGTGGAGACAGCGGATTCCGCGGAGCTGTTCCGCCAGCCACTGCATCCCTATTCCCAGGCTCTGCTGTCTGCCATTCCCATCCCCAGCAGCCGGCAGAAAATGCAGCGGGTGAAGCTCATCGGCGAGCTTCAAAGCCCCATTGACCCGGAGCCGGGCTGCCGCTTTGCCAAACGTTGCCTGTACGCCCGGGAGGGCTGCACCGGCCGGGACCTGGCGCTGCGGGACTTCGGCAGCGGCCACTTCTGCGCCTGCTGCCGGGCCGGCGCCCTGGAAGAGCAAACCCCGTCCAAGTGACGGACAGAATCATAAGGAGGATTTGACATGACTGACAAGACGAGATGGCTGGGGCTGGGCCCCTGGCATGAGGACAACGAGAGCGAGCTGATCGACTGGACGGCGCAGCCCCAGTACAAGGGCCTGGTCAAGGGCGATTACTATCACGCCGAGCTGCGGTACAGCGGCCGCTGGGGCGACCCCGGCCACAAGGGCGAGCTGGACGTGGTGTTTGACGACGACGGCAAGATCGCCTTCGCCGAGTTCAACGAGACTACCATGGGCAACTACTATGTCCGCCACTTCCAGAATGTCAGCAAGCGCCGCACGGAGTTCCAGTTCTTCCAGGACTTCCATGACAAGCGCCGCAGCGTGGCCTATGGGCGGGTGCTGGCCAACGGCTTCAAATATGTGGAGGACCAGATCCTGGAAAAGCAGGACCTGGACGCTGACTATGACCTACTGACCGGTGCCTCCTTCTCCATGAAGAACATGATCGGCCTGAAGAACGACGTGTCCGCTCAGCGGAAGGACTCCAACCACAAGAAGCAGCGGTACTACGGCTACACCGAGGATTACGGCTACGGTATCACCGGCTGGCTCCAGGTGGTGGTGGAGGACGGCAAGATCGTCAGGTGCTTCTACGATGAGATCTTCGCCGATCACACCAAGGACATCGTCTACGACGACCTGAAGCAGTTCTACCGTCAGTCCAAGTATTTCTCCACTACCTATGAGGACCCGTTCCCCTCCGGCTGGGACCGCCACGCCTGGCTGGTGTGCTTCAAGGACCAGTCCGATGCCATCAACAAGAAGGTCTGCGAAACACAGGATATGTTCGATATCACCGGACTGCCCTGCGTGGAGGGCCCGGACATGGGCGTGGTGTGGGACAAGCCACACAAGGACGATGTGGCTCTCGTCTCCAACAGCGACGCCACCGCCCGCTCCGTCACCCGGCCCCGCTCTCCCGTGTGGAACAACTATCTGCGCCTGGCCAAGATCGTCCACGACGAGATGGTCAAGGACGGCGCCGTGAAGTAAGGAGGAACGAACATGGATAACGCAGGAAAGAAGCCGGTCTGGTCCGTCCAGCCCCCCAAGGGGATGTTGAAGGGCGACTACTATCGGATCGAGGAACGGTTCCCGCCCTACTATCCCGGCGTAGAGGGGGAGTTTCCCGCCGATCCGGGTCACCTGGGCATTGTGGAGGCGGTGAAGGCCGACGGCAAGCTGATCTTTGTGGAGCTCAATGAGATCACGGCTCCCTCCTATTACAACCACCTGTACCAGGGCATCTCCAAGCGCCGCTCCAGCTACAGCTTCTGGCAGTACACGAAGCCCCGGATGCAGAAGGCCGGCTCCGTGCTGACCATGGGTATGCAGTACGTGGAGCAGCAGATGCTGGAGAAACAGAGCCTGAGCGGAGACTTCGATCTGGTGGCCAGCGCCTCCGGCAGCGTGAAGAAGCTGCTGACCTTCGCGGCCAAGCTGGACAAGGAGCTGGACGAGCCCTCCTCCAAGAAGCTGTACAGCTATTCCGAGGACTATGGCTACGGCCTCACCGGCTGGCTGAAGGTGGTGGTGGAGAACGGCAGGATCCGCTCCTGCCGCTTTGACGAGATCTTCGCAGACAACGAGGAGGACATCGTCCACCCCGAGCTGAAAAAGTACTACCGCCAGTCCAAATACGACTGCCCCGCCTATGAGGATCCGTTCCCCTCCGGCTGGGACCGCCACGCCTTCCTGGTGGGCTTCCGCACCCAGATGGACAACCTGAACCTGAAGGTCTGCGCCACCCAGAACATGCTGGATCTGACCGGCCTGCCCCACGCCGCCGGACGGGATATGGGCATGATCTGGGACAATCCCAACCCAGACCATGCGCATCTGGATATGGATCCCAAGAACCGGCCGATGTATCCTGCGTTCATCAACTACCTGCGGATGGCCAAGGTTGTCCTGGAGGAGATGCGCAAGGACGGCGTTTTCCAGTAAAGACAAGAACCGGAAAGGAAAACCGTTATGGAGCATACCCGCGCATTTTTGGCGTACGACACCCTCTGCCGCATCGCGGCGGAAATCCCGGAGGACGGGGAGCAGCTGCTGGAGCAGTGCGAGGAGGAGGCCCACGGGCTGGAGCGCACCCTCAGCATGTTCGATCCCGACTCAGAGCTTTCCAGGCTCTGCCGGGACATCCGGCCCGGCGAGGCTGTGCCGGTCTCTGAGACCCTGTACACCTTCCTGGAGCAGAACCTGGAGATCTGCCGCCTGTCCAGCGGAGCATTCGACCCCACGGTGGGGCCGGTGGTAAAGCTGTGGGATTTTCTGTCCCAGACGCCCCGGATCCCCTCTGCGGAGCGCATCCGGGCGGTGCTGGACCGGGTGGGCTATCAGCACGTCCGCCTGGACCGGAATACGCGGACCGTGACGTTTGATCTTTCTGGAATCGGTTTGGATCCGGGCGCAGCCGGGAAGGGCTTCGCCCTGGGTCTGACCGTGGACCGCCTGCGGCAGGGCGGCGTCCGGCAGGCCGTGCTGGACTACGGCGGGAACCTGTTTGTGATCGGCGCGCACCAGGACGCGCAGGGCGGGACCCGGCCGTGGAAGGTGGCGATCCGGGACCCGGACAACACCGGCTCGGTGTTTGGGACGGTGCAGCTCCAGGACGCGGGCATCGCCACATCCTCCTGGTATGAGCACAGCTTCCAGAAGAATGGGACCGTGTACCACCATCTGCTGGACCCGCGGACCGGGTACCCCATGCCGCTGACACTGAAGAGCGTCTCCATCCTGTCCTCGCGGCCTGTTTACACAGACCTGCTCTCCACTGCCTTTTTCATCCTGGGGGAAGAGGAGGGCGGCGTTCTGGTGGACCGGCTGCGCAGGGACAGCGGCGAGATGATCGAATATGTGGCCGTACGGGAGGATGGGACTGTGGCCGCGTCTCCGGGCGCGGCGTTCGCCCCTGCCTGATCGATCTTGATGCAAAAAGCGATCCCCCTCAGTGCACACACTGAGGGGGATCGCTTCGTCCTGCTTGTGCCCGGCCGCCGGATATGGCGGGCGGCTCAGATCTTTTCAAACTGCGTCACATCGGAGACGAACAGCGTGGCACCGCCTACGGTCACCTCCGTGGGATAGGCCGCAGAGGGCGTGGCCAGCTGCACGTTGGAGGAGATCTTCTCCGTCCGGCGGGAGCAGTTCTGGCGGATGATGGCGATGGCCTGGGGCACCCGGTCCTCCTCTGTGCCGATCAGCAGCGTGGAGTTGCCGCCGGTGAGAAAACCACCGGTGGAGGCCATGCGGGTGAAGTAAAAGCCGGCGTCTGTCAGGGCGGCGCAGACCTCGCTGGTGTCCCGTCTGTTGACGATGGCGGTGATGAGTTTCATGGCAGTCGCTCCTTTGCGTTCGGGTTTCAGGGCCGCGCCCTTGCAGCGGTCCCAGATGTGGATGCGGTGGAGATAGAAGCACAGGCCCAGCGTTCCGGTCACGACTTCCGCAATGGGAAAGGCCAGCCACGTGTAGGCCAGATCGATCCTGGAGAAGAGCCAGAATACGGGAATCAGGCAGAAGATCTGCCTGGTCAGGGAGAGCAGGACGCTGGGCAGCGCCGCCCCGATGGCCTGGAAAAAGACCGGCAGGATCAGGGAGGGCACGGCGGGCAGAAAGCTGATGCCGATGATGTGGAAGGCTTGGACGCCGATCTCCAGGACCGCGGGCTCCGCGGTGAAAATGCGCAGCAGCTGTTCCGGGATCAGCTCGAAGCAGGCGATCCCCACCAGCATGAAGGACATGGCCAGCAGGACGGAGTTCTTCACCACCCGGCGGCAGCGGCCGTAGGCACCCTTGGCGTATGTATAGCTCAGCAGGGGGACGATGCAGGTCTGGAGTCCGGAGAGGGGGATGAAGAAGAAGGACTGCACCTTGTAATACAGGCCCAGGACCGTCACGGCGTCATCGGAAAAGCCGGCCAGGATCATGTTCAGGGCCATGATATAGACCGTGAACAGAAGCTGCATGAAGATGGAGGGAAATCCCAACCGGTAGATCTTGGCCGCATAGGAGCGGAACACCCGGATGGGGGGCGGCTTCCGGAATCCGGAGACAACAATGAGCGCCGCCAGCACCTGGCCTGACACCGTAGCAAAGGCGGCACCGGCCACTCCCAGCGCCGGTGCCGGGCCAAGGCCGAAGATCAGAATCGGGTCCAGCACGATATTGGCCGCGGCGCCGGCGATCTGGGCCAACATGGGCAGGCGCATGTTGCCGCGGGCTTGGTGGACCTTGCTCCAGGTACTCTCCAGAAACACACCCGGACTGCCCACGCAGACGATGGTACCGTATGTCACGGCAAGGTCCGCCACGGAGGAGGACTCCGTGGAGATCGCGGCAAAGGGGCGCATCAGCAGGCCGCTCAATACGGCGAAGATCAGCCAACTGATCAGCGCCAGGACCGTCCCTGTTCCGGCGGTCCGGTCGGCTAGGTGGTGGTTCCCCTGGCCGTCGTACCGGGACATCAGGGTATTGACGCCCACGCCGGTGCCGACAGCGATGGCGGTGACGATCAGTTGAACAGGGTAGACGATGGAGAGGGCGGTGAGGCCGTCACTGGAGAACTGGCCCACAAAATAGCTGTCCACGATGTTGTACATGGCCTGGATCAGCTGGGCCAGCATGACCGGAGGCGCGATCCGCATCAGGATGGCCCAGACACTCTCTGTATCAAAGAGGCTGTATGCAGAGGATGCTCTCATGATATGGCGGTGCTCCTAACAGGTTCGGGATCTTCCAACCTCCCGCAGAGGGGCGGCCGGGACTTGCGGGGAAGATTATAGCCGGGCCGGAACTGTTTGTCAAGACGCGCAGGGGGCCGGAACAGGCAGAGGAGGCGCTTTTGGAAAAACCTCCAAAAGCGCCTCCGCTTTTTCTTGCGAGTCTGTGGGAGTAAGAGAGGGAACAACGGCGCGGCAACCGGGTCTCAGATGTTCTCCGGCGGGCGGTCCGGCAGGCGGCCCAGGGGACGGTACACGGTGAAATACATGGTGAGGCTGCAGGCCAGGCCGCCTACCAGCTGGGAGATGGCCTCGGCTGTGAATACGCCGGTGGTGCCCATCCAGATAGGCAGAACGACCGTCAGCGGCGCATTGATGATGGCTTTGCGCAGCAGAGAGAAGAAAACCGCCTGCTTGGAGCGCCCCAGGCTCACGAACACACCCTGCCCCGCCATTTGGAGGGACATGGGGATAAACAGGCAGAAGTAAATGCGCAGGGCGGGGATGCCGGCAGCCACCACCTCCGGCTCACTGTTGAAGACCCGGATCAAAAGCCCGGGGAACAACATGGCGGCGGCCCAGAAGACAGCGGCGTAACCAACCGTCACCGCCACGCTGAAGCGGATGGAGCTCCGGACGCGGCTGTATCGGCCGGCGCCGTAGTTGTACCCGGTGACCGGCTGGGCGCCGTTGGTGAGCCCCTGCACCGGCATGAAGAACACCTCCCGCAGGGAGTTGATGATGGTCATCACGCCTACGTACAGGTCGCCGCCGTATGCCTGGAGCGTGGCGTTGCACACCACCTGCACCAGACTGTTGGTGAGATTCATGAAGAAGCCGGACAGGCCCAGGGCCACGATGGATTTCACCCGCCCGGCGCCCAGCGCCAGATTCCGCAGGCGGAGCCGCAGGATGGCCTTCCGCCCGGTGAGGAATTTCAGTACCCACACGGCGGAGCAGCCCTGGGCGATTACGGTGGCCAGCGCCGCGCCCCGCACCCCCATGTCCAGGGCGAAGATGAAGACCGGATCCAGCACGATGTTGACCACCGCCCCCAGGCCCACGGTCATCATCCCGGTGCGGCCGAAGCCCTGAGACGTGATGAAGGGATTCATCCCCAGGCCGATCATGACAAAGACGGTCCCCAGCAGATAGATGGTCATGTACGCCTCGGCATAGGGATAGGTGGCGTCACTGGCGCCGAACAGGTAGAGCAGGGGATGCCGGAACAGCAGGAACACCCCTGTGACAGCGGCGCCGAAAATCAGCAGAAGGGTGAAGGCGTTGCCCATGATCCGCTCGGCCTCTTCCTCCTCGCCCTTGCCCCGGTAGATGGAGCACAGGGGGGCGCCCCCCGTGCCGCACAGGTTGGCAAAGCCCATCACGATGGAGATGATGGGCAGCGTCAGCCCCAGGCCCGTCAGAGCCAGATGCCCGGGGAGCCGCCCCAGGTAGATGCGGTCCACCACGCTGTACAGCACGTTGATGAGCTGGGCAGCCGTCATGGGCAGCGCCAGCGAAATGATGTTGCGGGGAATGCTGCCGACGGAAAAATCGTGCTCCTTGCTTGCCACGGATTCGTTCTCCTCCTTACAGTTCCGTTTTGCTCACGCCGGTTTCAGGCCCCGGCTGGGGCCGTTCCGCCCGCCGCGCTCCCCCTTTGGATGGCCCGGTAAAACCACAGGGCTGCGGCCAGCGAGATGGCGTCCACGATGGGCTGCACCCACATACAGCCGTACAGGGGAAAGAGCGCGTCCATGAGATAGAGCAGCGGAATGTCCAGTACACCCTTGCGCAGGATCGAGCAGACCAGGGACTCCCTGGCCCTGCCCATGGCCTGGAACTGGATGATCATGGGATAGCACAGGGCCATCATGGGCATTGCCGTCACCATGCACCGCAGGAACACGGCCCCATAGCGGACTGTCGCAGCATCGGCAATGAACAGGGAGACCAGGGGGGTGGCAAACGCCTCATAGCAGACCAGACACAGCACGGCGAAGCCAAAGGACATCAGGCTCCCTATCCGGAAGGCCTGCGCACGCCGATGGTGATTCCCGGCAGCGTGGTTATAGGCCAGCAGCGGCAGAAGTCCGTTGGAGACACCGATGGAGAAATACAGGGGCAGCTGGTCCAGTTTTTTTACGATGCCCAGGGCCGCCACCGCCTCTGTGGGGTATTGGGATACAAAGTCGGCCTGGGCAGCGGTGGCCACCACTGTCAGCGCATACTGCAGGGCGGAGGGGAAGCCGATGGCCAGAATGGGGCGCAGGTACTGGGCGGCATACCGCAGATTCGCCGGCAGCAGGTTCAAATAGGTGGCGCCCCGGCGGCGGACCAGATAGACGGCAAAACAGGCCACCGCCGCCCCGTTGGAGAGGGCCGTGGCCATGCCCGCGCCCACCGCGCCCAGGCCCAGGAACTGGGGCAGGACGAACAGCGGGTCCAGCAGGATATTCAGGACGCCGCCGAAGGAGACCCCGAAGGCGGCGGCTCCGGCGCCGCCCTCCGCCCGGACCAGATTCGCCAGGAGGGTGTTGAGAATGGTGAAGGGGCCGCCCAGTATGACGACCCATTTGGCGTATCCGTAGGCAGCAGCATAGGTAGCCTCGGTGGCGCCGCACAGGTGCAGCACGGGATCGGCCAGCAGTCGGAACACCGCGGAGAAGAGCAGGGCGGACAGCAGGCCGCCGGCCAGAGAGACAGCGGCGATCCGCCGGGCGCCCTCCTCGTCCTGACGGCCCAGGGCCCGGGCGATGGCGCTGGCCCCGCCCACGCCGAAGAGGTTGGAAATGGCGGTCAGCATCAGAAAGGAGGGATAGGCCACAGTGACGGCCGCGGTTTCATGGGGGGCGTTCAACATCCCCACAAAGTAGGTGTCCGCCAGATTGTAGACCAGCGTGAC
The DNA here is from genome assembly GCF_003574015.1 of Oscillibacter sp. PEA192. Taxonomy (NCBI): domain Bacteria; kingdom Bacillati; phylum Bacillota; class Clostridia; order Eubacteriales; family Oscillospiraceae; genus Oscillibacter; species Oscillibacter sp. PEA192. Next base: position 2,224,775 of record NZ_AP018532.1, on the reverse strand, counting down.
CATCTGACTGGCCACGGCCGGGACTATCTGCAGCAGCACGGCCTTTCGGACGGGTGTCTTCGCAAAGACCTCCAGATTCTGTTTCCTGTTCATATCCACAGCACCTGCGATTCCTGAAATAGACCGCCTGCGAGGGTCAGCGGTCGGCCACAGCCTTGCGCATCCACTTTCCACTCTTGACCCGGAGCAGGGAGACCGCCGCGCCGATCAGCCAGCCGGCGGGGATGGACCACCAGATGGCGTTGGCCCCCAGCGGGGTGAGATACACCAGTGCGTAGGCGATGCCCACCCGGGAGAACAGGTTGGCCATGGAGCTGAAGGTGAAGGCTGCCATGTCACCCGCGCCCCGCAGCATCCCGTTGGGGACGAACAGCAGGCCCATCAGGATATAGAAGAGGGAGACTGTGTGCATATAGGCCAGACCGTAGCCCATGGCGCCCGAGGCGTCCCCCGGGTCCAGGAACAGGGATAGCAGCTGGTTTCCGAAGAGGAAGATGATGACGGTGATCAGCAGAGAGAATACCGCCACCATCAGCAGACAGGCCTTCAGGCCCTCCTTGACCCGCTCGTACTTGCCTGCACCGATGTTTTGGGCCGTGAAGCTGGACATGGCGTTGGAGATGTTCATGTTGGGCAGCATGGCCAGGGAGTCGATCTTCGTGGCAGCAGTGTATCCGGCCACCAGTACTTTGCCGAAGGAGTTGACCAGACCCTGCATCATCATCATGGAGAGGGACACCAGAGACTGCTGGAGCATGGAGGGCAGGCCGATCTGGGCGATACGCTTCACCGCCACCATGTGGAAGAGGGGCAGCTTCACGCCCTGTTTTTCCGGCTCGCAGGGCATCCGCCGCATCCGGCGGAGCAACACCAGCAGGGAGGCCACGGCGCAGAGGCCCTGGGCGATCAGCGTGGCCCACGCCACGCCAGCCACGCCCATGCCGAAGCGGATAACGAACAGCAGGTCCAGCACGATGTTTGTCAGGCTGGAGATCATCAGGAAGATCAGGGGCGTCTTGCTGTCCCCCTGGGCGTTATAGATGCCGTTGAGAGTGTTGTAGAGGAACAGGAAGACCGCGCCGCCGAAATAGATCTGCAGATACGTCCGGGAGTCGGCCATGATATCCGGGTCCGTGCCCAGCAGCTGCAGCAGGGGACCGGCCAGCAGCGTTCCCAGGCCCATGATGAGGAGCCCCAGGACGCCCAGAGAGATGATGGCGGTGGAGATGGTGGTCTTCATCTCATGGATGCGCCCGGCACCGAACAGCTGGGACACCACCACCGTACAGCCCATGGACAGTCCGGAGGCCACGGCCACCGACAAAAACACGATGGGGAAGGAGGAGCCCACGGCCGCCACTGCGTCTTCGCCCACAAATTTTCCCACCACCGCGGTGTCCACCATATTGTAGAGCTGCTGGAACAGATTGCCCGCCACCATGGGCAGGGCAAAGAAAAACAGCAGATTCAGCGGTCTGCCCTCCGTCAGATTCTTAACCATGTTCACTTCCCTCTCCTCGACAAAATTCGATCACATTCTCCGCAATGCGGGTCAGAAACGCCTCGTTCAGGGCGCGCTCCTCAGGGGTGAAGCCCTGGTATTTGACATGCCCCCACTCCTCCAGAATCCGCTGGACGCCCTGATATGCGCCCTCCCCCGCGGGAGTCAGAGAGACATGCTTCTCCCGGCGGCACCGGGCGCTCACCTGCCGCTCCACCAGGCCGCGCTTTTCCAGACGGGCCAGGCTCCGGGCCACAGCCCCCTTGTCCACCGCCAGCTGGACGGCCAGGTCCTCCTGCCGCATGTGGCCCTCCCGCCCCAGCAGGTGCAGGATCATGCCGTCCAGCTGCTGCAGGCCCAGGGTGCCAAGCCTGTCCCGAAAATACTGTCGCTCCAGGCGGCGAAACATCTCGATCCGATTCGGCATACCATTCTCCTATCGTTGCATTTTTCAACAATTGTATTTTACAAGAATCGCCATGGGAAATCCATATACAAAACACACAAAATAGGGAATTCTGTCCGTCAATGAAGGGCGGGGTGGAAAGGCCGTCGGAGAGTCCCTGCTGGCCGGGAGAAAAGAGGGGCGATGCGCCTTGAAAAAGCGAAATGACTATGTTAGAATAAAGATGTCTTCCAAAATTTGTTTATTTTGTCAAAAGAGGGGGCCGATATCACATGACAAGAGCTGAATTTGCGGCGCGCCTGAAAAACGCCTGCGCCGCTGTGACCGCCGCTGAGGCGGAGCTGACGGAGATCGATTCCAAATTTGGGGACGCGGATCACGGCCTGACCATGGCGAAGATTGCCGGGGCTATCTCCGAAGCAGTGGACGCCGCCGAGGGGGGGATCCAGTCCATGCTGGATGACGCGGCCATGGCCGTTATGACCCTGAACGGCGGCAGCGCCGTCCCCCTGTGGAACACCTGGCTGGACGGCTTGCAGGAGGAGGCCCCAGAGGGGGAGGAGATCGACGTGGCGGGCCTCAAGGCCATCTTCGCCAAGGCCCTGGAGGAGCTGGAAGATATGTCCGGCGCCAAGGTGGGGGACAAGACTATGATGGATGCCCTGATCCCCGCCAGCGAAGCCGTCGCGGCCTATACAGGAGACAGCGCGGACGAGCTGTTCGATGCCGCGGCCCAGGCCGCCGCCCAGGGGGCGGAGGCTACGAAGCAGTATGTCTCCAAATTCGGCCGGGCCAAGAGTTACGGGACCAAGACCATCGGCACCCCGGACGCGGGCGCCGTATCCATGTCCTGGTTCTTCCAGGGGCTGGCCCGGGAATAACCTGTTGTTCCACCCGCAGGAGCGGGATTGGCAATGCACCACTTAAATATCACTGGAGGAATGCTGTATGAAAATGAAGAAGTTCATGAACGCGCCGGAGACGGTCACCGACGAAGAGCTGGTGGGCCTGGGTCTGGCCTATCCGGACATTCTGAATGTGGACGGCCACCTGGTCATCAGTAAGGATCTGGCCAATGCCGACCGGGTGACCATCGTCACCTACGGCGGCTCCGGCCATGAGCCCGCCCAGGCCGGTTTTGTGGGCAAGGGTATGCTGGACATCCAGGCGGTGGGTGATATCTTCGCCGCCCCCAACGGCCAGCTGGTGTTTGATGCCATGAAGATGGCGGACAAGGGCCACGGCGTGCTGCTGCTGACCCTGAACTACGCCGGCGACCAGCTGGCGGGCAAGCAGGCCATGAAGCTGGCCAGGAAGGCCGGCCTCAATGTGCGTCAGGTGGTCACCGGCGAGGAGATCCGGTACGACCCCAACGGCGAGGACAACAAGCGGGGGCTGGCCGGCGCGGTGGCGCTGTACCACATCGCCGCGGCCGCCGCACGGGAGGGCAAGACTCTGGAGGAGGTAGCGGAGATCGCTCAACATTACGCGGACAACATGGCCTCCATCACCGTCAAGTCCACCGATGCCACCCATCCCCAGAACGGCATGTCCTTCGGCGACCTGGGAGAGACCGACCTGATGGAGATCGGCGCCGGCCAACACGGCGAGGGCGGCGGCGTCCGGGTGCCCATGATGTCCTCCAAGGATACCGTGGCCACCGTGGCCGAGGCCCTGTGCAAGGCCCTGGACCTGAAGCCCGGGGACAAGACCTTTGTGATGATTAACGGCTGCGGCGCCACCACCATGATGGAGATGCTGGTGCTGTTCAAGGACACTGTGGAGTTCCTGAAGGCCAAGGGCATCGAGGTCGTGGCCAGCATGGTGGGTGAGATCCTCACCGTCCAGGAGGCCGCAGGCTTTCAGATGAACATCGCCAAGTGGGACGAGGAGATGCTCCGTCTGTGGAACACCCCCTGCCGCACCCCGGCGTTCAGTAAGGAGTAAGCGCTATGCCAGACGCAATCGGAAACAAGACCGCCCACGACTACCATCTGGACGTGCCTGCCCCGGAGCAGGGCTTCTTCGCCAAGGGCCTGGGCCACGGGGACTGGGGAGCCAAGAATCGGCTCTCCCACCTGTTCAATCCCAAGAGCGGCAACACGGTGATGCTGGCCTTTGACCACGGCTATATCATGGGGGCCACTGCGGGCCTGGAGCGCATGGACGTGACCATCGCCCCTCTGTGCCGGTACGCGGACGTGCTCATGGCCACCCGGGGGGCCATCCGCTCCTGCATCCCCCCCACGGTCCACAATGCCATCTGCCTCCGGGCCACCCATGACGCCAGTGTGCTCATCGACGACATGAGCACCGGCAACGGCGTGGGTGCCGATATGGAGGCCGCCATCCGCATGAATGCCTCCGCCGTGGCCATCCAGTGCTTCATCGGCGGGGCGGGCGAGGCCCGGTCCCTGGAGACCCTGTGCCGCGCCGTGGACGCCGGGGAACGGTACGGCATCCCTGTTCTGGGCGTCACCGCCGTGGGCAAGGAGATGGCCCGCACCACCCAGTATTTCCTGCTGGCCGCCCGGATGCTGGCAGAGCTGGGGGCGTCCTTCGTCAAGACCTACTACTGCGATGACTTTGAGAAGGTAGTGGCCGCCTGTCCCGTGCCCATCGTCATCGCCGGCGGCAAGAAGCTGCCGGAGGACGAGGCCCTGACCATGGCCTACCGGGCCATCTCCGACGGCGCCCGGGGCGTGGACATGGGCCGCAACATCTTCCAGAGTGAGCATCCCGCCGCCATGTGCCGGGCGGTGGCCAAGATCGTGCACGAGAAATTTACTGACCGGGAGGCCTTCCAGTTCTATCAGGAGTTGGCCGCCCAGGATAACTGACAGGAGGTTTTCCATGGCAGCGGAGTATATGCATATCGGGATCCCCGTGCTGAACAAAAAGCCCAACATGGTCTACAACGAGTGGGGCGGCTTCTGGGTCAATGAGAGCGTGGATGCCTACGACTACAAGATTGAATACCTGAAATTTGAGGAGGGAACCCGGTTCCCGGAGATCCTTTCCAAACAGCCCCACGTGGCCTACAAGGTGGATAACATGGACCCCTATCTGAAGGAGGCCCAGCAGGTGATTTTCGGGCCGGAGACCCTCAGCGATACGGTCCGACTGGCGTTCATCACCCTGGATGACGCCATCATTGAGCTGTACGAGGAAACATAACGGCTTCAACACCGGCCTCCGCCAGTGTGCGGAGGCTGGTCCCTTGCCGCCACCCCGCAGGGAATGGAGGGTATCCGGCACAGACTTGGAAAAAACCAGAGCGGCGCCCCGGCGGAATATTCCGCCGGGGCGCCGCTTTTTTGCGGGACAGACATGGTGCATACTTTTCCCGCTTCTGCTCACGTTAAGGTTGCCAGCTGCTCCAGCAGATGCAGAACAACAGGCTTGACACGCGGCGCACAGGCGTTGAAAAGCCGCAGCACCTGCTCCTGACCGTAGTCGGGAGAGGTCGTCTGGACGCCGGTGAAGGCTCGGGCAAGGTCGTATTCCAGAACACAGCAGAGCCTGTCCAGCAGGTCCAGCGTCGGATGCACCCGTCCGTTTTCAATTTTGGACAGGTAGACCACAGTAATGCCGGCCCGTTCCGCCGCGTCCTCCTGTGTGATCCCCAGTTCCTTTCGCCGCGCCTGCAGCCGGCCACCAATCGCAGCATAATCCAAAGGCATGTAATCACCCTAAAACATCCTAGCAAAGATAATCTTTTCATTTAATGAATTGACATTTTAACTTAATCTGATAAAATAATATTTGCGAATTTTCTAAGGGTATACGCCGCAGCGCCAACACATGGGAGATGACAGACAGATGAAAAAAATTCGGGTGGGAATCCTGGGAGTGGCCGCCGCAGCGGCGCTCTGCTTCACGGCGGGAGCCGTCTATCTCTATGCCAGGGGAGTGTGGCAGATGCCCATTCCGGCGGACCGGGCCCTCCCGGTGCTGATGTACCACCATATCGTGGAGGACGGTGAGCCGTGCAACGATATGACCATCACCGTGAGCCGTATGGAACAGGACCTGCGCTGGCTGACGGAACATGGCTACCACACTGTGCTGCCGCGGGAGTTGGCAGGGGGAGAGCCGCTGCCGGAAAAACCCCTTCTCATCACCTTTGACGACGGATACCGGAGCAACTACGAGCTGCTCTTCCCGCTGCTTCAGGCATACCAGATGAAAGCCGTGGTCTCTATTATGGTGTATATGCAGGACGTGTCCGCTGACAACTTCCTCAGCTGGGATATGTGCCGGGAGATGGCAGACTCCGGCCTGGTAGAGATCGGGTCCCATGCCTATTCGCTCCACAATCTGGGAGATCTGGGCGGAAACTTTGACCCGGGCGGCATCAACGGCATCCAAAGGGATCCGGAGGAGTCGGACAGTGCCTTTGAGGCCAGGGTGCTGGGGGATATTCAGAAGAGCCATGACCGCATTGCCCAGGAGGTGGGCCAGCCCGTCACCTTCTTTGCCTATCCCTTCGGCATCACCGAGCCGGACGCGGAGGCATTTGTGCATGAGCTGTTCCCGGTCACTGCGGTCACCAGACACGGCACAGCCGACTTGGGGAAGGGACTGCATGAGCTGCCACGCATGACCGTGACGATGGACAGGGAACTGGAGGACATTCTGAAGGACTGATGGAGGGGCCGCTTTTCCGGAGCAGGAAAAAGGACTCCGCAGGCACAGCCTGCGGAGTCCTTTTGACCGGGGATGGAGTTGGCGGCGGGCCGCCCTCAGGGGCTCTGGGGCAGATCCACTGTGCGGACCGTCTCATTGCCGGCCAGGTCCACCGCGTAAAAGGTATAAGGTCCGCCATTGCGCACCAGCAAGGTGGCGGCTCCCCACGCATTCAAGGGGAGGGGCGTCCCCGCGGCGCCGCCCTGGAAATTCGCTGCCGTGTATGTCCCGGCGGCATAAGCGGCGGAGCGGAAGTCGCCGTCCGGATCCTGGACTTGAACGGTCAGATACTGCTGCCCCCTCCACTGGAAGAGAGACAGGGAGAGAATGGGCGGACTGTCGGTATAGGCCGCCAGGTCCGGCTCCGTCCAGGTCCGCCCCTTCTGGGCCGCGGCCCCGGATGCCATGGCGGCACCCAGGTCCAGCATCCCGCCGGTAGCCGTCAGGCCGGTGAGGCTGCCCAGCTTTTGGACGGAGGATAGCAGGATGTCCTTCACGTCGGCCAGCGTGGCATCCGGAAACTGGGAGCAGAGCATGGCCGCCGCAGCACTGACCATAGGCGCCGCCATGGAGGTTCCTGTCATGTAACTGTATGAATTCCCGGGGGTGGTGCTTAAAATATGGGTGCCGGGGGCGGCTAGGTCCACAGAGGAGGCGCCGTAGCTGGAGGTAGGATCCAGGTTACCGTCGTATCGGAGGTTCGCCACGGTAATGAGGTTATCCAAGTGGTAGCTGGCCGGGTAGCTGGGGGCAAGCTCCAGGTCGGCGCCGTCGTTGCCGGCTGCAACTACGAACAGCATATCCGACGCCGCGATGGTGCGGTACAGCGCGGGGTCGTTTCTGGAAGAGCCCAGGCTCAGGTTGCAGATCCGGGCTCCGTTGGCCTCCGCGTACTGAATGGCCCGGATGATGGACGCCGTGGAGCCGCTGCCGTCCCACCCGCCCAGAGCCTTGACTGCCATGACTTTGACGTGGTCGCTCCGGACGATGCCGGCGATCCCGATGTCGTTGTCTGCATGGGCGGCGATGGTGCCCGCGCCGTGGGTGCCGTGGCTGTCCTCACTGCCCGTATAGACCTGATTGCTGCCGGAGTAGAAATTCCAGCCGTAGACATCGTCGATATAGCCGTTTCCGTCGTCGTCTACCCCGTTGCCGGGGATCTCGTCTTCGTTCACCCAGATGCGGCCCTCCAGATCAGCGTGGGTGTAGTCGATGCCGGTGTCCACCAGGGCCACCACCACATCCCGGCTTCCGCCGTCGTACAGGGCCCAGGCATCCTCCGCGCCGATGTCCACGCCGGCCGCGGCCTGCACGGTTCCGGTGCTCCCGGCGGATGCATCGGACTGCATCCACCAGGGGGCAATCCACTGCCACGGGGCGGAGGGGAGTGCAAAGGGATCATTGAAGACCGGATAGGGGTTCTCCTGCTCCTCCAGTTGGAAGCTGCCGTCGTTATACAGGGCCCACTGCTCCGCCAGCAGCGGGTCTGTGGTGGAGAGAGCGGTGCTTGTGTATGTGTAGTTGGGCTGGACCAGCGCCACACCCTCCTGCCGGGCCAGCTGCGGCAGCCCCTCCTCCAGGGAGGCGGCGTCCTCGTAGACGACCACCTCGGTCCTGCCGTCCTCATACAGGACCAGAACCTCACTGTCGGGGTATGCGGCGGGCTCCAGAACGGATGTCCCCGCCGGGACGGAATCGGTGCCCACAGCGGCTGCGCCCAGGGTCATGCCCTGCGCCAGCAGAAGCAGGGAGAGCAGCAGGCACACCGACCGTTTTACATGGTGAGAGACCCTCATGGCGTTCCTCCTATTCCGGGATGGTTCTCTGATGATGGGACCATGGTACACCCAAAAGCTAAAATGAGCCTGAAATGAGGGGAAACGGAGCCATCCGGCAGCCTGTCCCCTGTGTCAAGCATAGCAGACTTGCTCCCTGCTGTCCAGAGCGGCAGCGATTTTCCGGATTTGTGAAAGGCCATCCGGTGGGAAAATGAATTTGACACCGGTGCGGGAATCCGGTATTCTGAACGCATGGATACTGATTCCGGACACAAGATGAGAAAGGATGGATTATGGAAGCATTATACGGACTCCTGCTCCCGTTCCTGGGCACCTCCCTGGGCGCGGCGAGCGTGTTCTTTATGAAAAAGGCGATGTCGGACGGCCTGCAGAAGGGGCTGACGGGCTTCGCGGCAGGGGTGATGACGGCGGCGTCGGTTTGGAGCCTGCTGATCCCGGCTATTGAGCGGTCGGAGGAGCTGGGAAAGTGGTCCTTTGCACCGGCCGCCGCAGGCCTCTGGCTCGGCTTTCTGTTCCTGCTGGCGCTGGACCATATCATTCCCCATCTGCATTGGGGCAGCGCGCAGCCGGAGGGCCCCTCCAGCCGGCTGCGCCGGACCACCATGATGGTGCTGGCGGTAACGCTCCACAACATTCCGGAGGGGATGGCGGTGGGCGTGGTCTGCGCCGGATATCTGGCAGGGGACACGGAGATCACTGCTATGGGCGTGCTGGCGCTTTCCCTGGGCATCGCTGTCCAGAATTTCCCGGAGGGAGCCATCGTCTCCATGCCCCTGCGGGCGGAGGGCGAGGGGAAGCTCCGGGCCTTCGCCGGAGGCGTGCTATCCGGCGTTGTGGAGCCCATCGGCGCCCTGGTGACGATCCTGGCGGCGGAGCTGCTGGTGCCTGCCCTGCCGTATCTGCTGGGCTTTGCCGCAGGGGCCATGCTTTATGTGGTGGTGGAGGAGATGATTCCGGAGATGTCCCAGGGACGCCACTCCCACATCGGTGTGCTGGCCTTTGCCGCGGGCTTCAGTGTGATGATGGTGCTGGACGTGGCCCTGGGATGACGGTCAGGATGATTTTTGCCCGGTGTCCTTCTCCAGCTGTCCACTGAGGCGTTCGCTCTGCGTGCCGAAATAGAAGGCGATGACGACGGAGAAGATGGTCAGGAAATCGTGGCTGGAGATACGGCCGGTGACGGCCAGGTCGGCAAATACAACGGTGAGGATCAGCGTCACAATACTTTTGACGCAGAGAAGATTGCTCAGACGTTTAATCAGAGCGGCAGGCATGGGGACCCCTCCCTGTTTCGGATGATTTTGCTCCATGATATGCGCCCCGCTCCGAAAAGACCCCGGCGGGGGAACAGGACGGGCGCCCTCCCACTAAACTGGAAGGGGAGCCCTGTGCTCCCTGAGCCTGTACAGAGGGGGGAAAACGCATTTGAGCGAACGAGAAAAGCGCGTCTGCCTGGATCCGGGGCATGACGCGGGCAATCTGGCCAACAAGAGTCCGGATGGGACCTATTATGAGCATGTATTCACCCTGGACCTGGGGAAGCGGCTGGAGAAGCTGCTCACAGACCGGGGCGTCTCCGTGACCATGACCCGTACTGGCGGCGGGGCAGTAAGCCTGGCCAGACGGTGTGAGATCGCCAACAGCATCCCGGACCTGGACCTGTTCGTCAGCCTTCACAGCAATGCCGCCGCCGGGGGCGGCTGGTCCTCCGCCAAAGGGTGGAGCGTCTATCTCTACGGCCCCGGCGGCGACCGGGAGCGGGCGGCTCAGGACATCCTGGAGCAGGTGCGGGCGGCGGGCATCGCCGTGCGATCCACGCCGATTGTGTACGATCCGGAGCTCTATGTGCTGAAGCACACAAAGGCCCCGGCCGTCCTGCTGGAAAACGGCTTCCACACCAACCGGGAGGAGGCTGCCCTGCTGGGGCAGGCCGACTACCGCCAGAAGCTGGCGGTGGCAGAGGCCAAGGGAATTCTGGAGTATTTGGGCATCCCCTGGGTGGAGACCGAAGAAGAGACGGACTACCAGGCAGAAGCCAGGGCCGCCGTGGACTGGCTGACGGAAAACGGCATCATGCAGGGAAATGCGGAGGGAGACCTGATGTTGGACCAGCCGCTGACCCGCCGACAGTTCGCCGTACTGGAGTACCGGATCGCCAAGCTGGAAGGATTTGTCTGAGCACAGGCCCCGTATGAATATGCGGGGCCTGTATTTTCTTTGGGTAAATCGACGAAATTCGACATTGTTCGGCAATTTTTTTCCAAAAGTGAATTTTTATTCGTGTTAAAAATTTGGAAGATAATGTAAAATCCTCCGTAGAAGGAGGGTTTGCTATGCAAAAATATCAAAAAAAAGACACATTCAGGAAAAGAGCCCCTTTTGGAGAGAGCGGAGACTGGCGGGACTTTCCCAGGAAAAGGCTGCGGAACGCCTGGGAATTTCCACACGGACACTGCAAAAGTATGAGCGGGGAAAAGCGCAGCCCAGGTTCGACATGGTTGTCCGCATGGCAGAGATTTACGGCTGTGACCTCTATGCGTTTCTCTGCTCCCGGAGGGCAGGCGGCATGACCGGCTACCGGTATGCGCCGGTGCGCGTCCGCAGCTTCCGACCAGACTGTTCTTGTGTGTATGGCATTCTGGTCCGGAAGCTGGAGGGGGAACGGACGGTGGCGCTGACCGTCATCCCCGGGCTGTCGCCGGACAAAGAGGCGGTCCACCGCTTTGCGGAGTGGTGCGGCCGGGAACAGTTGGACCCCGCCCATCTGCCGGAGGCCATCCGGGCCGCATTCCCGGACACCGTCAAGACTCCGTGAGAGCGAGCACCCCCGCCGGAGAGTTCCCGGCGGGGGCGCTTCTGTCTCAGATTTTACAGCCGGGACGCAAAGTCGGCCATGGCCTCGGAGATCTTCAGTTGCTGAGGACAGACCGCCTCGCAGCTGCGGCAGCCGATGCAGGCGCTGGGCCACTTGTCCTGCGGCAGAGCAGAGAGGGCCATGGGGGCCAGGAAGCCGCCGCCGGTGAAGGCATGCTCGTTGTACAGCGCCAGCAGGGAGGGGATATCCAGCCCCTGAGGACAGTGGCTGACGCAGTAGTGGCAGGCGGTGCAGGGAAGGGCGGTCTTGCTGACCATGCGCTGGGCCTGGGCCAGCAGGCGGTCCATCTCCCTGCTGCTGAGGGGAACCCCCATCTGGAAAGTGGCGATGTTGGCCTTCACCTGCTCCAGGTCGGACATGCCGGAGAGAATCATGGTGACGCTGGGAATGGACTGCAGAAACCGGAAGGCCCAGGCCGGGATGGGTTCCTCGGGGCGCATGGCCCTCAGGGGGGCGGCCTCCTCGTCGGAAAGGCGGGCCAGGCGGCCGCCCCGCAGGGGCTCCATGACCCAGACGGGAATGTGCCAGCTATCCAGCAGCTCCACCTTTTCGCGGCCGTTCTGGAAGGTCCAGTCGATGTAGTTCAGCTGCAGCTGACAGAACTCCATATCCTTGCCGTAGGCGTCCAGAAACCGCTTCAGCACAGGCAGGTTCCCGTGGCAGGAGAAGCCTAGGTGGCGGATACGGCCGCGCCGCTTCTGCTCCATCAGATAGTCGTGGATGCCGTACTGCGGGTCCAGATAGGCGTCGATGTTCATCTCACAGACGTTGTGGAAGAGATAGAAATCAAAATAGTCCACCCGGCACTTTTTCAGCTGCTCCTCAAAAATCTCCTGCACCTTGGGCATGTTGGATAGGTCGTAACCGGGGAACTTGTCGGCAATGTAAAATTTTTCCCGGGGATGTTTGGCCAGGGCCTTACCCAGGGCAATCTCTGAGTTGCCGTTGTGATACCCCCAGGCGGTGTCGTAGTAGTTGACGCCGTTGGCCATGGCGCAATCCACCATCTCCTCCGCGGCGGCCTCGTCCACCACGGCGTCGTTGCCGCCCACCACAGGCAGGCGCATACAGCCCATGCCCAGAGCGGACAGCTTCAGGTCCTGAAAGTCCTTGTAAATCATCACGATTTCTCCTTTTCAGATTTAGGAAGGGGATACTGCCTTCTCCGGGAGACGAGGTGCCTCCACAGTGGGAAGTCCCCGGCCCGCCCTTGGGCGGAATCCCTCTATGAAAAGGATAGCACTTGGAGCGCACTCCAAGTCAAGAGGGGAAATCCTGCTTTTAGAAAGTCTTTTGTCCGGCTAAAGAAAAAAGCCCGCCGCCCCGTTCCGGGGCGACGGACCGGAGTCACGCCGGCTGCAGGTAGCCGGTGACGATGCCTAGCAGGGCGGACAGCAGGATGATGACGATGGGATGGAGCTTCTTGTGGGTCAGGACCGCCATCAGGGCGAAGATGGCCAGAGAGCAGACCAGGGGATACGCCGTCACCGCCGCCAATCCCTCCGGCAGGAACACCGTCTGCCCCACCGAGACCACCGCGGCGCCGATCATGCCGATCACAGCCGGACGCAGTCCGCCCATGGCGCCGCTGACGATGGCGCTGGAGCGGAAGGCGGCGTAGAACCGGGCCACCAGCAGGATTATGAGGAAGGAGGGCAGCACCACCCCCAGCGTGGCGCAGAAGGCGCCGGGCAGGCCCGCCAGCTCCGCCCCCACATAGGTGGAGACGTTCACCGCAAAGGGGCCCGGCGTACTCTCGCTGACGGCGATGAAGTTCACCAATTCTTCCGCCGTCATCCAGCCCTTGGCCTGGACATCCGCCTGGATGAGCGGCAGCATGGCATAACCGCCGCCGATGGTGAACAGGCCGATCTTGAAGAAGGTCAAAAACAGCTCCAGATACAGCATCACACAGCCCTCCTTTTCGCCATGCGGGCGGAGAGCAGCCCCACCGTCGCGCTGGCCAGGATCACCAGCACCGCATCCACGCCGCAGAAGGCCGTCAGCACAAAGGCACCCGCCATGACGGCATAGGAAACAGCGCCCTTGGGGCTCTGCCGGTACATGGACAGCAGTGCCTTCAAAAGCAGGGCCAATACGCCGGCCCGGATGCCGTTGAAGGCGTATTGGACCACCGCCAGGTCCGAGAACTGCCGCAGCACAAAGGAGACGGCGTAGATCACCAGGAAGGAGGGCAGCACCACGCCCAGCGTGGCGCAGAAGGCGCCGAGGGTGCCGCATACCTGATATCCTACGAAGGTGGCGGTGTTGATGGCAATGGGGCCCGGTGTGGACTCGGCAATGGCGACAATGTCCAGAATGTCCCGGTCCTCCAGCCAGCGGCGGCGTTCCGTCACCTCACGCTGGATCAGGGGGATCATGGCGTAGCCTCCGCCAAAGGTGAAGGCGCCGATTTTGGAAAAAGTCCCGAACAGCTGACGGGCTTTGGTCAGATCTGTGGGCATGGAAACCGCTCCTTTCGCGCTCTTGGATTTCTCCCCCAGCGTACGCTTTTTCGTGACATTCATCAATCTATATGATAGGATAAAAAACATAATGAAATAATTATGAATAGGGGGGAGTGCCGTGACGCTGCGGCATCTCGAGATCTTTTCCGCCGTCTGCGCCCAGGAGAGCTTCACCCGGGCGGCGGAGCAGCTGAATATGGCACAGCCGGCGGTGAGCCTGGCCATCCGGGAGCTGGAGGTGTTTTACAACGTGCGGCTGTTCGAGCGGATGAACCGCCGGGTCTATCTGACAGAGGCAGGGCGTACGCTGCGGCAGTATGCGGACACCGTGCTGTCCCAGTTTCAGGAATCGGTGGAGGTCCTGCGGGAGAGCGGCGCCCAGGGGGCCTGCCGCTTCGGCGTCCACGTGACGCTGGGCGAGACCCGCCTTGCGGGTATCCTGGCGCATCTGGCAGAGGCGCTGCCTGAGATCACGGTCCGGGCCAGTATTCACAACTCCAGGGAGACAGAGCGGATGATCCTGCAGAACGAACTGGATTTTGCCGTAGTGGACAATGTCACCGTCTCGCCCCACTACCTGGTGGAGCCCCTGTGCGGTGAGGAGCTGGCGGCAGTGTGCGCCCCCGGCTATCTGGAGGGAAAGAACTCCCTGACTCTGGCGGAGCTGGCGGAAGAGCGGCTGCTGTTGCGGGAGCGGGGCAGCGGCACCCGGAACAGTGTGGATGCCGGCCTGCAGGGAGCAGGCGCCACGGCGCAGCCGGTAGTGGAGAGCGTCAGCACCGCTGCCCTGCTGGCCTGCGCCCGGGCGGGGCTTGGGATCACGCTGCTGCCCCGGTCTCTGGTGGTGGCGGACCTGGAGCGGGGGGACCTTCGGGAGCTGGCTGTGGAGGACGGCGGGTTTCACAGGAGCTATTTCCTGGTGCGCCACCGCAGCAAGTATCTGACGGACGGCATGAAGCGGGTGATCCGAGTGCTGCGGGAACACCTGGGCGGAGAGCAGCCGTGAGGTGGAAAGACCCTGCCGAAAGACACGGCGCCTCGGCGGAATCTGGGCGGTTCCACGCAGCGTTTGTTGTGGGAGCAGGCCGGATTTGATATACTGGCCCCAGGTGATGAAGTATGGATCGGACAAAGACCGGGGCGCTGATCGCAGCAGCCCGGAAAGAACAGAATATGACCCAGAAGGAGCTGGCCGCGGCCTTGCATGTGTCGGACCGGGCGGTCTCCAAATGGGAGCGGGGCGCCGGGTTCCCGGACATCTCCCTGCTGGAGCCTCTGGCGGATACTTTGGGGCTGGGCGTGCTGGATCTGCTGCGGGGGGAGCGGGGGACAGTGCCGGAGCCGGAGCCGACGATCCGGCAGGCCCTGGCCTTTCTGGCCCGGCAGGCAAAGGAGCGGACCCGGAGAAAGTGGAGTCAGGTGCTGGGCGGCACCTGTGCTTTGCTGATGGCGGGCTTTGTCCTCTTTGCAATTCTGGACCGGGCCGGGGTGTTCCTTCAGGAGATCTCTTTGGAAGTGCCGGCCACCGTATATAGTGCGGAAGGGGTGTCGGCCGGGGAGACGACAGTTGCCATAGATGGTTCGGTGAAAATTCTGGGAGACCGCTCTTTTGAGGGGCAGTTTGCTATCCACGAAGTGGAAACTACCTGCCGGGAGGGTGTCCATGCGAACATCCGGTGGGATGCCATGTGGACAGACGCCCAGGACATCCTGTTCTACCGGCCGGGGGATAACCTTTCTCTCGGTGTCGAGCGGATGCTGTATATCACGGAAAGCATGGAATCTTTTGGCCTTCGGCTGGAGGATGGGACCATCATTGCCACGGATGAGGCCTATGTGCCGCTGTTGATGTCCGGCTACTACTATTCCATCCGCCCGATTTTCTCCAATCAATTCTGAAACGGCCGCACAACCAATGATTTTGCAAAAGAGCAAAAAGAGCCCGGACGCTGAACAGACGTCCGGGCTTTTAGCAGTCCCCTTTTATCCCAATTTATCGGCCAACCGCTTGGCGATCTCGTCCAAAAATTCCTCACTGTCCACACCGCGGGCCTGGAAGCCGGGCTCTACCAGCCCCAGCAGATCTTTTGTCATCACGCCGTCTTTCAGCGTCTCCAGGGAGGCATCCTCCAGCGCTTGGCCGAACTGCACCAGCTCCGGCAGACCGTCCAACTCGCCCCGCCGCTTCAAACCGCCGGACCAGGCGAAGATGGTGGCGATGGGGTTGGTGGAGGTCTTCTCCCCCTTCAGGTACTTGTAGTAGTGCCGGGTGACGGTGCCGTGGGACGCCTCGAACTCCATGGTGCCGTCCGGAGATACCAGCACGGAGGTCATCATGGCAAGACTGCCGAAGGCGGTGGCCACCATGTCGCTCATCACGTCGCCGTCGTAGTTTTTCAGCGCCCAGATGAAGCCGCCCCTAGAGCGGATCACCCGCGCCACCGCGTCATCGATGAGCGTGTAGAAGTAGGTGAGGCCCAGCCTTTCAAACTCCACCTTGTAGGTGGTCTCATACTCCTCCTCGAAGATCCGTTTGAACTCTCCGTCGTAGACCTTGGAGATGGTGTCCTTGGTGGAGAACCACAAGTCCTGCCGCTGATTGATGGCGTACTGGAAGCAGCTGCGGGCAAAGGCACGGATGCTCTTCTCCGTGTTGTGCTGGCCCTGCCACACGGCGGGACCGCTGACCGTCTGAACGGTGAGGGTCTTCTCCGCGCCGCTCTCGCCCTTGAAGGTGAGGGTGGCGGTGCCCGGCTCCTCGGTCACCATGTCCACAGCCTTGTACATATCGCCGTAGGCGTGGCGGGCGATGGTGATGGGCGCCTCCCAGTTCTTCACAACCGGGTGGATCATGGGCAGGACAATGGGCGCCCGGAAGGCGGTGCCGTCCAAAATCGCCCGGATGGTGCCGTTGGGGCTCTTCCACATCTCCGTCAGCTGGGGGTACTCCTCCATCCGCTGGCGGTTGGGGGTGATGGTGGCGCACTTCACCGCCACGCCCAGGCGCTTGGTGGCGTTGGCGGCGTCGATGGTCACCTGGTCCCGCGTCTCGTTCCGATGGAGCAGGCCCAGGTCATAGTACTCCGTTTTCAGGTCCACGAAGGGCAGGATCAGCTTTTCCTTGATCCAGGCCCACAGAACCCGGGTCATCTCATCGCCGTCCATCTCCACCAGGGGGGTGGTCATCTTGATTTTATCCATGGTCTCAACCTCGCCAATCATTAGAAATTTCGGAGCCCGGCGCAGCCGGACCACTTTGAATCATTTTCGCCAGGGCACCCTCCAGAGGGGCCTCTCTCGCCCCTCCGGGGCAATTCCCCTTCTGTGCCTGCCGAAAATGCTTTGACCTAGCCGCCCTGGGCGGTGCCTCCAGTGACCGATGTCACTGGGAAACAGCCAAAACGCCGCCCGTGGCGGAAAAGTGAGGCTGTTTCGAGACAGCGGCACGATTGACGGCCCAGACAGGGCCGGGAATCATAATGCTGCAACGGCAGAGGCAAATGGGGGATCTGAAGAGGGGAGGAAGTCCCCTCTTTAATTACGCTTGGCGTAATAGTTCATCAGGCATCCGTCGAGAATGATTTCCTTCTCATCGTCCGTCAGGCCTTTCACATGGAGCATCAGGCCCTCTACGGCGCCGTCCGTCCTGATGACCCTAGCCGGGATATCCTCAATGCCGTTCTCAATGGCCTGGCGGATGCCGGGGACGAACACACAGTCGCCGGGGGCGTAGTCAAAGGACGTGCCCGCGTCCAGTGTGAAGGGCAGGATTCCCCAGTTGATGCAGTTGGAGCGATACCGCTTGGTGGCGAACTCATAGCAGATGTTGGCAAAGCCCCCCAGCACCTTCTGGCAAGAGGCCGCCTGTTCCCGGGCGGAGCCGTCGCCGGGCTTGTTGGCAAAGACACAGGAGCCGAACTGAGTGGTTTTCACCAGCGCGGAGCCGTCGCCCACCTTGTCCAGAATGGCGGTGAGCTTCTCCGGGGCGTCCCCCCCCAGCCGTTCCGCCTCAATCTCCGCCACGGCCTTGGCCCGGCCCACGTAGGCAGGCTCCCGGCGGGACAGGGTGAACTCCGCCAGCCGCAGGGGGTTGGACCGGTAGGAGGAGGTCTCGCCGGAGGGGATCAGCTCGTCGGTGGTAGTGACGGGATCGTGGAGCACCGCCGCCAGCTCCACCAGCAGATTTTCCGCCAGGGGCTGCATCTTCGGCCAGTCCGTGATGTTGGGGCCCATCACCAGCTCCACGCTGGGATCCGCCTTGCCGAAGCCGTAGTACAGCCGCCGGTCATAGACGCCCTTGTCGAAGTGGTAGTCGTGGTGGACGGAGGTGTAATCGATGTCTGTGGCGGCGGTGATCCGGCCGCCGTTGGCCGCCGTGGCGGCAATGGAGCGGGCGTCCATCAGGCACACGCCGGCGAACTGGCCCTCCGCGGGCTTGGATCCCTCCCGGTTGGGGAAGTTCCGGGTGGTGTGCCGCAGGCTCAAGCCGTTGTTGGCAGGCACGTCTCCCGCGCCGAAGCAGGGGCCGCAGAAACTGGGCTTGATGACGGCGCCGGTCTCCAGCAGGTCCGCCGTGGCACCGATCTTCGTCAGCTCCAGACTGACGGGGACACTGGTGGGGTATATGTCCAGAGTGAAGGCACCGTTGCCGGTGGAGCCGCCCCGGAGGATGTCCGCCGCCTCGGTAATGTTGTCGAAGAGGCCGCCGGCGCATCCGGCGATGACACCCTGATCCGCCCAGACGCCGCCGTCACGGATTTTGTCCGTGAGCTTCACATGGGCCTTAGGATACCGCTTCTGGGCGTCCGCCTCCACAGCCGCCAGGATGTCGGCGGCATTCTCCAGAAACTCATGGATGGTCCAGGCATTGGATGGGTGGAAGGGCAGGGCGATCATGGGCTCGACCTTGGAGAGGTCGATCTCGATGTACTTGTCGTAGTAGGCTCCGTCCGCCGGGTGCAGCTCCCGGTAATCCTCCGGCCGCTGGTGGGCGCGGTAGAAGCCCTCCGTCACGCCGTCCGTCTCCCAAATGGAGGAGAGGCAGGTGGTCTCGGTGGTCATCACGTCGATGCCATTGCGGTAGTCGATGGGGAGAGCTGCAATACCGGGGCCGCAGAACTCCAAAACGCAGTTATTGACGAAGCCGCTTGCAAAGGTGGCCTTCACCAGGGCAATGGCCACGTCGTGGGGCCCCACGCCCCGGCGGGGCGCGCCGGTGAGGTACACCAGCACCACCTTGGGATAGTTGATGTCCCAGGTGTTCTTCAGCAGTTGCTTGGCCAGCTCCGGGCCGCCCTCACCCACGGCCATGGTGCCGAGAGCCCCGTACCGGGTATGGGAATCGGAGCCCAGGATCATGGTGCCGCCCTTCGCCATCTGCTCTCTTGCATAGGAGTGGATGACGGACTGGTTGGCAGGCACGTAGATACCGCCGTACTTTTTCGCGGCAGAGAGGCCGAAGACATGGTCATCCTCATTGATAGTGCCGCCCACGGCACACAGGCTGTTGTGGCAGTTGGTAAGCGCATAGGGGATGGGAAACTCCTTCATGCCGGAGGCCCGGGCCTGCTGGATAATGCCCACATAGGTGATGTCGTGGGACACCATGGCGTCAAAGCGGATCTGCAGGTGCTCCGGATCGCCGGAGATGTTGTGGGCCTGGAGAATGGACCAGGCCATGGTCCGTTTCCGCCCCTCCTCCGGAGAGACCGGGCCGGCAGCAGCGGGGACGCCGCCCGCCAGGAACACGCCGTTGTTATGAAGTGTTATCATATCAAGAGACCTCCTGTGTGTCACGGGGGAGCCGTGTTTCTCCCACCCAATATACCATATCGCCGTCCGGATGAAAAGTCATTTTGCAGGAAAAAGCCCCGCTTCCTGCAAATTCGGAGGAGTCGCCAAGAAAACAGCCCTAGGAGAAGCGAAGCGGCGACATTTTGCAGAGCCATACGAACTCAACGGAGCGTTGCTTGCGTTCCAGCGGAATTTCGGGTATCCTGTGGGAGAGGTGAGAAGAGATGCATGACCAAGACACCGGGACGCTGCTCCGGCGCCTGCGCCTGGAGCGGGGGTGGACCCAGCGGCAGGCGGCGGAACTGCTGGGCGTCAGCGCTCAGGCCGTCAGCAAGTGGGAGCGGGGCCAGGGCTGCCCGGACGTGGGGATGCTGCCGCGCCTTGCGAAGATTTTTGGCGTCAGCGTGGAGGGAATTCTGGACGGAGACCTGCTTCCGGCGGCGCCGGATGGAGGAAATATGAAAAAAATACAGTTTTACGTGTGCCCGGACTGCGGCAACATTCTGACAGCTGTGGCGGGAGGGCAGCTTGCCTGCTGCGGCCGGCGGCTGGAGCCCCTGGAGGTCCGGTCCGCAGATCCGGATCACGCCGTAACGGTCCAGGAGGTGGAGGAGGACTGGTATGTCACCTTCCGCCACCCCATGGACAAGGGGCACTATATCCGCTTTACCGCTTGTGTGACACCGGACCGGCTGCTGCTGGCGCGGCTGTATCCGGAACAGGGCAGCGAGTTCCGCATCCCCCAGCTGCGGGGCGGGGCGAAGCTGTACCTTTGCTGCTCCTGCCACGGGCTGTTCCAGGCGAAGCTGCCGTGAGATGCAAAAGAGAGGACCGTCTTTGACGGTCCTCTCTTTTGACAGGTCACTTCGCTCAAATGGTGGATTTGGAGGAGCTGCGGCGGGCCATGAACCACACGAACACGGCCACAGCGGCGCAGATAAGGGCACGCCAGCCCCAGCTGCCCAGCCCCACCAGCAGGATCACCAGAATCAGCATGGGCAGGATGAACTGGAAGTAGATCTTGAACCTGGGGGACATCCCCAGGCCGGTGCCCTTGTTGGCTTCCGCCAGATACTTGTCAAAGCCCCAGCCCCACTTGCTGACGCAGAACAGCAGATAGATCAGGGAGCCGATGGGCAGCAGCAGATTGCTCACCAGGAAGTCCTCGATATCCAGGATCTGGCCGGTGGCGCCGCTGGGCAGGGACGCCTCGAAATACCAGAGATTGTAACCCAGCACACAGGGCATGCTGGCCAAGAGGATGAAGATTCCGCAGACGATGGTGGCTTTTTTCCGGGACCAGCCGAAGTTGTCCATGCAGCTGGCCATAATGTTCTCGAACACCGCCAGCACCGTGGTGAAGCTGGCGAAGGTCAGGAACAGGAAGAACAGGGCGCCCCACAGCCGGCCGCCGGTCATGCTGACGAACACCCGTGGCAGGGTCATAAAAATCAGGGATGGTCCCTGGCCGGGTTCCAGACCAAAGCTGAAGCAGGCGGGGAAGATGATCATGCCGGACATCAAGGCCACAAAGGTGTCCAGGCAGCAGATCCGCACGGCCTCGCCGGGCAGGCGGTTGGCGTCGGACATATAGCTGCCGAAGATTTCCATGGCGGCGATGCCCAGGCTCAGGGTAAAGAAGGACTGGTTCATGGCGGCCACGATCACATTGCCGATGCCGACCTCCGCGGCCCGCTCAAAGTCCGGCACCAGATAGAATTTCACGCCCTCCATAGCGCCGTCCAGGGTCAGGCTGTTGATGGCCAGAATGACGATCAGTGCCAGCAGGCAGATCATCATCCACTTGCTGATCCGCTCCAGCCCCTTCTGCAGACCGAAGCTGCACACGATGAAGCCCGCCAGCACGATGATTACCATATAGAGCGTCATCTCGCCGGGATTGGCCAGCATATCGGTCCAGACTGTGTCTACATCAGAGGGCTGCATGCCGCTGAAGGTGCCGGAGGCGAACTTGAAGCAGTAACCCAGCATCCAGCCGGAGACCGTGGTGTAGTACATCATCAGCAGGCAGCACCCGATTACGCACAGCCAGCCGTGGATGTGCCAGCGGCTGCCCTTGGGCTCCAGGGCCTTGTAGCCCAGCACGGCGCTCTTGCGGCTGGCACGGCCCACCGCCAGCTCCATGGTCAGAATGGGAACCCCCATGATGACCAGGGAGATGATGTAGAACAACACGAATACGCCGCCGCCGTTGACACCGGTGACGTAGGGGAATTTCCACACATTGCCGATGCCGATGGCGCAGCCGGCGCTTACCAGAATGAATCCCAGCCGGGATCGGAAATTTTCGCGACTCAAACTTCTCTCTCCTTCTCTTTTTCACATTCGCCGAAAAATTCGGCGGACAGACATTCCATATCTTAAACCGGATGAAAAGAGAAGTCAACATTCTTTTCCCCCGGGGGAAGGTCTTGCGGCCCGGCGCGGCGTCTGCTATGATGATAAAAAGGAGGAGATCATAATGAACATCCTGATCGTTGTGGATATGCAGAACGACTTTGTGTCCGGCGCTCTGGGGACACCGGAGGCGCGGCGGATCGTGCCTGCTGCGGCGGAGCGGGTGGCCGCAGGCATCCGCCGGGGGGAGCGGATTTTCTTCACCCGGGACACCCATGGGGCGGACTATCTCCATACCCGGGAGGGGCGGAACCTGCCTGTACCCCACTGCATCCGGGGGACCGAGGGCTGGGAGATCGTCGAGCAGCTCCGGCCTGCCAGCGCAGGACAGGCCATTCTGGACAAGCCCTCCTTCGGCAGCGCGGAGCTGGGGCGTCTGCTGGCGGAGGAGAATGAAAAGGAACTCATTGAAAAGGTGACGCTGATCGGCCTCTGCACCGACATCTGCGTGATTTCCAACGCCTTGCTGGTGAAGGCGTTCCTGCCGGAGGCAGAGGTAGCGGTGGATGCCGCCTGCTGCGCAGGTGTCACCCCGGAGAGCCATCGGACCGCGCTTGCGGCCATGAAGAGCTGCCAGATCACCGTGGAACATGAGGCGTTGCCCTTGTAATGATTTCAACGGAATTTGTGGCTGTTTTGCGATGATTTCCCGGATTTTTTGCGGTTTGCTGAGAAAAAGGGGGGGGGGATCGTATGCGTAGATGCCGATTCGCCTGCGTCGGGGCGCTGCTACTGGCCCTGCTGCTAACCGGCTGCGGCAAGGCGGGAACGGCACCGGAGGACGGCGGGGCCGATTTTTCGGAGACGGAACAGGTGGAGACACCGGAGGCCGCCGACGCCCTGACGGTGAAGGAGATCGCCCAGGTGAACGAGGCCTTCGCGCCTTTTAAGGAGCGGGAGAACGTCTCATACGTCAATTCCGTCTGCAGCTTCTTCACCTCTTACTATGAGCGGCCGGAGGACCTGGACCTGGTGGAGTTTCTGCGCTACATGGGGATCGGGGGCACGGTGGAGGACGAGGCTGAGTTCCAGGCCCTGAAGGGGGCCGGGGGCTGGCCCTTCCAGGGGGTGGACTCCCTGGACCGGATGCCGGTGCCCATCCACCGGTACCGGCGGACGGAGCTGGACGCGTACCTGGAGGAGCACGCCGACATCACCACGGCAGACCTGACGAATGTGCCGGAGAGCTCCGGGGAGCTGGTGTACTTGCCGGAGACCGACGCCTTCTACAACTTCACCAGCGACGCCGGCCCCGGCATGTTCATCTGCGAGGCCGGCCGGTGGGAGGGGAAGCTGCTAGTCCTCACTGGAGGAGGCAAAGAGCTGACACTGGAGGCGGCGGAGGACGGCCGGTATCTCTTCCGGTCCTTCCTGCCCTTGGAAGAGGCGGAGATATGACGGAAAAGGGACAGCAAAGGACCCGCGGCGTACACCGCGGGTCTTTTCCTGCTTTGATTTTAGTCAATGCTGATCTGCCGGCTGGAGGAAACCTCCACTGTCTTCTTGGGCAGCTTCAGTGTCAGCACACCGCTGTCGTAGGAGGCGGTAATACCCTCCGCCCGGATGCCGGAGACGTCGAAGCTCCGGCTGTACGCGCCGTAGGAACGCTCACAGCACACGTACTTCCCCTTTTTCTCCTGCTCTTCATGTTCGGAGTGACGTTGGGCCTGGATGGTGAGGGTGTCGCCGTCCAGCTGCAGCTGGATGTCCTCCTTCTTGAAGCCGGGCAGGTCGGCCTTCAGCTCGTAGTAGTCGCCTTCATCGGTGATGTCGGTTTTGAACTCCGCCAGACCGCGGCCGGAGAAGAAGTCGTTGTTGAAAAGGCGACGCTCCATCTCCTCCATCTCGGAGAAGGGATTCCAGGTGCTCATAGAATTTCTGCGGTAAGGTCTCATTTCAAACATAATCAATTCCTCCTATCAAATCCTGATGATCCGTAGTTGGGACCGACGGCAGATGGATCATGGAGGGTGATGCCGCCGGGCGGAACAGGTGCCTTTCAAAGACCTTCTGTTCTTCTTTTCAAGTATTATGATAGGATGGAAAATCGGATATTGTGTGTCATTTGTTTGAACGATCTGTGAATTTTAGCACTCTGGTATCGAGAGTGCTAATTTTGCGCATTCATAAAAGCACATAGAAGATCCCGCCCAGCATGATAAACAGGCTTAGCCCGGCGCCCAGACCGGGGAAATACTCGTTTCCATCGCCGGAGACGACTTTCTTGATGGCGTCGATCAGAAAGATCACAAAGGTGAAGGGGGCAAAAATGCACAGGAAAAAGCATGCCCCCAGAAGAAATTCCAGCATATTCGCTCTCCTCACACGTAGCTCTGCGTGGTGACATCGAACACGCCGCGGGTGGTGATCCGCAGGGAGGGGATTACCGGCAGGGCCATGAAGCTCAGGGTCATGAAGGGGTCAATGCCCGGATTGACGCCCAGCTCGTGGGCCTTTGCCTTGGCGAATTCCAGCTTTTCGTTGACAGATGTCAGGGACTCATCGCTCATGATGCCTGCGATGGCCAGAGGGACTTCTGCCACCGGCTTGCCCTGGTCCCAGACTACGATGCCGCCGTTCAGCTCCACCACCCGGTTGGCTGCGGCGGCGCAGTCGTCCTCGCTGGTGCCCACCACGATAATGTTGTGGGAGTCGTGGGAGACGGATGTGGCCACAGCGCCGGATTTCAGACCGTAGCCCTGGAGAAAGCCGATGCCGATATGATGGGTGTTCTTGTGGCGCTCCACCACGGCAATCTTCAGCACGTCATACTCCACGTCGATCCGGTCGGAGTAGCCGGCGTCCACCGTGGTGATCTCCCCGTTCACCATGCCGATGATGCCCCGGGGCCGGGCATCCGTAAAGTCCTCCGCCGTCAGGTGCTCCACATGGAAGGTGCTGTGGGCCCGTTCGGTGAGATAGGGGTCGATGGCCGGGGCGGGGAAGTCCTTCACCACGCCGTGGTCCACCATCAGCTCGCCCTTCTTGAAGACTCTCTCGATGTTGAAGTCCTGGAAGTTGTCGATGATGACGAAGTCCCCCAGGTAGCCCGGGGCGATGGCGCCCCGGTTGTTCAGCAGGAAGTACCGGGCGGCGTTGTGGCAGGCCACCTTCACGGCGGTGATAGGATCCACCCCCAGGCCGATGGCCCGCTTGACGATGTAGTCGATATGGCCCTTCTCCAGCAGGTCGTTGGGGTGCTTGTCGTCGGTGCAGAACATGCATCGCTCGGAGTATTTGTCGCACAGCAGGGGGGCAAGGGCGTCCAGGTTCCGGGCGGCAGTGCCCTCCCGGATCATGATAAACTGCCCCCGCTCCAGCTTGGCGATGGCGTCGTTCAGGTCGTGGCACTCGTGGTCGGAATAGACGCCGGCGGCGATGTAGGCGTTCAGGTCGTTGCCCACCAGATCCGGCGCGTGGCCGTCGATCTTCTTGTGGTGGGCCTGGGCGGCCACGATCTTCTCCACCGGCTGGTCGTCCCCGGCGATGATGCCTACGAAATTCATCATCTCCGCCAGTCCCTGGACCCGGGGGTGGTCATAGAAGGAGTCGATGGCCCGGTAGTCCAGGGACGCGCCGGACTCGTCCAGGGGCGTGGCCGGCACACAGGAGGGCAGCATAAACCGCACGTCCACCGGCAGGCCCTCCGTGGCCTGGAGCATGTACTCGATGCCGTCGGTACCCATGACGTTTGCGATCTCATGGGGGTCGGTGATGACGGTGGTGGTGCCGTGGGGCAGCACGGCCTTCACGAACTCCTTGGGAGAGACCAGGGAGCTCTCCAGATGGATGTGGGCATCCAGAAAGCCGGGCAGGACGATTTTACCCGTGCAGTCCTCCTCTACCGTGCCGGAGTATTGGCCCATGCCCACGATCAGCCCCTCTGCCACGGCGATGTCCGCATGACAGAGCTCGTTGGAGAAGACGTTGACATAGGTGGCGTTCTTCAGCACCAGGTCCGACGGCTCCCGCCCGGCGGCGGCGTTGATGATGCGGCGCTTTTTCAGCAGCTTCCGGTTGATCTTGCCAGCGTAGCTCTCAGACATAGAATCACTCCTTTTATTTAGATTTTGAGCCATTATCCGGACTTATAGAAAATATAAATCAGGATAATGGCATCTGGTTAAGGAGAGTATACGCCCAAATCCGGTATTTGTCCACAGAAAATGGAAGAAAATTTTTGCGCGGCAGCAGTCGCGGATGCAACTGCATAAAATGGCGGCTTCTGGTAAACTTATTCCATCAAGAGAAACATGCGGGATGTCCGGCGGCGGATCCGCCAGAAAGGAAATCAATATGGACAACAAGGCATATCAGAAGATGGACTACGCCCTTTGTCTGCTCTCTGCGGCAGCGGACGGCAAGCGCCACGGCTGCATCGTCAACTCCTTCCACCAGGTGACCTCTTCCTTCCCGCCCAAGTTCACCGTGGCGGTGAACAAGGACCACGAGACCTGCAAGGCCATTCAGGCGGCGGGGAGCTTCTCCGTTACCCTGTTGGGTGCGGACGCGCCGGGGGAGATCATCGACCTGTTCGGCTACAAGTCCGGCCGGGTGACGGACAAGTTCGCCGGCCGGGCGGCGGAGACCGACAGCAACGGCAATCCATACCTGAAGGAGCACATGGTCTCCCGCATCGCATGCAAGGTGGTGGACCAGATGGAGATCGGCAGCTTCCTCCTTTTCGTGGGCCAGGCCACAGAGGCGGAGGTGTTGGGAGACGGGAGGGTGCTGACCCTCCAGGCCTATACGGACCGGGGCAAGGCCACGCCGCCCACTGCCACCGTGTACCGCACGGTAGAGATCAACGGCTACCGCTGCACTGTCTGCGGTTATGTCTATGAGGGAGAATCCCTGCCGCCGGATTTCCGCTGCCCCTTGTGTCACGCCCCGGCGGAGAAATTTGTGAAGATCGAGAAATAAAGGACAAGCCCCGCGCCGGGACGGTGCGGGGCTTGCTTTTTGGATAGGCTGTATGGTACAGTGGGAAAAAGGAGGCGGCGGATATGAAAATACTTGCCTGCGGGCTTCTTTCGGCCATGCTGCTGGCCGGTACAGCGGCGGCGCTGGAGTCAATCAGCCAGCCCATTGCCACCAGCGGATACACTTACTATGCTATCCGAGCGGACGGCGCCCTGCTGGCCTGGGGAGACAGCTTCCACGGCGCGGTGGGCCCCACGGACCAGGACCCGCTGCCCTGGGAGGAGGCCAATGTCCTGCTGGAGAATGCCCGGTATGTGGACGCGGGGTTTATCACGGCCGCCGCCATTGACGAGGATGGGACCCTCTGGGGCTGGGGCGGCCACGCGGGCCGGACCTTCGGCGAGGAGGAGCCGTACCGGCTGCTGGAGGACGTGGTGTCCGTATCAGTCGGGGAGACGGAATGTTCTGCCCTGTGCGCTGACGGGACGGTGTGGACCTGGGGCGCCCGGTCCGGAGTGTCCCTGGAGGAACATCAGGATGATCCCTACTATCCGCCCACCCAGGTACTGGACCAGGTGGTTCAGCTGTTTGGGGATTTGGCGGTGAAGGAGGATGGGACGCTGGTGCGGGTCTGGTTTGACGGGGATACCTGTACCGCGGCACCTTTGATGGAACATGTGGCCGCTGTGGGCAGTCTGTACTGCGGAATTCAGGACCCTGCCATGCTGGTCCAGGGGCAGGATGGTAGTCTCTGGCGTGTGCCCTGGGAGAATAATCTGTCGGATACAGTCCAGTGGCAGTCCCTGGGCCAGCCGGAAAAACTGCTGGAGGATGTGGTGCAGTTCACCAGATGTACCGCTGTGACGGCGGACGGAACTCTCTGGGCCTGGGGCAGCGACCGTCCGGCCATGCTGCGGGACGGTCTGGTGGACCCGGAGGACCCCTATAACACGGAGGCCTGTGACGGCATTGTGCGGATCACGAACGGTGTGGTTTGTGCCGTCCCCTGCAGCGACCGGACCCTGGCGGTGTTGGCGGACGGCTCCCTGTGGCAGTTCCCCAGCGCCGGGTTTCTCCCGGAGTGGGAGACGTCACCGGACCGGAGCCCCGCTGCGCCGGAAAAGCTGCTGGACCAGGTCCGGATGCCCTCCCCGTCCCCGGCCTGGGCAGCGGATGCCCCGCCGCCTGCTGTGTTGAAATCGGCCTCCCTTGAAGCTTGGGAGGCACGGCAGGCCGATGCGGCTGATGCGGAGATGGGACCAGATTCGCTGCCCGTTCAGGAAGAGTCCCCTGCTGAACGCACAGGGGGTCAGGAGATCCTGGAGCTGGGAGTCCTCGCGGCCTCCCTCCCGGGGCTGCTTCTGGCGGCCTGGATACGGGGCCGGAAGAAGTGAACGATGCCAAAGACGCGCCTGTGGAACTTCCATAGGCGCGTCTTTGTGATTATCCCTCCAGAGGACGGATTTCCAGATAGTAGTGAGGCTCCGCCAGATCCAGCGATACCTGGGTAACACCGTTTTCCAGATCAAAGCCCAGGTTCTGCCGGACGATCTCAATGGTGTCCGTGTTCACCAGGGCGGCGGTCTGGCCGGTGAACTCCAGCGTGGATCCCAGGGCCGTCACCAGATCATAGCCCTGGAGGCCCACGTTCTCCGAACCAGAGCAGCCGTAGTCATAGCTGGGTGCCTTCCAAAAAGAAGCCGCCACAGTAACACTGCCGCCTGCCGGGACGGTGACGGGGAAGGACAGGTACAGCACCCGCTCCTGGGACAGGGCTTCCATCAGGATCTCATCCAGTCGGCCGTCGCTGTACCGGTCCTTGGGGGTGCCGGAGAAGAGGCCGTACTGCTCCAGCAGCTGCCACACCAATCCCTGGTACTGCGCCTGAGAGAGATACCGGAAGGGGCTTTCCTGCCCGCGGCCCAGGCTGAACTGCTCAAATTCCGCCTGATAAGCCCGGCACAGCAGGTCCAGCACATCGGCCAAGGTGGTCTCCCGGCGGGTGACGGTGCAGGACACCCCATCGATCTCCTGGTCACAGCCGCCGTCGGCATACCCCTGGAGGACATAATCGCCGATGTCATCACCCAGGACGATCAGAATTTTTGTTTCCGTCTCTCTCCGGACACCGTCGGGAACGAAATAGCTGTACTGGCACCAGCCCCGGTCCGCATCCCGACTCATGCCGTTGAAGCCGTAGGAGAGGACTGTGGTGGCCTCTGGGTCGGTAGTGAAGGTCACCGCCTGGGTAGCGGCGTTGTATTCCTCATGGGGCGCGGCGAAATCCGTGAACTGATATACAGTCACCGGGACCTCCGGGGCAGCAGTTTCCTCCATCGCCCGGGACAGGTATTCTCCGTCTGCCAGAAGTGCCTGATAATCGGCCCATTCGTCCGGCGGGGCCAGGTTCCAGGTGGAGCCGTCCGGCTCCCCGGCGTCCTGAAAGCCTCCGGCGTAGCCGCCGGAGAGCACAGAGAAACCGGTCCCCCCGCTATCCACGGTGACAGCAGCGTTCAGCTCGGGAAAGTCCAGCCAGCTGGTGGAGACGGGGTAGAGGGCGTTGACCGTCACACTGCCGTCAGCAGGATTGGTCAGCGTGTAGCTGTCTGTCACCTGGGCCCCCCACTGTCGGGGGGATCCATCCTCATAGGAGCCGGGGGCAAAATCCCAGGTGACGGTCCGCCCTGCGGTCAGGCGGGTGTTCGTTTCCGCCGTGGTCAGCGGAAAGACCGGCCCGGCGTAGGACAGGAAGGTAGTGCCCGGGCTGTGGCCGTCACCGCCGGATTCTCCACCGGCCAGCGCGGCATCTCCGGGGCTGCCGGTGCCCGCTCCCAGATTCGATTGCCACAGTCCCCACGCCCCGGCGCAGATCACCGCGAGACATGCGGCCGCGGCCAAAAGCCGAACCCATGAGGGCCGCCGCTGTACAGCGGCGGGGGAGGAGGCGGTGTCCGCCTCCTCTATGAGGCTTTCGTCCACCAGACCCAGGATTTGAAACAACCGCTCCGCTTTCACAAAAACACCTCCTCCTGTTCCAGATAGGTCCGCAGGGCCTTCCGGGTGCGGAAGAGAGAGGACTTGACCTTCCCCTCTCCGCAGTTCATTCCGGCGGCAATATCCGCCACGCTCTGCCCGTACCAGTACCGCCGCAGGAAGATGATGCGGCTCTCCGGACTCTGCCGCC
Source organism: Oscillibacter sp. PEA192 (assembly GCF_003574015.1). Taxonomy (NCBI): domain Bacteria; kingdom Bacillati; phylum Bacillota; class Clostridia; order Eubacteriales; family Oscillospiraceae; genus Oscillibacter; species Oscillibacter sp. PEA192. The sequence continues at coordinate 2,194,719 of NZ_AP018532.1, read as the reverse complement.
GCAGAAACGCGCTGATGAGCGACGCGATTTCCTGGTCCTCCATCGTCTTCTCGGTTCCGTGGGGCTCCGGCACACAGTCATCCAGCTCCCCCAACAGCACCTCCATGCCGTCCCCGCCCCGTTTGGCGGTGCGGCTCTGCTTCCAGCGGTCCAGAGAGAGGTTGCGGACGATGCGCCCCAGCCAGGCCCGGAAGGCGGAGGGGCGGGCCGGAGGAATGGCGTTCCAGGTGCGCAGATACGTGTCGTTGACGCACTCCTCCGCGTCGCTGTGACTGCGGAGGATGTTCCAGGCAATCCCCGCCAGGAAGCCGCCGTATTTGCCGTGGGTCTCGTCAATAGCCCGCTGATCCCGCTGCCAGTACAGGTCGATGATCTCCGTGTCCTCCATGTTATCCTCCTCTCTCCCGCAGCAGCTCGTTGGCAAAGCGGTTCAGCGCCTCGCAGGGCGCATAGGCGGTGCGCCAGCCGGTGCCGTCGATAATCAGAAACGGGTTGTAGGCCGTGACGTTCGCAGCTGTGCCGTCAGCCATGGTCACCGTGAACAGGACGGTCTGTCCGGCATACTCCGAATAGGACTGGTCCGGCCGCGTGATGCGGACATCTGCCAGCAGATCCGCCAGGGTCTCGATCTCCCCGGCATCCAGCTCCAGTGTCACATCCGGGGGGGCCACCAGGACGGTGGCTGCGGCGATGTCCGCCGCCTCCAGACCCCGGAAGGGCCTCCGGCCCCAGAACAGCAGTCCTGCCGCCAGCGTCAGCAGGATGGCCAGCACGGCTCCGCCCATCAATAAGTACCGCTTTTGCAGATTCATGGGATCCTCCTCCTGTCTCCAGCCCACGGCTGGAGGTTCTCTCACCAACATAGACGAGAAAACGTGATGCCGGTTGCAAAGAAGTGGAAATTTTCCAAAGGAAACCGCTCTGGAGCGCGGACGCTCCAGAGCGGTTTTGAAAGAGAGCGGGGATCAGGCCTCCAGCAGCCCCAGGCTCACCAGGAACTCCCGGGCCACCTCATCCACAGTGCGGCCCTCCACGTCCACCTGGTAGGTCAGCTCCGCCATCTGCTCGGTGGGGATCTTGCCCGCCAGTTGGTTCAGAATGTCCGCCACCTCCGGGTACTTCTCCAGCAGATCGTCCCGCACCAGAAAGACGCCGTTGTAGTCGGGGAAGAAGCTCTGGTCGTCCTCCAGGACCTTCAGCCCGACCTTTTTGTTCAGGCCGTCGGTGGAGTAGACCACCGCCACATCGAAGCTGCCGTTTTCAATGGCGGAGTACTTCAGGCCCATATCCACAGAGACCGCGTCCTGGAAATTCAGACCGTAGAACTTCACAAAGGGGTCATACTTCATGCTGCCCTCCAGGGTGAAGAACTCCTGCTCCGCGCCGAAGGTCAGCTGGTCCGCAATGGGGATGAGGTCGCTGATGGTCTCCAGGCCGTACTCGTCCGCCAGGGCCTGGGGCACGCCGATGGCGTAGGTGTTTTCAAAGCCCAGCTGCTCCAGCTGGGTGAGGCCGTAGCTGTCCAGCTCGCCCTGGACGTAGTCGTAGATCGTCATGCCCTCCGGAACGTCCACCGTGTCCTGGCCCAGAAAGGTGGTGAGGATCGTGCCGTCGTAGGAGATCATCAGGTCGCAGGTGTGGCTGTCATCCTTCAGGGAGTTCCAGTTGTTCACCTGGGACATCTGATCCTGAATGGTGACGGTCAGGTCCGTCTGGTCCTCCACCAGCATCTTTACCATGTGGTGCATCAGCTGGGTTTCGGAGTAGTCGCCGTCATAGAGAAGAATGTCGCCGGTGCCGCCGCGGCCATAGGGCAGCAGCAGGATGAACGCCAGTACGATGGCCGCCACCGGGATCCACATTTTCTTGGAGCCGCCCCGGCTCTTGCGCATCTGCCCCTCGAACCAGCTCATGATGAGGTCCAGCACCACGGCGATGACCATAAGGACGCCGGTGGCCGCCAGAATCAGGGACATATCGGAGATCCGGATGGCCTGGGTGATGACGCCGCCCAGACCGCCGCCGCCCACGAAAGCTGCGAATACCGCAGTGCCGATGGCGTTTACCACCGCGATGCGGATGCCGGTGAACACCGTGGGGAAGGCCAGGGGGAACTCCACCATCAGCACCCGGTAGGGCTTGCTCATGCCCATGCCCCGGGCGGCTTCCTTCACACCCGGGTCCACCTCCTGGAGTCCCAAGCAGGTGTTCCGCACGATGGGCAGCAGGGAGTACAGCGTGATGCCGGTGATGACCGTCAGCTTGCCGGGGTCCAGCACCACCATGATGATGCCCAGAAGGGCCAGGGAGGGAATGGTCTGCAGCAGGTCCACAATCCGCAGGATGACGGGCCGGGCGGTCTTGGAGACGTATGCCCAGATGCCCAAGGGCAGTCCCACGGCGATGGACAGCAGGCTGGCCGCCAGAACGATGAAGAGATGTTGAAAAATCAGGTCCCAGCTCATTTGCCCGCCTCCTTTCGCAGGCCGCGGGGCGTGACCCTTTTCTGCAGCAGGTCAATGACCAGTCCGAAGAGAACGGCCAGTATGGCCGCCGGGATGGCCCCCAGGAGAATCAGCGTGTTGTTGTTGGAGCTGGTGCCCCGGTACACAAAGTCGCCCAGGCCGCCCAGGCCGATCATGGAGGCCAGCACCGCCCAGGAGACGGTGTAGATGGCGGCCATCCGCAGCCCCGAGATGATGACCGGCATGGCCAGGGGCAGCTCCACCCGCACCAGCGTCTGGAAGGAGGACATGCCACAGCCCTTGGCGGCCTCGATGTATTTCGGCTCTACCTCCAGAATGCCGGTGTAGGTGTTTTTCAGCACTGGGAACATGGCGTACACACTGAGGGCCACGATCACCGTGGGATAGATATTCCCCCACCAGATGAACAGCACGCCGATGAACACCAGGCCGGGAATGGTCTGGAAGATGGAGAGAATGGGGATGATGATGCCCGACAGCCACCGCGGGATTCGGGAGAGGAGGATGCCGAACACCAGTCCCGCCGCAAAGCCGATGACCACCGAGATCAGCACATATATCGTGTGCAGTCCGATGGCCCGCAGCAGGTCGGCGCCGTAGTCCTGGATCAGCGTCATCATTTGGAATCACCCCACAGATTCTCCGCCACGCTGCGGGCCACGCTGGTCTTGGTGACGATACCGGCGATGGTGTCGTCCGCATTCAGCACCACCACGTAGTTGGCACCGGAGTCCAGCAGGTAGTCGAAGCTCTCCTTGGCCTCGTCCCCCACCCGGACGGTCCGGGCAGTCTGGCGGATCAGAGGCTCGATGCTGGTGAGTTCCCGGCCCCAGTGGCGGATGTCGCCGATGGAGATGGTGCCTAAGTACCGGTTCTGCTCGTCTGTGACCAGCAGGGTGTCCACGCTGCCTCGGGCCATGCGCTCGGCGCACTCCAACACGCCGCGATCCTTCCGGACGCTGAACACATTGGTGCGCATGAAGCTCTCTACTTTGGAGGGGGCGGTGTCCGGCGTGTGCTTGCCCATAAAGGTGCGGACCAGATCGTTGGCGGGGTGCTCCAGCATCTCCTCGGGGGAGGCCATCTGGACGATTTCTCCGGCGGCCATGAAGATGATGATGTCCGCCAGCTTCAGCGCCTCGCTCATGTCGTGGCTGACGAAGACGATGGTCTTGTTCAGCTTCTGCTGCAGGTTCTTCACCTCATCCTGCAGGGACTCGCGAGTCAAGGGATCGAGAGCGGAGAAGGGCTCATCCATCAGCACGATGGGGGGAGAAGCCGCCAGGGCCCGCAGCACGCCGATGCGCTGCTGCTGGCCGCCGGAGAGCTCGGAAGGATACTTGTTGGCAGACTGCTCCATGTGGACCAGCTGCAGCATCTCCTGGACGATCTCATCGCACCGGGCCTTGTCGTACTTCAGCAGCTTGGGGACCACGCAGATGTTCTGGGCCACGGTCATGTTGGGGAACAGGCCGATCTGCTGGATCACATAGCCGATATGCCGCCGCAGCTCCACCTTGTCCTGGGAGTGGATATCCTGCCCGTCGATGCGGATGGTGCCGGAATCGGGCTCCAGCAGGCGGTTGATCATCTTCATGGTGGTGGTCTTGCCGCAGCCGGAAGGGCCGATCAGGACCACGAACTGTCCGTCGGGAATGGTGAAATTCAGGTCCTTGAGGACCGGGGTCTTGCCATAGCTCTTGGAGACGTGTTCAAACTGGATCATATCGCTGCCTTCACTCCTTTGTCGTTACTAGCCGGTGGGCGGCCTCTGCGGCGCTGGGGCTTCCCACCAGGATGATGACGTCGCCGCTGTACAGTTCGGCATAGGGACCGGGGGAGAGGATCACCGTCTGGCCCCGCCGGATGGCCACGATGGTGCCGCCGGTGGACTGCCAGAATTTCAGCTCCCCGATGCTCTTGCCGATGAGAGGGGAGTCCTTGGGGACAGGGACCTCATAGTTGGGGAGGGGCTGACCGGCCGCAGCAAATGTGTCCTGCCCTTTTACCAGGGCCGACACGGTGTCCGCCATGCGCCGGTTCACCTCGGCGGACTCCGCCAGCAGCGCCTTCAGCTGGAGGCGCAGGGAATGGATGTCCGCATCCTCGGAGAAGTTTTCGATGTACCGGCGGGCGCTGTCGGCGGAGAGGACTACGGCCCCGCTCTGGGGCTTCACATCCACCACCTTCATGTCCGCCAGCAGCCGCAGGGCCTTGCGGATCGTCTCCGGGGATACCCCGTACTCCGACGCCAGCACCGACCGACCGTAAATCCGGCTGCCCTCCGTCAACTCACCCTGGGCGATGCGGGTAGCCAGATCCAAAGCGATCTGCAGATACTGGGACGGGACAACTGCCTGCCTCAAGCCATCACCTTCTGTTCTGCGATTGTATGGCCCCTATTATACACTGCCAACTTTGAAAAGTAAATAGGGATGGCAGTTAAAAAATTATAAAAATATAGGAACAATTTACGGAAAAAGAAAAAATCGGAAAGACGGCACAGAAAAACGCCCCTCCCGTGAAAACGGGAGGGGCGTTTGACCGGGAATACTGATCAGCCGAAGTTCTCTACAATGTCCACCAATTCCGCGCCGATGCGTTTCTGGGCTTCCTTGGTGCCTGCGCCGATGTGGGGCGTGCAGGAGACAGCCGGGTGGGAGGCCAGGGCCCAGTTGGGATCCTTCTCGCTCAGCCACACGTCCAGACCGGCGGCCTTGACCTTGCCGGAGTTCAGAGCGTCCAGCAGGGCGGCCTCGTTCACGTTGGCACCCCGGGAGACGTTGATGATCACCACGCCATCCTTCATCTTCGCAAGGGACTCCGCATCCACCAGGGGCTTGTCGCCACTGGGGGCACAGAGGACGACGATGTCGGACTGGGAGAGCAGCTCGTCCATAGTGACAAAGTGCATGGTCTCGCACTCGCAGCCCTCCGGCTTGTTGCGGTGGACCACGGACAGCACATTCATGCCCAGGGCTTGACCCTTGGCGCCCACCAGCTGGCCGATCCGGCCATAGCCGATGACGCCCATAGTCTTGCCGGAGAGCTCAAAGCCCTTGGAGTAGGCTTTCTTCTCCCACTTGTTCTCCCGCATGGTGTGGCCCGCGATGGAGATGTTCCGGGCACAGGAGAACAGCAGGGCCAGAGCCAGCTCCGCCACCGCGTTGGAGGAGGCGCGGGGCGTGTTCTTCACCTGGATGCCGTGTTCCTCTGCGTATTTGACTGCGATGTTGTCTACACCGACGCCGGCCCGGATGATGAGCTTCAGGCGGCTGCCTGCGGCGGCGTCGATCTGCGGCTCCTTGATCTTGGTGGCGCTGCGGATGATAACCACGTCGAAGTCCCGCAGGGCTGCGCCCAGCTGATCGGGCTCATAGAACTGCTCGATGACTTCATATCCATCCTTGCGCAGCTGTTCCATTGCGCCAGCATCCATCCCATCGGTAACCAAAACTCTTAATGCCATATATAATACCCCTTTTCATACATTTCCGGCACACCCCAGGGGTGCCAATGTCGGAAACCCCAAACGCCCATTGGGGGACAGGCGCCTCCGTGAGAGTGGAGTTCAGAGATAGGAGCTGCGCGTACGGCAGTCTGCCTGACGCTCCGGACTCCATCGCAAGAAGGGGGAAGGCGAAGCCTCTCTGGCTTCACCGGAGTGAAGATGTGGAGCGTGAAGAGTGGAGATACGCCTGGCGTGTTCCACTCGCTCTCCCACCCGCACAAAAGGAAGGGGGCTGGTAGAAATCGTGGGGGCTACACCGTTACGGCATTGCGATTCCCGGCCCTTTTGGGCCGCCAATCGCGCCGCGGTCTCGAAATCGGCTCGCTTTCGAGACCGCTGGCGGCGCTTCGCCGGTTTCCCCAGTTCTTTTGCCGGAGGCAAAAGAAGAATTTTTAATCCTTTTCCGCAGGGCGTGTACCTGCCCAAAATTCCCCGACTCAGCCGCCTTGGGCGGCGTTCACCAGTCTGCAGACTGACGGGGGGCCTCCATGGGGGAGCAGGTCCTCCATGGAAAGCCGTTACGCGTGCTCTGCCTCGTACTTCTTCAGGAACTCCACCAGGGCCTCCACGCCCTCCTTGGGCATGGCATTATAGATGGACGCCCGCAGGCCGCCCACGCTCTTGTGGCCCTTCAGGTTGTCGAAGCCGGCGGCCTTGGAGGCGGCCACCACATCGGCATCCTGCTCCTTGCTGGGGGTGACGAAGGGCACGTTCATCAGGGAACGGTCCTCCTTGCGGACAGCACCGGTGAAGAACTTGCTCTGGTCCAGGAAATCGTACAGCACCGCGGCCTTTTCCTCGTTGCGCTTGTTCATGGCCTCCAGTCCGCCGTTTGCCAGCAGGTACTTGAAGACCTTGCCGCAGCAGTAGATGGCCCAGCAGTTGGGAGTGTTGTACAGGGAGTCATTGTCCGCATGGGTCTTGTAACTCATGTAAGTGGGCACGAACTGGGGCAGGTCCTCCCGCAACAGGTCCTCCCGGATGATGACCACCGCCATGCCGGCGGGACCCACATTCTTCTGTACGCCCGCCCAGATCAGGCCGTACTTGGTGACATCGCAGGGACGGGAGAGGAACATGGAGGACTGATCCGACACCAGGATCTTGCCCTTGGTGTTGGGCAGATGGAAATAGGTGGTGCCGTTGATGGTCTCGTTCTCGCAGATATAGACGTAATCTGCGTTGTCGGGGATGTCCAGATCGGAGCAGTCAGGGATGTAGGAGAAGTTCTTGTCCGCGGAGGAGGCGACGATCTTCACCTCACCGTACTTCTGGGCCTCCTTGATGGCCTTCTTTGACCAGTTGCCGGTCTCCACATAGCAGGCCACGCCGTTCTTCATCAGATTCATGGGCACCATGGCGAACTGCACGGTGCCGCCGCCCTGAACGAACAGAACCTTGTAGTTGTCGGGAATGCCCATCAGCTGACGCAGGTCCGCCTCGGCCTCGTCCCGGATCTGCTGAAAGACCTTGGAGCGGTGGCTCATCTCCATGACGCACATGCCGCTGCCCCGGTAATTCATCATCTCGGCGGCGATCTCCTCCAAGACCTCCTCCGGCATCATGGCGGGTCCGGCGGAGAAATTATAGGTACGTCCGTATTTCATACTCATTTCCTCCAAACTTTTTGTTCTGGGGTTTCGCATCGGCGCGCAGACATCTGTCTGTTTCCTCTTCCAGTATAGCACAGAATTGGAAAGAATCAACCGGAAAAGCGGGATGAGTCCGCCTGTGAGAGAGGACGGCGGACAGCCCGTAAAAAGTTTTAGGGGCACAAAAAAACTTGCAGAAAACTTGCTTTTTTGGCAGACTTCGGGTATTCTGAAAAAAATTGCCATTGGTATGACCTCTTGACGGGATCAAGAATTTTGGGAAGGGAGCGCCGCCGCACTGCGGCGGCAGGGAGATAGATGAATCGGACTTGGATTGAATTGGACAGGGAGGCCCTGGCCCACAACATCCGGCGCTACCAGAGCCTTCTGCCAGCGGGCTGCCGGATCATGGGCGTGGTGAAGGCGGACGCTTACGGACACGGGGCGCGGGCGGTGGCCGCCCAGCTGTGGGAGCTGGGCATCCGCCACTTTGCCACTGCCACGCTGGACGAGGCGGTCCAGCTGCGGGAGGCCGGCATCCAGGGGGAGATCCTGATCCTGGGATACAGCGCCCCTGCGTATTTCCACCTGCTGGCAGAGCACGGGCTGACCCAGACCGCCACCTGCCCGGACCACGCCGCCCAGCTGGAGACCTACTGCCGGGAGAACGGCGTGCGCCTCAAGGTACATATCGCAGTGGACACGGGTATGCACCGCATCGGATTCCTGCCGGAGGACCTGGACGCCATCCGGCGGGTGTATGAGAACGGCATCCTGCAGGTCACCGGCATCTACTCCCACCTCTGCGTGGCGGACACGGACGAGGAGGAACATGTGGACTTTTCCCGCTGGCAGGCGGAGACCTTCAAAAGCGTGGTGGAGTCCCTCCAGGCCCGGGGCGTGGAGCTGGGGACGGTTCACCTTCTGAGCAGCTATGCGGCGGTGAACTACCCGGAGTACGCCTATGACTACGCCCGCCTGGGCATTTTGATGTTTGGCGTCAAGAGCAGCGCGGCGGACTACCTGCGGGAGGACCTGCAGCCCATGCCGGTCATGACCCTGAAGGCCCGGATCACCTCTGTGCGGGAGATCGGACCCGGGGAGACGGTGAGCTACGGCCGGATCTTCCGGGCGGAGCGGCCCACCAAGGTGGCCTCCGTCTCCATCGGCTACGCCGACGGCATCCCCCGCTGCCTCAGCGGCGGAAAGCTGCGGGCCATCGTCCGGGGACAGTACGCCCAGGGCATCGGCCGGATCTGTATGGACCAGCTGATGCTGGACGTCACCGGCATTGAAGATGTCCGGGTGGGGGACGAGGCGGTGTTCATCGGCCGCCAGGGGGACTGTGTCATCTACGCAGAGGAGCTGGCGGAGAACGCCGGCACCATTACCAACGAGCTGTTCAGCCGCCTGGGCGCCCGGGTGGAGGGGCGCTGCTTCCGGCAGGAGGCCTGAGTGAGATGTGAGGCCGCGGAGCGGCTTTGCATAGATCAGAAACCAAGCGGGGGCCGGCCAGCGGAACGGTGCCTGCGGAGAAAGGAGGAAGAGAGATGGAACGGTATGTGGAGTGCGAGAGCCGCGGCCTGACCCTACGGGGGATGCTGCATGTGCCAGACCAGCGGCCGGGGAAAGTACCCTTTGTGATCCTGTTCCACGGCTTCTGCGACGACCGGAACGAGATCAACTTCGTCCACACGGAGCTCTCCCGCAGGCTGTGTGAGCGGGGGATCGCCAGTGTCCGGTTCGACTTTGCCGGCAGCGGCGACAGCGACGGGCGGTTCGAGGACATGACTGTCTCCAGTGAGGTGGAAGACGGCCTTGCCATCTTGGACTATGTCAAGAGTCTGGACTTTGTGGACCAGAGCCGGATCGCGATCCACGGCCTGAGCATGGGGGGATGTGTGGCCTCCATGGTGGCGGGCCTGCGGGATGCGGACGTGTGCGCCCTGAGCCTGTGGTGCCCGGCGCCGGACGTGGTCTACAACATGAAGCACAAGATGCTCTGCGGCGTGGATGTGTCTGACATCGAGGAGAAGGGCTACGCAGACTACGAGGGCCTGCGGGTGGGCCTGGGCTTCTATCAGGATGCCTTGGAGCTGGATCCTTACGCCGTGGCGGCCAAATTCACCAAGCGCGTGAATCTGGTACACGGGGATGAGGACGTGACGGCCTCCATCCACTGTTCGGAGCGGTACAAGGAGATCTATGGAGACCGGGCGGAATTCCTGGTGGTCCATGGCGCGGAGCACCGATTCAAATCCTGTGCGTTTCGGGCCGCCCGGATGGACTCGGCTCTGGCATTCCTGACCCGGGAGCTGCTGGGCTGAACGGAGGACTCCTGCGGCGCCGCGGGCGCGGTCCCGCGCCGCCGTACAATCTAGAAGGGAGAAACGAGAATGGATAAGACAAAGACAGTCAAGACGCGGAAGACCCCAACTCCGGCTTTCGCCGTGATCTCCTTCCTGGTGATCGTGGCCGTGCTGGTGGCGCTCATCAACCTGGGCGTGGACACCACTATGTCCGTGTTCATCGCGGCCCTGATCGCCGTGGTAATCGCGCTCCTGCTGGATATCCCTTGGGCGGATGTGGAAAGGACGCTGTTGCGAGTGGTGTCCGACTGCATCCCGACATTTTTGATCGTCATCATGGTGGGCATGCTGGTGGGCATCTGGATGGCCGGCGGCACGGTCCCGGCCCTGATGTACTACGGCATGAAGCTGATCTCCCCGAAAATCCTGGTGCCCCTGGCCTTCGTCCTCAGCGGGCTGACGGCGGAGTTCACCGGAACCTCCTTCGGCAGCGTGGCGACCATGGGCATTGCCCTGGTGGGCGTGGCCTCCACTACTTCCATCCCGGTACCGCTGGTCATTGCTGCGGTGGTCTGCGGTGCCTGGTTCGGCGACAAGATGTCCCCTCTGTCCGACACCACGAACCTGGCCTCCGGTGTCAGCAGGGTTCCCCTGTATGACCACATCGGGTCCATGATGTACACCACTATTCCCGCTGCACTGGTGGCGCTGGTGCTGTTTACCGCCGCCGGCCTGATGCATAGCGGCGGCGAGATGGATACGACTCGCGCCAACCTGATCTGCGACACCCTGGCGGAGCACTTCAACCTCAATCCCATCCTGATCCTGCCCGCCATCCTGGTGCTGCTGGTGTCGGTGTTCAAGCTGCCGGCCCTGCTGGGTATGGGCCTCACTGTGGTGGTCAGCATCGTGTTCGCCATGGTATTTCAGGGAGTGAACTTTGTGGAGCTGATGAACTATGCGGCCAACGGCTTCACACTGTCTACCGGCGTGGACATTGTGGACCCGATGCTCAACCGCGGCGGCATTACCAGCATGACCGGTCTGCTGATCACCTTCATGGTAGCCAGCGTCATGGGCGGCATCATCACCGCCACCGGCATCCTGGACGTGCTGGCCAAGGACGTGCTGCTGAAGTTCATCAAGAGCCGCGGCGTCCTGGTGACCGTCACTCTGATCTACTGCTACATCGTCAACTTCCTCACGGCCGGCGGCCAGACCGTGGCCATCATCGTCACCGAGCAGACCTTCGAGGACGCCTTCGACCGCATGGGCATCCACCGCAGGGTCCTCTCCCGGACGCTGGAGGATGCGGGGACCCTGAGTGCACCCATCGTCCCCTGGGGCGTTGCCACGCTGTATGTGATGGAGGTACTGGGCTGCGGCACGGAGTATATCCCGTATTGCTGGTTCATCTTCATTGTACCCATCTTCTCCATCCTCTGCGCCTTCTCCGGCTTTGGTATATGGGACAAGGACGGCAACAAGATGTGGGGCAGGAAAAAGGCTGCTGCAAAGTGATTGAGTCTGCCTGACAATACGGGCCGGCCCGATTTTCGGACCGGCCCTTTTCGCGTGGCGCACCATGCCTGTTGCAAAGAACGGCGGCCTGCCGTATAATATTTCCATTGCAAGCACGGCCCGCCCTTCGGCGGCGGGGAAGGGAAGTGAACGGATTGGAAAAGGAGCATGGCCACACCCGCGTGGGCCTTTACGTCCAGGCCATGGCCAAGTGGCTGGCGGTGGCGCTGGTCACCGGCGTCTGCTGCGGCGTGGTGGGCTCCCTGTTCCACATCGGTGTGGAGCGGGCCACAGAGCTGCGGGAGCAACATCCCTGGCTGTTGTGGTGTCTGCCGGCGGCGGGACTGGTGATCGTGGCCTTCTACAAGCTGACAAAGACGGAGGGCCAGGGTACCAACGACATCATCGACGCGGTACACCACGGAAAGCCCCTGTCCATCTGGCTGCTGCCCGCCATCTTCCTGGGGACAATTCTCACCCACCTGTGCGGCGGCAGCGCCGGACGGGAGGGCGCGGCTCTCCAGATGGGCGGCACCATCGGCCGCCATGCGGGGAACCTTTTCAATCTGGATGACCGGGACCTGCGCACCGCCACCATGGCAGGCATGGCGGCGTTTTTCTCCGCCTTGTTCGGCACACCCCTTACCGCCACGGTGTTCGCCATCGTGGTCATCAGCATCGGCGTGGTGTACCACGTGGCGTTCATTCCATGTCTGACCGCCTCCCTGGTGGCCTACTGGATTTCTGTGGAGTTGGGGGTGGCGCCCACCCGCTTTTCTGTGGCGGCGCCGGAGCTGGAGAAGCTGATGCTGCTGCGGGTGGCGGTGCTGGGCGTAGGCTGCGCCCTGGTGTCCGTTCTGCTGTGCCGGACCCTGCACTTCGCGGAGCATCAGATGAAGAAGCGCCTGCCCAATGCCTGGCTCCGCGTCCTTGTCGGTGGCGGTGCGGTCATTGCCCTGACATACCTCTGCGGGACCCGGGATTACAACGGCGCGGGCATGGATCTCATTACCGCCGCCGTGGAGCAGGGCACTGCCCGGCCGGAGGCGTTTCTGCTGAAGATTCTGTTCACCGCGGTGACGCTCTCCGCAGGGTTCAAGGGCGGTGAGGTGGTGCCCTCCTTCTTCGTGGGGGCCACCTTCGGCTGTGTGGCGGGGCCGCTGCTGGGGATTCCGGCTGGCTTCGCCGCGGCGCTGGGGCTGGCCGCTGTGTTCTGCGGGGCCACCAACTGCCCGCTGGCCTCCATCTTCCTGTCCGTGGAGCTGTTCGGGGATGGTGGGCTGCTGTATTTTGCCCTGATCTGCGGCATCAGCTACATGCTCTCCGGCTACAATGGGCTGTACTCCAGCCAGACCATCGTCTACTCCAAGCTGAAGGCCCAGTATATCAATGTCCGCACCAACGCCTATCACGCCGGTGAGCCGGTGCCCCCCTTCCAGCAGGGAGGCGGGGAAGAGACGGAGAGGGATTGAGCACGTGCATTTTGGAAAAAGGGACGGCCGCTCACAGGGCGGCCGTCCCTTTCTAAAATGTGTTCACACCGGCGGAGCAGGATGAATGGCTCCGCTCAGGCATAGAATGAGAGCGGTGATGCGATGATGGAACTTTCCTGTGATCCGCTGGCCCTGACCACCGCTGTCAACACCCTGGCGGTCTCTCTGGCTGCCCGGCTGAACGACGAGGACCTGGAGCTGACAGCGGCGCTGCTGGTTCAGCTGGGAGAGACGCTGGAGACGATCTCCGTCCAGCGCCGCCGGACCCGCGGCGGGAGGTAGCGGCTTACTGTACCGGGCCTGTCAGCTCAGTGGGACAGGACTCGCCTGCGGCCATCTGACAGATGCCGCCGATGCCGCAGTCCACCATGCTGGACACGGCGGCATCGGTGTAAAAGGCCATGTGCTGGGTCATGATGACATTGCGGAACTGGTGGAGATAGAACCAGTTCCGATTGGGCAGAATGTCGACCCGGTGGTCGGCGTGGATGATGCCCTCGTCCCCCTCCACGGTGTCCATACCCAGGGCGCCGATTTTTCCCGTCTCGATCCCCTCAATCAGGGCCTCGATATCCGCCAGCTCGCCGCGGGAGCAGTTGACGATTACCACGCCGTCCCGCATTTTGGCGATGGATTCCCGGTTGATGATGTGGCGGTTGGAGTCCAGCAGAGGCATGTGGAGGGTGATGACATCCGACTGGGCCAGAAGGGTGTCGAAGTCCACATAGGTGACCTGGGGTTCCACTGCCGGATTGCGCCGCAGGTCATAGGCCAGAATCCGGCAGCCGAAGCCGGAGAGATTTCGGGCAACCTGGGCGCCGATCCGGCCGGTGCCGATGATGCCGATGGTCAGATCCTTCATCTCGCGGCCCTGGAGGCCGGTGAGAGAGAAGTCGTTGACCTGCCCCCGCCACAGAGCCTGCTTGTAATGCCGCAGGCACATGAGGATCATCATGACGGTGAAGTCGGCCACGCCGTTGGGGGCATAGCTGGCGCTGCACACCCGCAGGCCGATGGATCGGGCGTGGTCCAGGTCAATGTGGTCATATCCGATGGTGCGGGTGGAGAGATACCGGATGCCGAGGGCGTGATAGGCATCCAGCAGGGCCGCGTCGATGCACCCCTGGCCCAGGATGGACACGCCGATGCAGCCGGCGGCCAGAGAGGCGTTCTCCAGTGTGGGCACCGCGTCTGTGACAGACAGCTCCACTCCGTGGAGCGCCGCCTGCTTCTCCAGGTCCGCCCGTTCGTCCGGGCGGGCCTCATAGACCATAATTTTCATAGATTCCTCCAACAGGTGGCCCCGTCAACCCTTCAGCAGGCGGCGGGCCACCTCCACATTCTTCTGCTCCATGGCCTGCAGGTTCCGCACGGCGGCGGCCTGGGCCTCCGGGTGGGCCGCCTGGGCTACGCACTGGTCCATCATGGCGCAGAGATTCTGCCCGGTCAGCTCTGCCAGATCCACGAACTGCTCCTGTCCGATATACCGCAGGAAGGCGGAGACCTTGGGGTCGTAGACAACGCCCGCCAGGGGGATCCCCTGCCCGGCGGCGAAGATCAGCGCGTGGAGCCGCATGGACACCACCGCCTGCATCCGGCTGAGGGCGCCGATGATGGTCCCGGCGCCGCCGGCATCGTCCAGGAAATAGTGGGGGATCGTCAGCCCGCGGGCGGCCAGCTGGCCCGCACCGGGGTCCAGATGCTTTTCCACCGCCACGAACACCGGCGTCAGACCATAGGTGCGGTAGGCGTATTCCGCCGCCGCGCCGAAGAGGGGGGCCTTCTCTTCAAACCCCTTCCACCGCCGCAGGGCAAAGCAGAGGTAATTGCCGTGGGGCGGGATACCGGCGCGCAGCAGCACGCTGTCGGTCTCGTCGTCCGGGGCCTTCTGCAGGATCAGCGCCGGGTCCGCAGTCAACAGGACCTCCGGCTCCGTCACCCCCATGGCCCGCAGTTCTTCCAAAGAGTCCGGCTCCCGCAGGGTGATGACATCCACATATTTGTTGATGATCTTCGCGGCCAGACTCCGGTGGCTCTCCCGGGTGACGGGGCCGATGCCGCAGCCGTACATCTGTACCCGGTTGCCTGCCCGCTTTGCCGCCCGGATATTGGCCAGATAGAACCACAGGGAGCGGCGGGAGGTCACGTCCTGGATCAGGCTGCCGCCGCCGTTGATGTACAGGCGGCTGTTCCACATGGCGGCGTGCCAGGCCAGGAAGTTGGAACGGTGCACCGCCCGCACCCGGTAGGTGAGCCGGGTGCTCCTGGGATCCTTGCTGAGCACGGTGATGGGCATGTCCGGGTCGATGGAGCGCATCTCCTGGAGGATGGCCTCCAGAATGGCGTCATCACCTGCGTTGCCCCGGCCGTAGGCGCCGCAGATCACCACGCCGTCCCGGGCGGAGGAGCGCCGCCGGTGGCGGCGGAGGATGGAGGCGTATATCTGCAGCTGGGTGGACACGGTCTTCTGAATAGAGAACTGGGTGGACGCCTTTTCATAGAGCTTTTCCCCCAAGCGGCGGCGCAATTCATCGTCATTGCCCAGGGCGGCCAGATCGTTGCCCAGGGCTTGCCAGTCGCCGGGCTGGAAGAGATAGCCGTTCACGTCCTGGTCGATGAGATAGGGGATGCCTCCCACGGCGGTGGAGACGGTAGCCAGATGGAACCGGGCCCCCTCCGTCAGGGCATAGGGGAAGGTCTCGGACAGGCTGGTGAGGGCGTTGATGTCCAGGGCGCTGTAAAACCGGTCCATGCCGCCGGAGATCCATCCGGCGAAGCACACCTGCCGCTCTACGCCCAGCTCTGCCGCCAAGGCGGTGAGCTTGTCCTTCTCCGGCCCGTCGCCGGCGATCAGCAGCCGCAGTCGGGGGCACTTGGCGTGGCCCGCGGCGAAGCCCCGCACCAGAGTGGCCATGTCCTTCACCGGATTCATCCGGGCGGCGATGCCTACCACCACAGAGTTCTCGTCCACATCTGCGCCCAGGCTCCTCAGGTACTCCAGCCGGTCCCCCTGGGTGGGCGGGGGCGTGAAGTCGATGCCGTTATAGATGGTGTAGAACCGGTCCGCCGGGAAGCCCCGGGAGATCAGCAGGTCCACCATGGCGTCGGACACGCCGATCCGGTAATCCAGCCGCCGCAGGGCCAGGGCGTTGATGGTGCCGAAGGTCAGATGGCTGAGGGGGCGGCCCATGTAGTCCAGGCGGTAGTCGCTGTGGACGGTGGTCACCACCGGCAGTCCCGTGACCTTGCGGAGCATGGCGCCGATCATGTTGGCCCGGGAGCCATGGCAGTGGATGATCTCGTAGCCGCCCTCCCGGATATAGGCCGCCAGCTTCCGCCGGGTGCGGAAGACGTTGTTGCCCCCGCAGATCATGGTGGGAATGCCCATCTGGCGGGCCTCCTCGGCAAAGGGGCCGTCCCGGAAGCACACCAGCTGGGCGGTGATGGTTTGATTCAGATGTTGCAGCAGGCTCAGCACATGGGTTTTTGCGCCGCCGGAGTCTCCGCCGCTGATGAGATGAATGACCTTCATGGAATGCCTTTCTTTCCGCTTTCCGCAAATAGGGGTTGTGAAATCGCGAGAAATATTATACAATACGAACCAGATATTGTCCAGACGACAAACGCCAAATACAGGCGCGTCCGCGCCTTTTACGGAGGAGACCATGGAACAGAAAGCAAAACGCGTTGGAAAGTTCAACATCATCGACATCATCGCCGTGATTTTGATCGTGGCGGTGGTGGCTTTTGGAGCCTGGAAGCTGCTGGGCAGCAGCGGCGGCACCGCCGCCGAGGACGGCGGCATGGTGAAGGTGACCTATGTGGTTAAGTGCGAGGGTGTGCCCACGGAGCTGTACGAGACCTGCCAGGCCCATCTGCCCTCTCCGCTGATGGCCTCCGGCGCTCTGGTGGGCGGCCAGATTGAGAGCGTGGAGATGGAGCCCTACTACGTGCTGGGCCCCGATGGGCAGTGGATCGAGGATCCGGAGCATGTGACGCTGCTCTTCACCGCCACCACGGAGACGCCTGCCGGCGAGGTCATGACCACCAAGGTGGGAGACCAGGAGGTCCGGATCGGCAAGACGGATTATATTTTGAAGAGTGAGTACATTGAGTTCTCCGGCGGCACCATCGTGGATGTCCAGTGGGAGGGACTGGCAGAAGAGTAACAGAAACGCATGAAAAGCAGAACAGGCGTCCGCCTCATTCCAAATGAGGCAGACGCCTGTTTTTCAGTTGAACGCACAGCTCTTTTACGTCTATGGGCTGTCCACCTGCAGAAGGGGCTTATCTCCACGCCTTCCAGGTGTCCCGGTTCAGCATGTTGGCGGGCATTTCTCCGCTCCGTGCCTGCCGGATGCTACTGGGAAAAAGGAATCCTGTTTTTCGTGCAGTTTCACGCCGCCAGGATCCCCTGCTGTGTACGGCGCGAGGATTACGTTGAGGAGCGCCCTCAGCCAGCTTGCTTGGGAAAATGGCTCTGCCTCAAAGACATCCGGGCAAGCGCCGGCGATCTGATGGTCGCTTAAAGCCTCGATCAGGACCTCTTCGTGAACGATCCCTCTTGGCCATGTTGACCAGAAAAGCAGACGGCTCTATCTTCGCCATACCCGGCCCCGGTTTGAATCATCCGCAGCTTCAGAGCCTTGTCCCCAAAAGAGGGAATCGGGATGTGTTCCGGGATGAGCGCATCCGCACTCTGCAAAAAGGGGCCGGACAGATCCGATTCGGTGATAAAAACCTCCCGGTCAGCGGGAAGGAATGCCCTGATCTGCGTGTCTGTGGCCGCAGGGAAGCGCCCGATGATGACGAGATTCATGGACGAATGCTCACAGGGAGTTCTTGCCCCGGGCCATATACTTGCCCGCCGGCGCCTCCACCAGGACCTTTCCGTTTTCCACGGAGAGCTGCCCCCGCAGCCACACCTGCCGGATGCCGCCGGCGGTGACGAAGCCTTCATAGGGGTTGTAGTCCACATTGGCCACGCAGTCCTCCGCTCGGATCACATGGCTGGCGCCGGGGTCGTAGACCACGATGTCCGCGTCGCTGCCGGGCCGCAGCACGCCCTTCCGGGGATAGAGACCATACAGCCGGGCGGGATTCTCGCTGAGCACCCGGCACATCTGGGCGGCGCTGATCTTCCGCTTGGCCACGCCGTAGGAGTACAGCAGCTCGCCCCGGGTCTCCACGCCGGGCAGGCCGCCTGGGATTTTGGTGAAGTCCTCCCGGCCCATGTCCTTCTGGGCCAGGGTGAAGGAGCAGTGGTCTGTGGACACGGTCTGGATAGCGCCCCGCCGCAGGCCCTTCCACAGGTGCTCCTGCTCGGCCTTGTCCCGCAGGGGCGGCGCGCACACATACCGGGCAGCGGCGGAGTAGTCCTCGTTGAAATACACGCTCTCGTCCAGCAGCAGGTACTGGGGACAGGTCTCCACATACACGGTCTGGCCCCGCTTCCGGGCGTGGTCCACCTCCAGCAGGGCCTCCCGGTTGGTGAGGTGGACGATGACCACCGGCGCGTCCGCTGCCTGGGCGATCCGCAGCAGGCGGCTCACTGCCTCAGCCTCCAGATAGGGCGGTCGGGTGCGGGGGTGGGAGGCGGGGGAGAGCTCTCCGGCGGCCTTCCGCTCGGCGATCATGCCGTCAATGACACCGGCGTTCTCGCAGTGGAAGCCGGCGATGCCCCCCAGCCGCTTCAGCTCCTTCAGTGCCCAGTAGATGTCCCGGTCGCCGATCATCATGGCGGGATAGGTGAGATACATCTTGAAAGAAGAGATGCCCTGGGCGAACATGTCCGGCAGCTCTGCCCGGATGGACTCGTTCCAGTCGTCGATGGTCATGTGGAAGCCGTAGTCGCAGAAAGTCCTGCCGTCCGCCTTCTGATGCCACAGGTCCAGGCCGTGGTGCAGGGACTCGCCCTTGTTGGGGCAGGCGAAGTCGATGACCGTAGTAGTGCCGCCCCGCAGGGCCGCCCGGGAGCCGGTGCAGAAATCATCCGCCGTGGTGGTGTTCGCCACATCCAGGTCAAAGTGGGTGTGGGCGTCGATAAAGCCGGGGAAGAGGAAACAGCCGGAGACATCCACCTCCCGGTCTGCGGCTTGAGGTCCCCGGCCCACCCAGGCGATCTTCTCCCCGTCCAGCAGCAGGTCGGCCCGCCGCTGTCCGGCACCGGTGATGATGGTCCCGCCCCTGAGCAATGTGGTCATAAATATACCTCCTTGTGTGTCTGCGGCACGATGCGGCCGCCCGGCGGCAGGCTGCCGGGAAGCTCCGGCAGACGCTTTTTTTCAGTATAACACCCGCCGCAAGGGAATGCCAGAAGTGCGGGTAGAAAAAAATTGCGCTTCTTCTACAAAAAACGTGGGATATTTCTGGTGGTTTTTTTCGAAAAATCCGCGAAGTCCCCTCTGTCCATTTTTTCCAGATGTGCTATACTATATCCATACCACGGGAGGTCATCTCCCGCGCTTTCAGAGGAGGTAACAGAATGAAAAAGAAAGTCTTGTCCCTGCTGCTGGCGGTGGTCATGACGTTCTCCCTGGCCGTCACCGCCAATGCGGCGGAAGAGACGGCACAGGATCTGGACGGCGACATCGTCATCCTGCACACCAATGATGTGCATGGCGCCATCAGCGGCTATGCCAAAGTGGCCGCGCTGAAGGACGCCTACGAGGCCCGCGGCGCCTACGTCCTGCTGATGGACGCCGGTGACTTCATCCAGGGCGATCCCACCGTCAGCACGTCTGAGGGCGCCACCGCCGTGGAGCTGATGAACCTGGCCGGCTACGACGTGGCCAGCATGGGCAACCATGAGTTCGACTACGGCTACCAGAACCTCAAGGATCTGGAGGCGGACGCCGACTTCACCATCGTGGACGCCAATGTCCTGTACAACGGCCAGGTGGCCTTTGAGGACAACGTGGTCTTCACCGCGCCCGACGGCACCAAGATCGGCGTGTTCGGCCTGGACACCCCGGAGACCGCAACCAAGGCCCACCCCGCCAAGATCCAGGGCGTGACCTTCCTGGCCGGCGATAAGATGTTCGACTGCGCGCAGGATCAGGTGGACGCACTGGAGGCAGAGGGCTGCGAGTACATCATCTGCCTGGGCCACCTGGGCATCGATGCCGAGTCCACCGGCAACCGCTCCATCGACCTGCTGGAGAAGGTGGAGGGCATCGACGTGTTCATCGACGGCCACTCTCACTCCACCCTTGAGGACGTGAAGGCCGCCGCTGGCGGTACCGGGAAGGTGGGCGACACTCTGGTGACCTCTACCGGCACCAAGCTGGAGAGCGTGGGCGTGGTCACCATCGATGCCGACGGCACCATCACCACCGCCACTACCCCCGTTGCCGACCTGACCGCCACGGACGCTGATGTGGCTGCCCGCGCCGCCAAGATCCAGGCGGAGATCGACAAGGAATACGGCACGGTGTTTGCAAAGACCGAAGTGGCCCTGAACGGCGAGAAGGAGCCCGGTAACCGTACCGAGGAGACCAACCTGGGCGACCTGATCTGCGACGCTCTGGTCTGGGGCGCCGAGCGTGAGGGCACTGAGGTGGACGCGGCTGTCACCAACGGCGGCGGCATCCGCGCCTCCATCGCCGCCGGCGACATCACCAAGAAGGATATCAACACTGTGCTGCCCTTCGGCAACACCCTCTC
Source organism: Oscillibacter sp. PEA192 (assembly GCF_003574015.1). Classification (NCBI taxonomy): domain Bacteria; kingdom Bacillati; phylum Bacillota; class Clostridia; order Eubacteriales; family Oscillospiraceae; genus Oscillibacter; species Oscillibacter sp. PEA192. Next base: position 2,174,142 of record NZ_AP018532.1, on the reverse strand, counting down.
CATCGTGAAAGTCACCGGCGCCGAGCTGCTGGAGGCTCTGGAGGCTTCCACCTACTGCACGCCCACCTCTATCGGCGGCTTCCCCCAGGTGAGCGGCATCGAGTTCACCGTGGACACCACCAAGGCCTATGACCAGGGCGAGCAGTATCCCGGCTCCACCTACTACGGCCCCAAGAGCATCCAGCGCGTCACCATCGAGACTGTGGGCGGCGAGCCCTTTGATGCCAACGCCACCTACACCATCGCCACCAACGACTTCATGGCCGCCGGCGGCGACACCTACTATGCGTTCGCGGCTGCCTCCGTCAACTATGACCTGGGCCTCTCCATGGATGAGGTGGTCATGGACTACATCACCGACGAGCTAAAGGGCACCGTCACCGAAGAGGCCTACGGTCAGCCCGCTGGCCGCATCACTGTTGACCAGGGCCTGGCCTTCACCGACGTGGCGGCGACCTCTCCCTACTATGACGGCATTGAGTGGGCCGTGGACGAGGGCATCACCAACGGCACCACCGCCACCACCTTCTCTCCCTACCAGAACTGCACCCGTGCCCAGATCATCACCTATCTGTGGCGCGCCGCCGGTTCTCCGGAGCCTGCTAGCACGGAACCCGCCTATACCGATGTGACGGACACCAGCCTGTACTTCTTCAAGGCCGTCCAGTGGGCCAGTGAGCAGGGCTTGGTGGAAGGCGAGACCTTTGATCCCTATGCGGGCTGCACCCGCGCCATGGCGGTGTACTTCATGTGGGTTGCCGCCGACAGCCCCGAGGCTGCTGCCGCTTCCTTCACCGACGTGGCCGCTGACGCGGACTACGCCGCCGCGGTGAACTGGGCCGTGGCCCAGGGCGTCACCCTCGGCACCGGTGACGGCAGCACGTTCTCTCCCGACACCGTCTGCCAGCGGGGCCAGATTGTGACCTTCCTGTACCGGGCCGCCAACGCTGCTGCCTGAGCGACAGAAGTCAGATCTTCTCAAATCACAAAACAACAGCCGCAGGGAACGCTCCCTGCGGCTGTTGTCTATCTGCCTTACCGGCCCCGCCGGCTGTACTCCAGAATAGGGATGCCGTCTGAGACCGTGCAGCGGTCCAGATGGAGTTCCACCGGCGGAATCCCCTCCTGAAACAGCCGCCGGCCCTTGCCCCGGATCACCGGCAGGATGCCGACGATATACCGGTCTACGGCGTCGGCGCGAATGAAGTCGGAGGCCAGCTCTCCACCGCCGAACAGCCAGATGTGCTTGCCGGGCCGGTCCTTCAGCGCCAGAACTTCCGCCACCACATCGGCGGAGAGAAAGACAACCCTGCCCTCCGGCGCCCGAGGTGTCCGGGAGGCCACCAGGAATCGCTTTTCCGCCGCTTCGGGCAGAGAACTAAGGCAGTCCTCATAAGCCTTTCGACCCATAACGATGGTGTCGCAGGATGCCAGGAAGCCGTCGAAGTCGAAGTGGTCCGCCGTGTCGGCCCGGACATCTCCCTGGCCGCTGATCCATGCGAAGCCGCCGTCCTCATCGCAAATGAAGCCATCCAGGCTGATTGCCAGATTCAAGATGATGTCCCGTGCCATACATGTCCTCCTGTCAAAAAGATGGGAGAACGATCATACCACATCTCGCCGTCTGCTGGCAAGTCCCGCAGGCGGACAAAAAATGCCGTGGCCGGAGGCAGCTGCCTCCGGCCACGGACCGTTCACTTCATCTCCGCACTCTTCTCATAGGCGGCGATGACCGCCTCCATCACTGCGCTGCGGAACCCGCCGGCCTCCAGCGCCCGGACGCCCTGGATGGTGGCGCCGCCGGGGGAACAGACCGCATCCTTCAGCGCACCGGGATGGCGGCCCGTCTCCAGCATCAGCCGCGCGGCGCCGATCAGCGTCTGGGCGGCGCACTCCATCGCCATGGGACGGGTGAGGCCGCAGGCCACGCCGCCGTCCGCCATGGCCTCGATGAAGAGGTCCACAAAGGCCGGTCCGCAGCCGGCCACGGCGCTGCCGGCGTCCATCAGATGGTCGTCCAGGGGCAGCAGCCGCCCGGCGCCTGCCATGTTCTCCAGGAACGCCGCTTCCTCCTCCGCCGTGACGCCGTCGCAGGTGTAGAAGATCACGCCCTCCCCGATGGCAGAGGGGGTATTGGGCATGATGCGGATCAGGGGCCAGTCCCCGCAGCCCCGCTCCCGCAGGTCGGGGATGGTGAGGGCCGCCGCCATGGACACCAGCACGAACCGGTCCTTCCGCGCCGCCAGCACGGGGCCGATCTTCTCCATCAGCCCTGCCACCATATAGGGCTTCACGCCCAGGAAGATGTAATCTGCCCCAGCGGCCACCGCCGCATTGTCCACAGCCCGGCAGTCCAGCTCCTGGGCCAGGGCCTCCGCTTTGGTGGCGGAGCGGTTCGCCAACAGGATCTCTCCGCCGGACAGCCGCTTGCGGGCCGCCCGGGCCAGGGCGCCGCCCATATTTCCGGTGCCGATAAAACCAAATGTCGCCATTGTGCATCAACCTCTTTTTTCAAATCAGAATCAGATGTTCAGCTTCGCTTTTTTCCGCAGCACCATCCTGTCGGACCCAGGGCCGCGCCGCCCAGGATCACCAGTCCGTAAACAGCGCAGGGAAGGTACAGCTGCACCAGTGCTATTCCGGTACCAGGCCCGCCGGAGACAGTGCGCATCTGCAGGTACAGCCCCATCGCCGCAGCGGAACAGACCGCCGACGGGATGCCCAGCGCCTGCTTCAGGTGTCCGGCGGGGATGAGCAGCACGGTCGACAGAAGCGCTGCAGCCAGCAGGGAGAGAATGATCGCCGCCATAGAGACCATCCCCTCTTGGCGTTTTAACTTCCGGCAGGCGCTTACCGCACCTGTCCTTCACCGTAAATGACGTACTTGCAGCTGGTCAGCTCCTCCAGTCCCATGGGGCCCCGGGCGTGCATCTTCTGGGTGGAAATGCCGATCTCCGCCCCCAGACCGAACTCGCCGCCGTCTGTGAACCGGGTGGAGGCGTTGACGTACACCGCCGCCGCATCCACGTGGTCCAGGAAGTGCTGGGCCTTGAAGTAGTTCTTCGTGATGATGGCCTCGGAGTGCTGGGTGCCGTGGGCATTGATGAAATCGATGGCCTCATCCATGCCGCCTGCCGTCTTGACAGCCAGGATGTAGTCGTCGTACTCGGCGTCCCAGTCGCTGTCTTCTGCCGGTACCGCCCGGGTGCCCAGGATCTCCAGGGCCTCCGGGTCCGCCCGCAGCTCCACGCCCTTCTCATCCAGAAGGGGAAGGGCCTTTTTCCAGAAGTCCGCCGCCACGTCCCGGTGGACCAGCACGCACTCCACGGCGTTGCACACAGAGGGACGGGAGCACTTGGCATTGAAGAGGATGCTGGCACCCATGTCCAGGTCTGCCTCATCGTCGATATAGATGTGGCACACGCCCTCGCCGGTGCGGATCACTGGTACGCTGGCCTCCTTGGCCACGGCCCGGATCAGCCCGGCGCCACCCCGGGGGATCAGCACGTCCACATAGCCGTCCAGGTGCATCAGCTCATTGGCGGTCTCGTGGCTGGTGTCCTGTACCAGGGAGATGCAGTCCTCCGGCAGACCTACGGACCGCAGGGCCTGACGCATCAGCTCCGCCACACAGCGGTTGGAGCGGATGGCCTCCTTGCCGCCTCGGAGGATACACACATTGCCGGACTTCAGGCACAGCGCCGCAGCGTCTACGGTGACGTTGGGCCGGGCCTCAAAGATGATGGCGATGACCCCCAGGGGCACCCGCCGCCGGCCGATGATAAGGCCGTTGGGCCGGGTTTCCATCTTGTCCACTCTGCCGATGGGATCCGGAAGGGCAGCCACCTGCCGCACGCCGTCCACGATGCCTGCCACCCGTTCCGGCGTCAGGGTCAGCCGGTCCAGCATGGCGGGGCGCATCCCCGCCTCCTTCGCGGCGGCCACGTCCTCTGCGTTGGCGGAGAGCCACTCTGTCTGCCGCTCTGTCAGAACGTCCGCAATGGCATTCAGCGCCGCGTTTTTCCTGGCCGTCCCGGCGGTGGCCAGAACGTAGGTGGCGGCCTTTGCCGCCTGTCCCTGCTGCTGTAATGCTGTCATATCGTCACACCTTTCTTGAAAGAGGAATTAGGAGTTGGAAATTTAGGGGTCCGGCGGATCCGGACGAATTTCAAATCATTCCGCTGGGGGTGCAATCCATCAATTCCTAGTTTTCCCCGATACAAATCGCGTTCCAATGTCCTTTCCCTCCGCGATGCCATACAGGTCTTCCATCCGTCTGCCGTTGGTGATGACCATATCGCACCCGGCCTCCATGGCAATGCGGGCAGCGGAGAGCTTGGTGGCCATGCCGCCGGTGCCCCGCCAGCTGCCGGCGCCGCCGGCCATCTCCAGGATCTCCGGCGTCAGCTCCGTCACCTGGTGTAGGAGCTTTGCCTCCGGGTGAGTCTTGGGGTCCGCGTCGTACAGCCCATCGATGTCGCTGAGCAGTACCAGCAGATCCGCCCGGCACAGCTCCGCCACGATGGCAGAGAGGGTGTCGTTATCGCCCAGGACCTTATGGCGTCCGGTCTCGATCTCGGCGGAGGAGACGGAGTCATTCTCGTTCACCACAGGGATGACCCCCATCTCCAGCAGGGCGGAGAAGGTGTTGGACAGGTGCTCCGCCCGCTCCGGGTCCTCCACATCATCTCCTGTCAGCAGGATCTGGGCCATGGAGCGGTTGTACTCGGAGAAGAATTTGTCGTAAATGTGCATCATCCGGCACTGGCCCACCGCAGCGGCTGCCTGCTTCATCCGCAGCTCCTTCGGCCGCTCGGACAGCCCCAGCTTGGCGGTGCCCACAGCGATGGCACCGGAGGACACCAGGATCACCTCATGCCCCATGCCCTGGAGATCCGCCAGGGTCCGCACCAGATGTTCCATGCTCCAAAGGTCCAACGCGCCGGAGTTATGGGTGAGGGTGGAGGTGCCCACCTTCACCACAATACGCTGTTTGTTCTGTTCCAAAGTTATGTTCCTCCTTGGGTGGTAATTGGTATCATATCGCTGATCCCCAGCAGTTCCAAGGCGTCCTGGTAGTCCCCGGAGGTGACGTTTTCCTCCAGCTGGGCCATGATCTCCTTGTAGGAAAGTCCAGTTTCAATATCCCACAGGGAACGGCAGATAGTCAGTATCTGAGAAAGTGCCTCCAGATCCAGATAATTGCTCTCCAATAGCGTTTCCTCTAGTGCCAAGAGATAGAGATACACGTGGGGATGCGGGGAAGTCTCTCTCCCGGCGTTGGAGACATAGTCCTGTTTGAGGGCAACAGAGGTCCGCCGCACCCGGACTAGGTTTTCCTGAATGCGATCATCCTCCAAGGGAGCCTCCAGGGCAAGAATATCCGGATCACCCAGATCCTCAGATAGGGCACAAAGGTACTGGTCCAGCATTTGCAGGCTCCGTCGGAAGGCTTCCCGTTGCCCCACCGCTTCTTGCTCCACCTGAACAGAGGTCCCCATTCCAAAAGCCATAACTAGAGCGGCGCAAACAATCAGGATCTGAGCCCAGGGGATTTGAAAATGCTGTTTCATAGGAATCTCCTTATTGAGAAGGGCCAGAGTAGAAGATTAGATACTTTAGATATTTTATCATATCACAGTAACCGGCAAAAAGAAAGTCCAGCGCGTACTTTTCATAAAATTGCAGAGAATACCGGGGAAAAGGAGGGTTTACCATGACAGAACGCACCAAACCTGCGGACACCACAGAGGAAAATGACGAGAGCGGAAAGGACGGCGCCCAGCAGATCGTGGACTTCGGCTCCGCCCTGACCAAAACGCCCCACGGCTCCGTGTACTGCATGACCATCATCGGCCAGATCGAGGGCCACAACACCGCCGCCAGCGGTGCCAAGACCACCAAGTACGAGCATGTGCTGCCCCTGCTGGCCAAGCTGGAGGAGAGCGACGAGGTGAACGGCGTCCTCTTCCTGCTGAATACCGTGGGCGGCGACGTGGAGGCGGGCCTTGCCATCGCGGAGCTGATCGCCGGCATGACAAAGCCTACGGTCTCCATCGTCCTGGGAGGAAGCCATTCCATCGGCGTGCCTTTGGCAGTGGCTGCCCGACGGAGCTTTGCCGTCCCCAGCGCCGCCATGACCATCCACCCGGTCCGCATGAGCGGCACGGTCATCGCCGCCCCCCAGACCTACAACTACTTCCAGCGGCTTCAGGATCGGATCGTGGCCTTCGTCTCCAGCCACAGCCAGATCACGGCTCAGAAGTTCCAGGCCCTGATGCTGAAAAAGGACGATATGGCCGCCGACGTTGGCAGCGTGGTCTATGGAGAGGAGGCAGTGTCCCTGGGCATCATCGACCAGGTGGGCGGCCTCTCTGACGGACTCCAGTGCCTCTACCGCCAGATCGAGGAGGCCAAAGGAAAGCGGGAGACATCCTGACCTCAAACCGCGGGACAGGAAAAACGGCAGGCGGGGAGCCTACGGGCTCCCCGCCTGTCTTTTATTTCGTCAGGGTCAGTTTCCAGTCCGGTCCGTCCGCCGTCTTGCTGACCTGATAGCCCTGGGAGTGGGCGAAGCGGGTGATGTTCTCCACCGCCGCGCCGGCCTCCGCCAGGACTTCCACCGTGGCGGGCCGATCCTTCAAGGCCTTCTGCACCATCAGCACCGGGGTGGGGCAGATGTATCCGCGGGTATCTACCATATCAAATTCCCCTTTCGCCGCGATATGCGGCACAGATTCAAGGATTTTCCCTGTGCAAAATGGGAAAATTTTCCGCCATCGCCGGTTGCCTGGCAGGACAGGGCGATAGACGATTTTCATACATTGTGTGCTCAATCACGCGATACAGCCTCCGTTTTCGGCAAATGGGTCACCGTGATGGCCAGCAGTACCGCGAATCCGATGGCCACCGCCGCCATGCCGGCAGTGCCGATGCCGCCGACCACATAGGTGCCGTCCTCCGCCACGGAATCCGCCGCGCCGGCCAGACCGAAGTTGTGGGAGACGGCGGCGCCCACGATCATGCCCAGGACGGTCACGGCGGAGTCGCCGTTGCCCTCACCGGCCAGAATCAACTGTCGCAGGGGGCAGCCTCCCAGCAGGATGGAACCCCAGCCCGCCAGGGCCATGCCCAGGGCGGACCGGAGGTACTGGCTGTGGGCGATGGGCTGGGACAGTGCGGACAGGCTGTAGGATCCCAGGACCAGATTGCCAATGGTGACCGTGCCCCAGATGGCCAGGAAGCCGGAGAGGAGCTTGAAGTCCCGCAGCATCACAGCGTCCCGTATGCCGCCGGCCATGCACAGCCGGCTCCGCTGGGCCAGCACGCCCACAACCAGACCGGCCGCCAGGGAGATCCCCCAGAAGGCCCGCATGGAGCCGGGGCCCGCCTCAGAGAACTTCAGCAGGGTGGGCACCAACAGCAGCAGCCCCAACAGCGCCATCAGGATCCCAGACAGGACGAACCCCTCGCCCATGCGGACGGGATAGGCCCGGCCTAGGGAGAAGCCCTTCTTTAAACATACCACGCCCACCAGGATCCCGGCGATGAAGCCCACCAGCCCGGCAACGGCAGTCAGGTCGCCGCCGCCCAGCCGGATGACCATCCGCAGGGGGCAGCCCAGAAACACCAGAGCACCGATCATCACGAACATCCCCAGCACAAACCGGCAGGCGGGAGAGGCCCCGGCCTTTGCCCGGAACTCCCTGGCAGCCAGAGCTGCCGCCGCGGCCCCCACCACGATGCCGATGATCTCCGACCGGATGTACTGCACATTGGCGGCGCTGTGGAGCCCCAGGGCGCCGGCGATGTCCCGCAGGAAGCAGGCGATGCAGAAGCCCATGTTCTTGGGGTTGCCGGAGGCGGTAAGGATCAGGGCGGCAATGCCCACGGCCACGCCCGCCGCCAAGATCAATCCGTATTCCCGAAACCAACTCTTTTCTCTCATAAATACACTCCTCACTCTCTTCGGCGCTGGGACGAAAATCGTCACAGGGGCAGCTCATAGAAACCGGCTGTCTCGATCCCGGCCTCCTGCAGCCGGGTCTCCAGGTGCTCCCGCAGCTCCGGCGGCGCGGACCAGGCCATGCCGCAGTCGGATGTGATGCACCGGGGAACGGAGATCAGTTTGCCCTCCAGCCCCAGGCGGCGGCAGAGCTGCTCTGTGGCGATGGCCCCGGCAGTGGTGTGAAACGTCACGATCAGCCGGGGGCTTTTTTCTCGCACGGACTCCCTCCTCTACTCGTTATTTTTTCAAAAGAATAACATGAAAAAATGGAAAAAGCGAGATCTGTTTCGAGGATAACGGCCCAGCTCCGGCTGGAGCCGCCGAACCTGGAGATTTTTCCTTGAAATAGAGGAGTGGCTTTGCTATACTATACTAGTTATAGTATGTGATCTGGCTGAGAGGCCGAATGAGGTGAGAGTTTGTATCTGCGCGCATTGGAAATCCAGGGGTTTAAGTCCTTTCCAGACAAGACGGTCCTGAATTTCGGCGAGGACATCACCGCCATCGTGGGTCCCAACGGCTCCGGCAAGTCCAACATCTCCGACGCTATCCGGTGGGTGATGGGGGAACAGAGCGTCAAGGGCCTCCGTGGCGCCAAGATGGAGGACGTGATTTTCGGCGGCACGGAGAAGCGCAGCCAGGTGGGCTTTGCCCAGGTGACGCTGGTGCTGGACAACACGGAGCACATCTTCCCCACCATGGAGGAGAGCGAAGTGTCCGTCACCCGCCGCTATTACCGCAGCGGCGAAAGCGAATACTACATCAACCGCCAGTCTGTCCGGCTGAAGGACTTGACGGAGCTGTTCCTGGACACCGGCATGGGCCGGGAGGGCTACTCCATCATCGGCCAGGGCAAGATTGATGAGATCCTCTCCGCCAAGAGCGGGGAGCGGCGGGAGATCTTCGAGGAGGCCGCCGGCATTTCCAAATTCCGCCACCGGAAGGAGGAGGCGGAGCGGAAGCTGGAGCGGACGGAGGAGAATCTGGTCCGCATCAATGACAAGATCGCCGAGCTGGAGCTTCAGGTGGAGCCCCTGCGGGAGCAGGCGGAGAAGGCCAGGAAGTATCTGGTGCTCCGGGATGAGCTGCGCCTTCTGGAGATCTCCGTCTGGCTGGAGAACCTGGACACCCTGAAGGCGGGCGCCCGGAAGCTGGAGGCGGACTTTCACGCCGCAGAGTCCCAGCGGGACGAGGCCCGCGCCGCTCTGGACGCCCTCTATGCCGAGGGGGAGCGGTACAGCGAGCGGATGCGGGAGAAGGACATGGAGGCTGAGCGTGTCCGGACAGAGTCCGCCGTTCTGGATGAGCAGATCAAGGAGAAGGAGTCCGCCGCCGCCGTGCTGGAGAGCACCGTCACCCACAACCGGGAGAACATCCAGCGGGCGGAGGCGGAGCTGGCAGAGGCGGAGAGCCGTTCCGGCGGCCTTGCGAAGCAGGCGGAGGAGCAGGAAGCCCGGGTGGCGGAGATCGACCGCCGGATCGGGGAGCTGAACGGTGCGCTGGCCGCCCTGCTGGAGACCGCCCAGACCATGGCGGAACAGGCCGGCGGCGCCCAGAACGAGGCGGAGCGCCTGCGGGCACAGGAGGCCCTCGCCATGGCCGCCGCCGCGGACGCGCGGGCGGAACTGGCCGCCGCCGCCGCGGAGAAGAAGCAGATCCAGGAGCGGCGGGAGGCCGCAGAGCGAGACAGGGCCGCCGCGGAGGAGCAGCTTCAGTCCGCCCGGCAGGAGGCGCGGGAGAACCGCCGCGCCCTGGAGGATGCCAGGGACGAGGCGGAGGCCGCCGCCAACATCATCGCCGGCCACAGCCTGCGGATGGAGGAACGGAAGAAGAAGGCCGCTGCCGCCGCGGAGCGGCGGGTCCAGCTGACCATGGACACGGGGGCGCTGGAAAACCGCCGCCGCCTGCTGACAGAGATGGAGAAGGAGTACGAGGGCTTCTCCAAGGCGGTCAAGTTCGTGTGCCGCGCACAGAGCGGCCTGCAGGGCATCCATGGCCCGGTGGCCAATCTGGTGAAGACCGATGGCAGGTACTCCTTGGCCATCGAGATCGCCCTGGGGGCGGGACTGCAGAACATTGTGGTGGACCGGGAGGAGGATGCCAAGGCCGCCATCAGCTACCTGAAGCAGCGGGACGCCGGACGGGCCACGTTCCTGCCCCTCACCGCCATCCGGGGTGACGAGCTCCATGAAAAAGGCGTGGAGAAGGAATTTGGTTTTGTGGGCCTGGGGTCCCGGCTGGTGACATTTGACCCGGCGTACCGGAATATTGTTTACAACCTGCTGGGCCGCACTGTGGTGGTGGAGGACCTGGACTGCGGCATCGCCATGGCCCGGAAGTACCGCAACGCCTTCCGGATCGTGACGCTGGACGGCCAAGTCATTAACCGGGGCGGCTCCATGACCGGCGGCAGCACCAGCCGGTCCGCCGGTGTACTGAGCCGGTCCGCGGAGTTGGAGCAGCTCACCGCCCGGACCGCTGCCATGCAGGCAAAGCTGGCGGAGGCAAAGCAGGCGGAGGAGGATACCGCCCGGGAACTGGCCGCCGCCCAATACGAGCTGGAGACCGCGGAGGCCCAGCGCCGCCACGCAGAGGACGAGGTCCTGCGGCTGGAGGGCATCAGGGGACAATATGATCTCCTGCTGCGCTCCCTGGAGGAGAGCGTGGAGAACCTCGTCGGCGAGCTGGAGAGTCTGGCCGGACGGCTGACGGACAACGACGCCCGGTCTGCCGCCGCCCAGGTGGAGATCAACCGACAGGAATCCGCCGCCGCGGACGCGCGGGCCCAGGCGGAGGCGGCTCTTTCCGGCCAATCGGAGCTGCTGGAGAAATCCGGTGCCCTGGCCGAGGAGATCAGCGGCAGAAAGAGCGATCTGGCTGCCCTGGCGGCCGAGCGGGAGGCCACAGTCCGCAGCGCCGCGGACCTGCGGGCGCTGTGCGCGGATCTCTCTGGTGACCGGGAGCAGAAGGAACAGATGGCGGAGACCTACCGCCGAAACATCGCCGCCGCGGAGGAAGAGATCGCCGGATTGCAGACGGCGCTGGAGGAGCTGGCGGGCCGGGGCGCGGCCTTCCGGCAGCGGCTGGCCGCCATCACAGAGGAGAAGAACGCCCTGGAGGCGGAGCGGACTGCCAAGAACCGGGCGGGCCAGGAGATGAACGAGAACCTGCTGAACCTGGAGCGGGCGGTGGCCAAGCTGGACCAGAAGCGGGCCACCTCCGCCATGGAGGAAAAGCAGATCCTGGACCGGCTGTGGGAACACTACGAACTCTCCCACTCCGACGCCCAGGCACAGCGGATCGAGCTGGAGAGCGTGCCCAAGGCCAACCGGCGGATCGGGGAGCTGAAGCGGGACATCACCGCCCTGGGCACCCCAAACATCGGGGCCATCGACGAGTTCCAGCGGGTGAACACCCGCTACACCTACCTGACGGACCAGCGCAACGATGTGGAGAAGGCCAAGGGCGAGCTGCAGAACATCATCGGCGAGATCACGGAGGAGATGACCAAGATTTTCGCCGAGCAGTTCAAGCTGCTGTCCGAGAGCTTCCAGACCACCTTCCAGGAGCTCTTCGGGGGAGGGACGGCCAGATTGGAACTGGAGGACGAGGAGGACATCCTGGGCTGCGGCATCGAGATCAAGGCCCAGCCGCCGGGAAAGACCCTCAAGACCATCTCCCTGCTGTCCGGCGGCGAGAAGGCCTTTGTGGCCATCGCGCTGTATTTCTCCATTCTGAAAGTCCATCCAACGCCCTTCTGCGTGATGGACGAGATCGAGGCGGCTCTGGATGACGCCAACGTCACCCGCTACGCCCGCTATATGCGGACGCTGGCAGGCCGGACTCAGTTCATCGTCATCACCCACCGCCGGGGAACCATGGAGGAGGCCGACGTCCTCTATGGCGTCACCATGCAGGAGCAGGGCGTGAGCAAGATCCTGACCATCAATCTGAATGACATGGCGAAAGAGCTGAAGATCAAATAAGGAGCGGAATCCATGAAGCGCAAGCATAAACAGATACTGATCATCTGGGTGGGCCTGCTGGCAGGCCTCCTTATCTTCCGGGGCGGATGGATGACCTATGCAGGGCTGCTGATTTTCCTTTTGGATCTGGGGCTAGTGTGGTGGCTGCTGCGCTGCCCCCACTGCGGAAAGTCCGTTCGGGAGCTCCGACCGGATAAGACCTGCCCATACTGCGGCAAGAAAGTGGAGTGAACGGCGACCCGGCGCAAGAGGATTTGAAGCGATTGGGAGGACGATCTCATGACACTGCGCAGATGGACGATCCTGAGCGTTATCCTGCTAGTCCCGGGATTTGTTCTGCAGTTCCTCAGCAGGACCGTATTTGTACCGGAGGCGGGCGTGATCGGGGGACTGCTGCTGGCGGCGGGCCTTGCGATCCAGTTGTTCGTGATCCGCTGCCCGGAGTGCGGGGCACATCTGCCGCTTTTTCCCGGCGAATACTGCAAATACTGCGGAAACAGGTTGGACTGGGATAAACCTCTCCGGCGCTGATTTCCGATTTGGGAGGATACCATGGGCTTTTTTGACAAGCTGAAAAAGATCACCACAAATCTCTTCTCCGGCTTCTCCGAGGCGGACGAGGCCTTTTTCGAGGAGTTGGAGGAGACGCTGATCCTGGCGGACCTGGGCATGGACACGGCGCTGGACGCCGTGGAAAAACTCCGCACGAGGGTCCGGAAGGAGAAGCTCCAGGACCAGGAGGCGGTCAAGGCCGCCCTCCGGGACATTCTGGCGGAGGAGATGGACGTGGGCGGCACGGAGCTGGATCTCTCGACCCGGCCTGCTGTGGTGCTGTTCATCGGCGTCAACGGCGTAGGCAAGACCACGTCCATCGGCAAACTGGGCTATCAGCTGAAAAGCGAGGGCAAGCGGGTCCTCTTCTGCGCGGCGGACACCTTCCGGGCCGCAGCGGCGGACCAACTGCAGATCTGGGCGGAGCGGGCCGGCTGCGAACTTGTGCGCCAGCACGAGGGGGCTGACCCCGGCGCGGTGCTGTTCGACGCCCTGCAGGCTGCCAAGGCAAGAGGGGTGGATGTGGTGCTGTGCGACACTGCCGGCCGCCTCCACAACAAGGCTAACCTGATGGCGGAGCTCGCCAAGCTCTCCAAGATCATCGACCGGGAATGCCCCGGCGCCGCACGGGAGACGCTGCTGGTGCTGGATGCCACCACCGGACAAAACGGCCTGATCCAGGCCCGCCAGTTCAAGGAGGCCGCAGGACTCACCGGCATCGTGCTGACGAAGCTGGATGGCACGGCCAAGGGCGGCATCGTCATCGCCATCGCCAAGGAGCTGGGCGTACCGGTGAAGCTGGCCGGTGTGGGCGAGGGGGTGGACGACCTGAAGCCCTTCGACGCGAAGGAATATGTGGAGGCCATTATTTGAGCGGCAGCAGAGAGACAAGGATCACCATTTGGAATCGGAGAAAACTGATCTCTGTGTCGTCGCAGCAGATGTACTTTCTGATCCGCGGGGCGCTTTCAGATGCCGGGCTCTCCAGCGGCACCAGGACCCGGGGCCTATACGCCGCGGCTGCCCGCCGCAGCAGGGGGCCGCTCCGACTGCTGTACAGGACAGCGTCCTGACCTACACCATCTATGTTCACAGGGATGACTATGACCGTGCGTTCGCGGCGATCCAGTCCTCTCTGCGGGGAAAATGAAAAGGAGCGCATACCATGACCAGACAAGACGGACGGGCGTTTGACGAGCTGCGCCCGATCAAAATCACCCCTGATTTCGTAAAATTCGCGGAGGGCAGCTGTCTCATCCAGTGCGGCAACACCATGGTTCTCTGCTGCGCCAGCGTGGAGGACCGGGTGCCGCCCCATGTGCCGGAGGGCACCGGCTGGGTGACAGCGGAGTACTCCATGCTGCCCCGGGCCAACCGGGAGCGCAGCAAGCGGGACATCGCCAAGCTGAAGCTCTCGCCCCGCAGCGCAGAGATCCAGCGGCTGGTGGGCCGTTCCCTCCGGGCCGCCGTGGACCTGGCGAAGCTGGGGGAGCATACCATCACCATCGACTGCGACGTGCTCCAGGGCGACGGCGGAACCCGCACCGCATCCGTCACCGGCGGCTTTGTGGCGCTGGCCCTGGCCTGCCGGAAGCTGGTGGAGGAGGGCGTGCTGGCCTCCAATCCCATCCGGCATTTCGTCACCGGGGTGTCTGCGGGAATCGTCGGGGAGACCCTTATGCTGGATTTGCAGTACAGCGAGGACAGTCGTGCCCAGGTGGACCTGAACTGTGTGATGAATGAGCTGGGGGAGATCATCGAGCTCCAGGGCACCGGCGAGGGCCGGGCCTTCACACCCCAGGAGCAACAGGAGCTGGTGCGCTTGTGCGCCAAGGGCAACCGGGAGCTGCTGAAGCTCCAGCGGGAGATTTTGAAGCGATAAAACCACAAATTGAAAGAAGGAGATGGTTTCCGTGGCGCAGGTATTCGAGATGATTATGCTGATCTGCTTCGGCCTGTCCTAGCCCTTCAACATCACAAAGTCCGTGCGCTCCCGTACTGCAAAGGGCAAGAGCCTATGGTTTGAGGTGTGCATCATCGTGGGCTATCTCTGCGGCTTGGCGGGGAAGTTCATCAGTGGAAATGTCACCTATGTGGCGGCTTTTTACATCCTGGATATCACCATGGTCACCATCGACCTGGTGCTGACCATCCGGAACAAGCGTCTGGACCGTGCGGCGGAAAAGGAGGAGACGGTATGAAATTCGTGTTGGCGACCCATAACCCCGGCAAGCTGAAGGAGATGGCGGATATCCTCTCCGGACTGGGGGTGGAAGTGGTGAGCCCCGCAGACGTGGGAATCTCCGTAGACGTGGAGGAGACCGGCACCACCTTTGTGGAAAACGCCATGCTGAAGGCCAAGGCCATCTGCGCGGCCAGCGGGCTGCCCGCCATCGCGGACGACTCCGGTCTCTGTGTGGACGCCCTGAACGGAGGACCCGGCGTGTATTCCGCCCGTTACGGCGGGGAGGAGCTGGACGACCGGGGGCGGTATACCCTGCTGCTGCAGAACATGCGGGGACAGACTACCCGGGCGGCCCACTTCGCCTGCGCCATCGCCTGCGCCTTTCCCGGCGGGGACGAGCTGACGGCGGAGGGCCGGTGCGACGGTGCCATCGCCTTTGCCCCCATGGGGACGGCGGGATTTGGCTACGACCCGGTGTTCCTGGTGCCGGAGAAGGGCAGGACCTTCGGCCAGCTGACGGCAGAGGAGAAGGGCGCCATCTCCCATAGAGGAAAAGCTCTGCGGGCATTTTCGGAGAAACTGGCAACTTATTTGAAAAAATAACCGTCTACCTTTGATGAGGAGGGAACTGCGGTGAAAACGACCGGACGCTGCCCCAAATGCGGCAGCGCGGACCTGCTGGCAGTGGAGCCGGGGCTGTACAATTCTTTTCCCATCGGTTTTTTTGTAAATGCAAAAATTCAGAGGTATGTCTGCCGCAGCTGCGGCTATACAGAAGAGTTGATTGCCTAGGAGTCTATGGAGAAGCTGCGGCAGTCTACCTGGCATGACGAAAAATAAAAAAGACCGGGGCCATTTCCCGGAATAAAGGAGTATACATGGAACTGACAAGCAAACAGCGGGCCCAGCTGCGGGGCCTGGCAAACAGCATCGACACGATCCTGCAGGTGGGCAAGGACGGTATCGGGGCAAACCTCATCAAGCAGGCGGATGACGCACTGGAGGCTCGGGAGCTTATCAAGGGCCGGGTGCTGGACAACAATATCGACTACGACGCCCGCACCGCCGCGGAGGAGCTGGCCAAGGCCACCCGCAGCGAGGTGGTGCAGGTCATCGGCACGAAGTTCGTGCTGTACCGGGAGAGCCACTCCAAGCCCAGGGAGAAGCGCATCCAGCTGGTGAAGCCGGCAAAGAAGCGCCCCCAGTGACCCGGGAAGGCGCCCGATGGAACTGACGTTCCGCACTGCCGGGATCGGGGATCTGGAGCTCTTGACGGAGAGCCGCCTCCGGGCCATCCGGACCTACCGGCACCTTTCGGAGACGGCGGCGCTGCCGCATGGCCTGCCGGATGCGGTCCGGGATTACTACCGCCAGGCCCTGGCGTCCGGCAGCCACATTGCGCTTCTGGCGCTGGCGGGAGAGCGGCTGGCCGCCACCGGCGGCCTGGACCTCCGCCGGGAGATGCCCTCCTATCACAATCCCGCGGGTCTGTCCGGCCATATCATGAACATCTGGACGGATCCTGCCTTCCGAGGCCGGGGGATCGCATGGCGGATGCTGGATCTCCTCACGGCAGCGGCCTGTGAGCGGGGCTGTTTGACGGTTTCTCTCCACACCACCGCCATGGGCCGCCCGCTGTATCAGCGGTATGGCTTCACCGCCACGGATGACGAGATGGAGTTGGAGCTTCCGGCGGAAAAATCTGAACCATAAAGAGGAATCGCGTATGAAGATCGGCGTTTACGGCGGGACGTTCAACCCGCCCCACCTGGGCCATGTGACCGCGGCCCGGGCGGTATTCGAGCTGCTGAAGCTGGACCTGCTGCTGCTGGTCCCGGACCGGGAGCCACCCCACAAGGCGCTGCCAGCGGGCAGCCCCACTCCGGAACAGCGGCTTGAGATGACCCGCCTGGCGGGGGAGCAGCTGGGCCTGGGGGACCGGGTCCAGGTACTGGATCTGGAGCTGAAGCGGACGGGGCGGAGCTATACCTCCGACACCCTGGCCCAGCTGAAGGAGCGGTACCCGGAGGACGAGCTGTGGCTGCTGATGGGCACGGACATGTTCCTCACCATCCAGACCTGGCACGAAGCGGAGAAGATTCTGTCCCTGGCGGGGATCGCCACCTTCGGCCGAACGGAGGCGGACACGGAGGCGCTGTTCTCCGTTCAGCGGGACTATCTGTACCGGACATATCCCCAGGCCCGGATCTTCACCCTCACCATCCCCGGCGTGGTGGATGTGTCCTCCACGGACCTGCGAATCATGCTGGCGAAGGGAGAGGGCGTGAATCTCCTGCCTCCGGCGGTGTACGGCTATATCCTGCGGGAGGGACTGTACGGCACCCGGGCGGATTTGAAGCGCCTGCCCCTGCGGGAGCTGCGGCCGGTGGCCCTGAGTTATTTGAAAAACAAGCGCATCCCCCACGTGCTGGGCACGGAGCAGGAGGCCATCCGTCTGGCGGAGCGGTACGGCGCCGATGTGGAGAAGGCCCGGGTAGCGGCACTGCTGCACGACTGCACAAAAAAGCTGAACATGGAGGAGCAGCTGGAACTGTGCGGCCGGTACGGCATCCAGCTGGACGAGCTGGAGCAGAAGGCCCTGAAGCTTCTCCACGCCAAGACCGGCGCGGCCATCGCCCGGGACGTGTTCGGTGTGGACGATGAAATCTACAACGCCATCTGGTGGCACACCACGGGCCATGCCCACATGACCCTGCTGGAAAAAGTGATCTATCTGGCGGATTATATCGAGCCCTCCCGGAATTTTCCGGGGGTAGACAAACTCCGCGCTGTGTGTTATAAAGACCTGGACGAGGGCCTGCTGATGGGCCTGGAGATGACCATCGAAGAGATGACCGAAATGGGAAACCCTGTGCACCACGCCACCATTGAGGCGCGGGACGCATTGAAAGGATAGAGAGACAGTGGATAGAGAAAACGGAAAGCATCCGGCGGGCGGGACGCCGAAAAAGAGCAGACCCAAGAAGCCGAAGAAACCGAGCCGCCTGACGCGGCAGCAGAAGCTGCTGATCGCGGTAGCCGTGGTACTGGCCATCGTGCTGATCGCGGTGGTGGCCTGCCAGAGCCTGTTCGTTCGCCCGGATCTGCCGGACAAGAACGCGGATGCGGACAGCGGGACCCAGGAAGAGGAGATCGACTGGGGCGAAGGGACCCGCCCCCGCAGCGACGGGGAACGGAAGAGTCAGGACTATTACACGGTCCTGATCCTGGGCCGGGACACGGGGGGCGGCGGCAACACGGACACGATGCTGCTGGCCAGCTACGACGTGACCAACCAGAAGGCCACGGTGATGTCTATTCCCCGGGATACCATGGTGAATGTCTCCTGGGATATCAAGCGCATCAACTCCGTGTATAACTACTATGGCGGCGGAGACCGGGGGATCCAGTATCTCTACAAGGAAATCGCCCAGCTGGTGGGCTTTGAGCCGGACTATCAGGTGGTTGTGGAGTGGGACGCCGTGGGCCAGATCGTGGACGCCATGGGCGGCGTCTGGTTCGACGTGCCACGGAACATGAACTACGACGATCCTTATCAGGACCTTCACATCCACCAGGAGAAGGGCTACCGCCTGCTCACGGGGGACGACGCCATGCAGGTGCTCCGCTACCGCCACGACAACGACATGCGCTACGGCTATCCGGACGGCGATCTGGGCCGCATCAAGACCCAGCAGGCGTTTCTGACCGCCATGGTGGACCAGCTGCTGCAGATCAAGAACGTCACAAAGATCAACCAGTTCATCCAGGTGTTCCAGAACAATGTGGAGACAGACCTGAGCTTCCAGAATATCCTATGGTTTGCCCAGCAGGCGATTCTGGGTGGGCTGAGCATGGAGAACGTGGAGTTTGTCACCATGCCCAACCGGACCGCATCCTGCTGGAGCCGCACCTATCACAACTATCAATCCTACGTGGTGCCCAGCGCGGATGAGCTGCTGGAGCTGGTGAACACCAAGCTGAGTCCTTATACGGAGGTATTCACCCTCAGCGACTTGGACATTATGTCCGTCAACTCTGACGGCAGCATCAGCTCGTCCACCGGCCATGTGGAAGACAGCCGGGCGGCCCGGCCGCCGGTGAAGCCCACCACGCCCAGCAAGCCGGAGGAGGAGACGCCCACGGTGGATGAGAACGGCAATCCCATCGATCCGGACACCGGCCTGCCGGTGACGCCGGATGGCGGAACCACGGACCCGGGGACGGGCGGGACCACAGACCCGGGCTCTGGCACGACGGATCCCGGAACAGGGACAACGCCCGACGGCGGGACAGATCCCGGCACCGGCGGCGGGACCACAGGACCTGACACCGGAGAAGGAACCACCGGCACCGGCACCGACGGGACCACCGATCCGGGTACGGGCACAAGCGGGACTCCGGACGGCGGCACGCCTGACGCAGGCGGAGGAACGACCGATTCGGGCACTGGAGACAGCCAGACCTCCGGCACCGGAGATGGAGGCGGCGATGCTGCCGCAGAAGAGGCTCCGGATGACGGCTTTATCATCGTGAGCTGAACGACGGAAAAGGGGTGGCACCATGGCGGACCAGATGGATGGAAAAGGACGTCCCCCAAAGAGACGGTCCGGACTGACCAGGGGGCAGAAGGGGCTGATCGCCGCAGCCGCAGTTCTGGCTGTGGCCCTGGCGGGGGTCCTGGCCTGGCAGAGCCTGTTCGTCCGGCCGGACCTCAACACCGGCAAGACAGAGCCCCAGGAGACGGAAGAACCCACCGATCCGGTGGGGGAGATCGACTGGGGCGAGGGGACCCGCCCCCGCAGCGACGGAGAGCGGAAGAGTCAGGACTACTACACGGTCCTGATCCTGGGCCGGGACACGGGGGGCGGCGGCAACACAGACACGATGCTGCTGGCCAGCTACGACGTGACCAACCAGAAGGCCACGGTGATGTCCATTCCCCGGGACACTATGGTGAATGTCTCCTGGGATATCAAGAAGATCAACTCTGTTTACAACTGGTACGGCGGCGGAGACCGGGGCATCCAGTATCTCTACAAGGAGATCGCCCAACTGGTGGGCTTTGAGCCGGACTATCAGGTGATTGTGGAGTGGGAGGCCGTGGGTGAAATCGTGGACGCCATGGGCGGCGTCTGGTTCGATGTGCCCCGGAATATGAACTATGATGATCCTCTTCAAAACCTCCATATCCATCAGGAGAAAGGCTATCGCCTGCTCACGGGCGAGGACGCCATGGAAGTCCTCCGTTACCGCCATGACAACCGCAAGAACGGCGTGACGCTGGGATACCCGGAGGGAGACGTGGGCCGCATCAAGACCCAGCAGGCGTTTTTGAAGGCGATGGTCGAGCAACTGCTGAAAGTGGAAAATGTGCCGAAAGTCCGGCAGTTCATTCAGGTATTTCAGGACAATGTGGAGACAAACCTGACGTTTCAAAACATCCTCTGGTTTGCGCAGGCCGCATTTTTAGGTGGCCTGAAGGCGGAGAACGTGGAATTCGTCACCATGCCGGGTAACAGCAGTGCTTATGCTTACAGCGCGTCTATCAGCAAGGCGAACGGCGAATACTCGGAGGCCTCTTATGTGACCCCCTATCCCAATGAACTGCTGGAGCTGGTGAACACCAAATTGAGCCCCTACGCCGAGGTATTTACCCGCAGCGATCTGGATATGATGACCGTGAACAGCGACGGCTCCGTCAGCTCCTCCACCGGTCATGTGGAAGACAGCAACGCCACCCATCCCCGGTCCTACTGGCAGGCCCAGTGGACGCCCCAGGAGCCGGAGGAGGAGACGCCCCCGGAGGGGGAGACCGGCACAGGGACCGGCCCTGATGCCGGAGCGCCGGAGACCGGCGGGGCGGCCGGGACGCCCGGCGACGGAGAGACCACGGATCCCGGCGGAGCCACGGAGCCCGGTACGGGGAGCATCGATCCGGACACGGGAGACCTGATCGACCCGGAGACCGGCGGCATCATCGATCCCGGCACCGGGCAGATCCTGGACCCCGGTACAGGACAGGTGATCGGCCAGCTCCCGGGCGGCAGCGGAGACCCGGCGGCAGGTGAGAGCGGCGGAACCGCCCCGGAGTCGCCGGATTCCCAGCCGTCTGATGGTGAGACGGCGCCTCCTGTAGACCCCGGTACGTCCGACGGCGGAACCGCGGCCCCGGATGACGGGTTTATTATTGTAACCTGAGCGGCAGGTGTGCCGCAGATTCAAACGATCAGAAAGGATGAGTCCATGACACCCAAAGAGATGGCCCTGACTGCGGCCAAAGCCCTGGACGAGAAAAAGGGCGGCGACATCGCCGCCATCGAGATCACGGAGCAGACCACCCTGGCGGACTATTTCGTCATTGCCACCGGCAATTCCAACACCCAGATCAACGCCCTGTGCGGCGCAGTGGAGAAGGCCATGAAGGAGCAGGCGGGGGAGGATCCTCTCCGCCGGGAGGGCTACCGGGACGGCACCTGGGTCCTGCTGGACTACGGCTGTGTGGTGGTCCACGTGTTCTCCGCCGAGGCCCGGGAGTTCTATTCGCTGGAGCGGCTTTGGCACGACGGCAAGCCGGTGGATCTCTCCGGTGTGCTGACGGAGAATTGATCGCCCTTCGCGCCAAGTGGCGTGTCCAAGCGTTTTGCCGCAGGCAAAAATATGAAATGGGCAGGCTCTGCCTGCCCATTTGAGTCCAATGTGGTGCCACGCAAAACGAAGATTTTGTGGGGCGCCGTGTCCGGTGAAAAGGGGAAACATCAGCTCCGACGGCGCTGACCGCCGGAGCTTTTTTCTGCTTATCAACCCAGAGTTGCGCGATAGCTGGTGGACGCAACCGCCCGCCCCGGGTATGCTGAGACCACCAAAACAAAAGGAGGCAACTGCAATGGCATTCAGTTCCATTATCATGCTCCCGCTGCTGCTCCTGTTTCTGGCCATCTGGGCAGGGCTCATTTATCTGCTGATCCTGCTGATCCGGGCCCTGCGGAAGTACCTGCGGGGCGGGGAGGCCCGCAGGGAAAAAGCGGAGACCCGCCGCACCTTGGGAGAGGTCCTCAAGGCCCACCGGATGCGCTGCCAGATGACCCAGGAGTTCGTGGCGGAGGCCCTGGGGGTCAGCCGGCAGGCGGTCAGCAAATGGGAGACCGGCACGGCGGACCCCAGCACCTCCAACCTGCTGGCCCTGGCGAAGCTCTTCGGTGTGCCAGCGGAGGAGCTGCTGCATCAGGCGACCGGCGGGGGAGTATGAAACAATCGGAATCAAGGGGCAGCGATATAAGTCAGGGGGCGAAAAGCCTTCCCTGCGAAGTGTGAGGGCGCATTGGGCGCGCCTGTATGAAAATGGGCCTGCTTCCTGTGAGGCAGGTCCATGCACCAAGCACTTCGGTTTTAACAAGTCCGGCTGCCTCGGCGCCCAACTTTTCTCCAATATCCATCTGTTCACACGTTCGGTTCTATAAAATGGGCAGCAGATTGGTCCCAATATTTTTTGTAAACCCGATCTGTATTCCCATCAAGATTCAGTTGGTACATCCGAAATGTAACCAGAAAATTCTTGGGCTGCCACTGTTCTTCGTAAGAATATTGGTACTTCATTCCAACGTTCCGCATAACGCCGCCGCTTCTTGGGTTGTTTCGGTCATGCGTTGCTGTGATATAAGGCAGGCCGTCCTTTTTCACTTGGGCGATCACCGCTTTGCCCGCTTCTGTGACAAGTCCCTGATGCCAGAATTCCCTGCGAAGCCCATATCCGAAATCGTGATGTTCCTCCATATCCACTTTTATGTAGCCGATGGGATGATCGTCCGTTTTCAAGCAGATCGCGTAAGCGTATGCCTGCGGCTGGACATATTTTGAAGCGTATCTTTCTTCATAGAATTTCTTGGCTTCTTCTATGCTGTCTATCGGATACCAGGGCAGGAATTGATTGACTTCCTTGTCATGGAGAATCAGAAACAGCCATTCCAGATCGCGCTCTGTGAATTTCCTCAAGATCAAACGCCCGGTTTCCAATGTGGGCGTGTTTATCAGGGTGCCCTTCACGGTTTCGCCTCCCCCCAAAATTGCCAGAGTTTTTTCTGCTGCCATACGTTGGATTTTCCCCATTATACAGAGCAGGACGGGCAAAAACAAGATGTCGACTGGATTGTAAAGCGCTTTTCCCGCTTACCTCTTGACAAAACGCGCAAAGCCACATAAAATAGACCCGTTAACGACATTGATGGGAAGAAAGGCGAAATGTCCCGCCTTCAGAGAGCCGGCGGTTGCTGCGAGCCGGTGGGGGACCTTCGCGGATGACTGTTCCCGGAGTCTCCCGCCTGAACGGACATAGTAGGGTGGGACGGCAGGCCCCGTTACTGGCCGAGGCCCTCCGGGCCGTTGAGCGCCATCCGGCAACGGCTGGCGAAACCAGGGTGGTACCGCGTAGCTTTTACGCCCCTGACCGTAAGGTCGGGGGCGCTTTTACAGCTTAAAGAGGGGATTGACATCTCCTTGCCCGCAGGGGGCACACCGCATCCGTCAGGCGGCAGAGCCGCCAACGGCTGCGCAGCAGAGTGCCTTCACCAGCGGCATCAGTCACTGGCGACACAACCCAAGGCGGTTGGGTCAAAGTATTTTTGCCACGTACAGAAGGTGAATTGCCCCGTAGAAGCAAGAGAGGCCGCCCGGGGGCGCGCCGCGGCAAAAATAAATCGAACAGAGAAATCCATTCACAGGAATGAGGAGAAGGATATGAAATACGATTTTGCCAGCATTGAGAAAAAGTGGCAGCAGAAGTGGCTGGAGGAGAAGCCCTTCACCGCCGTCACGGGGGACAAGACTCGGGAGAAGTTCTTCGGCCTGATCGAGTTCCCCTATCCCTCCGGCCAGGGGCTCCACGTGGGCCACGCACGGCCCTTCACCGCCATGGACATCATCTGCCGGAAGAAGCGGATGCAGGGCTACAACGTCCTGTTCCCCATCGGCTATGACGCCTTCGGCCTGCCCACAGAGAACTACGCCGTTCAGCACCACATCCACCCCGCCAAGGTGACCCACGACAACATCGAGAACTTCCGCAAGCAGCTCCACATGCTGGGCTACTCCTTCGACTGGGACCGGGAGGTGAACACCACCGACCCCAGCTACTACAAGTGGACCCAGTGGATCTTCCTGCAGATGTTCAAGAAGGGGCTGGCCTACAAGGCCTCCATGCCCGTCAACTGGTGCACCAGCTGCAAGATCGTCCTGGCCAATGAGGAGGTCGTGGACGGTGTGTGCGAACGCTGCGGCGGCCAGGTCATCCGCAAGGAGAAGAGCCAGTGGATGCTGGCCATCACCAAGTACGCCGACCGGCTCATCGACGACCTGGACGACCTGGACTTCATCGAGCGGGTGAAGATCCAGCAGAAGAATTGGATCGGCCGGTCCGAGGGCACGGAGGTGGACTTCACCGCCACCAACGGCGACAAGCTGACGGTCTACACTACCCGGTGCGACACGCTGTTCGGCGTGACCTATATGGTCATCTCCCCGGAGCATCCCTATCTCCAGCAGTGGAAGGACCAGATCCAGAACTGGGATGCTGTGGCCGCCTATATCGAGGAGGCCGCCCGCAAGTCCGACTTTGAGCGGGGCGAGCTGAACAAGGAGAAGACCGGCGTCCGGCTGGAGGGCATCGAGGCCGTCAACCCCGCCAGCGGCAAGCACGTGCCCCTGTTCGTCTCCGACTACGTGCTGATGGGCTACGGCACCGGCATCGTCATGGGCGTGCCGGGCCACGACCAGCGTGACTGGGAGTTCGCCACCAAGTTCGGCCTGCCCATCGTGGAGGTGGTCCAGGGCGGAGACATCACCAAGGAGGCCTTCACCCTGAAGGACGACACCGGCATCATGGTGAACTCCGGCTTCCTGGACGGCCTCACCGTGAAAGAGGCAATTCCCACCATGAAGAAGTGGGTGACGGAGCAGGGCATCGGCCGTCCCAAGACCAACTTCAAGCTCCGGGACTGGGTGTTCAGCCGCCAGCGTTATTGGGGCGAGCCCATCCCCCTGGTGAACTGCCCCAAGTGCGGCTGGGTCCCCCTGCCGGAGGAGCAGCTGCCCCTGCTGCTGCCGGAGGTGGACTCCTATGAGGTCACCGACACCGGCGAGAGCCCCCTCAGCAAGATGACTGACTGGGTGAACACCACCTGCCCCAAGTGCGGCGGCCCCGCCCAGCGGGAGACCGACACCATGCCCCAGTGGGCTGGCTCCAGCTGGTACTTCCTGCGGTATATGGATCCCCACAACGACAAGGCATTCGCCTCCAAGGAGGCCTTGGACTACTGGTCTCCCGTGGACTGGTACAACGGCGGCATGGAGCACACCACCCTGCATCTGCTGTACTCCCGGTTCTGGCACAAGTTCCTGTATGACATCGGCGCCGTGCCCACCAAGGAGCCCTATGCCAAGCGCACAAGCCACGGCATGATCCTGGGCGAGGGCGGCGAGAAGATGTCCAAGTCCCGGGGCAACGTGGTGAACCCCAACGACATCGTGGACCAGTACGGCGCCGACACCATGCGCCTCTATATCATGTTCATCGGCGACTTTGAGAAGGCCGCAACCTGGTCCAACGACGCGGTGAAGGGCTCCAAGCGGTTCCTGGACCGGGTGTGGAATCTGGCGGAGAGCGCCTCCGACAGCTATGATGTGACCCCCGCCAACGAGGCCGTCATCCACAAGACCATCAAGAAGGTCACAGAGGATGTGGACAGTCTGAAGATGAACACCGCCATCGCCGCCATGATGACCATGGTGAACGAGCTGAACGCCAACGGCTGCACCCGGGGCGACCTGAAGTATCTGCTCCTGCTGCTGAACCCCTTCGCCCCCCACATCACCGAGGAGCTGTGGGAGAACCTGGGCTTCGCCGCCCAGACGGGCAAGATGTGCTGCCAGGCGGAGTGGCCCGTGGCGGATGAGAGCAAGACCGTGGCCTCCACAGTGGAGCTGGCCGTCCAGGTAAACGGCAAGCTGAAGGGCACCATCTCCATGCCAACCGACAGTGAGGAGAAGGCCGTGGTGGATGCCGCCCTGGCGGTGGAGAAGGTCCGGAAGGCCACCGAAGGGATGCAGATCATCAAGACCATCCTGGTGAAGAACCGGCTGGTGAACCTGATCGTCAAGCCCGCGAAATAAGACTGCGCCCAGCGGTGCGTACAAGCGTTTTTGCCGGAGGCAACAACCTTGGGGCGGACGGCCTGTGCCTGTCCGGCTGCATTCCGATGCGGGAGCCCCGCTGGACCGGGAACCGGCCGATGCATCTGGTGGGAGCATCCCAGTTCATCCCAATCACACCAAAAGGCCGGACGGGAAATCCCGTCCGGCCTGCGCTTCAGGCCCTGCCTGAGAAAGGAGAACCTATGAGCCGTCTGGATGAATTCCTGCGCCTGCTGTGCGGCAGGTTTGACAATACCCGGCAGCTGGAGGAGCTGCGGCGGAGCGGCAGCCCCGCCCTGCCGCTGGCAGAGCATGTCAACACCGTGTGCAACGACAAGATTGACGGCCTCCCCGCGGATTTTGCGGGAGCATTTGTGCTGGAGGAGAGCTACTACACCACGGAGGGAAAGACCCACGCCTCACCCCATCTGTTCCTCTTTACGGAGGAGGGGGAGGCGGTGAAGCTGACATCCTATCAGCTGCCCAAGGCGGCGGACGGCGGCGCGGCCACCTATGAGACGCTGCCGCCCCTGAAATGGGAGGATCTGGAGATCTCCGAGAAATTCACGCCTGCCCTCTATACGCTGCACGACGGCGTGTGGGAGGGGGGCAGCGTCAGCATGTTCTCCCCGGTGCTGAAGTTCACCCTGTATGAGCGATTCTCTCAGGAGTCCCTGGAGGTGGCGGAGACCATGGAGGTGAACGGAAAGCGGACGTTCGGGTACGATGTGCCCATCGTGTACCGGAGAGCGGCGGACTGATCTCCCGGGAGAAATGCTGATTTTCCGGAAAATCTCTTGACAACGGCCCGGAAGGTTTGTATAATACTTATGTTAAAGCCATAGATTATGGCCCTTAAAGTATCCTGGATTAAGCCGGATACCTCGGAGGGAGGGAAATATAGATGTCTGAGATCCATGTGAAGGACGGCGAGTCCATCGACAGCGCGCTGAAGCGTTTCAAGCGCAGCTGCGCCAAGGCCGGCGTCATCGCGGAAGTGCGGAAGAGAGAGCATTATGAGAGCCCCAGCGTCAAGCGCCGCAAGAAGTCTGAGGCCGCTCGCAAGAACAAGAAGCGCTATTATTGATCTGTCAAGGAAAAGTGCTGTGCCGAAAGGTACAGCACTTTTTATGTCCTCCGCCCGGGAAACAGCTTGGGCAGCAGATCCTGCACCTCCGGATACATCAGGAAGGCGGCGGCGAAGCCCATGTTCCCGCCGGTCCGCAGCTTCTGGGAAAGGGTGTCCGCGTCGTCGAAGAGGACGAAATGCGTCTCGCCGTCCCGGGCATAGGTGAAATACCGGGCGCACAGGTCCTGGGAGAAGAAAACGGAGGGGGACTCCCGGTCCAGCAGGTCCTGGAGTTCCCGGCCGCTGAGAGGGCGGCCTTCGCCGCTTTGAGCCGGGAGGGTGAAGTCCATCCGCAGCCGCTGGACATCCAGGGCCAGACCGCCTGCCCTGTCCCGTCCGGCAGCGGCCTCCTGCAGGCGCTGGACAAAGTTCCCGCCGGAGATGGCGGTGCAGATCAGGGGAATGGCGCCTGACGCCGCGGCGTAGGACTCCGGCACATAAACGGGGCGGGGCGACAGGCGCCGGGCCAGCGTCTCCGCAAAGGCCAGCCGGTCCGGCGCAGGAGGCTGCTCGAAATCCAGCAGTACGCCGCCGTAGCTCCGCCGCCCGCACTCCCGCAGCGCGGCGGCCGACAGCCGCTCCGGGCTGGCGATAAAGGGCGCGCCCCGGTCTGTGACGGACAATAGCCCGCCCCGGGTCTGGAGCAGCAGGTTCTGCCGCAGGAGCGTGGAGTCCGGCCCGATACAGTAGGCCACATGGGCCAGGGAACAGCGGAAGCGGGAGGCCTCCTGGGCCTCGGCCGGCGTCACGGCCAGATAGATCTGCAAAATGAACTCCCCCTTGTGGAATCCCGTTGGGACTGGTATACTAAAAGGAGACTATGCAGAGAAGGAGCCGCTTATGCCGTTTTCCCTGACGCCCCGCTGGGTGTTCCAGCATTACAGCGAGATCACGCCGGACTGGCTGCGGCAGCAGGGGATCACCCTGCTGCTCAGCGACCTGGACTTCACCCTGGCCGCCAAGAAGACCCGTCGGCCGGATCAGTCCCTGCGGGACTGGATCGCCGCCCTCCGCAATGCGGGGATCGGTTTCATGATCGTCTCCAACAACCGCTCCGGCAGCCGGGTGACGGAGTTCTGCGCGGACCTGGGGGTGCCTTATCAGGGCCGTGCAGGAAAGCCCAGTCCCAGGGGCCTGGAGGCCGCCATGGCACGGGCTGGGGCGGACCGGGTCTGCACCGCCATGCTGGGGGACAAGCTGCTGACGGATATGCTGGCCGCCAACCGGGCCGGAGTCCTGCCTCTGATGGTGGAGCCGGTGGGCGGCGCCGTGACGGCATGGCAGAAGGTGCTCCACGCTCTCCAGGCCCCGTTTAAGGCTATCTGCCGCCGCAAAATGGAAAAAAAGTCCTGAAAAATACTTGCATTACCGGACAACATAGGATAAAATAGCAGAGGAATTTTTGTAGAGATAGAGAGGCGGCCGGCTGGTCAGCTTTTCTTGAGATTTCAGAGGAGGATCATTTATGCCAACGATTACTGCCGGCGATTTCCGCAATGGTGTCACTTTTGAGAAGGACGGGAGCGTTTGCACCGTGGTGGAGTTCCAGCACGTGAAGCCCGGCAAGGGCGCGGCTTTCGTGCGCACCAAGTACAAGAACGTGATGACCGGCGCCATCCGCGAGGAGTCCTTCAACCCCACCGCCAAGTTCGAGCAGGCCACTGTGGAGCGCAAGGATGCCGAGTATAGCTACAACGACGGCGACCTGTACTACTTTATGGATCCCGAGACCTACGACATGGTCCCGCTGAACCGGGACGTGCTGGGCGACGCCTTCCGCTTCGTGAAGGAGAACACCGTCTGCAAGCTGGTGAGCTACAAGGGCAGCGTGTTCACCGTGGAAGTGCCCAACTTCATGGACCTGGAGGTCACGGAGACCGAGCCCGGCCTGCGGGGCGACACCGCCACCAACGTGACCAAGCCCGCGACGCTGGAGACCGGTGCTGAGGTGAAGGTGCCTCTGTTCATCAACACGGGCGACAAGATCCAGATCGACACCCGCACCGGCGAGTATATCGGCCGCAGCAAGGAGTAAGTGAGGCAAAGGGGGGGAAGCGTATTCCCCCCTTTTGTTCCTGAGAATGACTGCAACGCTGTTTGTAAAGGAAAGGAGCTGCTGTTATGGAGATTACGGAGAAGGTCGCGTATCTGAAGGGCCTGGCTGAAGGCATGGAACTGGACACCGAGAAGAAGGAGGGCAAGCTGCTTGCCGCCATCATCGACGTGCTGGACGACATCGCCCTGGAGATCGCGGATATGAAGGCGGACCAGGAGGAGCTGTACGACGGCCTGGACGCTGTCAGCGATGACCTGGAGGATGTGGAGGACGCCGTCTTCGGCGAGGATGACGAGGACGAAGAGGATGTATACGAGTATGAGGAGCCGGAGGAGGACGAGGACTGCTACGCCACCACCTGCCCCACCTGCGAGGAGACCATCTACTTCGACGAGTCCGTCTTGGAGGACGGCGAGGTCATCTGCCCCAACTGCGGCGAGAAGCTGGAGTTCGATCTGAACGGCCTGGAGGACGAGGACAAGCCCCAGGACGAGGAATAATCCCTATATGTGAGCGCAGGAGCCCGGTGCACAGCACCGGGCTCCTGTTTGCATTTTCCGCTGCTACTCCACTGTAACGGCGAACCGGCAGCAGGTCCCGCCGCCCAGCACCGTCTCCACGGTCCGGACCGTGATGTGTCTTTCGGGCAGCAGCTGTTCCAGAATATACAGCACACTCTGCCGGGAACATTCGCAGTGGGCGGCGTCGGCCGTCTCTCCCCCCAGCACCTCAGGGCAGACGCATTTGGGATAACCCACCTCATAGAGGCGCCCGGGCTGGAGAACCTTGGCAAAAAAGCTCTCCGTGTCCCCGTATTTTCGGTACTGGGCGTCCAGGTCGCAGCCGCACGCCCGGAACTGCGCCGCCTGGACAGGCAGGACGGTCTCCCGCACACACCGGACGGCTTTTTCTCTGTAATCCATGTCTCTTTCTCCCAATCTTTCAATCATTCTCTCCGGCGGTTTCCTCCGGAACACCGATCCAGCAGGCAAAGTCCGTGGCCAGGAAGGCCTCCTGGGCCTGCCGCACCCCGGCGTCCAAGCGAGAGACGCGGCCAAGGCCTGCCACCAGCGGATCAATGTACCGCAGCTTGGCGGGAATCCGGAACCAGAGTCCGTTCTCCGGCCTTTCCGCGCTCCGCTCCACCCGGCAGAAGCGCCGGAACCGGCGCCACCGGCGGGCGCTGGCCGGATCTGCCTCCAGCTTTTGGATGACAAAAGACTCCGTCCGATACAGGTCATCCTCTGTCAAGACCTGCCGGTTCACGGCATCGCGCAGCAGGTCCGCCAGGGCCTGCATGGCGAAGCGGTCCTCGTCCGCCACATAGACCTGGGCGGTCTGGAGCGATGCCTCTGTGAAGGCGCAGGCGGTCTCCCGCGTGCGGAAGGCCAGCTCCGGCCGGCCGGACTCGTCCCGCCAGACGGTGAGATCTTCGTAGAATACACGGAGGGCGTCCGCCCCGGCGAAGCCGTAGCACCGCAGGTCCCCCAGCGTGTACTCCAGACGGTCGGCGGAGAGCTGAGGGGAGTCATTGTCCGCGATGGGATAGCGGTGGTAATCCGCCACGTCTTCCGTGGTGAGGCCGTATTCTTTCAGCAGCGCCTGAAGCTCCGGCGAGGTCTCGATGAGTTCCGCCGTCCGTGCCTCGGTGGACTCCTGATGCAGGTGGTCCCCGTGGAGAAAATCCACCACATGGGCAAAGGCGGGTGTGGCCGCATCGTGGAGCAGTCCCGCCGCGCTTTGGCGGAGATCGCCGGTGAAGTGCCACACGATCAGCCCCACGCCCACGCTGTGGTCAAACCGGGAGTAGGGGGCCCACCCGGCAAAGTGGGGGAAGGACGTGTACTCGCACCCGCAGTTCATGCCCACCTGCCGCAGCCGGGCCATGGGCGGCGTCTCTGCCAGACGGCGGAGAAATTCCGGGATCTCCGGATGATACAGGGACCAATTTTCCGTCATGGCACAATCAGGCCTCCGGCTTTTTCTGCAGGCTGTACAGTCCCGCGCCGATGGCGGTGGCAAACGTGGCGTTTTCGGGAATGATATAGTGGATGCCGTACAGCTTTTCAAACAGCTGGAAATTCGTGACCGCCTGGGGCAGGGTGGTCATGGACCCGGTCAGCACCACAGTCTTGGAGTCACAGCACTGGCAGGCCAGCACCGTCATGGTGCCGATGGCCTGGAGCACCAGATTGACCACGCCGGCCGCCAGGTCCGCAGGAGTGGCGTCCTCCGCCAGATCGCCGAAGTTGGCGGCAGTCATATCCGGGTCCAGAGTGGGAGCGGAGTGGACCGTGATGTCCTTCATGGTCAGGTCTACATGGTCCAGATTGCCGCTCTCCGCCAGCTTTTTGATCTGGCCGAAGCGCTCCATTCCCACCAGCTTGTGGCAGAGCCCGCCCAGAGTGCCGCCGCCGATGCCGCTGCCGCACAGGTGGCGGATGCCGTCGGGGGACGCCCAGAGGAAAGCGGTGCCGGTGCCCATGCTGACCACCACGGCGGAGGACTGGCCCGACAGGGCCAGGGCTCCGGTGCCGCTGGCGGAGAACTCGCCCACTTTACAGGTGGGCAGACCGTAGATGTCGCCCTCCACATAAGAGGCGCCCACGCCGGTGAGCACTACCCGCCGCACATCCCGCAGGGAGAGCCGGTTGCTGGTGAGATAGTTGCCAAGGGCGCCATACAGGCTGGTCACCTGATCCTCCGCCCGGACCCGCAGCATGGAGATCACACTGCCGTCCGTCCGCAGACCCACGATTTTGGTGGTGGAGCCGCCGATGTCAATGCCTAAGATCACATCCATTGTGATGACTTCCTTTCAGCGGCAGACGGCCGCTTGGTTTTCGGTGGGGGCGCTTACTGGATGGCGCCTCCGCTGAGGTCAAACGACTTGGTGATATCCCGCCCCTGGCTGTCATAAAAGACAATCTCCTCTATGCTGATAGGACCTGTGGAGACGGTATCATCCACTGAGGTGCTCACCAGAAAGACGGGAGAGGCCGGAATGTCCAGCGCATAAGGCCCACCGCCCTCCAGTGAAAAGACCGCCCGGGCGATGCGGCCGTCGCCGTTCCGCCCCTCGAAGAGCAGCATCTGCTCCCCGTCGGACTCCACCACTCCGTTGCGGAAGGAGCCGGTCCCGCGACCGGAGTGGTCGAATTTATACCGCCCGGTGAATCCTCTCGAGAGACACAGGTATCCCAACCGTCCATCCAGAACCAGAGGATAATAGGTGAGACGCCCCACGGTCACAGGCTGGTACAGCTCCAACTGGTCCGCCTCGCAGGGAACGGACCTGCCCCGGTTGAACCATTGGAGCGCAGCCGGTTCCAGCCCATTGAGGTCCGCGTCCAGAGGAAATGAGCGGTGGTATGCAGTGAGGCCGGTCAGGATGCACAGAACGGCCGCCGCGGAGAAGAAGAGAGCAAACTTTTTCACGAGAAAACCCTCCAGTCCGCTGTGTACCGGAAAATGTGCGGTTCAATCTTTCCCCATCATAGGGGAGGGCGGAGTTGTTGTCAAGACGATTGATAAAAGATTGACAACAAATTCGGAAAAAGCATTGCTTTTCCTGGGGGAACCGCTTATAATTCAAGGGAATAACAACCCCGGACAGACCGCCTCCAGCGGTGTGGGGGCCTGAAACTTCATGGAAGGATCTGTGCCGGCGGCACAGGGGAAACGGTTATGAAAACGGAAGAGAAACTCAATCTGACGATGCTCTGCGATTTTTATGAGCTGACTATGGGCAACGGCTATTTCCGGGCAGGGCTCCAGGATCGGATCACCTATTTCGATGTGTTTTTCCGCAACGTGCCGGACAACGGCGGGTTCGCGGTCTGCGCGGGTCTGGAACAGTTGGTCCAGTATATTCAGAACCTGCACTTCGACGAGGAGGACATCGCCTTCCTGCGGGACAAGCACCTGTTCTCCGAGGATTTCTTGAGCTACCTGCGGGACTTCCGTTTCACAGGCGACATCTGGGCGGTGCCGGAGGGGACGCCTATCTTCCCCCGGGAGCCGGTGGTGACGGTCCGGGCGCCGGCCATCCAGGCCCAGCTGATCGAGACCTTCACCCTGCTGACCATCAACCACCAGAGCCTGATCGCCACCAAGGCCAACCGGATCGTCCGGGCGGCCCAGGGGCGAACGGTGCTGGAGTTCGGCTCCCGCCGGGCCCAGGGCACGGACGGCGCCATCTCCGGAGCCCGGGCGGCTTATATCGGCGGCTGCGCAGGCACCGCCTGCACGATCTCCGACCAGCTGTACGGCGTACCTGCCGGCGGCACCATGGCCCATTCCTGGGTCCAGATGTTCGACAGCCAGTATGAGGCATTCAAGACCTACTGCCAGATCTATCCCCACAATGCCACGCTGTTGGTGGATACCTACAATGTGCTCAAGTCCGGTGTGCCGGATGCCATCCGGGCCTTTGATGAGGTGCTGAAGCCCCTGGGCATCCGCAAGTGCGGCATCCGTCTGGACTCCGGCGACATGGCCTATCTGACCCAGGAGGCCCGCCGCAAGCTGGACGCCGCCGGCTGGACCGAGTGCCAGATCTCCGCCTCCAACTCCCTGGACGAGTATATTATTCAGGACCTGCTGCTGCAGGGCGCCAAGATCGATGTGTTCGGTGTGGGTGAGCGGATGATCACTGCCCGCAGCGAGCCGGTGTTCGGCGGTGTGTACAAGCTGGCGGCTGTGGAAGATGGAGACGGGAAGATCATCCCCAAGATCAAGGTCAGCGAAAACCTGGACAAGATCACCATTCCCCACTTCAAGAAGACCTATCGGATCTTTGACAACGCCACCGGCAAGGCGGAGGCGGACTACATCACCGTCTGGGACGAGACGGTGGACGAGAGCGCCCCACTGGAGCTCTTCGATCCCAGGGCCACCTGGAAGCGCAAGACCTATACGAACTTTACCGCAAAGCCCCTTCAGGTCCCGGTCTTTCAGGGAGGAGAGCTGGTCTATCAGCTGCCCGCCCTGCCGGAGATCCAGGCCTACTGCCGTGCCCAGGTGGATACCCTGTGGGACACGGTGAAGCGGTTCGAGAACCCTCACACCTACTATGTGGATCTGAGTCAGAAGCTGTTCGACATCAAGCAGGATCTGCTCTGCCGGAGCAGATGACCCAACAGCCCCGCCCTCCGGCGGGGCTGTTTGTTCACAGAATATTGGTTGCGGAGTGCTGGGTATTTCGGTATAATAATAAGATAAGCGGTCGAAGCTGAGAGAGAAGGAGGTGGACCGCACCATGCGAAAAAGAAGTCTGCCCCAGCCGGAAGAGCGGACGGAACGGCGGATCTCCGCCGCCACCAGCCTGTCCATCTGCGCACTGACGGTGATTGCCCAGATCGTGCTGACGCTGGCGCTGACCCAGTTGCTGGCGGAAAAGATCAGCTACGTCTATTTCATTCTGGAGCTGGCTGGCGCCGTGGTGGCGATCTGGGTGTATCTGCGCCCCGGCAGCCCCTCCTATAAGCTGGTGTGGATGTGCCTGCTGCTGGCCCTGCCGGTGGCCGGTATGATTCTTTTCCTTCTGTGGGGCGGGAGCCATCAGGCCAAAAGCCTGAGTCTGCGGAAGGTCGCCCCTCCGGTGGAGCGGGAGAGCGCCCGCCAGGCCAGCGCCGCCAATGTGGCCCACCTGAGCCGCCGCTCCCCGGCCTGGGGACGGCTGGCCTCCTATTTGCAGTCGCGGGACTTCCTGCTGTACGGCGGCTCACAGGCCCGGTATTTCGCGGAGGGAGCCGATTTCTTCGATGACCTGGTGCTCCACCTCCAGAGAGCGGAGATCTACATCTTCCTGGAGTATTACATCCTGGCGGAGGGCCAGATCTGGGACCGGATCTTCCATGTGCTGCGGGAGCGGGCCGCCGCCGGTGTGGAGGTGCGGATCATCTTCGACGACTTCGGCAACCTCACCCGCTTTTCCGACGCCTCCCTCCAGGCCCTGCAGGACGCCGGCGTGGAGGTGGAGGTGTTCAATCCAGTCCACCGCTACGTGAATCGGATTTACTTCAACTACCGGGACCACCGGAAGATCGCCGTCATTGACGGGGTGCACGCCTACACCGGAGGCATCAATATTGCCGATGAATACGCCAACCTCTTTGTCCGGTTCGGCCACTGGAAGGATACCGGTGTCCGGATCGACGGTGCCGGGGCCTGGGGCTTTGCCTCCCAGTTCATTCAGATGTGGAAGATGATCGGCCGCTCCCTGCCCAATGAGGACGACTACTACCGTCCCCGGGTGGAGATCGAGGGCACCGGCTGGTGCCAGCCCTTCACGGACGGTCCGCTGAACAATCCGGACAATCCCATCGAGGACACCTACCTCCAGCTGATCGCCTCCGCCCAGAAGATGCTGTATATCACCACGCCCTATTACGCGGTGGAGGAGTCCATGCAGAAGGCCCTGTGCATCGCAGCCGACGCAGGGGTGGACGTGCGGCTGGTGGTACCCGCCATCCCGGACAAGAAATATGTCTACATGGTGGCGGAGACCTACTGGGGTGAGCTGCTGGCCCACGGCGTCAAGATTTACCGCTATACCCCCGGCTTCGTCCACGCCAAGAGCGTCATGGTAGACCGGGAGGTGGCCCTGGTGGGCAGCACCAACATGGACTACCGGACGTTCCAGCTGCACTACGAATGCGCCGTGCTCCTCTATCACATGCCCGCGGTGGAAGACCTGCTGGAGGATATGGACCGGATGGTGGCCCAGAGCGCGCCCTATACGCTGGCGGAGTGGAATCAGCGGTCTTGGCTGCGCAAAATGTGCGCCTCTCTGCTGCGGCTGGTGGCTATCTGGTTCTGACGCGGCCGCTCTCATTTTGCTTTAGGAGGTCCCCATGTCCCGCGAATTGACACCACAGGAGGCTGCGGAGCGCAGCCTCATCAAAAAATACCGCAAGGAGCTCTGGAACCCCTTCATTGCCGCCGTCAAGCGGTATGAGCTGATCGCTCCCGGAGACCGGATCGCCGTCTGTATCTCCGGGGGAAAGGACTCCATGGTGCTGGCCAAGCTGATGCAGGAGCTCCAGCGCCACACAGAACAGCCCTTTGAGCTGGTTTTTCTGGTGATGGATCCGGGCTACGCCCCGGCCAACCGGGCGCTGATCGAGGAGAACGCTGCCCGCCTGGGCATCCCCATCACCGTGTTCCGGAGCGATATTTTCGACGTTGCCTATCAGGTGGAGAAGAACCCCTGCTACTTATGCGCCCGGATGCGCCGGGGCTTTCTGTACAGCAAGGCTCAGGAGCTGGGCTGCAACAAGATCGCCCTGGGGCACCATCTCTCCGACGTGCTGGAGACCACGCTGCTGGGCCTGTTTTACGGTGCCCAGCTCCAGACCATGCCCCCCAAGCTCCGCAGCAGAAATTTCCCAGGCATGGAATTGATCCGTCCGCTGTATTGTGTCCATGAGGACGCCATCATTGCCTGGAAGAACTACAATGGGTTGCGGTTTCTCCAGTGCGCCTGCCGCTTCACAGAGGAGCGGGACGGTGCGGCCGACGGTGTGGGCGAGAGCAAGCGGCAGGAGATGAAGCTCCTGCTGCGGGAGCTGAAAAAGACCAATCCCAATATTGAGAAGAGCATGTTCCGGGCCATTCACGGCGTCCAGCTGGACACGTTCCCGGGCTTCAAATTCCGGGGCAGGGCGTTCGCGTTTCCGGAGGCCTACAACCTGCGGGGCGCCTCCTCTGCGGAGGATGAAGCGGCGCTTTGATACAGAGGAGGTGCGCAGATGAATTACTATCGCTGTGAGAACCCGGACTGCGGGTTTCTGGCAGAGGAGGAACCGGATGTCTGCCCCCAGTGCGGGGGCACCTTTTTCCTCTCTGTGGACGAAGAGGAGCTGACGGGGCCCGACTGGGTGCAGCTGGGCAACCGGGCCGTGGATGAGG
The DNA here is from genome assembly GCF_003574015.1 of Oscillibacter sp. PEA192. Taxonomy (NCBI): domain Bacteria; kingdom Bacillati; phylum Bacillota; class Clostridia; order Eubacteriales; family Oscillospiraceae; genus Oscillibacter; species Oscillibacter sp. PEA192. Next base: position 2,137,128 of record NZ_AP018532.1, on the reverse strand, counting down.
AGCGGCCGACGGACGCGCTGGCCTGCTACCAACAGGCGGCGGCCCTGGATGATATGCTGGGTGTGACGAACCTGGGGTGGTGCCTGGAGGCGGGGATCGGCGTGCCTGCAGACCCCCGGCAGGCGGTGGTGCTGTACGCCCAGGCCGCCGCCCGGGACTATATGCCCGCCCTGACGAACCTGGGATACTGCTATGCCCATGGCATCGGTGTGGCGCGGGATGATTCCAAAGCGGTGGAGTGCTTCCGAAAGGGGGCGGAAAACGGCTTTCCCAGGGCCCAGTTCCTGCTGGGGGAGGCATATTCCCGCGGCCTGGGAGTGGAGCAGAGCGACGAGGAGGCCGCCCGCTGGTATCAGTCCGCCGCGTGGCTGGGTTATCCCGCGGCGCAGACAGAACTGGGGCGTTGCCTGGAGTTCGGCACCGGCCTGCCCCAGAGTATCGAGCAGGCGGTGAAATGGTACCGCGCTGCGGCGGAGAACGGCAACGCGCCGGGCCAATGCTGCCTGGGGTTCTTGTATGAGAGCGGCCAGGGCGTGGAGCAGAACTGGGAGGAGGCGGTGCGGTGGTACCGCGCTGCTGCGGAGCAGGACTATCCCCGGGCCTTGTGCAACCTGGCTTGGTGCTATGAGCATAGCAAGGGCGTGGAGCAGGACTACCCGGAGGCGGCCCGGCTGTATCTCCGCGCTGCGGAGCAGGACTATCCCCGGGGACAGCTGTGTATGGGCTTCTGCTGTGAGCGGGGCCGGGGTGTCCCGCTGGATCCGTCGGCTGCCGCGGATTGGTACCGGAAGGCGGCCGAGCAGGAGGACGAGGACGCCCAGTGCTGCCTGGGGTTTCTGTACGAGAGCGGCCAGGGGGTGGAGCAGAGCTGGGAGGAGGCGGTGCGGTGGTACCGTGCCGCCGCGGAACAGGGCCTGCCCCGTGCCCAGTGCAATCTGGCATGGTGCTATGAATACGGCAAGGGCGTCCCCCAGGATTTGGGAGAGAGCTACCGTCTGTACCGGAAAGCGGCCGAGCAGGGGGATGCCAGAGGACTTTTCTGCGTGGCCCGCTGCTTTGACTATGGCCGCGGTGTGACGCAGAACAGCACGGAGGCAGTGGCCTGGTATCAAAAAGCGGCGGACGCGGGCTCCGCGGCGGCCATGTGCGACCTGGGCGTGTGCTATGAACGCGGTGAGGGCGTGGAGCGGGACCTGAGCAGGGCTGTGAGCCTGTATCGCCAGGCAGCCGAGGCGGGCAATGCCGCCGGGCAGTGCAATCTGGGATTCCTGTATGAGAGCGGCGAGGGCGTGGAGCAGAGCTGGGAGGAGGCGGTGCGGTGGTACCGCGCTGCTGCGGAGCAGGGGATGCCCCGTGCCCAGTGCAACCTGGCCTGGTGCTATGAGTACGGCAAGGGCGTGGAGCAGAACTGGAAGCGGGCTGTCCACTGGTACCGACAGGCGGCGGACCAGGAGGACCCCCGGGGGATGTTCTGCATGGGCATCTGCTGCAAATACGGCCGCGGCGTGGAACAGAACTGGGAAGAGGCGGTCCACTGGTATCGCAGGGCGGTGGATGCCGGTTCCGCGGCGGCCATGTGCAACCTGGGCGTGTGCTACGAGCGGGGCGAAGGCGTGGAGCGGGATGCCGCGGAGGCAGCCCGGCTGTACCGACAGGCGGCGGAGCGGGAGGACGCGGCCGCCCAGTGCAACCTGGGATATCTGTATGAGACCGGAGAGGGTGTAGAACAGAACTGGCAAGAGGCTGTCCGCTGGTATCAGGCGGCGGCGGAGCAGGGCTACCCCCGTGCCCAGTGCAACCTGGGCGTCTGCTGGGAGTTCGGCCACGGCGTGGCGAAGGACCCGGCCAAGGCAGCCGATTTGTACCGGCAGGCTGCAGAGGGCGGCGACCGGGTGGCCGCCTGCAACCTGGGATATCTGTACGAGACCGGTGTCGGCGTGGCCCAGAGCTGGGCAGATGCGGTGAAGTGGTACCGCCAGGCAGTGGAGGAGTCCGAGCCCCGTGCCCAGTATAATCTGGCCTGGTGCTATGAGCACGGCAAAGGCGTGCCCCGGGATCTGAGGCAGGCGAGAGAACTCTATCAGGCCGCAGCGAAGCAAGGGTATGCGGGCGCCCAGGAGGCAGCGGACCGTATGGAGAAAGATGGGAGCAGGCGACGGGGCGGCGGATTCCTCCGGGGCTTTCTGGACGGCCTGCGGGGCCAGTGAACGGTCTTACATAGTGGCGGGCGCGGGATCGGGATTCCGCGCCCGCTTGAAAAAACATGTGGAAAAAAATAAAAAAGGGGGTTGACAAAATCACGCTTTTCTGTATAATAATATCTGTTCGCTGCGGAGTGAACACAACTTCATAGCGGGTTTGTGTAAGGGTAGCACAGCAGACTCTGACTCTGTATGTGAGGGTTCGAATCCTTCACCCGCTGCCAGATGAGAAAACCTCGGAACTGCAATGGTTCCGAGGTTTTCTTTGCTCTCTCAGCGTGTTTGCTGAATTTTAAGACATCTGTTTTGGGCGCCTATGAATGCTTTTCGCGCTGTGCGCAATGAAAGAACAAGGAAACTGTACCCACGCTGCCGCACATAAAGCCGCTCCTGCGGAAGGTCAGCCTTACTCCGCTGTGTTTTCAGCATCCGGAGATACCGAACCAGGTGTTTCGTCCGATTTTATGCTGCATATCGGCCTGTTGAGGCTGGTATGCGGCATTTCCTTTTATCAGGTCGATTAGCCTACGCTCCCGGAAGGAATGTCATGGAACGGGCTCCCGACATATAGAATGCCGAGGGGACGTTCCTCCAGAAGAAGATCGTCCTACAAAGGTGGCCAATATGGATCACATCGGCTGCGGCGGTTCCCTGAAGATTACGCTGGCCCTGACAGCCGCTCGGCAGCATGGTGGGGGCGATGTGCAACCAGCGCAATTTCAGGGCCCGCTTTATTACCCACAATATTGACACTGATTAGCGATGCTGTGAGTTCGCTGTGACGCCCTGAGCTCTCTGACCGCCGCTCACCTGGGCGGCAGTGCATAGCCGCAACCTGAAGCGGATCGCCCCAGGCGGCTGATACTGCGATGAATATGACGGCACAAGGCTTTCAACCGCGGAGGACTGAATTACAGCCCTTTTACAGGTAAAGATCTGGAAGTTATTGTACCACAGGCTTTTTGGTTTTCCGCTTCGTTGCCGCTGCCTCGGGCACCCGGGAAGAGAGATGTGGTATTTTCCGCCACGGCTGGCTACAGATAGTTCTGGTTTATACAGGAAACGTTTATGGAAAATATTGTAAAATACTAATGAGTGAATAAAGAAAAATGTACTTTTTACACAATAGGGCTTCCCAAGAATATGTTTTTTTGCTACAATCAAACTGGAAAGATCGCATGGGGCGGAACGGCCATCGAAAGATGCCGTCCGCCGGATACAGCGAAAGCGAGATTGCTGCGGAGGCCGGCAGAGGGCCGGCGGAGAGGGGGAGAAAAAAACGCAGCGGAACGTGAACGGCTGTTAGAGGTGGTATGAGGACAGACGCGGGAGCGGAGAGGTATTTCCGTTCCTGTCTGGTGATATGAACGGGCCTGTGTGCCCACGGCTTTCAAAATTTTGATTGGAGGAAAAAGCCATGAACGCATATCTCACCAGCGTGATCGAGAACGTGAAGAAGAAGCACAGCAACGAGCCGGAATTCGTGCAGACGGTGGAGGAGGTGTTCTCCTCTCTGGAGCCGGTGATTGAGAAGCACCCGGAGTATGAGAAGGTGGACCTGCTGAACCGGATGGTGGAGCCGGAGCGGATGTTCACCTTCCGGGTGTCCTGGGAGGATGACCGGGGCCAGTGGCACACGAACATCGGCTACCGGTGCCAGTTCAACGGCGCGCTGGGGCCCTACAAGGGCGGCCTGCGGTTCCAGGCCAACGTGTATCCCGGCATCATCAAATTCCTGGGCTTTGAGCAGATCTTCAAGAACTCCCTGACGGGCCTGCCCATCGGCGGCGGCAAGGGCGGCGCGGACTTCGACCCGGCGGGGAAGTCGGACGCGGAGATCATGCGGTTCTGCCAGGCGTACATGCAGGCGCTGTACCGGTACATCGGGCCGGATGTGGACGTGCCCGCCGGGGACATGGGCGTGGGCGGCCGGGAGATCGGGTATCTCTTCGGCGAGTACCGGCGGCTGAAGGGGGCCTGGGAGAACGGTGTGCTGACGGGCAAGGGGTTCTCTTACGGCGGCAGCCTGATCCGGCCGGAGGCCACGGGCTACGGCGCGGTATACTATCTCCAGAACGTGCTGGAGCACGAGGGAGAGCGGATCGCGGGCAAGACCATCGCCTGCGCGGGCTTCGGCAACGTGACCTGGGGCATCTGTAAGAAGGCCACGCAGCTGGGGGCCAAGGTGGTGACATTGTCCGGCCCGGACGGATATATCTATGATCCGGACGGCGTAGCCACGGAGGAGAAGATCGCGTATCTGGTGGAGATGCGCTCCAGCGGCCGCAACCGGGTACAGGACTATGCGGAGAAGTTCGGCGTGGAATTCTTCCCCGGTGAGAAGCCCTGGGGCGTGAAGGCGGATGTGGTGATGCCCTCGGCCATGCAGAACGACGTGCACATGGAGCAGGCGAAGCAGATCGCGGCCAACGGCGTGAAGTACTACATTGAGGTGGCGAACATGCCCACCACCAACGACGCGCTGCGGTTCTTGATGGAGCAGCCCGGGATGATCGTGGCGCCCAGCAAGGCGGTGAACGCAGGCGGCGTGGCCACCAGCGCACTGGAGATGGCGCAGAACAGTGAGCGGCTGGTGTGGACGGCGGAAGAGGTGGACGCGCAGCTGCACCGGATCATGAACACCATCTACCAGATGAGCGTGGACGCGGCCGCGGAGTACGGCTTGGGCTACAACCTGGTGGCAGGCGCCAACATCGCCGGCTTCAAGCGGGTGGCTGAGGCCATGATGGAGCAGGGCGTATTCTGATACAGACGCATAAGCACATATCGGAAACAGAGCACACAAGCGCGGGATCCGCCGGCAAGTGCGGATCCCGCGTGTTTTTTATCATCCGAATCAATGAGGGGAGAATTTATGGAGCAGAATCTGGACCGGGCGGAGGCGATCATCGACGCCTACGGCTGCGATCAGTCGAACCTGATCGCGATCATGCAGGAGATCCAAGGGGAGTATAAGTACCTGAGCGAGGGAGCGCTGACCCTGATCGCGGAAAAGCTGGGCATCAGCACGGCAAAGGTGTACAGCGTGGCCACTTTCTATGAGAATTTCTCGTTGGAGGCCAAGGGCCGGCACATCATCAAGGTATGCACCGGCACGGCCTGCCACGTGCGCAAATCCGGACCCATTTATGACAGCCTGCGGGACGCTTTGGGTCTGACCGGAAAGCGGAAGACCTCCGCGGACGGCCTGTTTACCCTGGAGACCGTGGCCTGCTTGGGCGCTTGCGGACTGGCACCGGTCATGACCATTGACGGAGAGGTCCACGCCAAGATGACGCCGGAAGATGCGCTGGCGCTGGTGGAGGATATCCGCAGAAAGGAGGCGGCCACCGCATGAGACAGGTAAAGATGACGCGGGACAGCTTCCACGTGTTCCAGGCTAACGCCCGCAACGCCCTGAAGCAGAGCGAGCAGGTGCCCTCTATCCTGATCTGCGCCGGCACCGGCTGCATCGCCGGCGGCGCCATGAAGATCTATGACAATTTGAAGACGGAGTGTGAAAAACGGGGTCTGCCGGTCTACGTGGGCCTCAAACACGACACGGACGCGGAGAAGAGCCTCCATGTAAAGATGAGCGGCTGCCACGGCTTCTGCGAGATGGGGCCTCTGGTCCACATCGAGCCTATGGGCGTCATGTACATCCATGTGAAGCCGGAGGACTGCCATGAGATTCTGGAGAAGACCGTGCTGGGCGGCGAGATCATCGACCGGCTGGTGTATCACCTGGACGGCGTAGCCTACCCCCGGCAGGAGGACATCCCCTTCTACAAGAAGCAGCATCGGGTGGTGCTGGAGAACTGCGGCAGCAGCGATGCCGAGGACATTGAGGAGTACATCGCCAAGGGCGGTTACGCCGGTTTTGAAAAGGCCCTCTTTGAGATGACGGATGAGGAGATCTGCCGGTCCATCATCGACTCCGGCCTCCGGGGCCGCGGAGGTGGAGGCTTCCCCGCGGGCCAGAAGTGGGACGGTGCCCGGAAACAGAAGTCAGAGAAAAAATACATCGTCTGCAACGGCGACGAGGGCGATCCCGGTGCGTTCATGGACCGCTCCATTATGGAGGGTAACCCCCACAGCGTGCTGGAGGGCATGATGATCGCCGGCCGCGCCGTGGGCAGCGACGAGGGGTATATTTATGTCCGGGCGGAGTATCCGCTGGCCGTGAGCCGGCTGAAAGCGGCCATCGCCAAGGCGGAGGAGTACGGTCTTCTGGGCGATCACGTCATGGGCACAGACTTCTCCTTCCGGATCCATGTAAACATGGGCGCCGGCGCCTTCGTCTGCGGCGAGGGCAGTGCCCTGACAGCTTCCATCGAGGGCAACCGGGGCATGCCTCGGGTCAAGCCGCCCCGGACCATCGAGCACGGTCTCTGGGCCGAGCCCACGGTGCTGAACAATGTGGAGACTTTTGCCAACGTGCCCCTCATCATCCGCAAGGGCGTGGACTGGTACCGCTCCATCGGCACCAAGACCAGCCCCGGCACCAAGGCCTTCGCGCTGACAGGCAACGTGGTGAATACCGGCCTCATTGAGGTACCCATGGGAACCACTATCCGGGAGGTGGTGTTTGACATCGGCGGCGGCATCCGGGGCGGCAAGAAGTTCAAGGCCGTTCAGATCGGCGGCCCCTCCGGCGGCGCCACCACCGCCAGCCGCGAGCACCTGGACCTGCCCCTGGACTTCGACAGTCTGAAGAGCATCGGCGCCATGATCGGCTCCGGCGGCTTGGTGGTCATGGACGAGGACACCTGCATGGTGGAGACGGCCCGGTTCTTCATGGAGTTTACACAGAAGGAGTCCTGCGGCAAGTGCGTCCCCTGCCGGGAGGGCACCAAGCGGATGCTGGAGATCCTGGACCGGATCATCGACAACAAGGGCACACTGGAGGATCTGGACCTGCTGGAGGAGCTGGCGGACACCATCAGTAAGACAGCCCTGTGCGGCCTGGGGCAGAGCGCCTGCAAGCCCGTCCAGAGCACGCTGAAGTATTTCCGGGATGAATATCTGGCCCATGTAGTGGACCACCACTGTCCCATCTGCAACAAGGAAAAACCCCACCCCACCATCGACCCGGAGAAATGCAAGGGCTGCGGCAAGTGCCGGAAGAACTGCCCCATGGAGGCCATCACCGGCGCGGCCAAGCAGGTCCACGTCATCGATCCGGAGAAGTGCATCAACTGCGGCGCCTGTGTGACCAATTGTCCCTTCGGCGCCATCGCGGCCAGTAAGTGAGGAGGGGAGTACCATGGCAAAGGGAATTATGTACATTGACGGCCAGCGGGTGCCCTTCGACGGGGAGAAAAACGTCCTGGCTGTGATCCGGAAGGCCGGCATCGATATGCCCACCTTCTGCTATTATTCGGAACTGTCTGTTTACGGCGCCTGCCGGATGTGCGTGGTGGAGGACGAGCGGGGCAAGATCGACGCCTCCTGCTCCATGGAGCCCCGGGATGGCATGGTGATCCGCACCAATACCGCCCGGCTCTTAAAGCACCGGCGGATGATCCTGGAGCTGATGCTGTCCTCTCACTGCCGGGACTGCACCACCTGCGAAAAGAATGGCAGCTGCCGCCTGCAGGAGCTGGCCCTGCGCTTCGGCGTGCGGCACGTCCGCTTCAAGGACACCCGGCCCCACTATGAGATCGACACCTCCTCTCCGGCCATCGTCCGGGATCCCAACAAGTGCATCCTCTGCGGCGACTGCATCCGGGTGTGCGAGGAGATGCAGGGCATGGGTATCCTGAACTTCGCCCACCGGGGCAGCGACCTGGTGGTGTGCCCGGCCTTTGACCGCAAGCTCGGAGAGACCAACTGCATCAGCTGCGGCCAGTGCGCAGCCGCCTGCCCCACCGGCGCCATCACCATCTTTAACGAGATCGGCCGGGGGTGGCGGGCCCTCCACGACCCGAAGAAGCGGGTGGTGTTCCAGATCGCCCCGGCGGTCCGGGTGGCGGTGGGCGAGGCCTTCGGCCTGGAGCCCGGCGTCAATGCCATCAACAAGCTGGTGTCCGCCCTGAAGATGATGGGCGCCGACGAGGTGTACGACACCACCTTTGGCGCAGACCTGACCGTCATGGAGGAGGCGGACGAGTTCCTGGAGCGGCTGAAAAAAGGCGGCCCCTTCCCCATGTTCACCAGCTGCTGCCCGGCATGGGTGAAGTATGTGGAGGAGGAGCGGCCCCACTTCCTGAAGAACATCTCCACCTGCAAGTCTCCCATGGAGATGTTCGCGGCGGTGCTGAAGGATCAGTACGCCAGGAAGGACGAAGAGGACGGCCGCACCACCTACCACATCGCCATCATGCCCTGTACCGCCAAGAAAATGGAGGCCAAGCGGCCGGAGTTCCAGCATGACGGAAAACCGGATGTGGATCTGGTGCTGACTACGCAGGAGATCATCATGATGATCAAGGAGTCCGGCATCCGTTTCGCAGAGCTGGAGGGGGAGTCCCCGGACCTGCCCTTCGGCATGGGCACCGGGGCGGCTACCATCTTCGGCACCACCGGCGGCGTGGCGGAGGCCGTGGCCCGGCGGGTAGTGGAGGACAAGTCCAAGAACACCCTGCAGGCCATCCAGTTCTCCGGCATCCGGGGCAGCGAGACCATCCGGGCGGTGACGCTGCCGGTGGGGGACCGGGCGCTGCGGATCGCGGTGGTCCACGGCCTGGTGAACGCACAGAAGCTGCTGGACGATATCGAGAGCGGTCAGGAGTACTTCGACCTGGTGGAAGTCATGACCTGCAAGACCGGCTGCGTAGGCGGCGCTGGCCAGCCCTACGGGCTGATCCCGGTGAAGCAGCAGCGGGCAGAGGGCCTCTATGAGGCGGACCGCACCGCCCTCATCAAGCGGTCTGAGCGGAACCCCATCGTTACAAAGCTCCTGGAGGGAGCGATGAAGGGCCGCACCCATCAGCTGCTCCATGTGGAGTACAAGCGTCCGGACAAGGCGTAAGGATATCTTCCAAAGGGAAGCCCCTCCCAGGCGGGAGGGGCTTCCGCCCGGTACGGCGGCTTCCCCCGGCGGAAGCCGAAAAATTTTCCTTGCGTTTCGAGCGGAATTTGGGTATCGTAGAGAAAGAGCGCGAAGGGAGGATGCAGCATGATCCTGATGGCCTGTGTGGACGGCCGGAACGGCATGGCCTTCAACTGCCGCCGGCAGAGCCGGGACCGGGCGGTGCGGGCGGACCTGCTGGCAGAGGTCGGGGAGGCCTGCCTCTGGGTGAGTGGGGCCACGGCTCGCCAGTTCCCGGCGGAGGAGCAGAGCCGCCTTTGTGTGGACGAGTCGTTTTTGGAAAAGGCGGGGCCAGGGGAGCCCTGCTTTGTGGAGGACCGCTCTGTGGCGCCCTTTGCCGGGCGTGTGGAGCGGGTGGTGCTGTACCGCTGGGACCGGGCCTATCCGGCGGACCTTTACTGGGACCTGTCCCTGGAGGGCTGGACTCTGGCCCGGCGGGAGGAGTTCCCCGGCTTCTCCCACGAGATCATTACAAAGGAAGTCTATATCCCATGAATCGAACCCGCATTTCCCTGACGGCGGCGCTGCTGTCCTTGTGCCTGCTCCTCTCCGGCTGCATGATGCCCCCGGCGGAGGGCACCGTCACCTCCTTTTCTCTGGAGGATATTCCCGCCTGGTCCGGGGAGCCCTACGTGGCCGTCGATGGCAACCAGCCGGATTTTCCGGAGGAGGACATGACCTCTGTGTCCTTTGAGACGTACAGTGAGTTGGACACTCTGGGCCGCTGCGGCGTAGCCTATGCCAACGTGGGACAGGATCTGATGCCCACAGAGGACCGGGAGAGCATCAGTTCCGTCACACCCTCCGGCTGGATCAACCGGGAGTACGACGGGGAGTACCTGTACAACCGCTGTCACCTGATCGGCTTTCAGCTCACCGGAGAGAACGCCAACGAGGAAAATCTCATCACCGGCACCCGCTATATGAATGTGGACGGGATGCTGCCCTTTGAAAATCTGGTGGCGGACTATGTAAAGGAGACGGACAACCACGTCCTCTACCGGGTGACCCCGGTGTTCGAGGGTCAGAACCTGGTAGCCAGCGGTGTCCAGATGGAGGCTTGGTCTGTGGAGGACGAGGGGGAAGGCGTCTGCTTCAATGTCTATGTGTACAACGTCCAGCCCGGCATCACCATCGACTACGCCACCGGCGAGAGCTGGCAGGAGGGAGCGGAGCCGCAAAGCGGCGAGACCACGTACATCCTCAATACCAACAGCCACAAATTTCACGACCCGGACTGTTCCAGCGTGTCCGGCATGAGCACCGCCAACCGGCAGGAGTATACCGGCAGCCGGGAGGATCTGATCGCCCAGGGCTATACGCCCTGCGGCCAATGCAACCCATAAGCCGAAGCCGCCCGGGGATTCGCCCCCGGGCGGCTTTTTCAAATGTTCAACAGCAGCAGTTCACCGGCCGGACACAGTCGGCGGTGATCTGGGGCGGACAGCTCCGGGTCATGGCGCCGCTGAACTCGATGCAGACCTGCTGGCCCACCCGGAAGCAGCAGGCGTTGTCTGTATGGACCAGGACCTGCTGGCAGTTCTCGTGGTCGCAGACGCACAGTTCGCAGGGGCAGACCCGCAGGACGGTGGCGCACATGGTGACTGCGCTGGAAGTGCTTTCCATTTCAATTGCCTCCTCGACTCGTGATACACTTCATTCTATTCCCGGCGGAGGAAAGGGTGCCGGGGCAGGGAGCCGCCGGGGTTGTGCTTTCCTGCCGGACGTGGTAGAATAGCCGCAGAGCGGCGATTTCGCATTTCACCTGCGCCGGGTTCCCCACACCTGTGAGAGACCTGCAAAGCAAACGGACCCGGACCGCGACCCCAGCCTGAAAAGGAGCTGTGTCATGTACGACGAACTGACGGAAGTGGACATCAAAAAGATGCAGGAGGAGATCAACTACCGGACCCGGGTCCTGCGTCCTCAGCTGATCGAGGAGGTGCAGACGGCCCGGGCCTTCGGCGACCTCAGCGAGAACTACGAGTACAAGTGCGCCAAGCAGGCCAAGAACCGCAACGACAGCCGCATCCGCTACCTGGAGCGGATGATCCGCACTGCCAAGGTCATCGAGGTGAAGGACCAGGGTGACCGAGCGGGATTGTTCGACAAGGTCACGATCTACAACGAGCTGGCGAAGCAGGAGATGACGCTGCAGATCGTCACCACCTTGCGGCAGGATGCCTTAAAGGGCCTCATCAGCAAGGAGTCCCCTGTGGGAAAGGCTCTGCTGGGCCGTCAGGTGGGAGACCGGATCCAGGTGGAGGTGAGTCCGGAGGTGAAATACTGGGTGGAGATCCGGGCCATCGAGAAGGGCCGGGACGACGAGAGCCTGGAGATCAGCAGCTACTGAGCAGACAGATCAAAAGAAGGAGAGAGCATCATGTTGTTTTTGTGGTACCCCAAGTGCACCACCTGCCAGAAGGCGAAAGCCTTTCTGGACGAGCGGGGCGTCTCTTACGAGGCCCGGGATATTAAGCTGGAAAATCCTACGGCGGAGGAGCTGCGGGGCTGGTGGGAGAAGAGCGGAATGCCCCTGAAGAAGTTCTTCAACACCAGCGGCCTCCAGTACAAGGCTCTGGGCCTGAAGGACAAGCTGCCGGAGATGAGCGAGGAGGAGCAGCTGGCCCTGCTGGCCACCGACGGGATGCTGGTAAAGCGGCCCATTCTGGTGGGGGAGGACTTCGTCCGCACCGGCTTCCGCCAGGCGGAGTGGGAGACGGCACTGGGATGATCCAGCGGTACGACTTCGCCCCGCTGGATGGTATCACCAAGGTGGTGTTCCGGCAGGTGTACCACCGGATGTTCGGCGGGGCGGACCGGTATTTCATCCCGTTTTTCTCCCCTACGGATCAGCATATCCTGACCAAGCGGGATCAACGGGAGCTGGACCCGGCGGCCAACGCAGGGCTTCCTGTGGTGCCCCAGGTGATGACCTGCCGGGCACCGGACTTTCTGTGGGCGGCGGAGATCGTGGCAGACATGGGCTATACGGAGGTGAATCTGAACCTGGGCTGTCCCTCTGGCACCGTCACCGCCAAGGGCAAGGGTGCGGGCTTTCTGGCAAAGCCGGAGGAGCTGGAGCGGTTCTTTGACGAGGTATTCGCCGCCGTGAAGCTGCCGGTGTCCGTCAAGACCCGGCTGGGGGTGAAGGAGCCGGAGGAGTTCGAGCGGCTGCTGGACATTTACAACCGTTATCCCATCGCCTGCCTCACCATCCACCCCCGGGTGCAGAAGCAGTTCTACAAGGGGACCGTGCACCGGGACTGGTTCGCCTGGGCGGCGGAGCGCAGCCGGAATCCCCTGTGCTACAACGGGGATCTGGTGACCGTGGAGGACTGCACAGTCTTTGCGGTGGACTTTCCTGCCATCGACGCGGTGATGATCGGCCGAGGGGCCATCGCGGACCCGGCCCTGCTGCGGAAGCTCCGGGGCGGCGTCCCCACCACCCGGCAGGAGCTCCAGACCTTCACCCGGACGCTGTATCAGTCCTACCAGGACTTCTATGGCCAGGTGGGCCCGGCGGCCCAGCGGATGAAGGAGGTCTGGTTCTTCCTGATCCACCTGTTCGAGGGCGGCGAACGCCATGACAAGAAAATGCGCCGCCTTCGGACGCCGGGGGAGTACGAGGCGGTGGAGGCATCCATTTTCCAGGAGCTGCCTCTGCGGGACCACGCGGCAGGGGCCTTCGGGTGAGGACAGCGTCCCCCAAAAGCGGAAAAGAGGCTGAGGAATACTCCTCAGCCTCTTTTCCGCGGATTTCAGAAGGAGATCAGATTCAGTCCCACCTCGTCGCTGAATACCCGGTTCGTCTCTCCGGGCAGGCAGGTGACCACTAGCTCGCAGGTGGCGCTGATGACGGCCTCGTTCAGATGCCCGCCGAAAGCGTGGCCCTCCTGGTCGGCGGCGCACATGTGGAGATGGCAGTAAAACGCGTCGTTCATCGTGTTGATGGTCCCCACCAGAGAGACGATCTCATAGACCCCCTGGAAGCGGTTGGACTTGTAAGCCTTGGCGCTGGAGTCGAACACTCCTACGGTGAAGTCCTTCACAGCCCCCAGGCCGGTGACAGAGGCCAGTTTGACCTGTTCCTTTTCTGCGAAGATCTTCAGCTGGGCCAGGATCTCCTCGTCCCGGTCCAGGCGGACGATGTAGGCGTCCCCAAATTTCCGGTATTCCATGACAGTTCCTCCTGTTTTTGATCTCGGATATCCTAACGATACCATATCCCGCGGTCCGCCGCAAGCCCTTGCAGGGCGCGCAACACTTTGTTGCGTGACAAAGCGCCGGGACTGTGGTACGCTGGCAGCAGGAGGCGAGGTTGTGAACGCGGTGGGAAAAAATCTGAAGCAGCTGCGCCAGCGGGAGAAGCTGACCCAGGACGCCCTGGCGGAGCGGCTCCATGTGACCCGGCAGGCGGTGTCCTCCTGGGAGACCGGAAAGACCCAGCCGGATATCGAGACCCTGACCACCTTGGCGGAGGCGCTGAACGCCGACGTCCGGGAGCTGATCTACGGCCCGGGGCGAGAGGAAAGTTATCGACGCGGTCAACGGAAGTATGCAGCTTTGGCAGCCATCTGTGTAGCGGTGTTATTCATATTCTGCGTGCTGGAAACAGTATTAAGGCCCTTTGTGCAGCAGATTTGCTGGGAAACATATGACCTTATGCCGTGGGTATGGTACGCTTTGACTGTGCCGTCAGCTGCTGCTCTGGCGGCTGGAGGCCTTTTGATGTCCGGTACGGCATTGGTTGTCGACCTCCGCCTGCCATCCAAGCGGCTTCGGATGATGGCTTTGATATTTGGCGCTGTTGCCATTGGGTATTATCTAATATTTGTGATTTATTGTTTTGGGCATAGATTCATTTTTTTAGCAAATATTCCTGGGTTTGTTGATTGGATCAAAAATATGAACTACTATACACTTATGCGATACAGCCCGTGGTTCTTGACTGGCTGTCTCGTGTTCCTTGGCCTGAACAAATAAAATTACCCGGACCGCATCGCGGTCCGGGCATTTTACCTACTGCGGCAGGGTCAGATCCCCCGGCTTGATCCAGCCGATCTTCCGGAAGAACAGCCCGAAGGCCCAGGTGAGGACAGCGGGGAGGACGAAGGAGATCAGGATCAGTCCCACCCAGTCAAAGGCGGTGGGGGCCATGGCGGCGGCCCCATTGGCCAGAGCCGCGTCACTGGGATTGACCCAGCCGGTCCAGACCCCCAGCTGGCCGCACAGGCCGCAGGTGCCCATGCCGGAGTTGATGGGGTCTCCGTTCATCTCCAGCTTGAAAAAGCAGGTGGCCAGGGGTCCGGTGACAGCGGAGGTGAGGATGGCAGGGAGCCAGATGCGGGGGTTCTTCACGATGTTGGGCATCTGCAGCATGGAGGTGCCGATGCCCTGGCTCACCAGTCCGCCCCAGCGGTTTTCCCGGAAGGAGAGGACGGCGAACCCCACCATGTTGGCGCAGCAGCCCGCTACGGCGGCGCCGCCTGCCAGTCCGGTCAGTCCCAGCACGGAGCAGATGGCGGCGGAGGAGATGGGCAGCGTCAGGGCGATGCCCACCAGCACGGACACCAGAACGCCCATGAAGAAGGGCTGCAGCTCCGTGGTCCGCATAATCAGCTGGCCAAAGGCGCTGGCTGCTCCGCCGATGGGGGGCGCAATGATCCAGGCCGCTCCCACGCCCACAAGGATGGTGACGATGGGCGTCACCAGGATGTCCACCTTCGTCTCCTTGCTGATGGCCTTGCCCACCTCAGCGGCGATGATAGCCACGAACAGCACGGCCAGCGGTCCGCCCGCCCCGCCCAGGGCGTTGCAGGCATAGCCCACCGTCACCAGGGAGAACAGCACCATAGGCGGCGCCTGGAGAGCGTAGCCGATGGCCACCGCCATAGCGGACCCGCTCATGAACGACGCCAGTCCACCGATGGTATACCCCACGCCATTGATGGTGATGACCTGGGCGGTGAGAAAGCCAATGTGGAACTGGGTGCCGATGGTGTTGAGGATCGTGCCGATCAGCAGGGAACAGAAGAGTCCCTGAGCCATGGCGCCCAGGGCGTCAATGCCGTACCGCTTGGCGGAGATCACAATGTTTTTGCGCTTCAGAAAGCCTTTGACCTGTTCCATGGGAGACACCTGCTTTATGTAGAATCAAAAAATACGGTTTACAGGTGTCTTGACACCTGTAAACCGTATCATACACAAAATCCCGGTTCCTGTCAACTGCTTTTTTACATGTTCAACCTTCCAGCAAGACGCCCAGCCGCCGCAGCTCCCGGCACACCCGGCCGAATGCCGCCTCATCCGGACAGGAGAGAGTGTGGAGATGGATCCCCTCCGTCAGTTCCGACAGCGGGCGGGCGTCGGACTGCGCACAGCGGGAGAGGAACTGCCCCACATCATAGCGGTTGGAGAGCTGCAGAGGGCCGGTCAGCTGCCCGTAAATGGGGTGGTCCACAATGACATCCAGTACCGTGCAGCCCTGGTCCACCATAGCGTTTAGCTCCTCTCCCATACCAGCGGCATCGTGCTGGACGGCCACCTGCCGCACCAGACCTCCCGTCTCTCGCAGGATCACGTAGCCCCGGGGCGTAGCGGAGATGTCTGCTCCAGCCGCCCGCAGCAGGGCAATATCCCCCACGATGATCTGTCGGCTGACGGAGAATTGAGCCGCCAGGGCCGTTGCGCTGACAGGCTGCTTTGCCCGCTGCAGAAGCTCCCGAATGGCCTGCCGCCGTTCTTCCGCGCGCATGGGATCCCTCCTTTCCGTCATGACAGCAGTATACCACATGCCCGGCAGATTGCAAAGAAAAAAGGAGAGCACACGCTCTCCTTTTTCTGAGACTTCAGCCGCCCAGATAGGCTTTTTTGATTTCCGGGGAGGCCAACAGCTCCGTTCCGGTGCCGGAGGTGACGATTTTTCCGGTCTCCAGCACATAGCCACGGTCGGCGATACTCAGGGCTGCCTGGGCATTCTGCTCCACCAGCAGAATGGTGGTGCCCGCCTCATGGAGGGTTTGGATGATCTTGAAGATCTGCTCAACCAGAATGGGTGCCAGGCCCATGGAGGGCTCATCCAGCATCAGCAGCTTGGGACGGCTCATCAGCGCCCGGCCCATGGCCAGCATCTGCTGTTCGCCGCCGGAGAGGGTGCCAGCGATCTGCCGCCGCCGCTCCATCAGCCGGGGGAAATAGGCGTAGACCTTTTCCAGATCCGCGTCGATGTCGCCGCCGGACCGGGTATAGGCGCCCATTTCCAGATTCTCCTCTACGGTCATCTGCAGGAAGACCCGCCGCCCCTCCGGCACCTGGGCGAGTCCCTTGGCCACGACCTTGTGGGCTGGGACGCCCATCAGGTTCTCCCCCAGAAATTCGATGGAGCCGGTGCGGGAGTGGAGCAGGCCGGAGACAGTCTGCAGCGTGGTGGATTTGCCGGCGCCGTTGGCGCCGATCAGGGTGACGACCTCTCCGGGATTTACCTCGAAAGAGACGCCCTTGATGGCGTGTATGGCGCCGTAGTAGACGTTGATGTCGCTGACTTTCAGAATCGGTTCCATGGTCACGCCTCCTTCTGTTTACCGAGATATGCCTCAATGACGGCGGGGTTGGATTGAATCTCTTCGGCGGTGCCCTTGGCGATGACCTGCCCGAAGTTCAGGACGCAGATGCCCTCGCAGATGCTCATGACCAACTTCATGTCGTGCTCGATCAGCATGACGGCGATCTGGAACGTGTCCCGGATCTTGACGATATTCTCCATCAGCTCCGCCGTCTCAGAGGGATTCATGCCCGCGGCGGGCTCATCCAGCAATAGAAGAGAGGGATTGGTGGCCAGGGCCCGGACAATCTCCAGCCGGCGCTGGGCGCCGTAGGGAAGGGAACCGGCCTGATGGTCCGCCAAGTCCGCCATCCCGAAGAGGGACAGCAGTTCCAGTGCCCGCTCATGAGCGGCCTTTTCCCGGCTCCAGTACCAGGGCAGGCGCAGAACGCCGGTGATGGCGGAGTAGCGCTCCTGATTGTGGAGACCGATCTTCACATTGTCCTCCACGGAGAGGTTGTTGAACAGGCGGATGTTCTGGAAGGTCCGGGCAATGCCCATGCGGTTGATCTGAGCTGTGGTCTTGCCGGAGGTATCCAGTCCATCCAGCAGGATGGTGCCCCGGGTGGGCTGATAGACCTTGGTCAGCAGGTTGAAGATGGTGGTTTTGCCGGCGCCGTTGGGGCCGATGAGGCCGGCGATCTCCGTCCGGCCGATGGTGAGGTTGAAGTCATTCACCGCCCGCAGGCCGCCGAAGTCGATGCCCAGGTGGCTGCACTCCAGAATGGGGGATTTGTCGATGTCCCGCTCCGGAATGATGGCATGGCTGGGAACAGGGACCATCTTGCCCTTTTCAAATTTCTTACTCATCGAGGGCTGCCCCCTTTCTTCTGGGAATGATCCGGCTAATCAGCGTCCGCACCTGCGGGTTGTTGGTGGCCAGCATCACCAGAATCAGCACAATGGCGTACACCAGCATCCGATAGTCAGAGAACTGCCGCAGGGCCTCCGGCAGCACATACAGGACAACTGTTGCCACGATGGAGCCCCAGATGTTGCCCAGACCGCCCAGCACCACATACACCAGCACCAGAATGGAGGTGTTGAAGTCGAACTGTACGGCAGTGACATTGGAGTAGTTCAGGCCGAACAGGGCACCGGCGGCACCTGCCAGGGAGGCAGAGGTGACGAAGGCAATCAGCTTGTACTTGGTGACGTTGATGCCTACGCTCTCGGCGGCGATCCGGTTGTCCCGGATGGCCATGATAGCCCGGCCGGTCCGGCTGCGGACCAGATTCAGCACCACCACCAGGGTAATCATCACCAGTGCAAAGCCCATAGCAAAGGTGGCGATGCGGGCGTTGCCCGTGGCGCCCTGGGCGCCCTTGATGATTTCGATGCCGTTTTCGCTGAGGCCGAGAGAGGACATGCTCTTGGTGCCGTCCACGTTCAGGGCGATGTGCAGGCCGTTCTCATCCCAGCCCACCAGAAGGCAGTTGATCAGATCCTTGATGATCTCGCCGAAGGCCAGGGTGACAATGGCCAGGTAGTCCCCCCGGAGCCGCAGCACCGGAATCCCGACGATGAAGCCCACGATGGCGGCAAAGAAGGCGCCCACCACCAGGGCGACGATCATCCGCACCAGATCATTTGGGACAGCAGATTGCAGGCTCATGGCGGCAATGATGCCGGAGAAGGCGCCCACGCTCATGAAGCCGGCATGGCCCAGAGACAGCTCTCCCAGAATGCCGACGGTCAGGTTCAGGGAGATGGACATGCACACGTAGCAGCAGATGGGAACCAGCATACCGCCCAGAGAACGGTTCACCAGTCCCTGGGCCTGGCAGACCGACACCACAATAAAGGCTAGGATCACGCCCAGATAGGTGGCGAAGTCCACCTTGGTGATGGTTTTCATGTTTTTGAAATAGCCTTTCATACCGCCACCTCACACTTTCTCAGGCACATACTTGCCCAGCAGGCCGGACGGTTTGACCAGCAGCACCACGATCAGCACGGCGAACAGGATCGTGTTGGACAACTGCGTGGAGATATAGGCCTGCGCCATGGCCTCAATGACGCCCAGCAGCAGTCCGCCCAGGAAGGCGCCGGGGATGGAGCCGATACCGCCGAACACCGCAGCGGTGAAGGCTTTGATGCCGGGCATGGAGCCGGTGGTGGGCTGGAGCACCGGAGAGTAAGAGCACAGCAATACCCCGGCGATGGCCGCCAGGGCGGAACCGATGGCAAAGGTCATAGAGATGGTGGCGTTGACGTTGATGCCCATCAGCTGGGCTGCGCCCCGGTCCTCCGAGCAGGCCCGCATGGCCTTGCCCATCTTGCTCTTTCCAGTGAAGGCGGTCAGCCCCAGCATGATGACCACGCAGGCCGTGATGGTCAGCAGCGCCACATAGGAGATCCGAAGCTGTCCGTCAAACAGCGTCAGCTGGCCGCTGACCACGGGGGTGAAGTTCTTGGGATTCGCGCCGAACAGCAGCTGCGCTGCGTTCTGCAGGAAGTAGCTGACGCCGATGGCGGTGATCAGCACCGCCAGGCTGCCGGCCTGGCGCAGGGGGCGGTAAGCCAGCCCCTCGATGACCACGCCCAGAACCGTGCAGACCACCATAGCCAGCAGCACGGACACCAGAGCCACAGCGCCGGTGGTCAGTGCGGAGGGATCCTCTCCCAGCAGGTTGCTGCCTGCAAACATGGTCACGTAAAAGGACACATAGGCGCCAACCATGATAACGTCGCCGTGGGCGAAATTCAGCATCTTGGCAATGCCGTATACCATGGTGTAGCCCAGGGCGATGATGGCGTAGATGCTTCCCAGACTGATGCCCGTGATCAGGTAGGATAGAAATTCCATAAGTATTTTCCTCTCTTTCCCCTTCTATGGCAGAAACCGGGGCGGTGACAGCTCCCCGCGTCGGTTTCCACCATAGAAGTCCAGGGAGGGCTGCCGGAGTTCCGGCAGCCGATCCCTGTCCTCTATTACAGTGGAGTGTGTGTTCCGCTGTCAGGGAGTGACATAGGTACCGTTTTCGATAATGACTGCGGTGGGGTCCTTGGACACAGCACCGTTTTCGTCCCAGGTCATCTCGGAGCCGGCGCTGGTCAGGCCGGTGACGGCCAGGGTGGGCATGACCTCGATCAGAGCATCGCAGATCTCCTCATTGGACATGTCGGCGGTGGCGCCGGCGGCCTGGATGGCTTGATACAGGGTGTAGATGGCGTCATACGCATCGGCACCGAACTGATTGGGGATCTCGCCGAACCGGTCCTGATACTCCGCCACGAAGTTCTGGGTCATCTCGTCCTCAGAGTCGGCGGAGAAGGGAGTCAGCAGGTAGACGCCTTCAGCCAGAGAGGCATCGAAGTTCTCGGCGGTCAGGATGCCGTCCATGCCGTCCACGCCGAAGAAGGTGGGGGCGTAGCCCATGGCGTTGGCCTGGGTCAGAATGACAGAGGCGGGGGTATAGTAGATCGGCAGGAACAGCAGATCGGCGCCGGCGGACTGGGCACCAGCCAGCTGGACGTTGAAGTCGGTCTGGCTGGCCTCGGTGAAGGTGCCCTCATAGACGATGTCCATACCGCGGGAATCGGCCTCTGCCTTGAAGTTGTCCCGGATACCGATGGAGTATTGGTCATCGTTTTTGTAGATGATGGCGATCTTCGGACTGTCGAAGTTCTCATCGATGTACTGGGCGGAACGGGAGCCCTGGTTGGAGTCGGTGAAGCAGATCTGGAACACGTTGTCATTGTCGTTGATGGAAATGACATCGTCGCCGGAGGCGGAGGGGGTCAGGGTGAACACCCGGTCCTCATAGGACAGCGGGACCACGGAAAGGGCCGGCTGGGTAGTGACGGTGCCCACCAGGATCTGCATGCCGTCGTCCATCAGGGCGTTGTAGGCGTTGACGGAGGTCTCAGCGTCGTTGACGTCGTCCTCAGTCATCAGCTCAAACTGGATGTCGCCGCCCAGGGCATTGATTTCGTCCACCGCGATCTGGGCGGAATTGGCCACGCAGGTGCCGTAGATGGCGGCGCCGCCGGTCAGGGGGCCAATGACGCCGACTTTGAAGGCACTGCTGCCGGAGCTCTCCCCGCCGGCAGAATCGCCGGAGTTGGAGTCGGCTTCATCCGAGCCGCCGCAGGCGGCCAGGCTGAGGACCATAACCATGGCCATCATGAGGGCAAAGAACTTCTTTTTCATCTTGCAATCTCCTTTTCTTGGTTCAGATTATACAAAAAAGCGGCCCCGCCAGATGCGGAGCCGCTTTACTGTATCAAACAGTTATGCACCTCGTCGCGATCTCGGCGTATGATGATACTCTGCTGCCAACAATACCAGTACCAGAACAAACAGGGCCACTGCCAGTACGGATACCAGAATGGCAAGGGGAATCAGGGCGCAAATAATAATGGACGCCAGCAGAATGGCGTCCAGAATCAGAGCAATATTCATCATGGAAGCACGGGACATCTCCGTGGAATAGGCGCAGGAAGCAGACGCCGCCTGGCGAGCGGACGCACCATTCATCATCATGGACTGGGAAGACGTCGTGTAAAATGCCATGGTGTTCCACTCCTTTCAAAACAGACAACCCGTTGATGTTGTTTCCAATTGTAGCGGCTCTCTTTCGGAAAGTCAATCCTCAATCTCAAAAAGAACGCCCATAAAATGTTTTTGATTTCATTATATTTTTGTGTGTACTGTACAAAAATGCAAAGAAAGGTGCGGTGTATAGAGGAAAGAAACCGCGTGGCGAAAGGAAAAAAGGAGAGACGGCAGCCGCCGTCTCTCCCTTCGTTGTCTGGAAAAATTTTAATAGCACTTGCGGTAGATGGCCTCTTCGGACTCCAGGTCGAAGGGGTAGTAGGCGTTGGTCATGAGGCGCTGCTGGTTGGCCTCGACGGACAGGGGGAAGGCCTTGAAGTCCGCCTCAGTGAAGCCGCAGTCCCGCAGGGGCCGCAGGGGCAGGATGCGCTGCAGCAGGGCGTTCATCTCGGGGATGGCGTCCTTGACCTCGCAGCCCAGGATGCTGGACACCAGCTCCTTGAACTTCATGATCTCACCGTCGGGCTTGTGCTCGTCATAGTAGTCCATGATGGCGCCGAAGAGCATATAGTTGCTCTCGCCGTGGGGCACGTGATAGGTGCCGCCCAGGGGGAAGCTCATGCCGTGGACCGGGCCGCAGCCGGCCTTCAGGAAGGCAATGCCGGCGTAGAAGCTGGCGGTCACGAACTGATCCATATACTCGAACCGGGCGTCCTGGCCCTTTTCGTCGATCAGCTTGAAGCCTTTCAGAATCACATCCATAGCCTTCTCGCTGAAGAGCTCGGAGGTCATGGTCTTGCGGTGGGGGCTCAGGAAGGACTCGGTGGCGTGGACCAGGGCGTCGATGGCGGAGCAGGCGAAGGGCTTGTAGGGCAGGGTCTTGAGGAGCTCCGGGATCAGGCACACCTTGTTGGGGATGATGTCGTCGGACACCAGGCCCAGCTTGGTCTCGCCGCCGGTGAGCACACCGTCCTTCTCGTCCTTGACGATAGCCACAGAGATGTTGGTGCACTCAGAGCCGGTGCCGCAGGTGGTGGGGATGGCGATGACGTCCTTCTCGTGCACCACGGGGAATCGCTTGAAGTACAGGTTGTGGACGGTATCGGGGCGCTTGCAGCCCAGCAGCTTGCACAGGTCCATAATGGCGCCGCCGCCCACGGCGATGACGCGGTCGTAGCTGTCGTAGGGGATGGCGTCGTACATGACCTGGATCATTTCCTCGCTGGGTTCGCCAGCGCCGAACTTCTCCTGGAACACATAATGGCACTTGAGGCCCAGATCCTTCATGAAGGGGGTGTAGATGAACTCGTTGGTCAGCACCACGTCCCGCTCGTTCAGCTTGAACTCCTCCGCCATCTGGGCGAAGGTCTGGAACTTGTACACTGTGGGAGCGAAAATAATCTCCCGCTTGTCAGCCATCAGGGAAGCGGAAAAAGCATCCATGATTCTTGTCTCCTTTTCAAAATGATATATGGCGATACAGGCAGGGCCCCTGAGGGACCCCGCCGGGTATCTGAACTTATTTGCGGGCGATGGCCTTCTTGACGGCGGCCACGATGTTGGCGGCGCGGAGGCCGTACTCGTCCATCAGGAAGTCCTGGGGACCCACCTGACCGAACTGGTCCTGCACGCCCACAAATTCCTGTACGGTGGGGGCGTTCCTGGACAGGCAGTTGGCCACAACAGAACCCAGGCCGCAGGTGACGTTGTGGTTCTCGGCGGTGACGATGGCACCGGTCTCCTTGGCGGCCTTGACCACCAGCTCCTCGTCCAGGGGCTTCCAGGTGAACATGTCGATGACCCGGACAGAGATGCCCTCTGCCTGCAGAGCCTCATAGGCCTTCAGGGACTCGTCCACCATGATGCCGGAGGTGATGATGGTGGCCTGATCCTTGTCGGACTCATGCAGCACCACACCCTTGCCGATCTCGAACTCGCTTCCCTCGCCGTACACCTGGATGATGCCCTTGCGGACGAACCGGGTGTAGGTGACGCCCTTGTCGATGTTCACCAGTTGGCGGGTGATACTGGCAAGCTGGTCATAGTCGGCGGGGTCCAGCACTGTGGTTTCGGGGATGGAGAGGTACATGGCTGCATCCTCCAGCGGCATGTGGGTGCCGCCGTTGAACGCGGCGGTGACGCCGGCGTCGGAACCCAGAACATGGACCGTCAGCCCGGCATAGGCAGCTGACATATAGATCTGGTCATAGCACCGGCGGGAGGAGAAGGTACCGAAGGAGTGGAAGAAAACCTTCTTGCCGGTGGCGGCGAGACCCGCAGACACACCGGCGGCGTTGCCCTCGGCGATGCCGGCCTCAAAGGCCCGGTCGGGATAGTGCTCCCGCAGCCGCTTGGTGTTGATGCAGCCCATCAGGTCGCAGTCCACATAGCAGATGGACTTGTCCTGCGCCATCATCTCGTCCAGGGTCAGGGCGAGACCGTCCCGGCAGGCCCGGGAGTCCTTTTCATGCTTACCGATCAGTTTCACGTTCATTGCTCTCACCCTCCTCAAGCGTTCTTGGCGTCTTCCAGAGCCTTTTCCGCGGCGGCCAGCGCCTCGGCCCACTGCTCCTCATTGGGCTGGGAGGAGTGGTCGTGCTTGGGCTCAGCGAAAGTGGCGCCCTTGCCCTTGCAGGTGTCCAGCACGATGCAGCTGGGCACGCCCTTCTTGGCGTAAGCGTTCTGGATGGCGTCGTAGATAGCCTTCACATCATGGCCGTCGATCTCCTGGGTATACAGGCCGAAGGATTCCGCCTTCTTGGCAATGTTGCCGTGGTCCAGGATGTCGGCGGTGGGGCCGTCCAGCTGATAGCCGTTGTTGTCGATGAAGTAGATGATGTTGTCCAGCTTGTGGGCGTATGCGAAGTGGAATGCCTCCCAGACTTGGCCCTCGTCGGCCTCGCCGTCGCCGATGACGCAGAACACGTGGCTGTCACGGCCATCGATCTTGTTGCCCAGAGCGGCGCCGGTGGCGGTGGAGGCGCCCTGGCCCAGAGAGCCGGTGGTCAGATCCACGCCGGGGGTCAGCTTCCGGTCGGTGTGGCTGGGGAACTTGGTGTGAGGATGGTTGAGGGTATAAGCTTCCTCCATGGGATAGTAGCCCATCAGGCCAAAAGTGGCGTAAGCCACGGGGCCCGCGTGGCCCTTGGACAGGACCAGCCAATCCCGATCCTCCCACCGGGGGTTCTTCGGGTCAAACTTCATAACCTCTCCGTACAGGACGGCCATCAGGTCCGCCAGGTCCATGGAGCCGCCCACGTGGCCGAAGCCCCGGGAGTGGATGACCTTCAGCGTTTCCAGCCGGATCTCAGCCGCCAGAACTTTGCACTTTTTTTCGTTCATGGGGTGTTTCTTCCTTTCCTTCACTTAAATTGCACGCCGCGCGGAAACCTGCGCCGCATAGGTTCGACAGGGGGACAGGTCGCTGAGAAGTGAGAATGCAATGTGTGTGCGCCAACAGAAAAAGCAAAACGATTACTTCGCTTTCAGAATACCACAAATTCCAAAACATGAAAAGGGGGGTTATCAAAGGTTTTTGAAAATTCGTCCCGCCGGTGGTGCCGTGGGGCGAACCTGAAGAAGCGTGTATCGGCGGATTTCCCAATGTCTGCACAAAAATATGGTGGTTTTGACCAAAAATCAACCCTGACATTTTCTATATTTTACCCCATCCTCCTATACGGAGTCAATATGAGTTTGAATTTTCACAAGAATAACTTCCGGAGATAGGAAGGTACACAGGCGCAGGGGGGAGTGACTCTCCAGAGAAAGGAAAACCATGGAAAGCAGCACTTCAAGGTTTTCCTCGATTTTCCAGAAACACCTACGGGCGGCAAGGCTTGCGGCGGAAGGCCCTGCATCGTTCTGTAATTGACAAGCCCCGGCAAATTCGCTATTCTATATGGGACGGCATACGCCTCCGGCCGGCTTTGGCGGGTGGGGAAAGCGTTTGCGCAGAATGCGCCGCACCGGCGGCGGGAAAGGCAGAGTCAGATGAAGAACGTCACGCTGAAGGACGTGGCCCGAGCGGCGGGCGTCTCTTATTCCACAGTCTCTCGCTCTCTGTCAGGCAGCCCACAGATCGGGCGGGAGACCCGGGAGCGGATCCTGCGCCTGTGCGACGAGATGGGCTACACCAAAAACTATGTGGCCCGCTCCATGGTCATGCGGAGGACGGACGAATGAGATATAATAGGGCAAAGTCGGAAGCCACCATGAACGGCTGTTGTTTCGCTGATTTTGTCCAAATTTCAGAACATATTCGCCATATTTGTTGGCTCCGACATTTCGATACTCCATAAAAAAGGGGGGCAGTCATGTCGGAGCGAGCTGGAAACGCTCACTCCAGGCATAACGCCGAGGGTGGGCGTTTCCTATTCCGGGTTTAATTCTCACGAAAGAAAGAGGGTACATAGAATGGCGATTATTTTGGCGATCACAAACTCCAAAGGTGGTGTCGGTAAAACCACAACTTGCGCTAACCTTGGGGCCGCCTTGTCCGCAGCAGGAAAGTCCGTTCTTCTGGTAGACAATGATCCCCAGGGCGATCTGACAAAAGTAATGCGCTCTGACCCTAAATCATTGAAATACACGCTTGCAAATCTGATGAATGCAGTGCTGGATGATACCGAGCCTGAACTCTTTGTAAATAGGGCGGTCATTGAGGGGGCGGGCGTTCATTACATCCCGGCAAATTCCAAACTGGCTGGTGTGTCCAGCCGGCTGGTCGCTCTGCAAATGAGCAGCCGTTACCGCGGCGGAGAGACCGGCGGTACTCCCTGTGAGTTGGTTATGGCTCGCGTCCTGGAGCTTTTCCAGCAACAGTATGACTACATCTTAATCGACTGTGGTCACAGTATGGATCTGCTGACCATCAATGCGCTGGCTGCGGCCCATCAAGCCATTGTTCCCGTGCAGGCCCACTACTTGGCTATGGAAGACATGGCTGATACCTTGGAGGTCATTCAGACAATCCGACAGGGGATTAACCCCCAATTAGCTGTCGGTGGTATTTTGCTGACGATGTACCAAGGGCGTACCAATTTGTGCCGGGGCATACAGGACGAGATCCAAGCCGACTACGGCAACGCATTTACCGTATTTTCCTCCCCCATTGATTTCTCAATCCGTGTTGCAGAACATCCCATTGGGGCGGCCAGTATCTTTGAATACGAGCCGAACAACCCCGCTGCAAAGGCTTACTCCGCCGTCGCACAAGAGGTGCTATCCTATGGCCAGAAATAAAGTGCAGGACGCACTCCGGCAACGGAAACGAAGTGAAGCGGAGGCGGCGATGGCAAATGGCTCGCCGGAGGAGGGAGCCTACCAATGCTTTTTCAATCGCGATGATCTCCCCTCTCCTATGGAGAGTGGAACGCTTTGTGATTTTCCGCTGGCCCAGTTGAGCGGTTTTCCCGACCACGAGGAGCATTTCCCTCTCTATACCGGAGCGCGGCTGGAGGACATGGTGGAGAGCATCAAGCGGCATGGAGTTCAGTCTCCCATTCTGGTCTGGAAAACTGCTGAGGGCACCTATATTATAATTAGCGGCCACAATCGGGTCAATGCCTCAAAGATTGCTGGATTGACTACAATCCCGGCCGTTATCCGGACAGACTTAACTCAGGAAACCGCGGAAGACCTGTTCTACGAGATGAACTTCCGGCAGCGGTCCCTCGCGGATATGCTGTTTTCTCAGAGAGTCCTTTGCATTGCGGCCCACTACAATATGCTCAAGCGCCAGGGGCGCCGCACGGATCTCCAGACTTCTGAAACAACTTCTCCTGACACTCAGGAAAAGTCCCATACGGATGTAAAAATCGCACAGGAGTATGAACTGACCAGGGATAAGGTATCCAAGTATTGCCGCTATGCTACATTATACCGTCCTCTGCTTCTGCTGATGAATAGCGGAAAACGACTGGGACAACTGGCTGCGTATGAAATCAGCTTCGTGGAGGACCATAGCCTTCAGGAGTGCATCTATCAGTTTATTTCGGAAGGGAGTGCCTCTATTTCCACGGCAAAAGGGAAAAAGCTCCGCGCCGCTTTTGAAGACGGCAAACTGGATGCCTCCCAGATCAAATCCATATTGAGCGGAGGCGGCTTGTCTACCTCAAAGCAACCGGGGCGGCGCGTTTCTGTCACGCTCCCTCCGGCCTTTGCACCGTACTTCCCGCCCAAGGCCACCACAAAGCAAATCGAAGAAACCATACAAAAAGCCCTGGCTCTGTATTTCAAGACCATGGGAAATGCTTCATAATCCAGTAAGGCAAATAGGCTCGGCACCCCCTATCGACCGGGAGTGCCGGGTCTTTCTTTTTACTTTTTACAGGAGGCGGTTGCCAATGTCAAAGAATCTTTATCTCTGTGTCCCCGACCCATTTGATAGCTCGACCAGTGCGCGGCTGGAGCGTATGGGAATTCTGCGCCCGGATGGCGAGGTAAATGTTGAAGTAATGCGGGCTTTTGTGCAGATCTTCGGCGGCTTGTTTTTTGATGATCTGTGCGACTTCTACTCCGATCAAGGAGAGGTGTCCGCTGTGACGGCAGCTTTTTCAGAGCTGGCCGCCCGCAAAGATTGTCAGAACATTTATCTGCTGATCTCCCTTCAGTATGATACCATTCGGAAACCGCTCCCTGATCCCATTTGGTGGCTGGCCGGCTGCGCACCGGCCCTGTCACTGTTTTGTCTGGGCTTTGTAGAACGGCTTCTGGATTTATCGGAAAATCAGGCCAGTAACGGGAAGGAGATGGTTGCCAATGAAACTGCTGATTGCTGTACCGGCTGAGGGAAGTGCCCCCCTTTTGGATTTCTTTGGGGCGCTGGATGAAAAGCAACGGCAAAAGCTGCTTTCGCTTTTTGCCCTTCTCCTACAATCTCCAGCGGCAGTCATGCGTGAGCCCTATGTCAAGCACTTCTGCATCGAGCGTTACCAAGCACTCTATGAACTGCGAGCCAAGAGCAAAAACCTGGTCCGCATCATTTTCACACTCACGGATGACGGGGACATCCTGTTTCTCACGCCGTTTATCAAGCGTCATAAGCGGAACACCATGCAGGCGCTGGACCGCTCTCTGGACTGTTTGACGCACATCCGAGATGGATCATGCTCTACGCAAGAGCTGTCCATAAAATTCTTTCTCAACGGAGGTATCACAGTATGACGAAACACAAATTCATTTGGGCTGGGCTTGTTATCGGAGTCCCTGCACTGGTCCTGGCGCTCTGGAAAGGCTGGTGGTGTAAGGTATGAAAAAGGCGGCAATCCTGCTGGCGCTTTTTTGTATGCTGACGGTCACTGCCTCCGCCGCCTATATTCCCGAGGATGTAATATCCGAAAATCGGGATGGCCGACAGCTCATCATCAAAACCTATATGCTTCCCCCTGATGCAGACCCCAGCGGTCTGGTAGAGGAGCCTTTCGAGGTGGAGGGCTATTCCTACCATCATCTTGAAACGGTCAAAGAGGAACAGACATTCGAGGATTCTAAAATCCAAACGGAGGTCGTCACGCTGGAAACAGATGTAGATGATCTTGCGGCTATTCTGGAACAGCTGGATGCCAGCATGGAGTACAACAAGGATGGCTATTCCGGAGTGCTGACTCTGGACCACACTACAATCCAAACCGAAGCCGCAGACTATACCACTAAATACTATACGATTACCGATACCAAGCAGTTTACAGGTCTGGATCGAAACGATCCCTCCTATGTCCCCACCACTACCGTCAAAAACGGAAGCACCCTAAAGCTGAGCGACATTTCCTGGACCGTGACAGGGACTGGCCTGGCCGATGATACGCTGGTCCCCACTTCATACACGGCTACGGCAACTTATACCGCTACGGGAAGCAGAAGTGTAGCCACCGGATATGTGACAACGGCCAGCTATACCGGCGAAATAAAGGCGGAAGGTATTGAAGCGGTCAAGTACACCGTGACCTATCTTGGAAGTCCTGTGGGATTTCTGGCCGACTTCAATCCCATGTGGTTCCTCGCCGGGGGCGGACTTTTGCTGCTTATAGGTACCATGGGCATTATTTATCTCATGAAACGGCCCCGCGCAGTAATTTATGCTATGAACGCCCGAGGCGTCGCCTATAAGAAATTGGGGAAACAGAAGATCTCCACCCGAACCCCCAAGCTGGATCTGACGAAGCTCCGGGAATACCCGGCTGGGGACGCAAGCGTAGAGCTTCCCAGCAAGCTGGCTCATAAGCTCGCCGGCAGGATCATCACCATCCAGATGTACGGCGGGAGCCGCACCCATCTGGTGGAGGCCTATGACGGGCAGGACAGTTACTGGTTTGCCATCAAGGAAGATGCGGAAGAAAAGGAGGACGGTGAATCGTGAAAAGACTCAAGGGGCTTTGGCTTTCCCTGGCGGGGCTCATGCTGATGACTACGCCAGCCCTTGCTGCGGACTACAACTTTGAAACACTGGCGCCCAAGGACTTCTATGGGAGCACTTCCTACGAAGAGGTCTACGGGGCTCAGTATAACTACGGTGGCACAAACGCAGTAGATTTCCTTGATCCCCTGGCCGACAGTGCCCCCGGGATCTCCATCAACAGCGGCTCTTCACTGGAATACGGGATCAACTCAGGGAGCGGGAGCATTTACCCTGACAGTTCCGGAGGCAACTACCCCATCCAGTGGGGAGATGTTCCCACGTTTCCAGCGCCCCAGTTCACAGCGGTGAGCGAAGTAGAGCGGAGCGATGGCAGCATTGGTACTCTGGTAATCCCCAGCCTGGGAATTCGCTATAAGGCTTATGAAGGTACTGATTCTTCTTCCATGCGCAAAGGTGTGGGCCACTTCCCCAGCACAAGCGCCTGGGAGGGAAACATCGGTCTGTGCGGACACAACCGGGGCTCCAGCCACAACATCGGCGCAATCAAGGATCTGGAAATTGGCGATACCATTCGGTATCAGACCAGCCTGGGGACAAGGACCTATGCAGTGAGTTCGGTCAAGATCATAGACTGGACCGACTGGAGCTATTTGAACAGCACCTCAGACAACCGGATCACGATTATCACCTGCTTGGCCAATCAGCCTACCAAACGGGTTTGTGTTCAGGGGATCGAAATAAGTTCATAAAATTTTTATCGAATATTTTCTGGGTGCTTTTATTGAGAATTATGTGAAAATAGCAAGATCACAGTACATATTTATCGACTTTCGTTTTATCGGTAAAGGCGTTTCAAAAAAACCTTTGACAAGTCCCGATTTTCGCCTTATTTTGGTCTTGTAAGGACGCTCCAACGAGAAAAGGGGGATTGTCATGGTAAAGGAGTTTCCGAAAGGAAAAGAGCGGCTGCTGGACAATTCCGCGCTCCGGGTCAGTCTGGACATGACCTTTGATGTCCCTGAAGAGATTGCGGAGCAGTTAGAATTGTGGGGTCTTAATATCTTTGAAACTTGCGAATATGATCCCACATGCCGGCGGCTAAAAATGAGCGCCAGCACGACGCTATATCGAAAGGGGGCATAATAAAATGAAACAAAAACGCCTTTTACCGTTGTTCCTTTGTTTGTGCCTGCTGTTTGTACTGCCGGTTAAGGTAAGCGCCGCAGGCAACAGTGAGCAGGAGACCGCCGCAGCCTATCTCCGTGAGCAGGGGATTATGGTCGGCGGCGGCAATGGCGAGATGAACCTGGACTCTGGACTGACCCGGGCGCAACTGGCCACAGTTCTGACCCGCCTACATGGAAACCCGGAGCATGTGCAGGCCGATCAGGCATTCTATACTGGGCAGTGTAATTTCCAGGATGTACCGGAGTGGGCCAGGCTCTATGTCGGCTACTGCTATGCCAACGGCCTGATGGTCGGCTATGATACCGGGGCCTTTGGCGCCGATGATGGAGTGGCACCTGCGGCCGCCTGCACTGTTGTCCTGCGGTGTCTGGATCTGCCCGAGGTTGAATGGGAGTATTCCACCGCCTGCCAGACGGCACTTGACCTGGGGCTGACCACAGCGGAGGCCGTAGAGAAAAGCGAGATCACCCGCGGAGATTTGGCCGTCATGCTCTACCGGGCATTGGGTAATACCGATGCCTCCTGCGAACATCAGAGTGAAACCCTGAGCAGGAATGCAGACGGCTCCATCAACCTGCCCGCCGACGGCTCTCAGTATATCCCTCAAGTAGGCGATGTGATCCGCTGCGACGACGGCACCAACTATACCATCACCGATGTAAGCCGGTGGGACAAAAATATGTTTGCCTCCGGCCCAATCGGCCCCTTGCCGGAGCCAACCTGTGACTGGAGCTTGCTCCCGCAACCGGAACTTCCAAAAATGGAGGTGCGGCACTGGCAAAATGAAACCGGCGATCATCTTCGTGTCCGCAATCTCTATGAGACACGGAGAATGCTCTACACCCTCTACAACGCCATTGGCGATAACCCGGCAACTTGGGAGAACGGGGCTCCTAAGCCGAACGCCAAAGGAATCTTCCCCGTTTATATTAAACTGAGCATTCCAGATGATCTCTCCTATCAAATGTTCTGGCCCTGGAGAGCGAGTGAAATCGTCAATCTGTTCAATTCCGTGCCACCGGGAACTTACTCCATGCAAGCCTGGGATGTTTACAAGGATGGTGTATATCTTCACACTGAATATCAAATTCATGTAATCTGATTTTGGGTAATTTATAAGAGAGGCAGCGTGCCGCACGGCACACTGTCTTTCTTTTTGCCCATTTTGCATTCCCTACAATTCAATCAAGCCCAATCAAGGGGGGATGCAACTATGGGTAGGGGCGTCCTCCCGATTTTTATGGAGGTCGCTCATGAAAAAAAGACTGATTTCGATGCTCCTGGCTCTCCTTGCGGTCATGGGGCTCCTACCAACCGCTGCTTTTGCCGCGTCCACCCCAGAGGAAGCCTTGGGGGAAGTTCAGATTTACAATGGCGGGGTTGAAATGTCTTATCTGTCCATCAATGGGCGGATCAGATCCCAAATTTACACCTATTACAATTATGATAACGGGAGCGGAAGCACTCGGGAGATCCCCGCTTACTGTGTCAATCCGAACACGCTGGGAGTCCCTCAGACCGTGGGAGTCGGTGAGAGTATCGAATATCTCGCCGATGAAAAAGCCAGCGATCCCAAGGTTGTCGGTATCGTGGCCAACGGCTACCCCACGCGAAGCCTGGCCGAGCTGGGACTGGAAAACAAATATCAGGGCTACTATGCAACTAAAATGGCCCTGTGGTGTTATCTTCTCAGCAACTGGGACATCAACAATCTCAAGGTCAATCCCAACCTGACTGGTGTAGAACTCCAAAGAGCGCAGAAGATTTTGGCTGCGGCAAAGGACATTTATGCCCGTGGTACGGCCTGGAATGAAATGCTCTCCCCCGAAGTGACCTGCACTCCAGACCGGGATACCGCCTATGAGGTCACCATTGACGGAAAACAGTACAAGCAGCAGGTTTATACCATCTGGTCTAAAACTTGGGTATGTGATTATGCGGTAAATGTGTCCTTTTCTGATCCATCTCTCGTCCCGGAGGGCACGCGCATTGTGGACATGAACAATCAGGACATTACCACGATCACTACCGAGGGTACGGGCGACGGCTACGCCGGCAAGTTCAAGGTCTTATACCCGCTGGAAAGCGTACAGGGAGAAACCGGCAGTGTTCAGCTGTCTTTCAGCACCAATGTCTATAAATACGCCGTGTTTTATGCGATTTGCCAAGAGAAAGATCAGTACGGTGAACTCCAGAATTATGTAGTAGATACTGACCCTACCGTGACAATGCGACTGTCCGCATACAGTAACTACTCGGACGATACGACCATCGAGTATGAAACCGGATTGCGCATCATCAAGTATGAAACCGGCACCGAGATTCCAATTAGCGGGGCACTGTTCGAGGTCATCGGCCCGGACGGCGACTCCATCGGTACTTTTGCCACCAATGGGGACGGCCGCATCGAAATTCCGCTTAAAAAGAGCGGGAATTATACCGTAATTGAACGGGAAGCTCCTTCCCATTATATCATCAGTGAAGAGCCAGCCCAGAATGTCACTGTCATCTACGATGAAGTAGCCGAGGTGACATTTTTCAATGACCCCTACGGTACTCTGCGCATTGAGAAAAAGTCCAACACCGGCATGAATTTACAGGGTGCGGTCATCACCATTGAGCACATCGAAAGCGGTCAGACCTGGACAGCGACGACGACCAGCGCGGGGGTCGCCGTTTTCGATGAGATTCCCCTGGGGGCATACCGTATCCAGGAAATCACCGCGCCGGTAGGATGGAAACTGGATGATACCGTCTATACCGCCACGGTGGTGGCCGGTGAAACCACCACGATCCCTATCATTAACGAGGAGTTACCGGGATTGCGGATCATCAAGTATGATCGGAAAAATATGGTCGCCATGCCCAATGTCACCTTCGCCGTTTATCGGGACGGCGAATTTTTAGGCAATTTCAAGACGGATCAATTTGGTGAAATCTTGATTGCCGATGCAGAGCCAGGTACTTACCGGGCGTTTGAGGTAGATACCGGCGATGAGGGGCACATTCTGGACACCACCCCCCAGGAGGTAGAACTCCACGCCGGAGACGGCATTAAAGAGCTGATGTTTTTCAACGACATGAAGCCGGGATTAAAGCTCATCAAGGTGGATTCCGACGATCCCTCCAAGGTCATCCCCAACGCTGTATTCGAGATCAAATCGGTGGAGGGGACCTATGGCCCCCAGGAGTTCCGAACGGACGAAAATGGAGAGATTGACCTTTCCATGCTCCCCGCTGGCTCCTATGTGGTAACTGAAAAATCCTGCGATGGCTACATCATCGATGAGGCCCAGCGCATCATTGAGCTGAAGCCAAATGAAGACGCCCAATTCGTTTTTACCAACCATGTCAAGCCCTCCCTCCAGCTTATCAAACTGAGCAGCGACGGCTCCCGGCTGGCCGGGGTGACTTTCCGCATCGCCAGGATTGAGGACGGCAGCCACTACCTGGACCGCACCACCAATTCCAATGGCGAGATCCTGATCTCCGATTTGGAGCCCGGCGTTTATTCCGTGCGTGAATTGTCCTCTGTGCAGGATCACATCCCGGACGATACCGAGCACCATGTAGAGCTGTTCCCGGGCCAGACCAGCACAATCACTCTGACTAACGACAAGCGCCCCAACCTCTATATCCATAAAACCGACGCCGACACCGGGGAGCCGATTGAGCACACAGTCTATCTGGTGAAGGGCGCGGACGGCCACTCCATTGCGGAAGTGGAGACGGACGAAAACGGCGTTGCTGTAGTGGAGAACTTGCTGCCCGGCGTTGTGGAGGTCATCGAAAAGTCAGTCCCGGAGCCCTACCTGCTGGCCGATGATTCTCAGATGGTGACACTGTTCCCCAACCGGGATCGGGATGTCTATTTCCAAAATTATAAGCGCCCCACCATCGAGATCATCAAGGAAAATTCTATCACGCATGATCCTATCGAAAATGTACCATTCCAGGTCTGGTACGCAAGCAACAGTACGGACACGGGTGAATATAACGACCTGGGCGTGTTCTACACCGATGAAGAGGGCCGTATCGTGCTCTCCGACCCGGACCTCTCCCTCCGTGATGGTTGGTTTCGGGTAAAGGAGCTGGAGCCGGCGCCGGGCTTTGCTCTGGCGGACCCGGATACGCAGGAGGCGTTTATCGCCGCAGGCGAGGGGCACACATTCCGCTTCAGCAACCGGCCTCTCTCGGCCATTTCCGTATGGAAATATGACAGTGAGAGCGGGGCCGCTATTGAGGGGGCTGTGTTCCAGGTCCGGTATCTCTCCGGCAACACCTCCGGCACTGGCGGCACGGTCATCGGCACTTACCGGACTTCGGTGAACGGCTCTTTCACCGTCACGGGCTGCAAGGCCGGCACTTACATCATCGAAGAGCTCTCCAGTGATGGCGCTCATGTGATTGACACCCCACCTCAAACAGTCTATCTCTCCGGAAAGGATCAGGAGGTTGTTCAGGTCTATTTTGGCAACAGCCCCAAGGGATCGCTGCTTATCAAGAAGGTGTCCAGCGCCGATAACTCTCCCATTTCTGATGTTCAGTTCTTTGTGACCGAGAGCGATGGGACCGTGGCGGGTGACGGCAATGGCTACTTCACCACCGATTCCGCGGGGACCATCCTCATTGAGGGCATCGACCCCGGCACTACACTCGTGGTCAAAGAAACCCAGGCAAAAGATGGATTCCTTCTGGATGACACACCCCAGACGGCCCAAATCAAAGCCGGGCAAACGGTTACCCTTGAATTTCGCAATCAACCCACAGGCCAGCTCATTATCCACAAACTCTCGGGCGACGACAAGATAACACCGCTTGAAGGGGTACAGTTCAAAATCACATACTCCGACGGAAGTTTTGTGGATGCCGACAATGGGCAGCTCTCCAGCAACGGCCTGTACTGGACCAACTCGGAAGGTCAGATTATTCTTTCCGGCCTCACAGGCACAGTGGTGGTAACGGAAGTGGAGAGCATCCCGGGCTATACGATTGACCCCAATACGCAGTCCCAAACCGTGGTGATCAATCCCAATGACACGCAGGAGCTGTATTTTTACAACAATCCCATAGGCGGAATTGAAATTATCAAGGTCAACGCGAGCAAGACCTCCGAAAGGATTCCCGATACCACCTTTGAGATCCGCCGCATGGATGACGCCCTGGTAGACACCATCACCACCGATAAAAACGGCAGGGCCTATCTTCCCCTGGAGGACGGCTCTTATTACGCGATTGAGGTCGAGGCCAACCCGGATTTCGTGCTGAACGACACCCCGCATTATTTCGAGGTCAAGGACGGAGAAGTGACCACCCTACGGATTAAGAATGAGGCCAATTCCGGTATTTTGATCCATAAGGTGGATACCAGTGGCGAGGGGATCTATGGCGTCAAGTTCTTACTCTACGATGAGGACCGCAACCCCATCGGTGAGTTCACCAGCGACGATGACGGCTATGTTTATATCACCGCTGATGATCTCCCGGATGGCGCCAATACCAGCGGACGCTTTTATCTGAGAGAGCTGGAGGCGGCCGAGGGCTACATCTTGGATAAGGAATATAAGACCGTCTATGTGAGTCCGGGCCGCACGGCGGAAATTGAGTGGGTCAACGAGGCAATCACAGGTCAAATTCAGATCTACAAATACGCCGCCGAAGCCAACCCCGTCACGGGCGTTCCGGCTGGGACGCCCCTCCAGGGAGCAGTCTATGAAATCATCAATGAGCGCAGCGGCCGTGTGGTGGATTACATTACCACGGATGCCCGGGGCGTCGCAGCCTCCAAGCCTCTACCTTTGACGCGCTATAAAATCCGGGAAGTCACCGCGCCTGCCTATTTCCAGCTTGATCCAACCATCCACGATGTCACACTGGAGTATGCGGGGCAGATCATCAAAATCGCGGCCTATGACAAGCCGGCCAATCTGAAGGTCACTGTCACCAAGACCGGCAACAAGCAACTCCTGGCCGGGGACTCTATGCGCTATGACCTCACGGTGGCCAACAACTCCAATGTGGCGCTGGAAAACTTCTACCTCCACGACCGCTTCCCCACCGACTGCGCCACAGCCAAGACCATCACAACCGGCACCTATAACACCCGTCTCAACTACCAGATCACCTATAAGACCAATTACAATGACTACCGGGTGCTGGCCACCAACCTGCTCAGCACCAACAATTATGCCTTTGACCTTTCCGCTATCCCTCTGATGCAGGGCGAGGTAGTCACGGATGTGCGTTTGGAGTTTGGCAAGGTACCTGCCGGCTTTGCCTCCATGGTAAAGCCCACCATTACCATCCAGACCAGCGCCAGCCTCGCCAATGGCTATCAAGTGGTCAACCGGGCCGACGCGGGCGGCCAATATATGAGCCAGTGGGAGACCGGGCGCGCCGCATGGATTACCCTAATCGTCAAGCTCAATCAGCCCAATCTCCCCAAGACAGGTTATTAACAGGACAGGCAGGGGCGGTATCCTGTATGCCGCCCCTGCCCTCAAAAATGGAGGCAACGGATGATGACCTATTCTTCTTATCTGAATGATACAGAGCTCCACACAGCTGCGGAGCGTTATATAGAGATGTATGGCGGCAAATTTGAATGTGCCGATACGGGAGATGTCCTCCTTTATCGGGAGAGCGAAGGAAATACTTAC
This sequence comes from Oscillibacter sp. PEA192, assembly GCF_003574015.1. Taxonomy (NCBI): domain Bacteria; kingdom Bacillati; phylum Bacillota; class Clostridia; order Eubacteriales; family Oscillospiraceae; genus Oscillibacter; species Oscillibacter sp. PEA192. The sequence goes on along the minus strand of NZ_AP018532.1, from coordinate 2,099,584 downwards.
ATTTCGGTGAAGTCTGATTACGCAATCCCGCTTTTTACCAAGCGGCTTCAGCAGGCTGTCATGCACAGATACAGGGTGAATTTGCTGACCCTCTGGTGGGTCCCCATTGATGAAGCGGACCTGCAAGATATTCCCGGCTTCTATCGGAGGCTGTTCCAGGAGAGCGAGTGCAGCCCGGACGCGGGCTTCGCAATGGAATCTCCCATAAGCCGGACGCCTAAATAATCAAAAATAACCGTCAATCATGGACTGTGTGAGCAATTACCTCGGGAACGGGGGTGCTTACACAGTCCCTTTTTATGCTCCGAGGAGGGATGCCCTATGAAAAATCTTCTGGTCCGTCTCGGGCCTAAAGCCCCCCGCTATTATGTTCAGATAATGGCGCTTATTTTGATTGTGACCTATATGGTTACGCCAGCTCTGGCCGTAGAGGATATGTGGACGGCCGCAAACCGCATCATTGTAGATGTCTATAACAAAATCGCCGGGATCAGCACCGTGCTGGCCGGCCTGATGTCCGCCGTTGCTGTGATCGGGGCTAAAGTTTCCAATAATCAGCATAAAACCGATCAGGCATGGGATTGGCTCAAACGAATTTGGATTGCCTGGGCTATTATCAATGGAATGGGCGCCTTCCTGGCCTATGTCCGGCCTCTTTTTGACGGCCTGGCCACCATTCAGTAAACCTCTCAGCCACACGCCGGTTGGGAGGTGGTTTTTATTCTTGAAGGAATTTTTAAGGGCTTTGTTCAGTGGATTTACAGCCTGTGCCTTGAGATGGTCCAGTATATCGCAAATTCTCTCCTGGAAGTTTTCCAGATGGACCTCAGTTATTTCCGAATGGTAGCGCCAGTCACAAATGACATCCTGAGCATTGTAATTGCCGCCGGGTGGGCGCTGCTCCTGGGCAATCTGGTCTTTCAGGCCACGAAGAGCATGGTCACTGGTCTGGGCTTTGAGGGGGAAGATCCCAAACTGCTGTTTACCCGGACCTTTGTATTCGCCTTTTTGCTCCTGGCAAGCCAGCAGATCTGCGAGATCGGCCTCGGGATTTCCGCCCATGTGATTGGCCTGCTTCAAATCCCCACCAGCATCACCATCACCATTCCGGACGAAAGCAACTTCAACATTGGCGCCTCCTGGCTTTTAATTATCATTGTGGGTCTTGTCGTGATGTGGCAGTTTGTGAAGCTGTGCTTTGAGGTGGCCGAGCGGTATGTAGTGACGGCCATCCTTGTCCTTATGGCTCCGCTTGCCTTTGGAATGGGCGGCTCCAAAAATACAGAGGACATTTTCAAGGGCTGGTGCCGGATGTTCGGCTCCATGTGCGTGATGATGATTATGAATGTCATATTCCTGAAGCTGCTGATTTCGGCTTTGGGGTATGTGCCAAGCGGGGTCGCCGTCCTGCCCTGGATGCTTCTGATCGTCGGCATTGCCAGAGTTGCCCGCAAGATAGACGGAATTATCGCCCGAATGGGCTTAAATCCTGCCATTACCGGCGACGGACTCGGCCGCGGGCTGCCCGGCATGGTGGCTTATGCGGTCGTCAAGGGCATTGGGAGCTCTATCGCAAAGGCCGCAGGAAACTCTGTCGGAGCTAAAAGCAGACAGGGAGGCAGTTCCGGTGGAAGCCCTTCGGAGCCGCGCACCAATCCACGCACACCCCCGCCGCCTCCCTCTGGCGGCGGTCCCGGCGGCGCTGGAGCCTCTTCTGGATTTGCCAGCAGCGGTCAACAGGCAGGAACACAGGCGGACCCCCGTTCTTCTTCTGCTGCTCAAGGCGGAGTATATGCTTCCAAACAGACTGTGCAGGGCGCCGCCTCCAATGTGGATGAAGCCCCGCCGGACAGCGGACATATACCCGGAGCGGAGCAAGCGGCCGCTGACCGCAAGGGCAGTAAAGAGCCGACAGTCCATACGCACGGGGCACGGCGCAGTTCTGTTCCCCCGGAGGCAAGGGGGACCCGCACCTCCAGGCCTTATACTGCCGCCTTTATTCGGACAGACAGTGTGAATGGCATCTCCTCCCAGGGGACGCCGGGCCGTACTACCGGACCGCAGGATGGGACCCTCCGGCCGCCTGTTGCCCCCTCGCATGGGCAGGCAGACGGCAAACAGCCTGACAGAGCAGGCGTAACCCGCAGGTCGGCCGTAACGCCTGGGACCGCCGCCGTGGGCGGCCCTGAACGCACGGCACACACCTCCAGCACTCGTGAAACCATACGGGAGCGTCCACCGCTCCAGCAGGACCGGACTCCGAAGATTCCGACGCCTCCTGGTGTCGCTGGAGGTGAAAAATCAGAGCCCCGTCCGCCGGTTGCTCCGGCAGGAACTGCTTCTCGCGGTGCAGATACCGTGTCTCGTGTAGGCAGCAGCGCATCTGCTGCAACGGAGAAATCCACAGCCCGTCCCCCGGTTGGGAGCCAGAGGCCGCCTGAGGGCGGCGCTTCCACCCCCGGAACGGCAGGAACACGGCCGCCTGCTGGTGGTCGTCAATCTCACGGCGGTGAAGCATCTTCCTCCGGTATGGCAGGAACAGGTACCCCCGCCGGGAGCAGTACCGCATCTGGAGCGGCATCCCCCTTCGCCGGTATGGCAGGAAGATATACCGCCTCCCCCAAGCCCCACACCTCCCCGGGCGGAGCAAGTGTTTTGCCGGATATGGCAGGAAGTCCCCGCCCCACAGCAGGCAGTTCCCGGATCAGCCATGCCGCGCCCCCGCCCGGAACAGCAGGAACAGCATCCGCTGCCGGCCATGAGGCGCATTCCGTTACAAGCAGTACTTCTCCGTCCGGAACGGCAGGAACGCGCAGGCCCGGCGGGACTGGGAGGGCTCCGGCAAAGGCGCAGACGCCTTCCGCCGCAGCGGCAGGGACGGTTCCGCAAGGAGTCGTCACCCCTCCAGGTGTAAACCGCGGCACCATGCGTATGAAAGGCGCTATGCCGCCAACGCCGGGTGGAGCGGGAAAGTCGCCAAAATCAAGGAAGAAAAGGAGTGAGCCATGAGCAATCAATCTTCGGCGGGCCAGAAAGCGGCCCGGGCGGCTTCCGCCGCTGTAAACATTGCGCGAGGAGCGGCCGCGGGCGGCGTCTATGGCGCGGCTGTTGAGGCCGCCAAATCGTTTTTGCCGGAGTTGATCCGGCTTTTTGTCATTCTCCTGTGCGTCGTAATCCTGGTCCCTATGCTCGTTTTCACGGCGCTTCCCAATATTCTCTTCGGCTACTCCAGCTCTACCGATCAGGAGATCATCGACTTCACTGCATCCGCTCAGGAGCTTGACGGGATCTATCAAAATCTGGACAGTTACCAGCAGCCTGCAGTTTTTCGCCTGGTGGACAGCATTCTTCCGCGCTTCTGGTCCGATGGAAAGCCCTTGTATGATGACTATGGTGTGGACCAGGACCTGGGGTACATGAACAAATACTGGCTGATGGCGATTGGTTCGGTCCGGTATAAACAGGACCTTTACACCATGGATGAAAGTGCCATTGAAGACATGATGTATGACCGTCTGACCTACTCTACTTCTTTGATCGACCGCATCCTGAATATCTTTGTCCGTGATTTGACACCCGATGAGTACATGGACAAGCTGAACTTTACCCAGGAGGAACGGGACTGGGCTGCGCTGCTTTATTCCACGCTGGCAGAAGATCAAAGTCTGTCCTACGGAGACAGCGATGGTGACGGCTACTACAACACGGACTACGGCGACATCACCTTTTCTGACGCAGAAACGCCGGTCATCTACTATAATCAGACGGATTCCCGCTGGGGAAATAAGATGTACGGCAAGTCCGGCACCATCGGGGAGGCCGGTTGCGGCCCCACCGCCCTGGCCATTGCCGTGGCCTCGCTGACAAGCAATCAGGTGACGCCCTACGATGTGGCCCAGTGGTCTGTGGAAAACGGGTACCGCTGTGAGGGAAACGGAAGCTACCATAGCCTGATCCCCAATGGTGGCGCTCATTATGGGCTGACCGTCACAGGGATCGGGAACGACAGCAAAAAGCTGGTGGACGCGCTCAAGAATGGCAAGCTCGTGATCGCCATTATGTCCAAGGGCCATTTCACCAGCTCCGGCCATTTTATCGTTCTCCGGGGCATGACCGAGGACGGAAAGATCCTGGTGGCAGATCCGGCCAGCGTGAAACGAAGCAATCAGGAATGGGAGCTGGGGATCATCCTCAATGAAGCGTCCCGCCGCGCCGGCTCGGGCGGCCCCTTCTGGGTCATGTCCGCTTAGGTGGCTCCCATGGCGGAACAGAAAATGTGTCGAATGACGCAGCTCCGTCTGCGCTACGGTATTTCTCAAGCAGAGCTGGCAAATGCGGCCGGCGTTTCCAGGCAACTGATCAGCCTGATTGAACTTGACACGGCCAGTCAGAGCATAGGCCATGAGGCACTGATCCGGCGTGCTTTTTCCGCTGTTATCGCTACCCGGCGAGCGGCGCTTGTCGGGCTGGCGCACGAATTGGACTCTGTCCCGTGGCTATTTTCGATGTCCAAGGAGGACGACGAGCATGGATTCTGAAACTTATTATATCCCAGTCAACTATACCGATGCGGGAAAGCTGTTCGGGCTCTTCGAGATCCGAAACGCAATCGAGGCGGTTGTCCTGGGCCTGCCGGTCCTGGGGCTTTGCGCCACTCTATTGCCCCTTACAATCACATGGAAGATCATTGTGACGCTGTGCCTGCTGGTACCGACCGTGGGCTTTGCGCTGATTGGCCTGAAAGACGACAGCTTGACCCGCTATTTGAAAACCTGGTGGACCTGGCGCCGGCGGCGCCGGGTCCTGACCTATCGTGGAGAGGTGAACGCTCATGAATTTGAAAGACGCTATCTTCGGTGGTTCCGTCACCGGGATCAGTGACCGCAGCGGAGCCTATGACGGGAGCATACAGGCGTGGCTTCCCATCAAGGATATTGTCCAGGGGGTAGTCATCACCCGGGACAAACGCTTTGTCAAGATATTAGAGCTGCTTCCCGTCAACTTTTACACCATGTCCAGCATGGACAAGAGCGCCGCCATAGAGGACTTCGCCGCTTATCTGAAAATCGCGCCGGCCAATCTTCAAATCAATGTCCTGACCCAGCCCTTTGATCTGGACGGCTACCTGAAGCTGCTCAGGGGCTACCTGGAGCGGGAGACCAATGAACAGTGCCGCTTGATGCTGGAGGAAAGCATGGACTATGTACCTCGACTGGTGGAGCGGGAAGCTCTCACCCACCGCTTTTTCCTGTCCTTTTCCTATGACCCGTCCATGAAAGCTCCGGATCACACCCCGGAGGCCATTGCCGCGGTGCTCAACGAAAAGGCGGAGGTGGCCCGGAGATATTTGGACCGATGCGGCGTGACTGTTGTAGAGCCGGAATATGCAGACAATTTCATTTTAGATCTGTTCTACAAGCTCATCAATAAGCACACCTCTCAGCATCTTCGTCTCCCGGACGGGGTATTCGATATGCTGGGAATGGTGCATGGCGTCTATGATGAAGAAACGCTGAAGGCGCTGGACACGGTGGACGCGGAAAACTCTGGGAAAAAGAAACGGAAATGGTTTTCCCGAAAGGAGGCGTCCCCGCTCTCCCGTCTGGAGGCCGGAGCCACTACCATTCCTGATCTGATTGCGCCGCCCGACATAGATACCCACCATGTCAACTATCTGCTGATTGACGGGGTATGCCACGCCTATCTCTACATCAGCGGCTATGGCTACTCGACAGTTGTAGGCAAAGGCTGGCTCACACCCCTGATCGAAGCTGAGGAAGGAGTCAGCCTGAGTTTTCATCTGGTCAAACAGCCCCGTGAAAAAACGGTCAGCGCCATCGGCCAGACGACCATGATCAACCGCTCCCGGATGCGGGATGTGGGCGATACCCGTCAGGACTTTGAGGAGCTGGGGGACGCAATCGGCGCCGGACTGTACCTGAAGGAGGGGATGAACCGGGAGGGCCAGGATTTTTATTATATGCACACCTTGATCGAGGTCGTTGCCGACGATCCGGAAACTCTGGAACAGCGGGTGACGGCGGTAGAGACCTTGTGCGTGGCCTCTGATATGCTGGCCAAACGGTGTGAGTATAAGCATGAGGCGGCCTTTTTGTCGTTCCTGCCGCTTCTGATCTCAGACCCGGACATCGAGCGGAAAAGCCGCCGGAACGCCCTGACCTCCGGCGTGGCTGCTTCGTTTCCCTTTGCCTCCTTTGAGCTGAGCGATCAAAAGGGTATCTTTCTGGGCCTGAATCTTTACAACCGATCCCCGGTATTCATCGACCTGTATGATGACTACAAGTACACCAATGGCAATTTTGCCGCGTTCGGCAACAGCGGCGCAGGCAAGTCCACCCTGCTTCAGAGCATCGGCAAGCGGCTTCGGGAGCAGCAACGGAAGGTGATTTACATTGTCCCTGAAAAGGGCCATGAGTACCGTCCCCTGTGCGAGGCGGTGGGAGGCCAGTTTATCAAGCTGGGGCCGTCCTCCCCGGATTGTCTCGGCCTGATGGACATTCGCCGTCTGAAAGCCTCCCCCTACGCGGCGCAGAACGGCGGTGCCCAGCGCCGGGAGTCTCTTCTGGCGGAGAAAGTTTCATGGCTCTCCGTGTGGTACGCCCTCCAGAAGCGCAATTTGTCGGAGGAGGACATGAACTATATCGACGCCTCCCTGATCGAGTGCTACGGCCGCCGGGGGATTACCTTTGACAATGCCAGCTTGTTTGAGGAGGACGGCGTAACCATCAAGGAGATGCCCGTTATCCAGGAATGGTACGACATCCTGCGGGAGAAGCCGGAAACCACGCACTTGTCGGTGATCCTGACCCGCTATGTATCCGGGTCGGCCGCCTCCATGGGCGGGCATACCAATGTGGACACAGAAAACCCCTACATTGTGATCGACCTGACTGATATTCCTGACGACCTTCAGCTGGCGACTGTGTACGCGGCCACCGGCTTTGCCACTGACATCACCGTGCAGAACGGGGATATAGGAACGGCCCTGCTCTCCGACGAGCTGTGGAAGCTCCTGGGGGCGAACTCCAATCCCCTGGCCGCCGACTACACCATGCGCATGGTAAAGCTGATCCGCTCTCAGGGCGGTATTGCCGGCGTCACCTCCCAGGGCATGGCCGATATGATGGCACTGGACGGCGGCAAGTACGGAAAAGGTATTTTGGACAGCTGCCGCATTAAAATCATCATGCAGATGGAGGAACAGGAGGCACGGCTGATCCAGGGGGTTCTCAACCTGACTGAAGAGGAGACCAAGATGATCACCCGCTTCCGCCGGGGCGAGGGATTGCTCTGCATCGGCCACAACCATGTCCCCATCGCCGTCCATGTGTCCCCCAGGGAGTATGAGGCCATCACCACCTCGCCTACTGACCTGCGGGCCAGAAATGTGGTGAAATAGCGAAAAGGAGCGGGAACTAAGCTCCCGCTCCTTGCTGTTGCAAAATATTTTCAATGGATTTCTTGAACTCTGGAAGGACCTCAAACAGTATCGTACAGATCAGGCTCCAGTTGGTGTCGTCATAGTTGTGGACCAATCTGTGGCGCAGGCCGGAAATTTTGACCCAGGGGATCTCAGGGTACTTCTCTTTGAACTCGTTTGAGAGATTATATGCGTGCTCTCCGATATTATAGAGCGGCGTGGTGATTGCCCAGCGAATGGGCTCCTGCTCCAGGACCATCTGGGCCGTAATGCCGGCATCGTCCAGATACGCCAAAAGTTTCCCAGCCGTAATGTTGATTTTTTCAACCCGCTGTATATCGCTGTATTTCATGCGATTTTGACCCCCTCCGAGAAAATGGTACGGAAGAAGTCGGTGCCGGCATTGACTTCCCGCAGCTCATAGACATCTACCGGCTTTCCCGTGGCGCGATGCAGTTCCTCCCCAATGCAGAACACATCAGTCGGGTCAAAATTGGCTCCGCCGATCACAAGCAGGTCTATATCAGATTGTGCATCTGCCTCCTGACGGGCATAGGAGCCAAAGAGGATCGCCTGTTCCGCTTTGTATTTCCGCAGGATCGGCGTAATCATGGCTATCATCTCTTCCAGAGAATACACATGTCCATTCATGCCAACACCTCCAATCCAAATGTATGATTCCCCGCCTTTATTGTAAGCGATTTTCTCAAAAAAAACAAGCGAAGGAGTAAAAATCATGTCCGAACAGAAAGAGCATGTCCAGCGGATACAGGAAATCACCTTTGAGGCGTACAAATCCAGCGGCCGGATCGCTGCGCTTCTGGATCAGAATACAGGCCCTTCAAGGCAGCTCTCTGAGGAACTGGAACGGGTGGCGGCTCAGATCGAGCAGGGAGCGGTAGAGCTCCGCAACCTTTGCGCCCGTTATCAGACGCCGCTTCCACCGATAGGGCATAAACCCGCACTGGAGCCGCTGCACATCGCCGGCCGTGCGGAGTGCAATGAATTTGGCTGGCTTCATATCCAACTGAACGCGCTGCTTCCCAACTGCCGCTTTGCAAGTCCCCTGTGGATCACAGACACCATAACCAGACTCCTGGACCGGCTGGAACGGCGAAACGGCAAGCTGCCTCTTTTGGAGGAGGCCCTGCTGGTGATCGACGAACACTGCGACATCGCCGCCCGGCAGGTCTACGACCAGGACAATAAAGCGTGGAAGGCGATCTCAAACGCGCTCAAGGGTCGGGTCGTCGCTGACGATGACCAGTACAGCCTGGGGGTATGCCTGCTGTCCAGACGCTCGTCGGAAGCGGAGTGCCACATCTATGTGCTCCCTGTCCAGGATGCGGGGGACTTTTTCTTCATACGCTCCGACCAATATCCCCTTTCCCGTTGACCTCCGGCTACACCGGATCGCCAGGCGGGGGTACAACATCGGTTACAGCAGCAGGCAGATCCCAGTTTTTATCCGTTACATGCAGCATACTATTTCAGGCCGGACCACCGGGGCATCCCGCAGCGGGATATAACCGATGGTCCGGGCGCTTTTTTGCTGTCTGCACTTGTTTTTATGCGACAGGTCATCCGTTACATTAAAAATTTGTAGATGTCCTATGCCACCTACCGATACAAACAGACTACAAATTTGAGAGGAGGGCTACCATGCTCTATGACCGCAGGGATTTTGGCCTGCTCCGTCTGGCTGGGGCCTATCAATGGCTTCCCCTGGCTCCGCTGCGGGCTCTTTCCTCCCTGAAACACCTTTACCGTGAGGCGGAGCTTCTGTCCACGCTGGGGCTGCTGAGCTTTTCCCGCAGTAATCAATATTTGATGCCCTCCCCGGAGGGCTATCAATTCCTGGCGTCTATGGAGATTGACTGCCGCGTACCCACTAAACGCCCCTATGCGCAAAGCCCCGCCCTGCGCCGAAGATTAGAAGTGGGGACTGTCCTGCTCACCTGCCTGGGGGCAGGAATTGAGCCGGCCTATGACAAGGTAGAGCGATTAAAGCGCCAGCCGGTTTTTCTCCCCGCTTTCGCCCTGCGCGGCGGGGACGGCAATCTGATGAACGCCGCCAGTTGTGTCGGCTTTGGTCACTGGGGAGACCACGCTTATCTCCTCCAATATGTCAGCCGGCAAACTCCCGGCTTTTTTATGAACAACGAGTTGTCCCATCTTTATAACCTGGCAAGCGTGTTCAGCGAGCGACTGGACACACCCCAGGTTCTTCTTTTGAGTGGAGAGAGCTATCGCTCTATTTATGAAATACTCTTCAGTCAGACGCCTTCGGTACGGAACGGAAAAAAAGGTTTTGCCGATTACAGCCAGGCTTATCCACGGCTTGGCATTCCGGTGTCCCTGGTTTCCTGTGACGATACCGGGGCCATGCAGCTGGCGATCATGCGTCAGGCAGACTATCGCACTCGTATCGCACAGGCCGCCTTTGGAGCCCGATGGAAACCGGAGGATGACCGTCTCCCGGAAGCGGACGGCCATGTGGACGGCAATCCTCTGGTAATCGCGGTGGATATGGACCTGCGCCGCTTGGAGCGGATCTGCCGCGACGCCTGCCAACAGAGACGGCGTGAAATTCTCGTGGCCGCCCTGGAGGGCCAGATGTCCGGCCTGCTCTTGGACCAGTTCCCCCGCGGGGCACCGGTCCGGGCCCTGCGTATCAATACACAGGTGCTTACGGCGGCTTTTGGAGAAAACTTCTCCACGGGTGACCCCTGGCCGGACGAGCCCCTTCGGTGGAAAGGCGGGATGATTCATGTTTAGACTGTCGGAAAAGCTGGCTCGCCTGGAGGATCGCATTTCGGGGCGATGGGGGAAGAAGCTGGAGCGTTTTTTTGACCGACGCAAGGGAAAGTGGAAGTTTTATATCCCCTTGGGGCTGTTTTGCTGGTACTTTTACGGAATGCTCATCAACTCCGTCCACCTTGGGATCAAATCCACCTTCAACGCGACCGGCGAGCCGGTGGGCTCCATTTGGGTCGTCAACCCATTCCGCAATCTGCTGGCCGTCTTTACTCCCACGGGGCTGGGAGTCACGGCAATCTGCTTCATTCTTTTTTGCCTCATCACCAAAAAGGGCTACATCTGGTTTTCCGGCTACAAGTTTGTCCGGGACAAGCGCGGTTTTGACATCCTTCCCGATGGTACGCATGGGACCTCTGGCTTTATGTCCAAGAAGGAGCAGGAGAAAATCCTCTTGACGGGTCCGATTAAAGAGTTGTCCGGAACACTTCTCGGCAAGCTGAAGGATGATCCGGACGATGATGACAAGTACGCTGAGTATGTGACTCTGCGCCCCAATAACGGCCTGACGGAGCACATCATGGTATATGGCGCCACCGGTGCGGGCAAGACCCGCGGCTTCGTGAAGCCCTTTATCCTCCAATGCGCTGACAAGCGGAGCACCCAGGAGAGCCTGATTTGTGTTGATCCGAAGGGAGAGGTCTACGAGAGTATGTCCTCTTTTCTCCGGGAACAGGGCTATGAGGTCCGGATGTTCAACCTTCTGGACATGGAAAACAGCGATGCCTGGAACTGCCTGAGCGGGATTGAAAAGGACAAAGACCTGGTGCAGTCCATTGCGGAGGTCATCATCAAGAATACCTCCAACGCCAACGAGCGGCAGGACTTTTGGGAAAAGGCGGAACTCAATCTGCTCATGGCCCTGATGCACTATGTCGCGACCCAGACCATTCCCGGCACCACGGAGCTGCTTCCCATCCAGCAGCGGTCTCTCGGGGCCATTTACCGGATGCTCTCAAACGAGTCCTTTGGAGATCTGGAACGGCGCTTTGAGGCGTTGCCCAAAGGCCATCCGGCGCTGGCGCCCTACGGCATTTTCAAGCTGGCCAACCGGCAGATCTGGGGCAACATCGCCATTGGACTGGGCAACCGACTGTCTGTATTCCAAAACCCTTTGGTAGACAAAATCACTTCCTACAACGAGATCGACCTGACGCTTCCCGGTCAAAAGCCCTGCGCCTACTTCTGCTGCATCTCCGCGCAGGACTCCTCGCTGGAGTTCCTGAGTTCCCTGTTCTTCTCTCAGCTTTTCGCCCGTCTTATTGAATACGGCCGGCGTCACGGCAAGCATGGGCGGCTGCCCATGACCGTCAATGTGTGCCTGGAGGAGTTCTGCAATATCGGGAAACTCCCAGATTTCAAGCGGGTGCTCAACTTCTGCCGCGGCTCTGGGATCTTCTGTCAGCTCATCGTGCAGTCTATCCCCCAGCTTCAGGACCGCTATCCCAAAACAGAGTGGGAGGAGCTGATCGGCTGTACGGATATTCAAATCTGCCTTGGATGCAACGATGTGGACACGGCGACCTACATCTCAAAAAAGTGCGGCATGGTCACCATCAAGGTGGAGAACAACCAAATGCCGCTTTTGCCGTTGTTTTCTCCGGTTTACAGCTCCACCCGGCCATACAGCCAGACCAAAAGCAATACCCAGCGGGCCCTCATGCTTCCGGATGAAATCATGCGCATGGACAATCAGGAGAGTTTGGTGCTTCTCCGAGGGCAAAAGCCTCTGAAGCTCTACAAGATCACGCCGGATGAACACCCGCGATTCCAATGTCTGCATGATGTGCGGGTGTCGGACTACATACCACAGTGGCGCCGGTGGGAGGAAGCGCCCAAGCCCCCCGCAGAGACTCGCGGCAGGAATGAAAAGCCTGTGCCGCCTCCAGCCACACCGGGGGTTGCTTCACATGAGGGGCCGCCGCTGTCCCCGCCCTCCGATGTCCCGAAGCCGTCTCCGCAGCAGCCAGCTGTGGAACAAAAAGCGCCGGCTCAGCCGAAGGCCGGGCGCGGCCCCGTACAGGAGTATGACTACGGCCTTTTGGACATGGAGCCCGAAGACCGCTCCACGCAGCTCTCGGCCACCGATGCCCCCTATGGAGCGTTTGACCTGATTGAAACGCCGCCCGATGAAGTAGGCGGCCCATAACCGGGAGGGGACGCGCTGCTCAGCGCCCCCTCCTCCTTTATTAGAGGAAACTACCAACAGCAAACAGATTTCCGAGATCAAAGGAGTGAGTCATCATGAAGGCAGCACCAATGACGAAAAAGCCGTCTTTCCCGCTGATGAAGCAGGGGGACATACAAAACATTTACCACCTCCAGATGCCGCGCTGGCTGTTTACCGAGCCCCGATACATGGGGCTCTCCCTGGAGGCCAAGGTGGCCTACACCTTTTTACTCAACCGCTTCCAGCTCTCCCGGCTCAACGGCTGGATCAACGACGACGGCGAGGTGTTCATCGTCTACACCCGCCGCTCCCTGGCCAGCGAAATGCAGGTGAGCTATCACAAAATCATTGAGGCGATGAAAGAACTGTCCTCCGCCGGCCTGATCTGGGAGCGCAGGTGTGGCCGCGGAGACGCCAATCAGATCTACCTTGCCCTGGTGGAACACCGGGAGACGGTGGGCGGCAGCGCCCCCTTTGTGCCCCCGGAACATGAGGCCGCCGGAGGGGAACAGCCGGTGCCCACTGGTGGGCCGGCTTTGGAGACAGGGCCAGATGGCCAGGATCGTACTCCACCGGAGCCACACGAGGCACAGGTCCCTCCTGCCTCCCCAAGAAGTGCAGGACCGGAACTTCTTGTCCCCTCTCAGCCGGAGCAGCGGGGCACTGCGGCCGGCTTAGAAGTCCCAGGCCCGGACCTCTTGAAGTCCCAATCTGGAACTTCAAGAGATTTGGGAACGAAACTTCCAGAAGTTGACCAGCGGGACTCCAGTTATATTGACTTAAATCATACTGATGGGATTCATACTGAATTCAGTCAGTCTTGTCCGTCCGGCGCTGGAGACCGGATGGACGGACTGGGGCCGTGGTGGAGAAATCTTTCTGAGCAGGAACAGCTCACGCAGATCCTGGAGAACTGTTCCCTTTGGGTCTTTGACCCGGAAACGGCAAAGGTGTTTGAAAACGCCATTGAACGGCTGTTCTACACGCGTGAATACCGGATTGGGGACGCCATCCTGCCCCAGGCCAATGTGCGCTCCCGGCTGTGGGATTTGGACAGCACCATCCTCCAGTCCGTGGAAGGAAAACTCCGGCAAAACCAGCGCAATGTCAAAAATTCGACCGCCTATACCATGGCGGTCATTTTTAACGCCATCTGCGAATCGCAAAGCGATCTTCTGCTTGACCCTTATCTCAACAGCATAGGCGGAGCCTCCGGCGAGGAGTGAGAAAGGTGGTGAAGTCCAATGCTTCTGACGAGTGACCAGCAGTTTCTACTCAGTATCCTGCGCGAGGTCCGATATATGCGCCTGGATCAGATCCTTCCGCTTATGCGCCTCTACGATCCGTCCAAAGCCAAGCACCACTGTGAGGCGATGCTGCGCTATCTGCGCTATGCGGGAGAGCTGATCCCTGTTGGAGACAACCTCGTGTGCCTGGCGGAGTTCCGGGGACAGGAGGCGGACCCTGAGATGCTGTGTGCGCTGGACATTCTGCTGTCTATCGCAGTCAGCCCGCCGCTTCAGCTCACCAGCCGGAGGCCGCCATACAAGCTCTGTTTCCTGTTGGAGCGGGAGATTGGGAAAATCGACGCATTCGCGGTCCTGCCGGTGGAGCCGGGGCGGGAACAGCTTGTCAGCATCCTTTTGGCACAGCAGTCTCAGGATGTGACCGTACTTCTCTTCCTGTCCGATTTGGGGCAGCATCGGCTTTTACATATCCAGCAGCGGCACTACTTTGTCATTCAGAAGGAGGGCCGCCTGCGGTTCTTTAAGGGAGGTGAGGCCAGCCAATGACACCACAGTAAGTGAACAACTAATCCAAATCAGAAAGGAGCCAGACTATGAGCTACACAGAGCATGATGAAACCATGGACCGCCTTGGCTTAGACGGTATCACAGCTTCCGGTGCTGCGGAATCTTCGCCCGCGGGCGCTTCCCAGGAAGCGTCCGGTGTGGAAGGGGTCGATCCCGCCGGAGACAGGGTGGAAGGCATAGCCCCCGTCCTGGAGGCCGGCGTCGGGGATGAGATGACCGCCCCCGCAGCTCAGGCAGAGGGCGGCGGACTGGACCCGCCTGAAGCCCCCCCTCCTTCCGGCGAAAGTGAGCAGACCGGCGAGGCAGACCCGGAGCCACCGGCCGAGGAAAAGCCGAAACGCAAGCGGGTTTCCCGCAAAAAGGCAGCAGAGTCTTCCGCGGAGGATACATCCGGTGGCGAGGCTTCCGGGGAAGACGCTCAGGTTTCCGGGGAGGAAGACGCTTCCAGCGACGATTCAGATGATTTGAGCGTCCAGGGCGCCGATACGCCGGAGCATGACGATGACCAGGATCTGGAGACGGATGCCTTTGTCCTGAGTGAGGGCGGAGAAGAGATGCCGCCCGCCCCATCGGAGGATGCGGATGGTGATACGGCAGACGCCACAATGGAAGGTATGGAGCCCGCGCCACCTCCCAAAGTGCGGACGGCACAGCGTACAGCGCCGGCGGCAAAAACGGCAAACAGACCTAAACAGGAGTTTACCAGCAAGCCGCTGGAGAACAAGCCGACGATCCTATCTCTGGATCTGAACAAGCTGGATCAGGACCTGTCTGAAGAGGAGCGGAACGAGTGGAATGCCATCTACGCCTCCTACCGTTCCAAGTCCATTCTGACCGGGCGGATCATGGGTATCGACACTCATTCCTTTACTGTCCGCAACCGGGAGACAAGGCAGACCGAGCGGCGCAAGATGCTGTGCGCCGTCATCATCAGCTATCGGGTTAAGGTACTGATCCCGGAAACTGAAGTGTGGTACCCAGGCCAGGAGCGGCCGCCCTATGTGCTTCGCAACATGAGCGGCGCGGAGATCGACTATACCATTCTGGATGTAGACCGCGAGGGCGGTGTGGCCATTGGTTCCCGCCGAATGGCATTGGCGGCGCAGAGGCACTTTTTCGATACCATCAAGGGAGGTCGCAGCATTGGCGACAGGCTGACCTGCCGCGTGCTGGCCGTGGGCCCCAGGCGGTGTCTGGTGGAGTGTGGAGGCAGGGATATGAGCCTGAGCCAGAAGGACCTCACTTATACCGCCACACCCGATCTTCGGACGCGGTATCACCCCGGACAGACTTTGAACTGTGTTCTGAAGGAGTACGACCGCCAGGAGGGACAGTTCTGGGTTTCGGTAAAAGAAACAGTAGACAATCCCTTTTTCGGCGCGCTCCGAAGGCACCCCATTGGAAGCCGCCGGCAGGCGGTCATCTCCGGCAAATACGGCGGCGGCGTGTTCTGCACGCTTCCAGATGAAACAGTGTGCCTTTGCCTCTACTCCACCCGGCACTCTGACTTGGATTTCCATGTGGGGGACACGGTCATTCTGGCAATCAAGCAGTTTGACTATGACCGCTGCCTGATCTATGGCCGCATCCTCTCCAAGTGGTGAGCGGAATGGCGGATGAAAAGCGGCTCCTGGAAGATCTCCAGGAGCTTGTGGGCTGTCTCTATCTCTCGGACCTGAGACTGCTGTGTAGCCGTGAGCGTGTTCGTCAGGCTCTGAAGCAGCTCAAGGCAGAGGATTATTCCCCGGCTCAGTGGCAGGATGCGGCCCATTATCTGATGTTCTAAGGCGTAGTCCAGCCGCCCTGCCGTCTTGCCCGCTAAATGCCCGCAGACCCTCTTTGGGAGGTGTCCTGCGGGCATTCCGCTTGCAATATTGATAAAGTAAAATAGTAAATTTCGTTTCAGACCCCACATTGTCCACCTGGTATTGATTGTTTCTTTATCCTTCAACCAACATGGGCGCTTGTCAAGGGGGATCGAAAAAAATCCCGGTGCCCATGCGCCGGGATTTTTCAGAGGATGCTATTCCGCTTTTGGCAGGGGTAGGGCGCTCATACTGTGAAGGCTCACGCCGAGGGTGGACAGATTGTGGAGCATGGCGGAGGTGGCAGGAGGCAACACGCCCGCCGCACCCAGGCCGATGAGCGCTCCGTTGAAGCCGATGACGAAGCGGTAGTTGTTCTGGACGCGGCGCATCAGGGCCATGGCCAGCTGCCGCAGGCGCACCAACTCCCACAGGCTGTCGGCGGCGATGGTGATGTCGGAAATCTCCCGGGCGATGGCCGCCCCATCGCTGATGGCGATGCCGGCGTCCGCCTCGGAGAGAGCCGGGGAGTCATTGATGCCGTCCCCCACCATGAGGACGGTATGGCCTTCCTTCCGCAAAGCGGCCACATACTTCGCCTTGTCCGCCGGCAGCACCCCGGCCCGGAAGTCATCCATCCCAAGCTGTTCCGCAATGGCAGCGGCGGTGCGGGGGCTGTCCCCGGTGAGCATGACGGCATTCCGCACGCCCAAGGCCCGCAGGGCGGAGAGTACCTCCCGCGCCTCCTCCCGCAGGGGATCAGAGATGCAGATCACAGCGGAGAGCACTCCGTCGATGGCAAGATACAGTTGGGAATACTCCGGGGGCAAGGCGTCAAACTTGGCCCGCTCCTCGGCGGGAACTACGCACTTCTCGTCCTCGAAGATGAAGTGGGCACTGCCGATGCGCACCTGCTCCCCGTCCACGGAGCTGGCGATGCCATGGGCCACCAGATACTCCACCTTAGCATGGCGTTCCTCATGGCGCAAGCCCCGGCGTTTGGCCTCCTCCACCACGGCGTTGGCCATGGAGTGAGGGAAGTGCTCCTCCAAGCAGGCGGCCAGACGGAGCATCTCCGCCTCCTCCTTGCCGTGGAAGGGGATGATCTTTGCCACCCGGGGGCAGGCGTGGGTGAGGGTGCCCGTCTTGTCAAAAACGATGGTGTCCGCCTTGGCAGCCGCCTCCAGGAACTTGCCGCCTTTCACGGTGATGTGCTGTTTTCCCGCCTCCCGCATGGCGGACAGTACCGCCAGGGGCATAGCCAGCTTCAGGGCACAGGAGAAGTCCACCATGAGCACCGACAGGGCCCGTGTCACATTCCGGGTGAGGGCCAGGCTTATGAGACTCCCGGCGAAAGTGTAGGGCACCAGCTTGTCGGCCAGGCTGGACGCCTTGGCCTCGGCGGCGGACTTCAGCTGCTCGGACCGCTGAATCATCTCCACGATCTGGTCGTACCGGCCCTGGCCGGAGACCTGTTTCACCTCCAGGACGCACTCTCCCTCCTCCACTACGGTGCCGGCGTAGACCGCGCCGCCGGACCGCTTGGCCACAGGGACGGACTCACCGGTGAGGGATGCCTGGTTGACGGTGACCTCGCCCTCCGCCACCACGCCGTCCAGGGGGATGATACCTCCCGCCCGGGCCACCACCTGGTCGCCGGGCTGGATCTGGCCGATGGGGGTGAGCACCTCCCCGGCCGGTGTCTTCAGCCATACCCGGTCCACATGGAGGGACAGGCTCTCTGCCAGGTCAGCCACGGATTTCTTCCGCGTCCAGTCCTCCAGCAGTTCTCCGATCTCCAGCAGGAACATTACCATGCCGGCGGTACCGAAGTCCCGGCGGCAGGCGGAGATGCCGATGGACAGGGCGTCCAGCAGTTCCACTTTGATCTGTCTCCGCCATAAACAGCGAAGCCCTTTCCCCAGAAAGGGAATCATGTGCCAGACCACCCGGGCGATCCGCAGCGGGGCGGGCAGGAACAGGGCGGCGGCCGCCTTCATGGTCACCTTGCTTACCAGTTTTTCCTGGAACGCCCGGTTCAACTCCCTGGTGCTGTGGCTGGGGAGCGTGATCCGCTCCTCCGCGCCGGCCCAGGTAAACCCGGCGAGGCTGGAGAGCACCGTCTCCCGCTTCCCTGCATAGGTCAGGATGACGCAGCCGGTGCGCTCATGGACCACGGCCTCACGGGTCCAGGGTTGACTCCTCAGCCAGGCTTCCAGCAGATCCGCCTGGCGGAGGGTCATGGTTTTCTGCTTGAGCCGCAGGCGCATCCGGCCCCGGCTCTCATGTACGATGGTCGCTTTCATCAAAAATCTCTCCTCATGAAAAAAGGGAGCCGTTCTCCGGCTCCCTTCCGCAGTTTTCAGGCATCCTGGCCTTCCACCTGGGCCTCGGCCTCCTTGGCGGCCCGGGCCTCGTTGATGTCTTTCGCGGAGGCCAGGATGTCGGCGGCGTTCTCCTGCACACAGGTCACAGTCTCCATCACGCTGTCCTTCATCCGCAGGCCGGCGGCGGTGATATGGGTATAGGCCTTCTTGGCGTCCTTGCTGGTAAGCAGCTTCACACCGGCGGAGCCGAACAGGGCGCCGCCTACGAAGCAGGCCAGTCTGACATAGTGCTTCATCATGGGGTTCTTCCTTTCTATGTACTTATTTGCGTTTGTAGCCTGTGATCATCACCATGACCATACAGATCACGGCGCCCCAAGCCCAGAATCGATGTTGTTTCACTGAGTATCCTCCTGTCTGGAAACGAACTCGTTTCTTTGCGTATTAAAAAATTATAGCAGAGAAAGAACTCCATGTATCACCCAAGTGGACAAGGTTATGCCTTTTCAGGCATTTTTTCGGTATTGGGCCGGCGTTAGTCCATACTGCCGCCGAAAGGCAGCGCTGAACTGGCTGACACTGCCGTATCCCACCGCCTGGGCTACCCCCAGTACACTGAGGGAGGAGTCTTGCAGCAGCTTCGCCGCCCGTTCCATCCGTCGCTGCCGCAGCCATGTGTGGACAGGTAGGCCGTACATGCGGTGAAACCCTTTCTTGAAGGTCGTGGCAGAGAGCAGGGCACGGCGGCTGAGAGTTGGGATGGTGAGGTGCTCGTCCAGATGCTCCTCCATATACCGGCGGGTCTCATCCAAGACCAAGGCAGTCTTCCGGTCAAGCGCCGGGGATGGAGGCGCATCCGGCGTCTCTTCCTCCTGGGCAGAGAGCAGATACAACAGCTCTACCGACTTCCACACGCACCACCGCGCCTGCTCGCTCCGGGGCAGGCGGTCCAGGTCGGCAAAGGCCGCCCGGCTCCAGTGGGTAGGGCCCTCCACGGCGCAGCCCTCCCGTCTGGCCATCCACCGGCGGACCTGTCCGGTGTCCAGGTTCAGACCGCCCAACAGATCGCAGATGGTATCCAGGCTCCCTCGGGCGCCCCGTGCGTCCACCGCCACTAAGATGCCAGCAAGCGGAGTATCGACTCTGGCGCCGGCCAGGCCGGAGAGGTCTGTGAGGAGCAGCACCTGACGGGCGCCTAAGCGCAGGGCCGAGCCGTCCCGCCGAGTCAGGGCCATCGTTCCGGACTGGCAGAACAAGGTCTCAAAATGCAGGTGATCCAGATGGAGAGGCAGATGGAGGGGAAAGGGGCTTTCTTCCAAAGAGAACAGACAGGCCCGTGCGCCAGGCATCACCTGTACCCACTCTCCCCGGTCAGCCAGAACTTCCGCCAGCATCTGCCCGCCTCCTCTCCATCACGCCGCATTTCCGCGTCTTACCGGCTGAACAGCCCTTTTTTCTCCCAAGGCTCCTGCCGGATCTCTCCCGCTTCATAGCCGGTGGCGGAGATGGCCGAGCGCAGGGCCTCCTCGTCCAATTCCGTCTCCGAGAGCACCACGGTCTCCCGCTTGCTCCGGGACGAGGTGACCTTTTTTACCGGAAAGGCTTTCCGTACTGCGTCGTTCACATGGCTCTCGCACATACCGCACATCATGCCTTCTACATGGACCGTGTACTTCCACATCGTCTATCCCTCCACTGTTCTTAAAGTTCAGTTTGCTGTTTCCGGCATATACAGCGCGCCTCAACGACTTTCGCATCGCCGCCGGCATCCTGCTGAAAGATGCGTCAGGGAATGCGGTGCCATATCCATCACTTTCGCCCAACCAGCATCCGGGACTCTCCCAGCATCATCATGGCCGCGCGCCGGCGGGAACCAAATACCTCCGTGGCGGTATCCACCAGCCGCACCTCCTGAAAGCCGGCCTCCCGCAGCTCCTGGGCAAAGGCCTCCATGTCTCCGTACATCCGGGGCTTCATATCGTCATTCAGGGCAAATACCCCGCCGGGCTTCAATACCCGCAGGGTCTCCCGCAGCAGGGTATGCTTATCCGCGCCGGTAATATTGTGATAGACATAGTTGCTTACGACCGCGTCAAAGGTATCATCGGGGAAGTCCAGCTGATGGGCGTCCCCGTGCTGAAACCGGCACCGGGTTGCTACCCCCTCACTGGCGGCGTTCTTCTCGCACATGGCCTGGCCGTAGCCGTATGCCGCGCCCCAATAGTCGATACCGGTGACCTGCGCTTCCGGCCAGGTGAGGGCCGCCCGGATGGACAGGGCGCCGGAGCCGCAGCCCACATCCAGCAGCGTCCCCCTGCCGTCAAAGCCCAGATGGGCAAGCAGGCACTGGTGGGTCCGCTCCATCATCCCGCCGCCGCCGAAGGCGTATTGTTTTCGTATCCAGCCGCACCAACAGAGCAGGGCCAGAAATGCTGCGGCAACCACCGAAAAAACCGCTCCCAGCCATAGCAGCCGGAACACCACAAAGGACAGCATCGCCAGCACCACTGACAGGGCCAGCAGTCCGCCCACCATGTAAAAGACCGGGTTGGACATCCAACTTCCATAGTCCTCGCCGTGAGCACCAAGGTGGATCTCCTCATGTCGGGATTTTTCATGTTTCATCCGCCCGTCTCCTCGTATCATAATTTTTGAAATAACAGTCCCAATCCCGCCTGAGCCGCCGCCAGCAGCGGGCACAGCAAGAGCGGCCACTGGAGCAGATGCTCCGGTAGCGCATAATCCTTCATCCATGCCTTGAACTCATAGCCGGGATGGCCCTCTGTGCCGGGGATCACAAAACGGTTTTTCGCCTTTTTCTGGATCAGCCACACATCAAGAAAAAACAGATCGCCTATGTTGACCATCATCCACTGGATGTAGCCCGTCAACGCCAGGTACCAAAAACCATGTGTCCCGCCCGCCACTGCGCTGAGGGCGCCGTAAAGCAACAGCGGGAGCAATTCCCCAAAGATAATCCACCGCCAATATCCGGCAGCTTCCCGCTTTGTAGGCGGCTCCTTGGCCGCCTTGATGATGGCGGGCGGATAGCAGGGAAACATCAGCCGGGGCTTACACAGCGCAGCCGCTGCGGCGAACAGGTTAAAATAGGCAGCCATAGCGAGCCCGTCCAAGATGCTGCGCGTCCAGTTCATAGAAATCCTCCCGCATTTTTCATAAGGAACCTCTCTGTGTTATTTATTGCCTAAATGCCCCGCATCATCCCGAATCGCCAGCACACAGAGCCAGTGCCTTTTCGCATCCCGCTTCACGATGACCTTAGAAAAACCAGCCTCGGTGAGAAAGGTGACAAACTGGCTCCGGTTGAATATCTTCATCCCATCCATGACAGAAAGCCACCTGCTGTCTCGGGGATTTTCTCCGTCCACCTCATTGACGATCAGAAAGACGCCGCCCGGCCGCAAGGTGCGGTACACCTCCCGGAAACTCTCCGTGGGGCCGGGCCAAAAATATACCGTTTCAAAGGCAGTCGCCAAATCAAACACCCCATCCTCAAAGGGAAGGTGCGACACATCCCCTTGTATGACACGGCAGCGGCCGACCTGCAGTTCTTCCTGATTGATATTTCTGGCCTTTTCCACGGATATTTCCGAATAGTCCAGGGCGGTGACAGTTGCGGCAGGGTATTTTCGCAGAAGGGCCCGGATGTTTCGGCCGCCGCCGCAGCCCAGTTCCGCAATCCTGACGGGACCTGTTTTCGGCAAATAGCCCAGTCCCCAGTCTGCCAGGGCGGCATGGGCATGATTCATGCTGGCTACCATGCACTTGCCCAGAAAGCCTTCCGGCTTGCGTGTATTGCGAAGAAAAGATCGCAAAAGTCCCATAAGCACCCTCACCCCCTAAAAACAGTTAGCACAAACTAACCAATGAGCAGTATACACCTGTTTAACGCAAAAATCAAGCCCGCCGACTTATATAGAAGCGGTTTTATTGAGTCGAGCGATACATATTCAGAGCCGTCAGTACTCCCTCTTGACAAGAAGATAGAATACCCTTTATAATTCTTTATGTAGTTAGTTATTGCTAACCGCAAGAAATATGAATGGAGGTTGAACCACCCATGTCCCTGATTCAGAAAGAAATTGCCGATTTCACCGTACAGTGCTACCAGAACAACGCTTTCCGGGCTGTCTCCAAGGCGGACATCCTGGGCAAGTGGAGCGTGTTCTTCTTCTATCCTGCCGATTTTACCTTCGTGTGCCCCACAGAATTGGAGGATCTGGCCAATCTCTATGAGAAATTCCAGGCCATCGGCTGCGAAATCTACTCTGTTTCCTGCGATACCCACTTCGTCCATAAGGCGTGGCATGACGCCTCCGAGCGCATCCAGAAGATCCAGTATCCCATGCTGGCCGACCCCACCCATTGTCTGGCCAAAGATTTTGAGGTCTATATTGAGGCGGACGGCGTGGCCGAACGGGGCAGCTTCATCGTGAACCCCGAAGGGAAAATCGTGGCCTATGAGGTCAACGCCGGCAATGTGGGCCGGAATGCCGATGAACTTCTGCGGAAGGTGCAAGCCTGCCAGTTCGTGGCGGAGCATGGAGACGAGGTGTGCCCGGCGAAGTGGCAGCCCGGCGCCGAGACCCTGAAGCCCAGCCTGGATCTGGTGGGGCAGTTGTAAGCCATGGAGCGGATGGAAAATTTCTACGATGTCGTGGTCATCGGAGGAGGGCCGGCGGGACTCACCGCCGCCCTCTACCTGGCCCGTGCCCGCTACCGGGTCGTGGTCGTGGAGAAGGACCACTTCGGCGGGCAGATCACCATTACCTCGGAAGTGGTGAATTATCCCGGCGTGGGCAGGACCAGCGGGACGGAGCTTACCGAGACCATGCGGAAGCAGGCGGAGGGCTTCGGCGCTGAGTTTTTGCTGGCCGAGGTCACTGGGCTGGAACTCTCCGGCGATGTAAAGACCGTCCGCACCGGCCGGGGAGATTTGAAGTGTTTCGGCGTCCTGCTGGCCACCGGCGCCCATCCCCGCATGGTGGGCTTCCAGGGGGAGGAACAGTTTCGAGGCCGGGGCGTGGCCTACTGCGCCACCTGCGACGGAGAGTTCTTCACCGGGAAGGATGTATTTGTGGTGGGCGGCGGCTTTGCTGCGGCGGAGGAGAGCGTGTTCCTTACCAAGTACGCCCGTCAGGTGACCATTCTCATCCGGGGGGACGACTTCACCTGCGCCCAGGCCACAGCGGACGCGGCCAGGAGCCACGAGAAGATCACCGTCCTCACCAACACAGAGGTGGAGGAGGTGTCCGGCGACACTGCGCTCCGCTATCTCCGGTACCGGAATACCAAAACCGGGCGGGTGACCAAGTACCACGCAGCGGACGGCGAAACCTTCGGCGTGTTTGTCTTTGCCGGCTATGAGCCGGCTACGGAGCTGGTACGAGATCTGGCGGAACTGGACCAGCAGGGCTACATCCTCACAGACCGGAGCCAAAAGACAACTGCGGACGGCCTGTACGCTGCGGGCGATGTATGCGTCAAGCCTCTGCGGCAGGTGGTCACTGCCGTGGGAGACGGCGCCCTTGCCGCCACGGAGCTGGAACGCCTGTGCGCCACTATGCAGGCCAAGACCGGCCTTCACCCCAAGGCCCCAGTGAGCCGGGCAGAAGAAACGACGGCGTCCACCGAAACAAACAGCACGCTTTTTACGGGGGATATGCTGGCCCAGCTCCACACGGTGTTCTCCAGAATGGCATCTCCGCTGGTTCTGCGGCTGTATCTGGACGAAACGCCCCTTTCTGCCGAGTTGCGGCAATATATGGAGGAGCTGGCGGCCCAGAGCAGTAAACTGTCGGTGGAGATCAGCGGCGTAGCCGATACGGATCACATTCCCTGCGTCCGTGTATGCCGGCCGGATGGAAGCTGGACGGGGCTCG
This sequence comes from Oscillibacter sp. PEA192, assembly GCF_003574015.1. Classification (NCBI taxonomy): domain Bacteria; kingdom Bacillati; phylum Bacillota; class Clostridia; order Eubacteriales; family Oscillospiraceae; genus Oscillibacter; species Oscillibacter sp. PEA192. The sequence continues at coordinate 2,075,307 of NZ_AP018532.1, read as the reverse complement.
CCTTCCACGGCGTTCCCGGTGGGCATGAGTTCACCTCTTTCGTTCTGGGCCTCTACAACGCCGCCGGGCCGGGGCAAGCTCTGGACGAAGATACAAGAGCAGCGATCCAGTCGATCCAGAAGCCTATCAAATTAGAGATCTTGGTTTCTCTCTCCTGTACCATGTGCCCGGATCTGGTGACGGCGGCCCAGCGGATCGCCGCGGAAAATCCCCGCATCACCGCCCAGGTCTATGACCTGAATCACTTCCCGGACCTGCGGGAGAAGCATCAGGTGATGAGCGTTCCCTGCCTGGTTATCAATGATGGGGAGCAGGTATCGTTCGGAAAGAAAAACATACGGCAGTTGTTAGAACTCTTAACATAGCAAGGAAGCCGCGTTGCGGGCCGTTTGGTCTGCAACGCGGCTTCCCTCTGCAAAAAAGACTTGTAGCGCGGAGTCTTTTGGAGTATTCTTTAGTTATCAATGACTAACTCCGAAAGAGGCATATTGCTATGAGGAAATCAGATCTGGACTTCTGGCAGGGAATGGCCGCGTATTACAGCAAATTCATGCGGCGCTCCGCACCGGTATATGCGGAAATCTGCAATCACATTCGTCCGCATCTCACCCGGGACATGAATGTATTGGAATTGGCCTGCGGCACAGGCCAGCTATCCTTTCCCCTGTCTCCGTATGTCCGGCTGTGGGAGGCCACCGACGCCTCTTCCAAGATGATCACGGAGGCGAAGAAACAGGCCGGATCTTCCAGGCTTCATTTCTCGGTGCAGGATGCTTCCCGGCTGCCATATTCCACAGAAACCTTTGACGCGGTGGTGATCGCCAATGCCCTGCATATCTTACCGGAGTCGGAAAAGGTTTTGCGAGAGGCTCGGAGAGTCCTAAAGCCGGGCGGGTGGCTATTCGCTCCTACCTTTGTCCACGCCGGGGGGAAACTGGCCAGCCTGCGGACCTGGTGTATGGAACGGACCGGCTTTCGTGTCTACCACATATGGAACGCCGGAGAATTCATTGCTTATCTTTCGTCTCACGATTTCTGGGTGACGGAACACACTCTGCTCGGGGGGCGTGTACTTCCTGTGTGCTATGTGGCGGGCAGGAAGTAACTGCCCAGAATGGGTCGAAGGCGGGCCATCGGCGCTGTATGACGGTGGCCCGTCTTCTGACAATCAATGAATGCGGACTGTTTGTGTAGTCGTTTGGAGCTATAAATTTTCACTCCAAACTTCATGTTGACATATTTCCAGACGGCCATTATATAAAATAGTAGTAGGGATAATCTGAATGAGGTCCGCAAACTCCATCCAAGGGAGCGGCAGCGCCGCTACGGCCGGTCTACTCTGCCATACTTTGAGAGTTTTCTACGAAGTGCAAGCGCCAGCGAATGAAAACCGCCCCTCTGAGCGAGTGCTCGGAGGGGCGTCTTTGTGTCTTAAATTTTTATTCAGATTGATATTGTGCTGTGGCGTCCGCTTTTTTATTTAATTGCGTCCTTCAATGCCTTTCCTGCCTTAAAGGCCGGCATCTTCCCGGCTGGGATCACAATGGGTTCCTTGGTCTTGGGATTCCGGCCAGTGCGCTCAGCGCGCTCTTTCACTTCAAAACTGCCGAAGCCAGTGAGCTGGACCTTATCTCCCGCACACAACGCTTTCTCGACCTGGGAGAGAAATGCGTTCAAGACTTTCTCTGCATCCGCTTTGGAGACCCCGCTCTCCTCGGCCATACCAGCAATCAGTTCTCCTTTGTTCATAAAGCAAATTCCTTTCTTTTTCTAATGATTGGGACAAGCACTCTCTACATGACAGCCGCATCAGCGGCTTACCACAGGGATGAAGCCCAAGGCATAACGGCTGAGGGCGTTCCTCCCTCAGCCGCAGCCGCGGTCAGCACATATCCCGTGCCCACTCCCGGACATCTTCCAAAGTCAGCTCAAAGCGGCCGCCTGCCGCAACCGTATTCCTGGACATATCCACGATCATGTAGCCGCCAAGGTTGTCCGCACTGATGGGCGCATGGGATTTCCGCATCATGTAGCCAGCCGCCTTCAGTACACGGCGGAGCGATTGCTCCAGGGAATCCTCTGTACGCATCGAAATACCTCCAATTTGATATTCCGAGCCAAACCACGCCGCGCTCCAGCCGTTTTCCTGTTGGTATTATAACAGGGAACTCACGGAAAATGCAACTGTGCGGTCTGGTTTGGATGCTTTTTCCTTGCGTTTCCAATGCAGGCACTCAAAATTAGCGCAAAGGGCCTCGGACATCGAAGGAAACATATAGCACTCACCATCGAAAAGGCCCCATCGCGCCGGCATCCTAAAAATATGAATATTCTGTAATCAGGCAGCCGCGGTGCAGGTAATAGAATACCCACACCGCGGCGTTGCCTTTTTCAATCAAAGTGTCCAGCGGCTGGACTCCGTCCGTTCGGAGACGAAATCCCGGTAGATGCCCGCCTGCTGGATCAGTTCGTCGTGGGTACCCTTTTGGACGATGCGCCCCTGGTCCACCACCAGGATCTGGTCCGCGCCCCGCACCGTCTTGAGCCGGTGGGCGATCATCAGCACGGTCTTCTCCCGGGTCAGGGCTTCCATAGCCCTTTGGAGCTGGTCCTCATTCTCGGGGTCTACATTGGCCGTGGCCTCATCGAAGATGACGATGGGCGCGTCCTTTAAGAGACACCGGGCGATGGAGATGCGCTGCTTCTCTCCGCCGGAGAGCGTGGCTCCTCCCTCGCCAATTACCGTGTCGTATCCATCCGGCAGGGCAGAGATGAAGTCGTGGCAGCACGCCTTTTTTGCGGCCTCCACCACCTGTTCATGGGTAGCGCCCGGGCAGCCGAACTTGATGTTGTTCTCCACGGTGTCGGCAAAGAGATACACCCGTTGGAACACCATGCTCACCTGCTCCATAAGGGACTCCAGCGTGTACTCCCGCACATCCCGGCCGCCGATGGTCACACGGCCGCCGTCCACATCCCAAAACCGGGCGATCAGGTTGCAGAGGGTGGTCTTGCCGGAGCCGGAGGGCCCCACAATGGCGGTGGTGGTCCGGTCCGGAATGGTCAGGGACACATCCTTGAGGATGGGACGGCTTCCATAGGAGAAGTTCACATGGTCGAATACAATCTCGTGGCTCTCCGGGCGGATGGCCGTGCCGCTCTGATCCATCTCCGGGATGTCGTCCACCTGGTTGGCGTGGTCAATGGAGCTGCCCACCAGACGCAGGGCGGACACGCCGCTGCCCGCGGACTGGATCTGGGAAAAAATCAGGAAAGAGACGATGACCGCCATCAGCGCATTGGCGAGGGACATGGCTCCCGTCAGGCACAGCCCCACCGACGCGGCCAGGATCAGAACGCTGAACAGGTGGAGGACCATCTCCTGGCCCCAGATATAGGGAGTGAACAGCTTCTCCACCGCCAGATTGTTCGCCCTGCTGTCCTCCAGCGCCTGCCGCACCCGCTTGTCACCCTTTCCCGTCAGGTTAAAGGACTTGATGACGCTCATGCCCTGAAGCTGCTCCAGTACCGCCTCCACCAGCCGGGCCTCGTCCCGCTGGCGCTTGGGGGCAATCTTGGCGGACTGCTTCTCCATTCCGGAGAGGAGGGCCAGATACACCAGCATCCCCGCCAGGGCCAGCAAGCCGATCCGCCAGTCCCAGAACAGGACGCACAGCAGCATGACGGCGGAGTTGATCAGGCCGCCCAGAATACTAACCAGCACCATGGGGCCGGTGCTCTCCACCTCGTCCAGAACGGTGGTGGTGATGCCGGTGAGTTCTCCCAAGCTCTGGTCATTGAAATAGCCCATGGGGACCCGCTTGAGCTTGTCACCGATGGAAATGCGCTTGTTCGCCACCATGAAATAGCCGGCGTGGGTCTGCTGGAGCTGGCTGAAGCGGTTGAGGATCGCTCGGCCCAGAATGCTGGCCAGCAGAAGCCCCAGCGCCTGCCATGCCGGGGCGGAGTCTGTGGAGCCGCCCACAAGGGCCAGCACCACCACATAGATGGCCGCGATCTGGAACATGTGGAACACCGCGTAAAAGAAGCCTAAAATCATGGACTTTCGGATATTGCCCTGCTCCTCTCCGGCAAAGTCCCAGATTTTTTTCAAAACACCGATCATGCCTACTCTCCCTCCTTTACGCCCATATGCGCCCGCCACATCTCCTGATACAGCGGGCAGTTCTTCAAAAGTTCCCCGTGGGTGCCCACATCCTGGATGCGGCCGCCATTGACTACCACGATCTGATCCGCGCCGGTGATGGTGCTGAGGCGGTGGGCGATGACCAGCACGGTCTTTCCCGCCACCAGCCTGCCCACGGCCTGCTGGACCACGGCCTCGTTCTCGGGATCTATGTAGGCGGTCGCCTCGTCCAGCACCACAATGGGCGCGTCCTTGAGCATGGCCCGGGCGATGGCGATGCGCTGACGCTCACCGCCAGACAGATGGGCGCCGCCTCCGCCCACCACCGTGTCATAGCCGTGTTCCAGACTGCGGATAAAGGCGTCACACCCGGCGGCTTTTGCCACGGCCTCCACCTCGGCGTCGGTGGCCGCCGGGCGGCCCATGCGGATGTTCTCCCGAATGCTCTCGTCAAAGAGGTAGTTGTCCTGGGAGACAAAGGCCACCTGGTCGTAGAGCTGCTTCAGCGGGACCCGCTTCAAGTCCTGTCCGCCCAGAGTGATGGAGCCGGAGGTTACATCCCAGAAGCCGGCGATCAGCTTGGCGATGGTGGACTTGCCGGAGCCGGAGGGCCCTACAAAGGCGGTCATGGTCCCGGCGGGGATGGTGAGAGATACATCGTGGAGCACTTCCTTGTCCGCGTGGTAGCCGAAGGACACATGGGAGAGCTGGATGTCCCGCCCCTGGAATTCCGCCGGCGTTTCCCCGTGGTCCTGCTCCGCTCCGTTCAAAATGGCGTCCACCGAGCCCACGATGGTGCCTACCTTGGCGAGACTGTCCACAAAGTCCATGGCGGCCAGCAGGGGCCCGGCAATGCCCAGGGACAGGACGATGGTGGTGATAAAGGTCTCGATGGGCAGACTCCCTCCGGTATAGAGGAGCCAGCCCACCGGCAGAATGGTGATCATGGTGGTGGGCGAGATGGCACGGGCCAAAGAGACCGGCATCTGGCAGCTCTTCATCCAATGGTAGAAGTAGGAGGCGTTGGCCTTTACGCTGTTGGAGAAGCGGGCATAGGACTGCCTGCCCTGGTTAAACGCCTTGATGACCTCAATGCCGCCGATGTACTCCACAATGGCGCTGTTCATGGCCTGAGTGGTCTTGACCGAGCCCTCGTACTGCTTGCCGTAGCCGGCCATCACCGCCATCATGAAAGCCATGCCCACCGGGATGGACACCAGGCTCAAAAGGGCCATCCGCCAGTCCAGCACAAACAGGTAGATCAGGATGCACACCGGCCCCAGCACATTGGCGGTCATCTCCGGCAGAAGATGGGCCAGAGGCCGCTCCATGCTCTCCACCTGATCCACGATGACCTGCTTCATCTGGCCGCTGGAGGTGTCCAGAATCGTACCCAGAGGCATCTTTGGCAGTTTCTCCAGCACTTTCTCCCGGATAGATTTCAGGATAGCAAAGGTGGCCTTGTGGGATTGGGACAGAGCCAGGGAATATAGGGTGGCCCGGAACAAAAAGCCCACAAGCGCCACTGCACACCATATCAGGTAGTATTGTATGCTCTCCTCCCCTTTCAGCAGGCCCAGGATGATCTGCGCCGCGGCGAAGTAGGGGAGCATCCCGAACAGTACCCCCACCACAGCGGAGAGTATTGCCCGTTTCAAGCCTCCGTGCTGTTCTTCTCCCAGCTCCCACAGACGGAGCATGGGACTTTGCTGTTTCATGATAAATTCCTCCTTTTGGTTAGTAAATGCTAACTTTTGTGCAAATGAGAGGGCTGCACCCAAAGGCACAGCCTCTTGTCAGGGCTGAGGATCGAACACGGTGGAAAATCCCGCCATGTGATAGCGGTTGAGCATCTTGACATAGCGGTGGGCGGCGGCGCGGTCCATGTTGTGCCGCACCACCTCAAACATACCGTTGAAGTAGGCGGTGACGATGATGTGGATGAACTCCTCCGTCACCAGGCCGGACTTGACGCTTTCGCAGCCGATGACTTCCATGTAACGATAGGTGTAGTCCACCTCGATGTCCACCAGCTCATCCAGGAAGCAGGAAAACCGGGTGCCGTGGGCCCCGTCCAGCAGCAGGCGGAATACATCAAAGTGGTCGTAGATGTAGTCCAGCAGCTCCTCCTGGTGGAGGGCGGTGTACTGGCCCATCTCCGCACGCTGGGCCTCCTCTGGGAACTGGTGAAAATCCTCCTGAATCTGGCGGAACATGGTCTTAAACTCATTCATGCAGGGCTCCACGATGGACTGAAACAGTCCCTCCTTATCCCCAAACCGGGTATAGATGGAGCCGGTGCTGGTCCCAGCCTCCTGGGCAATGGTACGCAGGGATGCTTCCAGAAATCCCTTGGACAAAAACTCTAACTTAGCGTACTCCAACACTTTATCAGCTACGCCGGGTCTCTGCTTTGCCATAGGATCGCCTCCTTTTGAAGAATTCAAAACGGTGTTTTGTAACGATGTTTTGAATATAACACTGCGCTCTTGAATTGTCAAGAAGGAAAACAACCGCGTATCGTATCCATGTTCCCATGTACTTAGCACCCTTACATGGCATCATTTTTGATTTCACGAATAAATCTAAAAATCCCCGCAGATTTTACAAAACCTGCGGGGGATTTTCTAATTTCCGGCCAGAAGGCAGTTCAAATTTATAGCCGCTGTGGGGGACGGTGCGGATGGGGTTGCCCGGGCCCATCTTCCGGCGGAGCTGGCTGATAATATTGACCACGGCCGCCCCGCAGTCCTCCGGAAACTCCTGCCACACTGCCTCGTAGATCTGTTCCTGCGTGAAGACCCAGCCGGGACGCCGGGCCAGATACGCCAGCGTAAAGAACTCCAGGTGCGTAAGATGGAGGGGCTGTCCCCGCCACTTTACCGTCTGCTTGCGCAGGTGCAGCTCCAGGCCGGGAAAAGTGAGGATATGCTTTTCGGTGGGCGGCTCCACGACCTCGATTCCAGGCTCTTCCGCCAGGAAGTCCTTGAGCTTGTCCAGGATCTGTTCTTCGCCATCGGTGATGGATAAAATCAGCAGCTTCCCCATGCGGGGACCACCTCTTCTTCTGATTTTTCACCGTTCATTCCGGCTCCACCGCCTCTTTCAGTAATTCAAAGGATCGCTGGCTGATGGTGTGCTCCATCTGGCAGGCCTCCCGTTCCGCAGTCTGAGGATCGACGCCAGCCGCGATAAGCCGGCGTGTGAAGAAGCAGTGCTTCTCATAGGTCTGCTCCGCCACCTCCCGGCCTATATCGGTCAAGCGCAGGGAAAAGTCCTCGTCCATGGTGAGAAATCCACCGTCCTTTAGTGTTGCCACCGCATGGCACACGCTGGGCTTGGACACCTCCATGTGCCGGGCCACATCCACGGAGCGCACCATGCCCTTTTCCTTTTGGAGCACCAGCACGGCCTCCAGGTAGTCCTCGCCCGACGCATGAAGTTTCATTTTGCCTCCTATCCCATCTCGTTCAGGAAAAAGCGCAGCAGGCGTTCCCTGCCCTCCGGCTCGCAGAGGGAGTAGCGTTCCTGAATCTCACCGTGCTCCATGTGGATAACAAAGTTACAGCACCGCAAAATAAATTCCGGGTCGTGCGTCACCACGACCGCAGTTCTTCCTTGCTCTGTAATTCTGTTCACCACCTCCGCCACCTGCCACATGTGAAACAGGTCCAGTCCGCTGGTGGGCTCATCAAATACGATCAGCGGCCGTTCCGACGCAATCGCGGAGGCAACGGCCACCCGCTGCTTTTGTCCTCCAGACAGCCCCATGGGGTGACACTCCCGGTATGGAAGCAGATCCATCTCTTCCAGCACGAGCTCCGCCTTTTTCCGGTCCTCCGCCCCCATGCTCAGAAACACTTCATCCAGCACGCTTTCCGTGAAAAGCTGGTGGTTCACATCCTGCATCACCATATAGCAGAGCTTCAGCCGCTCTTTTCTGGAATAGGTCCTGCCCTGGCCCTGCACCGTGCCGCCGCACCGCTTTTCAAGTCCGCACAGGCAGCGGGACAGGGTGGATTTGCCCGCCCCATTGTGCCCGATAATCGCGGTTGCTCCGCCGGCGGGAAATGCCGCCTCCTCGATGCGCAGGAGTTCCGGCTGATGCTTATAGGCAAAGGAGAACTGCCGGATTTTCCACACGCCGTCCCCGCTCCGGCCATGAGGCAGCGCTATCCCGTTCAGGTCGTTCAAGTCCAGCGGGCGCAAGCCCATTTGCTCCCGCCGCTCTGCGGGCAGGCTTTGGAATTCTGCGGCGGTATAGTCGCCTCGGATCTCTCCATCTTTCATATAGAGGACACGGTCGGCCAGATCGCACAGGTAGTAGAGCCTGTGTTCCGAAATAACGATGGTTTTTCCCTGGGCCTTTAGGCGCATGAGCAGTTTTCGGAAATCCGCAATCGCGTAGGCGTCCAGATTGGAGGATGGCTCATCCAGGACATAAATATCCGGGTCGATGGCAGCCGCCGACCCACAGGCGATTTTCTGCTTCTCCCCGCCGGAGAGGGAGAAGATGCTCCTGTCAAGCAGAGATTCCAGCTTCAGCTGCTCCGCCACCAGGCGGACCCGCTCACGGACGGTTTCCTCGGGCATTCCGTGATTTTCCGGGCCGAAGGCCAGCTCGCTGGTCGTATCCACATTGAAAAACTGGGAGCGTGGGTTTTGGAACACAGAGCCTACCATTTGGGAAATCTCAAAGAGCGACAGATCGCGGGTATCTTTCCCGCCCAGATAGACCGAGCCTGTAAAAGTCCCCTCGTGGTAATGGGGGATCAGTCCGTTCAGCAGACGGGTCAAGGTCGTCTTGCCGCAGCCGGAGGCCCCGCAGAGAAGAACAAAGGAGCCGTCCTCAATCGTACAGGTGATATGCTTCAGCGCCCCTTCCGTTAGGCGCTCCCCATCCACAGGGCCGTTTGCCGGATAGGAAAACGACACATCTCTGCACGAAATCATGGCATTCACCCCCTTGCAGCCCACACATAGACTTGTGCGGCAAATGCCCCAAGGCAGATCAGGAGCAACACAATGTCCTGTGCGCGAAACCCGATTTTACAGATGTTGGTCCGCTTGACCGGTCCGCCCAGGCCGCGGGTCAGTGCCGCCGCACTCAACTCTTCTCCAATCTTGACGGAACAGATCATCATGGGAACCACGCGGTATTCCAGGATAGCCCCGGCCTTTCCACCGCCAAAGCGGACGCCGCGCATCCGCATGGCGTCCCCAATGGCGCTCCATTCTTCTGCAACCGTCGGGAAAAAGCGGAACATGACCGACATGGGGATCGTGATCTGCTGCGGCAAGTGAAGCCGCTCCATGGCGGCCACAAATTCGCTGACAGTTGTGGTCGTGACCACGAAGTACCCCATGACGATTCCCGGCGTAAACCGGAGGAACAGCCCCACAATGGCAACCGCGATAAAATTTGCAATCCCGGTCAGATAGGATAGTCCGAACATTTCCAGGCAGAGGCTTCCGCCAAAGATCAGGAGATAGAGGACAGCGCCTTTCCATTTTCCCGCCGAGAGCAGAAGCAGCAGGGGGATCGCCGCCAGCACGATGATGTAATACTGCATGACGCCTTCATACGAGCCGCCTAAAATGAAAACAGCTATGGTGACCAGCAGCGCCAATTTTGTGCGGGGGTCTAAAACAATTCCGCTATTATCTTTCTGGCTGGCGAGAAGTTCGCGGTTCATTATACGATTCCCGCCCGTTCAAAGTGCTTTTTGAAAATTTTGCGCCCAATCAGGCCGCCTACCAGCCCGCTGACAAAGGCCGCCGCCAGAAGCACCGGCAAAATCCAGTCCGGCATATAGGCCATGAGCGTATCGGCGTATTCCTGCCCATAGCCGGGGAGCAGGTTTTGGTAATAGTCGTCCCGCGTCACGACGATAGGAATAAAGGCGCCGATCACCCACATGGAGAAAACGCCGTGGATCAGGACTTCACGCTTGGCATTTTTGTAGCCGCAGCCCTTCATCATGAAGTCGGAAATCAAGCCAAAGATCAGGCCGGTGGGGATGCACCAGTAGCCCATGCCGGTGAGCAACATAATGATACCAAGCAGCAGGCCGCATATGGTCAGCATACCAAATTTTTTGATTTTGGAGAAAAACAGCATCATGGGGATGCCCCCGACCAGCGGAACGATCACACTGATGAGCGGGATGAAAATGGGGATAAATCCGATGGACGCCGCGGCGAAGATCACGATAAAGTAGATCGCCGTAAAAATGCCGATGTTGATTAAGTCTTTCCCTTGAAGCCTGTTCATTGAGAATCCTCCTACACATGATTGTTTTTCGGATTAGACAACGCTAACCGCCGTAATAGTAGCACAGATTAAATCGCGCTTCTATGCACATACCGGCAGTTTAGGCCCGAATAGCAAGGAGTTTTCTCTTTCCTGTTGTTTGATGATTGACCCCTAAAAGGGGACAGCCTATAATAAACTCAATCATTTTGCCGCGAAAGGGGGAAAATTTGTTGCGCGACATGATGGAAAGTATCCTGAAAAACAGTGATACCGTTTTGGGTGTTGAATGGAAAAGCGGCCCAAACAGCAGCGAACTTCTTTTGGAGCAGGAGGACGGCTGCGGAAGGATGGTCTTCCACCCGCTCTTTCCCGGTGTGACCCTGGCGTTTATTCAGGTAAATGCGTCAAACTGGCCGGAGTCCGAGGCCAATGCCGAGCTTCGGCCTCTGCTGATCAATTACTGCGTTTCAGGAAGAAGTGAGCTTCTTCTGGATGACGGAGCCTACATATACCTGAAGGAAAATGATTTTGCCGTCAGTGAGCAGACGGCCCAGGACGGCTACATTTTCCCAACAAGGCTCTATCAGGGCATTAAAATCTATTTTGATATAGAGCAGCTCTCTCAGAACGCCCAGGAACTGATATCCGCTTTTGAGCTGGATTTTACTCTGCTGCGTGAGAACTATTGCCGCAGACAAAAGACCTATATCAACGAGGCGGACAGCACACTTACCGCCATTTTCCACAAACTCTGGGCACTGTCGGAGCAGCCGTCTCTCTTTTATCTGCGCATCTATACGCTGGAACTGATTTACGAACTGCTCCATACAGAGCCGCGCCCTTCAAAAACCTGCGGCTTTTATACGGAACTTCAGGTGGGGATCGCCAAAAAAGCAGAACAAATCCTCACCGCAGATCTCCGGAAACATATCCCCCTGCGTCTGCTGGCGGAAAAATTCTCCGTTGGAGAAACCAGCTTGAAAAACTACTTCCGTGGGGTGTACGGCCAGAACATCTCCACCTATCTGCGGGAGGCCCGTATGAAAGCCGCCGCTGAATTTTTAGCGGACACCAGCCGCCCCATTGCGGAAATCGCGGAGCAGGTTGGCTATTCCAATCAGGGAAAGTTTGCAGCGGTATTCAAGAAGCAATTCGGCATGTCCCCGTTGGAGTACCGGCGCGCACAGAAGCTGGCCACACTTTAGGCGCCGCTTCCCATAAAATAAGCACAGACCCTTGAAAGGCCGCCCGCATCCATAGGGTATTGGCCAGCAATGTTTCCCTGGGCGAAATGGATGATGTCCGTGCAGCAGTCCAGCAGCAGTTCCAGATCGTGTGTGATCACATAAACAGTGACACCTTCCGTGCTGAGCTGCCGCAAAACAGCGGCGACCTCTTTCATGTGCCGGTAATCAAGGCCGCTGGTGGGTTCGTCAAAGAAGAGAATAGACCGCTTTGATGCAATGGCAGATGCGATGGCCACCCTCTGTTTCTGCCCGCCGGAAAGCGACATAGGGTGCCTGTCTCTGAACAGGAGGAGATCCAGCCGGGTCAGGATTTCCTCTGCCTGTTTTGTATCCGGCTCCTCCATGCTGATCAACACTTCGTCCAGGACTGTTTCTGTAAAGAGCTGATGGTTTACCTCCTGCATGACCATATAGCAGGTGTTCAGCCGATCTTTCGAACGGTATCGCCTGCCGTTCCAGATTACCTCGCCGCATCGCTTCTCCAGCCCACAGAAGCACCGTGAAAAGGTGGACTTGCCAGCCCCGTTATTGCCAATGATGCCTACAATGCGGCCGGCCGGAATAGTACAATCCTGTATGTGCAGGATTGACGATCCGTGGGGATACGCAAAGCGGAACTGCTTCAGCTCCAGTTCCGTCCCTGTGCATTGCGGTGTTTGCGGCGGTTGTAATTGTTCCAGGGCGAAAGTGCGCAGCCCAATTTCCGTCCGGGCTTGCTCCGACAGGCCATTAAATTCCTCCGCAGTATATTCCCGTGTGATTTTGCCGCCCTTCATATAAATAAAACGATCCGCCAGACCACGGAGATAATAGAGCCTGTGTTCCGATACGATGATGGTTTTCCCTTGGCTTTTCCAGAAAGCCAGGGTTTTCCGCAGGTCGGAAATGGATGCCGCATCCAGATTGGAGGATGGCTCATCCAGTACCAGTACCTCCGGCTCCATGATCGACACGCCGGCGCAGGCAACTTTTTGTTTCTCTCCTCCGGAGAGGTGGAAGATATTCCGGTCCATCAGCTTTTCCAATCGGAAATCACAGACCGTCCTCTCCAGCCGCGCCCGGATTGTTTCTGCAGGCTGGCCCAGATTTTCACAGCCAAAGGTGATCTCGCTGGTTGTATCTACATTAAAAAACTGGGAACGCGGGTTTTGGAACACGCTGCCCACGATTTTCGCCGTATCATAGAGCGGTTGTTTTGACACTTCAGCCCCGTTGACCCACACGCCGCCGCTCATCTTCCCTTCGTAATAATGGGGGATCAGGCCGTTGATCAGGCGTGTGATCGTGGTTTTTCCGCAGCCGCTCTCGCCGCAGAGCACAGCAAACTCACCGCGCTTGATCTGAAGCTCAATGTCCCGAACACCACCGGTATGCTCCGTTTCTTCTCCATAAGAGAAGGTCACATGGTCAATCTGAATCATCCTCTGACACCTCCCCAAAAAGCGATCTGCGGCTGGAGCAGAAACAGAGCGAAGCAGGCGACGCAGAACAGCGCTGCCATAAGATCCTGTGCATGAAACCCAATCCGGCACAAATTGGTACGCCTTCCCGGAGCTCCAAGGCCCCGCGTTAAGGCGGCAGCGGAAAGTTCATCCCCGATTTTGACCACGGATACAATAAGCGGTACCAGCCGGTACTCGACCATCAGGAACGGGTTCTTTCCTCCGAAGCGTATCCCGCGCATCTTCATAGCGTCCCGGATGGCCTGATACTCCTCGCTGACGGTAGGAAAGAAGCGGAAAATCACCGACAGCGGGATCACGATCTTCTCCGTCAGGTGCATCCGCTCCATGGCGCCAATGAATTCGCTCACCGATGTGGACGCAATCAGATAGGCACCCATCATGATACCGGGTGCAAAGCGGGTCATGATGGATGTGACCGCCAACAGAACAAAGGAGGGGAGCCCGCTTGCCCAAATCAGCGCCACCCGCTCCAGCGCAAAGCAGGCCGCGTACAAAATCAGGTACTTTGCCGCCGTCTGAAAGCGTCGCTCGGAGAGGATCAGGATAAATGGGACAAGGCTCAAAAGCGGCTTTACCAAGTTCATGATCCCTTCATTGCTGGTACTGAACATCAGGGTGGTGATGGTCAGCAGGAGAAGCAGCTTGGTGCGCGGGTCCAGCTGGATGCCTTTCTTGCTTCCTGTTACTATGGGGTATGACGCGCTGCTCATTACGCAATGCCCGCCTTGGCAAAGTGCTTTTTCAAGAGGGCCTTGCCCAGCAGTCCACCGGAAATGGCGAACACAAAGATTCCTGCAATTACCAGGATTATGCTCCACATCGGCATGACAGCCATTACCTGATCCGCATATTCCTCTCCGAAGCTGGCCGCAAAACTCGCCCAGGAGTCTTCCACCATAAAGTACATGGGGATATAGGTACCCACCATCCAGAGGCTGAACACCGCATACCCCAGCAGGCTCTTCTTGGCGCTCTTATAGCCGCCGGATTTCAAAATCAAATCACCCAGCAGTCCAAAAACAGCCCCCAGGGGGACGCCCCAGAAGCCCATGCCGGTCAACCCCATCAGCAGGCCGCTCAAAATGCCCATAATGGTGACCATCCCGAACTTTTTCACCCTTGTCAGGAACAGCATAAATGGGATGCCGGTGATCAGCGCCCAAAGCGCCCCCAGGACGGGAAGGAAAATTGGTACAAACCCGATGGGAATTGCGACACAGCAGCCGATGACAAAATACAGTACTGTGAACAGCCCAAGGTTGATCAAATCTTTTGCCTGAATCTTGTTGTTCATAAGAAACACCTCCGCATTCATTGGTTAGCTCATTCTAACCCCGTCATAGAATACCATACCCGGACTGGCGTTTCTACAACTGAACAGCTTTTTAGCTCCAATCAACATCGAGTTTTAAATTGACGAGCCAGACTCTTCACGCCTATAATATAGCAAAAAGCAATTCTTTTCTTGCGGAGCCAAGAGGAGGACTCACCCATGAACATTGATGAGATTATCCGAAAATGCGTCGAAGTTCCCGGAATATCTATCGAACGGGGAGAATACAGCGCGGGGCTTTTTCTAAATGAGAAGGACGGAAAAGGCTTTGTAACATTTTTTCCGCTATTCCCGGGACTGACACTGGCTTATATTTCAGTAAACGCTCCGCTCTGGACAGCACCGGATTTGCGAGGAGAGGGCTCTGATGAAAAAGGCCCGCTGCTTCTGAACTACTGCGTAACTGGGCGCTGTGAGATCATTCTGAATAACGGAAATTTTGTGTATGTGACGGATGGGGATCTGTCTCTGACAGAACATTTTGCTCAAAGGCAGTATGTCTATCCACGCCGCATCTACGAGGGGCTGGAGTTCTTCGCAGAGCTTGATACGCTTGCGGCGCAGAGCGTATGGCTTCTGGAGGAATTCGGGCTTGACTTTCACTGCGTTGTGGAGCGGTACTGCCGGAATGGAAGCACCTACATCTCCAAGGCTGTCCCCGACGCGGAAGAATTGCTGAAAAAACTATGGTCACTGTATCATGAGCCTATGCCCTTTGCTGTAATGCAGATGAAGATCTATTCCCTGGCGCTGTTTTCTCTGCTGATGGAGCAGAAAGAAATCCCTCCGTCCCAGGTCTGCGCCTATTTTACGGAAACGCAGGTGAGCATCGCAAAACAGGTCGAACAGATCATCACAGCCGACCTGCGGCAGCATCATCCGGCATGGGAACTGGCCGCGAGGTTTTCTATCAGCGAGACCAGTATGAAGAATTATTTTCGCGGCGTCTTCGGGCAAAACATATCGGCGTATCTCCGGGAGATCCGAATGAGAAAAGCCGCGGAATTGCTGACGGGCAGCCGGCTTTCGGTATCTGAGGTGGCGGAACAAGTCGGATACATCAACCAGAGCAAATTCGCGTCGGTTTTCAAGAAGCAGTTTGACATGTCCCCGTTGGAGTACCGGCGCCGGAGGCACTTGGAACGCCTTAGCCAGGGGAAACCCTGATGGACAGAACACACAAATATCGCAAGATTTTATATCATCCAATTTGCCCTGCTCCAAAAATCAATGTTACAATATCCGGGAGGTGGTGTCTGTGGGATTGAACTTTGAAGGCGTAGTTGTCGGCGTGATGTCCCTTGTGATCATTGGGGCGTTCCATCCCCTGGTGATCTGGTTTGAGTATCACTTCACGCAGAGAGGCTGGCCGGTATTTTTGATCGCTGGCTTGCTCTGCCTGATCGCCGCGCTTTTCATCCAAGGCCTTTTCTCTATTCTTCTGGGGCTGCTGGGCGTTGTCTGCATATGGAGCATCCGGGAACTGAAGGAGCAGTCCCGCAGGGTGGAGTGAGGCTGGTTCCCCAAAAATCCAAAACGGAAATAGGCAGGGGACACCTGCCTATTTCCATCCCCTTGACAGAGTGCGTATTGGTTTATATAATTGCCATATAGTTAGTAATAACTAACCGCAGGGCGCACTATACTATGTGCAAAACTATGATAGAAAAGAGGACAGATTATGTTCAATCACCTGGAATCCCTGGGAACGCAGGAAAACCCCGTCAAAGTCGATCTTCTGCACCTGGACCCCACAGACCCGGACGGCGGATGCTGCTGCGGGAAAGACAACAGCGGGCACTGCTGTGGGCGGCATAGCCACACGCAAGAAGAGCAGACGGAACTTTAAGGCCGGTCTGACCCTATGGAAGCACCGGTTATCTATGGCCTGCTGATCCCCTTTGCGGGCACCTCGCTGGGGGCGGCCTGTGTCTTTTTTCTGAAGAAGGACTTGGGAGATCAAGTGCAGCGGGGACTGACCGGCTTTGCCTCCGGTGTCATGGTGGCCGCGTCTATCTGGAGCCTGCTGATCCCCGCCATGGAGCAGTCCACTGAGGCGGGGACTTTTGCCTTTCTGCCGGCGGTGATTGGCTTTTGGGCCGGCATCCTCTTCCTGCTGGGATTGGATCACCTGATCCCGCATCTCCACCAAAAAAGTCAGCAGGCAGAAGGACCCCATACGCAGTTGGGTCGTTCCGCCATGATGGTGCTGGCTGTCACGCTGCACAACATCCCGGAGGGTATGGCGGTTGGCGTGGTCTATGCGGGCTATCTGGCTGGCGATGGGCAGATCACCGTAATGAGTGCTCTGGCCCTATCGCTGGGTATCGCCATCCAGAACTTCCCCGAGGGTGCCATCATCTCCATGCCCCTGCAGGCGGAGGGAATGAGCAAAACCCGGGCATTTGCTGGAGGCGTGCTCTCTGGTGCTGTGGAGCCTGTGGGCGCAATGCTCACCATCCTGGCCGCCGGGCTGGTGATCCCTGCCCTGCCCTATCTGCTGAGTTTCGCCGCCGGCGCTATGCTCTATGTGGTGGTGGAAGAATTGATTCCTGAGATGTCCCAGGGAGAGCACTCAGATGTTGGTACGCTGACCTTCGCCCTGGGCTTCACCCTGATGATGGCCCTTGATGTGGCGCTGGGGTAGAGATAAAAGACGGAAGCGGAAGGGGGTATCCCCTTCCGCTTCCGTCTTTTCCTCAGTATATTAAGTCAATGGGCGTCCCTTTATCTTCTGAACAGGGTCTATCGCTGCCGGAAACTTCTCGCAGTACAGGCCGTAGAAATCGTCCCGGGCGAGGGTGTCCAGCCACGCCGCGGAGGGGCAGCAGATACGCGCCCCCTCTTGGCCGCTGCGCAACTGGGTGCAGGCAGGAAAGAGGATCAGATCCCCGTTGGTCACATAGAAATCGCACAATTCCCGGCATAAGATTCCCTCCGCTACCCGCCGGGCCGCCCATTCTGGGGCGGAGGTCCGCGCGCACAGATAGGACGGGATCAGCACTGGTCCCTCTTGGGGCGTGCGGAGGAAGGCGCTCTGCCCGTCCGCCCGCAGCGCATAGAGAGAGGGCACCAGGGCAGTGCGGGCCTGCTCCTGGCGCACCGCCTGAAAGGCCCCGATTGGCATATCCGTTACAAGGCTGCGGTCCAACAGGTCGGAGGCGGCCTCCCGGCCCCACTTTTCCCAGACGGCCTTCACCACCGTCTTGACAGCGGAGTTGTTGATCCCGCCGAAGGCCAGCCCTGCCCAGTCCGGTAGCCGCATTTGCTCGCACACCTCCGGCTCACGGGTGTAGTAGACCAGAGGGATGGCCGCCGCGGGCAGGAGCTTGTCGCCCCGTCGCACGGCGTCCAGGGCGGGACTTTCCCGCAGGGGGACCCAATCCGCTGCCGGATACAGTTCCGGCTCCAGTTTAGAAAAAATGGCCCGGTCCTCGAACACCTCCAGATCCGCCGAAACGATGAGGTCCGGGAGCACCGCGTCCGGCCGGGCCAGATACTCCGACATGTGCTCCGGGTATCCCAGACCGAAAAAACGGACCTCCAGTTCAATCCCTTCCCGGCGCAGCCGCCCGGCCAGCTCCTGCAAAAACGCCTTTTCCTGGCGGTGCAGGACGCAGATGTGGTTCCAATAAAGCAGGATGTGTGTCATGTCAGATAATCTCCTCTCCGAAGCAATGCCTGATATGTCTGCTGCTGGTGGTACAGCTCACCCAATTCCGCATAGAGATCGGCCTCCCGTGGGCTGCGCTCCACCACAGCGGCTACCGCGCCGCCGCCCATGACGATGCGCCGCCGGGACATCAGGGCGGTGTGCGGGTCATGGGTGACCACCAGTACCAGCTTGTCCCGGCGCTGAAGCAGGCCCAGCGCCCGCTCTTTGTCGATGCCGGCGTTCTCAATCTCGTCAATGAGGACGATGGGACTGTCGCAGAGCAGGGCGATGTCGGCAATCATCAGCGCCCGTGACTGCCCCCCGCTGAGCTGATTCAGGCTCTGGTCCAGGGCAATGGGCTCCGGGGTGATCTCATTGGCCAGGGCCAGCACCTCCTCCGGCCGGGTGTCTTTCTCACGGCACCGGGCATGGAGGGCGAGAAACTCCTCCACCGAGGCGTCCAGCACGAAGCGCATATTCTGCCCCAGGTGGGCCACCATCTGGGAGGACAGGGACTGGCGGCACTCCGCCGGGACCTCCGCGCCGTCCAGGAGCACCCGGCGGCGGGTGACCGAGTCCCCGCGGGCCAGCTGCTCCACATCCTTGATGAGCCGGGACTTCCCGGAGCCTGTATTGCCCACGATGGTACACAGCTCGCCCCGTTCCAGGGTGATGTTCTGGAAGGGTTCCGGATTCCCGGCCTTGTCCCGGCCGGGGAGGATCGTCACAGACTGCATCTTTCCGCCTCCCCAAAGTTGATCTTGCCCACCACGCCCTGCTGGAAGGCACTGCCCACCCGCTGTTCTCCCACACAGTAGGAGCAGACCCCGCTGGGCATGGTGTGCCGCAGGATGTCCCCCTCAAGGCTGCCGCACGCAGGCCGGTCCAGCAGCCACCGGGCCAGAAGGTCGGTCCCATAGCCCGCCAGACCGTCCACCGGAAAAAGCGCCGCTCCTGGGTTGAGCTGCCGGATCTGCCAAGAGATGATCTCCAACTCCGCCTGGGAGACCATATCGATTTTAGTGAGCACCACAAAGTCCGCCTGGGTGAGCATGGGGCCGAGCTGCCCCGGCGCCCGGCAGCTGGCGGTGCAGTCCAGCACACATCCGGCTGTCATGTGTTCCGTAGCCGGGGAACAGCGGTGGCAGAGTCCGGCGGTTTCAATAACCAGCGTGTCCCGCCCCAGCCGGTCCACCCACTCCCAGAGTTCCGGCAGGTTGGAGACCAGAAAATGATCCGGGCAGATGTCTCCGCTCAGGCCCATCACGCAGGGCAGCCCCATGCGCTGAAAGAGCGCCCCGTCCCCGGTCTTCAGGCAGTCGATCTTGCAGACACAGGGCGCGGCCCCGCCCTCTTCCAGCAGGGGGAGCAGGGCCTTCAGCGCCGAGGTCTTCCCCACGGCGGAAGCCCCGGAAAACAGATAGACATGGCGCGGCACGGCAATTCCTCCTCATATTGAAATCGGTTAGCCATAACTTACCACAGGAAACACAAGTTTGTCAGTACCAAGTGAGACTCCGTCAGTCTCGATTGATACTTGACGGACGCCTCCGGACCCGGTAAAATATACGCCAGAGGTTAGCAATAACTAACCAGAGAGGAGGGGCATTTTGGAGCAGGCGGAACTGGAACGGAGGCTGGCGCAGTCGCCTCTTCTGGCCGGGGTCTCCCTGCCGGCGGAGCAGACGCGCGTCCAGTCATTCCCGGCGGGCCATATCCTCAGCGACCGGCCCGGCGGCGTGTCCTCCGTGGGGATGATCCTGTCCGGGCGGGTAGAGGTCTACTCCGTGGCCCTGGATGGCAAAGATGTTCAGCTCAGCACGCTTCCCGCCGGGGAATGCTTCGGTGTCTGTAATCTGCTGGCCGACGCTGAACTGGAAACGGTCCTGCGCTGCGGGGAAGAAACCGAGGTCCTTTATATCCCCAAGGCCGTGCTGCTGGCGTGCATGGAGCGGGATGCCGGGTTGTCCCTGCGTTACGCAGAGCTGTGCAACCAAAAGCTCCAGTTTCTGCTCCGGCGCATCGAACTGCTCACCATGCAGTCCTGCCGGGGACGGGTCATTGCCCATCTGCTGGCCAGCCAGGACCGGAATGGGAGCGTGAGGCTCACCGGCTCCCGGGAGGACCTTGCCCGCCGGCTGGGCGTCAGCCGGGCGGCGCTATTCCGGGAATTGGCGGCCCTTCAGTCCATGGGCGTCCTGCGGTCAGAGGGAAACCTCCTCACCGTGCTGGACGCACCCGCGTTGGAAAAACTGCTCTACCACCCCTCCCACACGAAATGACCAGGAAAGGAAGAACATGTACCGATGAAAAAACTGCTCTCTCTGTTTTGCGCGCTGTCCCTGTCTGCCGCACTTCTGGCCGGATGCTCCGGCGGGAACGGCGACGCCAATGCAACGGCGGATGGCGCGGAGTCTACTTCTCCGACCGTAACGGAGCCGGAAACCACAACCCCGGAGGAAACATCCGCTCCAGTGGATGTGAATGTGATGGCCCTCAAGGGCCCCACTGCCATGGGCATGGTGGAATTCATGAGCCAGGCGGACGCGGGCGAACTCACCGACAACAACTACCACTTCAGCATCACCGCGGTCACCGATGAGGTCTCCACCGCTCTGGCCCAGGGGACCACGGATCTTGCCGCCGTACCGGCCAATCTGGCCTCCGTCCTCTACAACAATACCGAGGGCGGCGTGCGGGTGCTGGCCATCAATACCCTGGGTGTGCTTTACATCGTGGAAAGCGGCGACACCGTCCGCTCTGTGGAGGATCTGCGGGGCAAGACCATCTACGCCAGCGGAAAAGGCAATACGCCGGAATACGCCCTCAACTATGTGCTGACCCAGAACGGCATTGACCCGGCCTCCGATGTGACCATCGAATGGAAGAGCGAGCAGGCCGAGTGCCTGTCCGCCCTCATGGCGGAGGAGAACGCCATTGCCATGCTGCCTCAGCCCTTTGTCACCACCGCTCAGACCAAGAGCGAAAACATCCGTGTGGCGCTGGATCTCACCGAGGAGTGGGACGCGATCCAGGCGGAGAGCGATACCCCCTCCACGCTGGTCACCGGTGTGGTGGTCGGCCGCACGGAGTTTGTAGAGGAACACCCTGAAGCGGTCTCCGCCTTCCTTGACCACTACCAGGCGTCGGTGGAGTATGTGAATGCCAATGTGGACGAAGCCGCGCAACTCGTGGGGCAGTATGAGATTGTCACCGCCGAAGTGGCGCAGAAGGCCCTGCCGGAGTGCAACATTGTCTTTATCGAGGGTGCGGAGATGAAAGACAGCCTCTCCGGGTATCTTTCCGTCCTGTTTGAGCAGAATCCCAAGTCTGTGGGCGGCGCCCTGCCCGACGACGCGTTCTATTACAGCCGCTAAGATTTTATGAGACGGCCTCGAACCATACGCGCCTGGGCGGTGATCGTCTGGCTTGCTCTCTGGCAACTGGGCGCTATGGTGATCGACCAGCAGATCATCCTGGTTTCGCCGCTGCGGGTGCTGTTTCGGCTCTGGGAACTGATCCCCACACCGGATTTCTGGGGGAGCATCGTCTACTCCCTGGCGCGGATTACCGCGGGCTTCCTTCTGGGCGTTGCGGCGGGCACGGTGCTGGCGGCCCTCTCCGCGCGGTTTCGCCGGGTGGAGGAACTGCTGGCCCCCGTGATGCTGGCCGTCAAGTCCATCCCGGTGGCCTCGTTCATCATCCTGGCCCTGATCCTGTTTTCCTCCCGGAATCTGGCGGTGCCCATTTCATTCCTGATCGTCCTGCCTGTGCTCTATTCCAATGTCCTGGGCGGTATCCGGGCCGCTGACCCGCAACTGATGGAAATGGCCCGCGTGTTCCGCATCCCGGCGGGGCGGAGCATCCGCTATGTGTATCTGCCCCAGGTGATGCCCTACTTCCTGTCGGCCTGCGGCTCCGCCCTGGGCCTGTGCTGGAAGTCAGGGATCGCCGCGGAGGTCATCGGTATGCCGGAGGGCTCCATCGGCGAGCAGCTCCAGCAGGCCAAGGTCTATCTGGATACCCCGGATTTGTTTGCCTGGACGCTGGTGATCGTGCTGGTGAGCCTGGCCTTTGAGCGGGCCTTTCTTGCCCTGCTGCGGCGGGGCGCCAAAGCGATGGAGAGGATGTGAGCCATGGAGGACATTGTGATCCGAAACTTGTGCAAGTCCTTTGACAGCAAACCGGTGCTGCGTGATTTCTCCGCCGTGCTCCCGGCCGGACAGGTGACCGGCCTCATGGCCCCGTCCGGGGCGGGCAAGACCACTTTGCTGCGTATCCTGATGGGGCTGGAGCGGCCGGACAGCGGCGCCATAGACGGCCTTGCCGGCCTGCGGCTCAGCGCGGTCTTTCAGGAGGACCGGCTCTGCGACAATCTGGACCCGTCCGCAAATATCTGTCTGGTCAATCCGTCCCTTGGGCGGAGCGAAACGGAGAAAGCCTTGGCGGCGGTGGGGCTGGCGGGCTGTCTGCGGCAGCCGGCCCGGGAACTCTCCGGCGGAATGCGCCGCCGGGTGGCGATCCTGCGGGCGCTGCTGGCGGAATACGACCTGCTCTTCCTGGACGAGCCGTTCAAGGGCCTGGACCGGGAGACCAAAGAAACCGTGATGGCGGACACACGCCGGCGCTGCGCTGGGCGGACAGTGCTCCTGGTCACCCATGATGCCGCGGAGCTGGATGCCATGGGCGCGGTTGTACGGCTTGATTTGAACACATGATCTATCGGGCAAACAAACAGAGAGGCCCTGCACCTCAAGGTGCGGGGCCTCCCTGTTCATTTATTATCAAGACTGATAACTAATAATAACATAAGTTCCGATATTCTACAAGTCCTTTGGTAGAAGAAGCAATCACAAGTGTTCGTTGCAGGCAATCCCTCCTGGCAAAAAGCGCAACTGTTCAAGAGGAGAAAAGGGTGGTATGCTCTACTTGTATTTAGGTCAGATTTTGTAGGTCAGATTTTTACCCGGGAGGGGTCAATGCGCCCCGAGCGGAGACTTGCCAGAACCTAAATACCGGACCGACCACGCACAAAAACCGCAGTTACCCCATTCAGGGGTGGCTGCGGCTTTTTTTGTGCATCAAACACAGAAAGGAGACAGACCATGAATGAGCACAAGCAAACTGATGAAGGTCACCTACTACGACCCCAAAAGCCAGATCCGCCTCATCTGCTACGCCGACACCGTGGTGTGGGACACCAAACCCACGCCGACTCTTACCGCTTTGCGGTTTGGCGGCTACCCGGAACGCGTGCAGGGACTCGCAGACGCAATTTATGGCGGAGCTACCATCGAAATCGAGGATGGTAAGGACACCCACACCTTGAAAACCCTCACCAGGCAGTACCGCCGGGAACTCAGCCATGACGGAGTGTACGCAGAAGCCACCTTGATCGCGGAGGATGACGGTCAATCCTCCAAGCAGAATTCCGGCGAAAAGGACGACCAGAAACCGGTCAAAGGCAAGAACGACGAGAACGACGATCAAATCCAGCAGGATCTCCCGCCGCGCAATACCTACATTTTCTGCACACCGGGGGAACACCGGGAGCTGTTCGACGCGGTGGACCAAAAGACCGCCGTTCCCATGATCCCGGAGTACCAGGATTATGTCCTCACAGAACTGCAAAAGCGGAATATCCTGCGGCCGCTTCAGGTCAAGTCCCTGTCCCGCAAACTGGAGGCGTGGCTTCTGCGCTGCGAGGAGAAGGACAAAAACATCGTCGCGGTCATGGAGGATGGGCTCAAAAGCGGAGCGATCTCCATTCCGGGCGCGACCGTCGGCCTAAACCCGCTGGACGAAATCAACTCCATCACGGAATATCTCAATACCTTTGGCGTTACCGTGGCGGAGCGGATCAAGAAGCTGTTTGTACCGCTCTTTGACCCTGCTAAGGAGGCGCTGTCCCCGGAGGTGCTGGCAATCAACCAGTACATTGAAGAGCACGCCGGCTACCCCCTCTACGACGCCCAGCTTGCGGTGGCGGAGGCCATCAAGCGCCAGCTGGAGCGGGGCAAGGTAGGGCTCATTGTGGCGGAATGCGGTGTTGGCAAGAGCAAGATTGGGGCATTATCCATTGCCGCAACAGCCGCGGGACTTCTTGCCAAACAGATGTCCGTCAAGGGGAGCAAGACTTTTAACCTGATCCTGTGCCCCTCCCATGTGACCGACAAATGGGTGCGTGAGCTGGAGGAGACCGTGCCGAATGCCTTCGCCGCCGTAGTCCATACTCCTACGGAGTTGGATCACCTGTACCAGATGTTTGAGCGCGGAACAAAGTCCTGTTTTGCCATCCTCTCGAAAGAGAAAGCCCGGGACGGCTATATGAGGGCCCCGGCAGTCATTTACCGGCCGTGGAATTGCGAGGCGCTTCCCATTGAGCGTACTCCTCCGCTCCATGATGGGGCGGACATAGACGGCAACCCGCGCAAGCCGGTGTTCTGCTGTCCGGAGTGCGGCGCTGTGGTCATGGCCGAGTTTACAAAGGACGGCGTATCCTATCGGGTCCCGGCCAAGTCCTACTATTTTCGGCGGGAGCACAGCGGCAATCACAAATGCGCCGCCTGCGGCGCTCCTCTGTGGTCAGCTCTGAATCCGGACGCCTGGCGCAGGCAGAAAAAGTGGGCCAAGATTGGTGATTACGGCTTTGTTTACCGCCCGCTGGTCCATGAGCACTTCAAAAAAGCCGGCGGAGAGGGCCAGCTCCAGAAGCTCTATGAGATTCAAGAGCACCCGGATACCTGCTTCCCGGCCAGAGGCGCTTACCGCTCTTATGCGCTGAGCTCCTACATCAAACGCAAGTACAAAGGTAAAATCTATGGCCTGATCGTGGATGAACTTCACGAATACTCCAATAAGTCGGGCCAGGGAGAAGCCATGGCCGAGCTCTATGGCACGGCAAAAAAGGTGGTGGGTATGACCGCCACCCTGATCAACGGGTACAGCTCAGGGATATTTCATCTCCTCTACCGGCTCTGCTCCGCACAGATGCGAAAGGACAACAAAAGGTATGAAAACCCTTCTAAATTCGATGCGGAGTATGGCGTGATCCAGAATGTCTATGTGGAACAGGAGCCGGAATACAACTCCAACCGCCGTACCGTGCAAAGCAAGAAGAACTCCCGGCTTCTGCCGGGCGTCTCGCCGCTGGTCTATTCCCGCTTCCTGCTGGACAAGGCCGCGTTTCTTTCCCTGACCGACATGGGCAAGGACCTGCCGGAGTACGAGGAGATCCCTGTTGCGCTGAAGATGCCCGCAGCGGTGGAAGCAGAGTACAAGGAGATTGAGAAAGAGCTCAAATTTGTTCTGAAAAATGACAAAAAGGCCGCAAAGAAAATTTTGTCCGCCTATCTCAATCTTCTGACCGCCTACCCGGATCAGCCCTATGAGCAAAAGCCCGTTTATCATCCACTGGATGGACACCCGATTGTGACACCGGGAGACACGGTGGCCCCCGGTACGATCCTCCCAAAGGATGAAGAAGTGCTGAAGCTCGTGGAGCGGAAGATTGCCGCAGGGGAAAAGGTGCTCATCTACACCAACTGGACGCGGCTGGATACCCAGCAGCGGCTCCAGAAGCTGCTCTCCGGCCACGGCTGGAACACGGTTACTATGCCGGCCAAGGTCAAACCGGTAAAGCGGGAGCAATGGGTAGCGGACCGGCTCAGCGCCGGCCTCCAGGTCCTGATCGCAAATCCGACTCTTGTGCAGACGGGCCTTGACCTGAATGCTTTTACCACGCTGATCTTCTATGACACTGGCTATAAGCTGTTCACACTGAGGCAGGCCAGCCGACGGAGCTGGCGGATCAACCAGACCGCCCCGCGGGTAGAGGTGTATATGTTTTACTACCAGGACACCATGCAGCACAAGGCGATCAAGCTCATGGCCTCCAAGCTGGCTGTGGCGGGAATTATCGAGGGCTCGTTCTCGGAAGAGGGCCTTGCCGCCATGTCCGAGTGCGAGGATATGACCACCCTGATGGCCAAGGAGCTGATGCTGGGCATCAAGGACAGCGTGGAGGATGTTTCCACCATGTTCAAGCGCATGGCAAATCTCAAGCCGCAGTCCGCCGCATGGTCTATTTTCGCGGAGGCCCCCACCGCCCAGGATGAAACGGTACTGGTAAAGAAAACAGCCAATGAGCCAATCGTGGAATTCACCTTTGGAAATCCAGTCCCGGCTCAGACACCAAAGCCGGCTATCACCTCGACACCTGTTTCGGCATCCACGCCGAAGGCCGCAGTCAATCCCCCCGCAAAGCGCAAATCGGCCAAGGCTGTGATCAGCGAGGATCAGACCCTGCTGTTCAAAATTGCATAAAGGAGAACGACCTATGAATGACAATCCTTTTGAAATCAAGGAGGAAGCGTGTGCTTCCACCCCGGACCGCCGCTACCGCCTGCTGATCCAGGCCATAGACACGGAGACCGGGGAAATCATTTGGGCTGTGGGCGACGACCAGATATGCGCCGTCACGCGTGCCGATTTTATCCGGACGCCTGAAATCCGGTACAACGATGTTCTCATCCGGGAGTTTTCCTACAAGGAGAACACACCGGAGAGCGTCGGCCGCTGGCGTCCTCTGATTGAGGAGCTGGTAAAGCTCACCCTGACAAAGTACCGGGCACTGGACAGCCTTGCCCGTGCATACCCCCAATGGGTCCCGGAAGAAACGGTTTTACCGTTCCCTCGGCAGGCTCTTGAGCGCGCCGAGTACATCATCTTCCACGGCAACGGGAACTGCGAGGTGATTCCGCGTGCGGGCAGTTCCAAGGCAGATAGCGTCCCGCCCGCCGTTACTGATTGTGGGGAGGGGTGCTGAAATGCTCGTTCATGTCAAACGCGATGAACTCCTTGCCATCGCTGCCCAGACCGCAAAGGCGGCGCCCAAAACCGCAACCTCAGAGGCGGTCCTGGGCATTCATGTAGAGGCGGACAGCCGAAGATCCATGCTCACGCTGACCGCGACCAACTATGAAATCGTGATCCGTGCCTCCATGGGCGCCTCTGTGGAACAGTCTGGAAGCGTTGTCATCAGTGCCGCTTTATTCCCCGCGGCCATAGACAGCCTTCCTGAACAGGATGTGGACCTGGAGACGGAACATCCCGGCCAGTTGACCATTCGATCCGGGCACGCACGATTTCGCCTGTCCGTGCTCTCCGGGGACAAATACCCCATGCCGGAGCTCCCCTTCCCGGACGACACTCTGCCTGTCAGCGGGCTTCGCTCGCTGGCGCGCAATACGCTGTTCGCCGTTGCGGAAGATGGAATACCTTCTCCGCCCATGAAATGCGTCCGGCTCCATATTGGGCCGGACGGACTGAAAGCGTCCGCCTCAAATGGGTTTTGCATCATGGAGGCAGACGGCGATAAGCAGTGTAAAGGGCAGATTGAACTGCTGCTTCCCGCCCGGTCTCTCAAAGTCCTGGCTTCCCTCTCAAATGACAGCGATGTTTATGAGATGGGGGTGACTGGGAAAAGTCTGGTATTCTGGAGCGGCACGCTACTCTTTTCCGCACGGCTGGTGGAAGGAAAATTCCCGAATACCAGCGGCGTTTTTGAGCAGTTCAAGTGCCAATACTCCGTCCATCTGGATGCCGCCGAGTTCATCCGTGCCCTTGAGGTCGCGGAGTCCGTTTCGGAAAGCAATCATCGGGTCGAGCTCGCCTTTGGTGAGCATGAGATTACGGTAAGCGCCGAAAGTGCCTGCGGCAGATCTTCCGCGCCGGTCAAAGCCCTGGTGCTCAATGCACCCAACCAGCCATTTTACTATAATTCCAGGAAATTGCTGGAGTATTTGCGCCTGGAGAAGGAGAAGATCACGCTGGAATTTGACAAATCCGGCCTTCTCGCGATCCGTTCCGGCTCCACCCGATATGTGCAGTCTCCCATGAGGGCGCCTGTTCAGGCGGCTGAAACCGGCAAGGCGGCGTAAGAAACGGAGGCGATCCATGCCTATATGAAAATTCCCACGATCTGCCGCTACTGCGGCGGAAAAATCATCAAGTCCACGACCCGGGCGCTCTACCCCAAAGGCAGCGAGCCGATTTATCTGTGCGTCAACTGCAATGCCTATGTGGGCTGCTACCCGGATGGGAGCCCCATGGGGAAGGTTGCAAACACCGTTTTGCGGCTGAAGCGTCAGGAGACGCATCGGATCTTCGACCGCTTTTGGCGGGAGCAGGGCTGGACGCGGAGCGCGGCCTACCGCTGGCTGGCGCAAAATCTTCACCTGAAAGAACACGAAACCCACATCGGCATGATGGAAATGGACGAGTGTGAACAGGTAATCCGACTATGCCGGAAATACGGCAAACATAAAAAGGAGGCGGCATAATGCCAACTTGTCAAAAGCAGGACCAACTCTGCCGGTGCATCGACTGGCACGATGAAGATTTCGATGTGGAAATCGACCACTTCATCCAAAACTTTGAATTTCTCCGTGTGGAACTGGAGTACGCTTCCCTGGATACAAGGGAGCCTGTCCGTGTATGCAGAATCGGCCGGTGCCGTGTGTGCGGAGGCCGTATGTGCAGCGGCTCAACCCTGCCCTCTGAAAAAACGGCCAGAGGACTGATGCCAACGATTTTCCTTTTTGCCGGTCTCGCGTTCCGGCAGTTTGGGTATTCTCTTCCGGCCGGAACGGACAGCTTTCAGGCGTTGTTTCCGACGCTGTTTCACAAGGAGGATCAGGCCTTTGCAAAGCAATGGCTCTCAGAGCCGGAAGGCCAAAAACTCATTGAACTGTTCCGTGACGATGAAAGTGAGGCGCAGTGAGATGAAGGACAAGAAAATCACCTTTTCTGAGCCCAGCTGCCGCTTCGGCTGCCCGCATTTCAAGGTCGTCGGATCTATGCTGAGCGAAACCTGCTACTGCATGAAAAAAGGCAAAAATGGCAGGCGTTTTAAGAAGAAAGACATGAAGCGCAGGCCGCCCGAGTGGTGCCCACGCCGCCTGAAAACACCCGTCTGCCGTATCTATGGATTTAAGGACGAAATGCAGGAGGCCCTGGAGCGGGACAACCGGCTCGGCTTTGAGCCGGACAAACATGATTGGTATTTTCCATTGGCCCACCGCTACCAGTTCCGAAGTGAGTTTCCACTGGGCATGAACGCAGAGCAGTTTTACAACGCGCTCCAGGATGAGCCGCTGGAGAGTGTGCTCAACGGTACGCCGCTGAAAAACGGCGAATTGATCGAAATTGACGACGGTTTGGCTTCTCATTTCTTCTACTGTTACAGCCAGGGTACCGTCCTGCCGGCAAAAGTGCTCGGCCTCAAACACGAGGGAGGCGCGCACCATGCCTGAGCACACCGACGCTCCAAGTAAGCGGACTGCCCCCATGCGGCTTGCCAAAATCCTGAACAGCTTTATCCCGGGGATGTACGACACCCCCTGCAGAATAGCCATCTTTACCGATGGCTACAAAATCAAAGTATTTGAAAAGGTCTATTTCCGCAAGCCTGCTTTCGATCCCCCACTCCCGCAGACCTGGGAACGAAACTACTGGCTGGAGCGGTATCAGACTCCGCAGGCGGTGGAAAACCATCTGCAAAAAAATGGATTGTTAAAGGAGAATAGCCATGAATGAGCATCGAACCTGCACTTGTCCTGCCTCAAAGAGCGAGAGTTTCCAGATCGCCACAGACCATTACGGCCGCAACTTCATCCCTACGGGCTGGAAGCTGGAGTACACCTCTCTTGAGCAGCACGAGCCGCAGCGGTTTCTGTATATGACCGGCTGGTGTCTGCGCTGTGGTGGGCAGGACCTGCAATGCGGCGTATCTATCCCGGATGAGCTTTCCGGTGACACTCTCCTGGAGTGTATCTATCGGGAGATGGAACGCTACCGCCCCTTTGAACACCGGCGCAGTGACGGCACATACAATCGCAGCCTGTTAGGACGCGCAGCGTGGTACATGGAACAGGACGATCTCACGCTGGGCGAAAAAAACGCCCAGTTCCTCAAGCTGTTCCACGAGGAGGATCAGCGCGCAGTAGAGGACTGGATCTGCCGCAACCGGGCTGAGGAGTCCTATACCGTTCCCCGGCGGGACCGGAAAAGCACGCTGCTGTATGCCGTGCTGGACCGGGCCAGGGCCAACGGCGATCTGAGGGAAATCGAGCCCATTTTGGACTACTATCTCCCCAACAAAAATGAGCCGCTGTTTCCGGATAAGGACTCCTATCTGACAAACTACGCCTTTTCCGCAGTATCTACCATAGACTTTGGCTGCGAGGGGATCTATGTGGAGCTGTTCCTTGAGGGACAGTTTGACGAGTCCGGAAATGACCGCTGCTCCATCGGCACATTCAAGACGCTTCGGGACGATGCCGAGGCCTGTCGGCTGATGGGTCAGCTGTGCGGGGTGTTGATGTACCATACAGCGAAATATGTCAACGAAAACCTGCACCGCTATACGCCAAAGCGGGAGCTGGAAGCGGATCTGCAAAGAAAATCCGCCGTGACGGAAAGTGTCAGCGAGGACAGCCGCCATGCCTGAGCTTTCGAGCAGTCAATCCGGGGTGGAGCAGGAACTCCCCCAGTACATTGAATGCCTGTTGAGTGTCAGCGGGGACGCGGCGTTTCTCAACGCCTTCGACAAGGCTTTTCGGAGCGGGTACGGCCCTCAGTGGGCCGACCGTCCTCCCAACACCAAGCCCAGGTATTCGTTCCACGCGCTGTTTCCAGTACCGGAAGAGGTCCAGCGCCGCGGCTTTCTCAGAGCTGGTCGCCTGTGGTGCGCGGCATATTGGGAAACAGGCGGAGACCTGTGTGAAATGCAGGTCAAACGGGTGCTTGGAGAGCGGCGTTACCGCTTTTTTGTGTGGGACACGATCCCCAAAAACATGTTCCGCGTCGTCTCCCGGGATTATCCTACCCTGAAATTCTGCCTGATCGCGCTTATCAAGGAAGACCATTCCGTACTATGGGACAACGAAATGACCTTGCGCGAGTACATGATCGAAAATGGACAGTACATGGGAAGCTACCGCCGGAACGAAAACGATGCTTTCGCCCAAATAAGAGAAGGGATGGGTTATCTGCCATGACCTTTTTAGAGTGCTGCCAAACTGTACGCAAGCATGGGCTGCGTATGATCCGCCCGCGGGAGCATACCCCCGGACTGTATGACATGCGCGAGCCCTTTGAAGCGGGGGCCGGCTGGGTCTGGCTGGACGCAACCACTGCAAATGTCGTCTGCCAGATCTTCGACGCCCTCTCACCGGATCGGCAAGAGACCTTCAAGACCCTGCCGGCGTCCGTGATCCTGAAATTCTGCTGGAGGATTGCAAATGGCATATAGCCTTTATCTGATCCGCAACACCAGAGACACCGATCTATACTATGCCGAGCACGGCGAAATAGGCGGGGTCCCGGATGCCGTCGGCTATGACGAGCCGCTTCACGCCATGAAATTCCGCACTTATGAGGAAGCCCAGGCGTACATCGACGCCCAGCTCCCGGAGTGGGCAAAAGACTGCCATCGTCCGGCGGAGCTTACCGCCTCACATTTCACCTGGCTTGGCTGTGGGATCACGGCCATGCTTCGCAACCGCCAACCAATTCCGGATCGCCTGCTGGCGCCGACGCCCGGCCGGCTTCGTCTCTGGATACGCTAAAGGAGGAAAACACATGAATCAAACACTGAGAAACAAGATGCTCGCCCGGATGGATGAAGTCCGGGCGCAGGTGGCCGAGCGTGATGAGCTCATTGAGATCATCGCCATCGCTCTGCTCACCCGCAAGAATGTCTTTATCCTGGGCGATACCGGCCAGGCCAAGAGCGCCGTCATCAACCTGTTCCGCGCCGGCATAACCGGCGCCAACCAGTTTGAGCGGCTGATGTCCAAGCAGACCGATGAAGAAGCCTTGTTCGGGCGTTTGGACCTCTCCAGCCTTATCCCCGGCGGCGTGCCGGAGGAGGTCCTGGAGCAGGACCAACACTATCAGGAACTGCGCCGGAAATTGGAAGCAGAGCTTCAGGCAGGCGGGCCGAACTGCGCAAGTCGGCTCACAGACCTGACTGCGGAGATGGAGCAGTATCGTAAGGCGCTCGCTGAGCTGCACAGCGGCGAGCCCCGGATCATTACCAAAGGGAAGCTGCCGGACAGCCATATTGTCTTTTTAGACGAGATTTTTAAGGCGTCCGACGGTATCCTCAACGCCCTCCTGACCGCACTCAACGAGCGCCGGTACACCAACGAGGGCAAAACCATCCACATCCCTGCGATCTCTTTCTTTTCCGCCTCCAATGAGATTCCGAATTTCGCAAACCCGGAGGAAAAGATCCTCAAGCCGCTCTATGACCGGTTTGAGCTGAAGGTGGTCACTGAGTATGTGGAAGACAGGGACGCCCGCCTGGGGATTTTGAAGCAGAAGCAGGCGGCACAGGGAGCTGCGCAAAATCCGTCGGCCGTCATTTCTCTGGCGGAGCTGCAGGCCATGCAGGACGAAGTGCTTCAGGTCTGCGTCCCGGACCAGGTGAATGAGTTGATGGACGATGTGCTGTGTGAGCTGCGCGGCAAGGGCATCCATATCTCTGACCGGAAATATTTTAACTACGCCCCTATCGCACAGGCAAAATCCTGGCTCAGCGGCAGGGACACCGTGGAGCCGTCTGATCTGACCACGCTCTGCGCCTACCTGTGGACCGCTCCGGAAGAGCGGACCATCATCCAAGCCACCTTGGAGCGGATGTGCAATGATCCCCTCAAGGACCGGCTGGACACCATTCTGGCGGAAGCCGTGGAGGGGTATCAGGAATTTACCGATACGGCCGACGCTCCTGCGGCCCGCCGGATTGGGAAACTGCGGGATGAATTTATATCCCTCTATGTAACGCTCAGCCAGATGCTCTCCAATGCTCAGAGCGACGCGGAGCGGGAAAAGATCAACGCCTGCCTGGAAGAACTGGAGCGGTACAGCAAGGAGGCCCATGCGTCGGTCCAATACTCTTATGCTCCGCTTCGGGAGCTCTATGACCTGAAGGCCAGTTGACAGCATCCAATGATAAAGAAAGAGGTGCCAATCATGTTAAATTACAATCTGCCGCTGACTGAGGCTGAAGCAGAATTTGCCGCCGAACATCACTCCGTTATCTATGGGTATCTGCGCAAGGCGGGCCTACCGGAGGATGACTTTTACGATGTTGTGGTCTTTGGGTATCTGCGGGCGGTCCGCAAATACCTGGCCCGGCCTGAACTTCGCAAGTACAGCTTTTCCACCATTGCCTACCGGGCCATGAGCTGCGATGTCCACCACTCCAAGGAGTATTGGATGCGCAAGAAGCGTCATGCCCTGGTAGAGCCCCTGGACGAAGATCTTCATACCCGGGATCTGCTGGACCCCGTATCGACGGCCTATGAAAATGTGCTGTCTTTTCAGGAACTCTCCGGCAAGCTGACGCAGAAGCAGCGGCAGATCGCCGCATTGCGCTCCCAGGGCTACCGCGACCTGGAGATTGCCCGCATGTTCCGGGTCAAGCCCGGCGAAATCAAGCTGGAGATGGACCAGGCGCGCTCGAAGGTCGTGCCGTTCCCCACGGAAACCGCTGCACTTGCGGCTTAAATACAGGAGGTATGTCCATGCCAATGGGCTGGAAACCCTGGCGCTGACAATCTGCGCCGGCGGTCTGAAAAGCGCGGTCAAGCGGGTGCGTGAGCACCCTTTGATCCGACTGCCAAATGGGACTTACTACATTTTTGAAGCAGGCAATTATAGGGATGGCCTGCAAATCACATTATCATGATCAAAAGGAGGATACCCTTATGTTAAACCGTATCACCATGACCGGCCGCCTGGTCGCAGACCCTGAGCTGCGCCGTACCCAAAGCGGCGTCTCCGTCACCTCTTTCCGGATTGCCAATGACCGGGATTACAGCAAGGGCGAGGAGAAAGAGACGGACTTTTTCGATGTCGTGGCCTGGCGATCCACCGCCGAGTTTATCTGCAAGTATTTCAGCAAGGGGCGCATGATCTCAGTGGACGGCCGGCTTCAGACAAGAGGCTGGAAAGACCGGGAAGGCAACAACCGTGTCAGCACGGAGATCCTTGTGGACAACGCCTACTTTGCCGACAGCAAGAAAGACGATGCCGGCGGCGATTTCCCCGCCGACGACCAGTTTGCGGGCTACGGCGCCTATCAGGGCTCTGTGCCGGGCAGCGGCGGCGACTTTGCACCGGATTTCTGATTCCGGCAAAACAACACGCGGGGGAGGCTTCGGCCTCTCCCGCGCTGTATTCCTTCCCTGCAAAAGCAAATATACCAAGATACAGGAGACGATGATATATGAGCTTTTCGGAACAGGAGCGCGCAGCACAGATATTGGAGAAAGAGTTCGGCCCCCGGTGGAAACAGATCGTCCAGGAGCTGGGGACCAGAGAGCTTCGCCAGCGTGTGGGTAAGGAGCTCACTTCTTTTATGGCTTTCCCGGAACGCGGCAGCGGCGGGAACAACAAGTGGCGTGGAAACTGCTCTCTGGAAGTCGTGCGGGCGATTCTCCGCTATGTGCTTGATTGCAAGCACTACTACGGGAAGCAGACACAGGACTTTACACTCCTTGATCCTATGTCCGGCTCTGGGACAAGCCAGGCGGCGGCGCAGAGCCTTGGTGTGCGCTCGCTTCTATATGACCTCAATCCCACCCCTGCCTGCGGCATTGGCGGATGGGACGCGCTGCGGGACGAAGTGGACGATTCGGCAGATCTGATTTTTCTCCACCCGCCCTACCATAACCTGATCCCTTACTCCGGAAATATGTGGGGCGCGCCGCATAAGGATGACCTTTCCAGGTGCTCCAGCTATCCCGAGTTTGTGGATAAACTGAATTACATTGTCCAGAAGCTCTTTATGGCCCTGCGCAGGGACGGCCGGCTTGCTGTCCTGGTTGGGGACATCCGCACCAAAGGGAGCTTCTACTCCATGCAGCATGACCTTATCCGTGTGGGAGCGATGGAGGCGTTCATCGTAAAAGGGCAATACAACTGCGTCAGTGATACGCGCACCTATAAAAAACCCTTTATCCCCGTTGTAACGGAATATCTGCTCCTCTTTCACAAGAATGATTCCCTGCTGATTCCGCTTGCTGCGCGCCGGGCATCGGTGGTGGACTTGCGAAGCGAGGACTCGCCCGCGCTGACCTGGCACCACCTGATCCGGCTGACCATGGAGGAACTGGGCGGCCGCGCCAAGCTGTCCGACCTGGGAGACCGCCTGACCTCTCACCCAAAGGCAAAGAAAAACCCGCATTTTCGGGATCGCATACGGGCCACCGTCTACGAGCACCCGGGACAGTATATTTCCTGCGGAAACGGATTCTATGCCCTGAATTATGCTGTGGCTTAAATCAAAACAGGAGGCAGAGATCTCAATGAAGATTACAAAAGAAGACAAGATGTATCTTGAACGCTGCAGATTTGGCAGAAAAGACCTCGCCCAGATCCAAGAAGCCACCAGAAGAGACAAAACAACCTACGAGATGGACGGCGCCCCTATTACCAGAGAGGAGGCCATCGCCCGTTTGGGCCGTCTGGACTACCTATCCGGTATCGCCAGGAGCGCGTTTCACTTCACGGCCATGCGTACCGCAGCGGACGGGAAAGTGATCCTGTTTGACTCGTCCAGGCTGTTTGGAAAGGAATAGTACAATGGACAATCCATACTTAAAAGCGCAATGCCAGAACATGGCTTCCGTTCTCGCCGCTTTCTCCACGGCTTGCGAGCTGGCAGTTTATGAAGATGACGGGGCCCTTTCCAAAGAGGAGCTTCGTCAACTGCGGAAAATCCACGCGGCTGCCGCCCGTTTTCAAGCGGAGCTTCAGCGAGCGATGGAAAAGCGCCGTGTCCCCACCGCCAATCGCCTCTCCGC
The DNA here is from genome assembly GCF_003574015.1 of Oscillibacter sp. PEA192. Lineage (NCBI taxonomy): Bacteria > Bacillati > Bacillota > Clostridia > Eubacteriales > Oscillospiraceae > Oscillibacter > Oscillibacter sp. PEA192. The sequence continues at coordinate 2,039,324 of NZ_AP018532.1, read as the reverse complement.
TGGGTGCAGGTCACAGAAGGGCGGTGAATACGATGCTCTTATCTGAGCCCGGAAAAGTCGTCCGCTGCGCCGATCACTTTCAGGTTCTACTGGCGCTGCCTGCGGAGACAGCAGATTTGATTCTGGCCACTCCAGGCAAACAGGTGTTCTTTCAAAAAGGCCGGCCATCCGATTACCTGTTTCGGAGGACTGCGGTTGAGCTCTTACGGGTTTTGAAGCCGGGCGGAGTGCTGGTCTGGCATGTTCCCAATGAGCGCGGGGAAGCCACCTTTTCCACCGTGCAATTCCGTCAAGTAGTTTACTTCCAATCAATCCAGCTGAGACTGATCGACACCATTCTTGTGGAAAAGGCAAGGAACACGCCACCCACCCCTGTCCGATATGGAGACGCTTTTGAGTCCATGTATATCCTCGCAAAGGGCAGGCCCAAAACCGTTCATATTTTGAAAGACAAACCCAATAAGTGGGCAGGTACAAAGACCTGGGGTGGCCTCACCAGGCGTGAAGTAGACGGTACGCTCACTCCAAAAGGCCGAAAGACGATACAGAAATTCGGCGCCCGCACAAATGTCTGGCACTACGGCACTGTTTTACCGATGGAAAGTGAACTGTTCGGCGGCAAAACCGTGAGCTTGTCGGAGCGGCTGGCTGAGGATCACATCCGGACCTGGAGCAACGAAGGTGACTTGGTACTCGCTCCATTTGACAAGGATGGAGCCGTTGCTAAAATAGCGCCGCTGTTGGCGCGGCACTGGCTGTCGGTCCAAAATACGGCAGACTGCGATGGCCTGAGAGACAACGCGGGGTAAGATTGATCCCGAAGTGGATTTCGGTCCTAACAGGACTTTGAAAACGACAAAGGAAGGAAAGTAATATGCGTACTTATTTTCGCTCTTTAAGCGATGTGCTGGGCTCTCCCCTGGCTCAGACCGCTCAGGCATTCTCCCCCCGGCACGCCGGCGGGCATCGGGTGCTGAAGTCCACCAAACTGGAGGACGCGGCATATCGGGACCTGCGGCGGGATGATGAAGAGCTGGATGCGCTGGAAAAAGCCTGCGGCGAAAAGCTATCCACCTTTCCCGCCCTGAGCCGGGACATCTATCAGAGCTTTTATTCCCTGAATGTGCGGCGGCAGCCGGAAAACGCCATTTCCGAACAGGCCCGCCGCTTCAACGCACCGATTCTAAATGAAGTGATGGACGGCGAGGACTATCCCGCCATCAAAGCCGCCTGTGAGGGGCGGCAGCTCCCCGCCTATGAGGCGGCTTCGGAATTTATCAGTCAGGTTGCCGGAAACCTGGATGAGCTGCTGGCAAAAGCCAGCGGGAAAAAAGGGGCGCTGAATACCCTGGAGCGCCTGGAACGAAAAAGAGACATAAGCATGGAGGAGCTTCAAAAGCTGATGAAGCAAATCGCACAGGCCGGTCCCGAGCAGCTTCCCGAACTGGAGAAGCAAGCCGTCAAAGCCGCCAATCAGGCCCAGAGCCAGATCAACCAGACAGAAGCCGTGGGCCGCATGATCCGCGACCAGATGATCCAAAATAAAGAGGCCGTTTCCGGTTATATCGCACAGGCGGTACGGGCGGCGGCACAGAAAGCCGAAAGCGTTTCATCGGCGCTTCTGTCCTGGGGTTACGGCCCTGACAACAACGATCCGGAGCGGAGAGCGGCGGACCTGGAGCTGGCCGCCCGCGTCGGCAAAAGCCCCACGCTCATGGAGGTGGCCCGCTATCTGGGACGGCTGAAGGAGTTGATGGACGGCAAGCGCAAAAACGGATATGCCTACGGCCGCGGCGAGAAGTACAGCCTGGAGTTGGGCGGCGACATCAACAGGGCCATTGCCTCGGAGTTCGCCATGCTCGCCGCACCGGAGACGCTGCCGCTTTTCCTGCGCAAGCTCCAGCGCAAGGCACTCAAGCAGTACCAGCGCCGGGAGCCCATCTGCAAGGGGAGCGGCGACATCATCTGTATGCTGGACGAATCCAGTTCCGCGGAGAGGCAAGCACCCTGGTGCAAAGCGGTGGCCCTGGCCCTGCTGGACATTGCCATGCGGGACCAGCGCCGGTTTGCCGTGATCCACTTTGCCGGGGTTGGAGATGTCCAGACAGATCTCTTCCTGCCTGGGCAGTACGACCGGGAGGATGTTCTGCGCTGCGCTGAGACCTCCCTAAACGGTAACACCGACTATGAGACACCGCTGCGGGAGGCCCTGCGCCTCATGGAGCAGGAGGGCTTTGAAAATGCCGACATGGTGTTCGTCACGGACGGCGAGTGTGTTTTGCCGGACAGCTTCCTGGAGCAGCTGACGATGGAGCAGTCCGTCAAGGGCTTCCAGATTACCGGCATCCTGCTGGACCAGGAGGACGCCGGGTTTGAGTTCAGCCTCCGGGAGTTCTGCACCAATATCTACCGTACCAGTCAGCTCTCCCGCGATCAGATTGCGGAACAGTTGGTAGTGAGCCGGGTGGCTTAGCGGTGGAAGGGGCCCCATGAGGCCCCGCTGCATACACAACAGCAAGTTGCAAGTTCCTTTTTTTCTTGTTATAATCAAGCAGAAAGAGGTGAAAACAAAATGGCAGACAGTCGCTATATTCTTATGCACAAAAATACGCCTGTGGCCGACCTCCAGTTAGATACGGACACCGGCGTGATCCGGTCTGTCGGCCATGTTTATAATGCGCTCCATGTTCCGGTAGGTATCCCTGTGAAAAAGGGAGTCATCGACAGGAGCGCCCTCAACACATGGTGGACCGGCCGAGCAATCCCGGCCAGCCGTGACCGTATCCGGGATGCCCTGCAAGAGCTGGAGCTGTCCTCCACACAACTGCTCCTGGACAAATGCCTGGGGTTAAGCCTGTCCGACCAATATTGGATCTGCCCGGCATCCAGCGGCGTGCGCTGGGAGGAGGTAAACTTCTTTCAAAACGCCTTTTCCGATGATGTGGGCAATATCCTGTTCGGCCGCGGCTCATCCAGCGGCCGGGTAAGCCTGATGTCCCCGGACAACACCTCGGACGGTTGGCTGAAGAAAAAGTGGGCCATTCTGGATGGGCGCCGGTGCCTGATGAAGGCCGGAAGCGGCGCCATCCAGCAGGAGCCTTACAATGAGGTGCTGGCCAGTGCCGTGATGGAGCGTCTGGGCATCCCCCATGTAACCTATACGCTGACGGTCCAGGAGGACTACCCGTACAGCGTGTGCGAAGACTTTATCACCCCGGAAACCGAGTTGATCCCGGCGTGGTATGTCATGCAGACGGCAAAACGGCCCAATCATGTCTCGGTCTATCAGCACTACCTGGATTGCTGTGAGGCCCTTGGCGTTCCCGGTATCCGGGAGGCTGTGGACCGGATGATCGTGCTGGATTACCTGATCGTCAACGAGGACCGGCACCAAAATAACTTCGGCGTGGTACGAAACGCTGAAACGCTGAAGTATTTGGGCGCCGCTCCAATCTATGACAGCGGCACCGCATTGTGGTTTGACAAGCCCACCGGCATGGTGGGGAGCGGGCGGGTTGCTTGCAAGCCGTTCAAGGACCGCCATGAGGAACAGATCAAGCTGGTATCTTCCTTTGACTGGCTGGAGCTGTCCAAGCTGGACGATATTGAGGAGGAGTGGATGGAACTGACCAAGGGCTCCCTGTTCCTGGATGAAGCCCGCCGCGTCGCTGTGGCCCGTGCCCTGCGTGGGCGCATTGAAACGCTCAAGGAGATCTCCCGCTGCGGTGCCCATGCCGTTTCGGGGACAGACCATGATGTGACGGAGGATATTCGTTACAGCGGCTCTCGTTGATTTTCAAAACAATATGATCCCAATATTAAGCAGACCGTGGAAAATCCACGGTCTGCTTTTTTCTGTTCAGCGGCTGTATGCCCGCCGTTAAACAAGTTATTCTGGCGCCATGCTTGAAAATGTGGAGTCTGGGCCCGCATACTCTGGGAAACGAAGGCGCACAGCCTCAAAGAAATAGGGCTGAAATCCGCAGCAAAATATCTCATCCGGCAGGAACGCCGCAGAGATCCGTTCGTCATCCGGCTGTTCCTGCCCGCAGCCGTTCCACAGGTTAAATGCCAGCCTGGTGATCCTTTTGCTCGTGCCGGTCTGCCAGCCGTCGGCCAGTGCCTCCGGGCAGATGCACCACTCCCGCCAATCAAACAGGCTGGGGAAGTGGCACCGGGTCTCTGCGCACAGCCCACACAGGTAGAGCAAAGAACGAAAATAGCTGTCTGGAGTGCGTCCGGATGCCGCAGCCAGCTTCAATTTCTCACAGAAAAACGCCTCATGCGCGTCATCATAAAAATGTATCGTCATGTGTTTCCGCGTCCTCCTTTTACCTGTCCTAAGTAGGAATAGATGGACACAAGCGCATCCAGGCCGTCATCCCTGCGCTTGAGTAGTGTCCGCGGCGACAGGTGCATTTCCCGTTGTAATTCTCCCCAGGTTTTCCCTTCAAAATAATATTTCCGAATTACTTCCGCTTGTTTTTCTTCCAGCTGGGAAACATAGAACTCCAGTTTGGAAAGCTGCCGCTCCACGGAATGAAGCTCCCGTGCGATTTCCATAATGGTTTCCTGGTTCAGACGGTCTTTTCGGTCTCGGAACTGGGTGGCAATGCGCATGGTCTTGTCTGAGATAAAACCTGCTGGCCGTATGCCGTCGCTCACAGGCCGCGAGAGAGCCATGCTGTCGATCACCTCGCCATCTGAGATCCTGGCGGGGTGATCCTGCTCATAGCGAAGCAAGATGACTTTTTTCTTCAGCTCCGGATACTGCTTCAAGTCATCAATTACCTGTTCCCTTATTTTCGTTTGCTCCATGATGATCCTCCCGCCTTTCTCTCTGAAATAAAGTTTTTCAGCACAAGGAGGCATCATGCGGGAAATTTTTATCCAAGGCAAGAAAATTGGCACCGGAGAATAGGATAGCAGTAGACCAAGCTGTTGCCCTGCCATGGTGGAAAAGTGGAGGCGCAGACCTATTCATATTCCCCCATCTCATTCCGCGGTTTGAAAGCAAATCCCGTCGCGATGTGGGTCCTTGTGCCGTTATCCACAGAATAAGGGAGCATTGTGGTGGTAATGCCTTTTATAAGCCTGATTTAAGCAATAATTATCGCATAATTTGATTTTTTTCGACATCATGGAGCAAAGCAATACCCCGTGCCCTTTAAGGTTTTGATGTATTCACTGTCACCAGGAGGGAGATTCAGCTTTTTTCGTATGGAGCTGATCAGATTCGTCACACTTTTAGTTCCGTAGATGCTTCCCTCCCGCCAGACACGCTCGTAGATCAGTTCCTTAGAAAAAACAATGGAGGGATTGCTGGCCAGGAAATAAAGCAGTTTGAATTCCAGGGCTGTAAAAACAATCTGGGCGTCGCGCATCGTAACTCTTTGGCGCAGAGGGTCCATCACCAAGTCTTTATAAATAATACGCCCCGGCGGCGTAGCCTCCGTGGGGTATTCATTGGCAGACGGGCGGCGAAGCAGGGCACAGACCGCGGCAGAGCATTCCTTTGGGCTGTTTTCTGCAAGGCACATATCAAACCCACGGCTCATAAAAGCCGCCCGAACATCAGAATCACCGATTGGGAACAGAAGTAGAAGCGTATTCTTTGCGTGCCGGAGATCCAGCAGCAAACTAATCAGCCGGGCAGCATCCTCGGTTTCCGTGTCCAAGGCTACTACATCAAAGGTGCGGGTCATCATCTGACTGACCGCGTTTTGGATTGTCGAAGCGATACAAGGCTCAATCCCGTTTTTCCTCAATAACGCTCGGATCATCTCCGCCTGCGCTTGACTTTCCTCAATTAGTAGAACACGCTTTCCTGAAATGACGCTGCTCGTAATTTCATCTCCTTTTTATGGAAAATGGATGTATTATACTCTCCTGAATTATGTTTAATTTCTGGTAGATTTCTGTACTTGCGTCACAGGCAAAATGCCGGGAACGACGCCAGATTATGATTGAACAGTTTCCATCAGCAAACACCCCCTGCCAAAGCAGGGGGTGTTCCCTTTCCAGCTTCTTTTATTAAGTGTGTTTATTCAGAGGACGAAAGAATGGGGCGTTGAGCCTGCCTCATACCTTTGGCCGCCTCCTTCAGCCGCTCAAAAGACTCCGCGCTGATGATGTGTTCGATCCGGCAGGCGTCGGCTTCCGCCACTTTGGGGTCAACCCCTGCGGCAATCAGCTGTTCCGTAAAAAAACAATGGCGCTCGTAGATGTCCTCCGCTACCTCCCGGCCCACATCCGTCAGGCGCAGGGAGAAATCCTCATCCATGGTGAGAAAACCGCCGTCCTTCAGCAGAGCCACCGCATGGCAGACACTTGGTTTGGAAACGCCCAGGTGCCGGGCCACATCTACGGAGCGTACCATTCCTTTTTCTTTTTGGAGTACCAAGACGGCCTCCAGATAGTCCTCGCCTGAAGCGCGCAGGGGTGCGGGATGCTGTCGCTTGCTGTTCTTCCTCATGCCAATCTCCAGCCCTCGGCCTGTTCCCGGATTTCAATGAATCGCCGGTAAAGCCCGCCCTGGGCCATGAGCTCGGCGTGGGTACCCCGTTGAACGATGCGGCCGTCCTCCACTACCAGGATCTGGTCCGCGCTCTGGATGGTGGCCAGCCGATGGGCGATGGTCAGGATAGTTTTTCCCTTTGTCAAAGCGGACAGAGCCTGCTGAATCAGGTGTTCATTCTCCGGGTCTACACTGGCGGTCGCTTCATCAAGGATGACGATAGGGGCGTCCTTCAAAATGGCGCGAGCAATGGAAATGCGCTGCTTTTCCCCGCCGGAGAGGGTGGAACCACCCTCTCCAATCGTGGTATCATAGCCGTTCGGCAGGGCAGAGATGAAATCGTGGCAGCAGGCGGCCTTTGCAGCGGCCACCACCTGTTCATGGGTGGCGTCCGGGCAGCCGAACTTGATGTTGTTCTCCACCGTGTCATGGAACAGATACACCGTCTGGAACACCATGGAGATGTTTCTCAGCAAGCTCTCGCAGGTAAACTCCCGCACATCGTGTCCGCCCACGGAAACAGAGCCAGCATTCACATCATAAAACCGGGCCACCAGATTGCATATAGTGCTCTTGCCGGAGCCAGACGGCCCAACAATCGCGGTGGTGGTCCCCTGGGGCGCGGTAAAGGACACATCGTGGAGCACCTCGCGGCCGCCGTAGCCGAAGGACACATGGCTCAGTGTCACATCGAACCGCTCCGGTGTGACCTCTTTCCCGCCCTTGTCAATGAAATCGGTTTGCTCCAGCTCCTCCAGCCGGTCCAGCACCGAGTCCGTCACCGACAGGATGTGGGCCGCGTCATTGATGGCCTCCACACTGCCAAAGATGGTGAAGGAGAACAGGGCGATCATCAGGAAATACTGGAGGGGAAGGGTGCCGGCCAGGGCCTGCCAGCCGGCGGTGAGCACCAACCCCACGGAAGCCGCCCGCAGAGCAAACAGGTGCAGGCAGTTCCAGGGGACAAAGCCGAACTCATTTTTGATGCGGATGGCCTTGTTTGCCCGGCAGGCCTCCCGAAACCGCTGGACAGAAACGCCATCCTGGCCGAAGGACTTGACCACCGGCAGACCGTGAATGTACTCAATGGCCGCCCCGGACAGCGCCTCCTGAGCCCGGTGGCTCACCGGGGCAGTGCGGGCACTCTGGCGGCCGATCCCCCGCAGGGCAAAGGCGGACACCAGCACACCGATCAGCGCCACCAACGCGGCAGGCGGGCAGAAAAACGCCACACACAGCAGGATTACGGCCACTTGGATGTAGCCGTTCACCACCGCATCCACCATTTTCATGCTCTGGAGCTCCAGGGTACTCAGCTCGGTGGTGAGGGCGGCCAGAATGTCTCCCAGGTCGTTTTTGGCGAAGTACCCCAGGGACACCCGCTTGAGCACATTCCCCAGCTCCATCCGCTGCTCTGCCGCCCGTTCCGTGCCGATACTCTCCTGAAGCCGGTTTTTCCAGTAAGTGAAGAAAAACCGCAGAAGAATCAGCACCACGATCCCGCCCAGGCACAGCCAGGGAAGGCGCGGGGACAGACTCTCCTCTCCCCAAGCATCCACAATCAGCTGTCCCAGCGCCCAAGCCGCCAGCATCACCGGCCCGGCGGTGCACCAGGTGGCGAAGAAGGAGCACACGAAGCCCAGCACCATTCGTTTCCGGTAGGCTCCGGCCCACCGCATGATCCGTCCTACACTGTGAAACATCTCACTGTCCCTCCTTTGCGCCCGATGTAACTGCCCAGCCTTGGGCTCCGATGTGGGCCTGCCACAGCTTCTGGTAGAGCGGGCAGCGGCGGAGCAGCTCCGCCTGGGTGCCCTGGTCCACGATATGCCCCTTTTCCAGCACCACGATCTGATCCGCGTTCTGGATGGTGCTCAGGCGGTGGGCGATGACCAGCAGGGTCTTCCCTTTGGAGAGGGCCATGATCGAGCTCTGGATTTTGTCCTCATTCTCTGGATCGGTAAACGCGGTGGCCTCGTCCAAAATCACAATGGGGGCGTCCTTCAAAATGGCGCGGGCGATGGCGATGCGCTGGCGCTCCCCGCCGGAGAGCTGTTTGCCCGCCTCTCCCGCCGGGGTGTCCCAGCCCCGGTCCAGTCGGGCCAGAAACTCCTCACACTGGGCCGCCCTGGCCGCCGCCAGCACCTCCTCGTCCGAGGCGTCCGGCTTTCCCAGGCGGATATTCTCCTTGAGAGAGCAGTCAAAGAGGAAATTGTCCTGGGTGACGAAGCTGATGGCCTGGGAGAGCTGTTTCAGAGGCATTTCCCGGATGTCCCGCCCGCCCAGGGTGATGGAGCCGGCCGTCACATCCCAGAAGCGGGCAGCCAGCCGGGCGATGGTGGACTTGCCGCCTCCTGAGGGCCCCACCAGGGCGGTGAAGCTCCCTTGGGGGATGTGCAGCTCCAGGTCATGGAGCACCTCCGCGCCCCCCGTCCCGCCATAGGAAAAGGACACATTCCGAAACCGGATGCCGCTGCCGTCCAGATCCGCCTCCTGCTTCGCCTGAGAGAGCTGGGGCAGGTCCAGCAGCTCCCGGGTGTCCTTCACCGCAAACTGCATACTCTTCATGGAGTTGATGAATGCGGTGGCGCTCATGAGCGGGGAGACGATACCCAGGGCCATCATCAGGCACAGCGTCACCTGAGCTGGGTCCAGCACTCCGGTCTGGTAAAGATAGACGCCCACCGGGAGGGTCCCCAGCAGGGTGGTGGGCAGGATGGACAGGCACAGGTTCATGGAGGCCCAGGTACAGCGGAACCAGTTCAGGGTAAAGTCCCGGAAGGAGCTCACAGCTTGGGCGAACTTGGCATAGGACCGCTCCCCCTGGCTGAAGGCCTTGACCACCTGGATGCCCTCCACATATTCCACGATGACGCTGTTGACATGGTTGTTGGCCGCCATATAGGCGGCATAGTTCTTGTTGTAGGACCGCATCCCCGCCGCCATGGGGACCAGGGCCACCGGGATGGTCACCAGCAGGGCCAGTCCCATCCGCCAGTCGATGGCGAACATGGCGATGACGACCGCCAGGGGTAGAAGCAGGTTGGAGCTCAGCTCCGGGATCATGTGGGCCAGGGGCGGCTCCACATCCTCGATACGGTCCACGACGGTGCTCTTCATGGCCCCGATGGGCCGGGACTCCACCTCGCCCAGGGGCGCCCCCATGAGCCGGTCCGCCACCTGGAGGCGAAGGCCCTCCAGAATGGTGTAGGCGGACACATGGGCCAGCATGGTGGACAGGGCATAGCCTGCCACCTTGACGGTGTAGCCTGCCAGGCACACCCCACACCACAGCAGGATGCCCTCCAGGCCCGCCCGGCGCTCCACAAACAGCCGCAGGATTTGATAGACTCCCAGATACGGCACAAAGCCTCCTGCCACGCTGACCACCGCCAGGGCCACCGAGGCGGCCATTTTGCCCCGGCAGGGTCCGGCATAGGAGAGCAGGATGCTCAGCCAGGTCCGTTCTTTCATCGGCAAGACTCCTCTCAAAAGAAATGACTGCGATTTGCTTTCGCTAACCGCAGCCATTGTAACCGATAAAAAAGCTCTTTTCCGCTCCGCTCCGCCGATCCTGTCCCGTTTGGACAGAAGAATTTATTGTCCCTCCCGGCGGTATTCCAGGGGCGTTTTACCCTTTACCGCCTTGAACGCGGCGGCAAATTTGCTGGCGCTGTCATACCCTACCCGGCCGGCGATCTCCGCCACGCCGGCATGGGGCTCCTGCCGGAGCAGGAGGGCCGCCCGGTCCATGCGCAGGCACCGCATATAGGTGTTGATGGGCTGGCCGTAGACCGATTTGAAGCACTCTTTCAAGGCCGTGGTCGGGATGGAAAAGCGCCGGGACAGCTCGGTGATGGTGTAGTGACGCTCCAGATCCCCGGTCAGCAGGCGGTGAATCGCTTTCATTTTCTCCACCTGCGTCTTGTAGAAGTAGGGCTTCTCCGACTCTGCGGGCAGTTCCAGGGCATCCAGATAGAGGAGCAGCTCCAGCGTCTTGATGCGGAAATAGGGGAGCTTGATCTGTTCCGGTACGGCATAGAGCTCCTGGAAGATATGATCCAGCGAAGGGGCCCCGTGGAGTACCTTGGGGTGGGGGCCGGAGCAGTATTTGTCTCGGAGGCGGTACAGGTCCACCGGAAAGTCCCGCACCCATTCGGCCAGGGCCTGGGCTGCCCGAGGCAACTCCAGCCCCACCGTGATCCCGTGATAGTGGGAGAGGGGAAAAACAAAGTGCCCCCGGTGCTCCAGCCGCCGGTCCAGCTTCAGGTCCCCCGCTTCCACATAGGAATAAGCATCCGGCCCCGCCGGGTACTCCATCCGTCCCTGGCGGCAATAGTCGATGCACAGCAGATCTCCGGTAATGGTCAGGTCGGAGTCGTAGTCCTCCATGTGGAAGTCGTTATACATCAAAGTGATCCCGGGGTACAGGTCGTACTGGGTCATGCTCCCATCCCCGGTGCCGCCCATCATCTGAAAGACCCGGCAATGATCATTTTCCACCACCACTTTTGGAAAGCCATTTCCCGCTATCATCTGCTCCAGCATAGTTCCCCTCCTTACAGATGCAGGACCCGGTCACAAGCCTGCTGCAAAAACTCCTGGTCATGTGTTACCACCAGCACGATGCGGCCCTGCCGGGCCAGATCCCGGATCACGCCGGACACCTCCACCATCCGGGCATAATCCAGGCCGCTGGTGGGCTCGTCAAAAATCAGCATCGGCTTTTCCGACAGCAGCGCGGTGGCCACCGCCAGCCGCTGTTTCTGTCCGCCGGAGAGCGCCATGGGGTGCCGCTCCCGAAAGGACAGCAGTTGAAGGCGATCCAGCACCTCGGCGATTTTTTCGTCCGGTGCATCCGGGGCGGATATTCGACACTCACCCCACACGCTGTCCGAAAAAAGCTGGTGGTTTACATCCTGCATCACGCAGAAGGCCGCCCGCTGCCGCTCCTTGCGTCCCAGGGGGCGACCGTGGAGCCGGACAGCCCCCGCCTGCTCCCGCAGCAGCCCGCACAGACAGCGGGAGAGAGTGGTCTTGCCCACGCCGTTGGGCCCGGTGACAGCCACTACCTCACCCGGCCGGACGGAAAAGGACAGCTCACGGAACACCGCCTCTCTTTTCTGAAAGGCGCAGGTCAGCCCCTCCACAGAGAGGCCTTCCCCGGACCCGGCCGGTTCCGCCGGCGGCAGGGTGCAGGGGGCCGATGACAGCGTGCGCAGGCCCAGCCTCTCCCGTTCCTCATCAGTCAGCCGCTGAAACTCCTCACGGGTGAAGCGCCGGGACAGAACTCCCTGTTTAATATACCACGCCTGGTCAATGAGGTCGGTGAGGAAGTAGAGCCGGTGTTCGGCAATGACCACCGTGCGCCCCTGCCGCTTCAGGCCGGCAATCTCGTCGTGGAGGCGGGCGATGGCCTCCTGATCCAGATTGGCGGTGGGCTCGTCCAGCACGAAGATGTCCGGGCCCATGGCGTAGACCGAGCCAAAGGCCAGCAGCTGCTTCTGCCCACCGGAGAGGGAGAAAATGCTCTGCCCGCAGAGGCTCTCCAGCCCCAGGGCCTTCACGGTCTCCGCAACCCGGGCGCGGATCTCTTCCGGCGGGCATCCCGCGTTCTCCAGCCCAAAGGCCAGCTCGCTGTCCGTGTCCAGATTGAAAAACTGGGACTTGGGATTCTGGAATACCGATCCCACCTTTCGGGCCAGCTGGTGCATGGGCGTCTTGGCGGGGTCCAGGCCGCCCACCTCCACCCGTCCCTCCAGGCGGCAGCCGGGGGTAAAGGCCGGGATCAGGCCGTTGACGAGCTTGGTCACCGTAGTCTTTCCACAGCCGGAGGCACCGCACAGCAAGACACATTCGCCCGGACGGATAGCGGCGTTCAGGCCGGCCAGGGTCTCCCGGGAGCCGTCATAACCAAAGGAAACATGCTCAAATGAGATCATTCCGGCGATCCTCCTTATTGTACCACAAATGACAGCGCCAGCAACACAAGGCCCGCCGCCATCCCGACCAGGTCCACCGGGGACAGCCGCAGGGAGACGGCGCTTGTCTTGGGCGCGGGGTCCTCAATTCCCCGGGTCACCGCCGCTGCGGAGAGCTCCTCCGCCGTCTCGGTGGCGGACACCATCAGAGGCATCACCGTGCCCTCCAGCCGGGCCAGCCCCTGAACGCCCCGCAGCTTCATGGCGTCCCGGATGTAGCCCATTTCTTCCCGAATAGCTGGGAAGTACCGCAGGGTCACCGAGACGGCCACGATCAGCCGCTGGGGAACACGGAGCTGGCGCAGCCCCACGATGAAATACCGCAAAGGCGTGCATTTCAGCATCAGCGATCCGGTCATCAGGCACGGAAACATCCGGCGGGCGTAGGTGGCAAAAATGGTAAAGCTGGTGGCGATGATCTTGGGAGAGGCGGGCAGGATGTACTGCTGAAAGAGCAGCAGGGCACAATAGCCCGCCGCCCATTTGACCGCCATGGAAAACTTCCCGTGGGCGGCCATCAGGAGCAGCAGCAGGCCGACCAGCGCCAGCTCCAGCCACAGGGTATGGGGGCGGAAGGCGATGATATTGGCGGCCACAAGAAGCCACAGGCCGGCCCGTGGGTCAAAGATGCGCCGCTCCATCTCAGACAAGACCTGCCTTTTCAAAGTGCTTGCGGAACATGGTCCGGGCGATGAAGCCTCCGATGACGGCGCCCACAACAGGGGCCAGGAACAGCACCACCAACATGGAGCTGGACGACAGTGCCGCCAGGGTGTTCACATAGTCTGCGGGCATCCCCTGTTCTGTGATCTGCCGCAGGAAGTCCTCCCGCATCAGCCAGATGGGCAGCGGAGAGCCCACCATGCCCAGGGAGAACAGGACGAAGGACACAAGGTTTCCCCGGATGCTGGTATAATGGGTACAGCCACGGACCAGTTCCCCCAAGCCGCAGGCAATGACAAAGGAGACCAGGATCACCGGGGTGAACTGGCCGGTGACGAAGTAGATCAGCCCGGTGATAAGGCCCATCAACAGGACCGAGCCCACCTTCTGCACCTTGGCGCACATCATCAGGTATGGGATACCGGTGAACAGGGCGATAAAGCCCGGCATCAAGATCCACAGCAGCGGGTGCAGCCCGCCCAGGAGCATAAAGGCAAAGTTGATGACAAAGTAGATGGCGGAGAAGATTCCCACGGTGATAACATCTTTGCCGCCCATTCCGCGGCGGCTGTTTGGTCCAGACATAGCACACACTCCTTCTTGGTTAGATAATGCTAACCATTTGAATAAAGAATTGGACGCCATGCGTCCCTCAACACTGCATTATTTTAGCGAAAAGAAATCGTTCTGTCCGCTCCATATAGACGATTATGCTCTGTTTGGACAGACTTTTGTGAAAGCGGCGGGCTATTGTGATCTTGACTCAGATAGAAAAATGCAGTTACCCATAGAGGATAACTGCATTTTTTCGGAAAAGGTTTTTCAGGTTATGGGAGGCAGCTCAAACTTATAGCCGCTGTGAGGGACGGTGCGGATGGGGCTGCCCGGTCCCATCTTCCGGCGGAGCTGGCTGATGATATTGACCACGGCCGCGCCGCAGTCCTCCGGAAACTCGTGCCATACAGCCTCGTAGATCTGTTCCTGCGTGAAAATCCAGCCGGGGTGCCGGGCCAGGTAGGCCAGCGTGAAGAACTCCAGGTGCGTAAGGTGGAGGGGCTGGCCCTGCCACTTTGCCGTCTGCTTGCGCAGGTGCAGCTCCAGGCATGGAAAGGTGAGGGTGTGCTTTGCAGCGGGCGGTTCCACAATTTCAATTCCAGGCTCTTCCGCCAGGAAGTCCTTGATCCTATCCAGAATTTGTTCCTCGCCATTGGTGACGGATAAAATCAGTAATTTCCCCACGCGGGGTCCTCCCTTTCTTCTGACTGCTTACCGGTCATTCCGGCTCCACCGCCCCTTTTAACAATTCAAAGGACCGCTGGCTGATGGTGTGCTCCATCCGGCAGGCCTCCCGTTCCGCGGTCTGGGGATCGACCCCGGCCGCGACAAGCTGGCGGGTAAAGAAGCAGTGCTTCTCATAGGTCTGCTCGGCTACCTCCCGGCCCACATCCGTCAGGAATAAGAAAGAATTTTCGTCCATAATGAGAAACCCACCCTCTTTCAAAGTAGAGACCGCATGACACACGCTGGGTTTCGATACATCAAGGTGCCGGGCCACATCTACGGACCGCACCATGCCTTTCTTTTTCTGGATCACCAGTACAGCTTCCAGATAGTCTTCGCCAGATGCGTGTAATTGTTTCATGGGGAGCTCCTCTCCATCAAGACAGGCTCCAACCGGCAGAGTTCATGCGGATACGGACGAAATCCTGATAAATACCGGGTTGTTCCATCAATTCCTCATGGGTGCCATGCTGCGAGATCCGTCCGTCGCTGATGACCAAAATCTGGTCGGCGTTCTGGATGGTGTTCAAACGGTGGGCGATGACCAGCAGGGTCTTACCTTTTACCAGCTCGGAAATGGCCTCCTGAATGTAGCTCTCATTGTCGGTGTCCACACTGGCGGTCGCCTCGTCCAAAATGACAATGGGAGCGTCTTTCAGAATGCAGCGGGCGATAGAGATGCGCTGTTTCTCACCGCCGGAGAGGGTTGCGCCGCCCTCTCCCACCACAGTCTGAAACCCATCGGGCAGGGCCATGATGAAATCGTAGCAGCGGGCTTTTCTTGCCGCCTCATAGACTTCTTCTTCCGTGGCATCCGGTTTTCCCATACTGATGTTGTTGTAGATCGTGTCCTGGAAGAGATACACACGCTGGAAGACCATGCTGATGTGATCCATCAGCTCCGCGAGGGGGACTTGCCGGGTGTCCACACCACGGATGGCAACACTGCCGCTTTTCACATCCCACAGCCGGGCCAGCAGATTGGCGATGGTGGACTTGCCGCCGCCGGAGGGACCCACAAGAGCGGTCATGGTATGGGGCGACATAGAGAAACTGATGTGGTGCAGCACCTCCTTGTCTTGGTAGGCAAAGGCCACATCATGAAACCGCACCTCCGGCTGGCCGGGCTGTGCCTGAGCCGGAATATGCTGTTTCCCTGTGTCCGGAAGCTCCGGCTCCTCCAATACAGCTTCAATGCGGTCCAGGGCAGCGTTCATCACGGTCAGGCGGGACGCCTCGCCATAGAGCGCCTTGAGCGGCCCGAACAGGTCAAAGACGAACAGGAGAACGCCCAGCACATAGGCCAGAGAAAGGACGCCGCTCCGCTCCAGAAAGACCGACAGGCCAAAAATCGCGGCAATCCCGATTCCATAAAGGGCATTCAGCCCCATGGTCCACGGGGTCATCTTCCGTTCAAAGGCGAGGGATGTATTTCTGGACCGCTTGAAATTGCCGGTCAATTCTTCCGACTTCTCTCCCAGCAGGTTATAGCTCTTGATGACCCCGATGCCCTCCACAAAGGACAGCACCGCGTCCGTCAGCCGTTCACTCTGCTCCTGGCGGCCAGCGGCTTCCCGCAGGGAAACCTTGTTCATCCCTCTGGAAACCAGCCACGCCAGAATGGTCACAAGGGCCGCGATCAGGCCCAGCTGCCAATTCAAATAGAACATGAACGCCAGCAGGACCAGGGAGGACAGCAGATAGCTCATCATGTTGCCCAGCGTGCTCATGGCGACTTCTTCAATAAACACCATATCGGTGCTGAGTACAGAACTGATTTTGCCGATATTGCCGGAGGTGAAGTAGCCCATGGGCAGTTTCCGCAGGTGTCCGCCCAGCTCCATGCGCTTCTCGGCAAACATCAGGTAGCCCGCCGCACTCTGGAGGCTGTCGCTGAGATAGTGGACCAGCATCTGCACCAGCACGGCCGCCGCGAGGCCAAGGCCCACATAGAGGCAGGTCTGCCCGGTCAGTGTTCCGGCGGCAAAGCCGCTCAACACCACAAAGGCCAGGAAGATCGGCATTTTAGACAGGATCGACTCCACAAACGCGCAGGCAAACGCGCCCTGAATACGCCCTTTATATGGACCGGCAAGTTTCAAAATCCTTGAAAACAGTGCAAACATTTAGTTTCCCTCCTTTGCGGTATGTACTTTCCATTCGGCGCTGTCCTGGGCCGCCTTCCACAGCTTTTGATATTCCGGGCAGGACTGGATCAGATCCTGATGCTTTCCTGCCGCAACCAGTTTGCCGTGGTCTACGACGCAGATTTGATCGGCGTTCATAATCGCGGGCAGCTTATGGGCGATGACCACCAGAGTCTTGCCCTTCACCAGTTCCGCAATCACCGCCTCCATCTTTTCCTCGTTCTCGGGATCGGCGTAGGCGGTGGCCTCGTCAAGCACCACAATAGGGGCGTCCTTTAGGATGGCACGGGCCAGAGATATGCGCTGGCGCTGACCGCCGGAGAGCATCTTGCCCGCATCGCCCGCCATGGAATGGATACCTTGGGGCAACTTCTCCAGAAACTCCATGCACTGGGCCTTGCGCGCTGCCTCCAGGACCTCCTCATCGGTAGCGTTCAACCGTCCGATGCGGATATTTTCCAGCAGAGAGGTGTTGAACAGGTATTGATCCTGCGCCACATAGGAAATACGGCTGTTCAGGGCTTCCAGGCTCATGTCGCACAGTTTCTGCCCGCCGATGGAGATGCTGCCTTTCTGCGGGTCATAGTAGTGGATCAGCAGTTTTGCCAGAGTGCTCTTGCCCGAGCCGGACTCTCCCACCAGGGCCGTTTTCTGTCCGGCCTTGGCCGTAAAGCTGATGTCGTGGAGTACCTCATCCTCCACCACCATGGGCTTTCCGTCCGGGCCGGGCTGTGTCTTGGTGTAGCCAAAGGAAACATGGTCATAAACGATGGTATCATCCTTGCCGTGGAAGCTGTCCAGCGTCTGCTGAAGCTCCGGCGCATCCAAAACCTGTTCCAGCGCAGAAATTTTGTAGTTGAGCTGGGGCATGGTGGGCAGGAAACCCAAGGATTTGAGGAGCGGCATCCCGATGCTCAGGGAGAGGCACAGCACCAAAATCAGGTCCGGCAGAGCTGACCAGCCGGAGAGGACAAACCACGCCCCCAGCGGAAGGGTCAAAATCACAGTACACGGAAGGAGGCTGCTGTAAATTGCCATCCAGGGCCATGCCGCCTTGTACCAAGCCAGAGTATAATCCCGGTAATCCGAAACATCCTTGCGAAACCGCTCATAGGAGTCCGCGTCCTTGTTGAATACCTTGACAACCTCCATGCCGTTGATGTACTCAATGATAGTGTTGTTCATCTTCTGGCCGGCCATATAGTAGGGGCCCATTTTCTTCATGCCAACCGAGTACATGGTCATCATGGCGATCAGGCTGATGGGGATGGAAGCCAGGGACAGCAGCGCCAGCTTCCAGTCCACGAAAAACATAGCCACATAGACCGCAATGGGGACCATCAGGTTTGCGATCCCCTCCGGCATGGAGTGGGCCAGCAGGACCTCCAGACTGTCCACATCATCGACAAACAGCTTTTTGACTGTGCCGGTGCCCTTGTCCTGGATTACGCCCAGAGGCAGCTTCTCAAACCGCTTTTGCAGGGCGGTCCGCAGCCGGAGCAGCGTGTCATAGGCGGCCTTGTGCGAAAGATTGAGCCCCCAGCCATAGAGAAGAGCCTGCAAGACCAGGCACACCAACACCAAAACCACCCGCAGGATGAGAAACGAAGCCTCAATTTCCGCTCCCATCACCAGCGGAGCAATTACCTGGTAGGCCAGCACAAAGGGCAGGACGCCCATCAAAACGCTGACCAGCACTACCGCTGTGGCCGCGTAGAGGCCCTTTTTATGCGGCCCCGCGTATTCAAATACCTTTTGAAACATGATTTACAACCTCCCATCAATGAAAATACTGTTCCGACAGAGCTTTCAATATCTGCGGCGTGAGCCGGTGATTTTGAACAGCCCCCTGGTCGTCCAGCTGGACCACCTCCGTACAGGTCCGGACGATAAACTCGAAGTCGTGGGAAACCACAAACACGATCACGCCGGAAGCGGACAACTGTTCAATCAGCCGGCTGACCCGCACCATGGAGTCATAGTCCAGACCGCTGGTGGGCTCGTCAAAATAGATCACCGGGCTGTCCTTGACGATGGCCGCGCCAATGGTGACCCGCTGCTTCTGCCCGCCGGAGAGGGCCGCCGGGTGCTGCTCCCGGTATTTGGACAGCTCCAGCGCCTCCAGTGCAGCGTCCACCTTCTCTTTGCAGTCCTCCCGAATCCCCAGGGAGAGTTCTTCCTCCACACTGCTGGCAAAGAGCTGGTAATCCGTGTCCTGCATAACCAGATAGGACAGCGCCCGGCGCTGGCGTGGAGTGAGCTTCCTGCCGTCAAAGGCGATCTCGCCGTTCCGCTGCTTCAAGAGGCCGGTCAGGATGGACAAGAGGGTGGTCTTGCCCGCTCCGTTGTGGCCCAGGATGCCGATCACATCCCCGGCGTGGGCTTCAAAGCTGACATTCCGAAAGACCTCCTGCTCTTTGGGATAGGCAAAGGAAAGGCCCTGCACACTCAGCAGGTGTTTCCCCATTGGGCGGCATTCTTTTTCCTGATAATGCTCCGCATCCCGCTCCGGATATGCAGTCCGCAGCCCATAGGATATGCGCGTTTCCTCCGGTAAGGAGCAAAACTGCTCCCTTGTAAATTCCTGTTCGATTTTCCCGTTTTGTATGAGAAATACCCGGTCAATGAGATCACGCAGATAGTAAAAGCGGTGCTCCACCACAAAGATGGTGTATCCGTTCCGCTTCAATTTTCCCATGATCTCCGCAAGCCGCTTGGTGGCCGCATAATCCAGGTTTGCGGAGGGCTCGTCGAAGATATAGACCTTTGGTGAAAGCGCGTAGACCGAGCCCACGGCGATCTGCTGCTTCTCTCCGCTGGACAGGGCAAAGATGCTCCGGTTTAGGTAGTCCGCCAGTTCCAGATCCTTTGCGGCTTTTGCGATGCGGTCAATGGTTTCCTCACGGGGGAGGCCCATATTTTCGCAGCCAAAGGCCAGTTCCCGCGTGGTGTCCGTCATGAAGAACTGGGAGCGCGGGTCCTGAAATACCGTCCCCACCTGTCCGGCCAGCTGCGCGGGCTTCATTTCCAGCAGGGAGCGCCCGTCCATCACAAGGTCTCCCTGTATCTCACCGGGATAAAAGTGCGGGATCAGGCCGTTGAGGGAGCGGATCAGCGTGGTCTTGCCACAGCCGCTTCGCCCGGTCAGGAGGACAAATTCGCCGGTCTGCACCGTCATATCAATGCCACGGAGGGTAAAGTCCTTGCTCTCCTCATAGCGAAAGCTGAAATTCTGAAACGAGATCATGTCACACCCTCCACAAGATGATTTCCCCGATTCGGGTCTGGTCCAGGACCAGCAGCGCCGCCAAGAAAAGGATGCCCAGCAGGGACACCAGGATCTCCGGCCAGGAGAAGCGGATGGGGCGCAGGGCGTACCGTCTGCACTCCAGCTCCAGCCCCCGGGTGGTGCCGGAGGCCGCCAGCTCGTCCGTGACCTTCAGGCACCGCATCAGCAGGGGAATTAAAATATACTCAATGGTGGCAAGAGGATGGGATACCCGTTTCCACAAGGTATCGCTGATCCCCCGGATGTCCATGGTGCTGCGGATCTGCCGGTATTCGATCCGCAGGGTGGGGATATAGCGGAACATGACCACCAGCGGGATCGTCACCGCCTGGGGCAGCCGCATCCGCTGGAGCGCCACCATCAGGTCGTCCATGTAGGTAGTCCGCAAAATCCAAAGGCCCATCATCACAATGGGGATCAGCTTCAAAAGCGTCACGCCGAACACGCTCATAATCACGCTCAATACCGGCACCTGCACATAACGGAGCAGGGCGTTGAGATAGGCGATGATGATGTAGACCGCAATCATCTTCAAGGCCCATTTTCCACCGTTCCCCACGGCAATAAACAGGCCATACATTAGCATGAGCGCAAGGCTGACCACCTCCCCGGCCAAAAAGTAACTGACAAACCCGATACAGACCAAAAGTAAAATCTTGCAGCGGGGATCTAACAGTGCCGATCCATGAAGGGGCTGCTGTTCAATGATTTGTTTGATTTGTGATTCTTCCATTCCAATGCCTCCCTATCAAAATCAAAGCGCGGGGCCATTTTCAGCCCCGCGCCCTGAGATCAGGCAGCCCGCTTGCCTGCGTTTGTCTGATTGACTGCCGAGGGGCTGTGCCTTGTTATTTGACTGAAACGAGTCCGGCTTTGATAAAGTGCTTTTTCAAAGCCTTCTGCCCAATCACGGCGCCGATCAGTCCACCCACCAGGCCGGCCGCAACGATGACTACCAGCATGGGGACGGAGGTGATGTTCAGCATCCCGTCTATGTACTCCTGGGCAATGTTGTTCTTCTCCATGGCGCCCACAAAGGCGCTCTGGAGGAACTTGATGGGGCAGATGGCGCTGAAGGCGAAAATGGCGCTGAACAGGGCGTAGGCCACGGCCATGGACTTCATGGTGATTTCCTTTCGGCCCATGACCAGAAAATCGCAGATCACGCCGCCGACCACCAAGCCGATGGGGATAAACCAGAAAGCGCCCACCAGCAGGAACAGGATAGCTTGGATTGCGGAGCAGATGGTGAACACGCCCTTTTTCGGCACCTTAGCCAGTAAGAGCATCATCACGATGCCATTGGGGATCGCAACAACCGCCGGGTAAAACACATTGGTCACTGGGCCGGCCACACTCATAATGGTGCTGATAATCATGCAGATGATCCACATGAGGGCGGTCAGGACGCCGATTAGGATAAAATCTTTCGCATTCAACTTCTGTTTCATGCTTTGCCTCCTCTATACAACAATATGCGTTGAGGTTAGCGCTTACTAACCTCAACGCATATTGTATCAGTTATGCTTTTCTAATTCGACCCAAAACCTGCCCATTTTCACCCAAAAGCAGTTAAAGGTCACTGCTTTGTGTGGTTGAAGCGTGTCTCTCTGTAATGTTTGGGTGCAACACCGTATTTTTTCTTGAAGGCCGCCGCAAAGTTGCTCGGTTTTCCATAACCTACAATAGAGGCAACTTCCGTCACATTCCAATCCCCCTCCAAAAGTAGCTGCGCTGCTTGTACCAATCGCTGCTCGATAACATATTGATGAATTGATCTGCCATAAAAAGCTAAAAAACCGCGGGTTAATTTCGTGAGGCTCAGATGTACTTGGCGGGATAATTCTTCACAGGATGGCGCAAAGGCTAACTGGCTGTCGATGATCCGCTTCGCCTCCATGATGGCGGTCCGCTCTGTCCGGGACATGGAAATATTTTTGCCCATCAGAATGTCCAATTCCAAAACTTCCCCCAGATAGATGGACAGCAACTCCAACAGCTTGCCATCCAAATAGAGGTAGCCCAATCCTCCGCGATATTGAGAAAATTTGCTTGTTTCCGATAATATCTGCTCCATCATGGGGGTAACGGGAACTTTCGAGATCCCGTCCAAGAGTTTCCGTTCATAAGCGGCAGTCTCCTGTCCGTCAAAATACTCTGAGAGCAGTTGTGTAAAATAGGAAATGGGGATTTTGATGCTCTTGAATGAGAAATGACTGTCCTTCGTATAACAGATATGCTCCGTACCACCGTGTCCGGCATAAATACAGGACTCGTTTTTCTGAATGGTAACAGAGCGGTGCTCATTCATGATTCCCCAGGAGATACCGTCATTCAGGCAGAATACGATCTGTATGTATTCCCTGCTGACAGGCCCGTGCACATTCATATCGGAGCGATAATTCATCTGCCAGTCCGAAAGAATGACGCCGTGTTTAATGGTCGTTTGCGAAATCTGCCCACTTCCAAGCTCTGCCGGAATACTCATAGTAACAATCTGAGGAGAATTTGTGATTAAATCATGATAGAGCTTGCCCAGATAAAAACTTCCGCACATCATAGTTGAATTTCACTCCTGGAGCGGATTGGTTAGTTATAGCTAATTAAAATAATACTCTATTCAATAAACTGCGTCAAGATAAATTCAACGATGACCCCTATCCCACAACAAGGGATGAAAGATTTAACATCCGGAATTATTTATCTCGTAGAGCCCCAGCCGCAAAAATTCCATCACCTTAGGCGGTTGGTCTGGAATAATACCAATGGTTTCATCCATGAAACTGTCCGGCGCCATACGGAAGGCATGGGCAATCTCACGCCGCACGCACGCCAGCACATTTTCCCGCTTTTGTCCAAAGTGGATCGCCGTTAGCTCCCAGATTGAGTTTTGAAATGGGGTCCCACATTGTAACTGAGTCAAAGCAAAGAGCAGATATTGATAAGCCTTGCTGGAGGCCCGTATTCCCATTGCCTTCAGGTACGAAGCGGCCCGGTCCGCCGCAGTCTCAGAACGCTGCTTCATGGTCATACACCCTTTCTATTCCCTCCGGCAGTACCAGTCCTACCGATTACAGCGGAATGATATAAATAAAATTATACAAGTATAAGCGGTAAATAACAAGTGACAGCGGCTTAATATCAAAATATAATCACGCTGTCGGCGAACATCATTTTTGAATAATCGGGTATCATCAAAGCAAAGAGGTGATACTTGGTGGACGAGAGCTATATTGCAAAGCGTATTACTCAGCTCCGAATGGCCCGGAATATTTCAGAATATCAGATGTCGCTGGAGCTGGGACACAGCAAAAGCTACATCCAGAGCATCACCTCCGGGAAGTCCATGCCATCGACACAGGAGCTATTTAATATCGCGGATTATTTTGATATGAGCCTGTCCGAATTTTTTGACGAGGAGCGTTCCCTTTCTCCGACTGTGCAAAAGGCCATTGACGCTATCCGAGAGCTGAGTGAACAGGATGCGGCCCTGGTGCTGGCCATGATCCAGCGCCTTTCCCTTCCCCTGCGGGAGGGTGGAGCGGAGCAGTAAGCCGTCTCTCAATAAAAGTGCCCGAGGGGATACGCCATGCGGCGTATCCCCTCGGGTTTTTCATTGGCCGCGCCTGCGGCCGGAGCGTTGATTGGCTCTTTACTTAATTTGGTGTGTTACATATAGGGTGGCGGCGTCCCGCGCTCTACGGTTTCGCCCGAAAAACAATGTCCACAATACTCCCAGATGCCGGAGACATCCAGGCAACGCTTGAATGTGGCGTAGGTGGATCTCCATGCCCCGGTTGTAGGGTCCTGGCGCATACCATAGGGGTCCCCCATTTGCGAACAGGAACTGCTCATGCAGATAGGCGGCAGGCAGTTCATGGCCGCATCCACCACAGCCTCCTCTACATAGTCTCCAGGCTTTGCGGCGGCATAGTCGAAATTGTCCAAGGTAAAAACTTCTTTCCCTTGGTAGGTCATATCAAGGCGCTCCTCTCCGGTTTGTTTTTTATGCAGTGCCCCGAACTTGTTTCGTCAGAAAAGCGGGGGCGCGGTTTATCAGGTTTCCTCATAGGGCGGACGGCGGTAGATCGCCATGTTGCGTGCTTCGATGTTATACACAAAATTGACTTCACGCCATCGCCCCTGAAAGAAAGGGATGCCCTCCCAACGCCCGCTACTGTCCACGGCAATGATACCCCAGCAGCTGTATTCTGGTCCGCACTCCCACCAGGCGGGAGTACCGTCCATCTCCTGAAGCTGCGCCAGGGAGAGCGGCAGGTTTACACGGCTTTCGTCCTCATCGGGATCATAGTCTGTCCAGAGACAGCAGTGGGCACAGGCTTTCATCCCCCATCCCAGGCAGAGCGGATAGGGATTGCGTGTTTCCGAACGGTAGCACGGCGGGCGTTTATCTGGATGCTTGACTGCTTGGGGGGCTTCGATGCTCGGCCCATCCTTCTTTTCCTTGTTCACCTTGCTCCTCCATTCCAGGTATTTCAAGCGGCCTTTTGATGGACGCGGAGCCCCGCCGCTCTGATCCGAAGCTCGTCCGACAGATAGCGGAGAGAGGTAAATTCCTCGTCCAGGTCGGTAAGTTCGCGCTTTAGAATATTCTCATAATTCCGCTTCTTCTCCTCCAGGCCCTGGATGCGCATGACCCAGCGATCCATGATCTTGGGACTCTGGCTTCCGCTCTGGATCAGGTGGGTGACGCGCTCCTCATACTCGGCAATCTCCCTGCGGACAGACCGATAGAAAGCGGCGGTCATCTTCTTGCGCTGTTTGGCGTCGTCCACAACATAAATGCTGTTGACCTCCAGCGGATCACGGTCGGGGCGCTTGAGCTGGTTATGCTCCTCCAGCATCTCCACAAAGTCCTCAAACACCTGCAATCTGGCGGCAAAGTCCCGGGGAACGAAAAAGAAATGTCCCCGGCCTATTTTGACGGCCTGCATGGAGTCCACATAGTTCTCCAGCAGGGTTTCAATCTGCCGCCGGCCGGCGCAGTTCTGGTAGAGTTCAAAAAGCCTCTGCGCCTCCATGCAGTACGGAAGCGGGTCGATGAACGGATCGGAGACAAGATTATCATAGGAAAACAGCTTGCTGGTCTTATTGAAAGTGATGTTGGCCAGCTTGCGGTATTCATTGGTGTCCTCATGCACGGTCTCCTTGACCAGCTCACGGGAGATCACAGAGGCGTTTCCCCCCTTGTTATCCCGGCAGTACACCTTGAAGATCTGTGGGCCGCTGTCGGTTTTCACTACCCGGCGCTCGTAAATATCGCCGGTGGCGGAACGAAAAGCGTCCCCCATGGCAGTCCGATTGCTCCTGCCCTTGGGAAATCCTACGGCGTCACACAGGCTTTCCAACTCGTCCCGGTCGATCAGGATGCTGGAAAGTGAATAGTACAGCACCTTTCCCAAAACATCTCCGCCGTCCTGAGAAACGGCGGCAAAGTCTTCAAAGCGGATGGTTTTCTCATTGTTCAACATGGTTTTTTACCTCCGAAATCAAATCTTTGGTTGCCTTTTGATGGCAGGCCGCACATTCAAAGTATCGGCTTGCCTGTTCGTATTCCGTGTCCACATAAATCGTCCGGTATGTGGAAAACTCTGCCGGAGCTCCACACCAGCAGCATAAACGGTTGGTTGGCAAAGCGTTCTCCTTTCGCTGGCGGGCCCTATGCCGCTGTGGGCATGGCCCACGGCTTGTTCTGATAGACCGTCACCGTCTGATACCCCATCTGCTGATAGGCCCAGAATCGGTGCAGGCCGTCAATCACCACGCCGTTGACGCTGACAAGGGGCGGAAAGTCCACTTTCCCTGCCCACAGGAGCTTCAGATAGTATTGCGCTTTCTTCATGTCCGCAGGTTTCCCGGCAGTCAGCTGGTCTATCGGAACTGTTAATTCCTCCCACTCGCAGGTGTGGATAAAGCCGCGGTCCTGCTCGGGATATTCCTGTTTCCACAGGCTTTCCAGGCGCGTGGTGATAAAGTTTGAAGTCATATCCAAAATGTTCACACCCTTTGAGGCCGCTTCATTGCGGGCCTTGTAGAAGTCGTCCACGCCCTTGAAGGTCATGTTCCAGTTCATCAGGCGTACCCGGAGATTGGGTATGCTCTGTACCGTTTCCATGATTTTTCCCAGGGCGTTTCGCACCCGCCAGTTGACCAGCTTATCCATGTCCAGGGCAACCACGACCTCTTCCAGATTCTCCATGGACTGGAGCGCATCCTTGAGGCCGGCGATGGCCGTCACGCCAGCAAAGCAGAGAAAGAGCGCGTCGTGATCCAGGAAGCTGGCCACATCGCCTTTTAAGCCTCCCTCTGTGAGATAGGCGGT
This sequence comes from Oscillibacter sp. PEA192, assembly GCF_003574015.1. Taxonomy (NCBI): domain Bacteria; kingdom Bacillati; phylum Bacillota; class Clostridia; order Eubacteriales; family Oscillospiraceae; genus Oscillibacter; species Oscillibacter sp. PEA192. The sequence continues at coordinate 2,013,103 of NZ_AP018532.1, read as the reverse complement.
CCTGGCATGGATATTCCCGGTGACATGGATATAGGAGTAGCTGCGGGTCCCATGAGCCTTGCCGCGGCTGGAGAGCCACCGGTATTTTCGATCCGGCTTGGTCTCATCATCCAGCCGGATCTGGAGACCCTGGATATAGCCGTTCCTGTCGCGGCACGGCACCAGAAGCCCCGAATGGCCGAGAATGTTCCAGTATCCCCGGTCAACATAGAAGCCCGGGACGCCCTCCAGATTGTGAAAGTCGGAAAGGATGCCCGCCAGAAAACGCCGGGCGGAGCTGGACATGGGCAGAGTGCGGTACATGTTTTGCTCAATACGCTCCTCACTCAATCCCCGAGCCAAAAGATCGGCTTTGTGCTTGGGGGAGAGCTCCAGGTGCATGAGCATATCATAGTAGACATTGTGCCGGACGGCCAGGGAGCTGGGCTCCCGTTCCGCCGGTTTTTGTGACAGGGGCTGTTGGGGAAATCGGTAAAGAACGCTGTCCTCCGATAACGCCCGAAACGCCTGCCGGTTTGAAAGGCCCTCCATCTTGGCGTAGAGGGACACGCTGTTGCCCTTTTCTCCGCAGAGCACACAGCGGAAGACATTTCTGGTGGTATTGAGAAAGAGATGGTGCTTTCCTGGCCCATGGTCGCCGCAGAATGGGCAGGAGGCTTCCACCTCCTCCCATTCCAGCGTGCGGTCATTCAGGACAAGCCCACATCTTCTCGCCACATTCAGGATCGGAAATTCCTGATAAGAATGGCCGGAGCGATGCTTGCCCATAGGCGCTCACCGTTTTATGCGGCTTTCGGGACACCCGTATTGTCGGCCACCTGGACCTGCAGCGCGGCGCCCTTGATCACTTTGGCGATGAACACCTGCCCGGTGGGGCGCACATTGTCGATGACGGGAACGGACTCCACATCGTCGATAAAGGTCGGGTACACGACGCCCAGCAGGCGCTTGATCAGCTCCGCAACTTCCAGTCCAGCTCGAATTCGCTCGGAGTGAGACAGGCAAATGTAGTCGCGTCCCCCATAAACGAAGCGGAATACATCCTTGACTTCGCCGGTGCTCTTCACCACATCATAGAGGGTGATCGACACCCGGTTCATCTTCAGCTTAGAGAAGTTGAGCTCTACCCGCTTTGAGATATAGAAGGCCAGGGCGGAAAGAAGCTCCTTTTTTTGCTGGATGGACGCCTGCATCTGTTTGATGCCCTGCTCCTGCTTTTCAGCGGCCTCCGGAGACGCCTGGACCAGCTCCGACAACACTCCGATCTTGGCATTGAGCTCGGTAAACTCCGTGCGGGCCCTGTTCAGTTCTTCGATTTCCTCCTGGCTGAGCATACCGCACTCCCGGTCCAGCTCAGTGCTCTGGATTTCGCTGTGCAGGCGCTCAAGCTCCTGCTGGCGGAGATTTCGCTGTTTCTCGGCCTGTTCCACTGCTTGTGTGCGTCGGCCACTGAGCTCCTTCAGCTTGGCTTCACCGGCGGCAATGTCGTCCTCCCGGTACTGCTCAAAAACGGCCCGCGCCTTGGCGTCCAGCTCCTGGACCTCCTTGAATTGGGCGGTGAGCTGGCAGCCTTCGGCCTGGATGCGGCGCAGGGAAGCAGTAAATTCCCCCTTCACCTGCGGCAGGGTCTGCTCTGTGATGGTCTGGCGGCACATAGGGCACTTCACCCCTGCTTTCAAGCCGTCGTGGATGTGCTTGGTTTGCTTGAGTTCCACACTGAGCTTGTGGATGCGTGCCTGCGCCTGGGCCAGCGCGTCGGCATACTTGCTCTGGTAGGTGTCTGCCTTGCGGCCGGCCACCTTCTCAGCCACGGCCCGAATTTGGGCATCCAGGCTTTCCGTGTCGGCAATCTCCGGTTTTTCCCGCTGTAATTCTTCATAACGGGCGTACAGGTCGGCCAGCCGGTCATTCAAACTGTTCCCGTCAAAACCTGTGGTGCGCTTACACTCCAGTTCACTGATTCGCTCCTGAAGCTGTGTATGCCTTACCTGAGCTTCCATGAGCTCCTGTGCCTGCTCCTTCTGTTGGGAGGCGTGCAGGTCAATCTGCCCCTGGATGTAGACCATATCCTTTTCTATGTCGGTCACTTGTTCGCGCAGCTGCTTGGAGTAAGCCTCCGCGGATAGAAACTCCTGCTTTTCCAGCAGTGCCCGCGTCTGGTCGCTGAGCTGAGCGAGAACTTCCGCCTTGGGTACCTCCGGCAGATACCGCTCCAAAAGGTTGCGGCCCTTACTGCCCAAAACATTGATAAAGTATTGCGGATTGAACATGGACAGGAAAAGATCGCGCTCCCCAAACATGGTGGTGAGATCCCCCTGGCCGATGCGGATGCCATCCAGTGTGATGTCCATTTTGTCATCCTTACGATGGCGGGCGAGTGTCCGAACTTTGCCGGACTCATCCTCAAACTCCAGCTCTACCAGCAAATCACGGGTATCCTGATGATAGAGGTAGTCAATCTTCGCGCCGGCATAGAAGCCCACGCCGGTGATGGCAAAGGCGATGGCATCGGCAATGCTGCTTTTCCCCACGCCCATATGGCCGGAGATCACATTCATGCCGCCAAACTGAAAGGTCTTCTGGTCCGCATATCCCTTAAACCCGCTGATTGTAAGCCGGGTCACACAGAATTGCTTGATCGGTTGGATCATTTGATTGCCTCCTTACTTATGCGGCCTGTTCTGAGCCCAGGTCGAGGATCTGATATGCCTCCAAAATATAGAAGGTGACGCCGTTGCTGTGTTGCGTGGAAAAATTCGCGTTTGTCAGGATCAGTCCCGGCGCAAGCCGGCTGTCGGCTCCCCGAGTATATGCCTGAAAGACCTGTCCTGCGCTGTCCATGACCTGGACGCTGGTGCGGCTGTTTCCGCTCATCGTCGGCTTGAGGACAGCGCCGGTCACCAGATAGCACCCGGCCGGGATGCCGGAAGCGGAGGTCTGGCCTTGGGAAGGCTGTCCCTGCATCTGAGGGGCTTGCTGGGGCGGGCGCCCGGGCTGTGCCTGCGGCGGCTGCGGCGGAGGGGTTGCGCCCTGCCTCTGAGGGGCAGGCTGTCCGCCCTGCTGGCGGGGACCGCCATTGGAATTGGTAGACTGGCTCCGGGTGTGATGGCCCTGTTTGTCCTGTTCGCCGGGGTGGTCCTTTTTCTGCTGGAGTGACTGCACCCACTGATCATGGACGGCGTCCAAGGTGGGGCGTTCGTCGTTGCAGATCACATACCCTTTTCCCCTCTGCTCAATGGAGACCCATTTTTGCGTCATGCCGTAGAGATACCGGCCGATGCCCCACTCAACCGCGGCCCGCTTCATACTGTCGCTGAGGCCGCCCTTGACCGATTCAATATCGCTGTCATCGGCCCCGTCCCATTTGGTGATCCACGCCTCCTGGGACGGAAAATAGATGGAAATGCCGCACAGCTGGGCGCTCTCGCCTTTCCACGGCACAAAATCATTGTGCCAGCCGTCGATGCCCACTGTGCTGTCCAGCCGGGTTTGGATGGCCCGGTTGGTCACATAGGGCACTGCCAGGCCGCTGGTCTTTGCTGAATTGGTCGCGGAGATCCGCCACTCAATGTCGGCGCTCTGAAAGGGGGCGGAAAGGGCCGCCCGAAGTTCTTCCGCTGATTTGTTCCACATGATATTCGCTCCTTTAGGCCCGTTGAATAAACTCGCCGAGCGTTTCCTTTTTGGGGATGAGAATGTCCGAATAGTAGTATTCGGGGTCTTTGTCCTTCAGATGCTCCATGAGTTCCCGATATTCCAGTCCTAACTTGTTGTTGGAGCTGCTGTAATAGTGCATGTTGTTCGGAATACTCAGGAGAAACGCTGGAAGGTTGTGTGCCTTGTGCGGCTTTTTATAGATTGGCAGCGTGTTGGCTCCCACGCAAAGGCTCCCGCTTTCGCGGCTCACATTGGAAAATGGATAGTAGTACATGGGTGTCTCCGGGGTCGGGATTTCATCCGCCACCACCCCAATCCGGCAATGGGATGCTTTCCCCTCTTGATTGAGCGAAAAGCCAAATACCAGACGAGGGATCGGGAAGTGGGGATAGGGCGTATCGTAGACCGAAACATCGGCGTACAGCCTGGGGTGCCAGAGAACGAAGCGTTTTACCGTCTCGCTTTGATAGAGCGAGATAGTATTCAGCGGCAGGAAACCGCTGTGATAGCCCTCGTCTGCTGTCCGCAGGCTGTCTTTGAAGCACCGAAGCAGATCTTCCTCGGTGATGCTTTTCCGGGAGAAGACACCTTGCGCGTCCTCTTCCACGGTGATTTTGCCCTCATTGGGCGAAATGCGGATCATAATGTCGTTGCTGGCCTCCATTTATGCCGCCTCCTTTTGCTTCAGCGCAGGCTGAGAAGGCAGGGCAATTACTTTGCCCGCCGGCTTCTTCAGCTCCTGTTCTAATTCCCTGATTCCGCTCTGGCAGGCGTCCAGGATGTCGCACAGAGCCTTCGGAATCTCATCAAAGGAGTAGAACTCCTCGAACAGAAAGAGCAGGAGTTTGGGGCTTTTCCGCGCCTCCGAGCCGTCTACCCAAAGGTAATCAAAGTTATAGTTGCTGAGGCGCATAGCACTGTGGACCGCGTCCTCCAGCTCCCGCGCATAGGGGTTTTCAATTCGGGTTATCCCTCTTCGGGATTCATATTCCCGGCACAAAGCATGAAACCTGTCCAGCAGCGGGTCGCGCAGAACATAGACCTCACGATCCGGTTCATACGCATGATGGGAGACCTGCTTTCCGCACTGCTCATAGCACTTGGTATTCTGAAATACGCTCTCACAGGCAAACCGTTCCACCATGCACTGATTATCCCAGGTGATCTCCGTGCAATCTCCAAGCATATCCATGAGCCTGTTCAATTTCCCGTGGCTCTCCAGCACTTTTGCCATGTTTAAGATCCTCATGGCTGCGTTCAAAGTATCTTCGTCCATGTCCGGCCTCCTATAAAAACGCTCTGGTTTTCACACAAGACGGCAAAATGTCGGAAATCCGCCTGTTGATGTGGCGCATCGTATTACAAAGATTTTCCCGCCAGTAATAATAGTCGAGGATTGTGAACGGGTCCTCTTCGTCGAACTGATCAAAGTCGATTTGCTCCAGCCGGATGGGCTCCTCACCCTCCAGTTGCGGAAGAACTGTGTCCAGCAGGTAGGGGTTTAGCTCCTCGTCGAAGTGCGGCTCATGTTCCTCCGTCTGTCTGAGCTGTTTATGGAGTTCGCCAAGGTCTAACACTTTCCTCATCGCGCTGCTTCCTCCACTGGCTGAAGCTCAGCCACACAGAGAGCATAAGCCTCCGGATTGGAGAGGATCTGCCGCTCCTGCTGCTCATTGATGTAGTTGGAGCCAAAGCCTAAATAGTACAGACCCGCAGCGGCGGTAATATCGTCGGAAAAGAAACGCTGGGCAACATCCATCTGCTTATGCAGTTCAGGATCAGAAGAACGAAACGCCATGACGGTCAAAGTCGTTTCTTCATCAGGATGGAACTGACCAACTTTTCTGCCCAGAGCTCGAATGGCCTGAGTGCGGCTCCTGATCTCCTCCTCTTGATTTTCCCTGGCATGGAAATAGCAGAGCAGAAACTGTTCGGCTTCTGCACCGCCCAAAGCGACGCCGAAGGGCAGGTGAAGCGGCTCTCCATAGGGGGCTACCGCGGGAGAGAAACGGGAGCAGACACCTCCCAGAAGCGGCTTCATGCGTTCCGCCGCCTGCGACCAAACCGCCGCCCGCAGCGGGACGGCTGATGGGTTGCCTTGCACGATTTTCTGTGCATCAGGGGAAAGAGGCACAACAATGGTAAAATAGTTTTTTTCGTTCATATCACTTTCTCCTTTAAGTCAGCGAGCGGAAACCGCTCGGCGTCAGGATATTGAAGATCATCCGGTTGGAAATCGTCTCCCGTATCTCGGTGGAAATCAGGCGCCCATGGGGCCCCCTGTTTTCATCCGTGACGGTGTGCTTCTCTTTGATGATCCGGCCCTTGACGATATGCGGATAGTCGCACTCCATCAGTCCGTTGATCAGGCCGGAGCCGCCGATCAGCCCCACCTGTCCGATAGACAGGGGCAGGGGCGGACGCTTGATCTCGCTGTCCAGCCGGCTTTTGGCAAACAGCCGGTCAAAGCCGGTGGAGTTTGCCAGCTGGCGGGCCAGCTCGTCTTCATTGAACACAGCCCCCCGGAATGTCTCCACCTTTTTGGAGACTGCCGGGAGCTCATAGCAGGCCTTGGGCAGAAGGTCGGCGGTAGGTAAGGTCTCCGGGTGCTCCGCGGCGGAGCACAGCGCCTCCGCATCCTGTTCCGCCTCCGTCCGTCTGCGGCGCACGCCTGTGACGACCACCTGCTTAAACTGCTTGAACTCCCTGTCCAGGAAGCGGTGAATACGCACCTGTTCAAAGTTGTCACAGATGATGCCGCACAGATCTGCCGTCAGGCGGTAATAGGGGACAATGTAGATCAGAAGCCCGCCCATCATAAGAAGGGGGATGCTCTCAATCAGAAACCGCTTTTCGTCTCTGCTCCGTCCTCCATTCTCAGACAGGACAGACAGATAGGGCGGATTCAGGAAAACGGCATGAAAAGCTCCTGGGCTGATATTGGAGCCGAAGAAGCTGCCGAAGCCGACACGGTACAACTGCTGCTGTGCCTGTTCCGCCCGGTGGTCATCCAGTTCAATGCCGTAGCATTGGCTGTCCGTCCCCAGGGCGAGCCGGAGCAGGGCGTCCCCTGTTCCACAGCATGGGTCAATCAGGTTGGCCGTGTTCTCTGCGGGAAAGACAATGCTGTTGGCGATATACCCCACATGCGTGAGGTCCGTGGGGTAATGCCCCAGCCGGACATTGTTCATCAGGCGCCCGATGATTGAGGCGTCTGTGGTCTGATGGTCTGGAAGCGCGTCCGCAAACCGCTTCAGCACTTCGGTCAGTTTGGAGTAGTCCGCGGTCATCAGCGGAAAGGCTGCCAGTTGCTCCGCCAGCTTTTGCGCGGCAGGGGCCAGCGGATTCTCCAGCTCCATCAGGAAAGGCCGGGTCGCACGGATCTGTTCGACCAGATAAGTGCGCTGCCGCTCCAGCAGGCGGTACAGTTCAAATGCCTCCGCCTTTTTCTGGCCGGCCAAAAGCCCGGCAACCTGAGCCCGATAGGCTTGCAGGCCCTCCGAAATCAAAGTAATGGTACCGGCAAGCTCGCCAAGCTGTTCCAGGGCATAAAACCGCTGGGAAGGGGGCTGGCTTTGAGGCTGTGCCTCGTTTACCTGCTCCATGTTTGATCACCTCCGTGATTTAGCCAGAGGGGGACCGCGCTCCGCACAGTCCCCCTCTGCTTTCAGTGCCTACGCGGCACGGTTTGTAATAACAGGGTTTGCCGTTTTGCACGGCTCTTTCGGCCCATATCGGCCGACACAGCGTTTCAGGCGAAAAACGCCTGACTGGTCTATGTAGCCTTGGGCGCACAGCTCCCGGACCCGGGTTATCCCCATGGCGGTCACCTCCCGGCGCTGCCGGATGATGATGTCCTCCATAGGTCACGCAGCCCTGGGGAGGGTAGACGCACTATCCTCCCGCGGAGTCAGCACGGGCTCCTCCTGCTTTGTGATACGCAGGGTGTATCCGCAGTCTTTCAGGAGACGGTACATGGCCTTGAGCCGCTTGAACTCGAAATCCTCTTCCAGGTCCAGATCCATTGGCTGGGTAACGGGCTGAGACTGAGAATCGCCGGCCCGCTCCGGCTTTGGCTGTTCCTGCTCCGTATCGGTGCTTTCCGGTGCCGGAGTTGCAACCTGGACATACGGGGCGTCTACCGGAATACGGTGGATCACGGACAGCCACAAGCGGCGAAAAAAGCCTGCCGCCAGGGTGCCGACGATCCCGCGCTTTTTCTCCGGAAGCGTGATAACATCATCGGCCTTGAGGGTACCGATGTTGTGCTTTGCCATGGTTAGCTTGGGGACCTCTACATACTCCGCCTCCAGATAGCAGGACACAGTTGCGGAGCCGGACAGGACGATCTCAGCGGCGCACACACGCTCAGCGGCCATGGTTTCTCCATTCATCGTGGCGCACTCAATATCCATCTCCGCCACATGGCGGGCGGAAACTGTGCCGGCTTTCAAAATGCCCTTGCCGGAAATGCTCCGGGCGTGCAGCGTTCCGTCCACGATCAGCGTGCCGTCATTGACGATGTTCTGGCAGTACAGGATCTCGTAATGCAGGGTTTTCCCCTTGGGAATATACAGGTTTTTCATTGTGAGCACTCCTTTTTTATTATGCTACTTCTTTCAGACGGACCGGCAGGACCATGGCCAGGTCGTCTTTACCATCCGTCAGGATCATGGGAGAGTGCGGGTGTCCCATTTTCATGGTGACCGTATGCACTTTCTTTGCCTTGAACTGCTCCAGCCCCTCCAGCAGGTATTTCGGGTTGAAGCCCCGCGCCTCAACGGGCGGCAGGCCGACCTTGGAGAGATAGGTGCCTCCTGGTGTTTCAAGAGAGAGTGTGCCCCCGTCAAACCGAATCGGCTTTCGGGTTTTTGCGGTGATAAAGCCGTTGAGATACTTGACTTCATCCAAAAGGCGGTCTACATCAACGGGATATTCCGTACTGAACGATGTGGGAATCGCCCTTTCGACATCGAAGCCGTCATAGCCGGGTGTCCGGGTGAGCACACGCAGCGTTTCGCTTTCAACCGCAGCCCACTCCTCTCCAACGGAGATCGTGCAGTCCTGCTCCTTGAACATCGTAAGCTCTGCCATGACCTCCGGCGGAATGTAAAAAGGTTTTTCCACATTGACGGCGGGATCGGTGCTCATTGCCAAACGGTAGCCGTCCACAGCGATGATCTTGTCTTTCAGAAATTCAATACAGCACTGATTGGGTCTGGCGTCATTCGAGGAAACGGCGTATTTCACCCGCTTGAACCGCTCCAGCAGTCTTTTCGGATTGACAGGGTAATGACGATCCAAAGGCTTCTCCTTGAGCTCGGGGAAATCGGAAGTGCGCTCCGTACTGCGTTTCAGGCTCCGTTTCCCGTCGCTGATAGAAATTTGGCCCTCCGGATCAGGGACTGTCTCAGTGGGCTCAATCGTGTAAGTGAACTCCAGTTCTCCAGAAAAGTATTTGCAGGCGGAGAGAATTTTCCGGGTCCCCGCAAACACAAAGGAGAAAGAATCCCCGACTGAGGGAATCGTACTCATACACCACTGGTCTAAATTGGTGCAGGTCAGGACACAGTGCCCATCCTCAAAGCGGACCTGCGCTTCCTCCAAAATAGGAAGCCGGGAACGCTTGGCGGCAAAGCGCAGCACATTGCCCAATGCTTCGTGGAAGTGTGCGGCGTCAACATAGGCATGGAAGATACTCATGCGGCTTTCCTCCTCGTTGGCTGTTTTTGAAAAGATCGGATGTTCACCGATTTGGTAGAGAAGGTGGTCTGCTGTACGGTGTTGCAACCGATGACCAGAATGTTGTAGATCATAGTGACCACGGCAGTGGCGGCCATCAGGTTTGCCACGATAGTCTGCGGGGCGGAGACCGACGCTTCCGCACAGGAGACCTCCGTGGGGAACAGATCTTCCGGGGTGTTTACCTCCGGGTAAAGCATCCCCACAGGCTTGTAGACGGTTTTGCCGGCTCTGCGGATGCCGCAGACAATTTGGCCGGTGTATTCTCCATTCCCGGAGTCAATGTAGATCAGGTCCCGCGCTCTGAGGAATACCTCGTGACAAAGTTTACGAGACTTGTTGTTATCCACGGCTCCGATCAAAATGACCAGTTCCGAGTTGGTGACCCATCTGCCCGTGTTTGGCTCAGACCCGTACACATAGTGCCGAAATACTTCGGGTCTGAGCAGTTCTTCCAGTTGTCCGGCATCCTCGATAAAACGGGGAATATACGAGGTTTCAAGGCCGAACACATCGGAATATCGCTCTGCGATTACCCTGGCCTTGTTTTCGCCAAGGTCAGCCTCAGTGAAATTCTGGCGCACCAGATTTTTAGGCTCCACTTTATCACCATCGCAGATGATAAATTTCACCGGACGCTCCAACGCATATAAGAGCCGGTAAAGGTGCGGCGCAATGTGGGCTCCGGTCCCGCCGGCGCCCAGCATAATAATCTTTACAGGCCGTTTTTTTGAGAAGTTCATGCGGCCACCCCAAAAGCGCCTTCTGCATCCGTGCAGATCTGTGTCAGCCACTCCGGGGGAAAGTGCCCTACCGGAGGCATCTCCAGGACCTGCTCGGGGGCAATCTCCAGGAAGCGCCCACCGTTGCTGATGCGCACTGTGATCTCCGGGAAATAACGGTCCAGCCGGCCGACTACCATATAGACCCGGGTTGCCCTTTCGTCATGGTCATCCGTCTTGGAAAATACTGCGGGCATCCGGTTGTGGGAGTGCAGGTCAGCGTAGTGGATATAGCGGTCGCTGGTCATCAGCTCTTCATCGTCCAGAAGGGCGTCAACAGAAACTCCGCTCACGATCTGCTTCGGGACGCGAATAAAGTACCGCTGCTCCTGCTTATCCCAGTAGAAATGCACCAGGGCCTCCGCCGGTTGCCGCCCCTTTCCCTTGCGCATCATCGTGCGGAACAGGCCTATGGCCTGCTCCATCAGCGAATAGGGAATGCGGGGCAGGAACGGGTGGAAACCCGGCCGAATCTCATCCAGCACGGTGATGTTTTCAGCGGGGGTGACAAACTCCCCCGCGCCTGTGATACGGCGCTCATAGACCTTTCCATCCCGTCCGGGGATAAAGGTGATGGTTTTAGGCGAGGCCTGGGCCTCCGACAGATGCAAAAAAGCGCCCTTATATGCACTGGCATCTCCCTTTTTCTGCATACTGATTGAGGGTTTGACCAGGCACTTGGGGTGCTTGTCGGTTGCCTTCTTCAAAGCGTTGATAAATTCCTTGGAGGTTTCGATCTCGCGCTTGATTTGGCCGATTTTGGTTTTCTTGGGGAGAGCAATCTCCTTGACGATCTTGCCGTAAACGACTTTCCAGCTCAGGCTCTGCGCTTCATCAAACTCCGGAAAGTCCGTCAGCTTGGAGAGGCGGAGTTCATCGAATGTCTGCTCAGTGTCTTCGATGGGCGCTTCCGATCCATTGTAGGAGAACACCGGAAGCTGGGCGAAGATGGGTTCGGCCGCTTTTTGGGCGTTCTTTTCTTCTTGACGCTCCATAGCGGCAAGAAGGGGATTGTCCTCCGTCTCCTCCGGCCTATCAGAGGCATGGTCCTCCTCAGCTTTCGGCGCAGGAGGTGATTTTGGCTGTGGATCTTGAGGGGCCGGAGATTTGGAAATCTCATGGGACTCATCCTCTTCCACGGTCTCGTGATGCTGTGCGGTCTCGTCTTTTTCTTCCGGGATCGGGTCATCTGCCTGCGCAGCGCCGGCGCCTTCTGCCGCTTCTCCGCCCGCGAGCAGATCAGCAAATGGGTTTTGGGTGTCGTTGCCGGTCAATTCAGTGAAACCACGCAGGTCGAATGGATTGTCACCGCTCTCCTCGGCTGTCCCTCCAGGGAATGTAAACAGGTTTTCATTCATGGTCGTGTGCTCCTTTCTGTGTTTGATGCACAAAAAAGCCGCAGCCACCCCTGAATGGAGTAACTGCGGTTTTTGTGCGTGGTCGGTCCGGTATTTAGGTTCTGGCAAGTCTCCGCTCGGGGCGCATTGGCCCCTCACGGGTAAAAATCTGACCTACAAAATCTGACCTAAATACAAGTAGAGCATACCACCTTTTTCGCCTCTTGAACAGTTGCGCTTTTTGCCAAATTGAAACATGAGATATAGCAGGAATAGAAAAGAAGCCAGCATTATTGATAGGTATATGTCGATACTTCACTTCCTCACACTATCCATTTTTTATAATAGGGGCTTGACAAATACAGATGCTCGTTTTAAGATAATATCGTTATTAAATAATATAGTTATCGAAAGAGGTGAAGAACATGCGCCCTGTAAACGAAAAGCTGCGGGCGGATCTGCTGGAGGCTGGGAAGCGGGAATTTATGGAAAACGGCTTCCGGGGAGCATCCTTAAAAAGCATCGCGGCTTCTCTTGGAGTAACGACTGGGGCTATTTACCGCTACTATACGGACAAGGAGGCATTGTTTGACGGACTGGTGAGAGAGCCTGCCCATGAGCTGGTAGAGCGGTATCGGACCCTTCAACAGACCTTTGCTGGAAGAAACTTGGAGGAGCAACTTCAAAAGCTCCCGGAGGTGCCGGACAAGGAAGCCTCCTGGATGATGGACTTTCTTTACGACCACTTTGACGCATTCAAGCTCATCGCCTGCTGTTCCTCTGGGACAAAATATGAGCATTATCTGGATACCCTGGCGGCAATCGAGGACCACTCCGGACGGCTGTTGGTGGATCGAATGGTGGACGCCGGCTATCCCATCCGGCGTCTGGATGATGAGCTGATCCACATCATGTCCACCGCGCTTTTCAATGGGATGTTTGAGACGATCCGCCATGATATGCCGCGGGAAAAAGCGATGGTTTATATGGATGATCTGCGGAATTTTTACTCCGCGGGCTGGTTCCGTCTCCTTGGAATTCCCTTTGAATAAAGGGTTTTCTTTTTGATTCTAAGTTAGCGTTTACTAACCAAAAGAAAGGGGTTTTAGGTTATGGATCACAAGAAAGCGCCCTCACCCTTTGCCGTGCTGTGGGGCTGGGCAAGTGGTGAGCACGGTGGATTTTATGCTTCGGTAGCCCTGGCGGTGCTGGGGGTGGCCTGCGGTATGGTGCCCTACTTCTGCGTAGCCGCTATGATTGGGCTGCTGCTGGAAGGGGGCGGCCTTGCGGATTGTTTGCCCTGGTGTGGCCTTGCTCTGGCGGGCTATGGGGGAAAGGCGCTGTTTTCCACATGGTCTACCAGCCTGTCCCACACGGCCACCTATCACACGCTGCGCCGGGTGCGGCAAAATCTGCTCTCCAAACTGAGCCGGGTACCCATGGGGACGATCCTGGACACGCCCTCCGGCCAGTACAAAACCACCATTGTGGACCGGGTGGAAGGGATGGAGCCCACCCTGGCTCATCTGCTGCCGGAGATGACCTCCAATCTGCTGGTGCCGGTGAGCATCGCGGTCTATATCTTCGTCCTGGATTGGCGAATGGGGCTCGCCTCCCTGGTGACCACGGTGATTGGGATCGTGGTGGCTTCCCAGAGCAGCAAGACTTACGCCGTCCGCTGGCAGGGCGCCGTGGAGGTGGGCCGCCGCATGGCAAATGCCATCGTGGAGTATGTGGGAGGCATCCAGGTGGTCAAGGCGTTCAGCCAGTCCGCCGGGTCCTACAAGCGGTACTCCGATGCCGTGACGGAAAACGCCCAATACTATGTGGACTGGATGGCGGATAACCAGAAGTATATGGCGGTCATGCAGGCGGTCATCCCCTCGGTGCTGCTGCCCGTCCTGCCGGTGGGTCTGCTGCTGTGGGGCGGTGGAAGCCTGAGCACAGCTGTATTCCTCACCATCGTCGTGCTGTCCCTGGGGCTTACCGGACCGCTGGTATCGGCTATGACCTTTGTGGATGAACTGGCGGTGGTGGGCACCAATGTGGGTGAGATCTCCGCCATTCTGGACGCCCCGGAGCTGAAGCGCCCTGCGATAGAGACGAAGCTGAATGGGCTGGGTATCCGGCTGGATCATGTGTCCTTTGCCTACAAGCAGGAGGACGGCGAAGTGCTCCACGATGTAAACCTGGACATCCGACCGGGGACAGTGACCGCTCTTGTGGGTCCCTCCGGCTCCGGTAAGAGTACCATTGCCAAGCTCATCGCCGGCTTCTGGGATGTGACGGGCGGCTCTGTCGCCTTGGGCGGTGTGGACCTGCGGAAAATCCCGCTGGAACAGCTCAACCGCCAGATCGCCTATGTATCTCAGGACAACTACCTCTTTGACCGCACGGTGCGGGACAACATCCGCATGGGCCGTCTGAACGCCACCGATGCGGAAGTCGAGGCGGTAGCCAGGGCTGCCGGGTGCGATGATTTCATCCGCCAGCTGGATCAGGGCTACGACACCATCTGCGGCGGGGGCGGCGGCCACCTGTCCGGGGGTGAAAAGCAGCGTATCTCCATCGCCCGCGCCATGCTGAAGGATGTGCCCATCGTCATTCTCGACGAGGCTACCGCAAGCATCGACCCGGAGAATGAAGCGGTCATCCAGCAGGCCATCTCCCGTCTGACGAAGGGCAAGACCCTGATCGTCATTGCCCACCGGCTGGGCACGGTAGCCGACGCGGACAACATCGTTGTAGTGGAAGGCGGCCGGATCGCCGCCCAGGGGAAGCAGGAGGAGCTGCTGGCCTCCTGCCCGCTGTACCGGCAGATGTGGCAGTCCTATCTGGGTGTTCGGGACGGAGAGGAGGAATAAGAGATGTTCAGTGTACTTCGGAAAATTTCCGCCTTTGCGGGCAACCGCAGGGGGCTTTTGAAAAAATCCATGCTGGTGGCGTTCCTGGGGGCTGTGTTCACCGCATTCCAGTTTTGGGCCCTGATGCTGACCTTGGAGATTCTGGTGGGCGGCGCGAACTTGAGCATATGGCCCGTGATCGGCATCATGCTGGTTTCCGTGGCGGGGCGGACCGCCTGCTCGTACTGGTCCACCAACGCGGAGACGGAGACGGGCTATTTCATGGTGGCGGAAAAGCGGGTCCATATCGGGGACCGGCTGCGCTACATCCCCATGGGCTACTTCAACGACAACTCCTTGGGCAACATTACCGCCGTAGTTACCACCACACTGGGGGATGTGGAGAACAACGCCGCCCGCTGCCTGGTCAGCGTCATCGGCGGTTTCCTCAACACCCTGGCTATGTGTCTGGCGATCCTGCTTGTGGACTGGAGGCTCGGTCTGCTGGCTATCGCGGGCATCCTGGCCTATCTGCTGGTTACGGAGTTGAGCCAGCGGTCCCTGCTCAAGACCGGCCCTGCCCGCCAGCACGCCCAGATGAAGCTGGTGGAGGCAGTGCTGGAGTACATCCAGGGTATGAGCGTGGTCAAGGCCTATGGACTGGACAAGGACAGCGGCCAGGCCGTGCAGAAAACTGTGGATGAAAGCTGTGAAAAGGCCCTGGGGCTGGAGCACTCCGTAGCCCCCTGGATGGGCCTGCGGCAGATTACGGTGCGGTTGTTCGCCGTGGCGCTGGCCGTGTGCGCTCTGGCGCTCTATTCCGGTGGGAGCCTGCCCCTGACCCGGTGCCTGCTGATGCTCGTTGCCTCTTTTATGCTCTATGCGGAACTGGAGAGCGCCGGCAATATGGCGGACAATCTCCAGATGTTGGGCGCCTCCATGGATAAGGCCAACTCCATCGACGATACGCCGGTGATGGATATTGACGGAGCGGAACTTCAACCGGAGGATGCCTCTGTCCGGTTTGAGGATGTCTCTTTCGCCTATGGGGAGCGGACCATTCTGGAGCATGTGAGCCTTACCGTCCCCGCCGGCAGCACCACCGCCGTGGTGGGGCCCTCCGGCGGCGGAAAGACCACTCTGTGCAATCTCATCGCCCGCTTCTGGGATGTTCAGGGCGGCAGGATCACCGTGGGCGGCCATGATGTGCGGGAGTATAAGCTGGACAGCCTGATGAAGAACATCTCCATGGTGTTCCAGTCGGTGTATCTCTTCAACGACACGGTGGAGAACAACATCAAGTTCGGCCGCCCGGACGCCACCCATGAGCAGGTGGTGGCTGCCGCCAAAGCCGCCTGCTGTCACGATTTCATTACAGTCCTGCCGGACGGCTACGACACGGTTTTGGGAGAGGGCGGCGGCTCCCTCTCCGGGGGCGAGAAGCAGCGCCTCTCCATCGCCCGGGCCATGCTCAAAGACGCGCCCATCGTGATTTTGGACGAGGCAACGGCCAGCGTGGACCCGGAAAACGAGGCGGAACTCCAGGCCGCGATTTCCTCTCTGACAAAGGGAAAAACTCTGATCCTGATTGCCCACCGGCTGAAAACGGTGCGCAATGCCGACCAGATCCTGGTCCTGAACGGCGGGCACATTGTCCAGCGGGGCACTCATGAGGAACTGATTGCCCAGCCGGGCCTGTATGCTGACTTCGTTCATGTCCGGGCCCAGGCCAACAGCTGGAAGCTGGAGGCTTGATACAGCGGCTTGTCCGCCTGCCGGACTCCGTTGTATCATGGGCTGGGGAGGGACTTCTATGGAATTGAATTTGGAAGGGATTGCAGTTGGAGGGGCCTCTCTGCTGGTGATTGGGGCCTTTCATCCGCTGGTAATCTGGTGTGAATACCACTTTTCTCAAAAGATTTGGCCGCTGTTTCTCCTGTGCGGGCTGATCTGCCTGGGCTTGGCGCTGTTTGTGCAGGGACTGCTCTCTATCCTTTTGGGACTTGTGGGCGTGGCCTTCCTCTGGAGCATCCGGGAGCTGAAAGAACAGGCGCGGCGGGTAGAGCGGGGATGGTTTCCCAAAAAACCCAAGCGAACTTAACCCAGGAGCACCGAGGCATATTTTCGCAGCGCGTTAGAGGAGGTGGTGTGGTTGATTGAGTACAACAGCCAAGAGAAACAAGACAGCTTGAGTCATGTCCGCTTTGCGGACGAGGAGCTGATTAAAACCCAGGTCCTGCAGGGGGAGGCGGCTCAGACTATCATTCAGGGGAAGAATTGTTCTGTCTACAAGATGGAAAACGAGACCGGAGAGGGCGTCATCACCCGATACCCAGTGTTCCCAGGGATTGAACTGCTCTATGACGATATTCATATGTCCTGCGGGGTGGCGCACCGGGAGGACCCCCGGGCCGACCTGCTGGAGATCAATCACTGCCGGCTTGGCCGGTTTGAGTGCGAATTTTCAGACGGGAGCGCGGTCTATCTGGGAGAGGGTGATCTGGCCGTCAATGTCATGACCAACCGGACCCGTGAGACCTGGTTTCCCCTGTCCCACTACCACGGCATCACCATCGCGGTGGATATTCCGGTGGCGGACAGGGTGCTGCGTCAGGTATCGGAGGCGCTGGGAGAAGGGCTGTACTGTGACCTCTTTGCTATGCGGGACCGTCTGTGTGCCTGTGACTCCTGCTTCATCATGCGGGCCACTGAGTCCATCCAGCACATCTTCTCCGAGCTTTACCATGCGCCGGAGGATCTGCGGGCAGGTTATTTCAAACTCAAGGTGATGGAGCTGTTCCTCTTCCTCGGCTCCCCGGAGATCACGGCACACGGAGAAGAACGCCCGTATGTAGACCGGGCCCAGGTAGAACAAATCAAATCAGTCCGGCAGTATCTGGTAGAGCACCTGGATCGCCGCATTACCCTGCAAGCACTCTCCCAGACCTTTTCCTTTCCGTTAACCTCCATGAAAAAGTGCTTCAAGGAGGTATATGGCACCACCATCAATGCCTACCTGCAGTCATACCGCATCCACACAGCAGCGGGGCTTCTGCGGGAGACGAAACTGGATGTGACGGAGATTGCCGGCCGGGTGGGATACCAGAACGCCAGCAAGTTTTCCGAGGTGTTCCGACAGCACACAGGACACACCCCCACGGAGTACCGCAAAAGTTTTTGTCTTATAGGAGCAGACAGCGTCCTGCGGGAGTGGTGAAACAACTGAAAATCGGCTATGATACCCTTGTACGCGGGGGCATCTGCCAGAAAGCGCATCGAGTTCGGTGCGCTTTTCCTTTGATAGCAGATTAGCAGCGACTAACTTTTGGAGGTGGTTTTATGGCGCAGCGGACCAGGCGCTATCTCATTCGGAGGGTTGTTGTTGTCCTGCTGACTTTGTTTGTAGTCACGCTTCTTTCTTTCCTGCTGATGCGCCTCTCTCCCATTGATCCGGCCACAGCGTATGTGAAGCGCAACTCCGCCATTGTGACCCAGGAACAGATCGATGAGGCCCGCGTCATGCTGGGTCTGGACAAGCCGTTGCCGGTACAGTATTTCGATTGGGTAGTGGATGCGCTCCACATGGACTTCGGGATTTCTCTGGGGACGGGAAACCCGGTGACGGAGGAATTGGCGAAAACGGTGCCGGTTACCCTAACGGTGGTGGCGTATTCCGCCGTAATCATGTCCCTTGGGGTCCTGGGGGTGGGGATGCTGGGGTATCTCTGGCGGCAGAA
Source organism: Oscillibacter sp. PEA192 (assembly GCF_003574015.1). NCBI lineage: Bacteria > Bacillati > Bacillota > Clostridia > Eubacteriales > Oscillospiraceae > Oscillibacter > Oscillibacter sp. PEA192. Next base: position 1,995,005 of record NZ_AP018532.1, on the reverse strand, counting down.
GGCCGGAGGCATGATTCTCTCATTTCTGACCATGATCGGCATTTCCGTTCCCGGTTTCTACCTGGGCACCGCCTTTATTGACCTGTTTGCGGTGCGGCTGGGCTGGATCAGTGTCTCGGGGAACAGCGGCTTTACCCGCTACTTTCCGGTGGCGCTCTGCCTGTCGGTCCTGGGGATCTGCTTCTATGGGCAGATGCTGGCGGCCTCTTTGGAACGAGAAATGGAGCAGGACTATGCCATGTACTTGCGGTGCCGCGGGTTGCGAGAGGGCCGCATCCTTCTGTTCCATGCCTTTCCCCACGCCGTGGTGGACCTTTTACCCAGCTTCGCCCAGATGCTGGGGCTGTGCCTTGCCAATGCGGCCATTGTGGAGCGGGTGTTCTCCCTGTCCGGCTTGGGCTATCTGATCATTGACGCAGTGGTAAAGCGGGACTCGCCGGTGATCCATGCCGCAGTTCTGGTGCTGGCGCTGACACTGGTGCTTTTGGACACAGCGGCGGAGCTTTTACAATATGGCCTGAGAAGCGATATGCGGGCCGTGGGAGGCCGGGCATGAGAAAGTATCCTTTTCTATCAAAAATGGGACTGATTCTGCCACTCCTGGTCCTTTGTGTCTGTGCCTTTGGATTTCTGCTTGCTCCCAATGATCCTGATTTGGTGGACCTGACCAAGAAATTTCTATCCCCCTGTTCGGAGTTTCCCCTCGGTACGGACAACCTGGGACGCTGCGTGCTGTCCCGCCTGCTTTATGGCGGACGGACCACACTGGGGATCGTCCTGGTGGGCTCCGTCACGGTTTCCGTGTTGGGAACGCTGGTCGGCCTGCTCATGGGCGGCGGAAAGAACGGCAAAAACCTGATTTTGGAGGGAGTGTTGAACGCGGTCACCGCCATCCCCCCTATCGCCTACCTGATTATCTTCATTGCTGCCTGGGGCAACAGCGTGTTCACTATGGTAGTGGCGGTGTCGGCCTCCCTGCTGCTGCGGGTCATCAAGCTGGTTCAGACACGGACTGAGATCGAACAAGGGAAAGCCTATGTGATGTGCGCGGTGGCCTCCGGTGCGAGGCCGCGCCGCATCCTGTTTGTCCATATCCTCCCCAATCTGGTCTGGGATGTCCTCCACTTTATCTGCCTCTCCTGCGCGGATATGACGCTGTCCATCGTCAGCTTTTCCTTCATCGGCCTGGGCATGGGCGACAATGTAGTAGACTGGGGCAGCATGGTATCGGAGACGCACCACTATCTGCTCTCTTATCCCGGCCTTACGCTGTACCCGGTTTTGATGATTGTGGTGTGTACCATGGCATTCCATACGCTGGGACGCTGGATTGAAAGGAGGGTGTCCGCTCATGCTTGAGGTACAAAACTTATCTGTGACAGCCCGGAACGGCGCCCAGCTTTTGAAGCAGATCTCTTTTCAGATTGAGACTGGAGCGGCGATGGGTCTGACCGGGCAGAGCGGAGCGGGCAAGACCACGCTGCTCAAAGCCCTGCTTGGCATTTTAAGCGGCGGCTGTCAGGTCAGCGGCGGCACGATCCAGGTGGATGGGCAATCTCTGTGGGCCCTGTCCCCTCGGAAGCGCCGGGAACTGTGCGGAACGACCCTGGGCTTTATCCCACAAAATCCAATGACTGCCTTTGACCCCAGGCTCAAGATGGGGCGTCAAATGGAAGAAACTCTGCGGCTAAGGACAGGCGTTTCCGGAAAAGAGGCGGTGGAGCAGGCAGAGGCGCTTCTGGCGGAACTGGGCCTGTCCCAGCCCCGGCGGGTGCTGGACAGCTATCCCGCCCAGCTCTCCGGCGGGATGCTTCAGCGGGCGGCGGCTGCTTTGCTGCTGGCCCTGCACCCCAGATACATTTTAGCCGATGAGCCCACCTCCGCGTTGGACGCGGAAAATCGAACACTTTTGCTGGAGCTTCTGGAGAAGCAGCGGGAAACCGCCGGCATCCTGTTTATCTCCCACGATGTTGCCGCACTCCGCGCCCTCTGCGGGACGGTCTATGTGATGGAGCATGGAATGCTGACCGAACAGGGGACGATGCAGGAACTTCTGGAACACCCAAAACAGGCGTGGACCAAGGAATATGCTGCGGCAAACCGCCCGGTGAACAGGGAGGGATGGACATGGACGGACTGATTGCCGAACATATTAGCAAAACTTACGCTGGCGCACATGGGCTCTCTTTTGCCGCACTCCGGGATGTGTCCATTCACCTGGAGCCCGGCTCCTTCACCTCCCTGGTGGGGGAGTCCGGCTCCGGGAAAAGCACCCTGGCCCGCCTGTTGGTCGGCCTGGAGCCCCCAGACCAGGGGACGCTCTCTCTGGATGGAGAGGAAACCTCCGGCTGGAGCACCGAGGACTGGCGAAAACGGCGTACAAAACTCCAGGCGGTCTTTCAGGACGCCAGCGGGACGCTGAATCCTATGCGTTCTGTCCGCAGCAATGTGGAGGAGGCGATGGTCAACCTGACCTCCCTCTCAAAGCGGCAGCGCCGGGAGCGCATTGGCGAGCTCATGGAGTTGACCCACATGGAGGAGCGGCTTTTGGAAGTTCCCGCCCGGCAACTATCCGGAGGGGAGCAACGGCGGCTCTCTCTGGTGCGGGCCATGTCCATCCGCCCCAAGTACCTTATTCTGGATGAAGTGCTCAGTGGGTTGGACTTGATCTCCGCCGATGCCGTCATGCGTGTCCTGGAACAATACCACCAGGAGTTCGACTGTGCTTTTCTGCTTATCACTCACGATATGGACAGCGCCTACCGCCTGTCCGACACCATTCTCACGATGCAAGCCGGGCAGATTGTCCGTGTTGGCATAAAACAGTAAATGAAAGGAAGAAACCCATGAAAAAGAGACTGCTTTCTCTTGCTCTGTGCGGTGCATTGCTCTGCGGTGCACTGGCAGGCTGCGGTGGAAATGAAACGCCCTCCACCTCGCAGGAACCCTCCTCCAGCCAGACGGCGGAGGAACCCAAGATCCTGACCACGGCGGTCAGCGCGGAACTAAACACCCTCTACCCCCTCAACATGGATGTGCAGAACAATATCGGCACAAAGCTGTGCTATGAGGGCCTTGTTAACTATGAAAATGGGGAGATCGTCCCCTGCCTGGCGGAGAGCTGGGAGTTTTCCGATGGCGGAAAGGCCCTGACTTTCCATCTGAAGGAGGGAGTCACTTTCCACGATGGGACGCCGTTCAATGCGGAGGCGGTCAAGACAGACTTTGAATTTGCGCACCCCAATCCTAATTTCAGCAATATCTCCGCTGCGGCCAAGCTGGAGAGCATTGAAGTCGTGGACGAGTACACAGTGACATTCCACTATCCCAATCCCTACTTTGCCTATCTGATGGACTTCTGCTATCCGGAAACCATGGTCCTGGTATCTCCCGCCGTGCTGGAGGAAGGGAACTACCAGTCCATGAATGGCGTGGTAGGTACCGGCCCCTATGTGTATGAGGAGATCGTGGACGGCGACTATGTCCGCTTTGTCCGCAACGAAAACTACTGGGGAGAACAGCCCTATTATGATGAAGTCATTGTCAAGTACATTCCCGACGCCTCCGCACGGCTTCAGGCGCTCCAGAGCGGTGAGATCGACCTGATCTACGGCAGCGCGCTTCTGACCTGGGACGACTACCAGCAGGCTACCTCCCTCCCCAATATCGCTGGTGCGGTGGCGGAGAGCGACTCCAAGACCCGCAATCTGGTACTCAACGCCTCTGGCGTTCTGTCCGACTTGAAGGTGCGCGAGGCCGTGGCCTACGCCATCGACAAGGAGACCCTCTCCGAAGGGCTGACCTACGGTGAGGAAACTCCCGCCGACCACCTGTTCCCCGACGGCATCCCCTATACGGATGTGGAACTGAATGTGGTCCGTACCTATGACCCTGAAAAAGCCAATGCGCTCTTGGATGAAGCCGGGTGGGTACTGAATGAGTCCACCGGCATCCGGGAAAAGGATGGGCAGGCGCTGTCCCTGAAATACACCTATGACTCCGGGGACGCTCTGAACAAGTCTCTGGCCACAGCAGTCAAGAGCCAACTGGCGGCGGTAGGTATCAATGTGGAGACGGAAGGCCAGGAGATGATGACTTGGTGGCAGGAGGGTGTTGCCGGCAACTACGACCTCATCATGTGGAACACCGAGCAGCCCTATACCAGCCCCCACAACTACTTCATTCCCATGCTGTCCCGTTCTCCCCATGTGCCCAGCCTCCCCGCTGTGGAAGGCAGCGACGAGTTCCTGGCTCTGATTGAGGAGTTCCAGACTACGGATGACAGCGCCAGGGTCCAGGAGATTTTCGATGAACTGCTAAACTTCGACAACGACAATGTGCTGGATCTGCCCCTGCTGTTCGTCAAGGATATGATTGTCTACAATACGGACAAAATCGCAGGCTATGATTTCTCCAGCACGCCCATGTTCTTTGATGCGCGGCTGATCCAGCCCGCAGAGTAACGGATTGCGGCATCCATTATTGGGGTAACTGAATATACAACAAGGAGCCGGCCTGCTAAGACCGGCTCCTTGTCAAAGGAAGTGTTTCCCAAAGAAAGGGGGCGGATTATTTGGCATTGCACCAGTCCGGCGAGGACTACCTGGAGGCTGTACTGATGCTCCAGAAAAAGAAAGGGATGGTGCGCTCCGTGGATGTAGCCCAGCATATGGGGGTGTCCAAGCCCAGCGTTTGTCATGCGGTGACGACCCTGAAAAAAGGCGGCTTCCTGACGATGGATGAAGACTTCTCCCTGCACTTGACCGATATAGGCCGGGAGGTAGCCGAGCAGACCTACGAGAAACACTGCTTCTTCACCCGCCAGCTTGTCGCGGCCGGGGTCGATCCCCAGACCGCGGAACGGGAGGCCTGCCGGATGGAGCACACCATCAGCCAGCGGTCCTTTGAATTGTTAAAAGGGGCGGTGGAGCCGGAATGACCGGTAAGCAGTCAGAAGAAAGTCCAATGGTATGAAGTCAAGTAGGTGATGCAAGAAAATTTTAAGCGAAACAGAGTAAAAAGCACTGTGTAGACAGCAAAAAGGCAACACCAACCAAAGCCCTGTCCCTGAGAAATTTTGAAACAGGGCCTATGAGTCAGAGTGGCAAGCTGCGCTCTCAGCCCTCCGGCGGGATATACAGGCGGTTGTCCTTTAGCAGCCGAAAGACCAACCGGACCAGTTTTCTGGCAGTTAAAGCGAGTGCGCGTTTATGCTGGTACTTGTTGACCTCTTTGAATTTGAGGTCATAGTAACGCCGGAACTCGGAGTCGCATCTTCTCACGGAGTTGGCGGCTTCCAGCAGGTAGTAGCGGAGATAGCGGTTGCCGGATTTAATCATTCTGGAGTGTTCGGCCTCGAAGTCGCCAGACTGGCTCCTGTTCCAGACAAGGCCGGCGTATTTGGCAACCGAGGCTTGGGAATCAAAACGGTGGATATCACCAATCTCAGCAATGATACCGGCGGAGTAGACCTTGCCAATACCGGGGATGGAGGTCAAAGTGTTCGGAATGATTTCAAACTGCTGTTCAATGGCCTTATCTAATACTTTGACCTGCCCTTTCAAGGCGCGCATGGAGGCAATAGAAACAGCCATTGCTTGGTTTACAGTGTCGTTTACTGTTTTGGGCAGCCGATAGGAGCCTTTGGCTGCAGCCCGAACTGCCTTGGCGGTAGCATCCGGGTCAGCAAATTTGCCACGGCCTGTTTCAGTAATAAAGGCAGTCAGTTCCTCCAGGTCGGCATTCGCCAAGTCATCCACGGTTTCAAAGTGTTCCATGAGTGCGATGGTGGTGGCGCTGGTGTTCTGAATGTCTTTGTCCTGGGCCATGCCGGAGCATTTGAGGAATAAGTAGTTGGCGAACCGCTGCTTCTCCCGGGTCAAGTTTTGGATGACATCAAATCTGGCTCTGGTAAGGGTTTGCAGGGCTTTGTAGCGGTAATCGTCCATGTAGACCTCCCTGTTGATTCTGCCGAAACGGAGATGGTCGGCAATCACAAAGGCGTCCACCCAGTCGTTCTTTGGCAGGTCAGAATAGGCTTCCTTGAATTTCCGCACCTGCTTTGGATTTAGAACATGGATTTTCCTCTGAAACCGCCCCAAGCGGCCATCCTCACGAAGAGCATAGACTAGGCTGTCCCCGTAGATGGAGGTGGCCTCCAGGCCAATCACCACACGCTCAAGCTGCATGGAGCCAAGTGCCGATACGATTCTCTCTGATAACAGTTTAGCACCGCCAAGGTTATTCTGCACGGAGAAGCTGGAGTGTTTGCTGCCGTCCGGTTTCATCAGGTAGGCCACATTGTTCTTGCTGCTCACATCAATGCCAACGAATAGTGGATTCACAATTTTCACCTCCCCGCATGGAGATTTCAGGCCAGCAGGCTTTGAGATACCCATGATAACCGGAGCATCTGGCACCCTCGCTTATCAGAATCATTCCTGGGCAGACCAATGCGATAGCCCTCACTGCTGAAAGGGCGGTCTTGTCCCAGGCAAACAGCCAATGAGTTTGCAGCTAACTTCCGGTTCAGGGGAACAGACTTTCAGTGAAGTAGCCTTACGGCTCAACCGGAGGACTCAGAACTTGACCCTGCTGTCCTACAGCTATTGTATCACGGGCACCTCAAAGCCTGCTGATACCTGAAACTATTAACTTTGAAACTTATTATACGAGGGAGGACCCCGCGTGGGGAAATTACTGATTTTATCCGTTACCAATGGCGAGGAACAAATTCTGGATAGGATCAAGGACTTCCTGGCGGAAGAGCCTGGAATCGAGGTCGTGGAGCCGCCCACCACAAAGCATATCCTCACCTTTCCCGGCCTGGAGCTGCACCTGCGCAGGCAGACGGTAAAGTGGCGGGGAGACCCCCTCAATCTTACGCATCTGGAGTTCTTTACGCTGGCGTATCTGGCCCGGCACCCTGGCTGGGTCTTCACGCAGGAACAGATCTACGAAGCCGTATGGCACGAGTTCCCGGAGCATTGCGGCGCGGCCGTGGCCAACATCATCAGCCAGCTTCGCCGGAAGATGGGGCCGGGAAACCCCATCCGCACCGTACCACACAGCGGCTACAAGTTCGAGCCGCCTTCTGCGGATTAGGTGCGCGGGAAAGAGGAAGTTCAACAATCCATGCAGATTGATTGCCATTTACCTGAAAGAAAATGAGCAGAGGGTATGGGCTTGTAAGTATCATTTATTTCTGTTATCATGTCAGTGTGAACAAATAGGGATCGCCGTAATTGCGGCGATCCCTATTCCTATGTCCACGGGCTATTGTTTCGTTAGAATAATTGCCCAAAACTTGGAAATAATGATTGCAAGGCGGTGAGGTCATGGCAGAAAAACATCAGGTTGATAAAAGCATCGACGAACTGGTTGATATTCGTGATGTAAAGCTGGATAGCAGCTTGGGACAAGCGGAGCGCATTCAGTCATTTCTTCAGCAAATCAAAAATCCCTATTGCTTCAGAGTGGGAGATGTTGTTGTCAATGTGGCCTATACAGAGGGTGGTCCAACCCTAAACGACTGCTTTGCTGATATGCTGTCGCTCCTGTGAGGATTTACCTGAAAATGCGGCTGGACTTTTTTGACCCGCTGTGGTAAACTGAGCATGGACAAAATCAGTGAAACTCCAGTCGTCATGATGGCCTGGCCGTCAATATCTCGACAGGAGCGGTAGCTATGCTAAATGCAGATATGATTTATGAAGCCGCCGACTACCTTAGACTTTCTAAGGAAGATGGCGACTTTTCTTTATCCAATGATAAGCTGGAGAGCGACAGTATCTCCAGCCAACGGGCTATAATTGAACGATTTGTCGCTCAAAATCCGAATATCAAGCTGGTAGCGGAGTTTTGTGATGACGGTTATACCGGAACAAATTTTGATCGTCCGGACTTCCAGAAAATGATGGAAGCTGTTAAGGCCGGTAAAATCAACTGTGTTATCGTGAAAGACCTTTCTCGGTTTGGTCGTGACTACATTGACGCAGGAAAATACATTGAGAAAATTTTTCCCCAGCTCGGTGTACGCTTTATCGCAGTCAACGACAACTACGACAGCTTAAATCATTCCACCGGGGACAGCCTTGTTCTGCCCGTAAAAAATTTCCTGAATGACTCATACAGCAGAGACATCTCCATCAAGGTGCGGAGTAGTTTTGAAAGCCGTCGCCAAGACGGCGAGTTCATTGCCAATTATACAGCTTACGGTTATCTGCGCGACCCGGAAAATAAAAATAAGCTGGTTATAGACGAGGTGGCCGGTGAATATGTGCGCGAGATCTTTCAGTGGAAGATTGAGGGCATGAGCCCTGTCACCATTGCTGAGAAGCTGAACGGCCGCGGGGTCCTGCCACCGTCAGAGTATAAACGCTCCATTGGGATCAAATACAAAACCGCCTTTCAGACCAGTAGCCGGAGCAAATGGAGTCCGAAAGCGGTGATCCGTATTTTGACCAACGAGCTCTACACGGGTGTTCTGATCCAAGGCCGCCGCACAACTCCAAACTATAAAGTAAAAAAAGTTATCATCAAGGACAAGAGTGAGTGGAGCCGTATCGAGAACGCTCATGAGGCAATTATCCCAGCCCGGGAGTTCCAATTAGTACAGCGATTGATGCAGGAGGATGGCCGTCGGGCACCAGGCTCCGATACGGTATATCCTCTGTCCGGGCGTGTCTTCTGCGGGACTTGCGGCGCACTGGCAAAGCGGAAATCCGTCTCTTATAACGGGAAAAAATATGCCTACTACGCCTGTCCCACAGCGAAAAAAGTAGGAGGATGTGAGGGGCGGAACATTTCGGAGCGAGAGCTGGAAGCGGCTGTCCTTACTACACTTCAATCTGAGATCAAACTGATTTTGGATGTAGACCGGGCGCTGGGACAGGTTGAAGCATTGGCCTGGGAGCGTCGGGAGATTATGCGTCTGGAAGTGGCTATTTCTGCACAGGAAGCTGAAATTGCCAAATATAGAACGCTGAAAACCAGCGTTTACGAGGATCTTCGAGACGGGCTGATCACCCAAGATGAGTTTCTGCACATGAAGCAGGACTTTTCTGAAAGGATTTCTTTCATCGAAGATGATATTTCTGGTTTGAAAACAGAACTGGATGCCGTCCGAGCTGGTCTTGTCAACCAGACGGGATGGCTGGCTCAATTCCGTCAATATCGAAATCTTGCCAAGCTCACTCGCACGGTGGTCGTCAATCTGATTGACAAAATTCACATTTACCCCGATAAAAAGATTACCGTCACCTTGCTTTACAAGGACCAACTGACCGATGTGATTGCGTTCCTGCGGGAACAGGTGCAGACACGGCACGCCGCTGAAAAGGAGGCGGGTTGAGCATGGCCAGGAAGAAAAGAGTCCACGCATCCCCCATGTTCCCGGAGGTCCAAGGGGCCTTATGGGACGCCGGACTTTATGGCCGACTATCCGTGCTGGACAACGGCAAAGCGGATGGGGAGCCGATTGAAAGCCAAATCGCCATCATAGAGCAGTATGTCGCCGGTCATCCGGAATTGAAGATCGTAGAGCGGTATATCGACAACGGTTATACTGGGACAAACTTTGATCGTCCGAACTGGGAGCGAATGATGGCGGATGTTAAGTCCGGGCGGATTAACTGCATTATCGTCAAGGACCTCTCCCGCTTGGGCCGCAACTATATTGAAACGGGCCGTTTCCTGGAGCGGATTTGTCCCAAACTGGGCATTCGCTTCATCTCGGTCAACGACAACTATGATACGGCTGTGGTCAAGACCCAGGACGAATTTTCCGTTTCTCTAAAAAATATTGTAAATGACTACTACGCAAAGGATATTTCCTTAAAATCTGGCAGCACCTTAAAGGCCAAGAGACAAAATGGAGAGTATATTGGCAGTTATGCCCCGCACGGCTATATGAAGGACCCTGCCAACAAAAACCACCTGATTATAAACCCCGAAACCGCACCGATCATCCAACAGATATTTCAATGGCGCGCCGAAGGGCTCGGATACGGGGCGATTACACGGCGCCTCAATGAGCAGGATATTCCATCGCCGGGCCGCTATCGGTTTGAGCACGGGATCATCACCAACAATAACAAGAAAGGCAGTTCTCTCCTCTGGAATCGCCATGTGCTTATCGATATTCTCCGCAATATCGTCTATATTGGGCATCTGGCCCAAGGAAAGTGTACGGCAAGCCTGGTGCATGGCATACCCGCTCATCGCACCCCGGAGTCTGAGTGGGATATTTCTTACCATACGCATGATCCGATTATTTCTGAAGACCTATTCCATCAGGTGCAGGAAATCAATCGTTCGCGGGCAGAGGCGTATAACGCCAGCTATGGAGCCTGCAGCCACCTTCCCAAGGGCAATAACCCCTATCGGGAAAGGCTGGTCTGTGCAGACTGTGGAACGCAAATGAAGCTATATCGCAATCTGAGCAAAAACCACAAAAAGGCGTACTTCTCTTATATCTGCCCCACCTATGAGGAACACCGGGAACTGCGATGCACCAAAAAAGCGATACGCAGCAGTGATTTAGATACTGCGGTATTAAAAACTCTGAAAATACAGATGGACCTCTTTTGTGATGCGCAGCAGGTACTGGAGAGGCTATCGAAGCAACAAGCGAAGCTACCTGTCCATGCCGAAGAAAATGAATTGCAACAGCTCGAACAGCAGATTAAGCGGAAGCAGGGGTATGCGACATCGCTTTATAGCGATTACCGGACGGGACTCTTGACGCGGGAGGAATACACATTTGCCCGCGGCAAATACCAGGAGGAAGTGGCTTCCTTACAGGATCGGATCAGTCAACTCCGAGAGCGGCTTACCCTTACAAGCCAAGTGTCGGATTGCGCTAAAAACTGGATGACTCTGATTGAACAATACAAAAATGTGGAAACTGTGTCCAGAGAATTGGTCACGGCATTTATCGGAGAGATCCGGCTGTCTGCCGACGGCTCCATCAAAGTCTCGTTCTTGTTCCAGGATGAATTATCCCGCATCCGGGCGCACTGCAAGGCTTTGGAAAGCGAGGTGGCATAGCATGACGGATATGCCCGCCGCTTACCTGCGGACTTCCCTGGAGGACTTTAACCGTGCTCATGGCCTTGCCGATCAAAGCCAGTCTATTGGCAACCAGCGGAAGGTAATTTTAGAATATGTTCAGGATAATCCAGAGTTTTCTGGAGTTCAAATCAGGGAGTTCATCGACGATGGGCTGACAGGTACCAGCACAGACCGGCCGCAGTTTCAGTCGATGATCGAAGCTGCCCGGCGTGGAGAGGTCAAGTGTATCATCGTCAAAGACCTTTCCCGGTTTGGCAGAAACTATCTGGATGTGGGCGACTATCTGGAGCATATCTTCCCCTTTTTGGGGGTCAGGGTCATCGCAATCAACGATGGCTACGACAGCAAGCAGTATGAGGGGAAAACCGGCGGGATGGATATTGCTTTTCGCAATTTCATGTATGAAAATTACAGCCGGGATCTCTCCATCAAGGTCCGTTCTGCAATGCGCTCCCGCATGAAAAATGGCCGGTTTATCAATCATGTTCCCTACGGTTATCAAAAAGCCCCAGGTGACAAGCATTTGATGGTGCCTGATCCAAACACGGCACCTATTGTCCGAGAGATTTTCCAATCAATCATCGGGGGCAAAAGCACCTCTCAAATCGCAAAGGAATTGAACACCCGTGGGGTGCTTACGCCGTTGGCCTATAAACAGCACCGCTTGAGGCCAGCGTGCCAGGATCGGGAGCTGATGTGGTCGCATGTCACTGTGCTGAACATCCTAAAAAATGATAAGTACACCGGGGTGATGACCAATCACACACGCGAGAACCGGTATATGCGCGACAAAAACCAGCGCCGGGTCCCCCGAGAAGAATGGATCGTCACCGAAAATGCGCACGAGGCCCTTGTAACAAAAGAAGAATTTGACGCCGCCCACGCCATGATAAGGGCGGTTAAAAAGCCTGAACGAAAATCTCCTCCCTCTTGCGATACAGTGTTCTATTGCGGGCATTGCGGCAGAAAATTGAGAAAGTCTTACGGCCTTGATACCTATTTCGCGTGTGATACCCAGTTATACCAGGAAAACGCCGCCTGCTCGAATATCCGATGGAGCAAAACAGATTTAGAGGCCGTCATGCTGCCGGTCTATAAGGCCCAGTTATATTTGCTCGGAGAGCGGGCAAAAGAGCTGGCGCTTCAAGGCGACGGCCACCCAGCCGAAAACTGGACAGAGATGATGGGAAAAATTGATCGCGAGATTGCCGCTTGCCAAGCGCAAAAAGTCCAATACTACGAAGCATACCGCAACGGTGACTTAGATCGAGGGACTTTTGTAGAACAAAAGGCTGCCCTGGCCATAAGAATTGAACACCTCCAAGACAAGCGCAAAGAAATTGAGCTGAAGCGCCAGGAGCAACGGACACAGATTGAGGAGCGAGAGTCTGCCAAACAGGAGTTGTCCCAATACCTTTATGCCACGCATCTGGACGGGGCGCTTCTGGTGGAGAGCATGTATCAAGCGATTGCCCGCGTGAAAATTTTTTGTAACGAGCATATTGAAATCCAATGGAAGTTTGAGGACCTGTTTACCGGACAAGGTTACGGAGAAAGGAAAGCTGTATGAAGGTCGCATTATATATACGAATTGCAAACGACGACGCCGGGAATGCGATTTCCTATCAAGAGCAGGAATTAAGGCGCTGGTCAAACGAGCACGGGCATGAGGTTGTAGATGTTTTCAAAGATAATGCCCCGGGAGTCCTTGCGGAATGTTTTGAACTCCAGAGGCTGCTCGCCCAGTTGTCCGCCCGCACCTTTGATGGCGTTGTCGTTCGTAGATTGGATAGACTGTCGAGGAACTATTACGATCTTCCGCATCTTGCTGATAAGTTTCAGAAAGCCGGAGTTAAAATCATCGTCCCCGATGATACCGACGATGCCTTTGCGGAGTGTGAGATGGGTTTTCATATTTTGAATGCGCTAAAATCAACCTGGGAGCCCGCATGAAAGTAGCGGTGCAGCGCACTTAAAAATTTTATGTTTTACTTGACACATTAGGAGCTGATCGGTCTGGTAGTGCCTTCTATTGACAATCAGTTCATGGCAGAGCTGGCGTACCACGCGGAGATGAGCGCCCGGGCGCGGGGCTACAATCTCATGCTGTGCAACTCCGGGCCGGATCTGCGGCAGGAGAAGGCGGTGGTAAAGCTGCTGGTGGGCCGCCAGGTGGACGGGATGCTGATCGTCCCCCAGGAGCACCGGAGCTGTGAGGAGCTCCGGGTCTACACGGAGCAGGTGCCCACGGTCTTCCTCAGCGAGGATCTGCGGGACGAACCCCTCAGCTGTGTGACCACGGACAATACCGGGGCCACCTACCTGGCCATGGAATACCTGCGGAGCCTGGGGCACCGGGAGATCCTGTACTTCGGCCGCAGGCACACCGTCACCCACCAGCTGCGGGCAGAGGGCTACCTGCGGGCCTGCCGGGACATGGGGCTGACACCGCGGATTGTGGACAGCAGCTTTCCCCGCTCCTCAGTGGCCGGCGGCTATGAGCTGGCCCGGGAGCTGTTTACCAAGCCCCTGGACTATACGGCCATCCTGGCCTCCACGGACTCCAACGCCCTGGGGATTCTGCGGGCGGCGGACGAGCTTGGGATCAGGGTGCCGGAGCAGCTGAGTCTGATGGGATTTGACAACATCGCATCTGCCGCCATGCCGCGGATCGACCTGACTACGGTGGAGCAGTCCAAGCGGGAGATGGCCCTTCAGGCGGTGGAGATTCTGTTGGATAAGATCGAGCGGGGCACCCAGGGCTACGTCCATCAGATCCTGATGCCCAGTCTGGTGAAGCGCAGCTCCTGCAGGGCGTTGACATGAGAGACGTCTGCCGTTCTGCGGCGCGGCGCACTGCTTGACGGATAAGAAGAGGCGATCAGCTATGAAAGAGTATCTCTACGACCCCCACACCCACACGGCGGAGACCAGCAAATGCGGCCATCTGCCGGCGGCGGAGGTGGTGGATCGCTATGCCGGGCACGGATTTTCCGGCCTGGTGGTGACAGATCACCTCCACCCGGAGTACTTGTCCCGGATTGACACGGACCACAACTGGGACCATGTGATCGACCACTATCTTGCCGGCTACCGGGCCTCCAAGGCCCGGGGAGACGAACTGGGGCTGGATGTGATCCTGGGGGCGGAGCTGCGCTTCCCGGAGAACGACAACGACTATCTGGTCTATGGCATTGACGAGACGTGGCTGCGGGCGAACCCATATCTGTGCTGCATGAGCGCCCGGGAGTTCTACCGGAAATTCCACGACCAAGTACTGATCGTCCACGCCCACCCTTACCGCGACGGCAATACCACGGTATTTGAAGATGCTGTCCACGGCACGGAGATCCTCAACGCCCATCCCCGCCATGAAAACCATAACGACCGGGCCCTGGAGCTGGCGAAGCGCCACCCGGAGTATCTGCGCTTGGCAGGGTCTGACACCCACGAGGATGGTGACGAGTGCCGGGCTGGCGTCCTCCTGCCGGAGCGGGTGCGGGATTCCTTTGCCTACCGGCGCATGATCGAAGGGCGGTGCTTCCGCCTCTGGTCGCCCGTCTTTCCGGAGCTGGCGGCGGCGGATGAGGCTCTGCGCCGGGCAGAACCTGCGGAATAACAGCTTGTCCGCGCCGCGGAGCCGAACAGAAAAGCGCTGCCTTTGGCGGCGCTTTCTTGCTTGACAGCGGGGAGCGGAGCCGGATATAATGGAAAAAACAGGAGGTGATGGGATGCGAAAGAGCATTGTGGTGCTGATCGTTGCGGTGCTGGCAGTGGCGGCCGGAGCGGTGGTGCTGTCCCTGTCGGCTCCCGTGTTGGACGAGGAGGTGGAGTACCGGCTCACCTCGCTCTATTACCGGGGACAGGAGATCTCGTCCCAGGTGGACGGGGACGAGGTGCTGGATCTGCTGGAGGGCGCCTCCCGCGGTCTGATTTCCCGGGGCGGACTCCCGGCGCATTCCTTCCGGGATATGGTGGAGGTGAACGTCGTCGGCGGAGAGGAGGCCCTGCACGTGGTACTCTCCATGGAGGACGGGCTCTTCGCCGTCTATCAGGATCCGGATTGGAGTTATGCCATTCGGGAGGGTGAGGCGCTGGCCGCCGCGGTGGAGGCGCTGCTGCCCGCATGAGAGGACCGTAAGACAACCTGAAAGCACCCCGCGGCCGTCGGCCGCAGGGTGCTTTTTCCTGTTTCGGGTTCAAACCTTGGCGGGCTGCATCTGTGACATCTGGCGCAGTACATACAGTTGAATGGGGACAGCCGCCGCCAGAGTGAGAAGATCGGAGACGGACTGGGCCATCTGGACGCCCAGAAGTCCCAACGGGGACAGGGAGAGAAGCCACACCAGGGGAATGAAGAAAATGCCCTGCCGGGCCATGGCGACAAAGGTGGCGGGAACGGTCCGCCCAATGGTCTGGAGCATCATGTTGCTCATGGTGATCCACGCCTGGAAGAAGAAAGTCACGCACTGGAACCGCAGGGCTACCGTGCCGATGGCGATGACCCCCGGGTCATCCCGGAACAGGGCGATGAGCTGCGGTGCAAAGGCGAACCCCAGTGCCCCGATCACCAGCAGAAAGACGGCGGCCACCTTCACGCAGAACCAGAAGCCCTCCTTCACCCGGTGATACAGCCGGGCACCGTAGTTGAAGCCGCACACCGGCTGGAAGCCCTGGCCGAATCCGATCATGGCGGAGGCGCCGAAGGTGGTGATCCGCTGGACCACGCCCATGGCGGCGATGGCCGCGTCTCCGTAAGGCATGGCGGCGTGGTTGAGGCAGATGGTGGCCACGCTGGCCAAGCTCTGCCGGGCCAGGGAAGGCAGCCCGCCCTGGATGATGAGCTTGAAGTAGGACCATTTCAGCTGGACGCGGGAGATGTGGATGTGAAGGGTGGCGCCCCGGGTGCAGCCCGCCAGCAACAGACAGAACCCGGCGAACTGGCTGATGATGGTGGCCCAGGCGGCGCCCGCCACTCCCAGGTCAAAGACGAAGATCAGCAGGGGATCCAGCCCGATGTTCAGCACGGCGCCGCTGGCGATGCCGATGGTGCCGTAGATGGCGTTGCCCTGGAAGCGCAGCTGGTTGTTCAGTACCAGGGAGGCGGTCATCCACGGCGCGCCGATGAGAATGACGCGCAGGTAGTCCTTGGCATAGGGCAGAATGGTGGGGGAGGAGCCCAGGAACGCGGCCAGGGGCGTCAGGAAGATCTCGCCGAAAACGCAGATGAGGAGTCCGGTGAACAGGGCGGAGAAAAAGCCGGTGGCCGCCATGTTGGAGGCCGAATCCGTATTGCGCCGCCCCAGCTCCCGGGAGATGAAGTTGCCGCTGCCGTGGCCGAAGAAAAAGCCCACAGCCTGGATCACCGCCATCATGGAAAACACCACGCCCACAGCGCCAGTGGCAGCGTTGCTGCGCAGCATCCCCACAAAAAAGGTGTCCGCCATGTTGTAAAAAGCGGTCACCAGCATACTGATGATGCAGGGAACGGCCAGATGGGAGATCACCCGGCTCACCGGTTCTTCTGTGAGCTGGTGGAATTTCTGTTCCTGTTCTTCACCCATGGAGAGCCCTCCTCCTGAAATATTTACATGATCCTAACAGAATTATAGCACGGCTCTGACAAAAGGGAAGGGTATTTTCCGGGGATTGGCACATCGGCGCCGGTATGGTATAATGGAAAACAGCGGATCCGGAGGTTCCCTCCGGTGCCCTACATTCATTATAGAAAAAACAACCAGAGGAGCAAACGCAATGGAACATCTGACTGCCTTTTTGACGCGCATGCCCAAGGTGGAGCTCCATGTCCATCTGGAGTCCACCATGCCGGGGGAGATGCTGGCGCGGTTCGCGGCCCGGCAGGGGCGGGAGCTGCCCCGCCCGGCGGAGCGGCTGTACGACTGCTCTGCTGAGGACCTGAGCGACTTCCTCGCCTTTCTGGACAACATCTGCTCCTTTGTGGGCACGCCGGAGGAGCTGGCGGAGGCGGCGGAGCACGCTGCGCTGGAGAGTGGACGGGAGCATATCCTGTACAGCGAGATGATCCTGAACCCCACCCACTGGCCCCAGTTCTCGGTACCGGAGATCATCGCCGCGGTGACCGCTGGGTTTGACCGGGCTGCGGCACAGGGCGGCGCAGACTGCCGATTCACGCTGTCTCTCTCCCGCACCCAGACGGGGGCGGAGGCCATGGCCCTGGTGGAGGATATGAAAGCCCACCGGACCCACCGGCTGGCGGGCCTCTCCATTGACGGGAACGAGGCCCTGGCGGGCCGAACGGGAGAGCGGTTCCGTCCGGCGTTCCTGGCGGCGGGTGCGGCGGGCTTCGGCCGCACCGCCCACGCCGGGGAGAGCAGCGGGCCGGATGGCGTGCGGGACGCCCTGGATCTCCTGGAGGCGGACCGGCTGGACCACGGCGTCCGGGCGGCAGAGGACGCGGATTTGACGGCCCGGCTGGTGCGGGAGCGGGTGCCGCTGAACATCTGCCTGACCTCCAACCTGACACTGCTGTACCGGCGGCGGGAGGATCATCCCCTGCGGCGTCTGCTGGATGCAGGGGCGGTGGTGACCCTGAGCCGGGACGATCCTACCTTCCTGGGCGGGCTGACCCTGACGGAGGAGCTGCGCCGGGCCGCAGAATTCGCCTATATGAGCCGTGAGGAACTGCTGGCCTGCCAGGAGGCGGCGGTGGACGCCGCCTTCTGCGGACCGGAGACCAAGAACTTCCTGCGGCGGGCCCTTGCAGAATTTCAGCAGAGCTGACAGGCGCAGTCAGGCGTTGCCGCGCATAAGATGGGTTGTATCCAGGGCGGAAACGCCGGATATAATTTCCATGAAACGAGGGAATTCCTTTGCGTATCAATGAAGCCTATGAGCATGAGCCCATTTTACCATATCAGTCCGAAGAATCCTGCCCCCTGAACGGCTGCAACAAGGTCAGTACCCAGTGTGTGGATGTGACTGCCTCCGTGATCCTGTCCCCCACCGCAGTCATGGGCAGCCCCACCGTCACCTGTCAGGGCAATCCCACCATCACCTGCGCCACCAATGCAGACGGAACCATGTGCACCGTGACTATGACCCAGAAGGTCTGTGTCTCCATCCCGGTCCGCTACGGCACGACCATTTCTACCTGCGACCCCACCATCACCTGCGCAGAGAGCTGCATCGGCTGCGGCGGCTGCTGAGGAAAGCGGAACAGGGTCCCCGCCCATTTCGGCGGGGCCCTTTTCGTGTTTGCGCCCAGGAGAAATGGGGTTGCAAGTTTGTTGAAAAAACGATATACTGAATTGGATTTGTAAAGATTTTTCAACAGAAAGGAAGCGCTGTAATGACTGCTTATCCCAAGATGACCGCCGAGGAGCGGAAGGCGGAATACGCCGAGGTGACCCGGGAGTACGAGGAGCTGAAGGCCCGGGGACTGAATCTGAACATGGCCCGGGGCAAGCCCGGTAAGGCGCAGCTGGATCTGGTCAGCGATATTTTCAGCCTGATGCAGAAGCCGGAAGACTACGTGTCCGACGGCGTCGACGTGCGTAACTACGGCGAACTCAGTGGCCTGCCCGCCGCCAAGCGGCTGTTCGCGGAGATCCTGGGCTGCCGGCCGGAGCAGGTGTTCGTGGGCGGCAACGCCAGCCTGCAGCTGATGTACGATACCATCTCCAAGGCCTATACCCATGGCCTGCTCCACAGCGAGCGCCCCTGGTGCAGGGAGCCCGTGGTGAAGTTCCTGTGCCCCGCCCCCGGCTATGACCGGCATTTCAAGGTGACGGAGTCCTTTGGCTTTGAGCTCGTCACCATCCCCATGACGGACGAGGGACCGGACATGGACGCGGTGGAGAAGGCCATCCAGGACCCGGCGGTCAAGGGCATGTGGAACGTGCCCAAGTACTCCAACCCCGACGGCATCATCTACTCCGCCGAGACCATCCGGCGCATCGCCTCTATGAAGCCCGCCGCCCCGGACTTCCTGCTGATGTGGGACAATGCCTACTGTATCCATGAGTTCGAGGGGGACTATGTGGAGTTCCCGGACATCCTGGCGGAGTGTGAAAAATACGGCAACGCCGACATGGTGTTCGAGTTCGCCTCCACCTCCAAGGTGACCCTGCCCGGCGCCGGCATCTCCTGCTTTGCCTGCTCCGAGGCCAACATGGCTTACATGGAAAAGCTCCTCACCGTTCAGGTCATCAGCTTCGACAAGGTGAACCAGCAGCGCCATGTGCTCTATCTCAAGGACAAGGCCCACACCCTGGAGCTGATGAAGAAGCACGCCGCCATCATGGGCCCCAAGTTCCGCTGTGTGGTGGACGCGCTGGACCGGGAGATCGCGCCGCTGGAGATCGCCTCCTGGCGGCGGCCCAAGGGCGGCTACTTCGTCTCTCTGAACGCCATGCCCGGCACCGCCAAGCGGACGCTGGCCCTGTGCAAGGAGGCGGGCGTCACCATGACCGGCGCAGGCGCCACCTTCCCCTATGGCAAGGATCCCCAGGACAGCAATATCCGCATCGCGCCTTCCCTGCCCCCTGTTGAGGAGCTGGAGCAGGCCATCGCCGTGCTGTGCGTCTGCCTGAAGATGGCGGCCCTGGAGAAGCTGGGCGTATGAGATACAAGGGAAGCGTTTACCGTCCGCCCTCTGAGGCGTACAGCCTCATCGTCCAGGTGACCTACGGGTGCAGCCACAACACCTGCGCCTTCTGCAGCATGTATAAGGAGAAGCACTTCGCCATTCGTCCCCTGGAGGAGGTGCTGGAGGACTTCCGCATCGCCCGGGGCGTGTACCGCCGGGTGGACCGGGTGTTTCTGGCAGATGGCGACGCATTAGTCCGGAAAGCGAATGAGCTTTACACCATCCTGGACACCATTCGGGAGCTGTTCCCAGAGTGTGAGCGGGTCACCAGCTACGCGTCCCCTGCCTCCATCCGTATCCGGACGGAGGAGGAGCTGCGGACGCTGCGGGACAAGGGCCTGACCATGGTCTACATGGGACTGGAGTCCGGGTGCGACGACGTTTTGAAGCGGATGCGCAAGGGCCACATGTCCGCCGAGATCGTGGAGATGGGCCGGAAGGTCCGCCGGTGCGGCATGGCGCTGTCCGTCACCGCCATCACGGGCCTGGGCGGCCCAGAGCTGCTGGAGCGCCACGCCATCGAGACGGCAGAGGCCTTCAACGCCATGAACCCGGAGTATATCGGGATGCTGACGCTGATGGTGGAGCCGGAGACGCCCCTTTACGACTGGGTGCGGGACGGCAGCTTCCAACTGCTGACCCAGCCCCAGGTGCTGGAGGAAACCCGGCTGCTGATGGAGCATCTGGACAGCCCCGGCAGCGTGTTCCGGATGAATCACGCCAGCAACTACCTGGTGCTGAAGGGCACGCTGAACCGGGACAAGGAGGCCATGCTCCGCACCATCGATGCGGCGGAGCACGACCTGAGCCGCCTCCGGCCGGAGGAGTGGCGGGGCCTGTAAAACCAAATGAAACAGCCGCAGAGCAACGCTCTGCGGCTGCTTTTTTGCCCGGGACCGCAGGCTTGACAGCCCCTGCCGGAGATGATACCATAGGGCCGATTTCCAAGCGGGGTGGGATGTCGGTTCTGTGCGCAAGACCAACTACTGGGCTGAAAAGGAGGCGGCATCCCCCTGTTTGGTGTTGCCCGGCCCCCCTTGAAAGTCCAACGTGATATGTGCAGCGGCGCAGCGTGAGCGGACATTCCGGGGCATGGAAACCTCAAAAAAGGATAAAAAACCCAGTTGGCAACCGTTGGTTGCTGGAAAGTAAGCCGCGCGCGGTTTACTTTCATTTCTTGCTGGGATAGATTTGGAGATGTAAACAATGACCTTAGATAAAAAATTGGCTCGCTTGCGAAAAAGAGAAGGGCTGTCCCAAGCAGAGGTATCGGAAGAGCTGGATGTGTCCCGGCAGGCCGTAACAAAATGGGAAACAGGGACGTCCAGGCCATCAATAGAAAATCTGCAATCTCTGAGCAGGCTCTATAACGTCCCGCTGGAGTATCTGCTGGATGAAAGCGGGGACGAACTTCCTGCCCCGGCTCCGGCGGCCCCGGCTGCAGAGAGGGCGCCGGAGCAGAAGGTACAGAAAAAAGAAAAGCAGTGGATGAGGCTGCTTGTGATCGGCGCCGTTGTTTTGGCCCTGCTGGTATGCTTCCTTTTCTGGTATGGAAGAGGGCAGAAGGAAAATGGCTTGGATTTACATTCAATCCAGGGGGAAGAAAGTACGTTGTTGGAAGAGCCGGATTTTAACTTGAATTGGGAGTAACAGGAAGGAGGTGAGACCAATGGGGATGAAAAGAGGCTTTTGTTTGTTGTTCGCCTGTATTGCAATTTTTAGCTGTATTTCCGCTCAGGCCGCTGCAGCTGATATTGGAGAACAGGCAGCAGAGATCGCGGAACCAAGAGCCACAGGCGAGTTTGATTTTGAGATTTCTGCGAAGAGCATGAGAAAAGCAAGCACCAGCTTTCCGATGGAATATGGGGAAACCGTTACCATTACGGCATCCTATTCTCCGGCGTCAGCGAGCGTCGACTTCGGACTGATCGACTCCGACGGGCTATTTTACCCTGTGCGAGGAAGCAACGGGAGCATTAACCAGACGATCAGGATCGATCTCAGAGGGACCTATACATTTGCGGTAAGGAATAATTCTAACTATACTGTCTCCGTTTCCGGCTTTGTGAATTATTGATTTCACGACTTTTGAAAAAATTAAAGGAGGAAGAACTATGAAAACGATGCGTAGATATTTTGCAATGCTGCTTACTTTGATTATGAGCTTTTCGCTGGTGACGTCTGCTGCAGCTGCAGAGACCAAAACAGTTGTTGTTGGTGATGTCTCGATTGACTTTGGAGTAGAGGAAACCACGGTCATGCCCCGCGGCGTTTGGGCATTTTGGGATGAATGTAACGGAAAAAATAATTATAATAACAGCTTTACTTGTTATCCTGGAAACGGGAATAACTTGGAGCTAACAGTAGTTAATAGCGGAAATAATGATGTTATTGTAAATTTGGACGTTGATGGAACAGCTGTCCCGGCTTGGAAAATTCCTGCTGGAGAAACAGATTCCGCAGAAATTAGAAGTACTGATCAGTCTGAGGGATTGACTTGTGACGTTAGCATTAATATTACAACAACAAATGGCGCAAATATGAATGTTCAGATTAAAGCGTGGCAGTACCAGGTCAATCCCTAAAAGAGCAAGTAAGCAATCGAGATATGAAGAGAACAAAGATTGATGTTGGCATATGCACTTTAGCGGTCATATGCTTACTTGGAACAACGGTTTTTGCTGTCTCTGAACAGTTTTCTACTGGAAACGCAGGAATTCGTATGTTCGGAAAGACGGAATTAGAAGCTGGGGAAACAATTGCAGCACCAAATGGCCAGGAAATTCCTGGGGTTATCACTTACACAGATGAAGCTGGTGGGATGACAAATTACCTTTCTATCAGGAAAATTGCAGAGTTATTTGATGCTACAATATCTTGGGACAGTAGCAACGATTGCATTGTTATTGGAAGTGAGAACAAAGGCGCATCTGTAAGTGTTGGAAGTGCTGAAAATGTGACCATAGGAGAGACACCAGAATTTGGGGCTACGGCAGGCCCTTTTACAGAGATAAAGCCAGATAAGATTAATTCCAATAAGGGCATGACGATTTGGCTGAATGATGCTTGTATTCAGTCGGATACTGGAATCACACAGAGACTCAATTGTGCAGCCGGAGGGATTGTCTTAATAACGGTGACGAATAATGGAGAGACTGACCAGTTTTTCAATGTCTATCGCCCAGTTACAGTAAGCGATGGGGAGAAGGAAATATTTCAATCTATAAAGATTGCTTCTGGAAAAACAGCGGTGAGAGCTTTCCGAGTAAATGAAGATGCCGGAGTATTGACGTCCGTGCTTGAATTTAGCATAGATGGTGGAAGTGAATCTGGAATGTCGGATCTCAAAGTGAGCGCAATGGAATATTACGGATAAGTTTGAGTAAAAACTGAGGGCACAAATAAGCAACCAAAAATGAACGGCCGCTTTTTTAGCGGCCGTTCATTTTTAGCTCTGCTTGAGGAGTTCATTATATCCCGTAATAACGGATTTATGTTGACTGCCCCGGAGAACTATGGTATAGTGACAGCGGCAGGAAAGAATTTGCTGCCGCTGAAAAAGAGCTGGCTGGAGAGGCCGGGGAAATGAGGGACATATTTGCGATTGAATAACTTTGTTTCGGCGTTTGACGTATAGCAGAGGCTATCGCGTCAAACAAAGAGATTTGGCATATAGCCTCTGCTCATTCCAAATCACAAGAGCTTTGGAGGAGCATCATGCGCTATATGAAAGCAGCCGACGTGCTGCCGCCGGACCTGCTGGCCCAGGTCCAGGCGTATATCGACGGGGAGTATCTGTACATCCCCCGGCGGGAGACCAACCGCAAGACCTGGGGCGCGGCCAACGGCCGCAAGGCGGAGACCCTGGCCCGAAATCAGGAGATCTATCGGCGCTATCGGGAGGGGACCTCTGTGGACCAGCTGGCGGAAGCCTACTTTCTGGCGCCGAAGAGCATTTGGAAGATCATCGCCCGCCTGAGAAATGAATAAGAACACAAGCGCCATGCGGACTCCCGCATGGCGCTTTCTTATTTCTGAACCGAGTTGACGGTTGCGGGACCGGCCTGCGGCAGGGTATGCTGAGGGCAGTAAGACAACACCAAGGAGGAATTTCCAATGTCCCAGCGAATCCCGCAAAAACCGAAACGGCGCCGCCTGGACTACCGGCAGGATCCCTGCCGGGATGTATTCACCTGCCGGGTCTGCGGCTGGCCGGTAGGACCTCAGGCTGCCGGAACCCAGCACCGCAACCACTGCCCCAACTGCCTTGCCAGCGTCCACCTGGATGACGAGCCGGGGGACCGGGCCGCCGACTGCGGCGGCACCATGGAGCCGGTGGCCGTCTGGGTCCGCAAGGGCGGCGAGTGGGCCATCATCCACCGCTGCAAGATCTGCGGCGTGCTCCATTCCAACCGGGTGGCGGCGGATGATAACCCCATGCTGCTGATGAGCTTGGCGGTGAAGCCTCTGGCCGCACCGCCGTTCCCCTTGGACCGGCTGGAGCGGGCGGCGGAGTAAAAACCTGAAAAATCGGCGGAGGCTGTACGGCCTCCGCCGGTTTTTCTATGCCACGTGTTTGAAATTCCCCCAGGTCTCATTGACACTGGAGACGCAGGCGAAGGTATCCGGGAAGCGGGCCAGAATCTCCTGGAACCGAACCACCTGATGGCGGTTCACCACGCAGATCAGCAGGGAACGGGGAGTCTCCGAGTACATTCCCTCCGCCTGGAGCACAGTGACACCGTGGCGCAGCTGCTGCATGAGCTGCCGGGAGAGCTCCTCCGGCTGCCGGGTGACCACCTCGAATTTCATGGCGGATTTGCCGCCCTTCAAAATGGTGTCGCTGATGCTGGAGCTGAGATAGCAGTAGATCAGGCACAGGATCACCGGCTCGAACTGGCAGCCGTAGACGAAGAAGGACAACACCGCCACCGCGGCATTGAGGCTGAAGATCAGCCAGACCAGGCTGGCCTCCGGGTGCTTTTTCCGCACCCAGGCGGCTACGATGTCCGTTCCGCCGGTGGAGCCGTTCTGCCGGATCACCCAGCCGTATATGGCGCCGCTGATGACTCCGGCGGCCACTGGCCCCAGAATGGCGGAGGAGCCGGAGTCATAGGCGATGGCGCTTAGGTCCATCTGGCCCAGCACCAGCGTGACGGCGGAGAACATCAGCACGAACACCAGCGTTTTGCGGGCGAAGTCCCGGTCGACTTTTTTCCAGGCCAGCAGGACCAGCGGCAGGTTGATGAGCAGGGAGAGGTAGCCGATGTTGATGTGCAGCAGGTATTGCAGCATGGTGGCTAGGCCGTTGATGCCCGCCGGGGCGAAGGCGTTGGGAAAGACGAACAGCTCATAGCTGACGCCCATCAGGCAGGCCAGACCGGCTGTGATCGCGTAGCTGCGCAGAGCGGTCCAAGAGGGATGATGCTTCATAGGAGTGCCTCCGTTTTCTGAAATCCGGGCCGCAGTATACGCCATTTTCCTCCAAAACGCAACAGAAATTGCAAAAAAAATTCTGCATTGCAGGAAAACTTTCCTGCAATGCAGAATCCGTATATACGGCCCTGCCGGAGGGGAAAAAACTGGATGTCCACGCAGTCTGAACGGGCAGTGCCGTCACGGGGAATCAGAACTTCTTGTCCTTTGCGGTCTCACAGTAGGCGCAGCGATAGGTGTGAGTGGCGGGATCGCTCAGCAGGAATATGGCGTCCAGCTGGGGCTCTGCTACGGTGATGCAGCGGGGGTTTTTGCAGTGGATGACATTCACCAGCTTTTTCGGAAGCTCCAGATGCTTCTTTTCCACCCGCACGCCGTTGCGGATGATGTTGACGGTGATGTTGGGGTCGATATAGCCCAGCACATCCAGATCTACCTCCATAGGGGAGTCGATCTTGATGATGTCCTTCTTACCCATCCGGCCGCTGCGGACATTCTTGATGATGGCCACGGAGCAGTCCAGCTGGTCCAGATGGAGGTAGCGGTAGATGTCCATGCTCTTGCCAGCCTGGATGTGGTCCAGGACCACGCCGTTTTGGATGCTGTCGATGTTCATAGCGTCAATGCCTCCTTCTCACACCTGAATGCCCAGCAGCTTCAGGATCAGTGCCATGCGGATGTACTTGCCGTTCTTCACCTGTCTCCAGTAGGCGGCCCGGGGATCCTTGTCCACCGCCACAGTGATCTCGTTGACACGGGGCAGGGGGTGGAGGATGGACAGGTCCGCCTTGGCGTTCTCCAGCTTCTCCGGTGTCAGGATGTAGCTGTCCTTCAAGCGCAGGTAGTCCTCCTCATTGAAGAACCGCTCCTTCTGGACACGGGTCATGTAGAGAATGTCCAGCTGGGGGATGACGGACTCCAGATCCGTGGTCTGGGTGTAGGGGATGCCCTTCTTCTTCAGAGCCTCCTCCTTCACATACCGGGGCAGCTTCAGCTCGGTGGGGGAGATCAGCACGAAGTTGATGTGATCGTACCGGCTCAGGGCGTTCACCAGGGAGTGGACGGTGCGGCCGAATTTCAGGTCGCCGCAGAAGCCGATGGTGAAGTTGTTCAGCCGCCCCTTCTCCCGGTGGATGGTCAGCAGGTCGGTGAGCGTCTGGGTGGGATGGTTGTGGCCGCCGTCGCCGGCATTGATGATAGGTACCTCACTGAACTGGGAGGCGGCGTAGGGAGCACCCTCCTTGGGATGGCGCATGGCGATGATGTCGGCGTAGCAGCTGACAGTGTGGATGGTGTCGCCCACGGTCTCGCCCTTGGCGGTGGAGCTGGAGCTGGCCTCAGAAAAGCCCAGGGTGCTGCCGCCCAGGGCCAGCATGGCGGACTCAAAGGAGAGCCGGGTCCGGGTGGAGGGCTCGAAGAAGAGCGTTGCCAGCTGCTTGTGGGCACAGGCGTCCTGGTACTTGACCGGGTTGGCGATAATGTCCTCCGCGGTGGCGATCAGCTGATTGATCTCCTCCACGGAGAGGTCGGTGATGTCGATAAGATTTCTGGGCATGATGAACTCCTTTCAGGGGTGTGGTGGGAGGGAGCCGCTCCTCGGGCGGCAGGGAATAGCTCCCGGCAAAGCCGGAAGCGGAATGAGCGGAATTTATTTCGACGTGATCCAGGATTCGTCGGAGGGGTTGGCCCGGAACCTCTTCAGCCGCTCAATGTCCTCCGGCTTGATCTTCCCCTCCTCAGCGGCCGCCTCGCAGACGGCATCGAAGTTGGAGAGGGAGTGGTTGACGACATTCGCGGCGGCCAGCCGGTCCAGGCCCTTTTGGAGCCCGTAAGTGAAGATGGATGCGACGCCGAGAACCTCGGCACCCGCCTCCCGCAGCGCCTCCACAACTTCAATGCAGCTGCCGGCGGTGGAGATCAGGTCCTCCACCACAACGACCTTCTGGCCCTTCTCCAGCCTGCCCTCGATGCGGTTCTGGCGGCCGTGGTCCTTGTTGCCGGAGCGGACGTAGCCCATGGGCAGGTCCATCAGGTGGCCCACGATGGCCGCGTGAGCGATGCCGGCGGTGGACGTGCCCATCAGCACCTCCACATCCGGATAATGGGTGCGGATCAGCTCCACCAAGCCCTTCTCCACGGCCGTGCGGACGGCGGGAGCGGTGAGGGTCAGGCGGTTGTCGCAGTAGATGGGGCTCTTGATGCCGCTGGCCCAGGTGAAGGGCTCGTCCGGCCGCAGGAACACCGCGCCGATGCTCAGCAGATCGTGGGCGATTTCACGTTCTAGGTTCATGGAAAAATCCTCCTTATCCAAATGTGCGAAGATAGTCAGTGCTTTCGGCCGACCCAGAAAGCACTTGCGGCCACAATGGCTGCAAGGTACAATAGCGCCGACTCGGTATAACCGAATGGCAGGGCTTTGATCCAGATTGTTCCGAATGCCAGTACCATGAAAAAGACAGCAATGACAAGGGCAAGTTCCATCAAATCAAATTTCATGCAGACGTGCCCCCGTTCCGCTCAGCCCCAAAAGTCCTTGACCGCTCTCCGATAAGCGGACACCGGGTCCTCCGCCTGGGTGATGGGACGGCCCACCACGATGTAGTCGCAGCCAGACTTGCCCGCCTTCTCCGGAGTCATGATCCGCTTCTGGTCGCCGGCGGCACTGTCCGCGAACCGGATGCCGGGGGTGACGGTCAGGAAGTCCGCGCCGCACCGCTCCTTCACCAGAGCCGCCTCCAAAGGAGAGCAGACCACGCCGTCCAGGCCGCTGGCGGCGGCGTTCTTGGCGTAGGAGAGCACCGTCTCTGCCATGGGGGTGTCGATCAGCAGCTCGTTTTTCAGGGCGGCGGCGTCGGTGGAGGTCAGCTGGGTGACGGCAATCAGCAGGGGGCGAGTGCCGTCGGGACGAGTCAGGCCCTCCAGGGCGGCCCGCATCATCTCAGAGGTCCCGGCGGCGTGGAGGTTCACCATATCCACATCCAGTCGGGAGAGGACCGCCATGGCCCGCTTCACGGTGTTGGGGATGTCGTGGAGCTTCAGGTCCAGGAAGATCTTGTGGCCCCGGGCCTTGATGTCCCGGACCACCTGGGGGCCCTCGGCATAGAACAGCTCCATGCCGATCTTCACAAAGGGCTTCTCCCCGGCGGGGAACTGGTCCAGGAAGGAGAGGGTCTCCTCACGGGTGGGGAAGTCCAGGGCGATGATGACGTCTTTTGCGCTCATATTCAAACAGTCCTTTCTGTAAATTTCTCGGTGACAGCGTTCAGCCGTGCGCCGCGCCGGTCAGGTCCGCGATACGCTCCACGCCCAGCCTTTCGCACACGCCCGGCAGGGCTTCGATGATCTTCTTGCAGGCATAGGGGTCCCGCAGGTTGGCGGCGCCGATCTCCACGGCGCTGGCCCCCGCCAGCATCATCTCACACACGTCCTCCGCAGAGGAGACGCCGCCGCAGCCGATGATGGGCAGCTGCACCGCCTCGTACACGTCCCACACCATCCGCACCGCCACCGGGAACACCGCGGGGCCGGACAGTCCGCCGGTGCGGTTGGCGATGAGGGGCTTTTTCGTTTTCAGGTCGATCCGCATCCCCAACAGGGTGTTGATGAGGCAGATGCCGTCGGCTCCCGCGTCAGCGCAGGCCCTTGCGATCTCCGCGATGTCCGTGACGTTGGGGGAGAGCTTCATGAAGACCCGCTTTTTCGTCACCGCCTTCACTGTCCGGGTGACTTCCGCGGCGGCCCTGGGGTCGGAGCCGAAGTTTTTCCCTCCAGCGTGGACATTGGGACAGGAGATGTTCACTTCCAGAATGGACACCTGCTCCACGTCGTTGAGCTTGGCGCAGTTCTCAGCGTACTCCTGGAGAGAGAAGCCCCCCACGTTGGCGATCACCGGCCCATGAAAGATCTTTGCAATGTTGGGCACCTCCTCCGCGATCACCGCGTCGATGCCGGGGTTCTGGAGGCCCACGGCGTTCAGCATCCCGGAGGCGGTCTCCGCGATCCGGGGCTGAGGGTTGCCCGGACGGCTCTGTGCGGTAGTGCCCTTCCAGGAGAAGCTGCCCAGAAGGTCCAGGTCGTACAGCTCTGCGTACTCCCGGCCATAGCCGAAGGTGCCGGAGGCGGGGATTACGGGATTTTTCAGCTCCACCCCTGCAAGGCGGACAGACAGGCTTACCATACGATTTCCTCCTTGTACAGAATGGGACCGTCCTTGCACACCCGCTTGTAGCCGTTTCCCGTGGGCACGGAGCAGCCCATGCAGGCGCCGAAGCCGCAGCCCATCCGGGCCTCGAAGCTGAACTGCCCGCCGGTGAGCTGGGGCAGGCCGTGGACGGCCTTCAGCATGGGGGTGGGGCCGCAGACGAAGGCGTAGCCGCACTCCGGCACGTGACGGGCCAGATCCGTAACAAATCCCTTTGTGCCCAAGCTGCCGTCCTCCGTGGCCACCATCAGGCGGCAGCCCAGCTTGCCGAATTCCTCCAGGTAAAAGGCGTCTCCGCCGGAGCGGAATCCCAGTCCCACTGTGGGGGCGATGCCCGCCTCCAGCATCCGCTGGGCCAGGCCGTACAGGGGCGCGATGCCGATGCCGCCGCCCAGCAGGATGGGGTGGGCCCCGCCCTTTGCCAGATCAAAGCCGTTGCCGAGACCCGACAGCACATCCAGCTCTGTGCCGGGGACGCACCGCACTAAGTCATGGGTGCCTTCGCCCACCACCCGGACCAGGAGCAGCAGGGCGTCCTTCGTCCAGTTGCAGATGGAGATAGGCCGCCGGAGGAATTTGCCGGGCAGCTGGATGTTCACGAACTGCCCCGGCGCCGTGATGGCGGAGGTGTCGCCGGACAGCACCAGCTCATAGGTGTCGGCGGTCAGCTGCCGGGCGTGTTCCATGGTAAAGAGGGATTGTTTCATAGGTAGTCCTCCTGACAGGGGGGAATGGGGGTCTTATTGATGTTGCGGGAGCTGGCGGTGTACACCAGATTCCCGTTGCAGATGGTCTTGTCCACTCCGGCGGTGACGGTCCAGCCGTCAAAGGGCGTGGAGCGGCCCCGGGAGAAGAAGGCACCGCTGTTGATGGCATGGGGCCGGTTCAGATCCAGCACGGTCAGATCCGCGATCTCTCCCGCCTCGATCTTTCCGCCGGGCAGGCGGAACAGCCGCCGGGGATTGACGCACAGGGCGTTCAGCAGCGTGGCGAAGGGGACGATGCCCGGCTCCACCAGCTCCGTATACAGCACCGGGAAGGCACACTCCAACCCCACGATGCCGTTGAGGCTGCGGAGTCCCCTAGACTTCTCCTCCGCGCTGTGGGGGGCGTGGTCCGTGGCGATGCAGTCGATGGTGCCGTCCAGCAGCCCTTCGATCAAAGCATCCCGGTCCGCGGCGGAGCGGATGGGGGGATTCATCTTGAACCGGCCGTCATCCATCAGGTCCTCGTCGCAGAGGATCAGGTAGTGGGGCCCGGTCTCGCAGGATACCGGCAGCCCCTCCGCCTTGGCCTTGCGGATGAGGGCCACGCTCTCCTTGGTGGAGACATGGCACACGTGGTACCGGCAGCCGGTCTCCCGCACCAGCTCCAGATCCCGCTCCACCTGTTTCCACTCGCTCTCAGGGGCGTTGCCGGGGAAGCCGTTCCGCTTCGCCCACTCCCCGTCGTGGATGCACCAGCCGGGAGTCAGCAGGGACTCGTCCTCACAGTGGGCAGTGATGGGCTTGTCCAGCTGTTTTGCGAGTTCCATGGCATCGCGCATCTGGTCGGCGGACTGGACGCCTTTCCCGTCGTCGGAGAAGCCGCAGACAAAGGGCTCCATAGCCGGCATGTCCGCCAGCTCCGCGCCTTTTTCGCCCCGGGTGATGGCCCCATAGGGATACACCCGCACCCGGCCGTCCCGGGCGATGGCGTCCAGCTCCGGCCACAGGTGCTCCAGGGAGTCCGGCACCGGATTCAGGTTGGGCATGGCGCACACCGCCGTGTAGCCTCCTGCGGCGGCCGC
Organism: Oscillibacter sp. PEA192; assembly: GCF_003574015.1. NCBI lineage: Bacteria > Bacillati > Bacillota > Clostridia > Eubacteriales > Oscillospiraceae > Oscillibacter > Oscillibacter sp. PEA192. Next base: position 1,963,877 of record NZ_AP018532.1, on the reverse strand, counting down.
CGCCGTGCCGGAGGCGATGGTTTCCTTATAAGAAAATCCAGGCTCCCGAAGATGAACATGTACATCAACGAAACCTGGAACAATGACTTGATCCTGACATTCAATTACGGAAAAACCTTCCTGGGAAAGGGAGGGAGAAACGGAAACAATACGGCCTTTGGAAATGGCAACATCCACATTCTGGAAAGTTCCATCCCGGAAAACAGCCCCGCCGGTCAGCAAGAAATTCATGGGTACGCTCCTTCCTCTGCGTCTTCATTCGACATATTATCATAACGGAAAAGGAAGCAGTTGTCAACGCCTATTTTCTGGAGTTTTCCAAAAGCGGCGGCGATTGCCGCCGCCTCTGGAATCTTCCATCAGGGCCGGGGCGGACGGCAGGCCAGGCAGCCGGTATAGAGCCGGGAGACCTCAGGCCAGTCCACCAGTCGCCACCAGGCTTCGAAGTAGTCCGCCCGGCGATTCTGGTATTGGAGATAGTAGGCGTGCTCCCATACGTCGCAACACAGCAAGGGGATCAGGGGCAGCGGTGTGTCCTGGTTTGCGGTCTTTTGGACAGCCAGGTGCCCCTCGCCGTCTGCGGATAGCCAGGCCCAGCCGGAGCCGAATTGCCCCAGGGCCGCCTTGCGCATGGCCTCCTTCAAACCTGCCATGCCGCCGAAGTCCCGTACCACAGCGCCCTCCAGCGCCATGTCCGGGGCGGAGACCGGCAGGGGGTGGAGGGTGCGGAAATACAGGTCATGATTAAAGACGCCTCCGGCGTTGTTCCGAACGCCCTGTCGCAGGCCATCCGGCAGTTCCTCCCAGTTTAGGCACAGCTTCCAAAGCGGCCAGGACTGATAGGCGGGCGTCCGCTCCAGCAGCTGGTTCAGAGCGTCCACATAGGCGGCGAAGTGCTTGTCGTGATGGAAATACAGCACTTTTTCGATCAGCTCCGGCGCCAGCGCGTCATAGCCGTAGGGCAGGGGCGGCAGGGTGAAGGGATAATGCTGTTCCATGTATTGCTCCAAGGGGATCATCCTTTCCGGCGAAGTGTCAAAGTCCGCTGTTCCCATCCTATGCAGAAAGGGAATCCCATATTTCCAAAAGGTGCTGCACAAAAACCGGGAGGGCGTTTCGCCCTCCCGGTCCGGTCTCAGCAGTGGCCGCAGGTATGGCCGCTCTCGTGGTGGCCGCAGCCGTGGTCGCCGCAGGTGTGCTCCTCACCGTGGTGATGGTCGCAGGTGGCTGCATCGGCGCTGACCAGCGTGCCTGCCAGCAGTTCTGCCACCCGGGTGTCCGCGTCGCCCTGGCAGCCGGCGTACAGCCGGATACCTGCCTCCGCCAACGCCATCTGGGCCCCACCGCCGATGCCGCCGCAGATCAGGGCATCCACCTGATGGTCCTTCAAAAAGCCAGCCAGGGCCCCGTGTCCGCTGCCATTGGTATCCACCACCTGGGAGGAGGCTACGGTGCCGTTCTCCACATCATAGAGCTTGAACTGTGCCGTGTGGCCAAAGTGCTGGAACACCTGGCCGTTTTCATAGGTGACTGCGATTTTCATGAGGACGCTTCCTTTCCGTCTTGGGAGGCACACCGGCCGCAGGGCCTGCTGAAGCCCCGGCAACTTTCCTGGGGACAGAGGGCGTAGCTGCCGCCGCCGATCTGCAGCGGACGGCCTTCCACCAGAAAGACCGCCAGCTTCTGTCGGGCCTGGGCATAGATCCGCTGAACGGTAGTCCGGGCCACCCCCATCTGGGCGGAGGCCTCCTCCTGGTTCAGGCCCAGGTAATCCATCAGACGCACCGCCTCATACTCCTCCACTGTCAGCTCCACGGCCTCCCCGTGGGCGGGCTGTTCCGGAGCAAAGCGGCAGTGGGCCGGCATCTGGCAGACCCGGCGGCATTTGGCGCTGCGCGGCATGGGTGTTCCTCCCTTGTTTTGAACATATGCCCATTATATATGATTTTGAACATATGTCAAGAATAACGTTGGAAAAATCTGCGTTCCGCCTTGACAGGCCCAGGGCGGTCCCTTTATGATGGAGCCAGAGAGGGGGCGGTTCTCTTGAAAAAGAAGTGGAAAATCCTGCTGGCGTGCGTCGTGGCAGTGACGGCAGCATGTGCTGCGGCGTGGTATCTCCTTCCCCGCCCCGCGGTAGGGGAGGACTACGAAGTCCAGTATATCAATGTGGGAGAGACGCTGGAGAATATTACCGGTCAGATAGACCAGAATACCTGTAACGCCCTCAATGACCTGCTTCGGCAAGCAGAGAGAAGGGGGTACCGCAGAAACGTCTTTCCAAGGCAGCTGCGGGAGGACACGGTGCAGATCATAGGCGTCGACAGCCATGGACCCTGGTTCTTTGAGCTGGACGGCGAAGCTTGCGTACTCTGCGACGGACAAAGGGGCGGCTACCCCATTATTGACGGCGAAGGGCTGCTGAAACAGGTCTGGGCCCTGCTGCCGGAGCCGTGACAGGGGAGGGATGCGCCTGTGAAAAGAAAATGGAAAATTTTGCTGGCGTGCGTTGTGGTAGTGGCAGCGGTGGCGGCCATGACTGTGGGAATCTGCGCACGGTATGTCCTGCACTACCCTGCGGTGGGAGGGGACTTTGAAATCAGCTTCATCAGAGCAGGGGAGACACTAGAGGACATCACGGAACAGATCGATCAGGATACTTTAGACGCCATCAAGGGACTGGTGCTGGGCGCGGAAAGAGGGGGTACCGTGTTGGCTGCTCTCCATGGCTCTCGGAGAGCAGTGTGGAGATCAACGGGAGAGACAGTGAGGGGCTATGGCATATCTATCTGGACGAGGACACCGCCGTAATTTATGATGGTGACAGACGGTATCCCCTCATCAATGGCGAAGAACTCCTGGAACAGCTTTGGGCCCTGTTGCCGGAGCAGTGACAAAGAAGGGGCGCATATGAAAAGAACATGGAAAGTTCTGCTGGTATGTGTTGTGGCCGTGGCAGCCCTGGCTGGCTATTTCTTCCTGCTACCCGCCCCGGCAGGGGGAGAGGACTTCCAGCTGCTGGAGGTCCGGCAGGACGGACGGGATTTGACGGCGTCGCTCCGGCCGGAGCAGCTGGCGGACCTGGAGGCTACAATGCGGGGGGCCTCTAGGTTCCGCTGGAAGAATCCCGTTGGGGTATATCCTCTGGAAGCGGATACCGTCATGCTCCTGGGTGCCAATGGGGAATCCGTCATCCTGGTGGGCAGTCAGGGGCGCTTTGCGGTGGACGGCTATCCCCTGCACGACGGGGAGACCCTGCTGGCGGAGGTTCAGAACATCCTCGCATCCTAATTCATTTTGCTTATAGATAAGAGCAGATACAGCGGAAAGGAGCAATCAGATGGAACAGCGGGAAGCGGCCATCTGCCAATGGTTCGACATGTGGCTCACCAAGCGGGACACCGGCATCCGGGACCTTTTCGCCCCGGACGCGGTGTACATCGAGAGCTGGGGCCCGGAGTACCACGGCGCGGACAAGATCGCCTGGTGGTTCACCGAGTGGAATCGCCGGGGCACGGTGGAGCGGTGGGATATCCGCCAGTTCTTCCACAAGGGGGACCAGACGGTGGTGGAGTGGACCTTCGCCAACCGGATGGACGACGGCCGCCGGGAGGTGTTCGAGGGTATGACCCTGGTCCGCTGGACGGCAACGGGGCAGATCGCCCGTCTCCAGGAGTTCGGCTGCAACCTGGGCCGTTACGACCCCTACGCCCACGGCCCGGAGCCCCGGTTCCGGGAGCAGCAGGCGGCCTGGTTCTGAAAACCCAAAAAGCGGCGCCCGTTCCGAAAGGAACGGGCGCCGTTGTTTGGATACTAAGAAGGGACGTCTTATTTTTGCAGCGTCTTGACCCACTGGCCGTACTTCTCCAGATTGGCGTCACAGGCGGCAGAATCCGCGCCCTGGGTCAGAATATACACCTTGATCTTGGGCTCCGTGCCGGAGGGTCGCACCAGAATGGTGGTGCCGTCCGCCAGCTCGAACCGCAGCACGTTGGAGCCGGAGAGCTCCATGGCGCTCTTCGCACCGGTGGCGCAGTCCACCACGGACCCGTCGGTGTAGTCCTTCCGGGTGACGACTTTCACGCCGGAGATCTCCGCCGGGGGATTCTCCCGGAGATTCTTCATCAGCTGCGCCATATCCTTCAGACCGTCCAGGCCGGGCATCACCAGGTTGTAGGTCTTTTCGGCGTAGTGACCATACTTCTCGTATAGCTTCTCCAGGGCGTCGAACAGCGTCATGCCCTGGGCGGCGTACCAGGCGGCCATCTCCGTCAGCAGCATGGAGGCGGTGACGGCGTCCTTGTCCCGGACGTAGTCGCCCAGCATGTAGCCGTAGCTCTCCTCATAGGAGAAGATGACCTTTCCTTCGCCGGCGGCCTCCAGGGCGTTCTTCTTCTCCGCCATGAACTTGAAGCCAGTGAAGGTGTCGTAGCAGGTGACGCCGTTGGACTCAGCCACCTTCCGGGCCATCTCCGTGGTGACGATGGTCTTGAGGGCCACGGGCTTCTCCGGCATTTTGCCGGAGCGGCGCATGGCGCCGATGAGGTAGTCCAGCAGCAACACGCCGGTCTGATTTCCGGTGACGGGGCGGTACTCGCCGCTGTGGTTCCGGATCATGATGCCCACCCGGTCGCTGTCCGGGTCAGTGCCCAGGATGAAGTCCACGTCATTCTCCCGGGCCAGGTCGATGGCCAGATAGAAGCCCTCCGGGTTCTCCGGGTTGGGGGAGACCACGGTGGGGAAGTCGCCGTCGATCACCATCTGCTTGGGCTCACAGATCAGGTGCTTGATGCCCAGGGTCCGCAATGCCTCCGGCACCAGCTTGTAGCCGCAGCCGTGGAAGGGAGTGTACACCAGCTTGAAGGTGTCCGCCACCTTGGCCACGGTTTCCTTGTCGTTAATCATGGCAGTGACGTTGGCCATAAACTTCCGGTCCGTCTCCTCCCCCATAGTCTCAATGAGGCCGGCCTTCACCGCCTCGTCGAAGTCCATGCGCCGGATGCCATTGAAGACGTCGATCTGTTCCAGAGCAGCGGCGATGGCGTCGGCGTGGTGAGGGGGCAGCTGGGCGCCGTCCTCCCAGTAGACCTTGTAGCCATTGTACTCCTTCGGATTGTGGCTGGCGGTGACATTGATGCCCGCCTGGCAGCGGTACTCCCGCACGGCGAAGCTCAGCTCCGGCGTGGGGCGGAGGGACTCGAAGATCCGCACATGGATACCGTTGGCGGCGCAGACCTCCGCCGCCGCCCGGGCGAACTCCATGGAGTGGTTCCGGCAGTCCATACAGATGGCCACGCCCCGGCGCTTGCCCTCCTCGCCCTCGGCGCAGATGACCTGGGCAAAGCCCTGGGTGGCCCAGCGGATCACATGGATGTTCATGTTGTGCAGGCCCACGGCCATGATGCCCCGCAGGCCGGCGGTGCCGAACTCCAGCGGGCCGTAGAACCGGCTCTCAATCTCCTTGGGGTCATTTCGGATGCTCTCCAGCTCCGCACGCTCCGCGTCGGACAGGGCAGGACTCGCCAGCCACTTTTCATATTCCTTCATAAAATCCATGCGAGAGATACCTCCTGTTGTGTAAATTGAGAACGGAGGCGGGACATTAGTCCTGCTCCGGGATTTCCGCGGGGGTGTTCAGCAGCGCCTGGGCCTCCTCCAGTTGGGAGGCGGGGACCCAAATCTCTACTCCCTGGGAGGCGAAGCCTCCCAGCACCTTGCCCAGGGACCCATTCTGGAAGGCGGGGATGCCGCAGCTTTCCAAAAACGACACAGTGATGTCCGCCTGGCTGTCTAGCTCCCACTGGATGTCCAGCTTGGCGGCGGGTTCCGGTGCGCCTGCCTCGTCTTTCGGCCAGCGGTCCAGCAGGTCCCGGTCCGCCCGGGCCCAGAAGTCCTTTGCCGGTTCTGTCATAGTTCCACGTCCTTTACTTGTGATATTTGGTGCCTGCGTTGATCTGATACGCCCGGTAGATCTGTTCCAGCACCATCACCCGGGCCAGATGGTGGGGGAAGGTCATGGGAGACATGGAGAGCCGCAGCCTGGCCTCTGCTTTGATGGAGGGGTGCAGGCCAAAGGACCCGCCGATGAGAAACACCAGATGTCCCACGCCCTGGCTGGCCCAGGCAGCCATCTGCCGGGCCAGCGCCTCGCTGGACCGCGGCTCTCCCTCCACGCACAGAGCGATCAGGGCGGCGCCGGATGGGAGCTTGGCCCGGATGGCAGCAGCCTCCTTCAAAAGGGCCGCCTCGATCTGGGCGGGGGAGGGGTCCTCCGGCAGCCGCTCCTCCGGCAGTTCTACCAGCTCCAGCTTACAGAAGCGGGACAGCCGCTTGACGTACTCCGCCGCGGCGTCTATATAAAATTTCTCCTTCAGCTTTCCGACACACAGGATCGTCACCTTCTGCATACGGACCTCCTGCTCACGGTGTGGGCTGGGCCCAGGCAGTCCCTGGGAGCCACAGACAGCAGAGGCGAGACACCTGCGGCGGAGAGAGCCCGTTCTACGGCAGTTTGCGCCATGGCGGGCGTATTATTCTCCCGGCTCAGATGGGCCAGGATGATCTCTGATGTGCCGCTCTGCGCCAGAACGGCGGCAAAACGGGCGGCATCCTCATTGCTGAGATGGCCTTGTGCGCCCAGAATCCGCTGTTTCAAATAGTAGGGGTAGGGCCCGCTGCGGAGGGTCTCGATGTCGTGGTTGGCCTCCAGCACCGCCAGATCCACGCCCTCCAGAATGTCGGCAGCCTCGTCGGTGACGTAGCCGGTATCCGTCAGGACACCGACGGCGCCGCCGGCGGCGTCCAGCCGGAAACCACAGGAACCGGGAGCGTCATGGGATGTGGGAAATGCCGTCACGGCAAACTCTCCGATAGACTGGGGGATGCCGAAGTCCAGCGCGTCCAGCCGTGTCTCTGCGCCGGGCAGCCGCCAGGATAGCTCCCGGGCGGCCCGCTCGGTGGTAAAAACCGGGGCGGCGCAGCGCTTGAGCAGCGTCTGCAGGCCGGAGATGTGGTCCGCGTGGGTGTGCGTGATGAGAATGGCCGTGAGGCTTCCGAGCTCCAGGCCCAGCTCCCGCAAAGCGGCAGTGATGCGGCGGCAGGAAATGCCCGCATCCAGCAGAATATAGCTCTCCCCGCAGGAGAGCAGCAGCGCGTTCCCGGAGGAACCGCTTGCCAGCGTATGTACGGTGGTCAAAAAACATACCTCTTCCGGTGAAAAGTAAGACGTCCACAAGGGAGGCCGTCGACGAAAGTCGCCATCCTCCATCGCGGACGTAAAATCGCTCGATCTATGGAAATGTCTTGATTGTATAACCCCGCGGCAGCGGGGGAAACCTAGAGAAGCCTGTACCCCGTTTCAGCCAATGTGAGCCTCCAGCTCCTCGGACTCACCGGGGACCTCCACGGTACGGATGGAAGCGCCAAGGCCCTGGAGCTTGGTGACGATATCCTCATAGCCCCGCTCGATATACTGTACGCAGCTGATCTCGCTCTCGCCCTTGGCAGCCAGGGCAGCGATCACCAATGCCGCGCCGGCCCGCAGATCGCAGGCCTGGATGGGCGCACCGGTGAGATGGTCCACGCCCTCCACCACAGCGGTCTTGTCGTCTACCTGGATGCTGGCGCCCATGCGCTTGAGCTCATCCACATAGCGGTAGCGGTTGTTCCAGACGCTCTCCGTCACCAGGGAAGTGCCCTCCGCCAGGCAGAGGACGGTGGTGATCTGGGGCTGCATATCTGTGGGGAAGCCCGGATAGGGCATGGTTTTCACATTGGCCTTCTGCAAGGGGCCGCTGCGGCGGACCAGAAGGGTGTCCTCCCGCTCCTCTACCTCCACGCCCATCTCCACCAGCTTGGCGGTGATGCAATCCATGTGCTTGGGGATGATATTCTTCACCAGGATCTGGCCGCCGGTGGCAGCCACGGCGGCCATATAGGTGCCTGCCTCAATCTGGTCGGGAATGATGGCGTAGCTGCCGCCCCGCAGGCGGTCCACGCCCTGAATTTTAATGGTGTCCGTGCCGGCACCCCGGATGTTGGCGCCCATCGAGTTGAGGAAGTTGGCCAGGTCCACGATATGAGGCTCCTTGGCAGCGTTCTCGATGACGGTGTTGCCTTCCGCCCGGACGGCGGCCATCATGATATTCATGGTAGCGCCCACGGAGACCACATCCAAATAGATGTTGGCGCCCTTGAGGCGGCCGGTCTCCGTGGAAGCGTTGATGAAGCCGCCCTCCACCATGACCTTGGCGCCAAGCGCGGTAAAGCCCTTCACGTGCTGGTCGATGGGGCGCACCCCGAAGTTGCAGCCGCCGGGCATGGCGACCTCCGCCTGGCCGAAGCGGCCCAGGAGAGAACCAATCAGATAATAGGAGGCCCGCATCTTCCGGGCCAACTCATAGGAGGTTCGGGTGGAGCGGATGCGGCTGGCGTCGATCTCCACTGTATGGCGGTTGATGACGCGGATGCCGGCACCCAAATGCTCCAGAATCTTCAGGGACAGCGTCACATCGGAGATCTGGGGGATATTTTCGATCCGGCAGACCCCGTCCACCAGCAGAGCGGCGGGAATGATGGCAACGGCGGCGTTTTTGGCGCCGCTGATCTCTACTTCACCAAACAGGGGATGACCACCCTGTACAATATACTTTGTCAAAGTCGATACCCTCTCTTCAAAAGGCGCTTTCTTTTGTGGCGGCACCTGTAATTTCTATGAAACAGTGTGCCCGGCCCGTGCCGCTTCATACCCGCTAAAGACCTGCGAAACCGGAGAAATTTTCCGGATGGGGAAGCTCACACACCCAAACTATACCATATCCCCGCGCAAAATGCAAACCCTTCCTGCGAGCCGGACGGGTTCCGCGTCAAAATTCGTCAAAATTCCAAAGCCGCCGACGGCTGAAAACAGCCGCTTCAGGCCGAATCGCGGCGCACAGGCGGAGAAATTTGGAAACAAATTATCTGCCCGGCAGGGCTCCAGTTACTCAGCCGGAGGAGACCGCGCCGGTGTAGCAGTTGACATAATAATCAGCCGTATCCGTAGAAACGCACCAGGCGGGCACCAGGGCCATAGGAGTGGCTGTGGTGCTCTGCAGCTCATAACAGAGGTACAGGTCCGTCACGGCAGTGACCACCGCGCCGCTCTGAACGGTGCCGAGGAAGGCATTGAGGGCATCCAGAGCGGACAGGGCACCGTTCCCATTGGCGGTCTGTCCCGCCTGGGGCAGGTGGGTACCGCTGACGGAGGCCACCCGCCCGCCGGAGATGGAGAAGGAGACGGTGCAGTTGACCACCGGGGCCCCGTCGTAGGTCTGGACCGCGGAGGCGCTGCCGTCCTCCCCATCCAGGGAGAAGGCGAGGGCTTCGTAGTGGAACGCACGGCAGAAGGCCCGGCACAGGGCGTCCGCTGTCTCGCCGCTCTGTTCGATCACCACGTCAAAGGTGCCGTCGGACCGGAAGACGGCGCTGCCGTTTTCGCTTTGATAGGTGGTGACGCCGCCGCCACCATCAGACATGACCAGCTCATCTCCCAGGAGAAAGCCGGCCAGCTTCTCATCCTCGTCCGGGTCCCTGGACAAGGTCAGGCCGGCGGGCGGTGTGGCGCCGGGGATAATGCCGTCATCCAGAGAGACACCCTCCGCCGCGAACAGCTGCACCATCTGCTGACGGGCCTCTGCCTGGGCGGAATAGCCGGTGGTCAGCCGTACTCCCAGCAGGCCCAGGAGGCAGAGATTCATCAGAGCCAGGATCAGAATGATGATGTTTTTCAGACGGAAGCTCTCCATCCGTCGGACCTCCTTTCCACCGCCGGAGCGGCTTGTATCCGCTGCACTCAGTCCGCCAGCCAGCTGGCGGATACCGAGTCTCCGCCGCCGTCGGCATAGCCCACAGACAGCTCTGTGCCGGGATGCTCCGCTGCAATGGCCAGCGTCTGCCGCAGCGGCAGCAGGAGCGACGTCTCCCCGGCGGTGCTGTACTGCCGGAACCGCAGGGTGAGGCGGGTGACGCTGGTGCCGGAGAGCGTGATCTCGGCGGCGTGTCCGCCGTCGGAGAAGCGAATGGGGACACCATCGATCTGATATCCGAACAGAAGCTGGGTGGTGTCTCCGCCCTGACTGACGGACTCCAGATACAGCCTTGCCTCGCCGGAGCGGTCCTCTGTCAGCTGTTCCAGCAGGATACTGGCACCCAGCACGGCTTCCGCCGCAGTGGGGACCTCCTCCTGTGCGGAGATCTCCAGCGTAGCATCTGTTCCGCTGCGGTAGGTGATCTCCCCGGAGGGACGGATGTGAAGGGAGCGATCGGCTTCGACCTCGGTGATGACCTCCGTGCCGTCGGCCTCCGCATAGCGCTCCCGCGTGTTGATGTTGAAGCCGAAAGCCGCCAGCAGCCAGTCCGTGCCGGAGATGGATGAAGCGGCAGAGAGGACCGGCAGCTGCGGTAACTCCGTCGGCAGGATGGAGAGGGGAAACAGCTTGCCGTATAGCGGCTCCATCTCCACAACCTCAAAGGCGAAGGAGACGCTTCCCATGCCGGACTGGCTCACTGCCTCTGTAAGAGAATCTATGGAGAGGGCGGTGGAGGCGACGGTGCCGGTGAGGACGGTATCAGCACCGTCCCATACATAGAGATGGACGGAGCCGTCCGCCCCTGCGGCCAGCAGCAGACAGCGGGCATTTCCCTCCAACGCGGTGCCCTCTGCACCGGTGAGCTCGGCAAGCACCTGGAGGGGCAGGGGATTCAAAAAATCAAAATAGATGGAAGGGCCCGAGAGGGCACCCCGAAAGGCATCCGTTGCAGAAGGAGCAAGGTGCTGGACGGAGCCCAGAGCCTCCCGCAGGCCCAGGGCGGAGAAGCCGTCACTGTTGGTAGTGAAGCCCAGGCTGCCATACCGGCCGTAGGAGTCCGTGAGGACCACCCGTACCGGAGCGGGAAACTCCCGCAGCCGGGAGGGTGAGCCCTCGCCGGTCAGCCGCTCCAGATAGAGCGGGTCCTCCGACGTGCCCAGATTGTACAGCTGCAGCTGGGCGAACAGGAGCACCGCCGAGACGGACAGAAGCGCGATGGCGATGTTCTGGATGAGGTTGCGGCGCCTGCGCCGGGCCGTTTGATCCATGGGCAGCCTCCTTTCAGCGGTTTTGCGGATGTGACTTTCTCAGATGGGGTTGGAGGGCCCGCCGATGGGCAGCGTCAGCCGGATGGTGGTGCCGGGGCCCTCGTGGGGCGCCAGGGCGATGGTGCCGTGGTGGCGCTGGACGATCTCCCTGGCGATGGAGAGACCCAGGCCCGTGCCGCCGGACTCCCGGGAACGGGCCTTGTCCACCCGATAAAAGCGGTCGAAGATCCGGTCCCGATCCTTCTCTGGGATGCCGATGCCGTCATCGCAGACCTCCATCCAGACCTCCGCCTCTGTGGAGCCGGCGGTGATGGTGATGTGTCCGCCGTCGGGCGTATATTTGACGGCATTGCCGATGACGTTCATCATCACCTGCTCCAGCCGGCTCCGGTCCCCCACGATCAAGGGCAGGCTCTCCGGCGGAGTATAGGTCAGCGTGTGCCCGTGCTGCTTGGCGGCCAGGGCATTGGCACGGGTGACGCTCTCAATGGCGTCCCCGAAAGGAAAGCGGGAGAGCACCAGCTCCGCATTGCCCGCATCCAGGCGGCTGAGGGTCAGCAGATCCTGAACAATGTGGGTCATGCGGTCCGTCTCCGTGATGATGATGTCCAGAAAGCTGTTGGAGGTCTCCACAGGGATGTCTCCCTCCGCGTCCCGCAGGGTCTCGGCATAGCTGCGGACGTTGGTGAGGGGGGTGCGCAGCTCGTGGGAGACATTGGCCACGAACTCCTTGCGCCGCTCCTCGTTGCGGTGCTGCTCCGTCACGTCATGAAGCACCACCAGCACGCCGCCGCTGGCCTGGTCGGAAAACGGCGCCAGAAACAGCTCCAGCGTCCGGTCCCCCACCTCCATCTCCGCCTCGGCGTAGTTGGGTCTTTGGAGGGCCAGGGTCTCCTGGAAGGGATAGACCTGACCGAAGAGGGTATCGTAGGTAGTGCCCTCCGGCACACTGCGATGGAGCATATTGGTGGCGGCGGGATTGCAGTGGATAAGGAGGCTGTCGTGGTCAAAGGCCACCACGCCGTCGGTCATGTGGAGGAACAGGGTGTCCAGCTTGTTCCGCTCGTTCTCCACGGCGGCCAGCGTGGCTTGAAGGACATCGGCCATCTCGTTGAAGGTGCCCGTGAGGATGCCGATCTCGTCAGTGGACTCCACGGGGAGCTGGCTGTCAAAGTCTCCCGCGGCCACCCGCTCTGCCCCGGCGGTGAGCTTTTCGATGGGGCCCACCATGGTCTTGGACAGCAGGAAGCTCAACAGGACAGAGATCAGCAGGCCGATCACCAGCGCCTGCATGATGATGAGGAAGAGCTGGGAGTTCAGGTCCGTCACTGTGTCCTTGTTGTCCAGGATGTAAATGATGTAGGCGTTTCCGCCCCCCATGATGGGGATGGCTGCGTCCATATAGTCGGCGGTGATGTCGCTGCGGTCTCCCACCAGGGTGCTGTCGCCCTGAGCCACGGCATTCCGGGCGGTCAGCAGGTTGGCGGTCTGCTCCCGGGGGAGCTCTGACGCCTCTGCAGACCCGTCCAGGTAGGTGCCGCTCTGCCCATCCAGGATGAAGTAGTTCCGGGTGCGGTAGTCGATGCCCAGGGAGCCGGCCCGGCCCTCCAGCATCTCCTTGATGCCGGCGGCGCCGTCCGGTTCGGCCGCCCGGGCCCGGAGGGTGGAGACATAGCCGTCGCTGTCGTCGCTGAACACGGCGCTGATCTGCTCGTAAAAGGTGTCGATATAGAAGCTGGAGACGCTGGTGGTCAGGAATGCACCTACCACCGCCATCAGCGAGGTGATGAGCAGCAGCAGAATCAGCATCAGCTTCATGTGCAGGCTGCGGAACACGGCGAACACCTTCTTTCCTTAGAGAATGGGGGGCGGAGTCATTTCACGGAGAAGTAGTAGCCGGCGCCCCGGCGGGTGAGGATGAAGACAGGATTGGCGGGGTCGGCCTCGATCTTCTCCCGCAGGCGCCGGACCGTCACGTCCACGGTCCGCACGTCGTCGCCCACATAGCCGTAGTTCCACACCTGCTCCATCAGGTCGATGCGGGAGTAGACCTTGTTGGGATGGCTGGCCAGAAAGGTCAGCAGCTCATACTCCCGCTGGGTCAGGTCGATGGCCTTACCGGCCCGGAAGACCTGGTGGCTGTCGGTATTGATAGACAAATCCCCGGACACGGGCATGGCGGAGGCCGCGGCAGAGGCGGCAGCCGGCGGCGTCATGGTGGTCCGCCGGATGTTGGCTCCTACCCGGGCCACCAGCTCCCGCATAGAGAAGGGCTTGGTGATATAGTCGTCGGCACCGATCTCCAGCCCCAGGACCTTGTCCGCCTCCTCCTCCCGGGCGGTGAGGATGATGACGGGAACGCTGCTGCCCTGATCCCGCAGGGCGCGGCACACGTCAAAGCCGTTTTTCTTGGGCAGCATTACATCCAGCAGGATCAGGTCCGGATTGGCGGATACCGCCTGAGCCAGGCCGTCCTCTCCGTCATAGGCCTCCAGCGTCTGATAGCCCGCCCGCTGGAGATTGAACCGCAGGATGTCCACGATATTCTTCTCGTCCTCCACGATCAGGACGGTTTTCGGATCGCTCATGGCAGAGTCTCCTCTCAAAGATTCAGAAGCACTTTTGCCTTCAGCACGGCGGCGATGGTCTTGCTGTCCTCGATCTCCCCGTCCATGACGCGGTGGACCATCTCATTGAAGGGAATGCGCTCCACATTCAAGAATTCATCCTCGTCCAACTGCTGGGACTCCATGTGCAGGCCCTTTGCCAGGAAGAGGTACAGCCGCTCACTGAGACAGCCGGGGGAGGGCAGGGTCACGCCCATGGGCAGGAAGGTGTCCGGCACGGCACCGGTCTCCTCCTTCAGCTCCCGCAGGGCACCGGCCACCGGGTCCTCGCCCGGCTCCAGCTTTCCGGCGGGGATCTCCAGCAGCGTCTTTCCGATCACATAGCGGTACTGGGTGACGGTGAGCACATTGTTCCGGTCGTCCAGGGCCAGAATGGCCACGCCGTCCACATGCTCTACTACCTCGCGGAAAGAGGTCCTGCCGTTCGGCAGCTGCACCTGGTCCACGTGCAGGCTCAGGAAGCTTCCCTGGTACTTTTCCTCCCGGCTGAGGGTCTTCTCCGTCAGATCCGCAGTCTGATTCATATAGCATTCCACCTTGTGTCTATTTTTTGTATATTCAGGACATACTCAATCACTTTATTATAGCATATCCTCCAGAAAAAGCCAACTGTGACTTTCTCTTGAAGATGCGGGGAAAATATGGTATTATAATAAAACCTTCCAGGAAAGAGGTGAGCCCCACGGAGAAGAAGGGAATCAAGATCGCGGCCCAGAACCGCAAGGCCTTCCACGACTACTTCGTGGAGGACCGGTACGAGGCGGGCATCGAGCTTGCGGGCACGGAGGTCAAGTCCATCCGGGCCGGAACGCTGAATTTGAAGGACGCCTACTGTACGGTAAAGGATGGGGAGCTGTTCGTCCATGGGATGCACATCTCCCCCTATGAGAAGGGCAACATCTTCAACCGGGACCCGGTGCGCTCCCGGCGGCTGCTGATGCACAAACGAGAGATCCGCAAGCTCCATGCCCTGGTGAAGCAGGACGGCTATGCCCTGGTGCCCCTGTCCGTCTATTTTAAGGATTCCCGGGTGAAGCTGGAGATCGGCCTGTGCCGGGGCAAGAAGAACTATGACAAGCGGGCGGCTGCCTCCCAGCGGGACGCCAAGCGGGAGATTGACCGCACCCTAAAAGAAAGGAATCGATGATATGTCTGACATGACGAACCCTATTGTCACCATCACCATGGAAAACGGCGCTGTGATGACCGGCGAGCTATACCCCGCCAAGGCTCCCAACACGGTGGCCAACTTCATCTCCCTGGCCAACAAGGGCTTTTATGACGGCCTGATCTTCCACCGGGTCATCCCCGGCTTCATGATCCAGGGCGGCTGCCCCGACGGCAACGGCATGGGCGGCCCCGGCTATGACATCCGGGGCGAGTTCTCCGGCAACGGCTTTGTCCAGAACGACCTGAAGCACACCACCGGCGTGCTGTCCATGGCCCGGGCCATGCATCCGGACTCCGCCGGCAGCCAGTTCTTCATCATGGTGGCCCCGGCGCCCCATCTGGACGGGCAGTACGCCGCCTTCGGCCAGGTGACCGGAAACGTGGAGGAGGCCATCCGCATCTCGGAGGTCCCCACCGACTGGAACGACAAGCCCAAGACACCGGTGGTCATTCAGAGCATTCGGGTGGACACCCAGGGCGTGGACTATCCGGAGCCTGAAAAGCGCTGAGAGGGGGAGAGCCCAATGAAGACGGCCATCATCACCGGCGCGTCCTCCGGTCTGGGACGGGAGTTTGCCCGCCAGCTGACGGACATATTCCCGGAGATTGAGTGCTGCTGGCTCATTGCCCGCCGGGAGGACCGGCTGGAGGAGATCGCCCGGGAGATGGTGGGGGTGGAGACGGTCTGCCTTCCCTTGGACCTGTGCGATTCCATGTCCTTTACCACCCTGCAGGAAAAACTGGCGGCGGAGAAACCGGAGGTGGCGATCCTCATCAACAACGCCGGCTGCGGTTACCTGGGCCGGATGGGGGAGACGGAGACCGCTGTCCAGACCCGGATGGTAGATCTGAACGTCCGGGCCATGACGGCGATGACGAACCTGGTCATTCCCTATATGCCGGCGGGGGGACGCATCCTCAACACGTCTTCCATCGCATCCTTCTGCCCCACGCCCCGGATGACGGTGTACGGCGCTAGCAAGGCGTATGTGTCCTCCTTCACTGTGGGCCTCAGTGAAGAGCTGAAGCGAAGGGACATTACCGTTACGGCGGTGTGCCCCGGCCCCATGAAAACGGAGTTCTTGGACGTGGGCAGCATCACTGGCCGTTCCCCGGCCTTTGAGTACCTGCCTTACTGCGACCAGGTGCGGGTAGCGGCGGGCGCGCTGCGGGCCGCCAAGGCGGGCAGGACTATGTACACGCCGCGGCTGTTCTACAAATTCTACCGGCTGCTGGCCAAAGTCGCGCCGGTGAAGCTGATGGTAAAATTTACTAAAACCTGAAATGTCATGGAATTGTAACACATTCCGACAGCGGGATGTGTTACAATCTCCATTGGTATCCTGCCAGATATCCCAGAAAGGCCCCCGGCATGGAGATGCGAATCGCAGGCTCCCATCACAAACCAGCGAAGCGTTTGTGATGGGAAGTGGAGGGACAACGGAGCATTGCGAGCTCTCGGCGCAGCCGGGAGCGGGTAGAGCACAGTCTGTCCCGACGACAGGGGGGTGTACCGGTTTCGACGGGGGTATGGAGGCGGGACCAGCGGGCGGCGGCGCCTGACCGCCATAAAACGGGCAATTTATAAATCAAATAACAACAGACAAGTTGCTATTGCTGCCTAATTAAAGGCGGCCGTCTGAACCGGAGTGGCCACAGGCCGGGGAAGGCGTCGTTGATGTGGCGTCCGTGCGGCGGGTAAGAGTTGCCCCGCCCACGCATGATGACTCTCACCTGACCGGACGGCGTGACGGCTTGCCGTCCGGAAGGGGAACAGGGAGAAAGACTCCCGCAATAACCGTCTGCGCCCGGAGAAAGTCCCGTTAAAGTGCTTTCGGACAGGGGTTCAACTCCCCTCACCTCCACCAAATGAATGACCCTATCCGATCTGAACAAATGCATGTCATTGTTTGGATTGGGTAGGGTCAATTTATGCCTGAACTTTTTGCACTGCAAGGAGGTCAGGATTTCCTATAGTTCTTGCCTTGTGTCATCTGCAAAATACAGATAGGACAAAATCAAAATACAAAACATGTAATCGGCCGGATACGAACCCCTGATATGTCAGCAAACCGCTCCCCCTGACTTGCTGTTCATGAATGCCTCTTCCACCCGACAGGGTATGCGGTTTTTCAACGTGCGATGCGGCCGCTGTGTGTTGTAAAGCTCGATGTACTCGATGCAGGAGGCAAGACATTGTTTGAAGTCTGCCTCGGAGGTATAATCCTTCCGGTAAAGCTCTTCCTGTTTTAGTGTGGCGGAGAATGGCTCGGCGACAGCGTTGTCATGGGGACGCCATGAATTGGAGAAGGATTGTACTACAGTGTGCGCATGAAACAGCTGTCTGAACCGACGAGATGTGCTCCTGCCAGTTGATGTCACCCCCATGCAGATCGCGCAGTAGCCGCCCTGCCGCATCCCGGTGGCGATGATGAGCTTGAGGTAGGTCTCGTACTTGAGTTTTCTTCCTCCAGCGCAGAACTGCGTCCTGCCAAGGAGACAGGAGGAAGAGGGAAGTAAAAAAGAGGGGATGTCAACAGGCATCCTCTCCTGCGTGAAAGAAAAGGGGATACAAAATAGAACCCGTGTGTTTCATGGGCCTAAAGCCAAAAGTTAAGACAGCAAATTATAAACGGCATCTAAAAAGATGTTCCAATGCCAATTGTCCGGCAGTGCACTTCTCGGCAATGGATAAAACGAATGAGTAGTTACAAGAAAAATGGGGTATTACGGCACACCGCAAAAGGCTTCCGGATTTGTCATGTGCTTCTCCAATGATTCAGCAGGTCCATCCGGCAGAGGGATGCTGTGTTTTAACAGGGCGGTATTGAAGTGGGATGCATTGCTGCCTTCTTCCATTTCTGTAAAGGCGGCAATGCGGCAATTAAGTATATTACGGCTTAGAGAACTCCATATTTTATTTATGCATACGGAGGAAAGGGAACGAAGTCCCTTTCCTCCGTACTGTTCAGTATGCTTACCAGAGCTGTGTCCAGTCTTCGCTGCCGCTGGTGCGGTCGTAGTCGTGGGCATTGGTGGCCTCTGCGACCTCGTAGTAAGCCCAGTGAGTGTCCGGCACATCGGTGAACTGTTCCAGTTCATCTGCGTGGCGGTCCACATAGGCTTCATCCGCACTGCGGTCCAGCATCCGGTTGACGATGGTGGTCACCTGGGCGCGGGTGATGGTGTCGTAAGGACCGAAGCGGCCATCGGAGTAGCCGGTGATCCAGCCATACTTGATCGCGCCTACCACATAGTCATAGAACCAGTCGTTCTCGGATACATCCGTAAAGATGTTCTCCCCACTGGTGTCCAGTTCTGCAAAGCGCATAGCGATCACGGTGAACTCCGCACGGGTGATCGCCCGGTCGGGGGCAAATTGCCCGTTGCCGATACCGGCGACGATGCCCAGACTGCCCAAGGTATTGACCGCCTCGGCATACCATGCGTCCGGGGCCACGTCGGAGAAGCTGACCGTGATGGGCACATTCTTATTGAGCAGGAGGTTATAGAACATCTGCGCCACCTGGGCGCGGGTCATGTTATCGTCAGGCCCAAACCACCCGCCGCCATAACCGCCGAGATAGGCACTGTGGTCCTTGGTGTTCAGCCAGCCAGATACGCCGGTGTCGTCCGGGTCTGCCACACCGCCGTTCTGCTCGGCAAAGACCGCCTCGATGGTGTGCTTTTCACGCACATTCTCAAAGGTGTACTTATCCACAGCGCCGACGCTCTCGCCGTCCACCAGCACATCCTCGATCACATAGCCCGCATCCGGGGTAATGGTAAAGGTTTTGCTGCTGCCACGGACCACGCGAACGCTTCCGTCAGGGCTGATCTCTCCGCCCTTACCGGCGCTGGCCGTGATGGTGTAGCGGGTGGTGTGACTTCCGCCGCCGCTGCTGTCGCGGGCGAAGCTGGCCGTGATGGTCATGTTCTCGGAGATGCTTATCATCTCATAGCTGCTGACCGCGCCCACGCTTACGCCGTTTACTGCCACATCGGAGATATGGTAGTCGGAGCTTGCAGTGATGCTGAAGCTCTGACTCTCGCCTCGCTTCACCAGCAAGGTGCCGCTGGGGCTGATGGAGCCGTTTTCACCGGCCCGCGCCGTGACGGTCAGGTAGGTCGGCGCATCGGGAACGTCGTCGCCGTTCTGATCCTCGCCAAAGTAGGCCACAACTTCGCTGTTTGCCTGCACGTTCTTGAGCGTCCAGGTATCCTTGAATGGATTTTCTGCATCATTGTTGGAGTAGACCACCTTGCCGTCCACAGTGATGTAGTCTAGTGCGTAACCTCCATAGGCGGTAATGGTGAATACAACATCATCGCCCGCGTCAACGGTCTTGCTGACGGGAGTAATGGTGCCGTTACCGTCGTTTACTCTGGCGGTGACAGTGTATCTCTCGCTTGGCGCGGGATCGTACTTGTCGGGAACGCCGTCGCTGTCCGCATCGGCGGAGAAGGTCACGACGATGCTGCGGTCGGCCTGCACATTGGTGAAGGTGTAGGTCTTGCTGTCCGCATCATAGCCGGCCAGATTGAGGTTGCCGTCGTTCAGATACGTGTCACCGTCAATGACGATCTTATCCACCGCATAGCCGGAGTCGGGAATAAAGGTAAAGCCTTGGTCGCCGCCCTCTGCAACGGTGGTGTCTCCGCTCGGATCGATGCTGCCGTTGGGACCGGCATAGGAGCGAATCACATAATTCTCGCCCAGCACGTCGGCTGTGCCATCGTTGTCGGAATCATAGCCCCAGACAGCGTACACGGTGATGTCTTCATCGTCGAAGGTCACGGCGGGAACGATTTGTACATACTTGAAAGCTTCGGTATCGGTTCCCTTGAAAATCTGTCTGTGCTGGTTGAGGGACCAACCGATGAACACCACGCTGTCGCCACTGCCATCGCCCGCACTGCGGTAGGAGAGGCGCGTCATGCCGATGGAGGCTAACTCGGGCACATGCGCGGGAGTGGTTTCTACGGGGGGGGCGCTCTCCTCGGTAGGGATGGATTCCTCAACAGGATCGGTTGCGGCAGGTTCGCTCTCTGTGGGCTCTTCCTCACCTGCGGACTCTCCACTGGGGAGCGTCTCTGTCTCCGGCTCGTCTGTGGGGCTGGGAATCACAGCGGAGTCATCCGTGGCTGGCGCCAAGGTGTAGGTGGGTTCTTCGGTGTCCAGAACTGCGACCTGCCCGGAAACATACTTGATTTCTCCGCCGTCGGGGACGCCAGCGACTTGATCACCGTCGTTGATGGCATTGCCGTCATAGGCCAGGGTGTACTTGCCGTCTTCCTCCACGTCGGGCGTGCCGTTCTCGTTGGCGTCATAGCCCCAGACGGCATAAACTTCATCGTTGGCAGTCAGGGTGAGCTTGTCAATGGTATTCGGGCCGTCCTTATCGGAAGCGCCGTAGATTTTAGTGTCCTGCTCAGCGCTCCAGCCGATGAAGATGATCATGGTGCCATCTTCAGCCGTCTTGTGAGTCGGTTTGTCGGTGGTGTTCAGTTGATAGTTTTCCGCTTCATCCGCGCTTACTTTCTCCTGCCCCGGCCCGCCGAAACCGCCGTTGGCATCGTAGGTCAGGGTGTAGGACTCAGAAGGATCGGGGCCGGGTTCCACATCCTTGGCATTCACGGTGATGCTGATGGTGGTCATCAAGGGAATGCTGTTCGTGTTCGTGACGCCCTCCGGCAGCGTGAGCGTGCCGTTCAGGGTGAAGGTCTGCGCCTCTGCCTTGCTGGGATCATAGCTTGTGTTTTGAGTATCCCACGTAACATTAGCCTGCATATCGCCCTTCGTGGTCTGAATCGTCACCTGCGTTGGAAGCCCCATCTCCTCAATGGCGGTGCCGTTTTCCACGGTGATTGCCGCAGGCGGTACGACATTGATCAGGTTGGGCTTTTCCGTGGGTTCCGTCACATCCGGCTTCTGGTTGCCATCAGTATCATAGCCCCATACGGCGTAGATCGTCAAAGCCGTGCTGTCGATGTAAACCCTGCCAGGCAACAACGCGATCTTCTCAAACGCTTCCTGATCCTCCTCGCCATAGATTTGGCCGGTTTTCGTTCTGGACCAGCCGATGAATACAACGGATGTTTCGTTGACGGGGGTGTGGGTTGGCGTTTGGCCGCTTAGCTCCACGGTGGTTCCTTCCCAAACGGTCTGCTCATCCGGCAGGTCGAAAACCTCTCCGCCGCTCTGTGCGTTGCCGCCATAGGTCAGCGTGCCTTGCCCGCGATAAGTCGCCGTGTACATTTGGCTTTCCTGTACAGTCGCTTCTATTGTTCCGCTCTTATCGTATTCCGGACTCCAGCCCGCAAACTGCCAGCCCGTGCTTGCTGTCACGGCAGGGGCCTCCGGATAAGAGCTGTAGCCCGGCAGCAGCTTATCATAAGTCACTGTCTTTTCGCTATCGGCAAACGTCCCGTGCTCCCCAGCCCGGAAGGTGATCGTAATGTACTGCTCGTCGTCGGGCTTTTCGTCGTTGTTCTTATCCTCGTTGTAGACCGACGTGTAGCTCTTGTTGGCGTCTTCCGCCCCCACGGAACTTCCAACGGTGATGCCGTCGCCCTCCGTGCCGGAGCCATAGGCGTGCTTGCTGTCATCCTGCCAGGAGTCAAACAGGTAGGTATCTTCGGGAATTACTTTGGGGGCCTCGGGATAGGTCTCCGCCTCAAAGCCTGCTTCGTTTGCTTTTACAAGGAATACTTTCAGAGCACGGGAGTCCGTGTCATAGATGTAATCCTTTCCTGCCTCCATCTGCTCCCACATGGTGTCCTCAATATCCCAACTGCCATAGCCGGTGCCCCGGAAGGTCAGCGTCACCGTGTAGGTATCCGGCTTGTCGTTGTTGTCCGTGTCAAGATAATAATAGACATCGGCGGTATTTGGTCCATCCTCGGTCACGGTCAGGCTGCCGGATGTCCCCTCATTGGAAGTCACATAGCCGTTACGGGCAGGGCGGCCGTATGTAACAGTTTCGCCGGGTTTCCGGTAACTGGTAAGGGTACGGGCGAGGCCAAACTCTCCGCTCTCCTGCTCGGTGTAATAGCGGATGGCAACTTCTTTATGGCCTTCGGCAGCGTCGTAATGCGCATCAAAGGTGAGATCTGCCGCGTCCGCACCGACGGGTTGGTTCGCATAGTCGGCGTAGCGGCTGGATTCATTTTTATTGTTGAACCAGCCCGTCCAGACCATACTGTCCGCCGTTGCGTTGACCTGCGGGATCTGCGGATACTTGTCGCCCTCCAGTTCGCCTTCCACTGGTTTTACCAGCTTGTAGGTCAGGGTCTTTTGATCCTCTGACAGTGCTCCGCCGGATGTCAGATTATTAGGATCAATGATTCCGTTTTCACCGGCATTAAACGTCAGGGTGATGGTGTGGTTGTCCGGCTTATTGTCATTGTCCGCATCCTTGTACAGGTAAACGGTTTTCTCCACACCCGCTTCGATCATCGTCCCCGCAACGGTTGTCGTAGAAGCAGTATAGCCCTCCGGTATGGACTCACTCACATCCACAGAAAATGCCTGCTTGATGGCAATTTGCTCTGTGATATTCTCTGGCAGAGCAGGCACCGCGGTGTCGGGCTGCTCACCCGCACCCCACTGGAATTTCACCGTCAGGTTGCCCTTTTTCACATCAAAGTGGAAATCTAAGGAGCTAACCGATTCCTTAACGACTTGGATCTCTCCACCCTCTCGCAGCACAAAGTCCTCATCGTTATAAGTGTCTTTCCACGGCTCATCAGAGCTGCTAATATACTCTCGGATATGCTCCCGGCCACGTTCCTCGTTCGGTCTGAACAGGGCGTCGCCCTCCGCCACCGTGCGCAGGTAGTTCGCCGCCGGAATGTCACTGCCGTTGATGTCGGTCGGGTCTTCGATGTACAGGTTGATGGTGATATTCCGCTCGTTCACTTCATTCACAGGAACCCAGTGTGGTACAAAGATGATGGTGGTCCCAGCGGCATCGGCGGCTACATCTTTTACATCTACAATATCGCCGGCGTGATACACTGGGGCACTGGTTCCTCTTACAACGTAGCCATCCGGCGAATACCCCTTTACCGTCTCATAAGGTGTCCGGCTGGTGATGGTGATGGTATCCTTGTTGCCCTCCACCACTGTGAAGCCCGTCTCTGGTTCGCCAATCAGGTCGTTGTTATTCCTATCATTCCGGTATTCCACCGAATAGGTGATGGGAGTCGCGGTCAGGAAAAGCTCTATGTTGTCTCCCAAGCCATTGGGAAGATCAAAGCGGTACTGATATTGCTCCTGCGTATAGCTCGGTTCTCTCCCGTCGTGCAGATTTCCGATATTCTTTTCAAAATTCATCTCCGCTTCGCTTACCTGACCGTTGACCTTGACGGTAAGCTGCGGTTTTTCATAGCCTGGCTTGAGATTGAAGTAGAACTCGTTGCCGGTTCTGCCCGTCTGGAGATACACATGGTTTACGCTTCCCGGAACATATTCCTCAGCGCCATCGTCCCAGCCCACAATATTTCCTATGCCGGACAGTTCCTTGATGATGACCTCGTTTCTGTCTGTGCGCTTAAAATTACCTTCGCTGATATAGAGGTCAGTGTACACATCGGATATCGTAACCTCATAATCATTCTGATAATGAATTGGAGCTGCTGTAGTGTCCTCCTGCACCAGAGTTATCCGTACTGTTTCGCCGCTTGGAAGGGTAGACTCTACATAAGCACCCTCGCCGGTCTCTGTGCCAGGAGTCTGAACCTCGTGGCCGTTGATGACCAGCATATTCAATGTGTACCGATTTAACAGGCTGCCCGCTGTTGACTCAATTCTAAAAGTGATCGTTCCGCCCGGCGTTATGCTCTGATTATTGTTACCGCTGGTAATGCGGCCATTGCGGAATGCGCCGTCAGTTGTATTATATGAAAAGGTATATGATGTTGCAGCTGTCTCGGTGATCGTAATAGTCAGTTCGTTCTGTACGTTATCCACCGTAAAGAGCATTTCACCGGTGTCCTGGCCAAAGACTGTACCGGTGTTGGAAATGTCAGTATCTCCTGCCTTTACGACCAGTCGTTGTCCCTTGGCCGACGGCATTGCCCGAAAGGTCAGGGAGTCACCCTTCTTCACCAGATCGTCCCCGGCGGTCTTCTCCGCGCCGGTCACATGATACGTTACCGGATACTTGGAGACATAGTAAAGGTCAATGGTTTCGCTCTCGCCCAGAATGGACAGTGCCCCGCTGATGGAGCCGTAGTAGGTGATATCCTGCCCCGTCAGAGTGCCCGCTTCATACACGCGCTTCCCGTTCACCTCGGCGTGATCGAAGTAAAGGTTTTCCCCGGTCAGATCGGGCGCGGTTTCGCTCAACTGACCAGCCTGCACATTTTCTTTAGGGGAGTCGCCTTTCACGCCATCCTTGTAGATGGTAAACTTGGCCGCAGACACCGCCCCTTCCTCTCTCTGGCCCAGATCCTGATACGGGGCACCGCCAGAAGGCCCCCCGCTGCCCGCCGCCAGCGCAGCCGTGGGGAGCAGCCCCATCAGCATAGCCAGCGAAAGGACCATTGCCAACAGTCGCCTTTTCATGGTATCTTCCTCCTTGCACAGACCTGGATTTGGCACACAGCCGCGGTCTGCAAAAATCGGTGTTTTTCCTATGGAGCTTCAATTCCCTCCATAATGCCTCTATCCGGCCTCCGGCGGCTGCCTGGCCAGGCATTGAAACGCCCCCGCCAAAGGAATTCCACCGTTCATAACTCCTCACCTCCCTTGTAGCAGTCGCTCCAACCTGCAGTCAAAGACTCCTTTTCCAGCAGGCGGTCATACGTCTGCTCGGCCAGCAGCTCCAGATTGGCCCGGATGCTCTCTTGCGTGGCAGTACATAATTTTCGCAGGCACCGGGGGTTACATTTTTCCGCCGATACCCGCGCGTCGCGGGCCAGCGATTGGATGCGGACGTTAATATTTCCACGGTCCATCAGCTTACCGTACCGGGTGCAGAACACCGGGCCGCTCCCGATCCCCCGCTCCCCGGCATAGGCCAGCAGCTCCGCGCGCAGGCAGGGCGGGACACGCAACCGCCGTGGAGCAAACACCCATCCTTCCTGTACGGCCTCCACAGTCACACGGGACAGGGAGCGAAGCGGCAGGTCCATTGTGCCAAACAGCAGCACCAGCAGATAAGTCTGGCGTTTCTTCAGGAGTTTCGCCGCCTGGAGCAACCGGAGATATTCATTCCGGGTCAGCTCCGGCGAAGACACTTCCCCGTTTATAGGGATCTGACCCGCCTGGAGATCCCGCCGTCCGGCAAACTCCAAAAGACCGTTGACTGTGGCCGTGCAGCTATTTACGGTGCCGGGGGAATAGCCCTGCTCCAACAGTTCCGACTGCCAGCTGGAGAGAAAGGCGGGGTCCAGATTGCTGTCCTCCGGCAGGTATTTCCGCAGCTTGGAGAGGTTGCGGCGGTAGGTGCTGATTGTCCCCTTTGTCCGCCCATGCTCCCGCAGGTTTTCCAGAAAACGCAGTTCCAGCTCGTCTGTCAGGCGCAGTCCCGGCCTGCTGAGGCGTTCCGTATTCTCGGAAAGGCTCGGCCTTTCCTGGCTCTTTTCCAATGGCACATCTATCACCTCGCAGCGTCAGAATTAACATTCCGCCCCAAACAAAACGGTTTTTCTACCTGCGGGACTATATACATAAAGAAATTATACCATTTCTATTCTCGAAAAGCAAGGAACTTCCTAACTTCCGGGCATGGAAAAGCAAGCCGCAAAAGGAGATTTTTTGCGGCTTGGTTTTGTGCGCCTCCTGCTCTCCTTTTATTGGGAGCAGGGGGCTTTATTTTTTGTGCTTGGTCCTTCTGCTGGGCACTTGTGCGCTAAAACTGTGGTCAGAATGTTAATTCAGTTTTCGCCGGGTATATCCCGGCGTTTGTGCTATCTGTGCGGAATGTTAACTCCGCCTATGACACCAGCCCCAGACGGTCGAGCTGCCGCTGGTGCTCTGCCCCGGAGGTTAGGAGATAGATGCGGGTTGTTTCGATGGAACTATGCCCCAGTACGTCCGCCAGTTTTGCGATATCCCGGTAGGCCCGGTAGTAGGCCGTGGCAAAACAATGGCGCAGGTTGTGAGGGAACACCTTGGAGGGTTCCACGCCCGCATGGACGCACAGCCGCTTCATTTCTGCCCATATCTGCCGCCTTGAAAGGCTTTTGCCGTTTCCTGTGAGAAAGATCTCGCCGGAAACGGTTTTATTTTTCTTGGCGTACTTCAAGAGTTTCCGGGCCAGCTTGGTGGGAATAAGAATGGTACGGACTTTCCCTTTCAGAGAAATTTCCGCCCGGCCCCGCTGAACGGCTTCCACGGTGAGATAGCGGATCTCGCTTACCCGGACGCCGGTGGAGCAAATGGCTTCCATCACCAGCGCCAGCCGGTCCCTGCCCAATTCCCGCGCTGCGGCGATCAGCCGGTCATAGTCCGGGCGGGTCAGTTCACGGGCCGGGTCCCGAAACAGCCGCCGCTGCACCCTGACAAACCGCGTCCGGCAGTCCTCCCAGCCAAGAAAACGGAACAGGCCGTTGAGGGCGGACAAGGCCGCGTTTACTGTGGAAGGCGCCCGGTGCTCGGCCAGCAGCCGCTCCTTCCAGCTAGTCACAGCCTCTTTGGTCACGGCGGCTCCATTCAGCCAGCAGACAAAAGCCTGCACATCCCGCAGATACTTCTCCCGGGTGCCAGCGGCCCGCTCTTCTATGCGCAGATAAGTGTCATAAGCGGTGATCTGTTCTGTACTCAAAATTCGGATATTCATATTAAAATCCCTCCATTCAGATAGTGTGTTCAGTTTACCTGATTGCCGCGGAGGTATCTTTACAATTCCCGAATCTTTCTTAAACACCAATTCACTTTTCTTCTGGAACAAAAATGGTTTGACTGAGTGCAGGTTTTTTTGAAAAGAGACAAGCAAGATGGCCTCCGGTTTAAGGAGGCCATCTTGCTTGTCTCTTAGGTAGGTGTTCTGAATTTGACAACCGGCCAGGTTCATCTAATTGCTCTGGTTCGCCATCTCCTGTGTCCCGGCCCAAGCTGTCTCTATCTTCTTTTGATGAGCAGGATAGCCGTTGCGCTGGTCAAAGCGGTATGCGATGTCCGGTGCCTGCTGGTGGAACCAGTCCGCCAGCTCTGTGGGGTCGTACGCCCCATCCGACCGGTAGAGCGGGAACTGCTCGGATAGGACAAGTCAGACCGTTTCCTGTGCCCCGGCGACTTGGGTGAGCAGGAGCCAGGCATCACAAAAGTAGCCCATCCTGGTATCCTGCGACCAGCTTTGGGGATACTCTCAAGCGTCTTTTCCAGCGTCCGGAGCTTGCGGGGCAGGCCGAACAGAGCATAATAGGGCAGCAGGTCCTCCTCCGTTCCACATTCATTCCTCTTCATTGGAGCGCTCGAACGCCTCCCGGCTAGCCCGGATTCTGACCGGGCCGTGGGGTATGGCATCATAAGCTTTTGGTTTTAGTAATTCCCAGCCTTTGTGGTATTTAAGTTGAATGATATTTATTAAGACCAATCTGCCGATGAAGCCTGGTCAACCATTCCAGCAGGAAGGGAATGCTTTTTCCGTTGGCACCAATTCCCGGCTTGGAAAGTGCGGCAACGATCCGCTGGATATGTACCATCTCCTGCGGAGAAAAATTCGCAAAGTTCGGTGGCGACGGAACATCAATAGAAAGAAAATCAAATTGTGAAATGGTAGTTAAAAAGGTATATGTGCTGTAGGAAAATAGGCAAGAAAGAAGTGTGAGCGGAACGGACTGCGAGGGTTTAATACTGTAAAAGTGGTGAACAAACAAAAGGCAGCAACTCCCGGCCTCCAGGGAATAGGCATCCCCATTGACTATGAGGCACCCGCCTCCATGGTCTACCAAAATAAACTGACAGCCTTCCTGATAATGATAGCCAGTGGCATTGTATACAACCTGGCGGCGCATTTGAACATTGCCGGGAAGCATGTCCTGATGCAGCCAATTCCGGCTCAAGCCACTGTGATTGTATATATTCCCGCCTTCCAGAATCATGCGTAATCCCTCTTCTTTCTCTCCCGATATTGCGCAGGAGTCTCACCACACTCCAACTTAAATAAGCGAATGAATGTATGCACAGAGTTGAATCCGGATTCCATAGCAACATCACATATCGGCAAGTCGCTGGAAGCTAGTAGCCCCGTTGCAAACTGCAGACGAATACGGTTGACATATTTATGGAATGTAATATCCGGGCCATATTTTTCGCTCAATAGGCGGTTGATGATACTCTTGGTCAGGAATAATTTCTGCGCACAGGCATCACATGTGACCGAAGATCGAAAATTCTCCATCACATAGACTTGGATCTCTGAGAGCTGGTCATTGATCAGCCCCTGGGCCTGGGTTCTATTCAGCAGCATTTTTTCACGGTACTGCTGCGGAGTTGCTCCCCGCAACCTCAAAAAGTCCCGATATAGTGCACTTTCACTCTTGAACCCTGCAAATTTTGCCATCATGGTTCCAGTAACATTGCTGCGCAGCAGGCAAGCGCATGCATTGCATACCTGTGCATGACGCAGCACAGCGTTAAACCCCTCCAGACAAACCCGGCGCAATTCTCGGTTCAGCTGGAGTGTGGAAATGTGAAAAGACTCTGCCACAGAGGCAGGCGTCAGTGCCTTCAGGCTGTGCTGCCCTATATAAAGGAAAATCTGACCACACAGGGGCATTGGGAAAAGCGGAGCCACGGAGACAGCAGTTCCATACAGAAGCCGCAGCTGATCTGAGATGCATAGCCGGATCAGCCGACTGTCCTCGTCTGCGCACTGGGCTTCCTCTCGATAGAGGCTTAAAAGTTGCTCGACTAGCTCACGATCCACCTGACAGGCAGGCAGAACCACTGTAGATTCCCCAAAAGCCAAATCATCTTCGGCAAAGCTTGTGACAAAGTAGGCCATCTCCGGGTAGGGATAGATGAGCACTTCCATGCACAGAGGCTCCTCTGAAGACGCTTCAAACCGGAACACATGAAATTGGTGCATACTGCAAAAACAGCCTTGGCTTAATGGGTATAAGGTCTGGTTCACTCGTAGAAAGCCTGAACCAGAGCGAACGTAGAACATCACACACTCGTCTTCCCAAAAGAACGGTGTTATTTCTGAGACGGTATAGGTCTGAACCACACCGTACCAAGAGGCGTGGGCTGTAAAATACCGCTGCGGCTTCTCCAGCATTCTCACGATCTGTTCCATCGGCATCCTCCGTTCTTCCTTTTTGAGAAGATTATACAGCTTACCTACTCCGAGCTCAATACATATATTCTTTTTGTAAAAAAGCGGGAGCATTTCGGATTTTTTTGCACACAGACCTTGAAGTATATTTTGGAAATACGCCAGGAAGAACAGAGCAAATCTACAAGAACCGTTCCGATTCTCCTGTGAGGAATCTGTTTTTTTAAAAGGATCGCTGCAAGTAACTTGTGATTTCTTTCAAATCTTTGCAGCCTCTTTTGCTGTTATAATAAATATACAGACAAGATAAAATTTGAGTTCACTTATGATAATTGCACAGAATATATCCCTTTGTCTCCCACAGAGCAGAGACGGTAGACAGAGCGGATCTAGTATGCGCAATTGTCAGGAACAGCTGTTGAGGAGGCAGAAAAATGTCATTCGAGAAACTATTTTCTCCCATCAAGATCCGGGAGTTGGAGCTGCGCAACCGGGTGGTGATGTCCGCCATGGGCACCCATGAGAGTGCGGCCAGCGAAGACGGGCGCATGGTGACAGACAAACTGATTGCCTACCATGTGGCCCGAGCCAAGGGCGGCTGTGGGCTGAATACCATTGAGGTTTGCTCTGTGGATGCCGCAAGCGCCCCTACTGGCTTCCTCTCCATCGCCGATGATCGATATATTCCCGGAATGAAAAAGCTGTGCAGCGCAGTTCACGCTGCTGGCGGTCGTGTCGCTGTTCAGCTGTGGCAAGGCGGCCTCGCCGTAGCAAGCGACCCACAGGCGCAGATTTTGCTTCCCTCAGATATGCCGCTCTCTCCGGAATATACAGTTCCCGGCATTACAGAGGAGCGCATTCAATCCGTTATTGAAGCGTTCGGCCAAGCGGCCCGCCGCGTCGTAGAAGCCGGGATCGACGTCATTGAGTTCCATTGTGCACACAACTATCTGCCGCATTCTTTCCTTTCTGGCGGGATCAACCGGCGCACAGACGGATGGGGTGGCAGCTTTGAAAACCGCAAAAAGTTTCCTTTGGCCTGTATTCAGGCGATTCGGGCCAATATGCCGGAGGGGATGCCCCTGTTCATGCGGATAGACTGCCAGGATGATATGCTGGAAGGCGGCCTGACCATTGAAGAGGTCATTGATTTCTGCAAGTGCGCCGGAGACGCTGGTGTGGATGTGCTGAATATCTCCCGGGGCAACATTCTGACTGCAGCTACCGTATATGAAGTTGCACCTGTGGACATTCCCCACGGCTTCAACGTGGAGCCTGCCGCACGTATCCGCCGGGAGACCGGTCTGCTGACGATGCCCTGCGGGAGGATTAACACGCCGGAGATGGCCGAGGATATCCTGATGCAGGACAAGGCGGACCTTGTGGTCATGGCCCGCGCCCAGTTGGCGGATCCCGAATTCTGCAACAAGGCTAAGGCCGGAAAGCTGAACTCTATCAAATACTGCATCGGCTGCGACCAGGGCTGCTATGACTATTTCTGCCGCTGCCTGGAAGATCCCTCGCTGGAACACATTACCTGCCTGCGCAATCCCGCTGTTCTGGAGGAAGAGACCATGGCTCTGCGTCCGGCCCCTCAGGCCAAGAAAGTCCTAATCGCCGGAGGCGGCATCGCGGGGATTGAGGCTGCAGATGCCCTATACAAGCGCGGACATCATCCAATCCTCTGCGAAGCCGGAGACACTCTGGGCGGACAATTTGTGCTGGCCGGTGCCGCGCCCCGGAAAGGCGATTTCCAACGGGCGGCGTACATGGCGGCAGAAAACATCCGTGACTTGGGCGTGGAGATCCGAACCAACACGCCGGTGACACCCGCACTCATTGCGGCAGAAAAACCGGACGCCGTCATCATTGCCATCGGCTCCAAGCCGATTATCCCCAATATCCCGGGTGCTGACAGCGGTTGTGTCGTGGAGTCTCATAAACTTCTGGCCCAGAAAGATGTGTCCGCGGGCAAGGCCGTGGTGATCGGCGGCGGACTGGTTGGCATGGAAGTGGCTGAATTTCTGGCTGGGAAGGGTTCCAGCGTGACGGTCGTAGAGATGAAAGACTCAGTTTTGGGTGAGCTGGGACAATTGCGGAAAATCGGCACACATATGGCAATGGCGCAGGAAGATATCCAGGTCCTGGTAAATACCACCTGCAAAGAAATCCGGGCGGACGAAGTTATCGTGGAGCAGGATGGGAAGGAACGGATGCTTGCGGCAGATCTTGTGGTCATGGCGATTGGGTCCAAGCCGGTTCCCTCTCAGGATCTACAGGATACCTGCGCTGAAGCAGGGATTCCCTGCTATGTGGTGGGCGACGCACTGGCGGCGCCGCGGCTGGCTCTAAACGCTATCCATGAAGCCTATCGGGCCGCCCTCTCTATTTGATTTGTTTTCCCCTTCGCATTCTGAAGGTGCGAAGTGATAAAAATGAAGGAGGTCTCATCAATATGGGAATTTACGCAATCACCGGAGCATCATCCGGCATCGGCGCGGCAATCGGCAGACAGCTGAAGGCTCAGGGACACTATGTCATCAACATTTCCAGAAGGGCCGCTGCTGAAGACGCTGCGGACGTCAACATCTCCGCAGATCTGGCGATGAAAGCAGAGCGGGGACGGGTACTGGAGGCGCTGTATGCTGCGGCGCCAGATGGACTGGATGGCTTCGTGTCCTGCTCCGGCGTTGGCCCCACCCAGCCTGCGGATGTCATCGTCAGCATTAACTATTTTGCTGCCAGAGAAATGACAGAAGGCGCCTATCCGCTGGTGGAGAAAAAGAAGGGCGTCATCTTGGTGGTGTCCTCAAACTCCGCCACGCTGCCCCAGCTGAACACCGAACTGGTGGACATCATGTTGAACCAAAACGATGAGGACGCAGCGGTTGCCTATGGTAAAACACTGGAGGGACCTGCCAAATATCAGGCGTATCAGGCATCCAAGAATGCTATCGCCCGCTGGGTACGCCGCTGGTCCGGTTCTTGGGCAGCTCGCGGCGTCCGCATGAACACCATCGCTCCCGGCGCTACGCAGACTGAGCTGATGGATCAGGGTGTGGCTGACCCGGATTTCTCTGCCAACATGATTAACTACCCTATCCCCATGCTGTATAACACCGGCAAGTTCCTGCCTGCTGATGATATTGCCAAGGTTGCTCTGTTTCTGCTGAGTCCAGAGTCTGTGGCGATATGCGGTGCTATCATTTTTGCCGACGGCGGAACGGACGGCTTCCTGCGCACCGAGGGATTGTGATAAAAATTGAAGGAGGAATCCAACTATGAATCCACTGACCAATTATGCGGAAGTCTTCAATAAAAACGACTCCAAACTGTTTGCTGAACTGTTCGCTGACGATTGCATCTTCTATGACACCGCTCCTACCTGTGCAGGCATGGACCCTATGTTTGTCAGAGGAAAAGAGGGCGTGGACATGATTTTCAATATGTATTTCCACTCAATGCCCATGAGTGCCAAGCCGGTCTCGCTCAACGGCAATGTTCTGGATTACATCATCTGCTACCCCGGTATTGAGATACCCTGCCGCGGCGAGCTGCTGGAAGAAAAAGATGGCAAAATTGCCCGGTACCATGTGTGTTATCGCGCAGAGTAAACATGACAATATCCTCCTTTCAAAAATTGAAAGGAGGATATTGTCAAAAAGGGCAGTAAGTAAGGTAAGGAGGCTGAACAAGCATGTTAAGTAAAAAAATCATATTTCTTACTGGTGCCACTGGCACCATGGGAGAGGAGGGCCTCAAGCAGATCCTATCCCGGTCCGACCGCTTCAACCTTCGCGTTTTGGTCCGGCCTTCCGCTAAGAACAAAGCATTTATGTCCCGCTATGAACATGACGCTGCGTTGGAGATTGTCTGGGGGGACCTCTGCTGCTACGACGATATCCTGCGCTGTGTGACAGGCGCGGATTATGTGTTGCATGTGGGGGCGTTCGTTTCTCCCGAAGCCGATAAACTGCCGCAGCGCAGTCTTGAGGTCAACCTTGGATCGACTATGAATATCATCCGGGCGATCAAGGCACAACCAGATCCGGATGCGATCAAACTGGTCTATATCGGAACAGTGGCAGAGACCGGCTGCCGTCTGCCCCCTATCCACTGGGGGCGTTGCGGAGATCCCATCAAGGGATCTGCATTTGACTATTACGCAGTCTCTAAAATCGCCGCCGAGAGAGCGGTCATTGAGTCCGGGCTCAAGCATTGGGTGAGTCTGCGTCAAACAGGAATTATGCCCTCCAAGGAGTCGGCAGCCCGGGAACCGATCATTTTCCATCAGCCGCCGCAGAATCTTTTGGAATGGGTGACTTCCATCGAGTCTGGGCTCCTCCTGGCAAACGTATGTGAGGATTGGGTCCCGGAGAAGTTCTGGCGGGGCATTTACAACATTGGCGGCGGCGAGAGCTTTCGGCTGAACTATATACAATACTTTGATGATATGCTGAAACCCTTTGGCTTTGGATTCAAGGATGTATTTGAGCCCCGATGGTTTGCCCGATTCAATTTCCATGGCCAGTGGTATACGGACTCAGACGCACTCAATGATATCCTGAGGTTCCGTGTGATGACCTATCAGCAGTATATCGCTGGCGCGTGGCAGGCCATGGAGACGATGATTGCAAACGGGGATGCTGCGGCCCTGCCTACAAAGGAGCGGATGAAGGCCATGCACGAGCAGATTGCCCATCAGGAGATGGGAACGCTGTGGATGCTGGAAGAGGGACACGATGACTGGGTGCGCGCCTTTTTTGGAAGCCGGGCGGCAGCCTTGGCACAGCCAAAAAGCTGGGATGAGGTGGAATTCCCCGAGCCCAGCCGCACACCGGTCTATCTGAACCACGGCTATGATGAGAGCAAGCCACTGGAGCAGCTGGGGCTGAACGACATGAAGGAAGCCGCGGAGTTCCGTGGCGGTGCCTGCCTCGATTATACCGCCGGTGATTTCTACAGGCCCGTGCGCTGGCGTTGCGCGTTCGGACACGAATTTGAGGCCAGTCCGAACCTGATATTAAAGGGAGGGCACTGGTGCCCGGAGTGCGAGCGCAATGCTTGGAATTATGGAGCCGTCGCCGCCCGCAGCCCCTTCTTCAACCAAGTGTGGGCTCCGTTGCACGACATCTCTGAATCCTTTTCCATCCCTAAAAAGGTAAACGATCTGGGCTATCAGGGCAAGTAAGGAGGCTTGTTGCCATGAAACGTCTGTTTAAGACATTTAGTATATTCTGTCTGGCCTGTGTGCTGCTGTCCGCCTGTTCCCAGCAGCCCCCCGACACAGCTCCTGTGCAGGAGCCCGTTCAGGATGGGGCTGTGGAAGAGGCGCCGGTATACGTCTATCTCACCCGTCACGGGCAGACTTTGACGAATCAGACCGGCCGCTTTGTCAGCGGCCGCGGCAACACGCCGCTTACAGAGGAAGGTCGCAAGGTAGCATATGCCGTGGGCCTGGGGCTCTCCGGCGTCAAGTTTGAAGCCGCCTATGCCAGTACGCTGGGCCGCACCCAGGAAACTGCGCGCATCATCCTCTCCCAGAGTCAGACATCCAGAGATCTGGAGATCATACCTGTCGAAGACCTGAAAGAGGTCGATGGCGGCTCCTATGAGCCGATGAGTTATGCCGAACTGATGACGGACGAGGGTATGCAGTTCAGCGGTGTGACAACTGAGGAATTCACAAACCAGTTCCATGAAAAGGATCCGGAGGGACTGGCCGAGAGTTATGAGCAGATGAAAGACCGGGCCTTTGAAAGTTTCCAGAGGATCTGTGAGGAAAGGGCCCAAAACGGCGGCGGAAATATCTTGATGGTGGCCCACGGTGGAATCAACAGCATGATCGCAGCAGAGATTATGCAGGAGCAGGAACTGGAGCCGCTGGACAACTCCAGTATTGTCCTGATTGAGTACAAAGACCATACATACACCGTTTTGGATTTTAATGATCTGAGCTATGCACAGAAAGCCCAGGAAAAAATGGAATCTCCTGATCCGGTGGAGATTTATCTAACCGTTCATGCCGAAACCGCGGCAGATGCCGCTATGCGTTTGAATGGGCAGCTGGATACTGCACTGACAGAGAACGGTCAGGCACAGGCTGCGGAACTTGGAAAGGCACTGGGGAATCTGGAGTTTGCGGCCGTGTATGCCAGCGATCAATTCAAGGATATCCATACCGCACGGATCATCGTGGAAAACAGCGCGGTAAATCCCGATCTCATGGTCAATCAGAACATGGATCTGCGTGGGGTGGGCTGCGGCTATTTTGACGGAGAATTGCGTGCGGTTGCGGATGCTTTGGCAGGGGAAGAGCCCACTGCCCATGCCCGTCTCGCCGCATATGCAGCCGCAGACAAGACCGGTATGACAGAAAACTATGAAAGCGCCCGCCAGCGTCTCACGGGCGCCCTCCAGACAATCTGTGAGGAAACTTACAGCCACGGCGGCGGCAATGTTCTGGTAGTGTCTTCGGAATTGGCCGTCCAACTGCTTGCAGAAGCCCTCGGTTCCTCTGAGAAAGCGGTCGCTCTGAAAAATGCGGATGTTGTACATATTACATTTGACGGAGATGTATTCACAGTACATCCGCAATAAAATTCATATAGATATACTTCTTTTCCTCCAAATTTCCTGAAAAAGGGGAACGGGCCATCCGCAAGGTTGGCCCGTTCCCCTTTTTGGGCATGGACTGGGTATCGCCGCGTGTCAGTTCGGGCCGCAGAGCCCTCGTATCAATGATGCCGACGTCCAGATGCCTGCCATGGTGGACAGATCATTTCCCTCCGCATCGTACATCACGGTATAGGTGATGTAACTGTCAAAGGTAGGGACGGATAAGGCGAAGTAGAACTCCCATTGCTGCCTGAGCGGGAGAGAGGGGGTGGAGTGGTTGCAAGCATCCGGAACGGAAAAGGGAAAGCAGGCATCTATTCAGGTGCGGACACGGCTGCAGTGTGGACGATTTGCCAGGTACTGAAATCATGCTGCGTAACTTCACCAGAGCAGACAAGGTATATATCTCGCCTGCAGCTATACGGATCTGCGGAAAGGAATCGATGGGGTGGCGGCCATGGTGCAGCAACGGTTTAAACCGGACCCGTTCACCAATACGCTGTTTCTGCTCTGCGGCAGACGGCTGGACTGCATCAGGGAGTTCTGCAGGGACCGGGATGGATGCATCCTGCTGTATAAGCTATAAGCGGCTGGAACAGGCGCATACCAACGGCCGCAAAACGAAAAGGAGGTACGGCGGTTGACGCCGCAGCGATACCGCTGGCTGATGGAGGGGTTGAAAATGGAGCGGTCAAAGGTTCGCCGCCCGGGGAGTGGCCTACATATAATTGGGGTAGGAAACGGCTGAAAGCACTGGAGGTTTTGAACGCTTTGGCCCCAATATAGCATAATTCACCCATGAAAAACGGAAGAAATCACGGGACAAGCACCCCTGGAGATGGTAACCATTTCACGGGCGGAATATGAGTGTCTGAAAGCGGAAAGAGACGAGTTGAACCAGAAACTGGACTGGCTTCTGGAACAGGCACATCTGAGCAGGAAGAAACTCTGTGGGGCGTTCTCGGAGCGGCTGGGAGAGGAACTGATGAACCGGTTGAGACGCATGTTTGATGAGACAGAGGCATGGCTGTCCAAGCGGAGAGATAAGCGGACAAAGGCGGCCGCCCATACCCGGCGCTCCTTGAATACCCCCACCCAAACTGAACGGTGACAGATATCTGTTCAGTTTGGGCGGGGGTATTCATAACGGGTAGAGGCCAGCGCACTGCGCAGCATTTCACATTCCCGTTTGCCCATGTCAACACCTTCACGCAAAGGCATCTGGCTGTGGTATTACGGAAAAGGTTACTCTTTCCTCTCTTAGAAATTCTGCGATTGCATTCACGGCTTATCCTTCTTTTCCGTGATTGCCTTCATAACTTCAAAGATCCGGACCGTACTGTGTTGGGCTTCTACAAGGAGGTCGGGCATGATTTTAGCTGTGGGGAATCTTTTGCGAAGCGTGTGGATGATTTTATCATCCACAGCATCTTTGCCGCCTGCTTCGTATTCCTGAAGCAGTTTGCTGAACTGTGGACAAGCATAGGCACAGCGAATGATCCGACAGATCTTACCTTTTCCGTCGCTCAGGAAAGGTTTTTGACCGATATCTCAACAATGGCGGAAGCTCCGGTTTTAGCATGGTCCCTGAGGTAGAGATTCCCATTTTTTCATCTTTGTGTTTATCACCGATTTCTGCTGCCGATTATTAATCATTGCTTCCCATTTTGAACAGCGATAAAATGATTCACCGCTCGGTTTTATCGATTGCTTTGTAAATGTACGCGGTAAAATTGTTTGCTCTAGCTGCAGTTCCGCGACTGATGGCCCTATTCCTTGATTCGGCCTAGCATCTCCTGAGCCGCTTTCTGCCGGTATATTTCGGAGCATATCAAGCAAACTAAGAATTACCACGAAAAAGGAGCGGTAGATATGTTTAAGCATGAAAAGCAGTTATTCCATCCGGTGGCCGTGGAGCGGCCGAATCCCCAGTATGCAGCATTGCTGCAGGAGCAGCTGGGAGGCGGCAACGGTGAGCTGAAAGCGGCTATGCAGTATCTGTCCCAGAGCTTCCGCATCAAGGACCAGAAGATCAAGGACCTGTTTCTGGATATCGCAGCAGAGGAACTGGGACACATGGAAATGGTGGCCCAGACCATTAATCTGCTCAACGGCCACGATGTAGATGCAGATCAGGTCAAGGCGGGCGAGATCCAGAGCCATGTGATCTTGGGCCTGAACCCCGGCTTAATCAATGCCTCCGGCTATTCCTGGACCGGCGATTATGTGACCGTGACCGGCGATCTGTGTGCGGACCTGCTCAGCAACATCGCTTCTGAGCAGCGGGCCAAGGTGGTCTATGAATACCTGTACCGCCAGATCGACGACAAGAAGGTCCGTGAAACCATCGACTTCCTGCTCAACCGGGAGGAGGCTCACAACCAGATGTTCCGGGATGCCTTCAACGAGGTGCAGGACAGTGGCTCCAACCGGGATTTTGGTACGACCAAGGCGGCGAAAATGTATTTCTCCCTCTCCAATCCCGGCCCCAATACCTTTGCTGGAAACGAGGTTTCCGCACCTAAGTTCGATTGATAGAATAAGAGAAACGACCCTACCCAATCTGAACAAGTTTGTAGGACTTATCAGATTAGGTAGGGCTGTTTTATGTGCGAAATCCTTGCAGCACAAGCTTTTTTGAGGAAAGGTATTCGAAAGTAAAATGTGACATAAAAATGGGAACAGTTCAAATTCTGGCTGCAAGCAGTCTGATTTTCTAAGTCTGAACCTCTGTGTCTCACGGCCATCAGCTCCTTACGGAAATCCATCGGCCTTTTGCAAAGTCAAACAAAATCCGCAGTCACTGTGAAAAATGAATCCTGTCTCTGGCTTACGCAACTCATACGCCATTTTGTAATGTAGCCGTAATGAGCTGCGTGCTGTTTTTCGGGAAACTTTGTGCGCGATCACTTTACGGGAAAATAGCTCCAAGATCACGCAGATATAAAGATATCGATTCTCTATACTTAAAACAGGCCACATCACTGGCCCGGATTTGATTGCTTGTCTGCTGAAAATTGCTGACGGAGGGTATTTTCTTCTCCTCCGGTTCTCGCAGTTTCAAACTCTGGATAACCCCATCTCCCGCATCAGGTCAGCGCCAAATTTGGCGCCGACCTGATGCCCGCGCCGTGCGAGAATCATCCAAATCTTTTCAGCGCCAAGTACCTGCCGATATTCAGCAAAGACCTCACAGATCAGAAGGCGGTATTCCTCCCTGCGTTTCTCAAACTGGGCATTCGCTCGTTTGTTGCGAAGAATGTGATTGCAGAGTGTGCCGCGTGGTATCTCCAATGCTTCGCAGAGAGTATGGACATCGTCTTGCCCACAGGCAATGCCCCTCTTTTTCCAGGTCCAACGCCTGGAAGGGCCTCCGCGATTTTGATATTCATAACACAAGGCGTAAAGTGCTATTCCGCCGAGATACCGCCCCTTGACAGAATACTTGTACGTACGGTGCAGAACGCCGATTCCTGATGAAAGGCCCCTCACCCATTCTGCGCGTCGATCTGTTCTTTCAGCTCATTCAGATATACCCACCGCTCCGTCTTTTCCTCCAGAGCGGCCTCCAGCTCCGCCTGACGGGCCTGGAGCTCCTGGAGCTTCACATAGTCGCTGCCGCAGCTCTCCTGCTCCGTCTGGCAGGCGGTGATCTGAGCCTCCAGCTCCGCCAGGTCCGCGTCGATGGTCTCAAATTCCCGCTGCTCCTTGAAGGTGAATTTCAGTTTCCGTTCCCGGGGACGCTCTGCCGCGGGCTTGGGCTTTTCCGCCTTGGGAGAGGGGGCCTCTTCCGCCCGGCGCTTGGCCTGCCAGTCCGTCCAGTTGCCGGTGAACCGGTGGATCTCCCCGTCTCCCCGGACCTCGAAAATGGACTCCGCCAGCTTGTCCAGGAAGAACCGGTCATGGGATACCGCCAGAATGGGGCCGGGGAAGCCCAGGAGATAATCCTCCAAAATGGAGAGGGTGGTCACGTCCAGGTCGTTGGTGGGCTCGTCCAACAGCAGCACGTTGGGGGCTTCCATCAGCACGGACAGCAGATACAGCCGCCGCCGCTCCCCGCCGGAGAGCCGCCCGATGGGCACAGACTGAAGATCACCGGGGAAGAGGAACCGCTCCATCATCTGGTTGGCGGAGAAGGTGCCCTCATCGGTCCTGACCTCATCGGCGATGTCGTGGATAAAGTCGTAGACCCGCTGGTTCAGGTCCAGCTCTCGTCCCTCCTGGGAGAAGTGGCCGATCTTCACGGTGGCGCCCACCTCCACCGTGCCGCTGTCCGGTGCCAGTTCGCCTGCCATCAGGTGGAGCAGGGTGGACTTCCCGGCGCCGTTGCGGCCCACGATGCCGATGCGGTCACCGCGCAGCAGGTTGTAGGAGAAGCGGCTGACGATGGGACGGCCGTCAAAGGCCTTGGACACATCCCGCAGCTCGATGATCTTCTTCCCCAGGCGGCTGGAGGCCGCCGCCATCTGCACGGCCTCGTCCGTTTCCGGTGCCTCCTGGTTCAGCAGGGCCTCGTACCGCTGGATCCGCTCTTTGGACTTGGTGGTCCGGGCCTTGCAGCCCCGCATGATCCACTCCCGCTCCACCCGGAGGATAGACTGGCGCTTGCGCTCACTGGCCTCCACCATCTCTGCCCGCTGCTCCCGCAGCTCCAGGTACTTGGAGTAGTTGGCCTCATAGTGGTACAGCTTCCCCCGGGAGAGCTCCGTGATGTGGTTCACCACCCGCTCCAGGAAGTACCGGTCATGGGTCACCATGACCAGGCCGCCCTTGAACCGGCGGAGCCAGTCCTCCAGCCAGGCTACCATCTCGCTGTCCAAGTGGTTGGTGGGCTCGTCCAGAATCAGCACGTCCGCCGGGTGGATCAGGGCCGCCGCCAGGGCCACCCGCTTCCGCTGGCCGCCGGAGAGCGTCCCCACCTTCTGGGCAAAGTCTGTGATCCCCAGCCGGTTCAGCATGGCCTTGGCCTCATACTCATTCAGCTCCCGGAACTCGGCGGGGAAGTGGAGGAAGACCTGCTCCAGCACCGTGGCGGATTCCTCCATTGCCGGGTTCTGAGGCAGCAGACTGACCTGGACGTTGGGGTTCCGGGAGATGGTGCCGCCGTCCGGCTCCGTGACGCCGGAGAGAACCTTCAAAAAGGTGGACTTGCCGGTGCCGTTGATGCCGATAACGCCCACCTTGTCCCCCTCGTTGAGATAGAAATTCACATCATCCAGCAGCTGGCGGCTGCCGAAGTTGATGGAGAGATGTTCTGCGGATAAGAGCATGGGAGTTCCTCCTGAAAAAAACTGCTCCTATTGTACCATGAAGGATGGCGTTTTACTAGAGCCAAAACCCTTGCAAACAGAGTGGCGTCAGAGTACAATAACAGAGAAATGAGGTTTTGCCATGCAGGAGTTCCGGCCTTTTGAGCCCTGTCGTTCTTTCTGTTCTGCCTGCACCGGGGGCGGTGGGCCTACCTGCTGGGCGGTGGATATGTGCTGTTCGACCTCCTCGCCATCGCGGCGGAGCTGCTTTTCTGGCATCGGCTGCTGGTAGCCATGTTCGACACGGCGGCCTGGTACTGGAGCGGTCTGTGGGGTGTGTTCGCCGCCTTGGACGCTGCCTGTCTGCCGCTTGGGATTTTTCTGCTGCGCCGAAGGAGAGGTGTCCGATGGAGACGATTTCATATACCCTGCCGCCGGAACAGGACGGCGCCACGGTCCGGCATATCCTGAAGGCTGCGCTCCATGTCTCCTCCCACGCCATATCCCGGCTGACCCGGACGGAGAACGGCATCCGGGTCAACGGCATCCATGCCCGTACAGTGGATATCCTTCACACCGGCGACGTGCTGGAGGTGGAGACCAGCGACCACCGTCCGCCCCGGGTGCGCCCCACGCCGGGGCCCTGGCCCCTGCCCATCGTCTGGGAGGATGGCCATCTGCTGGTGGTGAACAAGCCTGCCGGTATGACGGCCCACGCCTCCAATTTCCTGCCGGACACGCCCACCGTGGCCGGAGCCCTGGCCTGGCAGCGGGGCGCGGACTTCGTGTTCCACCCGGTGAACCGGCTGGACAAGGGCACCACCGGACTGATGGTGGTAGCCAAGAGCGGCTACATCCACGACCGGCTCCGGTACGCGCTCCACACGGAGAGGTTTTGCCGGGAGTACCGGGCGGTGTGCATCGGCTGTCCGGATCCGAAATCCGGCACTATCGACGCCCCCATCGGCCGGGACCCGAATTCTGTGGTGGGCCGGTGCGTCCGGCCTGACGGTGTCCGGGCCGTCACCCATTATGAGGTGCTGGGGAGGTCGAACGGCCTGTCCCTCCTGCGGCTGCGGCCGGAGACAGGGCGGACCCATCAGCTCCGGGTGCACATGGCCTCCATCGGCTGCCCCCTGGCAGGGGACTGGCTGTACGGGGAAGAGGACCCGGACCTGATCCCCCGGCCGGCCCTCCACGCCTACGCTCTGGATCTGGACCATCCGGTGACGGGAGAGCATCTGTCCCTGACGGCGCCCATCCCGGCGGACATGGCCCGGCTGGCGCCGGAGCTTTTGACGGAAACAGAGTGCGCAAGTGAAGAAATTTGACCATAAAATGGAAGGGGATATCTTATGTTAACTTGGAACGTCACCTATCACTGCAAGTCCGGCCAACGGGAGGCCTTTTATCAGGCCCTCTGTGATTTGGGCATCCGGGCCAACTCCCTGAAAGAGGAGGGGAACCTGAAGTACGACTACTTCCTGGCGGCGGAGGCACCGGAGGACCTGCTGCTGGTGGAGAGCTGGACCACGCCGGAGCTCCAGCAGGCCCACTGCCAGACGGAGATATTCGGCCGTCTTCAGGAGCTGAAAGCCCAGTACTGCGACAGCGTCCAAATCGACAAGTTCGATCATTGAGCGAAGAGAAGCGGGAGGCTGGATGCCTCCCGCTTCTTTTTATAATTTATGAATGCTCCGCCGGTGCGTCCAGCAGCTCCTGTAGCTCCAGGAAAAACCGGGACAGATGAAATCCGTCCGCCACGGCGTGGTGGATATTCAGGGAGACGGGCAGGACCGTCCGGTCTCCCTCCCGTTCATATTTTCCCCAGGTGACCACCGGGGCCAGATAGGTGCCGCTGTCGAAGATGTGCATGTCGAAGCTGCGGTACCGGACCCAGGGCAGGCACGACACATCAAAGGTGTTGGGCGGCACGTCCGTCAGGTCGAAGTGGTCCAGGGCGGCGTACCGTGTCCGATCCTCCAGAAAGCGGCGGTGGAAGGTCTCCAGGTCCGAAGAGAAGGGCGTCACCAGCTTCGCAAAGGTCTCCCTGTCCGGGTGGAAGTGGGCGTAGTAGGGCTCGATCCGGTCCCAGAGGACCAGCCGCCCCTGATCGTCCCAGCCGTACCGGAACTCCGCGTGGGCGTTGAGCACGTTGGACACCGCCCAGATCATGGCGGGGTAGAAGCGGAAGCCACTGGCCGAGAGCCGCTTCAGGAATCGGGAGATCTCCAGATCCACCGTCAGGCTCATGACACAGCGCAGGTCGTCGATAAAATGACGGAATACAGGGCCGCGCTCCCAGGTATCCAGTTCCACCACAGTGTGGGACGGGCAGAAATTGTCGTTCATATAAGCCTCCTAAAATAATTGGTTGATTTTAGGAGGCGGTGTCAAGTCCGCGCTTCACAGAGTACCCTCCTCTCCGAGATTCTGCCTTCATTTTATCCGGCCCGGGGGAGAAAGTCAACGGCGGCACCCCCTTGACAATTCCGGCTGGCCGCCCTATTCTGAAAAGACAACATTCGACAGGAGGGACTGCCATGGAGACAGGCCTTTGGAAGCAATTTGACCGGATCGTGGTATTCGACACGGAGACCACCGGCATCGAGTTCGGGCGGGACGAGATCATCGAGCTGGGGGCCGCCGCCTTTTCCGCGGAGGGAGAGACGGACTGCATGGACCTGCTGCTCCGCCTCTCCCCGGGGCGGACGCTGCCGCCCTTTATCACCCAGCTCACCGGCATCACGGAAGAGCAGCTGGAACAGGAGGGCGTGGAGAAAGCCGACGCCTGTGAGGCGTTCTGCAACCTGTTGGGCGGGGGAGAGCGGACGCTGCTGGCGGCCTACAACGCCCAGTTCGATCTGAACTTCCTCTATCATTTCCTGCGGCCCTTCGGGCGGGCGGATGTCCTGCGGGCACCCCGGTTTCTGGATGTCCTCACGGTGTACCGGGACCGGCGGGATTACCCTCACAAGCTCAACGATGCCATCACAGCCTACGGATTGGAGGATCAGGCGGTGAACAGCCACCGGGCGGTGGATGACGCCCGGGCCGCAGCGGTGCTGCTGGAGGCCATGGCGGCGGAGCGGGACGATTTGGATCGGTATGTGGATCTATTCGGCTACTCCCCCAAGTACGGTGTCTCCGGACGGCGGATCGCTTCGGTGGAGTACCGGCCTCAGCCCTATCAGCGGGTCCGACCTCTGTATGAAGTGACGGAAACACTGTGAAATATTTGTGAATTTTCGCAATTCCCTCTTGCAATATGACAACTTGTCAGCTATGATAAGCGACAGGTTGTCATGTTTCTTTTTTCCATTCGCCGGAAACCCCTTGACCTTCCCCCGGGAGGAAGGTATAAAATCAGGGGCGGCGCTGAAGAAAACGGACCTTCTATTTCGTATAAGAGAGGATGA
The DNA here is from genome assembly GCF_003574015.1 of Oscillibacter sp. PEA192. Classification (NCBI taxonomy): domain Bacteria; kingdom Bacillati; phylum Bacillota; class Clostridia; order Eubacteriales; family Oscillospiraceae; genus Oscillibacter; species Oscillibacter sp. PEA192. The sequence goes on along the minus strand of NZ_AP018532.1, from coordinate 1,919,447 downwards.
AACAGCGTGCCGAGCAGCACTTTTTTGAATCTGCCGGCGGAAAAGCAGGAGAAGTTGTTGGAGGCGGCCACCCGGGAGTTTTCCCACCGGCCTTTCAACGAGGCGTCCATCAACCAGATCATCAAGGAGGCAGGCATCCCCCGGGGCAGCTTTTACATGTACTTTCAGGATAAGGAGGACCTGTTCCGCTATCTGCTGAAGGGATATGTGGATCAGTTGTTCATGCTGCTGGAGGAGTTTCTGCTCCGAAACGGCGGCGACATTTTTCAGGCGCTGTTGGATCTGTATGATTACGTGCAGGCAAAAATCGACAATCAGCACCTGGGAGAGATCGGCGCCATGACCGGAATCATCCGCTGCAACAGCGGGATGCAGAAGAATGGGCTGCTGGAAATGCTGGATGCGGAAACGCTTCTCCAGCGCCTGGGCGGCGCGGTGAATCCGGACCTGCTGGACCTGCGGCAGGACCGGGACCTGGGCGACATCCTGGGCACACTGCTGGTTGTGGCGGCTCCCATGATTTACACCGGCCTGCAGGCCGGTGGCGATCCCGGGACCCGGGATCGCCTGGAAAACATTCTGAACATCTTCAAGCGCGGTATGGGGAAGCGCCCCACCGCGGAAATCGAGAACAAGGAGATTACATAACATGGAAACTGAATGGATGAACGAGACCTCCGCCGAGGCGCCCAGCGTGCCCGCGCCGGAAAAGACGGAGAAAAAGAAATTCTCCCTGAAGGGCTTTGGCGGCAAGAAAAAGAAGCGCTGGCTGAAAATTCTGATTATTTTGGTAGTGGTGATCGCCATTGTGGCGGGCTGCGTGTCCAGACTGACCAAAAACGTCAACACCCAACTCAGCAGCAGCTATCTGGTGTCCACCGTCACCCGGCAGGATCTGACGGTCAGCGTCTCCGGCACCGCCACGCTGCAGCCGGCGGACTCTTACAACGTCACCACCCTGCTCTCCGGCGATATCGTCAGCGCTCCCTTTGAAGAGGGCGACCTTGTGACCAAGGACACCCTGCTCTACACCATGGACAGCAGCGACGCCCAGGATTCCATGGACCGGGCCCAGATCTCCGTGCAGCAGGCCCAGATGTCCTATCAGCAGGCCCAGGAGGCCCTGCACCCCACGGCGCCCATCTCCGGCACGGTGAGCGAGATCTACGTCCACAACGGCGAGAGCGTCACCGCTGGGACGCAGCTGGCGAAGATCGTGGCCAGCACGGAGCTGTCCATCGACTTCCTGTTCCCCTTTGCCTCCCCCAGTGACTTCTATGTGGGGCAGGCCGCCACCGTGTTTGTGGACGGCTACGCCGGCTCTCAGATGGGCACGGTGACCTATGTCTCCAACTCCACCACCATCACCAGCAACGGCAAGGAGGCCGTCTCCGTCCGGGTGCGGCTGAACAATCCCGGTACGGTGTCCGACGCCGTCACTGCCTCCGCCATCATCGGCAGCTATTCCAGCTACGGCCAGGCTCCGGTGTCCATGCCCGCCTCTTCTGTGGTGTATGCCTCCGGTTCCGGCACGGTGAACGATTTCTCCAAGCTGGCCGGCAGCACGGTGACCAAGGGCGAGGTGCTGTGCACTGTGGAGTCCGAGACCATCCGGGACCAGATCGAGAGCGCACGGCTGAACCTCCAGTCCGCCCAGCTCTCTGCCAGCACTGCCTCCGGCGCAGTGGATGACTACAACATCAAATCTCCCATTGCCGGCACCGTGATTGAGAAGAACTTCAAGGCCGGCGACAAGGTGGACGGCGCTTCCTCCGGCACGCTGGCGGTGATTTACGACCTGAGCTATCTGGAGCTGGAGATGGCAGTGGATGAACTGGACATCGGCAAGGTAGAAGTGGGGCAGGAGGTGCGGATCACCGCCGACGCTCTGGAGGGCCAGACGTTCTCCGGCGTGGTGGATAAGGTCAGCATCAACGGCACTACCGCCAACGGTGCCACCAGCTATCCCGTCACCATCATCATTGAGGACTACGGCGATCTGCGGCCGGGCATGAATGTCTCCGCTCAGATCATCGGCGAAGTGGTCCCCAACGCCCTGTGCATCCCCGTGGATGCGGTGGAACGGGGCAACACGGTGACTGTTCCCGGCCCCGGCGCCCTCAGTGAGGACGGTTTGAGCGTGGTGGACGTCACCAAGCTGGAGACCAAGGAGGTCACCCTGGGTCGGAACGATGACGAGTATATCGAGGTTACCGACGGCCTGGAGGAGGGCGATGTGGTCCTCATCAGCAACCAGGCTTCCAGTTTGATGGACATGATGATGGGAGGCTGATCCCGTGAGCCATCTCATTGAACTGAAAGACATCTACAAGATCTACCACATGGGAGAGGAGACCGTCCACGCCCTGGACGGCATCAACCTGACGGTGGATCAGGGGGAGTTCGTGGCCATCGTAGGCTCCTCCGGTTCCGGCAAGTCCACGGCCATGAACATTATCGGCTGCCTGGACGTTCCCACGTCGGGAACCTACCACTTGGGGGGCATTGATGTGTCCACCATGGAGGACGATCAGCAGGCGGAGATCCGCAACAAAATGCTGGGCTTTATCTTCCAGCAGTATAACCTGATCCCCAAGCTGACGGTGCAGGAGAATGTGGAGTTGCCGCTGCTGTACGCCGGCGTCTCCGCAGAGGAGCGCCGCGAACGGGCCATCCAGTCTCTGGAGCGGGTAGGTCTGGCTGACAAGCGGAAGAACCTGCCCAGCCAGCTCTCCGGCGGCCAGCAGCAGCGGGTCTCCATCGCCCGGGCCCTGGCGGGGAATCCGTCGGTGATCCTGGCCGACGAGCCTACGGGCGCCCTGGACTCCCGCACGGGCCGGGAGGTGCTGCGGTTCCTGCAGAAGCTAAACCAGGAGGGGGACACCGTGGTCCTCATCACTCACGACAACTCCATCGCTGTCAAGGCCAAGCGCATCGTCCGTCTGCAGGACGGCCGGATCATCTACGACGGGGACGCCAGTGATCCCCAGGCCGTGGTCCAGCCCCAGGAGGACGCGGGAGAGGGGGAGCCGGCATGAATTTCACCCAATCCTTCAAGCTGGCCATCAAATCCCTGCTGCTCAGCAAGATGCGGGCGCTGCTGACCATGCTGGGCATCATCATCGGCGTGGCGGCGGTCATCATCATCACCAGCCTGGGCAACGGCATGCAGAATTACATGAACGCCCAGTTCGAGCAGCTGGGCTCCAACCTGATCCAGGTGATGGTCTACGGCCGCGGCGAGGGCGGCACCCGGGACGTGAACACGGAAGATATGTACGCGCTTGTGGAGAAGTACCCCCAGTACCTCTCTGGCGTTACGCCCTATGTGTCCGCCACAGCCAAGGTGCGGCAGGGAACGGAGGACTTCGACCGCACCAGCATTTACGGCGTCAGCGAGGCATTTTACCGCGCCGACACCCAGAAGACCATGCAGGGCTCCAGCCTGGAGAATGGCCGCTTCCTCCGCTACATTGACGTGGAGCGCCATCAGAATGTGTGTGTCATCGGTTCCTATCTGGCGGAAAACGCTTTCCGGACGGATCCGCTGGGTCAGACGATTTCCGTCAGCGGCGTGCCCTACATGGTAGTGGGCGTACTGGCGGAGAGCGGCGACAGCACCGAGGGCAGCGTCGATGATGTGATCTACATCCCCTATGCCAATGCCCAGCGGCTGGGGGGCGGATATGGGGACATGTATCTGATGACCAGTACGGACCGGGATACGGCGTCTGCTGCCAAGGGCATCATTGAAAACCGGCTGTTCAAGACCTACCAGTCCTCGGACTACTACATGGTCATGACCTCCGCAGAGATGATGGACGCCATGGACTCCATGCTGAACACCCTGATGATGATCCTGATCCTCATCGCGGCCATCAGCCTGCTGGTGGGCGGCATCGGTATCATGAATATCATGCTGGTGTCCGTCACGGAGCGGACCCGGGAGATCGGCATCCGAAAATCCCTGGGTGCCAAATGCCGGGACATCCGCAGCCAGTTCATCATTGAGGCCGGCACTACCTCCGCCATCGGCGGTGCCATCGGCATCATACTGGGCATCCTCATGGCCAACGTGCTGACCAATGTCATCGCTCTGGTGCTGGGCACCGGCAACGATGGCTTCGTGGCTATGCCCACGGCTGGCGGCATCGGTGTGGCCTTCGGCGTCTCCGTGGCGGTGGGCATCCTGTTCGGCTATCTCCCCGCCAACAAGGCGGCCAAGCTGAACCCCATCGACGCCCTGCGTTACGATTGATTCCAGCCGATGAAAAGAGACCGGGAGACCGGTCTCTTTTTTGCGCAGAAAATTTTTCAGAAAATTGTTCTCCCTCCAAACTTTTTCCGCTCCCGGCGCGTCTATACAGCAGAACGAACGGAAAGGACCATGAGAAACGTGTCACATATCCTGGAAAAGCAACTGACCGACTATCTCGTAACGGATCAGGCGCGGTTTTACCGACTGGCGTACAGCTACCTGAAAAACAGGGAAGAGGCTCTGGACGCGGTGCAGACCGCCGTCTGCAGGGCACTGGAGAAACAGGGGGAGCTGAAGGAGCCGGAGGCCCTCCGTGCGTGGTTTTATCACATTCTGGTTCACGTGTGCATGGACGTGCTTCGCAGCCGAAAGCGGGTGACGCTGATCCCGCCGGAGGCACTGGACGCCGGCAGCTATGAGGACCCTCTGCCTTCGGACGGCACGCTAGCCCAACGGGTGGACGCTCTGCCGCCAGAGGTGGGGACCATCATCAAGCTGCGGTTCTATGAGGACCTGTCTCTCAAGGAGATCAGCACCGTCACCGGCTGGAATCTGAACACCGTGAAAACCAGACTGTACACCGGCTTGAAGAAATTACGGATATCAATGGAAGGAGATCAATTATGAACGAATTCAAGCGTGCACGAGAAGAATATGAGTCCACCCCCATTCCGGAGGAGCTGGACGCCCGGGTCCGCGCAGGCATCCGGCAGGGCAGGACCAGCAGCCGTAGCCGCGGTTATAAGGTGGTCCGGCGGACTGCGGGCAGCGTGGCCGCCTGTCTGGCTGTGCTGATGGCGGGCCTGAATGTCTCCCCGACCTTCGCGGCTGCGGCTGCGGATGTACCGGTGCTGGGCGGGCTGTTCCAGGTCCTGACGATCCGGGACTATGAGACCGTGGAGAACGGCATCGACTACAAGGTGACCGTCCCCGGTGTGGAGTCTGAGGGCGACCTGGCCGAGAAGGTCAACGCGGAGATCCAGGAGCGGGTGGACGCCCATCTGGCCCAGGCTCAGGCGGACTGGGATGATTACAAGGATGCATTCCTGGCTACCGGCGGCACCGAGGAAGAGTGGGCCGACCGGGAGATGAACGTGCTTATCGACTACGAGATCAAGAGCCAGACCGACACTACGGTCTCCTTTGTGGTGGATTTCGCTGAGGGCTGGGTCGCTGCCATGCAGCAGCGGTACTGCTACAACCTGGACCTGGCCAACGACAAGGACATCACCCTGGCCGACGTGCTGGGCGAGGACTGGGTCGGCATCTGCAATGACGCCGTAAATGCGAAGATCGCGGCGGATGAGAGCGGCCTCTTCTTCACCCCGGAGCAGGGCGGCTTCACCACTGTGGATGACGCCACCTCCTTCTATCTGAATGAGGACGGCTCTGTGACGCTGGTGTTCCCCGAGTACAGCATCGCCGCCGGTGCCGCCGGGATTGTGGAAATCCCCGTGGTGGCCTGAGTATACCATCTCAAAGCGGCCCGCCTGTCGGCGGTCCGCTTTTTTTCTTCCATATCCTATAAAAATGCTATGAATTAAAGGCGGATTTTCGGCAAATGGTCCGTTGCAAACCCGGTGCGGCAGGTGTATCATGAGGCTATTCATTCAGAACGGAGGGATTTCCAATGCCTATTTATCACAGCGTCACTGAGCTGATCGGCCGCACGCCCTTGCTGGAGCTGTGCAATTACGAGCGGAACCACGACCTGAAGGCCGTGCTGTTGGCCAAGCTGGAGTGCATGAATCCCGCGGGCAGCGCCAAGGACCGGGTGGCTGCCAACATGATCGCCCGGGCGGAGATGGAGGGCCGTCTGGCTCCCGGCGGCACCATCATCGAACCTACCTCCGGCAACACCGGTATCGGTCTGGCTGCCGCAGCTGCGGCAAAGGGCTACCGTGTGATTCTCACCATGCCGGACACCATGAGCGTGGAGCGCCGGGCTCTGATCGCCGCCTACGGCGCGGAGATTATCCTGACGCCGGGAGCGGCGGGCATGGCGGGTGCTGTGGCCAAGGCGGAAGAACTGCATCAGTCCATTCCCGGCAGCATCATCGCAGGACAGTTTGAAAACCCCGCCAATCCAGCGGCACACGAGAAGACCACTGGCCCTGAGATCTGGGCGGACACGGAGGGGAAGGTGGACATCTTTGTGGCCGGGGTCGGCACCGGCGGCACTGTCAGCGGCGTGGGCCGGTATCTGAAGGCACAGAACCCCGCTGTGCGCGTGGTGGCCTTTGAGCCCGCTTCCTCGCCCCTGCTGACGGAGGGCCATGCGGGCCCCCACGGCCTTCAGGGCATCGGCGCCAACTTTGTGCCGGAGAATCTGGACCGCAGCGTCCTGGATGAAGTCCTCACGGTCACGGATGCGGATGCCTACGCTACGGGCCGGGAGCTGGCCCGGACTGAGGGCATTCTGGTGGGCATCACCTCCGGCGCCGCCGTGTGGGCAGCGGCCCAGCTGGCCCGGCAGCCGGAGAACGCCGGCAAGACCATCGTGGCCCTGCTGCCGGACAGCGGCGAGCGGTATCTCTCCACCCCCATGTTCCAGAAGTGACAACATGTACAAAAAGCCCGGGAGACGTCCGTACACGTCTCCCGGGCTTTTTCGCAGATTATCCGGCCTCCATGGCGTCCCGGAGCCTGTCGGTGACAGCACCTTCAAACAGGCGGGTGGAGTGGCCGTGGAGCGTCTCCAGCGCACCGGCGGCCAGGGTGCAGGGGGTGTTTCCGGTCATGGACAGATCCATGTCAAAAATGAACTTCACCTCCGGGTCCTGGGGAACGCCGGGGGCGTTCCGCTTCACCACACCGGGGCCCGCGTGGACCTTGGCCTGACAGCTGGAATCCAGCTTCAGCGTCAGATCACAGGCGCAGTTGAGAAAGCGGTCCTCCGGGAGCTCCGCCTCCTGCATGGGAGCGGTGTAGGCAGGAGAGAACAGCTCCGCCCAGCGGGCACCCTCCAGCCCCAGCCGGGCACGGGAGAAGATGTTCACATACCGCAGGCCCACCCGCTGGAAATAGGCGGGCTTGTACAGCCGGATAAAGGCGGCCAGCGGCTTGTCCAGCTGGCGGGCAAACTCCTCCCACCCGGGATAGTGGAGGGTGGACAGAGCGATGAAGTCCTTGGTGAGATTCAGCTTCCACTGGTTGTCCTCGGAGACGAAGTTGTGATTGGTCACCGGAGGCTGCTGCTCCACCTTGGGATTGGGGCTGCCCAGCCCGGTGATGCGGGGCGGCGCGGCGTCCTGGCGCCGGGCATACTGGGGGAACTCCGCGCGGATGGCCTCCTGAAAATCGGCGGGCTCCACGCTGTTGATGGTGAGAATAGACGGGAACCGCAACTGGCAGATGACCTCATGGGCCGGGGCGTTGCGGTAGTGGGTCCGGGGATGATCGGAAAACAGCATGTGGCTTGCTCCTTTGCTTCTTGATGGCCCTATTTTAGCCCCCTGGCTGAGAAATGTCAATTACAGGTAGAACCGGTGGCAGCCGATGGTCTTGAGATACGCCCGGTTGGCGTTGATCCAGGTGCCCTGGGACAGGGCGGGCGCGTAGAAGTAAAGAGCCTTGCCGGCGGTGTTCTCGCCGTTCAGGACCCGCTTGGCCGCCTCCACGGATTTGGCCGTGGGGGGCAGGTACACTGTGCCGTTGGAGACGGGCGTGAACTGGACATCGTGCTTGCGGTCAAAGATCACGGCGGGAATGGTGTTGGGGAACTCCTTCGCCGCAACCCGGTTCAGCACCACATTGCCCACGGCGATCTGGCCGGTCATGTTCTCGCCCCGACTCTCGGCGCTGATGATGCGGCTGAGCCAGTAAAGGTCCATGGCGTTGTGATCCGCGCCGGGAGAGGTCACCGCCGCGCCGCCCAGCTGGGGATCCCAGGCCACGCTGCCGCCCAGGGCGGTGGCCAGAGTCCGCAGGGGGATGTAGGTCCGGCCACGCTCCACAAAGACCTTGCCGCTGTATGTACGGCCGTTGACCGTCACGGTATTTCGGGACGGGTTTGCGGTGACGGACTGGCTGCCGGAGGCGGCGGCAGCCACCTTTCGGCTGCTGTCCCACCAGACGCTCCAGCCGCCGAAGGCATCCAGCAGTCCCCGGAGGGGAACATAGGTCACGCCGCTCTGCAGGTAGTTGACGCCCTGACTCAGAACGGTGCCGTCCACCTGGACGGGCACCACCCGGCTGGGGGCCGCCTTGACGGTGGCGCAGGTCAGGGTAAGGGCGGCCAGCAGGCCGCAGAGAAGTTTTCGTTTCATGGGGAAAATTCGTCCTTTCTGGTTTGTCGCTGCTGTACAAGAGCATACAGGAGGGAGGGGGCGGGCTGCAACCCTCAAAACATTCCAGAGCTGGAAGCGAACAGACAGCTTGACAATATCGTGCAACGATATTATAGTGAACCCAGAAAGTATCGTGTTTCGATATTAGGGGGGATACCATGGCCAGGGAGCCGCTGAAAGTCCTGACGGAGAGCATGTTCTATGTGCTGTTGAGCCTGCTGCGGCAGGAGCGGTGCGGCACGGAGATTGTCCGGTATGTGGATGACGCCACCGCCGGTCGGGTACCCCTGGGGCCAGGGACGCTGTACACGATTCTGGCAAAATTTCAGGAGGAGGGCTTGATCCGGGAGGCGGCGGTGGAGGGGCGGAAGCGGACCTACGCCATCACGGACCGGGGCCGGGCCCTGTTCCGGCAGGAGCTCTCCCGCCTGCGCCTCTGCGTGGCCGATGGCGAGCGGGAGGAGCTGGCGTCGGAGCGGCTGCTGCCGGGGATGAGAGAGGAGGCACCGTGAAAAAGCGTTTTCTCATGCCGGAGGCCTATTGGGATACCGCCCTTCTGGAGCGGTGGCTGGAGGAAAAAGCTGTCCAGGGCTGGCGGCCGGTGTCGTTTTCTCGCTATGGCAGCGGAAAGTTTGAGTCGGCGGAGCCCAGGAAGCTCCGGTATCGGTTGGAGCCCCTGCGGACAGAGACCTATGACGCCCAATGTGAGCGGGAGGAGACTTACCGGGAAATGGGGTGGGAGCCTGCCGGCGTCCTGGGGGACTATCGGGTCTATGCCTGCGCGGACCCACAGGCGCCGGAGCTGTTTACAGATCCCTCTGCCCTGTGTCTGACCTGGGAGAGGCAGCTGCGGCTGTTCCGGCGACATAGGCTGATCTCCATGGTGCTGATTGTTGTCTGGACGATCTTGCAGTTTCGCAGCCTCTGGGAGAGCGGCCAGCCGGTGGATGTGTTCCTGAAAGGGATGTGGGCTGTGTGGCTGCTTGCGGTGGTCTGTGCCCTGGAGTGGCTCTGCGGCAATCTGCGGGCGCTGCGGGGCGTTCAGCGGATGCGCCGCCAGCTGGAGGCGGGGATGGCGCCGGATACTGAGGACCTGGATGCGTCGTTACGGCGGCGGAGGCGGCAGAATCTCGTCTCCTGGGGGATTTGCGGACTGGTGGCTGCACTTGCCGTATCTGTATTCGGCAGCCAGCAGGAGATGCCCTTGTCCGACGCGCCGGAGCCCTTGCCCTATGTCTCCATGGAGGCAGTGGCCCCGGAGGCCGCCGCCCTGCCCTTGGATTCATCTGTTTACCGGGAGAGACGGAGTCTGCTGACGGATCACCGGGAGGTCAGCCAGTTCCGCTGGGATTTTAAAGCGTCCCTGTGGGCCGGTTTCGACCGGGTGCGGTTCACCTTCCTGGCGGAGGCCCTGTATCGGGAACGCTTAGCGAATTTCTTGGACACTTGGTCCGTGGTAGAGGTCCGGGAGGTGGCGGACAGCCGCTTTGACCAAGCGGTGGTGATCGACACGGGTAAAAACCGATGCTTCATCGGCCGGATGGGGCGGGCGGTGCTGATGGAGCGGGTGCGGACAGACCGGGACCTGATGGACCACCTGGACGACTTCGTCGCCGTCCTGGCGGAGTTTCAATAGAAAAAGAGGGGAAACGCCATGCTGAAGCTGATGCCCATGAACATTTACGACGTAGCCGCCCAGCAGGCCCGGATGGAGGACCAGGCCGCCCGGGGGTGGTTTGCCGTCTCGGTTCCCGGTATTTTCTTCCTGGCGGTCTTTGAGAAGGGGGAGCCAAAGGCTGTTCGCTACCGACTGGAGCCTGCCCCAGTAAAGGAGAGCTGCCCGGACCCAGAGCGCCTGGCGGCCTACCAGTCTATGGGCTGGGAGTATGTGGACACCTCCGGCAAGTCCATGCACCTGTGGCGGTGCGACGATCCCGATGCGCCGGAACTCCACACGGACCCGGAGACAGAGGCCCAGGCATATGACCGGCTGTTCCGCCGCCAGCAAAAGGTGACGCAGTTCTGGGCCGCGGTCACGGCGCTTCTGGCGGTGCTGGCGGTACAGACGCTTCTGACAGAGAGAACCCTTCTCGTATGGAGTGTGCAGGAGTGGAAGCCACTGTGGCGGGAGGCCGCCTATTGGGGCTTTCTGCTGGCACTCGCATTGGCGGCGTTCCGGCAGTGGTGGTCTCTACGACGGTATCTGCGGCCTTTGCGGGCGGGAGTACCCGTGTGCCACAGGCGGCCTTACCGGCTGGCCTGCGGATTGTCCCTGGCGATCATGCTGCTGTGGGGAATTTACATCGCATCACTCTGCGCCGATATGGCGGACCCCAGATCGCGGCCCTTTGAACCGGCGGAGACCTTTGACGAGCCGGTCCCATATATCACGGAAAAGGGATTGCAGGAGGTCCAGGCCATCCACTGGGACAACTGGCTTACCACAGACCAGTGGTGGACCTTTGAGGGCATGGGCGACTGGGAGATGGAGAACCGCTACTACCGCCTCCGTTTCCCCTGGCTGGCGGACGATCTGGTAGACGGCATCTTGGCGGACTACCAGGAGAAAGGCTGGCCCGTCATGGCCTGGCAGATCCCCGGACTGGACGAGACCTGGGTGTCCACTCGCGACGACTACGGGTATTGGTTCCTAGTGGTCCGGCTGGGGGATCAGGTGTGGAGCATCTCCACAGGCACCACGGAGCCAACGATAGATCTGGCGGAGCGGCACGCTGCCGTCCTGGCGGAGGTTCAGCAGAAAGAGAGGGGGGGAGCGATCTATGAGCGGTCGGCAGGAATACAGGGAGTTCCGGCCTGTGGAGCTCTATGACGTGGCTGCTGTGGAGTCCTGGCTGGAGGAACGGGACCGGGAGGGCTATCACCTGCTGCGGTTCCGGGGGCTTTACGGAATCTTTTATCAGGATTGCTCCGTCGCTCTCAGCCGCTACCGGCTCCAGCCCCTGTTGCGCAAAGAGAAGTCTCCGCCGCCGGAGATGACGGATGCCTACAGAGAGCTGGGGTGGGAATATGTCTGCACCTTGGCGGGGACCTTCCACATCTGGCGCTGCGGCGACCCGGCCGCCCCGGAGCTGGACACGGACCCGGTGGTCCAGAGCATGGGGTACGGGTATCTTGAGCGAAAAATGCGGCGCCATCTGCTGCGGCTGCCCGCGATCCTGCTGGTGTGCCTGGGGATCTGTGTCCTTCCCTGGTTCTGGGGCGCCGGGGACATGCCTCTGGTGGATCAGCTGGAGCATGCCCTGCCGGGCGAGGGACTGTTCTGGCTGCTGATGGCGGCGGCCGCGGTGGGGGTCGAGCTGCTGGACGCCTTCCGGATGCGCCGGCTGCTGCGGTCGCTGGGCACCGGCGTCCCTCTGGAACGCCCCAGATCCTGGCGGCTCCAGAAACGGGTCACGCAGGCGGTAATGGTCCTGATTTGGGCGGGCGTCCTGATATCCTGGCTGCTCCCGGATGGCGGAGATCCCCATTTCACCCGGTCGGCCATGGACGGGGACGGCGAGCCGCTGGCGGAGGTGGTGTATGTGGATCTGCGGGAGCTGGAGGGCTCGGAGGAGCTGACCGGTTTTTCCGCTGAGCGCAAGTCCCTGCTGTTGGCACCCCGGATGTACTGGACCCGGCAGTCCACGGAAGGCCCCGGCGGCCCGTTGAATCTGATCTCCGGCAACACCTCGTATTACCGCATGGGGACGGAAGGGCTGGCCCTTCGGGTGGAGGAAGAGCTCAAGACCTGGCAGGAGTGGTTCGGCGGCGGGGAGCCGGAACGGCTAAAGGTCCCCGGACTGGACAGCTTCTGGTGGGCCGGAGATGAGCAGCTCTCCCGGCGAGAGGATCCGTGCCAGTGCGTGGTGGCCCGGCGGGGAAACTGCGTGCTGATGTTTTCCTATACCGGGCACAAGGACCTGCGGATACAGACTGACTACTTCGCCGCCGTTCTGATGAAATTTCAGTAGATCAGCGGAGAGGGGGAGAGGAGAATGGGCGCTGAAAACAGACATGGGCAGAGCTCCTATCGGAAGAGCTGCCCCATCAGCATCTACGACGTGGCGGCGGTGGAGACCTGGCTGGAGGACCTGGCCCGCAAGGGGGAGAACCCCGTCTGCTTCACGGGCAGCCGGGTGGACCTGCTGCTGGACGAACCGTGGGAGTGCCGCTTCCGGCTCCAGCCCCTCCAAAGGTGGAAAGAGGCTTTGGACCCGGAGCGGGTGGAGGCATACCGGAGCATGGGCTGGCGGCTGGTGGGGCAGCTGGGGCCCTTCTGGGTCTGGCGGTGCGATGACCCGAATGCCCCGGAGCTGGACACGGACCCGGTGGTCCAGGGAGAGGGATACCGATACTTAAAGCGGCGGATGATCTTCCGCACAGTGGGGGGCGGGCTGATCTGGCTGGCAATGACGGCGTATTTCATCCTGGCGGTGGCGCTTTCGGTTGCTTCTCTGGAGAACATCCTGAGAAACGCCAGCTGGCTGGGCTTTGTAGCCGCGCCGCTGGTGGCTGCGGCGCTGCTGACCATCTTGGGGGTGCAGCTCTGGCTGGATGCCCGGAACACTTGGCGGCTGTGGAAGACTCTGACGGCGGGTGTCCCGCTGGAGAGGCCCAAGCCATACCGCCGTCAGCTGCGGCTGGGACAGCTGGCGTGGGGCGCTGCACTGGTCATATCTGTGCTGAATCTGGTGGTCAGCATTCAGAATCTGGACGGCAATCCCTCTGGTTGGGACCATGCGGCGCGGACGGTTTATGAAGCGGGGGAACGTCCGCCGGTGCAGATGGTTCTGGCGGACCTGACAGCCCTGGACGGCCTGGAGCCTTTGCGGACAGAGGTGCAGGAAAAATCCCTTCCCATCGCGCCGGAGATGTACGCTGCCCGCCAGTCTGCGGTGCTGCCCGACGGGGAGCAGGCTTTTCTCCAGACCGCGTATTACCGTATGCTGACAGCCGGATTGGCCCGGACCCTGACGGCAGAGCTGGCCGAGAATCGGGCCGGCTTTCTGGACAGCCGGCCGGAACTGCCGCTGGACCCAATAGAGGCCCCGGCTCTGGACGGCTTCTGGTGGGCAGAGGAGGCGGACGGAATCGGAAGTCCTGAACAATTCGCCGTGCTCCGGCAGGGAAAACAGGTTCTTACCCTTTGGTACACCGGCTCTGCGGACCTGCGGACAGAGACGGCGTATCTGACCTCTTTGCTGGAGAAATGACACGCCGCCCCCGTCAAGAAATCCCTCGCCGCCTCATACACTGTTCACCAGGGAGGGGGCCGAGGGATGGATGCCTATGATTGGAGCACAGGAGTCTACGCCACAGCGGTGGCCATGGCAAAATGCATGACCACGGAGGAGCTGTCCCGCACGGCGATCCTGCTGACCCAGCTGGGCACCACTCTGGGCACCCTGGCGGCCCTGCGGCAGATGGAGGAGGGCGGTACAGGAGCCGTCACGGAGGTTTGAAGAACAGCAGAAACCCGGCGGGGGACCTTTCAGGTCCCCCGCCGGGCTTTGTGATCGCTTTATTTCAGCACGTCCCCGAGATCCAGCGTGACGGTGCCGTCCTCCAGGACAAAGGCGGGGATGCCGATGCCGCCGTTTTTCTTAACGGCCTCATAGTGGGGATCGCTGTCCCGCAGGGCCAGATAGGCCTTCAGGTCCGGCAGGCTGGCGGAGAGATTCTTGAACTCGATCTCCGCCTTGACCTCGGACAGGCGGTTCAGGGCGTACAGGGTGTCGGGGCACAGGTGGCTTCCAATGACAGTGACTTTCATCTGATACCTCCGTTACTTCAGCGCGATGGCTTCGATCTCGCAGAGCACGCCCTTGGGCAGCTCCCGCACGGCCACGCAGCTGCGGGCGGGCTTGGAGGTGAAATACCTGGCGTACACCTCGTTGAAGGCGGCGAAGTCGCCCATATCCGCCAGGAAGCAGGTGGTCTTGACAACTTTGTCAAAGCCGGAACCGGCAGCCTCCAAGATGGCGCCCACGTTCTTGCAGCTCTGCTCCGCCTGGGCGGAGATACCTTCGGGGGTAGTGCCCGTGGCGGGGTCCACCGGGATCTGACCAGAGGTGATGACCAGATCTCCAAAGGCGTAGCCCTGGGAATAGGGGCCGATGGTGCCGGGGGCGTTCTTGGTTTCAATGACGTTCATGTGAAAAACTCCTTTTCTAAAATTGGATAGCTGATAAAATCAATCTGGAAAGCGCTGGAATCAGGCGGTCTCCTTCTTGGCGGCCACAGCCTTCACGAGCCAGTCCTTGCCCTCCACCAGACGGGTGACGATCATGGAGGCGATGGTGTCGCCGGAGGAGTTCAGGCAGGTGGCGGCAGGGTCGAAGATGAAGCCCAGGGTGGCGATGATGGGGAATGCCTCGGCGGGGAAGTTGAACATGCTGACAATCAGCATCTCGCCCACCAGGCCGCCGCCGGGAGCGCCGGAGAGCACAAAGGCGGAGAGAATGGCCACAACGATGGCCATGGCATAGGTCTCCGCGCCGACGAAGTCCTTGCCGAAGACGCCGTACAGGAAGGCGATCTTCACGATGGAACTGAGGACGGAGCCGTCCATGTGCATGGTGCAGCCCATGGGCAGCACCAGGTCACTGACGTCCTTGGGCACGCCGATGTTGTCACAGGCCTCCTTGTTGACCGGAATGGTGGCGGCGGAGGACTGGGTGGCAAAGGCTGTGATGGCAGGCGGGAAGATGTTCTTGACCATCCGCTTCACGCCCAGCTTGCCGCCGGCCAGGAAGGCATATAGCGGGAAGAAGATCACCGCATAGAGCAGGCACAGGGGATAGTAGACCAGCATGGACCGGCCGTAGTCACCCACGATCTCTGGACCATAGGTGGCAACCAGGTTGGCAAAGTAGGCGCCCAAGCCGATGGGAGCGATGAACATGATGACGCCCACGAACTTCATGATGATGTCATTCAGGTTGTTCAGCAGCTTGCCCATAGGGCTCTCGTCGCCGCCGCAGGCGGACACGCAGAAGCCGAAGATGATGGCGAAAATGATTAGGGGCAGCATGTTGGACTTATCCCACAGGTCGGAGAAATCGGACACAGTCAGGGAACTGACCAGCAGTTCGCCTGCGCTCTGGGCCTCGCCTACCTCGCCGGTGGTCAGCTGGATGGAGGCGCCTGCGGAGGGGCTGAACAGGTTGACCCAGGTCAGCACGCAGGCCGCTGCGATCAGGCCGGTGAAGATGAAGGTGCCGACGGTGGAACCCAGGATCCGGCCCAGGCGCTTCATGTTGGCCATGCTGCCCACTGCGGAGGCGATGGACACAAACACCAGAGGAACCACAATGGTGAACAGCAGATTCAGGAAGATATCGCCGATGGGCTTGATGGTGGTACCCACAGAGGGCGCGAAAGCGCC
This sequence comes from Oscillibacter sp. PEA192, assembly GCF_003574015.1. Classification (NCBI taxonomy): domain Bacteria; kingdom Bacillati; phylum Bacillota; class Clostridia; order Eubacteriales; family Oscillospiraceae; genus Oscillibacter; species Oscillibacter sp. PEA192. The sequence continues at coordinate 1,903,513 of NZ_AP018532.1, read as the reverse complement.
GATCAGGGCGCCGATGGCGATGCCGCCCAGAATCAGAATCAGGCCTCCGTACTGCTGCCAGAAGCTCTTCTTTTGAATGGTTGCCATGTTCTTTCTCCTTTTCCCTTATTTCTCTGCGCGCTCTTGCTGGGGATTACAGGCTGTTGACAGCGGCCTCCAGCTGGCGCATGGCCTGTTCCAAAGTGGCGCGGGGGCAGGCGGCGTTCAGGCGCATGAAGCCATTGAGGCTCCGGCCGAAGGAGCAGCCGTCGTTGAGGCCCAGCTTGGCCTTCTGGATCATGAAGTCGTGGAGCGCCTCATTGCCCATGCCCAGCTCCCGGCAGTCCAGCCACATCAGATAGGTGGCGTCGGGGGCATAGGTCTTGATCTTGGGGATGCGCTTTTCACAGTAGTCCACCACATAGTCAAAGTTGGCGGAGAGATAGGGAAGCAGCTGGTCCAGCCACTCCTCGCCCTGGTTGAAGGCCGCCTCCATGGCGGTGAGGGAGAAGGCGTTGTTCCGGTGGATATCCATGTTCATCCAGAACTTGTCAAAGACCTCCTTTTTGTGCGCGTTGGGGAACACCACCGTGCTGGCCTGCAGGCCGGCCAGGTTGAAGGTCTTGGTGCCAGAGATGCCGGTGATGACGTTGGCGGCGATCTCGGGGGACAGGGTGGCAGTGGGGATGTGCTTTTTGCCGTGGAAGATCAGGTCGGAGTGGATCTCGTCGGAGACCACCAGCACGTGATGCTTCAGGCACAGTTCCATCATCCGGCGCAGCTCCTCTTCCGTCCAGACATGGCCCAGGGGGTTGTGGGGGGAGCACAGCAGGAACAGGTCCGCCTGCTTCAGTTTCTCCTCAAAGTCTGCCCAGTCAACGGTCCACTTGCCGTCCTTCTCCACGAACTGATTCTCCAGAACCTTGCGGTTCCATGCCTCGGTCATATCATAGAACTCGGAGTACACCGGCGTCTGAATCAGGACGCTGCCACCCTCCGGGGTGAACAGCTTCACGCAGGCGGACAGGGTCTGCACCACGCCCAGGCTGAAGCTCATGAGGGACTGGTCGATGTCCCAGCCATTGCGGCGCTTCTGCCAGCCCCGAATGGCCTCAAAATAGCTATCCGGCCGGGCGGTATAGCCCCAGATGCCCTCCTCGGCCCGGGCCTTCAGGGCGTCGATGATGGGCTGGGCGGTCTTGAAGTCCATGTCCGCGATCCACAGGGGGATCACGTCCTCTGTGCCGAATTTCTTCTTCCGCTCGTCATACTTGGCGGAGTGGTTCCCGGAGCGGTCCACCACCGCGTCAAACTGGTAGGTCATTGGTATCCATCCTTTCTGCGGCGTTCTTGTGCGCTGATGCTTTGTTATATAGCAAAATATATGCCAAAAAAGCGGGAATTACCGAGGAAACGGAAAAAGAATTTAAAACAGAGGAGACAATCGGAAATTCTAACCAAAAATCTCCGGGCGGGTTTGGCAGATAAGCCAAACCCGCCCGGAGCCGTATTTTGGTACCGGTTTTCTCAAATTTGCTTTCAAATGGTTTTATTGGTTGATCTAAATATCAAATTCGACCAGTTTCGTATAGCTGCCGGCCCTCCGGCGTCAGCTGGCTGCCGCCCCGCCCCCTGCTGACCCGGACCAGTCCCTGGTCTGCCATCTGGGCCAGAATGCTTCGGATTTCCTGTTGGGAAGTGGGGACAAAAGCATCCCGCGCCAGCTGCAGCAGCCGCTCCCGGCCGATGGGCTGTCGGGCCTCTGAGGCCTGATACAGCTGTTCCAGCACAAAACGGAACACATCAGAAGAAGGCTGCTGCGGCGTCTCCGGCAACTGCCGGATCGGCGCCTGCGGGGCTCTGTGGAACACGGTGGGGGGCAGGTCCTCCATGGTGATGGGATCGTGGCCAGTGTAGAGAAAGTACTCCACTACGTTCCGCAGCTCCCGGATGTTGCCCGGCCAGGAGTAGGATTTCAGAAAGCCCCGCACCTGGGGCGTCAGGCGGAAGCTGCCGCCCAGCTCCTTTTGGAACTGCTCCAGGATCAGGAACAGATCGTCCCCCCGCTCCGACAGGGGCGGGATGACGATGGGCAGGGTGCTGAGACGGTAATACAGATCCCGGCGGAAGGTGCCCTCCGCCACCTTCCGCTCCAGAGACTCGTTGGTGGCGGCCACGATCCGCACGTCGATGGGAATGATGGAGGTGCCGCCCACCCGCATGATCTCCCGTTCCTGCAGGACCCGGAGCAGCTTGACCTGAAGAGCCGGACTCATGCCCTCCACCTCGTCCAGAAACAGCGTGCCCTGGTGGGAGATCTCAAGCAGGCCCAGGCGGCCGCCCTTTTTGGCGCCGGTGAAGGCCCCTTCCTCATAGCCGAAGAGCTCGCTCTCCAGCAGGTTTTCCGGGAAGGCCGCCACGTTGATGGCCACGAAGGGCCCGTTCCGCCGCCGGGAGGCCCGGTGGACCGCGTGGGCGAACAGCTCCTTGCCGGTGCCGGTCTCGCCGATCAGCAGGATGGGGCTCTCGCTGACAGCCATCCGCCGCAGCACCTCCTTGGCCTTCTGGATGGCATCCGACTCCCCGATCACATCCTCAAAGCCGTACTTGGCGCGGTAGCCCTTGTGAAGCAGCTGGTTGCGCAGCTGGCTCTGCCGGGCCTCCACGTCGTTGAACCGCTGCAGGATGGCAAACGCGCCGATGCAGGCCCGCTGCCGCATCACCGGCACTACCTCCGCGCTGACGTTGATGCCGTTGAGGCGGATGATTTTGGCAGGCAGCCGCTCCCGCTCCTGTAAACATTTCGAGAAGGGGAGATAGGGGAAGACCTGAGAGGCCGGCTTGCCCATCACCAAGTCGGCGCTGGTACGGGTGATTTCCTCCGCATGGCGGTTGCAGGCGAAGACCTCGCCCCGTTCGTTGACGCCCACCACGCCGTCCTCCAGCGTCTCCATTAAAATATGGAATTGGCTCTCGAGCCGGATGGAGCGGGCGAACATCTGGTCAAAGCTGTAATTGCTGGTTGCAATCGATTGGAAATAGGTCTGGAACTTCTCCGTCTCCAGCAGATGCTCCAGCCCCAGCCGCAGGGCGATCTCGATCATCATGCCGGAGGTGCAGGCCCGCTGTCCCACGTCGATTTTGGTCTCGATCTCCTCCGGCACATAGCGCATCTCGTCCGGTGTCACTGCGATGTGCACATCCCCCGGCAGCTCTGCCCCGGGATAGAAGGGAATCCAATGGACGTGGGTGATGCCGAACTGCTCCAGCTGGGCGATGGCCTCCCGGGCCATGGTCTCCGTCATGTTGACAAACAGCACCCGGCTGCCGGCGGGCAGTTCCTTCAGCCGCCGCAGCTCCTGCCAGCGGAAGGAGGCCTGCACCGCCATGGTCTGACTGTCGATAGGCACGTGGCGGGCCAGCTCTTCCGGCGACCCAAAGGCGTCCGTGGAGGCGGCAAACAGATCCGCATGGGGCAGCATGCCCATGGCGCTCCCGTCCATGACGGAAAACACCGAGACATCCGCCACCTCTCCGAACAGGCCCTCCACATCCCGCCCATAGGAGCGGGCAGCTCTGGGGTCCAGCGCAATGATGGAGATTGCCTTTTTTTCCACGCAGCTCACCTCCCAATTAACCATTTACTTTGACCATTTTCCCATAATTCGCTCTCCTTTACAAGGGGGAGAGGCTGTTTTTTCAGGAAATTCACGGGGGAGGCAGTTGGCACGAAATTTGCTTATCTTATCAGGTTGAATATGTTGCGGGCCATTGGAGATTCGCCTGGATACAGAAAGGAGCTTCCCTCATGATTACGAAAGAAGAACTGCTGACCCTGCTGCGGCAGGAGGTCGTCCCCGCTCTGGGATGCACGGAGCCGGTGTGCGTGGCCCTGGCCACCGCTGACGCCAGCCATGCCATCGGCGGAGACATCGTCTCCATCAAGGTGGAAGTCAACCCCGGCATCTATAAGAACGGCATGAGCGTGGGCATCCCCGGCTTCTCCCGGGTGGGGCTGAAGTACGCCGCCGCTCTGGGCGCCTGCTTGCATAACCCGGAGAAGAGCCTCCAGCTGCTGGAGGACATCACCCCCGCCGTCAGCGACGAGGCCATCCGGCTGGTGGAGGGTCGCCATGTGGTGGTGATGATCAAGCAGGAGGAGACACAGTTGTATGCCCGGGCAGAGGTAATCACCACCGCCGGCATCGGCATCAGCGAGATCCGGGGTACCCACTCCAACATCGTCCTCACCGTGCGGAACAACGACGTGCTGGTGAAGAAGGAGTATGCGGCCGGTGGACAGGATGAGCTCCATGAGCGGCTGGCTCCCATGACTGTGGCGGAGATCCGCGCCCTGGTGGACCAGTGCAGCGAGGAGGAGCTGGCCTTCATGCTGGATGGCATGGATATGAATGAGAAGCTGGCCGGCTTCGGCCTGGAGCACACCCTGGGCGTTGGCATCGCCACGGCCCTGAAGAAGGCAGACCTGCTGGGCGACAGCTTCGCGGCCAACACCATGCTGCGGGTGGCCAGCAGCGCCGAGGGCCGCATGAGCGGCTGCCCCTACGCCGTTATGAGCAGCGCCGGCAGCGGCAACCACGGCATCACTGCCATCATCCCTGTGGTGGAGCTGGCCAAGCACCTGGGCTCCTCCAAGGAGCAGCTGGAAAAGGCGCTGGCCTTTTCCCACACCCTGAACGTGTATATCAAGATCTTCACCGGCAAGCTGTCTGCCACCTGCGGCTGCGGCGTCTCTGCCGCCACCGCCTCCGCCGCGTCCATGGTGTGGCTGATGGGCGGCAGCGATGAGCAGATCGGCAAGGCCATCATCAACATGAGCGGCAACCTCACCGGTATGATCTGCGACGGCGGCAAGATCGGCTGCGCCCTGAAGCTGGCTACTGCCACCAACGCCGCCATCATGTGTGCCCAACTGGCCATGAGCGATGTGGTGCTCCAGTCCACGGACGGCATCTGCGGCAAGACGCCGGAGCAGGCCATCCGCAACATGGGCCTGGTCAGCACCCCCGGCATGGTGGAGACCGACAAGACCATCCTGGACATCATGATGAAGAAGGACGCCTAAATGTATGCGCCTGCGTCCTTCAAAGCCGCCCGGCGGGAAACTCCCGCCGGGCGGCTTTTTTCCGGGGTTGATTTTTCCGGCGAAATCCCCTACCATAGGAGTATCTTAAGCAGCGCGGTGCGCTGCGGAAAATGGAGTGAACAGGACAGCCGGGAGGAACTGCTGATCCCTTCTGCCAGGAGACCGTCCGCATCCCCGGCCCCTCCGGCCGGGAGCAGGGGGTGGCAGAACTGGTACAGTGGGAAGATGGAGGAATCCGGCTTCGACGAGGTCCAGACAGACCGCTGCGGCAGCGTGCTGGGGCGGATCCGGGGCAGGCGGCCCCCGCCCGTATGGGCGGGGGCCGCTCCGTGCGTTCAGAGATTCCCGTTTGTCCGGCTGTGCCGCCCGGCGGAAGGCGGCACCGAAAGCGGTCTTCATAAAATCTTAAGAAGTTTCCCGGTTTTTTATTAAACCGCCATCCGGTATCATGGAAGCCAAGGAGGGAGCCCCATGTATAACATCCTGATCTGCGACGATGAACAGGACATCGTCAACGCGCTGAAAATCTACCTGGCCAATCCGGACTACCATTTGCTGGAGGCCCACACGGGTCAGGAGGCTCTGGATGCCCTGGAGCGGAAGGACATCCATCTGGTGCTGCTGGACATTATGATGCCGGAGATGGACGGGATTACCGCTTTGGCAAAGCTCCGGCAGGTGAGTAACGTGCCGGTGATCCTGCTGACTGCCAAGAGCGAGGACACGGATAAGATCCTGGGCCTCAACGTGGGGGCAGACGACTACATCACCAAGCCCTTCAACCCGGTGGAGGTGGCTGCCCGGGTCCGCAGCCAGCTGCGGCGGTACTTCCAGCTGGGGAGCGGTGCACTCCGGCCGGAGGTGCTGACCCTGGGCACTATCCAGATGGACGACCGGGAGAAGACCGTCGCCGTGGATGGGGATCCGGTAGCTCTGACGCCCACGGAGTACGATATTCTGAAGCTGCTGCTGGAGCACCCGGGGCAGGTGTTCTCCCCCAGGGAGATCTACCGGAAGGTATGGAAGGACGCTCCCTTCGGCAGTGAGAACACAGTGGCGGTTCACATCCGCCACCTGCGGGAGAAGATCGAGATCGACCCGGCGGAGCCCAGATACTTAAAGGTGGTCTGGGGCCAGGGGTACAAACTGGAAAAGGGGATGCGGGCATGAAGGCCATCGAACAGAACATCGAAAAGGAGATCGCCCAGGCGGTGATGGAGGAGCAGCCCATGCAGCCTCCGGCACCGAAACGGAAAAAGAGGCTCACGGAGAGTACGGCGGCCAAGGTCATAGCCTTTCTGCTGATGCTGGTGATGACCGCCGTTACCGCCGGCGGTGTGCTGGGCGCGGTGTTTTTGTACAGCACCGACGTCTATGTCACCAGCGAGACGGCTTTCAAGCAGGAGCTGTTTTCCAATATCGCCTGGGGAGACGGGCAGACGCTTCTCAATTTCCTGATCTGGAACAGTGAAGAGCAGGTATACCAGATGAATACGGAAGCAGCAGACAGCTACTGTGCGGAGCGGAACATCTCTTACGTCATGGTACAGGATAAGACCGGCAGGGAGCTCTGGTACACGGGGCTTGCAGAATATGATAGTCCGTGGCAGTTCAGATTTTCCTATGACTGGGCAAATCCGGAACGGCCCAGCGCCGGCGTTGTTGAGAACGCTTATACCGTGCGGATTACAGTGCCGCTGTCCTCTGTGTTTGTTTATGACGACGACTACGCCCTGGCCAACCGGCTGGCGGAACTGGCCTACGCCCTCCGCTACTGGATCTACGCCATCATCGCTGCTGCGGCGCTGCTGGTGACAGTCTGCTTCATCTTCCTGCTGTGTGCCGCCGGGCACCATCCTTACGTGGACGGCGTCCGTCCCGGCTGGGGGACACGGATCCCACTGGACCTTCTGACGGCGGCGGTGGCACTGGGGCTGTTCTTGGGCATCCAACTGGTGGTGGAGGCCAACTTTGGAGGCATTGGCGTGGTGCTGGCTGTGGTACTGGGTCCTGCCGCCCTGGCGGGCGTCTTTACCGGCTGGTGCATGTCCCTGGCCCTGCGGCTCAAACTGGGTGGCTGGTGGAGGAATACAGTGGTCTATGTGGCCCTCCGCTTGCTCCGCCGTGGCGGCGGGGCGGTCCTTCGGGCCCTGGGCAGCGGCCTCCGGGGCGCAGCGCATGGGCTGGCGGGACTGCTTCACAACGTCCCCCTGGTGGGCAAGACCGTGCTGGTGTTCCTGGGCCTCTGTGTCCTGGAGGGCCTTGGGATCCTGTTCAGCATGTTCGCCTGGAGCTGGGGCCTGCTGGCGCTCCTGTGGATCTTTGAGAAGCTCCTGCTGCTCCTGGCGGTGCTGGCTTTGGCCCTCATGTGCCGGAAGCTGCTGCTGGGCGGCCGGGCTCTGGCCGCCGGGGACCTGAGCTATCAGGTGGACACCAGCCGGATGGTGCTGGACTTCAAATCCCACGGCGAGGACCTGAACCACATCGCCCAGGGCATGGCGGCGGCGGTGGACCAGCGGATGCGCAGCGAGCGGATGAAAACGGAGCTCATCACCAACGTGTCCCACGACATCAAGACGCCCCTGACCTCCATCATCAATTACGCGGACCTCATCGGAAAGGAGCCCCCGAACAGTGAGAAGATCCCGGAGTACGCGGCTGTCCTCACCCGCCAGTCCGAGCGGCTGAAGCGGCTGATCGAGGATCTGGTGGAGGCGTCCAAGGCCTCCACAGGGAATCTGGAGGTGAATCTGGCCCCCTGCCAGCCTGGCGTGCTGCTGACCCAGGCGGCAGGGGAGTACGAACAGAAGCTGAAGGACGCGGGCCTGGACCTGGTAACCCGGCAACCGGAGACAGCGGTGACCATCCTGGCGGACGGCCGACGGCTGTGGCGGGTGTTCGACAACCTGATGAACAACATCTGTAAGTACGCCCAGCGGGGCACCCGGGTGTACCTGACGCTGGAGGAGCGAGACGGCCAGGCGGTGATCTCCTTCAAAAACACCTCCCGGGCGCCGTTAGATATCCCGGCGGAGGAACTGCTGGAACGGTTCGTCCGGGGAGACGCCGCCCGAGGCGGCGAGGGAAACGGCCTGGGCCTTTCCATCGCCCGGAGCCTGACAGAGCTCCAGAAGGGCACCCTGGAGCTGACTGTGGACGGAGACTTGTTCAAGGTGGTCCTGCGGTTCTCTGAGCTTTCGTGAGAGACAGCGCACGGGGAAGAGGCACCGGCAAAATGGCCGGCGCCTCTTCTGTTTTTCCCAATCGGCTTGCGCCGCCCCTGGGAATGGGATATACTACAAGGCGGAAACAGACGGCGGCGCCGGGAGAATGGCCCGCCGGGAAAGGAGTGTTTATGCGCGTGTTGGAACAGTTGGAGCCCCAGGGGGTGTTCCGCTTCTTTGAGGAGCTGTGTGCCATCCCCCACGGCTCCCGGAACTGCCAGGCGGTCAGCGACTGGTGCGCAGCCTTTGCCAGGGAGCGGGGGCTGGAGTGCCATCAGGACCAGGCGGGGAACGTCATTATCATCCAGGAGGCCACGCCCGGGTATGAGGCGGCGGCACCCGTCATTCTTCAAGGCCACCTGGATATGGTGTGTGAAAAAGAGCCCGGCTGCACCAAGGACATGGCCGGAGAGGGCCTGGACCTGCTGGTGGAGGACGGCTGCGTCCGGGCGAAGGGCACCACCCTGGGCGGCGATGACGGCATTGCGGTGGCCATGGCCCTGGCGATCCTGGACGATCAGGCGATCCCCCACCCCCGGCTGGAGGTGGTCCTCACCACGGACGAGGAGATCGGAATGCTGGGAGCGGAGGCCCTGGACGCCGCGCCTCTCCGGGGGCGGAAGCTCATCAACGTGGACTCCGAAGAGGAGGGGATCTTCACCGTCAGCTGCGCAGGCGGAAGCATGGCCCAGTGCACTCTGCCCGTGACCCGGGCGCCCTATGGCGGCGCGGCGCTGGAGGTGACGGTCCGGGGGCTTGCCGGGGGGCACTCCGGCACAGAGATCCACAAGGGCCGGGCCAATGCCTGTGTGCTGCTGGGCCGATTGCTCCAGGCCATGGCGGAACGGACGGAGCTGCGCCTGGTGACGGCGGCGGGCGGCGGAAAGGACAACGCCATCGCCGTGGAGGCGTCCGCCCAGGTGGTGGTATCTGACGATGCCGTCGCCCGGCAGGCGGCGGAGGCATTGGCCGCGGATCTCTCCCGGGAATATGCCGCAGCGGACCCGGGCCTCCGCGTGGAGGCGGCGCCCTGCACCGTGCGGGAGACGCCTATGGACTGGGCGTCCACAGAGCGGGCAGTCTGCATGCTCACCTGCCTGCCCAACGGCGTCCAGGCCATGAGCATGGAGATCCACGGTCTGGTGCAGACCTCGCTGAACCTGGGCATCCTGGCTGCGGAGCAGACGGCCCTGACGGCCACCTTCTGCGTCCGCAGCTCCCTGGGCAGCCAGAAGGAGATGCTCCACCGTCGCCTCCGGACCCTGATGGCGCAGCTGGGGGGCACTGTCTCCATCTCCGGGGATTATCCCGCTTGGGAGTACCGGCAGGACTCCTCCCTGCGGGACCTGATGACGGAGGTCTTTCAGGAGCAGTACGGCCGGAAGCCAAAGATCGAGGCCATCCACGCGGGCGTGGAGTGCGGTATTCTGAGCGGCAAGCTGCCGGGGCTGGACTGTGTGTCCATTGGCCCGAATCTGCTGGACATCCACACCCCGCGGGAGCGGATGGAGATCGCCTCCGTCCAGCGGGTGTGGCGGTTCGTGCTGGAAGTGCTGAAGCGGTCCAAATGAGGCGCAGGGGCGCGGCGGAAGCCGCGCCCCTGCACATTGTCGCCGGAAATCCGTTGTACGCGGCGCCGTTCCGTGGTACAATAGCCGCAAAGCCGCCGGAGACGGGGGCAATCAGGGAGGGAACATCATGTATCATTGTTTCCGCCTCCGCCGGGGGCAGGATTTGTACGAGGAGATCGAGGCCTATGTGAAGGCGCATCATATCGCCGCCGGGGCAGTGGTTTCCGGTGTGGGCTGCGTCTCCCGCTGGCGGCTGCGGGACGCGACCGGTGTCCGGGTGCGCAGCGGAGAGGAGGATGTGGAGATCGTCTCCCTGATGGGCACCGTATCGGAGTACGGCTGCCACCTTCACGCCAGCTTCAGCCGGGAGGACCTCTCCGCCTTCGGCGGCCACCTGCTGCCGGGGTGCACGGTGAACACCACGGCCGAGATCGTACTGGCAGAAATCCGGAGCTGCGTGTTCACCCGCCGGCCGGACAGCGAGACCGGTTATGAGGAGTTGGAGATTGGGCCCGCATACCCGGAAGAGACACGAAACGACAGGAGAGAAGAACGATGAACGTATGGATCGCGTCGGACATTCACGGCAGTGCCCTGTACTGCCGGAAGCTGCTGGACCTGATGGAGAAGCGGGGGGCGGACCGCCTGGTGCTGCTGGGGGACCTGCTGTACCATGGCCCCCGGAACGACCTGCCGGAGGGATACGATCCCAAGGCGGTCTTTGCCATGCTGAACAGCGTGAAGGACCGGATCCTCTGTGTCCACGGCAACTGTGATGCGGAGGTGGACCAGATGGTGCTGCACTTTCCCATCGAGGCGGACTTCCAGGTGGAGGAGCTGTGCGGCAGGCGGCTGTTCCTGACCCACGGCCACCATTTCAATGTGGATCAGCGGCCCTCCCAGACCCTGCTGGACGGGGCGGGGTATGTGGTCTACGGCCACTTCCACGTGCCCATGAGGCGTCTGGAGGACGGGGTGTGGTATTGGAACCCCGGCTCTGTTTCTATCCCCAAGGAGAACAGCTGGCACGGCTGTATGCGGATGACGGAGGACGCCGTCCAGTGGCTGGATCTGGACGGCAATTTGAAGGACGAGCTGCGCTGATGGGAGGCGGGGATATGACGGACATCCAAACTGCGCTCTTTGCCCTGCGGGACCCGGCCTATCAGGCTTTTCAGAGCAAGCTGATACCCACCATAGACCCGCAGACGGTGATCGGCGTCCGGATGCCGGCTTTGCGGAAGCTGGCCCGGGAAATCGCCGGAACGCCGGTGGCAGGGGGCTTCCTCCAGGAGCTGCCCCACCGCTATTATGAGGAGAATAACCTCCACGGCTTGCTGATCTCGGCGATCCCGGACTATGACGGTGCCGTGGCGGCGCTGGAGACATTCCTGCCCTATGTGGACAACTGGGCCACCTGCGACCTGTTGAGCCCGAAGGCATTCCGGAAGCATCCGCCGGAGCTGCGGAAACAGATCCGCCGCTGGGTGGAGGATGCGCACACCTATACTGTCCGCTTCGGCCTGGGGATGCTGATGAGCTTTTATCTGGATGAGGGGTTTCAGATGGAGGACTTGGATCTGGCTGCCGGTGTCCGGCGGGAGGAGTATTACGTGAAGATGATGGCGGCTTGGTATTTTGCCACCGCCCTGGCCAAGCAGTACGACGCGGCGCTGCCCTATCTGCGGCAGCGTCGCCTGGACCGCTGGACCCACAACAAGACCATTCAGAAGGCTGTGGAGAGCTATCGGATCACGCCGGAGCAGAAGGACGAGCTTCGCAGCCTGCGCTGGAAGGACTGCGCAAAGGAGGAGGGGGTATGAAGGGCCGGAGCTGCGGGCTCTTTCTCTGCCTGTTTCTGGGCATTGCCTGCTTCAGCGGATATCAGGTCCTGCGGATCCTGCACGAGTACCGGGTGGGAGCAGACGCCTATTTCAAACTGGAGCAGTTTGCGTCCCTGCCCCCTGCGTCGGAGGAGACGGAGGAGACGCCGGCAGAGCTGGCCTGGCCGGAGGTGGACTTCACGGCCCTGGCGGCGGTGAATCCGGATGTGACTGCCTGGCTCTACGGCCCGGACACCGGCATCTCCTACCCGGTGGTCCAGGGGACGGACAATGACTATTACCTGGACCATCTCTTGGACGGCACGGCCAACAGCGCCGGGTGCCTTTTTGTGGACACATCATGCCGGCCGGATTTTTCTGGCCGCAACACGGTGATCTACGGCCATCGGATGAAAAACGGCACTATGTTTGCCGCCCTGGGGAATTATCAGGAGCAGGTCTACTATGACGCCCACCCGGTTTTTCTGCTGGTGACACCGGAGGGGCGGTATGTGGTGGAGCTGTTTTCCGGCTACGTGGCGGACACGGCGGAGAGTGCCTGGATGCTGGATTTCTCCGATGAGCAGGCGTACCTGGCCTGGCTGGAGGAGGTGGGGGAGAAGTCCGCCTTTTCCAGCAAGGTGTCACCCAGGGCAGAGGACCGGGTGGTGACGCTCTCCACCTGCAGCTATGAATTTGAGAATGCACGCTTCGTCCTCCACGGTGTCCTGCGGCCTGAAGAGGAGTGAAAACCCCCTATTGAAAAAATTTGAAAAATCGAAAAATAAGTGTTGACATTTGGCGATGATCTTGTTATACTTATCAATGTTCCGAGCGCGAAAGCCGCATAGGACAAGCGGTTCGGGGGTATAGCTCAGCTGGGAGAGCGCTTGACTGGCAGTCAAGAGGTCAGCGGTTCGATCCCGCTTATCTCCACCAAAAAAGAGAGACATGTTAAAGCATGTCTCTCTTTTTTCCACTATCCGCATGACCTTTCCCGCTCGAAATAGATCACGGCCGATAGGCGGCTCACGTTTTCCGGCAAGTGATTTATTCTCCAAAGAGAAAGGTTGAGCGCCATGGTAATCCACGAGTCCGCAGAGGACTATCTGGAGTCCATCCTGGTTTTGCAGCAGCGGCGGGGGCAGGTGCGGTCCATTGACATCGTCAACGAGCTGGGATACTCCAAGCCCAGCGTCAGCATCGCCATGAAGAAGCTGCGGGAAAACGGTTATATCTCGATGGATGCGGACGGATTCATCACTCTGAATGAAAGCGGGTTGGAAGTGGCCAGCCGTGTCTACGGTCGGCACAAGACCCTCTCCAAGCTCTTTGTCCTTCTGGGAGTAACGCCGGAGGTGGCCTCGGAGGATGCCTGCAAGGTGGAACACGACCTCAGCGAGGAGACGTTCCGCTGCATCCAGCAGTATCTGGAAAAGATGATGGAAGAACAGAAAGAGGACTGACCAAGTCAGTCCTCTTTTGATTAATGCGGCAGGCGGCATCACCGGAACAGCAGCACGGCGCAGTCCACAGCCAGCAGCACCAGAACGGCGATGCAAGCCCCGCGGCGCACCCGGGGCGACAGGCTGTGGACCAGCCGGTGGAACAGGGGCTGGAGCACGTACAGGAACAGCAGTCCGCCTAGTCCGAAGCGGATGGAGGGGGAGAGAGCGATACGGCCCTCAAAGTTGATAGCGTAGTCTCGGTAGGTCTGCCAGGGCCAGGCGCCGGTCAGGGCCTCCAGCAGATAGCTGGTGGCCAGCTCGATGGCGGTGGCGGCGATCATGCAGCCCAGGAACACCAGCACTGGCTTCACCCAGCGGAACCACGCTGGCTCCCGCTTAGCCATCAGGCGGGAGAAGGCCAGCAGGAACACCAGGGCGCCAACGCCGTACACCGGGCAGTAGGGCCCCAGCAGCACACCCCGGTTGGTGAATCCCCAGCGGTAGACCACCACTTCCAGAAACACCTCATACAGCCACCCCAGCATGGAGTAGAAAAAGAAATAGAGCACGTAGGACTGAACAGCTTCCATCCACTTGGATTTGGAGAGAGAACGCATGGGACGCCGCCCCCTTTCGTCTCCACCATCCTATCATGTCAGGCGGCAGGAAGCAAGGGGAGAATGAAGCCGGGCGCTGCGTCCGGTCCGGTGCGTGGTCAGGCCAGCCCGGGCAGCTGGTCCAGGGAGGCGAAGGTGTAGCCCATCTCCTCCCACTTGGTCAGCAGGTCATCCAGGATCGCGGCGTTGGTGGCGGAGGTAGAGTGGAGCAGCACGATGGCTCCGTCGTGGATGCGGGGCAGCAGTTTGGCATAGGCCTCCTCCGCAGAAGGTTGATCGTCCGTGTTCCAGTCCACATAGGCCAGACTCCAGAACACGGTGGTGTATCCCAGCTGTTGGGCCTGCTTCAGATTCTCCACACTGTATTTTCCCTGAGGCGGGCGGTAGAACTTGGAGAGAGGCTGTCCTGTGGTCTCCTGGTACAGGGTCTCCAGGTCCGTCAGCTCCTTCTGGAATGCGGCCATGTCCGAGATGCTGGACATATCCGGGTGGTGGTACGTGTGGTTGCCCACAATGTGGCCCTCTGCCGCCATGCGGCGGACGATGTCGGGAGCAGATTCGATCATATGCCCCACCACAAAGAAGGCGGCGGGGGCATTGTGCTTTTTCAGGGCGTCCAGTATGGCCTCTGTGCAGCCGTTCTCATATCCGCAGTCAAAGGTGAGGTAGAGGACCTTTTGGCTGGTATCCCCCAGGTAGTAGGCGCCGTATTGGGCCAGGTCCTCCGCAGAGGCATTGCCCACTGGGGATTCCCCCTCTGTGGGGAAGGATAGCCCCCAGTCCGCAGCCGCAGGGACCGCGATGGGGGCGGAGGCGGTGAGGGCCGGTGCCGGGGCAGTGAAATAAAACAGCGCGGCGAGCGTCAGGCACAGGGAGGCGGACACCAGCGCCATGGCGCCGCGGCGGTTGGGATTGGACACAAGACATTCCTCCAGTCTGGGCAAATGGATTCGGATCCAGTTTGCGCAGACCGGCGACATTTATGCAGAAAAACCACCGGAACAGAGAAAATAGCGGAGGACAACATGTCCTCCGCTGTCTTCGTGACTAGGGTCAATCCTGTCCCGGCACCTTGGGCAGCTGGGCGAAGCTGGCCTCCAGTTCTGCGTCAGTGGGGATATAGTCGGTCATCTGGCCGTTGTGGAACTTCTCATAGGCCACCATATCGAAGTAGCCGGTGCCGGTGAGGCCAAAGACAATGGTCTTCTCTTCGCCGGTCTCCTTGCACTTCATAGCCTCGTCGATGGCTACCCGGATGGCGTGACTGGACTCCGGCGCCGGAAGGATGCCCTCCACCCGGGCGAACTGCTCCGCCGCCTCAAAGACCTTTGTCTGCTCTACCGCACGGGCCTCCATCAGCCCCTCATGGTACAGCTCGGAGAGCACGGGGCTCATGCCGTGGTACCGCAGACCTCCGGCGTGGTTGGCGGAGGGAATGAAGTTGCTGCCCAGAGTGTACATTTTGGCCAGGGGGCAGACCTTGCCGGTGTCACAGAAGTCGTATGCGAATTTGCCGCGGGTGAAGCTGGGGCAGGAGGCGGGCTCCACGGCGATGAACTGGTAATCCCGCTCGCCCCGCAGCTTTTCACCCATGAAGGGGGAGATCAGACCGCCCAGGTTGCTGCCGCCGCCGGCGCAGCCGATGATGATATCGGGCACGATGTTGTACTTGTCTAGAGCCGCCTTGGCCTCCAGACCGATGATGGACTGGTGCAGCAGCACCTGGTTAAGGACGCTGCCCAGCACATAGCGGTAGCCGGGCTGGCTGGCGGCGGCTTCCACTGCCTCGGAAATGGCACAGCCCAGGGAGCCGGTGGTACCCGGGTGCTCCTTCAAAATGGCCCGGCCTACGCTGGTGGTATCGGAGGGGGAGGGGGTGACGGCGGCGCCGTAGGTCCGCATGACCTCCCGCCGGAAAGGCTTCTGCTCGTAGCTGACCTTCACCATGTAGACCTGGCAGTCCAGCCCCAGGTAGGAACAGGCCATGGAGAGGGCAGTACCCCACTGGCCGGCGCCGGTCTCAGTGGTGACGCCCTTGAGGCCCTGGTTCTTGGCGTAGTAAGCCTGGGCGATGGCGCTGTTCAGCTTGTGGGAGCCGGAGGTGTTGTTGCCCTCGAACTTGTAGTAGATCTTGGCGGGGGTCTGGAGCTTTTCCTCCAGGCAGTAGGCCCGCACCAGGGGAGAGGGCCGGTACATTTTATAGAAGTCCCGGATCTCCTGGGGGATGGGGATCTCCCGGGTGTCATTGTCCAGTTCCTGCCGGATCAGTTCGTCGCAGAACACCGGACGCAGGTCATCGAAGCCCATGGGCGTGCCGGTGGCGGGGTTCAGCAGAGGGGCGGGCTTGGTCTTCATATCTGCCCGGACATTGTACCAATTCATGGGCATCTCGTCTTCGGTCAGGTAGATTTTGTAGGGGATTTTCTCGAATGTCATGGTTGTGCTCCTTTCTGATCTGCGGCCCTTTGGAGAAAAAGAAAAAGACCTTCATCCCACAAGGACCCATTCCTATGGTTCCCTTGGGACAAAAGTCTGCGACTTCTGCGGTGCCACCCAACTTGGCGATTGCTCGCCCACTCGGCGACGTGCCAACACACGTCTTTCCCTGGTAACGGGGGAAAAGCCCGTCGGCGCTTACTGGGGAGAGATCCCGTTCAGCCCGCCCTCTGCGGTCCATTCGGCGGGGCCCCTTCTGCTGCCATCCCACCACCGGCAGCTCTCTTGGAGAAGCGACGTCCGTGTACTCGTCCGCGTCATTGGTTTGTGCTTTTGAACTTGGGCTGAGTGTACAACACGCTGGGCCCGCCTGTCAAGCTTTGAAAAAAACTTTGTGAGTTCATTACAAAAAAGCGTAAAAAATTTCTCTAATTTTCGTTTTGAATTTTGGAAAAACAGGGGCGGGCCATTTGGCCCGCCCCTGGATTTTACCGCTGGTATTCAAATTCAAAATCGTATAGGGAAACAATGTCACCGTCCTGAATGCCCATCTCTTCCAGCTTCTGGAAGAAGCCATTATCCCGCAGCACCTTGTCGAACCACATCCGGCTCTCATAGTCGGCGAAGTTCACGTTGCCCATCACCTGCCGCAGCCAGGGACCCTCCACGATCCAGGTGCCGTCGTCCTCCCGGTGGATGTCCAGCGGGGCGGAGGCATCGATCACCGGGGCCTTCGGCACATACTCCGGCTCATACACAGTGACAGGGGGCAGGACGGAGAGCATCTCCGCCGTCTTCTTCACCAGTTCCCGGGTGCCCTGGTGAGCGGCTGCGGAAATCTCCAGGAGCGTGTAGCCCAGAGCCTCCACATGAGACCGGAGCCGCTCCAGGTTGTCGGAGTCCGGGGGGAGGATGTCCACCTTGTTGGCGGCCACGATCTGGGGCCGCTCCGCCAGGTCCGGGCTGTACTGCTTCAGCTCCGCGTTGATGGCGTCAAAGTCCTCCACCGGGTCCCGGCCCTCGCTGCCGGACACGTCAACCACATGGACCAACAGGCGGCAGCGGTCCACGTGCCGCAGGAAGTCGTGGCCCAGGCCGGCGCCCTCGCTGGCGCCCTCAATGATGCCGGGAATGTCCGCCATGACGAAGCTGACGCCGTCCTCTACCCACACCACGCCCAGATTGGGGAACAGGGTGGTGAAGTGGTAGTTGGCGATCTTGGGCTGGGCCTTGGATACCACGGAGAGCAGCGTGGACTTGCCCACGTTGGGGAAGCCCACCAGCCCCACGTCCGCCAGCAGTTTCAGTTCCAGGATGACATCATGGGCCTCGCCGGGGAGTCCCGCCTTGGCAAAGCGGGGCACCTGCCGGGTGGGAGTGGCGAAGTGGCTGTTGCCCCAGCCGCCCCGACCGCCTTTGCAGAGAACATAGGGCTCGCTGCCAGACATGTCCTGCATGATCTCGCCGGTCTCTGCGTCCCGCACCAGCGTGCCCCGTGGAACCTTGATGACCAGATCTGTGCCGTCCTTGCCGGTCTTCCGGGCCCCCTGGCCGTCGGCGCCGTTGCCGGCCTCGTACTTGCGCTTGTAGCGGAAGTCCATCAGGGTGGACATATTATCATCCACCTGCAAAATGATGGAGCCGCCCCGGCCGCCGTCGCCGCCGTCCGGCCCGCCGGCAGCCACATATTTTTCTCGGTGAAAGGACACGGAACCGTTGCCGCCGTTCCCTGCCCGGACAGAGATTCGGGCCTTATCGATGAAAGAAGTTGCCATGGTTGCACCTCATATTGTGATCTATTCAAAGAATTCCTAATCCTGCCTATTTTATCCGAAAACCTGCCACACGTCAAGAGCGGAGGCGTTCTGCTGAAGCTTCCTGTGTACAAGAATCAAAAGGCGGAAGAGTCTGTGGCGCCGTGGGGCAGGCTGTGTTATACTGGTTTCGCTATAAAATGTTCTGCGAGAAGGGGGCTGTACGATGGAGGACGTGATCCTGCTGGTCATACTGGTGTCTGTCCTGTATCTCCTGCTATGTCTGCTGATTGCCTTTATACGGGCACTGTTTCCTGGGAAAAGGAGCCGAAAATCCTGTTTTAAAGACACATTCTGGATGTTTTTCCTGGAGATCCTGAATCCCCTCAACTGGCTTTGACTGATGCCGGCCAGAAGGTCGCTCTGTTTCTGAAACGGACCATTTCAAGAAAACGCATAACGGCAAAAAACCGCCCCGGTCATTTGACCGGGGCGGTTTGGCTTCCTTATTCAGCCTCGTAGACAGAGACCTGCTTACGATCCTTGCCCAGCCGCTCGAAGCGGACTGTACCGCTGACAGTGGCGAACAGGGTGTCGTCAGTGCCCTTGCCCACGTTCACACCGGGGTGGATGTGGGTGCCGCGCTGACGCACCAGGATGTTGCCGGCCTGGACGAACTGACCGTCGGCACGCTTGGCGCCAAGGCGCTTGGCCTTGGAATCACGGCCGTTCTTGGTGGAGCCGCCGCCCTTCTTGTGGGCGAAGAACTGAAGACCAATACGAATCATGATACGGACCATCCTTTCTGAAGATTTTTAGATGGGGAGGATCAATCATCCTCCAGAACTTCGATGTTGTCGGGATACTCGTCGTGGAGCGCGGAGAAGTAAACCATCAAGCCTGCCAGCAGAGACTGACAGGTGCTCTCCGCCGTGGGGGACAGCCCTCCGGGCAGATGGAGCGAAATGGACGCGTCCTGCTCCCGAACCTTAACCGATGCGGCTAGGCCCAGCACGTCATTGACGGTGGCTTCCACCAGACGGATGGCGCTGGTGACGGCGGCGCAGACGATGTCGGCGCCCGCCTCGGCGTAGCCGCTGTGGCCACGGGCCTCAAAGCCGGTGATCCGGTCGCCCTCCATACGGAATACGACAGTGGTCATACTCAGACGGAGATCTTGCCGATCTCGACCTTGGTGTAAGGCTGACGATGGCCCTGACGCTTGCGGTAACCCTTCTTGGCGTTGTACTTGAAGATGCGGATCTTCTTGCCCTTGCCGTTCTTGACGATCTTGCCCTCCACAGAAGCGCCCTCCACCACGGGAGTGCCGAAGGTGGCTTTGTCGCCGTCCAGGATGGCCAGGACCTGGTCAAACTTCACGGTGTCGCCGGCTTCCTGGTTCAGCTTCTCGATGTAGACCACGTCGCCCTCGGCTACCTTGTACTGCTTGCCGCCGGTCACGATAATTGCGTTCATGTCGTTGTTTCAACTCCTTCATTACGGGCTCGCTGTCGGGGGCGGTCCCGGTGGGACACTTTTTAACCCATTCAAAGCGGCTCAATTAGTATATCAGCCAAAATCTGAAAAGTCAATCATTTTAAAAAAGTTCTTGCAAAATATTTGAATTCTATGTAGTATTTCGCTGTCCGGCCGGACACGAATCAACATATAGGAGGTGGTCGCTTGACCATTGAGAAACTGGGAGACATGCAGATCGCCTATATGCGCCGGACCGGCGGGTATGGCGAAGGCAACCGGCAGCTGATGGAGCAGTTCAAACGATACCTGAGAGAACATGCGCTGCTTCAGGAGGATACAACGATCCTGGGCATCGCTCTGGACGATCCGGCGCAGATCCCGGAGGACCGGCAGAGGTATGACGTGGGCATGATCCTCACCGGCCGAGAAGACCCCTGCGGCCTGCCGGTCCGCACCGTTGCCGGCGGCCGCTGGGCAGTATTTGAAGTCCCCCATACAGAAGAGGGCGTGTCAGATTTCTGGGGAGACCTTCCCCAACGCGCAGCACGGCTGCCTGTGGACGGCACGAGACCCATCCTAGAACGATATGCGCATCCGAAGGTCTCAGCGCATATCTGTGAGTTTTGCGTGCCCTTGCGGGAAAGCAAGCTCAGGGGGATTTGACGCTTGACGCGCGGAGACTGCTCATGCTAGCCTCATACTTGACAGCGTAAGTGGTATATGATATATTCACCTCATAAAGAGCGAAATATACCGCTTTTTGGAACGCTGATTAGGGAGGCCACTTATGAAAAAGCAGATATTGTATGGAATGCTGGGTTTTCTCTCCCTGCTGGGGTTCGCAGGCGTGTTTACGGAAGCGCGGGGATTCCTGGGCTTCTTCGCCTTTGCGGTGGACTTCCAGTACTTCTTTTTGAAGTCTGACGAGATGCTGGAAGCGCAGCTGGCCCGGTCCGCCTCCCGGGCGTTTGTGGTCGGGATGCTGATGATGGCGGCCGCTGTGCTGGGGACCCTGACGCTGGGCGGTTTTACCCCCCAGCGGGCACTCCTTACCGGCTGCACGGTTGGCTGGGCTGCCTCTGTGGTGGTCTACGCCCTGACCGCCGCCTGGTACGGCTTCCGGGAGAGCTGGGGGCTGGAGCCGTGATCCGCAACCGGATGAAGGAGCACCGGGCCCGTCTGGGCCTGAAGCAGGAGGAGCTGGCAAAGCTGGTGGGGGTCCGGCGGGAGACCATCGGAAACCTGGAAAAGGGGCGGTACAACCCCTCTCTGGTGCTGGCCTGGAACATCGCCAAGGTGTTCGGGGTGCCCATTGAAGAAGTATTTACCGTAGAGCCGGACGGCCCAGCGGAACATAGCTGACGGGATACGAGCGCCCGGCGGGGATCATCCCCGCCGGGCGCTCCATTTTCTATCTGCCAGCTTTTTGAAGTGCCTTGGCCAGGGGCAGCACCGCCCGGCCCAGGGCCTCCAGGGCCTGGCCGAAGTCGAAGTACTCCTCCGCCTGGCTGTCGGAGAACAGGTGGTCTGAGACGGACTTCACCGATACGAACCGGACACCGTTCCGCAGGCATACCTGGGCGATGGCACCGCCCTCCATCTCCGTCAGCAAGGGGGAGAAGGTACCCCGGATCCACTCCGCCCGCTGCCCCTTCACAGCAAACCAATCCCCGGTGGATACCCGGCCGGTGACGGCGGGATAGCCCAGGGAAGCAAGCAGCTCCGCACAGCGCTCCGGCTGCCAGGTGGGGAAGGCCACCTGATTCACCGTGGAGACCAGGCCGATGGGGTCCCCCACAGCGGTGGTGTCCACATCGTGCTGGACGAATTCCGACGCTACCACCAGCGTGCCGGTGGGCAGATCCGTGAAGCACCCGGCCACGCCGGCGTTGAGAATCAGATCCACGCCGTACCGCAGGCACAGCAGCTCCGCGGCCATGGCAGCGTTCACCTTGCTGACGCCGCCGGCACAGGCCAGAATGTCCGGGGCAATCTCAAATATGGGAACGCCGGAGACGGTCTCCAGCGGCGCCAGCTCCCGGGCGCCCGGCAGGGCATGGAGCTCCGACGGCATGGCGAATTGCAGGGCGATTTTCATGGATGATCCTCCTCTTGGACGTCAGGCAGCCGCTTGCCGCAGTGGCCGCAGAATGTATAGGAATCCCCCAGCTTGGCGCCGCAGTAGGGGCAGTAGCGCAGGGGCCCCTCCGGTCCGGACGTGTCCACGGCCTCCGGGGGCTGGCCGCCGAAGCGCTGATTCAGCGGGTCCGGCTCCTCCTCGCCGTCCACGATGTCGAAGGCGGAGTACCGTTTTTTGCCCGCGGCGTTCTTGAAATTGTAGACGGCCTGGACGATGCCCACGATAACGAACAGCACGCCGAAGATGGAGAAGGAGATGGGCGCCCCCATGGAGGCGGCGGATACGGTCCAGAAGATGCCGAAGACCACAGCGATGACGGAGCCGAGGGCTCCCATGGCTGACGGCCCCCGGCCGGGCTTGATGTGTTTCACAGCGGGGCTTCCTCCTTCGGCATTTCTGTCACCGGTCGTCCACGGTCAGCTTCAGCACGTCCGGCCGGGCGTAGTGGCCGCAGCCGTCGAATTCCATCCGGCTCCGGGGCACCTGGGTCAGGTCCAGATCCGCACAGATGATGGCCTCCCGGTCCCAGACGGGCTGGGTCACATAGTGGCCGTAGGGATCCACCACGCAGCTGCCGCCCCGGCAGACGATATCCGGCAGGCGGCCGATCTCCTCCGGGCAGTGGAGCCCGGCGGGGTACATGTCCCGAGTGAAGACCATGTCGCAGTTGACGAAAAAGCAGTGCCCCTCGATGGCAATGTGACGGATGGTGGCCTGCCACTCCTCGTTGTCGTTGGTGTTGGGAGAGAGGTACAGGGTGATCCCCTTCTCGTACAGGGCGACCCGGGCCAGGGGCATATAGCTCTCCCAGCAGATCAGGCTGGCCATGGGACCCCAGGGCGTCTGCGCCACCGGGAAGTAATGCCGGTCCGCGTCACCCCACACCACCCGCTCCGCGCCGGTGGGCTTCAGCTTCCGGTGGACGGTGAGCAGTTCGCCCGCCGGGGAAAAGATCAGGTTGGTATTGTACAGCGTGGCGTTGACGGCGTCCCGCTCGGACACGCCGATACTCACGTAGGCCCGAGCCTCCCGGGCGGCCCGGCCCAGGATCTCTGTCTCCGGCCCAGGCACCAGGATGGAGTTGTCGTAGTACAGCCCCCAGTCCTTCCGGCCCGGGGCGGTCCGGCTGCCCACGGTGAAGCCGAAAGTCATGCCGTAGGGATAGCCGGGGATGAACAGCTCCGGGAACACGATCAGCTCCGCCCGCTCCGCAGCCGCGGCCCGGATCAGCTCCACCGCCTTCACGGTGCAGGCGGCTTTGTCAAACATCACTGGGGCGGCCTGGACCACCGCGATCCGGCAGGACTCCCGCAGATCCCGCATACATGATCACCTCGTTTCGAAGATTTCCGCTGGGTGTGTTTTGAGTATAGCATACCGCTGTGCCGGGGGCAAGGCTTTGCGGGGCATTTGCGCCCATTCGGGGCGGACGCTGCTCCCCTCGCGCTTTCCCAGGATCCCTGCTTCCGAAACGGGATGTTTGCAAAAGAACAGAGGGCAGGCCTGCGGCCTGCCCTCTCTGAATATGCGGAGATGCGGAATTTAGTTGCCCTTGACGATGGCGGCCGTGTCGGTGGCGATCATCAGCTCTTCATTGGTGGGGATCAGCAGGACCTTCACCTTGGAGTCGGCGGCGGAGATGACGGTCTCCTTGCCGCGGACGTCGTTGGCGGCGGGATCCAGCTTCACGCCCATATACTCCAGGCCGTCGCACACCATGGCGCGGATGCCCTTGTCGTTCTCGCCCACGCCGGCGGTGAAGATAATGGCGTCCACCCCGCCCATGGCGGCGGCGTAAGCGCCCACGTACTTCTTCACCTCGTAGGCGAACTTCTCCTCCGCCAGCTGGGCCCGTGCGTTGCCCTCTTCAGCTGCCTTCTCCAGGTCACGGAAGTCGGAGCTGACGCCGGACAGACCCTCTACGCCGGACTTCTTGTTGAGGATGTTCAGCATCTCGTCGATGTTCATGCCGTACTTGTTCATCAGGTACTGCAGGATGCCGGCGTCCAGGTCGCCGGAGCGGGTGCCCATGGGCAGGCCGGCCAGGGGAGTGAAGCCCATGGAGGTGTCCACGCTCTTGCCGCCGTCCACAGCGGCGATGGAGGAGCCGTTGCCCAGGTGGCAGGAGATCAGCTTCAGCTCCTCGGGCTTCTTGCCCAGCATGGCGGCAGCCCGGCCGGAGACATACTTGTGGGAGGTGCCGTGGAAGCCGTAGCGGCGAACCTTGTCCTTCTCATAGTATTCATAGGGCAGGGCGTACATATAGGCCTTGGCGGGCATCGTCTGGTGGAAGGCGGTGTCGAACACGGCCACCTGGGGCACGTCCTTGCCCATGACGGCGGTGCAGGCGTTGATGCCGGTGATGTTGGCGGGGTTGTGGAGGGGGGCCAGGGGGATGCACTCCTCCAGGGCCTTCATGACCTCATCGGTGATGAGCACAGAGCCGGCAAAGGCCTCGCCGCCATGGACCACCCGGTGGCCCACCGCATCGATCTCCTGCATGGAGCCGATGACGCCGTTGTCCTTGTCCACCAGAGCGTTCAGCACGGCCTGGATGGCCTCGGAGTGGGTGGGCATGGCCACATCGACGGCGTCCAGCACCTGCTTGCCCTCCACCTGGGGCTTGTAGGTGAACTTGCCGTCGATGCCGATCCGTTCGCACAGGCCCTTGGCCAGCAGGGCGCCGGTCTCGGGATTCAGCAGCTGATACTTCAAGGAAGAGCTGCCAGCGTTGATAACCAGAATGTTCATGTTTACCGTCTCCTCTTTTTTGGAAATGCCCGTGGACATCCCCACATCGTATGAATTGCAGGCAGATGCCTGGCTGAAAGGGAACCCGTACCCCGGCGGGGCGGGTCCCGGCGCACTTCTCATTATACCAGAGATTTCCCCGGTTACAACCGGAATTTTGAACGAACCGGCGCTTTTTTGCCGGGGAAGTTCCGGCGCAGCGGCACCTGTCCGCCGCAGAGCAGTCCGGAATCGGCCCGGCTGGACGTTTTCCGGAAAGTATGGTATGATCGAAAAAAAGTCCGAGGCGGGCGGCATTGATAAAAAATTGACGAGACTGACACCGGACTGTAACTTTTTTGTCATTTGGAAGGGGAGAAATCCATGGGGGCCGCAGGTATAATCGTAGAATACAATCCGCTCCACAGCGGGCACCTGCGGCTTCTGGAGGCAGGCCGGGCGGCGCTGGGACCGGACACGGCCATGGTCTGCGTGATGAGCGGGAACTTCGTGCAGCGGGGGGACTTCGCCCTGCTGCGCAAACACGCCCGGGCCAGGGCCGCCGTGGAGAGCGGCGCGGACCTGGTGCTGGAGCTGCCCCTGCCCTGGGCGGTGTCCTCGGCGGAAGGATTTGCCGCCGGAGGCGTCCAGGCGCTGGCGGCCACCGGGGTTGTGGAGCACCTGCTGTTCGGCAGTGAGTGCGGCGATGTCTCCGCCCTGGAGCGGGTGGCCGCCGCGCTGCTGGCACCGTCCTTCCGAGACCGGCTCCGAGAGGTGCTGCCTGGAGCGGTGAGCTTTGCCGCTGCCCGGCAGCGGGCGCTGACCGGCCTGCTGCCGGAGGAGGACGCCGCCCTGCTGGAGTCTCCCAACAACATTTTGGGCATCGAGTACTGCAAGGCCCTGCTGGGGCAGAACGCCCCCCTCCGGCCGGTGACCATCCGGAGGGAGGGCAGCGCCCACGACGGCGCCCTGGCGCCGGACACCCACCCCTCGGCCTCCGGCCTCCGGGCGCTGCTGCGGCAGGGGAAACGGGAGGAGGCCCTGTCCCTGCTGCCTCCGGCCATGGCCCGCGCTTATGAGCTGGAAGAGGCCGCCGGCCGGGCCCCGGTGTTCTGGGAGAACAGTCACC
This sequence comes from Oscillibacter sp. PEA192, assembly GCF_003574015.1. NCBI lineage: Bacteria > Bacillati > Bacillota > Clostridia > Eubacteriales > Oscillospiraceae > Oscillibacter > Oscillibacter sp. PEA192. Next base: position 1,878,076 of record NZ_AP018532.1, on the reverse strand, counting down.
GGGCCATTCTGGCCCGGCTGCGGTCCATGACGGCGGCGGACTTTGCCGCCCTGGACCAGGGGCGGGAGGGCATTTGGAATCGACTGTACGACGCCTCCCGCGCTGCCGCCTCGCTGCCCGAACTGCTGGCCGCAGCCAAGACGAAGCGTTACGCCATGGCCCGCCTGCGGCGGATGGTGCTGTGGTCCTACCTGGGACTGACGCCCGGCGATATGCCGGAGCGGGTGCCCTATCTGCGGGTGCTGGCGGCCAATGGGACCGGTTGCCGACTGCTCTCCCGGATGCGGGAGGCGGCAGCCGTGCCGGTGCTGACCAGGCCGGCGCAGGTCCGGCGGTTGGGCCCGGAGGCCCGGCGCCTGTTTGAACTGGAGGTCCGCGCCACGGACCTGTATACCCTGGCGTATCCCCGCCTCTCCGCCGCCGGCGGCACGGAGTGGAGGGAAGGTCCCGTGATCTTAGGAGGGCCTGCGCCCTGCTGAGGAAAGGAGCAACCCCTATGAAACGGATGATCGCCCTGCTTTTGCTGCTGTGTATGCTGACAGCCTGCGCAGCCCCCGTTCCGGAGACGGAGGAGCCCACGGCTGCATCGCAGGAGATTGCCGTCCCGGAACAGAAGCAGCCGGACAGCGGCACGATGACGGGCGCGGCCACCTTCACTCAGGCTGCATCCGAGCCCTTGACCTATACGGTGGTTCTGAAGACGCTGGAGGACAGCGCCGCGGCGGCGGACGGCACGACTTTGGCTGTGCGCTCCTATGAGCTTCCGGAGATGACCGTGACCCTGCCGGACGGCACTGTGCTGACGGAGGCGGCCTCCCCGGCGGAGACGGCGGCCCTGGAGAGGGCGGAGGCCTTCAACAGCCGGTTCCGCGACTGGGCCGGGGCGGATGGCTTTGACGAGGTGACGGCCTGGGCAGAGGAGGAGCTGGCCTTTCGGACGGAGTCCGGTGGGAATTGGACACCCTACACGCTGGAGCTGGACTGTTCTGTCTATCAGACGGAGCAGATGGTGTGCATCCAGGCGGAGTATTACAGCTATACCGGCGGGGCCCACCCCAACACGGTACTGCTGGCCTGGAACTTCGACCTGATGACGGGCCAGTTCTTCGCGCCTGAGATTCTGGCAGCGGACGGGCAGATATTTCTGGACGCGGTCCGGGACGAGATCATCCGCCAGATCGACATGACGCCGGAAGCCGCCGTGGAGGCCGGCTACTGGGAGGACTATCAGGACATTGCCGCAAACTGGAGCAGCTACGCGGTCTCCTTCAATGAGGAGGGGATGACAGTGGCCTTCTCCCCCTATGAGATTGCCTGTTACGCCATGGGGCCGCAGGAGTTCCGGCTGTCCTACGAGCAGCTGGCGCCGCATTTGAACAGCCATGGCCGGGATCTGCTGGGGATCGGGAAGAATTGAGGAAAAAAGCGCGCGCCGGGCAGGCGCGCGTTTTTTGTAATTGACATACCTAGAATTACTATGTATACTAAAGGCATAGTAATTCTAGGTATGTTGCCTGGACAGGAGGTGCCCGATGGCAAAAAAGCAGACCATGGACCACGCCCAGCTGCTGGTGCTGTCCCTGCTGGCGGGGGAGGATATGTACGGTTACCAGATGATCGTGGAGCTGGCCCGCAGATCCGACCACACCTTTGAGATGAAGGAGGGGACGCTGTACCCGGTGCTCCACGGCCTGGAGCGGGACGGGGCGGTGGAGGCGTATCAGCAGGAGGCCCCCACCGGCCGGATGCGGAAATACTACCGCCTTACCCGCCGGGGGGCGGCGGTGCTGCGGGAGGAGGCTGCCGCCTGGCAGACCTACTCCGGCGCGGTGAATGCGGTGCTCCGGGCCTGTCCGGGGCTGGACCCGGCATGATATGGACAGGCGGGATTATACGGACCGGGTGCTTTCGTCCCTGCGCCGTGTGACGGAGAAGGAGCGGGAGGCCATTCGGTCGGAGCTGGACGGCCACATCGAGGACCACATGGAGGCCCTGCGGGAGCTGGGGTATGACGAGGAGCTGGCAGAAGAGCGGGCCATCGCCGCCATGGGAGAGCCAGATGAGGTGGGACGGGAGCTGAACAAACAATACCCCTTCCGCTGGCTGGTGGCGAAATGGGGGGCCATTTTGCTGGCCGTCTGGATCTTGGCCTCAGTACTGGTTTTTTCTGGGGAGGGGACACTTGGGGTTTGGACAGGTATTACAGAGCGCAGGGTCCCAAATCTCAGACACCATGCTGGCCCATCTGGCGGGATCATTGCTGCTGTCTATCCCAAGATGGAGTTCACAGTTGGAGATGATGTGGTGCGGATAGTACGAGTATGCACCTACCGCAGCATCCCATGGGGACATCTCATGGCCTTTGTCAATTTTGATTCCTACGACCGGCGGTTTATGGGCGTGGTTGGCCGCAAGGAGATGGTTTTGGAGAGCCAGAGCGGCGAGAAAGGTGAGGCTTTGATTGCAGGGCCATTTGATTGGTGGAACGCAGGGAACGGATGCGTAGCCATAGAACCAGAGGACACCTATGTGACCCTGCGGTATGACATATATGGGGAATCCGGCAGTATCCAGATTCCCCTGCCGGAGGGGATGGCACCATGAAAAAGAGCAGAATGTACACGCGGAAGTGTCTGGCCCTGCGCTGGGCACTCCTGGCACTAGCATTTCTTTTGATGGTGAACCACCTGCTGGGGATATGCTTGCTGCTGCCGATCCAGACCGCTCATAGGTCGGCGGACTTGCAGGGCATAGGTCGGACCCACCTTGTGGAACGGCGCTGGGAACCGGAGTTGAGAGCGACTGGCCTCCTATATCTGATGGAAAATGAAAATGCGCTCTTAATGACAGATACGCACTTAGGACTATTGGGATGGGAGACGGAACGGGGTTCCGCAGTAGACTGTACCGGCGATGCACCGTTGTATGTGGGCCAATACGATGCTGTCTATGATGACAGGATGGTAAACTGCTATTTCGGCCGAATCGACGATCCGACAATTGAACTCGTAGAACTGCAAATTAGGGCGGAGCCTTTTGACCAGGCGACCCCAGAGTTTTACTGCCTGTCTGTGGAACGGGAGGCGTTTATCAAGCAGGGAGACCACACGTTTTTTTGGATTATGGAGGTCCTGCCGCGGAAAAGAAATCCGGAACGGGCGTACGGATATCCGATTATTCTTGCCTATGACGCCAAAGGAAACGTGGTGATAGAGTTCGATACTACCCCAAACACATAGCAAGAAAAGCGGCACGCCTTTCGGCGTGCCTTCTTCTAGTATGCAAGCTGACATAACATATTCTCCGCGAACCGATCCGCCCGGTCCTGAATCCCCGGCAGGGCCAGGGCCTCGCCCTTGTCGTTGGCGGTCTCCAGCAGGCAGAAGTTCGCCGGCAGCCAGAAGCCCTTGTTCATGTTCATGGCTCCCGCCGCCTGACAGGCCACGATGTCACCGCCGGAGTAGCCGGACACCACGATGGCGAACACCGCCTTGTCCGCAAAGGAGGTGGTGCGGTACAGGGCCGTCAGCCGGTTGATGGCTGCCGTCAGGTTGGCGGACAGAGCGTCGTTGTAATTGGGGCACAGCAGCACCAGCGCGTCCGCCTCCCGGATGGCGGGGTAGACCTCCTGGACCATGACGCCGCCGTAGAAGCACCCGCCCTGTTCTCCGAAGTGGAGGCAGGTGGTGTAGGGGCAGCCGGCACAGTCCTCCAGCGTGCCGTTCCGCAGGCAGATCTCCGTGATGTCACAGCGTTCCTCCAGCCGGGTCCGCACCAGCCCCCACAGGGCCAGGGTGTTGGAGGTGGCCCGGCTGGAGGCGTGGAGGGCCAGCAGCTTCGGCCGCTCCAGCCGGGGGCGGGAGAAGGCCAGCACCCGCTCCACCAGATCCGCCGTCGCCAGATGGTAGGCCGCTTCCAAAGAACAGCCAGCGTTTCGGGCCTGGACCGTGAAGTTCCGCAGATCGCCAGTGCCTTCCACCAGAGGGCGACCCACAAAGGCGCAGCCCGCAAGGTTGGCGGCCAGCACCAGGTCCCGGCCCGCTGCCTTGGTGTACAGATCGCCGGGGGCGTCCACCAGCACGCTCCCCACGCAGCGGTCCAGGCAGTTTGGATGGGTGCGGAGATGGGCCAGCAGGTCATAGAACCCGCGGTTCACGCCGCCCTCATCCAGGGAGACGACAAACAGGAGCCGCCGTCCCGTCAGCGGACCCTCCAGGCGGGATAGCACCTCTGCCTGCCGCCCCGCCAGGGCCGCCTCCAGCACTCCGGCGCACCGGGGGGAGAGCGCCCCGCCGGGGCGGATCACCGTCAGTTCTTCAGATATGCCGATCATCTCCTTCCTGCGTCCGGCTGCATTCCGGCCGAGCCCCCGCCCGGTGCGCGGGGCAAAGCGGCGTGCAGCGGCCGGTATGATGAAACGCGGCGGCAGCCGCCCGCTAAATGATCTCCCGCAGAAGTGTCTGGGTTTCCCGCAGCCGCTCGAACAGCGGTGTGGGCAAAGAGGCAGTCTCGATTTCCAGACCGGCGGCGGTTAAACGGTTGCGGACGCCGAACCAGATCCCCCCCAGAGCCACCGAGCTGCAATGCCAGCTCCGGCGGAGCGTCAGCAGCAGCTGCATGGCGCCGGAGGAAATGGCAGGAGCCACATAGGGCTTGAAGCCCAGCTCCCGGATCCGCAGATTGGCGGTGGCCACCAGCTCCGTCAGCTCCCGGGAGAGGCCGTCATCATAATGGGAGAGGGAGTTGGCGATCACCAGCCCCTGACCGTGAGGACCATAGCTGCGGCCATCCAGCAGGAAGCTGCGGAACCGGGGATCCTGCTTGGCAAAATAGGCCGCACGGGCGTTCATGACCCCCAGTCCGAAGCCCTGGATCTGTTCCGCCCGAAGCCCCTGCCCGTCCCACTGGCCGTCGGGCCCCTGGTTGGAGGCCAGATACGCCGCCTTGCACAGGGGATCCACCGGGTCGGACAGTACAATAAAGAGTCCCCGGAATCCCGCCTGCCGGGCCTGCCGGGCGTAGTCCTCCACCAGCGGCCGGTTGGCGCCGAACTGGGCCATCCGCACGTCCCGGACACCGCCTCCCACCGGAGGAACGCCGCGAGTGGCGGCGAAGAGGAACACATCACAGCGGAACAAGTCCCCGGCCGCTACCGGCTCCACTGCCGGAAGAGCGTCGTAGTCCCAGGGCCAGGATACCTGCTCCATCTCCGTGACCCAGCGGGCCACAGTCTTCTGATTCAGGTCGCAGATACCGATGCTCTCAATACAGTCGCCTCCCAGGAGCTTCAGCGCCGTCAAAAGGGTGCTGCCCACATCTCCTACCGCCAGCAGATTCACCCGCAGGCGGCTTGGCAGATGCATGGCGGACGCCTTGGTAAAGTCAGCCCAGCGGGGGTGGCGGATGTTAACCGCCCGCAGCAGCCGGGCGTCGATGGTGTGCTGGAGGCGTTTGGGCAGGGAGGGGACCGGAACGCCCATCCGGGAGGGGTCTAGCCAGGTCACATCCTCCGTCTCCGCAGTGAGCTGCCGGGGGTCTGAGACGCAGAAGGAGGACCGGCTGCGAATCGGGTCCCGGTCGATGAGGAAGAGGCTGGGCGTCCCTGCGGAGGGACGCTTCGCCGGCTCCAGGGGGAGGTCCGGCAGCAGAGAGGCGAAGATGACCTCCCCGTGGCGGTAGTAATACATAAGGGCTCCTTTCGCCTGGATGGCGCGCCAGGCCCGCGGTCAGGATTGGAGGACGTTCCGCATCCGCAACAGCATCTCCAGGTCGTTCTGCAGAAATACGGAGGCAGGAAGACTGGGGTCATAGTGCATACAGCTGCCCTTGTCCGGGGAGAGGGGCAGGATCACCGCCTCACTGAGGCGGGAGAGGGTGAGGTTGCGGGCGTACCGCTCCCGGAAGGTGGTCTCCAGGGCCAGCAGGATGTCCCGGGCGTTCTCCAGGCAGGCACAGGAGAAACGGAACACCGCCTCCCGTCCGCACTCCCGGTAGAAGCGGGGGAAGGCGTAGGGCAGGATCAGGTTCACCGCTGGGGTCAGGCCGGGGACGGAGGGCTCCTCATGCCCCACAGTGTCGCCGCCGATGAAGGGGTACATGGTGGACTCCACAAACCAAGAACGCATATTCGGAATGAAATAGACGCTGTCCACACTGCGGCCCTTGGCGGCCATCAGATCCCGTCCGCGGCCGGACAGCAGGCCCACCAGCACCCGGTCGATGACCACACCCTCCTGCCGGAAGAGGGGATCCAGCGCCCGGATCCGGTTGCCGGAGTGGAGCAGGTCGTCCACCAGGATCACCGGCCGGCGGAAGGAGTGGATGGTGCGGATCTGGCTCTCCAGCGGCGCGTAGCCGGGGAAATTCTCGATGTCGAAGGAGGTGAGGTCCCTGGCAAAGACCTTGTCGGTGTGGATGGTCTTGGTGACGGTGTTGGGGATGGCATTGCCCCGCAGGATCTTGCCGAAGGGTACGCACATCTTGGGACCCAGTACCCGGGGCACTGTGGGCTCCGCCGGGACGCCGTTCAGGTCCACGATCTTCCGCACCAGACGGTGGTAAATGACCTCCGCGTTCAGGGACAGGATCAGAGAACCCGGATACAGGCCGGTGAGAGCCCGCTGCATCCGGCAGTGGGCGGCGCGGACCGCCGCCAGCACGGTACGGTCGGAGGAGAAAGGCTCCTTCAGCGTGGTGGGGATGTTCTGCAGCAGTACGGAGGGAGAGCGCATATCCACCAGCAGCAGGGGCTTTGCGCTGGGCAGCTCCGCCGGGACAAAGCCTTGCCTCTCCAGCAGGTCCAGCGTCTCCTCCGACGCAGTGGCGTGCCACACGGCATAGCTGCAGTCCGCTCCCAGGGAGCGGGAGAGGGCCTCTGTCATCAGCAGCTGGCCCACATCATAGCTGCCGCTGGAGCCGCGGGCGGTGTAAAGTCCGGTGAGCAGCTGAACCCGCCCCGCCGTGTGCTTGCGGACATAGTCCGCCAGCTCCGTGTCCCCCAGGGCCTCATACAGCCCGCCGGAGTTCACGGTCCGCAGGGTCAGAAAACCCAGCACCCGGGGGCGGGATCCCGCGTCCCGCAGGATGCAGAGGCCGTCCCTGGGGTCGATCTCCGGCGGCTGCTCCCGCCCCTGAAGCGGTACCTCCGTCAACTCCTCCCACAGGTGCCGGTCCGGCTGGGAGATGTGGGAGAACTCCAGATCCCCCGCCCGGAGGATCCGCTTGTACTGGGGCTCCCGGAGATAGAGGCTGTTGCGGTAGATGAAGTCCTGTACCACCGGGTCAATGAGGGTGGAGATGTCCCGTCCCAGGTCGATGTTCTCCCGGATGCGGGTGGAGCTGATGTCTTCCAGATGGGTGGGCAGCTGCAGCTGGATGATGCGGCCGGAGATGCAGCCCAGATCTGCGTCGATCTCCCGTCCCTCCGCGTCGCTGGAGCGGCGGAAGACGATGTGGTTCATGGAGTGGACGGACCCCGGCACCGGTGCCGCCTTGTAGGAGGAGGCGTTGGCTACCACGTCCGAGCCCACCGCCAGGTACAGCTCCCGGCCGGAAAAGACCTCCCGCAGCCGGTCCAGGTCCTCCGGCGTGGCCAGGTTCACTGGGATGTCGTGGGGGAAGAGGTACACGTCGAACTCGTCCGCCACGGACATGCTGACGATCTGCCTCCGCACCAGGGAGGGCTGCGCCTTCTTGGACCAGGAGAACTCGTCGATGGCCAGATACACCTCCATCCCCAGGTCCCGGATCTCCTGGACGATGCCCTTATGGCTCAGGGAGAAGGGGTCGAAGGTGCCGGGAAAGAAGGCGGCCCTTCCCGGCATGTAGAATGGGAAGTCTCCGCTTTCAATCTGATAGGAGACGATGAAGCGGTAGATGTGGGAGAGGGCGGCGGCGGTGTAGAAGAAGCTCAGCTCCTGTTCCGGCTGCTCTCCCAGCAGGAAGAGGATCTTCTTGGCCATCAGGGTGAAGAGGGCAGCCTTCCCCTCGTAGGAGAGGGTCTGTGAGGCGAAGAGCCGCTCGCCCAGGATCTGCAGCGCCTCCTGCCGCACGCTCTGACGATAAGAGGCCAGGCCCTTCAACAGCAGGCCTGCCAGCCGCCGCCAGCGGCGTTCCAGTACCTCCCGGGACTCGTGGAACCGCTGGGCGTATATGGCATAATGCTCCAGCATGGCGCCCACAGTGGCCAGGGCGGCGGCCACCACCACGGTGTTGGCGGAGGAGAGGAGGATCTGCATCTGATCCACGATCTCGTCCAGTTCCCTGGGCGTCAGCCACAGGGCAAACTGGCCCAGGTACTGGGGGATGTACTGGGAGATCTCCGTCTGCCCGGTCTCCAGCACCTTGGAAAGCTCCACGGCCACCTCGTTCCGGCGGTCCGGCGTCAGGGCCGGAGCAATGGCCAGCAGGGAAGCGCCCGCCAGCCGGCGGACCACGATATTCTCACTGACCTTCATCAGGTTGGAGAAGTGGGTGGCGATGTGGAGCACGTTGGCGCGGTCTCCCTGTTCCACCTGACCCAGCAGGTACTCCACGCCCACGGCCTTCAGAACCCAGTGGGTCGCAGTCTTCAGGTTGTCCAGAAACACATTGCTCACAACGTCCTGCCGGTCCAACAGGGACCGCTGGATGGAGACATCCAGGCCCAGCCGCTCTCCCAGGCGGGCCTGGAGAAACAGCAGCGGCGTGCTTCCCTGGCAATCCGCTGCCTCCACGGCGGCAGTGATGGCCGCGGCGTCCCGGCCATTGGGGTCCAGGGCCGTCAGCAGGTGGTGGAACAGCCGCAGGGCGGCGGCCTTCTGGGGCAGGCCGCCCCGTTCCAGCCACCAGACGGAAAAGCCGGTCAGCACGTGCAGATCCTCGGCGGATACCCGGTCCAGCGGCAGGCTCAGCACCGTGTCCAGCAGGGCAAAGGCCGCATCGGCGTCCACCAGTTCCGGGCGGCGGTAGTGGCGGAACAGCTCCCCGGCAAAGCGGGGGGCGTCGGCGTCGGAGCAGTTCATCAGCAGCGCGTCCGCCGCAGTCTTGGCCTGATAGCGGATCATGCTGATCTGCCGGGGCGTCAGCCGCCGGTCCGGGTCGATGAGCTTTTCCAGGTACTCCGCCCACAGCTGGAAGGGCAGGTCTTCCTCCGGGTCCGGCGGGGCGTCGGCCGGGGGCTCCTTCTGATAGCCCAGGCGGAAGGCGGCCAGGATGCGTCCGATGAGGGCGGCGGCCCGGCGGCGGATGTCTCCGTCCGGGATCAGCAGCAGCTCATACAGAAAGTCCAGGGTCTGCTGCTTCTGAGAGGCGTTCCAGTAGGTGAAATACTCCTCAAAAATGGAGACGTATGCCTGGAGCCGGGCGGGGTTCTTTTCGCCCCGGGCGGCCTCCAGAGTGTTGCCGAAGAGCTGCTCATGGCCCAGCCGGTGCATCAGGCGGATATTGTGGTCCACGGCGGTACGCCGCAGAGCGGTCACCACCTCGTCCGTGTTCAGCAGGGCAGCATTTTTGGCCGGGCGGGCGGGGCCGCCGGCGGTGCGGAGGGTGGTGTCCACCCCAAAGGAGATGAGATAGTCCTCAAAGTCCCGCAGCTTGGCGTAGACATAGCGGTAGCGCAGGCGCTTGGCATCGTCCACATTGTCCAGCTTGCTGAGGATGACGTCAAAGGCCTCCTGCAGGGAGTAGAGGCAGGGGATCTCCCGGCGGTCTTCCCCATAGGTCTGCTTCACCCGGAAGTCCGCGTACACCAGCGTCAGGGACTCCGAGGACAGGTTCTCGATCTCCAAATCCCAGACGGAGTGGTTGGCCGCGATGTGGCCCAGGGCCGTTAGTCCCCGGCGGGTGAACCACTGGTCGGTGTAGTAATAGTGCAGGTAGGGCACCCGTTCCCCGGGCTTGCAGCCGAATTTGCCCAGGTCGTGGCCCAGGGCGGCTCCGGAGATCAGCCCCAGGTCGATGAGTCCGCCGGAGGCGCAGAAGGCCCGGGCCACCCGCATGGACACATAGTGGACGCCGGCGATGTGCTCCAGGGTGCGGAAGGATGTGACCTCCCGGCTCAGGCGGAGCATCTCATAGATGTATTCCTCCCGGAACCGGTAGCAGAAGCGGCGGTACTCCTCCGCCACACCGCTGTGGGAGAGTTCCTCCTCCGTGCAGAATTCAAAGTCCAGCCAGAAGTCAAAGGGCAGGCAGGTCCGCTCCGCGTCAAACAGGACCTGGAGCAGCTGCAGAAAGCACAGCGCTCCATCCCACTGGGCGGAGGTATGTCCGGGGTCCGACGCCGGATACAGCAGCGCCCGGGCCACCTGGTAGGCGTAGGACAGCCATCCCTCAGCGGGATCCGGCGCCACCTGGTCCAGCAGGGGGCGGAAGGCCGCCAGGGCGTCGGCGCAGGAGATCCGGCCCCGGATGGGCACTAGATCCCGGAGCAGCTGGTGCCAGTCGGCGCCGCCGAAGATACGCTCCGCGTCGGCGCGGGCCATTCCCAGCTTCTGAAGAAACGCGGGCGATTCAAAGGCCTCCGCCGCCTGAATATGCAGGGGCTTTCCCAGTTGTCGTTCCATGGGTATCGTCTCCCTTTTCCTCTGGTGTCGTTTTTTTCAGTATACCGCATTTGTGGGCCGGAAGGAAGAGAAATCTCAGGGGCCGTGTCAAAAAAGCGGTCCCCGCCCCGATGGGCGGAGACCGCGGAAACGCTCACTGCGTAAAATGTGTGTGGTTGAAGATGTGGTCCTCACAGAAGCAGTGGTAGCCCGCGCACTTGGAGCAATAGCGGAACTGCAGGTCCGGAAAGTCCGTATCTGTGCGGCCGCAGACCTCGCACTTGTGGCGGTAGCCCTGCTGCTGGGCCTTCTTCCGCTGCTGCTTCACTGCGGACTTGAACTGGATGGTCTGGTGGGAGTTCTGATGGCGGACGGCAAAGCCGAACTCCCGCAGAAGGTCCCCGATCCTGTCCCAGAAGAACACCAGATACACCAGCCAGACGGCCAGCAGCTGGGGCAGTGTGAACAGCGCCGCCCACATACCGGAACGGAGCAGGTCATACAGGGTCAGCAGCACATACAACGCCGCCAGCCACTTGGCCTTGACTGGCAGGATCAGATAGACGCGGATCAGCGCGTCAGGGTACAGGGTAGCAAAGGCCAGGAACAGGATCTGGTTGAGATTGCCGCTGCTGACAACGGGAAGCGGGGACCACAGTATGCTGATCATGCCGAATACCACCATCAGCACGGCGCAGGCCAGATAGAACAGGGTGAACTTGGCGGTGCCCCAGTACTCCTCAATGGAGGTGCCGATGAAGTAGTAGAAGGACAGGCTGATGAAGATCCAGAACAGAGAGCCGTTGGTGGGCAGGAACATCCAGGTGACCAGCCGCCACAGCTCTCCCTGCAGAACGAGCTCTGCGTTGAAGTACAGCATATAGCTGGCATAGCCATTGGAGAACAGGTCCAGCACAAATACCACGGCCATGATCCCCACCAGAAACTTCATCAGGTTCGGAATGCCGAAGCGGGGATGCTGCAGGCAAAAGCGGTCCACGCTGTCGCAGAGTTTTCTCACGGTGAAGCCCTCCAGAACATTTCAAATATACAAGCGATATCCATTATACCCGATCAGAGGAAAAAAGTCATGTATAATTTTTGAACAGGCGGAACATCTGCGCAGTTTTCCGACGGGGCGACGGATTTCTCCGCAAAACCGGAAAAACCGTATTGACAAACGGGAAAAACCTGATAAGATAATAGGGACAATTTTATTACCCTTATCAAGAGTGGCGGAGGGAACGGCCCGATGAACCCACGGCAACCTGCTTATGACAAGGTGCCAAATCCGGCGGTGATCGACAGATGAGGAGCAAGCAACCAAATCCGTTTGTGCGTTTCGCCGTCGAAACGCACATTTTTTTCGCCCCTTGATGAGGTCAGTGCTCAGAAAGGAACCTGTACTATGGCAAGACACTATCTCTTCACCTCCGAGTCCGTAACGGAGGGCCACCCCGACAAGGTCTGCGACCAGATCTCCGACGCCGTCCTGGACGCCATTCTGGAGCAGGACCCCAACGGCCGCGTGGCCTGCGAGACCACGGCCTGCACCGGATTGATCCACGTGATGGGCGAGATCACCACCAGCTGCTATGTGGACATCGCCCACATCGCCCGGGAGGTGGTCCGGGACATTGGCTATGACCGGGGCAAGTACGGCTTTGACTGCGACACCTGTGCCGTGGTTACCTCTATCGACGAGCAGTCCGCCGACATCGCCATGGGCGTGGACAAATCCTTGGAGAACAAGGAGGGCACCGACAGCGAGCTGAGCAACGGCGCCGGTGACCAGGGCATGATGTTCGGCTACGCCTGCGACGAGACGCCGGAACTGATGCCCCTGCCCCTGTCCCTGGCACAGAAGCTGTGCAAGCGCATGGCGGAGGTCCGCAAGAGCGGCCAGGTGCCCTATATGCGGCCCGACGGCAAGAGTCAGGTCACCGTGGAGTATGACGAGCACAACCGCCCTGTCCGGGTGGATACAGTGGTCATCTCCACCCAGCACGACCCCGATGTCTCCCTGGAGCAGATCCGGAAGGACATGATCGAGCAGGTGGCCAAGGCCGTGATCCCCGCGGACATGCTGGACGAGAACACAAAGTATTACGTGAACCCCACCGGCCGTTTCGTCAAGGGCGGCCCGGCGGCGGATTCCGGCCTCACCGGCCGGAAGATCATCGTGGATACCTACGGCGGCAGCGCCCCCCACGGCGGCGGCTGCTTTTCCGGCAAGGATCCCACCAAGGTGGACCGCTCCGCGGCCTACGCCGCCCGGTACGTGGCCAAGAACATCGTGGCCGCGGGCCTTGCCCGCCGCTGCCAGGTGCAGTTGGCCTACGCCATCGGCGTGGCCCAGCCGGTGAGTGTGCTGGTGGACACTTTCGGCACCGGTACGGTGGGAGACGACAGGCTGGAGACTGCCGTCCGCAAGGTGTTTGACCTGCGGCCCACGGCCATCATCCGGGACCTGGACCTGCGCAAGCCCATCTACCGCAAGCTGGCGGCCTACGGCCACATGGGCCGGGAGGACCTGGGCGTGACCTGGGAGAAAACTGACCGCACGGAGGCTCTGAAGGCCGCCGCAGAGGCGTGAAGCCTTTTCCAAAACTGAATCAAACGGTATGATACAGGCGGCGCCGCTGATTTTCAGCAGCGCCGCCTTTTCCGCTCAAAGCTCCATGGACAAATATACCATGTCCGACAAAAGCCGCCCCCCTTCGTATATGGGGTGGTCGTAAAATTGAAGGAAGAAATTGGGGACCCGGTGGCTTTCCCGGAACCCGCAGGCCCGGTAGAAGGGGAGGGTGAGGGCACTGTCCCCGGTGCCCACCAGGAGGCATGTCCCTCCGGCGGTCCGGCAGGCGCCGGCCACATGCCGAACCATGGCCCGGCCGTAGCCCTGGCGCTGAAAGGCCGGCTCCACGGCCAGATTTTTGATCTCGAACACGCCCGGCGCCTCCTTGGTCACCACGCATACGGCGCGAAGTCCGCCATCGTACAGCGCCAACAGCGTTCCGCGGTCCAGATAGCGGTCGATCATGTCCTCCTGTTCGTCTCCCAGCAGCAGGAGGGGGAGAAAGTCCCGCTTGCCCGACTCGATTCTGCGAATATCCATGCCTGCGCCTCCCTGTCTCTGATACGGGTAGAAGAGCACATTTCCTCCGGATTGTCAAGTCCGGGGTGCCGTAATTTGTCTAAAAGAGTCCGAATGTGTCGAATCTATTTCAAAAACCTGCGATTTTTGATATGCTATGTATGAATTGAAGAGGAGAGGAGACGGTTTCGGATGGATGAAGATATCCTGCGGACAGTGGAAAAAATCAGTGGGAAACTGAGCCGGGACTGCTATTACGACCTGTGCTGCCTGGTCAAGGCTGCCATCCCCCGTATGCCGGGCACCTTCTCCATGGAGACGCTGTATCCGGAGGCGCAGAGATACAGTGAAAAGGAAAAGGACACCCTGGCAAAGGCCCTCTCCCGGGCGGCGGAGGACATCTGGGACTGCGGAGACCGGGCGGAGCTGCAGAAGCTCTTTCAACGCGTGCTGCGGGAAAAGCCCACGCCGAAGGATCTGGTCCGGGTGCTGGCCTTGTCGATCTGGCGCCGGCGCAAGGCGGTGCGGCCGCAGGTGCGCTATCAGGTTCTGGAGACCCGGCACCCCCGGCGATTCGGATTCAGCGGCGAATCCTGGGAACCGGAGCGACATCTGGTGGTCCTGCTGCCGGGAAGGGAACAGGCAGAGGTAGAGCAGCTGGTGCGCAGACTGAATCAGCGGCAGATCCCTATCCAGGAGGCGGAGGAGCGTTTTCTGAATGGGGAAGATCTGCTGCCGGTCCTTTGAACAGAGGAGGAGCCTCCCGTAGGAGGCTCCTCCTCTGCTTTGCGCCGGGTGTGTTACAGGAACTGCTTCATCTGGGCGGCGTTGGCTTCCTCGGTGTGCAGCAGCCGCTCCGCGAGATTTCGGATCTCACGGTTTCCACCGGCGTAGTCCCCCAGATGCCGGGTACTTTTGGTGGCCCCCATGGTGTTTCCCTGAATGACCATCTCCGCGATGTTGGATGCAGAGGGGTCTGCCAGCGTTTTGAAAGTGGACATGACCTCTGCGGACACCTTGGCCAGAAGGCCTGGGTCCCTGGGCTCCTCTCCCAGAGACCGGAGCAGGCGCTCCGCCTGATCCGCGATCTGGCGGTACTCGGCGCCCTGCTGGCTCAGAACCCGCCGCAGGCTGTCATCCCGGACCTGCCCGTCCAGGCTGTTTAGCCCCTCAATGCCCATCTCCGCCGTCTCATGGACGTATTGGAGCAGCTCGATATCGTTCATATTGGATCACCTCGCTCCTAGTATGCCCGGCTTTTCCGGGAAAAGACGTTGACCTTCCCAGGGAAATCGGGTACAATAGCTCCGTGTAAGAGCCCCAGATTCTGGGGGGAGGGCGCCGGAGTTTCCGCGCCGCAGACTGAAGAGAGGCGCCGGAGGGCGCAAGGAGGCTGTCTATGCCCAGCATTTCCGTCATTGTGCCTGTCTATCAGGCGGAGAAATTTCTCAGAGACTGCGTGGAGAGCGTGCGGCGGCAGACCTTTTCCGACTGGGAGCTGCTGCTGGTGGATGACGGCTGCACCGACGGCTCCCCGGCTCTCTGCGATGAGCTGGCCCGGGAGGATGACCGCATCCGGGTGTTCCACAAGGAGCGCAACAGCGGCGTCAGCGAGACCCGGAATGTGGGCCTTGACCATGTCCGGGGGACCTATATCGCCTTTCTGGACTCCGACGATCAGTACGAGCCCCAGTGCCTGGAGACGCTGTGGAACCTGCGGGAGCGGGCCGGGGCGGATACCGCCGCCTGTGCGCACCTGAACCTGTGGCCTGATGGCAGCGAGACGCCGGAGCCGGTGCTGCCCGCCGGGATCTACGACGCCGACGCTATCCGGGAGAAAATCGTCAATCCCCTGCTGGGGGACCGGCTGGCCCAGCCGGTGTTCAATGGATTCATCTGGCGCTATCTGTTCTCCGCAGAGATTTTTGACAGACTCCATCTCCGCTATGAGGGCGCCTATCTGGAAGACGAGCTGTTCCTGATGGAGTATTTCTGCAACGCCCGGCGCCTGGCGGTGACGGAGACGCCCCTGTACCGCTATCTCCAGAATCCGGCCTCCGCCACCCACAAGTATATGAAGGACTTCCAGCAGGTCTTCGGCCGCTTCATGGAGCGGAAGGAGGACTTGGCCGCCCGGTACGGCCTGACGCCCGGCCGCCCCCAGTGGCGGGAGAACTCCAACTGGGCCGGGCTGTTGATCGCCATCGGCAACGAGTACGCCCCGGGCAATCCCAAGACCCTCCGGCAGCGGCAGGAGACCATCCAGGCCCTGTGTGCGCGGCCGGATATGGCCCACGCCATCCGGACGCTGTCGCCCGCCGGCATGAGCCGCAACAAGCAGTTGGCAGCAAAGCTGGTGCGGGGGGGCCGCTTCTGGCTGCTCTCCCAGCTGTACCGGATCAAAAACCGCATCTGAAGAAACGAGGTTTCCCTGCATGAGCATTCTCCGCGAAAGCTATCTGTATCACCTATGGGCGGTGCTGTGCACCGTCTACTATGACAGCGCCGTCCACCGCTGCCTGGTGCGCATGGGCGCCTGGTGCAACCGCCAGATCGACGAGAGCCGTGTTCTCCGGGTCTTGTGCCGGGAGGGCGTTGCGGCCCGGGCCTGGGAGGAGAGCATCCTCTGCCGGCTGCTGACGGGCCTCATCAACCTGCCTGCCTGGCTGCTCCACAAGCTGTACCTTGCCCTGCGGGCTACGTTTGATGACAGCGTTTTCTCCCGTCTGGCCTTTGAGATGGGACATGAGACCGCCGTCGCCCAATCCTGGCTCATCATGCTATTGTGGGTGATTCCCTTCTCGCATTGGAACAACGCATATAGTATGCTGGGCTTTGCCGCCCTGCTGGTGCTGTTCTATGCCGGGGCCATGTCCCGGCGGGACTTCCGGCTGGACGTGAAGCACATCGGGTTCTATCCGGTGGTGCTGTTCGGAGCCATGTTCCTGGCGGTGCTGTTCTCCTATGAGCCCTCCGCCTCCTTCCGCTTCCTGCTCTACCATATCTCCGCAGCGCTGTGCGTGCTGGTGACGGTCAGCGCTGTCCGGGGCACAGAGGATTTGAAGCGGCTGGCCGCCGGCGGTGGGGTCTGTGTGCTGGTGTCCTCGCTGTACGGTGTGTACCAACGGATCCAGGGCGTGGAGGTCAACGAGTCCTATGTGGACCTGGAGGTCAACGCCGGTATGCCCGGCCGGGTGGAGTCCTATTTCGACAACCCCAACACCTTTGCAGAGGTGCTGATCCTCCTGCTGCCCCTGGTACTGGCGCTGATCCTCTGCTCCAAGCGGGGCATCTCCCGCGTGACGGCCTGCGGCGTGTTTGCCGTGGGTGTGCTGGCTCTGGGCATGACCTACTCCCGGGCCAGCTGGGTTGGCATGGCCTGTGCCATGGTGGTGCTGGTGTTTTTGTGGAAGCCCAAGCTGATCCCCGCCTTCGCGGTGCTGTGCGTGGTGATGGTCCCTTTCCTGCCGGACACCATCTGGCACCGGGTCCTGACGATCTTCAATCCGGCGGATACCTCCACTGCCAGCCGCATCCCCTTGTATCAGGCGGCACTGGAGGTCATCCGGACGTCTCCCGTCTCCGGCGCGGGTCTGGGCACCGCCGCCGTGCAGGACTACATCAGCGACTTCAACCTCTACCACGCAGAAGCGCCCTTCGTTCACGCCCACAACTTCTACCTGCAGGTATGGATCGAGGCGGGACTGCTGGGGTTTCTGGGCTTTGTGGGCTCCATGCTGTGGAACATCAAAAAGGCGGCCCGCACGGTCCGGCACTGCGCCCCCTCTGCCGCCCGCACCATCACCTGTGCCGGAGCGGCGGCTCTGTGCGGCGCCATGGTGTGCGGTCTGGCGGATTACCTGTGGAACTATCCCCGGGTGATGTGCATTTTCTGGTTCGTGTTCGCGCTGACCATCGCGGGGATCAAGGTCTGCCGCCGGGAGACGGAGGCGGCCTGATGGAGGAGAGAAACTGCCCGATGGAAGATCCATTCGCATTTTTGACCCTGAACTTTCTGAAGAAGTCGGAGATTTTTCCCGGCTCCCTCGGCACCTTCCGCTACCGCTTCCAGCGGACGGGAAAGGTGAACGATGGCACCGTCCAGGCCTGGGTCTATGAGAACATCTGCTTTGAAAAGGCCCAGCACATTGAGACGGAGACCTTCCCCTGGACAGAGGAGGGCATGGCATCCCTGCGCTCCTGGCTGAACGAGCGCCTGCGGGAACGGGGAAGCGAGCTCTACCGGGTCTGGGGAGGCCGATAAAAAACAACAGCATACTGTAAGGCAGCCCGCGGAGGGATTCTCCGCGGGCTGCCTTTTTGCGCAATTCGGAACTTTTTTGGAAAGCATCTCCATAGGCGGAACATATCCGACGCCATTTTGGGTATGCTTACAAAAAATACCCGCGTCTGTGCGGGCGGATTTGGGAGGAGTCAAGATGGAAGAAATCACGCTCACAGGACAGTCTATCTCCGCGTTCCGGGAATTTCTGGTGGAAAACGAGAAAGCCCGTGCCACAGTGGAAAAATACGTGCAGGAGGCGGAACAGCTGCGACTGGCTCTGTGCGGCGCCCCGGTGACCAAGGCGGGTGTTCTGGCATACCGGGAGCGCCTGCAGCAGCAGTACAGGGCTCTGACGGTCAACAACAAGCTCTCTGCTGTGAACGCGTATCTGCGGTTCTGTGGAGCGGAGCACTGCGAGGTGAAGTTGCTGAAGGTTCAGCGGCGGGCGTTTCGGGAGGAGCAGCGGGACCTGACGGAGTCGGAGTACCGCCGGCTGCTCTCTATTGCCAAGGGGCGCAAGAACCAGCGGCTGTACCACGTGATGCTGACGATCTGCGCCACCGGTATCCGGGTGAGCGAACTGCGCTTCATCACGGCGGAGGCCCTGCGTGCTGGCCGGACGGAGATCCGGCTGAAGGGAAAGTGCCGGACCGTCCTGCTGCCGCAGGAACTGGCGGAACGCCTGCGGCGGTATGCCAGGGCGCAGGATATCCAGGAGGGGCCCCTGTTCCGCACCCGCACCGGGCGGCCCCTGGACCGCAGCAACATCTGGCATGAAATGAAAACCCTCTGCCGGGAGGCCGGCGTGATGCCGGAAAAGGTATTCCCGCACAATCTGCGGCACCTGTTCGCCAAGTGCTTTTATGAACAGGAGAAGGATCTGGCGCATCTGGCGGACCTTCTGGGCCATTCCTCCATTGAGACAACCCGGATTTATGTGGCAGTGAGCGCCAGGGCCCATGAACAGATTCTGGAAAAAATGCGGCTGATCGTTTAACAACAAAACAATGATTCTGTTGTAAATCGACAAAGCTCTCTCCACTACATACATTGGAATATAGTTAGTATAAAACAAAAAAACTACAAAAGCAACGTCCTTTTTTTGCGGTTTGGATTTTTTGAGGATTCCAATTTTGCGGCCCAAAAGGGAAAGGTGCCGTTTCGGCCAAAACCGACTCTTCGTGCTCTGGCACCGTATTTCCAGCTGATGACAGGTTTACAACAGAATCATTGTTCTGTTGTAAATCGGAAAGAGATGGATACGGAGGAGATATTTGGAAAGCATTCAGACAGTGAAAGCGGCTTTGGAGAGGAGAGAATGCCCAATGCGTGAGGCGATGGAAACGGCACTACAGGACAGGACCGCGGCGCCGGCGGAGCTGACAGTTACCTGGGAAGAAGTCTGCCGGTATCTGGACAGCTTGGCGGCCCGGGGCCGCCGGCGGGAGACGATCCAGGTCTACCGCCCCAAGCTGGAGGCGTTTTACCACTTTCTTCCGGAGGACAAGCGGGTGGCTGCAGACACACTGGAGCTCTGGCGCGCCGCCTTGCTGCGGGAAGGCTACTCGCCCGGTACAGCCAACACCCATGTGTCCGCCGCCAATGGGCTGCTGGCCTATCTGGGGCGGCGGGATCTGCAGCTGATCGGCCAGCTGGACACCGAAGGGGAGATCCAGCCGGAGTTGAGCCGGACTGAGTATCTGCGCCTGCTGGCCACAGCCCGGAATCTGGGCCGGGAGCGTACGTATCTGATGGTGAAGGTCTTTGCCCTGACAGGGATCCGCGTAAGTGAGCTGAACCGGGTGACGGTCCGGGCGGTGGAGGAGGGACGTGTTCTGACCGCCTGTGACGGCAGAGCGCAGTACGTCCTGATTCCTGCCTGTCTGCGGAAGGAGTTGACAGTCTATCTCCGGCGGGTGGGGATCACTGCGGGGCCGGTATTCGTCACCCGAAGCGGCCGCCCCATGCGGAGGACCCAGGTGAGCGGAGAGATCCGGACTCTGTGCAGGGATGCCCGGGTGGATGGGGACAAGAGCAACCCCCGCTGTCTGCGCAGGCTGTATCAGGTCACGCAGGAACGCATTCGGGACAGTGTACAGATACTGGCCGAGCAGGCCCACGAGCGGATGCTGGAAGAGGAGCAGCTGACTGTGGGCTGGGAGCAGGGCAGCTGAGTCCTGCCCAGCCGACGCAGCAGGGGCGTGGACGATAGGGACGCACTGGATATGTGTGTGAACAATTTTTCAATGAGGTGAGGGGTTATGCTGTATCGAGGCAAGAGAGTCCGGGAGCGGGGGCGGCTCCCAAAGGGAAAGTTTCCGAAGAAGGGAGGCCGGCGGCTGGTCAGCGGGCTGCTGGCACTGGTACTGTGTCTGACCCTGGTGCCTGTGATTTACGCAGATACGGTGGTGACGGTGACAAGCTGGTATGCCGCCGGGGCATTTGAAGAGAACACGCTCTACTGGGTGGATAACAACAATGAGGACGGAGTGCGTCCCGGGGCGAATACGTATCAGCCGTCGCTGTGGTTCCGGATCGACAACGGGGAATGGATTGAGCTGAAAGGCGGGGAGGACTCGACGCTCTCCGGGGTGGGCCTGTCCGCTATGCCGAAAATGACGGTGGCCGACAACGGGAACAACACCTATACGGTCTCCGTCCCGACCGGCGTGTTGCCGGAAGCGATCGAAACCACAACATCCGATGGCTACGGCGGGGAGACCTCAACAGAATCCCGTGTAGAGTGGATCATGGGACCGTCCGAAGGGGTTGACGGCTACAGCCCGGTAGAGGTCAACAACGGCAATGTGTCGGAATATCCCTCCGCCGGGGACAACTACGGCTGGTACTATGTGCTGGAGGACGAATTCAACTTCCGCGTTCAGCTCCGCTGGGGTAATCTGGGCGGCGCGGAAGGCATCGCAGAAGCCATTTACAACAGCTTTGACTTCGTGGTGGACACCAACTATACAGCAAGCTCCCTCCGCCGGCTGCTGGCAGAGATGAAGGATCAGATGAAGATAGAAGAGGACCCTGATGGAGACCCGGACAACCCCACCAGCGGCACCGTCACCGTCAGCGGTCTGTGGAAGTACAACCTGGACGGCAGCCGGATCAACTACTCGGTAGAGGAGACCAGGGAGGGAGACGGAAAAGGCGACGGCCGGCTGGACGCCGCCGACGGCATCGCGGCGGGTGCCCTGCCCGAGGGCGACTACTTCCAGATCTCCTACGACAACTCCAGCACGCCCAACGTGGGCACAGAGGTGGGGAAGCTCTATGACGGCGGCAGCCTGTACCTGACGCTCACGGGCGTAAAGGATTATCAGGCCTCCAAAGTCTGGGAGGACGCGGCGGATCCGGATCACCGCCCGGCAGGTGAACTCCAGCTGTGGCGTTACCGAGCCGGGCAGAGCTACACAACGGCCGCGCCCGTCCGGGATGATGGGGGCAGCATTCTGACGGTCCCGCTCAACGGGCAGGAGAAACAGGACATTCAGTTTGCAGAGCTGCCCAAGTATGACTCGGAGGGCTACGAGTATATCTATGTGGTCCGAGAGTATCTCACTGGTGAGCATGCGGGGGACTACACCCAGGTATTCGGCGCGGTGGGGGAAGACGGCGGCGTGACGGACATCATCTGGGCGCTGGACGAGGATTCCGGTACGCTGAAAAAACTGACCAGCGAGGATGCAGACTTTGCACGGGAGACGAACAATACATACCTCTACAACGGGGGAACCCTTTCCAACAAGCTCTCCGGCACGGTGACGGTTAATGCGACCAAGATCTGGAAAGCAGCGGCTTTCCAGTCGGCGCTGGAGGATGTCCGGGTGGAGCTGATGCTCCAGGCCCGGCCGGTGGGCAGTGAGGACCCCTGGGAAGACACGGAGATCACCGAGACGCTGGGAACGGAGAAAACGGGAAAATTTACGGCGGAGAACCTGGGCGGCCTGTCCGTCAGCGCCAGCGCGCCCAAATACGATAACCAGGGCCGGGAGCTGGAGTACCGCTGGGTGGAGTCGGCGGTTTACCAGGGCGAGAATAAAACAAATCTTCTGGACAACAACTCGTTTACCCTGTCCGGCGGCGGCAGCCGGGGAGATGCAAAGTACCGTGTGACCGATGTGGAGAACGGCAACACCACCGAGATCACCAATGCCGTCAGCAACCAGATAGATTATACGGTGGAAAAGAAGTGGAAAAGCGGCGCCCAGGAGGGGCCGGTGACCTTCGCCCTGTACCGTACCATCGGCGAACAGTCTCTGACAGAAACATGCAAGGTTCTTACCTTTACAATGGATGCAGGTGGGACCGTCAATGTTGATTTCACGAAGGAAAACGCATTCATAGATGCGATCGACGGTGAAATTTCCATTCAGTTTTCTGAGGCCTGGAAAGCCCTGCTCCAGAACCTCCCAGAGTATGACGAAGAGGGGCGCCGGTATGAATACCTGATCCTGGAGGAGAACGGGAACCCCACCTATGAAACCTCCATCGACAGCAGCACCGGAGACTATACGACCATCGTCACCAACGGCCCGGGAGGAAGCCATCGGATCCTGGTCCAGAAGAACTGGGTGGACGACAGCGACGCCGCCCACCGGGAGCCAGTGGAAGTGACGGTGTACAGCAAAGAAGGAGATCAGGCGATTACCTTCGTCACGCTGGGCGAATCCCAGGAGGACGGAGATCCCATCTGGTACGCATGGGCCGGCATTGGAGAACTTACGCCGGACCAGGTCTACATCCGGGAGACCAAAATCGGAGCGACTGCGGTCCTTGGAACCGAAGGCGCCCCGACCGAGGGAGAGATCAACGCTCCCGGAATCACCCGCGACACTGTCCCCGGCAGAAACCATGCCTATGAAGCTACATACGACCGCGAGGAGATCGCGGGTGAGACGGTCTGCACCGTCACCAACCGCCGGCTGGGCAATGTGGACCTGACCGTCACCAAGGACTGGCGGGACGGCGGCGGAGACGGCGTGGGGGAACTCCAGGCAGCCCTGGAGAACACCTCCGGCCTCACTCTGGCCGTGAAGCTGAAGATCGCCGCCAGCGATGATACGGAAGGACAATTTAAAATCTATCAGAAAGATGGATTTGGCTATGTGAACCTGGGCGGCGGGGATGTACAGATTCAAGACAGAAGCGAAAGACGGGTTTCCTCTATTCAGCCGATTCTCACGGCAGATACGAAGTCCAACTCCCTTGACTTCTGGAACCTTCCCAAGTACGACACCAACGGCACAGTGGTGCGCTATACCGTGGAGGAGGTCTGGCTGGACGGCGGCAATGAGATCACGCTGGATCAGCTGCGGACCATTTCTCCGGAGGTCTATGCCCTGTGGAATACATACACAAGCTCTGTAAAGGAAGAATCCTATACGGCAAATGACGGTGAAAACAAGAATGACGAGCAGAAGATCACCCTCACCAACAAACGCACCGGCGTAACGGACGCTGTCTGGTACAAGCAGTGGTACGACATCTATATGTATGGCTCCGGCAGTCGTCCGGACATCTATCTGGACATTTACCGGACTGTGCATACCTCTGCTGCTGAGGACGGGATCGAAACCGAACTGATCTATCCCAGCTACCGCTGGACAAACGAGGGCCTGCTCCCGCCGGAGACGGAGGCGCCGTCCGAGGGAGCAGGCGATCCCGCGGGTGAGGAGCCCGGCACCGCCTCCGGGGATAACGGATCTGCGGACCGGCAGTATTTCTGGCGGGCCGAGCTGGAGAACTTGCCCAAGTATGACGACTGGGGTTACAAGATCACTTACTCCGCGGTGGAGCGCACCAGTGTAAACGCCTCCGACTTTGACTACGCCATTGCGGAGTACTGGACGGGTGAAACTTGTCTGGGCACGCGTGACGAAGCTGACCCGGGGATGGAGGCGGCTTACGAAGCGCAGACCACGAACCTGGACGGCGTCAACCCACCAGTGTCTCAGGATGCCAGCAGTTCTTACGCCAAATATGCCCTGAACGCAAATGGTACCTTCGTCAACCGCCTGAATAAGCCGGTCGCCATTGAGGGACGGAAGCTGTGGACCAACCTGCCCGCTGGCTATCCGGCGGTGGACCTGCCCAACGTCGCCTTCGCACTGTACCGGCGGGTGCAGGGCAGCGGGGAGGCGTTTGACTTTGGCGGAGCCCCCATCGCGACCCTGACTGTTCAGGACTGGTCCGGCCTGAAGAACTATACGTTCCGGCTCCTTTATGAGGGGAAAAATATCATCGATGACGGAGCCGGAACCGTCCGGCCGGAATCTGAAGACCAGCCAGGGCTGCCCAAATACACGGAGGAAGGCAAGCTGTACGAATATGTTCTCCGGGAGGAAGGCATCACCGGCGCCAACGGGCTGCCCCTGGACGGTACCGGCGAGGGACCCCAGGAATCGCTGGATCTGTTTGATATACAGGAGATCTCCAACACCTTCCAGGTGGAGAACGTGTTCCACAGCCCGACTGGCAGTCTGTCGGTGAAAAAAATCCTGGAACTGCCTTTGGGCGGAGATGACTTGCCCATCGCCTACCCCGCCGTGCGCTTCCATCTGTACCGGGTCTACATCCAGAACAACGGCCAGCCCTCCGCGCAGGAGCTGGTGCGGACGGCCACTTGGTCCTCGGAGGAGGTCGAGGCGGCTTACCAGCAGCGAGGAGACAGCACAACTGTTGAAACGGTTCTTTCCTTTACAGGCCTGGAGCAGTATGCGCCCAACGGCTCGCTGTACCTCTATCATGTGGAGGAGGACAAGAGCTTCCTGGGCGGCTACGATACCTGGTGCGGCCCGGGCGACCTGGAGGCCCAAGACGTCACAGGGGACGGATATACTGTCGGCGGTCTGCTGCCCCATGAAGAGCGGGAAGAGGCCGACGCCACGTTCCTGAACAGCCGGAAGGCTGTGCAGACAGAGTTCGTCACCCTCACGGGCCAAAAAGCCTGGGAGGACTTTTACGACGCCTTCGGTCTGCGTCCGGATGCCCCCTATGAAGAGGGGAAAGATGGTACATTGGTCCCCGTTATCCGGCTCACTGTGACCCGCCGCGCCGCTGCCCAGGAGGGGCAGGGCGACCCGCACATCGAGGAGAAGCTGACAGAGGGCGAGGACTACACCGTCAAGTGGACCCAGGATGCAGAAACCGGAAAGTGGACTTATCAGATCTGGGGTGCGGACGATCCGGATGCAGAAGAGCCCGGCATCTCCGCGGAAGAGCCCGCCGAACCGGGCCCCGGCCAGGGAGAGGAGACAACGCCGCCCACAGAAATGCCCCCGGAGGAGGGAAACCAGCCCGCCGATCCTCCCACGGACGAAGGGGATACACAGAGTCCGGAACCTCCGGCAGATGGGGAAGAAGACCAGAACCCGGACTCCCAGGCGGGAGACGGGGACGGCCAGTCCGCCCCGCAGGAGGAGACCCTCAGTGCCGCCAGCCTGCACAGCGATCCGGCGGATGGGGAACATGGCGGCGCCGGCAGCGTCCCGGTCACACCGACAGAACCTGCGGAAGATCCGGACCAGATCGGAGACCCCGATTCCCAGGATCCCTCCGAAGAGACGCCTCCCGCCGCGCAGCCCCAGACGGAGCTGGAAAAGTGGGCCCCCAACGGCGCCCGGTGGGTGTACACCGTGAAGGAAGAGCTGAACTCCGATCTGAAGGAAGCGTTGTATGAGCGGTACCAATATTACTTCACCGGCAATGGGACAGCGGGTGAGGACTCCGCAGACGGCGACACCATCCACATGAAGGAGCTGAAAAACTCTCTGGAGACCAGAGCCCCCTTCACCAAGCGGTGGGTGGGCAGCGATGGCGAGCCCATCACTGCCGATTACATGGACCTTGGCGAGATGTCCGTCACCTTTGAGCTGTATGTCAAGGAGGGAAAGAGCGGAGGTTGGCAGAGGGCAGCGGACTATTTCACGCAGGAGAACCTGGGAGAAGACGCGTACGAGAAACTGAAGGATGCCGGAATACTCAATGGTTTTTCGATCACATTGGAAAACCGGCATATCTATGATTCCTGGAGTGGAGCTTGTGAGAACCTGCCGCGTGTAGTAAAAAAAGACAGCGGGATTTCGGAGCTGTCCTATCGCGTGGTGGAGACGGAAATCGCTTATCAAGGCGGAGCCGCGACGATTACTGTCGATACCTGCGGTGAAGAGTTCGCATACACTGTTGCAGACAGCGGCGGCCTTTTCACGGGAATTGAAGACACCTACACGGAATCCGGAAATTCGACCACCATCACCAACAAGCTGGCGACGACCTCGCTGCAGGTGCAGAAGATTTGGACGAACGACCGGAACAACGTCTATGGCACCCGTCCGGATACAGACGAAGCCGGCAAGACCTGGGAGACCAGTTTCCTGATTCAGCGGACCACGGATCTATCTGTTGGCTGGGAAGCGGCAGCATGGGAAGCCGTCCAGGTGACCGGCGAAAACGGTCAAAAGCAGGATCTGGTAGTGACCCTCACCGGAACGGATACAGAGGGCACGGTTGAATCGCCGGTAGGGATGACGATTTCCGGCCTGCCGAAACAGAATGCGGAAGGGGAGTACACCTATCGCGCCGTGGAGCTTGAGCCAGGATATCAAATGACGAACGGAGCAGTCGATTTGAGCAGCTATGTCCTGCTCAGAGATTCCTACAACGAGGCGTACACGGCGGCCTACACCTATGGCGGGCAGTCTGACGACGGCTTCCTCACCACAGCGGCCAACGACATGCAGACCACCAAGGTCTTTGCCGGCAAGACGTGGATGCCTGCCGGCGAGGAGGGCGCCCAGGTCACCCTGCACCTGCAATATGCGGTTCCGCTGGAGAATCCGGCAGAGGGCCCGGCGTATACGTGGAAGACCCTGACGGCTGTATCCGTCACGCTGGATGGAACTACGGATCCTGATCTGGACAAACCCTATTACGAGTACGCAGAGTGGAAAGCCGTCTGGGAGAACCTCCCAGCCCGAATGCCGGGCAGCTATCTGCCGGACTCCGACTCCGAGACAGAATACCGCGTGACCGAAGCGGTCAGCGGCAGCTACGTCCAGGTGGGAGATACGAAAAAGGAAAACAAGACCGATGTGGATGGGACCTACCCTGAATTCCAATTCACCAATAAAGCTGTGACATCCCTGACAGTGGAAAAGAAATGGCACACCGCGGATACCAAGAAACATCCGATCACAATGGAACTCTGGCGGACCACGGACAAGAACCTGATGGGGAAGACCGGCGTGGATGGAGTGGAGCAGGTCGCCGGCATGACCGCAGAGCTGTCTGCGGCCAATAACTGGCGCCATATTTTCGGAGAGCTGGACAAAGTAAACAGCCAGAACCAGAAATACTATTATTACGCCATTGAACAGGGAACCCCGGACGAGGACATGGAAGTGATCTACGATCATGGAGAACCGACGGAAACTACGGTGGCGTTCACCACTGCCATCACCAACAGGGGCTATACGGACATCCCGGTCTCCAAAACCTGGCGGGATGACAGTGACGCGCAGGGCCTTCGCCCGGAGACGCTGAAGCTGACCCTCTACCGCAGAACGGATCCGGCAGCCCAGGGCGAAGTAGCAGGCGAAGTGACGCTGTCCGCGAAAAATGCCCAGGACGGAAACGCCGATGTCTGGACATACACCTTTGAGCATCTGCCGGATACGGACGGCAGCGGTAATCCCTATACCTACTGGGTGGAGGAAGAACACCTGGAGTCGTACACTGTGACAGGGAGCGGTACGCTGGCTCTGACCAACACACTGGGCGGCAAGGAGACGGAAATTGCCATCCAGGGGCGGAAGACCTGGGTGGGTGATGGAGCGGACGACCGTCCGAACTCCATCACGCTGAGCCTCCTGCAGAACGGCACCAAAGTTGCCGAGCGGGAAGTCACCCCGAACGCCGACGGCAGCTGGACCTATGATTTCGGCAGCTGGCCCGCCTACGACGACAGTGGCCGGGCGTACACCTACACTGTGCAGGAGGAGCCGGTGGATGGCTACGGCACCCGGGTGGACGGATGGAACGTCATCAACGGAAAGGGGAACCTGACCGTCAAAAAGCAAGTGTACAGCGGTGACCGGCAGAGGGACTTCTCCTTCACCGTCACGCTTGACGACAAGTCCATCAACGGCATCTGCGGGGATATGACGTTCCAGGACGGCGTGGCAGCATTTACCCTGAAAGACGGGGAGAGCAAGACAGCCAAGGGCCTGCCCTCCGGCGTCGGCTACACAGTGGCAGAGGCGCGTGTGGACGGCTATGGGACCCGCGTCGAGGGGCACAACCCCGGGATGGTCCCGTTCGGAGACACGGCGGAAGTGCTAATCATCAATTATGACGACACGACTCCGCCGCCGGACCCGGATCCAGATCCAGACCCCAAGCCGGATCCAGACCCGGGTCCCGATCCCATGCCGGATCCAGATCCGCATCCGACCCCTGACCCGGACGAAAGCCCGGATCCTGATATGCCGGATACGCCGGACGAACCGGGGCACCCTGATGAACCGGATGACTCTGTTCCCACGGGAGACACTGCCCAGCTGGCGCTGTATCTGGCACTGCTGGCGGCCTCTCTGGCTGGCGCAGCAGCCATCGTGATTCTGGGCCGGAAGGGCAGGAAGAGAGACTGAAAAAAGCATTGAACCAACGAGGCAATCAAACCGGGGGCACGCATACCGTGCCCCCGGCCTTGGGGCCGCAGTCCTGAGAGATAGGGATCGAAACAACTTCCACACTTGACAACGGCCAAAAAATTCCGTATAATAAACTACGTTGCTTTGCGGGGCCTTGGTGCCCTGGAAGAGAGGCAGCTATCCGGGTGTAGCGCAGTTGGTAGCGCGCTTGGTTCGGGACCAAGAGGCCGTGGGTTCAAATCCCGCCACTCGGACCAAAAATCCGCTGATTTCACTAGAAATCAGCGGGTTTTTTGTACTTTTTTGAGGACTTCATTTTTGCTGACCCATTTTCTGACCCATTTTTTGCCTAAACTGTACCTAAACTGTACCCAAGAAAATGGACACGATGGATTTGACCCACGGCCCCGTTTAGTGGACACGCATTTGACCCATAGGGTCAGAGGCACCTCATCTGTGATAAAATAAGATCACCAGATGGAGGTGCTGCATGAGCACAAAAAAACAATTCACGCCGGAGGAGATCCGGCATCTACGGGCAAACCCGTACACACGGTGCGTGACAGCGGACACGATCTCCTACACCCTCGCCTTCAAGGAGGCGTTCTGGGCCTTGAGCCTGCAAGGGTACACCGGACCGGCCGCCTTCCGCAAGCTGGGCTATAACACGGAAGTCCTGGGCTTCGAGCGGGTCCACAACACCACCAAGCGCATTCGGCGGGAAGCCAAGTCTCTGGAAGGGCTTCGTGAGGGCACCCGGGGCGGCGTGCGCCTGCAGAAGGAGACAACATCGGCGGACTCCCCGTCTGTCGAAGCTGCCAGACGGATGCGGCGGGAGATCCTGTGCCTCCAGCAGCAGATGGCGTTTTTAAAAAAAGTCATGCGGCTGCACGACAAGCCGGAACAGTAGTCATGGACAGTGCCGGAGAACGGTTCGCGGCCATCCAGGAGGCGTTGGCGGACCGGAAGAACATCCTCACCGTGAAAGAGCTGTGCGAATTGGCCGGTGTGTCCCGCTCCGGCTATTACAACTGGGTGCGTTCCGAACGAGCCAGGGAAACGAGGGAGCAGAGGGACCGGGCAGATTTTGAGTGGATTTTAGAGGCGTACCGGTTCCGCAGCTACGCAAAGGGCGCCCGGGGCATCCACATGCGGCTGCTGCACATGGGCGTGCGGATGAATGTGAAGAAAATCCGCCGGCTCATGCGGAAGTACCGTCTCACCTGCCCCATTCGGAAGCCGAATCCCTACCGCAGATTACAGAGGTCTATCCGGATGGGCAGCACCGCGGAGAATCTGGTGAACCGGGAATTTGAATCACGCGGTCCCAGGGCCATCCTCCTGACGGATATTACCTATATCCCTTTGAATGGGAAGTTCTGCTATCTGTCCACGATCCTGGACGCCTGCACGAAACAGGTCTTATCCTATGCCGTGAGCGAATCTCTGGAAGTGGATTTCGTTCTGGAGATGGTGGAGCGGCTGGTGCAGAACTACGGCACCTCGCTGAACAAAGAGACTGTGATCCACAGTGACCAGGGCACCCACTACACCAGCTTGAAATTCATTCAACTGGTGGAGAGCCGGGAGCTGCGGCGCTCCATGTCCCGCAGGGGCAACTGCTGGGACAACGCACCCCAGGAGAGCTTTTTCGGGCACATGAAAGACGAGCTGGCCGGTGAGATCCCCGGTTGGACATCCTTTGCGGATGCGAAGGCATCCATTGACCGCTGGATGGATTATTACAACCAGGACCGCTGCCAGTGGGACTTGGCGAAGCTGTCCCCAAACGAATTTTACGAGTACATCTCCACAGGTGAGCACCCCGCCGGAATGCTGCCGCAATGGGTCAAATGATTTTGTCCTTGACTTGGGGAGCACTTTAATTAGACGGAGCTGGACAAAATGGACGATTTCAGGTGCTTTCATCACAGCTTCATCTCCATGAACTGCCCCATTTTCTCTGCCGCTTCCTCCTGCATTTTCCGCGTCACATGGGTATAGGTATCCAGTGTGAATCCGGAGGAGTAGTGGCCCAGCATCCCGGAGAGCGTCTTAATGTCGACACCGTTCTGGAGGGCCACGGTGGCAAAAGTATGCCGCAGATCATGAAAACGGCAGTCCTCCAGTCCAGCGTCCCGAAGGATTCTCTTGTGGATTCGTGCCACGGTCTCAGGGCTGTACATGGTTCCAGTTGTTGGGGAAGGGAACAGATATGGATTATTCGGATGCAGACTGTGTTCCTGGATCAGTAGATCCACTGCCTGCTGGGGAACGATCAGGGTACGGATGGAATGCTGGGTCTTGGGCTGACTCACCACCAGTTTTCCATTCAGCCGGCTGACAGACTTCGTCACAGAGACGCTTCTGTTCTGTGGGTCCAGATCGCTCCAGAGCAGAGCCAGTAGCTCGCCCCGACGCAGGCCGGTAGTCAGCTCTAGAAAAAACAATGGCAGCACGTTCCGCTCTGCTGCCGCCTGTAGATAGTCCCCGATCTGCTCCGGCTGGATGACCTTCATTTCCTTCCGATCCAGTTTTGGAGGTTTGCACTCCATCGTCGGATTTTTAGCGATGATACCGGCACGAACTGCCTGTTCCAATGCGGCGTGCAGAAACATATGAACACTGCGGACCGTTTTAGGACTCAGACCGGAACTCGCCCGTTTCTGGGAATGTACCCTTCCATTGATGCGAAGATCTTGATAAAGAATCTGGAGACGCAATCCGGTCAGTTGACTTAACGGAACTTCACCGATTTGCGGGATTACCAGTTGATTCATAAAGTAGCTGTATTGTATTTGGGTGCTTTCTCGAATATTTTGTTTCGCATAGAGATCGTACCAGGTCTGGAGCCACTGCGCGACTGTGTACTCTTGACAATTCATTTGTGGTGCAGAAGTTCCTTGCGTTTCCTGAGCCAAACCGGTCAGCGGCGTTGCTTTATGTTCCCGATTCCAGACCGCTTCCCGAAGCTGCCGCTTACACTCGGCTTGTGTCCTTGCCAGAACACTTTTGTAAATGAGTTTCCCGGTTTCCTCGTTCCGGCCTGCCGTATAACGGCCTTCCCAGCGACCGTCTGAACGCTTTCGAATGCTGCCATCTCCACGGTTTTTCCGATTGGACATTTTTTCATCTCCTGTTTTAAATCTGTTCAGACACTTTCCGGTCTACCCAGGCCAGCAGCCGATCCTTTGGAACAACAATCCGGCTTCCGACGAGCATGGCCGGGAAGTTTTTCCTGTGGGCCAGTTCATAGGCTCCAGCCCGCGATATACTGAGTACACTTGCCACTTGTGGGATTGTCAGCATTACAGGCAGTTCCTCAAAGGACTTATAGATTTGGTTCGCCATATTGTCTGCTCCTCTCTTTTATAGTTTGCTACCGTCTTGATTCCACAAATACAGCCACCACGTCTGCTTTAAAAGCTCTTTCTGTGATCTCTGTAGCTTCTGAAATCAAGCTGGGAACTTGCTGTAAAGCGATTTTGCTTTATAGATGGGATATATCACGGGCCGGAGATTATTTGCAATCTCCGGCCCGCAAATCGTGTCCCGACCTCTGAATTTTTCTGCTTCTCTTGTGAAACCATACTCTGAGGCGGACACTTATAAAATCTATTTCTTGTTATTCAGCTCTATTCGACACTACTTCCCGAGCTGATGGGCGACATACGGATCGGCGTTTGGCAACGCCCACGGGACTCTCACCCCTCCGAGGATCTCTCCGAGCTGGCCCCGCATACGCGGGGCAGGTGTACCATTATAGGCTGACAGGGTCGTGGCGAAACAGCCTGCCAGAGCTGCTTTGGGCTAGATGGACCCGCTCCGCACCTTTCTTGCCGTCGTTGATGCAGACTTCCGCCTGCACAGGTGGTCTTCGCGCATCCGCCGCATCGCTTTTCCCCTTCCGGGGGACTGCCAGCTGATGGGAATCCGCTGCCGGATATTCACTTTTCGAGGTACACGAAAGCCACAGAAAGTCCATCTTTCTAATAGCTTCCCGGCAGAGCGAATTGGATGAGGATGGAGTTCATTACCTTCAGGTCCTCGCCTTCCAGGGTCAATCGGACTCGCACCAATAGAGATGTCTGCCTGGCTGACAGACGCTTTTGTTCTGGATGGTACCAATTGGAAACGCGAATGCCTCCATAAGGGCCAAATGAAGTTTCGATGGGATATGTACATGCAAGCGCGATCAAATCGCTTCGGATCGTACGTTCGCAAACGCCAAAACGGTCCGCCAGTTGTCTCGTTGTGCTGAACCGTGCGTTGCACAGATATTCCCATATCGCCTGTCTCCGTTCAGACGGCCCCAATTACCTCACCTCCTCACCTCGCTCTGTGGTTCTGAGGATAAAGCAAGACCCGGCAAGGTAATTGCCGGGTCTTAAAAATATTTGAGAAATCAGTCGGTTTTCTATGTTTTATCCAATTTATAATTCAATTTTATATGCAAAATTACTATCTAATTAGAGTCCAACCATATACCTTTTTCCACAACCTCCCATGTTGTATGATCTGTATGGAGCAGGTGGTGGGACTTCTTTCCCAGCGGACGCTCCAGGAACTCTTGGTAGAGAGACTGAATCTCCGGATTCTCGTGGGAAAACCGGATGGTGGCCTTCTGATCCAGCTTCCACAGGGCATCTTCCCGCTTCCCGGCCAACTCCTCTCCGTCGTGGATGGGCTGGCCGCCGCCTCCTGCGCAGCCGCCGGGGCAGGCCATCACCTCCACGAAGTCGTAGCGGCCCTGCCCGCTCTCCAATGCCTTCATCAACTTCCGGGTATTCCCCAGCCCTGAGACCACCGCCACCCGGATCTCCCCGGCACCTGGAATGGAAAAGACAGCTTCTTTCCACGGTTTGTTTCCCCGGACAGCCGTGAACGCGTCCGGATCTGGGTTCTCCCCGGTGACGAGATAGTAGGCCGAGCGTAGGGCCGCGTCCATGACGCCGCCGGTGGCGCCGAAGATCACTGCCGCCCCGGTGCCGGTGCCCAGGGGGCTGTCGAACGCCTCTTCCGGCAGGTCCCCCGGCTGGATGTTGTCGCTGCGGAACAGCCGGTCCATCTCCCGGGTGGTCAGCACCGCGTCCACGTCCGGATCACCGCAGGCGTCGCGCATGGTGGGCAGAGCGCACTCGCTCTTCTTCGCCATGCAGGGCATGATGGACACCACGAACATCCGGTGGGGATCGACGCCGATCTTCTCCGCAAAGTACGTCTTTGCCACCGCGCCGAACATCTGCTGGGGCGATTTCGCCGTGGACAGGCAGTCCACGTAGTGGGGGAACTGGGATTTAATGAAACGCACCCAGCCGGGGCAGCAGGAAGTGAACATGGGCCAGTGATAGCGGTCCCGATGGGTGAACCGCTCCAGGAACTCACTGCCCTCCTCCATGATGGTCAGGTCCGCAGAGAAGTTGGTGTCAAAGACATAGTCGAAGCCCAGCCGCCGCAAAGCCGCCACCATCTTCCCCGTGGCCGCTTTCTTTCCGGTCAGGCCGAAGGACTCCGCCCAGGCCACCCGCACCGCCGGCGCGATCTGCACTACCGTGGTGATTTCCGGGTCCGCCAGGGCGTCCAGTACCTTCACCGTGTCGTCCCGGGCCGTCAGGGCGCCGGTGGGACAGTGGGTGACGCACTGGCCGCAGAAGGTGCAGTCCGAGGTCTTCAGGGTGCGGTTGCCGGAGACGTCCACCGTGGTCCGGGAGCCGGTGCCCGCCAGGTCCCAGATCCCCATGGTCTGGACCTTCTCGCAGATCTGGACGCAGCGCATACACTTGATGCACTTGCTGGCCTGCCGGACCAGCGGCGTGGAGGTGTCCGTATAGCCCCTGGCCACATGGACATGGTAGGGCATCTCGTGGATATTCAGGTCGTTGGCCAGCTTCTGCAGCGGGCAGTTGCCGCTGCGGATACAGGTGGAGCAATAGCTGGCGTGCTGGCTCAGCAGCAGCTCCATATTGACCCGCCGGGCCTTGCGGACCTTGGGGGTATTGGTGTGGACCACCAGCCCCTCCTCCACCGGGGTATCGCAGGCGGCGGCCAGCCGGTCGCTGCCCTCCACCTCCACCACGCACATCCGGCAGGCGGCGATCTTGTTGATGTCTTTCAGATAGCAGAGGGTCGGAATTTTGATCCCGGCTTTCTCCGCCGCCTCCAGGATCGTGGTCCCCGCCGGGACCTGGACCGTCTGTCCGTTGATTGTCAGTGTCACCATTTCTCCTCACGTCCTCCTTTGAACACACCGTAGCCAAAGTGGTCGCACCGCAGGCAGCGGGCGGACTCCCGCTGGGCCTCCTCCAGGGTCATGCCGCACTCGATGCACTGGAAGTCCATCTTCCGCGCTCCGGCCTCCCGCTCTGTGGTGCTCACTCGGCCCCGGGGCGTAAAGTCCGACAGGTGCGGCGCGGGGATCTCCACTTCCGCCTCGATGGTGTGGCAGTAGCCCAGATATTCGTCGATGTTGGCGGCAGCCACCTTGCCTGCCGCAATGGCCCGGATGACGGTGGCGGGGCCGGTGACGCAGTCACCGCCCGCGAACACTCCCTCCATGTCCGGCAGATGGGTGCCGCTGTCCGCCAGGATCGTACCGCCCCGCTGGATCTTAATACCGGACTGCTCGAAGCCGTGGGTCTCAATGCCCTGGCCGATGGCCACGATGATGATATCCGCCGGGACCCGGAGCTCTGGCTGATCCGCGCCGTTGGGACTGGGGCGGCCGTTTTTGTCCGCCTGCCCAATAATTTGGGGCTGAGTCCAGAGGGCGGTCACATGGCCGTCCGGCCCGCTCTCCATCCGCACCGGAGCCTGGAGGGTCAGCAGCTCCGCACCCTCCGCCACGGCGCCCTCCACTTCCTCCGGCAAGGCGGTCATGTCCTCCTGCCGGCGGCGGTAGACGCAGGTCACCTTATCTGCACCTAGGCGGATCGAGCTGCGGGTCACGTCCATGGCCACGTTCCCGCCGCCGATGACCACCACCTGTTTTCCGTGGAAGTCCGGCAGGTCCCCGTCGCCGATCTGCCGCAGCAGCTCCACGGCGGAGATGACGCCCTGGCTGTCCTCCCCGGGGATGCCCGTCCGCTTGTCCGTGTGGGCGCCGATGGAGATGTACAGACAGTCGTACTGTTTCTTCAGCTCTTGGAAAGAGATATCATTCCCCACCTCCACCTCGGTGTGGACCTTGATCCCCAGGGAGAGGATGGATGCGATCTCCGCGTCCAGCAACTCCCGGGGGAAGCGGTAGCTGGGGATGCCGTAGCGGAGCATCCCGCCCAGCTGCTTCCGCTGCTCATAGATGGTGACCTGGTGGCCCATCAGGGCCAGGTAGTAGGCGGCGGAAAGGCCGCCGGGGCCGCCGCCGATGACGGTGACCGTCTTTCCGGTGGGTTTCGCCTTGGGCGGATTTGGCACCTTCCCGGCGTGGTCCACGGCGAACCGCTTCAGGCCCCGGATGTTGATGGCGTCGTCCACCATCTGCCGGCGGCAACGGGCCTCGCAGGGGTGCTCGCAGATGTAGGCGCAGGCTGTGGGGAAGGGATTGTCCTTCCGAATGAGGCGGACTGCGTCGGCATAGCGCCCCTCCCGCACCAGGGAGATATAGCCGGGGATATCCACCCCGGCGGGGCACAGGGCCACACAGGGGACGGGATTCTTCAAACTGCCCAGGCAGCGGTGGCGGAGGATGTGTTCCTCATAGTCGTCCCGGAAGCCGTGGAGGCCCGTCAGCACCAGCTGGGCGGCGTTGACGCCGATGGCGCAGTCCGCGGAGGCCACGATTACCTCCGCCGTGTCCTCGATCAGCTGGAGGATGTCCAGGGACGGCCGTCCGTCCAGGACCTCGTGGAGCAGGTCCGACAGCTGTCCCAGGCCCACCCGGCAGGGCACGCATTTCCCGCAGGTCTGGGCATGGCAGAGGTTCAGAAAGTTCAGCGCCATATCAATAGGGCACAGGCCCGGCGGGCTGGCCTCGATCCGGTGCTCCATGCTGCGGTACAGATGTTCCACCACCATCTGGGCCTTGCTGGGGGTTTTAATATCCAATCGGCTCATGCAAGATCACTCCTGTTGATAAAATCCGCAAAATTTTCGATTGCAACTGCTAAGTCGATCTCGTCAGCCACTTTAAATCATAGGGCTCAAACACGGCCTTTCCATAGGCATCCACATCCAGGGGCGTGCCGTCCCAGTCGGAGTGGATGTCACCTGTCTGCTTAATGAGGATGTCATAGAGGATGTCGTAGGTGACACCGTCCTTGGGATCTGTCTCCACGATGGTGGAGTAGGGTAGTGTCTTGTGATACATCAATTCCATGCCCTTATAGTCGAAGTGGAAGCCGCAACGCATCCGGCAGCCGTCAAGCCCCGTGTACTTGGCCACCCGCTTGAGATCGCGGAGGATCTTGTCGTTCTCCTCATCATACAGGTTCTCCTGAGTGGTGGCGGTGTAGTCGAAGCGAAACTGAATGGAGGCTCCGGGGATCTTCCGAAACCGCTCCAGATAGGGCACCAACTGATCCACCGGATAGTTTTCATAGAGCACGCAGTTCACCCGGAAGGGCACCGGAAGCTTGGCCAGCAGGGAGTCGTTGGACTCCACCACATAGTGCTGAAGATGGCGAGAAACATTGATGCAGGCAATTTTTCTCATGTTCCGTTCAATAAAGTCCAACACTGTCTCCTCCGGCTGATCTGTGGAAACCGGAAGTGTAGTGTTGATGTATATTTTGTGGGTCGGTGGTACCGCGTCCATCATTATCTGAAATGCTTCCAAATTCGCAAAGGGCTCTCCCCCTGTAAAAACGAAATCACAGCGAGGAGATATATTGTCCATTCGACCGATACTCTCACAGATTTTCTCTAGTGAGAAGCCCGTCATGTCTGCATACTCTTCTTTGTTGATGCAGAAAGGACAGTGGTTTTTGCAGTCATAGGGGACAAAGACAGTCACCGTAGCGCCGCGCTCTCGCGTCTTATAGGGATGATTCATCTTGAAAGCCTTCTTTCTATGGATTTGGGAACGCCGGCTGCCGCATTACGGCAGCCGGCGTCCTGTTGGGAGTAAAAAGAGGATTTCTCTTGACAATCACAACATAGCCAAAGCGTCACAGTTGGCCAAAAAAGCGCGGCAATCATGGAAGCCCAGTTGCTCGGCAAGATTGGCGCAGCGGATATCGTTATCACCGGTAGGCCGTTCCTCATTGGTGGGAAAATTGGGCAGATCCGTTGTCACAGTGTCCAACACACTGCCACAGGCCGCGCCGACCAGTGCCGCCGCATTGTGTAGATGTTCCCTGGCGGCGGGATTGCCGTGCATGGCGGCTTTCGTGTCTTTCAGCAGCAGAGAAATGGCATCCACCAGCAAACCGTTGGTAAATTCTGTGCAGTTGGGGTCCAGATAAGTACGGACCGCGAAGGAGAGGACCTTCAGGGCACCGTTCTTAATTCCTTCTGCTGTCAACCACTGAGTAAAATCAGCGTCTGTAATGGATAGTTCAGGCAGCAAATAGATGCTTTTAAGCACACGAATCTCGCCCTCATCGTCCTTTAGCACGGCGAAGGGAGAGGTCTGCGCACCGCTCGTACAATCTGCGGCTATCAGAACCAACTTCGCTTTGTCACAAGCAGGAATCAGGTGGGAATCGTCGGCAGCGGCCGTCAGATCCAATTCGGAGTCGACATACAGTGCCAACAATGCCTTAGCTGCGCTCAGAGCATTTTCACCGCCCACACCCAAAATGACATCAGGCTGGAATTCGTTCAACTTAGGCAGTGCACCCCGGAGGTCTTCATAAGAGACCGTCTCACCAATGGTGAAGTACTCTGCCACCCGAATTCCCTGATGACGCAGCTGGTCTACCACCGGAGCTGCTACTCCGGCCAGATACAGTTTGGGGTCTGTTATCAACAGCGCACGATTACAATGATAGATATCGCTCAACTCCCGCAACGCCACAGGAGCAGATCCAGTTTTAAAATAGATCTTTTTCGGCAGGTTCAGCGCTTGCTTCATAATTCACCTCTAGTTCCTACATTATTCATGCAAAAAATCCCGAAGTAATCAGGAAATATCTCAAAAAGCTAAACCTTGATTCTCAACAGATAAGAAAACTTGATAAACTCAGAAGTCTTGCAAATGTTGAGAGATGTTTGAAGTATGACGCAATCTAATACCTTGATGGCAAGCTGGACGAATCGAAAGGATTCACGTTCGGTTTAGAGTGGAGGAAAATCCAGCGATAACATCAAAGGATTATCCATCTTTATGACCATTCCTTTCCGCTGCGCTCCAAGGCACCAAAGGGAATGAAACCGAAGTACCTCTGACGCAACTTATCTAAATTTGTTAGACTGTACTTGAGGAAGCAGGCACACTACAGAGCACGTGGAGGTGAGTAGGCCCAGCCCTTGCTGGACTGAATCTTTATGTGTGCCGGACGCTCTTTCAAGCACCAATGAGTAGGGCTTTGCACCCTGTAACCTTATCTTTGGAGAGACGGACTACTTCAATCTTTCAGTGGGCGTCCAGTCCCTGCCTGTTCCCTCAAATACACTGTTTCGAGGGGATGTGTTATGCTCAAAATCGTTTATCGTGTCTGCTGCGGGATGGACGTCCACAAGTCCTTTGTCGTTGCCTGTATTGCTTCTACCACTGAGTATGGAGTAACAACCTACAAGAGCAAGCGTTTTTCCACCTTCACTGGGGACCTACGCCGTTGTGCAGCCTGGTTGGCTGAGAATAGCTGCAAAGATGTGTGCATGGAATCCACGGGAAAGTATTGGATTCCCATCTACAACATTCTGGAGCCAACCTGTAATATCGTTCTTGCTCATCCGAAATACGTGAAAGCGATTCGGGGCAAGAAGACCGACAAGCGAGACGCCAAGTGGATCGCAGACATCTTCAAGCACGACCTTGTCGCCGGAAGCTTTATCCCACCGGCAGATATTCGCCAGCTTCGGGATTTGGTTCGTTATCGTTGGAAACTTACCAACTTCACTACCGGCGAGAAAAACCGGGCACAGAACTGCCTAACCGTTTCCAATATCAAGTTGGATGATGTGTTCTCAGATGTGTTCGGCAAAACCGCCTCTGCAATTACGACCAGGATTTTAGAAAATCCAGCTGAGAAAATTACGGATGTTTCCGGTTTCCGCACCAAAGGCATGAAAGCGACCAATGAACAGGTGCTCGCCGCTGTGGACGGAGAGATGTGTGAAGAACAGGCTGAAAAGCTCCGCATCATCCGTTCCCACATGGATAGTCTCCAACTGTGCAAACTTGATTTGGAATCACTGATTCTGGCAACTGCTGAGAAATATCTTCCTCAACTGGGCCTTGTTATGACGGTGCCGGGTATCCAATCCTTTACCGCAATCGGCATCATTTCCGAAATCGGAGTGGATATGTCCGTGTTCCCCACCTCGAAGCATCTTTGCTCCTGGGCTGGGCTTACGCCGCAGAACAACGAAAGTGCCGGGAAGAAGAAAACCACCAGAATCAGCCGGGCCGGAGCCTACATCAAACCGCTGCTTGTTCAGTGCGCCCTCAATGCGGTTCGTGCCAAGAAATTCCCAGAAGTCCGCAATCGCTACCTTGCTCTCAAGAAACGCCGTGGACACAAGAAAGCAATCATCGCCATTGCCAGAATGCTCCTTACAGCTATTTACAACATTCTCAAGAAAAATGAGTCTTACAATCCTGAACTTTACCGGCAGACAGACCGACCTCCAGCGCACCGTGAGGTTTCCGTGGCGGAAGCCATCTTCATTCTCCAGCGGCAAGGTTATCTGGTAGCTGCTCCACCTACGCCATAGACTTTAAGCATACCTTCGTTTTTCGCCCACTTTTAGTGGGCTTGGTTTTGTGCGCCCTTTTCGCAATGGTGCTTTGACTACAATGTTTCAACCTTATTTTTCCTATCAAAGCTCCCGTTCCGTGGATATCAGGCACTCTGAAATGAATATACGCCTCACAAGATTTGTGGGCGGGGCCGGTGCCGTAGCACCGACCCCCTGAATGGTGAAAGAAGTGCAAAGCGTGTTAAGCAGGTAGCGGTTAGTTGAAGCCACCAGTTTTGTCTACGCCCAAATCGGCGCTGAGGCCCATGGGATAGGCGGCGTGGGTTTCAGTGGGCAGGCTGACTTCCACTTCCCAGATATTACCGTACTTCTCGGCGTACTTCTTCTCGCCATAGAAAGCCTTCAGGTAGCAGCCTTTCAGCTCGCCAATGGTGGGGTATACGGGGTTGCAACCGGTGCAGGCATCGTGGAATGCCCACTCCGCCATCTGGTCCACAGCGGCTAGGAACTCGGCTTCCCACTCCTCGGCACTCTTTTCGGGATGGGCTTCCAGCAACCAAGCTAGGATGGTCTCGGGGATGTCGATATCCTTCTTCAGCTGCTCGCAGGCCTTGATCCAGTTTTCAAAGGTCTGCTCATCGGTCTTACCCTTGACACCGATTAACTCGCCCAACTCCACATAGCGCTCAAAGGCCTGGGGATACTTATACTGCGAAAAAGTGCCCATCTTATAGGGATGACGCTGTGCATTGAAGCGGCAGACGAAGGGGAACAGCAGAGCGTTGGCGGTGCCGTGGGGGATGTGGAACCAGCCGCCCAACTTGTGGGACAGAGAATGGTTAATGCCCAGGAATGCATTGGCGAACGCGATACCGGCGATAGCAGAGGCATTGGCCATTTTCTCACGAGCCACAGGATCGGGCTTCGCATCGTGAAATGCGGAGCGATAGGCACGGGGCAGGTAATCAAAGACCATTTTCGTGGCGTCGCGGCACATACCGTTGGTGTATTCGGTAGCGAAGGTGGAGACATACGCTTCCACAGCGTGGGTCAACACGTCATAGCCGGAGGCCTGAGTGGCTCTGGGAGGCAACTTCATCATATTATCAGCGTCGATGATTGCCATTTCGGGCATCATCTCATAGCCAATCAGAGGCCACTTCATTCCAGTGTTGGCATCGGAAATGATGGTGAAGGGTGTACATTCGGATCCGGTACCAGCGGTGGTGGGGATGCAGACCAGCTTGGCTTTCTTGCCCATTTGCGGGAAGAAACGGATTCTCTTACGGATATCCAGGAAGATGGTGGCCATGTCCAGGAAGGCTTCTTCGGGATGCTCGTACATGATCCACATGATCTTCGCAGTGTCGATGGCGGAGCCACCGCCCACGGCAATGATGACATCGGGCTGGAACTCATGCATCTTGGGCAAACCCTTCATAGCGTCCTGGATTTGGGGATCGACACGGATATCGAAGAACTCGGCAGTCTCAATGCCAGAGTCACGCAGTTGGTTAATAATGGCGTCGCAGGCACCCAGCTGATACAGAGTGGAGTCGGTGATAATGAAAGCGCGTTTGAAGTCATAAACTTCCTTCATCTCCCTCAGAGCCACGGGGGTGCAGCCGGTTTTGAAATAGACCTTCTTGGGTAACTGAAGCCAGAGCATATTTTCTTTGCGCATGGTCAGGACCTTGATATCCAGCAGTTGTTCGTAGTTGGTGTTGCCCATGTAAGCAGAGTGACCGACGGCGCCAGGTCCCAAAGTCAGAGAGGGAGCAATGTCGAAGTTGTACAGGTCACCGATGCCGGCAAAGGAAGTGGGCTGGTTGATGATGACGCGGCCAGCTTTCATACGCAGACCAAACTTGGTAATCTTCTCTTCCTCGGCGGGATCGATGTACAGGGCAGCAGAGTGACCGGCACCGCCTTCCAGCACCAGCTTGTAGCAAATGTCATAGGCCTCGTCCAGCGTCTCAGCCTTGTACATGCCCAGCAGGGTAGTCAGCTTCTCGTTGGCCCATGCGCAGTCGTGAGAGGTGTCGTCGGTCTCATAGATCAGGACCTTGGTGTCATAAGGAACGTCGATACCAGCCATTTCTGCGAGGCGGTTGGCAGTCTGGCCAACCGCGCCCGGCTTAACGCCGTGGGTCTTGGAGTTAAAGAAAACTTCGGCAACCTTGGCGGCCTCGTCATCTTTCAGGAAGTAGCAACGGGCTTCCTTCAGTAACCGTTTGACCTCATCGTACACACTAGCCAAAACAGTGATGTGTTGCTCAGAAGCGCAGATCATACCGTTATCAAAGGTTTTGGAGTGGATGATGGATTCCACGGCCATGCGCAGATCCGCCGACTCATCAATGACCACGTTACAGTTACCGGGGCCGACGCCGATAGCGGGGGTACCGGAAGAGTAAGCGGCCTTCACCATGCCGGAACCACCGGTGGCCATGATGAGATCCACGTTCTTCATCAGGTAATCGGAAATTTCCAGAGAGGGGACTGAGACCCAGCTGATGACGTGTTCGGGAAGCCCTGCTTCAATAGCGGCATCGCGAATGATCTTTGCAGCAGCGATGGAGCAGTTTACAGCGTGGGGGTGCGGAGAGAGAATGATGGCGTTGCGGGTCTTCAGTGCCAGCAACATCTTATAAATGGTGGTGGAAGTGGGGTTGGTGGTGGGGGTGATGGCGGCGATGACGCCTTTTGGAGAAGCAATGCGCATGGTGCCGAAGGCCTTGTTTTCCTCGATCACGCCGCAGGTCTTCTTATTGCGCATATAATTCCATACATGCTCGGAGGCGTACTGATTCTTAGTAACCTTATCCACCATGATACCGTAACCGGTCTCCTCACAAGCCATCTTGGCCAGAGGAATGCGCATTTTGGACACGGCCATGGCGGATTTTTCACAGATGGCATCTACCTGTTCCTGGCTAAATGTGCTGTAGAGCTCTTGTGCTTTACGGATAATGGGGAGCGCCTGTTCCAGTGTTTCAACCGAGTTGATCGTCAGCGGGGTAGACATTCTTCTTGTCCTCCTTTTTTGTAATTACATTCTGCATTTTTCTAGCACGACAGCGGTTCCCATGCCGCCGCCGATGCACAGGGTAGCCAGGCCCTTCTTGGCCTCGGGCCGCTTCTGCATCTCGTGCAGCAGGGTCACGATGATCCGGGCACCGGACGCGCCGACGGGGTGGCCCAGGGAGATGGCGCCGCCGTTGACGTTGACCTTGCTCATGTCAAAGCCCAGCTCACGGGCCACGGCGATGGACTGGGCGGCGAACGCCTCGTTGGCCTCCACCAGGTCGATATCGTCGATGGTCACGCCGGCCTTGGTCATGGCCTGACGGGAGGCGGGCACGGGGCCGACGCCCATGATCTTGGGATCCACGCCGCCTTGGCCCCAGCCGATCAGCTTGGCCATGGGCTTCAGGCCGTACTTCTCCACAGCCTCACCGGAGGCCAGCACCAGTGCGGCGGCGCCGTCGTTGATGCCGGAGGCGTTGGCGGCAGTCACGCGCTGCTGACCCTTGTCGTCGGTCTCCTGGATGCCGGTGGGCTCAAAGGTGTGGACCACCTGGGGATTGGGGGACTCGGGCCCCACGGGGAAGGCGCCCTTCAGCTTGGAGATGCCCTCGGCGGTCACGCCGGCACGGGGGAACTCGTCCACCTTGAACTCCACGATGTCCTTCTTGACCTTCACGGGCACGGGGACGATCTCAGCCTCGAACTTGCCAGCCTTCTGGGCGGCCTCGGTCTTCTGCTGGGAGGAGGCGGCGAACTCGTCCATCTCCTTGCGGGTGATGCCCCAGATGTCCGCGATGTTCTCAGCGGTGGTGCCCATGTGATAGTTGTTGTAGGCGTCCCACAGGCCGTCCTTGATCATGGTGTCGATCATCTGGGTGTGACCCATCCGGGCGCCGTAGCGGCCGGTGGGAACGGCGTAGGGAGCGGCGCTCATGTTCTCAGTGCCGCCGCAGACAACCACGTCGGCGTCGCCGGCCAGGATGGAGCGGGCGCCCTCGATCATGGACTTCATGCCGGAGCCGCAGACCATGCCCACGGTGTAAGCGGGGACGGAATAGGGGATGCCGGCCTTGATGGAGGCCTGGCGGGCCACGTTCTGGCCCTGGGCGGCGGTCAGGATGCAGCCAAACATGACCTCATCCACCTGCTCGGGCTTCACGCCGGCACGGTTCAGAGCCTCTTTGATGACGATGGCACCCAGATCGACGGCAGGGGTGTTCTTCAGCGCGCCGCCAAAGGAACCAATCGCGGTTCTGCAGCAATTCACAACATAAAGATCTCTCATTCCATTAATCCCTCCAACTAATTTAAATGTATCAAATTGCCACGCAAGTTTGATTCATGGTAAAAGTGCCGTTACAGATCAAAGTACCTTTTTGGTCGGTAATTTTAAAGTCAAAAACACGAATGGACTGCAGTTGTAACATCTCTCTCGCATTTGCGGTTAGTCGATCATCAACGTGTGCATTATTCAAAAGTGTAAAGCTAAAGCTGACAGTCTCTGCATTGTATCCATGTGAAGCAGCTGCTGCAGTACAGG
Organism: Oscillibacter sp. PEA192; assembly: GCF_003574015.1. Classification (NCBI taxonomy): domain Bacteria; kingdom Bacillati; phylum Bacillota; class Clostridia; order Eubacteriales; family Oscillospiraceae; genus Oscillibacter; species Oscillibacter sp. PEA192. The sequence goes on along the minus strand of NZ_AP018532.1, from coordinate 1,833,141 downwards.
CTGCATTCGCCAAATGAAAATAGAGACTGTTATTAGGCGTTCTGTCGATATCCAAGTCTTCTTTTTTAACAGTTTTTTCGACTTGTGCGTAGCCTTCCTGCATTTTTTTGATACAAATCCCTTGATTGCAAAAAGCATACTCACAGTTGAGCTGGTTCCGCAAACAGTTGTAATAATCCATATATTCGCTCCACTCCACATATATAAATCGTCATTTTACTGTCTAACTAGAAGGCACTTCATCCCTGCTTCCAACCCATTTGCAGAAAGATGAAACATCTGAAAAATATCAGCCAGTTCAACCTGCGTTTGCGTCCAATAGCTTGCCTTCTCAGGAATCGTTTCTGGATTCAGCCAAATTAAATAGGGGTACTGTTTGCGAAACAATAATAGCCATTCGTAACTGGAGCGCATATATGTTCCTGTTCCCCAAACAAACTGTTTTTCATGGAGTTCATTTGGGTTCATTGCTGCGTCACTTACTATTATGACTTTATAACTGCTGTCAAAATTCTCCAGAATCCATTCGGTAGAAACCGCATCTACATACCAAAGACGTGGCTCTGTATAGAGATTAGATCCAATACTGTTATGAAAATAATAAGTATGCAATTCCTTGAAATAGTTAGACTTGGTAGCAGCTTGGAATAACATGCTACAAAGATTTGAGTAATATTCCATGGAACCGCCGGAATCCATCAGTAGTAAAACCTTGACATTGTTTTTGCGCGGAGGACGAGTCTGCATCTTCAAAAGACCGCCGTTTTCGCAGGTGTCGTGGATCGTGGCATCGATGTCCAATTCCCGCTCGGAACTATCAATCTGAACAGACAACTGGCGTAAAGTTCGAAAAGCCATCTGAAATTGCCGAGTATCCAGTTTGTTGTCCCTGCGGAAATCTCTGAACTTTCGCTCGCCTGCAACACTCATTGCGGTACGGTGCATGGATTCTCCCCCAATACGGATACCATTCGGATTCCAGCCACTGTTACCCCATGGGGTGAAGCCTTGAGTTCCAATCCATCGTCTGCCTCCGTTATGTTCATCATCCTGTTCCTTCAATCGTCTTTCAAGACCGCGCAGAAGGTCTTCCATGTGTTTATCTGTAAAACCGCCTTCTGCCCGCAGTTCTTCAATGGAACGCCTCAAATCATCAGCAGGAGTATTCAACCAACTCAAAAATTCCTTGGGCAGTTCACCATTGAAGGGAACATCCTTGAAAAACTCCGTGAATGCTTGATCAAATCGGTCAAACTCAATCTCACTTTTCAAAAGAACCGCACGACAAAGTTGATAGAACCCTATTAAAGAGGAACAATGTAAGCCCTTCTCTATTCCATCCAAAAGAGTCATCCACTCATTAGGAGATATATCCAATCCTCTTTGCCTTAACAAATAAAAAAAACTAAGAAACATGTGATTTACCGTTTTTGCTTCCGCAGCGTTTGCAAATCCTTATCTTTCTTCAGCAGCACACCTGCAAACGGCATATTGTCCTCAATGAGCTTCGGGTCCACGTCCCCTGCCACCAATGCCCGGATCCAGTCCACCAGTTCGGATGTGGAAGGCTTTTTCTCAATACCCCGCAGCTCGCGAAGCCGATAGAACGCCGCAAGGGATTGCTTTATTAGTTTTTCCTCCAGATTGTCGAAGTGCACCCGCAAAATAGCTTCCATCTGAGCCTGATCCGGGAACTCTATGTAGTGGAACACGCAGCGGCGCAAAAATGCGTCGGGCAGTTCTTTTTCTGCGTTAGAGGTGATTACAACGATGGGCCGCTGCTTGGCCTTGATGGTCTCTTTAGTCTCAGGAATGTAGAATTCCATTTTGTCCAACTCCCAGAGCAGATCGTTGGGGAATTCCAGATCGGCCTTGTCGATCTCGTCAATGAGCAGGACCACCTGCTCGTCGGAAGAAAACGCTTCGCCCAATTTGCCTAGCTTGATATATTTGGCGATATCGTCCACGCCCTGACCGCCGAATTGACTGTCGTACAAGCGCTGCACCACATCGTAGACATAGAGACCGTCCTGGGCCTTGGTGGTAGACTTCACGTTCCAAATGATGAGCCTTTTACCCAGCGCGTCCGCCACGGCCTGGGCCAGCATGGTCTTGCCGGTGCCAGGTTCACCCTTGATAAGCAACGGCTTTTGCAACGCTACGGCGATGTTGACGGTCATCATCAGCTCCGCCGACGCAACGTACTGATTGCCTCCTGTGAAAACCATTTCCATATTACTTTTTTATCCTTCTTTGCATCATTCTACTTTGCTTTTTTATGCGAACTGCTACTTATAGTATGCAAGAGACGCTATAAAAAGTCAATCGTTAGTTTCTACTTTCATTCTCAGAAAATTTTACGTTGGCATCATTTTTTTTGATACCATTTACAAATGAACGGGCAAATAATTGCAGAAAAATACCGCATTTCGCTGTACACTGATCTTGCGAGACGGTGCCTCTGACATATCTCGCCTTTGCATAAGTACATCTGCAAAATGTATATTTATGCGTGGCATTCTCGTTGTATGACTGTGAGTCCCGTATCGGAACCGAAATCCACTTTTGAGATATAAGACATAAACGATTTCAGAGAAGACGAGACATATCGTCCCGCCTGCCAGAAAACATGGGTCTCCAAAAAAATATCCTCTTCAAACGGGATATGGACGATATCTTCATTGTCATTGAACAGACCGTCATAGATGATTGCCGCGGCACAGTCCACACGGAGCATATATTTGAGCGTTGTAAGCTGATTGGACTGCATAACGATGTTCGGCTTTTCCGACGCAAGTATCTCGTTGATCAAGCTATACAGATAGGAACCCTTAACGGGCGTGACCAGAGGAATGCTCTCCATCTGAGCAATTGATATCGCTTTGTGCCTATGTACAAGTTCACTGCCTCGATTGACAGCCAGAGTCAGTTTGGTCGTAAAAAGGCAACGCGAATTGCACGTAAAGGTCTTGGAACGGCATACGCCAATCAGACAATCTAACTGAGAGCTGTTCAGTTTGTTAAGCCCGTCGATCAATCCGACCTCTACGATTTCTAACCGGATATTTGGATGCTGCACCGAAAATTCCGGAAAAAGCTTTTTGGTGATGATCGTGCTGAGGAACGGCGGAATACCAACCCGTATTTTTGTGTATCTGCTGCTGGCAATATCGTACGCACTTTGGCAGTAATCGTCGAAGGTTTTCAGGAACTCCTCCGTCAGATCCTTGAATCCTTCTCCCACGACCGTCAGCCGTAGTCGGTTATTCACACGATCAAACAGCTTTGCTCCAAGCTCTTTTTCGAGATTATTGATTGCAGCGGTTATCGACGGCTGTGAAATATGGCACACTTCGGATGCTTTGGTTATACTGCCATATCTACACGTTTCTAGAAAATATTGTAAATGGTTCAGATTCATAAGTGTCCTTTCCGGACGTAGTCCTAATCCAACAACCACGCTTTCTTTGATGACAAGTATATGTGAGATTTATACAAAAAGCAAGCAACACAACCGCGCTTTTTTATATTAAGCGCATTGATTTTTTCTATGACTGTCTCAGTTTTTCCTATTTTTATTCTGCGTTTAGTTGTGCTATTTTTCAAATAAGCCTAAAAGTTTTCGTTAAAAAAAGGACAAAATTTCTGCGTGTATTGTGCAGAAAGAAAATTTGGGCAAGTTAGGCAGGTGGAGAAATGAACAACAAAAATGAAAGTACTTTAGCAGCAAGACTTCGCAACGAGCGGGCGTTTTCTCTCCTCATGACGGCGGATGCTGCGGCTCAGTTGGTCAAAGACGGCATGACCATCGGCGTCAGCGGCTTTACTCCGTCTGGCTATCCCAAAGCGGTACCCCTTGCACTGGCTGAACGAGCCAAGAAAGGCGATAAGTTCAAGGTCGATCTCTATACCGGCGCATCTGTTGGTCCCGAGATTGACAGCGCATGGACGGAGGCAGGTATCATCCGCAGGCGTTTCCCTTATCAGACGAACGCCTCACTCCGCAAGGATATCAACGGTGGGAAGGTCGCGTATGCGGATATGCACCTTTCGCAGTGTGCCCAGCTTATCAGCTCTGGTGCTCTGAAACCTGTGGATATCGCCATTGTTGAAGCGTTGGCCATCACCGAAGACGGCGACATCATTCCCACGACCGCTGTCGGCAATACCCCCACCTATCTGCTTCAGGCAAAGAAAGTTATCGTGGAGCTGAACACGCGGAAGCCACTGGAACTGGAGGGCATGGCAGATATCATCACGGTTCCAAATCCTCCCAACAGAACGCCTATCAATATCTGCAAGGTATCTGACCGCGTTGGCACTACATACATGAAGTGCGGTTTTGATAAGATCGCCGCCATCGTTGTGACAGACCTGCCCGACAAGACCCGGCCATTCAGTCCGCCGGATGATGTCTCGCGCAAGATCTCCGAGAATATTATCGCTTTCTTTGAGCAGGAGGTGGCCGCCGGCAGACTGACCAACTCCCTGTTGCCTCTGCAATCGGGTGTGGGCAATGTGGCGAATGCTGTGCTTTCCGGTCTGCAAAACTCCCGTTTTGAGCATTTGACCTGCTATACCGAGGTCGTTCAAGACTCCATGCTGGACCTCATTCGGAGCGGAAAGGTCGATTTCGCCTCAACTACGGCACTCAGTCCCTCTCCCGAGGCGCTGGAAAAATTTCTGGGCGAGGTGGACTTCTTCAAGGATAAAATTCTTTTGCGTCCCCAGGAGATCAGCAACAGCCCCGAGGTTGCCAGACGGCTCGGTGTCATCGCCATGAACACCGCCATCGAAATGGATATTTACGGCAACGTCAACTCCACTCATATCATGGGGTCCTCCATGATGAACGGCATCGGCGGCTCCGGCGACTTCTCTCGCAATGCAGCGATCACCATTTTCAGTGCCCCATCTACCGCAAAGGGCGGCAAGATTTCTTCTGTTGTTCCCATGGTTTCCCATGTGGACCATACGGAGCATGAAGTCATGGTTCTGGTGACGGAGCAGGGATTTGCCGATCTGCGCGGCCTCAGTCCCAAGGAGCGCGCTGTGAAGATTATTCAGAATTGTGCGCATCCCGATTTTAAAGATGCGCTGATGGATTACTTTGAGCGAGCCTGCGAAGGGAATCCCTCACATACTCCCCACATTCTTAACGAAGCGCTCTCATGGCATATCCGTTTCCAGAAGACTGGTAGCATGAGCGTTTGATAGATCCCACAAAAAAATAATGGAGGAAAAAAGAATGACCGAACACGAACAGAGCGTGCAGTATATCAACGAATATATTGCGAGAGCCCGCGCAGCTCAGGCGGAATTTGAGAAGATGACCCAGGAGCAGGTCGATCTGGCCGTAAAAACCATTGGTAAGGTCGTTTACGAAAATGCGGAGTATCTGGCAAAGCTGGCTGTGGAAGAGACCCGCATGGGCAATGTTGAAGATAAGATCGCTAAGAACAAACAAAAGGCTGGTATTGTTTGGAACAACCTGAGAGGCAAAAAGTCCCGTGGCATTCTTGATACCGATGAAAAAACTGGTATCACCAGGGTTGCAAAGCCTGTTGGTGTCGTAGCCGCCATTACCCCCTGCACCAACCCCATCGTGACTCCCATGAGCAACGCCATGTTCGCCCTCAAGTGCGGCAACGCCATCATTATTACCGCTCACCACAGAGCTGTGGCCTGTAGCGGTAAGACCATTGAGATGATCAATGATGAATTGCGGAAGCTGGGTTATCCCGAGCATCTAATTCAGATACTGGATCAGCACTCCAGAGAGCATACCAGAAATCTCATTTCCTCCGCTGATGTGGTCATTGCCACCGGTGGTGCCGGCATGGTCACTGCCGCATACAGCTCGGGCCGTCCCGCCCTGGGCGTTGGCGCGGGCAATGTCCAGTGCATCATTGACGAGGGCTATGATTACAAAGTGGCTGTTCCCAAGATCATCACCGGTCGTTCTTATGACTACGGTATCATCTGCTCTGGTGAGCAGTCCATCATTTGCCACAAAAAGGACTATGATGCTGTTCTGAAGGAGTGTGAAGCAAATAACTGCTATGTCGTCAGAGACGATAAGGAGCGGGATGCCTTGCGTGCAGCTATTTTTGATGATAAGGGTAAGCCCATCAGTAATTCCGTCGGTCAGTCTGCTGAAACGATTGCTGAAATGGCTGGATTCAGTGTGCCGAAGGGCACCAGGGCCATCGTGGTCCAGCCTGTCGGCACAGGTCTCGTTGATCCTCTGGGCGGCGAAAAAATGTGTCCTGTGATTGCGGCCTATGGCTATTCCACGCTGGAGGAAGGCGTGGATATTGCCCGCCAGAATCTGGAGAAAGATGGCAAGGGTCACAGCGTCTCTTTCCACTCCGATTCTGAGACCAATATCGAGTATGTCGGAAGCAGTCTCTGTGTGTCCAGATTCGTAATTAATCAGGTTTCTGCCAGCTCCGCCGGTGGCAGCTATTTCAACGGTCTGGCCCCCACCAATACATTAGGCTGCGGCTCTTGGGGGCACAATAGCATTTCCGAAAACCTTGACTATAAGCATCTGATGAACGTTTCCCGCATTGCCCGCTTCATGCCGAACAATCACGTGCCCACTCCCGACGAGTTGTGGAAGTAAGCGATTTGTAAAATGTAAATGCCTTTTCCATGAAACCTAATTATACGAGGGAGGAATGGGATGAAGCGACTCGATCGTATGCCGACCTATATCCATATGACCATGGCATTTATGGGAGGCCTTTGGGGAGCGTACTCTGTAGTTCAATGGACGAACCTGGGGAATGCACACACAACAAATCTGATCAAGATTGTACTGCGTCTTATAGACGGCGATTGGCTGGAGTTTGCTCTATGTGTGGGAAGTGCTTTCCTGTACTTTTTGGCATTTGCACTTTCAGCATATTGGAGCAAACACAGCAAGAGCGATCTGCGTTATGCGGTTATCATTGTTGAGGCGGTATCGTTGGCTGCAGTCTATTTCTTTCCACAAAATTGGCCTGTATATACACGTCTGTATCCTTGTGTGTTCGCAACAGCGTTTCAGTGGTCCATATTTTGTGGTGCGCAGGGCTTCAACTGTGCTACGATCTTCAACAGTAACAATTACCGCCAATTTTCTTCTTCGTTTGCAGAAGTATATCTGAATAAGGACCCTTCTTTCCGTCCTAAGATGAAATTCTTTGGATGCACACTCCTGTTTTACCATTTTGGGGTTGTGTATGTCTACTTGATTTTGAAGGCGTTTAGTTCTTACGCAATCTGGTCTGGTCTGTTGCCTCTGGTGGTGGCGGCGGTGATGATCCACCTGCATCGCAAGGAACTTGCTGTGGCAAAAGTAGAATGATGGCCAACTGAAGTATTCCGTAGCTAAAACAAAACAGAGAGCCGAAAGTCTCATGAGATTTTAACGATAGGAGTGATATTCCATGGTCCAGGTAATTATGAAACCCGAGATTTTTAAGTATGCGACCTGCAAGGAATTTGCTGAAGGATTTGCGCTGGGTGCTGAAGATTTGGTTTTGACCAACAAATTTATCTTCGAGCCTTACTTTGGCCCCTTGGGCCTAAAAGTCCATACCATCTTCCAGGAAGAGTATGGTATGGGGGAACCCACTGATGTGATGTGTGAAAGCATCATGCAGGATGCGGCCAAGACCGGCTGCAAGCGGATCATTGCTATCGGCGGTGGTACGGTTATCGACATCGCCAAGGCTCTGGCAGTTGCTACAGAAGATGCTTCTATGGACAGCCTGTACAGTGTGATGCCAGCCCTAACCCGTAAATATGAGTTGGTGATCATTCCTACCACTTGCGGTACCGGTAGCGAGGTAACAAATATTGCGGTGTTCAACCGTACCCGTATGGGTACCAAAATGGGCCTAGTAGGTGAGGCTATGTATGCCGATAAGGCAGTTCTGATTCCCGAATTGCTGTCCGGTTTGCCTTTTGGTGTTTTTGCCACAAGTTCTATCGATGCACTGGTTCACGCTGTTGAGTCCTGCCTGTCTCCCAATGCCACATCCTACACCAAACTCTTCGGCTACAAGGCTATAGAGATGATCGTATCTGGTTACAAGAAGATCGTGACCAATGGCCGCGGCGCACGACTTGCGCTGTTGGACGATTTCCTGGTCGCTTCCAACTATGCCGGTATTGCATTCGGTACGGCAGGCTGCGGTACTGTTCACGCAATGGCATACCCCTTAGGCGGACAGTATCATGTAGCGCACGGTGAAAGCAATTACGCCATCTTTACTGGTGTCATGAAAAAGTATATGAGCATTAAATCCGATGGTGAGATTGCCGTGATGAACAAATATCTGGCTAATCTGCTCGACTGCCAGACCACTGATGTTTACGAAAAACTGGAGGAACTGCTGAACCAGCTCCTGCCGAAGAAATCGTTGCACGAATACGGCGTGAAGCCGGAAGAAATCCGCCTTTTTGCGGAATCCGTAATGGAGAATCAGCAACGTCTTTTGAAGAACAGCTTCGTCCCCATGACCACTGAGCTGGTCGAAAGCATTTATCAGAGCCTGTATTAAACTTAAAGAGGAGGAAAAAGGAAATGGCACTTATGACTGCACAGGAGTACATTGAGTCCCTACGGAAATTGAACACCCGCGTGTACATGTTTGGCGAGAAGATTGAAAACTGGGTGGATCACCCCATGATCCGCCCCTCTATCAACTGCGTGGCCATGACTTATGAGCTGGCTCAGAATCCCGAATACGCAGATCTGATGACTGTTACCTCCAATCTGACCGGTAAAAAAGTAAACCGTTTTACCCATCTGCATCAGTCCACCGAGGACTTGATGAACAAGGTGAAGATGCAGCGTCTGCTGGGTCAGAAGACCGCTTCCTGCTTCCAGCGCTGCGTAGGCATGGACGCTTTCAACGCCGTCTTCTCCACCACCTATGAGATCGACGAGAAGTATAACACTAAGTATCATGAGAACTTTGTCAACTTCCTGAAGTTCGTCCAGGACAACGACCTGACTGTGGACGGCGCCATGACCGACCCCAAGGGCGACCGGTCCAAGGCTCCCAGCCAGCAGGCTGATCCCGATATGTATGTCCACGTGGTGGAGCGCCGCCCGGACGGCATCGTGGTCTGCGGCGCTAAGTGCCACCAGACCGGCTCCATCAACTCTCACTGGCACATCTTCATGCCCACCATCTCTATGGGTGAGGCCGACAAGGATTGGGCTGTGAGCTTTGCCTGCCCCACCGACGCCGAGGGCATGTACATGATCTACGGCCGTCAGTCCTGCGACACCCGGAAGATGGAGGAGAACGCCTCTATCGACGTAGGCAACGCCAAGTTTGGCGGCCAGGAGGCTCTGGTGGTGCTGGACCACGTGTTCATCCCCAACGAGTACATCTTCCTCAACGGTGAGTATGAGTTCGCCGGTATGATCGTAGAGCGATTCGCCGGCTATCACCGGCAGAGCTACGGCGGCTGCAAGGTCGGCGTAGGCGACACCCTGATCGGTGCCGCTGCCCTGGTTGCCGAGTACAACGGCGTGGAGAAGGCCAGCGCGGTGAAGGATAAGCTGATCGAGATGACCCACCTGAACGAGACCCTCTTCTGCTGCGGCATCGCCTGCTCCGCCCAGGGTTTCAAGACCAAGGCGGGCAACTACCAGATCGATCTGCTGCTGGCAAACGTGTGCAAGCAGAACGTGACCCGCTTCCCCTATGAGATCGTGCGCCTGGCCGAGGACATCGCCGGCGGCCTCATGGTCACCATGCCCTCTCAGACGGACTTTAACTCCGACACGGTGGTGGGCCGCAACGGCGAGACCATCGGGGAGATCTGCCACAAGTTCTTCGTGGGCCGTGAGGGCGTCAAGACGGAGGACCGGCAGCGGATCATGCGCTTTATCGAGAACCTGTGCCTGGGCGCGGCGGCCGTAGGCTACCGCACCGAGTCCATGCATGGCGCGGGCTCTCCCCAGGCCCAGCGCATCATGATCGCCCGCCAGGGCAACATCCAGGGCAAGAAGCAGCTTGCCAAGGAAATCGCAGGTATCAAGTAAAATATATTCCTTGAACAATGTGGCCCTTTGCTGGAGTCGTGCTTAACTGAGGAGCCATTGCTCCCCATAAAAAGACGCGGTACGGCAGCTTTCTGACGGACCGCGTCTTATCATTTTACTCTACGGGAAATCAGATAGGAGCATATGTGCCATGAGAGAAAAAGTAGAGAAAGTATTGAACGAAAAGGTGCGTCCGCAGTTGGAGTTACATAACGGCGATCTGGATGTTCTGGACATTGAGGACGGAGTGGTTCGCATCCGCCTTTTGGGGCAATGTGCTGGGTGTCCTTCAGCATACTTAACGATCGAGCAGTTGATTTTTGGTGAGTTAACGGTGGCAATTCCGGAGATCCGGCAAGTCATAGTTGTTCAGGATGTCAGCGATGAGCTGTGGGAAGAAGCGCGGGCGGTCATGCAGGGTAAATATGAAAATCACTAAGATCGCAGTACGCTATTGCGGTGGCTGCAATCCCAGCTATCAACGCGGAGCCAGTGTCCGCGGGTTGCAAAAAAGGTTCCCACATCTGCAACTGTTAAATTTTGAACCGACTGATGTATATAGAGCGGTTCTGATTGTTTGCGGCTGTTCGGCAAGATGTGCTGGGCAGGCGGATCTGCCTGTGGATATCCCCCGACTGGTCATGGCGGCTCAGGAGGATATCGAACGCGCCGCCGAATTTTTAGAAAAGCTGAGCAAGGAGCAATAATTATGGATTGGAAAACTTATTATCAGGAGCGACATTTGACTGCCGATGAAGCGGTGAAACATATCAAGTCCGGTAACCGTGTGCTGGTCGGTCATGCCTGCGGTGAACCCAGCTTTCTGTTGGATACCATGATTGGTCATAAAGAAGACTATGAAAACGTCGAGATTGTCCACATGGTCGCGATGGGCAAATGTGAATACTGCCAGCCGGGTATGGAAAAGCATTTTCATCACAATGCATATTTTGTTGGAGCACGCACCCGTGATGCTATCAACAGCGGTTGCGGAGATTTCACGCCTTGCTTCTTTTATCAGGTCCCTGAAACTTTCCATACCACTATGCCGCTGGATGTAGCGCTGGTATCCGTAACACCTCCCGATGAAAACGGCATGGTTTCTCTGGGCGTCTCTGTTGACTATGATTATGAGGCGGTTATGACCGCAAAGATTGTCATCGCTCAGGTCAATGATCAGATGCCGTTTACCTATGGCAAACTGATCCCTGTTGATAAGTTCACCTATTTTGTAGATTATTCTGCGCCTATCATAGAATTGGCTCCACCCAAGATCGGTCCTATAGAGGAAGCTATCGGAAAGTATTGCTCCTCTCTGATACACGATGGTGACACTTTACAACTGGGAATTGGCGCAATCCCCGATGCAGTGCTGAAGTTCCTGAAGGATAAAAAGGATCTTGGCATCCACTCCGAAATGTTCTCAGACGGTGTTGTTGATCTTGTGGAAGCCGGCGTTATCACCAATAAGAAAAAGACCCTGCATCCTGGCAAGCTGGTGGCCAATTTCCTGATGGGAACCAAGAAGCTGTATGATTTCGTGGACCACAATCCTGATGTGTTGATGCTACCCGTTGACTATGTGAATCATCCCATCGTCATTGGTCAAAATGAAAATTTGGTTTCCATCAATTCTTGTGTGCAGGTAGATCTGATGGGCCAGGTCTCTTCCGAGAGTATCGGCCCCAAGCAGATTTCTGGTGTTGGCGGTCAGGTGGACTTCATTCGCGGTGCCTCTTTCTCCAAAGGAGGACGCTCTATTCTTGCGTTCCCTTCTACCGCGGCAAAGGGAACCGTTTCCCGAATCGTTGCAAATCTGGATTATGGCGCACCTGTCACCACTTCTCGCATGGATGTTGACTATATTGTTACCGAATACGGTGTCGCGCATCTGAAAGGACATTCTCTGCGGGAGCGCGCAAAGAGTCTAATCGCCATTGCGCATCCGGATTTCCGTGCGGAGCTTCAGGATGAGTTTGCGCGACGTTTCATTCCTTCTGCATAAGAAAATCGTAGTGAGAGTCTTTCAAACAGTTGACAGTCGGTAAATTTTCAATGATTAAGGAGAACTGAATATGAAAGTAGCAGTATTCGGCGCAGGTACCATGGGTAGCGGCATCGCGCAGGTTTTCGCGGCAAAGGGCCACACGGCGTTGATGTATGCCAGTAGCGTGGCTTCCGCCCAGAAGCACAAGGATAAGCTAGTAGCTTCTCTGGCCAAGCGGGTGGCTAAGGGCAAGATGACCCAGGAGGCCGTGGACGCTCTGCTGGCCAATGTTCTGGTGGAGGAGAAGTCCGCCTGCGCCGGCGCCGATCTCATCATCGAGTGCGTCAAGGAAGACATGGCCACCAAGAAAGAGCTGCTGAATGAGCTGGACGGCCTGTGCAAGCCCGAGGCCATCTTCGCCTCCAACACCTCTTCTCTGTCCATCACCGAGATGGGTCTGGGCTTGAACCATCCCGTTATCGGCATGCATTTCTTCAACCCCGTGCCAAGCATGAAGCTGGTGGAAATCATCCGGGGTGCCAACACCACCCAGGAGACCTTCGACTTCATCTATAACCTGACCAAGGAGATCGGCAAGGATCCCGTCGAGGTGGCCGAGGCTCCTGGCTTCGTGGTTAACAAGATCCTGATCCCCATGGTCAATGAAGCCATTGACTTGGTGGAGACCGGCGTTGCTTCCGTGTCCGACATCGACAAGGCCATGATGCTGGGTGCCAACCATCCCATGGGTCCCCTGGCTCTGGGCGACTTCATTGGCTTGGACGTGTGCCTGGCCATCATGGAGACCCTGTACATCGAGACCGGCGATTCCAAGTACCGTCCCGCACTGCTGCTGCGCAAGATGGTCCGCGGCGGTCTGCTGGGCAAGAAGACCGGCAAGGGCTTCTACAACTATTAAGATGTAATCCTGCACCAATTCGTTTGATACTAATTACAATTTATAAATTTCAAATCTTAAGATCCGCTCCATTAAAAATAAATAAGGAGAACTATATTGAGAGAACGGTACCGCCAGATTTTTCCGACAGCAGTTCTTTTCTCTGCGGGACTTATATGGATCGGCTTTTTACTCGATGAGCCGGGCAATATTATTACTGGCTTATATCGTATTGTTGTGTCAGAGAATATACTGATTACCGATTACGTATATATCGCTGGACCGGGTGCCGCATTGATAAATTCTGGCATTGTCACTGGTATTTCCATATGTATTCTCAAATTTTCAGGAGCGTCTTTTAATGGTGATACCATTGTAAAGATGGGATTGATGTCGGGTTTTTCGCTATTTGGGAAGAATTTCTTCAATATCTGGCCGATCATTCTGGGCAGTTGGCTCTATGCCAAATATCGTAAAAGGCCCTTTTCCAGATATGCCTCCGTGGCATTGCTGTCAACTTCCCTCGCACCGCTGGTCAGCTATATGACCTTTGGAAGCAAATACGCAAGTGTGCCATTGGGGCTGCTGTCCGGGGTCGTAATCGGATTTGTGCTACCCTCCCTGTCATCCTACACATACAAAATACAAAACGGAATGAATCTTTACAACATGGGGTTTGCCTGCGGCTTATTAGCCATGACAATCGTCCCCATCTTGACAGCCCTAGATGATAAGCCAGAATCTGTGTTGTATTGGGCGACAGGCTTCAATACGGCCTTTGCTGTCGTTTTAATTATTCTGTGTTTGATTTTTATTCTTGCCGGTTTTTTTTGCACAGGCGAACCAGCATGGGCAGTGTGGGCAGGCTATCGGAGGTTGTTATCCACCACAGGGCGTGCTCCTAGCGATTATCTGCGTATGTTCGGAGCAGGCCCAGTTCTTGTGAATATGGGAGTCAATGGACTCCTGGGGATGCTGTATATTTTCCTGAACTGCGGTGATTTGAATGGTCCTACGCTGGGCGGTATTTTTACGATCATCGGTTTTTCCGCTATGGGAAAGCATGCGTTTAATATAGTCCCTGTTATGATCGGCGTGGCATTGGGGGCATATGGAATACACCAAACACTGGATTACCCTTCACTCCAGTTAGCCGGGCTTTTTGGAACAACATTAGCTCCCATTTCCGGTCATTTCGGTTGGCCCTTCGGCGTTTTGGCCGGCTTTATCCACTCTGCTCTGGTATTACAGATTTCTAGTCCTGTAGCTGGTGTAAATCTATACAATAACGGCTTTTCGGGCGGACTAGTTGCCATTGTGCTTTATCCTATCATTACAGCTGTCTGGGTGCATCGCCGACCCAAACTGCGGGACGAAGATTATTACGACCTTTTCGAAGGTGACTCCCCCATTGATACCTCTGACTGGAGAACAACACGTACGGTAGTATCGGAGCAAGCCGAGTAGAAAAGGCATTTTACCCTATTTCGAATGAAGTTTCAAAGTACAAACAAAAAATATCGGACTGAAAAACGGGCCATGTGGATGACATCGTGGAAGCCGCCGATGCCCACGACCGTAGAAAGGCAAACGGCGCAGAAGACTGGACAGAGCTTCCGAAATGGCACACATAGAAGAAGGGGGGCTTCGCCCCCCTTCTTCTCAAAGCCTTCTGATGATTCGGAAGACTTTGAGAAGAAGATCAGTTTTAACAGCTGGAGACAAGAAAAACGCGAGGGGGATTGAGATGTGGAAGAACTATATGCTGGCTGCTTTGAATGTGGCAGTCGCAGGCCTGCCGTTCCTGGTAGGCTGGGACTTGGTCCTCTATGGCGTATACTGCGGGTTCGCGGTTTTGCTGTTAGGACTGACCGCATGGAATCCAGTCGGGGATTGGCTCTCAATCCTGTTCGTATTCTATGCAAAAGCTGTGCCGGAGGAGGCACTGATCATGCCGGCGCTACGACGGTATCTTCGGGAGGCTATATCAGGAAAAGGCTATTTAAAGCCAAAATGCAGGTTTTATTATGCAGAAAGCCGGATTCCCTACTTTATCCCTATCAGCCGGAAGCGGGTGGTTCTTTCCCTGGCTCTGGAAGATTACTTGATCCACGATTATGATGAGAACTTATACCGGGATGTCCCCGATGAAGCATACATCCCCAATCTGGTTCTGAGCCGAAAGACTCTCCTTCTCTCGATTTTCTGTTATGTGTTGATCTTGAGATTTATCGAGCTGTGGACGATTATAGCGGCGGTTATTGTACGTCTCGTTTTTGCGGCAATCGCGGTAATTGTGACTGGTTCGTTTTACGAGGGGGTTCACAAGATGATGGAAGCGATCTGGATCGGTGCCGCCTTGGGCAAGGTAGTCTGGAAAATCAACGAGTGCTTCAACTTCATTCAAGACAAAATGGTGGAGTTCGTCATGAAGCGGACGATGACAGGAACCTTTGACTATTTGAAGAAAAGCGGAATTCCTAGGGGACAGGGGATCCGGCTGTGGAACCGTTAAATCCGCCTGTCAAATAGATTGAGATATGGCCGCAGAGTTGAATTGGAGGTACATAATGAAACGACTGAAAATACGAGGTATCACAGGGATGCCGCTGTTTATTGTGCGTTTTCACGGCAGGTTGGATGGCAAACGAAACGTCGTGGCCTTCAAGGACGGGAAATGGGAGGGCCACTATCTTCAAAAGAAAGAGGCTATCTTTCATTCATTTGTCCATCGTACATACCGGGAGCTGGAAGAAAAAACATCTCAGCTTCACAAGGAGAGCGTAAGTCTGGCGGTAGAGTATCACAACATCCTGGAACAGCTGACAAAGCCAGATCCGATTCCAAGTGGGGGGACAAATTCTTCTCAAGCTCGCCAAAAAGCCCGCGCAGCTACAATCGAACCGACGCTCCGCGACAGGAAGCGGACCATAAAATTGAATATGGCCGGAATTGAAGAGGATCTGATCCAAAACATCGTTGAGGCAGGAGCAATTCAGCGGGAAGCTGCCGCGCTGACAGAACGGCGAATCCACGCCTATTTGCACGGAGCAACTCTTGCGGCCAGGGCCGTGAATTTCCCGGTTGAATACACGGTACCCGTTCTGCTTAGCAATGAGGAAAGTTATCGGGAAAAACATCTATGGAACGATAATGTCCGGAAATCCTTGTTGAAAGCAGTGCTGGAGAAAAATGTGGATTCATCAAATAATCAAACTACGGCATCAGAGACAGGGCCGCAAAATGGCCAAACTACGGCGGCAGGGGCGGAACCACCAAATGATCGAACTACGGCATCAGAGACGGAAGAAGAAAGTTAGTGTTCCGGAAGAATGGAGGTATTGTAGGTGGGTTGGATTCGGAAATGGCGAATGCGGCGCATGGGCTTGAAGGATGTGCCCCATTATGCACCGGATGTTGGCTTGACGGCTGTCGACTATATAGAACCTATATCCCCTGAGAAACGGCTCCGCAGAGCGGAGTTGCAGATCGACAAGTTTTTGAAAGAAACTTCGCCGGATCGATTCAGCGGCAGCTTTTTTGATGCCTACACAGAACAAGAGGGGAAACTCCTGATATCTTTGTTGGAAGAGCAGAAAACCTGGCACGAAGGCGTCAACAGCTCCATAGTTCTAAAACACGAGAGCGAATTGATCCGCCTGCGTGCGGAGATCAAGCAGGCCGAGGACCTCATTCGAAAAGTCGATGCGGAAATCGATTTGCTGCAGGCGATTTACGACAGAATGAACAGATAGGCCTATTGGTTTTTGGTATGGGAGGGATGTCAGGTGAGACAGAGAGAACTGTATACCCTGTCTAAACGGATCAGGAAAATCAATCGCGCGGACCAAGAACTGTGGATGCGGGGGGTTATAATTTATCCACTGATTATTGGACTTTCCTGCATGGACGGCGTGACCTTGTATGAGGTTTTCTTTAAAATGACTGAATCAGCGGAAAAAGAGGCGCTCTACCTGCTGACCGTTGGCATCGCCGTTGTTTTAAATTTTATTCCTCTCGTAGTGGGCAGATATATTCACTACCACCGGTATGGCATGAACGGAGTCAAGTTGTGGATGATTGTAGGACTAGTCATTGTATTTTTACTGCTGTTCTTTGCCACGTTCTATTTGAGATGGGAAACGCGTGGTATGGATGGAGCTGCGAACGTTTTCGCGAAAGGATCAATCCTCCCGGAAACAGAGGCCAATCCGGAAGCTGAAACTGCATTTACTTTGGTCATGGGTATCATCCCTCTGGTGACTTCCGCTGTGAATCTGGCACTGGGCTATGTGATTAGCGATCCGATCAAGCGCCGGCTGGATACGCTCAGATACCAGAGTGCGCTCCTGAAAGAACAGGTCAACCGTCTATACGCTGCTGAGTGTGAGCTGAATCGAAATTGGGAAAATGCCCTGCCTGAAACGGAAACGGAGAGGCTGAAAGCCGCAAAGGGTACCATTCAGGCAGATTCGGATCGAATCAAGAAATGGGCAAGGCTCGCGCTGGCGAAAAAATTGGGGGATGCTGAGAGTATTTCCGAATTGACCGATACATAGTTGGAAGGAGGATTTTGAGATGAAGATGAGGACAGAGATTGCTGCGGGAGTGGCTGCCGCGATTATGATTTCTTTGGTTGGGTGCGGATCTTCTGATGTTCCCGCTGGCCCTCCTGAAATCGAAGCCACAGATATTGCCATTGTATCTGGCTACCATCAAAATGCAGTCACACCCCCAATAAATAATTCCGAAATCCTGAAAGCATTTGAATACAGTACCCGAAATAACGGTTCTGTGACCATTGTGGTGAACGATGGAGACCCTGCAGCTGTGGTAGACTTTGAAATAGACGAAAGTGCTGTTTCGGGTTTATCGGAAGCCCGCCTGGAACAACAAATTTCCGAAGTGATAGATAGCACGAACAACGCTTTGGCCAGTTCAAAAGCCAATGACCCAGAGGTAGACACCTTTGAGGCAATCAAGCAAGCGGCGAGAGGCCTGACCGGCGAAGCCGGGGATAAATGCCTGTATATTTTGGACAGCGGACTATCGACTGAAGGTGAACTGAATGTACTAAGCGAAAATCTGCACCGCCTAATTGATGTCCAGCCGATAGTCGATAAATTACAAAAAGATCATGCCTTACCGGATTTGACTGGTGTACAAGTCGTATGGATCGGCCTCGGCGATGCAGCGGATAAGCAGGAAGATTTGACTTCTCGCAACAAGAATACACTGAAAGAGCTGTGGGAGGCTGTGCTGACTACATCAGGTGCGGAGGTCACATTCAAAAATCTCCCGCTTACAGAGGAGGGGAGTACGGATAGAGAACTACCGGAAGTAACTCCAATCCCTATTGTCCACGATTCTAACGATTTTGACCCTTTGCAAGTCAATCAGGTCAAGCCCCTGTTCAATGGTGATGAAGCGACCTTTGTGGACAGGGATGATGCGGTCTCGGAGCTGTCCCCTATTGTGGACTACCTCCTAGAGCATCCCGACTACACGGTGATTTTAGCGGGGACGACAGCGACAGCGGGGACAAATGAACAATGTAAAGAGCTTAGCTTGAGGCGTGCGGAGGCTGTCCGTCAGCTGATGATTGATATGGGCACCTCAGAGACTCAGATCAAACATGTGATTGGCTTGGGATATGACCATGAATTTCATGTTGAAGACCTGAACGCAGATGGAAGCCTCAATGAAAAGAACGCCCCGGAAAACAGAGCCGTGCTGGTTATCGGAACCTCTACGGAAGCTGCTCAGATTTTGGAGAAATATTATATCGAATAAAATGGTACAATGCGATCCGGTTTGTAGGCAATAGCAGTGACATCGTGAATGTCACTGTCACAAGAAAAATATCCAAGGATTAGCGGATTGAATTTGGGAGTTGGGAACGACAAAATATATGTGAAACTCCCCAGGATTGGCCGGGGGAGATGTTGAATAACAGTTCTGACTCAGCGCTAAATGAGAATTGACCCAAAGAACTCATCCAACGGGAAGGGACATCCTCACGGCGTTTCTTTGAACTTAACCTGTAACACGAGAAGGTACTGTTTTTGCGTGTTGTTGCTTGATTGTGCAAATTCCCCCCCCCCAATTTGCAATTCAGTTATATAAGAAATCATATAAAAATCAACTCGGTTACTGAGAAAAAACGACCTGTCTACTTGACAGAATGGGCTGGCTACTTGGGGAGGGACAAGTCAGACCGACGTTAACAACGTAAGACAATATGAAATGACCTCAACACTTGTAAAGCGTGGATTTGCCTGTCATACTTTAAGTGCGAACCCAAAGTAACCAGACTTGCCACATACAAGGAGGGGTCATCATGACAAGTATAATCTACATCGGGATGGATGTCCACATCACAAATTACACACTTTGCTGCTATACCGTAGATGCGGACGATACATTTGCTGTCGTGAATGTGAAGCCAGACTACCATGAGATACTGAAATACATGGATCGTGTTCGTTCGACGCGTGGTGGAGATTCCACCGATTTTGTGAAGTTTAGGCCAAGGCGCTGGGTATCAAATCCGTTTGCCTCCAGCATCCTTCTGACAGTTGACCGCTCTGGCCTCCGTATCCACGCTTCATAGACCTGCTGTCTGAACTCTATTGTCAGTAGCAAACGGTTTTCCTGTACCTCCAGCACATTTGGATTCTTTTTCAGGGCCTCTATTTCTCCAAGTGAATACCGCTTGGGAACAAATTTAACAGCCATTTTCCACCCATAGCCTCTGACCTATTTTGCACGATGATCTTGACCTCTGTCAAGGCAGTGTCTACAGCGTTTGCTCTTTTGCCAAACTTATTGTCTATTTTCTGTGTACCACTGTCAATCTCTGGTCTGTCTTTCGTAAGCGTCAAATTTTAGGGTGGATTGAATCACGGCTCTGGATGTGCCAGAATGTCTATGGAACTCACCGGGACTCACGGAGAGTCCCGGTGAGTTTTCGGCCTAGAAGGTAATAATCACCCTAAGTCACCGTCAGTGGGGGTGAGAGGATGCAGCGAGGGAGGTACACAATGAGCCGAGAAGTAAGCATTCAGAGCATGGGCCAGCGGCAGCGGCTGTTTGAGTGGAGTCAGCGGGTGGCCGACTGCAGACAGAGTGGAATGTCCGTAAAGCGGTGGTGCGAGGAAAATGGAGTGACCCCTAAGACCTATTACAGCTGGCAGAAGAAAGTATTTTCCTTTATGGTGGAGCAGCAGAAACTCCAACTGGAGGCGGAAGATCAAGAAAGCTGCTTCGTGGAACTACCGCCACCACAGCAACTGCGGCAGGCTGCCAGCGAACTCGTGGCTAACATCCAGGTAGGTCAGACATCTGTAAATATTTATTCCGGAGCTGACTCGAAGATGGTGCAGGCTCTCCTGCTGGCGCTGAAGTCATGCTGAATGATTTCGGCGGAGCGGATAAGGTGTACCTCGCCTGCGGGTACACAGACCTGCGGAAAGGAATTGACGGCTTAGCCACAATGGTACAGCAGCAATTTGAGCTGGACCCTTTTACCAACACACTGTTTCTGTTCTGCGGGCGAAAGCGGGACCGAATCAAAGGGTTGTACTGGGAACGGGATGGGTTCATTCTTCTCTACAAGCGATTGGAGCAGGGGGCGTACCAGTGGCCGAGGAGCGAGGCAGAGGTGAAGCTGCTGACGCCACAGCAGTAAAGATGGTTAATGGAGGGGCTGAAAATCGAGCAGCCGAAAGCCCACAAAACGGTGACAGGTCTGAGTATGGTTTAACTCTCCAAACCGAACAATTTTCACAAAAACCGTGGGAAAGGATGAACGGAGTTTCATCTCCCGCGAGGAATATGATGCGCTGCTTGCGGAGAATGCCGAGCTGAACAAGAAGCTGGATTACCTCATGGGACAACTGCGCCTGTTGAAGCAAAAGACCTTTGGCGTGTCCTCCGAGCAGGCTACAGAACAGCTTGTGGGACAGCTCAGCCTCCTCTTTAACGAAGCCGAAGCGTGGACGCCAAAAGAGGAGCAACCCACCAAAAGCACCACAGTGTCTGCCCACACCCGGAAGAAGCGCTCCAGCAATCTGGATGGCGTTCTGCCAGAGAACATTTCGGTAGAAGTTGTGGAGCATGGTATCCCGGAAGGAGAGCGGGTCTGTGATGCCTGTGGTACTGTGATGGAGCGAATTGGCAAAGAGACTGTGCGAACGCTGGTTCTGCGTCCTGCCACCGCCACGATCCGTGAGGATGTCTATTACACCTACGCCTGCCCCGAATGCAAAACAGACGCGGCGGAAACGCCGGTCCGAGAGACCGGCCGGGTTCCCAGTGTGATCCCAGGCAGCTTTGCCTCTCCGGAGGCGATTGCACATATTATGGTGCAGAAGTTTGTGATGGCCTCTCCGCTATACAGGCAGGAGCAGGAGCTGAACCGTTCCGGTATCCAGCTCTCACGGCAGACGATGAGCAACTGGATCCTGCGTGCCTCAGACGATTGGCTGATGCCGGTCTACGAGGAAATGCACCGCAGGCTGGTGCGGGAAGATGTGCTTCACGCGGATGAGACAACGCTCCAGGTATTGAAGGAGCCTGGGAAATCCGCCCAGTCCAAGAGCTATATGTGGCTTTACCGGGCGGGCGCCCATACCAGCTATCCGATGGTGCTCTACGAGTACCGACCGGACCGGAAAGCCGGCAACGCGGAGCGATTCTTGAAAGGGTTCTCTGGCTGGCTCCATGCGGACGGCTACCCAGGTTACCACAGCCTGCCGGAGCACATCCGAGTGGTGGGCTGCTGGGTGCACCTGCGGCGCAAGTTTGACGAGGCGGTGAAGTCTTTGCCGCAGAAAGACCAGCCAGGCTCTGCGGCACTGCAAGGGCAGGCATATTGCAGCAAGCTGTTCTTCATAGAACAGGAAATGCGGGACCTGCCGCCAAAAGAACGATATGAACAGCGTCTGCAACGGTCTAAACCCGTGATGGACGCTTTGTTGGCATGGGCATCTACAAACAGAGCCGCTCCAAAATCCGCATTGGGAAAGGCGCTGTACTATCTTGAAGAACAATGGCCCTACTTGATCCGTGCCCTGGAAGACGGACGGCTGGAGTTGAGCAACAATCTTGCGGAGCGTTCCATAAAGCCCTTTGTGATTGGGCGGAAAAACTTCCTGTTTGCTAACACGCCCCGCGGGGCACAGAGCAGCGCGGTGATATTCAGTATGATTGAAACCGCCAAGGCCAATGGCCTGGATCCGTACCGCTACCTGGTTTATATATTGACCAAAGCTCCGGTTCTGGCGGCCGCCCATGAGCCGGACTGGGCTGTGGGATTACTCCCGGAAAATGTTTCCAAGGCTTGTCTGGCACTCCAAAATTAAATACTGCCTGAGGGGCTGGAGAATTCCAGCCCTTTTTTATCCTCCCGAATGCCTCTGATTGAAAAGATGCAACCCGCATTTGTCTGCGGGGACAAATCACAAAATTTCAGATACACTTGGTACAGGAATATTTTTCCCTAAAATATGACAAGACCTGCTAAGTTTTGTCAAGAAGAAAAAGCAAACATTGTAAGTAGCTGAAAATCGGTGCACCTATTCAAGCCGCTTTGCATTTCAAAATGAAACGGCGGCCAGCCAACGCTATGCAACGCAATAAGGTCAGATCTGTTCTAATATTTCCAGATAGGCTTTCACTGTGGCGTAGTAGATCCGCAGGAATTTATTCGCGGATGCCATCATGTAGACGCGGTAGGGTTTGCCTTCGGCTCGTTTTCTGTTCATGAACTGGTAAATTGGTTCATTCGGCGGCGAGTTTTGCAAATAGACGCTCATGACAAGGAATAGCGTCCGGCGTAGCGACGATGCGCCTACCTTGCTCATGCTCTTGTGCCTACCGATCACATCACCAGAGTCATTCGGTGGGGCATCAATACCAGCATAGGCAACGAGTGCTTTCTTGGAGTAAAAACGGCGAACATCCCCAATTTCAGCTATGAGCTGCGGCCCAAGAGTCGGGCCAACGCCAAACATGTCCATGACAACAGGATATTCCGGCAGCTGAGAGGACAGAGATTGCATCTCCTGTTTGAGCACAGCAAGCGCAGCGGAAGTAGCGCTAAGCTGAGATACAGCCTGCTCCACAAGTAGCTTTGTGGTTTCAGATTTCGGCATGACACCAATGTGTCCGCTGGCTTCATCGTAAATGGCGTGTGCTTTTTCTTCACTGAAGTTGTACCCATGCTTTCGGCACCACCGCCAGTACTTGTTCACGAATGACTTTAGGGGGCGTTCAGAGACGCATTCACAATGCCAAAACTCCGCTACGAAATCCACCCACTTCTCACTTCCATCTGCACGGGCAGGGCTGTTAAACAGGCGATTTGCATTTGGAAAGGTCATATCCAGCAAAGAAATCAGATTGTTCTTCAACACAGTCTGCACCTTGGAATACTGTCGGTACTGGCGATAGCAGTTCTTCAGCAACAGCCGGGTATTTTCCTCCGGGATATATCTCGGCAAGGTAAGCCAGCGGTCAAGACCATAGTTCGCCAGCTTTATAGCATCCTTCCGGTCAGTCTTGACACGCCTCAAATCATTGTTCCCGTAGCCATGCACCAGCTTTGCATTGACAACGGAAACATATAACCCTGCGTCGTGAAGCTGCTTTGCCACCGGCGCATGGTAGTTTCCTGTGGCCTCCATGACCACACGCGTCTCACCGTTCAGGCTTTTGAGCCGCCTTGCCAGCTCGCTCAGTTCACTGTCGGTGTGACGCACTTCAAAGGGTGAGATGGCAACCTCTCCAAAGGGACGCATGACGGCAATCGTGCTCCTGCCTTTGGAGATGTCAATACCTACAGAGTTCATGTATCTGCCTCCCATACGAATTTGCAACCGGAATCCATCTTTTTTCTCATTGCCGATTCAATCTATTGGGTGACGCGAACTCTATGGCTCAACCTGCTCAAATCGAACACTGCAATAAGAGGGATGGCTGACAGTCTTATCAACGGACATCTAAGCCCAAGGAGGTGATGGTCAGCCAGTTGCTCCCCTTATTGTAGCTTAGGCATGAGACGGAAAGAAGCCCAGCCGGATGCTGGGCTTCCAACCAATAATTATTCTAATAGAGGAGGATACTAAGATGAGTAAGACATTTCAAAAAAAAAGGCGGGCATCCAGAAAACCCAATTCAGCGGGCGCGTGTGAAAGCCGGACTTACGCAGGTGGAGGCGGTGGAGTTCTTTCCGTTTGAACTGCGCACTTTGCAAGCCTATGAAGCGGGTGATTCTTCTCCGGTTTTGGAGGACGCGCGAATTATGGCTAAAGTCTACCACTGCCGGATTGATGAGCTTGTTGGAGACGAAACTACATAAGCGGGGGAATCCTTTTGTACCAATTCAAAGTGACTCAACTATACAGTCCAACCTTCCGCCGAATGTCCTACGGAATTATGGCCAGTACGGAAGAGAACGGCACATGTACATATACAGCCTATATTCCGGATATTTCCTGTAACAAAGATTTCGTTGATACTCTTGCCCAACGATGTGCCAGAGGACAACTCAGTCCTATGCATTTACTTGATGTTGTGTTAGACGCTTTACCTTGATCTTTAACACCAGGAGGGAACATGGCCTAGCCATGTTCCCTCCTCTATTTTTTGCCGTTTGACGCTTACCACAACAATTTGAGGAAATACGGAAAGGAGTCCATAATGGACAACAAAATGGCCTCATTTGGGGGTCGAAGGGAGTTCCAACGGAAATCCCACTGGAAGTTTTTCTTATTCCTGATTTTTTTGACGGCATTCCTGGTTTCCGGCGGTTTACTGCTGCGAAATTTGTACCGTTCCCAGCAGGAACAGGCGGCTTATGATGCGCTTGCCGAACAAGTGCATCAGATGGAGAAACAGATCGCGGAGGCGGGGGGCGGCGCTCTGCCTACAGAGGACGGCGTTCTTCCACAGTATCAGGCGCTGTGGGAGAAAAATCAGGATTTGGCCGGATGGCTTTCCATTGAAGGAACGGCAATCGACTACCCCGTGATGCATACCGCACAGGACGAGGAGTATTATCTTCGACGGGCTTTTGACCGAAGCAATTCTGTCAGCGGGACTCCATTCCTCGCAGCGGGCTGCTTTACAGGATGCGGAAACTATATCATATATGGGCATAATATGAAAGACGGCAGCATGTTCGCAGCCCTTCTGAACTACGCAGATGATACATTCTGGGAAGAGCATCCTACGATCCGTTTTGATACCCTGGAGGAGACTGGAACGTATCAGGTGCTTGCGGCATTCTACATAGACGTGTCACTTTCAGAAGATGGCGTCGCATTTCCCTTCTACGAATACACGGGTCTACGCGACGAAGCCATCTTCCAAGAGTATCTCGCTCAGGTAGGGGACAGGGCGCTCTATAGCACTGGCGTCACGGCAGAGTTCGGTGAGCAGTTACTGACACTTTCGACCTGCAGTTACAACACCTCAGATGAGCGATTTGTTGTCGTAGCAAAGCAAGTTGTGTAAGGTCTGGCTCTTTTGGCACCTTGCCTTTTATGCAGCTACTCTCCGGCATGGCATCCTATTACCATATCAGGGAAATGGCGTTGGATGACAACTGGCACAGGAGAGATCAGGAGAGGAATGTATTTCTGTTCTCTGAAGATAATAATCCTTCTTCTGGGACCTTCTGGGTGGGCCGCAATGACCCGGCCCCAGGTCCAGTCAATTGGCGCAGCCTCCCCTTGGTGGGGAGGCTGTTTTTCCGTCTGCTCTCATTTCCGTAATCTGTACAGGTTGGAGGTCTGGCCGCCGTTCTCCCGGTAACGGGGCTGCTTTTCCACTCTGCCCAGCCGGACCAAGTCGTTAAGAGCGCGTTTGACTGTGGAGCGGGAGAGACCCAGGTCCGCCGCGATGGTGCCGATAGCATACCAGCTCTCACCCTCACTATTGGCCCGGTCATGAAGGTATAGACATACCGTTTTTGTCCGGGCAGACAGATCCCTGTCCCCATAGACATCATTAAAAAAACTCATCCATTCACACCTCCAGGGCCGTGTTATAGTCGCTCTGGCCCCTGTCCTGATTCGCGGGCGGAGTAGTCCCACGCTTTTTCCTTATGATAGCCTGCGTCAGTTGCCGTTTCCTGGCGTATACCACCTTTCTGGCAGCCTGCTCCGGCATCTGGTAAGGTTCTCCGAAGGTAATCCCCCACTCCAGGAACAGCCGCAGCCGAGTCCTCATGGGATGGGTGCCGGTCTTCATCACCACAAACTCTCTCTTTGGAATGGATTTCAACTCATCCGGCGTCATGAGTGCCCGCTCCATCATCTGCAGGGATTGGCTGGGATCGTTTTTCCCCCGGGAGATGGAGCCGGAGAGGACGGTGCGGCTGCCCAGGGCCTTGGACAGCACCTCCGCTGTCTGGCTCTGAGGCGCGAAGCCGCCGAAGATGGTATCCTGGCAGTTGTCGGTCAGAATCTCCGCGCCCTCCTTGCCATAGTTCTTCTCCAACTGCGCAATGCTCTGGATGATGGGAACCAGGGTCAGCCGCCGGGAACGGCCTGCGGAGAACAGCGGCAGGATATCAAAGGGCGGCATGGTGCCCAGCTCGTCGCAGAAGAACACCACACGGTTCTTCAGCTTTCCGTCGTTTTCATCCGCCAGGAAAAACAGCTCTCTCGCCAGATTCTGGATGATGAGTCCCGCCATGAAGTTCTTAGTGGCGTCCTCTTCCGGGAGGATCAGGAACATGGCGCATTTTTGGGAGGCGAAGGTCTCCGCGTCAATGGCGCTGTCGAAGCAGAGCACCTGCTCCAGCTCTGTATCCAGAAAGGAATTCAGCCTGGAAAGCACCGTGGACATGACGGAGGCCATAGCTTGATCGGAGGCGGTCAGCGCGGCGCCGGCCAGCATATAGGCTCTGTGGTTCTCCGGCAGCCGGTCCATGAGGATCTGGAAGCCGTTCCGCTGGTCCCTGCTCCTGGGGTCTACGGCCAGGAGGTCCTGCACCAGCTTGAACACCGACACGATGTGCCGCATCTCCGGCTCCCCTTCCGTCGGCGGAAGATATTCCGACAACAATAGGATCACCGCGGCCAGGAGACTCTCCGCGGACTCGTAGAAGTAGGCGTTCTCGCCCCGGGAACTCTCACCTTCCGGGTTGATAATACTCTTAGCCAGGATTTTGGTGTATTTCTCTGCTCGGGCCTTGTAGGTCAGGTTGTCCGGGTGCCCTCGGGCCAGATCCATGTAGCGATTGATGAGAGTCAGCAGGTTGTTCCCATCGGATCGTGTGGGATTCCGCAGGTCGATCACGGAGACCTGGTAGCCATAGTATTTGCTGGCCACGGCGCCGTAGTTCCGGGCCAGGTCTCCCTTGGTATCCAGTGCCAGATAGCTCATGCCGCTGGCGCAGGCATATTCCAAATTTGGATACAGAAAGAAGGCGGTTTTGCCAACACCGCTTGCGCCGATCATCAGGCAGTGGATATCGTCGCAATCCACCAGTGCTGTAACATGATTTTTCCGGCCAAGACTGCCCAGCACCAGGCCCTGCTGTCTCGGCAGATGTTCTCCCTTCCGCCAGAGTTCTGGCTGGAAGGGTACATGGCGATATGTTTTTTGAATCTCCCGCTTCGTCGCCCAGCGGGCGGTGCCGTACTGCCCGTCACCCACAGTTTTGCTCTTGATATTGTCCAGGGTGTAGTGCTGGGAGAGAAATGCCAGCCCGCCCACCACGATCAAAGCCACCGCGGCAAAGCCAATCAGTGACCAGATATTCTGATTCACGTGAGATTTTCACCTCATTTCCATCTCCATTCTCTGACGCCTTGGGGCTTCCCGCAGGGCGCAGAGGTCCTCATTCCAATCCTTTTGCTCCGGGACCAGTCGACGAGTGGGAAAGCCGAACTCCGAGGAGATCTGTTTCGCCATCCGTTCGCAGCCCTGATCTCCCGCATTGTCGTGGTCCAGACAGAGAGACACCATCTGCGGAGCTTCCATCCGCGTCAGAATCCACCGTACCGGTTCATAGCTGGTACCGCAGCAGGCCACATAGCTGTGCTGCTGCCAGTTCTCCGGATGCAGGGTGATATAGGAGAGAAGGTCGATAGGGGCCTCAAATACATACAGGTCCCCATCATCTCCCAGATGGTGAAAGCTGTATCGCGCGTCACTGCCCGCCACGTTGAGTTTGAAGGACTTGCCCTGACTGTTGGTGCTGCGCTTCTGCGCGTGACGGGAAACGCCGTGTTCGTCTGTTCCGACGAACACGGCGTTGTGATATTTCGCATCCTCATAGAGCGTTCCCGCCCGCGCGAAGTGGGTGATGATATCCCGGTCGATGTGCCGCTGCTTCATAAGGTAGGCATACACCCGGCGCATATTGTGGTGGGGGAGTGGCAGCGCAAAGAGCTTCTGTGGTTCCGCGTTTCTTTCCGACGCAGACCGAAAAGTCTGTCCCTGCTCTCCGCCCAGCAGTTTTGCAACTGCCTCCTGAAAGGAGCATCCGTCGTGCATCCGTACGAAGTCGATGGCGTGACCGCCCTGCTGCGTATCATGGTCGAACCACTCGCTGCCTCGTATAGTCACACTGTGATTTGTGGCCAGACGCTTATCCCGGCCCGAGGGGAGTAGTTTCTCGCCCCGGCGGAGCAGGTAATCCTCCAGATCCACCGTGTTGGCCTGGTGCTTTTGCTCGTCACTGAATAGGATATATTCTTTTATGATCATCTCACCCCTAAAAGAAAAAGCACCCACTCTCCAGATGGAGAACGGGCGCTTCCAAATCGAACGTAAATTAAGCTGGGATTTATTTTGTCCCTAGTTTTTGAATCAGGTTTTTCAAGAGCGGATCGTACACAGTCCGGATATCTCCGAATACAGTTGTGGCTGTTGCTTCATCGTAGATATGCGAGGTTTCATTGCGGGCATCCAGGAGATGGAGCCAGCCTTCTTCGTGATCCAGAATACCGTCCGCAAACGCCTGCTTCATCACAGACTTCGGGCTGTTGATCTCTGTATACCCCTGGTCCAGCAAATACTCTCGCAGTGTCTTCCAGGCCAGCTCCACACAGAACTCAAATCTCTGGATGACACCATCGCGGATGGAATCCAGGCCCATCTGATCGTAATCAACGATGGCCTCATCCAATCGGTGAACGGCTTGGACCAGCTTTTCATACTTCTCCTGCATTTTGTCCATTAAAATCACACCATCCCGTTCAATATTGGCCACCAATTTTGGATTGGTTTGCTCTGTCACAAAAACCAGATCAAATTCCAGGAGGGTCGGCAATTCGTCCAGCTGCTCACGAAATGCAGGCAAGTCATCTGGGGACACTCCGAAAACCGCGATGTCAATGTCACTGCGGGAGCGGTTGTCCCCCCTGGCTCTGGAGCCGAACAGCACGACACGCTCTGCCCGGAACCTTCGTCCGATGGCAGCTATTTTTCGATACAGGTTTTCCATGGCTCCGTCCATGAAATCTCCTCCTAATCGATCAGGCGAACCTTCTCAGTTGACTATAGTATACTCAATACACGTTTTTCTGTCCAGCAGAAACTCGACCATTGCTCTTTAGATTGAAAATTATGCTTTACTGGAGCCTGATCTCCTCATTCTCATGGTCATCCGGCTTGTGCCCCAGAGCGAGTCTCCGCTCCCGGAACTGTCGGCGGCGCTTGCGGTCGATTTGTAGCCCCCGGTGCATAGCGTCTGTCTTGCAGTTGTCTTCGAAGATCCGGCTCATGTGGTACAGGAGCCGGATCACAGACTGGACCACAGTTGTCCAGTTCTGGTCCGGGTGATCCAGCAGATGTCGGGCGTATGGGTTTCCCTGGGCCGCAGAACGGGATAGCCACTCCCGTCCCAGGGCCTCGTCTCTGGAGCCCCCATTTCCGGAACGATACAGACTTCCCAGTGTGTACTGAGCATACTGGTTTCCGCACTCCGCAGAAGCAGTCAGATATCGGACTGCCAGCTCCAAATTCTTCTCCACCTGTTCGCCCTTCAGGTACAGCACGCCCAGACGATACTGGGCGGTGCTGCTGCCCAGGTCAGCAGCCGCAGTCAGCCATCGAAGCGCGTTTTGGACATTTCCTCGTTTCAGATACCACGTTCCAAGCACATATTGCCCGCGAGGATCGCCATTTCGGGCGGACTGCTCCAGCCAGTACAGCGCCTCACTGCTTCTTCTCTGCTTCATCAGGAGGTCGCTTAGATCACACATGGCCGCCGGATCGCCGCTCTCCGCAGCGTGTTGGACGTGGCGTAGGTCAGCTTCCCGCTGCGGCTCTTCCGCAATCCCTTCTTCCTGTTGTACCAGTAGTAACGCCTCTCGGATTACCATGTTCCGCACAGGCTTGAACTCCTTCTGTTTGGAGAGCGGCAGCCGCTCTGGCAAGTGCTCCGAGTAGGTCCGGCAGATAGACTCCCGCATTTCATTCCAGAGGTCATAGGCTTTTGCCACATGCTCATCAGCGGCCAGCACATCCACGATCCCGTCCACCATCAGCTTCACCTCCGGCGGCAGGTAGCCGTAGACCTTTTTCCCTCGGACCGTCCGCAGGCGCCGCGCCAAGGCCTCTATCTGATCTTCCAGCTGCGGGTTCTCCAGGGTCCCATCCCGCATCTGCCGGATCAGCTCCTGCATGGCCTCCGCGGCATTCTGCTGCAGCTGGTTGCGGTACGCTGTCTTCTGCTCATAGATATGCATCAGGTCCTGTTGGAAGATCCGCCGGGCGAAGGCGGACTTCACCTGCCGGATGCCGTCCGGAGTGAGGTAGCCCTCTTTGGGATCGGAGGAGAAGACCACCATGTGGATATGGACGCTCTTCTCTTTTTCATGGAAGGCGGCGTACCACCGCAGGTGATCCGGATGGATCTTGTAGCCTTTGGCGATGTCGCAAAGGCTGGCGTTTACCAGGGCGCGCCAGTTCTCCGCGTTGTCGTAGCCCAGCCGCTCCGCGTCCTGCCGGCGGATCGCCACCACTGGCGTCCAGACGTTGCCGGGATGCTCCGCCACCTCCCGCACCGCCTCGGACAGATTCTCCACCTTGCCGCCGCTGGTCCAGAGTCCATGCTCTCCCCGCAATTCCACGCCGGGGCGGTGGGACACGTAGTCCAGGTAGTTCTCCCGCTGGCTCATGGGCACCGCAAAGTCCTCTCGAGCCTGTCGGATGAACTCCGACGCGGACTCCTGCGTCTGGTTTTTCAGATAGTCCTCATACTCCAATAGCTCCCTGGCGTCAGGGAAGGCCCGGAGCAACCGCTGGATATAGGCTTTCTGCTTTTTGGTGGCGGGTTGACTTCCCCCATCGGAGAGCACCTCCACACCGGGGCGAGTGGCAAAGTAGCGGATGCGATTTGCTCTCCGGGCGCTGTCTCCTCCGCCTTTGAGATATGGTGACATGAATCGAAGGTCACTCATACGTCATCGTCAAAGACATCCTCCGGGAACCGGCGCTGCTGATCCAGTGCCCTGTCGAAGCTGATCTGACCGTTGGTGCGCCGCACTTCGTCCACGGCATAGGCCCGCAGCTCCCGGCGGTTGATGGGGTCCGCCCGGAAGTGGGCGGCGATGGTGTGGCCCATCATGTTCAGCTCCACACACCACTTGAAGATCATGGAGCGCAGGCGGTTGTGGCTGTCCGCTACGATCCCCTGGAGGGTGTCCACCAACGTGCGGGAGAGAAACACAGATGTGTCCTCTGCTGCTAGGTATCCCATGTAGAACCGGAGGGCCTTCTCTGTGAACTCTCCACGGCTTTTGCAGTTGTCCGCTCTGAGCCAGCCATCCATACGCTGTACGACGTCCGGCTTCAGCCAGACAGTGATCTTCAATCTGTTCTCTTGTTCCATATTTCCTCCAAATCTCTCAAAAGGCCATATACGGCGGTAAAAGCAGCCGGAATCCCCTGCGGCAGTAGTCTCTTGCAGCAGAACCACGGCGGAATTTTTTCAAAGCTGCAAAACCGACGGCGGTATGAAACCCTCCGAAAAGCCCCGCACTGCGGGGCTTTGTGGCTGGACCGCCGGGGCACACCACGGCGGTCCTTTATCCTCGTACTTTTTTCGGTCAGCCATCGTTTCCGGCAAACCATCATGGCCTATGCGGTTCCTGTGCTACCGCATCCGCATCTCCATCACTGGATGATCTGGAGGTTCCAGATACATTTCGCAAAGTTCTCCCAAGGTCTGGCCCGTTCTCTGCACACAGTAATCCTCCATCTTGCTCAGAACAACCATGCGCTCTTCCTCATCCAATTTGTAGATATAGAACTCGTCGCTCCCATCTTCCCGATGGAGTACCACATCCAGAACGCCGCACACATGCCGCGTCCGCATATCGTAGTTGGCGTAGACGTTGATCCAATCGCCATTCTCGGTCGTTTCCACATGGGTACCGAAGACCTGGTCCACATCAAACCAACACGCTAGGTAGAAATTGAGGACGCCATCTACCTCTTCAATCTCACCCTCGAGAGTAACCTCTTCCAGGAGTAGCCGCCGACTACCGCACAATTCAGGCACGTTCTGTTCATCAAACTCCGGTTCATTTTTCGTATTTATGCAGGCCCCTCTCAAATCATCATCTCAAGCAATCTTACAGAGGGCAGAAAGGCGCACCGCCTCGTGGTCGAGGCGGTGCGGGTCTCGGGGGAGTTATGCGGAGGCAGAACCTTCTTTCCAAGCCTCCCGTTCAGCCTGGGTCAATTTGATCCAATCCAGGAGGTTCTGGGATTCCTCCATCCATTTTGCGAAGTTGAGCATTTCCTGCCGGTCTGACAGATCATCCATCTGGGCGGCGGTTTCGAACAGGTCCCAGGTCATATTCAGCGTCTCCAGACCGCTGAGATTGACGGGCAGTTCATCATCCGGCCGCACGTGCTCAGAGGAGCCGCTCTCGGCATAGCTGCGTTCTCTTGCGATGGCATCCAGCCATGCCTGCGTTTCCTCTTCCGGGATGTCCCATGTCTTTCCAACGATGCGGATGCATCTCTCCTGCATCCCTGTGTCCGTAGCTGTTCCAAACAGTGTCCACTGCGTCAGCGCGTCCAGACCGATCCGCTCCTGTAATTCTCTGCCTCTCGTGATATCCATTTTGTGATCCTCCTTTTATTTCGTTCCACTTGGGATAAGCACACAATGCCACGTGTGCCTTGGAAAATCCCTTCACCAAAAGCAATGAGAAACAGAATCCCTCTTTTAGCAAAAGCAACCATGCCGCTGATCCAGGGGGGACTATTGACGCTCTCGAACCGGTCCGTCTCGATTGTCCCCATCCTCCTGTACCTCCAAATCCCGTTTCTTCTCAACAGAATCGGCAGCTTTGGTATGCCGGGGCGGCCGTTTCGGCGGTGTGGGCTTGTTCTTGTTGTCCAGGTAGTCTCGGACCGCCTCCGGCACCTTTGCCTCGTAGAGCTGCCGGAGGGCCTCGTCCATCTGCTTCTGAACGGTGGTCCGCTCCTTTCGGAGCGCGTATTCTAGCGCGTCGAGCTTCTCGCCGTCAAAGGCCAGCGTGATCTCAATCTTTTCCATGGCGCACCTCATCCTTATCTCATATCTCTGGGATCTTCAGTCGTACTGAATGTACGGGATCTCCAGCCAGGCGGTCCAGTTTCGGTCCGTCAGCTGGGTCTTGACCACGCCGTAGTGGGTACCCATAGCCTCAATTACCTCTCCGCCTCCAATGTACACGCCGATGTGTCCGCTCTTCCAGACGGCCAGGCCAGGCGTCTCCGGGATCGTACTTATGGGCCCCTTGACTGCGGCATTGCGGTACATGGTGTCGGCGCCGATGTCCGGCATCCCGTTGGTGCCGTACCGGATCGTCATGGAGTCCGTGTCCAGCCAGCCGTACCCCTTGATGAGCCCCACACAGTCCGCCGTCCGACCGCCCAACCACTTGGAGCGGATGACGTCCGCATAGCTGCCCACACCATCCGGATACTGACGGATTTTGGACTCCATCAGAGACTCCGTCAAGGTCTGACCGAAGGTGCCCCAGACATATCCCCAGCCGGACTCCCAGGCATGGGTGACGTATGCCACCAGATCCTCCGCGTTCTTGGTAGTCGGAGCAGTGAAATCCGAAGTATCCAGCTCCGTGATCCTGCTGCTGCCATACTGGATTTCTCCGGTGTAGCCATCTGCCGCTCCGTAGGCGATCCGGTCGTAGACCGCCTGGGCATTGACCACCAGGTCCTCGGTGATGGGATACCCTGCTGCGTCAAGGTTGTTAAAGGCGATCTCTTGATCGACCGGCACCGCCACTGTGTAGGTCTCTTCCGTGTAGATGGTCTCGCCGGTGTCCGGGTCCGTACCGGAGGCCACCGTGCGAGTCCGCTCCTCGTATCGGACGAAGCAGTCCGCAAAGTCCCGCGCCTCGGACGGGGTGAGCTTCAGGTGCTCGTCCCAGAAGCACAGGGAGAAGAACACCGCCTTGACCCAGTTCCCGTCCAGGCTTCCGCTCTCCATTTGATCGTTGACCTCCGCCACCGCACTGTCCAGTTCCTCCAAACAGGTCTGCATGACACGTACCTGGGCAGCGTATTCCGCGGACATGGAAGACGGAACAACGCCGCCGTTGAACACCAGGTCCACGGCGGCGTTGTTGTGTTGAGTGGTGCCAGAGAGCAACGACAGCAGCAGGGCGGCGATGAGGATGATCGGGGCAAGGACCGCTGCCGCGATCCATCCCACGGTTTTTCTGGCTTGTTCATCTGTCAGGGCTGCCAGTGCAGCCTTAACTGCCGCGGCAGTTATTGCCATCTTGTGCCACGTCCTTTCTGGTCACTTCTTCTGTTTCTTCGACACAGGAGCAGGGAAGGTCTTCAGAGGAGAATACACCGGGAATTGCCAGCTGTGCCTGATCTGCCTCAATGAAATCCCGCCAGGCATAATTTCGGCCCAATCCCCTCACAGTAAGGAGATTGGGCCGCGCTCGATCCTCTATCGCCAACGCTCTTGCCAGCAGATCCGGGTATCGGTGATAGAGGGTCCGGATCTCCCTTCGCTTCATCGAGGGGCAGAAAAAGCAAGAGGACTTCCCTGGTAAGGGAAGCCCCGCGTTTTGTATCTCCTGGATGCACCGATTCCTGTCCCAGCCCCACTCCATCAGAGGATACGCTTTCTGATATTTCCGATCCGCCAGATCATGGGGTAGGGCTCCCAGCCGTCTTTTTTCTTCTCCTGCGTCATACCCAATCAGCTTCACAACATTCTCTCCTCTGGCCCAGGCATTCTGACATGGTGGGTAGTGGGCACAGAATTTCTCCTGAGGAGCCACTTTGTGTTTGAGAGAACACTTCTTCCAGCCATACGCGATAGACGGAAGGGAAGCGGAACGCAGGCACTCCTGTTCCAGTGTCAGCCTCTGTCCCTGACGGTCTGTGTACCACACTCTTGTGATCCCAGGCATTCCGTGTTCTCGCAGCCACTGATCCATGATCCGCAAGTAGTGATAGGTGTGAGGCTGCTCCGCTCCCGGGTCAGCGAATAGAATCAGGTCCACCGGAACATGATGCTGCCACAGCCCCACCAGCATGGCGGTGCTGTCTGTGCCCCCGCCATATCCAACGATGTTCATATTCTACCTTCCGTTCCGAACTGTGCGTTTTTTAGGGTGGAACGATCATCCGCATGAGGACTCATCGACACATTCCCCCCCATGGTTGGTCCGTCGCGCTGTACGGTATTCTTCTGTTCCGTCACGTATCCATACAACGCCTCCATCGCTGCTTCATACTCTGCGCTTTTGGGCTTATTGTCTGCCCAAGCTCGGTATTTGTCAAAATCGATCCCCTGGTCCAGCACCAGTTTGGCAACACCGGGCATCCCGTTGTTGATGCAGACATACAGGGCGGCATAGTTGTCTGGCCCCACTGGCATCCCGTGCGCCAGCAGTTGTTCCGCCATCCACTCCTGGTGCTGTCCCGTGAGGGTATGGAGAACATCCACCGCATAATCGCCCGGCTGGATGCCCTTGTCCACCAATGTTACCGCAGTTTGAAAGTCCAGGCTGGCAGCGGCCTGACGGAGTAGGATTGGGGGTGCGGCGGCGATCTGCTCGGGAGAACATTTGCCGATCAGGTCTTTGACGATGCCCTTTCGGTCGTTGGCATAGGCGTGCAATATGACCTCGCCGGCGAGGGACGGGTATGGCTCAGAGAGGTGGCTTTCCGCCTCCTCCACCATCGTCCGCACCCGCTGGCTGTCCCCGGTCTCCACCGCCCGCTTGCAGGCGGTCAGGTACGCCTCCGGGGAAAACCGCCCCACTGCCGACAGAAGCGCCCGGACCATGTTTCCTCCTGTTCTTCCGGGGCGCCCCGCCGCCTCGATCAGCAGATCGTCCGCCTGATCCGGTACCTTGGGATAGAGCGAACAGAACGCATCAAATTCCCCGTCTCGGATCGCCAGCACCGCTCTGTCATAGTCGCTGAGGCGGAGGGGCCGTTGGCCAACCTCGTCCATATAGGCGGTGATGCTCCCTGTCATGCGGCGCAGGAGCTGTTCTGTCTGGGACATGGCCTGCTCCTGCCGCTCCCGTTGTTCCACCAGCGCGTTGATAAAGGTCCGCTGTTCGGCGGGATTTAAGTGCAGGATCATGTTTTCCGGCTCCGGCTGTTCACCCAAGCGAAGGTACCGGGCGTAGGTCCCCCTGTCCCCTTGGAATGCCTTAATGATGGCGGAGGCAATAAGGTACATCCGGTCCAGGTCGGAACCGCTTTCCCCCAAGGTCTTCCCGGTGGCAAAGCTCTCGATTATGGACTTGCCGTCCTGATACCATCTCAGGGAGATGTCGGTATAGATCCCCTCGCTGCCGCCGTAATCGGTGATACAGAAGATCTCCGCGCCGCGGGGGATCTCCCGGCCGTTTGCCCACTCGCGATCCATAAACAAATATTCATCCGGCAGGTAACCCATGCCCTCCAGCCGGTACCTCAGTTCTTCAAAGACCTCCTGTGCGGTGCGCTGGCCGGCATACACCTTCCTCCGAGGATCGTCCGGGGCGGGTTCCCAGCGTTCTAATTCGATTGGTTTCATTTCATACTCCTTTCGGTTCCTGTATCCATCCGCGCTCCTGAAACCGCTGTGCAGCCGCAGAAGTGTGCGGACAACAATTCGACAAAAGCTGATTGACAAGCCATAGTCTGTCATTTATCATAGTTACATCATATTTTTGAAAGGATGTGCCCTGAATGGCTGCTCGTACTGCCGAAGAACGCATCGCGTTGATCGACGCAAAGATCGCAAAAAAGAAGGAGGAGATCAAGGTTTTGGAAGCGCAGAAGCAGAAGCTCCTCCATCCTGTCACCATGCGATCCGTCATGGAAAAAGCAAAAGCAGCCGGCCTCACCGCGGAACAGATCGCGGAGAAGCTGGGGCTTGAGATGTGATCCCACATCAGGATAGATAGGGCCGATGCCACACAGGGCATCGGCCTTTTTCTTATAACTTGCGTCTACTACCTGTTACCGTCCGCCCGCCGCTCCGAACAGCTTTTCCTTATAAGACGGGGCGTGGACCTCAAGCAGATACCGCTCGTTGCCGCACTTGTAGAGGCAGATCCCCCGCTGGGACTGGCGAATCAGCTCATACTCTTCCGGTTCCAGCTGAAGGAGGTCCATGTAGAACCGTTTATCAATGGTGCCTGCGTTGAACAGGAACTGGTGGGTGGGGATGGCGAACAGGGGCCGGGTCAGCTCCCGGACACCGGGCTGATCGAAGTCCTCCAGATTCTGTGAGGCAAGGACCATGGAAGATCCCCGCTTTCTGACCCGTTTCAGCGCGTTTCGGATATAGGTGATGGCCACCGGATTGGACAGCCACAGGTACAGCTCATCAATCGTGGCCACCGTGTTGCCCGCTGTCAGAAGCCGGTCTGACATATAGGAGAGTACATTGAACAGCAGCGTATTCCGAAGATTCTCCGCCACGTCATCCAGGCCCTTGACACAGAACACCAGGAAGCGGTCGGATGAGATATTGGTGTGACCATTGAAAAATCGGAAATCGGCGCCTTTGCACATGGAGTGCAGGCCCAGCAGCAGATCCCGCAGCATCTCCGGTGGGTACAGGGGGAGAGACTCCTGATCATAGTGCTGATACGTCCGCTCGATCAGATCATAGAGATCCGTCATCACCGGATAGTTCATAGCTCCAAATTGTGAGAGGTCCGTCTCGTCTGAGATGCCCCATTGCTGGTAGAGCCGTTCAATCATCAGTTCCAATGTATCAATGTGCGGTGTATCGAATCCCTTATAGACCCGGAAGATGTCCCGGAGGAAGGAGATGTGCTGGGCCAGAAGCGTACCGCGGAATGCCGGCGGCGCGTCCGGATCCTCCGGCTCGCTGCCGTCATCCCAGCGCCGGGGTTCTAACAGGTTGATCCGATACTGGCCGCTGAGAAGATCCAGGAAACAGCCACCAAGGTGCCCGCAGAGGTCCTCCAGCTCATGCTCTGAGTCCAGGGCAATCACGTTTTTCCCAACCTCCCGCACATTGCACAGCAGGAGCTTGAGCAGATAGCTCTTGCCCTGTCCGGTATTGCCCAGGATCAGGGAACTGCCGTTGGTCTTGTCCGGCGCCCGCCGGTCCAAGTCCACAATGACATTAGAGCCGTACTTGTCCCGGCCAATGAAAAAACCGTGGGGGTCCGTCTTGCCGGAGTAGCTCAGAAAAAAGAGATTTGCCGCGCTGGAGGCGGGCAGGACCCGCTCCGCAAATGTCCCCAGAGTGTTTCGGCCAGCTGGGTTGGATGATAAAAAGCCGTCCCGCTGCCGCAGGAGCAGAGGATCTTTGGACAGCTTGCCGCGCAGGAGGATGGCGCTGATGCTGTCCCGCAGGCGCTGCAGTTCCTCCATAGTCCTCGCGGTCAGCTCCAGGAATACGGAGGTATGCAGCAGCGGCTCACGGTCCCGCCGCATACCCAGGATCAGGGAGGCGGTGTCCTGGAGCTTTGCCTCCGCGGTAACGCTTTGCTTCACATTGCTGACGTTGCTCCGCTCCATGAGGCTCTTGTTGGTGGCGGCATGAAGGATGGCCTCCTCTTCCGCAGCGGACACCTTTCGGACGGCCAGATGCACGGTCACACCCTCCAGTTCTCCAAGCTGCCGCAGCAAAGCCTGTTCTTCCGTCGTGGGAGGATATCCACGCAGCATCATCACAGTGCGATAAGTATTTCCGAAAACGAAATTGTCCGTATTGAACTGGATGGCGCCCGGTGCGATCAGGTCCAGGAACTCTTTTGGCCGCTGGATTGTTGGCGGTTTCGGCGCCGCCCGCTTCTTTTTCTTCTTAGCCATGGAACACCACCCTCTCTCCATCCACGTCTTCCAATGACTCCGGGTCTGCATCATGGAGGTAGTAGGATACCAGCAGCCGCTTCACGTCTTGCTCTTCCGCCAGGCGTACAGAGATGCCGTGGTCGCACAGGGACTTCTCTTTCTGCCGCAGGCCGCCCTCATCCAGCGCGGCCTGCTCCTCCATACGAAGCACCAGGACAAATTCCCGGGACGAGGCGGAAGTAGTCTGGATCTCGTCCAAATATGAGATATCCTTTTGGAGCAGCTCCCGGATCTTAGGAGTCGTTTCCTCTTCCAGCCGGGTCTGATAGTACACCTGGTTCTGCTGAAACGACTCTCTGGAATCCAATCCCAGAACCTCTACCTGTTCCTCCGCTCGAAACAGGTTGCTCAGAGCCGTTACCCTCTGCCGGATACCCTCTGCGGAGAGAACCGAGAGATTATCCGGGTGGATCAGGAAGAACACCAGGCTGCCGCCTGGTATTGCCACGCCGTGGGGCAGGAGTTTGCGAATACCCATCAACTGCCGCGTGGATTGACGCTGCTTCAGCCGTTTGCGCTCTTTCCATTTCTGAAGCCACTTCAAGGGTCCAGCCTCCATTCGTATCTCTGCTGCTGGAAAATCAGGAAGCAGGCCGCCCGACGGAGAAAATCCAGAATACTGGCCCCATCCACCTGAATGGAGAGAAAGGCATATAGAACGGTTACCACCAGCGGCGCCATTCCGACTCCCTGCACCAGAGACAGTACGGAGATCAGAGCAGCCACACCGATGATGGCAATGTCCCGCAGAAGCCACAGCCACAGCATGGGCTTGGCTTTCAGGTTTTCGGGATAGATGTACATGATTACAAGCCCCTTTCATTAGAAATCAAAATGCGGCGCCGCCGGGTATATCCCCGACGGCGCCGTCTGTCGTTTTTACAACTCTTCGCTTGTATGATTCTCTTCTTCCTCATCTACATCCGTGGATACCTCATGCGGTCTCTCTGCTTCATCCGCCAGCGCCCGCTGGATGCAGTCCAGGAAGAATGCTTTCTGCTTGACATGATGTCGATCCAGATAAACCTTGAATTGCTCGAACAGGTCTGCCGGCACCTGGAATGCAACGGTTCTGGATTCTGTACTGCTCATCTGTTTTTCCACCTCTGTCTGATAAAATGTTGTGATCAGCCAAGTCATGTATTCGCCCAGGCTCTTCCCGGACTCTTCCTGATGTTCCCGGACCTGTCGGTGCAGGTCTATCGGGATTTGCGCACACAGATTTTTTGTGTCTGCCACATCTGTGTCCTCCTCTCTAGTTAGTAAAGCAAACATACTCCAATGAAGGTCATAAAGCCATATCCAAAGCCACTAAAGAAAACCTTGAAAGCCAAGCACAAAGCCTAAGAAAAATAACCCGGCAGCATGAGTCTGCAGGTCAGCACACAAAATTTACAGTGGTCCGCACTCCTGCGTTCATGTATAATGGACCTATCTTAAAGTATGGAGGCCATCAATATGATGAGATGCCGTTGGGCTGACCCGCGTTCCGATCTCTACGTCGCCTACCACGACCACGAGTGGGGGCAGCCGGAACACGATGACCGAAAACTCTTCGAGATGCTGATTTTGGAAGGGTTTCAGGCGGGACTCTCCTGGCTGACGATTTTGAATAAGCGGGAGGCATTCCGCACTGCCTTTGACTACTTTGAACCTGTCGTGGTCGCCCAGTACGGCCCAGAAAAAGTCGAGGCACTGATGGAGGACACGGGGATCGTCCGCAACCGGCGCAAAATTCTAGCCGCGATCCAGAATGCCAAGGTCTTTCTCTCCATTCAAGAGGAGTTCGGCTTTTTTGACAGCTATCTCTGGGGCTTTACCGGAGGCCAGGTCATTTTGAATACAGATGATACTCCGCACACGCACACAGAGCTGTCCGACCGCATCTCCAAGGACCTGAAGCGCCGGGGCATGAATTTCGTGGGCACGACCATTATCTATTCGTTTCTCCAGGCAACGGGCGTGGTCAACGACCACGAGCTGGCTTGCTTCTGTCATCCGGGGAATTGGTCAATCCCCCAAAACAATAACGAGGTCCCATCAATGGAACCTCGTTAAAAGAACGCTATGCTATATTCTTTTTCCTGTGTTAATTTGATCTATATTTCCGACTAATTAGAATCCCTCATGTATTATAACTCACCTGCAACTCCCCCCCTAACGGTGTGTGTTTCTTTGGAAAGCTCTCTGGAATAGCAATTTGTTTTTCATAACACAGCGCATACTTCTTGAGTTCAAATGCCCGTTTTGAATACGAAAAACCATTGTTAGTTTCGTAAAGCAGCCCTAATGCTCTGTAATCGGCTACATAATCGTTTTCTCCGGAAACATTACGCTGGTCGATATTTTCGCTTAAGAATAATAGGTCTTCTTCTGTTAGATTTCGTATACATCGACTCAGTTGAAAAAATTTTTGAGTATCGATTTGCTTAGAAAGTAAAGCCCTCGTTAAGGAAGCTATGTAGCGTGCTTTTTGTTTGGTACCGCAATCATCAATCAATTTAATAAGTCGCTTAGCATACTCGTTCAACTTATCTGGTCGGCCTTCGTAATTGGCCTCTGTATTAGGACTTGCATCAGCTAAAGCCTCTGCAAGTGACTGCAAATTTTCCGATTCAAATTGATTTGTTTCTTCATTATACCTATAGGAATATAAAATATATGTTTCAAGGCATTCAAAAAAAATTCCGTCTCTAATCGTGGATGACAGCTTTTTTACATCTTCTAGCATAGACCATGCTGCATTAGGGTCATACATCAATATTCCAATTATATCTTTAAACAAGGTCTTTCCAGAGGCCTTTACAGTATCAGATCTTGCGACTTTAAGAGCTTTATCAAGCATATTTTCCATCAGGAATGCCCCTTTTTAAATTATTTTAACATGACATGAGCACCTATTCGCTTATTACCGTCTAGGAAGGGATGATTCATCACAATGCCATAGCAAAGCCGTACTGCTTTCTGTTGGAGCGACGGATACAGCGGCTGATCGTTGAAGGTCTGGAAGGGAGCTGTAAGGGCAGTCTCAAGCAGGTTCTCATCTCGAAACCCATGGATGCCTCCAGTCTCTTGGATTAGCTCTTCGTGGAGCAGCAATACCTGCTGCATATTCAGCCGAATCATTTAGCTAACTCCTCATAGGCCGCATGATTTCTTGCAATCAGCCGCCGGGATATCTCGCGGACGTCTTCATCGGATGCAGTCTGCTCCTGTTCTGCCTGTGAAAATTCAATCACCAAATAACGGGGAACGTTATTTTTAAGGATGATCGCTTGCCCCTCCTGATCTACCATTCGGGCAACCTTGGAAAAATTCTGATTTGCTTCACTCATGGAAATCATCTGCTCCGTGTTGATCAGCATGGTATTCACCTCCTGCTTTTTAGTATATCTAAAAAGTAGGATAAATTCAACCTATATTCCATAGTCCATAAAAAATTCCTTCTCGATGAGATACATCTGTCTACGCTCGTTTTCAATCAGTTATAACCGCCTATTCCTATTTTAGCACTGTCCCAGCAATCGTCCTGGTGGTGTTGATTGCCGCCTGGGCGGTGTAGACCGCGCTCATGATATTCGCCCGGGTGGTGGTGTCCAGCCCAAAGGTTCCGGCGATCCTGGGGACCTCTCCTGCGGAGAGCATAAGCCCCAGTCCCAGCAGGGCATGGTCCTTGAACACCATAAGTCCCGCCACCAGGATAGTAGATTGGAGGAAGGCTGTCAGGCACAGGCCGATGACCTGCTTCATCCACTGGACGAAGCCGTCGATGTATCCTCGCGGAATAGAGAACATATAGAGACTTCCCACGGCGATCTGAATCAACAGGATACCGCCCCGCTTCAGGTTGGCGAAGAACACCTTAATCACCGCGTAAGCCATAAGGATGACGCAGAACAGGATCATGAGGGGGCTGGTGATGACACCAAGGCCGAAGTAGCTGTTGTCGATCATGTCCGCCAGGGAGTCGATTTCACTGAGGTCCGTAATGATCTGCTGCCCTACCTCTCCGATGGTGGTGTCCGAACCGGTCAGTCCTACAGAAAGAGTTCCTTGGAGGGATACTGACAGGGCGTACAGCCGGACGGGAACCGTGGTGAACAGGGACACGGCAAAGAAGCCCTTGATCATGTCCAGAGCTGTTTGCTGTAGATTGGCCCGGCCGCTGGCGTACTCAATGCCGCACTCGAATGCTCGTACCACTAGGCTCACAGCGAACAGAGCCCAAGCTAGTTTGGAGAAAAACAAAATCACAGCC
This sequence comes from Oscillibacter sp. PEA192, assembly GCF_003574015.1. Classification (NCBI taxonomy): domain Bacteria; kingdom Bacillati; phylum Bacillota; class Clostridia; order Eubacteriales; family Oscillospiraceae; genus Oscillibacter; species Oscillibacter sp. PEA192. Next base: position 1,789,598 of record NZ_AP018532.1, on the reverse strand, counting down.
TGCACCCATTCCAGGTCAAACAGTTCCACGCCCATATTACCCATTTGGGCAAAGAAATTCCCCAAAAAGCCCACCAGTTGGCCATAGAACCAGTCGATGAGATCATCCATGACCGTAGACGCTACAAAGTCCCAGATAAACAATGAAAAAAATTCCTCCGTTCTATATACAAATAATCTGCACCAAAAGTGAAGCACAGCACAAGCGGCGCATCTAGAATTGGGGTTGAAAAAACAAAAGCGGACACAGTTTCTGTGTCCGCTTCTGAAACCCATCAGGAATTGCTGCCTTTGTATTATCCCATGTGTTGCTCAAACTTCCGTTTTGCTTCTGTTACCGCTTTAATGTCTTGTGAGATATGTGGATCCAGTCTCTGTAAAACGAATTCGCGGATCTTCCTGCATTCCCGCAGTGCGCAGTTCATGTCAGACTCATCCAGCTCCATATGGGACGGATACCGCACCTGTACACCATAGGGGGTCAGTTCCACGCAGGCGTCTGCCAACTGCTCAAACTGCGGGTCCCGCTCCATACAGAGCTTGCAGAGCTGAATCAAATCATGTGTCTTGGGCGGTTCCATGCCAAATTGCGCCAGTGTTCCTTTCAGCATTTTCTCAGCTGCCTGTTCGCAGTGATAGCAGATGATCTCCACAGGTACTGGACGCATCCCAAGCAAGTATTCCGCAGCGCCAAGGTCCATTTCCGCCAAGTCAAGCCATTCGCTGCTCCATGTCTCTTGGCCGTTCATACAGGACCACCCCCTCTCTCGCAATTTTTCGTTCCAGGGAGGGCTGTGCTTGCCTCTGCCGAAAGACTCCGGTATGATACACGATCACATCCAGCGGCGTGTCCTGGACCATGAACAGGGCGCGGCGAATTCGTTTGACCGCGTCTGCAGGACGCAATGCCATATCAGAGACGAGAACACACAGATCATAGTCACTATCCCGACTCGGGGTGCCGTAGGCATAGGAGCCAAACAGGTATATTTTTTCAGCATCCACTGTTTCCGCAATGATTTGGCAGATATGGGACAATTCCTCTTTCACTTTAACCGTCATCCTCAGCACCTCCTCGCTGAATTTATTATACCCTGCGGTAGGACATTAAGCAATCTGATTTTCATGATTCCCGAGCCGCGGCATTCCGGTAACCCAAGTTACCTCCCCATGGTCTGCTGGAACTTCTGTCCGGAATCCCAGGTCTTATCCTGTGTCTCAACTTTTGCGGCCTGATAGGCGCCGGATGCCTCTCCGGCAGACTCCATGTAGTCGATAGCCCTGGTGATGGCATCTGGGTCCAGATGCTCCAGAAAAATGCCGCTCCTTGCCAACGCTGGGAGATCCTCCGGCTGCCCGCCAAGAGCCAGGTAATCGGCAGCGTTCTGAATCTCCGTCGGAAGGATGACAGAGTGGACGTCATATAAATGTTGGGCGATTGCTGTCCCATGGCGGCGCTCCACCTCCCGAAATGCCTGACAGATGTCATCCACTACTTTTGAATAGGGCTCTTCAAAATCTTCATTCAACTCGTATGTGGCTTGCAGCCACGCTCCAAAGCCTCCCGCCTGGCCACCAAGGGTTTGTTCCAGGGCGAAAAACTGAAGGGCCCCCTCCGCCAGTTCCCCTGAAAACCGCCTCCTATTTTCCAGGCGTGCCCGCTCTCCCTGGTTCGTATCCATCTTCTGTGTCTGGGCCCTCTCCGAAAATTCCTCTCTCTGCATTACCATTCTCCTTATCCTCCGATGATGCCCCAGATGTAGTTGGGGGCCAGCAGGACGAAGATCAGGCAGACGAACAGGATGGCCGGGCCCGTCCACTCAAATTGTCCGTGCTTCCGATACTCAAAATACGTCAGCGCCAGCTTCACAAAAAACGCAATGGCCAGCACCATGCTCAACGCCGGAAACACTACGCTGTCCACTACAGCCTTGATCTGCTCTGAGGCGTCGCCCCAAGTCTGTTCCACCGCATCCGCCACACTGCCGACCGCCAGGGCTGGGGTGCAGAACAGAGCCGCCAGCAGGTAGAATGCTGTCAGCATAGGCAGGAATCTCTTACGGTTCATCGTTGTTCCTCCTATCGAAAATGGGAGAGCCGACCCAAATCGGGGCGGCTCTCCAGTTTCTGATGCTTCTCAATATCCGGTTCTGGGCAGGGGTTCAGCAGGCTTATAGACCTTGGTCGCCCACCGGGAGGTGGCCATGATCCACTGCCCATCGTGGATGCCGCCCACATCTGTCTGGTTGACGATCTGGCTGCCGCCGGTGAGCCACTGGCTGGCGGTGCAGTACACCACGGGCGCCTCCACCTGCCGGAAGTTGGCCGGCACGATCCCGAACACCACCATGAACTCCGTTGCCTTCTCCCCGGAGGCGAGGCCCAGGGCCGCTGGCGAGGCATCCAGCACATAGTTCTGCTGGGTGCTGAGATTGTCCGCCAGGACCCGGTAGGTATCTCCGCTGAGCGTGGTCTTATAGACGATCTTGTAGCTGCCGGGGACGTTCCAGGTGCCGGTGACGATTTTCTGCAAGTGCGCGAAAGCAGGCAGGCGCTCCCTCCAGTAGAAAGACTCGAGGGATGTGGTGGAGTTGTTGGCGATGTCGGTGAAGTCGTAGCGTAGGGTCTGGCCGGGCATGACCTCCACATAGCCGGTCTTCTTGATGGAGACGTTGGTGTAGAGGCTCTTGTTGGTCATGGCGGCTTTCACGATCTGCCCGGCGTACTCGATCTCCACCTCGATGGGAGTCTTGTCCAGGCCATAGAAATCCGCGGCTTTGGATTCGATCACTTCGTAGCGCGCCAAAGGCAAGGGCTTGGAGACGGCGACACCATTTTTGTCCGTGCGGATGGTATCTACCAGCTTGCCGGTCCGGGCGTTATAAATCTCGAACTCCGTGTTGGGGATGGGCGTCCCGGCGGGCCAGCCATTCATACTGTTATAGTCTGCCGAGGTTTTCGTGATCTGAATCTGACCGGTGATGGGGGTATTCTTCCAGGTGATCTCCGTGGTCTCCCCAGACTTTACATAGACGGTCTTTTTCTCCGTGTCTACGATATAACCTTCGTTTTCCAATTCACGCAAATAAAAGCGGCCACTCTCCAACCCCTCAATGTAAACATAGCCTCGGTCATCCGAGGTGTACTGGCCAATGGGGGTGTTGGTATCATCGTAGAGCAGGAAGGTGACGCCATAAATTCCATCCCCAGTGGCGCTGTCCACCTTATGGAGCAGAATGCCGGAGACGGCCTCATTTTCAATGACCTCCTGGGTGACCTCGCCATCCTTGACGGTGAAATAGTGCCGGGTAGAGTCCAGCTTGAATCCGGAGGGGCTTTCCAGTTCCAGAGCATAATAATCGCCCTCGGCAAGCGGAGCAAACACAGTGCCGGTGTCTCCCGTGGTGACGGTGTCCACTAGGGCGTCATCCGATGCCTTGCGGATCTCAAAAACAGCGTCAGAAAGCCGCTCCGTCTTGTCCGCGGCGTTGACCTTGACCAGCTCCACGCCACCCTCTCTGGCATTCCAGAAGGTCAACGTCTGGACCTCGCCCTCTTTGATGAGGATGCTCTGGGGGCTGCCATCCAGCACAAAGCCCTCCGCTGTTTGGGTCTCCCTGGCGGTGATGGTAGTTCCGGGGGTGAGGCCGGTGATGACCGCACGGCCATCCTCCCCGGTGGTGTAGACGCCGTTGTTGGGACCAATGACCGTCCCGGCGCCGTCTGTGACCAGGAACTCCACGCCGGCCAACGGCTCCCGGTCTGTGCCTTTGATGAACTTTTCCAGGACGAGGGTCGTCTCTGGCTCATTGTACACATACAACGTCTGGGTGTCGTTTGGGTGGACCACCACCGTCTGGGTCCGGGTGGCCTCGTCGATGGTGTACCCTGGAATCGAGGCCGTTTCCGTTGCTACGATAGTCCCAACTACCCCTGAAAGGGTGATTTTTCCCTCCCGGTCCGTATAGTAGAGGCCGTTGGAGGAGAGCTGGCCGTTTTCATCCGGGACATAGGACCCATCCGCATAGGTGATCTTGAACTCCACCCCCTCCAGCGGCTCATGGGTGCCGGAGCTGCTCCGCTTGACGATGACCAGATTGCCTGCGGGAGCATTTCTAAATTCGAGGCCAACGGTTTCGCCGCTGCGGATTAGGGCGTACTGGGGGCTGTCGTCCAGCAGATAGCCAGGCTTGGCCCGTACCTCCCGCGCAACCACTGTGGTTCCAGGGATGAGGCCCTCCACCAGAATCTCGCCCGCGCTGTTGGTCACATACCGGCCGTTGTTGGTGCCGATGAAGTTTCCGCTGCTGTCCGTCAGCAGGAACTCGACGTCAGAGAGCGGCTCCCGTTTCTCATCATCCGAGACCTTCGTAATAAGCAAAGACCCCAACGGCGCGTTGCCGAACCGCAGGGTGACCACATCCTGCTCTTTGCCAGAGATATAGACAGTCTGGGGTTCCGAGTCGATGAGGTGGCCGTCCGGGCTTTCCAGTTCCTGACAGATATAGGTGCCCTCTTTTAGCCCCGTGACCGTGAAGGACCCATTTTTCGAGGTCACATATTCGCCAATGACCGTCCCCTCTGTGCCGGAGGTCTCGCCGCTGAGGTAACGCAGCTCGAATCGTGCGCCCTCCAGCGGCAGCTTCGTCGCACTATCGTATTTGTAGACAACAAGCGCACTGAGAGGCGTGTTGTCCACGACCAACTCACGGCTGACGCCGGCCTCCAGGTAGAACTCATAGACGCCGTCATCCTGGATGGAGAATCCTGTCGGACTCTCCTCCTCGACGACCTTGTACCAGCCCCTGTTGACATTGGTGAGCACGATGCGCCCCGAGGAGTCCGTGTAGTACGTCCCCAGGTCATTGATCTCGCCGGTTTCCGTGTTGTCGCTGGCATAATAGATATGGAACTTGGCGTTCTCAAGTGGATCTTTTGTGATGGAATTGCGTTTGATAACTGTGAGCGATGGTTTGACTGCGTTAAAGAAGCGCACCGTCCGGGTGACGCCCGGCTCCAGGAAAATGGTCTGGGGAATCTCGCTGATAATGACGTTGGACGGTACGTTGACCTCCGAAATTTCGTAGCTGCCGGGGTCCACTTCGAGAAATGCTTTGCCGCTGGAATCGGTCTCTACGGTGTCCAGGAAATCCCCGTCGATCTGCCGGACCTGGTAGGTGACTCCCTCAATGGGAGATCTGTCGGCAATATTCCGCTTGACGATCTCCAATCCGGGCCGGGTGTAATCCTCAAACCGTGCCTCGCTGATTTTGCCGGGCCGGAGGGCGATGGTCTGCTCGCTGGCAGTCCGCACGAACGGCTCCGGAACGGACTCCTCACGGACGATATAAACGCCGGCGGGGAGGTCCTCCACCAGGGCGCTCCCATCCGGTCCGGTGGAGACGGAGGTGCTGAAGGCGCAAGTGACGCCCTCGATAGAATAGACGGCGTTTTCCACGGGAGAGCCATCGACAGCCGAGGTCTTGATGACCTTGATGCCGGGCAACTCCTCGTCTCCAACGGTGACGGTGTACTGCTTATCGCCGTCGGTAACGCTGACGTAGACGCTGTGGGGCGTCGGGTCCAAGGCATAGCCCGCCGGGGCCTCCTGCTCTACAAAGGACCACAGGCCCTCGGTGACATCGTGGACCTCGATGTATCCCCCTCCGGAGGTCACATCGCTGCCAACGATTTGGCCGTCCAGGTAGATGTTATAGACGGCCCCGTCCAGGCCCTTGTCGGTACCGGCGATGACCTTCTGGAAGGTGATGTCGCCATCGCCAGCGGGAGGAGGATCATCGTCATCCTGCGGTTCATCATCTGCGATAACCTTACGGCCGCTGTGGTAGGCGAAGAAGGACTGCCGCCCGGAGACACTGGAGGTGGCCAGCACCGCCCACTTGGAACTCTCGTCCTCCACGATGGAGGCGTGGATGCCCTGGGCGGCGTATTCCTCGATCTGCCGCTGGAATTCGGCATCCTCATTGGCCTTCTGGCCCAGCAGCCAGTTGTAATACTCTACATATTGGTCGTAGGTATCAGCGTTGGCGAAGCCGCCAGCGTCGATGTCGCCGCTGGGATCGCCGCCCGCACTCTTATCGCTCTGATTGTCCCAGATGTAGGTCTGAAGTGCCATGAACAGGCTGCCGGGGATTTCACCGGTGTAGTCCGCAATGTAGCTCATCATCCATTTGACGTTCTCTTTGGTGATGGCGTCCATCTCGCCCAGGCCGGTCTCGGCAACAGCGTCATTCCACAGGGCGTCCGCATCCGCTCCGGTGGCGGAGCGGTACATGTAGGACTGGAGAAACGACTCCGTGCCAGAACGGTAAGAGTAGCCCAGGTCCATGCAGTAGAGCTGCCGCCCCGCCGCCGTGGGCGGGCGGTAGGAATAGGTCTGCCCCTGGGAGTTGAGCCGGGTGGTCCAGAGGTTGGGGTCCGTCACCGGCGTAATCCCCACGCCAGTGGATTCTGCCGCCATCGCCACCGTTGGCAGGAGCGAGAGCACTGTCAGCAGAGTCAGAAGCAATGTGACGATTCTCTTTTTCATAAAACCCTTTCTGACCGTGAAAGGTGGGATAGCCCACTCGAAAGGCCGCTTCGGTGTCCTCCTTTCACGGCCTTTTATTTGGATTTCGAGTGTAAAAGGGCACAAAAAAGCAGGCCGTCCATATAGGACGGCCTGCCATTGCCTATGCAAGCAGCACAGACTGGTCGTTGTATTTTGAGCTGTGATATGCTAGAATAATGTCGATTTTTGCGATGAGAGAGGAAAGAAAGGAACTGCCATGTTTTCGCTCAACCCCATGAAGGAACTGTATGAAAGCCCGCTGCCACCTATGGCCCTGACGGACTATGAGGCATTTTCCAAATTCTTAAATCAGGCTTTGCACTGCTGCCACGAGACCGGGCGGGATTTCAATGTCTATCTGGACTGGGCCATCCGTGCTCTGGCCTCCAGCATGGCCGCGGACAGCGCCGCCAGGATCTTCCTGCCAAAGACCAGAACAGCTCCGTTTTCCTTGGACGATTTGATCCCACTGTCTGAGATCCCCTCCAAGGGGACCGTGCGGGTAGATTTGACGAAGAGCTATGTGGTGGCTCCAATCTGGAACAACACGGATCTTGTGGATGCCGTAAAGGCTTTCTCCGACAGCGGCTTTGAGAATGCGCAGATCGACCAGGTCTTTGGCGGGGCGTACATCCAGGAGCTGAAGCTGGCCATCATCGACTCACCTTCTGATGTGGATGTTCCGTACATTCTCTCCCAGTGGGATCGAGGCAGTATCCAAATGAATGCCTATTCGCTCAAGGACCTCACCAAGGTCCTCTCCACGGACGGAGAGAAGTGGTATCTGCAGGAAGAGAACGGCGAAACAGAATTGCCGGTCCTGGAGCCCCGTATGGCGATCCTCTACAACTGCGGTGCCAGGAGGTTCTGCAAAGATTGATCGAACAAAAAGCAGGCGGCTGCCTGCTTTCTGTTTTATTCTACAGGGTTGTCCACCCAAGTGACGTGATACCCTTCATAAGCGAATATCTGAACGCAGTACCAGCAATCTTCTCCAGCGGCATTCATACCTCGGGCAAGGCCCACGCCAATCTCGGACAGCCCATCATTGAGAATGTTCTTCAGATGTCCGCTGGATGCCGCCCAGTCATCCACAACCACTTCCGCCAGTCCTTTGCCCAACTCCGCCAGCCGGCGGTCCGCGATCCTGTGAATGTTCTCTGCGGTATAGGGACAGTTGCTGACGGTTGACCGGTCAGAGCCATCAGGCCGGATGTGGGAGTAGGTGCCGGTGGCAGCCATTTCATCAGCTCGGACCTGGGCCGCCTGTGTCAGCATGACGTCGGTTTCCAAGTCCGCTAGGCCAGCCTCCTGACGGAGCTGGTTGGTTCTATCAACGATTTCCTGCCGCATGGATGAGATATCCGAGGCAGGTACCGATTGCTCATCGCGTGTCGGCGCCACGCCGGTGTAGGGGGCGCCCGTGTCCACCTGGACGCCGTTGTCCCAATAGACGTTGAATCCCACCTGCCTGCCGGCGTCCCGCAGCTTCACATAGTTGGACCCATTGATGTTGTATGCCTCCATCTTCACCTGCTGTCCATCCACATAGATGGGCTGCCTGGTGGGCACCGCAACGATACCCGCTGCCGCAGCGCCGCCGCAGAACGTCGCACCCAATGCCATGCCGGTGAGCAGCAGTCCCATCTTCTTTCCTCTGTTGTTCATAGCGATATCCCCCTCTTCAGCTTTGGCCAATAGCGTACCGGTTTTTGCAACTTCGGATCATGGGCCGCGGATACCCGCCACAGACTGCAGGTCTGATGGGTCAGATAGACCACCTGGTTCAGCAGATCCTCCGCCTGCATATATTGGGCGTCCTGTACGCCGGTCTTGCAGACGATCACCGGTCGGCCTCCCAGCAGGCGCTGGACCTGTCCGTGATCCAGCAGGACACGGCCCTCCGGCACCTGCAGGTCCACATCCTCATCCGGATGGATTTCGAGGAACTCTTCCACGGTCATGGGGAGTCCCTCTTGCCTGTGGCACCATGATACGCCAAGAAAATGTGGAAAGCTATTGACCAAAACGCAGAAGGAATCGCTCGATCATACAGCAGTTTGTCCATCACGCCTCCACCGCCTGGACGCACCAGCGGTAGGTACGCTGATCCCGGACGCAGGTGTACAGGGTCAGGCGGTTCTCCGCGGAGGGGGATAGCTCGCTCCGATCCGTCTCGCTGATCTTCTCCACGGAGACCACCTTGTAGGTCCGGGTCCCCAGTTTGGTGGCCAGTGTAATTCGGTCTCCGATATCCAGGGTATGGATCTCACCGAAGTAGTCGTTGGTACCCCTATTGTGGGCCGCCAGGGCTATGTTGCCGTTCCAGATGCTGGTTTCCTCAAAGTGCCCCACCCCGCGGGCCAGAGTTTTGCTGCCCGTGCCCTGGTACACCTTGACGTTCAGGTCGACAGCTGGGATCTTGAGGGTCGCCAGATATCCGCCGCTGTAGTAGAGATCACTTGTCACTTCCGTGAAGCCGGTGGACGAAGATACCGTGGACCCGCTGCTGGAGGCGGAGGTCCCCGGTGTCACCACCGCGGCAGAACCGCCGTTGATGACCGCCCCGGTGACTGCCTGTCCTCCCGGTGCCAGGTTGGGGGTGAGGTATGTGCCAGTGTTCAGCGCGTATGCGCTGGGACTGCCAAAGGCCGGTGGGATCCGGGCGGCGTTCTTGCTGCGGTCCTCATTTTTTGCCGCGCCGCCGTCTGCCATGATGACAGGTTCGATGGAAGTGGGATCTCCGTACTCCGGATCGCCCGGCGCGGCGATGGTATAGTCCAGGGCTCCTGCGGGGAATGCCAGACAGGCGGCCAGACAAAGGCTCACAAGGCTTGTAATGACTCGTTTCATGAAAACTCCTCCTCGCATATTTCCCATGCTTTCTTCTCACACTTCATTCTCCTCCACCGGCTCGTGTTCCCGGCGGTGCCGGATGAACAGCGCCGCCCCGGCCACGGCACCCACCAGGGCCACCATGCCGATGGGCACCAGCAGCACAGCCCAGCTGAAGGCCGCCGCTGCGGGCACTTCCTCCACCGGCTGGAGGGGTGTGCCCTCGAAGATGGCCACATAGCGGACACGGTCCAGATTGATTTTGCCAACAGTGCCGGTATAGTCGGCGGTGACGGTGTAACCCTTCACATAGCTGCTGGTAGCACTGCCGGTGTAGGTGGCCACGGCAGTAAAGCGGTCACCCAGGGCGTAGCCGTCCAGGGTTGCTGTGTTGTCCGTCTGCCAGTTGATGGTCTGGAGGGTCAGGGTCCGTCCATTGTCCTGGATGGTCTTGGGGATGTTGGAAGTGTCCTGATTGGCCAGGTTGGGATAGGACCTGGTGGCGGAGATCTCCCGGGTGCTGCTGCCGTAGCCGGAGACTTCCACCTGGACTGTGTCCAGCTGGAGAGACAGGGTGCCCATGTAGCCGTCCTCCGTGATGAACTCCTTCTCCTGAGGCAGCAGTGCCAGGATGGAGGCCATGTCCTTATTGGCGCTCTGGAGGCTGACCGTTTCCGTGTGCTGTCGCTCGTCGTGTTCCGGCAGTTCCTGCCGCAGCAGATCTGTCAGAGTATAGTGGAAACCATCCTGCTCAAAGTCAGACCGGGGGATGCCCGTGGGATCGTCCTCCGGTCCCAGGTCATAGAGCTTTCGCAGCTCGGTGCCATCCTCACTCTGGGTGATAGCAGTAGGGTAGCAGATCTCCACCTCGTTCGTTCCTGCGGCCAGGGCTGTGGGGGCCAGTGTCATCGTCAGGCACAACACAGCGGCGCATAGCATCATTGCTCGTCTCATCTTCATTCTCCTCTCCATTATTTCATTTCTCCCAGCCCGCCTATTTTGGGGCCGGATTGTACTTGCTGCTCCGCTTTGGGCAGGTAGGTCCTGGTATTGAGCTGCATAGAACTCTGTTCATGACTGTATTCTATACGTTCTGCCTCTCTTTCTCGCTGTTCCAATGTGCGGCGCATCAATACGTCGTATTCCCAGGGCAGTGTCTCCAGTAGGATATAAGCGCCCTGTTCCGTGAGTCCATCTGCCTGACAGCGAAGCACCAGGGGATGTCCAGTCCTCTTCCACTGGCGTAAAAAGGCCGGCTGTTTCCAGCCGGCGCCAACGATATACACCCAGCGGAGCGCGGTTTCCTGTCCGCTCTCGCCGCTCAACCACAGATACTTGTCCCGCAGGTCCCGCCGCAGTCTATCTCTGGATGGGACGGGTGTCACCACGCTCCCGGAGAGCTGATAGCGAAGGTTCAAAGCGGAGATACAGTCTTCTGCCGCAGCCGTCGCCTCTGGTATCTCCGCCCATAGCGGCAGCAGTTCCGGTCTGGCCGCCTGAACGTCCTCCCATGCTGTCTCCGCGGGGTATATCAGGACGTGCCGTGCCAGCTCCAGAACATGGATACCATCTGTCATCCCTAGGCTCTTTGCCTGGCGGGAGGGGAGCGCACGGTACCTGGCCAGCGCCTCCTGCAGCGATGGAAACCGCTCCATGGTCCACCCTTTGTGAAAAGTACGCTTGGGCGGGAGGCGCAGGTCATCAATGATGTAATACTGCATCGCAATCTCCTGTTACTTCATGGACATTCCGCCTTGGCCAGGCGTCTTGATTTTCTGACTCTCCTGCAGCTCTTTTTGAAGGCATCGGATCGCATCGTTCACCTGTTCCATTTGATCCGCCTCCTGCTCCTGGGCCAGATGGTCCCGCATCTGGTCCAGCGGGTCAAACAGGGAGAGTAGAAATATCAACTGTTCATCTGAATACAGCTCCATATCCTTGAGCAGAGCATCCCGACACATCCACACTGCGGACACATCCGCTATCTGGTCGATGACTTCAGAGACGGAAAGCGTTTGGAGCGACATCTCATATCTGTCCCATGCAAGGTTGATCCGCATGGCAAGGGCTTGCTCCTTTTCGGAGCGACTCATCTGCTGTAATTTGTTCAGTTTCAGTTCCTGAAGTTTTTCCCTTGCCCAGTCTGGCAGAAACTCTTCCTTCAGCACACCAGTGAAGTCGGTCCGGTTCCAGCGGGCCATTTCTTCATCATTCAGGCAGGTGCAGCGGATAGATCTTCCAATGGCGGTGGGGCTGCACCCAAAGCCGTCATGGGCGTACCAGAGCTGATTTTCAGGCTTCCAGCAGGACTCTTTCAGAGTATCCGGAGAAAGCACCAGCACCTTTCCCTCGTAGTCCAGTTTCTCGAAAGAGTCTGGCTCACATTGATTAGGGCTGAAGAGCCCCAAAGCCTGATACGCGGCACGGTACTGATCTACCACACCATTCAGCACAGCGGAACGGATTGGCACCACAAAGTTGAGATTGTGGGATTTGTCTGGTGGGATATAGATTCGACTGGCCCACTCTTTATTCTCAGAACTGTACTGGCCACCCCATTCCAACTGCTGTATCGTGTTAGCCAGCACCCAAGCTGTTCGTTTATAGCCGAACTCCTGGATAACTTTGGCCAGACAGTCTCCGTCCAGATGGGCACCGTCGTAATGCTGCCAGACGGCTTTCCGAATGGCATCCTTGCAGTCCATGTTGCTCAGGTAACTGGCCCGCCATAGAGACTCTTCTCCCCGTTGGCGGGCATACTCTGCGGAATATGGGTAGAGATATGCTTCATTCATCTCTGCCATCCTCCATAGCAAGGAGGCTCCGGAGGCCCTCCAAGTTGATACAAAAGTCCTCCAGCGTGTCGATCTCATCCTCGTCGAATGCATTCAGAGGATCATCTTCCTCTTGCAGGCTGGCCATCTCGTCGCTTTTTTTCGCCAGTTGTTCCGCCATGGACGTGACGATCTCATCCAGGAAAGCAATCACCTTGACAATTTCCCTAGTAGAGAGCGAATCACGTGCCAGAAGAATGCAGCCCTCTTCCGCACGGAGCACCAACGCCTCCGCGTCTGCGAGACCGGCGATCTGCATAGCAGGGAAGGGGATCTTCTGGGCTTTGCTGTCGGGCTTACGGTGCAGTGTAAATTTCATGGTTATCTTCCTCCTAAAGAGTTTTCAGCGTGTGAGTTGGGATGTTAACTGGGACCAGGACCCATTTCTCATCCATCTCACGTTCAAACAGGTCCAGCTGCTGGTCCATGAGAGGCCTGGGATCGTAGTTGGTGATGATCAGTTCTTTGTAAATTGCCCCACGTTCCTTTTTCAGCGGATTTTCCCGGACCAGGGAGAAGATGAAAAAGTCCTTCCGATACAACTCCCAGGCCAATGCTCATGTACGGTAAGGAAGCAAGCAACCGAAAACAAGAGATAGACCGCCAGCACTACACTATTCCGAACCAAAGACCAAAAGATAAGCATTGTGGGAAAATCTAAACTTTTGGATTTTCCTACAATGCCAACTACGGCGGAATCCCTCCCACTCCTTATATCTTTCTGTATACATTGAATTTGTATTTAGTAAAATGCAGACAACACCACGGATCGGCTTTTGGTTGGACAATTCCAACCAAACACCACAGCAGACAGCAGAAAACATTCTGAACGCTAGGAAGCCGGTATGATTGTTACATATAAGGGGAAGAAAAATTTCTTTTAGGTACTTGCTTTCCTAAAACTGATGTGATACAATGATTTAATCCAGAAAAGGAGTAAAAAATATGCGGCAAGGTATTCTTAAATAAAACTATAATCAAATAGTGGGAACAAAGGATTATGATAGCTCCTTTTGTAGGGGCTTAGTTTTTTGTACCCAATTTAAGAATACTTTTGCCTTATCAATTTTGACATATCCCCAAAAACAGCAATCACAAACAGGTGTATGCTGTATATGTGTATGTCCGCAACTTATAATCCCCAGTGGTAAAAGTATTTTACTGCTGGGGATTTTTATGCCCTTTGGGGCTGTAAAGGGAGGACAATCACATGAAAATAATCAATATTGGAATTCTTGCCCATGTAGACGCTGGAAAGACGACCTTGACGGAGAGCCTGCTATATGCCAGCGGAGCCATTTCAGAACCGGGGAGCGTCGAAAAAGGGACAACGAGGACGGACACCATGTTTTTGGAGCGGCAGCGTGGGATTACCATTCAAGCGGCAGTCACTTCCTTCCAGTGGCACAGATGTAAAGTTAACATTGTGGATACGCCCGGCCACATGGATTTTTTGGCGGAGGTGTACCGCTCTTTGGCTGTTTTAGATGGGGCCATCTTGGTGATCTCCGCTAAAGATGGCGTGCAGGCCCAGACCCGTATTCTGTTCCATGCCCTGCGGAAAATGAACATTCCCACCGTTATCTTTATCAACAAGATCGACCAGGCTGGCGTTGATTTGCAGAGCGTGGTTCAGTCTGTTCGGGATAAGCTCTCCGCCGATATTATCATCAAGCAGACGGTGTCGCTGTCCCCGGAAATAGTCCTGGAGGAAAATACCGACATAGAAGCATGGGATGCGGTCATCGAAAATAACGATGAATTATTGGAAAAGTATATCGCAGGAGAACCAATCAGCCGGGAAAAACTTGCGCGGGAGGAACAGCAGCGGGTTCAAGACGCCTCCCTGTTCCCAGTCTATCATGGCAGCGCCAAAAATGGCCTTGGCATTCAACCGTTGATGGATGCGGTGACAGGGCTGTTCCAACCGATTGGGGAACAGGGGGGCGCCGCCCTATGCGGCAGCGTTTTCAAGGTTGAGTACACCGATTGCGGCCAGCGGCGTGTCTATCTACGGTTATACAGCGGAACGCTGCGCCTGCGGGATACGGTGGCCCTGGCCGGGAGAGAAAAGCTGAAAATCACAGAGATGCGTATTCCATCCAAAGGGGAAATTGTTCGGACAGACACCGCTTATCAGGGTGAAATTGTTATCCTTCCCAGCGACAGCGTGAGGTTAAACGATGTATTAGGGGACCAAACCCGGCTCCCTCGTAAAAGGTGGCGCGAGGACCCCCTCCCCATGCTGCGGACGACGATTGCGCCGAAAACGGCAGCGCAAAGAGAACGGCTGCTGGACGCTCTTACGCAACTTGCGGATACTGACCCGCTTTTGCGTTGCGAAGTGGATTCCATCACCCATGAGATCATTCTTTCTTTTTTGGGCCGGGTGCAGTTGGAGGTTGTTTCCGCTTTGCTGTCGGAAAAATACAAGCTTGAAACAGTGGTAAAGGAACCCTCCGTCATTTATATGGAGCGGCCGCTCAAAGCAGCCAGCCACACCATCCATATCGAGGTGCCGCCCAACCCGTTTTGGGCATCCATAGGACTGTCTGTTACACCACTCTCGCTTGGCTCCGGTGTACAATACGAGAGCCGGGTTTCGCTGGGATACTTGAACCAGAGTTTTCAAAACGCTGTCAGGGATGGTATCCGTTACGGGCTGGAGCAGGGCTTGTTCGGCTGGAACGTAACGGACTGTAAGATTTGCTTTGAATACGGGCTTTATTACAGTCCGGTCAGCACGCCGGCGGACTTCCGCTCATTGGCCCCGATTGTATTGGAACAGGCATTGAAGGAATCGGGGACGCAGCTGCTGGAACCTTATCTCTCCTTCATCCTCTATGCGCCCCAGGAATACCTTTCCAGGGCTTATCATGATGCACCGAAATACTGTGCCACCATCGAAACGGCCCAGGTAAAAAAGGATGAAGTTGTCTTTACTGGCGAGATTCCCGCCCGCTGTATACAGGCATACCGTACTGATCTGGCCTTTTACACCAACGGGCGGAGCGTATGCCTTACAGAGCTGAAAGGATATCAGGCCGCTGTCGGTCAGCCGGTCATCCAGCCCCGCCGTCCAAACAGCCGCCTGGACAAGGTGCGCCATATGTTTCAGAAGGTAATGTAAAGATACATAATCGTCAAGACGGCAACAATCAGAAGTTATGGAGGGTAACAATGGAATATAGTAAGGAAGATTTAATGGAAGCAAAAAAGCAAATTTGGGGAGTGGGAGAGAACATGGGAACAGAGGAAAGTAAAAAAATCTGGGAGGAGAACGCACAATTTTGGGATAATGCAATGGGTGACGAATCTAATGAATTTCACAGAGAGGTAGTGCGTCCCAAAGTAACGGAACTTCTATCTCCTAATCCTGCGGATTACATTTTGGATATTGCGTGTGGCAATGGAAATTATTCTTCGTATCTTGCACAAAGAGGCGCTTCGGTTGTCGCTTTTGATTACAGCAAAAAAATGATAGAATTGGCTAAAAGACGGCAATCACAATATGCAAAACAAATTGAATTTTGTGTGGCGGATGCGACCGATAGAAAAAGTATATTAGAATTAAAAAGAAATCGAGCCTTTACGAAAGCAGTTTCTAATATGGCAATTATGGATATTACGGATATTGAACCACTTCTTATGGCTGTTTATGAACTGTTGCAGGAAAGCGGAATTTTTGTCTTTGCAACGCAACACCCTTGTTTTGTCACGTTGACTGAAAAATATATGACACCGCACAGTTACTATGATATAGCGATTGAAGGGCAACCGAAAGAGCAGATTTATTATCATCGTTCCATACAAGATATTTTTAACCTTTGTTTTAGAGCTGGATTTGTCATTGATGGATTTTATGAAGAATGTTTTAAAACCAACAAAGAAATTCCTATGGTAATGATAGTAAGGCTTAAGAAGGTAAAACGTGATAGCTTAAAATAAATTCAAGTTTGTCGGGTAAATAGCAAACCCAGCCGAGCCAGTCAACGGTCAAGATGAACGGCGCATATGCGCAGCCGTTGACAGCCCCGCCCGCCTTTGCTGGTAGGCAATCAAGGGGCGACAGCAAGAAGTGCCACCGCCCCGCACTATTATTCAGAAAGGGGAATTTCCATGACCGACCAGATAGCCTATCAAGAATATATCCAGCGCAGGTACAACGCCTTTTGCAAGACTGTTATCCGCTGTGCCGCCTTGGACAAGATTTTGAAGCTTAAACGGCAATGGGAACGGCAAGTTTCCCTTGACTATCTGATGAACGAGAAGTTTGTCCAGTTTGCCGCGTCGGAGCCGGACGAGGAATACCCATTTACCGTCTGCGGTCAGACCGTCCTGCTCTGCAACGCCGCCCTTGCCGACGCGATCTCTGTTTTGCCGGAGCAGACGCGGGAAGAAATCCTGCGCTATTACTTTCTGCGCCAGCCGCAGCGCGTGATCGGCGCGTGTATTGGCCGGTCACGCAGCACAGCGGGGCGGCATATCCAGCTTGCCTTGCAGCGGCTACGCGAAGAAATGGGGGTGAGCCGGTATGAGTAGACTTCTCCCCTATGAAACAATCCTCAAAGCCCGTGAGGGCGACCCAGAAGCCGTGAACGCTGTCCTGCTCCACTACGCCGGATATATCCGCTATTTCTCAAAAGTGAACGGGCAGGTCAACGCCGAGGTGGAGGACTATGTAAAGCAGCGGTTAATTGACTGTCAATTCAAGTTCCGGCTTGACGAACCACCGGACAAGTCATAAAAACTGAATACCAGCCGCCACCGACGCGGCCAGCGAAAGCAGTAAGTCTTGAAAAAGATTTACTGCTTTTTTTGTTGTCCGGCTCCGCTCCCGGCCATTTTGCCCCCTGCCGGTTGTAGTAGTAAGCGAGGAGGGAATTTTTCTGCCCTGGTGTTTGGCATTTGGAGCATTTACCCGTAGTAGAGGGCAAAGAGAAAGGATTTCTCCAACACCGGGTAGAAACCACTGCGTCCGGTGTCATTTTAGCGAAAGCGGGCAGGAATGCCCTTTACAGGATTAGTAGTAGCAGAAAAAGAGAAACAAACTTTTGTGGTTGCAGTTTTCCAAAAAAGTGGCGGACGGAAGTGAGAGAAAGTTTGCAGTCACGGAGAGCAAGTTTCTACCACGGTGCCAAAATCCGCAATTCTGCAGTTTTGCCCCTCGCGGGAAACTTGTTGGGGAGTGCCTTCCCCAAACCCTGCTCATGCGCCCTTACGGGCGAGAAAGGAGGTCACACCATGCGAAAGAAATACAACACGCCCCACCGCAGCCGCGTTGTGAAAACCCGGCTGTCCGAAGATGAGTATGCCGACTTCACAGCGCGGCTTGCGCCCTATGGTATCAGCCAGTCCGAATTTCTCCGGCAGGCGATACGGCGGGCGACCATACGCCCGGTTGTCCATGTGTCGTCGGTCAATGACGAGTTGCTTTCCGCTGTCGGGAAGCTGACAGCCGAGTACGGCAGGATCGGCGGCAACCTCAATCAGATTGCCCGGTATCTGAACGAATACGGCGTACCCTACAACACCCTTTCCGGCGAGGTACGCGCCGCCATATCCGACCTTGCCGTCCTCAAGTATGAAGTCCTCAAGAAAGTAGGTGACGCGGTTGGCAACACTCAAGCATATCAACTCTAAAAACGCCGACTACGGAGCCGCCGAGCAATATCTTCTCTTTGAGCATGACGAGTTTACCATGAAGCCCGTCCTTGATGAAACCGGCAGGCTTATCCCCCGCGAGGACTACCGGCTGTCCACGCTGAACTGCGACGGGGAGGATTTTGCCGTTGCGTGTATGCGGGCCAATCTCCGCTATCAGAAAAACCAGCGGCGGGAAGATGTGAAAAGCCACCACTACATCATCAGCTTTGACCCGCGGGACGGGCCGGACAACGGCCTGACCGTAGACCGGGCGCAGGCGTTGGGGGAACAATTCTGTAAAGAGCATTTTCCCGGCCACCAGGCCCTTGTCTGCACCCACCCGGACGGGCATAACCACAGCGGCAACATTCATGTGCATATCGTCATAAACAGCCTGCGGATTGAGGAAGTGCCGTTCCTGCCCTACATGGACAGGCCGGCCGATACGAAAGTCGGCTGCAAGCACCGATGTACCGACGCTGCCCTGCGCTACTTCAAATCCGAAGTCATGGAGATGTGCCACCGGGAGGGGCTTTATCAAATCGACCTCTTGAACGGCAGCAAGAACCGCGTCACCGACCGGGAGTATTGGGCGCAGAAAAAGGGACAGGCCGCGCTGGACAAGCAGAACGCCCCCATGATTGCCGATAGTATCACGCCCCGGCAGACCAAGTTTGAAACGAACAAGGAGAAGCTGCGGCAGACCCTACGGAAAGCCCTTGCCACCGCCGCCAGCTTTGACGAGTTTTCCTCTCTGTTGCTGCAGGAGGGTGTGACCGTCAAGGAGAGCCGGGGGCGGCTTTCCTACCTCACGCCGGACAGGACAAAGCCAATTACCGCCCGGAAGCTGGGCGACGATTTTGACCGCGCCGCTGTCTTTGCCGTTTTAGAGCAAAACGCCGCCAGAGCAGCCGAAGCGCCAGCCAGATCCCCCGATCCCCCACGCACCATAAAAGACCGCTTGCAGGTTGCCAGAGCCGAGATAGCCGCCCCGAAACAGGACGGAGTGCAGCGGCTTGTGGACATTGAGCAGAAAATGGCCGAGGGCAAAGGCCGGGGCTATGAACGCTGGGCGAAGATACACAATCTGAAGCAGGCCGCCAAAACGCTGTCCGTCTACCAGCAATACGGCTTTACTTCCCCGGAGCAGTTAGAAGCCGCCGTTGACACCGCCTATCAGAAAATGCGCCAGACCAGCGGCGAACTGAAAGCACTGGAAACGAAGCTGCAAGGGAAAAAGAAGTTGCAGCGGCAGGTGTTGGCCTACGCCCAGACCAAGGCCGCCCGCGACGGGCTGCGGGCACAGAAATCCGAGAAAGCCCGCGCCGCATACCGGCAGGCCCATGAGAGCGATTTTATCATAGCCGACGCAGCAGCCCGGTATTTCAAGGCGCATGGCATTACCAAGCTGCCCGCCCGGAAAGCGTTGCAGGCCGAGATCGAGCAGCTTATCTCCGAGAAAGACGGCCTGTATAACACCTATCACGAACAGAAACAGCGGTTCAAGGAGTTGCAGACCGTCAAGCGGAACATCGACCAGATTTTGCGCCGGGACGAGCCGCACCGCAGAAAGGAGCAGAGCCATGAGCGATAACCTGCCCCACATGGACTACCGCCAGCACCGGCGGGCGCGGCGGCTGGTACATGAGTGCTGTAACTACGATGAGGGGAACTGCCTGCTATTGGACGACGGGGAGCCTTGCGTGTGCGTCCAGAGCATTTCCTTTTCCCTCATGTGCCACTGGTTCCGTGTGGCTGTCCTGCCCCTTGACGGGGAGCTGGCCGCAGCCCTCTTGTGCCGGGGAAGCCGGAAACGGTGTGCCGTCTGCGGGGCGGCCTTTGTCCCCAAATCCAACCGGGGAAAATACTGCCCCGACTGCGCCGGGCGCATGAAGAAAATCAAAGCCGCCGAGAGAAAGCGGAAACAAAGGCAGAGATGTCACGCTTTAGAGCCTTTCAAACCCGCATAAATCAAGGCTTTTTTCGTGGGTGTCAAAGGGTACGCGATACATTTATCCTTTTCCCCCGGAAACGGCGTTTTAATGCGTGACAATACGCCAAAATCAACCCGAACACAGGGAGGTGATCCTATCGCTGATTATATCAGGGCAGACACGCGGCTGCCCGCCTATCTGCCGTATCCCCGTTTCCTGCTGAAAATGGAGATTTCACAGACCGCCAAGCTGCTGTATTCGCTGCTGTTAGACCGTTCCACCCTCTCCCAGAAAAACAAGTGGCTGGACGACGAGGGCAGGATTTATATTATCTATCCCATCGCGGAGATAGCAGAAATACTGGATAAAGGCAGCACCACCATCAAGGGGGCGCTTAATGAACTGGACACGGCGGGGCTGTTGGAACGGGAACGGGGCGGCTTCTCCGCACCGAACCGGCTTTATGTCAAAGTACCGCCAGTGCCACAGGTACAGTTTTCAGACCAACTGATGGCCGGAAGTCCGCCCCTCATAGAGCCGGAAAACCGTCCTACTGATGGTCAGAAAACCGACCTTATGATGGTCGGAAAACCGTCCCCTAACCAAACTACTATAAACAACCTTACAGAGAGCCAAACAAAGGGAGTGAGTGGGGGGCCGTCCGCGCCCTATGGCCGATATGGAAATATTTTTCTGTCACAGACCGAATACGACGAGTTGCAGGCAGAGTACCCTGACAGGCTGGAACGGTTCATCGAGGAAATGAGCCGCTACCTTGCCGCCAACGGGAAAAGCTACCAGAACTATGCCGCCGCCCTGCGGATATGGGCGGGGAACGACAAAAAGGAAGCCCCTAAAAAGGGCATACCAGACTACTCATGCAAGGAGGGCGAGAGTTTATGAAGAATGAAATCAACGCGGTTTTGGAGAATATGACGACCACCATCCCGGAGCCGGAGGACTACACCGGCGAGGACGGTTTACTGTACTGCGGCAAGTGCCGCAAGCCGAAAGAAGCCTATTTTGCGCCGGATAAGGCCGCTATCTTCGGGCGCGACCGCCACCCGGCAGAGTGCGACTGCCAGAGAACCGCCCGCGAGGAACGGGAAGCCGCCGAAAAGCGGCGCAGACACCTTGACACCGTGGAAGAACTGAAACGCCGGGGCTTTACCGACCCCACCATGCGGGACTGGACTTTCGAGAACGACAACGGCAGGAACCCGCAGACCGGGCTTGCCCGCCGGTATGTGGAGCATTGGGAAGATATGCGGACAGACAATATCGGCTGCCTGTTCTGGGGCGGCGTAGGCACCGGCAAAAGCTACCTTGCAGGCTGTATCGCAAACGCCCTCATGGAGAAAGAAATCCCCGTCCGCATGACGAACTTTGCTCTTATCCTCAATGACCTTGCCGCCAGCTTTGAGGGGCGCAACGAGTACATTTCCCGCCTTTGTCGTTATCCGCTGCTGATCCTTGACGACTTCGGCATGGAACGCGGGACGGAATACGGGCTGGAACAGGTGTTCAATGTGATTGACAGCCGTTACCGCAGCGGCAAGCCGCTGATCGTCACGACCAACCTTACGCTGGACGACCTGCACAACCCGGAGGACACCGCCCATTCCCGGATTTATGACCGCCTGCTTTCCATGTGCGTCCCGGTACGCTTTACCGGCGACAACTTCCGGCAGGAAACCGCCAAGCGGAAAATGGAGAGCATGAAGAAACTGATTACCGACTGAAAGGAGTATTGCCTATGGCAGATAACAAGCAGCACGACACCCGCACCACCCGCCGCCCTGACTGTGTGACGGAAATCCGCATGGGCAATTCCGTCCTTGTCGTGTCCGGCTATTTCAAGAAAGACACCACAACCACAGCCGCCGACAAAATGGCGCGGGTACTGGAAGCGGAAGCCGCTGCTACACAGGAGCCGACTTATCCGGCGTGAACCGGGGCATGGAAAAGCGGCCATGCCAGGGAGCATGACCGCTGGAACGAAAATCGGAAGTGCTTTAGCAATTCTTAATCTCATTCTCTATAAAATAATTTGCAATTTCAAAGGCTTTTATTCTTCTCTTTGCCAATGTGATTTGTGATTTATAACGCTCGGAATTATCCTTTGATTCAAATGTTTTTACTGTTTCTCTTAGCTTGTGCAGAGTTGAATCAATTTGCCTTTTGGCCGCGGTTAATTCATCTATTGTATACTTCATGTTTTCTCCTTTAACTTCTGATTTTTTTGTTAAATCAGAGTATACCACGGAGTTATGAACTTTTCTACTGCAAATATGGGACGACAACCCATACCATAAAAATCGGAAAATTGAAAAGCTGTAAAGAAGCAAATTTAACGCTTTTGCCGCTGTACAGCCCCCGCCGTTCCGTGGTACAATGAAACCACGGAATAGTGGGGCTGGCTGTCGGAAACGGAGGATTTTATGTTAAGACAAGCCACCCAAAACCTCATTACCGCCCTTTATCCGAGATTGTCCCACGAGGATGAATTGCAAGGCGAGAGTAATTCCATATCGAACCAAAAAAGGATACTCGAAACCTACGCAAAACAGAACGGCTTTACCAATCTGCGCTGGTACACCGACGACGGTTTTTCCGGCGCGAACTTCCAGCGGCCCGGATTTCAAGCCATGCTTGCGGACATTGAAGCCGGGAAAGTGGGTACGGTCATCGTCAAGGACATGAGCCGGTTAGGGCGAAACTACTTGCAGGTAGGGTTTTACACGGAAATGCTGTTCCCTCAAAAGGGTGTGCGTTTTATCGCTGTCAACGATAATGTGGACAGTGCCAGCGAGGGCATGGACAACGATTTTACCCCGCTGCGAAATCTGTTCAATGAATGGCTGGTGAGAGATACGAGCAAGAAAATCAAGGCAGTGAAAAAGTCAAAAGGCATGAGCGGCAAGCCTGTTACCAGCAAGCCGGTTTACGGCTATGTGATGGACGAGGACGAGAATTTTATTATAGACGAGGAAGCCGCCCCGGTGGTGCAGCAGATTTACCAGCTTTGCCTTGCCGGGAACGGCCCGACCAAGATTGCCCGTATGCTGACGGAGCAGCAAATCCCCACGCCGGGGACGCTGGAATATCAGCGGACAGGCAGCACCCGCCGTTATCACCCAGGCTATGAGTGCAAATGGGCGACCAACACCGTCGTTCATATCCTCGAAAACCGAGAGTACACCGGATGTCTGGTGAACTTCAAAACGGAAAAGCCTTCTTATAAGGTCAAGCACAGCATAGAGAACCCCGTCGAGAAGCAGGCCATTTTCGAGAACCACCATGAGCCGATCATCGACAAGGAAACATGGGAACGGGTGCAGGAGTTACGCAAACAGCGCAAACGCCCGAACCGCTACGATGAAGTGGGGCTGTTCTCCGGGATTTTGTTCTGCGCCGACTGCGGCCATGTGCTGTATCAGCAGCGGTATCAGAACAAAGACCGCAAACAGGACTGCTACATCTGCGGCAGCTACAAGAAGCGCACCCGCAACTGTACGGCGCACTTTATCCGCACCGATCTGTTGACCGCTGGTGTCCTGGCAAATCTCCGGCAAGTGACCGAATACGCAGCCAAGCATGAGAGCCGGTTTGTGAAACTACTTGTCCAGCAGAACGAGATCGGCGGCAAGCGAAAGACCGCCGCAGCCATCAAGCAGCTTGAACAGGCGCAGGAACGCATTTCTGAAATCAGCCGCATTATCAAGCGGCTGTATGAGGACAATGTAAACGGCAAAATCAGCGATGAGCGTTTCATGGAACTGTCGGCTGACTACGAAGCCGAGCAAGCGGAGCTGAAAAAGAGAGCCGCCGCCCTGCAAGCCGAACTGGACAAGTCACAGGCAGCTACCGTCAACGCCGAGAAATTTATGGGCATTGTCCGCAAGCACCTTGCCTTTGAAGAACTGACCCCCACTCTCTTGCGGGAAATGATCGAGAAAATTGTGGTGCATGAGTGCAGCTATGATGAGAACGGCACCCGCAGGCAGGACATTGAGATTTATTACAGCTTTGTCGGCAAGATTGACTTGCCCGAATAACCGCCCGACCTATCCGACACAATGGCCAAGTGTCGGATAGGAACGGCAAAATTTTTTGCACTTCTATTGCTTCTTTATCACACATAAGCAAAGGGGCAGTTATTGTAAGAGATGATGGCATATCCCGGATACTTCAAGAGGAGGTCCCGTAACAGGGTGTGGTTCTGCTTGGGAAATTCGGCAGGGTATGTTCGCTCCGCTTTCACATAGGGCGGGTCCGCATAGACCACCTCATTGGGATTTTCCCTCTCGCCGATCAGCTCCAGAGCGTCCCGATTCTCCAGGAAGATGCTCTCAATCCGTCGGCTGACTTCAGGGAATCGCTTGATGATGGGCTCCACACGCAGTGTCTTGACCGCCACGGAATTCCCGGTTCCGCTATAGCTACCGTACTGACGCAGCAGGAACGCCGCCGCCCGAACCACATCAAACAGCTTTGCCCGATCATTCAGCACCTTCAACAGCTCTTCCGCCTGTTCCTGCGTGAAGCAGGCGCGGTCCTGAAGGACCAGCTTTTCCTCCTCGATGTGTTTGAAGTAGTCCGCCTCATGTGCCGCAATATTCCGGTATAACTGAAAGGGTTCCCGGCCATGGACTGGGAGGAATCTCAGCTCCCGCGCTAGGGCGTGCTGATTTTCCTTGATACAGCAGAACACATTGAACAGATCGTTGTCCACGTCGTTGTAGATATCCAGCCGCCCCTTCTTCGGCTTCAGCGCCAGACTCAGGGCGGCGCTGCCGCCGAAGACCTCCAGAAACGTCTCCACATGGGGTGGTATCATAGGGGCGATGAATGGGACCAACTTCACCTTGTTGCCTGGCCACGGGAAAAACGGTCTAGCGATGGCAGCCACCTCCCACATCCGAAAGCAGCTTTTCCTCCATGCCGCGCAGCAGGCCCTGCCGGGCGGCTTCCAGGCCGCGGATCATCCGGGCCAGGTGCTCTTCGGTTTCCCGGGCCTCCCCGAAGGTCCTGATATAGAAATATCCGTCCCGGCCGCTGCCGATGGGATACCCCTCCTGCCGCAGATGGTTTACCATCTCGTGCAGCCTGGATTCGCTGACGCCCAGGATGTCTCTGAGTCTCCTGCCTGGTGCTGCATGCTGCCTGCCGGGACACGCACCTTTCAGGTATGCCAACAGTTGTTCTTCTTTTCGCATGATCGCTCCCTTCCGGGATCCGCTTTCCCGAAAATGGGCGCAAAAAAAGAAGGGGCCGCTGTCCCTTTCAGGAAAACGGCCCATATTTCGTATTTGATTTTACATGGTCATATCCCAATCATGCCTGGGCGGCGCGGGCATCCGCAGATGCTGGAACTCCCGGTCATTTCGCCGGATGTAGGCGGTCTCTGATACATTGAGCCGGTATCCCTGCTGTTCCAGAAGGGCTTCTCCGAGTCCAACTGTATCCATACAGTCCCGCAGGAGGGGGTTCTTGAACCCTCCTCGCTTCTCCAGCTCCCGCTTTCCGAAAGCTCCCACATCGTCCGCTCGCATGAAATCATAGCAATGCAGATTCTGAGCGATGTCCAGTGCCTCCTGGAGCCGGTGGCAGTTCTCATACTCCAGTGCAGCCGTGAATTTTTCCATAAAGTCCGGCATTCCTTGCCCTTGCTCTTCCAGCAGGAAGCCCAGATCGTTGCCATCTCGGATGAGGTCATTTAAGTCGTCGTACTCATCCTGAAGAATGGTGATTCCCGGAAGAGAGCAGCGCACCTCCAGCAAATCACATTCTTGGATGGTCTCTGCCTTCAGCTCCCGTAAGGCTAAGGCGATCTCGCCCAGTCGGCTATCTGGCTCTGCGAAGGCATGGTCTGGCAGGCAGGCCCAGGCTCCCTTGGGCACGGCGGGAGCCGCCAGACGAAGCCGCAGGCTCCAGTCCGTCTCCTGCACTTTGTCCAGATTCGTGCCATCGTAGGTCTGCTTCGGTTCCCGGCCGGGGAGCACCACAAAGCAGTCGCCGATGAAGACGCCTGGGTGCAGCTCTTCATACCGGAAGCCGATCTGCTGCAGGTTCGCATAGGGGAGCACCGCCTCCGGCATCTCCGCTTCATAGCGCAGGTAGTATTCCCCCAGCTTTTCGTAGCCTCCCGCGGGGCAGAGTACCTGATAGTCTGAGAGGGAGAGCAGGCAGTTGATGGTCTCTGTGGTCTCTTTCCGATCCAGCTTCAGCACTGCCAGCAGCAGTTCATCTCCCTCTTTTCCAGAGACTTCTCTCAGCCGTCCGGTCGTCAGCATCATTGCGGCCAGCTGATATGCCTCCCGGGCAGAGAGGGTCTTCAACCGATCCAGAAGCCACTGCTTCTCAATGTCATTTGCGGGCTGTCCAAACGGTTTTCCCTCGATTTTGTCCATGTCGATCACCTCATCTCCATACCGCCACGCTGAAACTGCGTCTGCTGCGCCTGCTCCTGCCGGAAGCAGGGGAGAGGACCACCGTCCTTCCGGCGGATCAGGCCATAGTCCGTAATGGCTGCGTCACCCTGCTCCAGCCATTTCTGCCCGATCCAGGCCGCCTGGGGCGTCTGGAACAGATCCTCCGGCAAGTCCGGGTACTTCTCCCGCAAAATCACTTCCGTGTAATCCCAAGGCTCTGCGATCTCAGGGCGGAGTTCATACTGGTCCAATTCTTTTGCCAATTCGATTGCCTGCTCCAAGTTCGGGTTACCACTGGCATCCAACAGTGCTTTGTACTTAGTAAAGGATGCGGTATCCCAAACACGCTGCCTTTGAGACAGCATCTGGGCAAATACATTGACCTGTTCAATTCCTCCCTCATCCTCTATCGCATCATTGATGGACCCTCGCAGGGATGGGATCCGACAGTCCACGCAGTGGAAAGCACATTCTTTCATCGACGCCGCATCCACAGTCTCTACCGCATTCCAGATCGCGTCATCCACCGCGGGGAGATCCAGGGTTGCAGTCAGATCATTGTCGTAAGCAGGGTCATTAAAGAATCCCTTCCGCACTTCCAACACAACAGGGGCACCGGTGCGGTTAAAGTACGGCATGATCTCCTTGCGGTTGTAAACTTCTTTGAAGTCCCCACCTGGCTCCACATAGCCCCGGCGAGTATACACCCCGCCGTGATCTTCCTGATACTGCTTCCCGAATACCTCCAGCAGATCCTTTCGATATGCGCTGCCGTCCTCGGTGGTATCCAACAGTGTCATGGCCTCCTGCGTCAGCATCCCGCTCTCGTACAAAAGCGCCCCAAGTTGCTGATTGTTGAAAACATGGGGCGCCAAGAGGCAGATATCCGCATTGTAGGTCAGGTTGATCAGGCGGGGCAGAGGGATGGGGCCGATGTGCCGTCCGCCCTCGATTTGGAGCAGGCCGTCCAGGCCCATACGGTCGTCCTCACTCAGCATGGCCAGCCGCTGGGCCAGGAGGTTCAATTCATACAGGTTGACGTTGTCGCCGATCATCCCACGCTGGATGCCGGGATATTCAATTTTGGTCAGCTCATTATGACAGTCTCTGGCATCCTTGATCCGGGCTTTCTCCAGGGCGTCGTGAAACTCTGCCCAGGTAGCCGGCATCTCCAGCGCAGTGGCTGTCTCGTACCCCTTTGAGGTCTTGTTGCTGATCTCCACTTCGAAGATTCTTTCAGTCAAGAGTCATCCCTCCTATCTGCTCTTTTCGCTGAATTTCATAGTTCTTGGGATCAGCGCCCGGGACATCCCAGCCCGCCATGGAACCGATCTCCATGGCCATCCGCTGGGCGGGGGTGACCCCCATCCTCTCGTTGAGCCTGTCCGCCTCTTCTACATTCCGCTCTTTATCGCCGGTTTCCCATTCGGAGGGATAGTAGCCGGACTCGCCCCGCCTGATGCAGATGAGCTGGCCAGTGGTCTGCAAAGTGGAGAAGCACAGCTCCGGCAGCCCTTTGGCGATTTGGGGGACAAACTGTTCCTGTTCGGTCTGGATGCTCCAGTCATCTGAATTCCAGAGATGGACATACAGCTCTCCACCATCCACTTTGATCTCCCGCTGTTCAAAGCCCTCGCCCCAGCCATCTGATGCCTGGCCGCTGATAAAGTCCTTGAGCCTGGTCAGCTCTCCAGAAGTGAGTTCACCCACTACCTGACATTCCGCTACACCCCAGAGACAGCCATCCCGAACTTCCACCGTGAATTCTGCGGAGCGGACTTTGGCGTTCAGACTGTCCTGCTCCCCGTACCAGTGCATGAGGCCACGTTCCCGTTCCTCCGGCATCCGGTTTTTGACGAGGGCACCGAGAATCTGATCCTCGTATTCCGTGAGTGTCCGATCATCCCACCGCTCTCCCTCTTCGGAGGAATCCCCCCACTCGTCCCGAGGGTAGAAGTCGGCAGTTAAAGGCATATAGAGCTTCAACAGGGCTGGTTCCGGGGGCAGGACCGTGAAACGGTCCGCTCCAATGACCAGCGCCAAACTACGGCCTTTGTCCCAGGAAATCTGGAACTGTCCCGCATCGTCAATGTAATCCAGGGTCCCCATGGAGCCAGGTGGGATAGGGGCTGGGTCGCTGCCTATCTCTCTGAGCTGAATGCGGCTGCCCGCAGGGTATTGCTCCCGTAGAAAGTCCAGCCACTCTTTTGCAATTTTCATACTTCACATCCTCCTTGATCAAGCCAGCTCCACAGCTCCGGGCGTTTGAATTTCATTTCTGTATTCATTTACCAAGACCTCCGAATGTTATTTCTCGATTGGTGCGCCGCGGATTTTCTTCACCGACGAAGTCCCAGAGAATATCATCCACGGCCTCCCGCACTGATGGGTCATCCGTCAGGGTCTCATGCCGGAAGCCGGTGGTGTTCCGGTAAGGCAGTTCTTCTTGAATGGTTCGAAGATATTCCTGCGGATCTGTGAACTCTTGTTGCTCACCGTTGGCATAGGTCACCCGGCCCACCAGCCGCTCCCGCTGCCGCATCTGCTGTTCTCTCAGGTCATAACAGTACAGATATCCTTGGTAGTCTCCAGGCCGTGGGGTACAGCGCAGGCAGAAGCGGTAGTGCTCAGTCTCCGCGATATAGCCGTAGACACGGTCATTCGTCGAGATCTCTCCACCGTGCGTCCAGCAGTAGGAACTCATCGCAGACAGGCTCTGGAGCGGTCCATTCCGCCGCAGTGTATCCACGATTTGCTGGAGTTCTCTCTTAAACTCTGGGGTATTAAACTGGTCTGAATTGTGAGGCCACCATGTGGACCAGAAGCTCTTGCCGCCTGAGCCGAAATCTATCCGAAGATGTCCTACTGTCCCCAGGACCTCGTCCTGTTTCTCGTCTGAATAGAACAAACCCGCCTCCTCTTGGGAAGCGGGTTTCAATGCAACAGAATATTCTACCGCCGGATTATTACGATCCTTCATCTCTTTCACCTCACATTCTGTGAACACAAGCAATACCACATCTCCCCTCAAAAGTCTACTGAAATATCCGTGGACTCGTCACATGGTCCAAGGAAAAGAGACCGCTCTGCGCCTTTCGACAGCCGCGGTCTCTTTTGTCAATATACTCTTTTCGGCGGGGGAACTTGCACAGCTTATAGGTACGTAAAGAAGTCCGCTGTTAAGCAGCAGATCTCGCCTTTTTGGCCCTTTCCCCAGTACCAGTAATAGACGCCACTCGGAACCGTAAAAAGGGCAGCTGAATAATCACCATTCGGAGCGATCCCTGCTGCGCAGTTGATGCCCCATCGTTCCAGATTCTCCTCCAGAAGTTCATCAAGGGCAGTCTCGTAATCCAACTCAAAGGAATTAGAGCGCATACAGGACTCTCTGAAAAACCGGCCGTCCATCAATCCCGTCGTTGACTCATTTACGACATAGCCACAGTTCCTGCGGCTGGACTGCTCGGCGTCACATATGGTCTTGGCTGCCGTGAAGGTAACGGGTGGCTGATCTGTGAAACGGATCTCTGCAAACGCAAGTGTGCGGTCCTCTCCTGCATGAGCGGAATATGCGAATACAGGATATATGCCGGGAGAGACCTTTTGCTGAAATGCCTTCCGCTTGAAATCGGCGATTTCAAACCGCAGCGTTGGATCTGCCATCACGATCTCACCTGTCGGAAGACTGATAAGGCCGATGTCGTGGCTTCTGATAACAGCCTTGCCATACCGGTTCTGCAAGATTGCGCCGTCCACGGTGTGTATGATCTTTAGATTGTTCCGTGCATCCATATCAAAATCCTTCTGACAGTAACAAAACAGGTATTCCGAAAAGATGATCTTCGTTTGCAGCAGAGTCAGGCATCTTGCCAACACCAAAACGGCTCATGATTTCTGCTTCCTATTGTACGTCATTCGCCATAGATCTTCAATCTTCTTTTCAATATCACTCGCCGCCCATCTTCATACTGGGATTTCTCTTTTGCCAGAAACTCTGATTCATTTGCCTCTCCGACAGATTTCGGTCCATGATCGAACGGATTTCCGACTTTGACCCCAGATATGCTACATAGCCCCGGTCCCCAAAATGGCCGCCTTCCTCCTGGATGCGGTACTGGCCATATTTCTGATAGTCGATGTACGCTTCCAATTTGGGATCAACGTCTAAATTCTTGGACTCCTTAATCAGGAACCAGCCATACTCTTCCGCCGAGCTGATGTCCGGCACCACAGTAAAATCACGAAGTTCTTCTGCCAGATACAGGATTTCCTCCGGTGTCTCCGGCCAAACAGTATCAAAGACTGTATGGAAGTCCTCAAGCGCCTGTCCATCGAACTTTTGCAGGCATCGGGTCAGTGCGTTCAGTGTTTCCAGGTGTTTATTCAAGGGATACTCATCCTCGAAGACACCACGGACCGCCTCGCTGATTTCGGAAGTGTCCAGCATCGCCACACACTGTTCAGGCCGTTCGGCACCCAATCTCCGCAGGGTCCGAGCGATTTTGCT
Source organism: Oscillibacter sp. PEA192 (assembly GCF_003574015.1). NCBI lineage: Bacteria > Bacillati > Bacillota > Clostridia > Eubacteriales > Oscillospiraceae > Oscillibacter > Oscillibacter sp. PEA192. Next base: position 1,758,838 of record NZ_AP018532.1, on the reverse strand, counting down.
CTCCGCGCATGGGAAATACAGCGTTTCTTGCTCCATAGGATGGTCTGGGAGCGAGAGTATCACAGAGGCCAGGCAGCTCTCGTAGAAATACTCCGGAAAGTGGCGGCCATCATAAAGCTGTGAGAGCTTCATGCCATTGTCATACACAACGCCATAGGGCGTGATTGTTCCACCTCCACCCTCGATCAAAAGCAACGCTGTTTCATATCCATCCAGATTTTCCAGTTCCTCCGCTCTGGCGGTGCCGCCGTTCAGATCCATATAGTGATTCTGGCCGATTTCCTCCAAATCGGAAAAATCCGTGATGATGGTAACCTGCTGACAGGAAAAGGTCAGGTTGATGAGCTCTACGATCCCATGGCAGCCGCAGCTGACTGCCGCCCCCTGAAATTTTGCCGTCTCCCGATCATCGAAGCTGTCCAGCCGCTTGGCCAGATAGTCCAATTCATCCACTGTCATGTTACATCCAACCAACTGCTGCAGGATGGAGGGGCCGTGCTGGATTTCCCGGATAAAGCAGTCCCGCTCGATTGGGTTTCCAATCTCCATTTTCCCCAGCAGTTCCAGGCAGCGGCCGTATTCATTTTCTCCAATAGGGAATGGGATGGTCACCTCTCCATACTCAGGGTGCTGCGCGTTGCTCAGTATGGCTTGCATTTTGTTTTACCTCCAGTTCCTCCCAGTCGCAGGACCACAGATCCGTAGTGGTCAATTAGTAGGGCGTCCAGAATCAACGCCAATGTGAGATTATCCACAAGGTCCTCATCGCATAACTCGGGGATCGTGATGGTCCACCGTCTCTGGCTGATTCCCCGTGCGGCCTGATACAGTGCATATTCCTGTCCGCTGAGTCCATGCAGCACACGCCATTCATGTAAAGCCGTTGGCCATAGGTCAAAGAGATTTGGAGCGCCCCACTGCCGGAGCGGCTCGGTGGCAGTCATCAGATACATAGCAGCCAAACGACGATTTCCGTCATCACGTTTCCAATGGCTGGCCAAGTATGTGGAATAGACCTGTAGGCGGGCAGCGTGACCCTCATTGTAATAGGTGACCGCCTTTTTTCCTGAGAGCACCTTTCGAATCCGATTTCCGAGCAGCCCGTCCATCCAGTGCTTATAGAATTCGGATGCCAGAACAACGTATGTGACCACGCCAGCTTCCGCCCGTTCTTCCAGCCAGGGACATACCCGCAGGGTGTCACGTTTTTTACGATATTCCGTACAGTTTTTGCAGTCCACATCCTCTGGACGGTATCGGAACCGGCAGAGGATCATCTGGCCGCCACCGCGAGGCGTGAAATTCGGCGGTGTCATCATCTGCTGTTCCAATCCTGCCAGAGGGGTATCCTTGAAAAAATACTTTGTCATGTCGTCCTTTCCGGCCCAGTTTCCGAAAAGGGGCGCCAAAAAGGCCGCTCCCTCTTTCGGGATCACGGCCTTATCCTCTTTTTGATTTATATTTTAGGTGTCGAAGGACTCTCTGATTATGTTCTATTTCCCCTTTGTTTAGGAGAAACTCGAAATAGTGTGCTTTTTCACTTGCTTTTTTCTGAGAAAATGTGATAATACTTGGTTGAATTCATCAGAAAAACGTGTTACAATTTTTGTAAATTACAGTGGCGGTGATTTCAATGAAGCGTAATGCGATTTCTGATTTAATCAACTGGAAAAACAGTGCGGACCGCAAGCCGCTGGTCATGCGCGGCGCACGCCAAGTGGGCAAGACCTGGCTGATGCGGGAGTTTGGGCAGAGCTGCTACAGCGGCTTTGTCTATTTCAACTTTGATGAAGAAGACGAATTGAAGTCTATTTTTGAGACCAACAAGAACCCGCAGCGCATTGTTGAATTGCTTTCCCTCATTGCCGGAGAAAAAATTCTCCCCGGGGAGACGCTGATCATTTTTGACGAGATCCAGGAATGCCCGGAGGCGTTGAATTCGCTTAAATACTTCAAAGAGAAAGCCAATGAATACCATGTCATTGCAGCAGGAAGCCTGCTTGCTCAACCGAAGTCCTATCCGGTGGGCATGGTCAACTTGCTGGACCTCTATCCACTGACCTTTGATGAGTTTCTGGAAGCCACAGACGAGGCACTCTATGCCTATTACGAGAGCATCCATAAGGATCAGCAGATCGAGGAAATTTTTCACAACCGCCTGCTGGAAGCCTACAACAACTACCTGATCATTGGCGGGATGCCGGAGTGCGTTGCCTCCTGGGTGAAGGAAAAAGATCCGGCCAAAATTTCCCAAATTCAAAGAGAATTGATCGAAATCTATGAAAACGACTTCTCTAAGCACAATGGCAAGGTCAATAGCGGGCGGATCTTGATGGTATTCCGCAGCATCGTCTCCCAGCTTGCCAAGTCCAATGAGAAGTTCATATACGGTGCTGTACGGCAAGGCGGCAGAGCTCGTGATTTTGAAAAGGCGATTGAGTGGCTGGTCTCGGCGGGAATCTTGAACCGAATCTATAACGTCTCCAAAATGGAGCATCCCCTCTCCGCCTTTGACAAGCTGGATCAATTCAAGCTCTTCTTGTTTGATACCGGCCTGCTCAAGCACATGGCGGGCATTGACAACAGCGCAATTCTTCTGAAGGCTGATTACCAATTCAAGGGGCCGCTCACGGAGAACTACGTCCTGCAGCAGTTCCGAGGACAATTTGCAGTGGAACCACGATACTATTCTGACAAAAACGGAGAGATCGACTTCCTTCTGCAGCATGGGATGGACATCATTCCTGTCGAGGCAAAGGGCGGCGAGGAAAAATCCGCCCCGTCCTTTAAGCGGTACATCGCTGAGCGTCACCCCAAATATGCCATCCGCTTTTCGAAGAGAGGGTACCGCAAGGACGGAGCCATTACCAATATTCCGCTGTACCTGGTCAGAAAAACAAGAGAGCTGCTATAACCAGAAATTAGATCGTTATCGTAAGCGGCCCTCAACCGTTGCCCTTCATCCTTGATCGATATGGGCATCGTGGCCAAGCACGTGAAGTCGGATGTAGACGGTGTCTGCATTGCTGAACCCGACAAGATCGCCTGCCGCCGCCTCTTGTAGAATTACTGTCCCCTGCCGGACTGCTGTCGTGTGAGCCAGGGCATCGAGTTTTACTCCAGGTGATGTAGGCTCAGAGAAAACTTTGTCTGAGATTCGGAAACAGGAGAGTTCGCCATGTTCTGCTAAAGAGGGCGGCGCCTATGTGACGGCGACCGGGAAACCGCGGAAGCTGGACGAGTCTGCTGGTGTTCTGGTGCTGGAGGATAGGGCGCGGATTCCCATCCGGTGCCGGGTCTCGCTGGAGGGGGATTTCCTTTACGGTCCATCCGGCGGTCCCTCCCCCAGCAGAGGAACCCGTGGCTGGGGTACGGACAACCCCGGCAGCGCTGGTACCGGGAGCAGATGACTTGCTCCGGCGAGTCCCAAGGAAAGGCCGGGGCATAGGGTGGTTTCTTCAGGTAATGCAGGCTCATAGATTCTCTCCTTAATTTAAATAGAAAAAGCCGGAGCATTGCTGCTCCGGCAATTTTTTACTTTTATGAAACTCTCTCACCCATTAAAAGTGGTAATTTTTTTCTCGTCATGTACACAGACATGCAACAGCGGACGGATTTCCAGCATATATATAAAATCAAAATAAATTAATTAAATATTTTCGTTTTTTTACTTGTATTTCTTGTTATCTGTGGTTATACTACAGTCAAGGAGGAAGGGTATATGCTGATAGAGTTTAAGTTTTCAAACTACCGGTCGTTCCGAGACGAGGCGGTCCTTTCTATGGAAGCAACTGGCCTGGGGACATTTCGAAAGAGTCTGATCGAGTATAGACCTGCTGGAAAGTCCACAAACCATCCAATCCATCTTCTTCCCGCTGCCGCGATCTATGGAAAGAACGGCGGCGGCAAGAGCAATGTGATTCGGGCATTCTGGTTGGCGGTTCAATTTATTCGGAATGCCCAGCGGACGCAGCATGAAAAAGCCCCCATCCCTGTACGGCCCTTTTTGCTGGATGATACCTCTGCCGCAGAACCGACGCGATTTGAATTTACCTATGTGGATCAAGGAATCAAGTATATTTACGGTTTTGCCGCAACCAAAGAGCGCGTGGAGGAGGAATACCTTTATCATGCGCCGAAAGGCCAACGTTCTCTGGTGTTCTCCCGCACCGGCCAGGAGTTCCACTTCCCTACAAACAACCTGAAAAGAAGACGGGAACTGATCGGGGAGGCGGTGGCAGCCAACCAGCTCTACTTTGCGGTGGCCTGCACGATGAATGAGCAGGCCTGTGTCGGCGCCATGCGCTGGTTCCGGGAATGCGTCCGATTTTCCCGGGGGTATGCTGACTTTCCGAAGCACCTGTTGGAGTATTCAGAAGATTCCAATATGCTCCAGGCCATCTCTGACTATGCCAAGGCGGCCGATGTGGGCATCCGGGATATGCAGTTTGATATCAAAAACCAGGAGTTTCCCAGCCCGCAGGACCTCCCTGAAAACGTGCCGGAGGGGATCAAGGCTGCCCTGGCGCAGTTCATGCAGGCCCTTTCCGACGCGTCTCCGGATTCAGAGCAGAAACTGCGGATGGGAGAGATCCGGGCTGCGTCTTATCACCAGGGAATCAATCGAGCTGGTAAAGAAAGTCTCTATTCGCTGGAGCTGGCCGATGAGTCGGACGGTACACGCCGGTTGATGTCCCTTGCTCCAGATATGGAACAGGTCCTGAGCCGCGGCGGTGTGCTGTTGGTAGATGAATTGGAAAAAGAGATGCACCCCATGCTCGTGGAGTATATCGTCGCAAAATTCCAAAGTCCTGAGTCTAATCCCAATCATGCACAGCTTATTTTTACGAACCATAATACGGAACTTCTGAATATGGAGCTGCTGCGGAAGGATCAGCTATACTTTGTGGATAAAAGCCGCAAGGATGGCACTTCCTCCCTTTATAGCATCAGCGAACTGGCCACACCCACCAGCGAGAATGTTCGGAAAGGCTATCTCATGGGAAAATACGGCGCCACTCCAGAGCTTGAGATCGAGGAGGTGGAGTAAATGCCACGCCGTCAGGTGAAACGAGGGGGGCGCAAGTTTCAGCCAGAAAAGCCTCTGATCTACGTCTTCTGTGAGGGAGAGAGCGAGCAAGCCTATGCAAAATTCCTGAAAGAACATTTTGCAGATGTCGCCGTGCTCAAAATTCCCTCAAAAACAGGACTTTTTTCTAAAGCCAAAAACGATTTTGACAAGGAACCAAAATACCGCAATTATGCCGAGGTCACAGACGAAATCTGGTTTTTCTTTGACGTAGAGGCAGATGATTGCGGAAAGTGGGATGAGCGATGGAAAATCATCGAGACGCTGCGTGGACTTCGTGAAAAGCCCAATGTGCATGTCCGGCTGCTAATGACCACGGCCTGTATCGAATACTGGCTGATGCTCCATTACAAGATGATGATACCGACGTCCTTGACAACTGTGGAGGACAAAGAACGCATGCGCCATCAGTTGATAGAAATCGTTCCGAATTACCAAAAGGGAGATGAAACGGCGATCCGTAAAATCGCTGCGGAATATCCTAAGGCTGTTGAGCGCGGCGGTCGGGTATTGGCCGCGCTGCTGGATGATGGGCTCCCGAGCTTGGATGATACGGATGAACGCAACCGCTGGCTGTGTCAGTGCGGAAAAACTTTTACGACGGTACAGGAAGCCATCGTATTTTTGGAGAGTCTCAGGCAATAATGCGCTTTACATGCTCCAATAGATATCATACGGGAGGGGCCCCCTTTGTAAGCCTCTATCCTATGTAATTTACGTCCAATTGTCCGTTGTAGTTATTCCAAAGTGTCCTGGTATTGTGATGTATGATTGCTCTTGTTAATTAAGGAAAATCGTAGTATTTTAAAACATAGATATCAAGTTTCATGTAAGGAGTCATTTTATGCCCGAACTATCTATTCGTAAAATTATTGAAAAAACATTATCCGGCGAAATTAGAATCCCCTCATTTCAACGTGGATTTGTATGGGAACCGGAAAAGGTCGCCTTTTTCATTGACAGCTTATATAAAGGCTATCCTATCGGCTCACTATTGTTTTGGAGAACGAACATACGATTAGAAAACGAAAGGCAATTAGGTAATTATTCTTTACCAGAACCGACAAAAGGATATCCTTTAGATTATGTTTTGGATGGTCAGCAAAGAATTACTTCTATCTTTTCTGTCTTTCAGACAGAACTTACTGCTGTTTCAACCGTATCAAGTTGGATGGATATTTATTATATTTTGGGAAGTTCAGTTGAGAGCCAGCAAAGTCAGTTTGTCCCTCTAGATGCTAACAATGTTGACGCAAAAAAACATTTCCCATTAAATTGCCTTTTTGATTCCGTAAAATATAGGAAAGCTACAGAACATTTAGATGATCAAACCAAAATTGAAGTTGATAAATTGCAGGAAACATTTAAAGAGATTCAAATCCCGTTCCAACTAATGGAGACAGACGATCGTGCTCATGTTGCGATTGTGTTTGAGCGAATTAATCGTACCGGAGTTCCGTTGGACTCTTTCCAGTTATTAAAAGCGTGGAGTTGGAGTACTGATTTTGATTTGCAGGAACAATTGGACGACCTATCATCCGATCTAGCAGATTATGGCTATGACGGACTAACAAGCGATCAAGATCTGTTGTTAAAATGCTTCACTGGATATATTCTTGGTAGTACGTCACCAGGAGCAATCACACAGCTAGATGGAGAGCATATTCGGGCAAATTTTGATGAAATAAAAAATGGAATAAAGTCTTCGGTCGATTTTATCCGCGGCGAGTTAAAACTCAACAGTTTGAAATACTTACCATATCCTGCAATGCTGGTTTCTTTGGTTAAATTTTTTGGCACTACAAAAAAGGGGGGCGCGGCATTTACTGATCTACAACGACAGAGCCTTATCAAATGGTTTTGGCGGAGTTGTTTTTCTAGACGCTACTCCAGCGGCGTGAATAGTGCACATGAAACAGATTTACAAGCAATGGAACGTTTAGTTTTTGACGAACAATATGATATTTGTTCCTTCAAATGCGAAGTCTCTCCCACATTTTTTACGGATAACGTTTTTAACCTCAATACTGTTAATACAAAGACATTTGTCGCCCTATTAGCGTCCACATCTCCCAAATCATTTATTTCAGGCGCGAATGTAAATTTATCAGAACCAATGAAATTGGCTAATTCGAAAGAGTTCCATCATATTTTCCCGGCGAAATACTTGCAGCGATTAGGCTTGGCGCGTAACAGAATTTTTTGTTTGGCTAATTTTTGTTTTCTCAATAATGCAGATAATCAAAGAATTAAAGATAAAGCCCCAGCGGAATATTGTAAGATGATGAACTCAGATAAAATAAATGATATCCTTCAAAGTGCATTGTGTCCAAGTCAAACATTTTGCCTGGATTATGACACATTTCTAAATGAGCGAAGTAAAATACTGGTTGACCAGGCTAAAGTACTATGTGGGATGGCAGGGTAGCAGTATAAAATTCTTTGTAATCCAAATACTTTAAAGGGGGCCTATAGGGATGCCCTCCTTATTTCCCGCGAAATAATAGAAACGTATGGATGCAGAAAGGGATTATCACCATCTACTCCGCATATTCGCCATCTCCGCATCCATTGAAGTACACCCAGTCTTCATTTAACAATTTTTCTTCCAAATTGAGCAAGCACATCCTCCGTTCCCGAAGCAGTTTCTGCATATCTGGAGAGAGCCGCGAAAATTCCATCCAGTCCTCAAGCCCCTTTTTGAAAGAACTCTTAGAATCAGCTCCGGGCCATCTGTCGGTCATAAATGCACAAGGTTTCTGTTGGCCGCAGTTGTCACAGTCGGAGCACGACTCCAGTAGTACATCCACCAAAGAAAAAGTCAACTTTAGGAGAGACTCACCGACTTCAATCAGTTCCCTGGCGGTCATCTCTCCGGGGATCACTACCGCCGCCTGATCCAACAGATGGAGTTCCAAACGGTCAAACCCCATCAGGTTCGCCTGCTCCAGATCTGCTGCCGGAATCGTAATCTCATTTTTTTGTTCAAAAAGCCTCTGCTTCATTTTTCCATCCTTTCCTGGTCTCTGTCCCATGATATAGAGAATCACCATACTGCATACGGTCACGGCGGTGCTTTGAATTACCCTGGATTGTGACCCATCTTTCTGCACCGAATTGACCCATATCCCGTTGGACTGGGGTGGACTTATTGGAGAAAATAGTTCACAAATCAGCGCAAAATCACACTTATCGAACACATTTGGAACGATTATACAAACCCGACGTAGTTCGGGACCAAGAGGCCGTGGGTTCAAATCCCGCCACTCGGACCATCGGAGTATCCTTTGGGGTACTCCGATTTTTTACTGCCAATTTGTAAATTTTCTCATGTTGTTGCACAGGAATGTGCAACTTTTTTTGTTTGGGAACCTGTATGCAGAAGGACTTGTTCCTTACTACATACAGGAGGGCTATCTATGACCGAAGAAAATTACAACTACCGAACCAGTCAGAAACTGCTTCGCAACCAGTTTCCCGGCAAAGGAAAGTTAAAAATCCCCATCATTCCTAAGTTCCAAGAAAGTCCCGGAGACTTCGATGATCTTTTGTTGATCGGTTTTGACAAAACCCATTTGGAGGACCAGAATCACCTAGACCGCATGGTACACTTCTTCCTATATGACTATCGCTTTGAGAGGGTCTGGAAGAACCCGGACAATGACATTGAAAAACTCTCCCGCTACCGCGCGGTGCTGTCGCCGGATTTCAGTATGTACCTGGAGATGGCGCCTGTTATGCAACTTTACAATGTATTTCGTAATCGCTGGTGCGGCGCTTACTGGGCATCCAAAGGGCTCCGGGTCATTCCAACTGTCAACTGGGGAGATGAATCCACGTTTGATTTCTGCTTTGAAGGGATTGAAAAAGGAAGCGTTGTTGCTGTCTCCACTTATATGGCCTCAGAGCATGACAACCGCTGCGACCAGAAAGAATGGTTCATGGCAGGATACAACGAGATGCTGCGGCGCATTGATCCGGAAAAAATTATCTGTTATAATACACCGTTTCCCGAAATGCAGGGCAACATTATCCATGTGGATTACGAACGCAGTTCTTGGCGGTATATGAACTATGAACGAAGTTTCCATCGTGAAGATTTGGATGCCTTTAAAATTGGCGGCACATCCAGTAATAATCGTGATACAATAGAGCCGTACCTAATTGGAAAAGGCGGAGGAAGCGCCTACGGCGGAGAAATCAAACCGTCAAAACCAGAGGATGAGCGATTCTGGGGTGAGCCGGGCGAAACAAAATATACCTATACGGCAAAAGGAGAGCTTATTGAAACGCTGATTGGTCCTGACGGAAAAGCATATTTGGAAATTCACCATACAAACCATGGTTTCCCCAAGTATCATGAAGTTCCACACCAACATAGCATCATATGGGATCAGTCAGGCTTTCACTTCGGCAAAGAACAGACTACCAAGAGCTTTTTATACGGGAGGAACACGAACATGGCAACATGGGTCGGCACAAACAGCCTTGAAGATAATAGGTTTAAAACAATCAGTGATTTCAAACAGTGTATGCGGCGCGGCGGCGAAGTCCAGTTCGAGTGGAATGGCGTGCTGTACTGTTGCTTTGGCTGTATTTCTCCTGCGGCAGATGCAGCGCCTAAAATGGTGATTTGTCAGGCTGGCTCTGTGGAAGTAAACACTCGTACTGAGAAATGGTGTGATACCGCCGACGAAATTCTGGAGTATATGGTTGGTGGTGATCGTCTGCGTGATGTAATCACGCAAGTGAAAGTGTGGGAGCGTACAATTTAAGATGAAGCCTTTTGCCGACTGCTTACAAACCATTGATATTACTGGATTTCCACAGATCCTTTAATGACATTCAGACTATGTTAAAAGCTGCATTTTGGTTCTTTGAACCGAAATGCAGCTTTTTCATTTTCCCGCCCTTCATGACAAACTGGTCGACAGTATGTATCATGGAGGGCTTCTTATGTTTCAACATGTGATCAAGATCCCGTATACGCAGAAGGACCATCCTATTTGAGACCAGCAGCTGCGGGTTGCAGCCTATTGCCGTACCAGCACGAATCAGGAGAAACAAAATTCAAGCCTGGAAAAACAGATTGCGTATTATACAGCTTTCATTCAGAGTAATCCCAAGTGGCGGTTTGCAGCTGTTTACGCCGGCCAGGCATCGGGACAGCACACCCAAAACCGCCCGGGCTAATGTAATTTTTTACATTAAGTAAAAGTCATGCAGTTGATAATTGAATGATGTGTTGTATAGCACATTCTATTTAAACTATTAATAATTGGTAAATAATTCCTTGATATGTTGACTTTATTACCACCTCTTCGTACAATATATTGTAATCAGTTGGTTGTACTCTTTCAATAAATAGAAAGGCGTATTATGGGCGGAAAAGAAGGCGGCAGAGGTTATCTATATCAAGGGATTGTTGCTGTTCTAGAAGCATTAAGGCGAAATGATTGGGATAGGATTTACATTGAATTTCCAACAGAAGGTGACAAGGTAGATATTGCTTTAAAGAGCGCAGATACAATTACAGATGCGATCCAAGTTAAATCGACGGTCAACTCTTTTTCAAAGGGCGATATTTCTAAGTGGTTAAAAGATATCATCACTGATTATCCCTGCCAGCGGTATTGCTTGGTTTTAATCGGAAATTGTGCGGTATCAGCTGTGGATTTTATGAACGCTATTACCAAGTTTCAAACGGGTAAGTTGGATGCAACAGGTAAAAAACAGTTAGAAAAATTTGAAACTCAATTACTAAAAGATATTAATGTGGATTTTAAAGTGTTGCCATTCGATCCAGATAGTTTGAAGAGCCTTGTTCGAGAGGCTCTTTGGAAATATGCATATGATAGTGGACATTCCTTGGAGCATCCCCAAGTATCTTTACTTGTGGACGCAATGGTTGAGGAGGAACTTCTTCAATCAACAAAAGATGGCTATACCGATCGAACAATTTTCAGCCTGGAGTTGAACAAGCGAATCGAATTAATTATCAAGAAGTACACCAAGGTACGAAAAGCAATTGGAATTTTGTGTTTTTCAAGAGGTTCTGAAAGACTTACCCAAGAGACGTCAATTCTGTTAGATTTACAAGACAAATTTGAAGGTAGATTTTTGAAACCGGATTTTGACTGGACGGTTGATATCGGTAAGCCTGTTCAAGATTTTTTGAGAGAAAATACAGAGGTGCAGCAAGCTTACCAAATTATGCTGGAAGCCCATGGTTCCATCGCTTTTGCTGCAGGTCGTGTTTTTGATACTAAATCCGGTGTGGATATTTGTCCTGTTCAAAAAACAATTTTGGGACCAGAAATATGGGAATTTGACAAATGCGATCGAACCCAATATCAGAATTGGAAGGTAGAACATATAGCAAGAGATGAAGATACATTTGACACCGCGCTTATCCTCAACGTGAGGCACAATATTTGCTCTGATGTGGAGCGATACCTGAAAGAACAGGGGGTTCACGTTGGACGGATTATTAATTTCTCACCAGAGGACACAGGTAGCACTGGCTTTTCTATTCAAAATGGCACCCACTCCTCAAAACTGGCAATGGAAGTTTATGCCGCATTGGCAGGACGAAGCACCGTTGAAAGGCGAGCATATCTCCATATTTTTGCTGCCGCGCCTAATGCGTTTATGTTTCATCTTGGGCAAGTATCCCGTCCATTTGGAAAGTGTATTCTGTACGAATATGATTTTGAACAACGAGGCAACTGCTCTTACATACCGTCCATTCAGTTTGACGGGAAAGGAGGACTTGAATGAGCGCAATACAAACTTATTTTCAGGATTTCTTGACTAATATTCGGCTACCTGACAGTTTGAAAAAAGCGTTGATCTCCGCACACACCGAGCTTCGAGAACAACTCAAATCTGATGACCTTACAAAAGATTTACTCGTTGAAAGTTTTTTACAGGGTAGCTATGCTAGGTCAACTTGTATTAAACCAGCACCAGGAAAAAAGGTGGATGTAGATGTAATTGTAGTTACTAATATTGATCATGATACCGTTTCTGCCCAAGAAGCATTTGCCATAATTACACCCTTTGTAAAGAAGTACTATCAGAACTACGAACAGCAAAAGCGTTCGATCGGTATTTCTTTGCCCGAAGTAGATATGGATCTAGTAATTACCGCAGCTCCCAGCGAAGAGGTGAAAAGGGCCATTGAATGTGCTGGCCTTTCATCCGCATTCACAGTCGATGATCTCTCGGGCTATCAGCAGTCACTTTTGGAAAATTACCGCTTAGATTCACTGGAAAGATTTTTCGAAAGTGATTCTACTGGCCAACAATGGAGGGCGGAGCCTTTACTGATTCCAGATAATGTCGAAAATCAATGGTATCGAACGCATCCTTTAGAGCAGATCCGTTGGACCAAGAGAAAAAATCAAATTTGCAAAGGTAATTATGTAAATGTAGTTAAAGCGATCAAATGGTGGCGACGATTGGAACTACCTAGCCTCAAGCATCCGAAAAGCTATCCGTTGGAACATTTTGTGGGAGAGTGTTGTCCAGATGGAATCACAAGTGTTGCAGAGGGCATCGTCGGAACCTTGGAGTGCATTGCGGAATGTTATCCTAAAAAGCCATTCCTCCCAGACCGGGGGGTTCCTGAGCATGACGTATTTGAGATGCTCTCAGATGAGGATTATGACACTTTCTATAAGGCGGTTTGCGGCGGTGCAAGACTTGCTAGAGCAGCTTATGATAGCGCTGATATAGAAGAGAGTGTTAACCTTTGGAAATCTTTCTTCAAAGATTGCGATGAATTTCCATCCTATTATAGAAAAAACGGAGGATTTACTCCGAGAGTACAGGAAAGTAAGGGCGTTCCTGTTGGGAGGTTTGGATGAGTCAGAATCCAACTGAGAATTTGCGACGCGGGCGGCGCCGGATTGAAGAAATACCAGAAATAATTTTGCTGAAAGATTGGACTTGGGATGTAGTTACAAAACGTTTTTATCTTCACATTAGGGTTTGTTTGGACCATGATGGCAAAGATATTCCCAGAGTAACAGAATGGTTTGTTACTGCGGAAACTGTTTATCCCTTTGGAACTATTGCTATATATCCGAGCTGCAAAAATAGTATAACAAATACATTTCCACATCAATCGATCAATGCTTTTGAGGAAGAAAACCATTTGTGGCGTAAAGGAAAACTCTGTGTTGATCTTATTGATCAGACTCTTGGCATCCGCGTTCCTGAAAAAGAGCCGTTCACAGTTGATGAACGGCTCTTTTGGAATATGCAAAGAGCTGTTTTGTGGCTCCGTGCGGCTGCAGAAGAGAGATTAATAAAAAATGGGGATGCCTTTGAGTTACCAGATTTTCCAGTCTCTCATATACAGACAGTCTTTGCTTTTCAAGAGGATTGTGTTTCCATGATGATCTGGGAAAGTACGGATGAGCGTTGTGGAATTGCAAGAATCGTTCGTAGGCAACTTTCATCAGAGCAATCCATAGCAATGATTCGGAGCTTTCGCTCCATTGATTCTCAGAAGGTAATCTATCAACCGGTTTGGGGAACGGCAATAAGGGAAAAAAACTATGAAAATGCACTTTGGATCAGACTAAAAGAGGTACCAGTTATTAATAACTGGCAAGTTCCCACTAACCTATGTCAGTTGAAGCAGATATGCACTAATCAGGGCATTGATTTGCTGGCCATTTTGAAATCATTTGCCCCCAAAGCCAGAGATGGGAGGCGGCATCTGCTTTTGGTTGGTTTTCCAATCCCAGCACATATCGGTGAAGATTCCTACGAGATGACTTGGCAGGCTATAGAGCTTCCTGCTCTATCCTGCGGAAAATATACAAATAGAGTTTTTCATTCTGGCAAGCGACTTAGCATTCCTCAGACTTACGGAGCAAGAAAAGGCTACCGCCCGAGTGAAGCGGGCTGGTGGATGAATGACAAAGCAAAGATATTCCTGGATAGTATGGAACTATCATGGATTCGCAGCGAAAACTGGAGCGCACGCACGATTAAGGGGCGTGGAAAGCTTGCAAATAGGCTTGCGAATCAGCGTATAGTTATGATTGGGCTCGGTAGCTTGGGCGCTTCTATTGCAGAACTGTTGACTCGTGCTGGGGCAACACAACTCACCTGTATCGATGGAAATGCTTTAGAAATGGGAAATCTTTGCCGTCATACTTTATGTATGACAGATCTTTATCAGTCCAAAAGTAAACTTGTAGCTAAAAGGTTAACGAATATTGACCCTAACATTCACACTACTTATGCAGAAAGGTATTTAGATATAGATGAAACTGGGGCATTAGTACCAGACTTGAGCAGTTTTGATATTATCATTGATTCCACTGGCGAGGATCAAGTATTGGCGTTATTATCTGCAACAGAGTGGAAGCGAAAAATTGTATTCTGCTCAAGTTCTGTTGGACTTGGTGCAAAACGACTGTATATTAATATTCAAAGGACAAAACTGCCTCACTTTGAAAATTTTCTTAATTTAGTCGAACCATATTTTCAAAAAGATTCCAATGATTTTAATCTAGATGCGCTTCCTCGGGATGGCATTGGCTGCTGGCATCCATTATTTCCTGCCAGGGCAGATGATATGTGGTTTGCGGCTTGTACCACAGTCAAGGCATTAGAAGCTTTTGTACAAAATTCAACAGAAAAAGGGATCTCATTAATCTATGAAACACAGACTGAAGATGGACTTTTTAATGGCCTGCGATTGATTGAGAAACAATATGAATATCGAGAAAATTGAGACCTTTAAATATTACGAGAGCTTTAATGGAAGCTATGGTGTTAAGTTGCCGGATCAGGAGCTAGAGTATATTCATAGTTTATGTATGAATTCATATCCTTATGAGACAGGCGGAATCCTCATCGGCAGATACTCTGATGATTTGAAATGGGCAGAAATAACCACTATAACAGGAGCTCCAGCAGAATCCAAGCAAACTTTGTGTTCATTCGTACGGAGTACGCGGGGCATTATTACGAAGCTAAAAAGAGCGTGGCAAAAGCAGCAATATTATTTAGGGGAGTGGCATTATCATCCCAATGCTTCTCCTAAGCCATCTGCACTAGATTTGAAAACAATGGTCAATTTATCTAAAGACGAAGACCTAGGATGTCCAGAACCAATTTTGTTGGTCATCGGAGGTAGCTCATCCAACTGGCTTCAGTATATTGGGGTATATGTAAAGGAACAAGAGATAGAACTCTATGAAATAAATAATAACTAATGCTACCATTATACTTTTTAGATCTATTTTTTTAGATCTAATGAATAAAGGCTCTCAAGCGACATCTATAATAGTCGCACAATACATGTTAAAAGCTATATTTTAGTTCCTTGAACTGAAATGTAGCTTTTTCATTTTCTACCCCTCCATGATAAACTGATCGACAGTATGTATCATGGAGGGGTTCTTATGTTTCAACATGTGATTGAGATCCCGCAGACGCAGGAGGACCACCCTATTTGGAATCAGCAGTTGCGGGGGGCAACCTATTGCCGTACCAGCACGAATCAGGAGGAACAAAATTCAAGCCTGGAAAACCAGATCGCGTATTATACAGCTTTCATTCAGAGTAATCCCTTGTGGCGATTCGTGGCTGTTTGCGCGGACCAAGCGTCGAGATTGCACACGAAAAACCGCTCAGGCTATCGGAAGATCCTGAGAGGCTGCCGGAGAGGGAAGATCCATTTGATCCTTGTCAAATCGCTCAGCCGCTTTGGAAGAGATGCCCGGGAAGCTATTAGCACAATCAGAAAGCTGAAATAAATGAACGTAGGAATTTACATTGAGTTAGGAGGTATCTTTACCATGAAGCCGCCAGACAGCGTGATCGATCTGTATGCTGCCTCTGCACAAGTGGAGAGCCAAACTCGCAGCGAGAACATTAAGTTTGGCATTCAGAATCGCATGCGGAGCGGGAAAACCATTTTGAATTACATACAGTTTCTGAGCTATACTAAGGGGCCGAATGGAGTGCTGCAGATCGTACTGGAGGAGGCCGAGATCATCCGAAAGATTTTTGACCTCTACATCCAGGGAAACGGCGTCCGGAAGATAAAAAGTATCTGGAATCTCACGGCATCAAGACGGTCACCGGAAAAACGGAGAGGAGCACCTCCACCATTGACCGGATGTTGAATTGTGCGATTGGGTTTTAGAACCGGAGCGTTCAGAAAGAAGTCACCGTAACTGACCGTGGACTGTTCCAGACGGGCGATGTCTCCGGCGGTGTAGCCGGTGAGCCAGGTTGTGACCTGGTCCACCTCTTCTCGCGTGCGGCCTTTCCGCTCCGCTTTTGCCACCAGCAGAGGATAGAGCTTTGCAAAGGGCATTTGAGTGACATCCATACGGGCATGACAGCACCTCCTCGCTTTCTGTTGCCATCATATCATACGCGGTTCTGCCTGGCAATTCAGCAAAGTAAGGGAAAGCGGTTTCCTGGATTCCCGGCATCTTTTGAATCATCTCATAGGGTTTGGATACCGTATGCCGGGTCACCTTGGCCCCTTGGCAATGACGCTGTAATTTGTCTCTTCGGGTGGAACTTTATGTGCGTCCAGATCTCTTGTATGTTTTTCAAGACAGAGGTACCATTTTTTCAAACTTTGAGGTAAACTGTACCGCCTAGAGTATCACCGTGGGTCATGGATTCTGGCCGAAACTTTTCCGCTGACCACATGTAAGACCACAGACAGAGCTGGAATACACGGAAACAGCGGAAACAAGAGCGATGGAAAGTAACTGATTTGAAGCGGAAATGACTATAAAGCAATATAAACGCCTATAAAAAATTCCGGAAACCTCTTTGGGACTAGAACTCATTAAAAGCGATTAGAAAAAAATAATAGTATCAGAATAAACCGTACAACAAGAGAGAACGGTCTGCCTTGCAAGTTGCCTCCGACCTATGGATACCAGGGCGGCAGTTATAATTTCATTGCAGAGAGAGATTCCTGCTCCGCTTTACAGTTATGTGCCTGCATGAAGGCAAATATTTCCCGGTAGGCACAGAGCATAGGTGACTGCATGACTTTCCGATCTTCTGCGGTCAGCGGACGGTAATGTCCTGCCTGGAAACAAGCTTGCAGGGTAGCAAGATCCATTCCTGAAGCGGCAAATGGAATTCCGGTTTTTTGTTTCAGGTTTTCCAGTATCAAAAGACCGTATGGATCCAGATCTCCATAATGCAGATAAACAGCATCCGGTTTGGAAGCGTAAACCATACGAAGAAAACTTGCCCGTGCGGAATTTGGGAAACCACCCAGATATAAAACGGCTCGATCGTCTGAGGGAATGTCGTGATAGGTAGTGAGGTTTTCTACGGTAATGACTGTCCGGGGCTCCAAAAGGACAGACCGTATGGCACTCAAACCGTCAGAGGTCAAACCGATACCACCTGGAAGATCAGTAACACGGATACATGAGTCCGGAAACTCCAATATCCAGCCTCCTTTCAAATAGAGGTAGGTTGGATTTTCCAAAAGATTGTAATATTCCAGGATCTGCTTCTTTTCTACCGGCTGGTCTGTCAAATCGGAGAGAATACTGCGGATAATCCCGGAAATAGAGTGAAAGTGCTTGGAGTCATGGAATACGGCCTCGGAAAAGTTGCGCACATAGGTCTCTTTGTTTAACTGCCCGATTTTTTCCAGAGCCAGCAGAACATCCCGTAGTTTCTCAACATTCCCCTGAAGGCCGTATCCCGGTGAACGTCCTGCCTGCAGTGCGGCCATCAGCTCTCCGGCGAAGCGGCTGGAGAGAGTATCCGGGTTTTGTCTCTGGGCATCCAATAGAAGCTGCAGTTGCTCCTGCCGGGTTTCCTGGGCTGGTTTCCGCCCTAAAAATTCATAGATTTCCTGAATGTGGTCCAGCCGCAGAGTAATCTTGGTGTAGTATCCCTGGGCACTGCGGGGGGCGGCAACCATCTGCCAACTGGAAAGGCGCGTCACCGCATCGTCAATGGCCTGCTCCTCCTCGCTCAGGTGGTCCCGGTATATGGGATAATACTTTGCGAGATCAAAGGTTACCGCCCGCTGGGGCTTACCGTTCTGGGCAGAAGTTCCTTTCCTGCGTTCATAGCGATCCACCATCGCCGTGAGAATTTCGTGGGTGTAGTCCATCATTCCCTCACATCCTGATAAAATGGGCGGACAGCATTGCGCGTACCGCTTTTGATAATGGAACAGGTGGTGTCACAGTAGGGCTGGATGGCCGAGGCCTTTTCCACTGTGGTGATCAGTACCGTCTGTAGCTGCATTTTGCGCAGCATCTGCATCATGGGGCGGATGCGGTCGCTGGTCATGCGGCTGAACGCCTCGTCCAGCAGTGCCAGGCGAATGCTGTTCTCGCATTTGTCGTAGATCTGCAGCAGGGATGCACAGATTGCAATATAGAACGGCGCCTGATTCTCTCCGCCGCTGCTGTCCTGACTGACCGCAGAGAGGCGGGTCACGCCGCCGGTGATCTGGTTGCGGCACTCAATATCATATTCCAGGTAGTACCGGTAGTCCACATAGCGAGACAGCTCTGTGGCCAGATGCTTTCCCTCTTGGCGGCGCTGGGCATTGGCTTTCAGCTCTGCTAGGATCCGCTCCATCAATTCGTCCACCTGCGTTTCGTAGGCCGGGTCATTGCGGGCCAGAAAATCTTCGATACTGCCGTCCCCCTGGATCCGCCGGTTGCTGTCCTGCATGATTACATCATAAAATGCCCGGCGTTCGGGATCGGCGCTGGCCTGGACAACGAACTGATAGACCTCCTCACCGTACTGCAGGTTTTCCATTGTGTGGTTGAGTTCCCGGAATTGCCGCTTGGCGTTATAGATATCGTCCTTCATCCGATAAAGAATGTCTTCACGGAAGCGCTGGCGGCACCGTTCTTGTGCCTGGTGCAGACTGGTAGAGTACCGTTCCAGATCTACATGAACCAGCCGTTCCTGCTGTTCCCGGAAGGTCTCGATGCCATCCAGCCCCAGAGGATAATCACAGGTGTAGATGGTGTTATACTCCCGCTGCCTGGGGATCAGCTGATCCCGCAGCCATTCGTCCAATGCTTTATCCACCTGATTTTGATAATTCGTTTGGTATTGGACGATCTTGTCCGGGGGACGGCTGCGGGCTGCGTCCTGATATTTTTTCTCTACCTCTGTCTGCAGCAAGGGTTCCTGCTGGCAAAACGCCAGCCAGCCTGCTCTGGCGTCTTCCGCCTCCCGGCTGGCCTGCTCCTGCATCCCTTGTTTTTCCTGGACTTTATTCGTTTGGGAGCGGAGGGTGGCTTCGATTTCCACCCGCTTTTGATCCTGCCGCGTCCATTCTTCCTGGCAGAGATGTTCGGCGGTGATCTTTGCCTGGAGAATGGGATTTTCCTTCCACATCTCGTATTCCTGCCGTGCCTGCTCCAGCGCCTGCCAACTGGCTTGGTGCCGCTGGACGCTGCCCCAGTTTTTGCGCAGATCCTCCAGAACGCTGCTGTGCAGAACGCGGCGGCATTGCTCCAGAATATCCCGCAGGGACTGTGCCTGGGCGGTGCACTCGGTCAGCTGTCCGCGCAAAGCTGAAAACTCCTCCCAGGCAGCTTTCAGCTGCTGCTTGCGGGCTTCCATACCGATATACAGCACGGGCGTTCGCAGACGTGCCAACCGATAAGGATAGTGCCGCAGAAGATCTTTTGTGGCGCTCTGGGGATACGCTTCCAGCGCCTCCGACGTATCGCAGCAGACGATTTGCCCCAGCAGGTTCTGCACATAGTATTTGGCCAGCCAGTTTTCACTGGTGACTTTGGCGGCGAGAGTACTGAGTTGCGGGGAGGCGGCGTCTTTTTCGCCATCCCGCTCCAGAGCAGGACTGTCCAGAAGGCTGACCTGTCCGACCTCGGCTTTCAGATGCTCAAATACCCGTTTGGCGGTACGGTAATGCCGGGGGGGAGACGAAAATGTCGAAGCGGCGGTTTCCCAGACAGGCTTCGATACACGCCTGCCAGTCGGGCTCTTGTACCGTCAGGATCTCGCAGAGAATGCGGGCATCGGCCTCCATACCCTGCTGGGCCAACTCCCGGTTGATGGCCTGGCAGACCCGTTTTGCCCGGTCCTGATCCGGATAGACCAACTGGCCCTTTTCCAGCGTTTCAATTTTCGCCTGAAGGGCTTTTTGCCGCTCCTTCAGCTGTTGGAGATCGCTTCGGACCTGAAATTCCTCCTGATCCAGGGAATCTTCCCGCTCCCGAAGCAATTGTTCCATGGCGGTGAGCTGCTCCGTCTGCCGCTGCTCCGGCAGCTGCTCAATGGCATCCGGCATCTGTTCGGCCGGAAGTGCTCGTCTGCAGTCGGACAGCTTTCGATTGAGGGCTTCCAGCTCCTGTTTGGCGTTTTGTAGAGAGGAGAGGGCTTTTCGGGCCTCCGTGTAGTCTTTTTCACGGTCTTTTACCAGATCCTCGAAGACCTGCAGCTGCTGGCGTTCCGGGCTGTTCTGGTTTTCCCGCAGGGCATCCATCCACCGCTGGTGGGCCTGCTCCGTCCGCTCCTTCTGATACTGCAGCTCTTCTTGCAGACGGTCGATCTCCCGGTTTCCGTCGCAGATGGCAGAGAGGATCTGCTCCTCTGCCCCCTCTGCCGCCTGTTGGCTGGCATATAGAACAAACCCCTGGTTCACTCTGCAGTCCCGCTGCTTGGAACGGGCAGTTTCACCCAGGGTACCGATCTCCGTCAGCAGCTGCGCCCGCTCCTTTGCCTGGAGCAGCACGTCGTTCAGATGATCCAATTCGATCTGCTCCTGCTGCAGTGCTTGGGGGTCAATTTCCGGCTGGGGGAGGATGTAGTGATAGATGAATTCCCGGAAGTCCTCAATGTCGTCCATCCCGGTACCCATGGGAAATACCGCACAGAATTTCTTCCCCAACGGGGAGTCTGCTGCTCCAATCCCCAGCGCGCGGCAGATCAGGTCTTTTGCCAGCTTTTGATTGTCGGTATCCCGCATTTTCCCATTTTTCGGGCAGAACTGTTCCCGCTTTGTGGGAATATAGTCGGGGCCCAGGAAGGGGAGGTCCTCCAGCATGACGCCCCGGGGAGAGATGTACCAGCGCTGCTGTACGTGACGCATGTCCTCGTCAGGTTTCTCAGATTCCACCCGGACCGTAATGACAAAGGTGTCCTTCCCAGGGGCTGCGGTATCATCCCGAAATTCGGCGCCGACATAGGATACAGTATGCCCCTTGCGGCTGTACCGGGGACGGTCTCCGTCCTGATCCCGCTGTTTGCCGTGTACCGAGCCCAGCAGTGTTCGCTTGCTCTTGCGGTTGCCCAGGGCGTTGAAGCTTTTGCTCGTGGTGAGGCAATACCGCAGGGCGTCCAGGATCGTGGTCTTGCCCACACCGTTGACGCCGATCAGATAGGTGATCTGCTGGATATTCAGAAGGTCGTTGACAAAATTATGCCAGTTGATCAGCCGCAGGCGGCACAGTGCAATCATACATCATCCTCCTCACCGGCTTTGCGGTATTTGTCCAGTGCCGCTGCCGTCTCATCCCTGGATGACTTCAGGACATTGTCTGGCAACGCCAGAATAACAGTGGGATAGATCTCGATTTTGGCTTCTTCCTCGGTGAGACGGTCCAGCGGCTTTGCCAGATTGTAGGTCTTGAGGGTCCGCAGGATGGCTTCCAGCGTGATCCGGTCCAGCTTGCGGGGAAGACCCAGCTTTTGATACTCCTCCTGGATCTCTCCCACTGTGGCGACGACATGCGCTCCATCCAGAGAGAGCTTCTCCCGCTTTTGCAAATACAGTAGCCGGAAAATTAACAGCAGGATGCTCTCATATTTATTCAGCTTCGCTTGGTTGCCCTCATACTCGCTGACCAGTGCGATCACCTTCAGAGGCGCGGAATGGTAGACAACCGTATAGCCAAGGGGCTTGAAGATCCGGCGCAGCTCCTCCAAGTGATTGACCGCATAGTAATGCTTTTCCAGCAGGTCTTCCGCCTGCGACGGAAGAAAGCAGTGGTTGAGCAAATAGTTGGCGACCTCTCTTACGTCCATAGAAACCTCTCTTTCAGCTTCGCCTGCGTATCCAGAACTGCTGGAATCGGAACCCACCGCAGGAGACCCATTCCTCCTGTTCGGAGATCTCATAATTGCGGTCGGGGGATTGTGAGTATGTGTGAAGTCCGATGATTTTGATAAATTCCTGACTTTGCGTGGAAGCCAGTTCCAGAGCGGAAACCGTCTCTCGGTGGTTCAGCACCTGGCCGGCAAAACGATTTACATTTTCCAGAGTGACCGCCTGGCGGACATATTCCAGCAGCAGTTCCTGCTGGCGCTGGAGTTCCTCCTCGGATATGGGCGGTTCCGGAGGTGCCTGCTCGATAGGAGTGGGTTTTCGGCTGTTAACGGCTGGCTTGAGAAAGTTCCTGCCTAGGATCTCTGTGGGATAGAATTTCCAATGGCGGCTCAAGGGGCTCTCGTCTGGCTCGAACAGCTCTTCCGGGCGCTGAATGGTTTGGGCGTAATACCGCAGCAGATCGCTGATTTTTCCTTGAGCGGAGCCGTCGGAGAGCAGCATGAACTGTGCCCGCTGCACAGCCCGCTTCCGGTAGGTCACATGGTTGCGATCGATCTCCGAGAGCAGATCCCGCATAATCTCCAGATCATCCCGCACTTTCTGAACCAGCCTTCGTACTGCAATGGCGGCTTCCGACTCGCTGACCCGCTCCACTCTGCAGTAATCCGCAGCCAATGCCTCAGCATACTGCCCGTTGCAGGCATCCAAGCCCTCTAGGATCTCTGTCCTATATTGGAACAGATTGTCACTGGTTTTAAAACGGTGGTAGGCCGCCACCACGACTTCGTCCTCATATTGCTGAAATAGGTCCAAGACTTCCTGAGGGGTCCGATTCCGAGTCAGCTGGTCGATGTAGCTCCCGATAGATGCATTGAGCTGCCGCAGAGAGGTGTTCAGGTCCGCCATGTCAGCGGAGACCTCTTTGAGCACATTTTCATAAGGGCTTTTTTCGTGCTCCATGTCCTGGAGCAATCGATAAGCCTTTAAAAGCTTTCCGCTGTATGTGACAGTCTTGGGATGGAGCAGTTCATCAAAAAGTTGCAGCAGACGGACAGCCAGGGCAGACAGGGCCGTGCGGTTTTCCTCCTCATATCCGCCCTCCAGATCTTCCACCCACCCTGCGTCCCGTAAACGGCGCACAAACAGCAATCCTTGGCTCCTGGCATCCGTGGCTGATTCGCCCGGGGAATCCTCTTCATCAAGCGGCAGGATCGTGCCCAGTCCTTCCATATAGGTCTCTGCCAGTTCTGTAAGAGCACCTTTCCCGATGCTGTAGTCCTGGGATGTGCTGCATCTGTCCCAGATCAGCATCAGCAAGTCAGCATAAATGCGCTGATTTCGCCCTGTCAGCGGCCGGAACATTCTCGGATTGAGTAAATCAAAAAGATTCATTTTGAGGCCTCCCATTCAGGCAGAGAGAACGGCTAAAGTATCTAAAGCATCAGGCTTATTCGTGAAAAAACTTTTTGTAGGACTGTTCTCTGGGTTGTTTCTACAGCAAGCAATCAAAAAGAGTATGGTCCTGTTATTTTTTGGTAGCCAGCTTTGTCAAGATTAACTTTATAGGAATATTCCGGTTGTGTCAAGCGCATCTCCAATACCTGAAATATCATCGGCAAAAAAGAGATGGGGTGAATGACAACCTCTTTTAGGGCCATTATAAAATCCGGGCACCTGTAGCAATTGAGCATTCAAGAAAATCCGCCGTAGCCTCAGAGACTACGGCGGATTTTTGGGGGGAGTTCTTGACAGATGTTTTCTTTGATATAGCGACACAAAAATTGATCGGTTTTCTCTCAAAAAAGTCTTGTATGTTTTTCGAGATAGAGGTACCATTTTTCAAACTTTGAGGTAAATTGTACCACCTAGGGTGTCACTGTGGGGCAGGGATTCTGGCCGAAACTTTTCCGCTGACCACATGCAAGACCACAGACAGAGCTGGAATACACGGAAACAGTGGAAACAAGATCGCTAGAAAGTAACTGGGTTGGAGCAGAAATGATGATAAATTACTATAAACAACTATAAAAAATGCTGAGAACCTCTTTTGGGAGAATACGCCCGGGCCACCCCACAACTTCATATCCGGGTGTAGCGCAGTTGGTAGCGCGCCTGCTTTGGGAGGATAGACGGTCTATCCATTCCCCCAAAAGTGAAAGCCCGGAAGTCCTTGGGACAGTAGCCTGTGGCGGAAATCCCCCGCCTGAAGATCCCCCCGCAAAACCGGCCTTGACCACAGCACTGCCCACAGACACGAAAAACTTGCTTTTTCCTTCTCCGCATAGTATCATGCAGAAAAATCGAATATCCGGGATTAGCGCAGTTGGTAGCGCGGGTGGTTTGGGACCATCAGGCCGGGAGTTCGAGTCTCCCATCTCGGACCAGAATGAATGACCCTACCTGATCTGAACAAAAAGATGTCAATGTTCAGAATAGGTAGGGTCATTTTATGCCAGAAACCATTGTGCCACAATGGTTTCTGGCGTTCCTATTATAGAGGGCACTATGTCACCAAACAAATGCAAACAGGGCGAAATCAAGACGCAAAACGCGCAATCGATGGAATCTGCCCCCCAGCTGTGTCACTGGGATACGGATTCATGATTTGTCACTCATGAACGCATCTTCAACCTGGCATGGCGTCAGATTTTTCAAGGTACGATGTGGGCGCTGGGTGCTGTAAAACTCGATATAGGAGGCAAGGCCACGCTTGAAAGCCGCCTCTGAGGTGTAATCCTTCCGATACAGATCTTCCTTCTTTAGGGTGGCGAAGAAAGACTCCGCAACAGCGTTGCCATGAGGTTTCCTCGAATTGGAGAAAGATTGCACCACTGCGCGCTCATGAAGCAGTTGTCGGAACCGATGTGAGGTATATTGAGCCCCACGGTCACTGTGAAAAATGAGGCCGGTATCGGGAGCTCTCTGCTCCCATGCGTCCTTAAATGTGGAGGTAATCAACTGGGTGCTATTCTTCCTGGACACTTTATAGGCAACAACCCTGCGTGAAAACAGGTCTAGAATTACGCAGGTATAGAGATAAAGCTCCCCCAGTTTAAAGCAGGTAACATCACTGACCCAGATTTGATTGAGCCTGTCCGCCTGGAACTGTTGACGCAGGACATTCCGTTTCTTTTCTGGCTCATGAAGTTTCATGTAATCCTGCTTCGCAGTACTGCGGATGCTGGTCAGCCCCATCTCCTTCATCAACTTTGCCACATATTCTGGGCTAACCTGATGACCTCGTTGAACAAGAATAGTGCGGATCTTTTCAGCACCCAGCACCTGACGATACTCATCAAATACTTCACGGATCAATCCGCAATATTCCTCTCTGCGTTTTTGGAACCAAGCATTGCTCCGCTTATTTCGGAGAATATGGTTATAGAAGGTTCCGCGGGAGACATTCATAGCTTCACAAAGAGTGTGTACGTCGTATTGGCCGTATAACAACTCCAGTTCTCCTAACCGCTCCTTCAATGGAGCATGGACCGTGCAGCCGACAGTTTGCAAAATAGCGACCATGTTTTCTAATTTGGCAACTCTGCGAAGAAGTGCATCATACTCTTTGACGGTATAGGTGCGTTTTTCGTCCGGAACCACTGGGCAGTATATCTTCGCCCAGCGGTAGATCGTCCGTGCGCAGACGCCGCATTCTGTACATAATTGCTGGATTGGCCTGCCCTGTCTGTACTGTGTGATGATAGCGGTTTTCTCTTGATCTGTGTAGGTCATGGTGTTTGCTCCTTTCATGTGATATGAATTAGCATATCACATGAAAGGAACTACCCTATTTTGGATTATGAATTGTACTACACCGCATATACCATTAACAGAAATCTGATTCATGTCTCTATGAGAGTAGCATTGTAAATCTACCACAATTATGCCATAATGAAATTGTAATAACGTTATATTCGGCACCGCAGGGAGGGCTATACATGACGAATATCCCCGTTGACTGGAAGGTTTTTGAGTCCAAGTTTTCTCAGAATCCCAGGGCTGCCTTTGAGGGCCTTGTCACCACGCTGTTCTGCCACGAGATGGGGCTTTCGCACGGTATTTTCCGGTACTTCAATCAACCATATATCGAAACACAGCCCGTGATGGCTCCGGATGGCCTTTTGACCGGATTTCAAGCGAAATACTATGATGCTTCCACTCGGATTTCATCTAAAGAAGTGGATTTCAAAAATGCTATTGCGGATGCAAAGCAGAAATATGCAGGAATCAGCCGGATTATTTTTTATATTAATAAGGAAATGTCTGTCAGCAAGCGCCCTCATACCCAGAAGCCCATATATCAAGAGAATATCGAAACACACGGCGAAAGCCTTGGCATCACTGTTGAATGGCGGGGGCCAAGCCATATCGAGCAGATACTTTTGGCACTACCCACAGTAAGAGATTTATATTTTAACCCTATGCCGGGTCTTTCCCAGTGGGTTGAGCAGATCCAAAACCGGAGTGACTCCATCCGTTCCAATATTCAGTCGGAGATTCCGTGCCAGGGTGAGCGGATCAAAATCTATTATGATATGCAGAAGCTCGATGTACTATGGGAGTCGGAAAAAGCTGTCTGTATCATATATGGTGACGCAGGGACGGGTAAATCTGGCGTAGTGAAGGATCTCATTTCTCGGCGGCAGGAGCAGGGCGATGAGTTTGCCTGCTTCTTGTTCTCTTCCACCGACTTGGATGTGGAGGAAGAAAGTCTGTTTTTACGCAAGTATGGAAACTACCAACTGGAAGACTTATTTACCCTCTACAGTCAAGAGAAGCGAAAGGTCTGTGTAATTGAATCCGCTGAGAAGTTCTCCGCACTTAATAGCCCACAGGTATTTGCTGCCCTTGTCCATAAATTCATTGACCACGGCTGGAAGATGATCTTCACCATCCGTACCGTATACAAGGACAGCTTTTGCAATATTCTCCTCAAAGACATCGCTTATGACGAGTTTCGGGTGGAGAGCATAGCTGATGAGGTGCTAGAAGCGATCTCAGAGCAGTATCACTTCCCACTTCCCCAAAACCAGAATCTTCGAAGCCTCCTGAAGGATTTCTTCTATTTAAAGCTGTACTTAAAGCTAGATCCGGCTGGCTTGGATTTGGTATCCTCTGAGGAGCTGTTTCTGCAGCAGGTCTGGAAGGAGGTCATCTGTGACAGCCACCGTCGCGCAGAAAACCTCCCCGTCCGACGAGAGGAGATGGTAACGCACATCGTGTTCTCTATGCTGCAACGGGGATCCACCATTTACATAAGCAGTGCCAACGATGACTATATGGCGCTGACCGCGCTGGAGGATAGCGGAATTATCGCCGTTTACGACAACTCTCCACGTCGGTGGATGATGAGTCACGATGTGTATGAGGAGCTGATTATAAAACACATTTTGACCCAGCGGTACCAGGAGGGAATAGAGGCCGAGAAGGTTCTAGAGGGGTTCGGCCTATCTCTACGAGCCAGGAAGCTGTATCGCATCTGGCTGGAATCCGTTTTTGCTAGCGGTGGAGGTCGCTATGCAGATTTTTTGATCTCTATGCTCCAAAGCGGACTGGATCAGGCTTGGAAGGATGAGACGCTGATCGCACTGATGCAGTCTGATCAGGTGGACTGTTTCCGGGCAATCGACCCCATTCTGAGTCAGGAACGATACTCTTTGTTCACCCGCATGGTCTTTCTACTGAACACCGCCTGCCGTGACATCGACCGGGAACTGTTAAAGAAACTGTCCACGCCAACAGGGAACAAGTATCGCTTCACCTGCCCTGTAGGACGGGCTTGGTTTACGGTCTTTCAATATATTTATAATAACCGTGGCCTGATTCCTTGGACAGCCCAAAATCTGGACATCGTCACTAATACATTGAAAACATGGACAGCGAAATATGAAACAGGAGAGACAACGGGACTGGCGGGGAGGATTGCCCTCTATTTGAAAAGTGAGATATGGAAAAGGGAGCGGTATCCCTATACCCTTCGGCGAGACTCGCGATTTATCACCCTTACCGATGTGATTTTGGCTGCCGCAATGGAACTGAAGCAGGAACTGACCGACATCTTCCAATCCTTTACAGATACACAGACGGATGATAGTTACAAGGAAAACTATTTACTCCTGCAAAAGAGCCTGTCCAATGTTTATGAATGCGGAAGAGTTTGCCAGGCAATTCCGGAGCAGGTACTCAGTCTTGCGGAGCGTTATTGGTGCGACTCTTCTCAACGAGAACATAATGACTATTCTCATGACAGCATGGAGTACTATTTCGGCCTGTCCCACAGCTTGGATATGAAATACAAGGCGGAAAGCGCCCTTCAAACTCCGCTGTTTTTCCTATTACAGGAGGCACCAATCCGGGCGTTGAACACGATCCTGCGGATCATGAACTACGCCACAAACTGCTACAGTTCTTCCAAATTGGCAACAGAGTATTCTGAATGTTCTCAGATTGAAATCCATTTCACTGACGGCACGGTACAGCGACAGGTGTGCAGCGACAGACTGTGGAAGATGTACCGAGGTACTCATGTAGCACCCAAGTTGTTGGAGAGCGTGTTGATGGCACTGGAAAAATGGCTACTGGATTTGGCCGAGTTTACCGAGGAGAAAACCATATGCCAGTTCTGTGAGTATCTGCTGAGGAAATCCGCAAGCGCAGCCATTACTGCCGTGGTACTGAGTGTGGTGATTGCCTATCCAGATAAGCTCTTTCCCATCAGCTGTATTCTGTTGAAGACCAAGGAGGTCTTTGTCTTCGACATCGCCCGACTGCAGGCGGAGCACAGTGCCGATTTTCTGAAAGGAACGCTGGCATCTCATCGCTGGTTCGACCATGAGCGGATGGAGACCAATGCACTACCCTTCCGAAAAAAGCAATTTGAACAAGTTTTGGTGGACTACCAGATTGAAAAAGGCATTCTGTCTGAGAATGAGCTGGAAGAGAGAAAGACACAGCTGTATGCCGCATTTGACGAGGCAACCCAGAGCATCGATTCCTGGGAGGAGGTATATCAGTTTGCGTACTATCGGAGCGACCTTCGAAGGCGTCAGATTAGTAGCCAGAAGGTGTCCCAGGACAGAGTGATGATCTCTGTGGTGCCAGATATGCCGGAAAATCTCACAGCCCTCAGCGAACAGGCCCAACGCAATTATGAGGACTTTATGCGGCATGTACCGCTAATGCTTTGGGCAGATGCAAAACTTCGAGGCAATCAGGAAGCTGCCCAACAGTACCCACAGTTTGAGGGCGGTATCGAGCCAGTGGTAAATGAGATCTATCAGATTCTGGAGGAGGGAGAAGCGGACTCCCACGACATTTCCAGTGCCGTAAATGCCTGTGCAGTCCTTTTACGGGAGCGACGGACGGCTATAAATGAGACAACGCTTGCCTTTTGCACCGAGGTACTTCTGGCGACCTGTCTGAACTTTTTGAATCGAGATTGCCATCTAGGTCCCTATGAGTTGAATGGAGTTATCTCCGCAGTGGCAAGTCTGGTTTCCAGTGACGACTTCATCGCCGATTGGTCTTCTCCACTTTTCATGCTGCTGGCCCTTGTGATGTATAACGGCAAACAGAATGAAGCGCTGAACAGTGTGGCCTCCATCCTTTGGCCCTCCGCCCCCAATGTGGCCCGAAAGCTAATGCATACCTATGCGGTGCTCGCACCCCGATATTTCTCCCAAGTCCTTTGCTACAACGGCATTTCTACAAGGACCTTTTTTGAGCAGCACAGTCAAGAAATCCAGGCGCTGTTTCAAGAGGAGGTCTCCGATTTAGAAGACATCCCTTTGAGCGGCCTTGAGGTTCACCAACTGATTGCCCTGCAGCGGATGATTCCGTCCGGTAATGTAGAAGGCTCCTTCGTTTTCGTATTAAAAATCGGGGACCGGGTCTGGGGTACATTGCTCGGACCTGAGGACACGGACAGAGACGGCTATCAGGACTACGAAGGAGAGTACGCATATACACAGTGGCTCGGCGACTATGTTCTGGGCCTATCTGCGGAGCAGCAGAGCATCTTTCTGGACCATTTGGTGAAGCACGTGAAATACGGCAAGGAATTCACCCGCTTTTTGCGGGATGTTATCCAGGCCGAAGATATTAAACCTAGGTATAGCGCCTTTTGGGGATTTTGGGATTTGCTGAAAAACTACATCTTCTCTGCCTTCGAACGGGCCCCCGAATTCGAGCAACAGATGGATGAGGATCGGGCCATCAGTTTTGGAATAGGAAATGTCCTGACGGAGTATCTTTTGGCAGGACCTGAATGGAGAGAAGGCATCACAACCTGGCACTCCCTCCGGGAGGACTGTGCGGTCTTTTATAAAACGGCAGTAAATAGGACGGGAGCACATCCGGCAATTTTGTACTCTGTCGGTCGGGTATTGAACAGCATCGGTTCCCAAGTGTTCTTTGAAGACGGCGTGGAATGGCTCAGCGACATTATATCCAACAACCCCCAGCTGCGTCAAACCGCTCTTCCCACAAACACTATCTACTATATGGAAGAGTATATGTACCGTTATGTTCAAAAGCGGCTGTACCTCTTCAAATCGGATGCCCTGCGTAAGCACAAGGTTTTAAATGTCTTGGACTTTCTTGTAAACAGAGGGTCTCCTCTCGGATTTTTGCTACGAGAAGACATTATATAGCATCCTTTCAGCTAGGCAGCTGTTGATTAAGCGATCTAGTTAAGATAAGAAAAGCTAGTGCAGATGAAAACAAATAGATGGGATATAGATTTTGTGGGCTACTACACTTCAATGATTTGAACGCCCCCCGCCTAATCTGAATAGTTTGTATGAGACTGACGGATTAGGTGGGGGTGTTTTATGGCTGAAAACCTTGACACAGCAAGGTTTTCAGCCATTTTCATATCTGCAATAGAAATGGGACATGAAAACACAAAAAACTTGAAATCGATTTACAAAACAGAAGATTTCCGAAATCTGAACCCCTATATGCCAACCTCTTAGGATTGGCACCACTACGTTTGGTAGTCTTCCTCCATCTGGCATGGAGTCCAATTTTTTAATGTGCGATAAGGCCATGTTGTATTGCGGAATTCAATATATGAGTCGATCCTGTTCTTGAACTCTGATTCAGAAGCATAGTCCCTCCGATTTTGAAGTACTTCGGACACAGATCAACCCCATCTCACGCATAGATATCAGCCACAAATCTTGTGTTGACCTTGTGCTCCCTCTGCATGAGAATCATGCGGATTTTCTCAGCGCCAAGCAGATCCTGTCTGCGGACATTGAATTTCCATCCGCGCTCCCCTCACGGTGAGCGACGATCACCTCACATCCAACGCTTCGTCCGGCTCGGATTTCAATCCACGCTCCCCGTAAGGGGAGCGACAAGAGCAGCAGGCCGCCATTGACGCCGCCGTGAAATTTCAATCCACGCTCCCCGTAAGGGGAGCGACGGGTCCTGCGCCATCAAAGCGAGTTCCCGGTAAAATTTCAATCCACGCTCCCCGTAAGGGGAGCGACTCTTGTGGTGGATGCCCCTTCCGGAGCCGCCGGGATTTCAATCCACGCTCCCCGTAAGGGGAGCGACTCTCCGCTCTGGTGCACCGTCTGGAGACGGAGCTATTTCAATCCACGCTCCCCTCGCGGAGAGCGACCGCCCGCCTGATGGGCTATGAGGTGGTGGAGGATATTTCAATCCACGCTCCCCTCGCGGAGAGCGACGGCGTCAGGATGATGGGATAGGCTTGTTTCATGAATTTCAATCCACGCTCCCCTCGCGGAGAGCGACGTCAAAGTCGTGGACGGTGTGGCCGTCCGCTTTATTTCAATCCACGCTCCCCTCGCGGAGAGCGACGTCAAAGTCGTGGACGGTGTGGCCGTCCGCTTTATTTCAATCCACGCTCCCCTCGCGGAGAGCGACACATGCTGGAGGGGACGGCGGTGCTGTGGGAGGAATTTCAATCCACGCTCCCCGTGAGGGGAGCGACCAAGCCAGGGATACAACGGATCCGGATTAAGGGTATTTCAATCCACGCTCCCCGTGAGGGGAGCGACAGCGAAACAGCACAAAGGCACAGGTATGTTTTGTGACAAATGTGCAATTTCGTAAACTGGAATGGCCAGGAGCCGTGTCTGTGTCACAGTTCGCACGCTTAAATTTACGGAAATCTCCTGTCCATTTGATGATATTTGAGTGCGAACCTGCCGGGAAAACGATGTTCGCTTCCCCTTCGCACTCAGAGGATCAGAGGGGCCTCCGGTTGGTAGCTGCGCTGATTGCCGAAGTGCTCGATCTTGTTTTCATAGCGCTTTCCCAGATAGTAAAACCGCAGACTATCTCTTTCCGGGTCCATGATGGAGAGCAGTTTGGCCTGCAGCACCTTGCACTGGGCAGTGTCCAGCATACACTCAAAGACGGAGTTCTGGACCCGCTGGCCGTAGTTGACGCACTGCCTGGCGATCTGCCGCAGGCGTTTGCGGCCGGCGGGGTCCTCCGTGTTCACATCATAGGTAATCAGTACCAGCATTCGGACGCCTCACTTCCACAAAAAGGGCGGGTATTCCTCCAGGTCGTCCCGCAGAGTCCGGGCCAACAGCAGCGCCTGTACATAGGGGACCAGGCCCCAGGGGATCTTCTCTCCCAGATAGGGGTGCGTCAGTTCAGCTTTTTTCCGCTCCTGCCAGTGGGTCAAAAAGACCTTGCGGCCGGAGTCCGTCAGATAGACCGCCCCATTTTCCCGGAACTGGAAGTCGTCCCTGTGCACGACACGATTGTTGATTAGAGTCAGGACGAAGCGGTCCGCAAGGCAGGGACGCAGTTCCTCCATCAAGTCCAGGGCAAAAGAGGTTCGCCCGGGGCGGTCCCGGTGGAGAAATCCCACATAGGCGTCCAGCCCCACGCTCTCCAGAGCGGAGGCACAGTCGTGCGTCAGCAGGCTGTATGCGAAGGACAGCAGGGCGTTGACCGGGTCCAGCGGCGGCCGGCGGTTTCGGTTCGAAAAGGCAAACAGCGGTTTCTCCCCTAAGATCATCTGGTCAAACACGCTGAAGTAGATCGTGGCCCCGGCGCCCTCCAGGCCCCGCAGCTGCTCCAGGGAGGTTTCGGCGGCGATCTGGGGCAGCAGCGCCCGCAGCTGGGCGGAGGCGTTGGAAAACGCGCTTTCATCTATCCGGAGGCCGTGGTCCCGCCGGGTACGCTCAACGCTCCACCGGGTGTTGTGCACCTTTCCAAAGATCATGTTGCGGGCGATCCGGCAGCAGGGGCCGGGATCATCTGCTGTCCGGTACTGTGTCCGCTGCAGCAGCACATTCCCGGAGGATTCCCCGGATACCCGGGCGAGAAACCGTCCCCGGGGCGTGCAGAACGCCAGAGACACATCCCTCTGGACACAGGCCCCCATCAGCGCCGGAGAGGCGCCGGCGTAGGAGAAGGAGACGATACCGGAGAGAATGTGGAGGGGATAGCGAGCCATCTCCTGCTTGCCGCGGCTGGCCACCACATTCTCCCCGTCCAGAGACAGGTAGATGTCCTCACTGTTGACAAACAGCGTATTCAGAAGATGTCTCATGGCGATTCCTCCATGGCGCGGCGCAGATACGTCTGGACGCTCTCCCGCCGGACCAGCTGGGGCAGGCACAGCTCCTTGAGAGAGCAGGCGTTGCAGGATTTGGAGGGCTTGGCCTTGGGCGTATGGCCTCGATGGTACAGCTGGTGCATTTCGTCGGAGTCCCTGCGCACCGTCTCCCGTAGCTCCGGGGTGAAGAGCACCACCGTGCGGCGGCGTGGCTCCCCATAGAACAGAGCGCCTTCTGGAATAGAGCAGCAGAGCATCTCCTCCAGGCACATGGCCTGGGCGCACAGCTGCAGTTCATCCGCCTGATGGGATTTGGGCTTTCCCCGCTTATACTCCACGGGATACGGCTGCCAAAGCCCCTCCTCCCCCTGAAGCGGTACGCCTTTGGGGGTGGCGTGGAATTCCACCACGTCGCACTGGCCGGAAAGCCCCAGTTGATGGGAGACCACCTGCAATCCCCGGAGGATCAGGGTATCGCCCCGCCGCTCCCGGGCCGCCTCGTCGTGGGCTCTGCGATGGAGAAGGCCGCCCTCCACAGTCCGCAGGTTCTCCTGCCATTGCTGCTCCAGATGGATCAGTGCCCACTGCCGCCGGCAGAACGCGAAGTGCTGCAGACCGGAGAGGGGGAGGAGGTCCTCAGAAAAATCAATCACCCCATGCGGGTACAGGTGATGCCGGCGGGCAGCGCGGACTCGTCCACTGAGACAGTGTAGTCTCCAAAGGAGCGGGCGGGGGAGGCGTCCGCCGGGTCCTTTCGGGCGATCTTTACCGTGTCGAACAGCTTCCAGGCGGGGGCGCAGCCCAGCTCGCTGTCGTGCCTGAAGACGATCAGCTCCCGGACTGCCATCTTGCCGCGGGCGGCGGAGTGATCGTTCTCGAACATGTTGAGGATGGCCTCCCACAGCAGGGACAGGTCCTCCTCGGAGAAACCGGTGGTCTTGCTGGCCAGATTGGCGGAGATATAGCCCTCGCACCGGTACAGTCCATAGGGGACGATGTACTTGCGGCCCATCTCCGTCCCCTTTTTCTCCGCGTCCGCCTCGGTAGTGATGGCCACCCGTGTAATGGTGATCTCCTGGGGGATAACGGGCTCCACGCTGCGGGCAAAGCCCAGCTGCACCGGGCCGCGGACCTGCCCGCAGTTCAGGGCGGCCTTCATAAACGTGGTCATCACCGCGCCGAAGGCGCGGATGTCGTAGAAGTTGGCGCACATCCAGTCCCGGATTTTTCGGTCCAGTTCCGGATCGGCTTTTTTCTTCTCCTTAGCGGTTTTTTCATCGACATCCAGCGCCTTGTAGGCCTCGGCATCGCTCCGGTTGAGAGGGACCCCGTCCTTCACATAGATGCGGTAGCCGGCAGCGTCTTCCTTGACCGTCTCTACATAATTGCGGATTTTTCTCTTCAGGCACACGTCCGTGACAAGGCCCAGGCCGGTTTCGGGATCTACCCGGGGCATATTCCCCGCATCCGGGTCTCCATTGGGGTTGCCATTTTCCACGTCAAAGAGAATGACAAATTCATAGCGGTTCTTGATGGGTTCAGACATCTTTCGCTTCCTCCTTTTTCTGATAGCGGGCCTGGGTCTGGCAGTAGTAGCCCAGCTGGAACGAACCCTGCTGGGGCAGATTCATGTGGGCGGGATACTGTTCCCCAATGCGGCTGCAAAGCTCTGTCAGCTGTTTTTCATAGAAGACCACCAGCCCTGCGTTGGAGCCGCGCAGCTTTTTCAGATGCTTCTGCGCCAGGTTGAGGAGAATGGGGAAGATCATGGCCGGCGTAGCGGCGGCGGAGTTGAAATACTTGTCCTTGATGGTGGCGTTGATGCCGGGATTTGCAGAGGCCTGAATGGCTTCCAGCACGGAAAAGAGCCGGCCCAGCGTATAGGGCACGTTCGATGCATCCGGATTCAGGGACACTTGCAAGACCTCCTCTGGTATGTCTGGATTTTCGTGTTTGGTAGTTTCTGCAAGCTTTTGGTAGTAGGCTTTTACGATGGCTGCCCGCCCCCGAGTGACCTCCCGCTCCGCCCGGATCCGGAGGGCCACGCCATTCAGCAGCGTGGCGGGATACCGGGTATTGGTCAGGACTGCCCGCAGCACTTCACCGGCCAGGTCGGGAGCAGGGGATTTGTCCCTGGCATTTTGGTTGACGGTCTCACTGAGCAGCTTCCAGAGGGGCAGCGTCTCAAATTTGTCGTAGGCCGGGCGGACGATCTCCAGCCGGTCATAATGGGCCTGGACATTCCGAAGGAACCCACCGAACGTATTGTGGAGGAAAAACCGCACCGACAGGCGGGCGGAATTGGGAGACAGGCCCAGGATGTAAAAGTCCATGCTGGGGTCCAGTTTTGTCTCATCGTAGACCACCGGATTGCCCTGACACAAGGCGCCAACCAGCCCTTTCAGGTCCGTTTCGTCATAGAAATCGGAGAAAAACATCTGAAAGACGTCCTGATATCCCCGCTCTCCGCTTCTGGCCCAGCAGACGACGGTAGCATCGCCCACGCGAAAGACGTGTTCCCGGTCGGCCAGGAGCGCGTTCAATGCGGAGGTATATGCAAATGCCGCATACTTGCCGGTGGGAGCGTTGAGGTTCTGCTCCTTTCCGTAGGAGCAGAAGGCCGGGGCGTTGAAGGACACCAGGGCCGCTCCGCTGGACTGGGCACCCGCCACATTTTTGATGGCGGGGTGGACGCTTTCCACCGGTCCCGGCTGCCCGGTGACCAAGCAGATCCCCTGAGGACCATCCCCCTCGGCCTGATAAAACGCGTCCCAGGCCCTCCGGACGGAGGGATCCCTGTGGACATAGCCGTCCAGGGTGCGGAAGATCAGGTTGCCGCCGGAGAGGATGTCCTCCAGATGCTCCGCCAGAGCGGGGTGTTCCCGGGCTGTCTCGGGGTCCCAAGAGCGGAAAAAGGCGGCGACTGCCCGGGCGGCGGGGGAGTCTACACCCGCCAGCAGCTGTTCGTGCAGCGATCTGCTGGCTTCAAAGCACTCCCGCGTCCGCTGGGGCTTGCCCTTGCTGTCGATCCCCAGCAGATAACCGGCGTTGTCGCAGAGGAAGTTGGCGGCCACTCCCACCGTTCGTTTCACAGGCGCGGGGAGGGAGAGGATCTGCGGCGCGGAAGCCATCTTCTTTCCCCGCGGCTGTTCCGTCTGAATGTCAATCACCTGCTCCAGCGTGCCGTTTTCCGAGAGCAGCAGCGCATAGGACACCTTCACCGGCGCCCAGCCGGGGGCGTCGATCTTCCCGGCCTGTTCCAGTACCCGGTAGTAGTCGGTCAGCGCCTGTAAGATCATCCCCGCACCTCCCTGCTGTTCCGCCCAGGGACCCGCAGGACGCCGTCTTCCAGGGACGCCCGGAAGAACAGGGGGCGGATATCCTCCGGGTTCGTGTAATCCATGTCATACAGCATCCAGCCCAGATCCCTTGGCCCTTTCAGCTCCTCCGGACAGGGCGGCGGCTCCTCGCACCAACGGAACTGGGCGGGAAATTCCCGGCAGCCGAAGCAGGGCTGATGATAGAACTGCCCCCGCTGGATGCGGCGCTTGACAATGTCCTGGAACTTGCCCGGGTTATCCCCGGGAGCGGCTTTGTCCGTCACATCAAAATGGGCCTCAATGACATAGTGCACATCCCGCAGCAGCAGCGCCGCCCGCTGCTGGATGTCGTTGGCAGTACAGAGATACAGCTCTCCGGTCCCGCGTTCCATGACGGTGCGGACAGACCGGGCGGAGAGAGTGGACTTCACCTCATTGCGCCGCAGATTGGTGAACCGGATCGGCGCGCACACGTGGATGCAGTCGATCACCCACCGCAGCCCCGGATGCCAGTAAATTGCCTCGATCAGCCCCCGGGCTGCCGAAGGGGTCATGACATCATAGCTGACCCGTTCCACCTTCATCTCCGGTCTGGTGAAGAGGGCGTAGTCCCCCCAGACCTCCAAAGAGATGGGCATCAGCATGCACTCCTTTCTTTCGTTTGTGGAAGGGTGGAGCAGCGTACCGCTCCATAGACAGATTTTGGTATAGGTATTTCAATGGATTCTCCGGCCTATCCGATGAACAGGGCATTTCCACCGCTGGGCTCCAGAGTCAGCCCGGTAGTCTGTGTATACAGCCCAATATCCCGCAGGACCACGGAGCCGTCCTCCAGATGCTCCAGCGCCCCTGCCTGCTCCAATGCCGCTAAATGCTGCGGATAGACCGACACGCCGTATTGCCCCAGGCGGCGGTACAGTGTGCGGCTGTATTGACCGCTCCGCAGCAATTCCACAAGTCCGGCGCCCTCCTCCAGAGGAAGGTACACGGTTGTGGTGGGGCTTTCAATCAGGTGGAATCGCTCCGCCACAGTGCGGAAGGGGAAGAACTCCGATTCCATCAGCGGCAGGATGTGGTGGGCATCCTGAGCTTCCGCGCCTTTCAAATCCAGCAACGTGGAGAAATAGGTGTGTATGGCCGCTCGGGAACTGACGTCCTGGCAGTGATCCAGGACGATCTTCCCGGCGCCGATGGAGGTCTCAAACAGACGGGGAGGTGGATCTTCTCCCTGAAAGATGGTGACGATGCTGTCCTCCGGAGGGCGCTTGCCCTCCCGGTTGCACCGCCCAGCGGCCTGGAGGATGGAGTCCAGACCGGACAGCTCCCGATAGACGGCTGGGAAATCCACATCGACACCGGCCTCGATGAGAGAGGTGGAGACCACCCGGCAGGGCAGCCCATCCCGCAGGCGCCGGCGGATCTCATCCAGAATTCTCCTGCGGTGCGCGGGGTACATCAGGGTGGAGAGATGGAAATTGCCTGGACCGGACAGTTGGTGGAAGACCTCCCGCGCGGCCCGGCGGGTGTTGACGACGCACAGAACCTGCTCCTGCTGCTGCAGGCGGGCGGCCAGGTCCATCCAGGACAGCGTTCCTGCCTGCTGGAAGGAAACCCGGCGGA
Source organism: Oscillibacter sp. PEA192 (assembly GCF_003574015.1). Classification (NCBI taxonomy): domain Bacteria; kingdom Bacillati; phylum Bacillota; class Clostridia; order Eubacteriales; family Oscillospiraceae; genus Oscillibacter; species Oscillibacter sp. PEA192. Next base: position 1,720,190 of record NZ_AP018532.1, on the reverse strand, counting down.
AGGACTCCCAGTGCGCTTCGGCCATGGGGCAAATCTCCCGGATGGGGATCTCCGGAGCGAATTCCTGAAAAATGGGGTCCAAAGCGGGCTGAGTGGCGGTACACAAAACAGCGGAAGCGCCGTAGTGCCGGACCAGCTGGGCAATCGCCCAGACACAGGGTCGCAGATAGGGGAGGGGGAGCATCTGGGCCTCGTCAAAGATCAGGACGCTCTGGGCCAGGTTGTGGAGCTTCCGGCATTTGGAAGGCTGGCAGGCATAAAGGGATTCAAAGAATTGGACTGCTGTGGTGACGATTACAGGAACATCCCACGTCTCCACAGACCGGGTCAGCGGAACGGCCTCCGGACTGGATGCATCGTCCTCCTGCTGGTCGAACTGCACACCGGAGTGAAATTCCAGAACATTTTCATCACCCAAAATCTCCCGAAAGGCCTGGGCAGTCTGCTCGATAATCGATGTGTAGGGGATCACATAAACGATTCGCTTCATCCTGCGGGCTTTGGCCTGCGCCAGCGCAAAGGACAGGGATGCCACGGTTTTTCCTCCGCCGGTGGGCACTGTCAGCGTGAAGAGGCCTGGTCCATACTGTGCCCCCGCCGACATGCACTGTTCCAAAATCACACATCGCTGCATGTTCAGAGCGCCTTTTGGGGGAAACCAGCCGGAGACATAGGTTTCCAGGCGGCGCCACAATTCCTCCATAGAGGAGGACGATGCTGGCAGATACGGGCTGTTGTCCATAAACGCGCCCGTATCTGTGTAGTCTGCATCTACCAGGCAGGAAAAGAGCATCCGCGTGAAAAACATCCCCTCCAGCCTTGTTCCCGCAAATGCGGGGGTATTTGCATGAGGCAGGGAGAATTCACTCTGCCAGGCATGATAGTCCTCCAGCCTCCCTTGACTCGCCCGATTGATGCGCCCCCAAAAGGTGCCGGCGCCAGCGGCGTCTCCCCGGCCGCCGCCGTCGGGGAGGCCGCCGTGGTGTCCAGAGATCGCAAAAGCAGCCGCCAGCTGTTGAGCTTTCAGACACTCGAAAGCCCCGGCAGAGGCGTGATCCACTTTCGGCCCGCCATGGAGCCGCCGCTGAAAGGCAGCGGAGTATTTTCCGATGTCGTGAGCCATACCGGCCAGCTGTCCCTGCGCCTCTGCGTCAAAAGCAGCTGCGAAAGCGGAACACAGAGACGCGGTGCCTTTGAGATGTTCCAGAATTGTCTGGGTCCGGCCGTCTTCTGTGAGATGGGCCAGATAGGCGTAAGTATCCATCCTGCAACCACATCCTGAAATTATATAAAATGCACAATTTATAGATTTATTATATGATTTTCTTGGTTGTATTGCAAGAGGGATATCTGATTCCGGCAGCATCCATGAAACAGGGGGAGTAGATAGAGACATCTTGCAAGGAGGCTCAGGCAAGAATACGTGAAAATTGGATGACATTGGGTGACGAAACTGCTATTTCGCAGAGCAGTTTAACACGTGATCTATCTCTGCAAGCAAGCTCGCTAGAAGCGGGCTTGCTTTTATGTGTTTTGCGACAAAATCCGATGTTTTTCTGTTGCTCTATCCAACAAGAACTATAGGTCCGTCCAAATTTTTATAGTTCATGGTTAAAATCCTCTATATAAGGAGGGATTTTCCCATGACAAAAATAACTTTACGACGAATTTTTTCAAAGCACGTCCTTCTCAAAAGTACGCAATTTCAACTGACACAGGCTCAACTTGCAGAGGCGGTTGGGACCTCCCATGGATGGATTCAGAAAATTGAATCTGGTAAGAAGATGCCTGGCTTTTTTCTCGCAATCAAACTTGCAGTCTTTCTCGAAATTGATATGAATAGCTTTCTGAAAGATCTGATGGAAGCCTCTGGCACTCCAATAACTGCATCTAAACGTCAGGAGTCTCTTGTTCATACCCATGCAGCAAAAGAATCCGGGGATACTGAGGTGACTGGTCATGTACAAGTATGAGGTATTTAAGATACATTCTTTATCTTCCAGATCTTACGGCATTCTTGCTAAAGAAAAAATAGGCCGAAGTTGGATTACAGTAGCAGTTACTGCCCCTTTTTCCAACGATTACGGAACCGCCCATCAACTAGCTGAATCCTGTTCTGCCCGCCAGCTTTCTCCCCCGCATCTCGTGGATGTTGTTTCTGATTTTATCTCTTAGAAAACGGTTATATCTTGAAGTTTTTAGCCTTTTCTACAGGAGCGATTCCATCGAAATGGCTCCTACCAGTTTTCTCCTATTTGGACGCTACTACAACGGGTGAAGCACACCCGTCAGACGTGCTTCATTCGTTCCCAAGATTCAGCCACAATGGGGCAACATACAGACAGCGAACGATCACTGCTTCGCGGGCTGCCAGGCAAGCCCCGTGTTGTAATGGAGTCTACGGGTAATTATCATTTACCGGAAGCCTGACTGCTGAATGCCTCCGGATTCTATGCTTCGGCAGTCAGTGCAGCGCTGGTGCCAATTTGCGCCGTGCCAAGACCGACAAGAAGGATGCCATTAAACCGGCAAACGACGGTCTTGGCCACTGGCTTATCTTGGCGAGGTATAGATACCTGATTGATGCGCAGAAACTGCTGCCAGGCAATACCAGCCGTATTCAAAAGTTGAAGAACAACCTGATCTCTCTGTTAGACACAGCTTTTCCGGGCGCAAACCGCCTGTTTTCAAGCCCTCCGCGTACCGATGGCAGCGAGAAATGGTGGACTTCGCAGCGACATTTTGGAACTGTGAGTGCGTTTGCGTTTTATGTGAAAAAGCATTTATTTCCAAATACCAAAGGTGGTGTAAGAAATATAGCTACAACTTCAGCGAAGATAGGGCATTGGATATTTATGCTTCTGCCCGTAGTCACTTTGGTGTTATGCCGAAAACTGATACTGCCAGACTTCTGGCAGAACGGGCTGTCTCTCAACTCCGGACGGCCTGTGCAGCATTGGCCGCCCTGAAACTGCAAAACTGCAAATGCGATCTTGGGCATCTTCACGCCCGGAATATCCCGTGGTGATGAGGATATTTGGTGTTGGTCCATCGCTCGGCTCACAACTTATGGCGGAGATTGGCGATGTCCGCCGTTTCCACTCCAAGACGGCGTCGGTGGCTTTTGCCGGTATTGATGCATCGCCTTACCAGTCTGGTCAAATAGATATTTACATCCGCAATTCCGCTTCGTTACAGAACTTTTCCTGCTGATGGGTGGATATCTCCCCAATGCCCCTGTAAACGAGGCTGCGCATCAATTCATAGAGAAAAAGTGCTCTGAGGGCAAGCATGACAAGGGTTACATGACGATCCCTTTTACCACACAGTCATGGTTCGATCCGGCTCCCGGACCAGATCCAGTTGGCAGCTTCCGGTTTCCCCGTGAAATGCGAGACAAGGAGTTGGCGCAGCATATCAGTTGTTCTTTCCGAAGAGCTGCGGAGGCCCTGGAGAAGATCCCCCAAGATCATCCAGATAGTTGAGCTGGTGCAGCTTCAGCGCAACTGTCCGGACTGGGAGGGATCCCAATCTCCAGTGCCGGAAGTGCGATGAGGTGGCCCGGAGATACGGGAAAGAGATTGCGGTCGTGGAGCCGGTGAAGGGAGGTGCTCTGATGAACTTACCGGAGGAGGCCGCTGTGCTGCTGTACCAAGCTGATGCGACCGCCGGACCGGCCTCCTCCTGGTCCATCCGGCTCATTGCGGGGCTGGACGGGGCTTTGACTGTTTTAAGCGGCATGAGAAATCCGGAGCGATTGGGGAACAACACGGGCTACACTGCCAACCAGGAGGCGTATTATGCGGCTCTGCCCCAGACTTACAGAAAGGCATCCGACTGCATCCGCTGTGGCCTGCGGGAGAAAATTGCCCGCAGAGGCTTCCGCCCGTGATCTGCTGGAAACGGTTGCAGAAGCGTTAGAAGCGGAAATATAAAATTTCCGGTGTCCCCAGACAAAACACATTCATAAACAATTGGCTCAGAAACATTAGAAATCTATCTCGGGGCTGTCATTTTGAAGAATATATTGGGACGCCGCACCAAAAGTCCATTGGTGCGGCGTCCGATCTTATTCAATACCTGTGTAAATATTCCTATGTCCAGCCAATTACTTGCTGTGTATTGCCCCCGTAAAATCCATATCCTGCGCCTGCCAGGAACTCCAGACGGGCTGAAGGATAGACCACTCTTTACGGAACAGGGCAGGGGGGGGACGATGCTGTCCGTATTTACGAGACTCGGAAGGACATCCTTATTCTGGGGGGCTATCGCCGCATAGATACCATAGCCCAGCAGAGTTCCCGCTTAGATGCGGCCAACGGTCATCCACAGGGAAAAGTAGCTGTCCGGAACACCCTCCACGCCAGAAAAAATCTCATTCATCATTCTTTTATAGAAGAAAATCTGAGAAAAATCCCGGGTATGGATGAGCAAGGATGGTCCAAGTTATACTCTGGATCAGCAGTTTCTGAATCTCCGCCTGGAGCAAGCAGGTTTTATGTAATAAAAGGCACAGGATGCGAGGCCGAGACGAGACTGGGCAGAGAAGTGTTTCGGAAGGGGAGATTTGAGGATGGAAGGAGGCTGCTCCATGTCGCTGTTTGCTCAGTATGTCGGAATATCCTCGTTAAAGACCATGGAACATTTTTTTCAGTTCTTCCACATAGGGAGCGGTCAAAGGGTGAGGCGTCTGCCCCTTCTTGGTGACATAATAATGGGCCAGGATACTATCTTCTCCCTTAAGCGGGACCGAGGAAAAATGGTAGTGCTGCGGATGCTGCCAGCGGGTAGAACTGATGAAAAAAGCATCGGATTGGGCCACAATATCCTGGCTGGCAGCACTGTCGTTAATAGAGATGATGCATTTTGGGGGAGACTGAAACAGTTGAGAGATGGACTCGGAATCATCATCGTAAAATCTGCCGAAATTCTCGTGGTTTTCTGCAATCACATAGGGATAGTCCGTCATACGGTCTTCCACCGGAACGGTCTCCTGAGCCTGCAGAATGGGGTGGTCCGCTCTCGTGACGATGCTGATATGGCTCTCCCCCAACAGATGGTAATCCAAGTCCTTTACGCTGCAAAGCCGCGTGATCCGATTACTGTGGGATTTCATCAGGAAGACGATCCCCAGGTCGGAGCGGCAGTGCTGCACATCATCCAGAACATCGTAAAAAGACTGTTTTTTCAGCCTGATATAGATAGAGCCGCCGTGGCCGTCTGAAATCTGCGGCCAAAGCCTTGTGATGGGCGTGCTGAGAAAGAAGGATCGCATGGAAGAGACACTGAAATACTGCTTGCGGAAGTGGCTCTTTGCATACAGATCTTCTACAAAAATTTTTTTGTCTATGATCTCGTTTGCATAGCTCAAGAACTCCCGCCCCTCTTCCGTGACGGAAACGCCCTTTTTGGTTCGAAGGAAGATCTGGATTCCCAATTCTTCCTCCAAGGCCTTGATGCTGTTGCTGACATTGCTCTGGGACGTATAGAGCCGCTCGGCGGCTTTGTTGATGGATTCGCAGTTGGCGACCTCTACCACGAAGCTGAGCTGTTGGAACGTCATGTTGGATCCTCCCTCCGTACATAATAATGCCCCCCTAGACAGCCTCGGCATTTTCCGCCCAGTTTGCTGAGGGGCCTTTGGGATTGCTCTCCAATGTCCTGTCACAGTCCGGAAAAACGCGGAAGTCGGACAGGAGATCCGGCGTGCGCCCGGGAGAGACAGTCTCCCTGAAGTGTGCCCGTAAAGATATGAAATTCATATATTTAGTACTAACAATACCATATAAACGGATTTCCTGTCAATGTGATAAAATTAAGACAAGCAAAACAGGACAGGATCAGACAAAAAACACAATGTTTGCAGAGAGGAGCAGTACGGACAGGAAAAGAGCTGACGAGATCACCTTCAATCAGGCATAGAAGCCGCGGTAATTTTGGAAATGGAAACAACACCTAAGGAGAAACGCCCTTGGGTATTTTTTCAAAGCAAAATACGTTTGTTCAAATTCCATAGGAAAATGAAATGTGGAGGGAATCAAGATGTTGAAATTTGCGATTATCGGAGCGGGCGCAGGCGGACAGAGCATGGCCGCCATTCTCACCAGCAAGGGCTATATCGCCAAGCTGTATGACATCGACAAGGAAAAAATCCATCGTCTGCAGGAACTCAAAACAATCAAGGTCACCGGCGTCATTGCCTGCGAGGCCGCACCGGCGGTTATTACGGACCGGATCGATGAAGTCATGGATGACGTGGACGTGATCATGGTCGTCTCTACTACGGATGCCCATAGAAGCATCGCCTATGCCTGCAAGCCCTATCTGAAGGATGGGCAGATCGTCATGCTGAATCCCGGCCACTGCGGAGGTGCTCTGGAGATCGCCAATATCCTGCGCGGCGAGGATGGCTGCGGCAAGGATCTTATCATTGCGGAGGCGGGGGACCTGATGTATGGCTGCCGCAGTTATGAGGTCGGCAATATCCTTCACACGGGCCTGAAGGTCCACGTGCCGGTGGCGACACTGCCCGCCAGTGATATCGACCGCCTGATGAAAGTGCTGGGACCCATCTTCCCCTGCCTGCAGCCTGCGGCCAATGTGCTGGAGACCGGCTTTGAGGGCGCCGGCGCCATGCTGCACCCCATCCCCAGCCTCATGAACATCAACAAGATGGATCTGGGGCAGAGCTACGACTATTACATGGAGGGAATCACCCCACATATTGCCGATATCATCTCCGCTTGCGACAAGGAGCGTGTCGCTGTATGCAGGGCGCTGGGCGTGGATGCGCTGGCGCTGGGGGATATGCTGGTCAAGACCTACAAGCTGGAGCCGAAGGACAGCCTGTATGATCTGATTCAGAGCATCGAATCCTATCGCGCTCTGCGCAACCCGACCAATACCAAGCACCGGTTCATCGTGGAGGATACCATGTCCGGCTTGGTACCTCTGGCTTCCGTGGGCCATGCATTGGGCATCCCCACCCCGATGATGGACGCCTTTGTCAATATCGCCAGTGCTGTCTGCGGTCGGGACTTCTGGAAAGAGGGACGCACCGCAGAAAAGCTGGGGATGGCCGGCAAGACGCTGGAGGAGATTCAGGAGATGGTCCGCTGACCAGCGGCTTTTGGAGGAAAAGGCATGGATGTCATAGGGGCCATGAAGGCTAGAAGAAGTGTGCGGAGCTATCTGCCCCGCAAGGTGGAACAGGAAAAACTCAATGCAGTTCTGGAGGCTGTCCGCCTGACGCCTTCCCGACATAACGATCAGAATATCCGGGTGATCGTGGTACGGGACAGTGCCTTGAAGCAGCAGATCCGCCAGCAGGCTGAGACACAGCCCATGGTGGAGGAAGCAGATGTACTTTTGGTGTTCTGCGCTACGGACCGCACAGATTTTGTAATGCCCTGCGGGCAATATGGCTATGTAGTGGACATGTCTCTGGCCACAGGATTTGCTCTGCTGGAAGCGGCAGAACAGGGGTTAGATACGTGTATCATCTGTGCATTTAGAGAAGATGCGGTCAAAGATTTGCTGCATGTTCCGGCATCTGCGCGGGTCGTATCTATGGTAGCGCTCGGATATGGTGCGGACAACAGCCCCCGGAAGACAAAAAAGAATATGGAAGAAATCGTCAGCTATGACCGGTTTTAAAGGGGGCAACAAAAATGGCAGTTTCCGGTGAAAACCGGTGATTGTAAAATATGAAAAAGGAGAAGAGATGTTATGAAAAAAAAGTTGCTGCGGATTTTTTCCTCCGTGCTGTGTCTCTGCATGTTGACAACTGCATGTGGCGGCGGCACAGAAGATGCCGGAAACGGCGATGATGGGGGAGAGGCGAAAGATACTCTGACTATTGCCGTTCAGGCAGATATGGCAGACAAGGACCCTATCAACGGAAGCAGCACCAATGATACTTTGAAGATCAAGGCAAATGTCTACGAGACCCTGATCGAGCGCACAGTGCCGGAAGGAGAGTACAAGCCGCTTCTGGCCGAATCCTGGGAATTCAACGATGATGCCACTGAGCTGACAATGACTCTTCGGGAAGGCGTCATGTGCCATAACGGCGAGCCTTTGACGGCCGAGGATTGCCTCTTCTCTCTGCGCTGCCTGCGGGAGAGCTCCAACACCTCTGTTACCGACCATATGGATCTGGAAAACAGCTATGCGGTGGATGAGAGGACTTTTGTCATCGTGATGGACGAACCCTATATGCCTGTAATCGCCAACCTCTCATTCCCTACCTGCGTGATGTTCAGCCAGAAGGGATATGAGGAAGGAAACGGGGATTGGGCCAATATGGACATCGGTACCGGTCCTTATACCTGGGGCGAATGGTCTATCGGCAGCAGCGTGAGTCTGGTGGGCTTCGACGACTACTATGTGGAGGGCCAGCCTGCCATCAAGAATGTGGAATTCAGAGTGATTTCCGAAGATGGCAACCGCTACATCGAGGTGGAGACCGGCGGCGCAGATATGTGCTACAATCTTTCCGGCGTGGATATCGAGGCTGCCGAGGCCAATTCTGATGTTGTGGTATTCCGTGAGTATACGACGGACAACTGCTATCTGAGCTTCAATCTGCGGAATTCTCCCTTTGACGATGTCCGTGTCCGCCAGGCTATCGCTTATGCACTGGATATTGACGGTGCATGGGAGGTCTGCATGGACGGCGTCGGTCAGCCCGCGGAAGGCCTGCTGCCCAGCAATATTCCTGATTCCATCGCGGATGTGGACTCTCCCTATCATGTGGATTATCCGGTCTATGAATATAATCTTGAGAAGGCCAAAGAACTGCTGGCAGAGGCCGGTTACCCCGACGGGTTCTCCTGCAGATATCACGTGGGCCACATGGCTGTGCGTCAGGCCTATGGTGAGTTCTTTGCCAATGCACTGGGGCAGATCGGTATTGATGTGGAGATCGTTGCTTTGGACGCTGCCACAAACTCTCAGGCTTTGAAGGTGGAGCACAACTTCGATATTTATACCTGGGGCATCTCTGCCACCAACGGCGATATTGACTATGCGAACCGATTCTTCTACACCGATAACGCCAACAACATCTTCGGATACAGCGATCCTGAGATGGATGCCCTGATTGATGCTGCTGCTATGGAGGCGGACTCTGCAAAGCGCAGCGAACTGAATGCAGAAATCCAGCAGAAGGTGCTGGATGAATGTGTCATCGTTCCCATCTATCAGCAGGAGGATATCCACTGCTACACCAGCGATCTGCAGGGCTTCCGCAATGGCGCATTCCAGGCTCCGCTGCTGAAGTATTGCTACTTCGCGTAAAATGATTCTCCGGATTAAGGGTTTGATTTGATCCAAGGGATGGGTGGATAATACAACAATTATTCACCCATCCTATTTTTTTACATGACAGTACAAAAAAGCGGTGGCCTCCGGGGCGCCGCGCTGGTTGAGTGAGGAAAACGAACCATGCTGAAATACATTATCAAGCGAATCTTATGGATCATTCCCATATTGATCGGTGTAACCATTGTTGTTTTTACAATTCTCTATTTTTCTCCTGGTGATCCTGCTTATCTGGCCTTGGGAGATAACGCCACGCCGGAAGCTGTTGAGGCATACCGCATTGAGATGGGGATCAACGGGACCTACTGGGAGCGGCTGGGAAGGACACTGCTGGGCCTGTTTCAGGGGGACCTTGGAATCTCCTACCGCTCCAGAACTCCGGTTTTGAACGAACTTCTCGTGCGCTTCTCTGTAACATTCAATATCTCCGCATGGAGCATTGTTCTGGGCATTATACTTGGAATATTCTTCGGAATCGTAGCTGCTCTGAAACAGAACACCATTCTGGACTCTCTGTGCACAGGGTGCGCTTTATTTGGAATTTCCATGCCGATGTTCTGGCAGGGCCTGATGCTGATTCTGATTTTCTCCGTTGGACTGGGCTGGCTTCCGGCTTCGGGCTACGGGAATAGCTGGACGCAGATGATCATGCCGGTGGTTGCGCTGGGCGTGAATTCCTCTGCCACTATCATGCGGACAACCCGCAGCTCCATGCTGGAGGTTATGCGGCAGGACTATATCCGCACGGCCAAGGCAAAGGGCCAGACTTATTGGATGGTAATCCTGAGCCATGCATTGAAAAATGCTATGATCCCCATTGTCACCGTAATCGGGCTGCAGCTAGGTGTTCTGCTGGCCGGCTCCATTGTCACAGAGGTGATTTTCTCCATCAATGGCGTGGGAAAGTACCTGGTGGATTCCATGAATGCCCGAGACTATGCTGCCGTGCAGGGATGTGTGCTGCTGATCGCGTTTGTCTCGGCCATTTTGAACCTGATTGTAGATATCATCTACACGTTTATTGACCCCCGCATGAAGACCATGTATGAGAGCTCCAAGAGCGGGTTCTTCCGTTTCAAGAAGAGAGGAGAGAAGAAGGCGGCATGAAAAATCACAGTATGCTCTCCGAAATCTGGAGACGTTTTAAAAAGAACAAGCAGGCGCTGGTGGGACTGATCGTTTTGATCCTTTTCGTTCTCATCGCAATTTTCGCCGATCAGATCGCACCATACGGATATGATGATCAGGATGCCAGCCGTGCCATGATCGCGCCCTGCGCAGAGCATATTTTCGGCACAGACAACCTTGGCCGGGACCAGTTGAGCCGCCTGATCTATGGCAGCCGTTATTCTCTGGCCATCGGCTTCCTGGCGGTTGGAATTTCTGTCATTACAGGCGGAATTTTGGGTGTCCTGGCAGCCTACTATCCCAAGCTGGACAATATCATTATGCGCTGTATGGATCTGTTCATGGCCATTCCCCAGATGCTGCTGGCCATGTGCATTGTCACGGCACTGGGTTCCAGCTTGTTCAACCTGATGCTGGCGGTGGGCCTGTCTTCTACGCCAAAATTCGCGCGCGTGGTGCGGGCAGCAGTTATGTCAACACGGGAACAGGAGTTTGTCGAGGCGGCCCGAGCCATCGGCGCCAATAACTGGCGTATCATTGTCCACCACATTCTTCCCAATTCTATTTCCTCTCTGATCGTGCAGGCCACACTGGCCATGGCGGGCGCCATCATTTCCGCTTCTGCTCTGAGTTTCCTGGGATTTGGCATTCAGGCTCCGCTGCCGGAGTGGGGCGCAATGCTGTCCACCGGCCGGCGGTACATCCGGACAGAACCTTACCTCACGGTCATTCCCGGCCTTGCCATCATGGTGGTGGTCTATGCACTCAACGTTGTAGGAGATGGCCTGCGGGACTGCCTGGACCCCAGATTGAAGAAGTGAGCGGTGAAAGGAGTACGGTATGGCTGAAAATATATTGGAAGTGCACGACCTTGAAATCCGTTATGTGACAGACGAGGAAACTGTGCAGGCGGTGAATGACATCACCTTTTCTCTGGAGAGGGGCGAAAGTATCGGCCTGGTGGGGGAGACCGGTGCCGGAAAGACCACCACGGCCCTTGGAATCATGGGGCTGGTGCCGGATCCGCCAGGAGAGATCGTAAAGGGATCGATCCTGTTTGAGGGAGAGGATCTGCTGAAACTCTCAGAAAAGCAGATGCGCCGGATCCGCGGCGGAAAGATCTCCATGATCTTCCAGGATCCCATGACTTCCCTGAACCCGGTGACACGGGTAGGAGATCAGATTGCAGAAGTGATCCTGCTGCACAACAAGATCTCGAAGGCCGAGGCCCGGAAGCGTGCTATGGAGATGCTGGAGCAGGTGGGTATCCCCGGCGCCCGTTGCGACGACTACCCCCACCAGTTTTCCGGCGGCATGAAGCAGCGGGTGATGATCGCTATCGCCCTGGCCTGCAGCCCAGAGCTGCTGATCGCGGACGAGCCTACCACAGCCTTGGACGTGACGATCCAGGCGCAGGTGCTGGAGCTGATGAAAAAATTGAAGCAGGAGTATCAGACCTCCCTGATCCTCATCACTCATGATCTGGGCGTTGTGGCGAAGATCTGCGACAAGGTCGCGGTGGTGTACGCCGGGGAGATCGTGGAATCCGGAACCCTCAAGGAAATTTATACAGATAAGCGGCATCCGTATACCATCGGTCTGTTTGACTCTCTGCCGGATATTGAGAACGACGCATCTACGCTGAAAGTGATTCAGGGCATGGTACCGGACCCCGCAAACCTTCCGGATGGATGCAAGTTCCACCCCAGATGTCCCTATGCGACAGAAGCCTGCCAGACCGGAAAAATCAAGCCGGTGAAGCTTTCGGACTCTCACATGGTCCGCTGCAACCGTTTTTCTGACACGGAGGTTTGAGTATGGCTGAGATTTTAAGAGTAGAAGACCTGACAAAGTATTTTGCCACCAAAAAGGGGACACTCCATGCAGTGGATGGCGTCACCTTCGGTCTGCGGGAGGGACAGACGCTGGGGATCGTGGGAGAATCCGGCTGCGGAAAGTCTACACTGGGCCGGGTGATCCTGCACCTGCATCAGAGAACAGGCGGCCGGATTATCTTTCAGGGAAAGGATATCTCGGACGTGACCAAGGCGCAGCTGAAAGAGCTTCGCAAGGATATGCAGATCATTTTCCAGGATCCCTACGCATCTCTGAACCCCAGAATGTCCATCGGAGATATCATCGCAGAGCCTTTGAAGATCTATAAGCTCTGCAATTCCAAAGAGGAGCAGCAGAAAAAAGTCCGTGAGATCATGGATGTGGTGGGACTGGCAGAGAGAACCTATGGCCTGTATCCGCATGAACTGGATGGTGGACGCCGCCAGCGGGTAGGTATCGCCCGGGCGCTGATTCTGGATCCCAAGCTGGTGGTCTGCGATGAGCCGGTCTCTGCTTTGGACGTGTCCATTCAGGCACAGATTCTGAACCTGATGATGGAGCTCCAGAAGGAGCGGAATCTCACATATCTGTTTATCACCCACAACCTGTCCGTGGTCAAGCATATCTCCGATGATATCACGGTGATGTATCTGGGACAGATGGTAGAGAAGGCTGGATCCGCAGAGATCTTTGCCCACCAATATCATCCCTATACAAAGGCATTGATTTCTGCGATCCCGCTGCCCAAGTACAATGCGCCGGATAATCAGATCATTTTGAAGGGTGAGATCACTTCGCCTATCAACGTGACAAAGTCCTGCCGCTTCGCCCCCAGATGTGTATATGCGAAGCCGGAATGTTTTGAAAATGAGCCCCAGCTGGAAGAGATCGAAAAGGATCATTTTGTCAAATGCCATTTTGTGAGGGAGATTAATGGCCTGTGATAAATCCCGATTTAGGATCAGAAAGAGGTAAGGATGGAAAAAACGTTTGACTTTGACCACTTTGAAAGCCGCCTGCCGTGGGGGCAGGTTAAGTGGGAGCCAGCTGAACTGGAAAAGACTTTTGGAACCCAAGACGTTCTGCCCGCCTGGATTGCAGATATGGATCTGAAGACGCTTCCGGAGGTTCAGGAAGCCATCATTGAGGCAGCTAAGAACGGCATGTATGGATATACCAAAGTCACTGATGAGGTTATTGCGTCCTATCTGCGCTGGCAGCAACGGAGAAATGGCTGGAATGCGGCGGCGGACTGGTTCCGTTTTACCCCCGGTGTCGTGACAGCCATCAATCTCCTGCTGCTGTCAGAGACGGAGGAAGGCGATGAGGTCCTGATCCAGAGACCGGTGTATTATCCCTTCGCTGATTCGATACAGCAGCAGAAACGGGTTGTTGTAAACAGTCCGTTACAGCTCAGGGATGGGCGCTATGAGATCGACTTTGCAGATTTTGAGAGGAAAGCGGCATCCCCCAGATGCAGGGCCTTCGTTTTAAGCAACCCGCACAATCCGGTGGGCCGTGTTTATACGGAGGAGGAGCTCCGCAGAGTGGGCGAGATCTGCCGCAGGCATCATGTGTTTGTAATCGCAGATGAGATCCACAGCGATCTGATCTTCCCGGGCCACCAGCATATCGTGTTTGCCTCGCTGGGCCAGAACTATGCGGAAAACTGTGCCGTTTGCCATGCTCCATCCAAAACATTCAATCTGGCGGGGCTTTCTTTTTCCTGCATTATGATCCCCAATGAGGAACGCCGGAAACGATTTGACCAGATGTTCGCACGGTATTGTCGTGCCCATCCGAACTTTTTTGCCCCCGTTGCTGCAAAGGCTGCCTGGGACCACGGGGAAGCCTGGCTGGATTCATGCCTGGCTTATATTCAGAAAAATGACCAGTTCGTTCGGGAGTTTGCGGAAGATACTTGGAATGGAGACGTCAAGATCTCCCCTCTGGAGGGGACCTATCTCCAATGGATTGACTTCCGGAGACTGGAGCCGGATGCCGAAAAACTGCGCCAAAAGATGCTGTATCAGGCCCATGTGGCGATGGACGAAGGCAGTATGTTCGGCCCAGAGGGAAATGGATTTGAACGATTGAACCTGGCTGCACCCCGAAATCTGATCGAGGAGATCATGGATCGCATCGCCGCAGTATTACGGTAAGAGAACACCAATCCTAAATTACTGGAGGAGTAAACAGGAATGAAAATTTACAAAAAAAGCATGCTGATTGAGGAGAGCGACAACGTCGCAGTTGCCGTAGAGCCTATCCAGGCGGGTGAGTGCACACTAGTGGCTGGTGAGGAGATCACGGCCAACGAATATATCAAAGAGGGGCACAAAATCGCCCGCACTGATATCGAAAAAGGAGCCGAGATCATCAAGTATGGTGTACATATCGGCGTGGCCACCCAGTTCATCAAAAAGGGAGACTGGGTACATGAGCACAATGTTTACGATGACTTTGAGGAAATCAACCGGGAACAGCGTGCTTACTATCGCTCCATGGCACCGGATGCCATGGATTACACGATCCACCATAAATACAAAAAGGAAGAGTTGGGCCTGCCGGAGACGATCATGGGCTATAAGCGGGCAGACGGTTCCTTTGGGATCCGGAACCAGGTGGTGGTGATCTCTCTGGTTCAGTGCTCCAACAATGCGGCGCAGCGGATCTCTGCTGCCTGCAATGTCCCCGCCACGTTTGTCGATGCGGCTTGCGGTGAGTTTCCGGATCGCTTTGAGCGGACCCGCAGAGGATTCATCACAACCGGCACGCACCCGAACACCTTTGGCGTGGTACTGCTGTCCCTGGGGTGCCAGCAGACAGATCCTGAAGATGTGGCGGAGGAGATCCGTAAGACTGGCCGGCCGGTGGTGAATATCAGCATCCAGGCGGACGGCGGTGTCACCAAGGCCATCCAGGACGGGATTGCAGCTGTGGAGGATCTGAAGCGGCAGGCAGAGGCCCAGAAGCGCGAACCCTGCCCCCTCAGCGGACTGATTATCGGCGGCTATAACGGCGGATCTGACTGGACCAGCGGCCTGTCCGCCAATCCGGTGGTGGGTGAGGCAATCGATATGCACCTGTCCGCCGGCGGAAGAGCGGTGGAGGTTTGTGGCCGCGGCGGCTATCCCACCACAGCGGCTTCTTATGAGATCGGCATGCGCCTGATGGATATCGGAGATTTCTTCAATGAGGACTGCACCCGCAGAGGCGGTAAGGGCCTCTCCCAGGTCAATCCCACTCCCGGCAATAAGGCGGGCGGACTGACCACTATGACCGAGAAGAACCTGGGCAGCTTCAAAACCCAGGGACATCGCCGGATCCTGGGGATCCTGGACTGCGGTGATCCGGTCCCCGGCGCGGGAGCCTGGGGCATCAACCAGGCACAGGGCGCCAATGATGCCTATGCGTCCACCACGCTGGCCATGAGCGGATGCCATATCTGCCTCTTCACCACTGGGCGGGGCAACCCCATCGGCAACGCATGTATGACGACCATCAAGATCACAGGCAACCCCCAGACTGCGACGGCGCTGGAGGACATGATCGACTACTCCGCAGCTCCCATGCTGTATGGGGAACTGAGCCTGCAAGAAAGCGGCCGCGAGCTTTACGAGCTGCTTCTGCGTGTGGCCAACGGCGAGGAGACAAAGGCGGAAAAGCTGGGAGATTATAGCTGGACAACGCCCCACGGAACCAGTTACAACGGCGACTATTGATTTCTGCTGCGCAGGCCCCGGGTGGGATCGGAACAGACGACCGGAAGTGTATTCCGGTCGTCTGCGCTGATTTCCCGTGCAGACGGCCACGCTGTATGTTGCCATATAAAAGGAGAGACTGATTACGAAAAACAAAAAAACCAAAGCTATATATTTGATGCTGGTCTCATCGCTGTCCTTTTCCATCATGCAGGTATTTGTCAAATTGAGCTCTGAAGAGGTGGGGACATTTGAGCAGACCTTCTTCCGCAATCTTGTCAGCCTGATTATTGCAGCTGTTATGGTCCGACGGGAAAACCTGCAGGTTTTTCAGGAGATCAAACGAGGAGGCTGGGCGCTTTGGGGAAGGTCGTTCTTCGGCTTTCTGGGGATCGTGCTCTTCTTCTATGCGGCCGGTCACGCCCGCCAAGCGGATGTAGCTATGCTGAACCGGGCATCTCCGGTATTTGTCACACTGCTCGCCGGTATTTTCCTGAAGGAGAAGATCACTCCCGTCAAGATCGCCTCAACGATCCTGTGTCTTGTGGGCGCATATATCGCCATGCAGCCGTCCTTCGACTCCAACCCGTTCCCGCTTCTGGCGGCTTTGCTGGCAGCGGTGGTATCCGGCATGGCTTACACCATGTTGTCCTACTGTAAAAATTTCACGCACCCATCTGCGATTATCTTCCACTTTTCCGCACTGAGTACGGTCTGCGCAGGACTGATGATGCTGCCGAATCTGGTGATTCCGTCTCCAAAGGTATTCGTGATGCTTTTGCTGATCGGCGTCTTTGCGGCAGGGGGACAGTTCTTCCTGACATACGCTTATCAGCAGGCCCCGGCCTCTGAGGTCAGCATCTATCAGTATTCCGGTGTTGTGTTCACTGCCGTGTTCAGCTATGCCTTTTTGGGAGAGACCCTGAGCAAAAGCTCCATAATTGGTGGGATTGTGATTCTGGGCGCTATATTCTGGGTGTTTGAAAACACCAGGAAAGAAAAGAACACATGATTTGAAAATCTTGTGATCACATAAGCTGCAGTTCCCTACGGAATTCCAGGCTATTCACCAATAAGCAGGGAACGTCATGGCCGTGTTCAATTTTACTGAAATGACATTTACTCTTTGCATTTTGACCTGGTCTGTACATACAGAACCCGGCGCCGGGAATTCCCGGCGCCGGGTTTTTGTGCGGATTTGGTCCCTTCACGCTTGACCGGAGGGCTGCCTTTGCCTGGGGCTCTGCCGCCGGACTCCGGGACATGCCCGTGCAGCCTTGGACGGGGCGCTTTCCGCGTTCACAGCTTTTTGACGAACAGCGCACGGATGGCGTTGAGCACTGCCAGGATCATCACACCCACATCGGCGAAGATGGCCAGCCACATATTGGCGAACCCCAGGGCCACAAGCACCAGACACGCCAGCTTGATGCCGATGGCAAAGACGATGTTTTCATAGACGATCCGCAGGCACTTGCGGGAGATCCGGATGGCCTTTGCGATTTTGGCGGGATCGTCATCCATCAGGACCACGTCGGCGGCCTCGATGGCGGCATCGGAGCCCATGGCGCCCATGGCAATACCGATATCCGCCCGGCTGAGGACCGGGGCGTCGTTGATGCCGTCCCCCACGAAGGCCAGCTTTCCCCGCTCAGAGTTGTCCAGCAGCAGTTCTTCCACCTTTTCCACCTTTCCGGCGGGGAGCAACTCGGCGTAAACCTGATCGATGCCCAGGGACTGGGCCACCTGGTCTGCCACCGGCTTGGCGTCGCCGGTGAGCATGACGGTCCTATGAACACCGGCGGACCGCAGCGCCTGGACAGCCTCCCGGGCGTGGGGCTTCACCACGTCGGAGATGACGATATGTCCGGCATACTTCCCGCCGACGGCCATGTGGATGATGGTGCCTACGCTGTGACAGGGGATGTACGGCACGCCCAGCCGGTCCATCAGCTTGTCGTTGCCGGCGGCTACCTCCACGCCGTCCACTTTGGCGATGACGCCGCTGCCGCTGATCTCCTGAACATCCGTCACCCGGCTGCGGTCGATCTCCCGGCCATAGGCCCGCTGCAGGCTTTTGCTGATGGGGTGGCTGGAAGCGCTCTCCGCCAGAGCGGCGTACTCCACCAGCTTCTCGTTCTCCATCTCATGATGGTGGATGCCGTTGACCTCAAACACGCCCTGGGTCAGGGTGCCGGTCTTGTCAAAGACCACCGTTTTGGTTTGGGACAGAGTCTCCAGATAGTTAGAGCCCTTTACCAGTACGCCGGCGTTGCTGGCCCCGCCGATGCCGGCAAAGAAGCTGAGAGGGATGCTGATGACCAGAGCGCAGGGACAGCTGGCCACCAGGAAGGTGAGGGCCCGGTAGACCCAGACGCTCCAGCCGGCGGGCAGGCCCAGAAGGAGCGTCCGGGCCAGAGGGACCAGGATGGCCAGGGCCAGGGCGGCGAAACACACGGCGGGGGTATACACCCGGGCGAACCGGGAGATGAAGTCCTCCGACCGAGACTTGCGGGAGGAGGCGTTCTCCACCAGGTCCAGGATCTTGGACACCGTGGACTCGCCGAATTCCCGGGTGGTACGGATTTTCAGCAGCCCGGTCATGTTGACGCAGCCGCTGATGATCTCGTCCCCCTCCCGGACCTCCCGGGGCAGGGACTCGCCGGTGAGGGCGGCGGTATTCAGGGTGGAGGCGCCCTCCACCACAGTGCCGTCGATAGGAACCTTCTCGCCGGGCTGGACCACAATAACGGTGCCGATGGACACCTCGTCCGGGTCTACCTGCTCCAGCTTCCCGTCCTGCTCCACGTTGGCGTAGTCCGGGCGGATGTCCATCAGCTCACTGATGTTCCGGCGGCTCCGGCCTACTGCATAGCTCTGGAACCACTCGCCGATCTGATAGAACAGCATGACGGCGATGGCCTCGGTGTAATCCCCGCTCCGCTCGTACAGGGCCAGGGCAATGGCGCCCACAGTGGCCACGGCCATCAGGAAGTTCTCGTCGAACACCTGGCGGTTTTGGATGCCCTTCAGGGCCTTTCGCAGGATGTCGTAACCTGCGATCAGATAGGGGATCAGGTACAGCCCAAACCGCATCCAGCCTGTGACGGGGAGAACATGCAGGACAGCCAGCAGGGCCGCCGCTGTCAGAATGCGGATCAGCATGATTTTCTGCTTTTTATTCATGAGGTTCACTTCCGATCTGAGCCGCTCCGTGCGGCTGATAATTCAATAAACGTTTAATTGTTTTGGGAAAGAAAACACCCCGCCTCCGGAGGGGGTGCTTTCCTGAAAAACGCGCTTACAGGTAGATTTCGCAGTCGTCCTCCACCTTTTTGCAATTTCTGCGGACCTGCTCCATCACGGCCTTGGGGTCCTGCCCCTCCGCGAATTCCACGATCATCTTCAGCGCCATGAAGTTCACGGTGGCGCTCTGGACGCCTTCGGTCTTCCGGGCGGCCTCCTCCATCTTGTTGGCGCAATTGGCGCAGTCCACATCGATCTTATAGGTTTTTTTCATATAAAAGTCTCCCTTCAGCAATTGAGCAAAACGATTAAGCAATTATTTAATCTATGGTCTTATCATACACGGGGCGGCCCCCCAAGTCAACGGGGGAGGGAGAGAATCTTCCGATTGGGCAAAAACTCCTTCCGATTGGGCCAATGCGGGGCGGCATATTTTCGCTCTTCCAGAATGGCGCGGGGTGTGGTAGAATACAAAACCAGAAGGAGGGACGACCGATGGAAGAAAAGAAGCTGCCCCACGACCATGGACAGTCCATGGAGCGGGAGCTGGAACAGATGCCCAGCGTGGACGATTTCCAGACAGTGGCTGACATCTTCAAACAGCTGGGGGACGGCAGCCGCATCCGGATTTTTTGGCTGCTGTGCCACTGTGAAGAGTGCGTCATCAACCTCTCCTCCATGGTGGAGATGAGCTCCCCGGCGGTGTCCCACCACCTGAAGCAGCTGAAGGCCGGCGGCCTGATCGTCAGCCGGCGGGACGGGAAAGAGGTCTACTATAAGGCTGCCGAGACGGAGCGGGCCCAGCTGCTGCACCACATGATTGAGGCGATGGTGGAGATTGCCTGCCCCTCGGCGTGAGGTGGGAAGGAGCGGCGGAATGAAGCAAGCGGATTGCCTGCGGATGGCTCTGGCGGAGCTGCCGCAGGGGACTATGGAGATCGTGGGGCGCCCTGCGGCCGAACCTGGGGTTTTGTTCACCGGGACATTTCAGGGAGAGACGGATGGACGGGGACGGATGGAGGTCTACCCGGTCTTTCCGGGGGTGGAGGCGTCCTTCAACACGGTCCTGGGCACCTATGCCGCCTTCCGGCACGAGGCGGCCCGGTCCACGCTGGAGATCAACCACTGCCGCCTGGGCCGGGTGGGCTGGGACCTGCGGGACGGCATGTCGGTCTATCTGGGGGAGGGCGATCTGTCCCTCCACAGTGCGGACTGCTGCGCGGATTCTGTGATGCACTTCCCGGCGGAGATGTACGCGGGGCTGATGATCTGCGTGGATTTGACCCATCTGGCGGAGTCGCCGCCCCCCATCTTGGCGGAGGCGGACTTCCAGGCCGAGAGGCTGGCGGAAAAATTCTGCGGAGGCGGGACCTTCGCCCTTCCGGCGGGACCGGAGCTGGAGGAGATCTTCCGGCCCCTGTACCGGCAGCCGGAGATGCGGCGGCTACCCTATCTCCGGCTGAAGCTCCAGGAGCTGCTGCTGTATTTGGAGGGGCTGGAGTCCGGCGGGCGGGAGCTGACCCGGTACGGCTCCCAGCAGACGGCGCGTATCCAGGAGATCCACGCATTGCTGACCGAGCACCTGGACCGGCGGTACACCATTGAGGAGCTCTCCCACAGGTATCTGCTGAACACCTCCACCTTGAAGGAGGTGTTCAAGGCGGTGTACGGCCTGCCCATCGCCACCTATATGAAAGAGTACCGGGTGCGCAGGGCCATGGAGCTGCTGCGGGAGAGCGGCGGGAGCATCGCCGCCATCGCGGCCGCCGTGGGCTACGAGAGCCAGGGGAAATTCACCCGGGCATTCAAGGATGTGACGGGACAGCTCCCCACGGAGTACCGGCGGGAGCACCGGGGCTGACCCCGGAGTGAGATAGACGACCGGTTCCGCCGGTCGCCGGAGAGGAGGAGCGGAAGATGGCAGCAGACAGCGGGACTCGGACACTGGTCCGGCCCAGAAGGCGGATCGCCTCCCTGGATGCCCTGCGGGGCCTGACGCTGGTGAGCATGATCGCCTATCACGCCTGCTGGGACTTGGTGTATCTGTTCCACGCGGACTGGGATTGGTACCGGGGCACCGGCGCGTACATCTGGCAGCAGAGCATCTGCTGGACCTTTATCCTCCTCTCCGGATTTTGCTTCAGCCTGGGGCGGCGGCCCCTCCGGAGGGGACTGACGGTGTTCGGCTGCGGCTGGGTGGTGACGCTGGTGACGGTGCTCTTCATGCCGGAGGAGCAGATCTGGTTCGGCGTGCTGACGCTGATCGGCTCCTGCATGTTGCTGATGGTCCCACTGGAAAAACTGCTGCGGCACGTACCTGTGGGGGTGGGCCTCGCCGCCAGCGCGGCCTTGTTCACCCTGCTGCGGAACGTGAACCAGGGGACGCTGGGATTTGAGGACTGGACGCTGGGAACGGTACCGGAGGGACTTTACCGTAATCTGCTGACGGCGTACATAGGATTTCCGCCGCCGGACTTTTTCTCCACGGATTATTTCTCCCTGCTGCCCTGGCTGTTCCTGTTCCTGGCGGGGCATTTTCTCCGCCGCCTGCTGGCCGGGCCGATGGAGCGGCTGGATCCGGACGCGCTCCGGTGTCCGCCCCTGTGTGCCTTGGGCAGGCAGTCCCTGCCGGTATATATGCTCCACCAGCCGATAGTCTATGGGGTGCTGCTGGGCGGGGCTGCCCTGCTGGGACGGTGATATGGGACAGAATTTAGATGATGTCCTATACCGCTCCTCCGGGTGGGGGAGCGGTTTTTCTTGACGGGCCTCTGGGAGCGTCATATAGTAAACAAATGAAGAATGCCGGAGGCGAACTCCGGCACGGGAGGTTTGACAGGCATCGCGGGAAAGGACAGGTCATGCTGGAGAAAGCGGGAAAAAACAGCGGAGACAACAGGCGGGACAACCGCGGATTGGTCCTGCGCATGGTTGCCACCGGCGCATGCCGGACCCGGCGGGATCTGGTGGTGAGAACGGGCTTGAGCAAAATGACCATCTCCAATATCGTGGGTGAGATGATCGACGGGGATGTCCTGCGAGAGAGCGAGGTGGTGTGCAGCGAGGAGCCGGGGCGGAACCCCGTGCGCCTCCGGCTCTCACCCGAAGCGCCGAAGGCAGCGGGCGTGGCGTTCCTCCCGGGCCGTTGTGAGAGTGTTCTGTGCGGGCTGGACCTCCGGGTATTCCGGCGGGCTGGCACGGACCTGCCGAAGGACGCTCCGGAGGCGGTGCGGCGGGAGACCGCTCTCAGGCTGTTGGACAAGATGCTGTCCGGGACGGCTGGTGTACGGGCCATCGGCTTGGCGGCGGACCTGCCCTGGCGGCCCGGCGGGGAGCAGATGTGTCCCTCGGAATCCGTGCGTCCGGCAGTCCGGGAGCGGTACGGCCTCCCGGTATTCCTGGAGGACACCTGCCAGAGCGCTCTGCTGGTGGAGAGCCTGTTCGGCAGGGCCCGGAACTGCCGGGACGTGCTGTTTGTCAGCCTGGGGGACCGGGTGGGCAGCGCGGTCCTCAGCGGCGGGCAACTGTGCAGGGGCCGGGGAGGACGGCCCCTGGGGCTGGGCCATGTCACCATCTGCGCCGGTGGCCGTCCCTGCCGGTGCGGCGGCCGTGGCTGCCTGGAGCTGTACGTTCGTTCGCCGGAGGTGCTGAAAAAACTGTATCATCGAACGGGACTGGAGGCTTCCTACGCCGATTTCTGCCGGATAACCGGCAGCGGGGAAGTAGACCGGGTGTTCCGGGAGACCGTGGACTTTCTGGCTGCAGGGATCGCCAGCGCCCTGAATCTGCTGAACAGCGAACTGGTGTTGCTGGGCGGCGACGGACTCTGCTGGACCGACCGGCACGTGGCGGATCTGGAATCCGCCATTGCCCGCCTGCGCCCAGCGGATGGGGGCGGCAGAGTCCTGGTGAGAAAGCCGCGCTTCCTGGGGGAGGGAGCGCTTCTGGGGGCGGCCTGCGGCGGGATCGCCCGGATCTTCTCGGGGGAGCTACCTCTTCAAAACGGGTGATTTCCCGGGGCGGCTTGCCGCAATATCGGAAATCCCACAAAAAGTACATTTTTCTCCTATAAAAACATCAGCTAAACGATTGACATTGAACGCTGGAAATGGTTTAATAATCGATGCGAATGATTGCAAAACCACCTCAGACAAGGAGGACCACTGGTGGACCTTTACAGCGTTGGCGAGATGCTAGTTGACTTTTTGCCGGGCAGTGAGCCCGGAAGCTATATTCGAAACGCCGGGGGCGCCCCTGCAAATGTGGCCATCGCCGCCGCCCGGAACGGGTTGGAGGCGGCCATGTGCTGCTCTGTGGGGGATGACGACTTCGGGCGGTACCTGCTGGGCACCCTCCGGGAAAACAGGGTGCGCTGTATCCGGCGGGAGCCCTGCCGGGAGGCGGTCACCACCATGGCGTTTGTCTCTTTGACGGAGGAAGGGGAGCGGAGCTTCACCTTTGTCCGCAAGCCTGGAGCGGATATGTTCCTTCGGGAGGAGGACGTACGGGAGGCGGACATCCGGGACACGGTGATCGTCCACGCCGGGTCGTGTTCTCTCTCCGCCTCCCCAGCGGCAGAGGCCACAGCCAAGGCCCTGCACCTGGGTCGGGAGATGGGCAGGCTGGTGAGCTTTGATGTGAATTACCGGGACATGATGTGGAACGGCAGTCAGGAGGCCTGCGCCGCAAAGGTGCGGGAGATCCTGCCGGACGTGGATCTGCTGAAGATCTCAGAGGAGGAGGCCGATATGCTGGGGGGCGAGGCGGAGCTGCCCGCCCTTATGGAGCGGTACGGATTGACGCTGGTGGTGCTGACCCTGGGCGGTCAGGGTGCCAGAGGATATTTCCGGGGGCGGCGCCTCGCTGTCCCGGGTCGGCGGGCCCACTGCGCGGATGCAACCGGCGCCGGAGACGCCTTCTGGGGCGGAATGCTGTCTCAGATGCGATTCCGGGGTGTCACCCAGGCGGAGCAGCTGACGGAGCCGCTGGTGCAGGAGGCGCTGGAGTACGGCAACGTCAGCGGATGGCTCTGTGTTCAGGGCAGAGGGGCGATCCCCTCCCTGCCCACCCGGCAGGAGATCGAGCGGCATCTGGTGTAAATGCGGGATTTTTACCGAAAACCGGGAAAAATTTATTGACAAAAAGAAGACGGGCTTTTATAATAAAACGTGCAAGGGAGCTTCCGCGAGGAGGCTGAGATGAGGGGCCGGTCCCTCGACCTGACCTGATGTGGGTAATGCCAACGTAGGGACGCAGCACAAGCTATTCGTGCGGAGTCTCTTCCGCACGGAAGAGATAGGATTGGAGCGAAGGCGGGGTGTCCCAAAGGGGACCCCGCCTTTTTGCATGGGGGCGGACCGGCCATTGGATAGGAGGAATACGAATGAGAACGACACAGCGGCTGTACGAGGCCGCCCATCCCATCTGGGAGCAGTGCCATGACCATCCCTTTGTCCGGGGGATTGGAGACGGCAGCCTGGACCTGGAGAAGTTCCGGTGGTTCCTGCTGCAGGACTATCTGTACCTGTTCGACTACGCCCGGGTGTTCGCCTACGGTGTAGTGAAGGCCCGGGACCCCGGCCTGATGCGGACCTTCTCCGCCAATGTGGACGCGATTCTGGGCGGGGAGATGAAGGTCCACCGGGCCTACATGGCCCGGTTGGGCATCACGGAGGAGCAGGTGTTTTCTGTCCAGCCGGCCCTCTCCAATTTGTCCTATACCCACTACATGCTCTCCTGTGCCGCCGCGGGCGGGCCGGCGGAGATCATCGCCGCCATCCTCTCTTGCTCCTGGAGCTATGCGGAGATCGGCACGCGCTTGGCGGCCATCCCCGGCGCGGCGGACCACCCCTTCTACGGCGAGTGGATCCGCAGCTACGCGGGGGAGGACTACCAGAAAACCAACGACGCGCTGGTGGAGCTGATGGACACCCTGGCGGAGAGCTGCACGGAGGCGGAATACCAGCGGCTGGAGGAGATCTTCATCAACTGCAGCCGGTATGAGCTGGGCTTCTGGGAGATGGCCTGGACGCTGGAGCGATGACCATGCTGGAATTTCAGAACGTCTCCTATCAGTACCCCAGCGAGGACTTCGATATCATCGACCACCTGAGCTTTGCCGTGGAACCCGGCTCCTTCCACTGCATCATCGGCATCAGCGGCTGCGGAAAGAGCACCATATTCCGCATGACCAACGGACTCCTAAAGCCCAAGGCGGGGACCATTCTGGTGGAGGGGAAGTCCATTGTGGGACGCAAGCACTACTGCGGCTATATGCCCCAGAAGGACCTGCTGTTCCCCTGGCGAACCGTGGGAGAAAATGTGGCGCTGCCCTTGGAGATCCAGGGGGAGCTGACCCGTGCGGAGCGCCGGGACCGGGCGGAGGCGGCGCTGGCCGACGTGGGACTTGCCGGCTGCGGCAGCAAGATGCCGGACGAGCTCTCTGGCGGGATGCGGCAGCGGGCGGCCTTTGCCCGCACCATGCTGACGGGCTGCGACCTGCTGCTGCTGGACGAGCCCTTCTCCGCCCTGGACTTCCTCACCCGGATCTCCATGCAGGAGTGGCTGCTGGACCAGTGGCAGCGGCACAAGAGGACCATCCTCTTCATCACCCACGACGTGGAGGAGGCGCTGTTCCTCTCCTCCAGCGTGCTGGTGGTGGAGCGCACCCCCATCCGGGAGCTGGCGGAGATTCCGGTCCCCGCGTCCTTCCCACGGGACCGCTCCTGCCTCAAACTGCCGGAGATGGTGGAGCTGAAGGAGCATCTCATCGACCTTCTGCGAAAGCAGGTGACCCCATGAAAAAGGCCTGTAAAGCAAATCTACCTGCCATGATTTTTCTCTTCGCCCTGTTGATTCTCTGGCAGGCGGGGGCCATGGGATTAGACGCGGCCTATATCCTGCCGTCTCCCACCCAGATCCTGGCGAAGCTGTGGGAGCTGCGGGATGTCCTCTTCACTGTTCATCTGCCCGCCACCATGCTGGTGACGGCCATCGGCCTGGGGATCTCTCTGGTGCTGGGCCTGGCCCTGGCGGTGGTGATGGACGAGAGCGACCTGGTCCGCAAGATGATCTATCCCATCGTGGTGGTGTCCCAGACCATTCCCACCACCGCCATCGCACCGCTCTTTGTGCTGTGGTTCGGCTACGGCATCTGGAGCAAGGTGCTGGTGACAGTGCTCATCACCTTTTTCCCCATCACCATCACAGTGTACGACGGGCTCCGCTCCGCCAAGACGGAGATGGCGGAGCTGCTGGAGACTTACGGTGCCACGAAGAAGGACATCTTTTTGAAGATCAAGGTGCCCTGCGCCCTGCCATACTTCTTCTCCGCCGTCAAGATGGCGGTGCCCATGAGCATCATCGGCGCGGCCATCGGCGAGTGGTTGGGGGCCAAGAGCGGCCTGGGCTACTTCTCCCGCCGCATGATGACCCAGTTGGACGGCGCCGGGGTGTTCGCCCCTATTGTGCTGCTGTCCGCGGCGGCCATCCTGGCGGTGGCCGTTGTGAACCTGCTGGAAAAGCGGTTCGTCCGCTGGAGGGGAGAGTCCTGAAACCTGCGGGGCGGGCCCCGCAGGAATCACCTGGATCCAGTTTATAAAGAAAGGAAGATTGATGATGAAACAGAAACTTGCGCTGTTGCTGACGGCGCTTCTGCTGCTCACCGGCTGCTCCTCCGGCGGAAGCGGGGACACGGCGGACGGGCAGGACGATGGAGAGCTGGAGACCATCGACGTGGTGCTGGACTGGTATCCCAACGCCGTCCATGCTTTCCTCTACGAGGCGGAGGAGAAGGGCTACTTTGCGGAGGAGGGCCTGCAGGTGAATATCCTGTTCCCCTCTAACGCCAGCGATCCCCTGACCATGACGGCGGCGGGCCGGGCGGATATCGGCTTCTACTATCAGGAGGACACCATCATCGCCAGGGCCAATGAGGACGTGCCGGTGAAGGTGCTGGGAGCTGTGGTCCAGCAGCCCATCAGCATCGTCTGTGCCCTGGCGGAGAAAAACATCAAGACCCCGGAGGACCTGATCGGCAAGACCATCGGCTACTCCGGCACCCGCTTCGGCGAGGTGGCGGTGGGCCAGATGTTGGAGACTGTGGGCGCCACGCTGGATGACGTGGAGTTGATCGACGTGGGCTTTGACCTGATGAGCGCCATGACCACCGGAAATGTGGACGCCACCTTCGGCTGCTTCATCAACCACGAGGTTCCTGCGCTGGAGGAGGAGGGCTTCGCCGTGGACTACATGGAGGTCATGGACTACGGCGTACCCAACTACTACGCGCTGATGCTGGTGACCGGCG
Source organism: Oscillibacter sp. PEA192 (assembly GCF_003574015.1). Classification (NCBI taxonomy): domain Bacteria; kingdom Bacillati; phylum Bacillota; class Clostridia; order Eubacteriales; family Oscillospiraceae; genus Oscillibacter; species Oscillibacter sp. PEA192. The sequence goes on along the minus strand of NZ_AP018532.1, from coordinate 1,692,644 downwards.
AGGACCAGCTGGAGGCCAACCGGGACAAGTACACTCGGTTCCTGCGGGCCTGTCAGAAGGGCTTTGCCGATATGCAGGCGGACCCGGAGGAGGCATTGGGGCTCCTGTTGGCCAACCAGGACGAGGAGAACTTCCCCTTGACGGAGTCCGTGGAACGGCGAAGCTTTGATGTGCTGCTGCCCATCATGGAGACGGCCGACGCGCCCTTCCTGTCCCAGGACGTGTCCGTGTGGCAGGAGAACATCGACTGGCTCCAGAAGGTGGGCATGATCGACGCCGCCTTCGATCCGGCGGAGGTCATGGTGGACCTGCTGGCGGAGTGAGGCACGGCCGATGGAGGATGCCAAGAGACAGACACTGGCCCGGATCGTCCGGGCCGGGGCGGAGGAGATGCTGCCCCGCCAGCTGGCGCTGCTGGAACAGATCTGCGCCATCGACAGCGGCACCGGCAATGAGGCGGGCAACGCCGCCGTGACCGGGCTGCTGGAGCCGGTGCTCTCCGAGCTGGGGGCCCGGACAGAGCGGGTGACGGAGCCTGGTCTGGGGACCCATCTGGTGGCCCGGGTGCGGCCGGAACAGCCCCGGGGAAAGGTGCTGCTGGCCGCCCACCTGGACACGGTGTTCGGCCCCGGCTTTGCGGAAAAGCACCCCTTTCATATTGAAGGGGAGTGGGCCCACGGCCTGGGGGCCGGGGACTGCAAGAGCGGCGTCCTTATCTCCCTGTTCGGGGCGCTGATTTTGAAAAAGGCGGGCCTGCTGCCCCCCTGGGAGCTGACGTACCTTTTCACCTGTGACGAGGAGACCGGCTCCCGGTCCGGCCGCAAGGTCTACGCCCGGGAGGCGCAGGACGCGGCTCTGGCCCTGGTGTTCGAGGGCGGCCGGGAGCGGGACGGACGTCCCCGGTTTGTCACATCCCGCCGGGGGGTGATTCTGGGAACCGTCGACGTGGCGGGGCGGGAGGCCCATGCGGGCAAGGCGTATCTGGAGGGCCGCAGCGCCGTGCTGGAGCTGGCTCACCAGATCATCCGGCTATACAGCTTCAACGACTATGAGAAGGGCATCTACTACAATGTGGCGCCCATCTCCGGCGGACGGCCCAACGGCGTGGTGGCCGGAGAGGCCCGGGGGGAGTTCTGCGTGGCCGGGATTCCGGAAAACGCGGACTTCCCGGTGATCCAGGCCAGGCTGGACAGCATGGCGGACCAGGTGACGGTGGAGGGCTGCCGGGTGCAGGTCACCTACCGGACGCTGTTCCCCGCCATGGAGCGGAACGCCGCCAATCACAGCGCCTATCTCCGGGCGGCAGAGGCGGCGGAGCTGCTGGGTTGGGAGCCGGAGGAGATCGCGGACCCCACCGCCACCGACGGGGCCTATCTCTCCACTTACGGCGTCCCCACGGTGGACGCCCTCTCCGCCATCGCAGAACAGATCCACACCACGGAAGAGCGGGTGCGCATCCCCTCCATCCGGGACAGGACGGCCCTGTGTGCGGCGATGCTGGGCCTGCTGGGATAACGCCCCGCAAAGCGGGCAAGTGCAAGAGACTGGGAAGGGAGCCCCTTCCCGGTCTCTTTTTCGGCGGGGGCAGACGATTCCCAAAGACGCATATCCCGCCCGGTCGGCGCATAGAGTTTGGAATAGATTCCGACAGGGGAGGGAGCGTCATGGCGGCACGGCACGTTGGGCGGCGGATCGGCACCGTCTCGTCCCAGCATCGGGCGGCGGAAAGGCGGCGGCGGAGTACCCCGGCTGCGCCGCACAGGGTCCAGCGGGGAAAACGGGAAACTCTGACTCCGGGAGAGCGGCGGCATCTGATCCAGCTGGTGGCCTGCGGCAGCATCTTTGTGCTGCTGGTGGCGGTGAAGCTCCTGCTGCCGGGACGCATGGCCCAGGTGAATGCCAAGCTCACCGGAATGCTGGAACAGAACATCGATGTGCAGGCCGTGTTCTCCGCTGTGGGGCGGGCCGTGAGCGGCGAAGCGGATGTGGACGTGGCCCTTCAGGATATGTATCAGGCGGTGTTCGACCCTCAGGAGGATTCCGCCGTGGAGGTGTCAGCCCCGGCAGGGGGAGAGGCGGTGTCTCTCCAGCTTCCTGCGGCCATCGCGCCCCTGCGGGCCTTCCGGACCGGGACCGGCAGCAGCGACGGCTGGCTGGATCTGCCCGCAGCAGCATCCCAGACGGCAGAGACCGCGCAGACAGCAGAGGCCGATCAGACAGCGGAGACTGCGGAAACCGCATCCCAGGGCGCGGCGGAGGCGTCTACCCTGGCCTACGTCCTCTACTCCGACCAGAACCTGCCGGACAACGTGTGCCTGGAACAGGCCCTGCTGGGCTTTGATTACTGCACCCCGGTGATGGGCACCCTCACCTCTGATTTCGGCTACCGGGAGCACCCGGTGGAGGGAGAGGAGCGGTTCCACTATGGTATTGACATCGGCGCCGCCGCTGGGACGGAGATCGGCTGCTTTGCCGACGGTACCGTCACCGCCGTGGGGGAGAGCAGCAGCTACGGCAAGTACATCACCGTTGCCCACGAGGGGGGCTACTCCACCCTGTATGCCCATTGCAGCCGGATTATCGCCTCCTCAGGCGCCTCTGTGAAGGAGGGGGACGTGATCGCAGAGGTGGGGGAGACCGGCGTGGCCACCGGGCCTCATCTGCACTTCGAGCTCCATGAGGGCAGCCAGTACCTAAATCCCATCTACTATGTCTCGCTGGCGTGACCGGATTCGGATTTCCGGCGGCTTCTGGCTGCTGGCGGCCTGGTTCACACTGGTGAACGGCTGGCAGCTGCTGGCGGTGATCCTCTCCGCCGCGGCGCTCCACGAGCTGGGACACCTGCTGGTGCTGCGGCTGCTGGGGGCCCGGGTGCGGGAGCTGCGGGTCAGCGTCTTTGGGGCGGAGCTGATGACTTCCGCCGCCCGCCTGTCCTATCCGGGGGAGATCGCGGCGGTGCTGGCGGGGCCAGCAGTGAATCTGCTGTGCGCGCTGGTTCTGGGGGGCGCCCACGCCTGGGTGGCGGCGGGAGCCCATCTGTCACTGTGCCTCTTCAACCTGCTGCCGGTGCGGCCCCTGGACGGCGGCCGGGCGCTGTATCTCGCGGCCGCATGGCTGGCGGGTCCCTCCGCCGCGGAGCGCATCGCCTGCTGGGCGGGGGGCACGACGGCGCTGGCCCTGGGCGGCCTGGTGCTGTGGCTGATCGGGCGGACCGGCGGGAGCCTGTGGCTGCTGCCGGCTGCATTCGGCCTGCTGGCGGCGGCTCTTCGGGAACTGCACGGCAGAAAGGCGGATTTTTTGTAAAAAATACTTGCATTTTCCTCCTGGCCGTGGTATCCTATTACGGCTACAAAGGGTGGTCCTCTGCCGTGCACACGCCGGAGTGCGTTGATGTGCCTTTGAGAGAAGCGGCATGAACACCTATTATTTAGGAGGAACATCCATGGATCTGATTAAGGAACTGAACAAAGAGCGTCTGGAAGCGGAAGTGACCCCCGTCAAGGTGGGCGACACGGTCCGGGTGCACGTGAAGGTCAAGGAAGGCTCCCGTGAGCGTATCCAGGTCTTCGAGGGCACCGTCATCGCCAAGAAGCACGGCGGCATCACCGAGACCATCACCGTGCGCCGCATCTCCTACGGTGTCGGTGTGGAGAAGGTCTTCCCCGTGCACTCTCCCTCCATCGACAAGATCGAGGTGGTCCGCAACGGTGCTGTGCGGCGTGCCAAGCTGTACTATCTGCGCGGCCGCGTGGGCAAGGGCGCCAAGGTCAAGGAAAAGCTGTGATCCAAGACGAAAGAGAGGCGAAAGCCTCTCTTTTTTCTTGTCACACAAAATTTCCCCGGCATCTTGTGATTTTGACGGTTCTTTGATATACTAGCATACGTTATTGTGAAAAACTGCGGTGCTGGAGGAGGCGGTCACGTGCGGGGAGGAAAACGGCTCAACAGGGACGCGCTTTCCCTCCGCGGGCTGTACGAGTGGGTACAGGTGCTGGTGTGCGCCGTGACAGCAACGGTACTGCTGTTCACCTTTGCGGCGCGGGTGGTGCTGGTGTCCGGCCCCTCCATGCGGGAGACGCTCCAGCATCGGGACTGCCTGCTGGTGATGAACGCCCACCTGTGCGGTGGATTTGAGGCCGGGGACATCGTCATCATCCGGAAGGAGAGCTTCAAGGACGGGGAGCCCATCGTGAAGCGGGTGATCGCCACAGAGGGCCAGACGGTGGACATCGACTTTACCGCCGGTGCCGTCTATGTGGATGGGCAGCTGCTGGGGGAGGACTACATCCGCCAGCCCACCTATCTGGAGGAGGGGCTGGAGTTCCCTGTCACCGTGCCGGAGGGCTGCGTCTTTGTTATGGGCGACAACCGCAACGACAGCGATGACAGCCGGGATCCAGAGCTGGGGCCGGTGGATACCCGGCAGATTTTGGGACGGGCGGTGTTCCTGTTGTTCCCAGGCGTGACTGCGGACACCGACAAGCGGGACTTCGGCAGGATCGGCCCGCTGACATAAGAACAAGGAGACCTCCGGTGGGGGGCTTTCCATCAACAGGGGCGAAAGCGCCCGCGGAGGTTTTGCAGACATGTGGAAGAAAGAGAAGAAGCAGGAGACGCAGGAGGTGTCTCCGGAAAAGGAGGAGGGCCGGGACCTGTATGAGTGGGCCCAGGCGCTGGTGTGCTCCGTGCTGGCGGTGGTGCTGCTGTTTACCTTCGTCATCCGGCTCATCGGCGTGGATGGGCACTCCATGGTGCCCACCCTGCAGGACGGAGACCGGCTGCTGGTGCTGAACGCCATGCTGGACAACGACTATGGGTACGGCGACATCGTGGTGCTGCGGAAGGACACCTTTCTGGAGGAGCCCATCGTGAAGCGGGTGATCGCCACGGAGGGCCAGACGGTGGACATCGACTTTGTCTCCGGCGCCGTCTATGTGGACGGGGAGCTGCTGGAGGAGGACTATATCAACGAGCCCACCTATGTGGAGGAGGGGACGGAATTTCCCCTGACGGTGCCGGAGGGCTCCATTTTCGTCATGGGCGACAACCGAAACCACTCCAGCGACAGCCGCAGCAGCGACCTTGGCACGGTGGACACCCGGTATGTCATCGGCAAGGCGGTGTTCCTGCTGTTTCCCGGCGCGGACGAGGCCACCGGGCAACGGGACTTCGGCCGCATCGGCCCCATTGCGGGGATCGACTGAGCCACGGGGACAGCTTCCTGAGAAGAATTGATTGGGCGCCGCCCGCCGGGGCGGCGTGAGGTAGGACTATGAATATTCAATGGTATCCCGGTCACATGACCAAAACCCGGCGGATGATCGCCGAGCAGATCAAACATGTGGATGCAGTGTGCGAAATCGTGGACGCCCGAATCCCTGTGTCCAGCCGGAACCCGGATGTGGACGAACTGACGGCGGGGAAGCCCCGGCTGGTGGTGCTGAACCGGGTGGACCAGGCGGACCCAGACGCCACGAAGCGGTGGGCGGCCTGGTTCCGGGCAAAGGGGTACGCGGTGATGGAGTCCGACGCCAAGAGCGGCGCCGGGACAAAGCAGTTTGCCGCTGCTGTCAAGACGCTTCTTGCGGACAAGCTGCGCGCCTATGCGGAAAAGGGGCAGAACCGGGTGGTCCGGGTGATGATTTTGGGCGTGCCCAACGTGGGCAAGTCCACCTTTATCAACAGGATCGCCGGCCGCAAGACTGCCAAAACCGAGGACCGGCCCGGTGTCACCCGGGCCAAGCAGTGGGTGCCCATCGACCGCGGGCTGGAACTGCTGGATACCCCCGGCATTCTGTGGCCCAAGTTTGAGGACCAGAGCGTGGGGCTGAACCTGGCCTACACCGGCGCGGTGAAGGACGAGATCCTGGACATGGAGACCCTGGGCTGCCACCTGATGGCGTACCTGGGCACCAACTACCCGGAGGCCCTGAGGACCGGCTACAAGCTCCCATCCCTGCCGGAGCGTCAGGACGGCGGGGAGGACGTGGCCTGGGGCTACCGCCTGCTGGAGGCCGCCGGGAAAAAGCGGGGCTTTCTGATCTCCGGCGGCGAGGTGGACACGGAGCGGATGGCCAAGATCCTGTTGGACGAGTACAGAGCTGGCAAGCTGGGACGCTTCACACTGGAAATGCCGGAGGAGACGGAACAGCCTGCAGCGTCAGAATGAGGGAAGCGCGCCTATGAATTGCCCGTCTTGCGGAAAAGAGCTGGAGCGGGGGAGCCTTTATACGGAGCTGGGGCGGGGCCTTTTCTTCCTGCCGCCCGGCGGAAAAGTGGGATTCTGGGATACGAAGCGCAGTGTGGAACAGCACGGCGGGATTGTTTTGGATGGCCCGCATCATATACGGGGGAGCGACCGCGCAACTGTACATGGCTATGTCTGCCGCGCCTGCAAAAAGATCCTTCTGGAGTATTGACATCACTTGGCGGGAATCGCGGAAAGCGAAGGAACCTGCCCTGCGAGGAGGGAGGCATATCCATGAACTGCCCTGTCTGCGGAAAAGAGATGGAAAAGGGCCATGTCATCACCAAGAACAGCATCGGTCTTTTTTTCATGCCGGGAGAGAAAGACCTCCGCACGTTTTATACGAGGCGGAACATCGAGGCAGATGGCGGCATTGTGCTGGACGGACCGATGACGTTCCGCTACAACCGGACATGGCTTCCCGCCTGGGTCTGCCGTGGCTGTAAGAAGATCGTCATGGAGTATTGGTAGGATGGAAATGGACCTCTGGACCTATGAGCGTGAACAATGGAATAGTGGTCTCACGGCCCTCTGCGGAGTGGACGAGGCAGGAGCCGGGCCCCTGGCGGGGCCGGTGTACGCCGCTGCCGTCATTCTGCCCCGGGAGATCGGTTTTCCTGGCCTCAACGACTCCAAAAAGCTGACGGCGAAGAAGCGGGATGTCCTGTTCGACCAGATCACCGCCACGGCAGAGGCGTACAGCATCGCCTTTGTGACGGCGGAGGAGATCGACAGTTTGGATATCCTCAACGCCCGGATGCTGGCTATGAACCGGGCCATTGAGGGGTTATCCATTCGGCCGGACCTGTGCCTCATTGACGGCAACCGGGACCATGGCAGCAGCGTCTCCATCACGGCGCCCCACATGTGCCTGGTAGGCGGGGACGGGAAGAGTGCCTCCATTGCGGCGGCCTCCATCCTGGCCAAGGTCAGCCGGGACCGGTATGTGACCGGCGTGCTGGACCGGGAGTATCCCCAGTACCAGTTTGCCAAACACAAGGGCTATGGGACAAAGCTCCACTATGAAATGCTGGATCGGTACGGCCCCTGCCCTGCCCACCGGCGTACTTTTCTGAAGAAGTGGGAGGCCCGGCGCACATGAATACCACCAAGGCCCTGGGGGACCGGGGCGAGGCCGCAGCGGCACAGTACCTGCGGAAGAGGGGCTGCCAGTTGCTGGCAAGCCAATGGCGCTGCCGGTACGGAGAGCTGGATCTGGTGGCCCGGGACAGAGACGGCACCATCTGCTTTGTGGAAGTAAAGCTCCGCAGCGGCAGCTTCGCGGGCCTGCCGCGGGAGGCGGTGGACCGGCGGAAGCAGGAACGGCTCCGGGCCGCAGCGGCCTGCTATCTCAGTCAGCACGACCTGGACGCTCCCGCCCGGTTCGATGTGGCGGAGGTTTATACGGATGGGGTTCACCGCCCCCTCCGGCTGGAATATTTGGAAAATGCGTTTTGAAAAACAGTCAGAAGGAGAGAGCGACATGAAGTATTACAGCACACGGGACGCCGCCGTCCGCATGGACGCAGCGGAGGCCATCAAGATGGGCCTGAGCCGGGACGGCGGCCTGCTGACCCCCTGCGGGATCCCGCAGATCGACCGGGCTTTTTTGGAGAGCCTGGTGAATGTCCGGTACCAGGAGCGGGCTGCCAAGGTCATGGGCCTGTACCTGACCGACTACACCTATGAGGAGCTGTCCGGATTTGCGGAGAACGCCTACGGCCCTGAGAAGTTCGACTGTGACGCCGTGGCCCCTGTCCGCACGGTGGACGAGACCACCCACTGCCTGGAGCTGTGGCACGGCCCCACCAGCGCCTTCAAGGACATGGCCCTGCAGATGCTGCCCCAGCTGCTCTCCGCCGCCCTCCGCAAGACCGGAGAGTCCAAGACGGTATGCATCCTGGTGGCTACTTCCGGCGACACCGGCAAGGCTGCGATGGAGGGCTTTGCCGACGTGCCGCAGACGAAGATCCTGGTATTCTACCCCAAGGACGGCGTGTCCAAGGTCCAGGAGACCCAGATGGTCACTCAGGACGGCGCCAATGTGGGCGTCTGCGCCGTGGAGGGCAACTTCGACGACGCCCAGGCCGGTGTAAAGCGCATTTTCTCCGATGAGGCCATCCGGGCCACCCTGGCGGACCGGGGTTACTTCCTGTCCTCCGCCAACTCCATCAACTGGGGCCGCATCCTGCCCCAGGTGGTCTACTATATCTCCGCCTACTGCGACCTGGTCCGGGACGGGAAGCTCAGCATGGGCGACAAGGTGAACTTCTGTGTGCCCACCGGCAACTTCGGCGACATCCTGGCGGCCTACTACGCAAAGCGCATGGGACTGCCGGTTGGGAAGCTGATCTGCGCCTCCAACTGCAACGATGTGCTGACGGACTTCCTCCGCACCGGCGTGTACGACAAGAACCGTCCGTTCCATACCACCATGAGTCCCTCTATGGACATTCTGGTGTCCAGCAACCTGGAGCGGCTGCTGTTCGACCTCTCCGGCGAAAACGATGCGGAGGTGAAGGGCTACATGGATGCCCTCGCCAAGACCGGCAAGTACGAAGTGTCCGACGCCATCAAGGCGGCTCTGGCGGACCAGTTCTGGGGCGGCTTCTGCGGCGAGGCGGGCACCTCCGCTGCCATCGCCAAGTATTACAAGGAGAACGGGTATCTGATCGATACCCACACCGCCGTGGCCGCCAGCGTCATGGAACAGTACCGCAAGGCCACCGGCGACAAGACGGTGACGGTGTTCGTCTCCACCGCCTCCCCCTACAAGTTCTGCGACCACGTGCTGCGGGCCATCGGGGAGACCCCGGCGGGCGACGGCGTGGAGCTGCTGGACCAGCTGCATGAAACCACCGGCACGGCGATTCCCCGGCGCCTGGCGGCCCTGAAGGGCAAGGCCCGGCGGTTCGACCTCACCTGTGAGAAGCCCGGTATGGACAGCGTGGTGCTGGAGTTTTTGAAGTAAATCGCGCTGCAACAAAGCAACGCGGGAAACGGCTTAATGCGGCAGACTGTAAATCTGTTGCCTTTGGATTTTGGAAACCCGAAAGAGGGCAGGGAGGCTATTGCGTGAAGCCTTTGAGCCGGGCATTTGCCCGATTGGTGCTGCTGTTCTTTGCTTTGGGAATTTTCTTCCTGGCTGTCAACGAGCTGATTCCCTACCGGACCCTGGGAGACCGGTACCGGGTGATGGACACGGCCTATTGGATCAAAAACACCCTGCGGATCACAGGAATCGTGCTGCTGGTCAACGGAGGCATCCAGTGGGTCCGAAACCTCCGCTGCCCATACTGCGGCCGTGGGTATGCCATGCCATGGTGGCGGAAGGGGGAAAAGCACTTCTGTGACAGGTGCGGCAGGGAAATTGTCTTTGATGACCCGGAGGACCCAACCGAAAAACGCAAAGGGGAGTAGAGCACCATAGCACAGGAGCGGCGCTGTCCCTATTGCGGCGGCGAATTGGCGCCGGGCGGATCCGGGGCGAAGGCTACAAAGGGTCCCTCTGGCTCCCGGAGGGCAGCAAGCTGCCCGGCATTCTGCTGACCAAGACAGGCGTCCGGAAGGTGGGCGGACGCGTTTGGGGAAAGGTCAGCAGCGTGAAAATCGAGATGGACACAGATCAAGATAGATCAACAGAGTTCCGGGGAGTTGGAGCCGCCGAAGAGGACGGCTGACTCCGCCTCACGGGACACAGAGAAAGGAGGGGTGCCGCATGGCCCTCTACGCCATCGGGGACCTGCACCTCTCCCTGACAGCGGACAAGCCTATGGAGGTGTTCGGCCCCGCCTGGGAGAATTACACGGAGCGCATCGGCGATGCTTTGAGCCGGCTGACCGCCGGCGATGTGCTGGTCCTGGCGGGGGACACCTCCTGGGGCATCGACCTGAATGAGGCGGAGGCGGACTTCCGCTTTCTGGACCAGTTCCCCTGCAAAAAGTATCTGGTGAAGGGGAACCACGACTACTGGTGGTCCACGGTGTCCAAAATGAAGAACTTCTTCACGGAGAAGGGCCTTACCACCCTGGACTTTCTCCATAACAACTGCGCCCTGTATGGAGGCTACGCCCTGTGCGGGACCCGGGGATGGTTCTTTGAGGAGGACCAGAAGCCCCACAACGCCAAGGTCCTCAACCGGGAGGTGGGAAGACTGGAGACTTCCCTGAAGGCGGCGGAGGGACGGTCCATCTTCTGCTTCCTTCACTATCCGCCGCTGTATCAGGGCTACGAGTGCCCGGAGATCCTGCGGCTGCTCTCGGCCTACCCCGTGGAGCGGTGCTGCTACGGCCACCTCCACGGCTACGCCATCAAACGGCGGCTGGAGGGCGGGTGGAATGGGACGGACTTCTCCCTGATCTCCGCCGACTATCTGGGATTTGTTCCAAAAAAAATTTGTGAATAACGGAAAAAAGTATAGCATTTTCAGGTTTTGTATGGTAAAATACCATTTCGCACCGGCTTATGACCGGCGATGAACGGAGGAATAAACAAGATGAGTGTGAAAAGCTGCGAAAAGATCGAAAAGAGCCAGGTCGTTCTGACCATCGAGGTCGGTGCACCGGAGTTTGAAGCTGCCATCGAAAAGGCATATCAGAAGATGCGCAAGAAGATCAACGTGCCGGGCTTCCGCCCTGGCAAGGCCCCCCGGAAGATCATCGAGGGGATGTACGGCGCAGAGGTGTTTTTCGAAGAGGCAATCAATATCGCGTTCCCCGAGGCCTATGAGGCTGCCGTGAAGGAGCAGGAGCTCCAGGTGGTGGGCTATCCCTCTGTGGAGATCGAGGGCCAGGTGACCCGCGACGGCTTCACCTTCAAGGCCACCGCCCCTGTGTATCCCGAAGTGACCCTGGGCCAGTACAAGGGACTGTCCGCCCCCAAGGAGGAGGTCAAGGTCTCCGCTGCGGATGTGGACGAGCGCCTGAAGGCTCTGACCGACCGCAACACCCGTCTGGTGAGCGTGGACCGGGAGGCCAAGGAGGGCGACACGGTCGTCATCGACTTCGAGGGCTTCCTGGAGGGCAAGCCTTTTGAGGGCGGCAAGGGCGAGAATTTCAGCCTGGAGCTGGGTTCCCACACCTTTGTGCCCGGCTTTGAGGAGCAGCTTGTCGGCGTGAAGGCCGGCGATGAGAAGGACCTGGACATCACCTTCCCGGAGGACTATCACAAGGACCTGGCCGGCAAGGCAGTGGTGTTCAAGGTGAAGGTCCATGAGGTGAAGGAGAAGGAGATCCCCGCCCTGGACGATGAGTTCGCCAAGGACGTCAGCGAGTTCGACACTCTGAAGGACCTGAAGGCTGATCTGAAGAAGAAGATCACCGCCGAGCGGGAGGAGACCGTGAAGCGCGCCTTCGAGGACGCCCTGATGGAGCAGGTGGCTGAGAACATCACCGCCGATGTGCCCGACGCCATGGTGGAGGCCCAGTCCCGCCAGTTCCTGGACAACTTCAAGATGCAGCTGGCCCAGCAGGGTCTCCAGTACGACCAGTACATGAAGGCCACCGGCATGGATGAGGCCCAGCTGCTGGCCGACGCCAAGGAGCCCGCTCTCAAGCAGGTCCGCATGGATCTGGCCATGGCCGCCATCATCAAGGAGGAGAACATCGACGCCACCGATGAAGAGGTGGAGGCCGAGTTCCAGCGGATGGCCGACCAGTACGGCATGGATCTGGAGACCGTGAAGAAGTATCTCCAGGCTGAGCAGGTAAAGGACCAGCTGAAGAGCCAGAAGGCCATCGCCGTGGTGGTGGACAGCGCCACCGCCGTGAAGGCGGAGAAGAAGCCCGCCAAGAAGACTGCCAAGAAGGCAGAGGACGCCGAGGGTGAGGAGGCCGCTGAGGAAAAGCCTGCCAAGAAGACCACCCGCAAGAAGGCGGACGAGGACGGCGAGGAGAAGAAGCCTGCCAAGAAGGCCACCAAGAAGGCTGCGGCAAAAAAAGAAGAGGAGACGCCTGCTGAATCCAAATAATTCCGGGTATACTAGGAATTGACGGCCCCGGCGGAGCGGTGTGTTTTTCCGCCGGCGGAAGGCGCTCTACATCGATTTGACAGATTCCCGCATGGCGTCTATATTAAGATAGGCGTGTGCGTTGGCAGAGGCGCGGCGGCCCGCAGGCGGGCCGGGCGCTTTTGCCTTACCTGCCCCACCGGGGCGGGGAAGACGCATCGGGTTTGGGAGGAACAGATCTGTCATCTGTGCCGGTCCCCGGTGCGGAAATCAAGGAGGTTTTACCAATGAGCTTAGTCCCTTATGTAGTCGAGCAGACCAATCGCGGCGAACGGTCCTATGATATCTTCTCCCGTCTGCTGAACGACCGGATCGTCTTTCTGGGGGAAGAGGTCAACGCCACCACCGCCAGCCTTGTGGTTGCCCAGCTGCTGTATCTGGAGGCCCAAGACCCCGACAAGGACATCCAGCTGTATATCAACAGCCCCGGCGGCTCCGTCACTGACGGCATGGCCATCTACGACACCATGCAGTACGTGAAGTGCGACGTATCCACCATCTGCATCGGCATGGCCGCCAGCATGGGCGCGTTTCTGCTGTCCTCCGGCGCCAAGGGCAAGCGCATTGCTCTGCCCAACGCGGAGATCATGATCCATCAGCCCTCCGCCGGTACCAAGGGCAAGGTGACAGACATGGAGATCGACGTGGAGCACTTCCTGCGGATCAAGAAGAACTTGAATGAGATCCTGGCGAACAACACCGGCAAGACGGCAGGGGAGATCAAGGCGGCCTCGGAGCGGGACCACTGGATGACAGCCCAGGAGGCTTTGGACTTCGGCCTCATCGACAAGATCATCACCAGCAAGAAATAAGCACCAAATTCCAAAACTGAGGTAATACCATGAGTGACGAGAGCAAGAAGGGCCTGCGGTGCTCCTTCTGCGGCAAGCATGAGAGCCAGGTCCACCGGATGATCCAGGGACCCGGTGTGCGCATCTGTGATGAGTGCGTCCAGCTGTGCATGAGCATTTTGAACGATGGGTTTGAGGACACCTCTTCCAGCGCGCTGGAGGACCTGCCTGATCAGCTGCCCACGCCCCGCGAGATCAAGGACGTGCTGGACCAGTACGTCATCGGCCAGGACGAGGCCAAGGTGGCCCTGTCCGTGGCGGTGTACAACCACTACAAACGGATCTACTTCGGCGGGGACGAGGATGTGGAGCTGCAGAAGAGCAACATCCTGCTGCTGGGGCCCACCGGTTCCGGCAAGACGCTGTTCGCCCAGACGCTGGCCCGGATTCTGAAGGTGCCCTTCGCCATTGCGGACGCCACCACCTTGACGGAGGCCGGCTATGTGGGCGACGATGTGGAGAATATCCTGCTGCGGCTGCTCCAGGCCGCGGACTTCGACGTGGAGCGGGCGGAGCACGGCATCATCTATGTGGATGAGATCGACAAGATCGCCCGGAAGAGCGAGAACACCTCCATCACCCGGGACGTATCCGGCGAGGGTGTCCAACAGGCTCTGCTGAAGATCGTGGAGGGGACCGTTGCCAACGTGCCGCCCCAGGGAGGCCGGAAGCATCCCCACCAGGAGTTCATCCAGGTGAACACGAAGAATATTCTCTTCATCTGCGGCGGTGCCTTCGACGGGCTGGAGAAGATTATCGAGCGGCGGCTGGACCAGAAGTCCATCGGCTTCGGCGCCAACGTCCAGGGAAAGAAGGACAAGGACATCAGCAAGATCCTGCACGAGGTCCAGCCCCACGACCTGCTGAAATTCGGCATCATCCCGGAGTTGGTGGGCCGCCTGCCGGTGATCGCGTCTTTGAATGCGTTGAAGCGGGAGGATCTGGTCCGCATCCTGACGGAGCCCAAGAACGCCCTGGTGAAGCAGTACAAGAAGCTGATGGAGTACGACGAGGTGGAGCTGGAGTTCCAGCCGGAGGCCCTGGAGGCCATCGCCGACAAGGCCATCGAGCGGAACATCGGCGCCCGGGGCCTGCGGGCCGTCATGGAGGGTATCCTGACTCCCATGATGTACGACATCCCTTCCGACCCCGCTGTGGTGAAAGCAGTCATCACAAAGGACTGTGTGGAGGGCAGGAGCGGTCCCGAGCTGACCCACGACCCCAAGAAGATCAACTATTCTGTGAAATTGAACACCGGCAAGGGAGAGGGCAGGCCGGCTTCCGGCTCCTCGACCCCCGCGTCGGCGTCTTAATGAAGAGAGGGAGGGACGCTGCCGCGCCCCTCTCTCCTGTTTTACCATCCCCTCAGAAAGGAACAAGCACATGGAACTGACCACTTGGAATCTGCCCGTTCTGGCCCTCCGGGGCCTGACGGTGTTTCCACACATGACACTGACCTTTGACGTGGAGCGGCCGATCTCCATCGCGGCCCTGGAGCGGGCCATGGAGGCCGATCAGGACATCTTCCTGGTGACCCAGCGGGAGATCGGGGTGAACGCGCCGGAGGAAAAGGACCTGTACACCATTGGCACGGTCTCCCACATCACGCAGATCCTGCGGCTGGGCCAGTCCTCTGTCCGAGTGATGGTGGAGGGGCGGCAGCGGGCCCACCTGCGCCGCCTGTGGCAGACGGAGCCCTTCCTCCAGGCCAATGTGGAGGCCATCCCGGAGGAGCCGTCCTCTGAGGCCATGCGGAAGAGCCCCCGGACGGAGGCCCTGCTCCGCCAGACCTACGCCCTGTTCGGCGAGTATGCCGAGCAGGCCAGCGGTGTGCCGGAGGAGGTGGTGGCCACGGTGATGGACAGCCGGGACCCCGGCTTCCTGGCGGACTATATTGCCCAGAAC
Source organism: Oscillibacter sp. PEA192 (assembly GCF_003574015.1). Taxonomy (NCBI): domain Bacteria; kingdom Bacillati; phylum Bacillota; class Clostridia; order Eubacteriales; family Oscillospiraceae; genus Oscillibacter; species Oscillibacter sp. PEA192. The sequence goes on along the minus strand of NZ_AP018532.1, from coordinate 1,677,634 downwards.
ATCGCCCTGCGCTACACCGACAAGCAGGAGATCCTGGAGGAATTCTCCCCCTTCGCCCGGCTGCGGAAGCTCAACGGTTTCCTGGTGCGGGAGAACAACGTGCTGGGCTTTGAGCACGAAATGGAGAGCAAGGTCCGGGACCAGCTGGTCCGCACCCAGCGGGACCAGATCCTCCGCACCCAGATCCGGGTCCTCCAGAACGAGCTGGGGGAGACCGATGACGGCGACGAGGACGAGATTGAATCCTACCGCCAGGAGATCCTGGCCCTGGAGCTGCCGGAGGAGACGGAGCAGCACCTGCTGAAGGAAGTGAACAAGCTGGCCAAGCAGCCCTTCGGCTCCGCCGAGGGTGCGGTGATCCGCAACTATCTGGACGTGTGTCTGGAGATGCCGTGGAACACCACCACAAAGGAGCGGGTCAGTGTGGACGCCGCCCGCAGGGTGCTGGAAAAGGACCACTTCGGCCTGGAAAAGGTGAAGGAGCGGATTCTGGAGACCATCGCCGTCCGGCAGATGAATCCGGACGTCAAGGGGCAGATCCTCTGCCTGGTGGGCCCGCCCGGCGTGGGCAAGACCTCCATTGCCATCAGCGTGGCCAAGGCGCTGAACCGGAAGCTGGCCCGCCTGAGCCTGGGCGGCGTTCGGGACGAGGCGGACATCCGGGGACATCGGAAGACCTACATAGGCTCCATGCCCGGCCGGATCATCGAGGCCATCAGCCGCAGCGGGTCTATGAATCCCCTTCTGCTGCTGGACGAGATCGACAAGTTGGGCAACGACTACCGGGGCGACCCGGCCTCCGCACTGTTGGAGGTGTTGGACAGCGAGCAGAACAGCACCTTCCGGGACCATTTCCTGGAGATCCCGGTGGACCTGTCCAAGATCATGTTCATCACCACCGCCAACACCACAGACACCATTCCCCGGCCCCTGCTGGACCGGATGGAGGTGATCCAGCTCTCCAGCTACACGGATGAGGAGAAGCTGCAGATCGCCAAGCGCCACTTGTTCCCCAAGCAGCTGGCAGAGCACGGACTGAAGAAGAGCGCTGTCCGCATCAGCGACGACGTGTACCGGGCCGTCATCCGGGACTACACCCGGGAATCCGGTGTGCGCCTGCTGGAGCGGCGGCTGGCTGCCATCTGCCGGAAGGCGGATATGCGCCTGCTGGAGGGCACTGTCAAGCGGATTACCGTGACAGAGGAGGAGCTCCCCAAGTTCCTGGACTGCCAGCCCTATCCCCCTGATCTCCACACGGACCGGGAGGAGATCGGCGTGGTGAACGGCCTGGCCTGGACTGAGGCGGGCGGCGAGATCCTGGAGGTGGAGGTCAACGTCATGGACGGCTCCGGCAAGCTGGAGCTCACCGGCAACCTGGGAGACGTGATGAAGGAGTCTGCTCAAGCGGCTCTCAGCTGCCTGCGGAGCCGGGCGGCGGTGCTGGGGATTCCAGCGGACTTTTACAAGACGAAGGACATCCACGTCCACTTCCCAGAGGGCGCAGTGCCCAAGGACGGCCCCTCCGCCGGCATCGCCGTCACCACTGCCATGCTCTCGGCCCTGACGGACCGGAAGATCAAGGCGGGCATTGCCATGACCGGCGAAGTCACGCTGCGGGGCCGGGTGCTGCCCATCGGCGGATTGAAGGAGAAGACCATGGCCGCCCTCCGCAGCGGCATCACCACGGTGCTGATTCCCAAGGACAACGTCCGGGATCTGGAGGAGATCGACCAGACCGTCCGGGCTGCCCTGCGGTTCGTGCCGGTGGAAACGGTGGACCAGGTGTTCGCCGCCGCTCTGTGCCCAGAGCGGGATCCCATCCGGGAAGAGGTGGCGGACCATGTGGCGGCCTTTGCCCCGGCGGGGCGTGAGAGCGGCCGTGACGCCGCCGTGCGGCAGTAAAGGAGTGTTTGTATGGCTTTGAATTTTGCCAAGGCGGAGTTTGTCCGCTCTGCCGGACGGCGGGAGGATTTCATTCGGGACGGTCTGCCCCAGTTCGCATTTGCAGGCCGGTCCAATGTGGGAAAGAGTTCTGTCATCAACCGGCTGGTGGGACGGAAGAACCTTGCCTATGTGGGCGCCTCCCCCGGCAAGACCACTCAGGTGAACTACTTCCTCATTGACCGCCGGGCCTATCTGGTGGATCTGCCGGGGTACGGCTATGCCAGGGTCTCCCAGGCGGAGAAGGAGCGGTGGGCGAAGCTGATGGAGAGCTACTTCCAGGAGGAGGCGGACCGGATCACCACCGGCGTGCTGATCGTGGACATCCGCCACAAGCCCACGGCCAACGATCTTGTGATGCACGACTGGTTCCGCCAGACGGGCTGTCCGGAGATCGTGGTGGCCAACAAGCTGGATAAGCTGAAAAAGAGCCAGGTGGAGCCGGCCCTTCAACTGGTCCGGGAGACGCTGGAGCTGACGGAGGCGGATATTCTGCTCCCCTTTTCCGCGGAGAAGGGAATGGGGAAAGAGGACCTGATCCGCCTGCTGGTCCAGACCTGCGGGGGATAATGCGGAAAGAGAGGACCACGGTCCTCTCTTCTTCCTGTCCGCAGGACCTGCTTTTTTGGAAAAACTTTGTCTACCCCCTATGCAAAAGCGGAAAAATACGCTAAAATATCAATGATATTTTGTGAGCAGAACAGACGGAGGTTTTCATCATGGCGAAGCCTGTGTATAAACGGGTCCTGCTGAAGATCAGCGGCGAGGCCCTGGCCGGTGACAAGCATACCGGCCTGGATTTTGAGGTGATTGGTCAGGTCTGCGATGTCATCAAGGAGTGTCTGGACATGGGCGTCCAGGTAGGTCTGGTGGTGGGCGGCGGCAACTTCTGGCGCGGTGCGAAAAACAGCGGCGGCGCCATGGAGCGCACCCGGGCCGACCACATGGGAATGCTGGCCACGGTGATGAACTGCCTGGCTGTGGCGGACGTGTGTGAGCAGAAGGGGATTCCCGTCCGGGTGCAGACCGCCATTGAGATGCGGGCTGTGGCGGAGCCCTACATCCGTTCCCGGGCCATTCGGCACCTGGAGAAGGGCCGGGTGGTGATCTTCGGCGCAGGCACCGGCAATCCCTACTTCTCCACGGACACTGCGGCGGTGCTGCGGGCGGCGGAGATCGACGCCGACGTGATTTTGCTGGCCAAGAACGTGGACGGCGTCTACACGGCCGACCCGGTAAAGGACCCCACTGCGGTGAAGTACGACGTCATCACTTATGACGATGTGCTGGCCCAGCACCTGGCGGTGATGGACTCCACCGCCACGTCCCTGTCCATGGACAACCACATTCCGGTGCTGCTGTTTGCCCTGAAGGACCCGCGGAACATCATCCGGGCCCTGTGCGGTGAGAACGTGGGCACCATCGTCAAGGAATGAGAGCACGCATGCGCGACAGCGCCTCCCCATACACTCAACTGTGAAAGGAAGGACCTATTTATGCTGAAGGAAGATTACAAGATTTATGAGGGCAAGATGAAGAAGAGCATCGACTCCGTGGCCGCGGACTTTGCCTCCGTGCGGGCGGGCCGGGCCAATGCCTCCGTGCTGGACCGGATCATGGTGGACTACTACGGCAGCCCCACCCCCATCCAGCAGATTGCGGCCATCTCTTCCCCCGACGCCCGGACACTGCTGATTTCCCCCTGGGACAAGACGGCGGTGAAGAGCATTGAAAAGGCCATCCAGAACTCCGATCTGGGTATCAACCCCCAGAACGACGGCGCCAGCATCCGGCTGAGCTTCCCCCAGCTGACGGAGGAGCGCCGCAAGGAACTGGTGAAGCAGATTCACAAGTACGCGGAGAACGGCAAGGTGGCCATCCGCAACATCCGCCGGGACGCCATGGAGGCGTTCAAGAAGAAGGAGAAAGCCTCCGAGATCACGGAGGACGATCTGAAGCAGGCGGAGAAGGATCTCCAGAAGCTGACGGACGACAGCTGCAAGGAGCTGGATGCGCTGCTGGCCAAAAAGGAAAAGGAACTGATGGCGGTGTAAAAGCCGCCGGGGCCTCCGGCGGGAGCACGGCTGCCCGCCGGGGGCATTGCACATTTTGTAAGGTGCTGTCACCCTTTCAGGGTCTGTGAGGTGACCTGCGGTCACTCGGGGCCGCCGCCCGGCGGCCGGGGGGATTCTGCTCCCGCCGGAGCCGCTTCCACGGGGGGCCGGTAAAAGAGAAAAAACGCTTCAGAACCGTTCCGGTGCAGCGGCTCTCCGCGCTGACAGGCGCCGGTGTATCAGTGCAAGCGCCGATTTGGGCTGGCCTTTGGGCACACCATGGCTTTCTGCGATTCCCCGACTGCCGTCCTGTGGCGGATGGTGCAGATCTCATCGGGGTGGTCGTCGTATTGGCGTCCTCCTCTGTTCACTGCTGTTGGACCGGCAGCTGCGGAAGTGGAATCTGGGGGTTATTGACTGAAGGAGAGGGGACTATGAAACTGGAACAGAAATGGTATTCGGCAGCCAGGGGAACACTGTTTGCAGCGGTTTTGCTTTTGTGTCTGGCGGGCGGGATCCGGGGCGGACTGGGGTTGGTATTCCTGGCCATGGGAGTTGCTGCGGCAATCGCCTTTAGGGGGATTGAACTGCGCCATCTCCGCTGTCCCAACTGTGGGCGCTTCATCCTGCCCTGGTTTTCCATGGAGGAGACCCAATACTGCCGCGCCTGCGGCTTCCACTTTCCTTGGAAGTTCGACCGCTGGTGGGAAAAGGGGAACTAAGCAGCCGACACATTTCTCCCGATACAAAAAGGAGGAGGTACAAATGTCGTTTGAAGCAGAAGTGATTCCCCTGTTCATCGGAGGTGTGATCGCGGTCAGCGCGATAGAGTTTTTCCTGGGCTGGCGGAGTCTGCGGCATCGGAAGGATCTCCGGGGGCTGTTTGCCGGGCACGTGGTTGCCATGCTGCTGGGATTTTTCTTCTTGATTCGCAGTCTGTTTGCCAACTGGCTGGGGCTCTCTCTGGGTATTGCCTCCATTTCCAACTCTGTGAATATAGGCCTTTTCGGCCTCTGCTGGGCTGTCAGCGCCCTCTGCGTGGCAGTGATGCTTTCCCGCTTGGCGGCTGTACCAAGATATTAATCATCCCGGTGTGCGGTTCTGGCTATCCAGTAAATACCTGTGTTTCTTGCCACAACGCTCGGCCAGTGCGCAGCAGCTGCGCAGTTTTTGGCGGTTCTGCCGCCTTACAGACGCGGCGTACCGCTTGCGGGTAAAGCGGAACGGGCGGAAAGAGCAGCTGGTCAAATGCGGTTTTGCACCCCCGATTTTCATCGGTCTCCCGTAAATACACAGGCACCGTCTCACACCGGCTCCGCTGTATTTTGCACAGTGGGGAGAGGAGGGGCGCAGTTTTGCCGCAGGCGGAAACTGCGTTTAGCGGACTTTGCGATGACGACAATGGGGGAGAGAATGGGCCAGCCATCATCATGGCTGCATTTCCCGTCCAATGGGACAGATCCCCCCAACAATCCATTTTGAAATGAGAGAATTTATCATGCCAGAGAGTATCAACGGTGCGGTGGACCAGCCCTTGGTCCCGCCCCGCCACATTGCGATCATCATGGACGGCAACGGCCGCTGGGCCACGAAGCGGGGCCTGCCCCGCACCGCTGGCCACAAGGCAGGAGCGGAGACGTTCCGCCGCATCGCTACCTACTGCAAGAACATCGGCGTAAAGTACCTGACGGTGTACGCCTTTTCCACGGAAAACTGGAAGCGGTCAGAGGTGGAGGTCTCTGCCATCATGGCCCTGCTGAAGCGGTATCTGCTGGAGGCAGTGGACACCATGGAGAAGGACCACATCCGGCTCCACTTCTTCGGGGACATGACCCCTATCGCCCCGGATCTGCGGGCCCTGGCCCGGGAGACGGACGAGATCACGGAGCACCTGTCCAAGGACGATTTCCAGGCCAATGTGTGCCTGAATTACGGCGGGCGAGACGAGATTCTGCGAGCAGCCCGGCGTTTTGCCACCGACTGCGCCGCCGGAAAGAGGCGGCCGGAGGAGTTGGATGATGCCCTGTTCTCCAGCTATCTGGACTCTGCGGGAATCCCGGACCCGGAGCTTATCATCCGGCCCAGCGGAGAGCAGCGGTTGAGCAACTTCCTGCTGTGGCAGTGCGCCTATTCGGAGTTCTATTACACGGATACCCTGTGGCCGGACTTCGACGAAGCGGAGCTAGACCGGGCCATTGCAGCCTACCAACAGAGAGACCGCCGGTTCGGCGGCGTAAAGAAATAAACCTTTACAGAAATTGAGAAAAGGGCTGATCCTATGTTCAAGCGTGTGATGGTGGCCGTAGTGGGCCTGCCGCTCCTGATACTGATCCTGGGCTGGGCCCCGTCCTGGGCCACCATGCTATTGCTGGCGGCCATGTGCGCCATCGGCGCCTGGGAGCTGATGCGCGCGGCGGCGGGAGAGAGGGGCAAGCCCCTGACCCCCCTGACAGTGATCGCCGCGGCGGCGGTGCCGGTGTGCGTGTACGGGGAAATGTCCATTGAGAACACGGAGCTGACTGCCCTGCCGGTGCTGCCCTTCGCCGCCCTGTTGGGCGCGGTGTTCATCTTTGCGATCTTTGCCCTGGCTATCCACCGGTATGACGAGGAGCAGGGCATCCCCTTTGCCGCTGTCACCTGCGCTATCTTCGCCGGGCTGGCGTTCCCCTTGATGTTCTCCTGTCTGCTGCGGCTTCGGATGATGCCCGCCATCGGGATGCTGCAGGTGTTTCTGCCCTTGGCCATCTCCTTTGGCAGCGACACCTTCGCGCTCTTTGCCGGAATGCTGTGCGGCAAGCACAAGCTGGCCCCCAAGGTCAGCCCCAAAAAGACTGTGGAAGGAGCCATAGGCGGTCTGCTGGGTGGTGTCATCGGCATGACGGTTTTTAAGCTAGTCGCGGACAGCATGGCACACACCCTGACTGTTTATCCGCCAATCGAGATGGCAGCTGGTCCGCAGATCTCCTGGGGGGCAGTCTTTGCACTGGGTATTATCGGCAGCACCATCAGCCAGATCGGCGACCTGAGTTTCTCCGTCATCAAGCGGGAGTTCGGCGTCAAGGATTATGGCAACCTGCTGCCGGGCCATGGCGGCATCCTGGACCGGTTTGACTCTGTTACCTTCGTGGCGCCCTTCGTGTGGCTGGCCTTACAGCTGCTCTGAACGGGTGATTTGGGAAGATTTAGGATTGTTTTCAGCTGTTTAGAATAGGATAATGCTATGAGCAAGACGATTTCAATTTTAGGTGCCACCGGTTCTATCGGCCGCCAGACATTGGACGTGGCGGAGCAGCTGGGACTGCGTGTGGCCGCCCTTACCGCCCACATGGATGTGGAGCGGCTGGAGGCGCAGGTCCGAAAATTCCGGCCCCGGCTGGCGGTCCTCACCGATGAGGCGGCGGCCCGTGACCTGGCGGTACGCCTGGCCGACATGGACACCAAGGTTTTGGGAGGCCCGGAGGCCCTGCTGGAGGCCGCTGTCTGCCCGGAGGCGGATACGGTCGTCACCGCCGTGGTGGGTATGGTGGGACTGCGTCCCACCCTGGCCGCCATCCGGGAGAGAAAGCGCATCGCCCTGGCCAACAAGGAGACGTTGGTCTGCGCCGGACAGCTGGTGATGGATGCGGCGGATACGCACGGCGCCGAGATCGTGCCTGTGGACTCGGAGCACTCGGCCATCTTCCAGTGCCTTCAGGGCTGCGCCGACCGCCGGGAGATCCGGCGGCTGATCCTGACCTGTTCCGGCGGGCCTTTTTACGGCATGACCTATGAAGAAGTGGGCAAAATGACCAAAGCGGATGCCCTCCGCCACCCCAACTGGACCATGGGACCCAAGATCACCGTAGACTGCGCCACGCTGATGAACAAGGGGCTGGAGGTCATCGAGGCCATGCGCCTCTACCGTCTGCCGCTGGACCAGGTGTCGGTGGTGATCCACCGGCAGAGCATCGTCCACTCCCTGGTGGAGTACCGGGACGGGGCGGTCCTGGCCCAGCTGGGCACACCGGATATGCGCCTGCCCATTCGATATGCCATGACATACCCCGAACGGGTGGAAAGTCCGGCGGAGCCGCTGGACCTGCTGTCCTGCCCGCCCCTGACCTTCGCCCAGCCGGACCGGGATGCATTTCCATGTCTGCAGCTGGCAGAGGCGGCGGCGGCTCAGGGCGGCACCGCCTGCGCTGTTTTGAACGGCGCCAATGAGGAGGCGGTGGGCCTGTTCCTGGCGGGCAGGATCGGCTTCCACGACATTCCCCGCCTGGTGGCGGAGGCCCGGGCAGCTGTGCCGGCGGAGCAGGAACCGGCGCTGGAGGACATTCTGGCGGCGGACCAGGCGGCGCGGCAGGCGGTGCTGGACCGGGCTTGAAGCAAGTTTTTTGACGGGAGTTTTTGCATGACCATTGTGTATATCCTGGCGGCCATTCTGATTTTCGGCGTACTGATCGCCGTCCACGAGCTGGGCCACTTCCTGGCCGCCAAGCTCTGCGGCGTGCGGGTCAACGAGTTTTCCATCGGCATGGGGCCTCTGATCTGGCACAAGGAGACGGAGGAGACCCAGTATTCCCTCCGGTTGCTGCCCATCGGCGGCTTCTGCGCTATGGAGGGGGAGGATGAGGACTCTGGCGACGAGCGGTCTCTGGGCCGTCAGGGCTTCTGGAAAAAGGTGGTGATTTTTGCCGCCGGCTCCTTTATGAATTTCCTGGCGGGGTTCCTCATCATTCTGGCGGTGTATAGCGGTGCCCAGGGATTTCTGATCCCGGCGGCCGCCGGGACCGCGCCGGAGTTTGAGGAGCGGAACGGCCAGACTATCCAGGCCGGAGATATTTTTTATTCCGTCAATGGGGAGCGGGTGTACCTGTACAGTGACGTGTCCCTGCTGATGAGCCTGCACCAGGGCCAGCCCATGGATTTGGTGGTCCTGCGGGACGGCGAGAAGGTGGAGCTGAACGACGTCACATGGGGCACCTACACCGGCACAGAGGGGGAGACCTATCAGGGCTACGGCGTCTATATCGCAAGAGACCAGATTGAGGAGGCCAATCTCTGGACGATCCTGAAGACCAGCTGGCTGAACACCATCGACTTTGTGCGGATCGTGCGGCTGAGCCTGCAGATGCTGGTGACCGGTCAGGCGGGCATGGACGATCTCAGCGGCCCGGTGGGCATCGTCTCCACTATCACCCAGGTGGGCACCGCGTCAGAGACCATTGCCGCCGCGGTGGAGAACATCCTCTACTTCGGCGCCATGCTGGCGGTGAACCTGGCAGTGATGAACATGCTGCCCATCCCGGCTCTGGACGGCGGCAAGATCTTCTTCCTCATCATTGATGAGATCGCCATGAAGCTGTTCCGAAAGAAGATCCCGGAGAAGTATGAGATGGCGGTGAACACCGTGGGCTTTGTGGCCCTGATGGGCTTCATGCTGGTGGTGACATTCAATGATGTGTTCAAACTGTTCGGATAGGAGCGAGTCATGACGGACTTTACCCTGCGGCCCTGGCGGGAGGCAGATGCTGCCTCCATCGCCCGGTACGCGGACAATGCAAAGATCGCCGCCAACCTGCGGGACGTGTTTCCCTGCCCCTATGCCCCACAGGATGCGGCCACGTTTGTGGAGAGCTGCATCCGGCAGGAGGGCCGGGGTCAGATGTGCCGGGCCATTGAGGTGGACGGCGAAGCTGCGGGCAGCATCGGCCTGTTCCTGGGCAGCGATGTATACCGGAGGAGCGCAGAGCTGGGCTACTGGCTGGGAGAGCCCTTCTGGGGCCGCGGGATCATGACCGCCGCTGTGGAAACCATGTGCCGGGAGGGCTTTGCAGCCTGGGACATCGTCCGCATCCACGCTGAGGCATTTGCCAGGAATGCGGCCTCCCGCCGGGTGTTGGAGAAGGCGGGGTTCGCCCTGGAGGGCACTCTGCGGCGGAGCGTGTACAAAAACGGGGAGATGCTGGATTCCTGCATTTACGCCCTGGTGAGGGAGGAAGCGCCATGACAAAGCGTTTGATGGTGGGGGATGTGGCCGTGGGCGGCGGTGCCCCAGTGTCTATTCAATCCATGTGCAATACCAAGACCGACGATGTCCGCGCCACTGTGGAGCAGATCCACGCGCTGGAGGCCGCCGGATGCGAGATCATCCGCATTGCCATTCCGGATCAGGCCGCGGCAGAGGCGGTGGACCGGATCAAGGAACAGATTTCTATCCCCCTGATCGCGGATATCCACTTCAACTACAAGTATGCCTTGGCGTGCGCAGAGCGGGGCATCGACGCCATCCGCATCAATCCCGGCAACATTGGCGGGGAGGAGAAGGTGAAGGCGGTGGCGGACATCTGCCGCCAAAAATCCATCCCCATCCGCATTGGGGTCAACGGCGGATCTCTGGAAAAGGACCTGCGGGCCAAATACGGCGGCGTCACGGCAGAGGCATTGGTGGAGAGCGCCATGGGCCACGTGGCCCTTTTGAACAAGTTCGATTTTGATGACATCTGCATCTCCGTCAAGTGTTCCGATGTGCCCCTGACCATGGCGGCCTACCGGCTGCTCAGCGAGCGGACAGACTACCCTTTGCATCTGGGCGTGACAGAGGCGGGCACCCCTTCCATGGGGCTTGTGAAATCCGCCATGGGAATTGGGGGCCTGCTGTGCCTGGGGATCGGAGATACCATCCGGGTGACGCTGACCGCCGACCCGATCGAGGAGATTTTCGCTGCCAAGAAGATTCTGAAGGCCGCCGGACTCCGTAAGGAGGGCGTGAATCTGATCGCCTGCCCCACCTGTGGTCGCACCCGCATCGACCTGATCCCCATGGCGGAAGAGGTGGAGCGGGGCCTCATGAACTGCACGAAGAACATCACCGTAGCGGTGATGGGCTGTGCCGTCAACGGCCCCGGCGAGGCAGCGGCGGCAGATATCGGCATCGCTGGCGGCAAGGGTGAGGGACTGATTTTCCGCAAAGGAGAAATCCTTTACAAAGTACCGCAGGAGCAGCTGGTGGACAAGCTGATGGAGGAAATTGAAAAACTCCCATGAGGAATGAGAAGTTAGGAATTCGGAATTGTTGTGTTCCGCCTCTGGTGGGACAATGCTCATACGTCCGGCGTTGCCGGACGCCGGAATTCCTCATTCCTAATTTCTGATTTCTCAGCATTTGATTCCTGTTTAACAAGGTGGCGTCTATGTCAAGAGATATACCCTTTTTTGAAATGTTTACTGAGCTGCAGCTCTCCGGAGAGCTGCGGCTTCGTTTGGCCGGCGCAGTGGTGAACGGCGCTTGCATCGACCAGGCCGGCATGTCGCTGGCGCTGCGCCTCACCACCAGGGCGGAGCTGGGAGATGCGGAGCTGGAGGAGCTGAAGCATCTGCTGATGGGCGTATACGGCTTCCGACAGGTGACGACGGAAGTCACCTGCAAGGCTCCTTCTTCCCAGGCCGCAGCCGCAGGGAGCCGCCCGGCTGCTTCGGTCCCGGCGGCCCCCTCCGGCAGTAAGGGCGAGAAGCAGGCCGCAGGCAAGGTCCTGATGGGCAAGCCCATTCGCATCCAGCCGGTGCCCATGAAGATCCTGGACCTGAAGATGGGGAATGCCACCGTGGCGGGGAAGGTGTTCGCCTTCGAGTGCCGGGAGACCCGGCGGCCCGGTATGTGGCGGCTGAGCTTCGACATGACGGACTATACCAACTCCGTCACCGTTCAGAAGAACCTGACGGAGAAGGAGGCTCAGGGACTGGAGAGCGCCATCAAGCCCGGCATGTGGCTGTGCGTCCAGGGCAAGATGGAGCCCACCTGGGACGGGAAGGACATCCAGCTGAACCCCTACCACATCCAGCTGGCGGAGCACACTGAGCGGCAGGATACCGCCCCGGAGAAGCGTGTGGAGCTGCACCTCCACACGAAGATGAGCAATATGGATGCCCTGACGGACACGAAAGAGGTGGTCCAACAGGCTATCCGGTGGGGACATCCCGCCATCGCCATCACGGACCACGGCGTGGCCCAGTCCTTCCCGGACGCTTGGCACGCCGCTGGGGACAAGATCAAGATCCTCTATGGCGTGGAGGGCTACTTTGTCAACAACATCGATGACCGGGTGGTGGTCCACGGCCCTCAGGACTGCTCCCTGGACGGGGAGTTCGTGTGCTTCGACATCGAGACCACGGGCCTCAAGGTGGACCGGGAGGCCATTACGGAGATCGGCGCCGTGGTGCTGAAAAACGGTGAGATTACGGATCGGTTCCAGACCTTCGTCAACCCCAACCGGCGGCTGACGCCGGAGATCATCGGCCTCACCGGCATCACCGATGACATGCTGAAGGACGCCCCTCAACTGAAGGAGGCCCTGGCGGAATTTTTGAAGTTCGTGGACGGCCGCCCCCTGGCGGCCCACAACGCAGAGTTTGACATCGGCTTCATCCGGGCGGGCTGCCGGAAGGTGGGGCTGGACTTCCAGCCCACCTATGTGGACTCCCTGATTCTGGCACAGAACCTGCTGCCGGATCTGGGAAAGTACAAGCTGGACATCGTGGCGGACCGGCTGGAGCTGCCCAACTTCAACCACCACCGGGCCAGCGACGACGCCGCCACCGTGGGCTATATGCTGATCCCCTTCTGGAAGATGCTCCACGAGCGGGGCATCCACACCCTCCAGGCGGTAAACCGCGAGATGGAGAAGCTGCGGCCCCTGGGCAGCAAGACCAACCGCTTCCCCAAGCACATCATTCTGATCGCCCGGAACAAGGTGGGGCTGAAAAACCTGTACCAGATGATCTCCGCCTCCAATCTGAAGTATTTCAAGCGGGTGCCCACCATCCCCAAGAGTCTGCTGCTGGAGCACCGGGAGGGCATCATTGTGGGTTCCGCCTGTGAGGCGGGCGAGCTGTTCCGGGCCGTGGCGGACCACAAGGACTGGGAAGAGCTGAAACGCATCGCCTCTTTCTACGACTATCTGGAGATCCAGCCCCTGTGCAACAACGCCTTCATGTTGCGAAACGGCGACGTCCAGTCGGAGGAGGAGCTGCGGGAGTTCAACCGCACCATCGTCCGGCTGGGAGAGGAGTTGGGCAAGCCTGTCTGCGCCACCGGCGACGTCCACTTCCGGGAGCCGGAGGACGAGGTGTACCGCCACATCCTGCTGGCCTCCAAGAAGTTCCCGGACGCCAACGCCCCGCTGCCCATCTACTTCAAGACCACCGATGAGATGCTGGAGGAGTTCGCTTACCTGGGGAAGGAGAAGGCCTATGAGGTGGTGGTGACCAATACCCAGGCCATCGCCGACCAGGTGGAGACTTTCCCCTTGCTGCCGGAGGAGCTGTTCCCGCCCCGGCTGGAGAACTCCGAGGAGGAGCTGAATTCCCTGGTGTGGAACAAGGTCCATGAGCTGTACGGCGAGGACCCGCCCAAGCTGATTGTGGACCGGCTGAACGTGGAGCTGGGCGGCATTCTGGGCAAGTACGACGTGGTGTACATGTCCGCCCAGAAGCTGGTGCAGCGGTCCCTGGAAAACGGCTACCTGGTGGGCTCCCGAGGCTCCGTAGGCTCGTCCCTGGTGGCCTATATGTCCGGGATCACAGAGGTGAACAGCCTTCCGCCCCACTACCGCTGCCCGAATTGCAAGCATGCGGAGTTCATTCAGGACGGCTCCTACGGCTGCGGCGCGGACATGCCGGACAAGATCTGCCCGGTGTGCGGCACAGAATACATCAAAGACGGCTTCGACATCCCCTTTGAAACCTTCCTGGGCTTCGGCGGCGGCAAGGTGCCGGATATCGACCTGAACTTCTCCGGTGAGTATCAGGCCCGGGCCCACCGCCACGCCATCGAGATGTTCGGAGAGACCCAGGTGTTCCGGGCCGGTACCATCGGTACACTGGCGGAGAAGACCGCTTACGGCTTCGTGAAAAAATACCTGGAGGAGAACGGCATGACTGTGGGCCGGGCAGAGGAGAATCGCCTGACCCTGGGCTGCGTGGGCACCCGCCGGACCACCGGTCAGCACCCCGGCGGCCTGGTGGTCGTTCCCGACGATATGGACATGGAGGACTTCTGCCCGGTCCAGCACCCGGCGGACGCCGACGACTCCGACACCATCACCACTCATTTTGAATACCACTCTATGGAGGCAAACCTCCTGAAGCTGGACATGCTGGGACACGATGACCCCACCATGGTCCGCATGATGGAGGATCTGACCGGTGTCAACGCCCGCCAGATTCCCCTGGATGACCCGGACACCATGTCCATCTTCACCTCCAGCAAAGTGCTGGGATACGAGAACGACGAGATTCTGGGCCCCACCGGCGCCGTGGCGATCCCGGAGTTCAACACCCGATTCACCCGGCAGATGCTGGTGGATACCCAGCCCAAGGACTTCAACACGTTGGTACGGCTCTCCGGCTTCTCCCACGGGACAGACGTGTGGCTGGGCAACGCCCGGGAGCTGATCGTCAGCGGCACCGCCTCCGTTCTGGAGACGGTGGGCTGCCGGGACGATATCATGCTGTACCTGATCTCCAAGGGCCTGGACCCCAAGATGAGCTTCAAGATCATGGAGAAGGTCCGCAAGGGCAAGGTGAAGAAGGGCGGCTTTGACGAGGGCTGGGTGGAGGCCATGCGGGACCACGACGTGCCGGAGTGGTACATCGACTCCCTGGCCAAGATCGGCTACCTGTTCCCCAAGGCCCACGCGGTGGCCTACGTGATGATGGCCTTCCGCATCGCCTGGTTCAAGGTCCATGAGCCCCTGGCATTCTATGCAACCTTTTTCTCCGTCCGGGCCAAGGCCTTTGATGCGGAGTACTGCTGTGCCGGAAAGGATGCGGTGAAGCGGAAGATCCGGGAGATCGAGAACAACAAGGACGCCACGGCGGTGGAGCAGAACCTGCTGACCACCCTGGAGGTGTGCTATGAGTTCTACCTGCGGGGCTTCCACTTCGACACGATCAACATTTATGAGTCCGATGCCACCAAGTTCAAAGTGACGGAGAACGGTCTGCTGCCGCCCTTCACAACGGTCCACGGCCTGGGAGAGGCGGCGGCCATCGACACAGTGGAGAAGCGGAATGGGAAGGAGTTCGTCTCCGTTGAGGAGTTCGCCATGTGCTGCAACAAGCTGTCCAAGACCCATATTGAGCAGCTGAAGGCGCTGGGAGCCTTCGCCGGGATGGCGGAGACCAGCCAGCTGACGCTGTTTTGATCCCCGTGGGAGCGATTTCCCCACGGCACCGCGATAGCAGAAGAAAAGGGAGGACCCATTCCGGGTCCTCCCTTGTTTTGTCCATGTGGAAAGAATTACTTCTTCTCCAGCTTGGCATTGCATTTTGCCAGAAATTTTTCGTTCTTGACGATGGCCCGGGTGTGGGTGCCGCTGCCGATGGGGCCGCTCTCATCCCAGGCTTTCACAGCGAAGTCCACCATTTTGCCGTTTTCCGAAACGGCGGTGATCTCTGCCTCCGCCCACACCTTCATGCCGATGGGAGTGGGAGCGTCGTGGGAGATGTCCAGATGGGTGCCCACACTGCCCTGGCCCTCCTCCAGAAAGCTCTGCAGACAGGTCATGGCGGCATTTTCCATCAGGGCGGACATATAGGGCGTGCCGAACACCGGCAGGGCACCGGAACCCACGTTAGCGGCGGTAAGGGCGTCCGTAACAGTTTGCTCCAGGCGGCATTTTGTTCCAATCAAAATCATGAGAGGATTCCTCCTTGGTAAAATATCTTCCGCCTTTCCAGTGTACAGGAAAGCAGTGGAATGCGCAAGGGAAAAAGAAGCGGCACCGGGTAGTGTTCCGGTGCCGCATTTTACAGCTCAGATACCGAGTTGCGTCCAGAGGTCGTTATAGAGGGTGCGCGTCTCAGCAGGGAGGACCAAGTAGGCCTCACACCGGTCCAGCACCTCCTGGGAGGGGGCCATGATCTCATAGAGAGCGGGATCCAGGGGCTCTCCGTAGGTCTCCTCATAGTAGGCAGGATAGGTCTCCAGCGCCTCAGCGTTGGGAGAGGCGTACCAGATATAGTCCATATTCCGCAGGTTTGCCTCAGTGGAGGCCATAAAGTTGATCCAGGCCTCCGCCTCCTCCTTGTGCTGGGAGGTTTTGAGAACGCACATGGCGTCCACGAACCAGTTGCTGCCCTCCTCGGGCACTACATAGGCGAGATCTTCGTTGTTTTCCAGCATGCTCAGATAGTCACCGGCATAGTAGGTGGCAATGGCGGCGTTGCCGCCCTCCATCTTCTGAAACACCTCGTCCATGACCTTTCCCTGATACACCCCGTTCTTTACGGCGTCGGCGATGAGCTGGTAAGCCTCCTGAATCTCCGCTTCGTCAGTGGTATTCACAGAGTACCCCAGGTACAACAGGGCGATGCCCAGAGCATCCCGGGAGTTGTTGATAAGCAGCACGTTCCCGGCGTACTGGGGATCGAACATGGCGCTCCAGCTGGTAATGGGCTCCTGCACCTTGGCGGTGTTGGAGATGATGCCCAGAGTGCCCCAGGTGTAGGGCACGGTGTACTTGTTCTCCGGATCGTAGGACAGATTCTTGAAGCGGTCGTCGATCTTCTCAAAATTGGGGATGTTATCATAATTGAGCTCGGCCAGCATATCCTCTTCGATCAGCTGGGAGATCATGTAGTCGGAGGGGACGATGACGTCATAGTCCACGCCGCCCATGCTCAGCTGGGAATAGAGGACCTCGTTGCTCTCTGCGGTCTGGTAGTTGACTTTGATGCCGGTCTCTTCTTCAAATTGGTCGATCAGGGACTCGTCGATATATTCACCCCAGCTGCACACGTTGACCACACGGTCCCCGCTGCCGCTGCCGTTACTGCTGCCGGAATTTTCCGAGTCAGAGGTGTCCTTGCGCACGGAGCATCCGGACAGGAACAGGCTCGCCGCCATCAGTAAGGCGAGAGTCAAGGCTACCATTTTTTTCAATTGATCATTCCTCCAGTGTTGATTTGAATGCGTATCTCAAGACCCGCAGGCCGTGGGACCGATAGTCATGCGCGGGCTCGCTCCCGCAGGCGCTCCTGCCGGGATTCCCGGACATTGATGATGATGAGCAGCAGCAGCACAGCGCCGAAGAGCAGCGTGGAAATGGCATTGATCTCCGGGCTGACCCGCTTTTTCGTCATGGAATAGATGGTCATGGCCAAAGTGGACACGCCGGAACCGGCGGTGAAGTAACTGATGATGAAATCGTCGATGCTCATGGTGAAGGCGATCAGTGCGCCGGAGATGATGCCGGGCTTGATCTCCGGGATAATGACCTTCCAGAAGGCCTGCATCCAGGTGCAGCCCAGGTCTTGGGCCGCGTCCACTAGGTTTTTGTCCATCTGGCGCAGCTTGGGCATCACTGTCAGGATAACGTGGGGGATGTTGAAGGTCACATGGGCCAGCAGCAGTGTACCGAAGCCAAGATAGATGTTCTCCTCCATCCAGAAGGTATCCTGCGCCTGGTTGAACCAGACGGCAAAGGCCTTCCACAGGCCGAAAAAGGCCACGAACAACAGACACATGGAGACGCCGGTGACGATCTCCGCATTCATGACGGGAATGTTGTTCACCGTCATCAGGGGCGTGCGCCACCGCCGCCGCATACTGGCCAGGCCAATGGCTGCAAAGGTGCCCGCCACAGTGGCAATCAGCGTGGAAAGCACGGATACCAGCAGCGTGGTATAGACACTCTGCATAATGAGGCGGTTCTGGAACAGCTCCGCATACCAGTGCAGGGAGAAGCCCTTCCACACCGCGCTGCTGTTGCCGGCATTGAAGGAGAAGATGATGAGAATGAAAATCGGCGCATACAGGAATACGAATACCAACGCCATGAAGATGCGGTTTCCCAGCAGATGCTTCCGTTTCACAGCATCACCGCCTGTTCCTCACCGTCGCCGAAACGGTTCATCACCAGCATACACACCACCACAATGGCCATCATCACAAGCGCGATAGCCGCCCCGAGCTGGGGATTATAGGCCCCGCCCAGGAACTGCTGTTCGATCAGGTCGCCCAGCATCATCTGGGTGCCGCCGCCCAGCAGACGGGAGATGGCGAAGGTGGACACGGAGGGCACGAACACCATGGTGATGCCGGAGAGCACCCCCGGCAAAGACAGGGGCAGGATGACCTTGCGGAACACCTGCACGCTGCTGGCGCCTAGGTCCCGGGCCGCTTCAATGAGGGAATGGTCCAGCTTTACCAGCACGGAGTAGATGGGCAGGATCATGAAGGGCAGGTAGTTGTACACCATACCCAGCACTACGGCGCCCTGGGTACCGATCATCTGGAAGTGATCGATGGGGACATACGCGGCGGGATCAGATGCAAAGTGCATAGCGATCTGGTTGTAAAGGTCGATCAGGCCGATCTGCTGAAACAGCTGGTTCAAAAGTCCGTTGTTCTCCAGAATGGACATCCAGGAATAGGTCCGCAGCAGAAAATTCATCCACATGGGCAGCATGATGAGCACCATAGCGATGCGCTGCACCTGCGGCCCCTCCTTGGAGAGCATATAGGATACCGGGTATCCGATCAGCAGAGCGATCAGTGTGGCGATGATGGCCAGCTTAAACGAGCGGGTGAACACTGCTGTATAGGTACCCATGCGGGCGAAGTTCTCCAGCGTGAAGTCCCCGGCGGCGGTGCTGAAGGCATAGACCACCATAATGATGATGGGCGCCACCACGAAGATGGACATCCATCCCACATAGGGAACGGCGAACAATGAGAGCTTATTTTTCATCCTCGCTCTCCTCCTCATCCGCCTCCCAGTTGGCGTCGCTCATCTCCTCATATTCTTCCGAGAAGGAGGAGTAATCGCCGAACATCCCGGAATACGGACTCTTTTTCATAATGTGGATGCCGTCGGGATCGATCTTGATGCCGATCCGGGCGCCCACGGGGGAATGGTCTGTGGTTTGGATAAGCCATTTGAAGCCCCGGAAATCCACGATGATGTCGTACTGCATCCCCTTGAAGGTGACAGAGGTGACAGTCCCCACCAGTTGTCCCTGCTCCATGGGGACGATGTCGATGTCCTCGGGCCGGATGACCACGTCCACCGGCTCGTTCTCAGCAAAGCCGCCGTCCAGGCAGGGAAACTCCCGGCCGTACATCTTCACCAGCTTGTCCCGGACCATGACGCCGTCAATGATGTTGGACTCACCGATGAAGTCCGCCACAAAGGCGTTCTTGGGCTCGTTATAGATATCCTCCGGCGTGCCGATCTGCTGGATGCAGCCCTTGTCCATCACTACGATGGTGTCGGACATGGTCAGGGCCTCCTCCTGGTCGTGGGTGACGTAGATGAAGGTGATGCCCACCTGCTGCTGGATTTTCTTCAGCTCCAGCTGCATGTCCTTGCGGAGCTTTAGATCCAGAGCGCCCAGGGGCTCGTCCAGCAGCAGCACCTTGGGCCGGTTTACCAGGGCCCGGGCGATGGCCACCCGCTGCTGCTGGCCGCCGGACAGGGCGTCCGGCTTGCGGTTTTCAAAGCCCTTCAGGCTGACAACCTCCAGCATTTCCAGCACACGCTGACGGATCTCCGTCTCCGGGATCTTTACCCGGCGCTTGCCGGAGGGATCCTTCGGGTCCGGCCGCTTCTGCATCCGCAGGCCGAAGGCCACGTTCTCAAACACATTCATGTGGGGAAACAGGGCGTATTTCTGGAACACCGTGTTGATCTGCCGCCGATAGGGCGGAACGTCATTAATCCTCACACCGTCGAACAGGACGTCTCCCGACACAGGGGTCGTGAAGCCGCCAATAATACGCAGCGTTGTGGTCTTGCCGCAGCCGCTGGGTCCAAGCAGTGTGAGGAATTCTTTGTCGTTGATATAGAGGTTTAAATCGTTGAGAACCACTTCGTCGTCAAACGCCATACGGATGTTCCGCAGACGAATCAACTCTTTGGACATGTATCCTCCCCCATTTCATAATAATTTTGATTACAATGAAACGCCTCTTTTCTCTGTTGAGGGGGAACCTTTCTCGTCGAAATTCAGCAATAACAAACTATATCCGATGTGTGGCGAAAAGTCAAGCAAAATCAAAGATTTCGCCGGGGTTTTACGGGAATTTTTTAAGGAGCTTCCGGCGCGGGAAAATACTTGTCCCGGAAGGGCACATCCGCCACGGTGAAGACCCTGCCCCGCAGGTAATTCAGCGCCCCGGCGTCCGTGGGGAAAGGGAAGGCCAGCTGGTAGGAATACAGGGCCTGCCGGGTCTCGCCGTAGCGGCGGTTCACATCCCCCCGGCCGTACTTGCCGTCCCCCAGCAGGGGACAGCCGATCTCCGCCATGGACACCCGGATCTGGTGGGTCCGGCCGGTGAGCAGCCGACACTCTACCAAAGACAGCGGGCCCCGGGTCTCCAGAGTCCGGTACAGGGTCACGGCAGTCTTTCCGCCGGGAATGGGACGGCGATAGAAAGCCACCTGCTTTTTCGCCTCATCTTTTAAAAGAAAGCCCGCAATCTTCCCCTCCACTGGCTTGGGGCGGCCTACGGTGATGCAGAGATAAGACTTCTCCACCTCATGGTTTTTGATCTTCTCATTTATGATCCGCAGGGTCTCCGCGTTCTTGGCGGCAATGACAATGCCGCCGGTGTTCCGGTCGATCCGGTTGCACAGGGCGGGCGCAAAGGCGTTCTCCCATTTGGGATTCCACTCTTTTTTCTGGTACAGGTAGGCCTGAATGTGGTTGATGAGGGTGTTGACCTTCTCCGTCTCATCGGCGTGGACCACCAGCCCCGGCCGCTTGTTCACCAGCAGCAGATTCTCGTCTTCGTACACGATGTCCAGCTGGGGACGGAACACGGTGAGAAAGATGTTTTCCTCAGAGGGCTTGTCAAAGAACTCGTCGTTGATATATAATTGTAAAATATCGCCGGACTCCAGCCGTGTGTCCCGCTTGGCACCCCTGCCGTTGACTTTGATCCGCTTGAGGCGGATGTATTTCTGCAGCAGGGTGGGGGGCAGCAGGGGCAGGCTTTTGGCCACAAAGCGGTCCAGCCGCTGTCCGGCGTCGTTTTTTCCAATGGTGAGTTCCCGCATGGCATCCTCCGATGGGCAAGTATTTGATGCTACCATCATACCTGTTTGCCGGGCGCTTGTAAAGCGGGGAGAGAATTTTTTGAATCGGTTAGGAGAAACTGGACGTATGGCGCAGCATGACGGAAACAAACAGCGGGGCTGGGTGAACTATTTCCGGGTCTTGGCAGGGGGCTACCTGCTGTATCTGGCCTACCAGCTGATGAAGGGCATCTGGGACGGGACCGCCGAAACCGTGGCTCTGAACGCGGCGGCGGGCGCAGTGTTCGCCGCGGCAGGGGCGATGGTGCTTTGGCGGGAGTGGAAGGCGTACCAGTACGCCAAGGCTCACAAGGACGACCCGGATAGCTGGAGCCAGGACGACGCCCTGCCGGAGCAGAAGCGTCCGGCGACACCTGCAGAACAGGTCGGACCCGAAGCGGACCAGAAGGGACGGGACGAGGAATGAAGCTGGAAGAGCTCTGCGCCGCCGTGCAGGAGGCGCGCTATTACAACGAGCGGTTCACCCGCCGGGAGTACACCAGCGCCTTCCGGACCTACACGGAGCGATTCGGACCACTGTACATGGAGGCCGTCCGGGAGACGGCGGAGGACCCTGACGGCCGCCGGGTACTGGCGGAGCAGCTGCTGGACCTGCTGGAGGCAGGGTGGAAACGCCAGCGCCCCTGGAACCGGACCATGGTCCAGGCCCGGGAAAAGCAGATGCTGGTGACGTATCTTTCCCCCATGCTGCTGGGACTGGAGGAGCCCCTGTGCCAAGAGCTGGCGGAGCGGCTGCGGGACGGCTGGAACACCCGCCGGCCCAAGGACATCTACAACATCACCACCTATGCCCGGCTGCAGGAGGGCTTCCGCAATGTGATCCTGGGCATCGACATCACCGGCTGGCAGAAGCGTCGGGAAGAGGAGAGCTGAACAGAGCGCCTGCCCGGAAACGAAAAAATTTGCCCGGAAACGGCAAAAACATGAAAAAATTGTTTGACAACCGGGCACACATCCCTTATAATACTATTCGTGTCATTACGAGGTAGCTTATGCGTTTTGATGTAAGACCCATACTGCATGCCCCTGGCAAGCGCCTGACGTTCCAGTTTTCTCTGGACTTGTCCGACGTGGAATTTGCCGGACGGCATCCCATCAGCCGCCCTGTGGAGGTGGAGGGCGCGGTGAGCAACACCGCGGATCTCCTGGAGCTGGAGCTGACGGCCCGGACCACGCTGGACGCGGTCTGCGACCGGTGCGGCAAGGCGTTTCTTCAGGACAAGACCGTTCCCTTTCGCTGCCTATTGGCGGAAGAGCTCCAGAACGAGGACAACGACGAGATCGTCCTGCTGGAGGATGGGGAAGTGGATGTGGGCGATCTGGCCCGCACGGCGTTCATCCTTGGAATGGACACCAAGACATTGTGTTCGGAAGATTGCAAAGGACTGTGCCCCCGGTGCGGTGCCGACCTGAACCTCGGCCCCTGCTCCTGCGGGAAGGAGACGGATCCCCGTCTGGCGGTCCTGGCAAAGCTTTTAGAGAACAGAGAGAACGAATGAATAAGGCCGGGGGCGACTCCGCTGCCTTTGAAAGATCAAGGAGGTGTCACAATGGCAGTACCTAAGGGAAAAGTATCCAAAGCTAGACGCGACAAGCGCCGCAGCTCCCACTGGAAGCTGGCGGCTCCCGGCCTCGTCAAATGCCCGAAATGCGGTGCGCTGCACCTGCCTCACAGAATGTGCCAGGAGTGCGGTACTTACAACGGCCGCGAGGTCAAGGTTGTCAAGTCCGTGGTGGCGAAATAAGACGTGCCCTGTGGATCGGGAGGGAAGAGCAACATCTTCCCTCCTTTTTCTGCGTCCATACTGTGTAAAAATCGGAGGACGTCTTGCCATTTCGCCGGTCACTGGGTATAATATGACCATGTATGTCTGCTTGATAAAGAAGGGAAGTGAGCGCCGGTGAAACCCATCGTCGCCATCGTGGGCCGGCCCAATGTGGGCAAGTCCATGCTGTTCAACAAACTCATTGGAAAGCGCCTCTCCATTGTGGAGGACACCCCGGGCGTCACCCGGGACCGCATCTATGGGGAGACGGACTGGAACGGCCGGTCCTTCACCCTTATCGACACCGGCGGTATCGAGCCCCGGACCGACGACCAGATCCTGTCCTTCATGCGGGATCAGGCCCAGATCGCCATCGAGAACGCCACTGTCATCATCTTTCTGACGGATGTCCGCACGGGCCTCACCGCCTCTGACCAGGAGGTGGCCAACATGCTGCTGCGCAGCGGCAAGCCCATCGTGCTGGCAGTGAACAAAATGGACTCCACTGGTGTCCCGGACCCGGACTTTTATGAGTTCTACAACCTGGGACTGGGGGATCCCATCGCTGTCTCGGCTGTCCATGGCCACGGCACCGGCGACCTGCTGGACGCCTGTCTCCAGTACTTCCCCCCAGAGGAGGACGAAGAGGAGGAGGACGACGCCATCAAGGTGGCTGTTATCGGCAAGCCCAACGCCGGCAAGTCCTCCCTGGTGAACAAGATCCTGGGGGAGGAGCGGGTCATCGTCTCCAACGTGGCCGGCACCACCCGAGACGCCATCGACTCCTACTTTGAAAACGATCAGGGCAGGTTCGTCTTCATTGACACCGCCGGCATCCGCCGCAAGTCCAAGGTGGAGGAGGACATCGAGAAGTACTCCGTTCTCCGGGCCACCCTGGCCATTGAGCGCAGCGACGTGTGCCTGATCCTGATCGACGCCACCGAAGGCGTCACCGAGCAGGACACCAAGGTGGCGGGCTTGGCCCACGAAGCCGGGAAGGCCAGCATCATCGTGGTCAACAAGTGGGATCTGATCGAAAAGGACGGCAAGACCATGGACAAGATGCGGGAAGAGGTCCGCAACGGCCTGGCCTTCATGACCTATGCCCCCATCCTGTTCATCTCAGCCAAGACCGGCCAGCGGGTGGACCGGCTGTTCGAGCTGATCGACTATGTCTCCAACCAGGCCAGCACCCGGATCACCACCGGTATGCTGAACAGCGTCCTGGCGGATGCCCAGACACGGGTTCAGCCCCCCTCCGACAAGGGCCGCCGGTTGAAGATCTACTACATGACCCAGGTGGGCATCCGGCCACCCCACTTTGTGGTGTTCTGCAACGACAGCCGCCTGTTCCACTTCTCCTACCAGCGGTATCTGGAGAACTGCCTGCGGAACACCTTTGGCCTGGAGGGCACGCCTATCACCCTCTCCATCCGCCAGCGGGGCGAGAAGGAGGGGTGAGAATGGGCGCAGTGGTATGGTTTCTCATTTCCCGGATGGAACTGTGGCTGGTGGCTGCGATCGCCTACTTCTGCGGCTGTTTCAATGGGGCGGTCATTATTTCTAAATACATCCTGCGAGACGATGTTCGCAGGCATGGCAGCGGCAATGCAGGATTAACCAATTTTTACCGTACCTTTGGTGGACCGCTGACTTTTGTGGTAATCTTATGTGATGTCCTCAAAGCCGTAATAGCGGTTCTGATCGCGGCTCACATCGGCGGCGGGTTTGATCCCAGGATGATGCCGGATATGCCGCTGAGTACGGAGATGACGGTCTATTATGTGGTCTTGTTCAAATACTGGGCTGCCCTGTTCTGTCTGCTGGGTCACATGTTTCCCTGCATGTTCCACTTCAAGGGCGGCAAGGGCATCCTCTCCGGCGGCACCATCGTCTGGATGATCGACTGGCGGATCGGCCTGGTGGTCTGGGTGGGATTTCTGCTCTTATTCCTGCTGACGAAGTATGTATCTCTGGGATCTGTCTGGGCTGGGGCCAGCTTCCCTTTTGCCACTTGGTATTTCTATCCGGATCCGGTCATCGTGCTCCTGGCGTTTCTCCTGGGAGCCTTGATTTTGTGGAAGCACCGGAGCAACATCGTCCGCCTTATCCATGGCAACGAGAATAAATTCAGCGTACACCGCAAAAAAAATTAGGAATGCGGCATGGTGCGGTCCGGCAGAGCCGGACAAAATGGAATTGTTTCGCCATAGGCGGAACAGCTCGATTTCTAACTCCGGATTCCTAATTTGAGGGGGAGGAATACAGATGAAAACAGTTGTATTGGGCTCCGGCGGCTGGGGCACGGCCCTCAGCCAGATCCTGTGCGACAACGGACACGAGACCTATCTCTGGTCCCACAGCCCCGCCAAGGCGGCGGAGATGGCCCGGACCCGGGAGAACCCGCTTTTGCAGGGCGTCCATCTGCCGGAATCCCTCCACATCACCGGGGATTTGGACTGCTTGAAGGGCGCCGACCTGGTGGTCAGCGCACCGCCCTCCTTCGCCGTGCGGGAGACAGCAAAAAAAATGGCCCCGTATCTCACGGAGAAGACTGTGGTGGTGTCCGTTTCCAAGGGGATTGAGCGGGACACAAATCTGCGTCTCAGCCAAGTGATCCAGGAGGAGACGGAGAATATCTGTAAAGTAGCAGTTCTTTCTGGCCCTTCCCATGCAGAGGAGGTGGGGATCCGCCTGCCTACCGGCTGCGTGGCCGCCTGCTTGGATGTGGATGCGGCGCGTTTTGTGCAGGACGCCTTCATGAACGACTACTTCCGGGTGTACACCAGCGGCGACGTCGTGGGCGTGGAGCTGGCGGCGGCGCTGAAGAACGTCATTGCCCTCAGCTGCGGTGTGTGCGACGGTCTGGGCTATCAGGACAATACCAAAGCCCTGCTGATGACCCGGGCTATGGCGGAGATTACCCGCTTGGGGGAGAAGCTGGGGGGCTCCCGGCAGACCTTCGGCGGCTTGGCCGGTATGGGGGATCTGATCGTGACCTGCACCTCCATGCACTCCCGGAATCGCCGGGCGGGCATCCTCATTGGCCAAGGCAAAACGCCCCGGGAGGCCATGGAGGAAGTAGGCGCCGTGGTGGAGGGATACTTCGCCGCGGAGAGCATTCACCAGCTCAGTGAGCGGGTAGGCGTGGAAATGCCCATCAGCCGCTGTGCCTACGAAGTCCTCTATCAGGGCAAGCAGATCCGGGGCGTGGTAGCGGAGCTGATGACCCGGGCCAAGAAGGATGAACTGCTGGAGACGGCGTGGCTGTGAGGGGGGCACCCGGCCATGCGCGTTCCTGCGCAGAGAGAAAGGGTAAGAGACCGGAGGGATCCGGTCTCTTATTGTTTCTGATCGCGACTCTCAGTTTTGAAGATGAAATGATCCCGGTGAGGCATCTTGGAGGGCACTCACCGGGATTTTTCAGATTCAAACAGGAAAGCGTACTCTCAGACAATATCCAGCAGCTCCCGCAGGTCCCGGATCTCATAGTCGATCCGCAGGTCCTCTGGCCGGGCCTTTCCAGCAGGATTGTACCAGCAGCAGGGAAGTCCGGCATTGTTGGCGCCCTGGATGTCTGTGGAGAGGGAGTCTCCGATCACGAGACCGTTCTCCGGCGTCAGGCCGGGTATGCGGGAGCGGACATAGGCATAATAAGCCGGGTCCGGCTTGGAGGCTCCGGCGTCCTCGGAAATAAAGGCGTCCGTGATGAGAGCTGCGAACACACTGCCCTGCAGGCGGCTGCGCTGGACGGAGGCCACAGCGTTGGTGACAATGTACAGCTTGTGCCCCCGGCGGACCAGTTCCCGGCAGACCGCCTCCGCGTGAGGCAGGGGATAGACCCCGGCACCCAGGGCAGTGAGGTAATCCCGGTTGCACTTGTCTGGGTCCCGCGGCAGCTTCAACGCCTGAAAAAAGCGCACAAAACGCTCCAACGTCACATAGTCCTTGGAGACCTCTCCCCGGTCAAAGGCTGCCCACAGCTCCTGGTTGATCCGGTGGTAGAGGGCGCGGGTATCCAGCGTATCCGGAACGCCGTTGCTCCGGCACATGGCAGAAAAGGCACGGGCCGCGGCTTTTGGAAAGTCGAACAGGGTGTCATCCGCGTCAAAGAGCAGATAGGGAAATTTCATGGTGAGAACTCCTTTCGGGAGAGTTTGACCACATGTATCGTATCACATCCAAACAGGAAAGGCAATCACCGCCGCCCCCGCCGTGCATACCATGGCTTGAGGGGGAATGCCGGATGAACAAGACCTTTGGCGTGATCGGCGGAGATCGGCGGCAGGCAGAGCTTGCACGGCTGCTGGCGGAGGAAGGGCGCACGGTCTGGACCAGCGGAGTGGCCGGATGCCCGGATCTGCCTGCGCAGGCAGCGGCCGCGGACGTGGTGATCCTTCCGCTGCCGCTCTGCCGGGAGGACGGGATACTAAACAGTGAGACGGAGGATCTGCCCACCAGTGCGCTGTTCCGCCGTTTCAGTCCCGGCCAGCTGTTGCTGGCAGGGCAGGTTCGTCCCGCCCAGCAGATAGAGGCTGAGAACTGCGGGCTGACGCTGGTGGACTACTTCCAGCGGGAAGAGCTGACCGTTGCCAACGCGGCGGCCACGGCGGAGTCGGCCCTCCAGATCGCTATGGAGCATCTGGACCGGACGCTCCTGGGGATGGAGTGTTTGGTGCTGGGCTTCGGGCGGATCGGAAAGCTGCTGGCCTATCGGCTTCATGGGCTGGGCGCCCATGTTACAGTCACTGCCAGAAAACCGTCGGACCTGGCTTGGATCCGTGCCTATGGCTGGCAGGCGCTGGAGACCGGACGCCTCGATGGTGCGCTGTGTGACTTCGGCGCCGTGTTCAACACGGTCCCCTCGCCCGTCCTGGGCCACCTGCTGCTGGCGCAGCTGCCGAAGGGCTGCCTGTGTGTGGAGCTGGCCTCCGTCCAGGGCATCGACCTAGCTGCTGCAGAGGAGCTGGGACTGCCCCACGTATGGGCCCGCTCCCTGCCGGGGCGGATGGTGCCTGCCGCAGCGGCGGTGGCTATCCGGGACGCAGTCGACTACATTTTAAAAGAACGAGGTGACCCTGTGTGAGAAAAGAACGGGTCGGATTTGCGATGTGCGGCTCCTTCTGCACCCATGAAAAGGTGCTGGCGGAGCTGGAGAAGCTGGTGCAGCTGTATGAGACAGTCATCCCTATCGCGTCGGAGATCTCCGCCTTCACGGATACCCGCTTCGGGACCTCTGATGACCTGATGGAGCGGTTGGAGGATTTGACAGGGCATGAGGTGCTTTGTGACATCCCGTCTGTGGAGCCCATCGGTCCCAAGGGGCTGCTGGATGTTCTGGTGATCGCCCCGGCTACGGGGAATACCATAGCCAAGCTGGCGGCGGGCATCACGGATACGGCGGTTACGATGGCGGCCAAGGCCCATCTGCGGAACGGGAGGCCGGTGGTGATTGCCATGGCCAGCAACGACGGCCTGGCGGCTGGCGCCCGGAATATCGGGGAACTGCTGGTGCGGAAGAACTACTATTTCGTTCCCTTCGGGCAGGACAACGCCCGGGCGAAACCCAGTTCCCTGGTGGCGGACTTCTCCAAAATCCCGGAGACGGTGGAAGCCGCTCTGCGAGGCGAACAGATACAGCCGCTGCTGCTGCGATGAGGGAAGAGACGCGGGAATCAAACCCGCGTCTCTTTTTCGCAGCTTTATTTAAACTGGATAAAATCGACAAAAGAAGCGTGTTAAATCAATATTAACAATAAGTATAACTTATGATAGAAGGAGTCTCATCAGTTTGAGTACTTATTAAGCACGAAAAAGAAGGTGAATCCGGAAAACAAGAGAAAAAAATGAACAAAAGCAGAAGAAGAGGGTTGACTTTTCTGGCAAGCTCTGGTATTCTAACTAAGCTGTCGGGCGTGAGAGTGAAACACCAAAACGCAGAGCTTCAAGAAAAAACTTGAAAAAATGTGTTGACAAAGTAAGAACTTTGTGGTAAAGTAAATCTCACCGCCGGGAACGGCGTGCACCTTGTAAATTAAACAATGTAACGAAAAGGAAGCACCAGAAGGCGAGCTCATTTAGATGAGTTTGCCAAAGGACAAAGCCGTCTCACTGGGTTGAGTCAATTACCGGTGGGATGGAGAAATGAAGCTATGACAAATAGCTCTATGAAGGTTTGAACGGACTACGGTTCGTTTAGATACCATTTTATAGAGAGTTTGATCCTGGCTCAGGACGAACGCTGGCGGCGTGCTTAACACATGCAAGTCGAACGGAGCACCCTTGACTGAGGTTTCGGCCAAATGATAGGAATGCTTAGTGGCGGACTGGTGAGTAACGCGTGAGGAACCTACCTTCCAGAGGGGGACAACAGTTGGAAACGACTGCTAATACCGCATGACGCATGACCGGGGCATCCCGGGCATGTCAAAGATTTTATCGCTGGAAGATGGCCTCGCGTCTGATTAGCTAGATGGTGGGGTAACGGCCCACCATGGCGACGATCAGTAGCCGGACTGAGAGGTTGACCGGCCACATTGGGACTGAGATACGGCCCAGACTCCTACGGGAGGCAGCAGTGGGGAATATTGGGCAATGGACGCAAGTCTGACCCAGCAACGCCGCGTGAAGGAAGAAGGCTTTCGGGTTGTAAACTTCTTTTGTCAGGGAAGAGTAGAAGACGGTACCTGACGAATAAGCCACGGCTAACTACGTGCCAGCAGCCGCGGTAATACGTAGGTGGCAAGCGTTGTCCGGATTTACTGGGTGTAAAGGGCGTGCAGCCGGGCCGGCAAGTCAGATGTGAAATCTGGAGGCTTAACCTCCAAACTGCATTTGAAACTGTAGGTCTTGAGTACCGGAGAGGTTATCGGAATTCCTTGTGTAGCGGTGAAATGCGTAGATATAAGGAAGAACACCAGTGGCGAAGGCGGATAACTGGACGGCAACTGACGGTGAGGCGCGAAAGCGTGGGGAGCAAACAGGATTAGATACCCTGGTAGTCCACGCTGTAAACGATGGATACTAGGTGTGCGGGGACTGACCCCCTGCGTGCCGCAGTTAACACAATAAGTATCCCACCTGGGGAGTACGATCGCAAGGTTGAAACTCAAAGGAATTGACGGGGGCCCGCACAAGCGGTGGATTATGTGGTTTAATTCGAAGCAACGCGAAGAACCTTACCAGGGCTTGACATCCTACTAACGAAGTAGAGATACATCAGGTGCCCTTCGGGGAAAGTAGAGACAGGTGGTGCATGGTTGTCGTCAGCTCGTGTCGTGAGATGTTGGGTTAAGTCCCGCAACGAGCGCAACCCCTATTGTTAGTTGCTACGCAAGAGCACTCTAGCGAGACTGCCGTTGACAAAACGGAGGAAGGTGGGGACGACGTCAAATCATCATGCCCCTTATGTCCTGGGCTACACACGTAATACAATGGCGGTCAACAGAGGGAGGCAAAGCCGCGAGGCAGAGCAAACCCCCAAAAGCCGTCCCAGTTCGGATCGCAGGCTGCAACCCGCCTGCGTGAAGTCGGAATCGCTAGTAATCGCGGATCAGCATGCCGCGGTGAATACGTTCCCGGGCCTTGTACACACCGCCCGTCACACCATGAGAGTCGGGAACACCCGAAGTCCGTAGCCTAACCGCAAGGAGGGCGCGGCCGAAGGTGGGTTCGATAATTGGGGTGAAGTCGTAACAAGGTAGCCGTATCGGAAGGTGCGGCTGGATCACCTCCTTTCTAAGGAGACCTGGGCAGAGCAAGCTCTGCCTGGAATTCCTGGTCAGCTGGAGCGGAAAAAGAGTTACGTTGTTTAATTTAGAGGGCGTACGCCGGGAGATAGAAGGGGATATAGCTCAGCTGGGAGAGCGCCTGCCTTGCAAGCAGGAGGTCGCCGGTTCGAACCCGACTATCTCCACCAAGAGAATAAAGCGTCACCTCGTCCAAGACGAGGGCCCGTAGCTCAGCTGGCTAGAGCGTACGACTGATAATCGTAAGGTCGGTGGTTCGAGCCCACTCGGGCCCACCAGGCGATTTGCCTTTGGATTTGAAGACCTGATCGAAAGATCGGATCTTCAAATCTGACTGCAAAAGCGGTTGGAAGCTGTGCCGGAGACAAGCGAAAGCTTGCGGACGGCGATCTGCACCTTGAAAACTGAACAATGTGACAAAAGCAAGTAAGGCAACAGAGAGGTTTCTCTGTGGAAACACAGAGGAAACAAATTGATTGTGGAACAGCATCCGAAAGGATGCAGGGTGACATACAATTTCGATCTTTGTAAAGCCTGCATAATTCTCAAAGAGAACCAAGAATTCTCTGACAAGTCGCTGTGAGAACAGCGATAGGTCAAGCTGGAAAGAGCGCAAGGGGAATGCCTTGGCATCAGGAGCCGAAGAAGGACGTGACAAGCTGCGAAAAGCCTCGGGGAGGAGCAAATATCCATTGATCCGGGGATATCCGAATGGGGCAACCCGGCTGGACAATATCCAGTCATCCTGCGTTGAACAAAATAGGCGTAGGAAGGGAACCGCCTGAACTGAAACATCTAAGTAGGGCGAGGAAGAGACATCAACCGAGATTCCGCAAGTAGTGGCGAGCGAACGCGGAAGAGGCCAAACCGAGGGATTTATTCCTCGGGGTTGCGGACAGTCATTTAGCGGAAGTTATCTAGGAGAAGGGTCTGGGAAGGCCCGCCACAGAGGGTGAGAGCCCCGTATCCGAAAGAGAAGGCCGTGCGACTGAATCCAGAGTACCGCGGGACACGTGAAACCCCGTGGGAAACAGGGGGGACCACCCTCCAAGCCTAAATACTACCTGATGACCGATAGAGGAGCAGTACCGTGAGGGAAAGGTGAAAAGGACCCCGGGAGGGGAGTGAAAGAGAACCTGAAACCTTGTGCTTACAAGCTGTCAAAGCACGTTAACGTGTGATGGCGTACTTTTTGTAGAACGGTCCGGCGAGTTATAGTAACGAGCGAGCTTAAGGCATTCAGTGCCGGAGGCGAAGCGAGAGCGAGTCTGAATAGGGCGTAAAGTTCGTTGCCATAGACCCGAAACCGGGTGACCTACCCATGAGCAGGTTGAAGTGGGGGTGAAACCCCATGGAGGACCGAACCGACCCCCGTTGCAATGGTGGCGGATGACTTGTGGGTAGCGGTGAAATTCCAATCGAACTCGGAGATAGCTGGTTCTCCCCGAAATAGCTTTAGGGCTAGCGTTATGTTAGATTACCGGAGGTAAAGCACTGAATGGTAGCGGGGCCGATAAGGTTACCAACGCCTATCAAACTAAGAATGCCGGCTAATTGATGCATAGCAGTCAGACAGTGTGAGATAAGTTTCATTGTCAAAAGGGAAACAGCCCAGACCTACAGCTAAGGTCCCGAATAGATGCTAAGTGGAAAACGATGTGGAGTTGCGAAAACAACCAGGATGTTGGCTTAGAAGCAGCCACTCATTAAAAGAGTGCGTAATAGCTCACTGGTCGAGTGACTCTGCGCGGAAAATGTAACGGGGCTAAGCATCTAACCGAAGCTTAGGATTGTCGTAAGACAGTGGTAGGGGAGCGTTCCATGTGGGGTGAAGTCGTAGCGAAAGCAGCGGTGGACTGCATGGAAGTGAGAATGCCGGAATGAGTAGCGAGAATTATGTGGGAATCATAATGGCCGAAAATCTAAGGTTTCTTGGGGAAGGTTCGTCCGCCCAAGGTAAGCCGGGAGCTAAGGCGAGGCCGAAAGGCGTAGTCGATGCACATACGGTAGAAATTCCGTAGCCACCGAACTTTAAGTCAGAGGGACACTTTTGGATAGCGGAACCCGGGCGTTGGTTGACCCGGGCGAAAGGGAGCGAAAATATAGTAGCGAAGTCCGCGATGCTGAGAGGCGAGAAAAGCTCTGATGGATACTAAGGTGCCCGTACCGCAAACCGACACAGGTAGATGAGGAGAGAATCCTAAGGCCAACGGGAGAAGGGTTGTTAAGGAACTCGGCAAGTTGACCCCGTAACTTCGGAATAAGGGGAGCCTCGAAAGAGGCCGCAGTGAAAAGGCCCAAGCAACTGTTTACCAAAAACACAGGTCTATGCTAAATCGAAAGATGACGTATATGGGCTGACGCCTGCCCGGTGCCGGAAGGTTAAGAGGAGATGTCAGCGCAAGCGAAGCATTGAATTGAAGCCCCGGTAAACGGCGGCCGTAACTATAACGGTCCTAAGGTAGCGAAATTCCTTGTCAGGTAAGTTCTGACCCGCACGAAAGGCGTAATGATTTGGGCACTGTCTCAACAGCCCGCCCGGCGAAATTGTAGTACTGGTGAAGATACCAGTTACCCGCAACTAGACGGAAAGACCCCATGGAGCTTTACTGCAGCTTAATACTGGAATTCGGTAACCCATGTACAGGATAGGTGGGAGGCTTGGAAGCAGGGGCGTCAGCTCTTGTGGAGCCGCCGGTGGGATACCACTCTTGGATTGCTGAATTTCTAACCTGCGGCCGTGAATCCGGTCGGGGGACACTGTTAGGCGGGCAGTTTGACTGGGGCGGTCGCCTCCTAAAGAGTAACGGAGGCGCTCAAAGGTTGGCTCAGCACGGACGGAAATCGTGC
The DNA here is from genome assembly GCF_003574015.1 of Oscillibacter sp. PEA192. Classification (NCBI taxonomy): domain Bacteria; kingdom Bacillati; phylum Bacillota; class Clostridia; order Eubacteriales; family Oscillospiraceae; genus Oscillibacter; species Oscillibacter sp. PEA192. The sequence continues at coordinate 1,644,191 of NZ_AP018532.1, read as the reverse complement.
AGTGAGTGTAAACGTAGAAGCCAGCCTAACTGCGAGACCGACGGGTCGAGCAGTAACGAAAGTTGGAGTTAGTGATCCGGTGGTATGTGAGTGGAAATGCCATCGCTCAACGGATAAAAGCTACCCTGGGGATAACAGGCTGATCTCCCCCAAGCGTCCACAGCGACGGGGAGGTTTGGCACCTCGATGTCGGCTCGTCACATCCTGGGGCTGAATTCGGTCCCAAGGGTTCGGCTGTTCGCCGATTAAAGTGGCACGCGAGCTGGGTTCAGAACGTCGTGAGACAGTTCGGTCCCTATCTGTTGCGGGCGGAAGAGATTTGAAGGGAGCTGTCCTTAGTACGAGAGGACCGGGATGGACGTACCTCTGGTGCACCAGTTGTCCTGCCAAGGGCATAGCTGGGTAGCTAAGTACGGACGAGATAAACGCTGAAAGCATCTAAGCGTGAAACTCCCCCTAAGATGAGATCTCTCACCTCGAAAGAGGGTAAGGGCCCAGGAAGACTACCTGGTAGATAGGCCGGAGGTGGAAGTGCAGTAATGTATGGAGCTGACCGGTACTAATAGCCCGAGGGCTTGACCTACGAGAAAGCAGGCGAGCCTGAAAGCAGCGTCACATTGTTCGGTTTTGAGGGTGCAGGGAAGCATGCTCAAGGGATTTGCACCTTTAGCTCAGTTGGTAGAGCAACTGACTCTTAATCAGTGGGTCCCCGGTTCGAGTCCGTGAAGGTGCACCATGGCCCGTTGGTCAAGTGGTTAAGACAGCGGCCTCTCACGCCGTTAACATCGGTTCGAATCCGGTACGGGTCACCAGACTTTTCAAGGGCGAAAGTTCTTGACAAGGGAAGCGAAATACAATATAATACAGTTTGTTCTCCGGCAAGACCGGATGACATAGAGTTGGTGCTGATTAGGGCGAGGGTCCACCCGTTCCCATTCCGAACACGGCAGTTAAGCTCGTTCCTGCTGACAATACTTGGCTGGTGACGGCCCGGGAAGATAGGTAGCGCCAACACTGAGAGACAGTCAATTGACTGTCTCTTTTTTGTTATTGTTTGTAACAGTTTTGTGAGGATTTATGGGACCGAACACTTTAAAATCGTTTTAGGTTCTGATTTCGTCTTTATTTGCGAACGGTCTGGGAAATAGGGAGGAGGTCCCATGGTAGATCCCAATAATCGACAGCTCTGGCCGCCCATTCACCGCAGCTGGCTGCGTTTGCGTCTGGGAAAACTCTATTACGGCGGACGGCGCCGTCTTCTGTGGATGTCGCCCCGGTTTCACTGGGCCAAACAGCGTCAGACGGAGCGCCTGCCGTATATGCTGATTTCACACGCCACACCCTTGTACCGCCATCTGCGAGGGGAGGATCAGGAACTCCAGGAAAACAAGGTGGCTAATCTCCGGCTTGCAGTGGCCCGGCTGGATGGGATTGTCCTGTATCCCGGCGAGACCTTCAGCTATTGGCGGCTGATCGGAAAGCCCACCCGCCGGAAGGGCTATCGAGACGGGATGGTGCTGTTTCTAGGCCGGATCGGCAGCGATGTGGGAGGCGGGCTGTGCCAGCTCTCCAATCTGATTTTCTGGATGACTCTCCACACGCCGCTGACGGTAGTGGAGCGGTACCGTCACTCTCACGATGTCTTTCCGGATACCAACCGGACCCAGCCCTTCGGCAGCGGCGCCACCTGCGCCTATCCCCACCGGGATCTGATGATCCGCAACGACACGGAACAGCCCTTCCAGCTCTGTGTCCAGGTGGGAAAGCAGGTTCTGAAGGGAGAGTGGCGGGCCCCGGCACCTCCGGTCTGCCGCTATGAGATCGTAGAGAGGAACCACCGGATGGACCAGGCATCCTGGGGCGGATATGTGCGGCATAACGAGCTGTACCGCCGCATCTATGACCTGGAGGGGGGCCTGCTGGAAGAGGAATTCCTCTTTGCAAATGACGCCATCATGATGTACAGCCCGCTTCTGCCGGAGGAGTCCTGACGCGGGCTTGTATTCTTTCCAAAACCGTGGTACACTATGGACAACCCCACTGAACCAAAGAGAGGTGTTTTTATGGATGCAAAAACGACGGGTATTGTCGCTTATATTACCTGGATCGGTCTGGTGATTGCCTTTGTACTGGGCGACCGGGAGGGCGCGAAATTCCATCTGAATCAAGCGCTGGTGATCTGGCTGGCGGGGCTGCTGAGCTTCATTCCATGTATCGGCTGGCTGTGGGGCATTTTTTGCTTCATCTGCGCGGTGATGGGCTTCATCTCCGCTGTCAATGGAGAGGAGAAGGCAGTTCCTCTGCTGGGACAGATCCGGTTGCTGAAGTAAAGGAGAAAGGGCCGCGCGCTGCGCGGCCTTTTTGCTGTTTACAGGGAGGAAATTTTATGCAGAGAGGTTCTATGACAGACCGGGAGGCCTATCCGACCGCCTGGATCACCCTGGCGGTTCTGGTGTTGCTATATCTGCTATGGCGCTTTGCGCTGGGGGCACCCACTGTCAGCCGCTGCTGGGTCTGGGAGCACTGGCATGTCTACTGCCCGGGCTGCGGAGGGACACGGGCGCTGATGGCCCTAGCCCAGGGACGGGTGGGCGCGGCTCTCTGGTACCACACGCCGGTGGTGATCACGCTGGCCCTGGCAGCGATCTATCTGTTTTCTCAAACCGCGTGGCGGCTGCGGGGAAAGCGGGGCTGGGTCCTGCGCTATGACCGCCGCTGGCCGATGGTCCTAGTGGGGCTGTTCCTGGCCAACTGCGTGGTCCGGAACGTCCTGTGGCTGGGCCTCGGCGTCCCGCTGTGAAGCGAATATGAGCCGCCTCATTGCGAGGCGGCTTTTTTGCGAGTACACCGTAACATTTTGCCACGCTGCTGGGTCATACAGGCAGAACAGGAGAAGGGGGGGGAAGGACATGACGCTGCCGGAGCAAGAGCGGGAGCGGTTCTGCCAAGTGCTGCATCACAGCCGGACCAGCCTGTACCGTCTGGCTTTCAGTATCACCCGGAACAGCAGCGATGCCCAGGAGGCGGTGGCAGAGGCAGTCTGCCGGGCCTATGAGCGGTATCCTCAGCTGCGGGAAAAGGAGAAGCTGCCCCGGTGGCTGCTGAAGATCACCGCCAATGAGGCCCGGCGTCTCTGCCAACGGCGAGGCCGGACAGTCTCTTTGGATGATCTGCCCACGGAACCGGCAATACCGGGCCGGGAGACGGGGGACGATACCCTTTGGCAGGCGGTGCAGACCTTGCCACGAGACCAGCGGGAGGCGGTGGTGCTGTTCTACTATGAGGACCTGCCCACAGAGGAGATCGCCCGGATCGTGGGGACGTCCCCGGGGGCGGTGCGGGTCCGGCTGAGCCGGGCACGTGAGAAGCTGCGGAGCATCTTGAAGGAGGGAGACTATGGATGAGCTGGACGCCCGCCTGCGGGCAATGGCAAAGCGGGAGGACTGGGCCCTGCCCGCAGCCTATGAGTCGGCTATGGACGGGCTGGAGGAACAGATCCGCCAGGGGGGCACCCTGGACCGGCCCGGAAAACGGCGGCTGGGGAAGCGGGTGCTGATCCTAGCGGCCATCGTAGCGGTGCTGCTGGCAGCGACGGCGGTGTCCATGGATTTTTGGAATGTCCGGGTGGAAGATGTTCTGGTGGGACAGGAAAGTTCCAGCTATCGGGTAAACGGAGAGATTCCCGTGATCCCTTTGGAGAGCTTTTCGGATGAGGTCGCGTCTGCTATGGAGGATGTTTCACAGAAAATGGAAGAGCAGGATCTCTATTTGAATTCCAGTCCAGGATATTGGCTTCGCACCTTTGACCGCTGGGCAGACTGTGAGGAGTTTATCGGGTTCCCTCTGAACAATCCCTTGGAGAAGTCCAGCCTGCTGGAGACAGCCAACTACTTCGCCATCGCGCAGGATGCGGAGACCCTGAATGAAGAGAGCCAACGCCATTGCGCGGTTGCTTTGCAAGGAAATATTAAAGGCGAGCTGCAGCACGTGACAATAGATACCGGCTATCTCATGGGGCCGATCCGCATTCAAATGACAGTTTCGCTTTATCCGGAGGGAAGCGGCATGGAGCCCGGGACAGGGGGCAGCTGGAACGGGGAAGCGGAATTTGAAATTACCTCCGGTGTGACTGGTGAGGGTATTCCTTATACATTGGTGGTATCCGAGACCCCGGAAAGCGATTACTACAATGACTTTTCTAGTGCAGACGCCTATTTTGTTTTGAAGAACGGGCTTTATACCCTCGATGCCGTATCTCCGGGCAGGGACAGCGGAGCGGACGCGAAAGCTGCCCTGGAAGAGCTCCTGGCCCTCTTCTGAGGAAAGGAAAAACCCGCGGAGGCATTGCCTCCGCGGGGGTTGTTTTAGTCCTGATACAGCGGGAACCGCTTGCACAGCTCCGCCACTTCCGCACGGACCTGCTCCGCATGGTCCGCATAGTCCTCTTTTGCCATGAGGCCCATCCACCGGGCGATCTCCGCCATCTCCGGCTCCCGGAAGCCCCGGGTAGTGACGGCGGGAGTGCCCACCCGGATACCGCTGGTGACGAAGGGCTTCTCCGGGTCGTTGGGGATGGTGTTCTTGTTCACCGTGATGCCTACCTCATCCAGCCGGTGCTCATACTCCTTGCCGGTGAGGCCAAAGTGCCGGGTATCCACCAGAATCAGATGGTTGTCCGTGCCGCCGGAGACCAGCCGGAAGCCCTGCTCGATCAGCTTTTCCGCCAGAACCCCGGCGTTGGCAGCCACCTGCCGCCCATAGGCCCGGAACTCCGGCTTCAGCGCCTCGCCCAAGCACACGGCCTTGGCGGCGATGATATGCTCCAGCGGACCGCCCTGTGTGCCGGGGAACACGGCGGAGTTGATCTTTTTGTACAGGTCGTCGTCATTGCACAGGATCATGCCGCCCCGGGGACCCCGCAATGTCTTGTGGGTGGTGGTGGTCACCACATCGGCGTAGGGGATGGGGGAGGGATGAACACCGGCGGCCACCAGACCCGCAATGTGGGCCATGTCCACCATCAGCCGGGCGCCCACTGCGTCGGCGATCTCCCGGAACTTGGCAAAGTCCAGGGGGCGGGGATAGGCGCTGGCCCCTGCCAGGATCAGCTTGGGGCGGCACTCCTTGGCGATGGCCATCACCTGCTCGTAGTCGATGGTCTCTGTGTCGTCAGACACGCCATAGGGAACGATGCGGAAATATTTGCCGGAGATGTTCACCGGGCTGCCGTGGCTCAGATGGCCGCCATGGGCCAGATTCATACTGAGCACTGTGTCACCGGGCTGCAGCAGGGCAAAGAACGCCGCCAGATTGGCGTTGGCGCCGGAGTGGGGCTGGACATTGGCGTGCGCACAGTCGAACAGCTGACAGGCCCTCTGCCGCGCCAGCTCCTCCGTCACGTCCACGGCATAGCAGCCTCCGTAATACCGCTTTCCAGGATAGCCCTCCGCATACTTATTGGTGAGACAAGTGCCCATGGCCAGCAGGACGGCCTTGCTGACGATGTTCTCGGAGGCGATCAGCTCAATGTTGTGCTGCTCCCGGTCGAATTCCTTCTGAATAGATGCCCCCACCTCGGGGTCGGCCTGGGAGAGAAAGTCCATGATGTCCTGGATCATTGCAGGGGTCCTCCTTCGTGTGATCCGGTCTTCCGGAAAATATAAGCCTTTTCCAGCTTATCAGAGTTCCAGGGACCTGTCAAGGGAACAAGAGGTAATACCCCCACAAAATGTTGTAGAGATAGTGGGAATATTTTGACGATTTTGTGGGAGGCGGACCTTTTCCCAGTCATTCCAGCCGGGATGGCGTGCCGTCCTCAAAAAGTCCGGCTTCTGTCAGCACCCAGGGGATGGGATAGTCGTGGACGCCGAAGGGGATCTCCTGGCGCAGCAGCCGCTCCCGGCACAGCAGAACCGCCGCGCCCCGGTAGTGGGCCAGGAAGCGGTCGTAATAGCCGCCGCCCCGCCCCAGACGGCGGCCCTCCCGGCTGCAGGTGACACAGGGGATCACCGCCAGGTCGATCTGGTCCGGGGAGAGGGCAGGGCTGTCTGCCGGAGGCTCCAGAATGCCGTAGGCGCCGGGGAAGAGCTCCTTCAGGTCGCGGATGGCCCGCAGCTCCATGATGCCATCCGCCACACACAGAGGGACGCACAGCATCTTGCCGTCTGCCAGAGTCTGCTCCAGGATGGGACGGGTGTCGATCTCCCGCCCGGCGGAGACGAAGCAGAACACCGCTCCGGCACTGCGATACTCCGGAAGAGCCAGGAGATGGCGGGCGATGGCCCGGTTCGCCGCTTCCCGGTACCGGAAGGGGAGCTGGGCGCTGAGGCGCCGGATCGTAGCCCGGAGCTGCTGTTTTTCCTCGTCTATTGTCATGGCAGGGGATCCTCCTCTTTCTCTGGACGGGCCGCGCCGTAGGAGATGACGTCGGTCCCGAACTTTCCACGGAGGCGGTCCATAGCCGCCTCCAGCTTTTCCTGTTTTTCTTTTTTGGGCGCCGCCCCAGCTGTGAACAGGTCTACCTGTTCATAGGCGTCCTCCGACCGAACCAGATGGATGGCGGTAACAGTCAGGGCCCGCACGGGAGCCGGGGGTTTCCACAGCTGGCCGGTCAGGTCCATGGCCGCCGCCGTCAGCTCCCGGATCAGGTGGGTGGGGGCGGAGAGCTGCATCTGACGGGAGCGGTCATGGAACTGGGGATCCCGCACCGTCACCTGGACGCCGCCGGCATACAGCCCGCTGTGCCGCAGTCGGGTGGCCACGGAGTCCGCCAGCACGGCGACGCCGCCCCGCACCTGCTCTGCGGTGGTGAGGTTTTTCGGGAAGGTAGTGCCGTTGCCTACGGACTTCACCATCTCCGGCTCGTACCGGGAGCGGACTGGATCGGTGTCCAGCCCGTTGGCATAGTCGTGGAGCTGGACGCCCATTTTGCCCATCAGGGTCTCCAGGGCATCCCGCTTGCAGGCCGCCAGCTCTCCGATGGTCTTCACGCCGAACTGGGCCAAAATCTTCCGGGCGGCGCCCCCCACGTACAGCAGCGCCCCCACCGGCAGAGGCCAGACCAGCCTCTGCCAGTTCTCCCGGGAGACGACAGTGGTGGCGTCGGGTTTCCGGTAGTCGCTGCCCAGCTTGGCAAACACCTTGTTGAAGGAGACCCCCACTGAGAGGGTCAGTCCCATCTCCTGCTTCATCCGTTGCCGCAGATGGTCTGCCAGGGCCTTGGCATCACCGCCGAAGAGGTGGAGGGTATGGGTGACGTCCAGCCAGCTCTCATCGATGCCGAAGGGCTCCACCAGGTCCGTGTACTGCTCGTAGATGGTGTTGACCTCTTTGGAGACCTGCCGGTACAGTTTGTGGTGGGGTGGCAGCAGCACCAGCTCCGGGCACTTTTTCTTGGCCTGCCAGATGGTTTCCGCCGTCTGGACGCCGAATTTTTTCGCCGGTTCATTCTTGGCCAGGATGATGCCGTGGCGGGAGGTGGGATCTCCGCAGACCGCCACGGGCACGTTCTGCAGGTCTGGTCGGCTCCGCAGCTCCACGGAGGCGTAAAAGCTGTTCAGATCGCAGTGCAGGATGATGCGGTCCATGGCCCCGCCTCCTTTCTCACTTCTATTATAGCACATCTGTTCGTTCCTGAAAAGGGAGAAGGGATGGGAAGGTTTTGACATACCGGCGCGGGGAGGCGGAGGGACGGATATGGGCCGCAGTAAAAGGCGCGGGGACGGTATCCGCCCCCGCGCCTGTGGTGTTCAAATTTACAGAATCCCCATCAGCACCAAGGCCAGCACCACAAAGGTCGCCAGCAGGGCCAGGGAGAACAGGAGGAACCCGGCGCTCAGCTTGCCCTTGCCCTCGACAGGCGCATGGGACTCCGGTACCAGCCGGGCCTTCCGCAGGGCGGTGACCACCGGCTTGTAGAGCAGCAGGATCAGCGCCATGTTCAGGCCGCCCTTCACCAGGTTGAAGGGCAGGAACACCGGGATCAGCATGGGGACCACGATTTCCTCGCGATCCATTCCCATGTAGATGGGCGTGATGAGATAGTTCCACAGCAGCATCACCACGGTGAGGCAAACAGTGCCCAGGGCCAGACCGATGACGGCGCCCTTGCGGGTGTGGAACTTCTTGTAGACGAAGGCGGCGGTGCAGCAGAAGGCGCAGGTGGCCAGCACGTTCATGATGCAGCCGATGGGGCCGGTGTCGCTGACGGTGAACATCTCCACCACGGCCACCACGATGGAGATGACGGCGGCGGACAGAGGTCCGAAGAGGAAGGCGCCGATGCAGATGACCGTGTCCTTCAGGTCCATCTGCAGGAAGCCGGACACCTGTGGCAGCATCTTGCTGAGGAGCATCACCACATAGGCGATGGCCGCCAGCATGGCCAGGGAGGTGATGGTTCGGACGTTTGTTGCGGGCCGGGAGGGGTTCTTGATGGCGTTGGCATTGGGTTCAGACATAAAAATACACTCCTTTTCGTTGCTTGAAAACACCCTGGACGCTTTGGCTTCTCCAAGGTGATCCACGCAACGCAGGAGCGCGAACAAACGCGCGGCCACGCCGCACTCATCTTCTTCCATCCAGACTGTAACTGTTGGTCCCGGAGTTTCACCGAGTCAGCGCCTGTGCATACGCGCAGGCGGTCGCGGACTGTACCGCCAGTGGGGAATTTCACCCCGCCCTGAAGACAAAGTATTCAGTTGCTTTCTGGCCATAGTATATGACAGCGCGGAAGAAATTGCAAGTCCCTAAATGAAAAAACGGCAAATTTCCCGTGGGTCTTTACAAACAAGAACGGATGTTCTATACTGAATCAAAGACCAGAAGGAGGGAGGCGGAGACCATGCGGGGGCGGCAGTCGGCCTGCTGCTTTACCGGGCACCGGCCCGGTAAGCTGCCATGGCGGTATAACGAGGAGGACCTGCGCTGCGTGTTGCTCAAGGCCCGCATCGCAGACGCGGTGGAGGCGGCCTATCAGGAGGGATTCCGTCACTTTCTCTGCGGCATGGCCCTGGGCTGTGACCTGTATTTCTGCGAGTGCGTCCTCCGCCTGCGCCAGACGCACCCGGACGTGACGGTGGAGGCGGCCGTCCCATGTCCCTCCCAGGCGGATGCCTGGCCGCCGGACCAGCGGCGGCGGTATGAGCGGCTGGTGGCTGCCTGTGACTTTGAGACCCTGGTGTCCGCCTGCTACACCCCCGCCTGTATGCAGCGGCGGGACCGGTATATGGTGGACCACGCCGCGCTGCTGATCGCCGCCTTTGACGGGTCTCCCGGCGGAACCCGGTACACGGTGGAGTACGCCATGCGCCGGGGGCTGGAGATCGTGGACCTGCCCATTGTGCTGGAGCCCGCCCGATAGGCCGGGGCGCTTGGATGCGGAGACGTCCGGTGCCTCGGCTTTTTTCTTGCAATATGGGCCGGAGCCGTTGCGCGGGGAGCCCTGTTGTGGTATGTTGGAGAGGAAGGCAATCTGAGATTGCGGAACTTCCATGCTTGGTTGCTGGTATGCAACCGGGCGGCCTGATAAGCTGAAGGCATCCAAGAGAAGGGAGAATGCCTATGACATTCGGAGAGAAGCTGCAATCCCTCCGGCAGAGAGCCGGCATGAGCCAGGACGCGCTGGCCGAGCGCCTGCAGGTGAGCCGGCAGGCCGTCAGCCGCTGGGAACGGGACGAGACCATGCCGGAGACGGACAAAGTGGTGGCCCTGGCGGATATTTTCGGTGTGACAACAGACTATCTGCTCCGCCTCCAGCCGGAGCAGACGGAGCCGGAGGAGAAGCAGCCGCCGCCCCAGGAACGGAAGGACTGGGTGGAGCGTTTTTTGGCCTTTAGCAAGCGGAAGTGGTACCTGCTGGGATGGGTGCTGATCGCCTGGGGCGTATTGGATCTGGTGCAGCTGGCGCTGTTTTATCTGGCGTACCGGGGGATGCTGGGCGGATTTACGGGTCTGATCGGCTGGGATATGGCGGAGATGGGCGGAGTGAATCTGCTTGACGTGTTCCCGGCAGGTGTGCTGCTGTTCCCGGCCCTGTACGCCGCCGTGAAGATCGCGGCGGGGGTGCTGGTGCTGTATTTCGGAAAAAGGCATGTACAAAAGAAGCGGGAGGAGGAAATGCAGTGAAGGGAATCTTTTGGGGGTTCTTCTTGATCTTTATCAATTTTTATGTGACAATCAACGGACATACACTGAATCTGCTGCCGACCTTTGCGGGTTATATCTTACTCTATCGGGCAGCAGGGGAATTGTTGGGAGAGAGCGGTCGATTCGGGAAACTCCGCCCCTTTGCTGTGGCTGTGGCCATATACACGGGTATCCTGTGGGTGGGAGACTTGCTGGGCGTGACCGGCGCAAACTGGCTGAGTACGCTCCTGGAGCTGGCTGCTCTGGCGGTCGCCCTGTATATTTCCTGGAGCGTGATCCAGGCCATTTTGGAGATGGAGACCCATTATGGGACAGATCTGAACGGCACTTCGGCACGGACCGCCTGGTTTGTCCTGTTGGCGGCACAGATTGCCGGAACGCTGGGCGGCCTGCTGCTGGACGCTTTGGCACTGATGGCCCTGATTGCCCTGCTGGTGGGCATCATCTGGTTTCTCGCGGCACTGTGGAAGTGCGCCGGGCTCTATGACGGCCTGCCGCCCAAGGACGCCGGCCTGGAAAACCTGTGAGAGACCGAGAGGAGAGAGACCGCCATGCGAAAGGTACTGCCCATGTCCCGCATCCGGGAGATGGAGCCCTATATGGACGCCAAGGTGCTGGACTACATCCACGAGGGGCAGATCGAAGCGTTTGAGGGCTTTGAGGACTTCGATCTGATCGCCTTTGACTGGTACGACGTGCGCAGCGAGCGGACGGCAGCATCCCAGATGCTGCTGTATCTGGACCGGGAGGACCTGTTCGTCTTCTGTGAGGACGACGCAGCGGAGGACGCCGCCCAGGCGGCCCTGCTGGTGCCGGAGGAAGAGGCACTGTCCAACGAGCAGGTGCTCCACCGCTTCTTCGTCCGGCTGCTGAGGGGGGATATGGCCCATCTGGACCGGCTGGAGGCGGACATCAGCGATGGGGAGACAGAGGTGCTCACCGGTGCCCATGAGGCGTATCTGGACCGGATCATCGCTTGGCGGCAGGAGCTGCTGCGGCTGAAGCGGTACTACGAGCAGCTGGATTCCATCTTTGACGAGCTGGCGGAGAACGACAACAGCCTGCTGGGCAAGCAGAACACCCGCCGTTTTGCAAACTTGGGCAATCGGATGGAGCGGTATCTGAACGCGGTCCAGTCCCTGCGGGAGTCCGTGGCCCAACTGCGGGAGGCCTATCAGTCCCAGCTGTCCATCCAGCAGAACGACCTGATGAAGATCTTCACCGTGGTGACGGCGGTGTTCCTGCCCCTGACCCTGCTGGTAGGCTGGTATGGGATGAACTTTGTGGGGATGCCGGAGCTCCACTGGAAGTACGGATACCCGGCGGTGATTCTGGTGAGCGTGGGGATCGTGGCGGCGCTGGTGATCTACTTCAAGAAGAAAAAGTGGCTGTGACACAGAAAAACAGCAGGCCGCCCCCCAATGGGGGCGGCCTGCTTTGTGCCTCGCAGCGGTTCAGGTTGCCCGGGCCCGCAGATATCTGTCGATGTCGAAGGCCAGCAGCTTCGTGTCCCCCTTGAGATACAGGGGGTGGTGGGGGTGGCCGGATTTCAGCAGGGGGCCGGCGGTGAACCACCCGGCCCCGGCGGCGCTGGCGTCGGCGGCAAAGTCCCGCATACAATCCATCAGATACCCCCGCTTCTCGATGATGTTCCCCCAGGCGGCCCACAGGGCGGGGGCCGGGGACAGAGAGAGGAGATACCGGAAGGCCCTTCGGTTCTCCGCATGGAGCACCGGGTTACAACTTCGCTCCATGTCGTCGGGCCGGGTGGCCCGCTGGGCGTAGACGTTGAACATCAAAAAGCTGTCGTACCCGTTGGAAAGCGCGATCCGCTGGGCGGACTGGAGGGTGGGGTCCAGAGCGTCCGGCGCGGCGGTGGAGGGGTTGATACCCATGCAGATCAGGGGCTTCCGGCCCCGTGTGCCCAGGATGTACCGGTATTCCGAATAATGGTTGGGGACGTACAGCCACCGGCTCACATCATAGTCCGGCGACGGCCGGAGGGCAGCGGCCAGGGCGTCGTCAAAGAGCTCCAGCGCCAGGGTGGCTGTGGGGCCTTGGGGAATGTGCATGGGTCAGTCCTCCTCGGAAAATCTTCAAGAAACAGGATAGCACGAATCGGCGGGATATGCTACAATGAATTTTGAAATTGCGCAAAGGAGGTCCCGCCATGCTGACGATCCTGATGGGCCGGGCCAAAACGGGAAAATCGGAACAGGTGCTCCGCCGGATCGGAGAACTGGGGGATTCCAGCCGGCAGATCCTGCTGGTGCCGGAGCACGCCTCCCACCAGGCGGAGGTGGATCTGTGCCGGGCCTGCGGAGACACTGCCAGCCGCCATGCGGAGGTCCTCAGCTTCCGCCGCCTGTGCGACCGGGTGCTGACCATCACCGGCGGCGCCGCTCAGGTGACATTGGATGCCGGCGGCAAGCTGTTGACCCTGCAGAAGGCCCTGGGAGAGGTGGCCCCCTTGCTGAAGGTGTATCGCCGTCCCTCTCAGAAGGCGTCGTTTTTACAGCAGCTGCTGGACCTCTTCGACGAGCTGCGCTGCTACGACGTGTCCCCAGAGCTGCTGGAGAGCCAGGCACGGGAAATCCAGGGCGCCACCCGGGACAAGCTGCTGGACCTGAGCCTGCTGTACGGCGCCTATGAGTCCCGGCTGTACCGCCCCGGCCTTGATGCCCGGGACCGGATGACCAAGCTCTGCGAGGCGCTGGAGTCCTCCCGCTACGCTTTCGGCAAGGACGTGTTTGTGGACGGCTTCACGTACTTCAACGCCCAGGAGCGGCAGGTGCTGGAGAGCATCCTGCGGCAGGCTCGGTCTGTCACTGTCACGCTGCTGGGGGAGCCGGACAGCGCGGAGGAGATGTTTCAGGTCTCTCTCCGCACCCGGGACCAGCTGACGCGGCTGGCGGACCAGGCGGGCTGCCCATGGGAGGTCCGGACGCTCACCAGCGCCGACGACTCCGCCCTGGGATATTTGGAGCATCACTTCTTCGGAGAGGGGGAGCCCTACCAAGGAGACAGCTCCGCCATCCGGGTCCGGGAGGCGGACACCGCTTTTTCCGAGGTGGAGCAGACGGCAGCGGACATCCGCCGCCTGGTAGCGGCGGGGAAGTGCCGCTACCGGGATATCACCGTGGCCGCCCGGAACATGACCGACTACGAGGGCACCATTGAGACGGTATTCGAGCGGTACAGCATCCCCGCCTATCTGAGCCGCCGGAGCAGTATGTTGGAAAAGCCCGTGTGGAGCCTTATCACCGGCGTCCTCTCCGCTCTGGAAAACGGCTTGGAGTACGAGGACATGTTCCGTTGGCTGAAGACCGGCCTGGCGGGCCTGATGCCGGAGGAGTGCGATGAGCTGGAAAACTACGTTCTCACCTGGGAGATCCACGGGAAGATGTGGCTCCGGGATGTGGACTGGACCGACAATCCGGACGGTTATGGCGCACCTTGGGATAAGCGCCGCCAGGCCCGCCTGGACCGGGTGAACGAGCTGCGCCGCCGGGTACGCGCACCTCTTGCGGAGCTGTATGAAGGGCTGAAAGGCGGCGTTACAGCTGGGGAGAAAGTAAATTCCCTTTATAGTTTCCTGGAGCATCTGAATCTCCAGAACGCGCTGGAGGAACAGATGCGGGCCCAGGCGGAGGCAGGGCGCCTCCAGGACGCGGAGGAGACCGCCCAGCTGTGGGAGATCCTCTGCGCCATCCTGGACCAGTTCGTGGAGATCCTGGGGGACGAGCCTATGGGGACCGATGAATTCAGCCGCCTGCTGCGGCAGGTGGCCTCCCAGTACAGCGTGGGCACTATCCCCGTGTCTCTGGACCAGGTGTCCGTCACGGAAATCACCCGAAATGACCGTCACACGGATGCCTACCTGTTTCTGCTGGGGGCCAATGACCACGTGCTGCCCGCTGTGGGACAGAGCGGCGGCATTCTCAACGACGATGACCGGGAGGAATTGGCCCAGCGGGGCATCCGCCTGGCGCCCAGCGGCATGGAACAGATGGGCATTGAGCTCCAGAACCTCTACGCCGCTCTGGTTCAGCCCCGGGAGGGGCTGGTGGTCAGCTACCCCACGGCGGACGTGTCCGGTGCAGAGCTGCGGCCTGCCTTTGTAGTGGACCGCCTGCTAACGCTGTTTCCGGAGCTGCGTATCGAGCACGAAGGGACTGACAAGGTTTATCGCCTTACAGCAAGGATCCCTGCCTTGGAGACCGCAGGGACCGCCCCAGGGGGGATCCTGTGGCGGTATTTCGCAGATGACGAGGTCCTGGCGCCCCCCATGGCGGCCATGGAGCGGGCGGCTGCGCTGAAGCGGGGGAGCCTCTCCAGGAGCGCGGTACAATCGCTGTACGGGGAGCGAATCTCCATGTCCGCCTCCCGGGTGGAGCGGCTGCGGAGCTGCCACTTCGCCTACTTTATGGAGTACGGCCTGAAGGCCAAGGCCCGCCGGGCGGCGGCCTTTGACGCCCCCCAGATCGGAACCTTCCTCCACTACCTGCTGGAGCACGTCACAAAGGACGTGCTGGACCGGGGCGGCTTTGCCGCAGTGGGAGAGGAGGACCTCCACGCCTTGGTGCGGCGCTATATTGAGCAGTATGCGGCGGAGGTGCTCCAAAATCTGGAGGGCCGGAACGCCCGGTTCCGGTACCTCTTCGCCCGGCTGCGGAACACCGCTTACGCGGTGGTGGACCAGATCGCCGAGGAGATGCGCTGCTCCGACTTCGTGCCCCTGGCCTTCGAGCTGTCCTTCGGCGAGCGCGGAGAACTGCCGGCGGTGACGGTCAGCGAGCCGGACGCGGAGCTGCGAATCGGCGGCAAGGTGGACCGGGTGGACGGCTGGGTGAAGGACAACAGACTGTATCTCCGGGTAGTGGACTACAAGTCCGGCAAGAAAGCCTTTGACCTGGCCGCCGTCCGGATGGGCCTGGATATCCAGATGCTGCTGTACCTGTTCGCCCTGAAAAAGGAGGGCAAGCAGCGGTTTGGCATGGACATTGAGCCCGCCGGGGTGTTGTATCTCCCTGCCCGGGATGAGATTCTCTCCGCCGAGCGAAATATCACGCCGGAGCAGCTCCAGAGCCAGCGGGAGAAGGAGCTGCGCCGAACGGGCCTGCTGCTCTCTGAACCGGAGGTGCTCCAGGCCATGGAGCACGAAGCTCTGCAAAGTCCCCGGTTCCTACCGGTGCGGGTAAACCGGGAGGGGGACGTGTCCGGCGCCCTGGCCTCCGCCGATCAGCTTGGGCGGCTGGGGCAGTATGTGGAGCGGCTGCTCCACCAGATCGCCCGGGAGGTCCGGGACGGCAACATCGACGCGGACCCCTGCTGCCACAATGAGGACGACAGCTTCTGCAAATACTGCGACTGGGCCGACGCCTGCCACTTCCAGGATGGGCGGGACGGCGACCACCTGCACTACATCCTGCCGGTAAAGCCGGAGGAGTTCTGGCGCCAGGTGGAAGAGGAGACAGAGAGAGGAGGCGGACAGTAACATGGCAAAATTGACCCTGACCCCCCAGCAGCAGGCGGTGGTGGAAAACCGGGGCGGCAGCCTGCTGGTGTCCGCCGCCGCCGGCTCCGGCAAGACAAAGGTACTGGTGGACCGGCTTTTCCGCTATGTGACGGAGGAACGCTGCAATATCGATGATTTCCTCATCATCACCTACACCAAGGCCGCCGCGGCGGAGCTGCGGAGCAAGATCGCCTCCGAGCTGTCCAAGCGGCTGGGCCAGACGCCGGGGGACCAGCAGCTCCGGCGGCAGCTGCTGCGGGTGTATCAGGCGGACATCAAGACCGTGGACGCCTTCTGCACGTCGCTGCTGCGGGAGAACACCCACCTCCTGGCCCGGGAGGGGGACAGCCGGGCCCTGACCCCAGACTTCCGGGTGCTGGACGATAACGAGGCCCAGCTGATCCGCCAGCGGGTGCTCTCCCGGACGCTGGAGGACTTCTATGACCAGCTGGACGAGGGCCGTGGCCTGCTGGCGGACACGCTGGGGGCCGGACGGGACGACAGCCGTCTGGCCGCCCTGGTGCTGGAGCTGTACGACAAGGTCCAGAGCCACGCGGACCCGGCCGGGTGGCTGGCGGAGAACCGGACCGTTTGGAGCGGCTGGGAGGGCGGCTTTGATGACACCCCCTACGCCGCTGAGCTGCTGGCCTCCATCCGCCGGAAGGGGGCCCACTGGGGGGCCCTGCTCCGGTCCGCCTCCGCCCGGACCGAGGGGGACGAGGCGCTGTACCGGGGGTACGGGGAGAAGTTTCTCCAGGTGTCTGTGGCCTTTGACGCCCTGGCCCAGGTCCAGACCTGGGAGGCGGCCCGGCAGACGGAAGCGGCCGTCGCCTTCCCCCGGCTTTCCACCCCCAGGGGGCGGAAGGACGAGCCGGGTATTGCCGCGCTGAAACAGGTGTGGGAGCGGTGCAAGGCGGAGGAGAAGAAGCTGGCGGGCCTGTTGTCTGTCTCTGAGGAGGAGGCTATGGAGGACCTGACTGCCGTGGCCCCGGCCATGGTGGCCCTGCTGGAGCTGACGGAGGACTTTGCGGAGCGGTACCGGCAGGAGAAGCTGCGGCTGAACGCTGCCGACTTCTCCGACCAGGAGCACTTGGCCCTGGGCCTGCTGGTGGGTTCCGGCGGTGCCCCCACAGAGCTGGGGGAGCAGGTGGCGGCCCGATACCGGGAGATCCTGGTGGACGAGTACCAGGACACCAACGAGATCCAAAACGCCATCTTCCGGGCGGTGTCCAAAAACGGGCAGAACATCTTCACTGTGGGGGACGTGAAGCAGAGCATCTACCGCTTCCGCCTGGCGGACCCCACCATTTTCCTGGGAAAATACAACCGGTTCAAGTCCTGGCAGGAGGCGGCTGACGGAGAGGAGCGGAAGATCCTGCTGTCCCGCAACTTCCGCTCCCGGCGGGAGATTTTGGAGAGCACCAACTTCATCTTCTCCAACATTTTGTCTGTGGAGATGGGGGAGATGGACTACGGCGAGGACGAGGCCCTCCACTTCGGGGCGGCGTATTACCCGGAGCGGATGGATTGCCAGACAGAGTTCCATCTCATCTCTGCCCACCAGAAGGCGGGGGAGAATGACAAGCCGGTAAAGAAGGTCACCGCCGAGGCCCGGTTCGTGGCGGCGCGCATCCGGAAGCTGCTGGATGAGGGCTATCCCGTCACGGAGAGCGACGGCACCCTGCGCCCCTGCCGGCCGGAGGATATCGTGATCCTGATGCGTTCCCCCGGCAGCCGGTCTGCCGCCTTCGCCGCCGCCCTGGCAGAGCGGGACATCCCCTGTTCTTTCCAGGAGAGCGGGGACTTCTTCCACACCATGGAGATCTCCGTCATGCTGTCCCTGCTGGAGATCGTGGACAACCCCCGGCAGGACGTGCCTCTGATCTCCGTCCTCCGGTCACCCCTGTTCGGCTTCACGGCGGACCGGCTGGCGGAGGTTCGCTCCGCCGCCCCCACCGGGGACTACTACGACGCTGTGACCGCCGATGGGGGAGAGGACTGCAAAGACTTCCTGGCAATCCTCTCGGATCTGCGGCAGGCGGGCCGGGACATGAGTGTCCACCGCCTGGTCTGGCACATCTACAACCGACTGAATGTGCTGGGGGTCTTCGGCGCCATGGATGATGGTGCGGCCCGGCGGGAGAATCTCATCGCCCTGAGCCAGCACGCGGAGAAGTTTGAGAGCAATGGATACCGGGGCCTCTTCGCCTTCGTCACGCAGCTGCGGCGGCTGCTGGAGCAGGACCAGGCTCCCGCCACCCGGGGCCCGGCGGAGGCTGCCGGCGTGCGGCTCATGAGCATCCACAAGTCCAAGGGCCTGGAGTTCCCCATTGTCATCCTGGCGGACCTGGACCACGCGTTCTCCCGGCAGGACTTCGACACGCCGGTGCTGGTGCATCCGGACATGGGCCTGGGGCCCAAGCGCATCGACCTGGAGCGGAAAATCCAGTATCCCACCCTGGCCCGGCTGGCCATTCAGGAAAAGCTGCGGCGGGAGAACCTGGCGGAGGAGCAGCGCATCCTCTACGTGGCCATGACCCGGCCCAAGGAGAAGCTGATCCTGGTGGACGCCCTGTACAACGCCCCCGGGCGGCTCCAGAAGCTGGCCGCTGTGGCTGCCTGTCCCGTGCTGCCGGAGACGGTGGCAGAGGGCCGCACCCTGGGGGACTGGGTCCTGCTGCCCCTGCTGTGCCGGCCGGAGGCCGCGCCCCTGCGGGCTATGGCAGAGACAGAGATTGACCAGCTATATATTGGAGAGGACAGCCCCTGGCAAGTGTTTTTGCATGACAGTGAGGACTACCGGGAACGGCCCGCCCGGCCCCAGGCGACGGCGGAGGAGACAGGGGAGACCGCCCTCTTTGACCCGGAGCTGCTGTCTTTCATCTACCCCTACCAGCGGGAGACGGCCCTGCCCGCCAAGGTGACGGCCACCCAGCTGAAGGGCCGCCCTGCGGACCAGGAGATCGCGGAGTATGCCGCCCATACCCCGTACCTCCGGCCCCTGAGCCAGCCGAATTTCCGGCGGGAGCGGCAGGGCCTGACCCCGGCAGAGCGGGGCACTGCCACCCACCTGGTGCTGCAATACCTGGACTTCTCAAACGTTGACGTGGCGGGCCAGATCGAGGCCCTGCGGCAGCGGAGCCTGCTGACGGACCAGCAGGCCGCGGCCGTGGAGACCGCGCCTTTGGAGCGGTTTCTCCGCTCCCCCCTGGCGGAGGAGATCCGCAAAAGCCGAAGCGTCCTGCGGGAGTATCGCTTCACCCTGCTGATGGATGCCCGGGACTACGATCCCGCCGCGGCGGCGGGGGAGGAAATCCTCCTCCAGGGCGTGGTGGACTGCTGCTTCGAGACGGCAGACGGCCTGACCGTGGTGGACTTCAAAACGGACCGTGTGTTCTCGGCATTGGAGGTCCGGCAGCGGGCGGAGCACTACCGCCCCCAGCTGGAGGCATACAGCCGGGCCCTGGAGCGGGTGCTGGAAAAGAAGGTGGTCCGCCGGGCCCTGTATTTCCTGGCTGCAGGCGAGACCATGGAGATTTGAGGAGGAAGGCCAATGGGAAGGGAAATCGTCAGTATAGCCACGGCCCTGGTGCCGTATCCGCCGGAGCGGGTGTGGGCGGTGGTGACGGATCTGGACTGCTGGCAGTGGCGCAGCGATCTGAGCCGCCTGGACCACGTCGGTGAGGACGCCTTTACGGAGTACGACAGAAGCGGCTTTCCCACCCGCTTCACCGTCACGGAGCGCCGCCCCCTGTCCCGCTGGGCCTTTGACCTGGACAATGCCAACCTGGCGGGCCGGTGGGCCGGGGAATTCCGGCCGGAGGGCGGCGGCACCCAGGTCACCTTCACCGAGACCATCACCGTAAAAAAGCCCTGGATGCGCTTTTTTGCCAAGGGCTACCTCCGCCGCCAGCAGGCTCGGTATCTGGCGGACCTGGGGCGGGCGCTGGAACAAGAAGGAGGGACCTGAAATGAAGCGCCGTCTTACCAAGCTGACCGCTGCCGGTCTGGCGGTCCTGGCCCTTACCGGCTGCACCGGCGGGGCACAGGAGGAGGTTTCAGAGGAGCCGCCGGTTCCGAAGAATGTTGAGACAACCTGGACCCTGGTGGTGGGCCAGCCGGAGGGCTCCACCTGCTGGGACGCGGCGGAATCTTTTGCCGAGGCACTGTCCGACGCCACGGAAGGCGCCGTGGCGGTGGAGGTCCAGCCGAGACCCCTCGATAGGGTTACCTCCCTGGAGCAGGCTGCGGCCGGGATCGTGGACCTCTATCTGGACAGCAGTTTCATATATGGCTCCTACGGCGACGAAGAAGAGTTGGGCAGACCGTTTTTCTCCGTGACCATGCCCTTTCTGTTCCCGGACGCCGAAACGGCGGCGGAGGTCCTGGACAGCACCGGCGGAGAGGCACTGAACGGCGTCCTGGCGGAGCTGGGGCTCCGGGGCTTGGCATACGGGGAGCTGGGCTTCCGGTATCTGACCGCCGACCGGCCGGTGACCACTCCGGAGGACCTGGAAGGGCTGCGCATCCGCACGGCGGGCCTGCTGGAGCTGTTCGAATCCTACATCGGCTGCTGGGGCGTCCGCCTCTATCCCTCCAGTTATTCAGATGTGATGACGCCCCTGTCTAACGGTACTTATAACGGCCAGGAGAGCACCCTGGCGGAGGCGGACGCGGCGGGCTACCAGACGGTCCAGACGGACGTGACCATCTTCCCGGCCTTTTATGAGCCCGCCATCCTCACCATGAACAGTGATCTGTACGACTCCCTCTCCCCGGAGCTGCGGGAGGCGGTGGACCGCTGCGGCCGGGAGGCCATGGCGGACCAGCGGCTCCGGAACCGGGAGCAGGAGGCGGAGATCCTGGAGCGGTGGCAGGAAGAGGACGGCATCGCCGTCCATGTTTTGACCGAGGAGCAGTGGAGCGCCTTCCAGGCCCTGACGGAACGGCTTTACGACCCGGAGGACCCGGACCATCAGGACTGGTTTGCGGACTGCACGCCGGAGTGGGTGGAGCAGTTTCGCCCCTCCTGAAAAAATCTCCGGAAAAATGAAAAAAGGTCTTGCAATCTTGACGTCCGTGTGATACACTAATAAACGCCTTTATGGGGTGAAAGCTCCGGCGAGGTAGTCTGGATCAGAAAGAGGTGAACGAGAGCAATGAAGGAAGGAATCCATCCCAATTATCAGCAGACTACGATTACTTGCGCCTGCGGTAATGTGATTGAGACAGGTTCTACCAAGAAGGATATCAAGGTGGAAGTCTGCTCGAAGTGTCACCCCTTCTTCACGGGCAAGCAGAAGCTGGTGGATACCGGCGGACGCGTGGCCAAGTTCAACAAGAAGTTCGGTCTGGACAAGTAAGTCTGACACGTCACAAAAAGGGTCTGCCGGTTGGGCAGGCCCTTTTTTCATTTACTTTTCCGGCAAAAGCGCATATACTGTATGGTATCAATGAAGCGGAAGGAGCGTTTGCATGAAGCTGCATCCTGTGGAGTTGGAGCGTTTGACGCCGGAGATCCTGCATGTTTTTGGACGGCAGCCCCCGCTGCTGACTGCCGGAGACAAGACCGGCCTGAACACCATGACCATCGGCTGGTGCCAGTTGGGCCGGCTGTGGAACCTGCCGGTCTGCACAGTCTACGTGCGGCCCGAGCGATATACCTATCAATTTATGGAGTCCCACGATTATTTCACCGTCTCCATCCTGCCGGAGGAGGCAAAAAAAGTGACCGCCCTCTGCGGCAGCAAGAGCGGCCGGGACATGGACAAGGTGAAAGCGTGCGGCCTGACGGTCCGCTGGGGGGCCGGGGACGCGCCCTTCTTTGACGAGGCGGAGTGGGTCCTGGTGTGCCGGAAGCTGTACGCCCAGGACATGGACCCTGCCTGCGTGCTGGGGGAGGGGGAGATCCTGCCCTTCTACACGCCGGGGCAGGGCGGCTGGCACCGGATCTATGTGGGCCAAGTCGTGGAGGCCTATCAAAAATAAGGAGTTTGCATGGCAGAGACACAGGAAGTACGAGACAAAGTGGTGCTGGTGGGGTTGAACTCCCCGGTGCTGAAAAAAGAGGAAAACGCCGACGAGGATACCATGGAGGAGCTCTCCGCCCTGGTGGAGACCGCCGGAGGCGAGACCGTGGGGATTGTGCTGCAGAACCGGCCGTCCCCGGACCCCCGGACCTTCATCGGGGAGGGCAAGGTGGCGGAGGTGCAGCTCTACTGCGAGAACACCGGCGCCACCATGGTGATCTTCGACAACGATCTGTCCCCCTCCCAGATGCGGGTGCTGACGGAGCTGCTGGGCGTTCAGGTGCTGGACCGGTGCGGATTGATCCTGGACATCTTCGCCCAGCGGGCCAAGACCAAGGAAGGGCGGCTCCAGGTGGAGCTGGCCCAGTACCAGTATCTGCTGCCCCGGCTGACCGGCATGTGGACCCATCTGGAGCGGCAGGCGGGCACCAGCGGCAAGGGGCCCATCGGCTCCAAGGGCCCCGGCGAAACCCAGCTGGAGACGGACCGCCGCCACATCCGCCGGAAGATCGACAAGCTCCGGGAGGACCTGGAGGAGGTCCGCCGGGTGCGCTCCACCCAGCGGCAGCGGCGGCAGAAGAACGAAATCCCGGTGGTGGCCATTGTGGGCTATACCAACGCGGGCAAGTCCACGCTGCTGAACCACCTGACCGGAGCGGGCATCCCCGCCAACAACCGGCTGTTCGACACGCTGGACACCACCAGCCGCCTTCTCACGGTCAGCGACACGCTGGACGTGGTGATCTCCGACACGGTGGGGTTCATCCGCAAGCTGCCCCACCAGCTGGTGGAGGCATTCAAGGCCACGCTGGAGGAGTTGGAGTACGCAGATCTGCTGCTCCACGTCATCGACGTGTCCAACCCGGAGTGGCAGCAGCAGGCGGCGGTGGTGGAGAACCTGATCCGGGAGCTGGGGGCCGGAGAGCTGCCCCGGATCGACGTGTTCAACAAGTCCGACCGGCTGCCCGCCGGAGAGATCATGCCCCACGGTCAGGATATCTGCTCCCTCTCCGCCAAGACCGGCGAGGGTGTGGACAAGCTGTTGGAGATGATCGGGGAACGCCTGGACAGCGGCAGCCGCCGCTGTGTGCTGCACATCCCCTACGACAAGGGCGGCCTGCTGGACCAGCTGTACCGGGAGGCCAAGGTGGAGAACGTGGAGTACGGGGAGACCATCGCGGTCACGGCGGTGTGCACGCCGAAGGTCCTGGGGCAGATGGCGCCGTTCCTTGTGGAATGAGCGCCCCCAGGCCCGCCCCGGTGCGCAGGCCCAGCAGGAAGGCGTGGATGGCGGTGAATTCCAGGGTCTTGTCGAATTCCTCCCGGAATTGATATTCCAAGTCGCTCTCCATCAGGGACAGCCACATCTCATATTCTTCCTGGGGCGCCGCCTCCACATAAGGGCGGATATACCGGGGATAGAGCCATTTCATAAAATCAGACATTTCTGTGTTTCCCCCTTTCTGAAATACGCCAGATCAGGTGTATTTCGATCATATCACACCTGATCTGGCGTGTCAAGGAGGATCTATGAAAATAGGAAGCAGATTAAAAGCGCTCCGGAAAGAGCGCAGAGAGACACAACTGCAAGTCGCCCAAGCTGTCGGCATGGGAGATCGCCACTATCAGCGGGTTGAAAATGATGAGGGCCTGCCGGGACTGGAGATTTTCAGTGCCCTGGCGGACCACTTCGGCGTGTCCATGGACTACCTGGCGGGCCGGACGGACCGGCGGGACGTATGGAAATGAGCGCAGAGCGGACAGGGAGGACGGCCATGACCACCTATCGGGTGCCCTTTGAAAACGGGGAGAGCGAGTTCACCGAAAAGCGCTCCCGCTTCATCAGCCACATCTGGCGGGTGGAGACCGAGGCGGAGGCCCGGGAGCGCATCGAGGAGATGAAGAAGCGCTACTACGACGCCCGCCACAACTGCTGGTGCTATCTGCTGCAGGAGGGCGGCGTGGTCCGCTACTCCGACGACGGGGAGCCCCAGGGCACGGCGGGCCAGCCCATGCTGAACGTGTTCCAGCGGGAGAGCGTCACCAACGTGTGCTGCGTGGTGACGAGGTACTTCGGCGGCGTGCTGCTGGGGGCAGGGGGACTGACCCGGGCCTATACCAAGGGAGCCAAGGACGCCCTGGACGCCGTGGGCATCAGCACCATGAGCCTGTGGACGCTGTGGGACGTGCCCTGCACATACCCCCTCTTCGAGCGGGTGAAGCTGGAGATCACCGCTTGCGGCGGCGTGGTGCGGGACACGGAGTACGGCGCGGACATCCGCCTGCGGGCGGCGTTCCCGGCGGGCGGGGCGGAACTGTTCGTCCCCCGCCTCACGGAGCTCTCCGCGGGGAGTCTGGCTATGGAGGCGGCGGGGGAGGAGTTTCTTCCAGGCCCCCGGGAGTCCGCCAACGGAACATAAACAAACCGGGAGCCGGCTTTTTGGCCGGTTCCCGGTTTTGTTATGCGTGTTCCTGCCGGACGTGGTAGCCCAGCGCCTGGATCTTTTCCAGAATGTCCGCCTGCCGGACGCCTGTGGCGTCGTAGTCCACCGCCAGCTGTCCGCCGCTGCTGACACTGACGGAGGTGACGCCCGGCAGGGTGTCCAGCTCCCGCTTCAGCAGCTTCACGTCATGCCGGTCCGCGTTCCGGTCCAGGGAGACGGAAATGCTTGCCATTCGCTTCACCTCCCAGCTGTGGGGAAGAAGTCCGGAGTCCTCACAGGTCCTCCAGGTCTGCCGCCGGAATGTCGTTTTCCACGTTGTCCCGGGCCAGATCGGTGTCCAGCACCGGATAGACGCTGGGGATGGGCTTCTCCGGCTTTCTCCGCCGGGGGAGCTCTACCTTGCAGCTGTCATCATGCATTTAGATCACCTCCGCCCTAGCTTGTCCCGCGCCGGGCCGAACCATGCCGGAAAAAGCCGGAAAACAGCGGCAGGCACATGCCCGGCCTGGACGCAAAAGCGCGGCCGGGCACAAAAACTCCGGGGAAAACTGGGGAGATTGCCGTCCGCATCCGTGGAAAATCCGCGGGATTTTTCATAAATTCCATGGATTTGGACAGGAGGCATCCCCCTGCGGTAAAGTAGGAAAGGAAATCACGCTGTCCTCCCCGAGAGGATGGAAAAAAGGAGCGAGACCGCATGAGCCTCAAGAAATTCAAGACCATGGACGGCAACGAGGCAGCCGCCTATATCTCCTACGCGTTCACGGAAGTGGCGACGATCTACCCCATCACGCCCTCCAGCCCCATGGCAGACCACGTGGATGAGTGGGCCGCCGCTGGCATGAAGAATATCTTCGGCCAGCCTGTGAAGCTGATGGAGCTCCAGGCCGAGTCCGGCGCCTGCGGCGCCATGCACGGCGCGCTGGAGACCGGATCCTTGGCCACCACCTACACCGCCTCCCAGGGCCTGCTGCTGATGATCCCGCCCATGTACCGAATCGCGGGCTCCATGCTGCCCGGTGTCATGCACGTCTCCGCCCGGACGGTGTCCACCCACGGCCTGTCCATCTTCGGCGACCACTCTGACGTCATGGGCTGCCGCCAGACGGGCTTCGCCCAGCTGGCCTCCTCCAGCGTGCAGGAGTGCATGGACCTGGGCGCCGTAGCCCATCTCGCCGCCATCAAGGGCAGCATCCCCTTCCAGCACTTCTTTGAGGGCTTCCGAACCTCCCATGAGATCCAGAAGATCGAGGTGCTGGACTACGACGACATGAGCCGCCTGGTGGACTGGGACGCCGTCCGCCGCTTCAAGGCCCGGGCCCTGAACAGCGAGCATCCCACGGTCCGCAACACCGTCCAGAACCCGGACACCTTCTTCCAGCACCGGGAGGCCTGCAACGGCGCCTATGACCGCCTGCCCGCCATCGTGGAGGAATACATGAAGGCCGTCAGCGACCTGACGGGGCGGGACTACCAGCTGTTCAACTACTACGGCGCGCCGGACGCGGACCGGGTGGTCATCGCCATGGGCAGCGTCTGCGGCACCCTGGGGGAGGTCATCGACTACCTGAACGCCCAGGGCGAAAAGGTGGGCATGATCCAGGTCCATCTGTACCGCCCCTTCTCCGTGTCCCACTTCCTGGCCAAGCTGCCGGATACCGTCCAGACCGTCTCCGTCCTGGACCGGACCAAGGAGCCCGGCGCCATCGGCGAGCCCCTGTATGAGGATGTGTGCACCGCCCTGGCGGAAGCCGGGCGCAGCGGGATCAAGGTGCTGGCCGGCCGGTACGGCCTCAGCTCCAAGGACACCACCCCCGCCCAGATGAAGGCTGTGTACGACAACATGGCCGGCGAGCAGAAAAACCACTTCACCGTGGGCATCGTGGACGATGTGACCCACCGCTCTCTGGACGTGGGGGAACACATCAGCACCGCCGGCGGCTCCACCATCGAGTGCAAGTTCTGGGGCCTGGGCTCCGACGGCACCGTGGGCGCCAACAAGAACTCCATCAAGATCATCGGCGACAACACGCCCCAGTACGTCCAGGCGTATTTTGAATATGACTCCAAGAAGTCCGGCGGCGTCACCAAAAGCCACCTGCGCTTCGGCAAGGAGTCCATCCGCTCTGCCTACTACGTCACCCAGGCGGACTTCGTGGCCTGCCACAAGCAGAGTTACATCCACTCCTATGACATCGTCCACGAGGTGAAGCCCGGCGGCACCTTCCTGCTGAACACCCTGTGGAAGGGGGAGGAGCTGGAGCGGAATCTGCCCAACCACGTGAAGCGGACGCTGGCCCGGAACCATGTGAAGTTCTATACCATCGACGCCGTGTCCATCGCCCAGGAGCTGGGTCTGGGCAACCGGACCAACACGGTCCTCCAGGCGGCGTTCTTCAAGCTCTCCGGCGTGCTGCCGGTGGATGAGGCCGTCCAGTACATGAAGGACGCCATCACCCACAGCTACTTCAAGAAGGGCGACAAGGTCCTGAACATGAACTACGCCGCTGTGGACCGGGGCCTCCAGTCCGTGGAGGAGATCCGAGTGCCCGACAGCTGGAAGGACCTGCCCGACGAGCCCCTGGAGCAGACTGAGGCCGCAGGTGTGCCGGACTACGTCCGGGACGTGCTGATCCCCGTCAACGCCCAGGCCGGCGACAAGATCCCTGTCAGCAAGTTCCTCAGCTTTGCCGACGGCGTGACGGAGGTGGAGACCTCCAAGTACGAAAAGCGCGGCATCGCCGTGGATGTGCCCCAGTGGCTGCCGGACAACTGCATCGGCTGCAACCAGTGCTCCCTGGTGTGCCCCCACGCCGCCATCCGGCCCTTCCTGTTTACCAAGGAGGAGGCGGAGCAGGCCCCGGCCGGCTGCATCACCCACAAGGCCAACGGCAGGGGGATGGAGAATTATACCTTCCGCATCCAGGTGGATCCCCTGGACTGCCAGGGCTGCGGCAGCTGCGCCGACGTGTGCCCCGCCAGGGAGAAGGCCCTGGTGATGAAGCCGCTGGAGTCCCAGATGCCGGAGCAGGACAACTGGAATCACTGCCTGTCCCTCTCCGAGAAGGCCAATCCTCTGGACAAGTTCACCGTCCGGGGCAGCCAGTTCCAGCGGCCGCTGATGGAGTTTTCCGGTGCCTGCGCCGGCTGCGGCGAGACCCCCTACATGAAGTTGATGACCCAACTGTTCGGCGAGCGGATGTACATCGCCAACGCCACCGGCTGCGCCCAGGCCATGTTTCTGTCCGTGCCCTCCATTCCCATGGTGAAGGACTCCGCCGGTCACGGCCCGGCCCTGTCCAACTCCCTCTTCGAGAACAACGCCGAATACTCCCTGGGCATGTGCCTGTCCGTGGACCAGCAGCGCAACCAGGTCAAGACCCACGCCAAGGCCGCCCTGGACACCACCTCCGACGCTGCCCTGAAGGCCGCCCTGGAGAGCTGGCTGCAAGACGGCGACGACGGCGACAAGACCCGGGCCGTGTCCGACGCCCTGATCGCCGCCCTGAACCAGACCGCCGACTCCAGCGCCGACGTGCGGTTCCTGCGGGACAACGCCGACCAGCTGGTGAAAAAGACCATGTGGATGTACGGCGGCGACGGCTGGGCCTATGACATCGGCTACGGCGGCTTGGACCACGTGCTGGCCTCCGGCATCGACGTGAACATCCTGGTGGTGGACAACGAGCTGTACGCCAATACCGGCGGCCAAGCCTCCAAGGCCACGCCCATCGGTGCGGTGGCTCAGTTCGCCGCCAGCGGCAAAAAGACCCCCAAGAAGGACCTGGGCATGATTGCCATGAACTACGGCCATGTCTATGTGGCCCAGGTGTCCATGGGCGCCAACCCCGCCCACGTGGTGAAGGCCCTGAAGGAGGCCGAGGCCCACAAGGGCCCGTCCCTCGTCATCGCTTACGCCCCCTGCATCAACCACGGCATCGCCAAGAGCATGAAGGTGAGCCAGGCGGAGCAGAAGCTGGCGGTGGAGTGCGGCTACTGGCCCCTGTTCCGGTACAGCCCTGAGCTGGCGGCGGAGGGGAAGAACCCCTTCCAGCTGGACAGCAAGGCCCCCAACGGCAAGCTGCGGGAGTTCATGATGGGCGAGGTCCGGTTCTCCGGCCTGACCCGCACCTTCCCTCAGATCGCCGAGCAGCTCTTCGCCGAGGCGGAGGAGCAGTGCGCCGCCCGGTACGCCCAGTACGAGAAGCTGGCGGCCCAGAAATAACTTTGCTGAAATCGACACTCCTATAAACGAAAGCGCCCCAGGGCTTTGCCCTGGGGCGCTTTCGTTCCGCCGTCAGCGGGATCCGGCGGCGTGAAAGGTGCGGTTGATGAGGCAGCGGCTGCAGCAGAAATCGATGTGCCGCTCCATGGCGGAGCGAGCCAGCTCCGGCAGCCCCAGGCCGATGGCGGAGCAGATAGCCACGTGCTGGGAGCCCATGACGATCAGATTGTCCTTTTTCTGTTCCGTGGCAACGAACTCGCAGGAGCGGATAGACAGGTAGTGAAGGGTGCCCTGGAGGGTCTCGAACATGTCGATGAGATACTCGTTCTCTGTGGTCAGCACCAGCTGGTGGTGGAACTCCAGGTCGATCTTGGCCCGCTCGGAGGCGGTGGGGGCGGTATCCAGATCCTTCGCAAAGTCCTGCCAGGCGGACTGGAACTGGTCTGCCAGCTTCTGGAGCCTGGGCAGGTCAATCAGGGTCCGCTTCTGTGCGCAGAGGAAGGCCGCCTCTCCTTCGATGGCCCGCCGGGCCACGAACAGGTCCTCCAGGGACTCGCTACTGAGGTCAAAGACGAAGTAGCTGCGGTATTTGCTGTCGCTGCTGCGGACGGCGGTCACCAGGCCGTTTTCCTCCAGCCGCTCCACCGCCCGGGTCACCGGGGAGGTGCTGACCCCCATCTGCTCCGCCAGCTTGGAGATGTTCAGCTTGCTCCCCGGCGGGATGGCGGAGGAGAAGATGGCCTTCTCCAGCAGTTCATAGACGATGTCGGAGATCTTGGCAAAGGGATTCTTCTCCTGGGCCGCTGTGATGTTCTGTGCGGTGAATCGGCAGCCGTCCCGCTGTCTGGGATCCTGGGGCATAGGGCACCTCACTTCTGAAAAATATCTGTATCCTATCATAGCGGCCGCGGGCGCGAAAATCAAGCCCGGCGCAGAAAACCGCGCCGGACCGGGAGGGGGCTCCTTCAGTCCCGGAGGTCTTCCTCCAGATTGATTTTGCCGTGGACCTGCTCGAACTCCGTGATACAGCGGCGGATCAGGTACAGAATCTGCCCGCTGCCTGTTCGTCCTTCATATTCCGCGATATAAAACAGCTTGTCATGTGTCTCCTTATCCATGCGAAATCCAAGATGACTGTCCCGTGGCTTTTTCATAGTAAACTCCATTTCAGTAGAATATAAGTTGATTTTAAGTACAAAACGAGTTACTATGTAAAAAGCGTACTAGAATATAGACACAAAATTTAGGGAGGTGTCAGAATGGACGATCTGGAGGCGGCGGAGGCATACAGGCGGGAAGCGGAGTTCTATAAGGAGAAAGCGGAGGAGAACATCCGGTACAAGTACCTCTATCTGCGGCTCGGCGGCGAGATGTATGAAGTCCTGGAGATCTTGCGGCGGACACCCTGCGCCTGCGCCCCGCTTCAGGAGGCGGAGAGCCGTCTCCGCCAGATGCTGGAACAGGCGGATGAGGACGACTGCCAGAAGGGTGTATACGATTTCTTCCGCAAAAAGAAAGGCCGTCCACCAGTTGACAAGCTGTAAAAAATCGGCTAGAATACCTCTTACAGTGATGAAGCGGAGCAGTACCCGGGAAGACCGCCCCCAAGAGAGCCTCTGGTCTGGTGGAAAGAGGCGGGCAGGGCCCGGCGAATACACCGCGGAGCTGGCACCCAAACGGCCTTCGGCCCAGTAGGCGTGCTCCGGGAGCGCCCGTTACAGCGCCGCCGTGTGTTCGCACGGCCTGAGGCGTCTGCCCGCGAGGGCGGCGCGAACAGAGGTGGTACCGCGAGAACTTCTCGCCCTCTGTCCCCTGGGGGACAGAGGGCGTTTTTGATACCTGTCCCAGATTTCACAAACGGACAAAAGGAGAGACAAATCATGCAGATCTACGAGGAACTGAAGGCCCGGGGGCTCATCGCCCAGGTGACGGACGAGGAGGAGATCCGGGAGTTGGTGAACAACGGCAAAGCCACGTTCTATATCGGCTTTGACCCCACGGCGGACAGCCTGCACGTGGGCCACTTCATGGCCCTGTGCCTGATGAAGCGGCTGCAGATGGCGGGCAACCGCCCTATCGCCCTGATCGGCGGCGGCACCGGCTATATCGGCGACCCCTCCGGCCGGACGGACATGCGTTCCATGATGACGCCGGAGACCATCCAGCACAACTGCGACTGCTTCAAGAAGCAGATGGAGCGGTTTATCGAGTTCGGCGAGGGCAAGGCCCTGATGCTGAACAACGCCGACTGGCTGCTGAAGCTGAACTATATCGAGCTGCTGCGGGAGGTGGGCGCCTGCTTCTCCGTCAACAACATGCTGCGGGCCGAGTGCTACAAGCAGCGGATGGAAAAGGGCCTGAGCTTCCTGGAATTTAACTATATGATTATGCAGTCCTATGATTTCTACCACATGTTCCAGACGGTGGGCTGCAACATGCAGTTCGGCGGCGACGACCAGTGGAGCAATATGCTGGGCGGCACGGAGCTGATCCGGCGCAAGCTGGGCAAGGACGCCTATGCCATGACCATCACGCTGCTGATGAACTCCGAGGGCAAGAAGATGGGCAAGACCGCCAGCGGCGCCGTGTGGCTGGACCCCAACAAGACCTCTCCCTACGACTTCTACCAGTACTGGCGGAACGTGGGAGATGCCGATGTGCTCAAGTGCATCCGGATGCTGACCTTCCTGCCGCTGGAGCAGATCGACGAGATGGATACCTGGCAGGGCAGTCAGCTGAACACCGCTAAGGAGATCCTGGCCTTCGAGCTGACCAAGCTGGTTCACGGCGAGGAAGAGGCCGCCAAGGCCCAGGAGGCCGCCCGCGCCCTGTTCGGCGGCGGCGGGGACAGCGCCAACATGCCCTGCACCAAGCTCTGCCGGGAGGATTTCACCGCCGAGGGAGAGATCGACATTCTGACCCTGCTGGTAAAGTGCGGCCTGGCTGCCTCCAAGGGCGAGGCCCGGCGGCTGGTGCAGCAGGGCGGCGTCACGGTCTGCGGCCAGAAGGTGGCCGATATTGAGGCCAGGTTCAGCTGCAAGGACTGCTGCGGCGAGGGCGCGGTCATCAAAAAGGGCAAGAAGGTCTATCACAAGGCCGTGCTGGAAGAGCAGTAAGCGGACATTCGATCAGCCCGCCGGGATATTCCCGGCGGGCTTTTTTGTATGTCCCTGTCAGATGGCAGCCTCATCATTCGTTTTATCAGCAGAACGGCGCCGGCAAAGGAGTTGATTGTACGGAACAAATCACATATACCCGCCCGGAAGCGGAGGAACTGGTAGAGCGGTGGTCGGACACCGTGCTGCGGATCGCCTGGACCTGGACGGGCAGCGTCCACGACGCCCAGGACATCTGTCAGACGGTGCTTTTGAAGCTGCTGACCAGTCCCCGCCGCTTTGCGGAGGAGCGGCTGGAGCGGGCCTGGGTGGTCCGGGTGGCCGTCAACTGCTGCAAGGACTGGAAGAAATCCGCCTGGGTCCGGCGGCGCCTGCCGTTGGAGGCGGCGGCCCACGCGGCGGTCCATCTGCCGGAGCCAGGGGAGAGTCCTGTGCTGGCGGCGGTGCAGGCCCTGCCGGAGCGATACCGCCAGGCGGTGTACCTGCGGTATTACGAGGGATACGAGCCGGCGGAGATCGGGACGTTGATGGGCTGCACGGCCAGTCAGGTCAGCACGTATCTCTACCGGGGCAAGGCAAAATTGCGGAACATGCTGGGAGGCGCTTATGGACAGGAATGCTTATCAGAGTGAGTTGGACCAGGTACAGTTCACGGAAGCGGGGAGGTCCGCCCTGACGGACGCCCTGATGGCGGAGCAGGCCGGACCGCCGGTCCAGCACCGGAGCTTGTGGATGAAACGGGGGATGGCGGCGGTACTGGCAGCAGTGCTGTTGGTGGGCACGGCGGCGGCTGTTACTGCGTCGCTATGGGACAGCTTTTTCGGCAGACTGGACCCGGGGGAGCAGGCGGTGGTGGACACCCTCAGCGGCGGCCTGCCGGGTGCGGTCTCCGCAGGTGGAGCCATGATGACACCTATGGCGGCCTTCGGCATGGATGGGGTATTCTACCTGATGCTGGAGATTCAGGCCCCAGAGGGCACGGTCCTGCCACCCTTGGACGGTGAAAATGAAACCTACCAGCTCTTCGGCGATGATATTTTGAACGGCGAGTGGCTTGAGCTGCGGGAGCCGGACGGCGGGGACCCGGCGATCTCTTATTCCACGGAGTTCACTTGGCTGGAGGACCCGGATCCTGCGGACAACACGCTGACAGTGGTACTCTCCATTCTGGCGGACGGAGACTTGGAGGGAAAGGTCCTCCACATACCGGGGCTGTGGAAGCAGACGGATGGGAAGGCCTATACGGAGATCTTCTCCGGCGATTTTGACTTCGTGCTCTCCGGTGGTCTGGCGGAAGATAGCCTGCTGGCGGTGGATGTTGCTGGTGTCACGGCACAGGCGCCCTGCGGCACCTTGACCATGGAGCGTCTGAAGGTCTCTCCTCTGGGGCTCCAGTGGAGCTATCACTACGATGAGAACGCCGTCCAGGCCGCAGCGGCAGAAAACGGCAGAGACGCCGTGGCGCTTGTGACGGCTGACAGCGGAGAGGTAGTGGAATTCTCAGATATAGCAATCCCCGACACAGAACTGCTGCTGGTTTTGAAAGATGGGACGCAGGTGGAGGTTGCCAGCAGCTTCAGCAAGGGCGGCAGCGGCTGGATGGAGCAGAGCGGCTTCTTCGCCCGGCCTGTGGATCTGTCTCAAGCGGACTATCTGCTGTGGGGAGAGACGGAGATCCCCCTCCACTGAGCCTGGCATTGCATCATGGGGGCGGCCAGAGGCCGCCCCGGATTTTTTTGACAAATCCTTTACGCCGTGATATGATACAACCCCGAATGAAACAGATGGAAAGGAATTGTATTATGGAATTTGTCAGGAAAAACGCGCCGGGCATCCTGATCTGCCTGGTGATCGCCGTGCCCGCGTGGCTGCTGGGGCAGCGGTTCGAGGTGGTGGGCGGCCCGGTGTTCGCCATCCTCATCGGCATGGTGATCGCTCTGTTCTGGAAGGACCAGAAGGCCGCCAGGAGCGGAATCACGTACACCTCCAAAAAGATCCTCCAGCTGGCGGTGGTGCTGCTGGGCTTCGGCATGAATCTCTCCAGCGTGTTACAGGTGGGGGGACAGTCACTGCCCATCATCGTCTCCACCATCGCCACCAGCCTGATCGTGGCCTTCGCCCTCTATAAGGCCCTGCACATGGACAGCAACATCTCCACTCTCATCGGCGTAGGCTCCTCCATCTGCGGCGGCAGCGCCATCGCCGCCACTGCCCCGGTCATCGACGCGGATGACGAGGAGATCGCCCAGGCCATCTCTGTGATCTTCCTGTTCAACGTCATCGCGGCTCTGATCTTCCCCACTCTGGGAGGTGTGCTGGGCCTCTCCAACGAGGGCTTCGGCCTCTTTGCCGGCACCGCGGTGAACGATACCTCCTCCGTCACCGCGGCGGCCGCCGCCTGGGACGGAATGCACCCCGGCGCCAATACCCTGGACACTGCCGCCATCGTGAAGATGACCCGGACTCTGGCCATTATCCCCATCACGCTGGTGCTGGCCCTGCTGAGGACCCGCCGGGAGGGAAAGCAGGGCGGCGCCCAGGTGGACATCAAGAAAATCTTCCCCTGGTTTGTGCTGCTGTTCCTGCTGGCTTCCATCATCACCACGGTTCTGCCCATCCCCGCAGCTGCGGTGAGCTTCCTGAAAAACGCCAGCAAGTTTTTCATCGTCATGGCCATGGCAGCCATCGGTCTGAACACCGACATCGTGAAGCTGGTGAAGACCGGCGGCAAGCCTATCTTCATGGGCTTCTGCTGCTGGGTGGCCATTGCCGGCGTCAGCTTGCTGGTCCAGCACCTGCTGGGGATCTGGTAAAACACCCTGCCTCATCGTCCATCGCAGCAGGAACTCCCGCCATAGCACCCGGAGCCTGGCAAAAATCTGGAATCCCCTGGGCCTCAAGGGCTGCAACCTGGGGTTGACAAAGTTCCACCCGCCGCGTTCTTGCCAGGTGCGCGGCGGGTGGCTTATCATAAGGGCATCCAAATGAGAAAGCGAGTGTTCTCCGATGACATTTTCCGAGAAATTGACGGGGCTGCGGCGGAAGTCCGGCATGAGCCAGGAGCAGCTGGCAGACCGCCTGGGGGTCACCCGGCAGTCTGTCAGCAAGTGGGAGGGCGGCACTGCCATGCCGGAACTTGTGAAGTTGATCTCCTTGTCAGAGCTGTTCGGCGTGTCCGTGGACTATCTGGTGAAGGACTGGATGGAGGAGCCGGACAATCCATGCGGCGGAAGCGGGGAAATCTCTTCCAAGCAGGCAGACCGGCTGGAGAAAAAGGTGGACGAGCTGACCAATTATGTGAAGGGCAGGGTCTACCGCTACGACAGCAAGACCCGGATCTTCGGCCTGCCCCTGGTGTCTATCCGGTTCGGCTTCGTCCGGAACGGGAAACTGTCCATGGATAACACGGCCAAGGGCATCATCGCCATCGGCAACTGCGCCATCGGCGTGGTGGCCATCGGCATCGTGGGGGTGGGCCTGTTCACCTTTGGCGTGCTGGCCATGGGAATGCTGTCCCTGGGCATCGTGGCGGGGGGATTGGCGGCTTTTGGCGTGGCGGCCCTGGGGTATCTGGCCCTGGGGGTCAGCGCCGTGGGGGTCTATGCCGGCGGCGTGGCGGCCATTGCCGCCAAGATCGCCGTGGCGGTTTCCGCCGTGGCGCCCACCGCCGTGGGGGAGTTCGCCTCCGGCAGCCATGTGCTGCTGTGGGGAGACGGCCTGACGGCCCCGGAGGTCCAGACCTTTCTGCTGGAGCACCACCCGGACCTGTGGCGGCCCCTGCTGCGGCTGCTGACGGAGATCGGCGCCCATATCAAGTAAATCGCTGCCCAGTCTCATGCCGGCGGGCAAACATGGTCAATGTTTGCCCGCCGGCATACGGCTCTTCTCGGCATCAGTGGGAGGGGGACAGTCTGTGCACCTGTCAAAAGCGCCGGGGGTCCGGCGGTGGGGCATCCTGGGACTTTCCCAGGATCTCCTGCCGGATATATGCAAAGGCCGCGTCCTCGCCCTCATCCCGGAGCTTTAAAAGCATGGTCTCCAAAAGCGCCGCGGTGGCCGGGTGGATCAGCAGCCGCCGGTCCTTGCCCCGGAGATAGAACTGGTAAGGGTCACCGGGATTGAAATCCTTTCCCCGGTAGACCTTGCTGGCGGCCAGACGGTCGCAGAACATCTCCGCCACATATTTTCTCGGCATCTCCACACCTACGATCCCTTCGCCGGTGGGGCTGTAATCCGTCCAATACTCAAAGTGGTGGCAGTTGCGGCCCTTGTGGTGGAGCCAGGAGGCGCTGTATCCATGTTCCTTCCGCTGGGCGTCGTTTGGGCTGTGATCCCCCTGGAAGTATTTCACCCCGGCAAAGAACTCCACAGGGGCGTACTTGGACAGGTCATGGATCAGGCCCTGCCAGTACAGCCCCAGGCGGAAGCAGTACTTCCGCACCAGTGCCCGGTGGCGGTTTATGGTCCGCAGATGGGCCCAGAAATGCAAGGAGATCACCCCGTTTCCAGTATCTTACGTTCCAGTATAGCACGGCAGGGGCAAAATGACGAGCAAATTTTTTGCATGGAATCCAACCTCCAGCAGACACTAGCCGGGAGGTGTTTTGATGGAGGGAGTTATCTTCTGCTGTCCCCCGGCGTGGAGAAAGCTGCTGCCGCCCGGCGTTCTGGGGGCGGAGCGGGCGGAGGCGCTGGCGGAACAGTATTGGCCACTGCTGGTCCTGACCCGCCGGGGGTGCGGGGAGCTGGGGGATACGGCCGCCCTGTGCCGGGTGCTGCTGGTGCCGGGGGATTGTACCGCGCCGCTGGAGCGCATCACGGCGGAGACGGTGGTCACCTATGGCCTGTCCTCCAGGGACAGTCTCACCCTGTCCAGCCTGGCGGAACCGGTCCTCTGCGTCCAGCGGCAGCTGCCTCGGCCGGGCGGCGGCGTGGTGGAGCCCCAGGAATTTCCACTGCCGGAACTTCCGGCTCCTGCGGCGGAGCTGCTGCCGCTGCTGGGCCTGCGGCTGTTGCAGCTGCCACAGACAAGTGCCCCCTTTGTGTGGTAGGCTAAAAACAAAAAGGGGGGGCTGCAACATGGCGTGGCATGAGATTCTGGCGACGGGGATCATTCTGGCGGGCACTGCGTTTTACTGTTGGGCGGCGTACAGCCGGAAGAGCGGACCTACCAGCTGCATCGGCTGTGGCAAGTGCGTGGCGGACGGCGTCTGCATTCTGACAGGAAAGAAGGTCCCGGGGATTTCCGGAGGCAAGGGAAAAAAACTGTGATTTTCCCGTTGACAACCGGGCAGAAACGTTTATAATAATTGTGTCTGAAAACAGCAAAAAGCTATGACAAAGCCAGCTTCGCGAGACCGGCCAAGCGAGAGGGGAGACGGTGCGAGCCCCTTGCCCACGCCGCGGAGCAGCCACTTTGGAGCGGCCTGCGGCGAGCGGGACGGCTCATCCCCGTTAGCGGATGACATGAGATGTCCCCATGGGACAGATCAGGGTGGTACCGTGGAAGTTCTTCCGCCCCTGACGTGCGTCAGGGGCGGTTTTTCTGCTTTAGAAAAGAGGGGATATACTGGTGTTCTTTCAGCGAGCCCAATCTCCGCACCCGTCCCGCCTGGGTGGCATCCAGATTTTTTCCGATTCAGAGGGGAGATTCCTTTTGTTTCCGGTGATCCGCAGCCGGAGCGGGCCTTCGCACATTCTTGCAGCGGTAAAGACCCTGTCCCCGCCGCTGACGGCTCCGGAGCTGGGGACGGCACTGCTGGCTCTGTGGGATCGATGGGAGGACACTCCCTGCTGGGAGGAGCTGCCGCCGGAGCTGACGGAGGTCCCCTTCTGGAAGGGAACCGCCCGGTCTTATCGGGCTTTCTTTCGGGCGCACCGGTTGATTGTCGCGGCGTTCGGACATCCGAACCCGGGAGACATCTCCTTGGCTTACTGGCCCCGGCATCTGGAGAACAACAGCTGGGGCGTGGTCAAGGGACAGGTGGAGCTGCAGGTGCGGCTGGACAGGGAACTGCCGGATCTGCCCCGGAAGATCGGCATGGCGGCCCGGCAGCTGCTGGCCGCGGCGGAGCTGACGGATCCCACCATGCCGGCGACTGGAAAATAACAGGCGGTATTGCTTTTATTTATCATATATTATTGAGAATAAAAAGATATTTTTAGGAGGAAGAACATTTATGGCACATCCCACATACGGACTGAACGAGCTGCGGGAGATGTTTCTCAAATTCTTTGAGACAAAAGAACACCTGCGGCTGCCCAGCTTTTCCCTGATTCCCCAGAACGACGCCAGCCTGCTGCTGATCAACTCCGGCATGGCGCCCATGAAGCCCTGGTTCACCGGGGAGGAGGAGCCCCCCCGCCATCGGGTCTGCACCTGCCAGAAGTGCATCCGCACCGGCGACATCGAGAACATCGGCAAGACCGCCCGCCACGGCACCTACTTCGAGATGCTGGGCAACTTCTCCTTCGGAGACTACTTCAAGCGGGATGCGATCCACTGGGCCTGGGAGTTCCTGACCTCTCCCGAATGGGTGGGTCTGGAGCCGGACCGGCTGTATCCCTCCGTGTTCGCCGGCAACGAGACCACCCCCGCCGACGATGAGGCCTTCGCCATCTGGCGGGATGAAATCGGCATCCCCGAGGATCGGATCTTCAAGTTCGGCAAGGAGGACAACTTCTGGGAGCACGGCTCCGGCCCCTGCGGCCCCTGCTCCGAGATCTACTATGACCGGGGCCCTGAGTGGGGCTGCGGAAAGCCCGGCTGCACCGTGGGCTGCGACTGCGACCGGTATATCGAGGTCTGGAACGTGGTGTTCTCCCAGTTCGACAACGACGGAGAGGGCCACTACACCGAGCTGAAGCAGAAGAACATCGACACTGGCATGGGCCTGGAGCGTTTGGCCTGCGTCAGCCAGAACGTGGCCAGTCTGTTCGACGTGGACACCGTCATGAACATCACCAACAAGGTCAGCGAGATCACCGGCGCCAAGTACGAGCAGAGCGACAAGATCGACGTCTCCCTGCGGGTCATCACCGACCATATCCGCTCCGCCACCTTCATGATCTGTGACGGTGTTCTGCCCAGCAACGAGGGCCGGGGCTATGTGCTGCGCCGCCTGCTGCGCCGGGCCGCCCGGCACGGCAAGCTGCTGGGAGTGAACCATCCCTTCTTATATGAGGTGTGCGACACCGTGGTCCATGAGAACGAGGGCCACTATCCCGAGCTGCGGGAGCGGCAAGCCTATATCACCAAGGTCATCCGCACGGAGGAGGAGAACTTCGCCAAGACCCTGGACGCCGGCATGAAGATCTATGACGATATGCTCTCCGCCCACAAGGCCCAGGGGGAGACCGTGTTCTCCGGCGCTGACGCCTTCAAGCTGTACGACACCTACGGCTTCCCCATCGACCTGACCGTGGAGATGGCGGAGGAGGCCGGCATGACCGTGGACCAGGAGGGCTTCAAGGCTCTGATGGAAGAGCAGAAGGTCCGCGCCCGCAAGGCCCGGGAGGCCCTGGGCGACCTGGGCTGGGCAGGCATCGAGTTCGGCAAGGACATGCCCGCCACGGAGTTCGTAGGCTATGATCGCTCCAGCGAGCAGGGCAGAGTCCTGGCCCTGGTGGCCGACGGGGAACTGCGGGACGAGCTGGCTCAGGGCGTGGAGGGCATCCTGGTGCTGGACCAGACGCCGTTCTATGCCGAGATGGGCGGCCAGGTGGGAGACCACGGCACCATTCAGGGACCCAACGGCACCTTCCAGGTGACGGATGTTCAGAAGAACAAGGGCGGCAAGTTCATGCACTCCGGCAAGGTGGTCTCCGGCACCCTCAGCGTGGGGGAGACCGTCACCGCATCCATCGACATGGAGCGCCGGAAGGCCATCATGCGGGCTCACAGCGCCACGCATCTGCTGGACGCTGCCCTGAAGAAGGTCCTGGGCGACCATGTGCATCAGGCGGGCTCCCTGGTGGAGCCGGACCGGCTGCGCTTTGACTTTACGCACTTTGAGGCTATCACCCCGGAGCAGCTGGCTCAGATCGACAAGCTGGTGAACGACGCCATCCTGGAGGGCTACCCCGTAGCGACGGAGGTGCTGCCCATCGAGGAGGCCAAAAAGAAGGGCGCCGTGGCCATGTTCGGTGAGAAGTACGGCGATATCGTCCGCGTGGTGGAGATGGGCGACTTCTCCATGGAGTTCTGCGGCGGCACCCATCTGGACAACACCGCCAAGGCCGGTCCCTTCCGCATCAAGTCCGAGGGCTCCGTCGCCTCGGGCGTCCGCCGGATCGAGGCCACGGTGGGCCGACTGAGCCTGGACACCATGAACCGGAATCAGGAGCTGCTGTTCCACGCCGCTCAAGTGCTGAAGACAACACCTGGTGAGCTGGCCGCCAAGGCGGAGCAGCAGGCAGCGGAGATGAAGGAGCTGCGCCATGAGCTGGAGAAGTTCAAGTCCGAGGCGTCCCTGGGCGAGGCCCGGCAATTCCTGACCGCCGCCAAGAACGTGGGCGGCCTGAAGGTCCTGACCGCTATCCGTAACGGCATGGATGCGAACGCCCTGCGGCAGATGGGCGATTTCCTGCGGGACAAGGCCCCGGATGTTGTGGCAGTGCTGGCTTCTGCCAATGGGGAGAAGATCACCTTCCTGGCAGTCTGCGGTCCCGAGGCGGTGAAGCGCGGCATCAAGGCCGGCGACCTGGTGAAGAGTGTCTGCGCCATCTGCGGCGGCAAGGGCGGCGGCAAGCCTGATAGCGCCATGGGCGGCGGCAGTGACCTGCTGAAGCTGGATGATGCACTGGCCACCGTGGATGATTTTGTGGCGGAAAAGCTGAAGTAAGCTGTAGATGACACCTTCCCCGGGGCCTCGCCGGGCAAAGGCCTGGCGGGAGCAGAGTGGAGTGGGAGAACTTTATGTCAACTCGAGAGGACGTCAAGACGTTTTTCGGCCTGCCTCTGGACTTCTCCATGCTGGAGCTGGAACCGGAGACAGACGCCGACCCGGTACGGTATTTCTGTACCCCGGAAAATGCCGAGATCATTGGCTGGGGCAGTTGCGGGACGCACTTCGTCCTCCTGCCGGGGGATGAGGCGGTGTACTGCGTGGAGCCGGAGCTGGCAGAAGAGGGCACCTTTGTGCTGCCGGTGGGGGCGGACTTCCGGGAGTTCCTTTCCCATCTGTTCTACTGCAAATGTACCAGTCCTCTGGCGCAGATCTTCATGCTGGACGCGACCCGGTTCCGGAAGCTTCTGGAGGACAACGATGCCAACACCTGGCCGGGCTGCGAGGAGGACTTCAAGAGCCGGGACGCATCCCTGGACCTGTTGGCGGAGACATTCCACATCCGGTCCCGGGACCCATTCCAGCGGGTGAAGGAGCTCCAGACGGGCTTTGACCCGTCGGTCCTGAATTTCTCCGACGCATATTATGACACACTGGGGTTAGAGAAGCCCAAGCGGGGGATGCAGAGGAAGGAAAAGCCCCTGTTTGAATTTCCACCTATCACATTTGATCTTTACCAGGAGGACGATCCATGAAAAAAGTCAAGATCACCGTCTTGAAAACCACCCTGGATGAAGAGCTGGCGGCGGAATACGGCGCTGAAGGGCTGGGCCCCTGCCCCATGCTGCGGGAAGGCCAGGTGTTCTACGCCGACTACGCCAAGCCGGATGGCCTCTGTGACGAGGCCTGGAAGGCTATCTATCAGTATGTGTTCGCCCTGGCCCACGGGGCGGGAGAGGGTCTGTTCTATTACGGCGACTGGATCCGCAGGCCCGGCGTGGCCATCTGCTCCTGCAACGATGGGCTCCGCCCCGTGATCTTCAAGCTGGAGACCACAGAGGAGGAAGCATCCGTCAACTACACACCCGTGCGGTAAAATTATTTACTTTCAGAATATCGCAAGTATTTTCCCTTTACAGAGAAAGGGGGCTGCCATGCTGCTGCCCAAGGACCCCTACATTCTTCTGAGCTTCCTCAACGCCCGCCTCCGGGACCAGTATGCGGACCTGGAGGATCTGTGCGCGTCCCTGGATGCGGACGAGCAGTCCCTGCGGGAGACGCTGGCGGGGGTTGACTATCGCTACGATCCCGTTTATCATCAGTTTATACCGATCACATCAAAGGAGGTTTGAAAATGTCCGATTGCCTATTCTGCAAGATCGTTGCCGGGGAGATCCCCAGCAGCAAGGTCTACGAGGACGACGTGTGCTACGCCTTCAATGACATTGATCCCCAGGCGCCCACCCACTTCCTGGTGGTACCCAAGGCCCACATTGGCTCTGTGTCTGAGATCACCGCGGACAACAGCACAGTGGTGGCTCATATCTTCGAGGTCATTGCCAAGCTGACAAAGGAAAAGGGGCTGGACAGCTACCGGGTGGTCTCCAACATCGGCGAGCAGGCGGGACAGAGCGTGTTTCATCTGCACTTCCATGTACTGAGCGGCAGAGATATGACGTGGCCTCCGGGCTGATGCCTGGGAGCCACGGCCCCGGCGGGGCCGCACGCGAGAGCGCGTGCAAGCGTTTTGCGAAGCAAAACCTTGGAGCGGGCGGGCTTTGCCTGCCCGCTCAAGTTTTATCCGGGGCCCCCACCGGGCTTGGCCAGGTGGGGAATGCAGGCGGGGCAGAGCGTGTTTCATCTGCACTTCCACGTACTGAGCGGCAGAGATATGACGTGGCCTCCGGGCTGATGCGGCCTTCGAGAGGGGCGGCTGTACCGCTGAGGCAAAATGATTTCAATTTCCTGATTTGCCGTCCGTTGGAGCATAAGAGAGCGCCGCGAGCTTTGCTCGCGGCGCTCTCTTACTGAATTAGAAGGGGGGGGTTACAGCTCACCGCCGGAGAGGACCGGGGTCAGGTCCTCAAAGTTGGAGAAGCTGGGATAAGAGATGCGCACATCATCGCCGGTGGCGTTGACATCCATCTGCATATCCATCTGGAGCTTGGCAGTAATCTGCGCATTTTCGGTCTCCGTGACAGGCAGGCCCAGCACCAGATCCAGGTCGAAGTCCGCGGTGCAGGACTCCAGCTCTCCGTCGGAACCGACGGTGTAGACGTATGTGCAGCTCTGCAGATCTGCGGTGAGGTCCACCGGGCTCTCCATGGCGGCAAGCTCTTCCTGCAAGGCCGTCAGCAGATCCTCCAGAAGGCTGTTCAGGCTGTCATCCATCTTCATGGTGTATACGGTGCGGGAGCCCGTGCGGGAGACGTCGATGGAGTCGATCATGGGCAGCATCATGCTGTTCATCTGGCCGCTGATCTGCAGCATCTCCTGGTAAAACTCCGCGAACCCGTCCATGTTGCCAACCGGATATTTGTACCGGTCTGTGGTTCCGTCCATCTCCTCCTGGATATAGACCCAGCCGTCCTGCATCCACTCCTGAACAGAGACTTGATCCTGCATGGTCACATCGGGGCCGGCGCCTGCCGTGTTGGATTCCATGTTCATGTTCATGGAAATGGCCAGCTGGAGCGGGTCTTTCAGAATCATCTGGATGCGGCCGTTTCCGGAGACGGCCACGGACATGGTTTCGTGGATGGTCTCGGTCCCATCGGAGCCGTCAACGGCAATGTCCATCCCCATATTCATGGTATAGTCCGCGTCGATGCCGGTGGAGGAGGCCTGGCTGGCGGCGGTCAGGGCCCGGTAGGCCTCGATTTTCTCGGTAATGGGCCGGGCGGCCTCGGCGTCAATGGCGCCGCTCTCCACCAGGCTGGCCAGCAGATAGGTGCTGCCGTCCTTGAGATCAGCGCCCAGGGCCTGGTAGGTGACGGCAGCCAGATCGTCCCGCAGGAAGGGGGCGGCGTCCAGCATGGAGAGGTTGAACAGGCCGTGGAGCATGGCGAAGTCCAGCGTGTCTGCGTACAGGAAGTCCACGCCGTCCTCATAGCCTAGTGCCCGCAGCAGGAAGGCGCAATACATTTTTGCGCTGCACGGACTGGATGCGCCGAAAGTGGTGGCGGAGGTGCCGTTGGTGATGCCTTGGCTGTACAGCCAGGCGACGGAGGGGGCCGCGGTTTCGCTCACGTCGGTGAAGGGCATGGAGATCTCTCCCGCCTCATAGGCGGCTTTGGCCTCGTCCTCGGCGCCGTAGAGCCGCACCAGCATGATGGCGGCCTCGGAACGGGTAGGGGCGCGGTCCAGCTCAAAGCCGCCGGCGGTGCCCCGGAACACGCCGATGGCGGACAATTCCTCCGCAACGGAGTCGTAGGAAGAGGCGGAGGCGGTCCCGGCCATTGCCGCAGTCAGC
Source organism: Oscillibacter sp. PEA192 (assembly GCF_003574015.1). Taxonomy (NCBI): domain Bacteria; kingdom Bacillati; phylum Bacillota; class Clostridia; order Eubacteriales; family Oscillospiraceae; genus Oscillibacter; species Oscillibacter sp. PEA192. The sequence continues at coordinate 1,600,455 of NZ_AP018532.1, read as the reverse complement.
AACAAGGTCGCGGCCGGTATGGTCAGAATGCGTTTCATGGTCAACGCTCCTCTCTTTTTTGGTGGAAGAATTTCCACTGATTACTGCTATCTTACGCCGGGCGGAGAGAGCCGTCAAGAGCAGGGAACATGATTTATGGAAAAAGGGCTGGTATTTCCCGCCGGTTCCCGGTATAATGTACCCAAATGGTTTCTCTTTCCCCATTTTTCCAAACAGCTGTGATCGGCTGGGGCGAGGCGGGAAAGCAGAATCATTGGGAGAAAGCGCGTCCGGCCAAAGGGCTGACACGGGGCAACGGAGCAGGTGCCGTGAATCCCGGCGGCCTATGCATGGATCCGGCGGAGAGAGCAAAATTGCGGCTCTTTTGCAGCCTGCCCGCTGTTCTGGGCAGCCGCTGGACGAGCTGTTTGGCAGGATGGAAAAGAGGAGAGACCATGCGCAAGCTGGCCGCGTTCACCGTGTCCTTCGCTCTGGGGATCTGTCTGGCCCAGTATCTGCTGCCGGAGAGGCTTCTTCTGCCCGTGGCGGCAGTTTTCTTTGCCGCGGCCTGCCTCGCCCTGCTGCTGCCGGGACTTTGGCGGAAGCGGGTGTTGCTGGTGGGCACGGGGCTGGCCCTGGCCCTGGGGTGGAACTGGCTGTACAGCTATGCTGTACGGGCGCCTCTTGCGGCCCTGTCCGGCAGCGAGGGCACCGCTTCCATGACTCTTTTGGAGTACGCCGTCCCCACGGACTACGGCGCCAAGGTGACAGTGAAGCTGGAGGGGGTTCCCCTGGGCAAGGTGGTCTGCTACGGCGGGGCGGACCTGCTGGACCTGGAGCCGGGCCAGACGGTGGCGGCACAGGTGAAATTTCAGGATTCCGCCCGGCTTCGGGAGGATACCATTACCAACTTCACCGCTCAGGGAGTGTTCCTGCTGGCCTACCAGCGGGGAGACGAGGCCGTCTACGGTGAGGGATCCGCCGGCTCGCCACGGTGGTGGCCCGCCCATGCGGCCCGGGCCATGCAGAACCGGGTGACGGCGCTGTTTGACGGAGATGAGGCCGCGTTCCTCAGCGCCATCCTCACCGGGGACACGTCCGGATTGTCGGAAGAAGCCCGGTCCGACCTGTCGGAGGCGGGACTCAGCCACATCCTGGCCGTGTCCGGGTTGCACTGCGGCTTTCTGATGACGCTGATTCTGCTGCTCACAGGACGGCACCGGCACCGTCTGGCGGCGGCGCTGGCGCTGCCCGTCCTGATGTTCTATACGCTGTTGACCGGGGCCAGTCCCTCGGTGGTCCGGGCCTGCATCATGGTGGTGTTCGTGCTGGCGGCACCCCTGTTTCAGCGGGACAGCGACCCGCCCACCACGCTGTCCGCCGCCCTGTTTTTGATCCTGCTGGCGAACCCCTTTGCGGCGGCCTCCATCAGTCTGCAGCTGTCCTTCGGAGCCATGGCGGGGCTTCTCTGGCTGACGCCGAAGCTCCAGGACCTGCTGTTGGGGGAGAGACCGAGTGGGAAGGTCTGCCGACTGCTGGTTTCCAGCCTGTCGGCCACCGTGGGGGCCATGGCATTCACGGTGCCCTTGTGCGCTGTCTACTTCGGGTCGCTGGTACTGATCTCTCCGGTAAGCAACCTGCTGTGCCTGACAGCCTCCAGCCTTGTGTTCACGCTGGGGCTTGGGGCAGTCCTGGCGAGCTTCCTCTGGGTGCCTCTGGGGACGGTGATCGGCTTCGTGCCGGCTTTGCTGACCCGGTATATCCTCTGGATATCCGGGGTTCTGGCGTCTGTCCCCCACCACGCCCTGTACTTCACCAACCCGTATCTGAAATACTGGCTGGTATTTCTGTATGTCCTCTTCGCCGCGGCCTTTTTCCTGCGGCCCAAGGCCCGGCGGAAGTATGCCGTGGCCGGTGTGCTGGCGGCGGTATCCCTGGCGGTGACGGTGCGGCTGGGCGCGCCCCACTACACCCGGGGCGGCCTGGACGCCTATGTGCTGGACGTGGGGCAGGGGGAGAGCGTGCTGCTGACCTCCGGCGGGAAATTTGCCCTGGTGGACTGCGGCAGCCGCAACAGCTGGTACGACGCCGGCGGCATCGCGGCGGATCACCTGGCCACCATGGGCTGTGGGACGCTGGACTATCTGATTCTGACCCACTACGACTACGATCACATCTCCGGCGTGGCGGAGCTGCTGGCAAGAGCGCGGGTGGACACTCTGCTCCTGCCGGACGTGTCCGACGATGCAGGGGCGCGGTTCCGGGTGGAGCTGGCCGCCCGGAACCACGGCGTGGACATTCAATACGTGGAGGCGGAGACGGTTTACACCCTGGGGGAGAGCAGCCTCACCATCTACCCGCCGGGGGACGTGGAGGGCGACAACGAACAGGGGCTGGCCGTCCTGTGCACCTATGGCGACTACGACCTGCTGATTACCGGGGACCGGAACATGGCGGCGGAGCGGCAGCTGATCGCCGACCATGATCTGCCCGACATCGAGGCCCTGGTAGTAGGCCACCACGGCTCCAAATCCTCCACCTCGAAGGAGTTGCTGGAGGCCCTGACGCCGGAGACGGGCATCATCAGCGTGGGGGACAACAGCTACGGCCACCCCACGGAGGACGCCCTCCGCCGCCTGGTGCTGGCAGACGTGGAGATCTACCGGACGGACAAGCAGGGTACCGTCCATCTATCTGTGAATTGAGGAGACACCATGGCATACGCGAAAAAGACATCCAAGGCCAACGAGGCCTTTCAGAAACTGAAAAACGACCTGGCCGCGGGAACGGCGGGGAACGCCTACATCTTCTACGGGGAGGAGACGTATCTCCGGGAGTACTATCTCAAAGAGCTGCGGAAGAAGCTGGTCCCCGCCGGGTTTGAGGAGTTCAACTACCACACCCTGGAGGGGAAGGACCTGACGGTCCAGACCCTGGCAGAGACGGCGGAGGCCATGCCCATGATGGCGGAGCGGACGCTGATCGTGGTGTCGGACTTCGACCTGTTCAAGCTGAACGAGGAGCAGCGGGAAAAGCTGATCGCCTTTTTGGAGGATGTGCCGCCCTACTGCTGCGTGGTGTTCCTCTACGACACGGTGGAATACAAGCCCAACCGCACCATGAAGAAGCTGTACAAGGCCGTCACCGACCACGTGGAAGCGGTGGAGTTCCGTCCGGCGGACAACAGCGACCTGGTGGTGTGGATCGCCCGGCGGTTCAAGGCCCTGGGGAAGGAGATCGACCGTCAGACGGCGGAGTACCTGATCTTCACCTGCGGCGGTCTGATGACGGGGCTGGTGCCGGAGATCGCAAAGATCGGCGCCTACGCCAAAGGCAGGGCCATCACCCAGAAGGACATCGACGCTGTGGCGGATCCGGTGCTGTCGGCGGAGGTGTTCCGCCTGTCCGACGCGGTGCTCCAGGGGAATTACGACGGGGCGGCCCGCATCCTGGGGGATCTGCTGAAAATGCAGACAGAGCCCATCATGATCCTGGCGGCTTTGGGCAGCCAGCTCCGGCGCATCTATACCGCCCGGATGGCCATTGACAGCGGCAAGGACAAGTACTGGCTCATGGAGCTGTGGGAGATGAAGAGCGACTATCCGGCCAAACTCCTGCTCTCCGCCGCCAAAAAGACCACGGCCGCCTGGTGCGCCGACGCGGTGCAGATGTGCCAGGTGCTGGACCGGCGGATGAAGAGCGAGAAGGGCGTGGACGCCGTGGGCGAGCTGAAGCTGCTGCTGGTGCGTCTGGGGGCGCAGCGGCGATGAAGAAAGCGATCCGAGAGGTCATTGTGGTAGAGGGCCGCTACGACAAAAACGCCCTCAGTCAGGTGGTGGACGCTACCATCATCACACTGGGCGGCTTCGCCGTGTTCAACGACCGGGAGAAGCTGGCCTTTCTCCGCCGCCTGGCGGAGCAGAGGGGGCTCATCGTGCTGACGGACAGCGATGGGGCAGGGTTCGTCATCCGGAACTATCTGAAGGGTGCTCTCCCACGGGATCGGGTGAAGCAGGCATATATCCCGGACATCCCAGGCAAGGAGCGCCGCAAGCGGACCCCCGGCAAAGAGGGCAAGCTGGGCGTGGAGGGTATGAGGCCCGCCGTGCTGCTGGAGGCCCTGCGCCGGGCGGGCGCCACCTTCGCCGACGAGGGGGCGGCGGAGTGTCCGGGAGACCCTATCACCAAGGCGGATCTGTTCGCCCTGGGCCTCACCGGCGGAACCGACAGCGCCGCGAAGCGCCGGGCGCTGCTGAAGCAGCTGGATCTGCCGGAGCACCTGACGCCCAACGGCATGTTAGAGGCGTTGAACCTGTTATACAGCCGGGAGGAGTTCCTTTCCCGAATGGTGAAAACTCAGTAAAAAGCGGGAGGAAGCCGGGCCATCGACAGGGTTCGACAGCATTCCCCCAAACGGCAGTGCTACAATTTTTTTGTTCGTGTGTGACAACAGACAGAAGGAGGAAATCGAGGTGCGGGCCTTCCTGGTAGGAAGAAGGCCGTGCCGCGGCGTACCGGTGGACTACTTTCTGCTGGTGGAGGAGTGGGACGCCCTCTGGGAGTGCTACGGCATCCGCGTGGAGAGCGGCGGGGAGCGGACGGAGATCCCAGGGATCACCGCCTCGCAGTCTGGGATCCTGTCGCTGCTGTCCAAGCTGATGCGGGGGAGCGTGACGCCCGTCGCGGCGCGGGATGTGGTGGAGGACTGGCTGCTGGAATAGCGTGCAGTCCGGCCGTAAAAAGGAGTCCGGAGAGGATGCAGGGTGTGCATTCTCTCCGGACTCTTTTTACAAATTTCAGGGCGCTTTTGCCAACGCCGCCAGAACGGCGGACAGGAGCGGGCACAGGACCAGTCCCGCCGCCAGCAGCCGTCCCCGGCGGGAAGCGAACGTCACGCCCTTCCGTCCCGCCCGTTCCGCCAGCAGCCCCATGGGGAGGGACAGCAGATAGATGCATCCCCAGAAGGCCCAGCCGTAGTGCCCGTGTCCCATGGCCGCTCCCGGCGGGTGGGGCCCCAGAACCAGCCCCATCAAAAATCCGATGAGAAAATAGGCGCAGGTGGTGCAGGAGAGCCGGTACCGCCCCAGCAGCGCCGTCAGGGCGGAGAGGGCCATGGCCCACCAGAAGAGACCGCTGCTGAGGAGCCAGCCGTAGAGATAGCTCTCCCCGCCGCTGGGCCGCTCCCACAGCAGCCAGCCCAGCAGGGAGCTGTCCTCCAGGGGGCACCAGAGGATGCGGCCCAGCAGGTAAAAGACAAGATACCCCGCAGTTACCGCCAGAGCCGCCAGGACCCGGGGACGCCGGCGGCTCCGGGACCACAGGGGTGGAGGTGCCTCTGCCGCCGGAGCGTCCGCCTCCTCTGATGGGAGCAGCAGGTCCACCGTGGTGCCGAAGAGCTCCGCCAGGCGGAAGAGGTTCTCCGTGCTGGGGGCGCTCTGGCTGGACTCCCATTTGGTAACCGCCTGGCGGCTGACATCCATCCGGCGGGCCAGAGCCTCCTGGGACAAGCCTGCCCGTCGGCGGTGTTCCCTGATCCGCTGACCCAGCGTGGTCATGGACACACCTCCTTTCAGACTTTATGCTACCAGAATTCAACTCCTTTGACCACCAACTATCCGGCAACAATCGGTTGCGGCGGCGGAAAAGGGCAGCTTTACCGCTTCAGCAGCCGCCGTAGAGAAGCGGCGTCCAGCAGGTTCACCGTCTGGAAGGCACCGCCGTAAAACACGGCGTAGTTGTTGAACACGCAGGGAAGAGCCTTGGCCTTCTCCAATGTGTCCACAGGCACCAGAGAATACGGAGCCCCGGCCTCTCCACACACCTGCCGGATGATCTCCAGGCTGTTGACCGCATAGGGACACTGGTCACTGTAATAAATCGTCAGCGCCTTTTCCTCGATGGTCCCCGCCCTGGCTTGGTCCGTAAAGCGGGGGAGGGTACCGTCGAAGGATCGGGCCAGCAGGGTGTAGCCATAGCCCGTTTCATCCACCGTCTCAAAGCCGTACTTCCGGGCGAAGGACTGGTCGGAGAGCCAGGCCTTCTGTTTTTCCGCCCCCAGCATGCAGATGCCGGATTTTCCCCGGTCCCGGGCGTCCGCCAGGCAGTGCTCCATCAGCGCCCGGCCGTACCCCTTGCCCTTGTATGCACCGGCCACCCAGAGGCAGTAGAGGTACAGATAGTTGTCCCCCTCTACAGGGACCCAGGCGGTCTCCAAAGGGGCGTGCTCGATAAAGACCTTTTCCTTGACATCCAGTTTCCGGAAGACGTGCCCCTCCGGCAGGCGGTCCACCAGCCACCGGCGTTTAGCCTCCACGCCGGGGTGGGGCTTTTTGCTGCGGATGATGCAGCACAGGTGCTGATCGGCGATGTTTTCCGCCGTCAGATCGATGAATCCCGGTTCCATACAGACGCTCTCTTTCCGCCGGAGACGCCGGCCTTTTTTTCGTATCGTACCAGATCCGGCGGAAGAACGCAACTGTCCTGCCGGTTCGCCAAAGGCGCTGCCAGCGGCAGGTTTATCTTAATGATAAGTTTTTGCTGTCCCCATGCCGCCAATGGCCGTCTAAAACAACGTATTGCATTTCCCCGTCAGATTTTGTATAATAAATATCCTAACGTGTACGCATACCAACGATACACTGCGCGAGAGGGAGGAATGACAGCGCATGGCAGAGGAGATCAAGCTGACGCAGGACGAGGCGCCGGAGAGCCGGAACTTTATCCACGCTTTCATCGAGGGGGACATCGGCCCCGGCGGCCAGTTCGAGGGGATGACCGTCCACACCCGGTTCCCGCCGGAGCCCAACGGCTACCTGCACATCGGGCACTGCAAGGCGCTGACCATCGATTTCGGCACGGCGGAGAAGTTCGGCGGCCTGTGCAACCTGCGGATGGATGACACGAACCCCACCAAGGAGGACGAGGAATTCGTAGACGCCATTCAGCAGGACATTCACTGGCTGGGCTTTGACTGGGGCGACCGGTTCTTCTACGGCTCGGATTACTTTGACGAGGATTATCGTCAGGCGGTGGGCCTCATCAAGAAGGGCCTGGCTTATGTCTGCGAGCTGACGCCGGAGCAGTTCAAGGAGTACCGGGGAGATACCACCACTCCGGCCCGCTCCCCCTGGCGGGACCGGCCCATCGAGGAGAGCCTGGACCTGTTCGAGCGGATGAAGAACGGCGAGTTCCCGGAGGGCAAGTACACCCTGCGGGCCAAGATCGACCTGGCCAGCGGCAACTTCAATATGCGGGACCCGGTGCTCTACCGGATCAACTACCTGCCCCATCACCGCCAGGGGAACAAGTGGTGCATCTATCCCATGTACGACTTCGCCCACCCCATCCAGGACGCGCTGGAGGGCATCACCCACTCCCTCTGCTCCCTGGAGTTTGAAAACCACCGCCCCCTGTACAACTGGGTGGTAGAGCACTGTGACCTGCCCAGCCATCCCCGGCAGATCGAGTTCGCCCGCCTGGGCATCGACCACACGGTGCTGAGCAAGCGCAAGCTCCGCAAGCTGGTGGAGGAGGGGAGGGTCTCCGGCTGGGACGATCCCCGGATGCCCACGCTCTGCGGCCTGCGCCGCCGGGGCTATACGCCCCGGTCTATCCGGAACTTCTGTGAGCGCATCGGTGTGGCAAAGTCTGCCAACGTGGTGGAATACGGCTTCCTGGAGCACTGCCTGCGGGAGGACCTGAACGAGACCGCCCAGCGGACCATGGCGGTGATCCGGCCCATCAGGCTGACCATCACCAACTATCCGGAGGGGAAAAGCGAGACCGTTACCGTGGAGAACAACCCCCTGGACCCCGCCGCCGGCACCCGGGAGATCGCCTTCTCCCGCAACCTCTGGATCGAGTCCGACGATTTCCTGGAGACCCCGGTGCCCAAGTACAAGCGGCTCTACCCCAATGGACCGGAGTGCCGCCTGAAAGGGGCTTATCTCATCCGCTGCACCGGCTGCGTGAAGGACGAGAACGGCAGCGTCACCGAGGTGCTGGCGGAGTACGACCCGGAGAGCCGGGGCGGCGACCCCGCTGACGGCCGGAAGGTGAGGGGTGCCACCATCCATTGGGTGGATGCCGCCACCGCCATCGACGCGGAGGTGCGGCTGTACGACAACCTGTTCACCGACGCGGACCCGGACGCCGCCGACAAGAACTTCCTGGAGTGCCTGAACCCCAACTCCCTGGAGGTCCTCACCGGCTGCAAGGTGGAGCCTTCCCTGGCGGATGCCGCAGCTCCCGCCAGCTTCCAGTTCATGCGCCTGGGCTACTTCTGCCTGGACAGCAAGGACTCCAAGCCCGGCCATCTGGTGTTCAACCGATCTGTGAGCTTGAAGGACAGCTTCAAGAAATAAGCATGCAAAAAGACCGCCGAAGGGCGGTCTTTTTGTATGCGCTTCTCACAGCGGGATCTCCCGGTCCAGCTTGTAGAAGGTGAAGGACCCGTTCCCCAGCAGCGTCCCCGCCTGATCCCGGATCTCCACCTCGTAAAAGCAGAGAGTTCGGCCGGGCTTGGTCTCCCGGGCCTCTGCCACCAGATGGTCCCCCAGCTTGGCGCTGCGGAGAAAGTTGTAGGAGGCGTTCACCGTCACGGCATAATATCCGTGGGAGGCCATGGCGGAGCCGCAGGCCGTGTCTGCCAGGGAGAAGTAGCAGCCCCCGTGGGCAACCCCCACAGGGTTGGCGTCCTCCGCCGTGATGTCCTTTACCGCCCGGGCGTAGCCGGGGCCGATCTCCTCCACAAAGATCCCCAGCCGCTGGGCGAAGGGGTTGGAGCTGTTCCGGGTGTCTCTGAGCTTTTTGTAGTCCATGTGTGCGGTCTCCTCGTTTTTGATGACTTGCTTTCAGCTTACTCCGAACTTGTGAAAAGGTCAATTTTTTTCCTCCTTTTTTCAGTGGAAATTCAGAAATCCATGATAGACTGCCTCCATCTTGACGGAAAGGATTTGCTGCAATGAAACGAATTGCTTCTCTCTTGCTGGGGCTGGCGATGGCTGCGGCGCGCAGGGCCGCGAGACGGCCGCGCAGGAATTTCCGGACGCTGTTTCCATCGTCCTCTCGGATGACGGCATTATTGTGGACGGGAAGGCGGTCTCCACAGACGAGTCAGCCGCCGTCCACACGGCCCATGACATTGTCTGCTATGAATCCGGCCGCGACTTCACCTACGGCGAGGGCACGGAGGCCGACGAACACACCGCCGAAGAGGCGGAGGCCCACACGGTGGTCCACATCACACAACCCGGCACCTACGCCCTCAGCGGCACCCTGTCCGCAGGACAGATCGCTGTGGACCTGGGGGAGGACGCGGAGGACGACCCGGCGGCAGTGGTGACGCTGATCCTGAACGGCGTGGACATCACCTGCACTGTGGCCCCGGCGGTGATTTTCTATAACGTCTATGAGTGCGGCAGCACAGACGAGGACACCGCCTCGGAGACCGTGGACACCTCCGCCGCCGGTGCCAACGTGCTGATTGCTGACGGTACTATCAACAACGTCACCGGCTCCTATGTGGCCCGGATCTACGACCCGGACAGCGTGGTGCTCAGCGAGGACGGAATGACCGTGGAGGACAGCGAGAAGCTCCACAAATACGACGGCGCATTTTACTCCAAGATGTCCATGAATGTGGACGGGGGTGAGGCCGGCACTGGTGTGCTGAACATCACCGCCGACAATGAGGGGCTGGACACGGAGCTGCACCTCACCATCAACGGCGGCACCATCAACATCACCTCCGGCAATGACGGCATCAACACCAATGAGGACAATGTATCCGTCACCACTGTCAACGGCGGTTCCGTGAACATTCAGGTCGCCGGCGAGACCGGCGAAGGCGACGGCATCGACTCCAACGGCTGGCTGGTAATCAACGGCGGCGCCGTCACCGCCGCGGCCTGCTCCGACAGCGGGGACGCGGGTATCGACGCCACCATGGGCATCACCATCAACGGCGGCACAGTAGCGGCCTCCGGCAATATGTATGACCAAATCGACGGCGGGGCCCAGAACTATGTGGTGTTCTCCTTTGCATCCCGGCAGAACGGCGGCCAGACCTATACCCTGCAAAACGCCGACGGGGAGACTGTGGGCACCTGGACGCCGGCAAACGACTTCACCTGTCTGGTGGTGTCCTCCCCGGACCTGACGGCAGGGGACTACACCCTGTGGCAGGGAGACACCCAACTGGCCGGCACCATGTCCGACGGCGTGGGCAGCCCCGGCGGCGGTCGGCACATGGGCGGTGAGGCGCCTCCCGCGGACTTGGATCCCTGGCAGGCGCCGGAGGGCGAGGTGCCGGAGAACGCTGGCAGTGAAGTTCCGGACGATCCCCCTGAGCGCCCGGATGGGGAAATGGAGCCTGACGGTAGGGAATCTCCCGCAGGCGGCCGCGGCCCCGGCGGCGGAGAGGGCGGCCAGAGCGCCGCGGGCCTGTCCAAGACATTCACTTTGTCGGATGGCGGGAGCTTCTTTAACGGGCTCTCACCGACGGAGACAACAGAAGCCTCTGAGACGTAAAGACAGCGGGGCCGGTTTCCCGGCCCCGCCTGCTCATATATTTTTTTTGATGGTGTTGATGGCGCCCTTCTCCAGCCGGCTCACCTGAGCCTGGGAGATGCCGACCTCCGCGCTGACCTCCATCTGGGTCTTTCCCTCGTAGAACCGCAGGGAGAGGATGCGCCGCTCCCGGTCATCCAGCCGCTTCATGGCCTCTTTCAGGGCGATGCGGTCCGTCCAGGCCTCGTCGGTGTTCCGGGTGTCGCTGACCTGGTCCATGACGCAGATGGCGTCGCCGCCGTCGGAGTATACCGGCTCGTACAGCGACACGGGATCCACGATGGCGTCCATGGCGAAGACCACTTCCTCCCGGGGGATGCCCAGCTCCTGGGCGATCTGTTCCACCGTGGGCTCCCGCTGGTTTTCCGCCAGGTACTTGTCCCGGACCTGCAGGACTTTATAGGCCGTGTCCCGCATGGAGCGGGACACCCGGATGGCGCTGTTGTCCCGGAGATATCGGCGGATCTCGCCGATGATCATGGGCACGCCGTAAGTGGAAAACCGCACTGGCTGATTGATATCAAAGTTATCGATGGCCTTGATGAGCCCCACGCAGCCCACCTGAAACAGGTCGTCGGCGTTCTCGCCCCGGCCGGCGAAGCGCTGGATGACGGAGAGCACCAGCCGCAGATTTCCCTCGATCAGTTCCCGGCGGGCCTCCTGGTCCCCGGCCTTGGTGCGGCGCAGGAGTTCCATGGTCTCCTCGTTTTTCAACACCTTCAGCTTTGCCGTGTTGACGCCCGCGATCTCCACCTTGCCCTGCATGGCTGTGCCCCCTCAAACCCTGAAACTTCATGAGTTCAGTATGGCCGGAGGGCTTTTTTCCTATACTGGAAGCTTTTGTCGCTTTCTGCCCGTCTGCATAAAACAGTGTTGGGACATTCCGTCCACTGCATAGTCTCAAGGCAGGGGGTGAGCGCGGTGCAGTGCAGGATCCGGGATTTCCGGTGCAAGGAGGTCATCAACGTCTGCGACGGCTGCCGCCTGGGCTACGTGTCGGACCTGGACGTGCGGGTGCCGGAGGGGCAGGTGGTAGCCATCATCGTCTACGGCCCGGGCCGCTTTTTCGGCCTGTTCGGCAGGGGGGAGGAGTTCTACATCCCCTGGGAGTGCATCCAGCGGATCGGAGACGACATCATCCTCATCGACAAGCCCTTTCAGCGGCGGGATCCCCGCCTGGAGCGGAAGCGGCGCAAGCGTTGCTGACAAATGCCCCCGCGGCTTTCACCGCGGGGGCATTTGCGTATGCCGGCGGAGCGGTCACGGCTCCTCCGGATAGCTGATCTTCAGCGTCATGCCGTCGTGCCAGACACCGGCGCTGCGGGAGATGGGCAGATACTGCCCCTCGGTAAAGCCGATGGTCTCCCCGTCGTGGAAGGTGACATCCTCCTCCAATACATAGCTGGCCAGATCCAACAGGAAGCTGTGCAGGTCACCCGGGGCAGCCTGGGTGTCCAGAACCTCTATCTCCTCCTTGCCGAAGGCCGCAAGGCCGTCAGTGTAGCCGCACAGGCCCTCTTCCCGGCGGTAGAGGCCCATCCACACCAGATCCAGCAGGGGCAGCTCCCCGTCCTCCATGGGTTGAGACGCGTTAAGATAGAACTCCGGCTGGTACACGGTGCCGTTGGCGTAGACACCCAGCGTTCCGCGCTGGCGGCAGGCGGCACACACCAGCTTCACCTGGAGTATGGCCGCCTCTCGGACGGATTCCTCCCGGGGCAGGACGGTCACCAACAGCTGGCCCCGGTGGCGGGCAGCAGATTCCGCTGCCTCCGGCCACAGGTAGTTGTGGGCGGCGTTTTCCTCCGCCTCGCCGTGGGGCACAGGGAATGGGTATAGGCAGACCGCCGCCAGCATTCCACTGACCTCAAAGGTCAGGGTGCTGCCGCCGTCTTCAGATTCCTCCGCCTCTGTGAGGCAGGGGATGCCGTACAGATCCCGCAGATCCCGGCGGAACTGGTCCGGGTCCCAGGCAGGCGCTTCCAGTAGGACAAAGGCCAGGAAGGCGCCGCCCTCCGGCCGGGTCAGGGCGGGCTGCCGGTCCTCGCTGCAAAGGGAGAAATCCCTGTCGAACAGGACCATCTGCTGGTCCTGCCCCCGGATGTAACACAGGCGCATCGTCCGGTCCGGATGGACCGCGAACCATTCCAGGGATAGTCCCTCCGTTCCCAGCCCCGCCTGGGCGGCCAGGAAGGTTCGGCCCCGGCGGTCCAGCTCCGGCAGCCGGCGCACAAACTCACGGACCCAGGAGAGGGGAAACTTGGACAGCGCCGCCTCGTTCATGAAGAAACGCCCCAGCAGGCTGCCGTTCTGATAGGGCAGCCGGAAAGTGCAGTAGGGGGCGTCCGCCTCCCACTCCGTGGGGGAGAGGGCGGTCTTGATGGCGGCGAGGTTCTCCGGATCGCAGCAGATCCCGGCGATGGACAGCCGCTTTTCCGCCTCGTTTTCGTCTCCGCCGGCCTGCAGAACCGCGTCGCACTCCGGATCGATCCAGTGGAACTCCATCTCCTCCAGAGTCCGGCCCTCCTGGATCTCCCGACGGAGGGTGGTGAACTCGTAGTCCCCAGGCACCAGAGCCAGCCCCCGGTCCACCGCCTCCAGAGCACCGGACGCATCGCCGAAGTGAGCCCGGAGCTTGGCGGTCTCCAGCCAGCCCCAGGGATACTCCGGGTCCAGGGACACGCCGGTCTCCGCATAATGCCGGGCCTCCTCCAAGCGGCCGCAGTACATCAGGGCGCAGGCGTAGCGATAGTACCAGATCCCGCTCCCGGCCGCCTCCGCCGCCGGTTCCGAGGCGGGCATCCACTGGGCAGCTTTATAATAGTAGTCATAGTCGTCGATGTTGTTGCAGGCATAGGCGTACCACAGGGCAAGATCCAGATCGCCCCGGGCCTGCTCCTCCGTGAACTCTCCCTGACGCACACCGTCCCGGACCCGCTGGTCTAGGTAGTCCAGCATTTTGTAAAAGTAGCCGGAGACGTCTCCGCACAGTTCCTCCAGTGCCGCCACATCCTCCGCCATCAGGACCGGCGGAACCTTTTCACCGGGAACCGTTCCACCCGGAGATGATTTCTGCTTTTCAGTGTCCATCCATGTGCTCCTTTCTGATCTGCCGCGTTTTTATATAAACTGAAAATGGGATTTTGGTCATTATAGCAGACAGACAGGCGCGGCGCAACAACAAATGGGGGGCTGCTGGGGAACTCGGACAAATTCGGACAAAACCGGGAATTTTACACGGCTTTTGGGAAAAAATACTTGCATTGCACACTGGATTGTGATACTATATTTCAGCATTCCGCACGGTGCGTCGACTTTCTGTCTGTGCCCGGGGCCCAAAACGGCCGGGTTGGCAGGGGGGATGAAACCGCCGGAGGACCAACTAAATTGAAATTGGAGGAACACACAACTATGGCAAATTCTAGCGTCGTATCCATGAAGGCCCTGCTGGAGGCGGGCGTCCACTTCGGTCACCAGACCCGCCGTTGGAACCCCAAGATGGCTCCCTATATCTACACGGAGCGCAACGGCATCTATATCGTGGACCTGCAGAAGACCGTCCGCAAGCTGGAGGAGGCATACAGCTTCGTCCGTCAGCTGTCTGAGAGCGGCCAGTCCCTGCTGTTCGTGGGCACCAAGAAGCAGGCGCAGGAGGCCATCCGCGAGGAGGCCACCCGTTGCGGCCAGTTCTATGTGAATGCCCGGTGGCTGGGCGGCATGATGACCAACTTCAAGACCATGCGCACCCGTGTGGACCGGCTGAACCAGCTGAAGACCATGCAGGAGGACGGCACCTTCGACATGCTGCCCAAGAAGGAAGTCATGAAGCACCTGGGCGAGATCGCCAAGCTGGAGAAGTACCTGGGCGGCGTGAAGGAAATGAAGAAGCTGCCCGGCGCCCTGTTCATCGTGGACACCCGCAAGGAGCGCAACGCCATCGCCGAGGCCCACAAGCTGGGTATTCCCGTGGTGGCCATCGCCGATACCAACTGCGATCCCGATGAGATCGATTATGTGATCCCCGGCAACGACGACGCCATCCGCGCCATCAAGCTGATCTCCTCCATCATGGCCAACGCCGTGCTGGAGGGCAAGCAGGGTGAGCAGACCGCTGAGGCCGCCTCTGAAGAGGCTGCTGCCGACGCTGAGTAATCTGCGCCTGCATTTGCGCGTATATACCAAAACTGTTTGGAGGAATTCAAAATGGCTTTTACCGCAGCTGATGTAAAGAACCTGCGCGAGATGACCGGCGTGGGCATGATGGATTGCAAGAAGGCGCTGACCGCCTCCGACGGCGATATGGACAAGGCCGTGGAGTGGCTGCGCGAGAAGGGCATGGCCGCCTCCGCCAAGAAGGCCGGCCGCATTGCCGCCGAGGGTATGGCCTATGCCGCCGTCATCGACGGCGTGGGCGTGGTGGTCGAGGTCAACGCCGAGACCGACTTCGTGGGCAAGAACGAGAAGTTCGTGGACTTCGTCAAGGGCGTGGCCGCCACTGTGGCCAAGGAGGCTCCCGCCGACCTGGACGCGCTGATGGAGTGCAAGTACGTCGGCACCGACCTGACCGTCACCCAGCAGCAGCAGGAGATGGTGCTGGTGATCGGCGAGAACATCAAGGTCCGCCGCTTCGCCCGCTTCGCCGAGAACGTCTCCGTGCCCTATGTGCACGCCGGCGGCAAGATCGGTGTGCTGGTGAACCTGGAGTCCGACCTGCCCGCTGAGAAGGTGGAGGAGATCGGCAAGGACGTGGCCATGCAGATTGCCGCTCTGAACCCCCGCTTCTGGGACAAGTCTCAGGTGGGCCAGGACGTCCTGGACGAGGAGAAGAAGATCATGATGGTCCAGATGGAGAACGATCCCAAGATGGCCTCCAAGCCCGAGGCCGTGCGGGAGAAGATCGTCATGGGCAAGCTGAACAAGTTCTACTCCGAGAACTGCCTGCTGCAGCAGGAGTTCGTGAAGGACAACTCCATGAGCGTGGAGCAGTATATCGCCTCCGCCGCCAAGGCCGCAGGCGGAAAGGTGACCTTCAAGGACGCCATCCGCTTTGAGAAGGGCGAGGGCATCGAGAAGAAGCAGGAGAACTTCGCTGAGGAGATCGCCTCCATGGTGAAGGGCTGATTATTAAGCCAGCTGAATCAGGAGCGGGTGCGAAAGCACCCGCTCCGCTTGTTTCCGCCTGAAAGCCCTTTGAATTCCGGTGATTTTCCTTGTATTGCGGGGGGAAAACTGGTATAATACTCCTATCTTTTGGGTTATCATCACAGGGAGACGAATATGCTGCACTATTTACAGGGATTGCTTTCCGCGCTGGACCTGACTTCACTGCTGGACGCGGTGTTGCGGGTGGCCGCGATTTTTCTCTGCCTGACAGTCCACGAGACTTGCCACGGTCTGGCGGCCCTGGCTCTTGGGGACCCCACGGCCAAATCCATGCACCGCCTGAGTCTGAATCCTCTGCGGCACATCGACTGGATCGGCCTGCTGATGATGTTCGTGGCAGGATTCGGCTGGGCCAAGCCGGTGCCGGTGGACCCCCGGTACTTCCGAAAGCCCAAGCAGGGCATGGCATTGACCGCCCTGGCGGGACCCGTCTCCAACTTTGTGCTGGCGGTTTTGGCAATGCTTATCAGTAAGGTGATTTACCTTTACGCCCCTTATTCTGCGGCGATGGACGTGGTGTTCAGCTTCTGCCTGTACACGCTGGCGCCTCTGTCCATCGGTCTGGGGTTGTTCAATTTGATTCCCATCCCGCCGCTGGATGGGTCCAAGGTGCTGGCGGCGTTTCTGCCGGACCGGCAGTACATCACGCTGATGCGGTATGAGCGGTACGGCATTGTCGTGCTGTTGGTGTTGTCCTTTGTGGGCATCGGCAGCAGTTTGATCTCCCGGGGCATCCTGGGCATTTACAGTGCCCTGTTGTCCCTGATTTTTGGTTGAGGTGAACGGTTTGCAAAACCCCGTATTCAAGCTGGAAAAGGTGGTCCGCAGCAAATCCGAGGAAGAGATGCAGGACTTTGAGGGCCCTCTGGACCTGATTCTATATCTGCTGGGCAAGAACAAAATGGAGATCCAGGACATCTCCATCTCCCTGATCTGCGACCAGTACATGGCGTGGCTGGCCCGGCGGCAGGAGATGGATCTGGAGGTGGCCAGCGAGTTCGTCACCATGGCCTCCCAACTGGTGTACATCAAGACCCGGATGCTTCTCTCCATTGAAGATGAGGAGGCCCAGAGCGAGATGGATGCCCTGATCGCCTCTCTGGAGGAGCGGAAGCGCAACGAGAACTACGCCAAGGTGAAGTCCATGGCCGCCCGGCTGGAGCCCATGGGAGAATTCGGACGGAATATCCTCACCCGTCCGCCGGAGCCGGTGAAGCGGGGAAAGATCTACGAGTACGACCAGACACCGGCGGACCTGGTCTTGGCCATGGCCGAGATCCAGGGCCGGGCGGAGCGGTCCCTGCCGCCGCCCCGCTCCGCCTTCCAGAGCATCGTCCAGCACGAGCCCTATCCCGTGGAGAGCAAGGCCCGGGAGATTCTGAGCCGGCTAAGGACTCACGGCGTCACTCGGTTTCTGCTGCTGTTTCGGGGCAGCCGCAGCCGCAGCGAGGTGGTGGCCACCTTTCTGGCGGTGCTGGAGCTGTGCCGGGCCCACATCCTGCATCTGGCAGGGAGTGAGACGGACTGCACTGTCCGGCAGGAGCGGGAGTTGCCCCAGGATCTGAAACTGTGAGAGAGGACCGTTCCAAGATGGAGATGAAAGAGATCGAATCGGCAGTGGAGGGTATCCTGTTTGCCTCTGGGGAGCCGGTGCAGACCGACCGGATCTGCGTGGCCCTGGAGATGGACCGCCCCACGGTGGAGCAGGTGCTCCAGAAGCTGATGGACTACTATGCCTACGAGCGCCGGGGCATCCGGCTGCTGCGCATGGAGGATACCTGGCAGCTGTGTTCCGCGCCGGACTACGCGGATGTGATCCGAAAAGCCTTTGAGATCCGCAAGCCCGCCAAGCTCAGCCAGCCGGCGCTGGAGGTGCTGACCATCATCGCCTACTACCAGCCCACCACCCGGGCCTATGTGGATCAGATCCGGGGTGTGGACAGCGCCTATACCATCGGCCTGCTGCTGGACCGGAAGCTCATCGAGGAGTGCGGCCGCCTGCAGGTACCCGGAAGGCCCCGCCTGTACCGGACCACCAAACAGTTTCTCCGGGCCTTCCATCTGACCAGCCTGGATGACCTGCCGGAGCTGCCGGACCTTGGCGGCGAGGGACAGATGCGGATCGGCGAGGACGGACAGATCATGGACCCGGCGGACACGGCAGAGATCACCGGAGCCGACACGCCGGAGACGGCCGGCGCCATGGAGGAAGAGGCGCCTTGAGAATCCGCTCCGCCAGAGCGGTCAGGGGGGTGATGGACGTTGCTGGGACTTTGGATCACGTTGGCGGTGCTGCTGGCACTTGCGATTTTTCTGTGGCGGCTGCGGCTGGGACTGTATGTGGTCTTCGGCAGGGGGCAGGCCGCGGCGGATTTGACGATTGGTCCCTTCCGGGTCCGGCTGGTACCGTCCAAAGAGACAAAAAAAACGCCGCAGG
Organism: Oscillibacter sp. PEA192; assembly: GCF_003574015.1. Taxonomy (NCBI): domain Bacteria; kingdom Bacillati; phylum Bacillota; class Clostridia; order Eubacteriales; family Oscillospiraceae; genus Oscillibacter; species Oscillibacter sp. PEA192. Next base: position 1,582,307 of record NZ_AP018532.1, on the reverse strand, counting down.
AAACCAAAAAAACGGGAAAGCCTAAAAAGGAGCCGAAGGACCTGGCAGAGGCGGCAAAAAAAATCCCGAAGCCCAAACTGGAAGATCTTCAGGACGCCGCAAGGACGCTGTGGCCCGCCGCCAAAAAGGCTCTGCGCCGCACCCGGCGGGGTATCCGCGTAGACCCGCTGCGCCTGTCCGCCACCCTGGGCGGGGCGGAGGACCCGGCGGCAGCCGCAGAGTTGTACGGTGGACTCCACGCCCTGGTCTGGACCGGGATGCCGGCTCTGGAGAAGCTGGTGGTGATCCGGGATCCCGGGATTCATCTCGGAATTGATTTTGACGCGCAGGAGACCCGGGCGGAAGGAGAGCTTGGCATCTCCATCCGGCTGGGGACGCTGATCGCCGTGGGAACGCAGCTGGCGGTCCCGGCCATCGGCTGGCTCCGGCGGTTCATGAAGCGGCGGCGGATGCCGCCCGCATCCAAAGCAGCAGACAACAAGGCGGCAGAACACCCCGCCGCGTGACGAGAAAGGATGGCATCCATGGACGAGACAATGGACAAGAAGAGACCCCTCAGCGATTTGATGCGTTCCACGATGGACAAGATCCGGGAGATGGCGGACACCAACACCATCGTGGGGCAGCCCATCACCACGCCTGACGGCGTGACTCTGATCCCCATTTCCCGGGTCAGTATGGGCTTCGGCTGCGGCGGCGCCGACTACGGTAAGACCCAGCCCAAGGACTTCGGCGGCGGCAGCGGCGCAGGCGTGAAGATTGAGCCTGTGGCGTTCCTGGTGATCCGGGAGGGAACGACCCGGGTGCTGCCGGTGGCGATGCCGCCCATGACCACGCTGGACCGGGTGGTGGAGATGATGCCGGATCTGGTGGACAAAGTGGAAAAATATTTCGACAAGAAGGAAGAAAAAGAACCCGTCTGAACGGGGTATACTACCATCACCAAACAAATGAGGTGATGGCATTTGCAAACCCTGCTCCGGCGGCTTGCCGCTTTGGGGATCGCTCTGGCGGCCCTGTTCAGTCTTTTTCCTTGTCAGACGCACGCGGTCAGTACGTCTGCCTCCTCCGCTATTTTGATGGACGTGGACAGCGGCCGGGTGTTGTATGAGCAGAACGCCGACGCGAAAATGCTGATCGCCAGCACTACCAAGATTCTGACGGCCCTGGTGGCTATCCGGGAGGGAGACCTGAACGATGTGGTCACAGTCTCCCGGGAGGCGGCGTATACAGAGGGCTCCTCCATGTATCTGAAGGTGGGGGAGAAGCTGACGCTGGAGACACTGCTGTATGGACTGCTGCTCTGCTCCGGCAACGATGCGGCCGTGGCCATTGCCGAGCACATCAGCGGCAGCCAGGAGGACTTTGCAAAGCTCATGAATGCAACGGCCCGGGAGATCGGCATGGAGCACTCCTCCTTCGCCAACCCTAACGGGCTGGACCATGAGGACCATTACTCCACGGCCCGGGACATGGCGCGTCTTGCCTGCGCGGCGGTGGAAAATGAGACTCTGGTACGGATGGCCTCCACCCGCAGCGTCACCATTGGCGGGCGGACCATGACCAACCACAACAAGCTGTTGAACCAGATAGAGGGGTGTATCGGCCTGAAGACCGGCTATACCATGGCGGCAGGCCGGACGCTGGTGAGCTGTGTGGAGCGAAACGGCCAGCGGCTGGTGGCGGTGACTCTCCAGGACGGCAACGACTGGGCGGACCACGCGGCCCTGTATGACTACGGTTTTTCCACCTATCCCGCCAAGCTGGGGGCCTCTCTGGGCCAGACAATCCAGCGGGTCCAGGTGGAAAACGGCATGAGCGCCACGGTGCCCCTGGTGGCGGCGGACAGCTTCGCCTGGCCGCTGGCGGAGGGGGAGTCCCTGGAGCTGGACGTGGAGCTGGCCGGATCTCTGCGGGCCCCCATCCGGGCCGGCCGGCGGGCCGGGGAGGCGGTTTTCTCGGTCAATGGAAAAGAGGTGGGCCGGGTGGCGCTGCTGTATGGCGCCGACGTGGCGCCCCGGATGGAGAGCGCCCTGAGCATTCTGAAGCAGGGGTTGCCGGGATAGAGAGAGGACAACATGGAAGAACGACTGCAGAAGCTGCTGTCCGCCGCGGGGGTTTGCTCCCGGCGGACGGCAGAGACATATTTGATCGCCGGAAGGGTGACGGTGAACGGCCAGACCGCCCATCTGGGCCAGCGTGCAGACCCGGATCGGGACGAGATCCTGGTGGACGGCCGTCCCCTGGCGCCCCGGGCGGAGGCCGTGTACATCCTGCTGAACAAGCCGCGGGGCTATGTCTCTACCCTCTCGGACGAGCGGGGGCGGCGGACAGTGGCGGAGCTGGTAGCGGACTGCGGGAGCCGGGTTTATCCCGTGGGACGGCTGGACCTGGATTCCGAGGGCCTGCTGCTGCTGACCAACGACGGTGCCTGGGCCCAGCACCTGCTGCATCCAAAGCACGAGGTGGAAAAGACGTATCACGTCTCCGTATTCGGACCGGTGGCCGGCGCGGCGGCCCGGCTGGCAGCCGTTACCGACCTGGAGGGGGAGCCCATCCGCCCCGCCCGGGTGGAGGTGCTGCGGGAAACTCCCGGAACCGCGGTGCTGGCAGTGACCATTCATGAGGGGAAGAACCGGCAGGTCCGCCGGATGTGTGCCCAGTGCGGCCTGACGGTGAAGCGGCTGCGCCGGGTCCGGGAGGGAGCTCTGGAGCTGGGCGATCTGCCGCCGGGAAAGTGGCGGTATTTGACACAGGACGAGGCTGGGGCGCTGGGAGTCACCCCCTGACTGAAAAGCGGAAGGCGCCGCCCTGAATGGGGCGGCGTCTTTTCCATTCCGGCGGCGAGACGGAAAAATCCCGCAAAGCGGTTTGAATTTTGAAAAAACTGTGCTACAATAGACCGCGGAACGTCCGGCGGGCCAGCGGAGCTGCCGGGCAAGATCAAGAACGGCCCCCTGCAGGCGGCCGACGGAGGAAACAGCAGTGGCTAAGAGCATCCTACATACCATCGAGCGCAATATGCCCACCTTTTCCAAGGGACAGAAGCGGATTGCCGACTACATCCTGCAGAATTACGACAAGGCCGCCTTCATGACTGCCAGCAAGCTGGGGAAGCTCTCCGGCGTCAGCGAGTCCACAGTGGTACGCTTCGCATCGGAGCTGGGGTACGACGGCTATCCCAGTATGCAGCGGGCACTGCAGGAGATGATCCGCAGCCGCCTCACTTCCACCCAGCGCATCCAGGCGGCGGACAATCTGTTCGGCGGACAGGATGTGCTGTCCGCCGTGATCCAGTCCGATATGGACAAGCTGCGGATGGTGGCGGAAGAGGCGGACAGGACTGAGTTCAACAAGGTGGTGGACCTGATCCTGGGCGCCGGGCACCTGTACATCCTGGGGGTGCGGACCTCCTCCTTTGTGGCGGGGTATCTGAACTTCTACCTGCACCTGCTGTCCGAGAACGTGACGCTGGTGCAGTCCAACGCCGCAGGGGAGATCTTCGAGCAGCTGCTGCGGATCGGCCCCGGGGATGTGATGATCGCCATCAGCTTCCCTCGGTACTCCAAGGTCACTATGAACACAGTGAAGTTTGCCCAGGACCGGGGGGCTACCATCGTGGCCATTACAGACAATGAGCTGTCCCCCGTCTACCAGATGGCGGAGGCTGCTCTGCTGGCTCCCAGTGAGATGATCTCCTTTGTGGACTCCATGGTGGCGCCTCTGTCCCTCATCAACGCGCTGCTGATCGCCGTGGGCTCCCGGATGCGGTCGGACGTGTCCCGCACCTTTGCGGAGCTGGAGGACATCTGGAACGCCTACGGCGTGTTCGGGAAGATGGACGATGAGTAAGGGGCTGGTAGTGATCGGCGGGGGAGCCGCCGGGATGATGGCCGCTGTCTCCGCGGCGGAGCGGGGCGCACGGGTGACGCTGCTGGAGCCCAATGAGCGGCTGGGAAAGAAGCTGAACATCACCGGCAAGGGCCGGTGCAACGTCACCAACAACGCCGATGTACAGACCTTGCTGGCCAACGTGCCCCGGAACGGCAAGTTTTTGTACAGCGCCTTTTCCCGGTTCGACGGCCGGGACACCATGGCGTTCTTTGCGTCCATCGGCGTGCCGCTGAAGACCGAGCGGGGGAATCGGGTGTTTCCCGTCAGTGACCGGGCCTTTGACGTCAGCGCCGCTTTGGAGCGGCGGCTGAAGGCGCTGAAGGTCTCTCTGGCCCGGGACCGGGCGACGGAGCTGGAGATCACCTCCGGCGCCGTCACAGGTGTCCGGGGAGAGCGGGGGACATACCCTGCCGGGGCGGTAGTCCTTGCCACCGGCGGCGTCAGTTACCCCGCCACCGGCTCCACAGGAGAGGGGCACCGAATGGCCCGGGAAGCGGGGCATACGGTGACGGACCTTCAGGGCTCTTTGGTGCCGCTGCGGGATTACGGCCTGGGCCGGGAGCTCCAGGGCCTGAGCCTGCGGAATGTGGGGCTGGCGGTGTTTGAGGACCGGAAGAAGATCTACACGGACTTCGGGGAGATGCTGTTCACCCACTTCGGTGTCAGCGGGCCCCTGGTGCTGTCGGCCTCCGCCCACATGCGGCACTTCGGCAAAAAGACCTACCGGCTGGAGATTGACTTGAAGCCCGCCCTGGATGAGCAGGCCCTGGACAAGCGGCTGCTGCGGGACTTTGAGAAGTACGCCAACCACGACTTCTGCAACGCGCTGGACGATCTGCTGCCCCAGAAGCTGATTCCGGTGGCAGTGGAGCGGTCGGGCATCCCGCCCCATCAAAAGGTCCATGACCTGACGCGAGAGCAGCGGCGGGAACTGGTCCAGAGCCTCAAGCATTTTTCTGTGGAGATTGCCGGCCCCTGCCCGGTGACGGACGCCATCGTTACTTCCGGTGGCATAAAGATCAGTGAAATTGACCCAAAGACAATGGAATCAAAACTTGTAAAGGGATTATACTTTTCGGGAGAAATCATGGATGTGGACGCCTATACCGGCGGATTCAACCTGCAGATCGCCTGGGCCACAGGCCGGGCGGCGGGACAGGCTGCGGCGGAGGCGCTGAGACAAGGGGAAGAGAACGCATGAGTGAGAACATTCGCGTGGCCATCGACGGGCCCTCCGGCGCGGGGAAGAGCACCCTGGCCAGGAGCGTGGCCGCCAGACTGAACTTTTTATACGTGGACACAGGTGCCATCTACCGCACCATCGGCTATGCCGTGTGGCGGAAGGGGATCGATCCCCGGGACCGCTCCGCCGTGGTGGCGGTGCTGCCGGACCTGGAGATTTGCCTGACCTATGGGACGGACGGCCTGCAGCACATGGAGCTGAATGGAATGGATGTGACGGCGGAGATCCGCCTGCCGGAGGTGTCCCGCTACGCATCTCTGGTATCCGCCTATCCGGAGGTTCGGGCGTACCTGCTGGAGATGCAGCGCCAGCTGGCCCGGGAGAACAGCGTGGTGATGGACGGCCGGGATATCGGCACGGTGGTGCTGCCGGATGCGGAGGTGAAGGTGTTTCTCACCGCTTCCGCAGAGGAGCGGGCCCGCCGCCGGATGCTGGAGCTGGAGGAGCGGGGGACGCCGGAGCCTTATGCGGCTATCCTCCGTGCCATTCAGGAACGGGACTGGAACGATACCCACCGTGACGCCGCACCCCTGCGTCAGGCGGAGGACGCGGTGCTGCTGGACACCACGGCTCTGGATTTTGTCCAGAGCGAGGACGCGCTGCTGCACATTATCCGGGAGAGGACGGGACTATGAGCGAAAAGAGGCCGTTGAATGGATTTTTCGTATGCATCTACTATCTGGTAAACTTGGTGGCGGGGATTCTTCACCCGGTCACCATCATCGGGCGGGAGAACCTGCCGGAGCACGGCGCCCTGCTGTGTCCCAACCACAACAGCAACTGGGACCCGGTGCTGGTGGCGCTGAAGGTTCCGGTGAACTACCGGCTCCACATCATGGCCAAGAAGGAGCTGTTCTGCAACAAGGTCTTTGACTGGGTACTGCGGAAGCTGGGCGCCTTCCCTGTTGACCGGGGCGAGGGGGACATCGAGGCGGTGAAAACCGCCCTGAAGGCTATCAAGAGCGGGGACAACCTGCTGATATTCCCGGAGGGAACCCGGGTGGAACACGAGGGGGCTCTGCCCGCCAAGGGTGGTGTGGCCGTCATCGGCATCCGTTCCGGGGCGCAGTTCGTGCCGGTGTACGTGGAGGGGAACAAACGCCTCTTTCGCCGGACCCGCATCATCTTCGGCCAGGCATACCGGCCGGAGGCCACCAGCCGTCGGCCTTCACCGGAGGAGGTCCAGGCCATCGCCGACGAGGTGCTCCGCCGCTCCTACGCCCTGGGGAAGGAGGCGCGATGAAGGTCCTTTTGGCCAAGAGCGCCGGATTCTGCTACGGTGTGAAGCGGGCGGTGGAGTTGGCGGCAAAGACCGGGGAGGAGACCGGCGGATGCTGGATGCTGGGAGACCTGATCCACAACTCCCACGTGGTGGAGGATCTGGCCCGCCGGGGTGTCCGGAAGACCGAGGACCCGGCTGGCCTGGCGGCGGGGGACACGGTGGTGATCCGATCCCATGGAGAATTGAAATCCGTGCTGGACGATCTGGAGGCCCGGGGCGTCCGGTGCGTCAATGCCACCTGTCCCAATGTGATCCGCATCCAGCGCCTAGTGGCCCAGGCGGAGGCGGAGGGCCGTCGTCCGGTGATCATCGGCGAACCCCTGCACCCGGAGGTGATGGGGGTGGCCAGCTGGTGCCGCCAGCCCCTGGTGTTCGACGGGCCGGAGGCCGTGGAGGCCTGGCTGGACGGGGATGAGAAAAGTCGGGAAATCCCTGTTACCGTAGTAGCGCAGACCACCTGCATCCGAAAACTTTTTGAAACTTCTTGGAAAATCATAAAAAAACAGTGTACAAACGTAAAAATCTTTGATACAATATGTAATGCTACGCATGAACGTCAGTCTGAGGCGGCAGAAATCGCCGGCAAAGCAGACGTGATGGTCGTGGTGGGAGACCGTAAAAGCGCCAACACCAAACATCTGACGGAAATTTGCCTGAGGAGATGCCCCCGCGTGGTCCAGATTGAACGCGCGGACGAGCTCTCGCCGGATTTTTTCAATGGTTGTACTGTTGCGGGCCTTACGGCTGGTGCCTCCACGCCTGCGGGCATCATTAAGGAGGTATATGCAACGATGAGCGAAGAAATCAAGGCGGCCGAGGGCAAAGAGGAGTCCTTCGAGGAATTACTGAATCAGTCTTTTAAAACTTTAAATAACGGTGACCGGGTCACCGGCATCGTTACCGCCATCACCCCCACCGAAGTGCAGGTGGACGTGGGCGCCAAGCAGGCGGCCTACATCAAGCTCAGCGAGCTGAGCGACGACCCCAATGTCAAGGCGGAGGACATCATCCACGTGGGCGACCAGATCGAGACCTATGTGGTCCGCGTCAACGACGTGGAGGGCTACGCAGAGCTGTCCAAGAAGCGTCTGGACGCTGCCAAGGTCTGGGAGAACATCGAGCAGGCCGTGGAGGAGAAGACCGTTCTGGAGGGCACTGTCACCGAGGAGAACAAGGGCGGCATCGTGGTGTCCGTCAAGGGTGTGCGGGTATTCGTCCCCGCCTCTCAGAGCGGTCAGCCCCGCGGCGCCGATCTGTCTGCCATGGTGAAGCAGAAGGTCCAGCTGCGAATCACCGAGGTCAACCGCGCCCGCCGGCGCGTGGTGGGCTCCATCCGCTCCGTCACTGAGGAGGCCCGGAAGGCCGCCCAGGCGGAGGTGTGGGCCAACATCGAAGTGGGCAAGCACTACACCGGCACCGTCAAGTCCATGACCAGCTACGGCGTGTTCGTGGACATCGGCGGCGTGGACGGCATGGTACATATCTCCGAGCTCAGCTGGAGCCGGATCAAGACCCCCGCCGAGGTCTGCAAGGTGGGCGATACCATGGACGTGTACGTCATCTCCTTCGATCCCGAGAAGAAGAAGATCTCCCTGGGCGTGAAGGATCACAGCATCGATCCCTGGCAGGTGTTCATGGACAAGTACCAGGTGGGCGACGTGGCCTCTGTCCGCATCGTCAAGCTGATGACCTTCGGCGCCTTTGCCGAGGTCGTGCCCGGCGTGGACGGCCTGATCCATATTTCCCAGATTGCTGACCGGCGCATCGACAAGCCTGAGGATGTCCTCTCCGAGGGCCAGATTGTGGACGCCAAGATCACGGCCATCGACGAGGAGAAGCAGAAGATCTCCCTGTCCATCCGCGCCCTGCTGACTCCCGCGGCTGAGGAGGAAGAAGCTCCTGTGGAGGAGTAATCCGCACGGATTTCCAGACCTAAAAAAGACAGGCTCCGGTGAGGGGCCTGCCTTTTTTTGAAAATTTTGTGATTTTTTTCACGGTATGGATTGCTTTTCAAGGGCTGGTATGTTATACTCTTGACAATCAATGTAAGACAACACCGATGACATCATACAACAAACGGGAATTACAGGAGGAAGATCAACATGAGCTACCAGGAAGTGTACAAACAGAAGCTGACAACGGCCGACGAGGCGGTCAAGGCCGTCAAGTCCGGCGACTGGGTGGATTACGGCTGGAGCGTCTGCTCGGCGGATGCCTTGGATAAGGCGCTGGCCCGGCGGATGGGCGAGCTGACCGACGTGAAGATCCGGGGCGGTATCCTGACCCACAAGCCCGCCATTTTCGATGTGCCCAATGCGGCGGAGCATTTCTGCTGGAACTCCTGGCACATGGGCGGCATCGAGCGCAAGGCCGTGAGCGAGGGCTTCTCCTATTACATCCCCCTGCGGTATTCTGAGCTGCCGGGGTATTACCGCAACTGCATCAAGAGCCTGGACGTGGCCATGTTCCAGGTGGCCCCCATGGACGAGCACGGCTGGTTCAATTTCGGTCCCGGCGGCTCCCACCTGAAGGCTGTGTGCGAGTGCGCCAAGACCGTCATCGTGGAGGTCAACAAGAACATGCCCGTGTGCTTGGGCGGGTTTGAGAACTGCATCCACATCGACGACGTGGACATGATCGTGGAGGGAGAGAACCCTGCTTTGGATGAACTGGGCGGCGGCGGAGCCGCCAGTGAGGTGGACATGGCGGTGGCCAAACTGGTGGTGCCGGAGATCTGTGACGGTGCCTGCCTGCAGTTGGGCATCGGCTCTATGCCCAACGCCATCGGCAAGATGATCGCCGAGAGCGACTTGAAGGATTTGGGCGTGCACACCGAGATGTACGTGGACGCCTTCGTGGACATGTCCATAGCCGGTCGCATCACGGGCCTGCGCAAGCCCTTTGACCGGGGCCGGCAGACCTATGCCTTCGCGGCGGGCACACAGAAGCTGTATGACTTCATCGACAACAACCCTGAGTGCATGGCTGCTCCCGTCAGCTATGTGAACGACATTGCCCGGGTGTCTCAGATCGACAACTTCATCTCCATCAACGGCGCCGTGGATATCGACCTGTACGGCCAGGTGTCCTCTGAGTCCTCTGGAATTCACCATATCTCCGGTGCCGGCGGCCAGCAGGACTTCGTCATGGGCGCGTACCTGTCCAAGGGTGGCAAGAGCTTCATCTGCTGCTCCTCCTCCTACATGGACAAAAAAAGCGGCCAGCTGAAGTCCCGTATCCGGCCCACGCTGCTGGAGGGGTCCGTGGTCACCGCCACCCGCACCAACCTCCACTATGTAGTGACGGAGTACGGCAAGTTCAACGCCAAGGGCAAGTCCACTTGGGAGCGGGCCGAGGGCCTGATTGCCATCGCCCATCCTCAGTTCCGCGAGGAGCTGATCGCCGAGGCGGAGAAGATGCACATCTGGCGCCGTTCCAACAAGAGATAACAAAATCCTCCGGAGCCGGGCGGCATATCTGCCGTCCGGCTCTTTTGTACAGGGGGGACCTGTGTCTGGAGGAGCTGATGCCCTTGCCGCGGGTGGATGATTCTCTGCGGAAAGTGTAAGGCACTGGAAAAGATAGTAAAAAAATTTCAAAATAAGCTTGTAAAGCTGCTGAAAAGCCGGTATAATGAAATTTATGAAAACAGAAAAGTGGAAATAGAGAGAGCGGGTTCCAGTCACCGCCCGGCGGAAATGGGAAGGAGTTTACCATGTTCAGCGTTGGGGATCTGGTCGTTCATCCAATGCATGGGGCCGGCGTGATCGACGCCATCGTTCAGGAAAAGGTCGCGGGGAGTACACAGGACTACTATGTGTTCAAAATGCCGGTGGGTGGACTGCTGTTGAAGATCCCCACCGCCAACAGCCAGACGATTGGAGTCCGCTCGGTCATCCAGCGGCCGGAGGCGGAAGCCCTGATTGCCGCTATCCCGTCTTTGGCGGTGGAGGAGAGCAGCAACTGGAACAAGCGGTACCGGGAAAATCTGCTGCGGATGAAGAGCGGGGATCTGTACGAGGTGGCACGTGTGATTAAGGGGCTGATGTTCCGGGAACGGAAGCGGGGCCTCTCCAATGGGGAGCGGAAGATGCTTCATACGGCCCGCCAGATCCTGCTGTCGGAGCTGGTGCTGGCAGAGGACAGCGGCTATGAAGAGGTGGAGCGGCGTGTGGAGCAGGCCATGCTCCAGACACCGGAGATCCAGAGATAACGTGTTCGCGGACCATGTCCGCGAACATTCTGCTGTTTCAGGAGAAATTTCCAGGGAGGTCGGATCATGGCATTTTTCAAAAAATTCCGGGATGCCCAGCGCCCTTGCTGCGCCGCGCTGGTGGCGGCGGCAGGCAGTTCTTCCCGCATGGGCGGGGTGAACAAGCTGCTGCAGCCCCTGGACGGCATTCCTGTACTGGCCCGGACACTGACGGCCCTGCAGATGGCCCGGCGGATCGACGAGATCGTGGTAGCCGCCCGGGAGGAGGACTTTCTGGAGATCTCCCAGCTGTGCAGGACCTACGGCATCACCAAATGCACCAAGGTGATCCGGGGTGGGGAGAGCCGGGCCCACTCGGTGCTTCTGGCAGCACTGGAGGCCGGGGAGGGCATGGAGCTGCTGGCGGTGCAGGACGGCGCCCGCCCCTTGGTGACGCCGGAGCTCATCGACGATGTGGCGGAGCAGGCCGCCCGCTGCGGGGCGGCGGCCCCGGCGGTGGCGGTGAAGGACACCATCAAAGCCGTCCGGGACGACGGCACGGTGGCGGAGACGCTGGACCGGGCGGCCCTGCGGGCTGTGCAGACACCCCAGATCTTCGAGAGCGCGCTGCTGAAAGCCGCGCTTCAGGCGGCTGTTGAGGGGGGCATCCCCATAACGGATGACTGCTCCGCCGTGGAGCGGCTGGGCAAGCGGGTCTATCTGGTGGAGGGGGACGAGGAAAACCTGAAGATCACCACTCCGGTAGACCTGATTTTGGCGGAGGCTATTCTGCAGGCCAGGGAGGATCGGATATGACGAATCTGCGGATCGGACATGGATATGACGTCCACCGGCTGACGGAGAGGCGGCGGCTGGTGCTGGGGGGCGTGGAGATCCCCTGGGACTGTGGGCTGCTGGGCCACTCCGACGCGGACGTGCTGACCCACGCGGTAATGGACGCCCTCTGCGGCGCCGCCAAGCTGGGGGACATCGGCAAGCTGTTCCCGGACAGCGATCCCCGCTACGCCGGTATTTCCAGCCTGGAGCTGCTGCGGCAGGTGGCAGCGCTGCTGCAGGAGAGAGGATGGGCCGTGGTGAACATCGACGCCACCCTCATCGCCCAGGCCCCCAAGGTGGGCCCCTACCGCCCGGAGATGGAGGCGAACCTCTCCGCAGCTCTTGGGACGGATGCGGACCGGGTGAATGTGAAGGCCACCACAGAGGAGCATCTGGGCTTTACTGGGGACAGCTCCGGCATGGCGGCCCATGCGGTGGCGCTGCTGAAACGGCTCCCCTGAAAAAAGGACGTGCCTCGGGCGCGTCCTTTTCGCACGTCCGCGCCTCCCGACCATAGAATGGGTAGAGAGGAGGAGTGTCTGTGGAGCACTATTTGATTATCGCCCGCTCGGTGACCTATGCCCAGCGGATGCAGCGGGCGCTGGCCCGGTCGGGGATCCGAAGCCGGATCTTCCGGGCCCCCCGGGACCTGACGGACCGGGGCTGCGCCTACGCCGTGCAGATCGCGGACTCCGACCTGACGGCTGCCCTGACGGCCCTTCACAGGGAATCTTTGGACCCTGTTCAGATATTCTTGACTCAGCGGGGGACGTTCCGGGAGGTGAGACCGTGATCTATTTTGACAGCGCGGCCACCACCTTCCAGAAGCCCCGGACTGTGGCGGACGCCATGCGGAACGCCATGGCCACCATGAGCTCTCCCGGCCGCGGCGGATACCCCGCCGCCATGCGTGCGGCGGAGGCTGCCTTCGACTGCCGGACAGAGCTGGCGGAGCTGTACCATCTGGAGAACCCGGAGCAGGTGGCCTTCACCATGAACGCCACCCACGGCCTGAACATTGCCATCAAGAGCCTGGTGCCCCCCGGCGGGAAAGCCGTGATCTCCGGATATGAGCACAACGCTGTCACCCGGCCCCTGGCGGCCCTGGGGGCCCAGGTGTCCGTGGCGGCGGCGCCCCTGTTTCAGCCTGCAGCGGTGACGGCGGCCTTTGACCGCCTGATCGTGCCCGGCACGGACGCGGTGATCTGCAACCACGTGTCCAACGTATTCGGCTTCGTCCAGCCGGTGGAGGCTATCGCCGCTATCTGCCGGGAGCGGGAGGTACCCTTCATCATCGACGCGTCCCAGTCCGCCGGGATGCTGACCCTGGACATGACGGCCCTGGGGGCGGCCTTCATCGCCATGCCGGGCCACAAGGGCCTGTACGGCCCCCAGGGAACCGGCGTACTGCTGTGCGGGAAGGACGTCCCCGTCCGCACACTGCTGGAGGGCGGCACCGGCAGCATCTCTATCCAGCAGGAGATGCCGGACTTCCTGCCGGATCGGCTGGAGGCGGGCACCCACAATATGCCCGGCATCGCAGGGCTGCTGGCGGGGGTCCGATTCGTCCGCCAGCTGGGGCCGGAGGCCATCTGCGCCGGAGAGCGGCAGCTGACCTTCCAGGCGGCGGAGGGCCTGAGGCGGCTCCCTGGACTGCAGGTGTTTGCCCTGCCAGACCTGGCGGCCCAGGCGGGGGTGCTTTCCATTGTCCCGGAGCACATGGACGCAGAGGCATTGGGCGCGGCCCTGGCAGACCGGGGCATCGCCGTGCGGGCGGGCCTTCACTGCGCGCCCCTGGCCCACCGCACCGCCGGGACGCTGGACACCGGCACCGTCCGGCTGAGTTTTTCCCACTGGAACACGCGGGAGGAAGTATCCCGTTTCCTAGTGGCTATGGGGGAGATCCTGAGGTGACTTTCTGAACAGACCGTGAATTTTAGCTTGGTTTGCCTTGCATTCTACAGGCAGATTTTATATAATCTAGATATTCATGGCCTGAAAGGGATGATGACGTCCAATGGAATTTGTCACGCTCTCCACACTGCCCGGGATCATCGGCCGGTATCTGATGATGCTGAAGGTCACGGACATTTTGGATATAGCGATTATGGTGTTTGTGTTTTACAAGGCTCTGACGCTGATTCAGAGCACCCGGGCCGCCAGCCTGCTCAAGGGCGTGCTGGTGTTTCTGGCGGCGCTGATGCTGTCCATGGTCCTGAATATGAACAGCATCAACTTTATCATGAACCAGCTGGTGAGGTGGGGCGTGGTGGCGCTGATCGTCCTCTTCCAGCCCGAGATCCGACGCATCCTGGAGGAGGTGGGCAGCCGCCGCTTCATCGCCTTCTTCTCCCGGGCGGAGGCCGGCACCGCCGTGGAACAGGCCATCGACCAGACGGTGCTGGCCTGCACCGAGATGTCCCAGTCCCGCACCGGCGCCCTGATCGTGTTCGAGCGGGAAAACCTGCTGGACGACATGGTCCGCAGCGGCACGGTGCTGGACGCGGCGGTCTCCAGCGAATTGCTGAAAAACATCTTCTTTGTAAAGGCTCCCATGCATGACGGCGCCGTCATCGTCCGGAACGGGCGGGTGCTTGGCGCCGGATGCATGCTGCCTCTCAGCAAGAACGTGAACCTCTCCCGGGAGCTGGGGATGCGCCACCGGGCCGGTATCGGCATGAGCGAGAACGCCGACGCCGTGGTGGTCATCGTCTCCGAGGAGACCGGGTCCATCTCCGTGGCCATCGGGGGAATGCTCAAGCGGCACCTCAAGCCGGAGACGCTGGCCAATATCCTGCGGAACGAGTTGCTTCCGCAGGAGGCCGGGGAGGACAAGCCCAAGTTCAGCCTGATGAATCTGCTGCGGGCCGGAAGCACGGGAGGCGACAACCATGAAAAGTAATCCCAAGCAGAAGGCGGTGTATCTCGCCCTGTGCATCCTGGCGGCCATCGTGGTGTGGATCTTCGTGGACAACTTCGGAAACAACGGCGGTGCGGTGATGCATACCAAGTGGTTCCGGGATGTGCCCATCACCTACACTGGGGAGACGGTCCTTACAGAGCGGGGCTTCATGCTGCTGGACGAGGATACCGTCAGCACCGTGGATTTGGAGATGGAAGGGACCGCGTTTGACCTGGCTCTGCTGGACAAAGACTATATCCGGGTGACAGTGGATCTCTCCAACGTGAGCCGGACAGGGGTGCAGACGGTGACCTCGGTGATTTACGGCTATACGGAAGAGTATTTCCGGCAGAATATTACGGTGAGCGACCGGACGCCCTCCGTCATCACCATCAACGTGGCGGAGCTGTACCACAAGACGGTGGATGTCCGGTGCGAGATCTCCGGCAATGTGGCAGAGGGTTACTCCGCCGGAGAGCTGCAGGTCAGCCCCACGGAGATCGAGGTCCGGGGCGATCAGGAGGATGTGGATGCCGTCAGCTATGCCAAGGTGACCCTGGATCTGGGAGAGGACGCCACCTCCACGGTCACGGGAGAGCTGCCCATCCAGTTCTATGACGCAAACGACCAGCTGCTGGAGAACACCAGCCTCCAGACCACAGAGGAGACCATTCAGGTGACGCTGCCGGTATATGTCACCCGGGAGCTGCAGCTGACCATGAACTTCGTGGAGTCCGCCGGCGCCCGCATGTACAACGTGGACTGGGGGATCGAGCCGTCCACCATCTTGGTGTCCGGCCCGGCAGATGTGCTGAACAGCATGGACAGCATCGTTCTGGACGATTTCAATCTGGCGGAGCTGGGCAGCACCACCAATTACAGCTATGCCATTCCCATCCCGGAGGGATGCGAGAATCTCAGCGGCGTCACACGCGCCACGCTGCGCATCTCCTTCAAGGATATGCAGCGCACCACGGTGACGGCCACCAACTTCATTCTGGAGAACGCGCCGGAGGACCGGACCGTAGACCTGCTGACAGAGCAGCTGGCCGTGTCCATCTTCGGCACCAGCGGGGATGTGGGGGCCATTACCTCGGACAACATTCTGGTGACGGTGGATCTGGCGGACTTCGGCTCCGCCGTGGGCACCTACACTGTCCCCGCGGAGGTGACGGTGGTGGGGCACGACGTGGGCGTCTCCGGCGGGACGTATCAGGTGCGTGTCACCATTTCTGAACAGACATCCGATCAGCCGGCGGAGCCTGATACGCCCGCCGGAGAGACCCCAGATACAGGAGACGAGACAACATGACGCAGATCGCAACAGTTGAACGAATTTTAGATGCGGACCACGCGGAGATTTCCGTACCCCGGAAATCCGCCTGCGGACACGACTGCGAGGAGTGCGCCGGCTGCGGCGTCACCGGCGCGGCGGTCCACGCCCGGGCCAGCAACCCCATCGGCGCCCGGCCCGGACAGAAGGTGGTTGTGGAGAGCAGCACCAAGAATATGCTGCGGATCGTGGTACTGGTGTACCTGATCCCGGTGGTGCTCTTCCTGGCGGGGTATGTCATCATGTCCCTGCTGACGGACAGCGTGGCGGCGCAGTACGCGGTGGCTGCGGCCGGATTCGCGGCGGGCATCGTCTTTGCCATCTTCTATGACCGCAGGCTGCGGGCCAGGGGCGGCCTGACCTTCAACATCGTCCGGGTGTTCTGAGGCGGTGTTCGGCTATGTACGCCCCCCGCTGGAGATCCTGCCTCAGGAGGAGGCAGACCGGTTCCGGCGGGCATACTGCGGGCTGTGCCACACCTTGGGGGAGCGGTACGGCCCGGCGGCCCGGATGATCCTGAACTACGACTTCACCTATCTGGCCATCCTGCTGTCGGATCCGGAAGAAGCTGCACCCTGCCGGAGGCGGTGCGTGTCCAGCCCCGTCCGGCTCCGGGCGTACCAGCCCGCAACCGCGGCTCTGGAGCTGGCGGCGGATGAGAGCGTGATTCTGGCCTACTGGCAGCTGCGGGACGGCGTGGAGGACCACGGCCTCTGGAAGGGGTTGGGCTACCGGGTCTCCGCCGCCGCACTGCGGGGCGGCTATCGAAAGGCTGCCGCGGCCCGGCCGGGGTTTGACGGCCGGGTGCGGGAACAGCTGGCGGCTCTGAGCCGCTTGGAGGGGGAGTGTTGTCCCTCCATGGATCAGGCGGCAGATACCTTTGCCCAGCTGCTAGCGGCAGCGGCTGCCGGGGTGGAGGACCCGGTGCGGCGGCGGGTGCTGGAGCAGATGCTCTACCACCTGGGCCGGTGGGTGTATCTGATCGACGCGGCGGACGACCTGCAAAAAGACGCCGTCTCCGGGAATTATAATCCCGTGGCCCTGCGCTATGGCCTGCGGGACGGCAAATGGGACGAGGAGAGCCGCCGGGCCTTTGCCAGAACGCTGGACCACTCCATCCACATGATCGCCACGGCCTTTGAGCTGTGGGACTTCGGCGTCTGGCGCCCCCTGCTGGAGAGTACGGTGTACACCGGGCTTTTTGCCGTGGGCCGGGCCGTGCTGGAGGGCACCTTCCACAAAATGCCCCCCAGGGAACAGAGAAAGAAACACAAGAAGGCTGAGGAGACCACATGAACGATCCCTATCAGATACTGGGTGTGTCGGAGAACGCCTCCGACGAGGAGATCAAAAAAGCATATCGGGAGCTGGCCCGGAAGTACCACCCGGATAACTACCACGACAATCCGCTGGCGGATCTGGCGCAGGAGAAGATGAAAGAGATCAACGCCGCCTACGAGCAGATCACCAAGGAGCGGGCCTCCGGCAAGCGGGGGAGTGGCTCCGGCGGGGCCTCTTACGGCGCTTCCGGCTACGGCGGATACGGCGGCTATCAGGGCTACGGCGGATATGGGGGCTCCCAGAGTTACAGCGGTCAGAGCTCCGTGCTCCAGCAGGCCCGCATCGCCATCAACACCGGCAACATCAGCCGGGCGGAGGCGCTGCTGGCCAATTACAGCGACCACAATGCGGAGTGGAACTTCCTGAAGGGGGCGGTCTGCTACCGCCGGGGCTGGCTGGACGAGGCGCTGCGGTACTACCGGACCGCCTGCCAGATGGACCCCACCAACGCCGAGTACCGGCAGGCGCTGGAGTATATGGAGGGCACGGACGACACGGCATACCGCCCCGGCGGCGGGAGTTTCGGCACCTTTTGCGGCGGAAATCCCTGTATGAGCCTGTGCTGTCTCTGGGCGCTCTGCAATGGCGGCGGCTATTGGTTCTGCTGCTGAGAGACCACAAGAGAGGAAGTAGGGATCACATGATTAAGAGCATGACCGGCTACGGCCGGGCAAGACAGGAGCTGCACAAGCGGGACATCACGGTGGAGGTCCGCTCCGTCAACAACCGGTATCTGGACTGCACCGTGAAGATGCCCCGGATGTATGCCTTTGCGGAGGACGCGGTGAAAAAGCACGTCCAGCAGGCGGTGTCCCGGGGAAAGGTGGACGTGTTCATCACCGTGGACGCCACTGCCGCGGATGTGGTCAAGGTTGCGGTGAACCGGGAGCTGGCGGCCCAGTATGCCGCCGCCCTGGGGGAGCTGTCGGACGTCTGCGGCACAGCGGACTATCGGCCCGCGCCGGAGACGCTGGCCCGGTTCCCGGACGTCCTTACCGTCACGAAGGCGGATGAGGACCTGGAGACCGTCAGCGCCGACCTCTGCGCGGTCTTGGACGAGGCGCTGGCCGCGTACAATGACATGCGGGCCGTAGAGGGGCAGAAGCTGGCGGAGGACATCTCCAACCGGCTGGACGCCATTGAGCGCTACACCGGACAGGTGGAGATGCGGTCGCCGGAGACGGTGGCGGAGTACCGCGCCAAGCTCACCGCCCGGATGGAGGAGGTGCTGCAGAGCACCACCGTCGACGAGCAGCGGATCCTGATGGAGGCCGCCATCTACGCGGACAAGGTGGCTGTGGACGAGGAGACCGTCCGCCTGCGGAGCCACGTGGCCCAGCTGCGTACCATGCTGGCAAGCGACGAGCCCATGGGCCGGAAGATGGACTTCCTGATCCAGGAGGTCAACCGGGAGTCCAACACCATCGGCTCCAAGTGCAACGATGTGGCCATTGCCAATGTAGTGGTGGGGCTGAAGGCGGAAGTGGAGAAGATGCGGGAGCAGGTCCAGAATGTGGAGTGATGGAAGATGAAGCTCATCAACATCGGATTCGGCAATCTGGTCTCCGCTGACCGGCTGGTGGCTGTGGTGGGGCCGGACTCGGCCCCCATCAAGCGCATGGTGCAGGAGTCCCGGGAGCGGGGAATGCTGATCGACGCCACCTACGGCCGCAAGACCGCGTCCATTTTTATCATGGACAGTGACCACGTGGTACTGTCGGCCCTGCCGCCGGAGCGGTTCGCACCGAAGGAAGAGAGAGAGAACGAAGAATAGGAGCGTGTGTATATGAGAAAGGGGAGGACCTTTGTGGTCTCCGGCCCCTCCGGCGTGGGGAAGAGCACGGTGCTCAAGGCCCTGCTGGAGTCCCGGAAGAATCTGTATTTTTCTGTGTCGGCCACCACGCGGGACCCGCGTCCCGGAGAGCTGGACGGCATCCACTACCACTTCATGGACGTGGAGTCCTTCCGGAAGTGGATCGCCATGGACCAATTCCTGGAGTACGCGGAGTATGTGGGGAACTTCTACGGCACACCCAAGAAGTTTGTGGACGATGCCATGGAGGCCGGGAAGGACGTGATCCTGGATATTGAGATCCAGGGCGCCATCCAGGTGTGCAGCAAGCGGCCGGACACGGTGCGCATCTTCATCGCCCCTCCCAGCTGGGCGGAGCTGGAGCGCCGCCTGACAGAGCGGGGCACCGACAGCCCCGAGAAGATCCAGAAGCGGCTGCTGCGGGCCAAAGTGGAGTTTCAGACGGCCCACACCTATGATTACTTTGTCATCAACGACACCGTGGAGAATGCGGTGGGGGAGCTGAACGCCATTATCACGGCGGAGCACTGCAAGCCCCAGGAGCGCATGGAGATCATCAGCGGACGCTGAGACGCCCGCTTTGTCCATAAATAAATTTACGCCTGCAAGGCAGATAGGAAGTTGATCCATTATGATGCTGTATCCCGCAATGAACAAGCTGACCGGCTATATCCCCAACCGCTATATGCTGGTGGACGTGGTGGCCCGCCGGGCCCGGCAGATCGCCGACGAGGCGGAGGAGACTGGCGAGCATCTGACGGAGAAGCCCGTCACCCTGGCCATCCAGGAAGTGGCGGACGGCAAGCTGGACGCCAGAAACATGGACCTGACCATTGAGGAACCGGAGGATCTACAGCCGGCGGAGGAAGAGGCACAGTAACAACAGGAGGGGCGAGGCATGGAAACCGCTGAGATCGTGAAAATCGCGGTGAGCGCCGCGCCCTATTCCATTGACAAGCCCTATGACTACTTGGTTCCCCCGGAGCTGCTGGAAACGGCGGTACCCGGCGTCCGGGTCACCGTGCCCTTCGGCCGGGGCAACCGCACCAGTGAGGGCATTATTCTGGCCCGGACGCCAGGTGAAAAGATGCAGGGGCTCAAACCCCTGCTGTCGGTCCTGGACCGAGGGCCGGTACTGGACGGCGATGGCATCGCCCTGGCATTGTGGCTGCGGCAGCGGTACTTCTGCACGCTGTTTGAAGCGGTGAAGGCCATCCTGCCCGCCGGACTCTGGTACCAGATCCGGGAGGTCTGGCATGTGGCAGAGGGCATGGACCGCTGCGCGGCCGACGGCGCGGCCACCGGCATCCGACGGGCCGCCCCGGTGCTGGACGCCTTGTTTGCCGCCGGAGGCTCCGCAGAGCTGTCAGTGCTGGAGGAGGCCTGCGGCAAGGAGGCTGGCACTGTGCTGCGGGCACTGCAGAAGGCCGGGGTCACGGTCTGCGAGACTGCGGCCCGCCGGAGGATCGGCGACAAGTCCCGTCGGATGGTGGAACTGGCCGTCAGCGCCGAGGAGGCCGCATCTCTGACGGAAAAGCGATCCTCCCCCCAGCGGCGGGAGGCGGTGCGTCTCCTGGCGGCAGAGGGGCGGATGAGCGCGGCGGAGGTATGCTACTTCACAGGCGTCTCCATGGCCGCCCTCCGGGGGATGGAGAAGGCGGGGATCGTGGCTTTTTCAGCGGAAGAGGAGCTGCGGCTGCCGGACCTGACGGCGGTGGAACCCAGCGGTCCTATCGTCCTCAATGAGGAACAGGAGGCGGCCTTTCAGTGTATCCGGACCCTGACGAAGACCGGGAAGCCGGAGGCGGTGCTGCTCCAGGGCGTCACCGGCAGCGGCAAGACCCAGGTCTATCTCCGTCTGGTTCAGGAAATACTGAGCCGGGGGAGGCGGGCCATGGTCCTGGTGCCGGAGATCGTGCTGACGCCCCAGATGATGCGGCGGTTCTCCGCCTGTTTTGGGGACCAGGTGGCCATGCTCCACAGCTCCCTGCGGATGACGGAGCGCTACGACCAGTGGAAGCGTATCCGCCGGGGCGAGGTCCAGGTGGTGCTGGGCACCCGGTCCGCCATCTTCGCCCCGCTGAAAAACGTGGGCCTGATCGTCCTGGACGAGGAGCAGGAGAGCAGCTATCAGTCGGAAAACCCGCCCCGGTATCACACCCGGGACGTGGCCAAATACCTCTGCGCCCGGGACAAGTCCACCTTGGTCCTGGGGTCTGCCACTCCGGCGGTGGAGACCGCCTGGAACGCGGAGCATGGGATCTATCACAAGGCGCTGCTGCGCCGGCGATATAACCGGCAGGCATTGCCGGAGGTGCTGGTGGCGGACCTGAAACAGGAAATCCGGGCGGGCAACGCCGGGATGGTGGGGCAGGTCCTCCGCACTGAGCTGGAGGAAAACTTGCGGCGGGGAGAGCAGAGCATCCTGCTGCTGAACCGCCGGGGCAGCAACAGGTATCTGCTGTGCGGGGAGTGCGGCCATGTGCCGGAGTGTCCCCGCTGCAGCGTGGCGCTGACGTATCACTCCGCCAATGGACGGCTGATGTGCCACTACTGCGGCCACTCGGAGCGATCCAGCGACACCTGCCCCGTCTGCGGCGGCATCATGAAGCACGTGGGCACCGGCACTCAGAAGGTGGAGGAGGAGCTCCACGATCTGTTCCCGGGTACGGAGGTGCTGCGGATGGACGCAGACACCGCCGCGGGCCGTCATGAGCAGCTGCTGGACAAGTTTGAGCGGGAGCAGATTCCCATCCTCCTGGGCACCCAGATGGTGGCCAAGGGGCTGGACTTTCCCCAGGTGACACTGGTGGGGGTTCTGGCTGCGGATCTGTCCCTGTATGTAGACAACTACCGGGCCGCCGAGCGGACCTTCAGCCTGCTGACCCAGGTGGTGGGCCGGGCGGGCCGGGGCGGCAGTGCCGGCCGGGCGGTGATCCAGACCTACACCCCGGAAAACGATGTGATCCAGTGCGCGGCTCGGCAGGATTACCAGGGGTTTTATGAGCGGGAGATCCGGATGCGGCGATTGCGGCGGTTTCCGCCATTTGCAGACCTCTTCACCTTCACCGTCTCCGGTACCGAGGAGGGCGCCGTCCTCCGGGCCGCCGTCGCAGTGCGGGAAGAGCTGCGCCGCCTCTGCGCCCTGCCGGAGCTGGCGGCCGGAGAACCGGAGGTGCTGGGTCCCGCCCCTGCGCCGGTGATGAAGCTGAATAACCGCTACCGCTACCGCTGCCTGCTGGTGGGAAAGAACGACAGGCCCACCCGAGAGGCGGTGAGCTGGCTGCTGAAGGCATTTGCAAACGACCGCGCCAACCGCGGGATGAATCTATTTGTGGACTGCAACTCCATGGAGTGAGCAGCGTTTTGAAGGAGGTCAAGGACTTATGGCTTTACGGAAGATCGTGGTGCAGGGAGAGGAGTGCCTGACAAAGGTGTGCCGCCCTGTGACGGAGTTCAACCCTCACCTGCACCAGTTGCTGGACGATATGCTGGAAACACTGGAGGATGCCAATGGCGCTGGGCTGGCTGCTCCCCAGGTGGGAGTGCTGCGCCGGGTGTGCGTGGTGCTGGACGAGGACTCTGAGGAGTATATCGAACTGGTGAACCCGGAGATCGTGGCTCAGAGCGGCGAGCAGACCGGGCTGGAGGGCTGCCTCAGCGTGCCCGGCAAATGGGGCATCGTCACCCGGCCGGACGTGGTCCGGGTCCGGGCCCAGGACCGGTATGGCGACTGGTTCGAGGTGGAGGGCGAGGGCCTGACGGCCCGAGCCTTCTGCCACGAGATCGAGCATCTGGACGGCCATCTGTTTGTGGAGCACATCGACCACTTCCTCTCTGATGAGGAGCTTCGGGACTATCTGGAGCAGGAAGAGCGGGAGGCCCGTGAGGCCGCAGAAGCTCAGGAAGGGGAGTGAGCCCATGCGGATCCTGTTCATGGGCACGCCGGACTTCGCCGTGGCGTCCTTGCGGCGGCTGGTGGCCGACGGCCATGAGGTCTGCGGCGTGTTCACGCAGCCGGACAAGCCCAAAAACCGGGGACATAAGCTGGTGCCAACGCCTGTAAAGGAATTTGCTTTGACAGAAAATATTCCCGTCTATCAGCCTTTGAAGATGCGGGACGGCACGGCGCTGGAGCTGGTGCAGTCCCTGGCACCGGAGCTGACGGTGGTGGCGGCCTACGGCCGCATCCTGCCGGAGGACATTCTGGAGGCGCCCAGATACGGCTCTATCAACGTCCACTCGTCTCTGCTGCCCAAGTATCGGGGGGCGGCCCCCATCAACTGGGCCATCCTGAACGGGGAGGAGACTACCGGCGTCTCCATCATGTATATGGCGAAGGAGCTGGACGCAGGGGACGTGATCCTGCAGAAGGAGACTCCCATCGGCCCGGACGAGGACGCCCAGGCCCTGACGGTGCGCCTGGCGGACCTGGGGGCAGAGGCCCTCAGCGAGGCGGTGGCGGCCATCGGAAACGGCACAGCCGCCCGGACACCCCAGGATGAGAGCCGTCAGACCTACGCCTCCATGCTGACAAAAGAGATGTCCCCCATCGACTGGACCCGCTCCGCCCGGGAGATCGACTGTCAGGTCCGGGGACTGATTCCCTGGCCCTGCGCGGCCTGCGAGCTGGCAGGGCAGCGGTTCAAGGTCTACCGCACCGCCCCCGGCGAACAGACCGGCGCGGCGCCCGGTACAGTGCTCTCCGCCGGGAAGCAGGGCATCCAGGTGGCCTGCGGCAGGGGAGAGAGCCTGTATCTCACGGAGATCCAGGCGGAGGGCGGCAAGCGCATGGCTGCGGCGTCCTATCTGCTGGGCCACCCGTTGGAGGTCTGAGCTCCGCCAGTTTCACAATTCGGGAGGTTTTTATGCCCTATTACGGTCATATCTATTACGGTTATGGCGACTTTCTTGCAAATAATCTGTACGTCCTGCTGCTGATCCCAGTGCTGCTGCTGTCCCTGTGGGCCCAGTTCCAGGTGTCCGGCAGCTTCCGGCGGTACAATGCCGTGAACAACCGGCGCCGCATCACCGGTGCCCAGGCGGCGGAAGCGGTGCTGCGGGCTCACGGGGTATTCGGTGTGCCTGTCCGGCCCTGCCGGGGAAATCTGACAGACCACTACGACCCTCGGGACAATACCATCTACCTGTCTGAGACAGTCTACGACGCCCCCACCATCGCGGCGGTGGGCGTGGCGGCCCACGAGGCGGGCCACGCTGTCCAGTACGCGGAAAACTACGGCCCTGTGCGGCTGCGCACGGCCATCATCCCCGCCACGCGGATCGGTTCCAGTCTGTCCTTCATCCTGTTGCTGGTGGGGCTGGTGCTGTACAACCAGTCTCTGTTCTTCATCGGCATCGTGCTGTTTTCCTTCACCACGCTGTTCCAGCTGGTGACGCTGCCGGTGGAGTTCAACGCCTCCGCCCGGGCCATCGCCACCATCGACGGGGCGGGCCTGCTGGATGAGGATGAGCTGCCCGGCGCCAAAAAGGTGCTGCGGGCCGCGGCGTTGACCTATGTGGCGGCGCTGCTGATGAGCCTGCTGCAGCTGATGCGGTTTGTGCTGATCTTTATCGGCCGCGGCGGCCGCGATCAGGGAGGCAGCCAATGAGGGCCCCTAATGCCCGGGACACCGCCCTGCGCGTCCTGGTGAGCTGCCGCACGGCCGGGGCCTGGGCGGATGCGGCCCTGAGGGCCCAGCTCCGCCGGGACGGCCTGTCCGGACCAGAGGCGGCGCTGTGCAGCCGTATCGTCTACGGCGTGATGCAGAACCGGCTGCTGCTGGACTTCTACCTGGGTGCCTACTGCTCCCAAAAGGTCGACCACTTGCAGCCGCCGCTGCTGGAAATTCTGCGGATTGGGGCTTATCAAATTCTGTTTCTGGATAAAATTCCCCACAGCGCCGCTGTCAATCAGGCGGTGGAGCAGGCCAAGGACAACGGCCGGGCCAAGGCAGCCGGGCTGGTGAACGCGGTGCTGCGGCAACTCTCCCGGAACAAGGTGCACCTGCCGAGGATCCCAGACCAGGATGCACTGCACAGCCTCTCCATCCGGTACAGCCATCCCAAGTGGCTGGTGAAACGCCTCCAGGCCATTCTGGGGCCGGAGACGGAAGCCTGCCTTGCGGCCGACAACGCTCCGGCGCCGCTGACGATTCAGGTGAATCCGCTGAAAGCTGCTGCGGAGGAGCTGACGGCGGAGCTGGAGGCATCCGGCGTGATTGTCCGGCCCCATCCTTGGGTGTCCGGATGCCTGGAGCTGGACCACGTCGGGGATCTGACGGCGCTGGAGCCCTTCCGAATGGGAAAATTCCTGGTCCAGGACCCGGCGGCCCGGCTGGTGTCCCAAATCGCCGGGGTGGAGCCGGGTATGCGGGTGCTGGACGTGTGCGCCGCGCCGGGAGGCAAGTCCTTCTCCGCCGCCTTTGCAATGGAGGACCAGGGGGAGATTTTGGCCTGCGACCTCCACGAGAACAAGCTGAAGCGCATCCGGGAGGGGGCGGAGCGACTGGGCCTTGCGTGCATCCAGACTACCGCCGCAGACGGCCGGGGGTTCCGGCCGGAGTGGGAGGCGCGGTTCGATGTGGTGCTGGTAGACGCCCCCTGCTCGGGTTTCGGCATCATCCGGAAGAAGCCGGATGTCCGGTACAAAAAGCCTGACGACCTGTTCGCCCTGCCGGTGATCCAGCGGGCGATCTTGGACAACGCCGCCCGGTACGTGAGGCCCGGCGGCACGCTGGTGTACTCCACCTGCACGATCCTGCCGGAGGAGAACGAGGGTGTATCCGACAGCTTCCTGGCAGAGCACCCGGACTTTTGCCGCACGCCCTTCTCCCTGTCCGGACCGGTGGGGGAGACCGAGGGCCAGGTGACTCTGTGGCCCCACCGCCACGGCACCGACGGCTTTTACATCTGCCGCATGACGCGGAATTGAGGAACGATCCATGACCGATTTGAAATCACTGACCCTGCCGGAGATGACGGCCTTCCTCCAGTCCCTGGGGGAGCCGGCCTTCCGGGGCAGGCAGGTGTTCACCTGGCTCCACCGGGGGGTGACGGACTTCGATGGGATGACCAATCTCTCCAAGTCCCTGCGGGAAAAGCTGAAGGAGACCTGTTTCATCACCGCCCCCCAGGTGGCCCGCAAGCAGGTGTCCCGGTTGGACGGGACCATCAAATACCTCTGGGAGCTGTCCGATGGCAACTGCATCGAGACGGTGCTCATGCAGTACCATCACGGCAACACCGTGTGCATCTCCTCCCAGGTGGGGTGCCGAATGGGGTGCGCCTTCTGTGCCTCCACCATCGCCGGCAAGGTCCGGGACCTGACCCCGGCGGAGATGCTGGACCAGGTGCTGTTCACCCAAAAAGACTCCGGCCTGCCCGTCTCCAACATCGTGCTGATGGGTATCGGCGAGCCGCTGGACAACCTGGACACGGTGCTGAAATTCCTGGAGCTGGTGAACCACCCCGACGGGATGAACATTGGGATGCGGCATATCTCCCTCTCCACCTGCGGCATCGTGCCGGGCATCCGGCGGCTGGCGGAGCTTGAACTTCAGCTGACTCTCTCTGTGTCCCTCCATGCGCCGGACAGCGAGACCCGATCCAAGATCATGCCCATCAACCGGGCCTATGACGTGGAGGAGCTGTTCCGGGCCTGCCACGACTACTTCGACAAGACCGGCCGCCGCATCTCCTTTGAGTACGCCATGATCGACGGGGTCAACGACCACGACTGGCAGGCGGACCTGATCGCCAGGAAGCTCCGGGGGATGCCGGGCCACGTGAATCTGATTCCCCTGAACGACGTGGTGGAGAGCCCCTACAAGCCCTCCCGCCGGATCGGGGCCTTTCAAAAACGGCTGGAATCCCACGGCATCACCGCCACCGTGCGGCGGAGCCTGGGTGGAGATATCGACGCCTCCTGCGGACAGCTCCGCCGGAAGGCCATGGAAGAAGCGCAGAAAGGGGAGTGTTCCCAATGAACCAAATGAACGTCTGGGGCATGACCGACATCGGCCTTGTCCGGAAGGAGAACCAGGACGCCTACGTCACGGCGCAGCACACGGCCTCCGGCCGCACGGTGGGCGTGGTGTGCGACGGCATGGGCGGCCCCGCCGGGGGCCGTGTGGCCAGCCAGATCGCCGTCTCCGTCTATCTGGAGGAGCTGGAGAAGCTCCTGACGGCGGATCAGACCCCTCAGCAGCTGCTGGAGGCATCCGCCCAGGCGGCAGCCCTGGCCAATCAGGCCATTCAGGCGGAGGCAGAGCGCCGGGAGGAATGCCGGAACATGGGCACTACCCTGGTGTCCGCCATCTCCTATGACGGCGGCGTGGTGGTCACCAACGTGGGGGACAGCCGGGCTTATCACATCACGGAGGACGGCATCACCCGCATCACCAAGGACCACTCCCTGGTGGAGAGCATGGTAGACCGGGGAGATATCACCGCTGAGGAGGCCCGCCGCCACCCCAGCCGCAATCTCATCACCCGGGCCCTGGGACCGGACATCTCCGCCGACTGTGACGGGTACATATGCCCGATGAACGCCGGGGAGTATCTGCTGCTGTGTTCCGACGGACTGGTGAACACCGTCACCGATCAGGAGATGCTCTTCGAGGTCATCCACGGGGACGGGCCGGACACCTGCCTGGACCGGCTGCTGGCCATCGCCAAGCGCCAGGGCGCGCCGGACAATGTCACGGCCGTCCTGATGCAAAAACAGTAAAGGGGGGAGACACATGGAACACAAGGACCCGTATATTGGAAAAATGCTGGACAACCGCTATGAGATTCTGGAGCGTATCGGCACCGGGGGCATGGCGATTGTGTACAAGGCCAAGTGCCACCGGCTGAACCGCCTGGTGGCCGTCAAGATTCTCAAGAGCGACCTGGCCCAGGACGAGGACTTCCGCCGCCGGTTCAACGCAGAATCCCAGGCAGTCGCCCAACTGTCTCACCCCAACATCGTATCGGTGTACGACGTGTCCAAGGGCGGCGATATCGAGTATATCGTCATGGAGCTGATCGACGGCATCACGCTGAAGCAGTACATGGAGAAGCGGGGGCAGCTAAACTGGCGGGAGTCGCTGCACTTCATTACACAGATCATGCGGGGCCTCAGCCACGCCCACAGCCGGGGCATCGTCCACCGGGACATCAAGCCCCAGAACGTGATGGTGCTGCGGGACGGCAGCGTGAAGGTAGCCGACTTCGGCATCGCCTGCCTGGAGAACGCCGCCCAGACCCTGACCCAGGAGGCTCTGGGCTCCGTCCACTACATCTCTCCGGAGCAGGCCCGCGGGGACCGCACCGACGCCCGCAGCGACATCTATTCCGCCGGCGTGGTGCTGTATGAGATGCTCACCGGCCGCCTGCCCTTTGAGGGGGACAGCGCCGTGTCTGTGGCCATCCAGCACCTGAGCTCCGTGCCCCTGGCGCCCCGGGAGGTGAATCCGGACATCCCGGAGCAGCTGGAGCTGATCTGCATGAAGGCCATGGCGCCGGATCTGGAGAAACGCTACCCCTCTGCAGACGCGATGATCGCAGATCTGGAGGCCTTTCGGAAGAACCCCGGCGTGAATCTGGACTTCGAGCTGTCCGACCTGCGGCCGGAGGAGACCGACGAGCCCACTCAGAAGCTCCGTTCCGCTGTGCCGCCCCAGCTCCACCGGCAGGGCCGGGAGCCCTCCTATGAGCGGGGACGCCGGTGGGAGGAGGATCGCTACGAGGACGAACAGCCCTCCCGCCTCAGCGGCGGCAAGAAGATCGCGCTGATCGGCGGCGGTGCCGTAGTGGTCGTGGTGGTCCTGTTCTTCCTGTTCCGGGCCATCTTCGCCTCCTTTGTCCCGGCGGCGCCGGACACCTACACCGTACCCAAGCTGGTGGGCATGACGGAGGAGCAGGCCAACGAGCAGGCCAGTGTGGCGGACGGCACCTTCCAGGTGGTGGTGGCGGGCACCGAGGCCAGCGACGCCGCCGTGGGTGAAATCATCCGCCAGGACCCGGAGCCGGACACGGAGAAGAAGGGTGAGCTGCCCATCACCATCAACGTCTGGGTCAGCGCCGGTGAGGACGTGGGCACCATGCCGGACCTGACCACCAAGCCCATGACCTATGACCAGGCCATGACCATCCTGCAGGATCTGGTGGCGGAATATGAACTGAACGTCCAGCCCTATGAGGAGACCCAGAAGGAGTACGATGACGAGCTGGCCGTTGACGTCATCAAGTCCACCACCCCGGCGGCGAATGAAGAACTCCACAAGGGGGACACCATCACCTTTGTCCTCAGCCGGGGACCCCAGACCGTGCCGCTGATCGATTTCACGAATAGGGAACGTGCCTGGGCGGAGGACCAGCTGAAGAACGTGCTGGGCCTGGAGGTCGAGGTCCATGAGGAGGCCAACGACACTGTGGAAGCGGGTCTGGTTATCCGTCAGAACCCGACGGCTACCACGCAGGTGCCTGCCGGCAGCACAGTGGAGCTGTGGGTCAGCACCGGCCCGGAGAGCGGCGGCAATGAAGACCTGCAAATGGAACCGCTGATTATCGCCCTGCCCACAGACCGGGAGACAGCAGAAGTTCAGATCGTGGTGGACGGAGTGATCAAGGTCAACGAGTCGGTCCCCTGCCGAGATGGCAACTATGTCTATGAGCTGTACGGCACCGGAACGGTCTCCGTGGAGGTGTACGTGGACGGCGTGATGGATGTGAACAATACCCATGAGGTGACTTTCGGTGAGTGAGGGACGGATCCGAAAGGCCCTCAGCGGCTTCTACTATGTGGACACCGGCAGCGAGGTGCTCACCTGCCGGGCCCGGGGCAAGTTTCGGAAGGAGGGCATCTCCCCTCTGGTGGGGGACCGGGTGGAGGTCCGGGAGCTGGGGAACGGCGAGGGCTTTGTGGAGGCCATCCTGCCCCGGAAGAACGCATTTTCCCGGCCGGCGGTGGCCAACATCGACCAGCTGGTGGTCATCGCCTCCGGTGCCATCCCCAAAACAGACCCGTTCCTCATTGACCGGGTGGCGGCCATCGCAGCACTGAAAGGATGCAGCGTGATGGTGCTGCTGAACAAATGCGATCTGGACTGTGCCGATGCGCTGTACGCCGTTTACGCAGCCGCCGGATTTCCAACTCTGCGGGTCAGCGCGGAGACCGGGGAGGGGATCGAGGAATTGAAGCCCCTGATCGCCGGGAAGCTGTCTGCCTTTACAGGGAATTCCGGTGTGGGAAAGTCCAGCATCCTGAATGCCCTGGATCCGGCGTTTCAGCTCCAGGTTGGGGACGTGAGTCAGGCGTTGGGCCGGGGCCGCCATACCACCCGGCACGTGGAGCTGTTCCACCTGAGCTGCGGGGCGGACGTTGTGGACTCCCCGGGCTTCTCCTCCTTTGAGACCGATGAGCTGAATCTGGAGCTGAAGCACCGCCTGCCGGAGACCTTTGTGGAGTTCCGGCCTTATCTGGACCAGTGCCGCTTCGTGGGGTGCAGCCACACCAAGGAGAAAGGCTGCGCCGTGCTGGAGGCGGTGCGCGCTGGCAAGATCCAACGGAGCCGCCACGCCAGCTATGTGCGCCTGTATGAGGAGCTGAAGCCCCTCCAGGACTGGCAGGAGCGGAAGAAGTGAATCGCGCGGAAGAGGCGGGCATCTGCCCGCCTCTTTTTGTGTGCCCTGCCTTTTGTACCAGGACAGGCAGCGGCGTATATAATGGGAGTGAGAAAGGGGCGTGGGGCGTATGTTTCGGAGAGGCGGCGGATGCTGGATACTGGGCGTCTGTGCGGTGGCGCTGGGGGCCGGGATCCTGATTGCGGCGATCTTTCCGGTAGGGGCGCTGATGTTTTTGGTGGCGGTCCTGCTGATTGCGTGCGGCTGCGCCTGCTGCAGGCGTTAGAAAGGAGCAAATATCATGCGAATTGTAGTGTGGAAGTCCCCCAAAGCCCTCAGCGGCATTCTGCGGAAGCTGTTCAAGATTTCGGAATAAGCAGTCCCGGCCGGGCATACAGTGTCAGCAGAGCGAGACTCCGTGGACAACATGGCGGCGCACAGGGGCGGGAGAGCGGCCGCTGGCGGCCCCTCCCGCCCCGTACCGTTTTCCAGGCGGCGGGAAACGGCTGCGCCGTCCATCGGAGGACCAACGGCCGGAAAGGAAGGGCGAACCATGGAACTGGAATTGAAAAAGGCCTGCTTCGACGCCTATGAGGCGGCGGGAGAGCTGACATTGACTCAGGAGGAGACAGCGGAGACCATCGTGCCGGACTACTGTCCGGACATTGCGCGGATCATCGAGACCACGGGCAAGGTGTTCCTCCACAGCCGGGAGATGCGGGACGGCAGGGCAGAGATCTCCGGCACCGTCCGGGTGACGGTGCTGTACACGCCGGAGGGGGAGGGGGGCATCCGGACCCTGGAATTTGCCATGCCCTTCACGGTGGAGACCGACGGACGCAGTCTGCCGGACTGCGCGGCGCTGCTGGCGGACACGGAGCCGGAGCTTCTGGAGACCCGGATGCTGAACCCCCGCAAGGTCTTCACCCACTGCAAGCTGGTGACGCGGCTGACGGGCTATCAGCGCAGTCCCTTATGCTTCTGCACGGATGCAGAGGCGGGGCCGGAACTGTGCATCGAAAAAAAGCAGGAGCAGCAGCACGCCATCGTGCTGACCCACATTGCGGAGAAGGACTTCACCTTCTCCGAACAGATGGACCTGTCCCCGGGCAGAGAGGGAGCGGCGGAGATCCTCACCAGCCGGGTGAACAGCACTGTGACGGAGACGAAGATCGTGGGCAGCAAGCTGCTGTTCAAGGGTATCTTCACCGTCAGCCTCCTGTACCGGACGGCGGACGGCCGCTGCTGCGCCGCGTCCGGAGAGCTGCCGTTCTCTCAGATCCTGGAGGTGGAAGGCGCCCCGGAGGGCGCAGAGCCATCGGTGCGCCTCCAGTTCACCGGCGCGGATCTGCAGGTCGACGGCGCCGACGCCGAGGGCCGGGAGATCGCGGTGACGCTATACCTCCACGCCACAGCTCTGCTGCGCCAGACCCAGGAACTGACGCTCCTCAGTGACCTCTACTCCACTGCCTATGATCTGACTTATGACGCCGCGCCTCTAGAACTCACCAGCTTTCGGGAACAGTTCACCCGCCGTCAGACGGTGCGGGAGGTGCTGGAGATCGGTGTGGTGGCGGATTCCATCCTGGCCCTCTCCGTCACCTGCGGAGCTGTTTCCGTCAGTCGGGAGGGGGCGGGCGTGGTCCTGCGGACCGGGGCGTCTGTCCGGGCACTGTATCTGGACGAGGGGGGCGTGCCTCTGGTGGCGGAGCGGAGCATCGACGTCAGCTGCCAGCTGGAGCTGCCGGAGGACTGCCGGGTCGCTGCCCGGGCCGTCTGCCCGGAAGAGGTCCAGGGCAGCCTGACGGACCGGGGCATCGAGGTCCGGTTCCCGGTGGACTTCCGGGCGGAGGCGGCCCAGCGTGTGAAACGGGTGTGCGTGTCCGCAGGAAAGATCAATACAGACGCGCCTAAGGAGACCACCGGCGCGCCGTCCCTGGTGCTGCGTTGCCTGGGGAAGCAGGAGACCGCCTGGGATCTGGCGAAACGGTACAACACCACCATCGGCGTGATCCTGGCAGCCAATCAACTGGAGACGGAAGGAGATATCTCCCGGGACCAGCTGCTGCTGATCCCCCGGAAGCGGACCTGAGTCACCCTTGACGGGTCCGGCAGCCCATGGTAGACTGGAAAAAACGGGTATTCGGTCTGTTTCGTCTGCCCTCTGGGAAGTGGAGGTGCCTATGCCGGACTTTGCGGTGCGTGTTCGGGGAGCCAAGGGGAGGAGCTGGCGGTCCCCGAGGCGGCTGGTAGCGGTTTACCTGGGACTCTGGGTTTTTGCCCTGGTGGTGTTCTTGTTGATGGACCCCACGGACGCCATGGGGTACGCCCTTTTATTCCACTGGCTGCTCCTGCCCATCGCCGCCTTTGTGATCTCCCTGCGGATTGGGGAACTGGTCCGCAGGGATGGGCGCATGTGGCTGCTGCCTCTGGCCCTGGGACTTTTGTATATGCTGGCGGACTTTCTCACCTTCCGGCTCGCCAATATGTTGGCCTTTGACAAGATCAACCTGCCTCAGTGGGACCTGTTTTTCATCGGGGCGGCCATCTCTGCCCTGGGCCTTCTCATCGGGCGATTGCTGGGCCGCCGGAGATCCAAACCTGCCTGATTGACGGAGTTTCCCGTTGCCCCGTCTTAACAAGACGGCACAAGATAACAAAAGAGCGGAGCATCAGCTCCGCTCTTTTTCTGTTCCGTTTTATCCCTCGGAATATCGGGCGAGGAACTGACGGGTCCGTTCCTCCCTGGGGTGCTCAATGACTTGGTGGGCGTCACCCTGCTCCACGATGACGCCGCCGTCCATGAAGATCACCTGGTCTGCCACATCCCGGGCAAAGGCCATCTCATGGGTGACGATAATCATGGTGGTCCGCTGTTCCGCCAGCTCCCGAATGACCCGAAGCACCTCGCCGGTGAGTTCCGGGTCCAGGGCGGAGGTGGGCTCGTCAAAGCAGAGGATGTCCGGGTGCAAGGCCAGGGCCCGGGCGATGGCCACCCGCTGCTGCTGTCCGCCGGAGAGCTGGCTGGGGTAGTGATTTGCCCGCTCACTGAGGCCCATCTTCGCCAGCAGCTCCCGGCCGTCCGCTTGGATCTCCTCCAGGATTTGCTTTTTGTTCTGCTTGAAGTCCGGCTGCTCCTGGGCCAGCAGCTCCCGGGCCAGGGTGACGTTCTTCAGCGCCGTGTATTGGGGGAACAGATTGAAGGACTGAAACACCAGCCCGAAGTGGAGCCGCTTCTTCCGCACCTCGCTCTCCCGCTGGGTGGCGGGATCAGCGGCGTCAAAAATCAGATTACCCGCCACAGAGATGGTACCCTGCTCCGGCTTCTCCAGGAAATTCAGGCACCGCAGCAGGGTGGTTTTGCCGGAGCCGGAGGAGCCGATGATGGCCAGGGCCTGGCCCTGCTCCAGATCAAAGCTGATGTCCTCCAGCACCCGGGTGGCGCCGAAATGCTTTTCAATGTGATGTACTTCCAGAATTGCCATAAATCGGTTCCCTCCTTACTGAAAGAAGTCCAGCTTTTTTTCAAGCTTGCCCAGCAGCACCGTGACGATGCCGCTGAAGATCAGATAGTAGACAGCGGTGAAGAACAGGGGCCACACCAGGCCCGCAATGCCGGAGTTGCCCTTCATAAAGGACTCGCCCATCCAGATGACCTCCTGCAATGCGATGACCCGGGCCAGGGAGGTGTCCTTCACCAACGTGATGATCTCGTTGGAGATGGGGGGGACGATTCGCTTGATCATCTGCAGCAGGGTGATGTGGCGGAAGATCTGGGCTTTGGTCATGCCCAAGACCTGGCCTGCCTCCTGCTGGCCCTTCGGCACTCCCTGGATGCCGCCCCGGTAGATCTCGGAGAAGTAGCAGGCGTAATTAATGATGAAGGCCACACACACGGCCATCATCCGCCCGGACTCACCGCTGGGCCAGTTGAACCACTTCTGGATGCCGGGCACATAGAACAGTGCAATGATTTGCAGCACCAGAGGCGTGCCCCGGATGACCCAGACCACCAGGCGGGTCAGCCACCGCAGGGGAGGAAAGCGGCTCATGGAACCGAAGCTGATAACCAAGCCCAGGGGCAGTGCCCCGATCAGGGTGATGAAAAACAGCTGAAGGGTCTTGAGAAATCCGCTGTTCAGGGCCGACAGCACGGTCCGGAATGTGCTGGAGGTAAAAAATTCAATCATGGTATCGTCCTCTCAAGGTCAGTGTGGTAGAGGGGGAAAGCCGCCGAAAAGCAGAGCGCGCACTGCGCACTCTGCTTTTGGAAGATCCGCAGGGGAAGAAGCTCACTCCAGGATCACGGCGTCCTGCAGGCCGTAGGTGGTAGCCACCTCCAGCACGGTGCCGTCAGCCGTCTTCTCCGCCAGGAAGGTGTTGAAGGCGTCCACCAAGTCGGACCCCTGCCGGAAGCCCACGCCATATTCCTCGGAGGGCAGGTCCTGGGCCTCATTCAGGTTCAGGCTGTAGATCAGATCGGCGTAGCTGGTGCCCTCGCCGGTCATCTCAGCGGCCATCAGCACGTCGATGACGGCGGCGTCGGACGTGCCGGCGGCAACCTCCATCAGGGCGTTGGACTGGGCCTGGACCGGCACGGTGGTGGCACCCAAGGCCACGGCGGCATCCTCACCGGCGGAGCCGGACTCCACAGCGATGTTCAGGCCCTCCAGAGAGGTCAGGCCCTCGAACTCAGCGGCCCGGTCGGCAGGATAGACCAGAGTCTGGTAGTTGGTGCAGTATGGGTTGGACGTACCCATAGCAGCCAGAACGTCGTCGGTGAGAGTCATACCATTCCACACGCAGTCGATGGCCCGGGAGTCCAGCTCTTCCACCTTGTAGTCCCAGGTGATCTCCTGGAACTCCACGGAGACGCCCAGGCTCTCGGCAAACAGCTTGGCCAGGTCGGCGTCAAAGCCGATCCACTCATCGCTGCCCTCTTCCTTGTAGTCCATGGGGGCAAAGTAGGTAATGCCCACCACCAGGGTGCCCTTATCCTGGATATAGGCCACGTCGCTCTCGGGAGCGGTGTCACCGGAGACTTCTTCCCCTGTGGGCTGGTCATCAGTGGCGGCGTCCTCGTCAGAGGTTCCGCCGCAGGCGGCCAGAGAGAAGGTCATGGCCAGGGCCAGCAGCGCTGCCCACAGCTTCTTCATGTTTTTCATCGTCAATCCTCCAAATCTCTGGACGGAGATACCGTCCGTTTCATTACATTAGCAGTTTACCACACTAAATTATCCGTGTAAAGCCGCAAAATCAGCCAAGAACGGAGAAGGCCGGCTCCTGAATTTGTGCATCTTCTCCAAAACAAGACGGGCTGTCATACTTCGCAGCAGCCGGACATAGAGTGGAACAAGACTATGGAGCGGAAAAAGGACGGGATGCTATGAATACCAGTATCTATCAGAATATCGCCACCCGCACCGCTGGGGATATCTACATCGGCGTGGTGGGTCCCGTGCGCACCGGGAAGTCCACCTTCATCAAGCGGTTCATGGAGACCCAGGTGATCCCCAACATCGACAACGTCTACCGCAAGGAGCGGGCCCGGGATGAGCTGCCCCAGAGCGGCTCTGGCCGGACCATCATGACCGCCGAGCCCAAGTTCGTCCCGGAGGAGGCTGCCCAGATCCAGCTGCCGGACGGGGCGAGCTTTTCCGTGCGGCTGATCGACTGTGTGGGATACATGGTGAAGGGCGCCATCGGCCAGATGGAGGACGACACCCCCCGGATGGTCACCACCCCCTGGTACGACCATGAGATCCCCATGACCGAGGCGGCGGAGATCGGCACCCGGAAGGTGATCGCCGAGCACTCCACCATCGGCATTGTCATCACTACCGACGGCACCATCTCCGACATCCCCCGGGAGGACTACCTGGAAGCGGAGGAGCGGGTGATCCGGGAGCTGCAGGAGCTGGGGAAGCCCTTCATCGTCCTGCTGAACTCCGCAGACCCCCGGGGCGACCGGGCCCAAGCCATTGCCAAGGACATCTCCTCCCGGTATGAGGTGAACTGCATGGCCGTCAACTGCCTGGAGCTGGACGAGGACGCCGTGGCCGCCATCCTGAAGGCGGTGCTCTACGAGTTCCCCATGCAGGAGCTGGACCTGTTCCTGCCCCCCTGGGTGGATGCCTTGCCGGCGGACCATCCTATCAAAGCGGGCCTGTATGACGCCATCCGTCAGAACACCGCCCAGCTCCGCCACATCCGGGAGGTGGAGGGCGTCATCGCCGCCCTGGGGGAGAGCGAGCACATCAGTGAGGCCAGAATCTCAGCCATCGACCTGGGCACCGGCGTGGCCGCCGCACGGCTGGCCTTGCCCCGGGAGCTGTTCTACAAGACCCTGTCGGAGCAGTCCGGCTTTGAGGTGGGGGATGATGGGGATCTGATGAGCCTGCTGACGAAGCTGGCGGCGGTGAAGGCGGAGTACGACAAGGTAGCCGGCGCCCTCCACGACGTCCGAGAGACGGGCTACGGCATCGTGGTCCCCGGCATCGACGAGCTGAAGCTGGAGGAGCCGGAGATCATGAAGCAGGGCGGCCGGTACGGCGTGCGGCTGAAGGCCAGCGCCCCCAGCATCCACATGATCCGGGCGGACATCGAGACTGCCGTCAGCCCCATCGTGGGCAACGAGAAGCAGTCCGAGGACATGGTGAACTACCTGCTGCAGGAGTTTGAAGGGGATACCAGCAAGATCTGGCAGTCCAACATCTTCGGACGCAGCTTCCACGAGCTGGTGAACGAGGATCTGCAGGCAAAGCTCAAGCGGATGCCGGAGGACGCCCGGCGGAAGCTCCAGGAGACCCTGACCCGCATCATTAATGAGGGCAGCGGGGGACTCATCTGCATCATTCTGTGACGCAGACATCATAGAAAGGGCGCCGGAGGAATCCGGCGCCCTTTCTTACTATTCCAGCCTGTCCCGGAGGGAGCTGGGAAAAGGCCGACTCGCCCGGTATACGTGAGACCGACCACCACAAAGGGAACCAAAAGACGCCGAACAGCGCAAGGATTGGGGGATTCCTGTTCAGATGTCCCAAAGGCATCCCTGAAGAAGAAATTTCCTCCGATGCCCTCACCGCTTCATCCGGGGATCGCAGGTGCCGAACCGCCGGACATTTTCCCGCCCCTGGGACAGGGTCAGCCCATGATTTTCGTCGCTGGGCTCGTTGTCGGAGGAAATGAACACGTCGTTCTCCCACCAGCATACCGGGCAAATGTAAGCCACCGCCTCCTCCGGCGGGACCGGGAGGGTGATCTGCCCACAGCAGGGACAGGGATAGCGCCCGGGCCGATCCTGAGCTGCCGGAATCGGAGGCTCCGGCGGCCCATAGCCGTTGAACGCCTTGGGCGCGTAAAACATCTTTTTTCGTGTGTGCGCCATGGAGACCACCTGCGTCTCACAGCGCCGTGCCACGAGTGGGGACATACAGCCCGGTCATGTCCACGCCCTCCAGCTCCAGCAAGAACTGCTTGTTGGCCACGCCTCCGGCGTAGCCTGTCAGACTTCCGTCGCTGCCCACAACCCGGTGACAGGGGATCAGAATGGAGATGGGGTTGTGGCCCACGGCGCCGCCCACTGCCTGGGCCGCGGCAGAAATCCCCTGGCCCCGGAGCGTCCGGGCCAGGGCGCCGTATGTGGTGACCGTGCCGTAGGGGATCTCCAGCAGCAGGCGCCACACCGCCTGGCGGAAGGGGCTGCCCTGGGGGGCCAGAGGCGGCAGAGCCGGGAGGGGAGCCTTGGCAAAATAGGCGTCCAGCCAGGCGGAGGCCTGCTCAAATACCGGCAGGTCATTTTCCTTTACAGCATTTGGGAGTCCAGCACCAAAGTATTTCTGCCCATCCAGCCACAGCCCTGTGAGGGCTGTGCCGTCCGAGGAGAGGGTCAGCATTCCCACCGGGGAGGGCTTATGAAAGATCATCCACATACAATTACACCTCAAATCAGGATCAGAGTGATGGAGCGATTGCAAACGAATGTAAGTCGTTCAACAGGGACCGCTTGATTTGTCCGGCGCGGAATGGGCGCTCCGGCGGTACGCCAGCGGGGACTGTCCTGTGCCGGACCGGAAGGCCCGGTAAAAGGCGGAGAGGCTGTCAAATCCGGCCTCCCCGGCTATTTGGGCAACGGGCTGGTCCGTCTCCCGCAGCAGGCGGCAGGCCTCGGTCACCCGAAGCGTTCCCAGGCAGCCGTGGAGGGTGGTGCCGTAGGCTGCCTGAAACAGGGCGGCCAGCCTCCGGCGGGAGAGCCCCAGGCCGTTCAGCGCGGCTGACAAGGCCGCCTGATCCCGGAAGTGGCGATGCAGCAGCGCCATGGCCTCCGCAGCAACGTCTTGGCCCGGGGAAAAATCGGTCAGGTCCGGGCGGCAGCGCTTGCAGGGGCGGAACCCCGCCGCCAGTGCAGCGTCCGCCGTGGGGAAGAACCGCACCCGGTCCCGCCGCGGCGGTCGGGAGGGGCAGGAGGGACGGCAGAAGATGCCTGTGGAGGCTACGCCGTAGAAAAATGCGCCATCATACCGGCGGTCGTTGTCCAGGACCGCCTGCCAGCGCTGCCGGTCTGTCATGTGTGCCGCCCCCGTTTTTTGTCCGGTTTCCGTCCGGCGCCAGGGTCCGTCAGCTCCGGCAGGGCGCCGCAGGCGATGGCCCAGAGGTACAGGCTGGCAGTGGTGCCGTAGGGGCTGTACCGCTTCCGCAGGCGCTGGAAGGTCCTCTGGTCGATGGACCGCTTTCGGTACAGCATCCGCATCCCCCGGAGGATGGCCAAGTCGCCCCAGCTGACCACATCTGGCCGCCGGAGGCCGAAGATCAGCAGCATCTCCGCTGTCCAAGGCCCCACACCCCGCAGGGAGGTGAGGCGGGCCAGCACCTCACGGTCCTCCATTTCCGCCAGGGCGTCTAGATCAAAATCCCCGGAGGCCACTTTCCGGGCAAATTCCAGGATGTACAGCGCCCGGCGGCGGGTCATGCCCAGGGCCTGGAGCGCCTCGGCCGGCATGGCCGCGACCGTCTCCGGCACAAGCGTCCCGGCCGCTGCCTGGAGCCGCTGCCACACTGTCCGCTGGGCAGCCATGGATACCTGCTGGCCGATGATGTGATGGATTACGGAGGAGAAGAGGTCCGGGTCCACCTCCCGATGGATGGGGCCGATCCGGTCCATGGCCGCGCCCAGTTTCAGGTCTCTGGCACGCAGATAGGCAATCTCCGTTTCACCATAGGGAAAATCCATGGCGCCTCCTCCTTTCGCGTGTGTTCAACAAAAGTATAGCAGATCCGGCGGCAGATTTCTTCCCGTTTTCGGACGTTTCATCGAAAAATTTTCCCTCTGTCCCGGCCTTGCATCCGGCGGCAGGGCGTGATACCATAGAATACGATCAAGATCGGAAGAAAAAAGGAGAGAGGCTTATGCTGCTGGCCATTGATGTAGGAAACTCCAACACCTCTGTGGGGCTGTTTGACAGGGACAAGCAGCTGCGGTTTCTGGCATCCCTGGACACGGACAGCCGCAAGACCGCAGACCAGATCAGCATCGACCTGATGAACCTGTTCGCCCTGTATCACTTCCGGTTTGAGGATGTGACGGGGGCGATCCTGTGCAGCGTGGTCCCCCCCCTGAACTTCATGATGGAGAAGGCTCTGTCCCGGCTGCTGGGCAAGCCGCCCATGGTGGTGGGGCCCGGTGTGCGGACGGGGCTGAACATCCGGCTGGCGGTCCAGTCCCAGGTAGGGGCGGACATCGTGGCCGACGCGGTGGCGGCGCTGGAGAAATTCGAGCCTCCTATCGTCACCATCGACATGGGCACCGCCACCACCATCGGCGTCATCTCCGAGGGCCGGAATTACGAGGGCGGGATGCTGCTGCCGGGGGTCAACGTGTCCCTGGAGGCCCTGAGCCGCCGGGCGGCCCAGCTGCCCGCCATCTCCCTCCAGCACCCCAAGGTGTTGATTGGCAAGACAACGGAGGACTGTATGCGCTCCGGCATCGTCTACGGCACCGCCGGGATGCTGGACGGGGTCATCGACCGCATCCGGGAACAGTTCTCAGGACGGACCCTCAGCGTGGTGGCCACCGGCGGTAATGCCCCGGTGATCGTGAAATACTGCCGGAACAAGATCGTCTACGACAAGTACCTGCTGATGGACGGGCTGTGGGCGATCTATCAGAAGAACAAGTGAGAACAATGACATTGGGGGCAAGCAGTCCTGTGGTTTTCGAGACAGAACGTCTGGCTTTCAGAGAAATGAATCAGGATGATTTTCTTGATTTGGCGGAGATGCTGCAAAATCCGAAGGTGATGTATGCCTATGAACATGATTTTTCCAACTCGGATGTCCAACAATGGCTTGACCGGCAGATCGGACGATATCGGGACTATGGATTTGGCCTGTGGGCGGTCATATCGAAAACCAGTGGTGTCATGGTTGGGCAGGCAGGCCTTACTATGCAGCCATATCGAAATAAAGACGTGCTTGAAATCGGATATCTGCTCAAGAAGGAGTTCTGGCACTGCGGGTATGCAAGAGAGGCAGCTGAAGGCTGTAAACGATATGCGTTTGAACAACTGAAGCGGGACCGGGTATCGTCCATCATCAAATCGGATAACCTTGCGTCAATCAGGGTGGCGGAGAGCATCGGCATGCGCAAGGAAGATACGTTTCTCACCCGATATTACAGCGGAGAAATGCTTCATTTCTTGTACTCTGTCTACCGAGAGACACGGTGCTGAAGAAAAAGAGATCACCCAAAGCGGGTGATCTCTTTCCTGTTCTGCGGTTTCGCTGCCGCTTACTTTATCAGGACTTTCTTCAGCTTGGCGAAGCGGGGCAGGGAGTCCTCCTTGGGCAGCTTGGGCTCGCCCTGGATCAGGGGCAGCACATAGTCGATGAAGGGCTTCTCCACGCCGTTGTGGGCAGCGTTGATCCACTCGATGGGCACCTTCTTCTCGGTGTTGGCCACATCGGTCAGGGGCAGCAGCTTGGTCTTGCAGACGTACTGGCCGTCCTCATAGCTGCGCTCGAAGCCCACCATCTTGTCGGTGATGCCATTGACGGCGTTCTCCACAGCGGCCTTGCCGCTCATGACGGCCTCCTCGATATCGGTCTCGGACGCTAGGTGGGCACCGCACCGCTGGAGGAGGGAGAGCTCGATGCCCCGGACCTTGGCGCCGGTCTTCTCCTTGACCACCTGGGCCAGCAGGGAGGCCAGGCCGCCCAGCTGAGCATGGCCGAAGCCGTCGGTGGCAGAGGTCTTGGCCTCAGAGACGAAGGAGCCGTCGGCGTAGTGGATGCCCTCGGAGACGGCCACCATACAGTTGCCCTTTTCCTTGTAGATGCGCTCCACGTCGGCCAGGAACTGATCCATGTCGAAGTCCACCTCGGGCAGGTACACCAGATCAGGGCCGGCGCCGTAGGCGGTGGCCAGGGCGGCGGCGCCAGCCAGCCAGCCGGCGTGGCGGCCCATGATCTCAATGATGCAGACCATGCCGGTGTCATACACCCGGGCATCCTGATAGACCTCCATGCAGCTGGTGGCAATATACTTGGCGGCGGAGGCGAAACCGGGGCAGTGGTCGGTTC
This sequence comes from Oscillibacter sp. PEA192, assembly GCF_003574015.1. Taxonomy (NCBI): domain Bacteria; kingdom Bacillati; phylum Bacillota; class Clostridia; order Eubacteriales; family Oscillospiraceae; genus Oscillibacter; species Oscillibacter sp. PEA192. The sequence continues at coordinate 1,540,283 of NZ_AP018532.1, read as the reverse complement.
CGAACAGGTCGTTGTCGATGGTCTTGGGCACGCCCATCACGCGGCACTCATAGCCGACCTTCTGCATGTACTTGCTGATCTTGTTGCAGGTGTCCATGGAGTCGTTGCCGCCGTTGTAGAAGAAGTAGCGGACGTCATACTTCTTGAAGATCTCCAGAATCCGCTTGTAGTCGGTGTCATCCACATCCGGGTCCGCCATCTTGTACCGGCAGGAGCCCAGGGCAGAGGAGGGGGTGTACTTCAGCAGCTCCAGCTCTGCCGGGTCCTCCTGGCCCATATCAAACAGCCGGTCGTTCAAAACGCCCTTGATGCCGTGCTCCGCGCCCAGGACGCGGGTGATGCTGGGGTTCTTCAATGCCGTGGCGATGACGCCGTAGGCACTGGCGTTGATGACGGAAGTAGGGCCGCCGGACTGGCCGAAAATGCAGGCGCCTTTCAGTTCACTCATGGAAAAATCCTCCTCAGATTTGGTTTCGGGATGCTTTCTTTCATCATATCATTCAAAAAAAGAATTGTAAATACTTGCATTTTAAAAATCTTGTGATATTATCATAAGGGAAAATCGTTTTCGTTCTTTTGAATCGGCGTTTTTTGACAACCGGGATCGGACCTGTCGGCCGATGTGGGAGAGCGGGACAAATAAATGAACAGGAGTTGATCTTATGGCACTGGTTACCACGACCGAAATGTTCAAAAAAGCCTACGACGGCGGCTATGCCATCGGCGCGTTCAACGTCAACAATATGGAGATCGTCCAGGGCATCACCGAGGCCGCCCGGGATCTGGAGGCTCCCCTGATTCTCCAGGTGTCCAAGGGCGCCCGGGCCTACGCCAACCACACCTATCTGGTGAAGCTGGTGGAGGCGGCCGTCATCGAGTGCCCCAACATCCCCATCGCCCTGCATCTGGACCACGGCCCTGACTTTGAGACCTGCAAGAGCTGCATCGACGGCGGCTTTACCTCCGTCATGATCGACGCCTCCAGCAAGCCCTTTGCTGAGAACATTGAAATCACCAAGAAGGTGGTTGAGTACGCCCACGACCACGGCGTGGTTGTGGAGGCCGAGCTGGGCGCTCTGGCCGGCATCGAGGATGACGTGAAGGTCTCTGCCGAGGAGTCCCACTACACTCATCCCGAGGAGGTCCAGGAGTTCGTGGAGAAGACCGGCTGCGACTCCCTGGCTATCGCCATCGGCACCAGCCACGGCGCTTACAAGTTCACTGCCGCCCAGTGCACCCGCAACGAGAAGGGCGAGCTGGTTCCGCCTCCCCTGCGCTTTGATATCCTGGACGAGGTCGTGAAGCGCCTGCCCGGATTCCCCATTGTGCTTCATGGCTCCTCTTCCGTGCCCCAGGAGTTCGTCCGTATGGTCAACGAATTCGGCGGTAAGATGCCTGATGCCGTGGGCATTCCCGAGGAACAGCTGCGCAAGGCTGCCCGTAGCGCCGTGTGCAAGATCAACATTGACTCCGACCTGCGTCTGGCCATGACCGGCACCATCCGCAAGTTCATGGCGGAGCACCCCGACAAGTTCGATCCCCGCGAGTACCTGAAGCCCGCCCGCGCCGCCATCAAGGAGCTGGTGTCCCACAAGATCGTGGACGTGCTGGGCTGCGACCACAAGGCCTGAGCCTGCCCCGGACCCTGTTTTTGAAAAGAAGGCGGAGGGAGCGCGATGCGCTCCCTCCGTTTTTCTGTCCGGGGTCAGCTACTGTTTATCAGAGGCGGCCATCTCCGCCTCCCGCTCCAGCACCCGTCGGGCGAAGGCCGCCATGGTACAATCCTCCACTGTCTCCCCGGGTCGGATCACCAGATTGAAAAAGCAGCTGGGGATCTCGCCTTTGCGCAGCTCTTTCTGAATGCACAGATCGCACCCCTGGCTATGGTTGGAGGGATGGCAGCGGCAGGCGGTGTTTTGGCAGGTACAGAAATGCGTCATGGCAGTTCTCCTTTTTCAATCGGGTAGGACTCGCTGACGGCCAGGCGTTTCAACAGGGCGTGGGTCACCTGGGCTGCGATTTCAGAAGCCCGGCGGCAGTTTTCCTCAAAGCAGGCGGCGGCGGATCGGTCGGCCGAATCGGTGATGGTGCGAATGGAGAGGAATGGGATGCCGTTTGCATGGCAGACATGGGCAACGGCCGCGGATTCCATATCCGCGCAAAGGGGGTGAAATGCGGACCGCACGGCCTCTGTCCCAGGGCCAGAGAGAAAGGCTTCTCCGGTCACCATCCGCCCGAAGCGGACGGGGCGGCCGGAGTCCTGGGCCGCCTGGGTGGCCAAGGAGAGCAGGAAGGGGTCCCCCGGGAACCAGATGGAGTCCATCCAGGGATGGAACTCCGTGAGAATATCCTCAGCTACATCGTGATAGGCGGTCTCTGTGCTGATGACGGTATCAAAGATGGAGATGGATGGGTCGATGCCTCCTGCTGTGCCCGCATTGATGATGGCTTCCACCCGGCAGCTGTCAATGAGGACCTGGGCAGCGATGGCCGCATTGACCTTGCAGACACCACTGTACAGAGCGGCGGCAGGAACGCTGGAGATCCATCCCTCGTGGATCGTGAGCATGGCCTGCCGGCGGACGGAGCGCCTGTCCAGAAGAGGCAGGAACGGCGCGAGCTCGTCATCTCCGGCGCACAGGATTCCGATTTTGGGGAGCACGTCCCATCCCTCCTCTTTGCAGAGCAGCTGCGGTTATGGGGGTATTGTAACACGCAACGTCTGGGAGCGCAATCAAAGATTGCACAGAATAATGTTGTATGGTATAATATAATAGTTATCTCGATATAAGGAAAACCGGCCGCCATCCGGCAGAGATGCCTGGCAGCTTGAGTATTTGAGGTGGATACAAAATGGAAAACGAAGTACAGAAAAAACGAATCCTGAGCGGCATCCAGCCCTCCGGCGACCTGACCCTGGGTTCCTATCTGGGGGCCATCAAGAACTGGGCGGCTCTGGCTGACGAATATGACTGCTACTACATGCTGGCAGACATGCACACCATCACAGTGCGGCAGGTGCCCGCTGAGCTGCGGCGGCATACCCTGACCCAGGTGGCGGCCTACATTGCCAGCGGCCTGGACCCGGAGAAAAACGTGCTGTTCGTCCAGTCCCACGTGCCTGCCCACGCCCAGCTGGGCTGGGTACTGGACTGCTACACCATGTTCGGCGAGCTCAGCCGCATGACCCAGTTCAAGGACAAGTCCGCCAAGAACGCCGACAACATCAACGCCGGCCTCTTCACCTATCCGGCCCTGATGGCCGCCGACATCCTGCTGTACCAGGCAGACCTGGTGCCGGTGGGCGGCGACCAGAAGCAGCACGTGGAGATCTGCCGGGACATCGCCACCCGGTTCAACGGGATCTACGGTGATACCTTTAAGCTGCCGGATCCCTATATCCCACAGGTGGGCGCCAGGGTCATGAGCCTCACCAGCCCGGAAAAGAAGATGAGCAAATCCGACAAGGACCCCAACGGCTGCGTCTACATGCTGGAAAAGCCGGAGGACATCCTGCGCAAGTTCAAGAAGGCCGTGACGGACTCCGAGGCCTGCGTCCGCTTTGACCCGGCCGACAAGCCCGGTGTGTCCAACCTGATGCAGATCTACGCCGTGGCCACCGGCAAGAGCTTTGAGACCATCGAGCAGGAGTTCGCCGGCCATGGCTACGGCGACTTCAAGCAGGCGGTGGGTGAGTCCGTGGTGGAGCTGCTGCGGCCCATCCGGGAGGAGACGGAGCGCCTGCTGGCGGACAAGAGCTATCTGGAGAGCGTCTACCGCGCCGGTGCGGAGAAGGCGGCCTATGTAGCCAACCGGACCCTGAACAAGGTCTATAAAAAGGTGGGCTTCCTGCCCCGGTGATGGAGGAGACATCATGTTGATCGAAAACCGGCTGATCGCCTATACGCTGCTGGCGCTGCTGGTGGCGCTGGTCGTCAGCTTTCTGATGACGCCCATCGTCAAGACTTTTGCTTACAAGGTGGGGGCCATCGACGTACCCAAGGACGCCCGCCGGATGCACAAGACTCCCATCCCCCGGCTGGGGGGACTGGCCATCTTTATCGGCTTCATGGTCAGCATCCTGCTGTTTGTGGAGATCACGGCCGAGATGCGCAGCATCCTGCTGGGAGCCGTTATCATCGTGGTGCTGGGCGTGGTGGACGACATCATGGCCCTGCCGGCGCTGCTGAAATTTGTGGTGCAGATCGTGGCCGCCCTGATCCCCGCCACCCACGGCGTGGTGATCCAGGCGTTTTCCAACCCCAACGTCTTTTCGGACAATCCCTATTGGGTGCTGGGAAATCTCTCCGTGCCCCTGACGGTGCTTTGGATTGTTGCCATCACCAACGCGGTGAACCTGATCGACGGCCTGGACGGCCTGGCCAACGGCGTCTCCGCCATCTCCGCCACCACAGTGCTGGTGATCGCCCTCATTGGCGGGCAGTTTCAGGTGGCTGTGGTGATGGCGGCCCTGGTGGGGGCCTGCGTGGGCTTCATGCCCTACAACATGAACCCCGCCAAGATGTTTATGGGCGACACCGGCGCCACCTTCCTGGGCTACATTTTGGCCACCATGTCCATCCAGGGCCTGTTCAAGTTCTATGCCATCATCTCCTTTGCGGTGCCATTCCTGATTCTGGGACTGCCCATCTTTGACACCGCCTTTGCCTTCATCCGCCGCATCGCCCACGGCCAGAGCCCCATGCACGCCGACCGGAGCCACATCCACCACCGGCTCATCGACATGGGCCTGAACCAGAAGCAGGCGGTGGCTACCCTGTACGTGATCTCTGCCATCCTGGGCTTGAGCGCCGTGGTGCTGACTACCAGTGGGGAGGGCCGGGCCATGCTGCTGTTCCTGGTGCTGTGCATCGTGGCAGTGGTGGCCGCCCGGGTGGTGTTCCCCAAGGAGGTCAAAGAGGAGCTGCACGAAGAGTTGGAGGAGCTGAAGGAGCACGGCCACCACGGCCATCATCCAGCGGACAAGCCGGAGGATGATGGAAAGACGGAGGAGAAGTAAATGGAAAAGCTGCGGATCATGAGCGTCTTCGGCACCCGGCCGGAGGCCATCAAGATGTGCCCCCTGGTGCAGGAGCTGGCGAATCGGGAGGGGATCGAGAGCCTCTGCTGCGTCACCGCCCAGCACCGGCAGATGCTGGACAGCGTGCTGGAGGTCTTTCAGGTGAAGCCGGACTGGGATCTGGACATCATGACCCCCCGGCAGACGCTGTCCACCATCACCAGCAAGTGCCTCACCGGCATGGACGAGGCCATCGACGCCCTGAAGCCGGATATGATCCTGGTTCACGGGGACACCTCCACCACCTTTGCCGGTGCCCTGTCAGCCTTTTACCATCAGGTGTCCGTTGGGCACGTGGAGGCAGGATTGCGAACCTATGACAAGTATTCTCCCTTTCCAGAGGAGATGAACCGGAAGCTGGTGTCCGCCATTGCGGACCTGTATTTCTGTCCCACCGCCAACAATCGGGCCAACCTGGAGCGGGAGGGTATTACCAAGGGGCTGTTCGTCACCGGCAACACGGTCATCGACGCTTTGAAGACCACGGTCCGGCCGGACTACCGCTTTTCCACAGAGGAGCTGAATCAGCTGCCCTATGGGGAGAAGAAGATCGTTCTTGTTACCTGCCACCGGCGGGAGAATTATGGCGAGCCGATGAAGAACATCATGCTGGCCCTGCGGCAGATCGCCGAGGAGAACCGGGACGTGGAGCTGGTGTACCCGGTGCACCTGAGCCCGGTGGTGCGGGAAGCAGTGGACACCTATCTTCGGGGCGCGCCCCGGGTCCATCTCATCGACCCGCTGCCGGCGGACGAGATGCATAACCTTATGGCCCGGTCTTATCTGGTGCTGACAGACTCCGGTGGTCTCCAGGAGGAGGCCCCTGCCCTGGGCAAGCCGGTGCTGGTGATGCGCCGGGAGACGGAGCGGCCGGAGGCGGTAGAGGCCGGGACCGTGAAGCTCTGCGGCGTGGTACAGGATGACATCGTCACCATGGCGGAGCGGCTGATCCGGGACAAGAGCGCCTACGACGCCATGGCCCACGCGGTGAATCCTTACGGTGACGGCCATGCCTGCCGCCGGATTGCCGATGCCATCGAGTGGAAGTTCGGCCTGCGGCGGGATCGGCCGGCAGAATTCGGCGTCTGACCTGCCGCGGACGGCACCCTGAGAGAGGAGGGCGGAGATGGAGAAACGGAAGCTGAACCGGATCACCGCGGGCTTTATTGTCCTGGTGGTGATGGTTCTGATCCTGATGTTCAGCAACAGTCTGCGCCGCTCCTCCCATATCACGCTGCCGGAGGAGGGGAGCTCCCCCGGACAGACAGAGGATGATACCAATGCCTCCGGCGGTGACGCCCTGACAGTGATCGCGGTGACGCCGGAGACGGTGCAGACCGCCATTGAGACGCTGACCCGCCCGCGGCAGTACAGCCGGGTGATCCGGGTGGAGCAGCTGTGGGACGGCGGCAGCGGTTCCTTTGAGACCACCGTCACGGTCAGCGGCCGCTGGACACGGACAGATCGCTCCCTGTCGGACGGACAGGTTCGCCACACCATCACCGACGGGGAGATCACTTATATCTGGTATGGCAGTGAGAGCAGCGTTTACAGCGCCCCTGCGGGGGACATCACCCCGGATGACGAGCAAGCCATCCCCACCTATGAGACCATCCTGGACCTGCCGGTGGAGGATATCGCCGCCGCGGATTACCGCAGCGTCTCCGATGTGAACTGCATTTACGTGGAGACGGTCCAGGATCCGGAGGGTTACACCCAACGGTACTGGGTCAGCGTGGAGACAGGCTTACTGGTAGCGTCGGAACGGCTGCTGGAGGGGGAGACCATCTACCGCATGGCATCCCTGACGGCAGATCTGAGCACCCCCTCCACAGACCGGTTTATCCTGCCGGACGGCACGGTGCTGCTGGACACATGAGGCGAACCCCCACCGGAGACAGCCGGCGGGGGTTCTTTTCAACAAGGCCCCGGCGGAACATTCCGCCGGGGCCGTTTTACCGACAATATGGGGTATGTCAGCGGCGGGCGCTGCGGCAGGCACCGCCGCAGCGGTCACAGCAGCCATCACAGCCGCCGCAGCCCTTTCCTCTGCGGCGGAGGCAGGAACGGAGGGCAAGCGCCAGCCAGACGCCCAGGGCCGCCAGGATCAAAACTTCCAGCATGGCAGCCTCCTCTATCCCAGCAGCAGCGCCGCGATGTGGTAGACCAGGAAGGCCACCATCCAGGCAATCACGCACTGGCTCAACGCCACACCGGCGGCCTTCCAGCCGGAGCCCAGCTCCCGCTTCACTGCGGAGATGGCGGCCACGCAGGGGGTGTACAGCAGGGTGAAGGCAAGGAACCCGGCGGCAGTGACAGGGGTGAACAGCGTCCCCAGGGCGGCGGTGCTGACATCCGCGCCGGACCCGGTAAGGATTCCAAGGGTGGAGATGACGGACTCCTTTGCGATGAACCCGGTGATGAGGGCAGTGGAGACCCGCCAATCGGCAAAGCCCAGAGGAGCGAAGAGCGGGGCGATCCAGGCACCCACGGTGGCCAGCAGACTGTCGGCGCTGTCATCCACCAGGTTCAGCCGGGTGTCAAAGGTCTGGAGGAACCAGACGATGATGGTGGCCACGAAGATGATGGTGAAGGCTCGGGTCAGAAAATCCTTGGCCTTGTCCCAGCACAGCTGCCACACGCTTTTGGCGGAGGGGAAGCGGTAGTTGGGCAGCTCCATGACGAAGGGCACGGGGTTGCCCTTGTAGACTGTGGTGCCCAGCACCTTGGCCGCCACGATGCCCACCAGGATACCCAGGATGTACAGCCCGATCATCACCAGGGCGGCATGATTCGGGAAAAAGGCGGCGGAAAACACGCCGTAGATGGGGATCTTGGCAGAGCAGCTCATGAAGGGCGTCAGCAGGATGGTCATCCGTCGGTCCCGCTCCGAGGCCAGTGTCCGGGTGGACATGATGGCGGGCACTGAGCAGCCGAAGCCCACCAGCATGGGGACAATGCTCCGGCCGGAGAGACCGATCTTCCGCAGCAGCTGGTCCATGACGAAGGCCACACGGGCCATGTAGCCCGTGTCCTCCAAAATGGAGAGGAAGAAGAACAGCACCACGATGATGGGCAGAAAGCTCAGTACACTGCCCACTCCCGCGAACACGCCGTCGATCACCAGGCTGTGGACCACGGGGTTCAATCCATAGGCGGCGAGGCCGCTGTCCACCGCCGCGGTGAGGGCATCGATCCCCGCGGCCAGCAGATCCGACAGGAAGGCGCCGATGACTTCAAAGGTCAGGAAGAAGATGCCCAGCATGATGGCGAAGAACAGCGGCAGGGCCAGGTATTTGTTGGTCACCACCCGATCGATGGCCTCGCTGCGGGCCCGCTCCCGGGACTCCCGGCACTTCACCACCGTGCCGGAGCAGATGGTTTCGATGAAGGTGTAGCGCATATCCGCCAGTGCGGCATTGCGGTCCATGCCGCACTCGTCCTCCATCTCCTTGACGCTGTGCTCAATGAGCTCCAGCTCGTTCTGGTCCAGGGCCAGGCGGGTCACGATGTCCTCGTCTCCCTCAATGAGCTTGGTGGCGGCGAATCGGACGGGAAGGCCCGCAGCCTCCGCGTGATCCTCGATCTGGTGGACCACCGCGTGGATGCACCGGTGGACCGGTCCGGGGGAGCAGAAGTCGTACACCGTAGGCAGCGTCTTGGTCCGGGCAGTCTGGACGGCAACCTTCACAAGCTCGTCCACGCCCTGGTTTTTCACAGCGGAGATGGGCACCACCGGGATGCCCAATGCCTGGGACATTCCCTTCACGTCGATGGTGCCGCCGCCGGCGGTGACCTCATCCATCATGTTCAGGGCCAGCACCATGGGAATACGCATCTCCATCAGCTGGAGCGTCAGGTACAGGTTCCGCTCGATATTGGTGGCGTCCACGATATTAATGAGGCCGTCGGGCTTTTGGTTCAGGATGAAATCCCGGGTGACAATCTCCTCCGGCGTATAGGGCCGGATGGAGTAGATGCCCGGCAGGTCGACCACCGTGCAGTCCTTTTCCCCCCGGATGGCGCCAGACTTCTGATCCACCGTCACGCCGGGGAAATTGCCCACGTGCTGGTTGGAGCCGGTGAGCTGGTTGAACAGCGTGGTCTTGCCGCAGTTTTGGTTGCCGGCCAGTGCGAAAATCATGTCTCGGCCACCTCCACTTCGATTTTCCCGGCGTCCTCCTTCCGCAGGGACAGGGAGTACCCCCGCACCCGCAGCTCCAACGGGTCGCCCAGGGGTGCGACCTTCTCCACCCGCACGCGGGTCTTCGGGATCAGCCCCATATCCAGCAGGCGGCAGCGCAGGGCGCCCTCGCCGCCCACAGCCGTGATGACGGCCTCCTGCCCCAGGGGCAGCTTGTCCAGTGTCATCGGAACGTTCCTCCTCAAAAGTTAGCATTGTCTAACAATTAGAAGTTTATCATCGTGCACTTTAGGAGGCAACTATAAAACAAGCCAAAAGCCGACAAATTTTTCTCTGGAAATTGTATAACATGGATAAAAAGAAGAAGCGGCGGGCAGGGTTTGGAAAGGGCCTTGCCCCGGAGGGGGCAGAAATGCTATACTAAACCCAAACCAAGCCGGAGGCAGAGGGCCCCCGGCGATCAGGAGGAGCTTATGCTGACATTCAATCACTTCAATTTCAATGTAGCGGATTTGGACAAATCTCTTGCGTTCTACAAGGAGGCCCTGGGCCTGGAGCCGGTGGGGGAGCGGAAGGCGGCGGCCGACGGCAGCTTCATCATCGTCTACCTGGGGGATGGAAAGACGGACTTCCGCCTGGAACTGACATGGCTGCGGGACCATCCCCAGAAGTATGACCTTGGGGAGTGCGAATTCCATCTGGCCCTCCGGGCAGAGGACTATGAGGCGGCCCACGCCAAGCATGCCGCCATGGGCTGCATCTGCTTTGAGAATCCTGCCATGGGGATCTATTTTGTGGCAGATCCCGACGGATACTGGATCGAGATCATCCCCACCCGATAAAGGTGCACAAAGGGAAGCCTCCGCGCTGAGAAAAATTTTTTTGAACGGCAGTTGCGCCCGGCTGGGCGCCATGGTACACTGAGATTGGTCGTGGGGCGTTCTGCCGGGGGCGGCGGAGGCCCGGATCTATTTTTTGGCAAGGGAGAGAGTGAAATGAAACAGAGACTGTTTGCATTGGCGGCGGCTGTGGTGATGGCACTGGGGCTGACCGCCTGCGGCGGAAGCGGCTCCAGCGAGGGCCGCACCGGCGACACCATGGAGACCTACTTCTTTGATTTCACAGTCAACAGCGCATACCTTACCAGCGACTACGCGGGCCGTACCCCTGGGGAGGGGAACGTACTGCTGGTGGCGGACATCACCGTAAAGAACACCTTCGAGCAGAGCATTGAGATGTATGACACTGATTTCCAGGTCCAGTGGGACGACGGCGATGACGCCTATGCCTATCCCATCACCACAGACATGGAGACCTATACGGAAGTGGAGCCGGTGGGGGAGAACCAGCTGCCCGGTACATATCCCATGGCCGTGGACGAGGAGCGCAGCGGCGAGCTGGTCTATGAGGTACCCTCCGGTTTTACGGACTTCTCCATCGCTTATCTGGAGCAGTTTGTGGATGACTCCGGGGAGGAGAGCACCGGCGAGACTTTCTTCGTCTACTTCACTGCTGAAGACCAGACAGGTGCCTCCGCCTGACAAAAACAGAAAAAGCGCCGCCGCTCCTGCGGTGGCGCTTTTGATTTTGATCCGTTGCTGCGGGACTGGGCGGTTTCCTCACCAGACCAATGTGCGGAAATAGTCCTCCGGCGTCTCCGCCCGGCGGATCAGCTCCACGGAGCCGTCCTCCTTCAGCAGCAGCTCGGCGGAGCGGAGCTTGCCATTGTAGTTGTAGCCCATGGAGAAGCCGTGGGCGCCGGTGTCGTGGATCACCAACAGGTCCCCCATGTCGATCTTGGGCAGCATCCGGTCCACGGCGAATTTGTCATTGTTCTCGCAGAGGCTGCCGGCGATGTCATACTTATGGTCGCAGGGCTGGTCCTCCTTGCCCATCACGGTGATATGGTGGTAGGACCCGTACATGGCCGGACGCATCAGGTTGCAGGCACAGGCATCCACGCCGATGTACTCCTTATAGATGTGCTTTTCGTGGATGGCCCGGGTGACCAGATGCCCGTACGGACCGGTCATGAAGCGGCCCAGCTCGGTATACAGGGCCACGTCACCCATCCCGGCGGGCACCAGCACCTCCTCATAGGCCCGGCGGACTCCCTCGCCGATGACGGCGATATCATTGGCAGGCTGCTCCGGACGGTAGGGGATCCCCACGCCGCCGGAGAGGTTGATGAAGGTGATATGGACGCCGGTCTCCGCCTTCAGCTCCGCTGCCAGCTGGAAGAGAATGCGGGCGAGGGCGGGGTAGTAGTCGTTAGACAGGGTGTTGGAGGCCAGGAAGGCGTGGATGCCGAACTCCTTGGCGCCCATGGCGGAAAGGCGGGTAAATGCCTCCGCGATCTGGGCGCGGGTCATGCCGTACTTGGCGTCGCCGGGATTGTCCATCACCTGGAAGCCCTCCCGGGTCTCGCCCAGGGTGAACACGCCGCCGGGATTGTAGCGGCAGCAGATTTTCTCCGGCACATGGCCGATGGACCGCTCCAGATAGTCCACCAGCGTCAGATCGTCCAGGTTGATGATGGCGCCCAGCCGGTCCGCCATCTGGAATTCCTCCGCCGGGGTATCGTTGGAGGAGAACATGATGTTCTCACCGGTGATGCCGCACCGCTCCGAGATCATCAGCTCCGTCATGGAGGAACAGTCGCAGCCGCAGCCCTCCTCGTGCAGCAGCTTCAGCAGGGCAGGGGTGGGAGCGGCCTTCACGGCGAAATACTCCCGGTAGCCGGGATTCCAGGCAAATGCCTTCCGCAGGCGGCGGGCATTCTCCCGGATGCCCTGCTCATCATAGATGTGGAACGGGGTGGGGTACTGGGCGGCGATGGCCTCCAGCTGGTCCTTTGTGACAAAGGGGGTCTTCATATCAACAGCCTCAAATCTTCATAAACTCTACCGCGTCGAATTTTGCGGTGCTATAGATGTGTCCTATTTTACGAGCACATCCATGTCTCTGTCAAGAAATTTGCCCAAAAAACGGAAAAACAGTCCTTGATTTTCCCAAACAGACAGGCAGAGCGATGTTCTTTTCAAAAAACATCCCTTGCTTTTCCAGGAAAGAGACGATACAATGGCCGTAGAGTGCCGTCCCGCCTAGAAGGAGCGGCAACCGCTCCGCAGCGGAACTGTCCCTGCCGGTCCGGACGATGGTTCTGTGCGCGCGGGCAGCGTTAGGCTGGTGGTCGAGCGGTATGCAGACGGAAAGATCGCCTGGGGACGGGCTCTAAATCCTCCGTCCTGCTGCAGGCGAACGGATGAAACACACAGCCGCCGAGGGGCGGGGAGAGGAGAACAAGATGAAAACTGTGATCGTGGACGCTGTGGGGGAGCCGTGCCCCATTCCGGTGGTGAAGGCCACGAAAGCCCTGCGGGAGCTGGGAGAGCCGGGAACGCTGGAGGTCCGGGTGGACAATGAGATCGCGGTGCAGAACCTGACCCGCATGGCGGCGGGGAACCACCTGCCGGTCCAGGCGGAGAAGAAGGGAGAGCACCTGTTTGTGGTGACCATGGAAGTGGCGGAGCCGGTGGGAGATGCCCCGGCGGAGGAACCTGCTCTGACCTGTGTTCCGGACGCCCGGGGCGACTTGGTGGTGGCCGTGGATTCAGAGACCATGGGACGGGGCAGCGACGAACTGGGGAAGCTGCTGATGAAGAGCTTCCTTTTTGCCGTGAGCCAGCTGCCCCGGCTGCCCAGGACCGTCCTGTTCTATAACGGCGGTGCCAAGCTGACGGTGGAGGGTTCCGAATCCCTGGAGGACCTGCGGAATATGGAGGCCCAGGGAGTGGAGATCCTCACCTGCGGCACCTGCCTGAACTTTTACGGTCTGGCGGAGAAGCTGGCTGTGGGCGGCGTCACGAATATGTACGCCATTGTGGAGGCCCTGGCCAATGCCGGGAAGGTCATCAAGCCATGATCTACCTGGACAACGCCGCCACCACCCGGCCCAAGCCTCCCGGTGTGGCAGAGGCGGTGGCCGCGGCCATGAATGACTACGGCAACAGCGGCCGGGGCACCCATCCGGAGGCCCTGGAGGCGGCCCGGAGCATCTACGGCGTCCGTCAGGCGCTGGCGGCTCTCTTCGGCTGTTCCCGGGCGGACCGTGTGGCCTTCACGCCCAATTCCACCATGGCGCTGAACATCGCCATCTCCGGCCTGCTGGGGGCGGGGGACCATGTGATCTCCACAGATCTGGAGCATAACTCGGTTCTGCGTCCGCTGTACAGACTGCGGGCGCAGGGAGGGGCGGTGGACTTCGTCCCGGCAGACCGGCAGGGGCGGATCGACTATGAGGACTTTGAGCGGCTCCTGCGGCCGAATACAAAGGCAGTGGTGTGCACCCACGGCTCCAACCTGACGGGGGATCTGATGGACATCCAGCGGGTGGGGAACTTCTGCCAGAAGCACAGGCTTCTGTTCATTCTGGATGCCTCCCAGACCGCAGGGGTATTTCCCATTGACATGGAACGGCAGCACATCAGCGTGGTGTGCTTCACCGGCCACAAAAGCCTGATGGGCCCCCAGGGCACTGGCGGGCTCTGTGTGGGAGCGGGGGTGGAGATTCGCCCCTTTGCCGTGGGCGGCACCGGCGTCCAGAGCTACTCTGAGACCCAGCCGGAGGCCTATCCCACCCGGCTGGAGGCGGGGACCCTCAACAGCCATGGTATTGCCGGCCTGGGAGCATCTCTGGCGTTTCTGAAGCGTACCGGTTGGGACGCAGTCCGCACGCACGAGTCCGTCCTGGCCCGGCGGTTCTATGAAACCGTTAGAACCATTCCTGGCGTAAAAGTGTATGGGAATTTTGCTGTACAGTTCCGGGCGCCTATCGTGTCCCTGAATATCGCTGATCTGGACTCCTCGGAGGTGGCGGACGAGCTGGCGGAGCGGTTTGAGATCGCCACCCGGCCCGGCGCCCACTGCGCCCCCCGGCTCCACCGGGCGCTGGGGACCGAGGACCAGGGCGCGGTGCGGTTCTCCTGGTCCTATTTCAATACAGAGGCAGAGACCGACGCGGCTGCAGAGGCGGTCCGTATCCTGGCGGCGGAGGCAGTCTGACCATGCGGAAAAAAGAGGAGCGGTTCGTGGTAACTTTCGCCACCACCACCGGGGCCATGGCCATGGAGCGGGCCTGCCGGACGGCGGGGCTGCCGGGGCGGCTGATTCCGGTGCCCCGGAGCATCACCGCCGGCTGCGGGATGTGCTGGTCTGCGCCGCCGTCGGCCCGGGCGGATCTGGAGGCCCTGGTGATCCGGGAAAGACTGGACGTGGACGGCCTGTACGCCGTCCTGCTGTGAGGAGGAGAGAGCATGTCGGCAAATTGCGAGGAGTGTGTCTACTACGACTACGACGAGGAACTGGCGGCTTACGTCTGCGAAGCGGACTTGGACGAGGACGAAATGGAGCGGTTTCTCCGTGGCGGCACACGGGACTGTCCCTTCTACCGGCCCGGCGACGATTACCGCACGGCCAGACGGCAGTGAGCACGACGAACCATGACAAAACGGCGCCTTTGACATCGTATCTGTCCAAGGCGTCGTTTGCATATATACGATGGCTCACTGGGCGGAGAGCCAGTCCACGTATTCCTCCAGGCACAGGTCAAGCTCCGTCATCTCCCGGGCGGCTTCCCGGCCCACATAGCGGTAGTGCCAGGGCTCATAGATAATGCCTGTGATCTCGCTTTTGGCGTTGGGATAGCGCAGGACAAAACCGTATTCCCAGCTGTGCTCGATCAGCCACTGCTGGACCAGGGTGTCTTCCTGCCCCTGGTCCAAAATCTGATAGGAGGCGTCTACGATGTCCAGGGCTAGGCCCGTCTGGTGCTCACTGGTGCCCGGCACGGCTACCACAGTTCCAGCCTCCGTGACGGCGTTTTCGTATGAATATCCCTCTTCTATCAAACGCTGGAGCTTGTTTTCGTACAACTCCTGCTGCTTGGCCTGTGTCCGGTAGGACGAGCAGATCACCGGGTCCAATCCCGCTGCCCGGCAGTCGTCCATCATCTCCTGCAGATCCGGGTATGCTCTGGAATCCACCGAGTGGCCATACTTCAGCTTTGTCCGTTCAAACGTGTATCCATCGGGCAAAGGGGTCCAGCGGTTCACCAGCAGGATCTGCCAGTCATCCGGAGTAACGGCGCCGGACTGGGGGGCCGGATTCAGCTCGACCGGCGGCAGGGCATCGGGTTCCTGCAGCGAAGACTCCGGGTGCTGCTCCGTCAGTTGTTCCGCAGGCTCCAACGCAGACATGGGGGCGGAAAAGGATCTCACTGTGCGTATAGTCAAAACCACGGCAGACAATACCAGACACATGCAGAAAAGCTTCAAAGGCCAGCGCAGTCTGCGGGAGCGCTTTCTACGCCGCCCTTTTGAGCTATGTACGTCTGCGGCTCTATCATTTGTATAAACCATGGGAGTCCTCCTCGGGCGCCTATGTGATCTGTTGCTTTTGGTTCTGCTCTACCTAATAGACGCCGGTTTGTCGAAAAAAGTTTCAAAATGGGGAAATCTTTAGATGGCCGGTCATGGCATGCAATCTCCGGACAGCTAGGTCGGCAGCGGAAGAGCAGGGGGGACTGCGAATCAGAAGACGCCCGCCGCAATCTGTACAACATGGATGCTGTGTTTGTTTCCGCCGGTATATTCTGAACAATAAGGCCGCACACATTGCCGAGCGGGCAATGTGTGCGGTCAGTCACAAACAAGCCAGGGGAGATGTCGGTGAAAGTAAAAAAATCGAAGCATCCAAATTGGATGCTTCGATTGGTCCGAGTGGCGAGACTTGAACTCACGGCCTCTTGACCCCCAGTCAAGCGCGCTACCAACTGCGCCACACCCGGAAATGTGCTGCTCGAAGTCAGCTCAGTTATAATAGCATACTGTTTCTGGAAATGCAACCCCTAAAATGAAAAAAATTAAAAAAATAAAAATGGGAGCAGATTGTTGACAAATCGCCAATCGATATAGTATAATAATCAGGCGTCCGACGGATGGCGCCTTTCCATGATGGAGAGATGTCCGAGCGGTTGAAGGAACCGGTCTTGAAAACCGGCGACGCGCAAGCGTCCGTGGGTTCGAATCCCACTCTCTCCGCCACATCTTTAATCAGTGAATATCGTATCTGCAGAAGTACCCAAGAGGCCGAAGGGGCTCCCCTGCTAAGGGAGTAGGGTGTCTAAAAAACGCCGCGAGGGTTCAAATCCCTCCTTCTGCGCCATAAGGTGGCAACAATTCGGATATTTTAAGCGCAACGCTTAGAATACCAAAGGGTTGCCGCCTTTTTTTATTTCAAATTCTGCGCTCAGAAAAAAGATATTTTCGCGTTATTTTGGTAACCGGGGAGATTTGAACTCCCCTTTTCACAGATTCAAAGGCAAAATCCTGAGAAGCGCCCTTTTTGCGGGCGCAGAATAGAGCGATCTTTCCTCAAAATTTTATACGATCTTTCGGGCGTCTGTTTGTTGGTTTCGTCGAAGCCATCAAAAGGGCGCCCTTTTTCATTTCACAACTTAATCCGTCAACCGGCCGGAGCATTTCAGGATGCTCCGGCTTATTTTTTTGCTTACGAGGAGGACTCCAAAATGAACAATCAGAACGAAACCGCGCAGCTCCGTTTCCTTGAAGAAACCGCCACCCGGCTGCGGCAAAACGGTTTCACGGTAGAGCCCATCGAGGATCACCACCTGCCCGTCTGCGGGGAAAAAGGGCGTCTCTGCCGCATCTCCGGCAGGGCAGCGTGTTGTACCGGCAGGAGTGTGTGGACAGCGTCCGGGCGCAGGATGCGCTGCAAAGCGTCATCGACACCGCCAAAACGACTTCGGAGTACATGGCGATTCTGGAAACCGCGCCGCGGCTCAAAGCCAGCGGTCTCACTGGTGACTACCGCGTCCTTGCTGACTTCGGTGACGCAGTGCTGGCGGGCCACCCCAGCGAGCGCGGCGTCCAGTTTGTGACTTGGGAGTGGGACTTCGACCGCGAGGGCGTCCATCACGGACATTATTTCCAGGATGACTATGATGCCGCCTATTAAAATTTTACTGGCTATTGCTTTTCGAACGCCAGATGAGAAAGATTCATTACAGCTACGCCGTTTTGCTATTTTCCTCCGGCCAAGTCAAAGTTGGGTAAATATCTTGCGCCAGCTCAGGCTTACGCTGGACATCACCATTGTCGGTAATCTCCCAGCGTCCAAGAGTAACTTCGCATTCGATATTTTGAGTATCCTGATAGGCAATGGTCAACCATAGGGCGTCTCTCCGTCTACACGGTACTTCTATACGCTCCGAACAATAGAGGCCGCTTTCTGCATCCCGTGTAGCAGGCGCTACCTTGGTCAAAATGCCATTGCAGTACACACGTAGTTCTACGGTACAGCTGCCATCTTCGTCGCCCTCTAAACAAATATCACTCACTTCGGTGGTAATAACTCCGTTCCCGAGATTTCCCGCTTTAAACTTTGGGGTCAAAAGATTATATTTTCTAAAATGCACCGGAAGCAGTGTTATTGCATTGTCGCAATCACGAAGGCGCTTTTGAACAGTCCCCTCATCCGTCAGGTAGAGCTGAAAGCTGTTTGGCTGATCCAAGGGCACCCTAAAAGAGCCGATGAATAAATCGCTTTTTGTCTCCGTTAAGGAAATTTCCGTAGAGGTATCCTCCGTTTCAAGAAGCAGAGCAGGCTTCTTCCAGCCTTTTAGGGGTACAGCGGCATCTAGAAGAAGTTGATGATTTTCTACATCAATTCCCGTAGATGTTATCCTGACATTCGCCTCTGGCGAGTTATCAATCGTTTCCTGCAACTTACCAATCGTCAGTCGTACACCTACCAGTAGTACTGCAAATAGGAAAAATATCACAATCCGCTTTTGATTCTTCTTGAAAAATTGCATATTCAATGTTCTCCTTTTTTGAATTTTTTTATCCGCTTATACTACCTATGTTGTACCAGTAAACCCCGCTAAATCAACAGTTCCGTATCCCACATAAGTAACTTCCTCCGCAGAGTTTTTGATGATAGCCAACCAGTGCAGCATTCTTAATAGAACATTTGTTTTTATTTTGGTTGCCCTCCTCAAATAAAGCGGTTACTCTGATATTTTCCATTTTTCCCTCACAACTTCCGATTTGTTTGCCACATCATAGCACACCCCCCAAAATGTGTAAAACCAAATTCTACACTGAAAGGAGATCTTAACCTTGAAAGATGCAACACAATTCCATATCCGACCTGCCCGCCCGGATGAGGCGGGCTTATTTTATGCCCAGCCCCCCGAAGAAGATAAGCGCCTTGGCACTGTCGGCTGTGTCCGCATGGACTTCGGGCGCAGCGGAAACGAGTTCTGGCATACCTGGTGGCCCCGTGGCCCGGAGGAACTGAACAGTCCCGCGTTCAAAGCGGAGTTGCAGCAGATCGTTGGTAAGCTCCGCGAAGATGTGCTGAAAAGCCGCTTCGCTATGGAGCTTTTTTGCTATGACCACGGCGGTAAAATCGACGGCGGCTATGTACAGAACTACGGCTACATCGTGGAAACGGAACATTACCGCTTCTGTCTGCGCTGTAATCCGTCCCCTGGAGATTACAATGGTTACCTCACCGCTTACGATTTGGCCGTCCAGCGGCAGAACACGGCGCGGGACAAGCCCCTGGTGGGCCGCGTGTCCTATGCCAACGGCGATGCACAGGATTTTACCGATGCCGAAGCCTTTCTCAAGTGTGTGCGGGAGGAGCTTCCGTATCGCCCGACCACAGGTCTGCACTACGAAGTGCTGACCGATGATCCTGCTGTTCGCAAGGCTGTGGACGATATCGTCTTTAATCTTTATGGCGAGGAAAATCCCCGTCAGTTGGAGGAATATCAAAAAATGCCCGATCAGGGCATGACAATGGGAGGTATAAAGTGATGGACAGAAAAATGGTGAATTTCATCAAGGAACAGTATCCCTCCGGCACTCGCATCCGGCTTAATTCGATATGCGATGATCGACCACGGCAACGGGCTCACCACGCTGTACGGCCACTGCTCCAAGCTGCTGGCAAAAGTGGGCCAGACGGTGGAGGCGGGAGACATCATCGCCCTCTCCGGCAGCACCGGGCGCTCCACCGGTCCGCACCTCCACTTCGAGGCACGTGTCAATGGGGAGCGGACGAATCCAAGGGCATATCTGCCGAAAGGCTGAAAGGAAGGAAATGATTATGAACATGGCTCGCTACGAGCAGGAAACCATTATCGGCTTCAACGAGGAAGAAAAGACCGCCGTGATTTACACCCACAACAAGGTACTGCGTCAGAAGCTGGAAGCGCTGGCGCGGGACAGACCGGAGGATTGCAGGCTCGTCAAAGTGTCCCGCAGCGGGCGGGCAGTTGACTACGCCATCCCGAAATCATGGATAAGGATCGTGTCGCCGCGGATCGCAAGTGAAGCGCAAAAAGAGGCAAGCAGAAAGGCGTGTGAAAAGGCCGTTTCTGCCCGTCGGAAAACCCCGCGCGGGGATAATTGAGACCGCGCACGACCGCCGGAGGGTAGTGATACCACCCACAACACAAAAACACCAAAAAAGCATGGAGCACAGCGACATGAAGGCGCTGGGCTTCCAACTCCGTGACTACTACGAGGAGGTTGAATAACAATCATGAAAAAAGAAAATGTCACGATCTCATTCGAGAGCGAGCAGCTTGCCGCTCTCGAATTTTCTCTCAAAAAGAAGAACACCAGTGTACAGGCGCAATTGGAGGAGCTGCTCAAATGCCTCTACGAATCCGAGGTGCCGGAGCCGGTGCGGGAATACCTCGCCAGCCGCGCGGCGCCCGCTGCCCGTCCCCGCCGTCCGGCAAGACCGGCAAAGCCGCAGCCGCGGGAGGAGCCTCCCACCGCGTTGGCGCAGCCCACTGACGAAAGGAATGGTGAGTGAGATGGCAGATCATGTAGACATCACGCTGTGGATCGACCAGCGATGGAAGGATGCCATTGAAAAGCATCTCAAGGATGAAACCTTGCGGGAGCATCTGGAGGATGTACTGGATGAGATGTGCAACCAACTCCCGGAGCGTGAGTACGAGCGCATCAGTGCCGAAATCTACGCGGAGGATGCCGCACGGCGCGCGGAGGAGGAAGCAGCCCGCACCTATGCCGCCTACCATGTGGTAGAGAACGGGCAGGAGTGGTACTTCAAGACCTCCCCCGGTGAGGAACTGCTGGATGCCGCAGTAAAGCTGCGCGGCTATGTCACTGCGGAGAAAGGCTCCGCGCCGGATCTGTTCATTAAGCTGTTCGCGGACGGGCATCCCATCACGGTGCAGGAGTACAACGCGCTCACCGCCCTTCGCATGGAGAACACCGGCAAGGTGCGCGGCGTGTTTGATCTCAACTTCGACAAGCGGGAGTTCTCCGCCGTTCACATCATGGACGGTTGGCAGACCTGGGCGATGCGGGATGTATCCGTGGCGGCGTACCATGCCACCCGGTCACAATTCGCGTCGAGCGATGATCAGTGGCGCAAGTTGCTGGATCATCTGAGCGGTAAGGAAATCACCTCGGCGGGACACCTCTCCGCGCGGATTTTTTCTTTCGGTGATGAGATCATCGAGATGGACGGCAAGCTCAATTTTTATGTGCGGACGGAGTTCGATGTGGATGCAGCCTTCGGCACCTTCGTCTGCACGGATAAAAACGATGACTGGCTCAACATCTACGCCAACTACGACATGGAGAAAAACCGCCCCTGCGACACGCTGGAACTGAATCTCTGCAAAGCGGATGGCACAGAGGAAACCTGGAGCTACCGGCTCAACGCAGCCGAGCAGGATGTTCTGCTGCGGAAGATGGAGGAATACTGTCAACAGCAGACTGGTATGAGTCTCCACGACTACGCACAGCAGCTCCGAGAGGAACCGGAACAGCGGCAGGGTCCGGTGATGAAACTGTAGGCACAAACACAGCAAGGCTGAAACGCTCACGGCTGCAGAAACAACAGCGTCCAGGCTGCGCAGCCCAGCGGGGCCGCGGCACCGACGAACCGCGTCAACCCGCCCTTGGCGGGCAGCCGCAGTTCGGCGGCTGTTATTCTGCTTCCTCGGTTTTTCTGCGATATGGAAAGGCGCAAAACCTCACGAAAAATTTTGTTGGATTTCATGAATAGCTTTCCGACTGCCGCTGTGCCATTGTGTTTGCGCAGCGCGCTACACAAAAAATAAACAGGAGGAATTTGAAATGAATACAGAAGCCGCAATGGAACTACAAATGCGTCTGGCAAAGGAGGCGCTGGCAATGCTGGTGATTCATCCAACGTTTGACGTGCAGTTGTACCGTGAGAGCATCATGGAGATCGGTGAGGCGTGGGAACTCCCAGCAGACGCAACGCTGGAGGCGCTCGCACTCATCGAACATGAACGATTGGCGATTCAAAAAGCCGGAGAGGGCGGCGTTGTGCAGCACATTCTTCCGGAAGAAGAACTGCCCATGCATGCTACCGGCACGGAAACACTGGATAATGTATGGGATCTGTTTGAAACATCCCTGCGCACTGAGAGCACGAAAGGGCGCACGGTTCTCTACAACATGGCGAGGACACTGGAAGAAACGCAGAACCTGCTGGACTGGATTGAAAAAACGGAGGAGGAAAAACAGGTGTAACTGCGCCTGACCAGAGCGATTCCATACAGCCGAGCCGCCCCACATGGGGCGGCTCCTCGTTTCCCCCCGTGTTTCGCCCTGTGAGCCGCTGTGTGCGCGTTTATGGGCTGGGGTGGCGTGTGTATCCGCCGCAGCCTCTTGAAACGAACGTTGCGGCGTTTGTGGGCGATGTGTGAAAAGGCCCGGTGAATACCGCTCCGGCTGTGGGAAACCGAGCCTTTGGGGATGGGTGCTTCCCTCCCGGCCATGCCCCGTTTCGGAGGTTTTCGCCCCTTATTTACCCGTTCGATAAAAGCACAAGATAAAGAGAGGTGCCCCTAACTGGGCCCCTCTCAGCCACAAAGCCCCGCAGTGCGGGGCTTTCAGAGGTTTGGACAAGGTGCACCTTTTGCGGGTTTTGATGGAAAACAGGTGCACCTTACCCGCAAAAACGCAGGCGTGACAAGAGGTTGCGCCTTTTCAGAAAGGAGTGCTGCAAAAATGCAGGAAAATGACGAAAAGCGGATCGAGCGCACAGTGGTATGGCTGGATGCCAAGCTGGTTCCCCGTATGGACGGCTGGCTGGCCGCGGATAATTGCAAAAACCGCAGCGAATTTATCAACAAGGCCCTGCGCTTTTACATGGGCTATCTCGGTACCGAGGACAACACCGCCTACCTCTCCCAAGCCATCCTCACCGCCATTCAGGGTACGCTGGACGACAACAACAATCGGCTCTGCCGTATTCTTTTCAAGTGCGCGGTGGAGCTGAATATGCTCTGTCACACCATCGCCGCCCACTTCCGTACCGATCCCATCCACACGCGGGAGCTGCGGGCCTACGCCGTGGATGAGGTGAAACGCACCAACGGTCAGGTGAGTTTTGAAAACGCGGTGCGGAGCCAGCGGCGCATAGAGCCGGATGACACATGGCCCGGATCGTACTGATCTCGCCCTACCTCAAGGGCGGACAGAACGCCGCGAAGCTGGCCCAGCGTACTCGCTACGTCGCCACCCGTCCCGGCGTGGAGCTGCTGGCGGACGAGCGCAGTATACTCCCCGCCACAAAAAAGCAGCGGGATTTTATCACGCGGCTGCTGAAGTCCTTCCCCTCCTGCTGGGAACTCATTGAGTACGAGGAATATCTGGATCACCCCACTCAGGGCAGCGCCTCCGCGTTCATCCAGCAGGTGCGGGAAGACTACATGGAGGCGCTGGAGCAAAAGGAAAATTTCATCGACTACATCTCTCACCGTCCCGACGTCCAGAAGGACGGCGAGCACGGGTTGTGGGACGCTCACGGTAAGGTACAAAATCTCGCGCAGGCGGTACGGGAAGTGGCGGAGCATTCGGGCAACGTGTGGACGCCGGTGATCGCGCTGCGCCGTGAGGACGCAGAGCGGCTGGGCTATGACAGCGCGGAAAACTGGCAAGCTCTGGTGAACGCCTCCATCTGCGACATCGCAAAGGCGTATAAGATCCGACCGGAAAACCTGCGTTGGTATGCTGCGTTCCACCAGAAGCCAAATCAGGTGCATATCCACATGATCATCTTTTCCGCGGACCCCAAGGAAGGGTATCTCACCAAGGAGGGCATCCGGCAGGTGAAGTCCGTCTTCGCCAGACGGATCTATCATGCGGATCGGATGCACATCTACCAGCAAAAGGACATCGCGCGTCAGGAACTCCAGATGCAGACGCGCAAGGCCATGGTGGAATGCATCGCTCAACTGAAACATGGTGCAGTGGATAACCCACGGCTGGAGCAGCTCACCGAAGAATTGGCGGAACGCCTGCTGACGGTCAAGGGCCGAAAGGTCTACGGCTACCTGCCGCCAAGGGTCAAGGCCATCGTGGACGCCATCGTGGAGGAGCTGGCGAAGGATGAGCGGGTGTCCGCCGCATACAAAACGTGGCAGACGCTCTACGAGCAGGTGTGTCTGGACTACGATCAACGACCGCCCAAGCGTCTGACGCTCTCCCAGCAAAAGGAGTTCCGGAGCGTCCGCAACATGGTCATTCAGGAAACACTGCAATGGATGGCTGAGCGGCAGAGGTGTGCGGATGCACAGAGAACTTCTGCCACATCGGTGGAATCCATTTCGCCTGAGAATTCCGCGGCGGCCAAGAATGCCAAAGTAGAATCCACAGCACCAGCCGTTCCCGCACAGCCCAAATCTGACCGTGCGGCCAGCGCCACATCGGAAGATCCCGGCTCCGCTGATGCTATCGCTTCCAAGGATGCTGCGCCGCCTGCGGACGAGACACCTCCGATGCCTTCACAGCAGTCCGGTCAAACAGAACAACATGCACCGGTAGAATCAGATTACCATGCTCCCACGGTGGGCGAAACCGTCGTGCGGATGCTGCATCACATGAGCGGAATTTTTGAGGACAACAGCAAGATCGACCAGATCCACCGCGGCTTGCAGATTGACCGCAAGCGCCGTCAGGAATTGCAGCGCAAGCGGCTGGCGATGGGACACAAGCCGGACGACCACGAAGAACAGATGTTCAGGTAGCGCAAAGCAGAATTTTGAAAGGACACATCATGAGCAAATATATTTATTTTACGCCGGAGGAAAAGGCGCGGGCGCAAAGCACGGATCTCGTGTCTCTGCTGCGCGCCCAGGGGGAACGCCCCGTGCGCTCCGGCCGGGAGTTCCGCACGCCCAACGATCCCAGCATCACCGTCCGGGGCAACAAGTGGTTCGACCACTCCAAGCGCGAGGGCGGCTATGCCGTCAGCTTCGCGCAACGCTATTACCGTCTCCCTTATCAGGAGGCGGTTTTGCTTTTGCTGGGCAGAAAGAATGGAAAATCGTATGAGCAGGCAAAGCCCGCAAAGGAGGCTCCGAAGCCCTTCGCTCTGCCGGAGCCTTACGGAACCATGCGGCGTATGTATGCCTACCTCATGCGCCAGCGGCACATCGACCGGGACGTCATCACTGGCTTTGTGCGTGAGAAGCTGCTGTATGAGGACGTCCATCACAACTGCGTTTTCGTGGGGCTGGATGGCAGCGGCGAGGCGAAACACGCCCACATCCGCAGTACCAACAGCGAGGGACGGGTGTTCCGTATGAACATTGAGAGCAGCGCCAGCGGGCATTGTTTTCATAAGGACGGGACCGACAAGTCCCTCTATGTATTTGAGGCGCCCATCGATCTCCTGTCCCACATCACCCTCTACCCATACGGCTGGCAGGAGCACAGCTACGTCGCCTGCTGCGGGACATCCATCCAGCCGGTGCTGGAACGGCTGCGGCAGAACCCTAAGCTGGACACGGTGTACCTCTGCCTCGACAACGATGACGCGGGCAATGACGCCTGCGACCGTATGACGGACACGCTGGAGGACATGGGCTTGGAGGTGGAGCGGCTCTGTCCGGTACGCAAGGACTGGAACGACGATCTCCGCGCCAAATTTGAGAAAAAGGAGAGCCAGCCATGAACGGGGATACATGGATCTTCCTCGCCCTCTGCGGCGCTCTGCTGGTGTTTTTGCTCATGGCATCCTTCCTCTCCAAGAGCTACTCCCTTGACCGCATCAAGAGCAAGACGGTGGGCGACGGTCAGCACGGCACGGCGCGGTGGGCAACGCCCAAGGAGATCGGCAAGACCTATCACACCGTACCCTTCCGCCCCCGCCGCTGGCGCAAGGGGAAGGAGCTGCCCACGGAGCAGGGGCTCATCCTCGGCAGCGTGGGCGGCGGAAAACGTAAAAGCAAGGGAGGTTTCCTGCGGAAAACCTCCCGCAAGCTGCTGGAAAAGCTGCGCCGTCCTGTGGCGAGAAAGCCGAAACGGAGACCGAAGAAAAAATCAAAGGTGCTTTCAAAAGTCAAAAAGATGATCGAGGAGCAGGGGGATATCCGGGCGCTGGTGGACAGCGATGACATCCACTGTCTGATGATCGGTGCCTCCGGCGTGGGCAAGACGGCGTTTTTCTTGTACCCCAATCTGGAATACGCCTGCGCCTGCGGCATGAGCTATCTGGCGTTGGATACCAAGGGGGATCTGGCGCGGAACTACGGTGCCATCGCCTCCCGGTACTACGGCTACCGGGTATCCGTCATCGACCTGCGTAACCCAACCCGCTCGGACGGTTTCAACTTCCTGACACTGATGAATCACTACATGGATCTGGCGAGAGCAGATCCGTCCAACTTGGCGGCGCGGGCCAAGGCGGAAAAATACGCCAAGATCCTTGCCAAGACCATCATCAGCCCGGACGGTGACGCCTCCCAATACGGTGATAACGCCTACTTCTATGACAGCGCCGAGGGATTGCTGACGGCCGTTGTGCTGCTGCTGGCGGAATTCGTGCCGCCAAAGGACGGAGAGCCGGAAAAGCGGCATATCGTGTCGGCCTTCAAGCTGGTGCAGGATCTGCTGGCGATGCCGAGCTCACGGGGCAGGAACGGCTTTCAACTGCTGGTGGACATTCTGCCGCCGGAGCATAAGGCACGATGGCTGGCGGGCGCGGCGCTGACGGCGGCAGATCAGGCGATGGCCTCGGTCATGTCCACCGTTCTCTCCCGCCTGAACGCCTTTCTGGATACGGAGTTGGAGCAGGTCATCTGCTACGACAGCCCCATCAACGCGGAGATGTTTGCCTCGGAGAAGTGCGCCATTTTTCTCATTCTGCCGGAGGAAGACCCCGCCAAGAACTTCATCGCGGGACTTATGATCCAGAACCTCTCCCGTGAGCTGTTCTCCGTGGCGGACGAGCATGACGGCAGGCTCAAGAACCGCGTGGTGCTGTTCTGCGATGAGCTGGGCACCATGCCGCCCTTCGACATCCTGCCCCTGTTCAGTGCGGGCCGCTCCCGCGGGCTGACGCTGGTGCCCATCATCCAGAGCCTTGCCCAACTGGAAAAGAACTACGGAAAAGAGGGCGCGGAAATTATATGTGACAACTGCCAGGACACCATCTTCGGTGGCTTTTCGCCCCAGAGCAAAACCGCCGAAGCACTCTCCGCCGCCCTTGGCAGCCGCACGGTGCTCTCCGGCTCCGTCAGCCAGGGCAAGGAGAGCAGCCAGTCCTTGCAGATGATGGAGCGCCCGCTCATGACGCCAGACGAATTGAAGTCCATCCCCAAGGGCGAATTTGTGGTGATGAAAACAGGAACACATCCCATGCGGACGAGACTGCGCCTGTTTTTGGATTGGGGCATCACCTTCGATCCCGATGGGTACCGGATGCCGGAGCGGGCGGCCAGAAAAATCTCCTATGTGAACCGCGACGAGCTGGCCCGCAATATTCAGAACCGCCGCGAAAACAGCCCTTACAACACGGAGGATAGCAAATGAGCAAATTTAACTTTATTTACGCCGAGGATCTGAGCCACCGGGAAAAGACGGTCTACATCTACCTCCGGGATCGCGCGGATGCCTCCGGCGTCTGCTGGCCGGGGATCAAGACCATCGCCGGTGAGTTGGGCCTCTCACCCCGCACCGTCCAGCGGGCCTTGGCAGATCTGGAACACAGGCAGCTCATTGAGAAGCGGCAGCGCCACCGCGCCAACGGCAGCCTTACCAGCAATCTGTACCGCCTGACAGCGGCAAAAAAGTCACAGTCTCCCGCCAAGGGGGGACTGTGACCTTTTCTCTCCTAAAAATCTGTCCATAGGGTGGCGTCATCATGGCGCATCCAGAAGAACCTACTCTACCGGAGGATATACCAGTACAGAGAAAGAACAAGAATATAAACAATGTTCTTCATGATATAGGTCCATTTGTTGTTGGCATGGTCTTTTCTGAAAATCCACTATAGTTATTCCTGCGGCCACTGAGGTCCTATCTCTGTGGCCGCTGGAGAGGGCTCTATACACTTTAGCTATTAGAGCCTGAAACATCTGCACACTCTCTATTCAGCTGGTCTTAGAACTCTATATATTAAGGTAATAGAAATACTATGCATTGCTATTACAAAGAACAAAATATAGAGTGGTAGATTAGATTCATTCATTGCATCGACATTTGAGGAAACATCTTCTAAAAGAGTATTAAAAATAAGATAAAGGCAATAAAAACCATAGCAAATACCAGTATCGGCATAAAAAAATGTTGCGCTTTTCTTCCCCTATCTGACAAAGGAATGTGTCGATAAGCTGCTCGATGCGCCGATTTTCTGCTTCACTTTCAACATACTCCTTGCCAGAAACACAGTCACCAAGTTCTTCAAATGAACAAATCGCCTCTGGCTTTCGCTTTTCTGCGGAGAGGTATTCATACTTTTTCAGGGCAAGATTTCTGGTAATTCTACTTGCGAATACGGAAAACGGTGACGGCCTTTCTTTGGGAATGGCATTCCATAAGCCTAAATATGTATCGTTCACACATTCCTCGCTGTCCTCATGGTTTAGTAGGATATTACTGGCAATGCGAAAAAAGAGCTTTCCGTATTTTGAGGAGGTTTCTGTAATGGCATCCTCGTTCCTCTCCCAATATAGCCCAATGATTTTTTCATCTTCCATAGGCGACCTCCATTGTGGTACCGCGGTCTAAAAGCGCTTTCACTACCGTCTATATCCTGGGCGATATGGCCATGCGGGGTAAGAACAGTGCACTACTCGCGCTGGTTGCCCAGTTGAAGGGCAAGAAGATTTTGTTTCGCGGTAACCACGATGACCTGTCCGACTATCGCTATCAGCGGCTCTTTGAGGAAATCACTGACTACCGGGAGATTGCCGATTCCTTTGATGGAAAGACATACAAGCTCTGCTTGATGCACTATCCCATCCTGATGTGGAACGGCCAGCATCGCGGATCGATTCTTCTCTACGCCCATACTCATAATACTGTGGAAGAGGCATTCTTCCAGAAATGCGTCAAAGAGCTCAACGAGAACAAGAAACTGAATGTTCAACAAGGAAAGCCCATTCGCGCCATCAATGTCGGCTGCATGATGCCTTACATGGGCTACGAGCCGAGAACGCTGAAAGAAATCCTATCCGCGCATGAATAAGAAAGGAGTGCTGCCTGTGCTGCCAAAAGCACTGTTTTTGAGCACGATTGAGAAGATACGCCAGCAGGAGGCTCGTATTGATGAGTTCGATAAGGCCCTCAGTAAAATGTGCGATGGTTTTCCTGCCTTCGACAAGGACAATCTCTACCTGCTCGCACTGCGCGATTTGCTGAAGTACACTATGCAAGACCAGTATGACAATATCGGCTGGTGGTTATACGAAGCGCCGGATGCCGGTTACACCGTATCCTGGGAAGAAGCCGGCAAGGAAGTCTCTGTTGATTTGACTGAGGCCGGCGCCCTCGAAGTAAAGAAGTCGGGATGCGAGTTTTTAATTTATAAACAAAATGACGATAATTTAAATCGAAACCAAAGAAAAATCGAATATAACAAAACGAATACTCAAAAATAGCAGGAAAGTGTGAACAAAGATCGCTGATTTTGTAAACGTTGGCACTCGTATATTGACATTGCTAAAAACGGGGTTATAATGAACACAATCTTAGGGAGAGGGATAAAGAGATCCCCCCCCAAGAAATCAAATCAAATTATAAATACTCAAGCTCCGGACCGGGAGCTTCTCCCGGAACCGAGAGCGGGAATTGAATGGAGGAACAATTTATGTTACCCAGTATTTTTAGTGAGAACCTGTTTGATGATTTCTTTAATAGCGCAATGTTCCCGAAGGCCGAACATGAGCTGTACGGCAAGCATGCGAAGAACCTGATGAACACCGATGTGCGGGAGGTCGAGAACGGTTACGAGATCGACATGAACCTGCCCGGTTTTAAGAAGGACGAGGTAGAGATCCAGCTGCAGGACGGCTGCCTGACCGTCAGCGCCGCCAAGGGACTGGACAAGGACGAGGAGGATAAGAAGGGCCGTTATATCCGCCAGGAGCGTTACGCCGGTTCCCTCAGCCGCAGCTTCTATGTGGGCGAGGATGTGGAGCCTCAGGATGTGAAGGCCAAGTATGAGAACGGCGTTCTGAAGCTGTTCGTCCCCAAGGCCGAGGTCAAGCAGGTGCCTGCTCAGACCGCTATCGCCATTGAGTGACCAAATGGCCGGGGCCCGCAAGGACGGGTCCCGGCCGGTTTCTTTTAACGGCGGTCCTGCGTCGTATTTCCGTCCGGGTTCCGGGCGGGGATACGAAACAAGATCGAATGGATCGACGGGAGGAAAGTTGGATCCCCCTCTTTTTCCTTAGGAGGCATGATGTATGAATAAAACCGTTTCCCGCGTGCTGTGGATCGTGGCAGGTGTGCTGCTGATCGTGGCGGGTGGTGCGTGTATGCTCCATCCCGGCGCTACCCTGAGCGGGCTGTCCTTCCTGTTAGGAATGGCCATGTTATTTTCCGGTGTGGTAGATATTATGATTTTTGCCACGGCGGGCAGCAGTATTTACGGTTCCGGATGGTTTTTGGTGGATGGCATCCTTACGGTGCTGCTGTCCATCTTCCTGCTGTGCAACCAGATGTTCACCATGATGACTCTGCCCTATATTCTGGGTATGTGGCTGTTGTTCTCCGGCATCACGAAATTTGTAAACTCCTTTGATCTGCGCCGGTTTGGAGTGCGGGGATGGGGCTGGGTGACAGCCTTCGGCCTGCTGATGGCGGCGGCTGGATTCCTCTCCTTTATGGACCCCTTGGCTGCGGCGGTGACGCTGTCCGTTCTGGCGGGGCTGTTCCTGATGATCCAGGGCGTGGTTTCCATCGCGTTCGGGTGTCTGTCCGGACGGTTCTGGATGTAAAGCTTAACAACAAAAATCCACGGTCGCACAGGCTGACTATCTTGTTGAAGAGGTTGCGCATAGAGATGCCTTGAAGGCAGTGCACGGCAGTCATGACTCATGGGAGGAAACACAATGAGTACGCAATATGAATTTATGAAACGACAGGTCGTTGAAGAAGTGGCTGCTCTTCAGGAAAAGCTAATCGCAATCCAGGCGGATTGCATCAACCGGATCAAAGAAATCCCCGTCACTTCTGACCTGGAGGACACCATGGATGAACTGCTTAATAAAATCTCAAATCAGTTCCTCTTTCAGATTGAGGAACCGGAAAGTGCGTCCGTCGTGATCGGCACAGCAAGAGCCGGTCATTTTTCCTGGAGAGTCGAGAATGGGTTTCGAGACATTTTCTCCGTAGAGCAGTGGCTCCGCGACAATCCCGAGTTCAGCATCTATGATGAATACGGTACAGCTATTACATGGGAGCAATTCAAAGAGGCTGTAGCCTGGTGTAATGGGTGAAAACTGCACTTGAAACGGTTTGTGCATTCTGACATATTGGGACCGCATTTTTTTGTACAAGGAGTCGATGACCATGGAGTACAGGGGCCTTTATGTTTCTGCAACACCAGATTGTGAGCCTAATGAAGGCGGATACTATTGTCAGGTATATGCCGACGAGGATTATGGCGACCAGATCGACGACTTTTGTATCCATCCAGATGAGCTTGAAGAGAATGATGATATTAAGCACTGGGGCAAGGTCAATATCGACGGCAGCTACCGATACTATGTTGAGAATGGTGTCATCTCTCCAGAAAACAGCGATATTTAACCACAAGTTGAATGACAAATGACAAACCGAAAGAGTTGTGGTATAGTACAGTCAGAAACCAAGAACAAATCTCTACAGAAAGGACGCAGAACTATGAAGACTATTTCTTCCGCTATCTTCTATATGAGCGAATGGCAGGCTATCTTCCAGTGCGAGGAATATAGCTTTTGCGAAGCACGCCCATATCAAGATAAGCAGAAGAATATGATCGGATTGAGTACCTGTTGACCTGAAAGAATCGGTCTATCAGGATCTCCTTCTCTGAATTATTGAAGCCGCTTGTCTTGAGTGCAGACAAGCGGCTTTTTCATGCCCATGAGGCCAAATAATTCAGATAGGAGGTGTATTTGAGAATGAACATTCCAACGATCAACCTTGCTCGCACAGGCACCAATATTGTGATGCTTCGCAAAGCAGCGGGGCTGACGGTGCATGACCTACAAATGGCATTCGGCTTCAATTCCCCGCAGGCCATTTACAAGTGGCAAAACGGCACTGCGCTGCCGACTGTAGATAATCTTATCGCCCTTGCTGCACTGCTGCATGTGCGTATTGATGATATCCTCATTACCGATCACTCGGTTGCTTAATATGCAGGGAGAACTTCTCCCTGCCATACGGTCCGCTCGTCTAAATGGTTAGGACACAGCCCTTTCACGGCTGCAATGACCGGTTCGAGTCCGGCGCGGATCTCCATAATACTGGGATATTGCTAAGCGGCTAAGGCACCGGCCTTTGATGCCGGCCACTGTTGGTTTGAATCCAACTATCCCAGCCATGATACGGTACTCAAGAGGTTGAAGAGGACAGCCTGCAAAGCTGTTAATCGTCGGTTCGAATCCGACCCGTATCTCCATCTGGTGCCTTCGTCTAATTGGTTAGGACGCAAGCCTCTCAAGCTTGTAATGCTGGGTTCAAATCCCGCAGGCATCACCATCATCATACAGGGGTATAGTTTAACCGGAAGAACAGCGGTCCCCAAAACCGCCCGTGGGTGTTCGAGTCGCCCTATCCCTGCCAATATACTGGGGTGTCGCCAAATGGTCAAGGCACCGGTCTCTGACACCGGCATTTGTTGGTTCAAGTCCAGCCACCCCAGCCATATTTGGAGAGTGAACCCGGAAGGCCCGGGGACCGCCCGCTAAGCGGATCGTATCAGAAGTGATATCAGATTCGAGTTCTGCGCTCTCCGCCATATGGGTCAGTGCGCGTAGTTGGCGATCGCAGCGGTCTGTAAAACCGTGACATCTGAAACATCGTTGGTTCAATTCCAACCTGACCCACCAAAATAGAGGGGTACCCGCTTCTGGGTGCCCCTCTTTCATAATGGTCACATCATTGGCCGGGTGGTCGTAAAACAGTAAAATGAAAAAATGGTGAAAACCTTGAGTTTTCAAAGGGTGCGGCGTGACTTCGGTCACGCCGTTTCCTCTTTCATCAGCTCATTCAGCGGGATGAAGCCCAGCCCATCGTACTGGATGTGAATGTGCTGCACACGCTTCCCGCTGGATTTGTCCGGTGCGTCCACATAGATGGCGGACACCAGTTCCCGCAGAGCGTAGCCGTCCAGCTTATCGATGCCCACATACTTGTGCGCCGTCTGAATGAACTTCTCAACGTTTTCGTTCTGTCGTTCCTGTACTTCAATTTCCTGTCGCAAAGTTACGCACTCGGTCTCCAACTGCTTCTGCTCCGTTTCATAGGTCAGGCTCAGCATATCGAAGCGCTCATCACTCAGCCGTCCGCAGGCGTTGTCCTCGTAAATCCGGATGAACAGCCGTTTCAGTTCAGCGATGCGGTTTTCGTTCCGTTCCAGCCGTTTCCTTCGGATGCGGATCTGCTCACTGCTTTCCAGCCGGAGTTGTTCCTCCATCACTGCACGGAAATGTGCCTCATGCCGCAGAATGTAGCCCGTCACAGCCTGAATGTGTTTCAGGACTATGTGGCTGAGTACGGTTTCCCGGATGTAATGAGTACCGCACTTGTCCTTGTGCTTCTAATGGAGAGAACAGTCAAAGAACGCGCCCTCCGGTCGGTAATTGTTCGTCGCCCCTTAATACAGCTTCTCACCGCAGTCGGCACAGTACACCAGCCCGGAAAAGATGCTGCTTCGGCCTGTACGGGTATTGCGATGCCGCTGCTGGCGCACCTGCTGTACCTTCTCAAACACGGCTTCCTCGATGATGACCTCATGTGTATTGGGGAAGATGGCTTGCTTCTCAAGGGGATTGTCCCGCTGCTTCTTGTCCCAGATGGAGTTGGTATAGGTCTTGAAGTTCACCGTACAGCCCGTGTACTCCCGCCGTTCCAGAATCGCCACAACGGTACTGCTGTGCCAGTCGCAGGGGTCCTCCGGTTTCTTGTTTGGGGTCTTGATGCCCTGCAAGGCCCTGTATGCGCTGGGCGTTAGCACCTTGTCCGCTTTCAGTTGGTTGGCGATCTGCATGGGACCACGGCCCTTCATACACAGGTCGAAGATGCGTTTCACCACATCAGCGGCTACCGGGTCAACCACCCAGCGGCGGGGGTTCTCCAGGTCTTTTACATAGCCATAGGGCACATTGGTGGTCAGGGGTACGCCTCGCTCACCCTTGGCTTTCTGGACGGCTCTGATCTTGCGGCTGGTGTCCCGGGCATAGAACTCGTTGAACCAGTTTTTGATGCCCGCAAAATCGTTGTCCACACGGTTAGGGTCAATGGTGTCGTAGTTGTCGTTGATGGCGATGAAACGAACACCGTTCTTCGGAAAGGTGAAGTTGGTGTAAAGCCCGGTCAGCGCGGAGTTGCGGCCCAGTCTGGAAAGGTCTTTGGCGATCGCCACGGCCACCCGTCCCGCCTCGATTTCGGCCAGCATGGCCTGAAAGCCGGGACGGTCATAGGTCACACCGCTTACACCGTCATCCACGAAAAAGGTTGGGTTGGGGAAGTGATGCTCCCTGGCATACTGCAAAAGCATGGCCTTCTGAGACGAGATTTGTCAAGGTTATTTTCTCCCGCTGAATACAAATGTCCAACTTTACTGTGAATAGCTCAGATATAATAAACACAGAGCCGCAGAATGGCCAGGGTTGCCATCACCGCCGCAATGATTAGGATGGTGTTTCGGTTTTCTCCGGCCACTCCGATGTCAATCATACTGGCCAGGGCAGTAGGCAGCAGCATGGCTGTCACAGCGGAGAGCAGCATCAGCGCCAAGAGGGCGGCCACATGCTTTCCGCTGAGTTTTACACGGGAAAAAATCGTACCCATAGTTTTCCTTTCTGCTCGTCGTACTCGCATTTTAGCTTGACAGGGCAAATAGCAAATGATAGTATAAATGAAACGATAGTATCATAGATGCTATGAATATCACAGAAGCAGGCGTTGTCAATAGTCCGAGCGAAAGTGGAACAAATGACAATCCTTGTTTCAATGATACGCAATTAAAGGAGACGTTTCTTATGCGAAGGACAACGGCTACAACAGACTATCTGAAAGAATGTATGGGTACAGCGTTGCTGGAACTAATGAAAGAAAAACCCATTGAAAAAATCAGTATTGAGGAGATGACTGCCAAGGCAGATGTAGGTCGCTCCACTTATTTCCGTTATTTCAAAAGTAAAGATGAAGTTCTGTCTTTCAAAATCACATGTCTGTGGAAGCGCTTTTCCGACGAACACGGTGCTACCAACTTCGCCACTGGTAGTTATGACGGCATCAGGCTGTTTTTTGAATTTTGCCTTTCCACTCGTCCTATTTGTGATCTGCTCTACTCAGCTGATCGCCAATATGTGATTCTAAACTTCTATTTACAAGAAGCGGCATCCATTGTCGCTAATGCCGATGCCAAAACGCACTACTTTATCCAATTTATTACATATGGATTGTTTGGGCTTATGAATGCGTGGGTATTACGAGGCTATAAAGAAACCCCACAGGAAATGGCACAAATAGTTTGCGATTGGGAAGCATCTTCGGAGGAGAAATAACATAGAGGGGGGTAAACATATGGGAAAAATCATTCGACGCATTCTAACAATTATTCCAGCGGTGGCTTTACAATCGCTCTGGCTTTTGCTGTTGATGAAATGGCTGACCCCTTACGCACCGATTATTGTGTCACTGCTTTCCGTTGCAGCGTTTTTCTTGGTGGTATTTATTATTATAAAGAGAGATGAAACCGCTTATAAATTGCTTTGGCTGCTGGTTATTCTGTCACTACCTTTGGTAGGAGCGTTACTATATCTGCTCTTTGGAAATAAACGGACGGCCCGCCCTCTAAAAAGGCGCTTGCAGCAAGTTCAAAAGAGTTGCAATCCGCAGCCTCTTCCAATAAAAGAAGCGCCCTTTGACGGCGAAAAACGCATGGGGCAAACAGTGCGGTGGCTGGAAGAAAAAACGCAATATCCGATGTGTGCAGTTGAGCAGGTTCGTTACTATCCGTTGGGCGATAATATGTTCCCTGATATGCTTGCCGATTTGAAAAATGCAAGAAACTCGATTTACGTAGAATACTTCATTATTGAGCCGGGGCATATGTGGGACGCAATCGTGAACGAACTGGAAGTAAAAATGGAGCAGGGCGTTGATGTACGTGTGATATACGATGATCTTGGCAGTATTTCTTCGTTCAATTTCAGTAATGTCCGTGAACTGAAAAAGAAAGGCATTCCATGTATTCCTTTTAATCCTTTCCTTGCCTTAAAAGGAACTGCAAACTATCGCGATCATCGCAAAATGCTGATTATTGACAACGAAGTTGCTTATAGCGGAGGTATCAACTTATCAGATCGGTATATCAATTTGGAACATCCCTATGGACACTGGAAGGACACAGGCTTTCGGATTACTGGTGAGCCAGTAAAAAATTTTACCCATATGTTCTTGACCTTTTGGAACGCATTTTCGCTGGAAAAAGAAGCAGGACAGCTTGCAATGCCCACATATCCCAAAAGGTATCCTGCGCCGCCGCACACATTTGATGGTTATGTGCTTAGTTACTACGATTCGCCCCTTAACCATGAAGCTACCAGTAATCAGCTCTTTATTGACTTGCTTTCTCAAAGCACGGATTACGCATGGTTTTTTACACCGTATCTTATGCTTGGCGATGACTTGATGGATGCAATGATTTCCGCTGCTCAACGTGGTGTAGACGTGCGGATCATTATGCCCGGCATCCCTGATAAGAAGCTGATTTTCCGTATGTCTCGGAGCTTTTATCAGGTGTTGCTGACTGGCGGCATCAAGATTTATGAGTATACTCCCGGCTTCGTTCATGCAAAGAGCTTTGTATCAGACGACAAAGTTGCGACGATAGGAACTGTCAATCTGGACTACCGCAGTCTCTTTCTCCACTTTGAAAACAATTCGTTCTTTTATCGTTCCAGTATTATTGCAGCAATAAAGGACGATTTCATCGCTACACAGGCAAAATGTAAAGAGGTAAAGCCCTATGATATGAAACATTATTCGCGCCGCTGGGTCGTAGATGGTGTCCTTCGTATTTTCGCACCGCTATGTTGAGGTTTTTATGAAGCATTTTCTTATGTGTCTGCTATATATCGCGGCGTTAGGGGTTCTCTCCTTTGTAGTGGGGCGCTTGATCCCGAAGCATTGGTTTCACGCCGATCGTTTTCCTTGGGTCTGCCACCCGGCAGAGCAAAAACTATGGAAGCGGCTTCATGTTCGGAAATGGCAGGCAAAGATCCCCGATATGAGCCGCATATTCGTTAAAATCATGCCGGAAAAGAAACTGACAAAGGAAAACTATGAGAACTTGCCGCGCATGATAGAAGAAACTTGCGTGGCAGAGTGGACACATATTCTGTTGTCTATCGCCGGTCTTGGACTGCTGAAAATATGGTCCGGTGTTGGCGGGGTATGTATAACGATTATCTACATTGTGCTGGGTAATTTGCCGTTTATTGTTGTCCAGCGCTATAATCGCCCACGCCTGCAAAAGCTGTTTGCTATGCAGCAAAGGAAAAAATAGGAGATTCAAATGCAAACACTAATTCTAAGCTGCAACACTGGCGCAGGGCATAACTCCTGTGCGCAAGCAGTTCAGGAAGCCTACCACTCTCGCGGAGAAATCTGCAATATTACAGATTCTTTGCAGTTTATTTCAGAAAAAGCATCCACGTTTATTTCTAATTGGCATACCCGAATTTACCGCCATGCTCCAAGGCTTTTTGATGCTGGGTATCAGCGTGCGGAATCTCACGAAGATATTTTTTGTGAGGGAACGCCGATCTATAAGCTACTTTCCTCCGGCGCAGAGCGGATGTATCAATACATCCGCTCTGCAGGCTACGATAATATTATCTGTACTCATGTATTCCCAGCCTTGGCGTTGACAGAAATGCGCCGACAGCACCCATGCTTACAGCTTGTAACGAGCCACATTTCTACAGACTATACCTGCGCTCCCTGCACAGCGGATTCTGCGCTGGACTGGTATTTCATTCCGTCCACTTCGCTGTTAGGTGAGTTTGAACAATGTGGACTTCAACCTCAAAAGCTGATCGCCAGTGGAATCCCTGTGCGGCAGCAATTCTACCAGCGTGTGTCACAAGAAGCAGGAAAAGCCAACGCCGGAATCTCTCCTGCTCATCAGCATATTTTAATGATGTGCGGTAGCATGGGCTGCGGTCCAATGGAGGAGATTATATCGTATCTCTGCCCTTACCTCACAACAGAACAAGAACTTAGTGTTGTATGCGGCACAAATGATGATTTACGCAAAAAACTCCAAAAAAGAACAGAAAAGTATTCTCAAGTTCATGTTCTGGGAACCGTCAATAATGTGCCGCAGCTCATGCAAGCCTCAGACCTATTCCTGACAAAGCCCGGAGGTCTAAGTACATCTGAGGCAATGGCGGCAGAGTTACCAATGGTGCTTATCGATGCAGTGGCTGGCTGCGAGACACATAATCTGAATTTTTTTCTGCGTAATGGAATGGCCGTCACAGCCAATACGCCAAAAGCAATCGCAGACACCACAATAAAAACGCTAAATGCCCCAGTGCTTCTTTCTAAAATGCGCGCGGCAATGCGGTCGCAGACGGAATGTACGGCAGCCGATAAAATCTATGAATGGATATACAGTCATGCAAAGTAATCATATAAAGCCGGAAGTTAATTACCGTGAGTTCCGCATCCATAAACTTAATACACCTGAATTTTCTCACGTCAGGCTATTGCTTTACTGGCCAATTTTCGGCTTGCTGTTTTTGTTTCTTGAGCGGTTGCAACCGCAACGAAATTACTATCCCGTCTATTGTGGACTCGATGATATAATACCATTTTGTGAATGGGCGTTGATTCCGTATCTATTTTGGTTTGTCTTTCTAATCGGTACGTTGGTTTATACTTTTTTCGTCGATGTACCTGCATTTCGGCGTATGATGTATTTTGTGATAGTCACCTATACGATCACGGTTTTGATTTACCTGTTCTTTCCAACCTGCCAAAATTTGCGGCCAGAAGCATTTGTACGCAATAATCTACTTACACGCTTTATTGAATTATTCTATAGTTTCGATACCAATACAAATGTTTGCCCCTCACTTCATGTAATAGGCTCTGTTGCCGCGATGTTTGGGTTATGGGATTGCAAGGCGCTCCAAAGCGTCGGATGGAAAATCGCTGCTACATCAATCGCCGTGTGTATCAGTCTCTCCACCGTTTTTATGAAACAGCATTCTATCATGGATGTTCTCGCTGCATTGCCAGTCTGTTTCTTTGGTTGGTGGATTGCCTATAAGATACTCCCCAATAATAAAACAAACCGATTTCTTACGAGGATGTAATCATGGATAAATCCTACAAAAAGCCGCTTCTACTAATCACGTTTGGGGTGATCTTATTTGCGGCATTCAACAATCTAAACTATGTTGCCAACTTTCTAAAATCGTGTATTGGCTTGCTCGCTCCGATTTTATCAGGCCTTTTGCTGGCCTTTGTTCTGAGTGTACCCGTGCGCGGACTGGCAAAGAGGCTTCGACGAAAGCTGACTAAAGCTACAGATCGGCAAATAGACATGATAAGCCTGTTACTGACGCTGATATGTGTTATTGCGATTATTGCTCTTCTGTGTGTAATTGCGATTCCACAGCTCACTGCATCTGTAAAAAGCATTGCTGCTCTTGTTCAAGAAAAATGGCCTGACTGGGTCGGCTTATTGCAAAGATACGGCATTGACACAGAGAAACTGTCGGCACATTTTGCTGCGCTCGATTGGAAATCTATTCTGCAAAGCATTTCGAGCGAAATGAACACAGTGATTTCCTCAGTTGCCAATGTTGCTGGCTCTACGGTATCTGCGATTGCTGATGTTGCAATTTCACTTGTGATCACATTCTATGTGCTAATTGGATGGCGTGAATTGAGCAGTCAAAGCAAACGGGCACTGTATGCCTACTGTAAGGAATCCGTTGCAGATAGAATTTGCCATATTTCGAAACTTGCACATGACACCTATGCGAAGTTTCTTTCTGGTCAGTGTGTCGAGGTTATGATTCTTGGAACATTGATCTTTCTTTCGTTTTCTGTTGCAGGGATTCCATATGCGGGGCTAACAGCCGTTTTAACTGCCGCCTTTGCATTCGTTCCTTATATTGGAGGATTTCTCTCCTGCGCTTTCGGCATTTTATTTACTTTATTGGCGGCTCCGAACAAGGCGCTCCTATGCTTGATCGTCTATCAGGCAACTCAGTTTGTTGAAAATCAGTTCATCTATCCGCACGTCGTGGGAAACAGTGTAGGGCTATCCCCGTTCTGGACGTTGTTGGCGGTTTTGCTGGGCGGTAAACTGTTCGGTGTCCTTGGCATGATCTTCTTTATTCCGTTAATGGCTCTTGTATCTCAGCTTCTACACGAATCAATCGAACGGCGGCTGCATACCCGCAAACCGGAGCTGTCCAATGTACAAAGCAACTCAGACGAGAATACAGACATATCTCAATGATGTAGCAGGCGTTCGAATAGTTTGTGCGTTTATTGACGATAATCGTCTGGATGAACAGATCCGCCAGGCAGTTCTTTCATTGGAAACAAAATGGACAGAAAAAGAAATTGGTTTTCAGGTAGAATTGGAGGAAGTTAAATATACTGCGAATGAAGGACTTTTTATGCATATCTGGATAAATCTTTTAGATAATGCGATTAAGTTCAGCCCTTCAAAGGGGACAATTACGATGTTTCTGAAACAAGAACAGGATTCTGTTAAGTTCATTCTGGAAGATGAAGGACCAGGAATAGAGGATGATGTAAAATCCAGAATATTTGACAAGTTCTATCAGGTAGATGGATCTCATAAAGCAGAAGGAAATGGCCTAGGTCTTGCACTTGTAAAACGGATTGTAGATAGTGCCGGAGGAACAATCAAAGCAGAAAACCGTGAATATGGTGGATGCAGATTTGTTATAGAGCTGCCAAAGCAGAAAGATGAGATTATCTAGTTTTAAGATAAATTAGAAGATGGGAGTATTTATATGACATTTTATCAGGAGTTGCAGTTAAATCAGGCAGGTTCTAAAAACCTGTTGAAAAAGAGTGAAACACTAAAAGAAAAACTATATCATATGTGGGTATATCTGGTGAAGATAGCTGCTACAATGGCATTTTGTTTTTTCTTTGTTAGTATTTTCAGCATCCTATTTGGAAATGAGAACAGCATTGTAGGTGTAGTAGTCTTATTATGTCTCATGGTGTTTAGGAATGCGGATCTGGGGATCCACACCGGACAATCTACGATGCTTTTGGCTTTGTTCTTTGTAATTATGACTGTATGTCCGCATTTAGCAAATCAGTTTTCACCGGTATTGGGAATGCTGTTAAATATTGCGGCACTGGCTGTGTTGATTCTGTTCGGATGCCATAATCCATCCATGTTTAATCAATCTACATTGGTTCTTGGGTATCTGCTGCTATATGGTTATGATGTTACGGGAAAAAGCTATCAGATGCGATTAGTCGGAATGGCTTTAGGTGCAGCACTTACCTGCTTCGTATTTTATCGAAATCATAAAAACAGAACTTATAAAAGAAATCTGAAAGATCTGATACAAGAATTTGATATCACTTCTTCCAGAACAAAATGGCAGATATGTCAGATTTTATGCGTACCGATTGTCCTTTGCATTGCAGAACTTTGTAATATGCCACGTGCAATGTGGGCTGGTATTGCGGCCATGTCCGTGATTTTGCCGTCTATGGAAGATATGCACTACAGAGTCCGTAAAAGGATTGTCGGAAATATTGCAGGTGTTATATGTTTTACAGTATTATATTTTCTGCTTCCTTCGTCAATCTATGCATATATAGGAATTCTTGGTGGAATCGGTGTAGGATTTTCAGCACAATATGGCTGGCAGGCAGTATTTAACACATTTGGTGCTTTAGCCATTGCTGCAGAGACATATGGACTACAAGGAGCGGTTAGTCTTAGAGTGAGTCAAAATGTTTTTGGTGTTGTGTTTGCTTTAGCATTTTGTGTTATATTTTATTGGTTTATGCCTAAAAAAAAGGAAAGTGAGGTGACCGTACATGCAGAGTGAAGTGAATCAGAAAGAAAATTTGAATAGAATTATTACGGTTCCTAATCTTCTTTCTTTTTTCGGCTTTGTCTGATTCCGGTAATTATATGGAGTTATTGTGTAAAGAAAAATCCTCGAATGAATGCAGGGAAGTGACCGAAAAGTACCGCACAGGACGGAGTGCATATTTATGGCTCGGACAGTTGTTTATGAGATTGTTTGCAGGACTATTATAGCAGAAAGAAGAGGTGTTCGATATGTGTACAGCAGCAACTTACAAAACAAAAGATTTTTATATGGGCAGAACGCTTGATTATGAATTTTCCTATGGGGAACAGATCACGATAACGCCAAGAAATTACGAATTTGATT
Source organism: Oscillibacter sp. PEA192 (assembly GCF_003574015.1). NCBI lineage: Bacteria > Bacillati > Bacillota > Clostridia > Eubacteriales > Oscillospiraceae > Oscillibacter > Oscillibacter sp. PEA192. The sequence continues at coordinate 1,498,016 of NZ_AP018532.1, read as the reverse complement.
TCCGGTTTGCCGGGAAGATAAAAAGCCATTATGCTTTGATCGGAATGGCATTTGTTGCAGGAGGTTATCCGCTTTATTATGATGCTGTTAATGAAAAAGGCCTTGGAATGGCAGGTCTTAATTTTGTCGGCAATGCGGCATATGAAGAAGCTTTGCCGGAAGATGAAACAGAAGTCAGCCAGGTGGCACAGTTCGAGTTCATCCCATGGATCCTTACACAGTGTGCTACTGTAGCAGAGGCGAGAGAGAAGCTGGCAGCAATGAGACTGACAGGCACAGCATTCAGTGAACAGCTGCCGACAGCACAGCTTCACTGGATCATTGCAGACAAAGACTCCTGTATCGTTGTTGAGTCTATGAAAGATGGGCTGCATGTATATGATAATCCGGTAGGAGTGCTTACCAATAATCCACCATTCCCGAGTCAGATGTTTGCACTGAATAATTATGCCGGAGTATCCAGAAAACAGCCGGAGAGTACTTTTGCAGGAGTATTACAGCTTGATGCATATAGCAGAGGAATGGGTGGAATGGGAATACCTGGAGATCTTTCCAGCCAGTCAAGATTTGTGAAAGTTGCCTTTACAAAATTAAATTCGATCTCCGGTGAAGAAGAGGATGAGAGTGTAAGCCAGTTCTTCCATATCTTAGGATCCGTAGATCAGCAGCGTGGATGCTGTGAGGTGACAGAAGGCAAATATGAGATCACGATATACACGTCCTGTTGTAATACAGCAAAAGGTATTTATTATTATACGACTTATGATAATCATCAGATCACAGCGGTTGACATGCATGCGGAAAATCTGGATTCAGATCAGCTGATCTGTTATCCGCTTCTGTCCAAGGGCGAAGTCAGATGGCAGAATAAATAATACGAAAATGCACGGAGAAAGCATAACGCAGAACAACAGGAGGACAATATCGAGATTGTATGGAATGCAGATGTTAGGTTGATAATTGTGCAAGCACCGCCTGCACAATTTGTGCAACAAAAAAGAGGAGCCAGTCCAGACTCCTCAAAGGTACGTTATTTCAAAAAGTTGCTCTTGTGTTCCAGCGCGTACAGATTATGATAGTCCTCATAAATAAGTCAATTTTGCAGATAAAATTAGCAACTCAGGAAAAAATGATTTGCTTGGAGAAATCGAAACGATAAGCTGAGATAATGGTTTCTCTTCTTTAGTGAGCCTATGAAATTTTTTCTGTAAAATAACCTAAGTAAGGTCCTTCTATGATACAATAAATATCATTAGGAGGGCCTTTTACTATGGCAAAACAAAAGAAACCTGTTCACAGAGTTGAAATGACTGAAGGAAAAAGGAACATCATCCGCCAGCTTCTCGAAGAATACGATATCGAGACCGCAGAAGATATCCAGGATGCACTCAAAGATCTTCTGGGCGGCACGATTAAAGAAATGATGGAGGCTGAAATGGATGACCATCTTGGATATGAGAAATCCCAGCGTTCTGACAATGACGATTATCGTAACGGTTATAAACGCAAGCAGGTAAACAGCCGATATGGCTCTATGGAAATCGAGGTCCCACAGGATCGGAAATCGACCTTTGAACCACAGGTGGTGAAAAAGCGTCAGAAAGATACCAGAGGTGTATTGTCCATCAGGTAAGAAACACCCTGAAATACGTTCCGGACAAGGACAGAAAAGCCTTTGCTGCAGATTTAAAAACCATCTATCAGGCCGCTGATGAGCAGAAGGCTCTGGCTGCCTTGGAACGTGTAACTGAAAAATGGACTCCGAAATACCCGAATTCCATGAAACGCTGGAAAGACAACTGGGATGCTGTTTCTCCAATTTTTCCACAAAGTTTGCAACACATTAACAAGAAATTAAGTAGGATAGAATCCTGACAAAATCATCTTTATCGAAGTTGTACCCATAGACTGTAAACCCGAGACTTTTGTGGACGAACTCAGCATAATATCCACTTTGCTCGTCACTGTCAAAGCGGAATATATTTACATTTTCTCCCGAAATTGTAGAGGCCAATGGCGCACTATCGTTAGTTACTTGGGTATTGTCCGACTTTGGTGCTCCGTCTTTGATTATTTCTATACTTACTTTCTCATTACCGATAGGGTTAGCCCATATGAAATTATGCCCCTGCATATCGCTTCCATCGCTGAACTTGAAGATGCCATAAGACCCGGTGTTCTCCTCAATCATGTCGGGGAAAACACTTGAAATATCAAATTCAATCCCATAGTAATCAAAAAGCTCTTCTTTTGTGTATTCATGGTAGTTGTCGGGGTCCAAAGCAAAGAAGCCTGTTTCGGGAATTTCCGAGGCGAGTTCATTTATTATAATTTCTGTATCCTCCGTGTTTGCGAGAGACAATGCGGCACCTCCCTCCGAATTTCCCGAAATTTCACTTGAAATAGCTTGACCCCGGCTGCTCAACACCACCCCAGTAAATATAGCAATTATTAAAACAACGCCAATAGCCATTCCTATCGTTTTGGACTGTGCTTTCATATACTACACCACCTCGTTTTTCGTTATAGACACAAGTTCTATTATATCTTACACGATAATAGACGAAAAATCTAATGTTTTGTTCCTTTATAAATGACGAAATGTGGCTTGCCACATCAAAAAGCCGATAAAATGACAAAACAACTCGGCCATGCAGCCAAAACACTCCGGCTATCCGACAAAACAGCCCGGCTTTTTTTCGTCAAATCAGGTCGGCTTTAACAAAAAGGTTGCCTCACATTATTGCGTGAGGCAACCTTTTCGTTATTCAATATGGTCGTTGATCCAATACCGAAGCTCCGTTTCGTCCTTTGTGCCATCCGCGATACCAATGAACATATCGGCCAGCTCATTCTGCTCCAATTGGAACTGATATCCATTCCATTTGAGTAGCAGTTGCGTGACCATGGCGCCAATTCGCTTATTGCCATCGATAAATGCGTGATTGGACGCTAACCCAAACCCAATACGAGCGATTTTCTCTATGTCAGTTGGAAAAAGATCTTCTCCTCCAAATGATTGAAGGGGTGCGGCAATAGCCGCTTCTAATCCAGCACGATCACGCAGACCATCAATGCCACCAGAAACTTGAATGATACGGCTATGAATCGCTACGACATCTTCTGCTGTAACCCAAATCATTCTGCCATCCTCTTATAGTCAGAAGCGAACTCGCTCAATAGTTGATCGGTGTCCGCCAGCATTTTTTCGCGGCTCACAGCTGTTACAGGCTCCTGAATCGTGACAGCAAAAGGCATGCCTTTTGCTCGAACAAAGGCATTGGCAAAAATATTAAAGGCAGTAGAAGTTGACATGCCCAGTGCATCACAGATGGCTGCCATTTGCGCTTTCACTTCAGAATCAATGCGAAAAGTCATGTTGGAATCCATGTTCAAGCCTCCTTTGCACTACAATAATACTACATAATATGTGCATTGTCAATCCGGTCGTTTCTTGATGATGGTCGGATGCGGCTGATCCAAAGGGAATTGATTATTCGACATAGTTCGATTATATCACAGAACGGCGACAACAGTGTGGCGCGGTTTTCCTTTTTTGCTCATTATGATCGATTTGTTGCATTTTCGACCGTTAATCCGTAAGACTTACCAGAATGGAGGTATGTCTATGTATCCGCGCACGATTATTGACTCACTATCGGCAGTTCCTAACAGAGATCAACTCACGCATAAAGATCTACACGCACATTTCAGCACTGGTCAATCGATTCTTCTTTCTGGTTCTGGGAGAGATAAGAAGTACGGGTACCGCAATGGTATAGAGTATGCGAAAAATTATGTGCCAACGGAAGAGGACGTTCTTGCAGCACGCCAACAAGCAACCGAAGGAATGTCTCAACAGCAAATAGAAAATCTGACCGAGGTGGTTAAGACTGCAAATTTGTGGTTGGAGCATAAATATATGAATGGAGATTTTTTTGAGCAACTGTCAGATCCCAATAATTTGTACTGGAATTACTTCCATCAGACCGGAGAGATTCAAATTGGCTGGGCAGTTGACGGTGGTCTCGATATGGATGCTGTATGTGAACAGAAAAGCTTTCCATAGAAGAATTTTATGCCAAGTATGGAACGCCCGTTGTTACAACGAATCTCTATGATGCAGATGGGTTCATTGGTCTGTTGTCAGAAATAAATTCATTCATTCAAAATGGAAATCTTAAATCCGAACTTCAGTATCTCATGGATCAGACGGAACAGGCAAAAGAAACCCATAGGATGGAAATTGTAAATGACATCTACAAAAAGCTACATGATCTGGATTATTTTTTGCTGCGATATGGTCCTAAAGATGTCGCTAAGTATGTCGAAGATGATTCTACGGTATCTAAATACTACGGCACCCTTCCTTTCTATTAACCTTTCCTCGCAAAGAACTCCGACATGGTAATGCCCAACCCATCGCAGATCCGCTCAATCGTGTCGACAGATAATTGTCCGCCGCGGCGTTCGCTGTTTTTCAGGGTCGAATGAGATACATCGCATATCTGAGACAGCTTAAAAAACGTAAGACTCCGCTCATCTGCCAACTCTCTCACTATTGCAATCGTGTTCATCAAATCCCCGCCTTTCAGCATTTTAATTTTCAAAGTTTCTTACAGCACACGCCCAATGACTCGAAATCCTCGTTCCGGACTAATGATCCGATCGGAATAGTCTTTGTTATACGAAATCAGAACCGGCTGCATGTGGAGCCTTCCGTAGCTGTCCGTAAATGCGTCACGGTCGCTCTCGTCAGGCTCCCGCTCCCCATAGGATTTCAAATAGCCCTCACCGTCATAGACGAACACACCGACCTGGCCTATTGAGAGCGTCTCGCACCGCTCCACCCAGACGATCTGCCCGTCATGATAGACCGGCTCCATACTGTTGCCGGATACTCTAACGCCAAAATCCGCTTCCGCCGGAACCGCGTTTTCCGGAAAACTGACCATCTCAAAGTTGTCCTCATCCAAGAAACTGCCTGTACCGGCTGAGACTCTGAGATTGCTGACAGGCTTATCGATATAGCGGATCGTATTCGTGGGCGTTGGCATGGGATTGTATTTACCGGTAGCGATCAGATCCTTCCGGTAAGCACGAACCTTTTCCGCACCCGCTTCGTTGAGCAGAGGCGTGTGTTCTCCGGTAAAGGCAGCAAGGCCATCCTCAAGGTCCAGCGCATAGCAGATCGCCAGCAGTTGGTATGCATTGGGAACAGTCAGGCCATTCGTCCACTTTCCCAGCGCGGATTGGCTTACATCTACACCAAAGTCCTTCAATGTTGTGCAGAATTCTTTTTTACTCAGCTTTCGGTTTTTGAGTTCTTCCGAAAGCCTTGTACCAATTACATTGTTCTGCTTCTCAGCCTCAGCACTGTATCTCACACCGTTCTTTGAAGGAGCTGGAAACGGGATAACCGTTGTTTTCTGACTGTTCATAAAGAAACCCTCCGTCTTAGGATGATCCCATTATACACGGGAATAGCTATTCTTGTCAATCACAAATAGCTTGTTACGCTACAAATGCGACATTGACATAGCTTTATGAGATTGTTATGATGGGGCCATAGCCAAGGGAACATCTTCCCTTCCATGACAGCCAAGATGTGAGGAGGAACACGGATGCCGATTTTATCTCGGAAAAATCTTGAACGGATATCCCGCAGAGTGCTGTTCCGCTATCTGACGCTGTCAGACCGCAAAATGGATCGCATCGACCCGGTCGACTTTGCGGAAAAGATCTGCGGACTTCACTTCGCGTTTGCGGATATGAGCGTAACGGGCTCGATCCTTGGACTGACCTCCTATAGCGACGTCGATCTCACCATATCCGTTCCCCGTGGAAACGGGTCAGTCCAGGAATTTCACTTGAACGGCAATATCGCCTATGTGGATCAAAACCTCGCAAATGCGGGATCGGTGGGGCGGTTGAATTTCACTCTGGTACATGAAGCCGCGCACCAGATCCTCGGTATGCTTTACCCGGAGGAATACAATCCAAGCGCGCAGCCGTTCATCTGCCGCCTTGCGGATGAGCGCTGCACATACCCCATCACCGACTGGGTAGAATGGCAAACGAATGTGCTGACGGCGTATCTCCTACTCCCCCGTGAGCTGATCGACCGCTACATGGATGAGCTTGGCCTTGGCCGACAGATCAAACTCCTGAACAAAGTATTTGCCCCCAAGGAATACGCCCTATTTTCTGAAATGGCAAAGCGTCTGGGCGTCTCGAAAACAGCATTATCCATTCGTCTGGACAATCTTGGCATGATCGGCCGAAATGATTTTAGTAATCCGTATGCGCCCATCCATATTTATGCGGATGACTTTGACACAGCATAGGAGGTAGTTGTTATTATGGCAAAAATCAATTCCAAAGCGCTTGACCCGCAGCGGTATGCCTGCATCCAAGCCGAACAGCGGGAGCTTGAGCAGCAGTACTCCACCCATATCACCATGGCACGGCTTTGCCCGTATTGTAAGCTGCGGCTTGAAACGCTCTGCAAAGGGGCCCACGGCGCGACATACCTGAAGTGCCCGCAATGCGGAGAGGCGGTTTTCTTCCCGCCTGTTGTATTCCGCATCGCATAACCGCGAATAATCGATCTGTCCCCAACAATTAAATACCAAGTATGAGCCTCGGAGCCGCTTGATGCGTGACCATCCCATGTGCCGCTTGATTTGTAACTATCGTTCCTTTTAGGAACATAGTTCTGTCAACGCGGCCAATGGTCAGACAAATCAAGCAGCTCTTTTTTTGCGCATGCAGCTCCGGAAAAGGAGTCTGCAATGCGCTTTTTTCATATCCTCCCCCTTTTAGCGTGGGAACCGTATATCGCTGAATACCCCTGATCTCCCGATTTTTTGAACCTTACCAAATTCAAAAAATCACAAAGGAGATCAAAAATCATGTCTGAAAAAGCATATATTCTCAATATTTACAACACTATGACCGGCGAATTTGAGCTCGTCCAGGTCACAAAAGAAGTCTTCCAGACCTACAGACGGACGAAATGGCACATTGAAGACAGCACGGAACGCTTTTACAAACACGAAACGCAGATGAGTTCTCTGATCGGCGGTGAAAATGACGGATACGAGCGGTTCCATGAATTTATTGATTATGACAACACCCCTGAAAATCAGGCAATTGAGGAAATGGTGCGTCAGTCCCTGCGTAATATTCTGGATCTGCTCCCGCCGAAGGATTATGAGCTGATCTACGAGCTTTACTTCAAAAACCGCTCCGAAAAGGAATACGCACAGATGCTTGGGGTCTCTCAGCAGGCCATTCATGTGCGGAAAAAGCGCATCCTGAAAAAAATTAAAAATAATTTGGATGAGCAGGGTTGTTAAGATGCCAGTTTTTTCCCGTATACATACGAGAAGAAAAGAATCTTCTTGTGAACATTGAAAACTGAATATCCGGTGACGAATAACGTCAGTTGACGGTCCCCCGGCGAGGGGGAACAGCGATGCGGCGAATGCGCGAAGACCACCTGCATCGGAATTACTCCGATGTCAATGAACGGCCAATAAGGTGCAGAGCGAAACTCATTCAGCCAAAAGCGGGCATGGCAGCCCGTCTCGCAATGATCCCGTCAGCCTATAATGGTACATTCTGTCCAGCCACAGCCGCAAGCAATGGGGGCAGCTCGGAGAGATCCTCTGAGGGGTTAGATTCCCGATGGGCGCTGCCAGGCGCCGGTTCGTTCAACCGCCCGACAGTCCGGGAAGTAGTGTCGAATAGGACTGAGCAAAAGAACTTTAAAAAATATAATGAGGGCCGCTCCATATCCGGGTATAGCAATATGCTTCCAACCAAGACAGGAGCGGCCCTCTGTTTTTATTTCTGAGCTAAAAGATGTGTTTTCAACAGCACATTCTCTAAGGCTCTATGATCTTCATGTAACTGCCACCAGCAGGGCTTCAGAAAGCAGAGAACATTCTCTGCCCATCTGTAGTCATCCGGCTGCAGCGTTCCCATTATGACACCGCGCTGAAACGCGGCGTTTCGTTTCCGCACAGACACTTCCACACCGGCCTGCGCCAAATGCGCGTTCAAAAAACCGCAAATGACAGCCGCTTCTTCCGTTGTATAAAGCATAGTTCTCATCCCTTTCCACAAACAGGCACCATTGTAACATGATACCCCTATTTTTGAAATCGGCTGTTTCCACAAGAATCCAGCCGAAAGTTTTATACAAACGCTTGTTCGATTTATGGTGCTGTGCTAAGATCCCATAACGAAAACTCCCAAACCCATTTGTGAAAGTGGGCTTGGGAGTTTTCATTCAAATTAACTCACAAAAGGAGGAATCCGAATGAATCCAAACGCAGATTATCTCGGCATCGTCACCATGCTTCGCAGCCTGCGGGAGCAGGGTCTCGTCAGCGGCAGCGAAGCCAAAAAGATCGCCGCGCGGCTGAGGGTACAGCTTGGCGCAGACATCATTATTTCTCTTTGATTTCTTCGCTTTTAGGATAGCTATTGCGGATGTTATATGGTATTGTGTGTTACTGACGAAGGAGGTGGCAGAGGAATGAGTGATAAGGAGAAAACCAACGGTTCTCTGGCGATGGCTCCGCGGGTCATTACGATCCCGGCAGCGAATCAGGAAACCGCACGAAAACTCCGCGTGGCAGCGTATACCCGTGTCAGTTCCAACTCCAAGGATCAAGAACACTCCTTTGCCGCGCAGAATGCCTACTTCTCCAAACTCATCACAGACAACCATGATTGGGAGTTGGCAGACATATATGCCGACCAGGGCATCACCGGCACGTCCATAGACAAGCGGGATGACTTCCTACGGATGATGGAGGACTGCCGAAAAGGGCGCATCGACCGCATCCTTGTGAAATCTTCCTCCCGCTTCGCCCGGAATACCAAGGAAAGTCTGGCGGCTGTACGGGAACTGAAGTCTCTCAACATCAGCGTCTACTTTGAGGAGCAAAACATTGACACCGCGCAGGTGTCCGGCGAAGTTCTTATTGCCATGTTCGCGGCACTGGCCCAGCGGGAGAGCGAGGCTATCTCCGAACGGGTGCGGTGGAGCTACAGAGTCCGAATGAGCAAAGGGAGATTTTCCACCTGCAAAGCACCCTATGGCTATCGGCTCGTTAAAGATCATTTGGAGATTCAAGAGGATGAAGCGTCAATCATCCGACATATCTTCGACCGTTACCTTGCAGGTGTCAGTATGGAGAATATTGCAAAGGAAATCACGGCGCTGGGCTGTCCAACGCGGGACGGCACTCAATATTGGCAGTTAACCTCCATCCAGTACATACTGCAAAACGAAAAATACGCCGGAGATTCTCTGTCTCAAAAGAAATATACCACCCGCAGCTTTCCTCGGCAGCAAAAAATCAACCACGGCGAACGAAAACAGTATCTTGTGATAGATTCTCATCCCGCAATCATCAGTAGAGAGATTTTTCAAAAGGTGCAGGAACTTCTGACACAGAGAAGTGCCGCGATTCATCCACGGTCAGATGTCCCACACGCTTTCGCGCGTAAAGTCGTGTGCGGTCATTGCGGCACACTCTGCAAAAGGAAAAATTGTGGTGGCTCTGTAAATTGGGCGTGTCGCAGACACGACAAGTCTATCACCGCCTGCCCCAATACGCAGGTTCCAGAGGAACAGATGAAAAACGCATTCCTCCATGTATATTACAATCTTAAACATTATGGAACGAACATTCTCACCCAACTCATCTCTGACCTCTACGCCGCCAGAACCGGCAGTCTCCTCTGGAGCGAAAACATCGTGGAGATCAACAAACAAATATCGGATATCGCCAGTCAGGAACGACTTCTGGCCCAGCTCAAGCAGCAGGGAGTGGTCGATCCTGACATTTTTATATCCCGCAGCAATCAGCTTGCGGAACGCCGCCGGGAACTGAAACTCCAAAAGGAGCGCATCCTGCGGTCTGAGGAGGATCACACCATCCAGCAAACACAGGATCTGCTGGATGTGCTCGAAAGCGGACCGGACTGGCTGGATGACTTCGATGAGCAGCTATTCAGCGATATGGTCGAGAAAATCGTGGTCGTGGACAATGAAACACTGCGCTTCCGCCTTCTCAATGGACTGGAGGTCACAGAAAAAATAGAAAGGACACGGAGATAATGGGAAAACGAAAGCAGCCCTTCGGCTATAAAGTGAAGCTCGGCGAGATCGTGCCACAGCCGCAGGAGGCGGAAACGGTGCGGAGCATCTACCTGCAATACCTTGCTGGTGCCTCCTTCAAGCAGCTTGCCGAACATCTTCAGACAGAGGATGTTCCCTACGATGAGGACAAGTCCTGGAACAAAAATATGGTGGCGCGAATTCTGGAGGATGACCGGTATATCGGTGAGAAAGAATTCCCGGCGCTCATCCCAACGAAGCAATTTCACGCCGCCCAGGAACGCAGGAAAGAGATGTGCCCCGAGTATAAGCAGACACCTGCGCAAAAGGAGTTACGCAAGCTGTGCGGCGGCACCGTACCCGACAGCGTTGCACGAAAAGTCCTCAAGATACTGAATCAGATGGTCGACGATCCGCAGATCATCAAGATAGAAACATCCGGTGTTCCCACCACAGAAGATATCCGGCGGCTCCGGCAGGAACTGGACACGCTGCTGCAGACACCACCTGTAGATGCGGACACCGCGCGGCAAAAAGCCTTGGAGGTCGCATCCCTAAAGCTGGCGAGTGTCAAAACGGAGGAATATGAATCACACCGGCTCCGCCGCATCTTTGACCAACAGGCAAAGTTGTGGGAGCTGGACGCAAACCTCCTGCGGCAGAGTGTCCGGAAAATCACGTATGGCAGCAAAACAGTCAAAGTCCTGCTGAAAAATAATCAAGTCTTAGAGGAGTGTGATAATGTATGACGCAGTCCCGCCCTGAACCGAAGGTCATCGTGATTCCCGCAAAGGAGGAATCGCCGCAGGATCAGGAAAAGAAGAAAAATCTCCGGATAGCCGCATACTGCCGAGTGTCCACGAAAAAGGACGAGCAGCTCAACAGCTACGAAAACCAGAAAGCATACTATATGGAAAAAATCATGAAAAATCCGGAGTGGACGATGGCGGACATTTTCGCGGATGAAGGCATCACAGGCACTTCCGCCTGCAAGCGCAAGGATTTTCTTCGCATGATCCGCCAGTGCAGGCAGGGCAAAATCGACATGATCCTTGCCAAATCCGTCTCCCGCTTCGCCCGTAATACCGTGGACACGCTGAACTATACCCGCGAACTGCGCGGCATGGGCATCCCGGTCATCTTTGAGGAGCAGAATATCAACTCCATCTACCCGGAAAGCGAGTTCCTGATCACTATCCACGGTGCCTTCGCACAGTCCGAAAGTGAGGGCATCTCCTCCCGTGTTAAGTGGGGCAAGCATCAGGCGATGCGGACGGGAAAGGCGAATATCCAGTATAAGACCCTGCTGGGCTATGAAAAGAACCCTGACGGTGAGATGGTGGTGAATGCGGAGCAGGCGGAAACGGTCCGAAGAATTTATGAGATGTACTTATCCGGCCAGACGCTGCGCAGCATCAAGGAAGCCTTGGAATCCGGCGGCTTCAAGAATTCGGCAGGAACAATGGAATGGACAACTTCTAATCTGCGGACGATCCTCTCTGACGAAAAATACTGCGGTGACGTCCTGCTCCAGAAAACATTCATTCAGGATTGTATCAGTAAAAAGGTTATCAAAAATACCGGACAGCTTCCCATGTATCTGATTCAGAACCACCATGAAGCCATTATCCCACGGGACCGATTCGATGCCGTGCAGGTGGAATTGGCACGGCGCAAAACATTGACAAGCAGCACGAAAAAGAGCGCTCCGACCGGCATGAGCCGTTACAGCGGCAAATACGCGCTCAGCGGTCTGCTGTTCTGCGGCGAGTGCGGTACGGCGTACCGCAGAGTGGTGTGGACACAGCACGGTGAAAAACGAGCCGTGTGGCGCTGCAGCAGCCGCTTGGACTATGGAAAGAAATACTGCAAAGAATCTCCGACGCTGGACGAATCGCCGCTTCAGCAGGCGGTGCTGGCAGCCATCAATGCATCCATGTCAGGGTGCAAGGTTCTGGCAGATCAGCTTGTAGATGCGATGGAGCAGGAATTGGCGCCGATTCCCGGTGAGAGCATGAGCCTTGGAGATATCGACCGAGCGGTCACAGAGTTGGGCAAACAATTCGATACGCTTCTGGCAGAAGCGGCAAATGGTGACGCGGACGAATACGCCGAGCGCTTTCGCACCATCTCCACCACGATGGAGGAACTGAAGCGCCGCAAGGCGGCAATCCTCGGTATCCGGCAGGAACAGGAACAGATCAGCCGTCGTATCCATGCGGCAGCCTCGGCAATGACCGCGGCGACTGTGGGGATCACAGAGTGGGATGATGGCGTGGTCTATCAGATGCTGGAAAAGGTCACCGTCCTGACGGGTAACCGCATCAAGGTCACTTTCCGCAACGGCGTAGAAATCGAACAGACCGTAGACCAACCTAAGAGGAGGAAATTCATATGATTTATGTAACTGGCGATTGCCACGGAAACTTCCGGCGTTTCCAATCGGATTGTTTCCCGGAGCAAGCGAACATGACGAAGGATGACACGGTCATCATCACCGGCGACTTCGGCGGCGTGTGGTTTGGTGACAGCCGCGACGATGAAACGCTGGACTGGCTGGAACGCCTGCCCTTCACGCTGGCCTTCGTCTGCGGCAATCATGAAAACTATGACGCGCTGGAACGATATCCGGTGGACGATTGGCACGGCGGCAAGGTGCATCGCATTCGCCCTCATGTACTGCATCTGACGCGCGGTCAGATCTTCGAGCTGGAGGGCAGCCGCTTCTTCACCATGGGCGGCGCAAAAAGCCACGACATCGAGGATGGGATTCTGGAGCCGGATGCCCCGGATTTTGAGCGAAGGCTCATGATGCTCCAGCGCAAGCCCAGAGCGAGATACCGCATCAACCACATCTCGTGGTGGGCGCAGGAACTGCCTTCCGATGAGGAATACGCCGAGGCGAGGCGAAGCCTCGACGCGGTCGGCTGGCAGGTGGACTACATCATCACCCACTGCGCTCCCACCAGCATCGCCCTCATGGGAAGCCGCCACAACGAGGCGGACCGGCTCACGGACTTCCTGCAAGAGGTACGGGAAAGAGCAAAATACCACTACTGGCTGTTCGGCCACTATCACGACAACAAAGCCATTGACGAAAAGCACATCCTGCTGTGGGAGCAGATCGTGCGGATCATCTGAAGTAGGTCAAAGCAGAGGAAAACACGGTGACACCGCCGTGCTTTTCTCTGCTTTGAGCGTTGATCAGGCGCACCGCGCCGGAAAGGAGAAAGCCCATGAACATTCGCAAACCCACAGATTACATCACCATGTTCACCACACTGGACACGCTTATGGCGGCGCAGCTCCCGCAGATGGAGTTGTACCGCGAGATCGGTCGAGTGGTCAGCGGCAGGAGCGAAAAAGGCGCGGCTGTCGCGGCGTCGGAATACCTTCAAGCGGCCTATCCCACAGCCGAGGGCTTCTCTCCCCGCAACCTGCGCCGTATGCGAGAGTTTTACGCAGCCTACGAGGAATCCCCTGAAATCATACGGCTGGCAATGAACCTCGGCTGGACGCAGAATGTGGCGATTTTAGAACGGTGCAGCAGCAACGAGGAACGGGCGTGGTACATCCGAGTCGTGCTGCACTTCGGCTGGAAGAAAGCAAAACTGCTGGCCGCCATAGAATCTCAGGCGTGGCTGCATTCTACTCTCGACGAACAGGCGGTTTCCTGCTATACTGAGGAAAAAGAAGCAATGCAGGAGAGCGAGAGCGATGAAGAAGATACTCTTTGTGTGTCATGGAAATATCTGCCGCAGCCCCATGGCCGAGTTCGTGATGAAGGACTTAGTGAAGAAAGCGGGGCTGGCGTCAGAGTTCCATATCGAATCGGCGGCCACCAGCCGGGAGGAGATCGGCAACCCGGTCTATTCTCCGGCGCGGCGCAAGCTGGCGGAGCATGGGATCTCCTGCGACGGCCACGCGGCGCGGCAGCTTACCAATGCCGACTACGAAAAATACGATCTCCTGATCGGTATGGACAGTGCGAACCTGCGGAATATGCACCGCATCTGCGGCGGCGACTTTGCCGGCAAGCTGCACCTCCTGATGGACTACACCGACCGCCCCGGCGATGTTGCCGACCCGTGGTATACCGGCGATTTCGAGGCGACGTGGCAGGATGTGCTGGCGGGATGTCAGGGGTTGCTGCGTGAAATAACCGGCCATCATCATACGAGGGAATGAACACGAAAAAAACAGAAAAGCCATTCGTAACAGTACAGTCGATTTCCTCGTTTTCACTAAGGATGCCGGTGACGACAGTATTGAAGTCCGTGTGCAGGATGGCGAGGTCTGGCTGACTCAGGATGGGATCGCACAGCTTTTTGATGTAGACCGAAGCGTAGTGACCAAGCACCTCAAGAACATCTTTCAGGATGGGGAGCTGGCAGAAAAAGAAACTCGTGCAAAATTTACACAAGTTGCTGACAACGGAAAAACCTATCAATATCATTCAGGACAAAAATTATCAGAGTGACTTCGACCGATTGATGGCGGAAACGGCTGAAACAAAATATCCGAATTGAAGCCACTTGCCACACGCCGCAAGCACAGAATGCTTGCGGCGTGTTTTTTCTGTCATTTACAAGATCAGCAGCAGGCCCAGGGCCACCAGCAGCTCTTCATCCGCGCCCTCCCGGAAGAGGAAGAAGAGGATGGCCAACAGCAGCAGGTCCCCGGAATCCACACTGCTCAGGTGAAACTGGTCCAGCAGATGCCGGAGCAGGCTGCTGAGGCTGTCCGGCCCATTCTCGCCGGAGGGGGGAGGATCAGGGCGGGGCGGGGGGGCGCTGTCCCAATGGGGAGGCTGCTGCCCGCCGCCGGATGGCGGGTGTTCCGGCTGACCGGAAGGGGAGGTGCCGCCCTGTGTATGCCGGGGCTCCTCCTCCGGGATACGGGTGTAGGTGCCCTGGTCGTTGCGGATGTAGCGGTTATACATGTCTCACCCCTCCCATCCAGCCAGAAATTTCCGGCCCAGGTGGAACAGGCGCGCCAGCTGGAGAGCCCGTTCCACCTTCTCCTGCCGCTCCGGCTTGAGATAGGGCCGCAGTGCGTACAGCAGCTGCCGGGCGTTGGAGTCCCGTGCTCCTCCCAGCTCCTGGATCAGGGGCAGGAACCGCAGGAGCAGCTGCGGATCCAGCCCACCGGCCAGGGCGGAGAGAGGATCGCCGCCGGATGGCGGCGGAGTCTGCGGCTGCTGGCCCCAGCCGGGAGAAGAACCGCCCGGCTGGGACGGGGGAGGGGGCGGCGCATTGGCGGCGTTGTTTCCTCCGGTCCCACCGGAGAGAGACTGGGCCAGTTGCATGATCTGTGCCATGGCGTCCGGGTTGGAGAGAATGCTGTTCAGTTTATCGTCGAATTCCGCCACCGCCGGTCCGCCCCCTTTCTGTACTTGCCGTTACCGGCCGTTCATGGTCTTGTTGATGCGGTCGATCAAAGCTGCGCCGTCCGGGCTCTGCATCAGCTGGTTCACCATGCGGACCATCTCCGCCGGGTTGCCCTTGGCGGCGGACTGGGCCGCCCGCTGGAGAGATGCTCCACGGTCTCCCCCGGAGAGCATCTGCATCAGCGCCTGCCCGTCCCGGGACTGCATCAGCGCCTGGAGCATGGCGGGGTTGCTTTTCAGCTGTTGGATCATACGGGCCGTCTGTTCGTCCATAGTGCCTCCTTGTGCCGTCTGTCGGATGGATTTCATCTCAGTATATGAGGGAAGACAAAAAAACGTGCCTGCGCATTGCGCAGACACGTGAAGTTCCAGAGTGATTCCAATGCTGTCAGCCCCGTCTGGCGGCTTTGGCGGTGTCGCAGTCCTTTGCCAGGGGGCAGCCCTCGCACTTGGGGGAGCGGGCGGTGCAGGTATCCCGGCCGAAGAGCACCATCCGGTGGCAGAAGTTGTTGGACTCCTTGGGAGGGATCCGCTCCCGCAGCTGCCGCTCCACCTGAAGGGGATCTTTGGAGCCGTCGGTGATCCCCAGCCGTCCCGTGATGCGGATGCAGTGGGTGTCGCAGACATAGGCGGGCTGGCCGAACACGTCCCCCAGAATCAGATTGGCGGTCTTGCGCCCCACGCCGGGAAGGCCGGTCAGTTCTTCCATGGTGCCGGGGACTCTGCCGCCGTATTCATTCACCAGCTTCTGGGCACAGGCCACGATGTCCCGGGCCTTGCCGTTGTAAAAGCCGCAGGAGTGGATGTATTCTCCCACCTCCGCCGGATCCGCCTCGGCAAAACTTTCCAGGGTAGGGAAGCGGGCGTACAGCGCCGGGGTCACCTTGTTCACCCGCTCGTCTGTGCACTGGGCGGACAGGCGCACCGCAAACAGCAACTCGTAGTCCTTTTTATATTGTAAGGAGCACAGCCCGTCCGGGTAAATGCCCTTCAGTGTCTCAATGATGCGGTTCACCGCAGCCTTGGATGTCATGTCGCTCACCTCGGGGACAGGATACCACAGATTTCGACAAAAAGCCAGAGAAAAATTGCCGCGTCCGGATGCCGGCGCATACGCCGGACGGGATACAACTTGACATTATTCCCCTGAAAGAGTAAAATCTCTTTATTATTCTATTGTGTGAGGAGAAGGAGAATATATGACTTACATTGTTGCGATCAGCGCCTATCTGGTGCTGCTCACGATCTTCGGGCTGATCGTGGCCCGGAAGAAAGTCAAGACCTCGGATGACATGGTGACCGGCGGCCACCGGATCCCCTTCATCATCCTGGTGGGCACACTGCTTGCTACTTGGTGCGGCGGCGGCGGAATCACCGGCTCCGCCAGCGTGGTGTACACCGGCGGCCCCTGGGTGGGTCTCATCACCTTTGCGGCGCCGCCCATCGGCATCATCCTGCTGTATTTCATCGCCGGCAAGGTCCGCAAGTCCAACAAGGTCACGGTGCCGGAGATCATGGGCGCCCGTTACGGCAAGGCCGCCAGCATCATCGCCGCCCTGTGCGTCATGCTGGCCTATGTGGGCGTGCTGGCCACCCAGCTGAAGGCTGCGGCGGACATCATCGTGCTGCTGTGCGCTTCCAGCGGGATTGAGATCTCCCACGGCTTGGCCCTGACCATCTGCACAGCCCTGATCGCCATCATCACCGTGGGCGGCGGTCTGGTGTCTGTGGCCTATTCCGACGCCATCAGCGCCCTGCTGATGATCGGCGGCTTCTTCCTGGCGATTCCCTTCCTGATCGGCGTGGCCAACTCTCAGGGCGCCACTCTGCCTCCGGAGAAGATGACCATTACCGGCGGTATGTCCGGCTGGGAGCTGCTGGGCTACTTCCTGCCCTCCCTGGCCCTGATGCTGGGCGACCAGAACATGCTGCAGCGGTTCGCCTCTGCCAAAAACAGCGACGAGGCCAAGAAGTCCAACATCGGCATGTTCATCGGCGAGATCCTGGTCATCATCAGCATTGTCCTGGTAGTCACCCAGGCAGCCAAGCTGTATCCCACCCTGGACGTTCCCTCCAATGTGATCTTCCAGGTAGCGGTGGACTACCTGCCTCTGGCCTTCGGTGCGCTGGTGATGTGCGCCTGCATGGCCTTCATCGTCACCACGGCGGACAGCTATCTGCTCTCCTCTGCCACCAACCTGACCAACGACATCTATGTAAAGTACATCCGCAAGGATGCCACCGACAAGCAGAAGATGCTGGTCCTCCGGGGTACCATCATTGTGTTCAGCTTCATCGCTGTGGCGCTGACGCTGTATTTCCCCACTGTGCTGTCCCTGCAGATGACGGCCTACACCATGTACGGCGCCGCCATCACCCCGGCGATCCTGTTCGCCCTCTTCTCCAAGAAGGTGACGCCCGCCGGCGGCATGGCCGGTATCCTGGTGGGCGGTCTGGTCACGATCATCTGGACGCTGATGGGCACGCCCTACGGCATCCAGTGCGCCATTGTGGCGGTGCCTGCCTCGGTGATTGCCATACTGATCGTCAGCGCCGTGACCCGCTGCAACGATCCCAAGCGGTCTCTGGAAGCCCTGTACCAGGACAACTGATTCCAGGCGGGGCAGAAGAGATGCTCTTCTGCCCCGTTTTTTCTGTGCGGTGACGCGCAAGGACTGAAAGGAAAGAGAGGAACCACCATGGAAGATCCCCGTATCCGCAAATTCGCCCAGTTCCTGATCCGCAGCGCTG
Organism: Oscillibacter sp. PEA192; assembly: GCF_003574015.1. Lineage (NCBI taxonomy): Bacteria > Bacillati > Bacillota > Clostridia > Eubacteriales > Oscillospiraceae > Oscillibacter > Oscillibacter sp. PEA192. Next base: position 1,479,735 of record NZ_AP018532.1, on the reverse strand, counting down.
TGGGCCTGGAGAAGGGCGAGAAGATCCTGATTGAGCTCCACGGCAGTGAGACCGGATTGATGAAGTCCCTGGTCCAGGAAGCCTATGCTGTGGGCGGCAAGCCCTTTGTCCACATCTTCGACTACGCCGTGGAGGGTGCCCTGGTCCAGGGAGCCGACGCGGAGCACATGGAGGAGATCGCCTCCTACGAGCTGGAGCGGATGCGGGACATGGACGCCTATATCGACATTCGGGCCACCACCAATATCAGCATGTGGCACAACGTCAGCGACGAGGCCCAGAAGCGCTACCGCCAGTATTACTGGGGCCCCATCCATCTGGCGGAGCGGTGCAACCATACCAAGTGGTCCGTGCTCCGGTACCCCAACGATGCCATGGCCCAGCTGGCGGGCGTTTCCACGGAAGAGTATGAGGACTTCTATTTCCGGGCCTGCCTGGTGGACTACGACAAGATGGGCCGGGCCATGCAGCCCCTCCAGGACCTGATGGCCAGGACCGACAAGGTCCGTATCGTCGCTCCCGGCACAGACATCTCCTTCTCCATCAAGGGCATCCCCAGCTTCGGGATGCACGGCAACCGGAACATCCCCGACGGTGAGATCTACACCTCGCCCGTGAAGAACTCCGTCAACGGGCACATCACCTACAACGTGCCGTCCCCCTATGACGGCTTTTTATTCCGGGATGTGTATCTGGAGTTCAAGGACGGCAAGATCGTCAAGGCCACCAGCAACAACACGGACTATATGAACGAGATTCTGGACATCGACGAGGGCGCCCGGTACATCGGCGAGTTCGCCTTCGGTGTGAACCCGGAGATCAACCACCCCATCGGGGACATTCTGTTCGACGAGAAGATCGCCGGCAGCTTCCACCTGACCCCCGGCAACAGCTACGACAATGCCTCCAACGGCAACCATTCCGCCGTCCATTGGGACCTGATCCAGATCCAGACGCCGGAGTACGGCGGGGGCGAGATCTGGTTCGATGACGTGCTGATCCGCAAGGACGGCCTCTTCGTGCTGGACGAATTGAAATGCCTGAATCCGGAGAATCTGCTCTCCAAGGAAGAATAAGGAGGAATCTAGAACATGGATACCGTTGTTGACCGCCTGATCCGCTACGCCAAGGTGTACAGCGAGAGTGACTACCACGCCGGCCGCACTGTCACCCCCAGCACGGACCGCCAGTTCGACATGGCCAAGCTGCTGGTAGAGGAGCTCCACGGCCTTGGCATCGAAAACGCCCGGTACGATGACAAGTGCTACGTCTACGCCACACTGGATGCCACGCCGGGGTGCGAACAGCTGCCCGCCATCGGCCTGATCGCCCACATGGACACCACCCCGGACATGACCGGCAAGGACGTGAAACCCCAGATCATCCACTACACCGGCGGGGACGTGGTGCTGAACCGGGAGCAGAACATCGTCATGGAGGCCGCCCAGTTCCCGGAGCTGCAGAAATTCGTGGGTCAGGAGCTGGTCTGCACCGATGGCACCACCCTGCTGGGGGCGGATGACAAGGCGGGCATCGCCATCATCCTTCAGGCGGTGGAGGAGCTGCTGGCAGAGAAGGCTCCCCACGGCAAAATCTGCCTGGGCTTCACCCCGGACGAGGAGATCGGCATGGGCGCCAGCTTCTTCGATGTATCCGGCTTCGGCGCGGACTTTGCCTATACCCTGGACGGCGGCGATATCACCGACTATGAGTACGAGACCTTCAACGCCGCCAAGACCGTGGTGACCATCAACGGCTTCAGCATCCACCCGGGCACCTCCAAGGACAAGATGCGCAACGCCCTGTTGATCGCCATGGAGTACAACGCCCTGCTGCCGGCGCTGGAGACCCCCGCCCACACGGAGGGGTACGAGGGCTTCTTCCATCTGCAGGAGATGCACGGCAAGGCGGAGAAGGCCACGATGGAGTATATCGTCCGGGACCACGACATGAAGCGGTTCCAGGAGCGCAAGGCCATGATGGACAAGGCCGCGGAGCAGATCAACCGCCGCTGGGGCGACGGCACCGCGGTGGTGGACACCCACGACCAGTACTACAATATGTACGAGGTGCTGAAGGACCACATGGAGATTCTGGAGCTGGCAGAGTCCGCCATGAAGGCCGCCGGCATTGAGCACCCCACCCATTCTCCCATCCGGGGCGGCACTGACGGCAGTGTGCTGACCTACAAGGGCCTGCTGTGCCCCAACCTGCCCAGCGCGGGCCACAACGCCCACGGCCGGTACGAGTATGCGCCGGTAGAGTCCCTGAAAACCGGCGTCAAGACCGTAAAGGCTCTGGTCTCTCCGGAGCTGGTGGAGACCATTATCGGAAAAAAAGAGGGGTGACATCATGTATCAGGAGCGAATCAGCCGCGTACTGGCCGCCATGGAACGGATGGGCCTGGAGCAGATGCTCGTGTCCGATCCGGACAGCATCTGGTATCTGACAGGGTACGATGTGTTCCCGTTTGAACGGCTGTACGCCTTTTACCTGCGGAAGGACGGACAGCACAAGTTATTTCTGAACAAACTGTTCCCGGTGCCGGAGGCACCCTATGAGCAGGTGTGGTTCTCCGACACGGACGACTATCTCGCCATTCTGGCAAATGCCGTGGACGGGGAAAAAGACATGGGCGTGGACAAGGACTGGCCCGCCCGGTTTCTGCTGCCCCTGATGGCCCACAATCCCAGCTGCAAGTATGTGCTGGCCTCCGACTGCGTGGACGACGCCCGGGCCTGCAAGGACGCGGTGGAGCGGGACCTGATGCGGGAGGCCTCCCGCATCAACGACGTGGTGATGGAGCGGGCTGCCGCCTACATGAAAGAGGGCATGACCGAGCGGGAGGTGGCCGACTACATCGTGGCCCAGTATGCCGCCGAGGGCTGTGACTCCACTGCGTTCCTGCCCATCGTCTCCTACGGCGCCCACGCCGCGGACCCCCACCACGAGGCGGACCAGACCCGCCTGAAGGCTGGGGACTGCATCGTCATTGACATGGGCTGCCGGAAGAACCGCTACTGCTCCGACATGACCCGGACCTTCTTCTGCAGGGCGGCGGATCCCAAGTACGCCGCCATCCACGACCTGGTGCGGGAGGCCAACGAGCTGGCGGAGTCCATGCTGCGGCCCGGCGTGCCCCTGTGCGACCTGGACAAGGCCGCACGGGACCACATCTCCGCCGCCGGATACGGAGAATACTTCACCCACCGGCTGGGCCACTTCATCGGCCAGACGGAGCATGAGAAGGGCGACGTCAGCGCCACCAACACCACCCTGGCCAAGCCGGGTATGATCTTCTCCATTGAGCCCGGCGTGTATCTGCCCGGCGAATTCGGTGTCCGGGTGGAGGACCTAGTGCTGGTGACGGAGGACGGCTGCGAGATTTTGAACCACGTGGACAAGCACTGGAAGACCGTTGGCTGAGTTTACAGGCCGAAAGCCGGGAGGACGGACTGTCTTCCCGGCTTTTTGGCGTTTTCCCGGTGGAAATTTCCAATGGGCCATGCTATAATGAATGTTCCGAGATCAACAGGGAAGGGGGTGCCGCCATGCAGCGGCCTCTTGCGGATGAGATCCGCCCCAAAACATTGGACGAGGTGGTGGGCCAGCGGCATCTGCTCTCCCCCGGCGCCGTGCTCCGGCGGCTGATCGACAGCGGCACGGAGGCGAATATGGTGTTCTACGGCCCCTCCGGCACCGGAAAGACCACCATCGCCAACATCATCGCCCGGCAGACCAATAAGACCCTCCACCGGCTCAACGCCACCACCGCATCCTTGCAGGACGTGAAGGACATCATTGCCGACGTGGGGACGCTGCTGGCCCCAGGGGGCATTCTGCTGTACCTGGACGAGATTCAGTACTTCAATAAGAAGCAGCAGCAGAGCCTGCTGGAATTCATGGAGAACGGCTCTTTGACCCTCATCGCCTCCACCACGGAGAACCCGTACTTTTATGTGTACGGAGCCCTGCTGTCCCGCAGCACGGTGTTTGAGTTCAAGGCCGTGTCGCCGGAGGAGGTGGAACCCGCTGTCCTGCGGGCACTGAAGATCGAGCAGGACCGTTCGCCTCTGCCCCTGGACTGGGAGCAGGATGTGCCCCGGCAGATCGCCACCGCTTGCGGCGGCGACGTCCGCAAGGCCATCAATGCGGTGGAACTTCTGTGCCGGGCAGCCATGCCCAGAGATGGGAAGCTGATGCTGACCCTGGACGACGTGGAGCAGGTGGCCCAGCGCAGCGCCATGCGGTACGACAGAGGCGGCGACGCCATGTACGACGCCGCCTCCGCCCTGATGAAGTCCCTCCGGGGCAGCGACCCGGATGCGGCGCTCCACTACCTGGCCCGCTTTCTGGAGGCGGGGGACCTCATCACCCCCTGCCGGCGGCTGCTGTGCTCCGCCAGCGAGGATGTGGGGATGGCGTACCCCCAGGCGGTCTCCATTGTGAAGGCATGTGTGGATACTGCCATGCAGCTGGGGCTGCCGGAGGCCCAGCTGCCCCTGGCCCAGGCGGCTATCCTGCTGGCCACGGCCCCCAAGTCCAACAGCGTGACAGCCGGTATCGGCAGGGCCTGGGCAGACGTGAGGGCAGGCCGCACCGGGGACGTGCCCCGGGAACTGCAGAACGTTCACGCGGACTCCGCCGGTATGGAGCGGGAGCAGGGCTACCTGTACCCCCACGACTTTCCCCGCCACTGGGTACAGCAGCAGTATCTGCCCGATGCCCTGAAGGGTGTCCATTACTACGAATACGGCGATAACAAGACGGAGCAGGCCGCCAAGCACTACTGGGACGAGATCAAGGGTCCTCAGCCGTGAACACCGTCTCCACGGCCGGCTTCTCATACCCGGCAGGGGAGTAGACCCACCGGTCCAGTACCCCGTCGGTGATCTGATAGCGCAGCGGCTCCGGCTCTGCCAAGGGCGGCAGCTTTTCGATCACCTGGAGCTTGATCTTCATCCGCTCCGGACGGATGGACTTGATGTAGACAGAGACGCCGTCCCCCGGGCGCAGGTCCTCCCGGGCGTCTGCCAGGCCGGAGAGGTTGGGGGCCAGCTCGATGAAGCTGCCGTACTCCTTCACGCTGCGGACCTCGCCCCGGACTGTCTCGCCGGGATGAAACCAGCTGGCATTCTCCATCCAGGTGCCCAGCAGCTCCTTGTGAGTCATGGTGATCCGGCGCTTCTCCCGGTCTATGGACCGGACGGCTGCCAGAATCTTCTGCCCGGGCCGGAACCGCTCCTTCGGATGGGAAATGCGGGAGACGGAGATGTGCTCGATGGGCAGCATAGCCACGATGCCGCAGCCGATATCCAAAAAAGCGCCGAAGGACTCCAGATGCGTCACCACCGCAGTGACCACGGAGCCTGGGCGCAGGTGCTCCAGGAAGAAGTCCATGGCCCGCTCCTGAACGGCCCGGCGGGAGAGCAGTGCCGTGGGCGCGCCCTTTTCATCGGCCCGGAGGGCCGTCACGAGAAAACAGGCGGGCTTTCCCACCCGGGAGAGGACGGCGATGTCCCGCTGGGCCCCGCTGATCCAGGGGGAGAGGACCTCCTCCCGGGGAATGCGGGCCTGGATGCCTCCCAGGGAGAGAAGCAGGTTGTGTCCGGCATCACACCGGAGGACCCGATCCTCCAGCACCGTGTTCTGCTCCATGGCCTCCCGCAGGCTCTGGAGCGTGAAAGAAGAGGGAGGGCGCAGGCCCTCCGGCGGATACAGCTTGTTTTCCGGCATATTGTAATCGCATCCTATCTGCCGCAACGGCGGCGTGTTGTTCCATACCGTTACTATATGCAGCCCGGGAGGCTGCTTTGACAAGGAGGCCAATATGGACCTGCATCTGCATGACAAAGTGGAGCTGAAGAAAGCCCATCCCTGCGGCAGCACCCAGTGGGAGATTCTGCGGGTGGGCATGGACATCAAGCTCAAGTGCCTGGGCTGCGGGCATGAGCTGATGCTGCCCCGCAGCAAGGCGGAAAAGAGCATCCGCAAGATCCTGACGGAGGAGGGAAACAAGTGAGCAACAAGCACAGACTGTTTGCCGCGATCCTGGTGGTCATTCTGGTGATTTCCATGCTGGCATCGCTGATTGTTCCGTATTTATCATTGCTGTAAAGTTATTTCCCATCACAGTATTTCCATGCCGCCGGAGCCGCAGCATTTGTGCTGCGGCCCCAATCGGCTGCCGGGGGGACGCACCTTTTTACAGGGCGCGTCCCCCTTTTGCGACCGTATTTCTCTGCGGTCTGCCCTATAATAGTCCCACGGAACGGAAGGGAGGCGGATCGCTTGACCGTGGTGTATGTGGACAGCGTGTTTGTGCTGAACGCGCTGATGGACTATCTGCTGGTGCTCTGCGCCGCGCGTCTGGCGGGCATTCCCCTCCGGCGGAGACGCTACCTTCTGGCGGGCCTGCTGGGGGGCGCCTATGCCGTGGCGGTATTTCTGCCGGGGCTGGGCTTTCTCTCCGCAACGCCGGTGAAGCTGGCGGCAGGCATACTGCTGGCGCTGGCGGCCTATGGAGGAGAGGCAAAGCTGCTGCGGCTGACGCTGCTACTGTTCGCCGTCTCCTGTGCCATGGCCGGGTGCGTGCTGGCCCTGGGCCTGGTGGCGGGGGGCGGCGTGCCGATGGTGAACGGCGTGTTCTACACGGACGTGGATGCAAAGGTGCTGCTGACCGCTGCGGCCGCGGCCTATCTGGTTCTGACAGTGGTGTTTCGTGCGGCGGCGGGAAAGGGCGTCCGGGGCGAGCTGGTGCGGGCACAGGTGTGTCTGGCCGGGCGGACCACGGCGTTTACCGCTTTCTGCGACACGGGAAACGCCCTGCGGGATCCGGTCTCCGGAGCGCCGGTGCTGGTGGTGTCTCCGGGGCGGCTGGACGGTGCGCTTCCAAGAGAGGTCCGCTCTCTGCTGGACCGCGGAGCGCTGGAGCGTCCCGCAGAGCTGCTGGAGCCCATGATGCGGGCGGCGCCGGAGCTGCGGTTCCGTCTGATCCCCTACCACGCGGTGGGAGTGGCGGGCGGACTGCTGCTGGCGGTGCGCAGCGACTGGACGGAGGTGGCGGGGGAGCGGTATGCCGGACTGCCGGTTGCCTTTTCCCCCACAGAGCTGGGGACGGGATACAGCGCCCTGTGGGGCGGCACGGCTGGAAGGAGAAGAAACCATGAAGGACTGGATGAAACAATGGCGGCGGCTGCTGGTGCGGGTGGGGCTGCTGCCGCCGGCGGAGCTGCACTACATCGGGGGCAGCGACACCCTGCCACCGCCCCTGAGCCGGGAGCGGGAGGCGGAGCTGCTGGAGCGCATCGGGGAGGAGGACGCCCGCAAGGAGCTGATCGAACATAATCTGCGGCTGGTGGTGTACATTGCCCGGCGGTTCGAGAACACGGGAGTGGGGATCGAGGACCTGATTTCCATCGGCACCATCGGGCTCATCAAGGCGGTGGGCACCTACCGGACGGACAAGAACATCAAGCTGGCCACCTATGCCTCCCGGTGCATCGAGAACGAGATTTTGATGTACCTGCGCAAAAATGCCGGGCGGAAGGGGGAGGTGTCCTTCGACGAGCCGCTGAACACCGACTGGGACGGCAATGAGCTGCTGCTCTCCGACGTGCTGGGGACTGAGGCGGACGTGGTGATGCGCCCCATCGAAGAGGATGTGGAGCGGGACCTGCTGGCGGCGGCCATCAACGTTCTCTCGCCCCGGGAAAAGCAGATCATCACGCTGCGGTTCGGCCTGGGGGGCGGAAAAGAGCAGACCCAGAAAGAGGTGGCGGACCAGCTGGGCATCTCGCAGAGCTACATCTCCCGGCTGGAAAAGCGCATCATCTCCCGGCTGAAGAAGGAGATCCTGCGGCTGAGCTGACGCTTGACAATCGAACCGGGGTATACTATACTAAAATAAAATATGGTAAACTGCGAGGAAGGGAAGCAGTATCCGGTGGGCAGCGGCCAAGAGAGAGAACGGCTGGTGTGAGTTCTCCCAAAGCCGCCGGAGAAGTCGTCCCGGAGCACCGGAGCCGAAGCATCAGTAAGCCCCGGCGGAGGCCCACCGTTGACAGGGCAGGCGCAAATGCGCCGCAGAGTGCGGGTTTTCCCGAATCCAGGTGGTACCACGGACATTTGTTCGCCCTGAGCCGAAAGGCCCAGGGCGTTTTGCTGTGTAAGCGCGCATAAAGCATTCTGCTGGAGCTGAGCTGCGATCTGGTGAACGGCAGGGCGGTGCGGACCGGCGCCCCAGTCATGACAAAAAGGACGAAAGTTCAGAGAATAGGAGAGATCGAACGTATGATGAAAGAACTGCCCAAGGTGTATGAACCCCAACAGGTGGAGTCCCGCATCTACCAGATGTGGGAGGACAACGACTGCTTTAACGGGGATCCGGATCCCAAGAAGAAGCCCTTCTCCATCGTCATGCCGCCCCCCAACGTCACGGGCCAGCTCCACATGGGCCACGCCCTGGACTGCACATTGCAGGACATCCTGACCCGCTTCAAGCGGATGCAGGGCTACTCCACGCTGTGGGTCCCCGGCACCGACCATGCCGGCATCGCCACTCAGATCAAGGTGGAGGAGGAACTGCGCGTCAAGGAGGGCCTGACCCGCTATGATCTGGGCCGGGAGAAGTTCCTCCAGCGGGTGTGGAAGTGGAAGGAGGAGTATGGCAACCGCATCGTGGAGCAGCAGAAGAAGATGGGCGTCTCCTGCGACTGGAGCCGCTCCCGCTTCACCATGGATGAGGGCTGCTCCAAGGCTGTGCGGGAGACCTTCTGTGAGCTGTATGACAAGGGCCTGATCTACAAGGGAAGCCGCATCATCAACTGGTGCCCCCACTGCATCACCGCCCTGTCCGACGCCGAGGTGGAGTATGTGGACAAGCCCGGCCACCTGTGGTATATCCGCTATCCCCTGGCCGACGGCAGCGGCGATCTGGTGGTGGCCACCACCCGTCCCGAGACCATGATGGGCGACACCGGCGTGGCTGTGAATCCGGAGGACGAGCGGTTCCGTGATCTGGTGGGCAAGACCTGCATCCTGCCCATCATGAACCGGGAGATCCCCATTGTGGCGGACGACTACGTGGAGCTGGGCTTCGGCACCGGCGCCGTGAAGATGACTCCCGCCCATGACCCCAACGACTTCGAGGTGGGCCTGCGCCATAACCTGGAGGTCATCCGCTGCATCGGCGACGACGGCAGGATCAACGAGAACGGCGGCCCCTACAATGGGATGGACCGGTACGAGTGCCGCAAGCAGATCGTCAAGGACCTGGAGGAGCAGGGCTATCTCGTCAAGACCGAGCCCTACAACCACAATGTGGGCACCTGCTACCGCTGTCACAATGACGTGGAGCCCCTGATCTCCGCCCAGTGGTTCGTGAAGATGGAGCCCCTGGCCAAGGAGGCCCTGCGGGTGGTCCGGGAGGGCGAGGTGAAGTTCGTGCCCGAGCGGTTCGCCAAGACCTACACCAACTGGATGGAGAACGTCCATGACTGGTGCATCTCCCGCCAGCTGTGGTGGGGCCACCAGATCCCCGCCTGGACCTGCGACGACTGCGGCCACATCAACGTCTCCCGGGAGGACCCCACCAAGTGCGAAAAGTGCGGCTTCACCCATCTGACCCGGGACCCGGACGTGCTGGACACCTGGTTCTCCAGCGCCCTGTGGCCGTTCTCCACTCTGGGCTGGCCGGAAAAGACCGCTGATCTGGACTTCTACTATCCCACCAGCGTCATGGTCACCGGTTACGACATCATCTTCTTCTGGGTGGCCCGGATGATCTTCTCCGGCTGTGAGCAGATGCACCAGATCCCCTTCCACACCGTGCTGATCCACGGCCTGGTGCGGGACGACAAGGGCCGCAAGATGTCCAAGTCCCTGGGCAACGGCATCGATCCGCTGGAGATGGCGGAGAAGTATGGCGCCGACGCCCTGCGCTTCAACCTCATCACCGGCAACTCCCCGGGCAACGACACCCGGTTCTACACCGAGAAGTGCGAGGCTATGCGGAACTTCGCCAACAAGATCTGGAACGCCAGCCGGTTCGTGATGATGAACCTCACCATCGACAAGTGTGAACTCCCTGCGGCGGACGCCCTGGCGCCGGAGGACAAGTGGGTCCTCTCCAAGCTGAACACCCTGGTGAAGGAGGTCACGGAGAACCTGGACGCCTACGAGATCGGCGTGGCCTCCGCCAAGGTCTACGACTTCCTGTGGGATACCTACTGCGACTGGTATATCGAGCTCACCAAGACCCGCCTCCAGGGAGAGGACGAGGGGGCCAAGCTGGCGGCCCAGAATGTGCTCTGCTTTGTGCTGACGGAGCTTTTGAAGCTGCTGCACCCCTTCATGCCTTTCATCACGGAGGAGATCTATCAGGCCCTGCCCCACGAGGAACAATTCATCATGACCTCCCGGTGGCCTGAGTACCGGGCGGACCTGACCTTCCCGGAGGAAGAAGCCGCAATGGAGGCCGTCATGGACACCATCAAGGCCATCCGGGCCCGCCGGGCGGAGATGAACGTGCCCCCTTCCCGGAAGGCGGAGGTGCTGATCGTCACCGCCACCCCGGACGTCTACGCCCAGGGCAGGCACTTCATCCAGCGGCTGGCTTATGCCAGTGAGGTGAAGTTCGCGGACGCCGCCCCGGCGGATGTGTCCGGCATGGTGACTGCCGTCACCCACAATGCCACGGCTTATCTGCCCCTCAGTGAGCTGGTGGACATCGCCGCGGAGCTGGAGCGGATCCGCAAGGAAATCGAGAAAGCCCAGAACGGCCTGCGGGGCGTCGAGCAGAAGCTCTCCAACGAGAAGTTCGTCTCCCGGGCCCCGGAGGCGGTGGTGAACGCCGAGCGGGAGAAGGCCGCCAAGTACAAAGAGCTGATCGCCAAGCTGGAGGAATCCGCCAAGGCCATGCAGGCGTAAGTCCCGGCTGAAGGAGAACGTAACCCCCCACGTTCCAAAACAGAATGCAGGGGCGGCGGTCAGAGCCCGGACCAAAGGCCCGGCTCTGACCGCCGCCCCTTTCTTGCAGTCGGGGGTTGCAGTTATCTGCGGATAAACGCCTCATCCTGAGAGGTTGTTGGCGTCTCATCGGACAGATATCGCTCCACCCGCATGTGCAGGTCGTACTGCTCCCGAAGCCGGGCGATCTGCGCCATCATGGGGGAGGCGTGGTGGGTGTCATCTCCTCTGCGAATTTCCGGGCAGCTCCGCGGTTGCCCGTGTAATAGATATTGACAGTGATTGCCATCGCAGAATCCTCCCTGTATGGTTTTTTCAATTTTATCATAGAGCAAGGGTGCTGTCCAGACGGCCGTCAGGCCCGGCAGCACAATCCGTTTCAAGAAAGGGCTGATCTTGTGAAGCTGAAAAATCCCCTGCTGGCAGTCCGGGACATGGAGCGGTCCAAGACCTTTTACCGGGAGGTCCTGGGGCTTCATGTGGTGATGGATTTCGGTGCCAACGTGACCCTCACCGGCGGCCTGTGCCTCCAAACACTGGATACCTGGACGGACTTCCTTGGAAAAGAGGTGGAGGAGATCCGCTTTGGTGCAAATGACAGCGAGGTCTACTTTGAGGAGGACGACTTCGACGGCTTCCTGGCGCACCTGGCTGGGTGCGCGGATGTGGTGTACGTCCGCCCGCCCCTGGAGCATCGCTGGGGGCAGCGGGTGGTGCGGCTCTATGACCCGGACCGCCACATCATTGAGGTGGGTGAGAATATGAAGTCCGTCTGCCGTCGGTTCCGGGACCAGGGCATGACGCCGGAGCAGATCGCCGCGCGGATGGAGGTGCCCTTGAAGTTCGTCACCGGCTGTCTGCGCTGAGATGTCTGAGAGGCTGAGAAAGGGGAAGTCCCCGCCGATGAAAGGAGAGACGGGATGTTTACCGACGGAAGGAGCAGGCGTGTGGTGTTTCTGGCCCACTGCCTGCTGAATCAGAACGCCATTTCCGACGGCACGGCGGAGGTGCCTGCCGCCCACCGGGAGATTTTGCGGCTGATTCTGGATGCTCAGGTAAGCGTGGCTCAAATGCCGTGCCCGGAGCTGTGCTGTCTGGGGCTGGACCGGGGAGATCCCAAAGGAGGGGAACGACCAGTGGAGGCAGAGAACACCCGCATCCGCCGGGCCATGGGCCAGCCGGAGGCATCTGCCCGGCTGCGGGAGCTGACGGATCAGGTGGTTTGGCAGATTCGGGAGTACCAGAAGCACGGATTTGCCGTGCTGGGCATCGTAGGTATGGACCGCTCCCCCTGCTGCGGGGTGAACACCACCTCGGACCAGGACCGGGAACTGCCCGGCCGGGGCGTGTTTATCGCATCTCTCCGGGCGGCACTGGAGTCGGCAGGGCTGACCGTACCCGTGATCGGCATCAAGCCGTCGGCGCCGGAGGCGCTGGACCGGGTACGGTCCCTTCTGGGGGAATGAGGTGTGCGATGGAGATTCGACGCATACAGGGTGGCGAGCTTCCGGCGGCCATGGACCTGTGCTGGCGGGTGTTCCTTGAATTTGAGGCGCCGGAGTATCCGCCGGAGGGCGTGGAGGCATTTCGTGCTTATCTTTCAGATATTGAACAGGTAAATCACTTGACACTATTTGGCGCTTGGGAGGGGCAGGAGCTCCTGGGAGTCCTGGCGGCGGAGGGGAGCCACATCGCCCTGTTTTTCGTAGACCCGGCGTTTCACCGCCAGGGCATCGGCCGCCTCCTGTTCCAGGCATATCTGGCGGAGGGCGGCCGCGGGCGGATCACGGTTCACAGCTCCCCCTATGCAGTGGAGGTCTACCGCCAGCTGGGCTTTTCTCCCACGGCAGAGGAACAGCTGTCCCCGGACGGCATCCGATACACGCCCATGGTGTGGGAGCAAACATGAAAGAGCCCTAAATACAGCAAAGCCCCCGGAGGGAAATCCCCTCCGGGGGCTTTCGCGCTTCAGCGGATGAAGTTGGTCCGGGCCTCGCTCTCCGCCTGGGGCGGCTGGAGTCCAGCGGCCTTTCCCGCCTGGATGCACTGGACCATCCAGAGCAGGTTTCGGGCCAAATTCCGCATGGTCTGCATTCCCTCCGCGTCCTGGCGCACCTCCTCCGGCGTGTTGCCGTGGACCATGTTCCAGTAGGTAGAGGAAACTACCGGCATCTGGGCGATGGTGAAATATTTGTCCAGCACATCTACGGAGGCCGTAGTGCCCGCCCTGCGGGCGGAGGCAACAGCCGCGCCGGGCTTGTGGGCGAAGGCGTCTTTTCCGGCGTAGAACACCCGGTCCAGCACGGAGAGGATGCGGCCGGAGGGGTGGGCGTAATAGACCGGCGTACCGAACACGAAGCCGTCCGCCTCCCGGGCCTTCTCAATGATTGGGTTCACCATATCGTCATCGAACACGCAGCGGCCCGGCGTCTTCTGACAGGTCCGGCAGGCGGTGCAGTCCCGGACGGGGCCGCTGCCCAGAAAGAGGATTTCCGTCTCCGCGCCGCCGGATTCCAGCGTATCAGCGATCTCCCGCAGGGCTGTGTAGGTGCAGCCGTTGGGCCGGGAGCTGCCATTAATCAGCAAAATTTTCATGTATATGCCTGCCTTTCCCTTGAGATACCTTCATGATACCCCGCCGCAGGTGCCGATGCAAGCGGAGAAATGGGAAGATTTTGCGGCGGGGTGTGATTCCGACAAAAAAGAATGGGCCGTTTCCTTATAATGGGAGGAAAAACGGGGTACCCTGTATCTTGGTACACAAACGACAAGGAAGAAGGGAACTTTATGGAGATCGAAGCCACAAGCGCGGACCGGAATCTGCTGCTGGAGATGAAGGGGGAGCTGGACCACCACGGGGCCCGGAACGCCCTCCGGGAGTTGGAGCTGTCCATCGACGCGGCGCTGCCGAAAAAACTGGTGCTGGACCTGGCGGGCGTGACGTTCATGGACAGCTCCGGCATCGCGCTGATCCTGCGGGCCCAGCAGCGGATGCAGCTGCTGGACGGGAGCCTGCTGGTGCGGAACGTGCCTCAGCAGGCACGGCGGGTCCTGGATGCCGCCGGCATCGGCCGGCTGGTGACGATACGATAAAAGGGGGAGTACATACCATGAAGACCAAGGCCAACAACGAAGTCACGCTGGCATTTCCCAGCCGCAGCAGCAACGAGGGGTTCGCCCGGGCAGCCGTGTCCTGTTTCGCCGCCCAGATGGATCCCACCCTCAACGAGCTGGAGGACATCAAGACCGCCGTCAGCGAGGCGGTGACCAACGCCATCGTCCACGCCTATCCGGATTCCATCGGCCAGGTGGTGGTGAAAGTCCGCATCTGCCCGGACCAGGTGCTGGAGGTGACGGTGCGGGACCACGGCCGGGGCATCCCGGACATCGAGAAGGCCCGCCAGCCCATGTTCACCACCGGCGGGGAGGAGCGCAGCGGTATGGGCTTCACCATTATGGAGAGCTTTATGGACAGGCTGGTGGTCCGCTCCACGCCGGGCCGGGGCACCACCGTGGTGATGCGCAAGCGGCTGGCACCCCGGATGCAGGGCACAAAATGAGCGCCACGCTGGAGCTGCTGCGGGCGGCCCAGGAGGGGGACCGGGATGCCTGCGAGCAGGCGGTGATTGAGAACAACGGCCTGATCTGGAGCGTGGTGCGGCGGTATTACGGCCGGGGCGTGGACCCGGAGGACCTGTACCAGCTGGGGTGCCTGGGGTTTCTGAAGGCGGTGCAGGGATTCGACTTTGACTACGGCACCTGCTTCTCCACCTACGCCGTGCCCAAAATCGCCGGGGAGATTCGTCGCTTTCTCCGGGACGACGGCGCGGTAAAAGTTGGGCGCACCATGCGGGAGCAAGCTCAAACACTTTACACCATTCGGGAGCGGCTGCGGCAGGAGCTGGGCCGGGAGCCGGTGCTCAGCGAGCTCTCCGAGGCCTCCGGCCTGACGCCGGAGGAGATCGCCCAGGTGGAGATCGCCACGGACACGCCGGAGTCCCTCCAGCGGGAGACCGCAGACGGCCTCACCCTGGAGGGGATGCTGGGCACGGACGCCCCGGAGGAGGGCATGGTGGAGCGGATCGCCCTGCGGGAGTCCATCGATCAGCTGCCGGAGAAGGAGCGGATGACCATTCTTCTCCGCTACTTCAAGGGACTGACCCAGGAACAGACTGCCCGGATCCTGGGGGTGTCTCAGGTGCAGGTATCCCGGTTGGAGCGCCGGGGCCTGAAACGGTTGCGGGAGTTCCTCTCGCCCTGAAATGCGCTTCCCCCTGGAATTCCGTCATGGTGCCCCAGTACCGCTTGGGCATGTGGGTCATGCGGCAGCGGGGGTTTTCCCGCTCCCGGATGGCGATGGTGTCGTAGAATCGCTTCCACAGCAGGCGGTAGCGGGCCTCCGCCTCATCCGGCGGGGCCATCTGGAAGTGCTCCAGGGGCCGGACGGCAGAGCGGCCCTCGGCGTAGAACAGGGCCTCCTGGTGGGTACGGTCGTAGAGGAAGAACCGTTCGTTCCGGTAGCGGTCGCAGAAGTGACGGCGCAGCAGGGGCAGGACCCGGTTTTTCGGCTCGATTTCGCCCCCCAGTACGCCCCCCAGGTCGGAGAAGCGGACGAAGCCCTTGTACTGGTGGACCTCACCGTTCAGGTGGCGCACCGCCCGCAGAATGGGATACAGCGTCTCATCGGACAGGTCCCGGAGGAACCGGGGCCCCTCCTCCAGCAGCTTCACCACCAGACGGTACAGGTGCATTTCCCGGTCCGGCAGGCAGGTGAGAAAGCCGCGGCGCAGCAGGTCCGCCGCCTCCGGCGACAGCTTGACCACCTTCCGATATACCCGTGCGGCGTGGTCCCGGTCCGTCAGGACGGTCCGCACAGGGAAGAGCATGAATGGAATGTCCTCACCGCAGCTGATGGCGGTGAGGACTTCTTTTTGGGCGTAGCTCTCAAAGATGCAGGTGAGGAATCCCTCAAAGCTGCCGTCGTATTCATAGATCATCTCGGTCATGGGGAACCTCCCTCACACAGGGGCAAACAGGGACATCTGCTCCAGCTCCGGTTGGGGCAGGGAGGGCCGCTCCGCCGCGATCAGATTCCGCAGCAGGCTGTCCGGTGTGAACCGCAGGCCGTCTGCCATGCGGCCGGAGGCGGTGAGAAAATACTGGGCCCGCTTCATCACCACCCCCAGCTTGGGCAGATCCTCGATCCGCAGCTTCCGGGCCCGGCGGGACACCAGAATGCGCTTGGCGGAGACCACGCCCACGCCGGGGATCCGCAGCAGGGCCTCGTAGTCCGCCCGGTTCACCTCCACCGGGAAGAAGTCCAGGTGCCGGAGGGCCCAACTGCACTTGGGATCCACCTGGGGGTTGAAGTCCGGATGGCTTGCATCCAGCAGCTCCTCCGCCCGGAAGCCGTAAAACCGCAGCAGCCAGTCCGCCTGATACAGCCGGTGCTCCCGCAGCAGGGGCGGCTTCGTGTTCTTGGCGGGCAACAGGGCGTGCTCCACCACCGGCACGTAGGCGGAGTAGAACACTCGTTTGAGTTGGTAGCGGTCATACAGCCCCTGGGTCAGCCGCAGGATGTGGAAGTCCGTGTCCGCCGTGGCCCCCACGATCAGCTGGGTGCTCTGCCCGGCAGGGGCGAACCTGGGGGCGTGGCGGTACTTCACCAGCTCCTCCCGGCTCTGCTGTCCCCGCACCCGAATCTGCCCCATGGGAGCCAGGATGGCCTGCTTCGTCTTGTCCGGGGCCAGGGTCCGAAGTCCCGCCTCTGACGGCAGCTCGATATTGACGCTGAGCCGGTCCGCCAGGAACCCCATCTGCTCCACCAGCTCCGGAGCCGTGCCGGGGATGGCCTTGGCGTGGATGTAGCCGTTGAAGCGGTACTCTTCCCGCAAGATCCGCAGCGCCCGGATCATCAGTTCCGTGGTATAGTCCGGGGAGCGGTACACGCCGGAGGAGAGGAACAGCCCCTCGATGTAGTTCCGGCGGTAGAACTGGATGGTGAGGTCCGCCAGCTCCTCCGGGGTGAACATGGCCCGCTTCGCCTCATTGCTGCGGCGGTTGACGCAGTATTTGCAGTCATACACGCACCGGTTGGTCATCAGCACCTTCAAAAGGGTCACGCATCGCCCGTCGGCGGAGAAGGAGTGGCAGCACCCGGCGATAGAGGAGGTGGTATTGCCGATATACCCCGCCTTGGCCCTCCGGTTCCCACCGCTGGAGGTGCAGGCCGCATCGTATTTGGCCGCGTCCGTCAGGATGGTGAGCTTTTCCAGAACGTCCATCTCACCGCAGGGCTGTCCGCCGCCGGTCATGCCGCCGGTTGGGACGCTCGATGGCGTCGATGACCCGGAAGAGCTGAGAGGTCAGAAAGACCACGCCTACCAGAATAAAAAAGAAAGTCCAGCCGCTCATGGAAAAAACCTCCTTGATCGAACTTTTGTTCTAATTGCATTGTAACTCGAACAAACGTTTCTGTCAAGCAGAAATCGAACAAAAGCACGAGAGAGTTTGACAGCTCCCATGGGCCAGCAGAGCGGGAAGCACCACACAAAAAGGGACCGCCTGTTTGGCGGTCCCTTGGATGTTCAGCACCCGGCCAGGTCCCTGAGGAAGTCCTCCACCGCCGTCTCCGGCGTGGCCCAGCTGGTCACCAGACGGATGCAGGTGTGGTTCGCATCCACCGGGTGGTCGGTCTCAAATTCATAGCCCATCTCCTGGAGCTTTGCCACCGTCTCATTGGGCAGTACCGGGAACTGCTGATTGGAGGGGGAGGCCACCGGGAAGGGATATCCCAGGGCCGCGACGCCGTCCCGGAGCCGGAAGGCCAGCTCGTTGGCGCGGCGGGCCAGGTCGAAGTAGAGCCCGTCCTCCAGCAGGGCCTGGAACTGGAGTCCCAGCAGCCGGCCCTTGGCCAGCACGGCGCCCCGCTGCTTCATGTGCCAGCGGAAGTGAGGCATGGGACGGGTGAGCACCAGCGCCTCCCCGAAGAGGGCGCCGTTTTTCGTGCCGCCGATGGTGAAGGCGTGGGTGAGGGCGGCCAGCTCCGGCAATGTCAGGTCGTTGTCGGGGGAGGTGAGGGCGGAGCCCAGCCGGGCGCCGTCCAGATAGAGGAACAGGCCGTGAACATCGCAGCACTGCCGCAGGGCGGCCAGCTCCGCCCGGGTGTAGACCGTGCCGATCTCCGTGGTGTCGGAGATGTACACCATTCGGGGCAGCACCATGTGCTCCGTGCCGTTGTGGCCCGCCAGAACGGACTCGACCAGGGCCGGGGTCAGCTTGCCGTCAGGGCTCTCCACGGTGCAGACCTTGTGTCCGGTGGCCTCGATGGCGCCGGTCTCATGGGTGCTGACGTGGCCGGTCTGGGCGGCGACCACCGCCTCATAGGACTGCAGAAACGCGTCGATGGTGACGAGGTTCACCTGCGTCCCGCCCACCAGGAAGTGAACCGCCGCATCCGGCGCGGCGCAGAGGCGGCGGATGGTATCCGCCGCGGCTTGGCAGCAGGGATCCATGCCGTAGCCCACGGTCTGCCGGAGGTTGGTGTCCGCCAGGGCCTGGAGGACCTTGGGATGGGCGCCCTCGCTGTAATCGTTTCGGAAACTGTACATTGTGATCTCCCGCCTTTTTCCTTGTGATAGAGCCATGATACCGCCTCCGGCGGAGAATTGCAAGGGCAGGGCGGATGGGATGGTAAAAGAAAAAAAATTGGAAATACTGGCGGTGAGAGGGAACTTTTCAGCGGAGAGGTCCGTCTGTATTCCCCGAGAACATTCAGAAAGGAAATCAATACACCATGAAGAAATTTTTGACCCTGGCGCTGTCGGCGCTGCTGACGATGGGCCTGCTGACCGCCTGCGGCGGCAAGACTACGGACAAGACTGTGGATCTGACGGCCTTTTACAACACCCTGGCGGAGGAGTACGGCTGGGCGGAGGACGCCGCCTCCAGCGGCGAAGAGGACATCATGATGATGAACTTGGAGGGCGACATGCTGGAGGGCTCCTATCCCGGCCTGGCCGATGTGGCCACCAAGCAGCTGATCGCCAAAGCCCCCATGATCAGCGCCGTGGTGAATGAGATCGTGCTGGCGGAGTGCGGGACGGAGGAGGACGCTGCCACCGCCGCCTCCATCCTGCAGGACCGGGTGGACGCCCAGGCAGAGGGCGGCGCCTGGTATCCGGAGTCCATGGAGACCTGGTCCAACGCACAGGTAGTCCAGAATGGAACCTATGTGGCCATGATTGCCACGGCAGACCATCAGGAGGAGATCGCGGAGCAGTTCAATGCGCTCTTTGCGTAAGGAGGCAGCCAGCCGCGGCACCGCCGCGGCTGGCTGTGTGAAACGGAGAAGAGGGGAGGGGCGCCGGTGGTCTTCAGCAGCCTGACATTTTTATTTCTCTACCTGCCGCTGACGCTGCTGGTGTACTTTCTCTCGCCGCTGAGGTGGCGGAACTTCGTGCTGCTGGTGGTGAGTCTGCTCTTCTACGGCTGGGGAGAACCGGTGTACATTGTCATCATGTTCCTCTCCATCATCATCGACTACACCCACGGTCTGCTGGTGGAGAAGTTCCGCAGTGACGACAAAAAGGCCCGGTGGTTCGTGGCCCAGTCGGTGATCTTCAACCTGGCTCTGCTGGGCTTTTTCAAGTACTGGGACTTCATCGCAGCCAATCTGTCCCTGATCCCGGGCATTGATCTGCCCCAGCTGGGCATCCCGCTGCCCATCGGCATCTCTTTCTATACCTTCCAGACCATGAGCTATACCATCGACGTGTACCGGAAGGACGCACCGGTCCAGCGCAACATGGTGGACTTCGGCGCCTTCGTCACCATGTTCCCCCAGTTGATCGCCGGACCCATCGTCCAGTACAAGACGGTGGCAGCGGACCTGCGGCACCGGCTCCACACGTCGGAGAACTTCGCTCTGGGGGCCCGGCGGTTCTGCGTGGGACTTGCCAAGAAGGTGCTGCTGGCCAACTCCATCGGCGCCCTGTGGGAGGACTGCCTCGCCGCTCAGGGGGCCGGGACGCTGACGGTGCTGGGGGGCTGGCTGGGCCTCGCCGCCTATGGCTTCCAGATCTACTTCGATTTCTCCGGCTACTCCGACATGGCCATCGGCCTGGGGCGGATCTTCGGCTTCCGGTTCAACGAGAACTTTGACCACCCCTACTGCGCCGACTCCGTGGGCACCTTCTGGCGGCGGTGGCACATGTCCCTGACCTCCTGGTTCCGGGACTATTTGTATATCCCCCTGGGAGGCAACCGGGGCGGCACCGCCAGGACCATCCGGAACCTCCTGATCGTCTGGTTCTGCACGGGCTTCTGGCACGGGGCCAGCTGGAATTTCATCCTGTGGGGACTGTACTTCGCCGCCTGGCTGATCTTGGAGCGGTACGTCCTTCGGGGCGTACTGGAGAAGACCCCGGCGATCCTCAAGCACCTCTACACCCTCATCGTGGTGTTCGTGGGCTGGGGCCTCTTTGCCATGGTGGACCTGGGCGTGTGCGGGGACTACCTTGCCGCCTGTTTCGGCGGTGCGCCGCTCTGGAGCGGGGCGGACCTGTTCCGGCTGCGGAGCTACGCCGTGACACTGGCGGTACTGGTGCTGGCTTCCACCGCTCTGGGCCAGCGGCTGTGGGCGAAGCTGCCCCGGCAGGCAGAACAGCTGGCCACCCCGGTGCTCATGGGCCTTTCCCTGGTGGTCTGCACGGCCTATCTGGTGGACGGCAGCTACAACCCCTTCCTGTATTTCCGGTTCTGAGAGGAGGCAGAGACCTTGTCCAAACGATACGCAAGATTTCTCACAGCGGTGTTCTGCCTCTTTCTGGGGGGGCTGATGGTGTGGCAGATGCTCCTGCCGGACCGGGAGCGGTCCGACGTGGAGAACCGCACCCTCCAGCAGCGGCCGGCACTGACTCTGTCCAGCGTGCTGGACGGCAGCTATATGGAGGACGTGGAGGCCTACGTCCAGGACCAGTTTCCCCTGCGGGACCAGTGGACGGGCCTGAAGGCCCGGACGGAGCAGCTGATCGGCAAACGGCTGTTCAACAACATCTATCTCTGTGAAGGCGAAACATTGATCTCCAAGGTGGACGCCCCTGCGGACGGCCTGGAGAAGGCGAACCTGAATTACGTCTCCCAGCTGGCGGAGAAGTCGGACATCCCCATGTATCTGGGGCTGATCCCCTCCGCGGCGGAGGTGTGGCGGGACAAACTGCCGGAGGGCGCGGAGTCCTGGGACCAGAACGCTTACCTCTCCCAGGCGGCGGGCCTGGGGCTGCCCATGATCGACTTCTCCGCCGCCCTGACCGCTCACGCCGACGAGCCCATCTTCTACCGCACAGACCACCACTGGACGTCCCTCGGGGCCTTCTATGGGGCCAATGCTCTGCTGGAAGTCCTGGGAAGAGAATCATTAAAGCAGGAAAGCTTTACACCAGAGATTGCCAGTACCAGCTTCAATGGCACGCTGTACTCCCAGTCCGGCATCCACTGGCTGACGCCGGACACCATGGAATTCTGGGTCAAAGAGGACGGCCTCATGGTCACCTCCTGGCGCACCGGCTCTCCGGAACCCGGCATACTGTACGACCGGAGCTATTTGACCGAGAAGGACAAATACGCCTCCTTCCTGGGCGGCAACCAACCCCTGTGCGTCATCCAGAATGAGAACGCCCGAGACGGCGGCAAGCTCCTGCTGATCCGGGATTCCTACTCCGACGCCCTGGCACCCTTCCTGGCCCAGAGCTTTGCCGAGGTCCACCTGCTGGACCCGCGGTATTACCGGATGCCCCCCGCCCAGTACGCGGCGGAGAACGGCATCGACGCCATCTGCGTCGTGTATAGTATCCCCAACTTCATCACGGACCGGAACCTGGTGTTCCTGGCCCAGTGAGCGCAGAAAAGAGCGGCCGGAGTTTCGGCCGCTCTCTTTTTTGATCCGAATTCACGGGCCGGTGCCGGTGCCGTCGCACCGCCAGCCCTCATCCGTCAGGTAGAGGACCCCCACCTGGAAATTCTCATAGGCGCCCTCCGGGGCCTCGCCGTACCTGCCGTCGTACTCCACGGTGTTGCCGGCCATCTGCCAGCTGCGGGCCGCCTCATTCTCCGGTACAAAGATGCGCCGGTAGGAGAACCAGAACCGCTCGTGCCCCTCCGATTGCTCCGGATAGGAGGTCTCCGGCATATCTGCCCAGCTATCCACATCGGCCACAGTCCGCACATAGGTGCAGGCGAAGATGCTGCCGTCTGTGACCTCCAGGGCGGGCTGCGTATCCGCATCGGCCCAGGCCTGGGCGATCTCCAGATGGCTCTGTCCCCGGTCCGGGATGATGATGCCCTCCCGCAGGGCCTCCCATTCTACTTCGTCATAAATCTGGCGCAAGGCTGCAAAGACCGTGCCGTTGAAGACTGCGTCCGCCGTCACCGGCGGGGCGTAGAACCACTGTGTCACGCCGCTCCGGGTGCAGCGGACCAGGGAGCTGCCCTCCCAGCACTGGAGGGCGGCGCTGCCGTCCTCTGCGGTGAGGGTCAGGGAGGCCAGGCCCGCCGGGGGCGAGCCCGCCTCCGCGGGGTACCAGAGGAAATTCTCCGGCATCCGGGAGATGGCCGCCGCCATATCCAGCGGCAGTATATAGCTTCCGCCGCCGGACCCACCAGGGGCGGGGGAGAGGGTCAGGGAGAAGGCACCGGGGGCCAAAATCCCGTCCATCGCCGCCTGAACAGCAGCCTTGGCCGCCTCGTTCACCTCCGGCCGCCCCGAAGCTTCGGGGCCCACATAGCACCCGTCGGCGTCCGGGCAGTCCGGGTTGGGGGTGATACCGTTGCGGAAGAAGAAGCCCTCGATTACCGTCTGGGACTGATTCCGCAGCAGCTCATACTGGGCCATACTGGTGGGGTCCTCCACCAGGAACTGCACGTCCGTGGGGGTGGAGAGCAGATAGATGTAGGCGTCGTCAGAGCCGATCACATAGCTGGAAGCCCCTAAAATCTCCGACCAGTCCGCGTCCCCAAAGGCGGCCTGGAACTGGGCACGGGTGAGGGCCCGGACATTCCAGACCAGACCTGTATCGGGATTTGATATGTGGGCAAGTCGCTCATAGACGTCGAACCCCGGCACAGATTCTCCGAACCAGACAGCGTCCTCAGCGGTGACCGCCGCCATGTCTGCCCAGCCCTCCGGCACCCACAGGGAGAGGCCGCCGCTCTCATAGACCGTGCCATCTCCCGCCGCTGTCCAGATGGACAGGGCAGACTGGAGCGCCTGCCACGCGGCCCGACCGCCGTCTGTCAGATCATCGGAGAAGATTTCCATATAATGGGCAATGCTGTCATAGATCTCCTGAGTGCCGGGATCGTCTCCGGCGGCGACACAGGCCGCCATGGCGGCAAGGGCCTGGGACTGCTCCGAGAGGTTCGTCTCCGACAGCGTGTTGAAGAAGTGGACTGGCTGACTGCAGCTGATATCCAGCAGCTCCCGCCCCGTCAGGTCATAGAAGGACAGCAGCCCCATCTCCCGGAGCTGGTAGGCCATGCCTGAGAAAAACAGCTCTGTTCCGGGGACGCAGTCGTTCTCCATGCGGTGATACAGATAGGTGCGGGTTCCGCCCTCGTCCAGTTGGAAGTAGAAGTAGTCACACCCGGGGTAACCGGGGCTGACCCAGCAGTCCTCGGTCATGTACGTTCCGCCGGCCAAAATGACGCTCTCCGGCGTGGTGGTGTGCAGTTCATAGTTCATGCTCCAGATGGCAAAATCCAGGCCGCCCACGGATACATAGGAGGGGCCCTCGATGGACTCAATCCGCCAGTCGTCATATTCCAGCGGGGCGGGGACAAAGTCGCCGCCCTCCACGAACAGCAACCCCTCATGGTCGCCGGTGTACTGCTCCTGCACGTAGTCCCGCAGGACCGCCATTACGTCCTCCGGCGCTTCCGCGCCCTCCATCAAGTGGTCCGCCGTGGCACGGCCGTCCCGGTACACCAGCAGGTTTTCTCCATCAAAGTACAGCCACCGGTCGGCGGTGCCGTCCTGGGGACTGTCGGGAATGGGGACGAATGCCCACAGGGCCAGATTCCGGCGGCTCACGTCCCAACGGTTGAAGCTCAAGTACTCCGCGTCCGGCCAAGCCTGTTTCAAATCCTCGTCGATGTCCGCCTCATAGATCCGCCCATCCCGCTGGAAAAAGATCTGGGCGGTGTTTGCCGAAGAGGCACACAACTCGTCTGCGCCGTTGCCATCCAGGTCGAACTGGGCGGTGTCACCGTAGACCCGGGCCAGGAGGACGGGATTTCCCTCGGTGTCGAAATAGTAATAGTCGTGGAAGGTGGCACCTGTATGTTCGTCCAGCTCGCCGGAGTAACGGATGACCAGCCCATCATGGCCGAACAGATCGGAGAAGGAGTCCATGGAGACGGCGTAGCCGCCGGAATCGCTGTAACTCAGCGTGTTATGCTCCGGGAAGGTGAAGAAGCAGCCCACATCCCATGTGCGCATCCCGTCCCGGCCCGCCGCCTCGTCATAAATCACGGCGGCGTAGAGATTGCCGTCGGTGGAGAGATAGGTGCGGACAGAGAGTTCATCGCCGTCCTCGGTGTGCATGATATAGCCAGTGCCACGCTCGGCGCAGTCATTCCGGTGCCGAATGGCCTCCATGGTCTCCGGCTCATAGGGTGTGAGGTCTGTCAGCGGAATGGTCAGCACCGGCTCCCCCTCCGGGTACACGGTAGGGATGGCGGGCCGCTCACTGGGCTGGTTGGAGACAAACCAGTAGGAGCCGTCGGCCTGTTCTTCCAGTGTCACGCACTTCCAGCCGTCAACATGGAACGTGTCGTCGTAGTAGAGCCGGATGGTATCGCCCACCCGCTCCCCGGCAGTGATGTTGACGCCCGAGAAGTAGTTGGTATCCCCGTGGCTGTGATAGTAGGCATCATACTCCGGGAGGTACTGGAAGTAGTCCATCCCGATCCGCCCCGTCTCCTCCAGCGTGAGGCCGGTGTTCTCCAGCAGCACCTGGTTGATGGCCTCCACGGACATCTTGTCCACAGGGCAGATCAGCTCCCCTGCGGTGTCAAAGCTGCCCACCTGCCGCAGCTCCTCATCGGTCATAGGCGCGTCGATCCCCGTGCCGCAATAGAACAGCTCAAAGAGGTCGATGTCCTCCGGCTTCTCGTACAGGGAGTTCAAAAATTGGTTGCGGATGCTGTAAGTACCCTCCTGATTGAAGAACTCCTCATTAAAATACGCCAGCTCGTCGCCGGTGAGGGAGCGGACACCGCCGGTTTCCCCATCCGCCTTGGCCCCGGTGAAGGTGACGGCGCAGACGCCCGCTGCCAGCGCCAGAACCAGAAACAAAGCCGCTGCCCGGGTCTGTTGTCCCTGGGCGATGCGGGTGATCCGGTCCTTCAGCTGCCGCTTATCTGCCGTCATGGTGGTGGCGGACAGCAGGGGAGAGCCGGGACCCGTCCGCACCGGAATCAGGGACAGCAGCGTTTTGCCGTAGGGGATGCGTTCGCCCTCTCCCAGGGCCTGGATGGCGGCCTCGTCGCAGGCCAGCTCCCCGTCGGCCTTGGAGACGGCGGCGGCGATCCACACCAGAGGGTCGAACCAGTACACCGCGAGGCACACGCTCCGCAGCAGCGACCACAACGGGTCCAGATGGCGGGCGTGGGCGGTCTCATGGGCCAGCACATGCCGCAGCCGCTCCGGCGTCTCCACCGCGGCAGGCGTCAGGTAAATGGCGGGCCGGACAGGTCCGAACAGACAGGGGGAGGGGAGACCCGCCTCCACCAGATAGACGGGATACCTGTAGTTCTCCGCGGCATAGGGCGCCCTCGTCCTCCGGAGCTTTTGCCAGAAGCGCAGGTTGGTCACCAGAAACCACACCGCCATGGCGGCGATGCCGATCAGCCAGAGGACCGTCAGCAGGTCCGCCGCCGTCACCACCCGCTCCCGGATGACCGGGTAAGAAAAGGCTTCCTCCCCGCCGGAGGGCGCGGCCGCCTCCCCGGAGGGGGAGCCGCCTCCCTCTATCTGAGGTGCGGGGGATGTGACCTGGGGCGCTGTCCCCATGGGAGAGGGGGCCAGCGGCACTCTGTAAATTTCCCGCTGTTCCAGCCGTTCCGTCACTGTCCGGCCCACCGGCTCCGCCGCCGACAGGACGGAGAAGTCCGCTCCCGGCAGGCTCACCGGCACCAGCAGCCGCACCAGCACCAGCGCCCACAGGACATACTGGGCCCGGCGGGAAATCCGGTCCCGGAAGGCCCGCCGCAACAGCAGGACCGCCAGGATCAGCACGGAAGATGTCAACAGGATCTCACGCATGTTCCTCGCCTCCCGCTCGTTCCAAAATAGCGGACAACTCCGCGATGTCCGCCTCCGTCAGCTGGCGGCTCTCCACCATGGCGCTCATCATCAGGCCC
Organism: Oscillibacter sp. PEA192; assembly: GCF_003574015.1. NCBI lineage: Bacteria > Bacillati > Bacillota > Clostridia > Eubacteriales > Oscillospiraceae > Oscillibacter > Oscillibacter sp. PEA192. Next base: position 1,453,347 of record NZ_AP018532.1, on the reverse strand, counting down.
AGGCTGCCGCCGTAGACCCGGGAGAGGAAGCTCTCCGTCTCCGCCGCCGCGGCGTCCTCGCGGTCCACCGCGGGGAAGTACCGCTTGGCCCGGCCGCCCTCCTCGTGCCGGACGGCCCCCTTGGCTTCCAGCCGGGCGAGCATGGTGATCACCGTGTTCTTGCTCCAGCCTGTGTCCTCCTTCAGGGAGGCCGTCAGCTCCATGATGGTCCGGGGGGACTGCTCCCACAGCCGGTTCATCAGCTTCCACTCGCTGTCGGACAGGTTCACCTGCATAGTCTCACCTCCATGGTATACGAGTGTCTACCTGGTCTTCTGATTGGACCATATCAAATAGGTAGACATTTGTCAACCTCAAATTGGTAACAAAAGCGGCAAACCGGCAACAGCCGTTTCCCGCCTTGACCGGAAGGGGATTTTGCCGTAAAATAGGGGCCGAGACTTTTGAGACGGATGGAGAACGGTGGACTTATGGAAGACTTCAAACAACGCTACATTGCCGCCCGCCGGGCGGTCATCGCCCAGGACTTATCCAGGCTGAACCCCATGCAGCGCCAGGCTGCCATGACCACGGAGGGTCCGCTGCTGCTGCTGGCGGGCGCCGGCAGCGGCAAGACCACGGTGCTGATCCAGCGGGTGTACAACCTGCTGACCTACGGCCGGGGAAGCGATTCGGAAGAGGTGCCGGCCTGGGCCACGGAAGAGGATCTTCAATTTCTGGAGAGCTTCCCCGCCCGGCCCACGGAGGAGGACGTCCGCCGGGCCCGGCGGCTCTGCGCCCTGGACGCGCCCAAGCCCTGGGAGATCATCGCCATCACCTTCACCAACAAGGCGGCAGGGGAGCTGAAGGACCGGCTGGCCGCCCGGCTGGGGCCGGAGGCCAACGACATCTGGGCCTCCACCTTCCACTCCGCCTGTGTGCGCATCCTGCGGCGGGACATCGACCGGCTGGGATTCGACAAGGACTTCACCATCTATGACACCGACGACTCCAAGCGGGTCATCAAGGACATTCTGAAGGAGCTGAACCTGGAGGAGAAGACCTTCCCGCCCCGGAGCGTCCTGGCCGCCATCAGCCACTCCAAGGACCAGTATGAGACGCCGGAGGACTTTGCCAAGCGGTACGAGGCGGCGGGGGACTGGAAGATGACCCGCATCGCCAAGATCTATGCCGCCTATGCGAAGAAGCTCCGCACCGCCAATGCCCTGGACTTTGACGACATCATCTTTCACACGGTAACACTACTGCAGCAGGAGCGGTCGGTGCTGGACTACTACCAGCGCAAGTTCCGCTACGTGCTGGTGGACGAGTACCAGGACACCAACCACTTACAGTATCTGCTGACAAGCCTCCTGGCGGGGGGGTACAAAAACCTCTGTGTGGTGGGCGATGACGACCAGTCCATCTACCGCTTCCGGGGGGCCAACATCGAAAACATCCTGAACTTCGAAGAGCAGTACCCCACCGCCCGGACCATTCGCCTGGAGCAGAACTACCGCTCTACCCAGAACATTCTGGATGCGGCCAACGCCGTCATCCAGAACAACCAGGGCCGCAAGGGCAAGACCCTCTGGACCGACAACGGCGGGGGCGATGTGGTGACGGTCAAGACCACCTTCAACGAGAGCGACGAGGCCAACTACGTGGCCGGGGACATCCTGATGGGGGTGAACCGGGGCAGGAACTTCCGGGACACGGCGGTCCTCTACCGGATGAACGCCCAGTCCAACGCCCTGGAATACGCCATGAAGCGCAACGGCATCCCCTATAAAGTAGTGGGGGGCATGAAGTTCTTCGACCGGGCGGAGGTCAAGGACATGCTGGCCTATCTGTGCGTGCTGAACAACCCCCTGGACGACCTGCGGCTGCGGCGGATCATCAACAACCCGCCCCGGGGCATCGGCGCCACCACATTGGACAAGGTGGGCGCCTTGGCGGAGAGCCAGGGGGCGTCGCTGTATGAGATCATCCGCAACGCGGACCTGTTCCCGGAGCTGAAAGCGTCTTCCGCCAAGCTGCTGAAGTTCGCGGACCTGATCGACGGCCTGCGGCGGGCGGGCACGGAGCTGGCCCTGCCGGAGTTCTATGACGCCGTCTGCGACCAGACCGGCTATGTAAAGGCCCTGGAGGAGAAGAACGACATGGAGAGCCGGGGCCGCATCGAGAACGTTCAGGAGCTGAAATCCAACATCCTGGGCTTCCTGGAGCAGCAGCCGGAGGACGCCACCCTCTCCGGCTTCCTGAACGAGATTGCCCTGTACACAGATCTGGACAGCGTGGAGGCCAGCGACGACTGCGTCACCATGATGACCATTCACTCCGCCAAGGGGCTGGAGTTCCCGGTGGTGTACGTGGTGGGGATGGAGGAGGGGATCTTCCCCGGCGCCTCCGCCCAGTACGACCAGGAGGAGCTGGAGGAGGAGCGGCGGCTCTGCTACGTGGCCATGACCCGGGCCAAGGAGAAGCTGACCCTCACCAACTGCCGGCAGCGGATGCTGTACGGCCGTACCAGCGCCAACCGGGCCTCCCGGTTCCTGGAAGAGATCCCGGAGGAGAACATGCGCTGGGAGAGCAAGCCGGAGCCCCGTTTCGGCGGTATGGAGCACGACGGCACCTTCGGCGGCGACCGGTACGAGGACGGCTGGGGCAGCTCCCCCGCCCGCGCCGGCGGCTCCTGGAGCAGCGGCGGCGTCCACAGCTACCGGGCCCCGGCCCAGGCGCCCCAGCGGCCCCTGGCCTCTGTCCAGCAGGCGTCCTCCACCCGGAAGAACGCCGCCCCGGCGGCGCCTCTGCTGCAATTACAGCAGGGGGACATGGTGGAGCACACCGCCTTCGGGAAGGGCATGGTGCTCTCTGTCCGGCCCATGGGCGGCGACGCCCTGGCGGAAGTGGCCTTTGACACCGTGGGCAAAAAGAAGCTGATGCTGAAATCCGCGGGAGCCCACATGAGGAAACTGTGATGATGGAGATCGAAAACTGGATGAAGCAATACTGCGGGGCCGTCCGGGCCGCCTTTGGGGACCGGGTGCGGTACATCGGCCTCCAGGGCAGCCGGGGCAGGGGAGAAGCCGGACCGGACAGCGACATCGACGTGGTGTGCATTCTGGACAGCTGCTCTCTGCAAGACCTGGAGACCTACCGGGCAGCCGTGAAGGACCTGCCGGACCGGGACAAGCTGTGCGGCTTCGTCTCCGGTACGGCGGAGCTGGCGGCCTGGGACCGGGGGGAGCTGTTCCAGTTCCGCCGGGACACCACCGACTGGTGCGGACGCCTTGCGGACCTGCTGCCGCCGGAGGAGCCAGGGGACGCCCGCCGGGCCCTCCATCAGGGGGCCTGCGGACTGTATCACCTGTGCTGCCACAACTTTCTCCACGGCAGAAGCCGGGAGGCGGTGGCGGAGGCCTGCAAGGCCGCCGTGTTCCTGCTGCAGGCCAAGCTGTATGCAGAGCAGGGGCTCTACTGCCGCCGGAGATCAGACCTGGAACAGCACCTGACCGGGCAGGACCTGGAGATTCTGCAAACTGCCCAGGCCCTGAAAGCAGGGGAGTGCCGGGAGGACCTGACAGCCCTCACGGACCGGCTGTTTGCCTGGTGCCGGGACGTGATCGGCCAGCAGAAAGCAATCTGAACACCAGGGCCCGCCGTTTTCGGCGGGCCCTGGTGTTTTGTGTGTGATCGGGGGTGGGAGATCCGGTCCATTGCACGGGGATCAGCCATGCCTGCGGCTGGACAGATGCCCCCCCTACGGCTCCACCCGGATGCCCAGAATCCGGGCCACCACCGCGGCCTGGGCGGCGTTGATGACGGCGCCCTTCAGCTCCCGGCAGGTCTCCGACAGCACGATCCGGTCCAGGGTGCAGGCCGTCAGGTCCATGCCGGCAAGGCTGGTGCGAAACAGCTCCGCCCCGGTCAGATCCGTCTTCTCCATGGCAGCTTTTTTCAGCCGCATCTCCGAGAGCGTAGACTCTGTGAAGTCACATTCCTTCACGGAAATACGCTCCCAGACGCCGCCGGAAAAGTTGACATAACGAAGCAGAGTCTCCTCCAGAACGCTGTCCTTCCACCGGGAGCGGCGCAGGTCCGCGCCGTCCCATTTGCAGCCGGAGAGGCGGCAGTCCTTCCAATAGGTGGCGGAGAGGCGGCAGTTCTCCAGGAGACATCCGGTGAAGGTGCAGCCGTAAAAGGCTGCGCCGGTGAAATCGCAGTTCCGCAGGCGGCAGGACTGGAACCGGCAGTCCCGGAAGTCCAGGCCGGAGCCGTCCAGCCCCTCGGCGTTTTCCTGGGAAAGGACCGCGGCGGAGAGCACCTCTCCGGCCTCCCGCGCCGTCTCCAGGGCCTCAGGCAGGCCGCTCATGGGCGGAGTGCCTGCCGGGGCGGGAGCAGCAGCTCCTCAAAGCTCCGGATATACACGTCGCAAAATCCCCGCATGGCCGCCTCGTCCTGGGCGAAGAAACCGTCGTAAACGCCCACCACCCGCATTTTTGCAGCCCTGGCGCCCTTGCAGGCGGAGAGGCTGTCATCGAACACCGTGCAGTCCTCCGGTGCCACGCCGTAGTGCTCTGCGGCGGCACGCCACAGGGCCGGGTCCTTTTTCTCCAACCCCAGGTCGTGGGCCAGAGTGACACCCTCAAAGTACTTCATCAGGTCCAGGTGGGTCAGGGCGGTGCGGCAGTGCTCCGGCACGCTGGAGGTCACCACCGCCATCCGGCGGCCCTCTGCCCGGCACTGCTTTAAATACGCCCGGACGCCGGGCTTCACCGTGACATGGGCATAGGCGTCCCTGGCCATCTCCATCCACTCGGCAATGATCTCCTCGCAGGACTCCGTGAGGCGGCAGTACTCCTTGGTGAACTTGGCGGCCAGGGGAAGGATGGTATGGGCTACGCCCTCGTAATAGGCGTGGGTGTACGCAATGCCCCGCCGGGCCAGAAATTCCCGGTCCACGTTTTTCCAGACGCCGTTGGAGTCGATCAGCGTCCCGTCCATGTCAAACAGCAGCATGGGCCGCCTCCTTTTCTCGGGGAGGAACCGGGTCTTGCCATTTCCGCCCCGTTGTGTTAAAATTTTTATTTGTTCGCGGCTTTTGGTCCCGGACATCTCTGCGGGAGTTTGCAAAAGTATAGCATAGATCCTGGTGAGGAGCAAGTCTGATGAAAGTCAACCACATCCGTCAAAATGTATTCCCCGTGCTGGCGGCTCTGATCTGGGGCACCGCCTTCGTGGCCCAGAGCGTGGCCGCCGACCATGTGGGTCCCTTCACCTTCACCGCCGCCAGAAGCGCGGTGGCCTTTGTGTTTCTGCTGGTGCTGTGTCTGGTGTTCCGCTGCCTGCGGCGGCGGGATTTTCAGGAGGAGGCCCAGGCCCGGCCCGGTTCCTGGCGGGATCTGGCCATCGGCGGTATCTGCTGCGGCGTGGTCCTGACAATGGGCACCAACCTCCAGCAGATGGGGCTGGAGACCACCACCTCCGGCAAGGCGGGGTTCATCACGGCCCTCTATATTGTCATCGTGCCCATTGCGGGGATTTTCCTCCGGCAAAAGGCGCCCCGGGCGATCTGGCTCAGTGTGGCGCTGGCGGTGGTGGGATTGTATCTGCTGTGCGTGCAGGAGTCCTTTTCCATCACGGAGGGGGACTGGTACGTGCTGCTGTGCTCCTTCTGCTTCGCCGGACACATCCTGCTGATCGACCACTTTACCCGGAAGGTGGACGGGGTGGCCCTGTCCTGCGTACAGTTCCTGGTGATGGCGGTGCTCTCTGCCGGACTGATGCTGGTCATGGAGACGCCTGACTGGGCGGGGCTGCTGGCCTGTATCGGGCCTGTCCTGTATGTGGGCATCTTCTCCAGCGGCGTGGGATACACCCTCCAGATCCTGGCGCAGAAGGACTCCAACCCCACGGTGGTGTCCCTGCTGCTGAGTCTGGAGTCCGTGTTCGCCACCGTCGCCGGGGCGCTGATCCTGGGGGACCGGATGAGTGGGAAGGAGTACCTGGGCTGCGTGCTGATGCTGGCGGCGGTGGTGCTGGCCCAGCTGCCGGACTTCCGGAAAAAGCAGGCGGTACCGGCGCCGGAAAACTGAATCGTTCAGCAGGGACGCCGGTTTTTGGCGTCCCTGTTGATTTTTGGTTGGACAAACGCGGCGGCTTGTGGTATACTGCTATCCTGTATGAGTATGTAGCGAGGTGATTCCATGCGCATCGACGTGCTGGGCGTCGGCTTTGACAACCTGACCATGGCAGAGGCCGTGGAGCGGGGGATGGAGCTGGTCCGCAGTCCGGGCCCCCACTATGTGGTGACCCCCAATCCGGAGATCGTGGAGGTCTGCCGGGAGGACAGCGGGGCCAGGGCCGCGGTGAACGGCGCGGATCTGGTGCTGCCGGACGGCATCGGCGTCATCAAGGGCGCGGCCATGCTGGGGACGCCTCTGAAGGAAAGGACGCCGGGCGTTGAATTCGCGACCCATTTGATGGATAAACTGGCGGAGGAAGGGAAGTCCCTCTACCTCCTGGGCGCCAAGCCCGGTGTTGCGGAGCAGGCGGGAGCGAAGCTGGCCGCGGCCCATCCGGGGCTGCGGATCGCCGGCACCCACGACGGCTATTTCAAGGAGGACGGCCCGGTGGTAGCGGCCATCCGCCAAAGCGGCGCGGACGTAGTGTTCGTCTGCCTGGGCGCCCCCAAGCAGGAGAAGTGGATGGCGAAAAACGGCGCCGCCACAGGCGCCCGGCTGTTGTGCGGCCTGGGGGGCAGTCTGGACGTATTCGCCGGCGTGGTGGAGCGGGCCCCAAAATTCTGGACCGACCACGGGCTGGAGTGGTTCTACCGCCTGTGCAAGGAGCCCCGCCGCATCGGCCGGATGATGAAGCTGCCGCTGTTTTTAATCCATGTCAAGCAGGAGAAGAGACTCAGATGAGCGGAAAACTGATTGTATTCGAGGGCACGGACGGCTCCGGCAAGGCTACCCAGGCAAAGCTCCTGTGCGAGACCCTGGCCCAGCGGGGCATCGCATATCGGGAGATCGACTTTCCCCGGTATGGCAACCCCTTTGCCGAACCGGCGAACCTCTACCTCCACGGAGCCCTGGGCAACAGGCCCGGGGACGTGAACGCCTACGCCGCGTCGGTGCTGTACGCCGTGGACCGCTTCGCCTCCTACAAGGAGGACTGGGGCGGGTTCTATGAGGAAGGCGGAATCGTGGTGGCCAACCGGTACACCACCTCCAACGCCGTCCACCAGGCATCCAAACTCCCGGAAGGGGAGCGGCAGGCATTTCTGGACTGGCTCTTCGACCTGGAATACGGCCGCATGGGCCTGCCCGCGCCGGACCTGGTGCTGTACCTGGATCTGCCCACAGAGGTGTCTGAGAAGATGCTCCGGCATCGGGAGCAGGCGACCGCCACCGCTGCGGACATTCACGAGCAGGACGGGGCTTATCTCCGCCGCTGCCGGGAGGGCGCCCGCGAGATTGCCCGGGATCTGGGCTGGTCGGTGATCGACTGCGCCGCCGGGGACGCGCCCCGGACAGTGGAGGACATCCGCCGGGAGGTGCTCTCTCGGGTGGAGCCGCTGCTGAACTAGGGGCTGTCCCCGACGGGAGCAAAGAAAATGGGACGAACACGCCCCATTTTCTCCGCAGCCGTCAGCAGCAGCCGTTGTTGCAGCCGTCGTTGCCGCACCCGCAGCCGCAGCCACAGCCGCAGCTATTGCCGCCGAGGGCGTTCCCGCTGCCACAGCAGCAGCAGATCAGCACGACGATGATGATGAGCCACAGGCAGGAACAATTGTTGTTTCCGTTGTTGAAGCACATGATTGTCACCTCGCTTTGAGACATTCTATGCGCCCGGCTTCCAAAGGGAGCCTGGCCGCTGAAAAAAATTGCAGGGAGGGGAAGATTTCTTCCCCATCCCGGGACGTTTCCGGCGGCGCACCGCCGGGGCGAGAAAATGGAGGTTCCTATGTCTGATTACAAAAACGGCGATACCGCCAGCTGGGACGCGTCCCAGGTGCGCCGCAGCCAGGCGGGCCATACGGGGAGGAGCCAGGGCAATCCGTCCCAGCAGCCGCAGCGGCGGCGGCGCAAGCGCCGCCGGATCAACCCGGTCCTGTATATCCTGTGCGTGCTGGTGGCCTCGGCCATCCTGGCTGGCGTGGGCTGGCTGCTGGCCAGCGACCTGTGTGCTTTCAGCCGGGACATCCCCTCCACCACCAAGATCACCATTGAGATCACCGCGGATGACGACATGGGCAGCATCGCGGAAAAGCTGCAGGACGCCGGACTGATCCGCTACAAGTGGTTCTTCCGCCTGTTCGCGGCCGTCACCGGCGCCAGCGAAGAGGTGGGCATCGGCACCTATGAGCTGAACACCGACATGGACTACCACGCCCTGATCGCTGGGATGCGCAGCTCCTCCGGCAACCTGAGCGCGGAGACGGTGACCGTCACCATTCCGGAGGGCTACACCGTCCGCCAGACCATCGCCCTGCTGGCGGAAAAGGGCGTCAACACGGAGGAGGCCCTGACCGAGGCCGCCCAGACCGGCGATTTTGACTACGACTTCATCGACAACGAATCCGAGGACCTGAGCCGACTGGAGGGCTTCCTCTTCCCGGACACCTATGAGTTCTATGTGGGCCATAACGCCGAGGACGCCCTGGACCGGCTGATCCGCAACTTTGTCAGCCGCATGGACGAGGAGCGGATGACCCAGGTGGAGGAGTCCAGCTACTCCCTGCAGGAGATCATCACCATCGCCTCCCTGATCGAGGAGGAGACCGACGGCACGGATCAGGCCAACATCGCCTCTGTCATTTACAACCGGCTGGAGGGCTCCGGCAACAAGCAGGGGACCTACGGCCTGCTGCAGATCGACGCCTCTCTGCTCTATGCGCTGCCGGACCACACCGGCCCCATCACCAGCGCGGACATGCAGACCGACTCCCCCTACAACCTGTACCAGAACGCGGGCCTGCCCCCCACGCCCATCTCCAACCCGGGCCTGGCCTCCATCGACGCGGCGCTGAACCCCAACAGCACGGACTACTATTACTACGCCCTGGGCACGGACGGCAAGCACCACTTCTCCACCACGCTGGCGGAACACAACGCGTTCGTCAACAGCAGCTCCTATGGCGGTTAAGCGGGACAAGCCGGAGCTGCTGGCCCCGGCGGGGGACATGGAGCGGCTGAAAATGGCCGTGCTCTATGGCGCGGACGCAGTGTATCTGGCGGGCACCAGCTTTGGGATGCGGGCCTTTGCGGGGAACTTCTCCGACGAGGAGCTGCCCCAGGCGGTGGCCTTTGCCCACAGCCACGGCGTCCGGGTCCACTGCACCATCAATACCATGCCCCGGAACGACGAGGCGGCCCGCCTGCCGGAGCACCTGGAACGGCTGGCGGACGCCGGGGTGGACGCCCTGATCGTGGCGGACCTGGGGGCCTTTACCATGGCGGGGAAGTACGCCCCCCGGTGTGAGCGGCACATCTCCACCCAGGCCAGCATCTGCAACTACGAGACCGCCCGGGCCTGGCACGACCTGGGGGCCAGCCGGGTGATCCTGGCCCGGGAGCTGAGTCTGGAGGAAATCCGCACCATCCGGGACAAGACCCCGGCGGACCTGGAGATCGAGGCCTTCGTCCACGGCGCCATGTGCGTCAGCTACTCGGGGCGGTGCCTGCTCTCCAACTATATGACCGGCCGGGACTCCAGCCGGGGCGCCTGTGCCCAGCCCTGCCGGTACCAGTACGCCCTGGTGGAGGAGAAGCGTCCGGGAGAGTATTTCCCGGTGTTTGAGGACGAGCAGGGCACCTATATCCTGAACTCCCGGGACATGTGCATGATCGACCACCTGGGGGACCTGTGCGGCGCGGGCCTCTCCAGTTTGAAGATCGAGGGCCGGGCCAAGTCCGCCTACTACGCGGCCATCGTCACCGGGGCCTACCGCCACTGTTTGGACGCCGCGGCGGCAGGGGAGTCCGTCGATCCCGTGTGGCGGGACGAGGTGGAACACGTGAGCCACCGGCCCTACTCCACCGGCTTCTACTACGGCCCGCCGGGCCAGTATTACGCCACCTCCCGCTATGTCCGGGAATGGCAGGTGGCGGCGGTGGTGACGGACTGCGACAGCGCCGGGCACGCCGTGCTGTCCCTTCGGAACAAGTTCCGCGCCGGGGACACGGTGGAGATCGTGGGCCCGGATCTGCGGCCCTTCTCCATAACCGTGCCGGAGATGCGGGACGAGGCGGGGGCGCCCCTGGTGGAACCCCGCACCCCACAGATGAAATTCTATATGGACCTTCCCAAGGCGGTGCCGCCGTATTCCCTGGTGCGCCGCGGGGTGGACCTGTCAGCCAAATGAGGAAAAACGAGGAGAGAAGACTATGAACGCAGATGTTGTCATTGTTGGCGCCGGCCCCGCCGGTATCTTCACCGCTTTGGAGATGATTAAGAAGGGCAGCCGCCAGAAGATCGTCATGGTGGAAAAGGGACAGCCGGTGGAAAAGCGCCACTGCCCCAAGGACAAGACCAAGAAGTGCGTGAACTGCAAGCCCTACTGCCACATCACCACCGGCTTCTCCGGCGCCGGCGCCTTCTCCGACGGCAAGCTCTCCCTCAGCTATGAGGTGGGCGGCGACCTGCCCACCCTGATCGGGGCGGACCTGGCTCAGGAGACCATCGACTATGCCGACCAGATCTACCTGGAGTTCGGCGCGGATGAGCACATCGAGGGCCTGGGCCACGAGGAGGAGCGGAAGGAGATCCGCCGCCGGGCCATCCAGGCGGGGCTGAAGCTGGTGGACTGCCCCATCCGCCACATGGGCACCGAGAAGGCCCAGGGCATTTACCTCGCCATCGAGCGGTACTTACAGGAGAACGGGGTGGAGATGTACTTCGGCTATGAGTGCAGCAACCTGATCCTGGAGAACGAGGTCTGCAAGGGCGTGGCCATCTCCGACGGCAAGACGGACCTGGAGATCTACGCCAAGCATACCGTGGTGGCCACCGGCCGCCGGGGCGCCGACTGGCTGGAGAAGCTCTGCGCCGAGCACAACATCGCCCACGCCCCCGGCACTGTGGACATCGGCGTCCGGGTGGAGGTCCGCAACGAGGTCATGGAGATGGTGAACCGGGTGCTGTACGAGTCCAAGCTGGTGGGCTATCCCAAGCCCTTCAAGAACAAGGTCCGCACCTTCTGCCAGAACCCCGGCGGCTTCGTCAGCCAGGAGAACTACGACAACAACCTGGCAGTGGTGAACGGCCACTCCTACAAGGACCTGAAGAGCGACAACACCAACCTCTCCATCCTGTGCTCCCACAATTTCTCCATCCCCTTCAACCAGCCCATCGCCTATGCCCAGAAGGTGGGCGAGCTGACCAACATGCTGGCCAACGGCCAGATCCTGGTCCAGCGGTTCGGGGACATTCTGGACGGCAAGCGCACCTGGCAGAAGGAGCTGGCCCAGTCCAACATCCGGCCCACCCTGCCGGACGCCGTGGCCGGTGACATCACCGCCGCCATGCCCTACCGGGCCATGACCAACATCATCAACTTCATCCAGGCCATGGACTACGTGGTGCCGGGCTTCGCCGCCTATGAGACGCTGCTGTACTCCCCGGAACTGAAGTTCTATTCCAACCGGGTGAAGATGGACACCGACTTCAACACCAGCCTCCAGGGCCTCCACTGCCTGGGCGACAGCTCCGGCTGGACCCGGGGATTGATGATGGCCTCTGTCATGGGCACCCTCATGGGCCGCAAGATCGCGGAAGAGGGCTAATCGGATCACAGAGCGGCAGCAGGCGCGGAAAACGCGCCTACTGCCGCGATGAAATACGCAGATATGAAAAAGGATACAAGCTATGATCACAGTCAATGACGTCAGTCTCAATTTCAGCGGACAGACCCTGTTCAAGCACGTGGACCTGAAGTTCACCCCCGGCAACTGCTACGGCATCATCGGCGCCAACGGCGCGGGAAAGACCACCTTCCTGCGGATCCTCTCCGGGGATCTGGAGCCTACCACCGGCGAGGTGGTGATCTCCAAGGATCAGCGGATGAGCGTTTTGAAGCAGGACCACTTCCAGTACGACCAGTACACGGTGCTGGACACGGTCATCATGGGCAACCAGCGGCTCTACGATATCATGAAGGAGAAGGACGCCCTCTACGCCAAGGAGGACTTCACCGACGCCGACGGCGTGAAGGCCAGCGAGCTGGAGGCGGAGTTTGCCGACATGGACGGCTGGGAGGCTGAGAGCGACGTGAGCCGCCTGATCCAGGGCCTGGGATTGTCCGAGGACATTCTGTACAGCGAGATGAGCACGCTGACCGCCAAGGAGAAGGTGAAGGTGCTGCTGGCCCAGGCCCTCTTCGGCAAGCCGGACATCATCCTGCTGGACGAGCCCACCAACCACCTGGACATCCACGCCGTGGAGTGGCTGGAGGACTTCATTCTGGAGTGCGAGAGCCTTATTATCGTGGTGAGCCACGACCGCCACTTCCTGAATACTGTGTGCACCAATATCGTGGACGTGGACTACGGCGGGATCAAGATGTATGTGGGCAACTACGAGTTCTGGTACGAGTCCAGCCAGATGATGCAGCGGCTGATCCGGGACCAGAACAAGAAGAAGGAAGAGAAGATCAAGGAGCTCCAGGAGTTCGTCTCCCGCTTCTCTGCCAACAAGTCCAAGAGCAAGCAGGCCACCGCCCGCCGGAAGCTGCTGGACAAGCTGACGGTGGAGGAGATGCCCGCCTCCTCCCGGCGCTATCCCTTCGTGGGCTTCAAGATGGACCGGGAGCCGGGCAAGGAGATTCTGGCGGTGGAGGGCCTTACCAAGACCGTAGACGGCCGGAAGGTGCTGGACAACGTCAGCTTCCGGGTGAACAAGGGCGACAAGATCGCTTTCGTGGGGGAGGACGAGATCGCCACCACCACGCTGTTCAAGATCTTGATGGAGGAGCTGGAGCCGGATGCGGGCACCTTCAAGTGGGGCACCACCATTACCACCAGCTACTTTCCCCTGGACAACTCCGCCTTCTTCAACGACTGCGACCTGAATCTGGTGGACTGGCTGGGCCAGTACACCGCCGACAACGCGGAGGAGGGCACCGAGTCCTTCAAGCGGTCCTTTCTGGGGCGGATGCTGTTCTCCGGCGACGACGTGTACAAGCCCGTCAAGGTCCTCTCCGGCGGCGAGAAGGTCCGGTGCATGTTGTCCCGGATGATGCTGTTCGGTTCCAATGCCCTGGTGCTGGACCAGCCCACCAACCACCTGGACCTGGAGTCCATCACCGCCGTCAACAACGGTCTGATCGACTTCAAGGGCGTGGTCCTCTTCGCCAGCCACGACCATGAGTTTGTCCAGACCATCGCCAACCGGGTCATGGAGTTCGTGGACGGGAAGCTCATCGACAAGATGTGTACCTACGATGCGTATATCGCCGGGGCCCGGGAGGAGATGCTTGCCCGGCTGAACGGCTGAGCTGTTACTGGATTGTAGTTGACATCAGGCAAAACCACCCTGTAAACTGTTTGCAAAACAGCTTGCGGGGTGGTTTTTCATGGACAAACGGCGGATTTTTGGCGTGTTGGCACTGGCAGTTATCACGGCGGTCACAGCGGGGGTGGCGTCCCCCCAAATGGCGGCACAGCGGCAGGAGACGGCGGAGTACCAAGCGCCTCTGGAGGCCGCACCGGTAGCCCAGGTGGAGGGAGAGACCCTGTCCCCCAACGGGCGGTTCCAGGTCCGGACAGCGGGAAAGAGTGAGATGTATGTCAGCGGATACGTGGTGCCGGAATTCCTGCAGATCGTGGACACGGAGACCGGTGAACTTCTCTGGCAGGACCAAGGGGCGCTCTGGCAGTCGGCGCGGTGGTCTCCGGCAAATAATCTGGTGGCTATCGCCTATGGCGGCCGGACCTGGACCCAGGTGAAGGTCATCTCCACCGCCTGCTGGATCAGCTGGGACTTCACCCTGCCGGACGGCAGCCCCATCCCGGAGTACGAATTTCTCCCGGAGGACTGGGGCACATGGCCGGACATGGACACCCTGTTGCTGACGGTCGGCCGGGGTGGGGACGCAGGGGAGCCCCACACCTACCGCTGCACCGTGCGTATGAACCAGGACGGAACGCTGTCTGGCTCCGCTTTGGAACAGACCACAGAGGTACTGTCGGAGGACTACGACTTCGACCACGACGGCATGCCGGAGACCACGGAGCTGGTGACGGTGCTCACCCCGGAGACAGATTACTATCCCGCTTGGTATATCCTGCAGGTCATCCGGCAGGACGGCGTGGAGTTGTGGTCCGCCGGAGCCCATCCGTCCCATGCCGGCTGGACCAGCGTATTTGCCTGCAAGATCGATGGCGAGGACTACCTGCTGCAATACGAGCCGGAGATGTACCAGGGCTGGGCGGAATACGCCTATGAATTGTGGGCCTTTGATGGGAACGGGCAGGCATACACATCGGACAACAGGTCGGTAACCTTTGACATCAACTTTGGCCGGGAGGAACACCAGTTTGACCCGGAGGCCATCGCCGGGTTTTTCTGGGAGCTGCGAGGTCTCCTCCAGGACAGCATCCTTTTGGCCAGCACGGAAAACGGGGAGTTCCAGACTGGTATTCCGGGGCTGGAGCTGCAGAATTATATATTCAGCGATCTGCTGTCCCTGGACAGCCTGGAGGCCATGGAGGCCTCGGTCCGGCAGCAGGAGGCGGAGCTGGGCGCTGCATAGCAGAACAGGCGGGAGTACTCCCGCCTGTTTTCATGAATTTTCAAATCCGGCCGTCAGATTTGCGCCCGCTCCAGCGTCATAGAGAGCAGAGGGACAGGAGGGAACGCCATGCTGGAATATCTGGCAACCATGGAGACAGCGGATGATCGGACCAGGTTTGAATCGCTGTACCTGGCCTACCGGGGCCTCATGTACCATGTGGCCTATCACATCCTGAAAAATCCACAAGACGCAGAGGACGCGGTGCACCAGTCCTTCGTGAAGCTGGCGGAGCACATGGCGACTATCCCCGACGGCCCCTGTCCCCGGACGCGGAATCTGGTGGTGACGGTGGCGGAGCGGAAGGCCATCGACCTATATCGCTCCCGCCAGCGCCATCCGGAGACGGAGCTGGATGAACAGACCGTCTGGTCCGCACCGCCGGAGGGCGGCGGTCTGGCCGATGCCATGGCATCCCTGCCGCCCCGGTACCGGGAGGTGCTTCTGCTAAAATACTACAACGGCTATTCCGCCCGGGAGATCGCGGGATTTCTCTCCGCCACCCCTGATGCCGTGACCCAGACCTTGCACCGGGCCCGGAAGAAGCTGGCGGAAATTCTGGATGAGAGGGGGGAGACGCCATGATGATCTCAGAGGAGGCCCTGTACGCGGCGGCGCCGGAGGCGGCGGAGAAATTCCTCTCCGCTCTGCCGGACCGGGAGGACTGCGTCCATGACTTCTCCCCGGACTTCGAGGCCCGGATGGCGACGCTGCTCCGCCGTCAGCGGAGACGGCGGCACTGGCGGGCCCTGCTGGCGGCGGCCGCCGTGCTGGGCGCCCTGGCGGCGGGACTCTCCGTGGGGGCGGGGGACCGGACGGACTGCCAGATCTACTGGTCCCAGACGGACGGGGAACTGCGGTACGTTATCCGCCTGGAGCACGCCACCACCCGGCCTTTCCAGGACGCCCAACTGCGCTGTGTGCCGGAGGGCTTCATCCTGGTCCGCAGCAGCACCAGTGAGATCCGCGGGGAGCGAAGTCTGGCGTACCGAAGGGGGGAGGATGCCTCCTTCACCCTGATGCAGACCCAGGGAGAGGACCTGGTGGGTTCCAAGGGGACCGCCTGCCAGGGCTCTGAGGTGGAGGTCAACGGCCGCCTGGGCCTGCTGGTGGAAGAGGAGACGGACAGCACAGAAAAAGACCTGCTGTGGACGGACGGGCCCTACATCTTCGCCCTCCATGGGAAGGGCCTGTCCGCCGAAGAGCTGCTGGAGATTGCCAGGAATGTGACCTGGTGACAGGAAAGGAAGGAATCTGATGAAACGCAATTACATTCCCTTTATCGCGGGCATGAGCACCATGCTGCTGTTGGTAGGGCTGGTGGGGGCCTCCCTGGCGGGGGAGACCAGGCCGCCTGCTGTCCCTCAGAGCGGGACGCTGAACGGACAGGTGGCCTACGGCGAGGCGGGTGTGGCTCTGTTCGGCAAGGAACAGGTACCTGCCGGCGCTGCCTGGACTACGGAGGACGGAGCGCAGATCCCCACTGTGCTGACCTACACTGATGAAAACGGGGAGGACCACTACTTCATCAGCGCCGAGACCGCGGCGGAGGTGCTGGACATGGTCTACGGCGCGGTGTACCGGGAGGACCTGAACTGCATTGATTTCGGCACTGAGGCGGCCGTAGATGCGGAGGGCAATCCCCGTCTGGACGGGAACGGCCAGCCCATCTACTGGACGGGGGCTGAGTTCTTCTCCAGAAGGACCACGCAGAACGAAGACGGCACGGAGCGCATCGTCGCCATCGGCGACCAGAAGGCGGAGATTCAGGTGGGGGACGGCACCTCCGTCATCGTCGGACACGGGCTGGAAGAGGACTCGCCCATCCGGGAGGAACTCATCCAGCGGCAGATGGAGACACCCACCGTGCCGGAGTATGGCGTCAGCTGCGGGGTGTTCACCGAGGTGGACCCGGCGGTGCTGGATCCAGCCGCCTATCTGGGGCGGTTCGTGGACGGCGTGGCCCTCCAGGGGGCGGATCTGACGTACACCTTCCACTTCATGCCGGAGCTGCCCTATGCCGCCCTGGTGATCGAGAACCAGGGGGACCAGGACATCCTGGTGCGTGTCTTCCGCCCCTGGACCGTGGGCCATATCAACCAGGAGCTGTTCTCCATGGTTCGCATCCCCGCCGGGGAGACGCTGGTCCGGGCTTTCCAGGTCCAGGAAGGGGAGAGCGCCGACCTGCGGAACAAGCTGACGGTGGAAATCACCGGCATCGGCGATGGAGAGGCCCAGGTGCGCCTGTCCTCGGAGCAGTACGGCGGCAGTACCCGGAAATAAACCGAACAGCAGCCGCCCGGCTTTCGCCGGGCGGCTGTGGCTTATACTCTGGAGGTCAGCCCGTGCTTTTCCAGGGCCGCCCTGATTTTCTCCAGCCCGGCCTCGGTGGGGTCGCACAACGGCAGGCGCAGGGGGCCCACGTCCCAGCCCAGCAGGTTCAGCGCCGTTTTGACGGGGATGGGGTTCACGTCGCAGAACATGGCGTCGCAGAAGTCCTTCAGCTCCAGCTGCAGCTTTCCGGCGGCGGCGAAGTCGTTCCGCAGGCACAGCTCCGTCAGCCGGTGCATCTCCGCCGGCAGGACGTTGGCCACTACGGAGATGACGCCCTTGCCGCCCAGCATACAGATGGCCGCTGTCTCGTCATCGTTGCCGGACCAGATGGAGAAGTCCTCGGGGCACAGGTTCCGGGTCTTCTGAATGTTGGAGAAATTGCCCCCCGCCTCCTTGACGCCGTTGATGTTGGGGTGCTTGGCAAGCTCCGCATACGTCTCCGGCGCGATGGTGACGCCGGTGCGGGAGGGTACGTCGTACAGGATCAGCGGCACATCCACGCCGTCGGCGATCACCTGGAAGTGGCGGATGAGCCCGGCTTGGCTGGCCTTGTTGTAGTAGGGCGTCACCAGCAGCAATCCGTCGGCCCCGGCCCGCTCCGCGTCCCGGGACAGGGCCAGGGCGTTCTCTGTGGAGTTGGAGCCGGTGCCGGCGATCACCGGCAGCCGCCCGTCCACGTGGTCCACACAGAACTCGATGGTCCGCATCCGCTCCCGGTAGCTCATGGTGCTGGCCTCGCCGGTGGTGCCGCAGACGATGATGGCGTCGGTGCCGTTTTTCATTTGAAAGTCCAGCAGCTTCCCCAGGGTGGGGAGATCCACGGTCTCTTTGGTAAAGGGCGTGACAATGGCCACACCGGACCCGGTGAAGAGAGGCTTTTTCAATGTACACACGCTCCTTTTCAGCTGGAAATGGGGAATTAGAAATTTTGGTGCCCGGTGGAGCTTGGAAATTTAAAATCGTTCCGCCTGCGGCGGAACACCTCCATTTCAAATTTCCAATTCCTAAATTTGATGCAGGTCTGAGGATAAAAGAGGCGGCCTGCCAACTCCGGCAAGCCGTCTCTTTTGTGGATGTATGAGATGGAATCAGTCCATGTATCCCTTGGCGCACAGCAGCTCCGCCAGGAGTACCGCGCCGCCCGCAGCGCCCCGCAGGGTGTTGTGGGAGAGGCACACGAACTTGTAGTCGTACTGGGTGTCCGGCCGCAGGCGGCCCACGGACACGGCCATGCCGTGCTCCAGGTTCCGGTCCAGCCGGGTCTGGGGCCGGTCAGGCTCCTCAAAGTAGTGGAGGAACTGCTTGGGGGCGGAGGGGAGCTCCAGCTCCTGGGGTACGCCCCGGAAGGCGGCCCAGTCGGCCTTGATCTGCTCCATGGAGGGGGCCTTGCCGTCCGCGAATTTCATAAACACCGCGGCCATGTGACCGTCCTGGCAGGCCACCCGGAAGCACTGGGCGGTGATGGAGGGGCCGTCGGCCCTGACGATCTTCCCGTCCTCCACGCGGCCCCACAGCTTCAACGGCTCCTGCTCGCTCTTCTCCTCCTCGCCGCCGATGTAGGGGATGCAGTTATCCACCATCTCCGGCCAGCGCTGGAAGGTCTTGCCGGCGCCGGAGATGGCCTGATAGGTGCAGACCAGGATTTTGTCCAGGCCGTACTTCTTCAGGGGGTGCAGGGCCGGGACGTAGCTCTGGAGCGAACAGTTGCTCTTCACGGCGATGAAGCCCCGGCGGGTGCCCAGGCGCTTGCGCTGGGCCTCGATCACCGCCAGATGGTCCGCGTTGATCTCCGGGACTACCATGGGTACATCGTCGGTCCACCGGTGGGCGGAGTTGTTGGAGACGATGGGACACTCCAGTCTCGCGTATTTCTCCTCCAGGGCCCGGATCTCCTCTTTCTTCATGTCCACGGCGCAGAAGCAGAAATCCACCATGGAGGCCAGCCGCTCCGCGTCCTGCTCCGCGTCCAGGACCACCAGATTTTTGGCCTCCTCCGGCATGGGGACGTCCAGGGCCCAGCGGCCCGCCACCGCCTCGGCGTAAGGTTTGCCGGCGCTGCGTGCGCTGGCGGCGATGGCCGTCAGCTGAAACCAGGGGTGATGCTCCATCAGCGTGATGAAGCGCTGGCCCACCATGCCGGTGCCGCCGATGATTCCGACTTTGTACTGTTTCATAGTATGTGCCTCCTGCTCCCATGTTGCGGCGGAAAAACGCGATGCCTTCCGTCGATTTTGGTTGAATATGGCGCCGGAATGTACTATAATGATCCATATTGATGTAGAAAGCCTGTACTTCCAGCGCGGACATTTGTACATATATTAGCATACTTCTGCGATTCCGTCAAGGTGCATGGCTTGGGGAGGTTCCATGAAAAAAGGCTTGTTCCTGCTGTCGCTGATTGTGACATTTTACGCCCTGGGTACTGTCAGCGCCTCCGCCGTCACCAATGATACGGTGAAGGTGGGGCTGCGGTACGGCTCCTCCGTCATGTCCTCCGCCAACCTGGAAAACGATGAGGGCAGCGGTTACGAGTTCGGGTACTTCGAGGACGACCGGACCTTCGTGTCCCTGGGTGAGACGGACGAGACCGCCATCACCATGGAGCCGGCAGGCCGGGACGGCATCCAGGTGACCATCACCGGCACAGACCGGGTCCTCTATGAGAGCAGGGAGGACACCCTGGCCGTGATGCCCCAGGGCCGGGACCCCGTCACCTGGTTCCGGGGGAACCGCTATCGGGGCGGGTTCGAGTACACCGTCAGCGGCGGCGGGCTGCAGGTGGTGAACGTGGTGGACCTGGAGGACTATGTGAAGGGCGTTCTGCCCTCTGAAATGCCGGGGAACTGGGAGCTGGAGGCCTTGAAGGCCCAGGCCGTGTGCGCCCGGACCTTTGCCTGCCTCACCACCAAGCACCTGTCCGCCTACGGATTCGACGTGTGCAGCTCCACAGACTGCCAAGCGTACAGCGGCATCGGTGAGGCCACCTCCGCCACGGACCGGGCGGTGGAGGAGACGGAGGGGGAGTGCCTCTATTATGACGGCGAGCTGGCCCAGGCCTACTACCACTCCTCCGACGGCGGCGCCACCGAGGACGCGGAGAACGTCTGGGGCACCGACGTGCCCTATCTCCGGGGAAAGGAAGACCCCTACGAGGCGCAGATCTCCATTCCTGATTACAGGTGGACGGTCACCTATACCTGGGAGGAGCTGACCTGGGTGCTGCAGAACAGCGGCTACGACATCGGGGACGTGGTGGACGCCTATGTATCGGAAGTCACCGATCTGGGCAACGTGTATTCCGTGACCTTTGTGGACAGCCGGGGAAAGACCCTGGTCCGCACGGGGGACGACGCCCGGATGGCCTTTTACAGCACCACCCTGGGCAAGAACGTCCCCAGCCTGCGGTTCACCATCACCGGCGGCACCGGGGGCGGCAGCAGCTACGCGGTGAACAGCGCCTCCGGCACCCTGTCGGCTCTGGACGGTGCGTCCGTCATCTCCGGCAGCGGCACCGTCAGCCGCCTGGAGGGGGAGGACCACGCCGCCATCTCCGCCTCCGGAACGGCGGACCTCACCGGCGGCAGCTCCGGCGGGCGGGGCTCCGCCTCCCGGGGCGGCATCACCATCACCGGCACCGGAAACGGCCATAACGTGGGCATGAGCCAGTACGGCGCCAGGGCCATGGCGGAGCAGGGCCACGACTACATCGACATTTTGGAATTTTATTTCACCGGCATCCGTGTCCGGTAATGAGAAGGAAGCAACATGAAGACCAGTGATTTTTACTACGACCTGCCCCAGGAGCTGATCGCCCAGACCCCCATTGAGAAGCGGGACACCTCCCGCCTGATGACCCTGGATCGGGTGAGCGGCGCCACGGGACACCACCATTTCTACGACCTGCCGGACTACCTGAACCCCGGCGACTGCCTGATTTTGAACAACTCCCGGGTGCTGCCCGCCCGTCTGGTGGGACAGCGGCTGCCCGGCGGCGGCATCTGCGAGGTGCTGCTGCTGAACGACAGGGGAGACAAGGTGTGGGAGTGTCTGGTCCGCCCGGGCCGGAAGCTCCGCAAGGGCACCAGACTGTCCTTCGGCAACGGGGAGCTGACCGCCGAGATCGTGGAGCAGCTGGAGGAGGGCGGCCGCCTGATCCGCTTCGACTACGAGGGCATCTTTCTGGAGACGCTGGAGCGGCTGGGCAAGATGCCCCTGCCCCCCTACATCAAGGAGGAGCTCCAGGACCAGGAGCGGTATCAGACCGTGTACTCCAAGGTCCTGGGCAGCGCCGCCGCCCCCACGGCGGGGCTCCACTTCACCCCGGAGCTGCTGGAGAAGATCCGGGCCAAGGGCGTAAAGATCGGGTATGTGACGCTCCATGTGGGCCTGGGCACCTTCCGGCCCGTGAAGGAGGACACCATTGAGGACCACCCCATGCACAGCGAGTACTGCACCATCCCCCAGGAGACGGCGGACCTCATCAACGAGACCCGGAAGGGCGGGGGCCGGTGCATCTGCGTGGGCACCACCTCCTGCCGGACGCTGGAATCCTGGGCCGCCGAGGACGGACACATGGAGGCCAAGTCCGGCTGGACGAACATCTATATCTACCCCGGCTACCGATTCAAGGTGATGGACGGCCTGGTGACCAACTTCCACCTGCCGGAGAGCACCCTCATCATGCTGGTGTCCGCTTTCGCCGGGCGGGAGCATGTGCTGGCCGCCTATGAGGAGGCGGTGCGGGAGAAATACCGCTTCTTCTCCTTTGGCGACGCCATGTTCATCAGCTGATATTGCCGCGCCCGGCGGACCTGCCGGGCGCTTTTTCAGAGGAGGAGTCCCATGCTGGAGCTTCTGCACATTGAGAATATCGCGGTCATCCAGGAGGCGGACATCCAGTTCCGCCCCGGCTTCAACGCCCTCACCGGCGAAACCGGCGCCGGCAAGTCCATTGTCATCGACGCCATGGGCGCGGTACTGGGCGGGCGCACCTCCCGGGACCTGGTCCGCACCGGCGCGGACCGGGCCTTTGTCAGCGCCGAATTTTCCCAGGTGCCCGGTGATCTGGCCGGGTTGGCGGAGACCGGAGCTGCCCCGGACGAGGACGGCCACCTGCTGCTCCAGCGGGAGCTGACGGGGGACGGCAAGAACCTCTGCCGGGTCAACGGCCGCCCTGTCACCGTGGCCCAGCTGCGCAGGATCGGAGAAGAGCTGCTGAACATCCACGGCCAGCACGACGGCCAGCAGCTGCTGGACGAGGAGCAGCACCTGAGCTATCTGGACCGCTTTGGCCGGACGGAGGCACCCCTGGGGCGGTATCAGGCGGCCTATGAAGCCATGGCCGACTTACAGGCGAAGATTCGGGCCCTCCAGATGGACGAGGCGGAGAAGGCCCGGCGGATGGACAGCCTCCGCTTTCAGATCGACGAGCTGGAGCGGGCCCAGCTGGTACCCGGCGAGGAGGAGAGCCTCACAGAGCGGCGGGACCTGCTGCGGAACGGGGAGAAGTACCTCTCCGCCCTGTCGGGGGCGGACTACTGCCTGAACGGTGGGGAGGAGGGAGGCGGCGCCGTCTCCGCCCTCCGGGACGCGGAGGAGGCCCTTGCCGGTGTCCGCACGCTCTCCGGAGACATGGGGGAGCTGTACCAGCGCCTGGAACAGCTGCGGTGTGAAGCCTATGACCTTGCCGAGATCATTCGGGACAAGCGGGAGGCGTTCGACTTCTCCCCGGCGGAGCTGGACGCGGTGGAGAGCCGGTCCGACCTGCTGTACCGGCTGAAAAAGAAGTACGGCGCCACGGTGGAGGAGATGCTGGCCTACCTGGACAAGTGCCGCCGGGAGCTGGACGATATGGAGACGGCGGACGACACCCTGGCCCGGCTGGAACAGCAGCTGGAGAAGGCCCGGAAGGCCGTCCTGGCAGCGGGGGCGGAGCTGACCGCCGCCCGGAAAGAGGCCGCCGCCGTTCTGGAGCAGCGCATCCAGTCCGAGCTCCGGGACTTGGACATGCACAAGGTCCGGTTCGCCATCGACTTCGGGGAGAAGGAGCCGGGCCCCGACGGCTGTGACGCCGTCCGGTTTCTGATGTCTGCCAACGCCGGGGAGGACTTGAAGCCCATCGCCCGGATCGCCTCCGGCGGTGAGCTGGCCCGGATCATGCTGGCCCTGAAAAACGTGCTGGCGGAGCAGGAGTCCATCGGCACGCTGGTGTTCGACGAGGTGGACACCGGCGTCTCCGGCCGTGCGGCCCAGAAGGTGGCGGAGAAGCTGGCCCAGGTCAGCCGCCGCAAGCAGGTGCTGTGCGTGACCCACCTCCCGCAGCTGGCCGCCATGGCGGACACCCACTTCTCCGTGGAGAAGGGGGAGCGAGACGGCCGCACCTATACCCGTGTGGTGCTGCTGGACTGGGAGCAGCGGAAGGCGGAGCTGGCCCGGATCACCGGCGGCAGCCGCGTGACAGAGGCCCTGCTGGCAAGCGCCGGAGAGCTGCTGGACCAGGCGGAGCGCTATCGGAGCGAATTAGGAATGAGGAATCATGCGGAATGAGCAATTTCTGGGTCCGGCTTTGCCGGACCCATTCCAATTGTTCCGCCTGCAGCAGAACACATGAATTCCGAACTCCCAACTGACCAAACGTCCCTCTTTCGCATACAATGGCGGGAAGAGGAGGGGAGCCCATGCGCTTTTTTGCAGACTACGACCGCAGTGCCGCCGTGCTGTATGCCCACCAGTGGGCCTATGGCCGGAACCCGGCCTTTTACGACTACGAGAACGTGGGGGGAGACTGCACCAACTTCGCGTCTCAGTGTGTGTTCGCCGGCAGCGGTGTGATGAACTTCACCCCGGATTTCGGCTGGTACTACATCGACGCCAACCAGAAGTCCCCCTCCTGGACCGGGGTGCCCTATTTCTGGAATTTCATGACCAGGCAGGCGCCCTCCGTGGGGCCGGTGGCCCAGCCCTGCGCCCTGGAGGACCTGCAGCCCGGGGACCTGGTGCAGCTGAGCTTCAACGGCCAGGAGTTCCAGCATACGCCGGTGGTGGTGCGGGTGACGGCGCCCATCACCCTGGAGACGGTACTGATCGCCGCCCACAGCTACGACGCCGACAACCGGCCCCTGTCCACCTACACGTTCCAGGACATCCGGTTTCTGCACGTACTGGGCACCATCCGGCCTTAGGCAATCGTTTGCGCAAAATGAACAGGGAAAACCGGCTGGGAGGGAGCGCCTCTCAGCCGGTTTCCTTTTGCTTTTTCCTTGATTTTTTCACGTGTGACAAGGGATTTGCCTTTGCAGCTATCCGCAGGGATTCGTTGTCGATGTGGGTGTAGATTTCCGTGGTGTTCAAATGGTCGTGGCCCAGCACCTCCTGGACGGCCCGGACGTCCACGCCGTTCTGCAGCATCAGCGTGGCGGCGGTGTGCCGCAGCTTGTGGGAGCTGTACTCCGCCGGGTCGATGCCCGCCTGACCCAGCCGCTTTTTCACCATGGCGTGGACCGTGGAGCGGCTGATCCGCTCGTTCTGGGAGGAGAGGAAGAGGGCGTTTGCGTCCCGGCCGGTGATGGGCCGCCGCACTGCCAGATATTTGGCGATGGCGTCCTGGCAGGCGTCGTTCAGGTAGATGATCCGGACCTTGTTGCCCTTGCCAAGAACCCGCAGGGCATCCTCCTGGATGTCGGAGAGGTTCAGACCCACCAGTTCGCTGATCCGCAGCCCGCAGTTGAGGAACAACGTCAGGATACAGTAATCCCGCTCCTGATTTTTGCCGTCCACGGAGTCCAAGAGCTGGATGCTCTCGTCCAAGGTCAGGTATTTGGGCAGGGTTTTCTTCAATTTCGGAGAATCCATATCTTTGACAGGATTTTCACGAAGTAAGTGCATCTTATTGGTGAGGTAGTTGTAAAACGACCGGATCGTGGCGATCTTCCGGGCCCGGGACGCGGCGTTCAGGCCGTAGCCGGAATTCCGGCTGTTCTGGTGCTGGACCCGGTCCCGGCTGAGGTACGTCATGTAGCCGTAAATGTCCGTCAGGGTCACGGAGGCCACGAAGTCCAGATCCACGTCCATGATGTCGATCTCATCCAGAGACCGGTCACACAGGGACGGGTCCCGGGTCTGCTTGAGATAGCGGAAGAAATTCCGCAGGTCCAGAAAGTATTCGTCCACGGTCCGCTTGGAGTGGGCTTTGATGGTCTCGTGGTACGAGAGAAAGTCCCGCAGAATCTGCGGCGCTTCGGTGCGGTAATCAGCCATAACGGTGTCAACTTGCGGGCAGATACTCCGCGCAGCCGCCGGAGCGGCTGCTGGGGGGGGTAGGTCGTGCCGGGGGCCTGAAACGGGCCCCGGAGCGGTTTGGCTCTCCCCCAAATTGAACAAAATTTTTATTTTGTTCAATTTTCTGTCTCCCCGCAAAACCTCCTTCCCTGACAGGTCTTTTGAAAATTTCCCGGCCGGACCGCAGCCGCAGCGCCGGCGGCACACGCCGGAATGCGCGGCGCATCTCCGGACCGGACATAAAAACCGCCGCTTTCGGCAAAGCTAGTCCCAAATCCATGGAGATGGGATGATGTGTATGAGTTTGATTCCCTGTACCAGCCAATGTGTGTATCAGCAGGACGGCGTCTGCACGCTGGACAGCGCCGCCGCGGCGGGCCTCCCCGCCCTGGGCGGCGCCTGCGTCCACTTCATTCCGACGGACGAAGGGCGGCTCGGATCGCCTCACCGATATTCCGCACCGGGATCAGACGAAGCCCCGCAGGCGCGGCCAGCTCCCCGGTCCGGCGGGACGGAATCAGGCACTGGGTAAAGCCCAGCCGCCGGACCTCGCTGACCCGCTGGCCCAGCTGGCTGACGGACCGCAGCTCTCCGGTGAGGCCCACCTCCCCGATGGCCACCAAATCCGCCGGCACCGGCCGGTCCAGATAGCTGGAGGCCAGGGCGATCACCGCCGCCAGATCCGCGGCGGGCTCGTCCAGGCTCAAGCCGCCGATGATGTTCAGGTACGCGTCGCAGGCGGAGACCTTCAGGCCGCCCCGCTTCTCCAGCACCGCCAGCAGCATGGCGAAGCGGTTGTAGTCAAAGCCGTTGCTGGTGCGGCGGGGGTTGCCCGCCGGAGACGACACCGCCAGCGCCTGAATCTCCGCCAGCACCGGCCTTGCCCCCTCCATCACACAGGTGACGCAGGTCCCGGGGGCGTCCTCCGGCCGACCGGACAGCAGCATCTCTGACGGGTTCTCCACCTCCACGAGGCCGCTGTCCCGCATCTCGAAGACGCCGATCTCATTGGTGGCGCCGAAGCGGTTCTTGGCCGCCCGCAGGATGCGGTAGGCGGTGTGCTGGTCCCCCTCAAAGTACAGCACGCAGTCCACCATGTGCTCCAGAACCTTGGGGCCGGCGATGGACCCCTCCTTGTTCACATGGCCGATGACGAACACCGTGATCCCCTGCCCTTTGGCCAGCTGCATCAGGGCCATGGTGCAGTCCTTCACCTGGCTGACACTGCCCGCCGGGGACTCCAGCGCGTCATTGTACAGGGTCTGGATGGAGTCCACGATCAGCACGTCCGGCGCCTCCGCCGCCACGGACTCCAGCAGGTCCCCCAGGCTGGTCTCGGAGATCACGAACAGCCGTTCGCTCTGCACGTCCAGCCGCTTGGCCCGGAGCTTCAGCTGGTGCTCCGACTCCTCGCCGGATACATACAGGACCTTATTCTCCCGGCAGAGGCTCTCGCAGATCTGAAGCATCAGCGTGGACTTGCCGATTCCCGGCGCGCCGCCCACCAGCACCAGCGAGCCCTTGACGGCACCGCCGCCCAGGACCCGGTCCAGCTCTCCCATGCCAGTGGAGAACCGGATTTCCGCATCCGCCTCCAGCTCCGTCACCGGCCGGGCCCTGCGGACGGCCCCCCCTCCTGCCGGGCGGGAGGCCCCCTTCCCTGCCGCCCGGGCGGCCTGGGGCTGCTCCACGATGGTATTCCACGCCCCGCAGGCCGGGCACTTCCCCGCCCACTTGGGCGTCTCATTGCCGCACTCCGTGCAGTAGAACAGAGTCTTTGGCTTCATTGCAACCTCCCATGGAAAGAGAAAGGAACAAACTGTCTGATCTTTTCTCTTTCAACGCTTATCTGAATTCAGCACGCCCGCCGCGATGGCCGCCGCCAGCTTTGTCTGGTAGGCCGGGTCCTTCAGCTGTTCCGTCTCCGCGGCGTTGGAGAGAAATCCGCACTCCACCAGCACGCCGGGGGCGGTGATCTCCTTCATCAGGTACACCGAGGACGGCACCTGGGCGGCCTTCTTCTCATGTCCGGCGTTGACGGCGCCGTTCAGGGACTCCTGAATGGACGACGCCAGTTCCTCCGCCCCCTCCTGGCGGTTCCAGAACACCTGGGCCCCCCGGGTGGAGGGCGACGACGGCAGGCTGTTCTGGTGGATGCTCAACAGCACCGCGCCGGGCAGCTCATCCACCAGAGCCACCCGGTTGTGGAGGTCGGAGACCTTCTTCTCCCGCAGAGTGGCGCTGCCGGGGTCGTAAATGGCGGCGTCCCCCTCCCGGGTGACGGTGGTGGGCACCCCCGCAAAGGTCAGCAGGTCCCGGACCCGCCGGGCGATGGCGAGGTTCAGGCCGCTCTCCACCGTGCCGTCGGCGGCCACAGCGCCGCCGTCCTCCCCGCCGTGGCCGGCGTCCACCACCACAACGGGAGACGCGCCCTCCTCCCCCGGGGCGAACGCCGCCGTGAAGGCGGCGTTCCCATGCCACAGCACGGCGGAGAGCCCGGCGACAAAACAACACAGCAGCACAACATACGCCACATGGCGCTTTCGGATCAGAATAATCACAGGCGGCACCCCCTGGGGAAAGCCTATTCCCGCCTGCTTATCCCATATTCCCGATTATAGCGGCTCGGACGGCGGAAATCAAGGGCAGGCTCCTCCCGGACCATCTCCGCATAGGATGGCATGGGCGCATGGTTCCCATGCGCACCCTACCCCAGAAGGAGGCATCCATGCAGATGGAGAAACCCAACACCAATACGCCGCCCACGCCGTCCGTGCCTTCCATGCCGCCGTCCGGCTCCTGCCAGCCGAACCAGGGCACTCTGCCCGGCACCTGTGCACCCATGGTGTTTCCCTTTGTAGCCATGCAGGAGGAGAACCCTGTCCGGTACAGCCGGATGGAGGCCCTGCAAACCGGCACCCTGTTCCCGGGGCTTGACCTGCCTTTCAAGGCGGCCATCCAGGCCAAGACGAAAATGGCCAACACCGCCCTGGTGGAGCTGATGGCCCTGGACTTTGCCATTGACGAGCTGGGCCTGTATCTCACCACCCACGCCCAGGATCAGGAGGCGCTGCAGCTGTACTGGTCCTATATCAAGCTGGCGAAAGAGGGCCGTGAGAAGTACCAGAAGATGTACGGCCCCCTGCTGCAGACGGACCTGACGCCGGAGGACGGCTTCGCCTGGCTGAAGGACCCGTGGCCCTGGGAGGAAGGAGGCAATGACTGATGTTCATTTATGAGAAGAAGCTCCAGTACCCGGTGAAGATCAAGAACACCAATCCCAAGCTGGCCTCCGTCATCATCTCCCAGTACGGCGGGCCCGACGGTGAGCTGGGCGCGTCCCTGCGCTACCTGAGCCAGCGGTACTCCATGCCCTATGCGGAGCTGAAGGGCCTGCTGACCGACATCGGCACTGAGGAGCTGGGCCATTTGGAGATGATCGGCGCCATCGTCCACCAGCTGACCAGGGACCTCACCGAGGAGCAGATCCGGACCGCGGGCTTTGACACGTATTTTGTGGACCGGACCGCCGGCGTGTACCCCACCGCCGCCTCCGGCTTCCCTTACAGCGCCGCCAGCATGGCGGTGAAGGGCGACCTGATCGCCGACCTGACGGAGGATCTGGCCGCCGAGCAGAAGGCCCGTGTCACCTACGACAACATCCTGCGCCTCTCCGACGATCCGGACGTCAACGACGTCATCAAGTTCCTCCGGGCCCGGGAGATCGTCCACTTCCAGCGCTTCGGCGAGGGACTGCGGCTGGCCAAGGACAAGATGAACGAGAAGAATCTCTACTTTGTGAACCCGTCCTTTGACAAGTGACCCACTGAATGGAAAGCGCCCGCCCCGATCTCCCGGGGCGGGCGCTTTTTGCGGGGACTCAGTCCCCGTTCTTCATCAGGTCTTCCACCAGGGGCATGAGCCGGGCCTGGTCTTCCTTCCGGTCGGCAAAGAGCTCCAGGGTATCGCCCTGCTCCTCGATGAGGCGGCCGATGGCGATATACCGGGACATGGAGGATTTCAAATTAAAAATGTCTCCCTCCGGGCTCTTCAGGTACACGTCGCCGCCGCACTGGCTGACGGCGTCCAGGAACTCCTGCACGTCCGCTTCGGAACGCAGTCGCATGGGAAACACATCCTTTCTGTATCAGACTCCCAGCCTTCCCGGCTGGTGCTTAACAAAGATACCACGCAGAGCCGCCGGTGTCTATGGCCGAACTGGATAATGTTTCGGAGTGACTCGCTCCAGAATATTGATGAACTGCACAAAAAAACAATTATTTTTTATGCAGTTAATACAATTTCAAAAATTGCAGCCCGCAGCGTCATGAAATACCGTTGCGCGGTCATAAAGAAAGAAATTCATGCTTACGGTCTGCCCGTTTATCTGGAAAAGATGCTCTCTCTGGCCGCGGCGGCACATGCCCTGGTGTTCATAAAAGCCGTAGTTGCAGCTGGTATCTGTAAACAGGTAGAATTCATCCAATCCCTGCTGTTTCAAATAGGCAAGCGCGGAATGAAACAGCTTTTTGCCGATGCCCTTTCCCTGACAGGATGAACGGACAGCAAACAGAGCCAATTCCGCCGGATAGGTCTTTTTGCAGCCGCGCAGCAATTGCTCATCGATCTCATTGACGTTTTGGAAGATTTGAGAGACTGCCCTTCCCTCTTTGGACGCATACAGCTTCACAATGGACAGGATTTGCTGAAATCTGGCAGAGAGGGCGCATCTGTGATCCTTGTTGTTCTTTACCAAAATGATCCCTGCCGCAGTTCCGTCAAGTACGGCCACCTGTGAAAAGGTGTAATTTGTCAGGCAGCTGCGCAGAAAAACCTCCGCCAGCCTGGAAGCCGTTTCGGGACTGCTGAACTCATCATAGTGCCACGTGCTTCGGATGATTTCCTTTAAGGGCTGAAAGTCCTGTTTCTGATATTCTCTGATTTGCATCTCCATGATATTCCCCCTGGTATTGGTCTCGGATACCCCGTATAATAGTCCTTACAGCAGCTGTAATGTCAATACCGGAAAAGGAGCTATTTTGTGATGAGGCAAAACACTGTAAAAATGACCACCGCCCAGTTTGCGGAACTGCACGGTGTCAATCGGAGAACGCTGCATTATTATGACGACATCGGCCTGTTTTCCCCCTGCCAAAAGGGGGAAAACGGTTACCGCTATTACGACGCATCACAGAGCATTGTTTTTGAGTATATCCGTATGCTGAAAGAGTTGAATATGAGCATCGCGGAAATTGCGGACTACTGTAAGCATCCTGCTCCGGAAAAGTTTTTGCAGATCGCAGATCGGAAAGAGGCGGAAATCGATCTGGAGATACGAAGGCTGAAGCGCGCGCGGAACATACTGAAGACCAAAAAAGCGCAGGTGCGTCTTTGCGAGGGCCTGCCGGATGAGGAAATCAGGGTCGAGGAGTGCGGCGCGGTCAAAATTTCTGTTTTGCCGTATGATTTTTCCGGAGACGATTTATCCCGGCTTTTTACCGATTTGAAAAGTCAATGGGGCATTGAGCAGATACGCATGGGAATCGGGAGCTTCCTCTCCCTGGACAAAGTCACCGCCGGGTCCTTTGAAACATACGACGGGCTGTTTACCTATTCGTCCGGCAGCGCATCCGGTCCGCATACGTTCGTCAGGCCGGCGGGGCGGTATCTTTGCGGCTATCAGAAGGGACCTTGGGACAAGGCGCCCGCCATGTACCAAAAAATGATCGACTATGCCCGCCGGCAGCATCTGACACTGACGGGCTTTGCCTACGAGCTTGGATTGAACGAATTTGCGATCTCCAGCCCGGAGGAATACGTCACAAAATTCATGATCCAGATCGATGACCCCTGCTGACGGTACGCCCGCCGGGCACGCATCGCAGCGCAGCCTGCACACAAGCCGAAAGAGCGGGGGCGTGAGCCCCCGCTTCCCTGTTTATTCCGCTTCTTTTGCCGCCTCGTCCCGGCCCAGCAGGGCCAGGATTTCCGCCTTGTCGCCGGGGACCTCGTCCACCAGCACCCGGTACTGCTCCTCGCTGAGAACCGGCACCCCCAGCTCCTGGGCCTTCCGGAGTTTGCTGCCCGCGGCCTCTCCGGCCACCACGGCGCCGGTCTTTTTGGACACGGACCCGGACACCTTGGCCCCCAAAGCCTCCAGCTTCTCCCCGGCCTCCTTGCGGGAGGCGGACTCCAGCTCGCCGGTCAGGACGAAGGTCAATCCCGCCAGCAGGTCCCCGGTGGGCTGGGCGGTGCTCTCCATGTTCACCCCCGCCTCTTTCAGGCGGCGGATCAGGTCCTTCGCCTGGTCGCCCCGGAAGTAGTCCGCGATGCACCGGGCGGTGATGCCGCCCACGTCGGGAATCTCCGTCAGCGCCTCCTCTGTGGCGGCCATCAGCGCGTCCATGGAGCCGAAGTGGGCGGCGAGGGTCTTGGCGGCCTTCTCCCCCACCTGCCGGATGCCCAGGCCGTACAGCAGGCGGCTCAGGTCGTTGGCCTTGGAGTTCTCAATGGCCCGGATCAGGTTCTCCGCGGACTTCTCCCCCATCCGGTCCAGCTTGGCCACGTCCGCGGCGTGGAGGCTGTACAGGTCCGCGGCGTTGGAGATCAGCCCGGAGTCGATCAGCTGCTGGATCACCGCCGGACCGCAGCCGTCGATGTCCATGGCGTCCCGGCTGGCGAAGTGGGTGAGGTTCCGCAGCAGCTGGGCCGGGCACTCCGCGCCGGTGCAGCGCAGGGCCGCGCCGTCCTCGTCCCGGACCACTGGGGCGCCGCACACCGGGCAGGCGTCCGGCAGCGTGTAGGGCACCGTGCCCTCCGGGCGTTTGTCGAAGTCCACGCTCAAAATCTCCGGGATGATCTCCCCCGCCTTCTGCACCAGCACAGTGTCCCCCACGCGGATGTCCTTCTCGGTGATGAAGTCCTGGTTGTGGAGGGTGGCGTTGGTGACGGTGGTGCCCGCCAGCCGCACCGGGGACAGCACCGCCTTGGGCGTCAGCACGCCGGTGCGGCCCACCTGCACCACGATGTCCTGGACCACGGAGAACTTCTTCTCCGGCGGGTACTTGAAGGCCACCGCCCACTTGGGGAACTTGGCGGTGGAGCCCAGCCGCTCCCGGTCCGCCAGGTGGTCGCTCTTGATGACCGCCCCGTCGATGTCGAAGGGGTAGTCCATCCGCTCCTCGTTGATCCGGTCGATCTCCGCCTGAATCTCCGCCGGGTCGGAGAGGGTCTTGTGGGGGATCACCTTGAAGTGCTGGGAGGCCATGTAGTCCAGGGTCTCCGAGTGGTTCTGGAAGGTCTTGCCCTCCGCCAGCTGGAGGTTGAACACCTGGATATCCAGCTTCCGCTCCGCGCAGATCTTGGGGTCCAGCTGCCGCAGGGACCCGGCGGCGGCGTTCCGGGGATTGGCCATGAGGGGCTTGCCCTCCAGCTCCCGGCGGGCATTGATCTCCGCGAACACCGCCCGGGACATATAGACCTCGCCCCGGACGATGAGCCGGGGCAGCTTCTCCGGCAGCTGCATGGGGATGGCGCGGATGGTCTTGAGGTTCTCCGTCACGTCCTCCCCCACCCGGCCGTCGCCCCGGGTGGCGCCCCGGACGAACACGCCGTCCCGATACTCCAGGGCCACGGACAGGCCGTCCACCTTGGGCTCCACGGAGTAGGCGGCGCCGTCCCCCAGGGCCTCCCGCATCCGATCCAGGAACTCCGAGACCTCCTCTGCGTTGAACACGTCCTGCAGGCTCTCCAGGGGTACCGGGTGCTCGTAGGTCTCAAAGCCCTCCAGGATCTTGTCGCCCACCCGCTGGGTGGGGGAGTCCGGGGTGATCTCCTCCGGGTGCTCCGCCTCCAGCTCCTCCAGGCGCCGGTTCAGCCGGTCGTACTCGTAGTCCGGGATCACCGGCGCGTCCAGAACATAGTACAGATAGCTCTGCTGGTTCAAAAAGTCCCGCAGCTGCTTCATTTCCTCGCGGTAGTCCATAGGGTGTGCTCCCTTCTCAGCTGTTGTTCAGAATGTAGTCTTTCAGATCCTCCTCGTACGTATCCGGATCTGTGGAGAAATAGGTGTAGGTGTCCGGCACCGTGCCCACGATCACCGTCTCCGCCACGATGAAGGAATTGGACACCTTGGTGGCGGTGCGGAACCCCGGCAGCAGAACGCTGACGGAGACATCCACCGTCAGGATGATCTGATGCTTGGTCTGGTTGATGCCGGCGGAGGTGAAGGCGTTGCGGAAGTTCGCCTCCGACGACCCCACGGACTCCATCCGCACGGTGATGCGGGGCCCCCGTCCCGCCAGCAGCGTCGAACCCGTCAGGCTGCCGATGGGGATGGACAGGTCCCCGGTGGGCACCTGGCTGATGCGGGTCAGGACCGTGTCCAGAATCTCCGCCTGCAGGTGGTTGAAGGCCGCCATGTTGCTCTGCACAGCGGTGATGTGGCCCTCCGTGTCCTTCTCAAAGGACACCAGGCCGTCGTACTGCAGCTCGCCCTTCTCGATGGCCTCATACACGGCCTCGCTGACGATGCGGGTAACGGTGTTGGACACCCGGGTGGTGGCCATGCTCTCCAGCAGAGGCCGCATCTGGGTGGCGGCGATGAAGAGCACCGTCAGCGCCAGAGCCATCAGCAGAAACGCCAGGGCCCGCAGCACCCGCCGGCGGTCCATCCGCCGGCGGTAGAAGTAAAATCCGCGCCAGATCATGGCCATCACGCCCCCTTCCCGCCATTGTATGCGGGGGCGGCCTGGCCTTATTTCAGAGCGTTCACCAGATCCTTGAAGACCCGGCCCCGCTCCATGAAGTTGGCGAACCGGTCAAAGGAGGTGCTGGCCGGGGACAGCAGCACCACATCCCCCGGCCGCGCCGTCTCACGGGCCAGCGCCACGGCGGACTGGTAGCTGTCCACCTCCGTGATGGGCAGGCCGGTGAAGTTGGCGGCCTTCTCCACGGCGGCCCGGATCA
The DNA here is from genome assembly GCF_003574015.1 of Oscillibacter sp. PEA192. NCBI lineage: Bacteria > Bacillati > Bacillota > Clostridia > Eubacteriales > Oscillospiraceae > Oscillibacter > Oscillibacter sp. PEA192. The sequence goes on along the minus strand of NZ_AP018532.1, from coordinate 1,418,993 downwards.
CCCCGGCGGTTGCGCCGCAGAGGATCAGGGCCTTCACATGCTCGTTGATCTCCGGACCGATGGCGTCATAGGAGATGCCCTTGTCCTTGCCCCCGGCGATCAAAAGGACCTTTTCCGGAAAGGACCGGAGCCCGGCGATGGTGCGGCTGGGGCTGGAGGCGATGGAGTCGTTGTACCACCGGACGCCGTCCAGCTCCCGGACCAGCTCGATCCGGTGCTCCACGCCGCCGAAGGTGCGGGCGAAGGCCCGGATGGCCTCGTCTGGGACCATCCCGTCCACGGCGGCGACGGCGGCCATGTAGTTCTCGATGTTGTGGACGCCGGGGAGCTTGATGTCGGCGGTGTCCAGCACCACCCGCTCGCCCTGCGGCCCCCGGCAGACAATGGAGGTGCCCCGGAGGAACACGCCGTCCGCCACCTCCTTCCGGCGGGAGAACCACCGCACCCGGCCCGGGGCCTTTTCGGCGCAGCGGACCGTGGTCTCGTTGTCGGCATTAAAGACGGCAATATCCCGGACTGTCTGGTGTGTAAAGATATTTTCCTTGGCAGCGATATACTCCCCGTAGCTCTTGTGGACGTCCAGGTGGTTGGGAGACAGGTTGGTCATAACGGCGATGCGGGGGCTCCGGTCCATGGTCATCAGCTGGAAGGAGCTGAGCTCCAGCACCGCCAGATCCGTTGGCGCGATGTCCGGCGTGTCGCACAGCAGCGGGCGGCCGATGTTGCCCCCCAGGTGGACGGTGCGCCCGGCGGCCTCCAGGAGCTTTGCGATGATCGTGGTGGTCGTGGTCTTGCCGTCGGACCCGGTGACGGCGATCATCTCGCAGGGGCAGACCTGAAAAAAGACCTCCATCTCGCTGGTGAGGGCGCTGCCCCGCGCCACCGCCGCCGCCAGCTCCGGCACGTCGGGCCGCAGGCCGGGGGTGCGGAAGATCACGTCCGCCGTCAGGTCCTTCAGGTAGTCCTCCCCCAGCTGCAGGCGGCAGCCGTGCTGCTCCAGCTCGTCCCCCAGGGGCCCCAGGGCCTCCCGGGATTTTTTGTCGCAGGCGGTGACGGGAATGCCCCGCTCCAGCAGCAGCCGGATCAGGGGCCGGTTGCTGACGCCGATGCCGATGACGGCCACGGACTTGTTCCGCAGAGAGTCCAGATATTCCTCAAACTTCATGGGTACGCTCCTAACGCCGCGCTGGGCGGCAGAGATTGACAGACAAGGAAATTATACCGCAGATCGGAAAAAAATACAACCACGCCCCTCTCCTTCCCAGACTTTTTCTCCCGGGGCTGCGGGGCCATGAAGCCGGGACCTAACTGCGCTCTGCGGGCCATCCGGTATTTTCAGCGGAAGGCCCTGGCGACTTCCGCCGATGTGGAGGCCGCATTGCGGCCAGGCGTTGACAATCCCGTCGGATTCCGCTAAAATAGACAGGCGAGTAAGACAGACAGTCGCGCGGCCAGGCCGAAAGGCCGGTCGTGAGGAAAGTCCGGGCTCCACAGGGCAAGGATAACGGGTAACGCCCGCCGAAGGCGACTTCAGGAAAAGTGCAACAGAGATATACCGCCGACAGAGTTACTCTGTATCGGTCAGGGAACCAGCGACGGCTGAACGCGATGCCCCGCGGAGCGGGGCGAGGGAAACTTCCCCGAACAGCGCAATCGCTTCCGCGCGGAACGGCGCAGGGGTGTTGTGTGAAGAGGGGCGAAGGGTCCCTCTTCCTAATTGCAATCAGCCCGCCGCAGCGGCCGCTCCCGCGGGGAGCGGCAAGCCACCCTTACCGACAGAGAGTAGCTCTGTCGGTAAGGGTGGAAAGGCGAGGTAAGAGCTCACCCATCGGCTGGAGACTGTCCGATGCTGTAAACTCTATCCGGAGCAACACCGGTATGGGAGCAGGGGGTCCGACCCCCAAGGCTGGCCCGGCCGCTCCCGGGGTGGCTGGAGCGTACCGGCGACGGTACGTCGAGATAGATGACTGTTTGATACAGAACCCGGCTTACAGTCTTGCTCGTACAAGAAGAGGTCCTGGCGAAAGCCAGGGCCTCTTTTTGTACCGATTGATGCCGGTACTGCCGCGCGGTGTACTGGTCGATGCAGCGGAGGACCCGCTCCCGGCTGTGAAAGGCCAGATGCTGGCTCCCTGTCTCCGGGTGGAAGGAGACCCCACCCGCCGCTCTCAGAGGGGGGCGCAGGAGATTCCATAGGCAGCACCTCTCATAGCCCTTCCCACGGGGCCCACATCTGTTCCAAAATCTCCTCCGGCAGGGTGTCCGGCCATGACTCCACAATCTCTCCATCCACATAGTCGTAGACGGTGTACGGCTTCTCCGGCCAGCGGGTGCGGACGGCCACCTCCAGCGCTCCGTCCCCATCCACGTCCAGCGCCTCGGCGTTGATGCAGTCCTCCACTTCCAGGATTGCCCGGGTGTTGATGCCGGTGGGGTCCGGCTCCTCCGGATGATAGGGCCAAAACCGGACGTCACATAAAAACACCAGATTTTCGGACTCTGCGTAGGGGTCCGGGTAATACCCGTCCCGGAGATACTGGACGCTGGTATCGCCGAAGAGAAGCGGCACGCTGCCGGAATCCCCCTCATAGGTGACATCCATGACACCTCCCAGAACGGTGACGCCGGTGTCCTCACAGGCAGACACCGTACCAGTGCGGGTCAGCCGGTTCCATTGAAAGTCCATCTGATAGGAAATGGTATCTCCCCGCTCGTCCCGCAGCGTGAGGGCATCAAAGTCCACATCCTCCCCGCACTTCAGCCGGATCAGGTGTCCACGGTCCTCCACATAGACACAGTTCCTGCCATTCACAGTCTCTTTCAGAACGATGCTGTAATACCCCTCCTCCGTCACCACGATCTGCGTATACGCCACCACGGCTGCAGTTACGGCCAGCAGCACCAGCACCGCCGCCAGCCGCTGCCAGGAGCGCCGCCGCTCCTGCCGCACGCTGTCACGGGAGATATCCAACAAGCTCTGCATGGTCTCCTCCGCTCCTTTCGCCGCCTGCCTCCGGCAGGCCATCAGCTCCTCCACCGTCAGGTCCAGGGCTGCCGCCAGGGGCTCCAGCAGCGTCACATCCGGGTAGCTCAGTCCCCGCTCCCACTTGCTGACGGCCTTGTCCGTCACATGCAGCCGCGCCGCCAGATCCCGCTGGGTCAGGCCCAGATTTTTCCGCTCGCTGCCGATGAAATCGCCCAGCCGCTCCTTGTTCACGTGTATCACCTCGCCCTCAGTCTACCCTATGGGTCCGATTTTGGCAACCGACCAGCGGTAGAGACATCCCGCAGGTACTTCCGGATGTCGCTGTAATCCTTGGGCGCGGCCTGTTCCAGGGCCTGCCGGGAGATCGCCCCATCCCCCTGCCGCCGCGCCGCCGCCTCTTGGTAGCGCCGCTGCTTTTCCTTCCACTTCTCTGTATCCCGCCGAATGGTCTCCGCCAGAAACCGGTAGGCCATGCGGGTCTCCTCCCTCAAGCCCGGGTGCTGCCGCAAAACCTCCTCCGGATCCGTGGGAGCCTTGTCCGCCGCCATGGCATAGCGGTACAGCAGAAGCAGCAGTTCCCCCCGCTGCTCCGCGTCCAGGGCCGCCACACAGGGAAAATTATCGAAATACAGCATAAAACTCTTCTTGTGTTCCTCTGCCAACGAAAAACCACTCCTCTCAAGAAAAGGCGTCCCCTCCCCATCTGATGCACGGCTCTATGCAATCTCCGGGAGGATTTTGTAAAATTCTCCCGCTATGGTAAGGGTCAGCGTAAGGGGAATGGTGATGGTTATGCTTATGGTAAGGGGGACCGGTCAGGCCCGCCTCTCCGGCGTTTTTTGCACAAAAGAAAAGTTTTGTTGAATATTCCAGAGGACGAAAAGAGGACGGGTCTCCCCGTCCTCTCTCTATCCAGCGATGCTCAGTCGTTGTCCCAGTTGTGCCAGACGTTCTGCACGTCGTCGTTGTCCTCCAGCATGTCGATGAGCTTCTCCATGTTCTTCACGTCTCCCTCGCCGGTGAGGGTGATGTAGTTCTGGGGCACCATCTCGATCTCCGCGCTGGCGAAGGCGTAGCCCTTCCCCTCCAGGGCCTTCACCACATCGTTGAAAGCGTCGGGGTCGCAGGTGATCTCCAGGGCGGGACCGTCGGCCTCAAAGTCGGCGGCACCGGCCTCCAGAGCGTCCATCATGACGGTGTCTTCGTCCAGCTCGCCCTCCTCGTTGTCAATGACGATGACGCCCTTCTTGTCAAAGGACCAGCTGACGCAGCCCTGGGCACCCAGGTTGCCGTTGCACTTGTCGAACGCGTGGCGGACCTCCGGCGCGGTGCGCTGGCGGTTGTCGGTCAGGGCCTCCACAATGACGGCCACGCCGCCGGGGCCGTAGCCCTCGTAGGTGACGGCCTCGTAGTTGTCGGTGCTGCCGGAGCCCAGGGCCCGGTCGATGGTGCGCTTGATGTTGTCGTTGGGCATGTTGACGGCCTTGGCCTTGGCGATAACCGTGGCCAGACGGGAGTTGTTGTTGGGGTCGCCGGAGCCGCCGCCCTCTTTCACGGCCACGATGATCTCCTTGGCGATCTTGGTGAAGGCGGCGGAGCGCTTGGCGTCGGCCGCGCCCTTGGTCTTTTGGATATTATGCCATTTGGAATGTCCGGACATGGTACATTACTCTCCTTCTACGTAATACTGGATGACCTCCCGGTGGGAGGCGGATTTGGTGACGGTGAGGCCCGGGAACCGGCCGCGCAGGTACTCTGCCAGCACGGTGCACACCGGATTCTCTGTGGGGAAGTGGCCCGCGTCGATCAGACGGATGCCCTTCCCTGCCGCGTCTAAAAACTGGTGGTAGCTGAGGTCCGAGGTCACGAACACGTCGCACCCTGCGGCGATGGCCGCATCCTCATAGTCGCCGCAGGCGCCGCCGCCCACCGCGACCTTCCGCACCGGGCCGCTGTCCCCGGCGTAGCGGACGCCGTTGGCCTGGAGCGCCCGGCAGACGTGCTTTGCAAATTCCTGTAAAGGCATAGGACTTGCCAGTGTTCCCATCCGGCACAGCCCCTCCGGGTCCCCCAGCGGCCCAGGGTCCTCCAGCCCCAGCGCGGCGGCCAGCGCGTCGTTGACGCCGCCGGGGGCCACATCCAGGTTCGTGTGCATACAGATGGCGGACAGGCCGCTCCTCAGGATTTTCAGCAGCAGGTGCCCCTGGGGCGTGTCCTGCCGGACGGTCTGCACCGGCAGCCATTTGCAGTTCATCACCGGATGGTGGCTGACAATCAGCTGGCAGTTTTCCGCGATGGCCTCGTCCGCCACGGCCTCCGTGATGTCCAGGGCCACCAGGACCCGCCGGACCTCCGCCTCCGGGTCCCCCAGCAGCTGGCCCACGTTGTCCCAGTCCATGGCGCCCTCCTTCGGGGCCAGTCGGAACAGGGCCTGTTCAATTTCCCGGACAGTTGGCATGGCGCCACTCCTCCCTCATTTGCAGAAGCTCCGTGATGACGGCCCTGGCGTAATCGCCCCGTTCCCGGGCCTCTGGCGCCGACGCCCGGTTGGCCCCGGCCGCCGCCGCCTGGAGCTGGATGATCTTCTCGATGATGTAGCGGTCCCCCAGGGGGTCGTAGAGCAGGTCCGCCCCGGCCCACTGCCGGCCCAGCGTGAGATGCATCTCCCCTGCCCCGGCCTCGATCACGGGATAGAGAAAGCCCCGGTCCCGCACCAGCGCCTCCCGCGCTATGGCGTAGCCGTGCTCCGCCAGGAAGCGGCGCAGCGCCTCCGCCCGGCTCTGGGGCTGGAGCAGCAGGGTGTGGCGGCCGTCGGCGGTCCAGGGTGCCCCGGTCAGAATCTGGGCGATGTTCTCGCCCCCCATGCCGGCGATGACGATGGTGTCGCACTCCTCCGGCGCCACGGCGGCCAGACCGTTGCCCAGGCGGAAGGTGATCCGGTCCCCCACACCGTAGCGCCGGCCGGTCTCCTGCGCCCGGTCCAGGGGGCCGCGCCGCAGATCGCTGGCAATGGCAGAGGCCACGCGGCCCTGCAGCGTCAGCCACACGGGCAGATAGGCGTGATCCGTGCCAACATCAGCGAGGTGCGCACCCTGGCGGACCCAGGCGGCGATCTGCCGCAGGCGCGGCGTCAGTTCCAGATGTTTTCCCATGGCGCCCTCCTGTTCCGGCTGTCGGAGGAGGACGCATACGGTCTCCCGTATGCGTCCCGTTCCGGTCATTCCGCTTTCTTGTTGGCTTCCTCGTTCACCAGGGCCAGCAGCTTGTCGCAGTCCACGCCGTGGACCATGCAGGCCTCCTCCACAGTCTCGCCCCGGGAAGAGGGGCAGCCCAGGCAGTGCATGCCGATGGACAGGAAGATGGGCGCGGTCTGAGGCGCCACGTCCAGAATGTCACCGATGATGGTGTCCTTCTTGATCTCGATCATCAGAGGTTCCTCCAATTCTAATCTGAAATTCAGCAGGGGTATTATACTCTAGTTTTCGATGTTTTTCAAGAGAAAATCTTTGAAAAGCCTGGAAATGTGGAGATTCGGCGTCCGCACCGGCACATTTTTCCGGAATGCCTCCCGTTTCCCCGGCGCGGGGCGCGGCGGCCGGCTCCCACGGCAAAAGAAGAAGCGGCGCCCACCGGGCGCCGCCTCTGCAAGAGACCAAAACGGATTGATTCGTTTATCTCTGCTGGTCCCGCATCTTGGCGAAGCACTCGCTGCAGTACACGGGACGGTCAGACTTCGGCTCGAAGGGCACGCGGGCTTCGCCGCCGCAGGCGGCGCAGACAGCGGTGAAATACTCCCGGGGACCGCGGGCCGCGTTCTTGCGGGCGTCACGGCAGGCCTTGCACCGCTGGGGCTCGTTCTGGAAGCCGCGCTCGGCATAGAACTCCTGCTCGCCGGCGGTGAACACGAACTCCTGGCCGCACTCCTTGCAAACTAAGGTCTTGTCTTCGTACATGATGTTACCCTCTCTTTGATAAAGAAAAATATATTGCGTTCAGCTTCCGCTGAGATCGCCGGAAAGAAGCTGCCGTGCCACCTTGCGCCGAATGCGCTGCACGGCGTTGTCCACGGACTTTGGGGGCTTGCCTACCGTCTCGGCAATTTCCCTGCATGAAAGACCGTCTAAATAGTACCCCAAAATCTTTGCTTCAAACTCGGACAACTGTTTCCGGACACCGGATAAGAGGGCAGCGGTATGTTCCCTGTCGATGAGATACGCTTCGGGATCGCGCTGAGTCAGATCGCTGGTACCAGAGGTGTAGGAATTGGCGTCAAAGAAGGGTGTATCCAAGGGGACCGACTGATTGAGAGCCATGTGCTTATCCCGCGCCGCGGCGCGGAGGACGGAATACAGCCGGTTACGAATGCAGATTTCTGCGAAGGTCCGGAAGGATGCCTCCTTGGAGGCGTCATACTCCCGAACGGCTTTGAGGAGGCCCACCATGCCCTCCTGGGTCAGATCCTCGCTGTCGCCGCCCACCAGAAAGAAGGGGCGGGCGCAGGTCCGGACCAGCCGGTTGTACCGCGTCACAAGAGCTTCCTCCGCTTCGCGGCTGCCGCCGGCAACCAGTTGGCACAGCGTTTCATCGCTGCACTGGTCCAGGGGCTGGGGTGTCTTCTCGCTAAATTTGTACATATCGTATTATACCTGTCTATCCAGTGAAATGTCAAGCAATTTGTAAAAAAATCCGAGAAACAGATTTTTATTTTTTTTGCGATTTGATGAAATCTGCCAGCCGGTCCGCCACCGCCTGGGCGATCTGCGTGGTTTTGGCCTCCACCATCACCCGGATCAGGGCCTCCGTGCCGGAGGGGCGCACCAGCACCCGGCCAGCGCCGGCGAGGGCCTCCTCCTCCCGCTTCACGGCCTCCGCCAGCGCGGGGGACGCCATAATGGCCTCCTTCACGCCGCCGCTGTGGGGCACCTCCACGTTCACCAGCACTTGGGGGTAGACGGCGCAGCAGCTGACAAGGGAACTTGCTTTCTCCCCGGACCGGGCCAGCACCTGCAGGAACTGGAGGGCCGTCACTTCACCGTCGCCGGTGGTCTCCACATCGGTGAAGATGGTGTGGCCGGACTGCTCCCCGCCGATGCGGTAGTCCCGCTCCAGCATCTTCTCCAGCACGTTCCGGTCGCCCACATCCGTGCAGAGCAGGTCGATGCCGTTGTTCCGGCAGAACTCGTGGAGGCCCAGGTTGCTCATCACCGTGGCCACCAGGGCGTTGCCGTTGAGCTTTCCCCGGCGCTTCATGTCCAGGGCGCACACCGCCAGGACCTTGTCGCCGTCGATGACGCCGCCGGTCTCGTCCACCAGCAGGCAGCGGTCCGCGTCCCCGTCAAAGGCCACGCCGATGTCATAGCCGCCCCGCACCACGGCGGCGGCCAGGTCCTCCAGGTGGGTGGAGCCGCAGTGGCTGTTGATGTTCACCCCGTCCGGGTCCCGGTGGATGAAGTCCGTCCGGGCCTTGAAGCGGCCGAACAGCTCCGGCGCGGTGGCGCTGGCAGCGCCGTTGGCGCAGTCCGCCAGGATTTTCAGCCCCGCCAGATCGGACTCGATGGTGGAGGCCACGAAGTCGATATAGTCCCGCTTCAGCTGGCGCATACCGTGGTGGCGGCGGCCGATCTCCCCCCGGGTGCGGAGCTTCATGGGCTCCTGGGAGAGGATCTTCTCCTCGATCCGGGCCTCCACGCTGTCGGAGAGCTTGTAGCCCTGTCCGCTGAAGACCTTGATGCCGTTGTGCTCATAGGGGTTGTGACTGGCGGAGATCACGATGCCCGCGTCCGCCTTTTCCTGCACGGTGAGATAGGCCACCGCCGGGGTGGGAATGGTGCCCACCGGCTTCACGTCGCTGCCCACGGAGCAGAGCCCCGCCATCAGGGCGGACTCCAGCATGTCGGAGGAGATGCGGGTGTCCTTGCCGATCACCACGGTGGGGCGGCTGCCCTTGTCCTCCATCAGAACAGTGCCCACGGCCTGCCCCACGCGGAAGGCCATGTCGGCAGTGAGGTTCTCCCCCACCACGCCGCGGATGCCGTCGGTTCCAAATAGTTTGCCCATTGATATTACCTCGTTTGTTTCTTATGATGTGACCGTCCCCATGGGACGGGGATTCAGCCATGCTGATGGCTGGGCGGATGCACCCCCCATTTCTCTTTTGTCGTGCCAAAAGAGAAACGGGCCGTGCACGGTCCAAAGAGAAAAGCGTTGGCGCGCTCCGGTGCAGTGGCCCTCCGCGCGACGGGGGGCGGCGGATCGGTGCAAGCGCCGATTTGGCCCGGCCTTCGGGCACGCTATACTCTTCTGCGATTTCTCCAACTGCCGTCCCGTGGCGGATCGTGCGGAGGTCGTCGGGGTGGTCATCGCATGGAGCTGCTTCTCTTTTCGCTGCCGCTAGCTGTCCCGCGCGGGAGCTGCCGATAAAGGCATCGGCCCCTACGACCGCCAGGGCAGCGCGTAGCGAAGCGGAACGCGCGGAAAGAGGAGCTGGTCAAATGCGTCCTTGCACCCCGTTGACCTCCGCATCCACGCCGCGGGAATCAGCGTTCAAGCCTGTACCGCACCCCGCCGCGCCCGTTGGCCAGTCCTCGCAAACACGCAGGCACCATCTCACGCCAACCCCCGTACAGCAACTTTGCACGCCCGTGCAGAGTTGCGGCCAAAAGCGTTCTTTTCTTTTGGACCGTGCACGGCCCGTTTTCTTTTCGGGCAAGACCGAAAAGAAAATGGGGGGTGCATCCCGCTGGACAAGCCCCTTGCGGGAGCAAAGATTCCCGAGGCCGCCGGACGGCGGCCCTTTACAACTCCCTCCGGTCCGACCGGCCAGCCAGATAATCCAGCGATACGCCGAAATGGTCCGCCAGGGCGATCAACGTGTCCAGGCTGGGCCGGTGCTCGCCGGACTCCAAGTATTGGTAGGGCCGCTCCCCAATCCCGATGGCGGCGGCCACTTGCTTTTGGGTTTCTCCTTGTTCCTTGCGGAGTTCCCGCAATCGCTCGTTTAATTCCATAAATCCCCCTTGACACGCTCTGTAAAGCGTGTTATATTTTTCTCACGCTTTATGAAGCGTGAGAAAGGAGTATTCGCAATGTCTGACTCCAAAAACGGGCCGCACGCCCCTGCAGGAGCGGGTTCCTCTGAACGGCGGGAAACCGCCTCTACATCTCCCTCCGGTCCGACCGGCCGGCTAGATAATCCAGCGACACGCCGAAGTGGTCCGCAATGCCCACGAGATTTTCAAATCCAGGCAGATTGACCCCGGTCTCAAACCGCTGGTACTGCCGATCCGTCACACCGATGGCGTCGGCCACCTGTCTCTGGGTCTCCTTCCGCTCTTTGCGGAGTTCCCGCATTCGCTCTTGCAATGTCATATCGTCACCTCTTGACACGATGTATCCGTTGTATTATACTGCAGCTAAGCACAATGCATCCATTGTATTTTGAAAGGAGCATTCGCAATGTCCGACTTCATGAAATGGCTGTACGCCCACTACATCCGCCCCCAGCTGGACGCTGCCCCACCGGACGACTACGAGATGCCCCTCTCCCTTCTGGAGGGAGAGCTCACCTCTGAGATGGCGGCGGATTACGAAAAGGCCCGGGAATTCACCGCCATCCATGCCTTTCTGCTGGGCCTGCGCACCGGCCGGGGCCTGCCCCTGTGACACCTCAGACGCCCGCCATCCCGGAAAGCTCCGGCAGCCAGGCGCAGAAGGTCTCCAGATACACGCCCCGCAGGGGGTCCTCCCCTGCCTCCGCAGGCGCCGCCAGCGCGCGGGCGATCACTTCCTCCGCGTCCGGCCGGGTCACCAGCTCCGCCAGGGCGCCGTTGCCCGCCAGGGCCGCCCGCTTTCCGAACATCCCCTCCAGGTCGCTGGACACATACATGGAGGCGTTGAACGGATAGTCCAGCGCCGTCTCCAGCAGGGCCTCGGAGGTCATCTGCTCCGCCAGCCCCGCCGGCAGGCGGCAGGCGGCACGGCGGGCGTTGGCGGACAGCTCCACCCACTCCGGCGTGCCGGGCTGGACGGGAAACTGATAGGGCGCCGTCACGGAGCAGGCAGCCCGGCCTGTGACGGCCCAGGCTCCGACGGCCAGCGCCGCCGACAGCATCAGAAATGCGACGCGCTCCGCCAGGGTCCGCTTCATGAAAACCGCCTCCTCACAGCGTCAGCTGGTCCATGTCCGGCGGATCCGCCGTCATGCCGCCGGGGATGGGCTTATGCAGGTGCTGGTATGCCTTCGCCGTCACGCACCGGCCCCGGGGCGTCCGGGTCAGGAAGCCCAGCTGCATCAGGTATGGCTCGTACACGTCCTCCAGGGTCACGGCCTCCTCGCCGATGGTGGCGGCCAGGGTCTCCAGGCCCACAGGACCGCCGCCGTAGTTCTCGATGACGGCCCCCAGCATCCGCCGGTCGATGGGGTCCAGCCCCAGGTGGTCGATCTCCAGCGCGCACAGGGCCTGGTCCGCCACATCCTTGGTGATGACGCCGTCGGCCTTCACCTGGGCGAAGTCCCGGACCCGGCGCAGCATCCGGTTGGCGATCCGGGGCGTGCCCCGGCTGCGGCGGGCGATCTCATAGGCGCCCTCCGGCACGATGTCCACGTTCAAAATGGCGGCGGACCGGGTGATGATCTGAGAGAGCTCCTCCGGCGTGTACAGCTCCAGCCGCAGCGTCACGCCGAACCGGTCCCGCAGGGGCGCGGACAGCTGCCCCGCCCGGGTGGTGGCGCCGATCAGGGTGAACCTGGGCAGGTCCAGCCGGATGGAGTTGGCGCTGGGGCCCTTGCCCACGATGATGTCCAGGGCGTAGTCCTCCATGGCCGGGTACAGGATCTCCTCCACGGACCGGTTCAGCCGGTGGATCTCGTCCACAAAGAGGATGTCCCCCTCGTTGAGGTTCGTCAGCAGCGCCGCCAGATCCCCGGGCTTCTCGATGGCCGGGCCCGAGGTGATGCGGATGCCCGCCCCCATCTCCTGGGCGATGATCCCGGCCAGCGTGGTCTTGCCCAGGCCGGGCGGGCCGTGGAGCAGCACGTGGTCCAGGGCCTCTCCCCGCTTCTGGGCGGCCTGGATGAACACGGCCAGGTTGTCCTTCGCCTTCTCCTGGCCGATATACTCCCGCAGGGTCTTGGGCCGGAGGGACCCCTCCTGGGCGTCCTCCTGCAGGAAGGTCTTGGCCACGATGGGCTCTTCATAGATGTCGTTTCCAAAGTCGATGCTCATGGGTTCACTTCCTCATGTGCTCTGAATGTGCTCCAAAATTCCGGCCGGGGCGGTCAGCCCGCCTGGAACAGATGCACCGCCAGCCAGGCTAGGCCGAACACCGCGCACAGGCACAGGGCGAACACCGCGCCGCTGCGGTTGCGCTGACGCCGCTCTTTTTCCGGCAGGCCGTGGCGCTGCTGGCCCTTATTGAGCAGGGCCGCAAAGCGGGTGCCGAATATCATGGCAAGAAAGGCCATGGCCAGCGCGGCCAGGAGCAGAATCACGGACAGGATCTTCATACTCACTTCACCATCTTTTTCAGGCACTGGCGGATGATCTCCTCCAGAGACAGAGTTTCCACGTCCACGCCCTTCAGCGCCTGGGCCACCTCGGCGCTGGTGTAGCCCAGCACCGCCAGGGCCTGGGCCGCCTCTGTGGCCTTATTTGTAAAGGCCGGGACGCTCACAGCGGCTCCGCCGGAGAAGTCCAGCCCCGTGGCGGCGCTCTCCCGGGCCATCTTGTCCTTCAGCTCCAGGATGATCCGCTGGGCGATCTTCTTGCCCACGCCCGGCGCCGCCGTCAGGCTCTTCTCGTCCCCGGTGACGATGGCCATGGCCAGGGACTCCGGCGTGGCGGCGGAGAGGATAGCCAGCGCCGCCTTGGGCCCCACGCCGCTGACGCCGATCAGCAGCTTGAAGCTGTTCAGCTCGTTGGCCGTGGCGAAGCCGTACAGGCCGAAGGCGTTCTCCCCCACGTCCAGATAGGTGTAGAGCTTCCCCCGCTGGCCCTTTTTCAGCTGGGCCAGGGTGGTGTTGGTGGTCTTGCAGGCGTAGCCCACGCCGCCGCAGTCGATGACCGCCAGATAGGGCAGAATCTCTGCCACGGTGCCGTCCAGATAGTAAAACATGGATAATCACACTTTCTTGGGAGTTCGGAATTCCGGCGTCCGGCGGAGCGGTCCGGTCCCTGACTGTTCAGATGGTCTCCTTGACCCTGCTGTCCTGCAGGGGCAGGCGGGACGTGGCACTCCGGGCATGGCACAGGGCCAGGGCCAGGGCGTCCGCGGCGTCGTCGGGCCGGGGGACGGCTTTCAGGTGCAGCAGGCGGCGGGTCATGTCCATCACCTGGCGCTTTTCCGCCTTGCCGTAGCCCACCACCGCCATCTTCACCTGGGAGGGGGTGTACTCGTGGAGCGGGATCCCGCACTTTTCCGCCGTGTACAGCAGCACGCCGCGGGCGTGGGCCACGGCGATGCCGGTGGTCAGGTTCGTGTTGAAGAACAGCTCCTCGATGGAGATGACATCCGGCTTCAGCTGGCCGATCAGGTCCTCCATATCGGTGCCGATCTGGTACAGCCGCCGGGAGAGCGGCAGCCCCGCCGGGGTGGTGATGGCGCCGTAGGTAAGCATGTTCACTTGTGCCCGCTCCGCCGTGATGAGGCCGAAGCCGATGGTGGCGTAGCCGGGGTCGATGCCCAGGATCCGCATGGCGCTTTCCCTCCAGTATACATACTGTAACAGTATAACAAATTTTCCAGGGAAGCGCAACAGGGAAAACGCGCGGGCTTCTCCCCGGCAGGATCACCCCGGCCGCCGTTCGGCGGGCAAAAAAGCACCCGCCTTGCGGCGGGCGCTCTCTCGTTCGCATGGAAGGCGGGGGATTTGACTCCCCCTCGCCTATTGGATGGGAACCGCCGCATCAACGGCGGCCATCCGGTTGTAGCAGGGGTCCAGATAGGCCGTGTCGCCCGCCAGTCCCGCCAGGGGGAAGTCCTCGGTATACCACCGGTCCTCCCCCACGCGCTCCTGCGCCGTCTCGTCCCAGTAGCCGTAGGAGGAGCCGAACTGCCAGATCTCATAATAGTTCCCGTCCTCGTCCCAGGCCCCTCTGGAGAACACGCTCCCCATGGTCCGGTTCTCCATCAGCGGGGACACCAGGTACACGATCCATCCCTCCGGCAGGCGCTCTGCGCCCTGGAACCAGGTGCCCTCCGGCAGGTTTTCGGCGGTGCCCTCCGCCAGATTCAGCTTCACCGGCGGCGCGTCCTTGTCCTTCCACCGGACGCCGGTGATGTGGAGGGTCAGGTGCTCCCCCTGGCTGAAGAAGGGGCTGTCCAGCCAGAAGGTGCCCATGCCCTCCCCCTCCGGGTCCCCGGATGCGGTGATGCCGCCCAGGCTCTTTTCAAACCGCTCGCCGTGCTCGTTCTCCAGGTACAGGTCCAGGCCCGCCAGCCAGGCGGTGTTGTCCGGGTCCGCCGTCAGGGTCAGCCGCAGATGGGTGGGGTAGATTTCCGCCTCTTGCAGCGTGAAGGTCTGGCCGTCCAGGGCAAAGGTCCGGTTCAGCTCCAGCAGCGTCCCCTGGGCGGTGAAATAGGGGTCGAATTCCAGGTGGAACGTCATCTCCGCCAGATACGCCGGCTGGTCATCGACCGGCTGGTCAAAGTAGCCGTCGCCGGTGTTCTCCGCAGGCGGCCCGCCCCCGTCCTGCTCTGCCGGGTAGACCGACAGGGTCAGATCCAGGATTCCGGGCACGTCCCGGTCCACAAAGTCCCGCTTGATCTCCACCAGCTCCCCCGGCTTCTCCGTCCGGCCGCCGGCGTCTCCCGCGCTGCCGTCGCCGGGGGTGATCCGGCAGTCCGCCCACATGGGCCCCAGGTCCGGGGCATAGTCCAGGGTGTAGAAGATGTTCAGCTGTTTGCGGTCCACGATCACATACTCCACCGTGGCGGTGACGCCGTTCACCGTCTGGGACTGGCCGATGGGCTGGACGTAGTCGTTCTCCACCGCGGCGGAGAGGCTGGGCGACCAGGCCACCGCCTGGGCCAGCTCCCGCAGCACCGGCACTGAGCCGCAGGCCCGCGCGAAGGGCGGGAACAGGTTCACCAGCAGCACAAAGGCGGCGAAGCAGGCCGCCAGGCTCCCCGCCGGGACGCCGAAGAGCCGCAGGCGGCGGTCCCGTTTCCGGCGGCGCAGCGCCCGCTCCACAGCGCCGTCCAGGGCCGCCGGTGTGGTCTCCAGCTCCTGGAGCAGGGCCTGATATTCCTCGTTTCGGGTCATGCGTCTCCCTCCTCTCCCAGTTCCAGGCGCAGCAGCTGCAATGCCCGCCGCTGGCGGGTGGCCGCGGTGCCCTGGGGAATGTTCAATGCCCGGGCGGTCTCCGCCTGGGTGTATCCTGCGAAGTACCGCAGGATCACCACCGCCCGCAATTCCTCCGGCAGGCGGCGGACGGCCTCCTTCAGGGGCAGGGCGTCATAGGCATCCGGACCGGCGCTCTCCGGCAGAGCCTCCTCCCCGGCCAGGCGCCGCCGGCGCCGCAGCTCCCGGTGGCACGCGTTCAGCACGATCCGGGTGAGCCAGGTCTCGAAAAAGTCCGGCTGACGCAGCTGCCGCAAAGCCCGCAGGGCCTGGTATACGCCCTCGTCCACCGCCTCCAGGGCGTCGGCCTCGCTGCCCAGGTACAGGTACGCCGTCCGGTACAGCCGGGCCCGGAGAGCCTCCGCCCGGCGGGCGAATTCGTCGTGATCCATGGCGGTCCTCCTTTCTCTTCTCTTCACCTATTTGAGTCCCAGGCAGCCGGTTTTGTTTGCGGCGGCGGAAAATTTTTTCACAGGCAGGCAGAACGCCGCTGTGCATTTCCGTGGTCTGCCGTGCGTTTGCGCAGAAAAAAGTCCCGGCCAGGGCATGTGCCTGGACGGGACGCCTCTGCCCCTGGCCGCAGTCGGCCGGGGGCCGTCTTTGCCGTGCAAAGGCGAGGGGATCGGCAGAGGCGGGCTCTGCCCGCCGGAGCGTCGGCGGGAGGCGCCGGTGCTCCCCTTGGAATTACGCCCGGGGATGGGCTTTCTGATACACATCCTTCAGCTGGTGCTTCACCACATGGGTGTAGATCTGGGTGGAGGAGATGTCCGCATGGCCCAGCATCTCCTGGATGGACCGCAGGTCCGCGCCGTTTTCCAGCAGGTGGACGGCAAAGGAGTGGCGCAGGGTGTGGGGGGTGATGTCCTTTTCGATCCCCGCCTTCTCCTGATAGTACTTGATGATCTTCCAGAACCCCTGGCGGCTCATGCGCTCGCCGTTCATGTTCACGAACAGGGCCTGCTCGCCGCCGTCGGCGATCAGCTGGGGCCGGATATCCCGCACATAGTCCTGCAGCGCCTTCACGGCCGTGTGGTACAGGGGGATGATCCGCTCCTTGCCCCGGCTGGCACACCGGATGAAGCCCGCGGAGAGATTCAGGTCCTTCAGGTCCAGGGAGATCAGCTCGCTGACCCGGATGCCGGTGGCGTACAGCAGCTCCAGCATGGCATGGTCCCGGTATCCCTTGGCGTCCACGCACCGGGGCTGCTCCAGAAACAGCTCCACCTCTTTGCTGGTGAGGATCTCCGGATACTTCCGCTCTGCCCGGTCCGCGCTGATGCTCTTGGCGGGGTTGGCCTTTACGGCGCCGGCGGAGAGCAGAAAGTTGTAAAACGACTTGACGGAGGCCAGGAACCGGGTCACCGAGGCGGCGGACTTCCCCCGCCCCCGCATCCAGCTCATGTAGTCCTGAATCATCTCTCCGCCGGCCTGCCGCAGCGTGCAGCTCTGGTGCTCCCGCAAATACGCGGAGAACTGGGTCACGTCCCGCAGATAGGAGCAGATGGTGTTCTGGGAGGCGTGACGCTCCTCCGCCAGATAAGTCCCAAAGTCCGCAATGTCGTCTCTTGCCAAGGGTGCTCTCCTCCCTCTCTCTTTCTCTCTACCCCAGGATGCGCTCCAGCATCAGCCGCAGCAGCACCGGGGACAAAAACAGCTCCGCACACACACCCGCCAGCAGCGCCAGACAGCAGGCGCCGAACCGGACCCAGCAGGCCCGGCCGTAGACCACAGGGGCAGTCCGCCGTCCTCTCCCAAAGGACACGGCCGCCAGTCCCGCGGACGTCCCCCAGGAGGCCGCCGCCAGCAGGAAATAGCAGGGCAGGGTCACCATGCACCGCAGGCCGAACACCGCCAGGGCCAGCAGCACGCCGTCCACGCCGAAGGCCGCCGTGAAGCAGCACACGGAAAAGGACAGAAAAAAGCCGTAAGCCGCCGTCACACAGGGCAGCAGCACCACCCCGATGGAGGCGAACCCCAGCAGAAATGCAAACAGCGGATAGCGGAAATAGATCACCAGGGCCGACAGAGCCGTCTGGACAGTGGGCGCTCCCTCGCCCCCCAGGCGGACGTAGTCCTCCAGATACCGCCGCAGCTCGTCCCCCGTGGTGTCCGGCACCCGGCCCGACAGGACCTGTCCCAAAAGGACGCCGGCCAGGAAGAACAGCGCCAGCAGAAGCAGGCGGGGCAGCGTGGGCAGCTGGACCGTGGGCCGCTTCGTCAATGTTCTCGTGTTCAATCCGCCTCACCTCACCGCATCCTATGCGGGGGCAGGCGGATTTATGTAGCGGTTGACGTAAGACCTTGCTTGTTCTAATATAGTTGAATTCGCCGGATTTTGCAAGGAATTTACGGGAATTTTCCGTTTTTTGTGAGTTATGGCAAAATATTATGTAAACAATATTATGTTAACTTTGTAAAATCGGCGTGAGAGATCACCTCCCCCGCCCCGAAAAACGACAATATCTTGTAGACATAAAAGCGGCGGCGCCCCACATTTGCCGCCGCCGTCTCCCCTGCCGCGGGAGACCTCCCGACTGTGGCCGCAGTCTCCGCGGCAGGGCTCAGATCTGTATTTTTGGTGAAATTCACAAGCGGCTCTTTCAGGCCTTGCGGCCCCTGCGGACCGGACGGCGCTTCCGCTTCCTCCGCCGGCCACCCAACAGGCCCGCCAGAAGTCCCCCGCCTGCGCCGCACAGCAGCAGCACGCCCCCGCGGCCCAGCCAGGTGATCTGCTGCCAGCACAGCAGCGCCACAGCCACCACCGCCAGCAGAAAGCCCGCGGCGCTCACCATGGCGCTGGCCAGGCTGCCCCAGGAGGAGCGGCGGACGCTGAGCATGGCCCCGGCGAAGGACGCCAGACAGCACGACGCCGCCACAGCGGGAAAGCTCCCCTCCTCCGGCAGCACCGCCTTCACCACCAGCGCGGACAGCAGCACCGTCAGCAGCAGATAGATCCCCAGAGACAGCGCCGCGCCCTCTACGAACACCAGCCACAGGGCTGTCTGTTTCCGCCCGTTACCCATAAAAATTCCTCCCCTGTCATCGCTCTATCCGAGCTTATGACAAGGGAGGGTGGTTTTATGATGGGTTAGTCCTTCTTTTCCTCTTCAGAGGATGCATCGGTCTCCTCGGCGGGAGCCTCGGGGATCTCCTCGGTCTTCTTGACCTCGTCCTCTTTCTTCTCCTCCTTGGAGGACTTCTCCTCGCCGGAGGACTGGACGCCGGTGGTGGAGACGGCCCACTTGGTCAGCTCCATACGGACCCGGTCGTCGCTGGTCTCGATGACGATGGTGTCCGGCTTGACCATGACGATCTTGCCCACGATGCCGCCGATGGTGGTGATGGTGTCGCCCTTCTTCAGGCTGTCCCGCATCTCCTGGGCCTTTTTCTTCCGCTTGTTCTCCGGGCGGATCAGCATGAAGTAGAACACCGCAATGAGAACAACCAGCATGATGATAGAGGAGGAAGCGCCTTCCATAACAACAAAACTCCTTTTCGTTCCAAAGTCAGAATGACAATATTATAGCAGATATACCAGCTTTTGCAAGGGGGTCATGCGCGTTTTTCCAAATTTCCGCTGTAACGGGCCCGAAAATCCGCGAACGTCCCTTCGTCCAGGGTCCGGCGGATGCGGGCGGCCAGCTCATTGTAGAAGTACAGGTTGTGCAGCACCGCCAGCCGCAGGGCCAGCACCTCATCCGCCTTGAACAGGTGCCGGATGTACGCCCGGGAGAAGCGGCGGCAGGCGGGGCAGCCGCAGCTCTCGCTGATGGGCCGGGGGTCGGTGGCGTACTTCTCGTTGAGGATGTTCACCGTGCCCTCCCAGGTGAAGAGCTTGCCATGGCGGCCGTTGCGGGAGGGCATCACGCAGTCGAAGAAGTCCACGCCCCGGGCCACGCCCTCGATGATGTTGCTGGGAGTGCCCACGCCCATGAGGTACCGGGGCTTGTCCTTGGGCATGTGGGGCTCCACCGCGTCGATGATCTCGTACATCACCTCCGCGGGCTCCCCCACCGCGAGACCCCCGATGGCGTAGCCGTCGCAGTCGATCTTGGCGATCTGCTCCATGTGCCACACCCGCAGGTCCGCAAACGTGGCGCCCTGGTTGATGCCGAAGAGCATCTGCCCCGGGTTCACCGTGTCCGGCAGGGCGTTGAGGCGGTCGTGCTCGACCTTGCACCGCTCCAGCCAGCGGGCGGTGCGCTCACAGCTGGCCTTGGCGTATTCGTAGGTCGCGGGGTTCTCCACGCACTCGTCAAAGGCCATGGCGATGTCGCTGCCCAGGTTGGACTGGATCTGCATGGACTCCTCCGGCCCCATGAAGATCCTGTGCCCGTCGATGTGGGAGGCGAAGGTGACCCCCTCCTCCCGGATCTTCCGCAAAGAGGCCAGGGAGAACACCTGGAACCCGCCGGAGTCCGTCAGGATGGGGCCGTCCCAGTCCATGAACTTGTGGAGCCCCCCCATCTGCCGGACGATATGGTCGCCCGGCCGCAGGTGCAGGTGGTAGGTGTTGCTGAGCTCGATCTGGCAGCCCACCTCCTTCAGATCATGGGCGGAGACGCCGCCCTTGATGGCCCCCTGTGTGCCTACGTTCATGAACACCGGCGTCTGGACCACGCCGCCGTGGGCGCAGGAGAATTCGCCGCGCCGGGCGCGGCCCTCGGTTTTCAGCACTTTGAACATCCAGTGATCTCCTTAATATCGAATCTGTTCCATATTTTGTAGGGCGCATCCCGTTGGACGGGAGGAACCGGCTCCCGCCGGGGATGCCTCACAGCATCTCCTTGATCTCCTCGCAGAAGCTGGCCGCGGACTCCGTGTCCCGCATCACCAGAAAGGCCGTGTCGTCTCCCGCCAGGGACCCCACCATGTAGGCGACGCCCATGTCGTCCAGCGCGGCGCAGGCGGCGCTGGCCAGGCCCGGCATGGTCTTGATGACCACGATGTTCTGTGCGCTGTCGATGCTGGTGATGCTCTCCCGGAAGATGGTCCGCAGCTTCTCCGCGAAGTTCAGCCGGGTCCGGTTGCCGGACACGGCGTACTTGTACACTCCATGGCCCACCGGCTCCTTGATGAGGTGCATCTGCTTGATGTCCCGGGAGATGGTGGCCTGGGTGCTGGTGATCCCCCGCTCCTGGAGACGGACGAGCAGCTGCTCCTGGGTCTCGATATTCTCCTGGCTGATGATCTCCAGGATCATGCTCTGCCGGTCATTTTTCATCTTCAAATCCTCCTGGCAGCATTTTTTGTGCAAAGATCTCACAGAAGCTCCGCTCCGACAGCCGCACCAGCCGCACGGTGTGCTTGGACCGGCGGACCTGGATCTTGTCGTCGGCCTTCAGGGAGAAGGCCCGGCTCTCGTCCACGAACAGATACACCGGCTTGCGGCCGTTGCGCTCCAGCTCGATGGTCAGCGTGTGCTCCGGCGAGAGGACATAGGACGAAAAGCGCATGTTGTGGGTGCAGATGGGACAGACCACCATGGTCTGGGCCACCGGCTCCACCACCGGCCCCCCGGCGGACAGGGAGTAGGCCGTGGACCCGGTGGGCGTGGCCACGATGACGCCGTCTCCGGCGATATCCGCCAGGTGCCGCCCGTCGGAGGAGATCTTCAGATGGATCACATGGGAGATGGGACCCTCCCGGATCACCGCGTCGTTCAGGCCCAGATTCGTGTAGATCTGGCGGCCCTCCCGCTGGACGGTCACGTCCAGCATCATCCGCTGTTCCGTCTGGAAGTCCCAGTCCTTCAGCTTCCGCAGGGCCTCCAGCTCCCCGGCCTCCAGCTCCGCGATGAAGCCCAAGCCCCCCATGTTGATGCCCAGCACCGGAATCTTGTTCAGGGCCACCAGCTTGGCGAGATGCAGGATGGTGCCGTCCCCGCCGAAGGTAATCAGCAGGTCGGCGCTTTTCAGCTCCGCCGTCAGGGGCCGGGTCTTGTAGTCCCCATAGGCCCCGTCCTTCTGGTCCTTGAAAGGGGGACACACCACCGTCTGGAAGCCCATCTGCCGCAGAATGGCGTCTGCCCTGCGGGTGGTCTCCATGCCCCGGTCTCGGTTGGGGTTGGGGCAGAGGATGATCTTTTTCATGGGTTGCCTCCCTCTCCGTGCTCCTTCAGGGTCTGGTGAGACTCGTCCACCAGGGCCTTCAAGTCAAATGTACGCTCCTGCCGGGGACCCTTTTCCAGATATCCCAGGTACTCGATGTTCCCCTCCGGGCCCCGGATGGGGGAATAGGTCAGTCCCAGCACTGTGAAGCCCGCGTCCCCGGCGTGGTCCAGAAAGTGCTCCAGCACCTCCAGGTGGACCGCCGGGTCCCGGACCACACCCTTCTTCCCCACCTTCTCGCGCCCGGCCTCGAACTGGGGTTTCACCAGGCAGGCGGCGTGGCCGCCGTCCTTCAGCAGGCCGTTCAGGGGCGGCAGGATCAGCTTCAGGGAGATGAAGCTCACGTCCACGGAGGCGAAGTCCAGCTCGTCCGGCACCTGCTCGTGGGTGAGATACCGGGCGTTGGTCCGCTCCAGGCACACCACCCTGGGGTCGCTGCGGAGCTTCCAGGCCAGCTGGCCGTAGCCCACGTCCACGGCGTAGACCTTCTCCGCGCCGTTTTGCAGCATACAGTCGGTGAAGCCGCCGGTGGAGGCGCCGATGTCGGCGCAGACGGCGCCGTTCAGGTCGATGGGGAAGGCCGCCATGGCCTTCTCCAGCTTCAGCCCGCCCCGGCTGACGTATGCCAGCGTGCCGCCTCGGACCTCGATCCGGGCATCCTCCGCCACGGCGGTGCCGGGCTTGTCCACCCGCTGGCCGTTCACAAAGACCTCGCCGCTCATGATGACCGCCTGGGCCCGCTGGCGGCTCTCCTGAAGGCCCCGCTCCGTCAGCAGGACGTCCAGCCGTTTTTTTTCACTCATGTACGCGCCTCCTGTACCGCCCGGGCGATGCCCGCGGCGTCGATGCCTGCCTGATGCTCCAGCTGGGGCACGGTTCCCTCCGGCAGGAAGGTCTTGCCCAGGTTGATGAGCACCAGCTTCTCCGGCGCCTGGCCGTGCTGGGCCAGGATGGCCGCCGTCCGCTGGCCCACGCACCCGGCGCCGAAGGCATCCTCCGCCACTGCCAGCAGCTTCTTCCCCGCCAGCCAGGGCGCCAGCGTCTCATACTCCAGGGGGGAGATCTGATTCAGCTTCAGCACCTCGGTCCTGACGCCCTGCCGTTCCAGCAGGTCCGCCGCCGCCAGGGCCTGATTCACCAGCACGCCGTAGGTGAGGAGCGTGACGTCCTCCCCCTCCCGGAGCCGGACCACCGGCGCACCGGACCGGTCCTCCCGGTAATCGCCCTCGCCGCCCCGGGGATACCGGACCGCCACAGGCCCGTCGATCTCAAACAATGCCTGCCGCAGCATCCGCCGCAGTTCCGCAAAGCTGGCGGGGCACAGCACCGTAAACCCGGGGATCTCCGACAGGAACAGCGCGTCGAAGCAGCCGTGGTGAGTCTCGCCGTCGGCCCCCACCAGACCCGCCCGGTCCACCCCCAGCACCACATGGAGCCGCTGGAGGGCCACGTCATGGATCAGCATGTCGTAGCCCCGCTGGAGGAACGAGGAGTACACGGCAAACACCGGGAGCATCCCCTGCTTGGCCAGGCCCGCGGCCATGGCGACGCCATGCCCCTCAGCGATGGCGACATCGAAGAACCGGTCCGGGAACTCTTTGGCAAAGGGGGCCAGGCCGGTGCCGTCCGCCATGGCGGCGGTGATGGCGCAGACGCGCCCGTCCTCCGCGGCGCAGGCGGCCAGCGTCCTGCCGAACACGGCAGAGAAGTCGTCTCCCCCGCTCTTCTTCACAAGGCCCGTCTCCGGATCGAATGGCCCCACGCCGTGGAACTTGTCCGGGTTCTGCTCCGCGAAGGAGTAGCCCCTGCCCTTCACGGTCTTCACGTGGACCACCACCGGGCACTGGAGCTCCCGGGCCCAGGCCAGCACGTGGACCAGCCGGTCCAGGTCGTGGCCGTCGATGGGCCCCAGGTAGGTGAAGCCCATGTCCTCAAACAGGGTGCTGCCGGGCCACAGGGCCTTTTTCAGGGACGTCTTGACCTTGTGGTTGAACCGGTACAGCGGGTTCTCCATGGGGTGCTGTCCGAACAGGCCCCGGTACCACTTCTTGAAATGGTAGTAGGCGGGCTTGGAGCGGATCTGGCTCAGATGGCTGTCCACCGCCCCCACGTTGGGGTTGATGGACATGCCGTTGTCGTTGAGAAGGACGATCAGGGGCTCGCCGGAGGCACCGGCGTTGTTGAGGCCCTCATAGGCCAGTCCCCCGGTCAGGGCGCCGTCCCCGATCAGCGCCAGAACACTGTAATCCAAGTGCTGTAAAGTTCTTGCTCTTGCCATCCCAAGGGCCACGGAGACGGAGTTGGAGGCATGTCCGGCGATGAAGGCGTCGTGTTCGCTCTCCCGGGGCTTGGGGAAGCCGGAGAGGCCGCCGAACTGCCGCAGGGTGTCAAACAGCGCCTGCCGGCCGGTGAGGGCCTTGTGGACGTAGCACTGGTGCCCCACGTCGAACACCAGCCGGTCCTTCGATGTGTCGAAGACCCGGTGGATAGCCACCGTCAGCTCCACCGCTCCCAGGTTGGAGGCCAGATGGCCGCCGGTTTTGGACACATGCTCCACCAGGAACTGCCGCAGCTCCCGGCACAGGGGCTCCAGCTGTTCCCGGTCCAGGGCCTTCACGTCCGCCGGGGTATGGATATTCTCTAAGATCAAATGACCCAGCCTCCTCTCAGCGGTGGAACAGGTGCAGAAACCTTCCCACCCAGTAGACCACGCTGGTGCTTTTGTTCAGGGCCACCGTCTTGCCCAGGGCCTTGCCGCCGATGGTGAGGCCGGACACCAGGGCCGTCACCGCCACGCTCAACAGCACGCTCTCCGGCAGGGCAAAGGCCGTCTGGAGCCGCACCACGATCACGGCGGTGGTGGTCCCGCTGACGATGCCGCAGATGTCCCCCACCACGTCGTTGCAGACGCTGGACACCCGCCCGGCGTTCCGCAGCAGGACCAGCGCCTCCTTGGCGCCGGGCTCCTTGTGGGCGGCCATGGAGTGAAAGGGCCTGGGGTCCGCCGCCGTGACCGCCACGCCGATGATGTCGAACAGGATGCCCAGGCCGATGAACACCGCCAGCACCAGCGCGGCAGCCGCCGCGCCCGCGCCGCTGAGACTGGTCTCCGACGCAAGGCTCAATGCCGCAGACAGGACGATGGCAAGAAAAAAGACCTGCACGGCCCACCGGTAGGGGCCCGGCCTCTCCCGCTCCCGTCCGCGCTTTCGCTTTGGGGTATCGCTCAAAAAAAGTCCCTCCACTTGGGAATGAATTCCAGTTGGCTAAGTCGGCGGCGGCGGAAAAGGTAAATCTTACGGCTTAGGTACGGGTTGGATTTCCCCGCGGCACACCTCTCGTTGCCGATGGAGGCGGTTCCCCCTTCGGTGCCGCGGCACAGTGTCGCCAGCCATGCCACCCGATCGCCACTTAGTCCGCACTGCAATCCCTTTTCAGCCCGGTCAGGACAGCCTAGGTGATTTCCACCCCAGTCGATCCGTCCCTTTAGCCTCTTTTGCAAACCGGGTTTCAGGGGGCGATCAAACGGGCCCTCTGGCCAGAGGGCCCCGCCTGTTGTTCCCCCATCCACCCGCCTCACGCAAGGCAGGCTACGTCTGCACACAGCGTTACGGCCCCGCAGGGCCGATGCACCGCGCTGCAGGTTCATCAGCTGCTTCGTACGCGGCCCGGAATACCACACTGGGAGTACGTCCGCGCACAAGAACAGGTCTCCACGGAAACAGGGTCGTCATCACCATGCCATTGGAAAGCGCCCTGAGTCCGCAAGCGCAGGCAAAGCCAGGCTTCCCCCCAGCACCCACCCGAAACTGGGCGTATCAAGCAGGCACCAGAGGTTTCATCGGTGTGCCCTTCAGAGGATTTTTAGCCCCTCCTTCGGAGACGGATGATCTGACTAGAATACTGCGCCGCCGCTTAGCGCCATACAGTATATCACAAATCTAATAAATATACAACATATTCCGTATATGCGTCCGTAAATTTTTTGTGACCGGCCGGGCTGTCCTCCCGATGCGGACAGTCCCCGGCGCCGGACAGAAAAGAGGCCGCCGTCCGGCGGCCCCGCTCTTCACTTGTTCCGCTCCGCCAGGGAGTCCGCCAGGGCGGCCAGGAAGCCGTCCGTGTCCCAGTCCGCCACCGCGGCCTTGGCCGCCTCCGTATGGGCGCGGACCGCCCGGCCGCAGCCCTCCAGCCCCAGCAGGTCCATGAAGGTGACCTTCCCCTCCTCTTTGTCGGAACCGATGGGCTTGCCGAACTCCGCCGCGTCGCCGCACACGTCCAGCATGTCGTCCCGGATCTGGAAGGCCAGCCCCAGCTCCTGGGCGTACGTTTCGGCGGCGGCCATCAGCCCGCCGCTTCCGCCCGCCGCGGCCACGCCCAGACGGCAGGCCCCGGCGATCATGGCCCCGGTCTTGAGCCGGTGGACCTCCGTCACCTCCGCCTCGGTCTTCGGGGCGTGGAGGGTGTCCAGCACCTGGCCCGCCACCATGCCGTCCGCGCCGGAGACCTCCGCCAGGATGCGGCCGCAGGCGGCCCGGCGGCTCTCGTCCAGCCCCGGCGCCGTCAGGATCAGGCGGTAGGCCTCCGGCTGGAGGGCGTCCCCCGCCAGCACGGCCAGCGTCTCGCCGTAGACCTTGTGGTTGGTGGGCTTGCCCCGGCGCAGGTCGTCGTTGTCCATGCAGGGCAGGTCGTCGTGGATCAGGGAGTAGGTGTGGACCAGCTCCAGGGCGCAGGCCATGGGCAGGGCCGTCTTCCAGTCCGCAAGGCCCGCCAGCCGGGCAAACTCCAGGGCCAGCACCGGCCGGATGCGCTTGCCCCCCGCCAGCAGGCTGTACCGCATGGACTCATACAGGTCCCGCCAGTCCGGCCTCCCGGCAAAGAGGGTCTCCAGATACGACTCCACCGCCGTGCGGTAGGTCTCATACCGGGTCTGAAACACCTGTTCGCTCATCCCTGCTCCTCCTCCCCGAAGGGCAGCTCCACCGGCGCGCCGTCAGGTCCCTTCATCAGCTTGACCACCTTCTGCTCCGCCGCGTCCAGCTCCTGGGAGCAGGCGGCAATCAGCTTCGTCCCCTCCTCAAACAACGCCAGAGAGTCCGCCAGGGGGGCATCCCCCTTCTCCAGTGCCGCCACGATCTCCTCCAGCCGGGCGATCTCCTGCTCGAACGTCTGTTTCTTCGCGCTCATGGCTGTTCCTCCTTCGTATAGGGCTTGTCCACCACGGCGGTGAAGCCGCCCTCTCCCAACGTGACGGACACCCGGCTGCCCGGCGCCGTCTCCCGCCAGCTTTTCAAGATCTTCCCTTGCTCATCCCGGGCCACGGCGTAGCCCCGGCCCAGCACCGCCAGTGGGCTCATGGCGTCCAGCGACGCCGCCAGGGCCGCGAATTTCTGCCGGTGCCGCCCCAGCACCGCGCCGGTCACGTCCCCCAGCCGCTGCTGTAAGTGGTCCAGGTCCAGCCGCTTGTCCTGGACGTAGGCCATTCCGTCCGTCATCACCCGCTTGGCCGCCAGGGCGGTGAGCCGCTGCCGGGCGGTCTCCAGCCGCGCCGTCTCGCTTCTCGCCATCCGCTCCCCTGCGCCCCGGAGCCACCGCAGCAGCTCCACCTGGTCCGGCACGGCGATCTCCGCCGCGTTGGAGGGGGTGGACGCCCGCGCATCCGCCACAAAGTCGGCGATGGTCACGTCCGGCTCGTGGCCCACGGCGGAGATGATGGGCGTCTCACAGTCGTAGATGGCCCGGGCCACCCGCTCGTCGTTGAAGGCCCACAGGTCCTCCATGGACCCGCCGCCCCGGCCGGTGATGATGACGTCCCCGATCTTCCACCTGTCCGCGTACCGGATGGCCCCCACGATCTCCGGCGGGGCCTCGGCCCCCTGGACCCGCACCGGCAGCAGGATCACCCTGGCGATGGGATACCGGCGGCGGAGGATGCGGATCATGTCGTGGACCGCCGCCCCGGCGCCGGAGGTGACGATGGCGATTTTCTCCGGATAGGGCGGCAGGGGCTTTTTGTGGGCAGGGTCAAAGAGGCCCTCCTTCCACAGCTTTTCTTTTAACTGCTGGAAGGCCACCGCCAGGTCCCCCACCCCCTCCGGGATCAGGGAGTCGCAGTAGAGCTGATAGGCCCCGTCCCGGGGGAACACGGTGATGCGGCCGGAGGCCACGGCCTTCATGCCGTTCTCCGGCCGGAACCGGAGGCGGGAGGCCTGTCCCCGGAACATGACGCACCGGAGGGCCCCCTCCTGATCTTTCAGGGTGAAATAGTGGTGGCCGGAGGGGTAGATCTTGTAGTTGGACAACTCTCCCCGGACGGCGACGCCCTGTAAAGCCGGGGCACTGTCCAGCAGGCCCTTCACCAGCTGATTCACCTCTGTGACACCATAGATATGTGGTTCCATACGCGTTTGCTCCTTGGTCCCTGCGGGCAGAAAACGAGGAGCCGGACGGCGGCGTCACGCCCCCGTCCCGCTCCGCAGGACTGCCCTTATTCCGCTGTCTCCCGGCGCACGAAGGTGCCCAGGATGCCGTTGATGAACTTCACCGTCTCCGGCGTCTCATACTTCTTGGCGATCTCCACCGCCTCGTTGATGGAGGCGCCGTGGGGGATGTCCGGCATGTACAAAATCTCATACATGGCCACCCGCATGATGGCGGAGGCCACCAGGGGGATCCGGGCAAAATTCCACCCCTTGGCGTATTTGGCGATATACCCGTCCAGCTCCGGAGCGTGGTCGGCCACGCCCCGCACCAGGCGGCGGATGTAGTCCGCCTGCTTGGCGTTGGGCGTCTCCTGATACAGCGGGTCCTCCTCCGCCAGGGCGGCGAAGGACTCCGGTGTCAAGCGCTCGTCCAGCAGCTCCTCCACCGGCTTGTCGGTGAAGCTCAGCTCGTAGGACAGATGAATGGCGATCTCTCGCGCGGTGTTCCGTACCATAACCTCAACTACGTCCTTTTCTCTCTCATTCCCATCCGGGACTCAGGCCAGCGTCACGCCGCCCACGTGGATGTTGACCGCCTCCACAGAGCAGCCGGTCATGGCCTCCACCGCGCCGATGACGGCCTTTTGGGCATTTTCCGCCACCGTGGGGATGGGGTGGCCGTACTCCACCGTCAGATAGATGTCCAGCACCAGGGCGGCGCCGGTCATGTCGATCTTCACACCCTTGGCGCCCTTCTGGGCGTTCTTCTTGTTGTGGACCAGGTCCGTGACGCTGCCGCCCATGGCAGTCACCATGCCGGACACGCCCTCCACATCCCGGACGGCGCCCACGGCGATGGCGGCAATCACTTCCTCGGAAATGTTGATGCTCCCGTTCTCCTCCGGCAGCGTCATATACTCTTTGCTCTCGCCCATCGTAAGCCTCTCCTCACTGTTTGATCCTTGGTAGAGGCGGGGGTCGCCCGCCGCGTCCCAGAAGAATGGTTCCAGGGTGTTATTTTACCATGTTTCCCGGGAAAATACAACAGCTAATTTGAGGCCATGATCTTGATGCCGCTGGCTGGGTATCCGGTCTCCGTCATGGCGATGTCGGTGATCTTGGCCACGTCCTCGGCCGTCAGCTCGCCGGTGCCGGTGTCCACCACCACGCTGATGCTGTCCTCCCCCATGAAGGCCACGCAGTCGGTATAGCCCTTGGCGGTCACCAGGTTTTCGATCTGGGCCTCCTTCATGGTGTAGCCCGCCAGCACCTGGATGCCCTCCGACGCCTCGTTGGCCACCGCCGCGTCGGCCCCGGACTGGTCCGCCGCCTCCTGCAGCAGGGAGATGGCGTTGTCCCTGGCCTGCTGGCGGGTCAGCCGGGCGGAGGCGAAGTAGTCCCCGCCGGTGTAGACCGCCTCCTCATCCGTCCCGGCCTCGCCGCCGTCCTCCTCACCGCTGACCAGCGTGGCTTCCCCCAGGATCTTGGTGCCGGTCTCCTCCACGGCGTCCGCCGCCTGCTCGCCGGTGTACTTCCAGTTCAGGGCCACTGCTGCGCACACCAGCAGCACCATCGTGGCCACCACGGTATTCCGCTTCCATCTCGCGCTCATGGGCTGTCTCCTCCTCCAAATCATCACTGCGATTTTGCCACGGTGATGCGGTCTGCGGAAAGGCCGGTCAGGGCCGCCACCGCCTCCGTCACCGCCAGCTTCACGTCCGCCCGGTCCCCGCCCTGGCACACCACCAGGGCCCCCCGATAAGTGGGATACACCGTCCGGGTCACCACCGGCGCCTCGGCGCTCCCGTCGTCCACCAGCACGGTCTGGGAGGAACGGGAGTAGTCCTCCGGCGCCGCGGTGGAGCCGCTGTAAGAGAGCTCCGAGTCCTGTGCCAGCTGCCGCTCGCCGTCCGATTCCACGGTCAGCAGCACCTGCACCTCCCCCACGCCCTGGATGCGGCCCAGAATGTCCTCCATCTCCTGCTGGAGCTCCGCCTCCACCAGGGCGGCCGCCTGGGGCGAGGCGCGCTCCGCCGTCTTCCCGTCCCCGCCGGGCCACAGCAGCAGCACGGCTCCCGCCAGCGCCACCAGCGCCACGAATTTGTACTTGTCCCATATCCTTCGCACTCCTTCAGTTTTCTGCTTCCCGCTCATGCCAAACCTGCCTCTCCGCCGGGATGCCCAGTTCCGTCTCCAGCGCCGACGCCAGCGCCTGCGACCAGCTGCCCGTCAGCTCCGCGGACCAGGGCACCGGGATGCCGTTTCCCTCCGTCCGCGTCTCCACCCGGACGGTCACCTCCAGCCCCAGCTCGCCCGCTTTGTCCAATATATATGCTTCTGTCTGCTCCGCTATGATAGAAGCCATGGCCTCGGTCTGTGTGTCGGCCAGCTCCTCCTGCCGTTCCTCCACCGCCGCCTGGTAGTGATCGAAATCCAGCTCCAGATGCTCCAGGTCTGCCCCCAGCACCGGCCGCAGCAGCACCAGCAGCAGGATGAGCCCGCCGGTGAAGCCCGCCGCCTTCCGCACGGTGCCCGGCGGGATCAGGCTCTGGGCCGCCGACAGCAGCACAGACACCAGTACCACAGAGGTCAGCCACGCCCGCACCGCCTCCATCATGGCATCACCGCCCCCACGGAGGCCAGCACGGAGATGAGCAGCAGCAGCGCGCAGCCGCCGGTCATGCCCAGGATCAGGCCGAAGGCGCCTCCCAGCCCGTCGATGAGCTTGCACAGCCCCGGCGCCCCCACCACGGAGGCCAGATACGCCGTCAGCTTGTACAGCAGGTACTGGACCCCCAGCTGCAGGAAAGGATAGGCGCAGGCCGCCAGGATGGCCAGCATCCCGAAGACGCCGATGGTGTTCTTCAGCATCCCGGCCCCGGCCAGCACCGTCTCCGACGCGTCGGCGATGATGCCCCCCACCACCGGCACCACGCCGGAGATGGCGGCCTTTGCCACCTTCACCGTGGCGCTGTCGGCGGAGCCGGAGATGATCCGCACGATGGAGAGGTAGATGGTGAACACCAGCAGCGCCGTGGTGAGGATCCAGGTCACCAGCTTTTTCAGCGCCTCGGCAATGGCCCCCAGCCGGTTTTCCGGCAGGCAGGCCGCCGCCGTCAGCAATCCGATGTACAGGTACACCAGCGGCAGCAGCAGCTGCCGGATCAGCCGCAGCAGCAGATCCACGAAGAACACCGTGGACACCTGCTGCACCGTGGCGGTGGTGACGGCCCCGCTGGCCGCCGTGGCCGCCGCCAGGGTGGGCAGCAGCGCCTGGGAGAAGTCCGCCAGCTCCCCGATGGTCCGGCTGCCCAGCCCCATCAGGGAGTCCAGGCTCCCGGCGGAGGCCAGGGTGATGGACAGCGCCCCCGCCATGGGCAGGAACGCCGCCCCCTTCCCCCCGGTCCCCTGGGCGAAGCCCTCCACCACGCCGCACAGCACCACCACCAGCAGCACCGCCGCCGCGCCCCGGGTCCGCTCCCGGACCACGTCCCCCACCTGGTCCGCCAGCCGGTCTAAAATGTTCCCCACCCCCTGGGCAAAGCCTGTCCCGCCGGAGAGGTCCCCGTCCGTGAGATCCTCCGCCGCCTCCGGGGCGGCCCGCTCCAGCTCCACCGGCAGGTCCGCCGCCGCGGCGGAGGTGGTCAGCGCCAGCACCAGCGCCGTCAAACAGATCCACCATTTCATCCCATCAGCTCCAACAGCATGTCCAGCACCGCCCGCAGCAGCGGCAGGGCCGCCAGCAGGGCGCAGAGGGTCCCCGCCGTCTCCACCACGGAGGCCAGGGCGCTCTCCCCCGCGTCCCGGCAGAGGTTGCCTCCCACCTGCACCACCAGGGCGATGCCGATGGTCTTGTACAGGGGCACAAACAGGTCCGCGGACACGCCGCTGGCCGACCCCAGCTCCCCCAGGAAGGCCAGCAGCTCCTTCACCACGCCCGCCAGGGCCAGGGCCACCACCACGGCGGCCCCCACCGCCAGCAGCAGCGCCGTCTCCGGACTGCCCCGCTTCACCACCAGGGCCAGCAGCGCCCCCACCACGCACAGCCCCGTCACCTGGATGACCTGCTCCATGTCAGAAATCGAACAGGGACTTGATGAGGTCGAACAGGTCGCTGATCTCCCGGACCATCAGCATCAGCACGCACACCAGCCCTGCCAGCACCACCATCAGCCCCTGCTCCTCCCGGCCCGAGCGGATCAGCAGCTGGTTCAGCACCGCCACCAGGATGCCGATGGCGGCGATCTTGAAAATCAAATCCACTTCCATGCGTCTATCCTCAAATCAGTAAAATCACCAGCAGCGCCGCGCTGGAAAGCCACAGCGCCGCGGACCGCTTCTCCGTCTCCTGCCTGTGGTCCCGGGCCGCCGCCAGGTTTTTTTCCAGGATCTTTCCGGCAAGGGTCAATGCTTTACATACGCTCTCCTCATCCCCCTGGAGGGAATCTCCCAGGGCGGTCAGGGCGGTCCGGCTCTCTGGACCGAGGGGCAGCGCCTCCGCGGCGGACCGCCAGCTCTGCCCCAGGGGCGCGCCCCGCGCCAGCGACGCCGCCACCGATGTACAAAAGTCCCGGACAGGTCCCGTCCGGTCCCGGCCCAGGGACCCCAGCAGCCGGGGCAGGCTGGTCCGGCGGAGCCGGATCTCCTCCCCCATGCGGTCCAGCAGGGCGGTCAGGTCCGCCAGCGTGTCCAACTCCCGCCTGCGCTCCGCCGCCGACCGCCGCCAGGCCCAGGTCCCGGCCCCCAGGATACACACCGCGCCCACCAGCTTCACCATGGCAGTTCCTCCACTTCGTATGTCCTTCCGGCCTCATCCCGGCGGATGCGCACCGCCAGCCGGAACACCTTCTCCGCCAGCAGCTGCCGGTACAGCGGCCGCTGGGTCAGCTCTGCGGCATCGGCGGCGTGGATGGTGGCCAGCAGCCCCACGCCGCACCCGGCGGCCTGCATGGCGGCCCGGAGGTCCGCCTCCGCCGTGATCTCGTCCACGGCGATGACCTGGGGGTTCATGGCCCGCAGGGCCATGGGGATGCCCAGGGCCTTGGGGCAGGCGTCCAGCACGTCCGTCCGGGGCCCCACGTCCATCTGGGGCCTCCCCCGGACCATCACTGCCACCTCCCCCCGCTCATCGATAAGGGAGACCCGCAGACCCGGCCTGCCGGTGCCGCCGGAGGAGAGGCACCGCACCAGATCCCGCAGCAGCGTGGTCTTGCCGCCGCCGGGGGGCGACAGCAGCAGGGTGTTCTGATACCGCCCGTCCCGAAACAGCCGGGGCGCCACCGCCTCCCCGATCCCCCTCTGCTCCCGGGCGATGCGGACAGCGGCGGAGGACAGGTCCCGCAGGGCGGTGCTCTCCCCGTCCTTCATCACCGCCGTGCCGCACAGCCCCACCCGGAAGCCGCCCCGCACGGAGAGATACCCCTCCCGCAGGGTCTCCTCCGCCGCATAGCGGGAGTAGTCGGTGGCAAGGTCGCAGAGAGTCTCCAGATCCTCCGGCGTCACGGCGGCCCCCAGGGACCGCTCCCCCTCCGGCAGCAGCACCGCCAGCGGCTGCCCCGCCCGGAGGCGGAACTCCTCCGCCATCTGCCGGACCTCCGGCGGCTGGGCCAGAGCCTGTTCCCGCAGGCGGCCCGGCAGCACCCGGGCCGCCTCCTCATAGCGGCGTTCTTCCTCCTTCACGGGCCGCGCCCCCTTTCGTAACACGCTATACTCTATGAGGGGTTGTCCCCGGATATGACTCCCTCAGCGGAAAAATGGGACAAGCCCGGAAAAATGGAAAGCGTACTTGACATGGTACCGGAAGTGTGCTAAGTTGAAGACGGAAAGCAAACTTTCCATCCGTCAGAAGCGGATGGGGCGTATGAAAGGGGGAATCGCCCTTGAAAAACCGCCTGGAGGCGCTGCGCAAGGCCAGGGGGATCAAGCAGGAGGAGCTGGCGGAGGCGCTGGAGGTGTCCCGCCAGACCATCGGGTCGTTGGAAAACGGGCGGTACAACCCCTCCATCCTGCTGGCCTTCAAGCTGGCCCGGTACTTCGGCACCACCATTGAGGACATTTTCATCTATGAGGAGGATGGCACATGAAGAAGCAGGTCATATTGATGTCCCTGGCAATCGCGGGGCTGCTCTGCTGCATCCCGATGTTCGTCCTGAATGCGCCGGGTGCGCCCGGTCTCTCCGGCGGCGCGGCCTCCCTGCTGGGTATGGCCGGGGCGGTGCTGTTCGGCACCTGCGCCGGGACGTTGCTCCAGCTGAAACGGCTCTCCCGGGACCCGGACTACCGGCAGAGGCAGAAGGCCCAATGCGACGAGCGGAACCAGGCCATCCGGGACCGGGCCGGCTGCATCGCCGGATTTTGGACCGTCGGACTGCTGGTGGTCTCCGGCCTGATTTTCCAGAGCTTTGAACGGTTCGGCATTCCCGACTGGGTGGGCTGGGTGTTCATCGGCATCTATCTGTTTTACACTTTGGCGTTCCTGGGGCTTTACAAATGGCTCCAGCGGAAGATGTGAGGAGGCGCTGTCATGAAGCGGAACACACGCTGGTATCTCTCGGCCGCCGCGGCGGGGGCGCTGCTAGCGGGGGCCGCCCTCTGGGCGGCGCGGACGTTTCCCGCCGCTCCCGCCGCTGTGCCGGGGTTTTTTGGCCTTGCAGGCGGCCTCCTGTTCTTCTGCGCCATGGCGGAGCTGCTGTCCACCCGAGACCTGGACCCCGCCCGGCGGGAGCGGGACCGGGAGGACCACGACGAGCGGGGCGCCATGATCCGGGCCATGGCCAGGGCCCGGGCCGGGGACGTGCTGCTGTGGCTGCTGCTGTTCGGCGCTGCCTACCTGTACTTCTTCGGCGTGCCCAAGTGGGTCAACATCACCCTGCTGGGCCTGGCCTGCGTAAAACTGCTTCTGGACTGGATGTTCACCGTCTGGTACCGCCGTCAGTATTGAAGGAGGGACTCTGTATGAACCGCACACAAAAAAAGCGCCTGTTCCAGGGACTTCTGGCCATGGGCATCGTCCTGCTGGTCCTGTCCCTGCTGCTGGACGGCCGGGTGCCCGATTCCCTGGGCGGGATGCTCTGCGGCATAGGCTCCGGCCTGCTGGCCATGGCGGGGTCCACCCTGCTGAACCTCCGCCACGAGGCGAAGCACCCGGAGATGGCCCGGCAGCACGACATCGAACAAAAAGACGAGCGGAATGTGGCTATCCGGAACCGGGCCAAGGCCGTGTCCGGCGAGGTCCTCCAGTGGAACGTTCTGGCGGCGGCATGGCTCTCCATCGGCCTGGATGCGCCCCTGTGGGTCCCCCTGGCTGCCACCGGTGTCTTCGTAGCCAAATCCGTGCTGGAGCTGTATCTCATGATCCGCTACGAGCGGGAGATGTAAGGGGTGCGCCGGGATGAAAAAGCGCTGGTATCTGCTGTTGATCGCGGCGGGGCTTCTGCTGTGCGCGGTCCCGCTCCAATTCCCCCAGCATCTCCCCAAGCCCGTCTTTGCTCTGCTGGCTGCGGGTGGGTCCGTACTGGTGGGCGGTTCCCTCGGCTCCCTGCTGTGTCGGGTCATTCGGATTCGCGACCCGGTACTCGTTCAGGCTTACAAAGAACAGCACGACGAGCGGAACACCATGATCTGCGAAAAGGCGGCGGCCCGGGCCGCCCGGGTCATGCAGGGCGCGGTCCTGTATTTCGGCGCGGCCTATGCCCGCTTTCTGGAGCTGCCCATGTGGATCACCTGGGGGCTGGTTGGGTTCTGCCTCGCCTGGGGGCTTCTGGAATGGGGCCTCACCCTCTGGTACCGGCACAGGATGTAGCAAAACAGGACCCCGGCAAGCAGCCGGGGTCCTGTTGGTCTGCCGCTCACTTGCAGCAGCTCTTGATGTCGTCGCAGCTCTCCGGCCGCTTGACGGTGTTGGGCGGGAAGAACTCGCCCACCGGGAAGGAGATGTTCCGGAACAGAGCGCAGGGGTCCTCGCAGCCGTCGCCGCAGGCGCACTCCTTGTCGGGCATACAGTAGTCGTAGACGGGCACCAGCAGCTGGGTGTCCCGCTCCAGCCGGACGATGGAGAACTGGCCCAGGGTCACATAGATCCGTCGGCTGTCGTCCCCGCTGGACAGCTCCCCGCCGAAGCAGTCGCCCACGAAGGTGGGGATTTCACACAGGTCGCAGTCGCAGTCCCGCTTGCAGCAGCAGTCCATGATGCGGGCGTCCAGCACGATGGGGTCCACGGCCTCCACCACGGCGATGGGCGTGTTGGACCGCTGCATCATCTGGGGATCCGGCTCTCCGGCCCGCATCTCGGAGGAGAAGATCTTGGCGTTCCCCTCGCTGCCGAACAGGATGGCCCGCTTGTCAAAGACGCACAGGCCCTCCACCGTCACCGGCACCGGGCAGCTGAGATAGGCCTGGAGCGTCACATGGTAGAAGAAGCGCATATCCACGGTGTAGAAGCCCCGGTTGAAGCTGACGGGCTCCACATCCACATAGACGTACAGCAGCTTGGCGCTGCCGCCCTTCACGGACAGGGCGCGGTTGATGATGTCCACACACTGCAGCTTGGGGTAAAACCGCAGGTCCTCGATGCAGTCCTTATCGCGGCAGGAATCAAAAATCTTCCTGGTATGGATGCAAACCGCCTCCCGGATGCCGCAGGAGTCCTCCACGGGACCGGGCATAACTTTCTCGGGCATTGCAATACCTCCTAATAAGTAGCTGGATGAAAGAGAAGCTCTTTCAATCCAGTGTATGCGCCCGGCTCCCATTGGTGCGGCGGCGGGGAAATTCGGACTATACAAACCCGGCGGTCCTGCGGTATAATACAATTGTATCCAATCCCATTCCAAGGAGGTGACGCGGATGCCCGGCTTTATCCATGACAAGCTGGAGATCAAGTTTCTGATTCTGTATATCACCGCCCGGGTGATCGAGCCAATTCCCTTTGATACCGTGTGGGATCTGGCCATGTGCGACGAGGGCGTGGACTATTTCGACTTTGCCGAGTGCCTCTCCGATCTGGTGCGGACTGAGCATCTGACGCTGTCTGCGGACGGGCTGTACGCCATCACCGACAAGGGCCTGCGGAACAGCCGGATCTGCGAGTCCAGCCTCCCCTACTCCGTGCGGCTGCGGTGCGACAAGAACCTGGCGGCCTGCAACCGCCACCTGCGGCGCAAGAGCCAGGTGAAGGCCTCCACGGAGAAGCGGCCCAACGGCACCTACACGGTGCGGCTGGAGCTGTCGGACGACATGGGCAGCGTGATGGACCTGCGGCTGGCCATCCCCCGGGAGGACATGGCCGCCATGCTGACGGAGCGGTTCCAGAAATCCCCGGAGCGGCTGTATGGCGAGATCATGCGGACCCTGATGTCCTCCGAGCCGGAGGACGAGGCCCCGTAAGGAGGGGCGGCGAGGGGGCTCCTTCTCCTGGCCGCCGGGTCCCCGCTCCACGGCCTGTCGGCCCGTTTTGGGAGATAAGGAGGGATTCTCTTGCTTCAGATTGTATGGAACTGGATGCTCGTCGCGGTCTTCCCCCTTCTGGCCGGTCTGCTGTTCCGCTGGCTGCTGCGCCGCTGGCGGCGCGGCTGGCTGCTGACAGCGGGAGCGGCAGCTTTGGCCCTGATCCTTTTCCTCTGGGCCAGCACAATCCCCATCCCCGGCAGTGAAGGGCCGGGACTCCGGGCCATCCAGGCCGCCTGCCTGACCCTGGGCGCCGGGGTTGTGGAGCTGGTCTTGAAGCTAAAACGGCGCTTGTGAATGAAAAACGCCCGTGTCCTTTTGGACACGGGCGTTCCGTTCTATTTCACCACCACATTGGCCTCTCCCAACGTCTCCCGGGCCTCCTGCAGCAGGGCCTCGTGGAGGCTTGCATGGGTGCCGTAGACCTTGCGGGTGTCCGCCATCACCATCTTCACAGCGGCGTTGCCGGGAAACATCTGGAACACCAGCTTCATGTGACGCACGCTGGGGTGGTCCAGGCTGGGGAACTTCAGGTACAGCACCTGATCCGGCGCTTTCGCGGCCTGCCCTTCCGCCGCCGGAGCGCCTGCGGCAGAGAGCGGATACGCGCTGTCGCAGAGGATCTGGGGCGCTTTCTCCTCCCGGACGGAGAGCCGCCCCTTCACCACCACTGCCTGGTTCTCCTTCAGGTACGGCCCGCAGGACTCCAGCACCCGGGCGAAGCACAGCAGCTCGATGGAGGCGGTGTCGTCCTCCACCGTCACATAGGCCATCAGGGAGTTGTTGCGGGTGGTCTTCGTCTTGCTGGAGGTGACGATGCCGCAGATGGTGATCCGCTGGTCGTCGGCGAACCGTGTGGGGCCGCCCTCCTGGGCGAAGTCCCCCAGAATGGAGCCGATAGTGGGCGCCCCCAGCCGCCGCACCGCCTCCCGGTACTGGTCCATGGGGTGGCCGGAGAGATAGAGGCCCGTGGTCTCCTTCTCCATCAGCATCCGTTCCTCGGGGGTGTACTCGTCGATGTCCGGCAAGGGGATTTCCTTCACATTCTTTCTCCCGCCGCTGCCGCCGTCCGCCAGGGAGAAGAAATCCATCTGCCCCTCCAAGTTCTGGCGGCGGCTGTCCGCCACCGCGTCCATGACGGACTCGTACACCTGGATCAGCTGGGACCGCCTGGCCCCCAGGGCATCGAAGGCGCCGGAGCGGATCAGGTTCTCCACCGCCCGCTTGTTGATGTCGCTGCCCGCCATTCGGTCGCAGAAGTCGTAGAGGGACGTGAAGGGCGCCTGCTCCCGCTCCCGCATCACCGCCTGGATAAAGCCCCGGCCGATGTTCTTGATGGCCACCAGCCCGAAGCGGATGCCCCCCTCCTCCACAGTAAAGCGGTCGGCGGAGCGGTTGATGTCCGGCGGCAGCAGGGCGATGCCGCAGTCCCGGCACTCGCTGATGTAGCCCGCCACCTTGTCGGAGTTGTCCAGCACGCTGGTCAGCAGCGCCGCCATGTACTCCCGGGTGTAGTGGCACTTGAACCAGGCGGTCTGATAGGCCACCACCGCGTAGGACACGGCGTGGGCCTTGTTGAACGCGTAGTTGGCAAAGTCGTAGATATCCTGATAGATGGCCTGGGCCGTCTCCTCCGGGATGCCGTTTGCCACGCAGCCCGCAATGTTCCGCTCCGGATCGCCGTGGAGGAATGCCTCCCGCTCCTTCTCGATCTGGGCGGCCTTTTTCTTGGAGATGGCCCGGCGCACCATGTCCGCCTGCCCCAGAGAGTATCCCGCCAGCTGCTGGAAGATCTGGATCACCTGCTCCTGGTAGACGATGCACCCGTAGGTGACGGAGAGGATCGGCTCCAGGGACGGGTGGAGGTACTTGATCTTGCTGGAGTCATGCTTGCAGGCGATGAACCGGGGGATGGAGTCCATGGGGCCGGGGCGGTAGAGCGCGATGATGGCGGTGATGTCCTCGATGTTCTGGGGCCGCAGGCCCACGCACACGCCGGTCATGCCCGCGGACTCCATCTGGAACACGCCGGAGGTCTTGCCGGCAGAGATCATCTCAAAGGTCTCCGGGTCGTCCTCCGGGATGTCCGAGAGCTTGAAGTCCGGCAGGCGCTCCTGGACCATCTTCACCGCGTCATCCAGCACCGTCAGGTTCCGCAGCCCCAGGAAGTCCATCTTCAGGAGGCCCAACTCCTCCAGGGTGGTCATGACGTACTGGCACACCACGGCGTCGTCGTTCTTCGCCAGGGGCACGTACTCGTACACCGGCCGCTTGGTGATGACCACGCCGGCGGCGTGGGTGGAGGCGTGGCGGGGCATCCCCTCCAGGGCCTTGGCGGTGTCGATGAGCTTTTTCACCTGCTCATCGGTCTCGTACTGCTCCCGCAGGGGCTTGGACAGGCGCAGGGCGTCGTCCAGGGTGATGTGGAGGGCGCCGGGCCCGGCGGGCACCTGCTTGGCGATCACGTCCACGTCGGCATAGGGCATGTTCATCACCCGGCCCACGTCCCGGATCACGCCCCGGGCGGCCATGGTGCCGAAGGTGACGATCTGGGCCACGTGGTCATCCCCGTACTTCCGGCGGACGTAGTCCACCACCTCGCCCCGGCGGGTGTCGCCGAAGTCCATGTCGATATCCGGCATGCTGACCCGCTCCGGGTTCAGGAACCGCTCGAAGTACAGGTTGTACTTCATGGGGTCGATGTCCGTGATGTGGAGGCAGTAGCTGACCATGCTGCCCGCGGCGCTGCCCCGGCCGGGACCCACGGGGATGCCTGCGCTTCTGGCATAGCGGACGAAGTCGGAGACGATCAGGAAGTAGTCGGTGAAGCCCATCTTCTCGATCATGTCCTGCTCGTACCGGAGCTGGTCCCGGTACTGGTCGTCCGTTCCATACCGCTCCCGATAGCCCTCGTCGCAGAGCTTTTTCAGATAGGAGAAGCTGTCGTACCCCTCCGGCAGCCGGAATTCCGGCAGGTGGTACTTGCCGAAGGAAAAGTCCAGATTGCACATGTCGGCGATCTTCGACGTGTTCTCCAGCGCGCCCTCGTAGCCCGCGAACAGGGCCGCCATCTCCTCCTCGCTGCGGAGGTAGAAGTTCCGGGGCTCATAGCGCATCCGGTTCTCGTCGTCGATGGTCTTGCCGGTCTGGATGCACAGCAGTACATCGTGGGCCTCCGCGTCCTCCTTCCGGAGGTAGTGCGCGTCGTTGGTGCACACCATAGGCAGCCCCGTCTCCCGGTGGATGCGGAGGATGCCCTGGTTCACGATGGCCTGGTCCCGGATGCCGTGGTCCTGGAGCTCCAGATAGAAACGGTCCGGGCCGAAGATGTGGGAGAGCTCCAGGGCATAGGCCTTGGCGTTCTCGTACTCCCCGTTCCGCAGCCGCCGGGGGATCTCCCCGGCGAGGCAGGCCGACAGGGCGATCAGTCCCCCGCTGTACTGCCGCAGCAGCTCCAGGTCGATCCGGGGCTTGATATAGAAGCCCTCTGTCCAGCCCATGGACACCAGGTAGGACAGGTTCCGGTAGCCCTCCTCGTTCTCGCAGAGCAGCACCAGATGGCGGCTCTCCGCGTCCAGCTCGTGGACCTTGTCGAACCGGGTCCGGCCCTGGGGGGTGACGTACACCTCGCAGCCGATGATAGGCTTGACCCCCTCCGCCTTGCAGGCGCGGTAAAAGTCCACGGCACCGTACATGACGCCGTGGTCCGTGACAGCGCAGGCGGTCTGGCCCATGGCCTTCACGATGCCGGGCAGGTCCCGGATGCGGCAGGCGCCGTCCAATAAGCTGAATTCCGTATGAACGTGGAGATGGACAAAAGACATAGCATGTTCCTTTCCAAAATCGCACGCGCCGTCCTTGCAAAGGGCGGGGTGCTCACTCTGCGGGCTTGACCCGCACGGCCAGCAGAGCTTTCACATCCTCCAGCATCTCCGGTGACGTGATGTCCAGCATGAGCCAGCGGCCCATTTTGGATGCAGCGGACCGATGGTAGACCGCCTGTGTCTCTGCCGTGCAGGTGAGCAGGACCATCTGGGCGGCCTCCTCATCCTTGGGCGCGACAGAAACCATGGCCGTCACAAACCCAGGCCGCAGGTAGACCGTGCAGAGAGACTTGCTGCCCCTGCGGAACTTCACATTCCATCCCGGCTCCAGACCGCACCGGCTGTACTCCAGCCGCGGTCCCGCCCCATAGGCCGCCGCCAGATACGCGCGCAGCTGCGGCCAAA
This sequence comes from Oscillibacter sp. PEA192, assembly GCF_003574015.1. Taxonomy (NCBI): domain Bacteria; kingdom Bacillati; phylum Bacillota; class Clostridia; order Eubacteriales; family Oscillospiraceae; genus Oscillibacter; species Oscillibacter sp. PEA192. Next base: position 1,377,462 of record NZ_AP018532.1, on the reverse strand, counting down.
GGGGCGTATGCGCATAGGCGTCGATTTCCTCCAGCGTGGGCCGCGCAGCCTCTGAATACAGCTCTGCCCAGGTCATGCGGGCTCCTCCTGCAGCATCTGCTCCAGGATCTCCACAGCCGTGACGATCATGTTGTCGCAGTGGGCGGTGACTCCCAGCCGCTGGGAGGCCGGGTTCCTCTCTGTGACGCCGGGCCGGGCCCGCAGCAGGTCTCCGCACCGGGTCAGGCCGAACACCTCCTGGAACCGGCGGCGGAACTCCTTGGCCTGGGCGTAGAGGCGCACCTTTCCGGCCCTGTCCTCTCCGTCCGTATGGGGGTGCAGCAGACTCAGCACCAGCACGCCGCCGCTGACGGCGCCGCACAGCTCCTCATGGCTGCCGCCCACGCCGCCGCCGAAGCCGCCCATGGCGGCCATCAGCTGCTCCGGCGCCGTGCCCGTCAGGTCCGCAAAGGCCCCGGCCACAGACTGGGCACAGTTATACCCCTGTTTGTGATATGCATAGGCTGCCGCACAGCGATCCATTGTATATTCCTCCAACTTTTCTTTGATAAATTGTAAAGCGCATTTACTTTACAGCCCTTTTGCCAGCTGGGTGATCTTCCGCAGCCGGTGGTTCAGGCAGGACTTGGTCACCGGCGGGTCAAACTCCTCCGCCAGCTCACTGAGGGTCAGCTCCGGATTCTCCAGCCGCAGGGCCGCCGTCAGCTGGAGCTTGTCCGGCAGCTGGTCCAGGAGGCCCGCCCGCTGGAGCTTCCGGATCGATTCCAGCTGTTCCTGGGCCGCCTCCACCGCCTTGTCCAGATTGGCGCTGTCGCAGTTGAGGCGGCGGTTAACGCTGTTGCGCAGGTCCTTTTCCAGCTTGGCGGACATGACGCTCATGGCGGCCACGGGCGCACCGATCAGCGTCAGGAAGTCCTCGATCTGGTCGCTCTGCTTGAAGTAGGTGATGAAGCTGCCGTTGCGGGCCACGCTCTTGGGGGGATAGCCGCACTCCCGCAGCAGCACCTCCAGCTCCCGGCTCACCTGCAGGTGGGAGGTCGCCAGCTCCAGGTGGTACCGCTTGGCCGGGTCCGTGACGCTGCCCCCGGCGAAGAACACCCCCCGCAGGAAGGACGCCCGGCAGCACTCCTCCTCCAGCAGTCCGAAGTTGATGTGCAGGGCCAGGTTCTGCTCCGGGCTGAAGCCCAGCAGGTCCACGATCCGGCGGAGCTTGCCGCCGTCTGTGATCTGGAACACCAGCTTGCCGCTCTCCCCCTCCTCCGGCAGCCGGTCGAACCGCAGGCCGAAGGCCCGGTGAAACAGCTTGGGAAGCCGGGCAGCCAGAGCGGGGTTCCCGGTGATGATCCGCACCTCGCTTGCGCTGAAGGTGTTGCAGTACAGCAGGATGCCGTAGGCCTCCGCCCGGGCGCAGCACAGCTTCTGCACCGGCAGGCGGCACAGCTCGTTTTTGGCTTCAAAGGAAAAGGACATGGGTGGGTCTCCTCCAACTCTGGGTAATTGTGGGGCTCATTTCTGCTCCTCCATCTGGTAGGAGTCCTCCCGGGGGCGGAATCGGGCACCGGCGATCCGGACGCTCCGCTCCGCATGGAGCAGGATCAGCTCCCGGGCCAGGGCCGCGGAGCTGTGGCGGACAAAGCCGCTCTCCACCGTGGCCACCGGCCGCTCCACGACCTCCACGCCCAGGGCCGCGCAGGCGGACTTGTCGCATCGGATGCGCTCGGCCCCCTCCTCCGCGTACCGGGCGGCCACCGCCTTGGGGATGGGCGAGGAGTTGGTGAGGCACAGGCGGAACAGGCCCTGCGCCGAATGGGCGAAGATGGCGGCGATGTGGTCGGATACGGTGTAGCCCTCCGTCTCCCCCTCCTGGGTCATGACGTTGCAGACATAGACCTTCAGGGCGTCGGACTCCCGGATCGCCTTCACGATGCCATCCACCAGCAGATTGGGGATGATGCTGGTGTACAGGCTGCCGGGCCCCAGGACGATCATATCCGCGTCGGCGATGGCGGAGACCGCCTCCGGCAGGGCCTTGGGCCGGGAGGGGATCAGACGCACCTGGCGGATGCGGCAGTCCTCCTGCTTTTTGCAGTAAAAGATCTTGGACTCCCCCACCACCGTGGCGCCGTTCTCAAATTCCGCCTCCAGCTGCACGTCCGCCGTGGTCACCGGCAGCACCCGTCCGGTGATGGCCAGGACCTGGCTCATGCGGCGCACCGCCGCGTCAAAGGACGGGGAGATGCCGTTCAGCGCCGCCAGAAACAGGTTGCCGAAGCTCTGCCCCGCCAGGCTCCCCTCGGTGAAGCGGTAGTGGAGCAGCTCCCGCATCACCGGCTCCGTGTTTGCCAGGGCCTCCATACAGCTGCGGATGTCCCCCGGCGGAGGCATCCCCAGGTCCTGGCGCAGCATGCCGGAGCCGCCGCCATCATCCGCCACCGTGACGATGGCGGAGATATTCTCCGTATATTGCTTCAGTCCCCGCAGCATGTTGGACAGGCCGTGGCCGCCGCCGATGACGGCCACCTTGGGGCCATGGGCCCGGGGGACGCGGTATTCCTGCTCCCTCACGGCTCAGCCTCCCCGGGTCATGTCCCGGTGGTTCTCCAGCACCTGATAGCCCAGGCCGTGGATGAAGCCCGCCAGGGCATGGGTCACCGCCACGGAGCGGTGGTGCCCCCCCGTGCAGCCCACGGCGATGGTGAGAGAGGTCTTTCCCTCCTCCGCGTACAGGGGCAGGGAGAAGGCCAGCAGGTCCTCCAAACGGCGCATGTAGTCCTGGGTCTGTGGGAAGTGGAACACATAGTCCGCCACCGCCTGGTCCAGCCCCGTCCGGGGACGCAGGTCCTCCATATAGAAGGGATTCGGCATGAACCGCACGTCAAACACCAGATCCGCCTCCAGAGGCAGGCCGTACTTGAAGCCGAAGGAGGTGACGCTCACCGTCATCCCCCCCTTCTCCCCCTCCTGGCCGAAGAGGCGCAGCAGCTCTCCCCGCAGTTGGGCGGTGGAGGTGCGGGAGGTGTCGATAACAAAGTCCGCCCGCTCCTTGACGGGGGCCATCATGGCCCTCTCCTTCTTCACCGCCTCCTCCAGGGAGTCGGTGTCTGCCGCCAGGGGATGGCGGCGGCGGGTCTCCTTGTACCGCTTGATGATGACCTCCGGCGCGGCCTCCAGAAACAGCATCCGGCACTGGGCCTCCATGTCCTTCAGCTTATCCAGCACGTCGAACAGCTCCGTGAAGGAGCTGGCCGTCCGCACGTCGTACACCAGGGCCACCCGGTCGTAGCGGCCGTTGCCCCCGGCGCAGAACTCCGCAAATTTCAGGATCATGGCGGCGGGCATATTGTCCACGATATAAAAGCCCATGTCCTCCAAAAAGGAGGCCGCCTTGCTCTTCCCGGCCCCGGAGAGGCCGGAGATGATGAGGATTTCCATGTCCGCACCGCCCCTTTCTCAGTCGATGATCCGGACCTCCGGCTCCAGCCGGACGCCGGCCTGCGCAAAGACCCGCTCCTGGATCTGGCGGATCAGCTCCTTCACGTCGGCGCAGGTGGCGCCGCCCCGGTTGATGACAAAGCCCGCATGCTTCTCGCTGACCTGGGCGCCGCCCACCGTCAGCCCCTTCAGGCCGCATTGGTCGATCAGCGTCCCGGCGTAATAGCCCTCCGGCCGCTTGAAGGTGCTGCCCGCGCTGGGGAACTCCAGCGGCTGGCTGGCCCTGCGCTTTTCCAGCAGCTCCTTCATCCGGCCCCGGATTGCCGCCGGGTCGCCGGGCGTCAGGCAGAACTCCGCCCGCAGCACCACCGCATCCGGGTGATCCGTCAGAAAGCTGCGGCGGTAGCCGAAGGCCATCTCCGCCCCGGTGAGGGTCCGGATGCCCTCCTCCGGCAGCAGCAGGGTTGCCTCCCGCACCACCTGGGCCATCTCCCCGCCGTAGGCGCCGGCATTCATGCACACCGCGCCGCCCACCGTGCCCGGGATGCCGTGGGCGAATTCCAGGCCCGCCAGCCCCTGCCGGCAGGCGAAATCCGCCACCCGGGCCAGGGAGGCCCCCGCCTCCGCCAGAATGGTCCCCGGTGTCCCGCCGGCCTCCACTCGGCTCAGGCCGGCGGAGGTGTCGATCACCAGCCGGTCCAGCCCCTCGTCCGGGGCCAGCAGGTTGGTTCCGTTGCCCATCACCAGGGGACGGGCGCCGCAGCGGGCGGCCATGTCCAGCAGCAGCACCAGCTGCTCTCCCCGCTCCGGAAAAGCCATGCGCCGGGCCGGCCCCCCGATGCGGAAGGAGGTGTGCCGGTCCATGGGCTCCTCCTTCTCGATCCGCAGGTCCGGCAGATAATCCGCCGCCTGCTGGTCAAATGTGATCCACCAGTCCATTTCTGGACCTCCTCATACTTCAGATTACCCGGCCCAGCAGGGCCGCACCGATGACGCCGGCGTCGTTGCCCAGCTCCGCCCGGAGGATGCGGGTGGCCCGCCCGCCGTGGCGGGAGAAGCACAGCGCCCCGACCCGGCGGCGCAGGGGCTCCAGCAGCAGATGCTCCGGCGCCCCGGCCACACCTCCGCCGAAGGCCACCGCCTCCGGCCGGAGGATGTTGATGAGACTGGCCGTGCCCTCCGCCAGCTCCTCCACATAGGCGCGGCAGACGGCAAGGGCCGTCTCGTCCCCCGCCTCTGCCGCCAGAAAGGGCGTCCGGCCGTCCACGCCGCCGGCCTCTTCTGCCAGACGGCAGAGGGCGCTCTCCGGATGGGCGGCCATGGCCGCTTCCGTCCGGCGAATCAGCGCCGTGGCGGAGGCGTACTGCTCCCAGCAGCCCCTGCGTCCGCAGGGGCAGGGCTCTCCTCCGGCATGGAGCACCATGTGCCCCGCCTCGCTGGAGGATTCGCCGCCCCGCAGGCGGCCGTCCAGAATGATTCCGGCCCCCAGGCCGGTGCCCAGGGTCAGCACCACGAAGTCCCGCAGACCCCGGCCCGCGCCCTGGAAATACTCCCCTACGGCAGCACAGTCCGCGTCGTTGCCCAGCAGCACCGGCAGGTCCAGCCGCCGGCGGAACAAGGCCGCCAGATCCGTCCGCTCCAGGGGGATGTTGGTGGTGTACAGCACCTCTCCGCCGGAGACGGCCCCCGGCAGGCCGATGCCCACGCCCTCCGCGTCCCCGGGCGCCGCTCCGGCGGTGGAGAGCACCTCCGCCGCCAGATCCGCCAGGTCCGCCGCAAAGGTCTCCGCCCCCCGGAAGTCCAGGGGGCGGCGCGCCGCCGCCAGAAGGCGGCCCGTCTCGTCCGTCAGGCCCGCCTTCAGGTTGGTGCCGCCCACGTCGATACCGATGAAGAATCCGCTCATTTCTGTTTCCGGCTGCCCTGCTCCGCCCGCAGGTCCACCCGCTGGGCCAGCTCCTGGGCGGCGTTGAAGCCGTAACGCCGGTGGCGGTTGTTCATGGCCGCCACCTCCACGATGCTGGCCAGGTTCCGGCCCGGCCGCACCGGGATGGTGACGCAGGGGATCTCCACGCCCATGATGTCGATGTGGTGATCCTCAATGCCCAGCCGGTCATAAAACTTCGTCTCGTCCCACTGCTCGAACTGGACCACCAGGTCGATCCGGGATTCCTCCATGATGGCGCTCATACCGAAGAGCTGGCGCACGTCGATGACGCCGATACCCCGCAGCTCGATATAATGGCGGATCACCTCCGGCGCGGTGCCGATCAGCTGGTTGGAGATGCGGCGGATCTCCACCGCGTCATCCGCCACCAGCCGGTGGCCCCGCATGATGAGCTCAATGGCGGACTCGCTCTTGCCGATGCCGGAGTCGCCGGTAATCATCACGCCCTCGCCGGAGATGTCCAGCAGTACGCCGTGGCGGGTGACGCAGGGCGCCAGCACCCGGTTCAGATACTCGATGGTGTGGCTGGTGAACTCCACGGTGGTCTCCTCGGTCCGCAGCAGCGTCCGCTCGTGGACCCGGGCGCTCTCCAGGCACTCCGGGAAGCAGTCCAGCCCCCGGGAGATCACCAGGGCCGGGATGTCGTAAAGAAACAGGTCGTCGAAGCACTTGCGCCGCTGCTCCGTCGTCAACCCCTTGAGATAGGTGATCTCCGCCTTGCCCAGCACCTGGAGGCGGCGGGGGTCAAAGTAGTCGTAGAAGCTATGAAACTGGAGGCCGGGACGGTTCACGTCCGTGATAGTGAGCAGCGCCGTGTCATAGTCGCTGCCCCTGTTCAGCACCTCCAGATTGAAGAGTGTGACCAGCTCCGAGATCTTCAGGCCATGTTCTTGCATCGTGTCCTCCCCTTTTCTTGCGGCGCCCGGGACTGGGACGCCGGTTTTCTCCCAGGCCGGGCCCACGCCCGGCGCGGTGGATGGATCGCCGCACCCGCGCTCCGGTGTGCGGAAGTAACTCTATTATATATGAATCTCACCGCTTGCGCAATACCCAGCTGCCGGTTTCCCGGTCGGGCCCTGTGCCCGCGGCCGAATCCGGCCGGTCTGTCGGAGCGGGGCGGGCTCTTGCCTCCGGCCGCCGGTTGTGTTACCATAGGTGCGGCCGGTGGTATTTCCACAGATGACATGAAAAGGAGCGTGGCGTCCATGCTGAACTGTATTGCCGTGGGGCTTAGGGGATTCCTGGGGTCCGTGTGCCGTTATCTGGCTGGGCAGATTCCACTGGGAAGGGACTGGGGCTTTCCCGTCCGGACGCTTGCCATCAACCTGATCGGCTCCTTTCTCATCGGCGCCGTCACGGCGCTGGCCCTGAAGCGGGCCGCCCCCGACCCCAGGCTGGTGCTCTTCCTGAAGGCAGGGGTGTGCGGGGGCTTCACCACCTTCTCCTCTTTTGCCCTGGAAACCGGAGATCTTCTGCAAAGCGGGCGCACGGCGGCGGCCCTGCTCTATGCGGCGGCAAGCCTGATCCTCGGCGTTGCGGCGGTATTTGCCGGGGAAGCGGCGGTGCGCTGACGCCCCCTTGGCGTACAGTTGAAAAAAGCTTGTGTTTTTTTGAAAATTTTACTTGCATTTTCAAAACTTTTCTGTTATGATACCAGTTGTGCCTGCAGATGGCATGGAAGTACGCAACAGCAAGGAGGTGCAACGGATGGCTAAGTGCGAGTTCTGCGATAAGGGCGTTACGTTCGGCATCAAGGTCTCTCACTCTCATCGGCGTTCCAATCGGATGTGGAAGCCCAATGTGAAGCGTGTGAAGGCAATTGTCGACGGCTCTCCCCGCCATGTGTATGTTTGTACCCGGTGTATGCGTTCCGGCAAGGTCACCAGAGCGGTCTGACATGGACAAACGAAATCCCGAACCACCCGGTTCGGGATTTTTTGCTGTATATTCGCAGTCTCAGAAAGGAGCCGTATGGAACAGCCCATTCTCCCCCTGCGGGACGCGCCCGTCCTGGCGGACGCGGCCGCCGTCTGGTTCAGCCGCCGCTGGGGAATCCCGGCGGAGTCCTACCGGGAGAGCATGGAGCAGTGCCTCCGCCGGAAGGCGCCGGTTCCCCAGTGGTACGTGGTCCGGGACGGCGGGCGCCTGCTGGCCGGGGCCGGCGTCATCGCAAACGACTTCCACGACCGGAAGGACCTGACGCCCAATCTCTGCGCCCTGTTTGTGGAGCCCCCCTGGCGGGGCCGCGGGACCGCCGGGCGCCTGCTGGACTTCATCCGGCGGGACCTGGGCGCCATGGGGATCCCCCGGCTCTACCTGGTGACGGACCACACCGCCTTTTACGAGCGGTACGGCTGGACGTTTCTGACCATGGTCACCGGGGACGACCATCTCCCGGAGCGGATGTATACCGCCCCCACCCTGCCCCCCGCGTCCGGCGCCCGTGTGCCGCCGGACACAATCAGCCCTTGACATTCCAAGGGTTTCAGGGGATAATGTACGTTGTTATTTTTTGTAATTTACCCGATATGGAGGTATTTGCATGGCATTGGATCAGAGCTTTTTCCAGGAGATGGAGGCCCGCATCCCCAAGGGGAAGGTCCGCACCCGGTTCGCCCCCTCTCCCACCGGCTATATGCACGTGGGCAATCTGCGGACGGCCCTGTACACCTGGCTCATCGCCCGGCACGCCGGCGGCACGTTCATCCTGCGGATCGAGGACACCGACCAGGGCCGCCTGGTGGAGGGCGCCACGGACGTAATTTACCGCACCATGGCGGAGTGCGGCCTGACCCATGACGAGGGCCCCGACGTAGGCGGCCCCGTGGGCCCCTATATCCAGTCGGAGCGCCGGGACCTGTATCAGCCCTACGCCCACCTGCTGGTGGAAAAGGGCGCCGCCTACTACTGCTTCTGCGAGAAGGCCGCATCCGAGGAGGACGCCGGTGACTTTGACCGCGCCGACGATCCCTGCCGGGATCTGTCCCCGGAGGAGGCCCGACAGCGTGTGGAGGCCGGCGAGCCCTATGTGATCCGCCAGCGGATCCCCCACGAGGGCACCACCACCTTCCACGACGTGTCCTTCGGCGACATCACCGTGGAGAACAAGACCCTGGACGACCAGGTGCTGCTGAAGCGGGACGGCCTGCCCACCTACAACTTCGCCAATGTGGTGGACGACCACCTGATGGGCATCACCCACGTGGTACGGGGCAGCGAGTACCTCAGCTCCGCCCCCAAGTACAATCTGCTGTACGAGGCCTTCGGCTGGGACATCCCCACCTACGTCCACTGCTCCCCCGTTATGCGGGACCAGCACAACAAGATGTCCAAGCGCCACGGGGACCCCTCCTACGAGGACCTGAAGGCCCAGGGCTATCTGACGGAGGCCATTTTGAACTATGTGGCTCTGCTGGGCTGGGCCCCCAAGGGCGAGCGCAGCGAGCAGGAGATCTTCTCCCTCAGCGAGCTGGTGGAGGCCTTCGATATCGCCGGTATCTCCAAGTCCCCCGCCATTTTTGACATCGACAAGCTCACGTACTTCAACGCCACGTATCTCCGCGCCATGGCGCCGGAGGACTTCGCCAAAGCGGCGGAGCCCTATATCCGTGAGGCCGTGAAGAACCCCGCCATTGATGTGTCCGCCGTGGCCGCCCTGCTCCAGGCCCGCTGTGAGAAGCTGACCGAGATCCCGGAGAAGGTGGATTTCTTCGACCAGCTGCCGGACTACGGCGTGGAGTGCTTCACCAACAAGAAATCCAAGACGAATCCCGAGGTCTCCCAGGCCATGCTGGAGGCCGCCATCCCCGCCCTGGAGGGCATCGGCGACTGGACGGCGGACGCAGTCCACGACACCCTGATCGCCCTGGCGGAACACCTGGGCGTGAAGAACGCCACCCTCATGTGGCCGGTGCGGATCGCCGCGGCCGGCAAGCTGGTGACCCCCGGCGGCGCCGTGGAAATCTGCCACATCCTTGGTAAGGATGAGACCCTGCGCCGCCTGCGGCTGGGCCTGGACAAGCTCCGGGCATGAGGCGGTTTCTGGCGGCCCAGTTCGCCCCGGTGCTCCGGGCCTGGCGGAACGGATATGAGGCCGAGGTCCGGCGCGCCGCCATCGCCTTTTTCCTGCTGGTCTTCCTGGCCTTCGGCGTGTGTCTGGCGGTGCCGGAGCTGCGGCTCGGCTTTTCCGCCTATCTCCAGCACCTGTTCCAGGGCATGGACCTGACGGACGGGGCCGGGAACCTCTCCCCGCTTCTGCTGCTGGCCAACAATCTGCGGGCCTGTGCCGTCACCATGCTCTATGGGCTGATCCCTTTTGTGCGTCTCCCGGCCCTGGCGCTGGGCGTGAACGCGGTGCTGCTGGGCGGCCTTGCCGCCTGCTATGCCGCCACGGACACCACCATGCTGCTGTATGCCGCCAGCCTGCTGCCCCACGGGATTTTCGAGCTGCCCGCCTTGATCCTGGCCTTTTCCATGGGGCTGTACATCTGCGGGCACCTGACCCGCCGCTGCCGCCGCGATCCGGCCGCTCTTCCTCTGGGCGCGTGCCTGGGGCTGGCGGCCCGGCTGCTGGTCTTCCTTCTGCTGCCGCTGCTGATCCTGGCGGCGCTGACGGAGGCCTACGTGACGCCCCTCGCCGCGGGGCTGTTCCTCTGAATCACAATCCACAGAAAGGATGCATTTCCGACTATGAGTAAAACCACCATCCCCTCCGGCTACCGGATGCCCCTCAGCAACAACGAGCTCCAGCGGGCCATCGAGCTGATCCACCAGGAGTTTCAGCACAGCCTTTGTGTGCGCCTGAACCTGCACCGGGTCTCCGCCCCCCTGTTCGTGGACGGCCGCACCGGCCTGAACGATGACCTGAACGGCGTGGAGCGCCCTGTCTCCTTTGACATCCCCGATGTGGGCACCGACGGCCAGGTGGTCCACTCCCTGGCCAAATGGAAGCGCCTGGCCCTGAAGCGGTACGAGTTCCCCGAGGGAACGGGCCTCTACACCAACATGAACGCCATCCGGCGGGACGAGGAGGTGGACAACCTCCACTCCATCTATGTGGACCAGTGGGACTGGGAGAAGCATATCTCTCCCAAAGACCGGAACGTGCTGTACCTGAAGGAGACGGTGCGCGACATCGTGGGCGCCATCTGCGACACCTCCGCTGCCCTGCGCAACGCCTTCCCTGCCCTGACCTTCAAGCCGGACCGGGACGTGTACTTCATCACCACCCAGGAGCTGGAGGACCGCTATCCCGACCTGACGCCCAACGAGCGGGAGGTGGAGATCTGCCGCAAGCATCACACCGTGTTTCTGATGCAGATCGGCAAGACCCTGGCCTCCGGCAAGCGCCATGACGGCCGCGCTCCCGACTACGACGATTGGGAGCTGAACGGCGATATCCTCATGTGGAACCCCATTCTGGAGCGGAGCTTCGAACTGTCCTCCATGGGCATCCGGGTGGACGCCGCGGCTCTGGACCGCCAGCTGACCGCCGCGAACTGCAACCAGCGCCGGGAGCTGCCCTTCCACAAGATGCTGCTGAACGGCCAGCTGCCCCAGTCCATCGGCGGCGGCATTGGCCAGTCCCGGCTGTGCATGCTGCTGATCGGCACCTGCCACATTGGCGAGGTTCAGGTGAGCCTGTGGGATGCTGACACCACGAAAACATGTGAAGATGCTGGTATCACGCTGTTGTAAAGTAAAGTTACCATACAGAAAAGCCGCCCGCCGCAGATCACGGCGGGCGGCTTTTTCCGCCCCTTTCGGGCCTTTGAAACGGAAAATGCCCCCACCGGAACTCCGGCAGGGGTATTTTCTCATCCTCTCAGTGGAGCAGCTCGTCGGCAATGGCGTCCGCCAAGGACTCCAGCCCCCGGCGCTGGGCCTCCTTGACAGAGGACTTCAGCGTCACGGTCCCCTCCATCACCCGCATCTCTTTCATCTCCTCCAGGAGCTTGGTCATCAGCATCCCGGAGCGGGCGGCCCAGGTGCCGTTCTCGATCAGGGCCACGGAACGGCCCCGGAGACCGTGGCAGGCCAGATCCCGCAGGAAGTTCTCCATAGGGGTGTAGATCTCCCCGTTATATGTAGCGGAAGCCAGCACCAGATGGCTGCACCGGAAGGCCTCGCTGACAAGGTAGGACACGTCCGTATGGGACACGTCGTACAGGGCGATGTTCTTTACGCCCCTCTCTGCCAGGCGGGCGGCCAGGATCTCCGCGGCGTTCTCCGTGTGGCCGTAGATGGAGCCGCAGAAGATGGCCACGCCCCGATCTTCGGGGGTGTAGGTGCTCCAGCGCTGGTATTTCTCCAGGAACCACTCCAGATTCTCCCGCCAGATGGGACCGTGGAGGGGACAGATCATCTGGATCTCCATCCCGGCGGCCCGCTTCAGCAGGGACTGGACCTGGGCACCGTACTTGCCCACGATGTTGGTGTAGTAGCGGCGGGCATCGTCCAGCCAATCCCGCTCAAAGTCCACCTGATCGGCAAAGATGTTGCCGTTCAGGGCGCCGAAGGTGCCGAAGGCGTCGGCGGAGAACAGCACCTTGTCGGCGGCGTCATAGGTCACCATCACCTCCGGCCAGTGGACCATGGGGGCCATCAGGAAGGTGAAGGTGTGGCGGCCGGTGCAGAGGGTATCCCCCTCCTTCACCACCACAGCCCGGTTGGAGATATCACAGTCAAAAAACTGGCTGACCATGGGGACAGTCTTGGCGTTGGCCACCACCTGGGCGCCCGGCCAGCGGCGCAGCAGCTCGCCCAGGGTGGCGCAGTGGTCCGGCTCCATGTGATTCACCACCACATAGTCCAGGGGCCGGCCGGCCAGGGCAAACTCCAGGTTCTCGAAGAACCGCTCCCCCACGGCCTTGTCCACCGTGTCCAGCAGGACGGTCTTCTCATCCAGCACCAGATAGGCGTTATAGCTGACGCCCCGGGGAATGGGAAACACATTCTCAAACTTCGCCAGCTGCCGGTCAGAGCCTCCCAGCCAGTACAGGTCCTCGTGGATGTTTGTCACGCAATGCATAGTTGCTTTTCTTCCTTTCTAACGCGTTAAACGCAGCAAAGCGGTGTAGCGTTATTATCCTACACCGCTTTGCGTATTTCGTCAAGCCTCCCGGAACCGCTCCAGCACTTCCGCGTCCCGCTGCCGCTGTTCCTCGATGGACTGCTGCAGCAGCATATCCTTCACCTTCATCAAACGGGTGGTGGTGGCCCGGTCGTTCTCGTCCAGCTTCATGGTGATATACCGGATGGCGTCCTGGGTGTTTGGGATCACCACGTACTCCAGAGCGTTCACCCGGCGGCGGGTCTTTTCGATCTCCTCCGCCATCAACTGGGCGGATTTCTCCACTTCCGCCAGCTTCAGCATCTTCCGGAACACCTTTCCCAGGGCGTCCACGGCCGTGTCCAGCTCGCCGGAGGTGGCCGCGAACCCGTAAGGGTAGATGTCCGCGTCAGACCGGGTCTGCGTCTGGAAATCATACACCGGCACGTTAACCGACATGATATTTTTGGTGGTCTGCGTCAGCTTCACACTCTGCTTGGGGTCCAGCAGCGCCTGTTCCAGCGCCTGGGAACTCATGAGCGCGGAGGCCACGGTGAAGGCGCCGTGGACTGTCATCAGCTCCTCCTCCACCTCCTGCCGCAGAGCGCGGACCTCCCGCACCGTGTCCAGAAACTGCTTCATCAGCTCGTCGCGCTTGTCTTTCAGCAGCTTGTGGCCCCGCTGGGCAGTGCGGAGCTTGCCCTTGAGGCGGGTGAGCTCCATCCGGGTGGGGTTGACCGTGATATTGGGCATCTGTCAATCGCCTTCTTTCCATCCTGGCCTGGGGGCCCGCGGTCAGCGGCCCGGCGCCTCCGCGCCGCAGCAGACGCGCGGCAAATCCTCATCATGGGCCGCAGCCAAGAGAGGGCGGCCGCCAAAATCCCGGGGTCCCCGGAAGGGGCTCACAGCTCCTTCTTGGGCCAGTACTTTTCGATATACTCCGGCTTGATCCGCTTCAGCTCGCTCTTGGGCAGGATACTCAGCAGCTCCCAGCCCAGATCCAGCGTCTCCTGGATGGAACGGTTCTCCTCGTAGCCCTGGTTCACATACCGCTTCTCAAACTCGTCGGCGAATTTGGCGTACAGCAGGTCCGTGGGCGTCAGAGCCGCCTCGCCCAGAATGGACATCAATTCCTTGTTGTCCTTGCCGGTGGAGTAGGCCGCGAACAGCTGGTTCATGGTGCCGGAGTGGTCTTCCCGGGTCTTGCCCTCGCCGATGCCCTTGTCCTTCAGACGGCTCAGAGACGGCAGCACGTCCACCGGCGGGTGGATGCCCTTGCGGTACAGCTCCCGGCTGAGGATGATCTGCCCCTCGGTGATATAACCCGTCAGGTCGGGGATCGGGTGGGTCTTGTCATCCTCCGGCATGGTCAGAATGGGGATCAGCGTGATGGAGCCCTTCTTCCCCAGCTGGCGGCCGGCCCGCTCGTAGATGGTGGCCAGGTTCGTGTACAGATACCCGGGGAAGCCGCGGCGGCCGGGGACCTCCTTCTTGGCGGCGGAGACCTCCCGCAATGCCTCGGCGTAGTTGGTGATGTCAGTCATGATGACCAGCACGTGCATATCCTTCTCAAAGGCCAGATACTCCGCGGCGGTCAGGGCCATCCGGGGGGTGGCGATGCGCTCCACCGCCGGGTCGTTGGCCAGGTTCGAAAACATGACCGTCCGGTCGATGGCGCCGGTGCGCTTGAACTCGCTGACGAAGAACTCCGACTCCTCAAAGGTGATGCCGATGGCGGCGAACACCACGGCAAACTTGGAGGTGTCGTCTCCGATCACCTTGGCCTGCCGGGCGATCTGGGCCGCCAGATTGGCGTGGGGCAGACCGGAGCCGGAGAAGATGGGCAGCTTCTGCCCGCGGACCAGGGTGTTCAGCCCGTCGATGGTGCTGACGCCGGTCTGGATGAACTCGTTGGGGTAGTCCCGGGCCGCCGGGTTCATGGGCAGGCCGTTGATGTCCCGGTACTCCTCCGCCAGGATCTCCGGCCCGCCGTCGATGGGCCGGCCCATGCCGTTGAACACCCGTCCCAGCATATCGGCGGACACGCCCAGCTGCAGCGGATGGCCCAGGAAGCGGACCTTGGCGTCCGCCAGATTGATGCCGGCGGCGGACTCGAACAGCTGCACCACCGCGGTGTCGCCGTTGACCTCCAGCACCTGGCCCCGGCGGACGGAGCCGTCGTGGAGCTCCACCTCCACCAGCTCGTCATAGGTGACGCCGTCCACCATGCGGACGATCATCAGAGGACTAGCGATCTCCTCTACCGTTCTGTATTCCCGGATCATGCGTCCTCTCCTCCTTCCTCCGCAATGGCGGTGATCTCCTGCTCCATCTCCGCGGAGATCTGCTGGTAGACCTGCTGGTACTCCTCAGCCGGCACGCTCTTGGCCCGGCCGATCTTCTCACGGGACGGAACGGCGAAGAGCTTCGCCACCGGCGCGCCCTTGGAGATGGCCTCCCGGCACAGCCGGTCGTACCGCAGGACCATGGCCAGCAGCTTTTCCTGCCGGTCGTAGCTGGAGAAGCTGTCCACATCCGCAAAGGCGTTCTGCTGCAGGAAGTCCTCCCGCACCATCCGCGCCACCTCCAGCGTCAGCTGGTCCGCCGGGGACAGGGCGTCCTTGCCCACCAGCTGGACGATCTCGTTCAGGCTGGCCTCACTCTGGAGGATGCTCATGGCGCTGGCCCGGTCCTCCAGGAACTCCGGTCCCAGGTTCTCGTCAAACCAAGGCTTCAGGGAGTCCAGATACAGGGAGTAGGAGTTCAGCCAGTTGATGGCCGGGAAATGGCGCTTGTAGGCCAGGGACGAATCCAGGGCCCAGAAGACCTTGACAATCCGCATGGTGGCCTGCGCCACGGGCTCGGACAGGTCGCCGCCCGGCGGCGACACGGCGCCCACGGCGGTGAGGCTGCCCCGGCGGTCATCGGAGCCGATGCAGGCCACGCTGCCGGCCCGCTCGTAGAACTGGGCCAGGCGGGAGGCAAGGTACGCGGGGTACCCCTCCTCGCCGGGCATCTCCTCCAGCCGGCCGGACATCTCGCGCAGGGCCTCCGCCCAGCGGGAGGTGGAGTCAGCGATGACCGCCACGTCGTAGCCCATGTCCCGGAAGTACTCCGCGATGGTGATGCCCGTGTAGACCGACGCCTCACGGGCGGCCACGGGCATGTCGGAGGTGTTGGCGATCAGCACCGTCCGCTTCATCAGGGACTCCCCGGTGCGGGGGTCCTTCAGCTCCGGGAACTCCCGGAGCACGTCGGTCATCTCGTTGCCCCGCTCGCCGCAGCCGATGTAGACCACGATGTCCACATCCGCCCACTTGGCCAGCTGGTGCTGCACCACAGTCTTGCCGGAGCCGAAGGGCCCGGGCACGGCGGCGGTGCCGCCCTTGGCAATGGGGAACAGGGTGTCAATGACCCGCTGGCCGGAGCACAGCGGCCGCTTGGGGGGATATTTGTGCTTGTAGGGCCGCCCGATCCGGACCGGCCACTTCTGCACCATGGTCAGGGGCACGTCCTCCCCCTTGTCAGTGCGCAGGGTGGCCACGGTCTCCTCCACGGTGAAGGAGCCGCTCCTGATGTCCGTAATGGTGCCGCTCATGTTGGGAGGCACCATGATCTTGTGGAGCACCACCGGCGTCTCCGGCACGGTGCCAATCACGTCGCCGCCCTCCACCTTTGTGCCGGGGGTGACCACGGCGGTGAAGTCCCACTTCTTCTCCCGGTCCAGGGCGGGGACCTCCACGCCCCGGGTGATGTTGGCACCCACCTTCTCCACGATCTTCTCCAGCGGCCGCTGGATACCGTCATAGATGCCCTCGATCATGCCGGGGCCCAGCTCCACGCTCATGGGAGCGCCGGTGGTGACCACCTCCGCCCCCGGTCCCAGGCCGGAGGTCTCCTCGTACACCTGGATGGAGGCGGAGTCCCCCTTCATCGTCAAAATCTCGCCGATCAGCCGCTGGGGGCCGACGCGGACCACGTCGGACATATTGGCGTCCGCCAGGCCCGTGGCCACCACCAGCGGTCCGGATACCTTCACAATCTTACCGCTCAAACTCGCTCAACCTTCTTTCACACCAGTTTCGCCGGAAGGACCTCCGGCGCGAACCGCCGGAGCCAAGAAATAGTGCCCGGAAAAACCCGCGGTTTTTCCAGTTCTCCCACCGTAAGGCAAAAGAAAAATATTCATCATGTCCGCCGCAGCGTGTATGCGGTGAACAATCCCCGACTCAGCCGCCTGGGGCGGCGTCCACCAGTCCGCGCCCAAGCCGCTGGAAGCGGCGCGGAAATCCCCTTGGGTGCAGACCGGCGCGGGAATTCAGCGCAGGCGGGTTCGCCCGCCGGCACATCTCAGGGAAAACAGCCGAAACGCCGCCAGAGGCGGAAAAGCGGGGCTGTTTCGAGGAAGGCCCCCGGTCGGCAGGTGCGGCAACACCTGCTGACCGGCTTGGCCCGACGGTGTGCACACGAGGCGCGATTGCGGCCCAAACAGGGTCGAAAATCGCAATGCCATAGCGGCGTCAGCCTGTTCTCCTCAGAGGATATCCGCGCCCACCGCTCTCTGAATGGACTGCTGGATGTTGTTCATACCGATGCCGAGAGAGCCCTCCCGGCCGGGGATCAGGATGATGGCGGGCCGCAGCTCGTCCTTATACCGGTCCAGCACGTCCGGCAGGTCCTTTGCCAGCTGCTCCGTCAGATAGATGATGCCGCAGTCGCCGCTCTTTGCCAGCTCCCGGATGGTCTCCCGGGCCTCCTCGGGGGCGGTGACGGGATACGTCTCCAGTCCCAGGGCCCGAAAGCCCATGACGGACTCCCAGCTGCCGATCACGGCGATCCGATACGTTGTGGCCATGGCGCCGCCTCCTTACACATAGCTTGCCCGCAGGCGGGTGCGGATCACCGCCGGGTCGATGCCGGCGGCGCGGCCCATCAGCAGGATCCGCAGGTTCGTGTACTCCGTCTCCCGTGCGGCCAGATAGCTTACCAGAGGGGCCTCGCCGAAAGGCACGGACTGAGCGCCCGCCAGATAGTCCCCCACCGCGTCGTCACAGAGCTTTTCAAACGCCGTCAGGGGGCCGCCCTTCAGGGCCTCTGCCCCTGCCTCCGCGGCGTCGCGGAAACGGGTGGCGCCGTAGAGCTCCCGCAGGCCCGCGGCCCCGCTGGAGGCGGCCTTTGCCACCGCATCCGGAGCGAGGTCTCCCCCCTCCAGCAGCGCGCCCAGGAGGAAGTCCGCCCCCTTTCCCATGCGCAGCGTCCGCACCGCCGTCCGCAGGTTCACTGCGTCAACCTGCACCGCCACATAGCCCCGGAGGAACGCGCTGCCGGTCTCCTCTGCCAGGGCCGCCATATCCCGGTAGCACCACCGGTCCAGCACGATGTCGCTGAGCTGGGGATCTCGGGTGGTGTCCAGCACCTCCCGGGCCTCCACCACGGCCGCGGCCAGCGTCTCCGGCAAGCCATCCAGCTCCCGGGATCGGACCGCCTCTGCCAGTTCGGCGGTGCTTACCCGGCCCATGTCCATCAGCATACGGTCCGGGGCGGTGCCCACAGCCTCCGCCTTCAGCAGGGCCTTCACATTATGATAGTCGTATTTCACTTTGAAGAGATCGATATACCGGGCGTCCGGCGTTCCCTCCGCCAAGTCGGCCAAGGTGGCCTCCCGCACGGCGGACAATGCCGCGTCCATGGCCTCCGGCCGCCGGGGATCCAGCTGGGGATACCCCCACTCCTGCAAGAGCTTCCCCGCGTCCTCGCCGCTTTTGGCATCCAGGATCTGCTCCATCCGCTCCGCCGTCAGAAGCCCTGTCTCCAGGGCCTTCACCCGGGCGGAGATCACCAGGTAATCGGTGTCCTTGATGGTCTTTGCCAAACCGACGCCTCCTTCCTCACGCCTCCGGGAACAGCAGCTTCGCCACCTCGCCGGCGGTCTGCTCCCGCTCCGCGCGCACCAGGGCGTCAAAGGTGCAGTTGACCTCGATGCGCCCATCCTTCAGGATGAAGCCGCCCGAGATGTCGCGGGTCTCCTCCGACACGGCCAGCATGGCCGTGCCCTGCGCGAAGGCGCTGACGCCGGCGGCCACCTTGTTCAGAAGATTGGCTACCACGCCGTCCCCGAGGGGCAGCTCCGGCGCGGCCTCCTTGGCCAGCAGCTCGTTGGCCCGGGCCACAGCCGCCTTGCCGGCGCCCTCCCGATCCTCCGTGGAGAAGACAACCTCCTCCCGTCCGGTGGAGGACGCCCGCACCAGCAGCGCCGCCAGCAGCTCCACATACTGTTCCTGCGGCAGGGAACGGAGCTTTTCCAGCGCCCGCTGGTAAGCCCGTTCCACCATCTCCTGCTTGGCGGTCAGAAGCGTCTTCCGGGCCTCCATCTGGGCGGCGCTGACAAGGCGCTCCTCCCGCTCCGCCGCGGTCCTCTCGCTCTTTGCCAGCAGGTCCCGGTCCTCGGCCTCCGCCTGGGTGCGGAACTTGTCGGCCGCGGCCTCCGCCTGGGCGGCGGCGTCCGCCAGGATGCGGTCGATCTCCGCCTGGGTGTCCGCGCCGATCCGCTGTGTGATCTTGTCGATACCGTTCATACTCTGTCCCCTTTCTCCAGGGTCAGCCGCTGATGTTGATAATCATGAGCATGGAGGCCAGCAGGGACAGGATCGCGTAGAACTCCACCGTGATGCACAGCACCATGCCCTTGGACCAGTCGTCGGGCTTCTTGGCCAGCAGGTTGATGGACCCGGCGGCCACGCGGCCCTGGGCGATGGCAGAGAACAGGCCGCCCAACGCCATGGGCAGGCAGGCCACGAAATACCGCAGCCCCTCCTGCACGGTCATATCAAAGGCGGTGCCGTCCAGCAGCCCCATGCGGAACACCGCGAAAAACCACACCACCAGGCCGTACAGACCCTGGGTGCCGGGGATCACCTGGAGGATCATCACCTTGCCGAACTTGCTGGGATCCTGGCACAGAAGCCCCGTGCCCGCCTCGCCTGCGATGCCGGTGCCTTTGGCCGACCCGATGCCCGAGAGGACCGCTGCCAGACCAGCGCCCAGCAGACCCAATGCCAAACCGCCGAATGCCTCAAAGAACTCCATATCTCGATTCCTCCTCAGTCTTTTTGAATATCCACGTATTTTGTATCCACCGCCAGGGGGCGGAAGGGCTTTCCGCCGTCCTGATAGAAGTTTTTAAAGAACTCCAGGCACTGGAGCCGCAGGTCATGGACGTAGCAGCCCAGCAGATTCAGCGCGAAGTTCAGGGCGTTTCCCGCCATGGAGACGATGAAGAACACCACCACGTTGCCGGGGATGGCGCCCAAGGTGTTGAACACCTGAGCGATGACGCTGCCGGACAGCATCAGGGCCATCAGCCGGGAGTAGGACAGGATGTCCCCGAAATAGCCGGTCACGTGGTTGTACAGGGAGCCGAAGATCCCGGTGATCTTCCCGAATCCCTTTCCGTTGATGACAGGCCCGGCCACCACCAGCACGATGCCCGCATACAGCACCAGGTTCGTCACCCCCAGCACTGCCAGCGCGATTCCGGCGAAGACCACCCACCAGGTGATCTCCTCCCAGAACGCGTCCAGGAACTGTCCGCGCTTCAGTTTCCCTACCACGCTGATCACCATGCCGGTGAGGATCTGGACAAAGCCCAGGCACATGGCGCCCACCAGAATCATCAGCGTGTCGTCCAGCGGCGTGAACAGGGCTGGCAGGGCGAACGTGCTCTCCGGGTGGATCAGCTGGGCCAGCTGGGTGAGGAAATCGCCGAAGAAACCGCCTGTCAGGGCGCCCATCACAAAGGTGCTGATGCCGCACAGGCCCAGCAGGCCGAAGAAGTGCTGCATCGTTCCCTTCGGGCGGTATGTCCGCAGGACAAAGACGGAGGCCAGCATCATCAGCAGTCCGTATCCCATATCCGCCATCATCACGCCGTAGAAGAGGATGAAAAACGGCGCCATGAGGGGGTTGGGGTCCACATTGTCATAGGCAGGCAGGGAGTACATCTCCGTCACCATGTTCAGCGGCCGGGTCAGACAGTTGTTCTTCAGCTTCACCGGCACCTCCGGATACTCCTCCGGCGCGGGATCCGCCGCCTCCCAGGCACAGCCCAGGCGCTCCAGCAGGGCGCTCACGTCCGCCATGCGCTCCGCCGGGGCCCATCCCTCGAAGAAGACAATGGTCCCGTCGGTAAGCAGCCGCTCCGCCGCGCTCTCCCGAGCGGTCTCCGCTGTCAGCCGGTCCGCGTAGGTCCGCAGGGTGTCCCGCTCCCGGGCGCTCTCCGCAATGGCCGCCTCGGCCTCCTCCCGCCTGCGCTGGAGCTCCTCCAGCTGCCGGTCGGTCTGCTTCAGATCCGCTGCCGCCGTGCCGGTGACCCCCGGAAAAGCAGCCGCGCTGAAGCCGTGGGCCCGCAGGACCTCCATTACCGGCTCCTCCGCCGCCCGGTGGCAGAGGAGCAGCAGGTATCGCTGCTGCTTGTCGGCGCTGATCTCCAGCAGCTCCGCAGGCAGCGCCTCCAACTCTAGCCGCAGGGCGCCCACGTCCGTTCCCGCGGGGCAGGTCCCCAGGCGGGAGAGCACGTGCTCCGTTCCCTCCGCCTCCAGCGGCAGGTCCAGATCCTGCCAGGGCAGCAGCCCTGCCCGGCGAGCCTGAAGGCGGGACATCTCGGTCTGGATCCCGGAAAGGGTCCGCAGCCGCTCCCCCACGTCTTGGGTGACGGTTTTGGCCTGCGCCTCCAGTCCACCGCCCAGAAACTCCTTCTCTGTGACGAGCCTGCGCTTGACAAACAGCCCGTCCTTCACCTGTCCGTACCGCCGCATGGCGGCCAGGGCGGTGTTCACCTCCGCCAGGGCGCCTTTGGCCTCCGCCAGGCGGGAGCTCTCCCGCTCCAGCAGGCCGGACCAGTCCTCCCCGGCGGTCTCCGGCTCCCGGATCTCCACACAGCCCAGCCGCTGGAGCTGCCCCAGCAGCTCTTCCCGGCAGGCTGCCATGGCGATCACCCGGAGCCTCTTCATCTTTACAATGGCCATGTCAGTCTTTCACAACCCTTCCGACAATGAGATCGGCAGCCATGTCCAGCCGCTTCTCCGCCTCACGGCGCAGGCGCTCCGCCTCCGCCTGGGCTTCTTGCCCGATCTCGTCTCCTCTGGCCGCAGCTCTTGCCTCCGCCTGACGGAGCAGCTCCCGCCCCCGGTCCGCAGCGGCAGCCCGCGTCTGCTGCAAGAGCGCAAGACCGTCCCGCTGTGCATCGGCGACGATCTGTTTCGCCTTTGCTTCTGCGGAGGCCTTGCGCTCCCGGTTATCCGCCTCCACGCGTGTGATGTTCTCGATGACTTCCAGTGGCATCTTCTTCACCTCTTTCCTGTCATGGGGCTTCTCTATGCGAAATGGATGGCTTCAGGGCCTCCCTGCCGCCGCTTGCCGGCGGCAGGAATACCCGGATGGTCGTCTATAGCGCGTCGTTCCTTTCCAGGGCAGTCTCCCCGTTCGTCTTATCTTAGGCAGCTTCGGGGGCAATTATCCGCGGAGTGCGCCCAAGTCTTTGCGGTCGATCTGCGGGCTCAATCCGGCTTTGACCAATGCATGTTTTTCGACCGGCTCACCATTCGAGCGTTCAGATCCGGCGGTGCTCAACCCCGCGGCTCTTTTTCCTCTTTCTTAGTGCTCCGGTCCAGCAGGGCGGCCAGCTCGTTCAGTTCTGTCCCCGCCTGGTCCATCGCCCGGGGCAGCTGAGACAGGTTGACCTCAACTTTCCGCAGCTCCGCCGTCACATGGGAGGCGGTGGACTCGAAGGAGGACATCAGCGTCACATACTGGGCCCGGAACAGCTCCACCGTGCGGCGCAGCCTGGCGGTGGTGGACGCCTCCAGCTCAGCGGCCCGTTTGTGGGCGTCGCACTCGATGTCCCCCACCCGGTCCCGGAACTGGGCGTAGGCCTCCGCCTCCGGCCGGAGCCGCTCCAGCTCAGCGGCCAGCCGTTCAGCCTCCGGCTTGAATGCCTCCAGCCCCTGCCGGGCTGTGCGCTCCTGCTCCAGCTCGGACTGGGCCTGCTCCCGGAGGGCGGTCTCCGTCTCCAGCCGCGTCTGCAGCTCCCGGACCTGGGTCCGCAGGCTGTCCGCCTCTGTCTGCAGGTCCTCGTTCTCCTTCTGCAGCCTCTCCTGGACGGCGGCGGCCTCCTTGGCAGTCTGCTCAATATAGTGGATCACATCCTGCTTGTCGAATCCGCCGAACGCGACGCTTTTGAATGCGTAGTTCTCCATGGTCCGCTTCTCTCTTTCCCGAATGAAAACTTTAACTCCACTTTAGCACAGAACCCCGGCGTTTACAAGGGTTTGAAAATTAACATAAAAAATCCAAAAAAACTCTTGCATTTTGAAATCAGACATGCTATTATAATAAAGCTGTCCGGCAGGACAGGATGTGCGCCCTTAGCTCAGCTGGATAGAGCGTCTGGCTACGGACCAGAAGGCCGGGGGTTCGAATCCCTCAGGGCGTACCAGCAAGAAGCCTGTGTTCTCTAAGAACACAGGCTTCTCTGTTTTTCTCCGGTCCTTCCCCCGCTTCGTCTCTGCCCATATCACGCCACAGGCCGGTGAAATTTCAGGCTACTTCTACCATTACTATCAGTTCCTCGCTGCTGTCAGGATGCCGCTGACCGTGTTTACCGCCTGGATCTGGGTGTCTTTGGTGACGTGGGCGTAGGTGTCCAGCGTGAATCCGGCGCTGTAATGGCCCATCATTCCAGAGACTGTTTTCACGTTTCCCCCGTTCTGCCGGGCGATACGCCGCTGGATACGGAGCGTTTTTCTCTGGAAGTCAATGCCTGTCCATTTTAATCCCAACAGCTCTCCCCGCCGCAGGCCGGTTGTCCAGGTCCATGTAGCAGCGTTCATACACGCCGCTTTTCCCGGC
The DNA here is from genome assembly GCF_003574015.1 of Oscillibacter sp. PEA192. NCBI lineage: Bacteria > Bacillati > Bacillota > Clostridia > Eubacteriales > Oscillospiraceae > Oscillibacter > Oscillibacter sp. PEA192. Next base: position 1,354,129 of record NZ_AP018532.1, on the reverse strand, counting down.
CTTCTGAAAAAACGCTGTCAGCTGATCCGGTGTCAGGTCCTTCACCTCCTGCGCTCCACCTTTCGCAGTGTGCGCAGCTCTTGGCCGGGGTTGTTCGGATGAGCGACTGTTCCGCCTCTACTTCCATGGCGGGGGACGGCATTTGGCGAAGATTCCGCACTGTTTTGCATACAAGTCTTTTTGCTTTACAGCGGTTCTCTTTGCTTTGAACGTCCTCCTTTTTCAGCAGCTCTTTATAGAGCCACTGTATCTCCAGAGAGGAATTGCCCGGGCTTCCGGCCAGAGTTATCAAAGAATTGACAGCTGCGGAGGCGGATTGTGTCGGGACAGCTTTCCATCTTTCGATTCAGTATATCAGGCCGCAGCTGGAGCGTCTGGACTGCCTCCGCTTTCATATCCGCAAGCAGCAGGAAGCACAGCAAAGCTGACCGGCAGCACAAACACAAGACTATTTTTCGGGAAGGAATTTTTATGAGGCTCCAGGACAACGCCGCCTTTGCGCCGCTGCGCTGCGTTTTGGCCGGATTTTTCAAAAGCATCTCCCATGCGCCGTCCAGATCTGTGTCTGCCTGGGGCTGAGTGCTGTTCCTTGCATCTGGAATTTCCGGATGGCGGAAGCGCAAATGACGGCTTTCAATCTGCGGAGTCTTTCCGTCGGTACAGGGTGAGCGTGTACATCGGAGCCGTTGGCTCGCCCTTCCATCCAGAGCCATCGTGTCGAACCTCCACATATTGTTCCCGTGATTTGGAGAACACTATTTCTAAATTACGCATTTGGAGGATCGTATATGGAGTCATTGTGGGAACAGACGTCCGGACATACAGGGTTTTGTCATCTGGAGCAGGATGCAAAGACCGATGTATTGATTATCGGCGGGGGGATAGCGGGGGTTTTATGTGCATATCTGCTGCACCAGGCCGGAGTCCTCTATCTGCTCTTGGAAGCTGAGACGATCGGCGGCGGGATCACCAAAAACACCACCGCCAAAATCACCTCCCAGCACGGCCTGATCTATGACAAGCTGATCCGTAAATTTGGAGCTGGCCAGGCCAAACAGTACCTTGATGCCAATGAAGCGGCCCTTCAGAAGTACCGGGAGCTGTGCCGCGGCATGGACTGCGACTTTGAAGAAAAGACCGCCTATGTGTACTCTCTGAATGACCGCCGGAAAATCGAACGGGAGCTGGATGCCCTGGAAAAACTGGGGGTTCCTGGGGAATTTACAGACCGCCTCCCCCTCCCCTTCCCTGTGGCCGGAGCAGTTCGATATCCAAACCAGGCCCAGTTTCATCCGCTGAAATGGATCGCCGCGATTTCAAAGAGCCTGCACATCTGCGAGCACACGCCGGTGCGGGAGCTGGTCGGAACAACTGCAATTACGGATTATGGAAAAGTCACGGCAAACAAAATAATTGTAGCCACCCACTTTCCCTTTTTGAATAAGCACGGCAGCTTCTTTGCCAAACTGTATCAGCACCGCTCCTATGTGATTGCCCTGGAAAACGCCCCGAATGTAGACGGCATGTATGTGGACGAGGCCCAGACGGGCATGTCCTTTCGCAACTACAAGAATTTGCTGCTGGTAGGTGGCGGAGACCACCGCACCGGAAAACAGGGCGGGGCCTGGCAGGAACTGCGGGATTTCGCCCAGCGGCACTATCCCAAGGCCGCGGAGACATCCCACTGGGCTACCCAGGACTGCATGTCTCTGGACGGCGTTCCCTATATCGGCCCCTATTCCGCCAGCGCATCCGACCTGTATGTGGCCACCGGTTTCAACAAGTGGGGAATGACCTCCGCCATGGTATCGGCCATGGTCCTGTGCGATCTTGTCCAAGGGAAGCAGAGCCCCTATGCCGAGGTGTTTTCCCCCTCCAGAACGATTCTTCGCCCCCAATTGGTGGTCAATGGCTTCGAGGCCGTGGTCAACCTCCTGACCCCTTCCGCCAAGCGTTGTCCCCATCTCGGCTGCGCGTTGAAATGGAACCCGCAGGAGCACACGTGGGATTGCCCCTGCCACGGCTCCCGTTTTACAGAGGAGGGCAGGTTGATCGACAACCCGGCAACGGGGAATCTGAAAAAATAGTGCCGCCGAATGAAACAGCTCCATCTGTGTTTCCTGTCTGAGACGCAGATGGAGTTTGCATAACAAGCATGATCTTTCCCCCAATCCCTAGTCTGTTGCCCCGGCCGCAGAAGATGCACAGAGTCCTTCCGGAAAAGGCAATCGGCCGATCCGGTCTTGCCGCATGGTTCAGGCCCTGCCTCTCATCCCTCTCCGGCGGAATATGGGCAGCAGTTCCGGCTGGTTTTGGAACCATCTGTATATAGGGAGATAGTATCCGCATTGCTCCCTTTTGAACAGCAATCTATATCCGGTATCCGATATATAGGTGCGCCCCTTCTCCATCAGTACGATTCTTGATCCCCTGTTCCGTTGAAGATGTGGTCCGCCTTCGCGCCGTCATATCCCCTACGCCAGAAATGCCGGTTTCCATATTTATCTCATGTTCGCATGCTTTCATAGATCATCAGACTATTTTTCCCCTTTCAACACCCCATAATCTGTGAAACGCTGTACTTGGGCGGGATACCTTCCAATATGTGAACATGATCTTTGTACGCCTCTCCTCTATAATTTCTGTCCCCTTGTACTCACACAATTTCCTCCTTTGGTTCTTGTAGCAGTTGGCAGACCTCCATTGTTCTACCAAAGGAGGATATTTTTTCGGCATGGCTAAAGCTTTTTGGAACCATCGGTTTTGCCGGTGGTTCTCTTTTTCAAAAAAGCAGCAGGGCGGATTTCTCCGCCCTGCTGTCTTATTCTGATTTGTCTCAGGCCACCTGATTCCAGAAGCGATAAAGGATCACCGCGAACTGGGCGCGGGTGGCTGTTCCAGCGGGGTTCAGCGTCCCTGCGCTGGTGCCGCCCACGATGCCGTTGGCCACGGACCACTGCAGGGGTTCCACTGCGTACCCCGCCACGCTGCCGGCATCCGGATAGGCGCTCAGATCGGCCCGCTGGCCGTTGGCATAATTCCGCAGTTCCGCAAAGCGGTACAGCAGGGCCACCAGCTGCTGCCGGGTCACCGCCGCACCGGGGTTGGTGCCGTCGGAGATGCCGTTGTCCATGGCCCAGGTGCGCGCCTCTGCCATGTTGGCGGGAGACTGTCCGCTGAGCCGCGCCAGGATCATCCACACCTGCTGGCGGGTGATGCTGCCGTTGGGGCTGAACGTCGTGGCCGTGGTGCCGTTGACGTAGCCGTTGTCATAGGCCCAGGCGATCTCATCGTAGGCCCAGAAGGTCTCCGGCACATCGGTAAAGAAGGCGCTCTCTCCGGTGCGGGTGAAGGTGACTTCGATGGTCACCCGGCCGCGGGGCTGTTCAAAGGTATAGGTGCCGTCCCGATTGGCGGTGACGTCGATCTCCCGGCCATTCCGGTCGGTGACGATGACCTCGTCCACCCCATAACCGCTGTCGGGATCCGGGGTGATGGTCACCTTGTCGCCCTCCTCGGGAGTCCGGGGATTCACCTTCACGCTGCCGCCGCTGCCGACATCCAGGATGGGGGCGTAACTGGGATCGCTGTCAGAGCCGCCGGAGCCGGTAGATGGGGCAGAATAATAAACCTCATACCCTCCCGAGATCTGCCGCACATAGTAGTTTGCGGCACATTGGATATTTGCCGCACTGAAAGCATGGCCGTTTGTGTAAATAGAGATGTTCTTGGAGACGGAGACCGTTTCACTGATGTCCTTCAGCAGATACACGGCCGAACCCACGGGCGCGGAGGAGATCGCCTCTGCCAGCGTCTCGTAGTACGTCTCCGTGTTTCCGGACACCACGTAAGCGGTATCAGAGGCTGCGGCTTCCTCCACATTTACCTGGTTCAGATACTTGTTCGCACAGTCGATAAAGGTGGATCCTGTGACCGTGATCGGAGCAACCTGCTCTCCTTCCACAGCGCTGGTATTATTGACGCAGTATCCGCCCTCCTGGCTGCAGTTTTTGAATGTGTTGTCCGCAACTGTGATTGTGGAGGTTTCGGTCACCGCGCCGCTGAACATAATTCCGCTGCCGCTGCCGCTCAGATCAAAGGTGTTCCCCGTAATCGTACACTTGTCGATTGTACCATAGGCCACAGAGATCGCACAGGACTGGTTTGTTCCATCAAAGGTGCAGTCTGTCACCGTGAGCTCTTCGCCTGCAACCAGCATTCCCCAGCTGCGCATGTTCCGGAAGGTGCAATGATCGTATGTCACATCATTTGCATGGGGATTATTGAGCGCCATATAGCACGTTTTGACCTCGATGTCATCGAGTCCCTCCACGCCTTCCAGTCCGGTGAAGGTCGTATTGGTATAGGTGGCGTTGTTCCAACGGTCAAACACCGCAAATCCATTGGTACGGATGGTACAGTCTGTTACAACCAGCTTCCACGCTTCGTCGATATTCTCGCCGGTTTGCGCCCAAGCAGCAACGCCGATCACAGAAGGAGACGCACTGTTGATTTCGTCTGCGGTCCCGGCAACAGGGGCGATCAATTCCGTGTTTTTCAGAGTCAGGGTTCCTTCGGCGGCGCCGTAATGAACAATGGCGCCATAGGGAATTGCAGTGCCGGTCATCCGCTGAACAATGCAGTTTTGGATGGTAAGATTTGTTCCCGTTTCCGTGGTTTTTAATTTGCAGGCACCCTGGTCCTTAGAGTCCTCCTCAGAATAGGTCTGCTGGAACCAGATGCCATCCAGTGTGACGCCATCCGCGGCAACACTGACCGTTCCCGTCAGGATCGTGCCGGCTTCGCCCGCGCCGCTGCCAAGCAGCGTGATCTTCTTGCTGATTGTGAGATCCTCGGCATAGGTCCCGGGTTTGATCTGAACCGTGTCGCCGGAGACGGCCGCGTCAATGGCTCCCTGGATCGTGGTGAACTCCCTGTCGCCTATCTGCGCCACAAAGGTCTTGGCGGGATCTTTCCCCACCACAAAGCTGCCGTTCTCATCCTTGACCGCCACATAGCCGTCCTGGCACAAGGCCTCCGGCACTTCAGCGGAGAAGGTGCCGCCGGAGACGGAAACTACCTCGCCGGCAGTGGGCCATGCTTCTTCCGTCTTATCCGCATTATTGAAGGCGTAGGCCTTGACTGCATCAACACTTTCTGCGGATTGGAAGGTTCCGTCCTCAATGGTGACGGTGCCCAGGTCCTGATAGCCCTCCCGCTCCACAATGGAGATGGCAGCGCCGTCGCCGATGACGCCGTCGCTGTCAGTTTTTTGCGTCGGCTCCCCTGTCACTGTGATGGCCGTCTGCGCTCCCCGTACTGCCAGACTGCCGGCGCACATCTGCACACCCACATACTTGGCGTTGATGATGGAGTTTTCGATGGTCACTGTCCCGGTGCTGGGGAAGTAGATGCCGTTCCCATTGGGCACGTTGAGGGTGCTGTTCTTCAGGGCGATGGCGTTCTTCACATTGGTGCCGTTGGTGACGATGCCGTAGATATCTTCTCCCTTAACGTCGACGGTAACACCTTCCAGGGTGAGGGAACTGTTGCTGTACAGCACTTGAGCTCCATCTGCCTCAGGGCTTGTCCCCATCAGGGTGCCGTTCTGGATGGTGAGGCCGACATTCTCATAATTGACATCTACAATCGCGTCTGAGCCTGTGTAAGTATACGTTCTGCCGGCAAGATTCAGCGTGCCGCTGCGGCTGCCGGAATAGATCTTGTCACTTCCGGTATAATCGTGCAGCAGCGTCACGACGGCATTGTCCCCGGCAGCGCTCACCGCATTGGCATAGCTGCCATAAATGCGGTCGACACCGCCGACGCTCACCCGGAAGCCGCCGTTGGCAATATAGTCTGCCGCAGTTTCACTGTATAGGAGATACGCGCTGCTGTCCAGCTTGACAGCATCCGTGCCGCCCTCCAGAACCTCAAGTGTCACGCCGGCGCCGATTTCGGCGGGCAGCGGAATCGTACTGTTCCCGGATTTCACGCTGACAGGCAGCTTCGCCCGAATGGTGCCGCCCTGCCCGGAAACCGAGTTGATGAGCCGCATAGTGGAGTCCACGCCATCAACCGGCTTACTGCTGTAATTCGTCTTCAATGCCACTGCGCCGTCACTGCTGGTAACTGCCGTGCCGTCAATATCATAGCCATTGAGATCAATGGTCACACCATAATTTACAGTACTGATGCCGGAGGTGAGCACGAGACTTTTCTGCAGCTGGACGGTGCTGCCGGCAGGCGCTGCTTTCGCAGCCGCACTCAACGTCAGGTAGTTGGTTCTGCTCCCATCCCGGGCAATCACGACCGCCTCGGCGGACTCGTCTTTCACTCCAACAGAGAGGGAACCGTCGGGATTTTTCACCACGCCGTAGCCATCCCTGAAGGCGTCGGAACTGTTGACAACCCGCGCCGCCTCGGCGCCGGGGAAGCTGCCGCCGGAAATTTCTGCTGTGGCTGTTTCTGCCAGACTGATTACGTACGAAGAGCCGTCGCCCTGCGTCTGGAAGGTACCGCCGGTGAGCGTGAGATCCGCGCCGGCACCCATGGAAATGGCGGTTCCGCTGCTCTCACTGGTGAATGTTCCTTTCGAAATGGTCAGCTTGCCGGTGTTGGCCCCGCCTGCAAAGTAGTCAGAGCCCACAACCGTGCTCTCGGCGGTAAATGTGCCGCCGGAGATCGTTGCCGTGTTGGCATTATATACGGCATAGCGACTCTCGCCGGGCTGCTTGAAGTTGCCGCCGGTGATGGTCAGCTCTCCGTAATCGTCATTCTTTACTGTGATCTGGCCGCCGGTAAAGGTGCCGCCATTGATGGTCAGCTTGGCTTGCTTCCCGCCCGCGTTGGACTTGGGCTCACCATTGGATCCAGCCTCCGCTGCGGAGCTGTTCTGCCAGCCATTGCCGATCAGGCTGGAATAGAGGCCGGAGTTGCTATCAGAAAACTTCACCGTGACGCCGTCTTTGATGGTCATGGTGCCGAAGTTCTTCAACACATACCAGCTGTTGCTGCCGCTTGCGTCGCTGCCGGTACTTGCCTCCTGAGAGCGGGTATAAGAGCCGCCCTGCAGGGTGATGGCCGCATTGATGTTGTTGTACACCGCACCCCTGCCATGGCTGATGTTATCCACCACGCCGGTCTTCTCCGCGGAGGTATCCACAATGGTAATCCGGGTGCTGTTGTTGAAGATCGTATGACTTTCCTTATTGGTCAGGGTGTGGCCGTTCAGGTCGATTTTGATATACCGGCCTTCCGGGATCACCACGTCTTCAGCCAAGTTCTCATTCAGTGTAATGGTGTACAGCCCTTTGTTGGTGTCTTTGTTATACGCTTGCGTAGCGTCGATGGCCGCACTGACGGAGTCATATTCCGTCGTCCCGCCGTTCTGTTCCATGGTAACGGCGGACTCCTCCAGAAGAATGATCTCCTGAAGCGGCACCTCATTCGGCACAGAGGTGCTGCCATTTTCAGGGATTTCCTCCCCGGTGGGGTCCTGTACACCGTCTTCCGGCGTCTGCGGATCCCTTTCATCCTCTCCGTCACCGGCGGGCAGTTCCGGATCCCCGTCACTGGGCTGAAGGTCCTCTTCTCCCTCCTGCTCTTTCTCCGGATCGTCTGGCTCCTTTTCAGGAGTCGAAGGCTCCTTGATCTGCTCTTCCTGCTGTTCTCCGGATTCTTCCGGAGGTGTGAGTTCCTCTGCAAACACTGCCGTAGGAAGCAACGTCAGTATTAGACAGAGCGCCATCAGAACAGACAGCAACTTTCTCTTCATTTTCTCGTTTCCTCCTTTTATAACTTCTTTATAACCCCTGCGCTTCAGGTTCAGAACGCACAATGACACAGCCGCTTTACAGGCGGCTCCCGCTCCGGAGACCGCCTGTAAACACTGCGAACAGGAAAATCACAGAGCATGTCCCATCACCTCCTCCCAACTGACGATAAGCGGTTCATTTAGCGACCGCTCCTGGAAATGCTCCAGCAGCAGACGAAAGCAGACCGCAGATTCGTCCGCTGTGGATTACTGAGTTTTCTTGGACACCGTATCTGTCTAGCGCGCTGTCCGGGTGTCACGGGTCAGCGTCTGTTCGATCCTTTTCTCTTTAGAATATTTTTATGTCAAAATTTATATTTTGACAATATAAAAGCGAAAATAAATATCTTTACTTACTGTATAGATAATAATATTATACCATCTGGCATTTTGAAACACAAGACCCATCCCGTCTTTTGACACACAAAAAAGAGCCGCAAAAATGAGAAAGATTGCGGCTTTTCTTTTCATACCCATCAGTGCCTGGAAGGCGCTGCTGGCGTGGCACTTTTTCTTTCTCACAGTGCAAACTGTGCAGAGCCAGATGTTTTATATGGTCAAAATATAAATTATGTCCTATAAAATCAATCCCAGCCTGTTTAGTTGCTGTGCGTGCTCCGCACCGGAGGTCGTCAGATAAATGCGTGTGGTTTCGATGGAGCTGTGGCCCAGCACATCGGCCAATCGAACAATATCCTTACAGGCCCGGTAGAAGATCGTGGCAAAGAGATGCCGAAAATTGTGCGGGAATACTTTTCCCGGCTCCACTCCTGCGTATCTGCACAGCTGTTTCATCTCCGCCCAGATCTGACGGCGGCTCAAGCTTCTTCCGCTTCTGGTGAGAAAGATCTCACCAGAAGCGGTTTTGTGTTTTTGCGCGTATTTCAGCAGCTTCCGGCAAAGTTTTTCCGGCAGGAGGATGGTTCGGATTTTCCCTTTTAAAAAGATATCCGTCCGGCCCCGTTTTGCTGCCTCCATGGTGATATACTGCACTTCGGAGACACGGATGCCGGTAGCGCAGATCGTCTCCATAAGCAGCGCCAGCCGCTCCTGTCCTCTGGAACGGGCCGTCTCCATCAGACGTTCGTACTCCGGACGTGTCAGCTCCCGGCCCGCGTCCCGGAACAGCCGGCGCTGGACTCTCAGAAATTTTACCCGGCACCCGTCCCAGCCCAGAAAGTGAAACAGGCCGTTGAGCGCCGCCAGCATGGCATTGACCGTTGCCGGCGCATAGTCCTGCGTAAGCAGATGCTCTTTCCAGGCTGCCGCCGTCTCCTTTGTCACCGGAGAGCCGTCCAGCCAGACGGCGAATGCCCGGATGTGGCGCAGGTAATTCTCGATGGTGCCGGGGCTGCGCTCCTCGGCACGCAGGTGCGCAGCAAAGGCTGTGAGTCGTTCACTGGAAATCGTAAGTTCAGACATTTGCAGACCTCCTCAACAAAAGATCCTCCTTATTTTACCTTGCAGACGGCGGTTTATGTGCCGGGGATATTCTCCCGAGCTCTTCGGAAAAAGCCGAAAAAGCGGGAACATCTACATGATGTTCCCGCTTTTTCCATGTCACAATATCTGTTTTTCTGCCGGAGATGTCTCCCGCCCTCCGCCGTATTGCGGCTGTGCTTTGATCAGCCAGTCCCGGGCTTCCTGCAGCTCCCGCCTTCCCGGCGTGATCTGCAGCTGGTAGTTGACCCGGCCCAGGAGCTGAGCCAGGTAGCGGTCCTCCGGTCCGTCGATCCCGGCTCGCGCCATGTGGCCGGAGATGCCAAATTTTTGGCAGAAATGCAGCTCCTGGCGCAGTGCACGGCGCTCTTCGGACGGGACATTGCACTTTTTGTTGACCACAATACCTGTCACAAGCTGCCGGCGGTCTGCCGGGAGCCATTTTGTCTTTCCGGGATTGAGATAGAACCCCAGCGCCCGCAGCCGGGGCTCCACGCACCGGAGCACCTCATCCCGGGCGAAATCGCCGGAGAACGTCATGTCGTCGCAGTACCTGGTGTAAGCGATCTGCCTCTCCCGGCACCAGGCCCCCACCTCGTTGTCAAAGTCCCGCATAAGGATATTGGTGATGCAGGGGGATGTGGGCGCCCCCTGGGGCAGCCGATCCCACCCGTAGCACAGCATAGCCAGCAGAATACGTAAGTTCTCTGCATAAACCTCAGCTGGAAAGGCAGTTTCCTTCACAGCGGAATACAGGATACTGTCAAAAAAATGACGGATGTCCAGCTTCAAAACACAGGGCTTTCCCACATGGGGCGCAGCATTGCACAGAGTGCTGCCGCCGTATCGATAGGCCATGGCGTAGGGGGACACAGGCATGTGGACCAGCAGCACCCGCAGGATCTGGCGCTGGATGTGCTTCAGCAGCGGGTCCGGGACCGACAGCTCCCGCACACCGCCGGAGGACTTGGGGAGCTGCCTGCGGATGTAATGGCGGTCCAGTGTATTGCTGACGGCATACAGCGTCCCGGCGGGGATCCCCAGATCCCGCACAAGGGAGGAGAGCTCCCGATAGACAATCAAGTGCTCTCCTCCCTTCTCATGCCTGCGGAGCGATACAAATTTGTATGGGGAACCGCGCGGCGGTATCTTCCAGCACATCGCAGGTGTGCTCCAATACCGCAAGCGGGCTCGCCTGCGCGAAGCGCATACGCCAGAATCCAGCCAACCGGCCGCGACTCGCGGCCGGCGCCCGAAAGGGGCTGCAGCTATCACCCCTGTCAGCAGGCATGGTGCGAACTTTATCAGAATTATAGCAGATCGCCCGCCGCTGTCAAGAGGCGGACGGCAGCCACAGCTCACAGCGGAAGACCTCGCCGTCGTAGAGCCGGTCAGCAGCTGCACCTTCACCGGCTGGGACACCGCCTTTTCGATCTCCGCCTGGAGCACACATCCGGCTGCACCTTTACGGGCAATCGGTTCCGTTTCAACTGCACCGATGGCACTCCCGGCCACTCCCTATACAACGAAAATACGTTTGAATACAACGGCATCGCCGTCCTGCTGAAATCGGTTCCCTCAGACCCCGCGCCGGACTTTCAGAACAGTGTGTTCCCCGGCAACGACACCGATATCCGGCTGTCCCCCGGCGGGTGGGCCCACCGTGAGTCCCAGGGCGTCCGCCCCGGCATTTTATCAAAATCACGACTGGTTTTTTATGGAACACTGCCAAACTTTTTATAGGGTTGCATCCGATACTTGACAAAAAATATCCAAATTGGTATTCTCCAATTAACAATACGACGCATAAAAGGAGAACGCGGCATTGGTCATTACCCGGGAGACAGATTACGCCCTGCGCATCCTGCGGGCACTGTTGGATGGAAAACTGCATACCGCGGGACAGATCGCACAGGATGAACTCCTCCCCCAGGCCTTTGCCTATAAAATCCTGAAAAAGCTGGAGAAGGCCGGACTGGTGGAGGTGGTCCGCGGAACGGCGGGCGGCTGCCGGCTGTCGGCGGATTTGACCGGCACCAGCCTCTATGACCTGATGAAGGCCATGGGAGAACGCGGGAATCTGAGCTCCTGCATGGATCCGGCGTATCAATGCCCCTGGCGCAGCTGCCACGGCGGCTGCACCGTGCACTGCAAGCTGGCTGAGATTCAGAACAAGCTGGACGAGGAGCTGCGGGCCCACAGCCTGCAGGAGATTTTGACGGACCCCTGATTTGACAGTTTTTCTTTTGCTTGAAAGTTGATAAATTTTATCAAGATTAAAGAGGAGGTACGACTATGCTGTTTCAGACCACACAGGCACACGAGGAACTCCGCGCCAAAGTCCGTGCGTTTGCGGAGGAGGAGATCAAACCCATCGCGTTCATGCTGGACCAGCAGAACGAGTTCCCGGACGAGGCCATCCGGAAGCTGGGCGAGATGGGCCTCATGGGCATCCCCTTCCCCGCGGAGTACGGCGGCGCCGGGCTGGATGCCCTGAGCTACGCCATCGCCGTGGAGGAGCTGGCCCGGGTGGACGGCGGCGCGGGCGTCATCCTGTCCGCCCATGTCTCCTTAGGCTCCTGGCCCATCTTCGCCTACGGCACCGAGGAGCAGAAGCGCAAGTACCTGGTGCCCCTGGCCAAGGGCGAGAAGATCGGCGCCTTCGGCCTGACGGAGCCCAACGCCGGATCCGACGCCGGCGGCACTGAGACCACCGCCGTCCTGAAGGGCGACCACTATGTCCTCAACGGCGGCAAAATCTTCATTACCAACGCCCCCAAGGCGGACACCTATGTGGTCTTTGCCGTCACCACACCGGATATCGGCACCCGGGGCATCAGCGCCTTCATCGTGGAGAAGGGCTGGAAGGGCTTCTACTTCGGCGACCACTACGACAAAATGGGCATCCGCTCCTCCTCCACTGCCGAGCTGATCTTTGACAATGTGGAAGTGCCCAGGGAGAACCTGCTGGGCAAGGAGGGCGACGGCTTCAAGATCGCCATGTCCACCCTGGACGGCGGCCGCATCGGTATCGCAGCCCAGGCGCTGGGCATCGCCCAGGGGGCCTATGACGCCGCCGTGGCCTACTCCAAGGAGCGCATCCAGTTCGGCAAGCCCATCGGCTTCCAGCAGGCCATCTCCTTTAAGATCGCCGACATGGCCACCAAGCTCCGCTGCGCCCGGTTCCTGGTGTACTCCGCCGCCGAGCTGAAGGAGGCGCACGCCCCCTACGGCATGGAGTCCGCCATGGCCAAGATGTACGCCTCCGACATCGCCCTGGAGGTCACCAACGACGCCCTGCAGATCCACGGCGGCGCCGGGTTCATGAAAGGTATGGAGGTGGAGCGGGCCTACCGGGACGCCAAGATCACCACCATCTACGAGGGCACCAACGAGATCCAGCGGGTGGTCATCGCCTCCCATATCCTGGGCAAGGCCCCCAAGAGTTCCGGCGGTTCCTCCAGCCAGCCCAAGAAGCCCGCGCCCGTCACCGGTGTGCGGAAGAAGGTCATCCTGCGGGACGGCTCCCCCGCCGAGCAGGTGGCCGCCCTGGTGGAGCATTTGAAGAAGGACGGCCACGACTTCACTGTGGGCATCCCCCTGGACACCCCCATCGCCCAGGCGGAGCGGGTGGTCTCTGCCGGCAAGGGCATCGGCGGCAAGAAGAACATGAAGCTCATTGAGGATCTGGCCAAGGCCGCCGGCGCGGCCATCGGCTCCTCCCGTCCGGTGGCGGAGACGCTGAAATACGTGCCCCTGAACCGCTATGTGGGCATGTCCGGTCAGAAGTTCACCGGCAACCTGTACATCGCCTGCGGCATCTCCGGCGCGGTGCAGCACCTGAAGGGTATCAAGGACGCCTCTACCATCGTGGCCATCAACACCAACGCCGGCGCCCCCATCTTCAAAAACTGCGACTATGGCATCGTTGGGGATGTGAACGAGATTCTGCCCCTGCTGACCGCTGCTCTGGACACCGGCGAAAAGCAGCCCGCGCCGCCCATGGTGAAGATGAAGCGGCCCCGTCTCCCCAAGCCGGAGCCCATCGGCAAGCGATACGTCTGCGGCGGCTGCGGCTATGAGTACATCCCCGAGCTGGGCGACCCGGACGGTGACATCGCCCCCGGCACGTTGTTTGAAAAGCTGCCGGAGGACTGGGTCTGCCCGGAGTGCGCGGAGCCCAAGGACCAGTTCATTGAGGCGTAACGGCCTGTCATCTGTGAGTAAAGGAGGATTTCTTCATGCATTGTGTGAGAACTGTTACCGAAAATCTCTATTGGGTCGGCGCCAATGACCACCGTCTGGCTCTGTTTGAGAACATCCACCCCATCCCCAAGGGGGTCAGCTACAACGCCTATCTGCTGCTGGACGAAAAGAGCGTCCTGTTTGACACGGTGGACTGGTCCGCCTGCCGCCAGCTGCTGGAGAACCTCGAATACCTGCTGAACGGAACGCCTCTGGACTATCTGGTCATCAACCACATGGAGCCGGACCACGGCGCCTCCATCGAGGAGATCCTGCTGCGCTATCCCAAGGTCCGGATCATCTCCACGGAGAAGGCCTTCATGCTGATGCGCCAGTTCGGCTTCCATGTGGACGGTCACGAGTGCATCCAGGTCAAGGAGGGCGACACCTATTCCTTCGGCGACCACACCGTCACCTTTGTGGGAGCTCCCATGGTCCACTGGCCCGAGGCCATGGTGACCTTTGATACCACCAACGGCGTCCTCTTCTCCGCCGACGCCTTTGGGTCCTTCATCGCCCTGGACGGCAAGCTGTTTGCCGACGAGGTGAACTTCGACCGGGACTGGATCGACGAGGCCCGCCGGTACCTCACCAACATCGTGGGCAAGTATGGCCCCCACATCCAGCTGCTGCTGGGCAAGGCCGGCGGCATCCTGGACCAGATCCGGTATATCTGCCCCCTTCATGGTCCCGTGTGGCGGAAGGATCTGGGCTACTTCATCGACAAGTACGACAAATGGAGCCGCTATGAGCCGGAAGTCAAGGGCGTGCTGATTGTCTACGCCTCCATGTACGGCAACACCGAGGCAGCCGCCCAGGCGCTGGCCGCCAAGCTTTGCGAACGGGGCATCACCGACGTGGCCCTGTACGACGTGTCCAACACCCATGTGTCCTACCTGATTGCCGAAAGCTTCAAGTACAGCCACATCGTCCTGGCCTCCGTTACCTACAATCTGGGCATCTACCCGGTGATGAAGAGCTATCTGGAGGACATGAAGGCCCTGAACCTCCAGAACCGCACCTTCGCCATCATCGAGAACGGCTCCTGGGCCTGCAAGTCCGGAGACCTGATGCAGGCCTTCATCGACGAGGAACTCAAGAACATGACGGTGCTCAACGAGCGGCTGTCCCTGGCCTCCTCCCTTCAGGCGGACAAGGCCGCAGAGCTGGATCAGCTGGCGGACGCCCTGGTGGAATCCCTGCAGGAGGACCTGGAGAACTGACGCCCCGAGCAGCCGGATAGCTCCGTGCACCGGAGGAAATCCCATAAGAAACGCGCACCGGGCGGAAACGGTCTCCCCCGGTGCGCCTTCGCGCAGAGGAGAGCGGCATATCCATAGGGATATGCCGCTCTTTTTTTCTTTCGGGTCAGCCGGTGGACTCCCCCGAGGCGGGCTTTCGGCACAGGCGGGCCGCCTGCCGCCTCGCTGCTGGGGCAGGGCAGGTGGACCTGGCGGGCACTTCGTCCCGTGCTCCGCGTCCCGCTCCCCACCGCTGCTGTCTGCGACCAGCAGCATATTCGATCCGTTTTTCTCAAAAAGCTGGCCAGATATTTCTTCAGACACCTGGCCCCGGAAATGAACCGCGTCCCATTTTCAAAAATCAAATTATGTATCGTTCTCTTCCCGCATAGCGGCCGTTCTGGGGCTATTATAAAAAATTGAGATTTCCGGAGAAGCCTCAAAAGCTATGGGCATATACCTTTCCGTTACAGCCCGTGAAGCGGGATCAAAGGGAAAATACCGCCCTCGCCGCGCTCAGGAACCGTTTGACAGTAACTGCGGACCCGTGGGCGTGGAGCGGGCCGAAGGGGATGGTGTAGTTCCAGTCCACGGGGAGGGCCTTCAGCCGGGAGTTCACATTTCTGTCGGTTGTCAATGGTCATCATGTCCTTGGAGTTTTCACGCGGGTTGAACACCTGGATGCAGAAGAAGTCAAAGCCCACGAACCGGATCTGGGAATCGTCCTGTCACAGCTCCGGTGCCCACTGGTCAATGGGACCGGTCACGCAGCAGGCGGCCGCTGCTGGAAACGGAGGTCTGTTCCCCACACAGGGGGAAATGAAATTCTCCATGATAAATTCACAATCCTGTGCTATACTTTTTCCCGGTGATTGTTGATGAAACGAATTCTGATCGTGGAGGATGAGCCGGAGCTGCAGGAGCTGCTGTGCGCCTATCTGCAGGACGCGGGCTATGCGGCCGCTGTGGCCGGAGACGGCGCGGCGGCCCTGGACCTGTTCCGCGCCCAGTCTTTTGACCTGGTCCTGCTGGACATCATGCTGCCGAAAATCGACGGTTTCGGGGTCTGCGCGCAGATCCGACGCCAGTCCCAGGTGCCCATTCTGATGCTCACGGCTCTGGACGGAGAGACGCAGCAGCTCCGGGGCTTCGGCCTGAATATCGACGACTACGTGACCAAGCCCTTCTCCATGCCGGTCCTGCTGGAGAAAATCCGGGTGATCCTTCGCCGGAGCGGCGAAGCGGCGGAAAGCCGCCTGCATTACCGGGATCTGGTGGTGGACCTGGACACCAGGGAGGCTGCACTGGACGGCCGTCCCCTGGATCTGACGGCCCGGGAATTCGAGCTGCTGCGCACCTTTCTGGCCGCGCCGGGGCGGGTCTTCACCCGGGAGATGCTGCTCTCCAGGCTGTGGGGCTACGACTTCTTCGGGGATGAACGGGTGGTGGACAGCCACATCAAAAACCTCCGCCACAAGCTGGGGCGGGACTATATTGAAACCGTGAGAGGGGTGGGCTACCGTGCTGCGAAGGAAACTCGCTGAAAGCCTGACGGTGCGTATTTTTCTGCTTACCTTCCTGCTGCTGCTGGGGGCAGGGGGACTCACCTTCGCCCTGATTGCCTGGGCCACCCCCATCACCTACACCGCTGTGATCAGCGACCGGCTCCAGGCCCAGGTAGCCGACCTCACCCAGCAGCTGGCGCAGACCAATCTGGCCGACGCGGGGCCCATCCTGGACGCCTTTGTCCGGGAGAGCGGGGCGGAGGTAGCCCTGACGGCCCCCGGCGGGGCGGAGGCGGACACCGGCTCCCTGTTGGTCCTGCCGGAGGAGGACTGGCAGGTGGCCGTCACCATGTCCGGGGCGGACAACTCGGTCCAGACCTATGAGGCCGACACCTATCAGGTGCAGATTGACCGGGCCGACGGTGTGGTGACCGCCACTCAGACGGGGATCCTCACCACCCAGATCACCTTTGCCGACCAGGAGGGGACCTACCAGCTGCTGGTCTCCCCTCAGCTCCGCTTGGCCAACCAGGCGGTGGAGGCCCTGGGGCGGGTGGCCCCCTGGCTGGCTCTGGCGCTGCTGGCCTTCTCCCTGCTGTGTGCGTTCGGGTACTCCCGGTATATCACCCGGCCCATCGTGCGGCTGAACGGCATCGCTGGCAGGATGGCGGAGCTGGACCTCCAGTGGGTGTGCGGGGAGCGGCGCCGGGACGAGATCGGCCAGTTGGGCCGCAGTCTGGACAAAATGGCCCGGCGGCTGTCTGCCGCCCTCACCGACCTGGAGACCGCCAACCAGGCCCTGCGGGGGGAGGTGGCCCGGGAGCGGGAGCTGGACCGACAGCGGATGGCCTTTTTCTCCGCCGCCTCCCACGAGCTGAAGACGCCCGTCACCATTTTGAAGGGACAGCTGGCCGGGATGCTGGAGGGCGTCGGCGTATATCAGGACCGGGACAAGTACCTGCTCCGCTCTCTCCAGACAACCGGCCGGATGGAGCGCCTGATCGGCGAGATGCTGTCCATCTCCCGCATGGAGTCCGGATCTGCCGCCGTCCGGCAGGAGCCCGTGGACCTGTCCGCCCTGATGGCGCAGCAACTGGCTCTGGACCGGGAGCTGCTGGAGCAGCGGGGCCAGCAGCTGGTGTCCGCACTGACCCCGGGGATTACCGTGCCCGCAGACGCCTCCCTGCTGGGGAAGGCCGTGGGCAACCTGCTCTCCAACGCCTCCCGCTACTCGCCGGAGGGGGCGGAAATCCGGGTTTGGTGCGGCCGGTTGGAGGGCCGCCCCGCCCTGAGTGTGGAGAACACTGGAGCGCGGATCAGCGGAGATGCCCTGCCCCACCTGTTTGAAGCCTTTTACCGGGAGGAGAGTTCCCGGAACCGGAGCACTGGCGGCAGCGGACTGGGGCTCTATCTGGTGAAGATGATCCTGGACCGGCACGGCGCGGTGTGTACCATTGAGAATACGGAGGAAGGGGTAAAAGCGACTGTAAGGTTTTAGTTTTCTGCCCATTCCGGACTTTCTTCCGCAGATGTGACCGTTTCAAGTATACGCTGAGACATCGTACAAGCGGAGAAGCTGCATAGATCAGGCCAAGGAGGTTGCGTATGGCGAAAAAAATCCTGGTTCATGGTTCTGGACACAAGGCGGCAAGCTGGAAGGAAACGGTCTCCTGCATGGATGGCAAAGAGGAGCTGCTGTGTCCGGACCTGTGTGCCCTGCTTGCCGGGAAAACAGCAAGCTATCCGAGCCTCTATGGGGCGTTTGCAGAATACTGTGATCACGTCGGCAGAGCGGTCCATCTGTGCGGTCTTTCACTGGGCGGTATCCTGGCGCTGAACTATGCGCTGGACTTCCCCGAAAAGGTAAAAACGCTGGTCCTGATCGGGACGCCTCATAAAATTCCCAAGGCGGCGTTCGGTATCCAAAACCTGATTTTCCGCTTTCTGCCCAGATCCGTTTTTGACACCATGGCCTTTGATAAAGAGAGCACGTTTGTCTTGGGCAATTCCATGAAGAAGCTGGATTTCAGCGGCAGAGTGCGCGGTATGCGGTGTCCCGTCCTCATCATCTGCGGGGAAAAGGACCGTTCGAATATCCGCTCCGCCCAATACCTGTCGCAGAACATCCCTGGCGCGGAATTACAGCTTATCGAACATACCGGCCATGTTGTGAATGAAGAAAACCCAAAGGCGCTGGCCGAGCGTCTGAACAAATTCTATTCCCTGCATCCCTGACTGCTCCGCCAATCTATATGGAAGAAAACGAGTCCGCCGCAAAACAGAAGTGTTCTGCGGCGGACTTTTTGCAAGATATTTCCCGGTGTCCGCTTCTCCACACAAACCACACATAATCTCCAACTCCCCTCCACACAGCCATGGTATCCTTTCCGTATCCCAAGCAGAAAGGATCCCGATCACATGGAAATCAACATTCAAAACGTCAGCATGACCTACCCCAGCGGAAAACAGGCCCTGCAGAACCTGAGTCTGGAGCTCCGGTCTCCCAGCCTCATCGGCCTGCTGGGGCCAAACGGCGCGGGCAAGTCCACTCTGATGAAGCTGCTGGTGGCCGCCCTGCTCCCCACATCCGGCTCCATTCTGGTGGACGGACAGCCCCTTCTCAAGACGGAGCGGCAGCTGAAGGCCCAGCTGGGCTATCTTCCCCAGGACTTCGGGTTGTTCAACGAGCTCACCGTGGCCCAGTTCCTGGACTATATGGCCGCCCTGAAGGGGCTGCGGGACTCCGGAACAGCCGTCCGCGAGGTGATCCGGACGGTCAATCTGGAGGGGCAGGCCCGCGCCCGCATCCGCAGCCTGTCCGGCGGACAGCGCCAGCGGGTGGGCATCGCCCAGGCCCTGCTGGGCGCCCCTCCCCTCCTGATCCTCGATGAGCCGACGGTGGGGCTGGACCCGGAGGAGCGCATCCACTTCCGCAACCTGTTCTCCCGCACGGCCCAGGACCGGCTGGTACTGCTGTCCACCCACATTATCGAGGACGTGCAGTCGGTGTGTGACCGGCTGGTGGTCATCGACCACGGGCAAATCCTGTTCACCGGCACGCCGGAGCAGTTGATTCAGGCGGCAGAGGGCCATGTGGGCGTGTTCTGGGAACGGGAAGCCGGTCAGGAGCAGGGCCTGCACATCACCGCCCGGGTCAACACCAGCCAGGGCGTCCGATGCCGCGCAGTGGCGGACGCGCTGCCCGCCTATGTCCAGCGGTCGGAACCGTCTCTGGAGGACGCCTACCTCTATCTCATCTCACGGGAGGCGGTACAATGAAGCTCCTGCGTCTGTTCCCCCTGGAGCTGGGACGGCTTCTGCACAGCCGCATGACCTGGCTCATCGTTCTTCTGACCGTCATCTCCCCCGCAGTAGGACTCGTCCTCTACAAGCCGGCCATTGCCAGCACCATGCTCTCCATGTACCTGGCCAATCCGGCCCTGGCCGGAGGGGCGGCGGGCGGTATTCTCTTCGGCCTGCTCACAGTATATGAGCTGGACCGGGCCGGCCGCAGCCGTGTGGAGGTGCTTACCAATGCGGTTGTTTCTCCTCTAGCCGCGGCGCTGGTACGCCTGCCGGCCCTGCTGGCGGCAGCCGGACTGGCGCTGGTCCTCACCATGCTGGTGTGGCTTCCCATCAGCTGTGGGCTGATCGGCTCCGTCTTTGACGGGGGCGACTATGTCCTGGCGTACCTGCTGTTCATGGGACTGGCGCTCCCGCTGTCTATTCTGGCTGCCTCTGCCGCCTATCAATATACCCGGCGGGCGGACCTGTCCCTGGTGCTCTTTGCCGCCTTTGCGGCGTTGAGCCTGACTGTCTGGGCGGACAACTGGCAGCTCTGCTGGCTGAACCCCTGCGTGTGGGCGCTGTCGGACGATTTCTCCAATTTCCGCATCTTTCGGTCCGTAGCCTGGATGCGGCTCACCTGGCTGGCGGCCCTGGCGGGGATCTGGACGGTGTCGTATCTCTGCATCCGGCAGTACGGGAAGGGGCTGCCCGGCTCCCTGGCCCGGAGCGTGCGGCGGGCCCACCGGCCTATCATCGCCCTGTCGCTTCTGGCCTGTTCCGGCTTTGCCTATGCCGCCCAGCCCCTGGTGGACCACAGCAACCCCGACCAGACGGTTATGGACTTCTACCAGGTTCCCTATGCGGAGAATGTGGTCTGCACCAGCCGCAGCGCCCAGGTATTCCCGGACACCACCGCTGGGACGGTCTCCGGCACGGCGGCCTACCGGTTCCGGAACACCTCCGGGCAGGTGTGGACAGCGGCCTTCGGCGTCAATCCGGGCTATACCATCTCCAACGTGCGGGTCAACGGCGCCGAAGTGCCCTTCTCTGTGAGCGACTATCAGGAGTACAACGAGGCCATGCTGGAGGTGGCCCTCCCGTCGGACCGGGAGATCGAACTGACTATGGACTACGGTGGCTTTCCCCGGGAAAACCGGAATGTGTCCATCATGCAGGGCGGCACGGAGATCAGCTCTGAATACCTATGCCTGGAAAATGCCGGATTGTCTCCCCGCCTGATAAACGTGCTGCCGGGGGAAAACGGTTATCCCACCACCATCGAGATCACGCTTCCCGCATCCATGTCGGTCATCCCCTTCGGGGCCAGCAAGGCGGAGGTCGTCGCAGAACAGACAGACGGCACAAAAACCTGGCGCTATGACTCCAACAGCGCCGGCGGCATTCTCTATGCCGGGGACTACATCCGCCAGGATATCCAGGCCGGCGGCATGGACATCGAATTCTACTACGGCCGCAAGCATCAGGCCGTCATGGAGGCCGCCGGGGCGGCGGAGGCCGTGAAGTCGGTGGTGGACTACTGTACAGCGCACTACGGCATGTTGTCCTTCGGCAGCGGCGATACCCTGAAGCTCATTCAGAGCCGGGTGACCGGCGGCGGCTACGCCGCAAACGGCGCCAGTCTGCTGGACGAGGCAGACTTCACCGCCGACAATCTGAGCGATACCGGCAAGGGCGGCGGAGCCGGAGAAGTCATGATCCACGAACTGGTCCATCAGTGGTGGGGCCTTGGAAACATGTTTGATGCGTCGGATGAAAGCAGCCCCTGGTCGGCAGAGGGCCTGACGGTCTACACCACCTACCGTATTGTCAAGGAGCGATACGGCCCATCCTACGCACAGGAGCACTATGTGGACCAGTGGCAGCAGGCGGTGGACAACTATTACCTGAACTTCTATGTCCGCAATCCGGACTATTTGGAGGCGCTGCCCGAAGAGGAGCGGCTGGAGATCTCCAATAGCCTCCGCTATGTGCGGCAGTACTGCGAAATGCCCCTGAAGATTTTGAAAGCGGAGCAACTGGTCGGCGGCGAGGAGGCCATGGACCGGATCCTCCGCGGCCTGTTCAACCGGGAGCTGGATCCCATGTATCCCTATCTGACCTACCAAGACTTTTTAAACGCCTGCGGGCTGACAGAGGAGGACCTGAACCTTGCGTAAAATTTTTCTCTATGAGTGCAAGCGCCTGCTGTGGAACAAATTTTTCGCCGGGCTTGTGCTGGTGCTCCTGTTCTACGGCTGGCAGGTGCTGCGGCGCGTGACCATCCTCGGGGTGTCCCACACCGCCCCCTTTTCCCCCTGGAGCTTCGGGGACTTTCTGAGCCGGATGCTCCCGCTGCTCTGGATCGGGGCGCTGTTTTTCCTGACCTTCTTCACCTCGGAAAAAGCCCGACGGGCAGCAGTGCTCACAGACGCGGCTCCCCTTCTGCCCCGCCGGTACGCCCTGGCCCGGTGCGCCGCCGCTCTGACCGGCACCGCCCTGCTGGCGCTGGCCTGCATCTCAGAAGCCGCCTGCTTCTATGGGATCTATTTCGGCTGGTATGGCTGGAGCGGCCTGGTATTTCCCACGCTGGTCACACTGGTCCCTCCGCTGGTGTTCGCACTGGGCAGCGGCTGGCTGTTGGGAATGCTCCGGCCCTGGCTGCTCTATGTCTGGATGCTGGTTTCTCCCGTCTGTCTGGCGCTCCCCCTGCCGGAATCGCTGGGGCTGTGGAACGGGCGCCTCTTCGCCCAGTATCCCCTGACCCTGGGGACACTGGACCCGGCGTTTACGCTGCCGGCGGCCGTTCTTTTCGTCCAGTTCGTCCTGCTGGCGAGCGGCGTGGTCCTGCTGGCGGTTCGGCCCGAGGGCCAGCGGCAGCACTGAACAGGCCGCCTCCGTCCGCGCCGCATCGGAGAAGGGTGAATTTCCTGTAATGTAATTTTACTTTTCACCAATTAAAGCACAGTAATATTTTCGTTTTGATGGAAACAATTGTCCTCCTCTCCGAATCCGGCCTGTGGGATCAGGCGGCTCCGTATCCGGAAAGTGGAAAACCGTTCCAGGCAGGACGGCATGTGTGCAAAGAGCCCGGCACGCCGCAGTGTGCTCCCCTCTTTCCAAAAAGACAGGCATCCGGAGATTCCGGATGCCTGTCCTTCTGCTTTTGAATCAGCTGCGAGCGGTCACTTCACATCGGGCATGGCCCACTCTTTAACGCCCGCAAAGTACGGGCTCTGCTTACGGCGGCGGAAGTCGTCCGCGTCCTTCTGAGACCAGTCGTACAGGCCCTGCCCCGCCGCCTGCCCGGTCTTGCCGGTGGCCAGGCCGTCCAGCACCAGCTGCTGGAGCTCCCGGGTGCCGCACAGGTCCGGATAGACGTTCTTTGCAATGGCGCTCTCCAGTTCGTATCCCACGGCGTCGAAATACTCCAGCAGGCCGATGGATGCATAGCGCATTCCCACGGCGTACTTCACCGCCCGGTCAATGTCCGCCGCGGTGGTGACTCCCTGCTCAATGAGGTAGATGGACTCCCGGAACAGCGCCTGGGCAAAACGGTTCACCAGGAAGCCGGGCACACTGCGGTTCAGCACCACTACCTGCCGGTGCAGCGTCTCCAGCAGCGCCAGCGTACGGGTCACTGTGTCCTCCGCCGTCTTTTCGTGGCGCACCACCTCCACCAGGGGCAGCATGTGCACCGGCTGGAACGGATGCGCGATCAGAAGACGCTCCGGGTGGGAAACCAGCCCCGCCAGGATCTCTGCGTCGATGGAGGACGTGCAGGAGGCGATCACCACGTTGGGCGCAGCGTTCTGCTCGATGGTCTCATAGACGGCCCGCTTCTCCTCAGTGCCCTCCGCCACTGCCTCGAAGACGAAGGTGTGCTCCTGCAGAGCGGCAGGGTCGTTGGTGATGGTGACCAGGGCCATGGCGGCCTGCTTGTTGCCCTCCGTAGCCAGGCCCTCGGCGATCAGGTCATCCCAGTTCTGCTCGATGGACTTCCGGCACCGCTCCAGCCCCCGCTCCGAGTGTCCGATGACCGTGCAGGGCAGGCCGTTGCCGATGATGAGCGTGGCCTGGCAGGAACCGATGGTGCCCGCTCCATAAACCGCAATTCGTTCCATAGCTGCCTCCTTTTATGATTCCTATGATTCTATTACATCATGGCCCAGCCGTGGGTCAGCCGCAGGGACTGGCCCGTCAGAGCGCCCTGATCCTTGGACAGGAATACCAGCGTGTTGGCTACATCCTCCACCGTGGTGAACACCCCGTCCACGGTATCCCGCAGCATGATGTTCTTCACCACTTCCTCCTCCGTAATGCCCAGGGAAGCCGCCTGCTCGGGGATCTGCTTTTCCACCAGCGGCGTCTTGATGAAGCTGGGGCAGATGGTATAGGTGTAGATGCCGTACTCGGCGCCCTCCCGGGCGATGGCTTTTGCCAGTCCGGCCACGCCGTGCTTGGCGAAGTTGTAGGGCTCTTTCAGCTTGGAGCCCACGAAGGACTGTACGGAGCCGGTGAACACGATCCGGCCGCCCTTGCCGGAGGCCTTCATCCGGCGGTAAGCCGCCCGGGACACCAGGAAGGCGCCGTCGGCGTGAATGGCCATCATCTTCCGCCAGTCCGCGAAGGGATACTCCTCAAAGGGGTGGACGATCTGCACACCGGCATTGGACATGACCAGATCGCAGGAGCCGTAGGTCTCCATCATCTTGTCAAAACCAGCCTCCACCTCCTGCTCATCGGCCACATCCATGTGGACGGCGATGGCGGAGAGGCCCTCTGCTGCCAGTTTGGCAGCCAGTTCCTCCGCAGCGGGCAGATTCACATCCGCCACCACGACGCCGTAGCCCTCCTGCGCCATGCGCTCGGCGCAGGCCTTGCCGATACCGGACGCAGCACCGGTAATCAATGCGGATTTCATAGTCATCATGATTTCCTCCTCAATCATTTATCTTGTATCTTGATCTCGTCCGAAGCGTCAGACGATGCCGATGGTACCCAGAATGATGGCAACGATATTGGCCAGGATGGGAATTGCGCCGGCCACTATGAACATATCGAAGTATCCGCGCTTGTGGGAGATCTTGCAGTAGGACAGATAGGTGACCACCGCGCCGTCATGGGGCATGGTGTTCAGTCCGCCGCAGGCGATGGAGCCAACCCGGTGGAACACCGCCAGAGGAATGCCGGAGGTCTGGGACATCTGAATAAAGTTATCCGCCAGAGCGTCCAGGGCGATCTGGAGACCGCCGGAGGCGGAGCCTGTGGCACCAGCCAGGACATTGATGGCAATGGATTCTGCGATCAGGGGACTGCCGCCGATTCCCAAAACCAGCTCGGACAGGAACGCAAAACCCGGGGTAATCTTCACAACGGAGCCGAAGCCTACCGCTGCCGCGGTGTTCATAATGGCGGACACTGCGCTCTGGCAGCCCTTGTTGCAGGTCTCACCTACATTGGTCAGATACACACTGCCCCGCACCTTTCCCATCAGGAACAGGAACACCAGGGAGAGCAGGATCCCCGCCAGCAGGCACACCACGATGTTCATCTTGAACACATTCAGCAGGATCACAATGACCACAAAGGGGATAAAGCAGCACCAGGCCGGGGGCAGCTTATCGTCCGGCACCTCCTCCGGCATCTCATCCGGTTCGTCATACCCCTCGCCCGCGGCACGGAACTTCTTGGCCCGCCAGCTCAGCCACAGGACAGGACCCACGAACATGATGATGGTGCACACAATCCCGATCACAGGCGCCGCCGTGGCGGTGGTTCCGAAATACTCTGTGGGAATCAGGTTCTGGATCGTCGGCGTGCCGGGCATCGCGCTCATGGCAAAGGTAAAAGCGCCGGTCATAATCGTGGCCGGAATCAGGCGCCGGGTAATGTCAGCCTCCTTGAACAGCCCCAGCACAATGGGATACATGGAGAAAATGATGACGAAGCCTGAGATCCCGCCATAAGCCAGCACACCGCCGCACAGGACGGAGGCAAAGATCGCTTTGTCCCGCCCGACCAGCTTTACAACGGCTTTCGTCAAAGAGACCGCGCCGCCGGAATCCTGCATGATCTGGCCAAAAATCGCGCCCAGCATAAACGCCGGGAACCACTCCTTGACGAAGCCGACCATACCCTCCATGTAGTTCTGCGTATAGGCGGTAAACATGTCCAGCCCGCCGGTGAAGGCCACCAGCAGCGCGCAGACAGGAGCGGCCCAAAGCAGGGATTTTCCACGGAATGCCAAAAAGATCAGCAGCGCAAGGCCGACAATAATGCCAACCAAACTTAACATAAAGGCTTTCTTCCTCCCGCTATCAGAATGTAGATCTGGTCCAGGCTACAACTCTGGACGGATCCGGGGTTCACACAGAAAAGCCGCCGGCCGGCAGTGCTTCCAATGTTTATCATAGCGGAAGAATATATAAATTTCAATAATTTAATTTATCAAAAATTATATAGAATTTTTATTGTAAAATTCCAATTCTATAATATTATTCAAAAAATATTATTATAGAAAATAATAGCTCGCTTCAATACCCGTCTTAAAGGTCATCCGGCGGGAGATGGTGCTTGCAGTAATCCAGAAACAGCGCGCAGGCTTTCGGCATATACTTGTCCTTGTTCCAGGCCAGCACGATGTCCCAGTATTTCATGCTGTCGCTCATGGGCACGCAGCACACATTAGGATCCGGATGCTTGTCCAGCACCGGCTTGGGCAGGATGGAAACCGCATGGTTTTTTGACACCAGCTCCACCATGAAATCCCACTGGGAGCTGAGCAGGGCGAATTTCGGCCGGAAACCGGCCGCATGGCAGGCGTCCACGATCTGTTCGTGGAGAATGAAGTCCTGATTGAAGATGGCGAAAGAGTCATCCCGGAGCTGGGAGACCGTGACGGAGGGCTCCTTCGCCAGCGGGTGGCTCTTGTGAAGCAGCGCCACGTTCCTCTGGGTGGAAAAATGACAGTAAGCAAAGGAGGACAGGCGTTTGGAATTGAGCGTGACGGCGATATCCACCTCGCCGCGCTCGATCCGCTGGTCGATGCGGTAGGCGCCGTCCTCAATCATCTTGATCTCAATATTGGGATACTCCATGGAGAAATTGGGGATCAAGTCGCCGAAAAAGCAGGCGCCGAACAGCGGAGAGAGGCCCAGGGTGAATTTGCCGGAGCTGTTTTTGTTGGTGGTCTTCATATCGTCCAGCGTCTCCTGATACAGGTCCAGGATCTGCTTGGCCTTGGTCCACAGGCGCAGACCCTCGTCGGTCAGGTGCTGCTCCCGGTTGAAGGCGTAAAAGAGCTGAACACCCAGCTCCTCCTCCAGTTTTTTGACCGTGACGGACAGCGTGGGCTGCGACACTGCCAGACTCTCTGCTGCCTTGGAGTAGCTGCCCGCCTGTGCCACCGCCGTAAAATAATACAACTGTTTGATATCCATAGGAACGCCTTTCTGCCCTGTGCTGGTATCGGGGCCCATTTTGTTTCATCATAGCCCAATTTTCCCAAAATGGAAACCCCAAAATGCGGAGCCGCAGTCTTTTTCGGTAACATACCGGGGTGGATCATGGCACCCTTCCGGTTTGAGAAACGGTCCCGGGCACCTACAAGGGCGGCCTTCTATGCTTGATTGGAGGCGGGCGCATGGGCCAGCGGGCCGCAGCGTCCGGGTGCTTCCAACCGGCCCTCCAGGATTTCAGCTCCCTTCCCGGCAGCTCCTGTCGGAAAGGCAGCATCCCCACAGTCTTCCGCCGCTTCCACCCAAGAAAAGCAGCCCCGCGCCGGTCCGGCGCAGGGCTGTCATTCAGACAGGAAACGGAACGCCGGGTCCGGCGGACCTCCTCCCTCACATTTGAAATCCCTGCAGCAGCTTGGCGGTAAACGACCGCGTCAGCTCCCGGACAGAAAGCCGGACATAGCCGACGCCCGCCAGCTCCATAGCCGTACGCTGCTGCTCCGTTACTGCGGTATAGGGGTAAATACCGAACATGAACGGGAAAAAAGCATAGAGGAATCCCTGCACGTCCTCATCCGTCATCCGGGGAAAAAACTTCTCCAGGCAGTGGGTCACGGCCAGCAGGGAGCCGCCATACGCCTTCTTGAACGCCACCAGATTTTCGATCCGACTGTTGGCCTCCATATCATAGTGATTCATGGCCATCAGCTTCAGCAGCCGCTCCCGCCGCTCCAGCGTGCGGGCCAGCTCGTCGGAAAAAGCATCCACGGACAACTTCCGGTGTCCACAGCGCAGGGCGTCCAGATCCTCGATCCATGCCTCGTACTCCCGCTGGAACAGAGCCAGAAAGATCTCCTCTTTTGTCTGGAAATAGTTATAGATCGACGTTCTGGTGAAAGAGGTCTTCTCCCCGATCTCCTTCAGCGTGATCTCCTTGAAGCTCCTGGTCTCATAGAGTACGGCACAGGCATTGACAATCTCCGCTTTCCGCGCGTTCGTCAGCTCTTCTGATCCTCTCGGCATGGCAGTTCCCTCTCTTGTTTCCATGGGTTTCCGGCACGCATTCCGCGCCTATGGTCCCAGTGCTGTTCAAACACATGATACCGGTTTCCCATCGCTGTGTCAAATAGAACACGGGGCGTCCGTCCACAGCTCTCACCCAGCCGGATGTGCCGGGTATTGGGAACGCCTGCTCAAGGCCGGTGTCCTGCGGCCCCGGCGCTTCAGCACCCCGAATTCAGCACGCTTTTGGTCCAGGCGGCCGCATCCATGTGGTTGAGCAGCTTGCCCTTCTTCCAGTTGGCCTGGGGACAGTGGGACTTCAGGCTCCGCTCCGCCTTCTCGATCCCGCTGCCGCCGGAGGTGGCGAAGGGAATCACCGTCTTGCCGGAAAAATCAGATCTCTCCAGGAACGTGTCCACGATACGGGGCTCCACATACCACCAGATGGGGAAGCCGACGAACACGGTGTCGTACTGGTCCAGATCCGCCGCCGGTGCCGCGATGGCGGGGCGGCAGGCTGGATCGTTCATCTCCAGCGTGCTGCGGCTCTTCTGGTCCATCCAGTTCAGGTCCGCAGCGGTATAGGGCTCTGCCGGACAAATCTCATACAGATCCGCTCCAGCGGCCTTTGCCATCTCCTTCGCCGTGCGGGCCGTGACGCCGCTGGCGGAAAAATAGGCGATCAATATCTTGCTCATTGCAGGTTGCTCCTTTCAATGCTTACAGTTCGGTCAGATCATACGCCCGGGAGCCGAAGCCCAATTCCGCTGCGGCCTCGATGGTGTGGATGCCGTTGCGGCTGTTCACCCGCTCCATGAAGTGTTCCCTGCCCGGATCATCGGATTGCATTACCAGGTCGATACAGGCCTGGTCGATGGCCACTGGGTCCAGAGAGGCCAGGATGCCGATGTCCTTCATGCAGGGATCCTCGGCCACGGCGCAGCAGTCGCAGTCCACGGACAGGTTCTTCATCACATTGATGAAGGCAATCTTGCCCCGAAAGTGCTCTATCACGCTGGAGGCAGCATCCGCCATGGCCTCTGGAAAGACCACGGAGCTGGCGTGCTGCTCCCAGGTCTTGAAGCGGTCATCGGTTTTCCCGGCGGAGTGGATCAGCGCCTTCCCCGCCCGGGAGGCGCAGCCGATGGCCAGTTGCTTCAGGGCGCCGCCGTAGCCGCCCATGGGGTGGCCCTTGAAGTGGGCCAGCACCAGCATGGAGTCATAATGCAGGATGTGTTTGCCCACGTGGTTCTCCTTCAGGACCTTGCCATTGGGGATGGGCCACACCACGTCGGGGCCCTCGGCGTCCATCAGGTCCACGTCGAAGTACTTGGTCCAGCCATGCTCCTGCAGCAGCTTCCGGTGGGACTCCGTATGATCCCGGACACCGCCGGCCGCATCACCATAGGCGGTATTGCACTCCACGATGGTGCCGTGGACCTCCTCTACCATGGGACACCAGAATTCCGGACGCAGGAAATTCTGGTTGCCCTTCTCCCCGGAGTGGACCTTCACGGCCACCTTGCCGGGCAGCTCCACGCCCAGGGCACGATACAGCTCCACTACTTTTTCAGGCGTGATCTCCCTTGTGAAATAGACATTCGCTCTCATATTGCAGGTCTCCTTATTGACATAGTGTCAGTATCTGCATTATAGCCGTATTCTGACACGATGTCAATAGATTTTCAACAGAAATTCCGCTCTCCACCCAGGTGATTCCCAGGATAGCCTTCTGTGTGTCATCCGTTTCTTGCATTTAAAAAATTTTTGAATAAAATGTTAACTTTTTTCTGTTTGAGGACAGAAAAATTAACCTGTGTTAATGCAATCTTCCCTGCAATTTTGTATAATTGCGGCGAAAGAAAGGAAGATGCGATGCATATTCAGGATTGTTTGGAGGAGATCCTCCACCTTGAGGATACAGATCTGGCCGCCAGTCTCGCAGATGCCTCAAGGCTTTTTTCCTGCAAAAAGAGGCAGCTTGTCGCCAAGCCGGACGCCTGCTCTGACTGGATCCCGTTTCTGGTCAGCGGAGTCATTCGGGGTTACCTGACGGATGAAAAAGGGCGGGATATCACGGATTGCTTCCTCTACCGGCCTGGAGAGGCCGTGCTGAGTCTCAGCATCTTGACAGCTTCCTTCCCGATCAACTTTGAGGCGGTGACGGACTGTGTGCTCTTGTCCATCCCTACCCAGCTCCTTGCGGAGCAGTTCCAGCAGTCCGCAGAGCTGCAGCAGCTGTATAGTTCTTACCTGCTGGAGAAACTGAAGCTGGAACGGGAGCTGAAGCTCCTTCTCGGCATCAGCTCCGCCATGGAGCGGTACCAGTGGTTTCTCCGCCGCTATCCCGAGCTGGCGGACGTGGTCAGCATCAAGCACATCGCATCCTTTTTATGTATGTCCCCAGTGTCTCTGAGCCGCCTGCGCGGGCAGCTGCGCAAGCGCGGCGAGGAGCCTCCGGTCAAGCAGAGCCGACTCTCAGAAAAGAGCGGGCTCTTTTGATGTCCGCCGCCAGAATATGGGCGGCCCAGCTTGTGGAAGATGTTCTCCCGCGCTCCCCGGCGGAACAGCGGGAGCTTCTTGAATACGGCCCTGCGGCCAACGGAAAGAAGGCGATCCCCGGAACTGAGTGACTTCCCCCTGCACCTGTGTGAAATTAGGAAAGACCAAGGAGAAAGCGAAATGAAAAAGAGATTTTTTGCACTGTTCCTGACCATGGCGCTGCTGCTGCCCGCCGTGCTGCTGTCCGGCTGCGCATCTGCCGACAGCGGCATCATGGACACCGCGAATCTGAACGCCACCGCTGCCGGCGGCGACAGCAGCCTGCCTGTCGTGACCTGGAAGATGGGTTCCGTTTGGGGCGCTGGTAACGTCCACTTCACCGTGGACCAGCGCTTCGCGGAGCTGGTGAGCCAGCTGACCGACGGCCGGTTCATCATTACCAATTACTCCGAGGGCGAACTGTGCTCCGCCAGCCAGCTGTTCGACTTTGTCAGCCAGGGCACCGTGGAGTGCGGCGGCGACTGGGGCGGCTACTGGTCCGGCAAGGACACGGCCTTTGAGCTGCTGTCCACTATCATGGACGACTTCACCGCCCTGGACTACTACACCTGGATCTATGAGGCCGGCGGAATGGACTGCTATAAGGAGATGTACGGCCAGTACAACATGGAGTACTTCCCGCTGGTTACCAACCCCTCCGAGTCCGGCATCCGCTCCGTGTCCCCCATCACCTCCATCGAGGATATGCAGCACATGAAGATCCGCCTGGGCGGCGTCATGGCCGGCAAGGCAGCGCAGAAGCTGGGTATCAACATCACCACCGTGGCCGCCTCCGAGCTGTATGAGTCCCTGCAGCGCGGCGTGATCGACGGCGGCGAGTTCTCCGGCCCCAAGGCCGACGACTCCCTGAAGCTGCAGGAGGTCGCCCCCTACTGGTGCGCCCCCGCCTGGTATCAGTCCGCCGGTGTCAACGGCGTCATGGTGAACAAACAGGCCTGGGAAAGCCTGCCTGAGGCCTATCAGGTGGCCTTTGAGAGCGCCGCCCGCCTCTGCTGCGGTGAGCAGCTCTCCCGTTACATCTACAATGATATGACCGTCACCAATCAGATGATCGAGGATCAGGGCGTCACGGTCACCAGCCTGTCCGACGAGGACATGCAGCTTATCCGCGAAACCTGCATCGAGACCTATAAGGAGGAGTGCGAGATCAACCCCAACTTCAAGATGGTCTATGAGTCCATGCAGGCCTACCGTGAGACTGCCAACAACTACCGCGACTGGACCGGCGACTACGGCTTCGGCTTCAACCGCGGCGAATGAACGCCTCTTCAACAACTGATGAGAGAGTTTATGAAAGAGGTGTGAATTTCTGATGAAAGCCATCAAAGCAATCTACAATGGCATCGACAAGTTCAACGACTTCCTGGGCCGGATCTTCTCCGTCCTGTCGCTGGCAATCCTTGCCGTCATCATGTGCGAGGTCATCCTGCGCCGTATTTTCAACCGGCCGCAGATCTGGACTCAGGACCTGATCGTGATGCTGTTCGCCTGCTATATCATTCTGATCAGCGCGTACGGCCTTCAGAAAAAGGCCTTCGTGGCGGTGGACGTGGTCTACGCCATGTTCCCTGTCCGGGTCCAGCACATCCTGCATATCGTCACATACGCGATCTTCCTGGTCCCCTTCCTGATGGGTCTCGTTCCCGCCAGCTGGACCTTCTTCCTGAACGCGTATACCACCGGTGAGCAGACCTACTCCGTGTGGGCCGCGCCCACCTGGCCGGTGAAGCTCTGCCTGTTCGTGGGGCTGGTGCTGCTCGCCATCCAGGCCGTCTCTGAGATCCTCAAGCATGTGGAGGGACTCGTCACGGCTTCCGCGAACGGAAAGGAGGCGCAGGGATGACTGCGATTTTGGAACAACTGCAGGGGCTGGTTGCAGCCGCTGAGATCCCCGCCGGCACGCTTGGCGTGGCGCTGATCCTCGGCCTGTTCGGCCTGATGGTCGTGGGCCTTGTCCTGGGCCAGGAGCTGGCCTTCGTGCTGGGCGGCGCCGGCGTCATCGTCGGCTGGCTGGCCTGGGGTACCCCCGGCGTCACCATCGCCATGACAAAGATCTACGACCAGATGCAAAGCTACTCCATGGTGGCCATCCCTATGTTCGTGCTGATGGCCAACTTCCTGACCCACTCCAAGGTGGCGGACGGCCTGTTTGAGTCCATCCGTTACCTGCTGGGGCCCCTGAAGGGCGGACTGGGTCTGGCCGTGATCCTGGTTTCCACCGTGTTCGCCGCCACCACCGGCATCGTGGGCGCCTCCGTTGTCACCATGGGCATGCTGTCTCTCCCCGTGCTGCTGCGCAGCGGCTACAAACCCTCCCTGGCCTGCGGCATGGTGTGCGCCGGCGGCTCCCTGGGCATTCTGATCCCGCCCTCCATCATGCTGGTCTCCATGGGCTCTTACGCAGAGGTCTCCGTCGGCAAGATCTTCTTCGCCGCCATGGTCCCCGGTCTGAGCCTGTCCCTGGGATACATCATCTACCTGATGGTGGTCTGCCACATCCATCCCGACTGGGGCCCGGCCATGAGTCCCGAGGAGCTGGCGGAGATGCCCCTGAAGAAGCGCATCACCGGCTCCCTGATCAACCTGATCCCGCCGCTGATTCTGATCTTCGGCGTGCTGGGCTCCATCTTCGGCGGCATCGCCACCCCCACGGAGGCCGCGGGCATCGGCGCCCTGTTCTCCCTGATCCTGGCGATCTTCTACAAGCAGTTCAGCTGGAAGATGCTCTATGAGTCTCTGATCGACACCGCTAAAACCACCGCCATGGTGTTCATCATCCTCTTCGGCGCAGCTGCCTTTACCGGCGTGTTCATGTCTCTGGATGGTGACCAGATCATCGCGGACTGGGTCCTGAGCATGGGTATCGGCAAGTGGGGCGCCTTCGCCATCATGATGGTCATCATGTTCCTTCTGGGCATGTTCATCGACTGGCTGGGCATCGTCATGATCGTGTTCCCCATCTTCTTGCCGATCATGGATACCTTCGGCTTCGACCGGCTGTGGCTGGTGGCCGTCAGCGCCACGTTGCTGCAGACCTGCTTCATGACGCCGCCCTTCGGCTTCGCCCTGTTCTATGTGAAGGGCATCCTGCCTCCGAGCATCAAAATCCAGGAGGTCTACAGGGGCGTTATACCGTTCATTATCATCATCTGTATCGTGACCGCGCTCTGCGCGGTGTTCCCGCCGCTGGTCACCTGGCTGCCCAGCATGCTGGCAAGCTGATCCCCATAAGCGAAGAGGTCCGAAGGACGTACGTCCTTCGGACCTCTTTTCTCTTTTGTCCATTTCCAGCGGACGGCCGGTCTGCCGGAGACGTTACGCCCGGGTCTGAAACACCCGGCTGCGGCGGACCAGCCGCTCCACAAAGGACGTGGCCGGGTGCGCCAGGAGGCGGCTGGGCGCGTCATACTGCTGGATCTGCCCGGCGTCCATCACCAGTGTGCGGGTCCCCAGTTTCAGGGCTTCCGCGATGTCGTGGGTCACAAACAGGACGGTGATGCCGCTCTCCCGGTGGATGCGCAGGAGCTCATCCTGCAGCTGGCCCCGGGTGATCTCGTCCACCGCGCCGAAAGGCTCGTCCATCAGCAGAAGCTCCGGACCGGCGGCCAGCGCCCTGGCGATGCCCACCCGCTGGCGCTGTCCGCCGGAGAGGGCGCGGGGATACCGCCCCGCCAGCGCCGGGTCCAGCCCCACCTGCTTCAGCAGGGCAGCGACTTTTTCTCTGCACTGCTTCCCCTTCCATTCCTCCATGCCGGAGATGGCGGGCACATAGGCAATGTTCTTCTCCACGGTCATGTGGGGAAACAGGCCCACGTTCTGGATGGCGTAGCCGATGCGGCGGCGCAGGGCCACCGGGTCGATTCGGGCCACATCCTGCCCCTGGATCAGGACTCGGCCCGTGTCCGGCGACAGCAGGCCGTTTACCAGCTTCAGCACGGTGGTCTTTCCGCAGCCGGACCGGCCGATGATCGACACAAATGCGCCCGGCTCCACATCCAAAGAGAAGTCCCGCAGAACGGTCTGGGTGCCGAAGGCCTTGGAGACGCCTTCAAAGCGAATGATCGGCTGGGTCATATCACGCCTCCAGCAGGCCCTTCTGGAGCAGGAAGTCCCTGGCCGCATCCCGCTCGTCCCGGCCCTCCACCTCCACCTGGTAGTTGAGCGCGGCCATCTCCCCGTCTGAGAGAATACCGTCCATCTGCATCAGCACCTCCTCCAGACCGGGGAATTTTTCCAATGCGTCCCGGCGGACCACCGTGGAGCAAAAGTAGTTCACCTGCAGATGCTTGTCATCCTCCAGCGTCACCAGGTCTGTGTCCGGATTCGCCAGTTGGGCGTCGGTGGTGAAGGCGTTGGTCACGTCGATATCTCCGCCGGCCAGGGCCTGGTATTTCAGGCCGATGTCGATGTCCACCACATTCCGGAAGTCCAGGCCGTAAGTCTTGCACAGGGTTGGAAAGCCGTCCTCCCGCTCCAGATAGTCCGGGTTTCCGCCGAAGGTCAGCTCACCGGCCGCCCCGGCCAGGTCGCTGGTGGTCTCCAGGCCGTACTGCTCCGCCACATCGCCCCGGACGGCGACGGTGAAGGTGTTGTTGAAGCCGTACTTCCCCACCCAGGTCATGTGGAACTTCTCCTCGTACTCCTGCTGAAGCCGGGTGAACATCTCTGCATCATCCACACCCTCGGCCTGGTGGTCCAGCACCAGTACCCAACCGCTGGAGGTATACTCCGGATAGAGGTCGAACTCTCCGCTCTCCATGGCGGGCTGGATGTTGCTGGTGCCGCCGCCCACGCCCTTAGTGATCTCCACGTCATAGCCGGCCTGCTCAATGAGAAGGCCCAGCATCTCTCCCAGGATGTACTGTTCCGTCATGGGCTTGGTGGCGATCCGGACAGGGTCGCCAGAGCCGGTCTCCCCTCCGGAGGCGGCGCCTCCGCCGCAGCCGGTCAGGGTGCCCAGCATCAGGATGGCTAGGACGGCCGCCTGCAGTCGATTCAGGATGTTCATAAGTTCAGCTTCCTCTCTTTTTGAAATAGCGCTCCAGCGCGCCCAGCGCCAGATCGCAGACAATGGCCAGCAGGGCGATCAGGATGCTGCCCGCCGCCGTCATGGCCGGATCGTAAATGGTGATTCCCCGGTAGACGGCCACGCCCAGGCCACCGGCCCCCACAAAGGAGGCAATGCCAGCCACGGAGATGGTCATGACCACCATGTTCCGCACGCCCGCCAGGATGACTCCGGCGGCCATGGGCAGCTTCACCCGAAACAGCGCCTGTGTCCCCGTACTGCCCATGCCCCTGGCTGCCTCCAGAATATCCGGGTCCAGTGTGGTGAGTCCCACGTAGGTGTTGTGCACCATGGGCATGATGCCGTAAACCGTCAGGGCAATAACGGCAGTCTTGTTGCCGATCCCGCTGAAGGGGATCAGGATGCCCAGCAGGGAGATGGCGGGAATGGTGTACAGCACGTTGCAGACGCCCATCACCGGCGGCGCGATACGGGGATGCTCCGCGATCCAGATGCCTGTCAAAAGACCGATCATGCCGGACATGGCGATGGCGGTCAGAGCCAGGCCGATGTGGGCCTGCAGCAATCCCGCGAACCAGTCTGCCCGCTGGGCGTACAGGCCCAAAATCCCTTGCAGCAGTTCCATGAGCCGCTTACGGGTGCAGGCGGCGCACTGCGTCTGCCGGACAGGCCTCCGCGCAGCGGCCGCACTGGAGGCAGTGCGCCCAGTTGATGACATAGGGCGTTCCGGGAGTGATGCACTTCTGGGGACAGGCTGAGGCACAGGCGCCGCAGCCGATGCATGCATCCTGGATCACAAAGCCGTTGTACTCCTCCGTGTCCCCGCCGTAGGCAAATGTCTCCCGGCTGATGGGATAGTGGAGCAGGTCGAACCACTCGCCATGGCCCGCGTAGATGTGGAAGGCGTCCAGGATATAGCGGCTCTCACCGGGGTAGACCTCGTTCATACCGGGATTCTGCGCAAAGACCTTGTCCACCCAGCTTTTGTCCACGACCCGCAGCTTCCCGGTGAATTTCAGGGACTGGCAGTCTGGACACATGGCTGCCAGGGCGATCTCTCCCGTCTCCACCAGCTGCTTGTAGAAGGGCTTGCCTCTGGAGGTGACAATATACATCCCATCGTCCTCTGCCAGCATCACGTTGATGATCCGGGCCTGGGGATGGCCCTCCGCATCCACCGTGGCGGCGGCTGCGATCTTCACCCGGCGGAACAGGTCCACGTATTTTTTTGCTTTTTCGTTCATGGAGAACACCCTTTCGTTTTCTGATCTGTGCCCCCATGGTAGCGCGGCAGGCGGCTTTCGTAAAGTACGCACAATCTTGTGGCATAGGCACCAACAGGTAACGAATGGGCAGCTGCAAGGTATCGCGGCATTTTGAGACCGGGAAAATTTTTCCCAGGATACGGCTTCACAGGGGCGTCTGCCTTGGCGCTTCAGGAGGCTTTCCCCGCCGCAGGCAAAAAGCCAGCCCCGCGCCTGCTGAGCGCGGGGCTGGCTCTCCTGCAAGATCGCATTTGATGCCGGTGTGTTCAATGCCATCCGGAGGCTGGTGAAGATCTCCGCGGGACCTCCGCCCCGCTCAATATCCGGCCTTGCCGCTGCCGGGCTGGCCGTAGGACCTGAATCGCTCCATGACCTCCGCCATCTGCTCATCCGTCAGGATATTGGGCGTGCCGATGCACATGGTCCGGTACTGCAGCTCCGCGACGTACTCCAGATTACAGGCCAGGCCGTAAGCACTTTTGAGGTCCCTGCCGCAGGCCACCAGGCCGTGGTTGCCCAGCAGAACGGCGTCGCTGCCGCCGCAGGCCTCTATGGCGGCCTCTGCCAGCTCCGCTGTGCCGAAGAGGCGGTACGGCGCGCAGGGGACGGTGGCTGCTCCGGTGTCGCCGATTGCATAGTGGACAGCCCGAAGGGGCTGGCCCAGCACGGCAAAGGTGGTGCAGTACATGGAGTGGGTGTGCACCACGGCCCTGGCGTGGGGCTTGTGGCGATAGAACGCGGTGTGCAGCGCCCACTCGCTGGAGGGCTTGCGGACGCCGTCCACAATGTTGGCCTCCAGGTCCGTGATGACCACGTCCTCCGGCGTGGTGGAGAAATAGTCCATGCCGGAGGGGCTGATGGCCATCAGTCCCTTTTCCGCGTTGCAGACGCTGATATTGCCGCTGGTTCCCGTGCTCAGACGGTCGGTGCTCATTTTCCTGCCGTATTCAACAACCAGCTCTCTTTCCTCCTGCATCAGCATAATTTGCTGCCTCCTGTTTTCATTTTCATTTTTAATTTCTGATATAGCTGCCCGTATGATTCCGGTTTTGCGGACACGCCGGAAAAGGCGGGCGGGGCTTCCGTCCCTTGCCTGATATGCAGCAGAGCACATTTCTCCCGGCGGAGAGGACCTACCCAGATTCCTTCCACACAGCCGGATCGGCCTGCCGGGGGTGCTCTTCGGCATCCGACCCAGCGCCGCAACCGGCATACCGTCCCCCTGCGTTTTCCAATTCTTCCGCCCGGCGGCCCTTTGCCGTCAATAGAACGGCTTGACGTCAGAGTCAAAATAGTTTCCCAGCAGATACGGCACATACACGCCCTTGTCCGTCACCACGCCGGAGATCAGATGCGGCGGCACTACGTCGAAGGAGGGGTAGATGGCCTTCACCCCGGGGAGCGTGTTGGGGATCCCCCGATAAGAGAGGACTTGGGCGGGGTCCCGCATCTCGATGACGATGTCGTCCTTCGTCCGCTTCTCCCGGTCCGGGATGCCGGTGACATAGTAGGGCACCCCGAAACACTTGGCCAGGATGGCGATCTGGAAAGTGCCGATCTTGTTGGCGATATGGCCGTCCCAGGCGATGGAGTCCGCCGCTGAGGTGAAGAGGTCGATGCCCTCCCGCTCCATGGCGTAGGCGATCATATTGTCTGTCAGGACCGTGGTATCGATGCCCATCTGGGCAAAGCAGCTGGACGTGAGCCGGGCCCCCTGTAAATAAGGCCGTGTCTCCGCGCAGTAGGCCCGGAAGGTCTTGTTCTGCCGCCTGGCGGCCCGGATCACTGTGCCGATGATGGTTTCGCCGAAGCACTGGGTCAGGATGGCGCCGCCATTGGGGATCAGATTCGCCAGATAATCCCCCACCACCTGCATGGTGCTGTACCGGCGGTTCAGGGACTCCACGGTGGATGCCACGATGGCCTCCACCGGATCCCGGCCCGCAGCCAGGGTCTCCTTCGCCACATCGGCACAGCGGCAGGTGATCTGGCCGTACCGGTTGGCGGTGGTGGGCCGGGCGTGTGCCAGGTCATAGGCCGCCTGCCGCAGGAACTCCTCCTGCTCCCGTGCGCCCTTGTCCCGGACCTGCCAGGCAGCCAGGGCCATGCCCATGCCCACGGCGGTATAGGGGCCCGCGCTCTGGGTCACCATGTCCGCGATGGCCTGTACCACCTCGTGGTAGTCCGTGCACACCACGAACCGGACCTCTGTGGGATAGACCCGGCGGTCCAGAATGCGGACTTTTCCCTTCTCAAACCACGCCACATGCTCATATTGCAGCAGGAACGGCATATCCCGGTCCATACGTTCCATCTTGCCGCCTCCTTTACGCCAGTATCCCGCGGAAAGCTCTGGTCACAGCGGAGCCATTCAGGCCGCTCTCCCGCTCCCGGATTAGGAAGATACCCATTTTAATCAGGGCCCGCTCCATGGGAATCCGGATGTCCGGGTCTGTGACGGAGGTGACCTCCATGACCTTGGAGTCGCCCACCACCCGTCGGATGATCTCCGTGCCCGCATAGCCGTAGGAGTCGGCCATGACGCCGTCCAGATACGCGCGGCAGAACCCCTCCGCCCGGTACAGGGGGAAGGTCACCAGCTCGTCGTACCTGGCGGTCAGCTTCTCCGCCGTCAGGTCGCACACGCCGCGGATGGTATCCTCCAGCGCCCGGGCAGCCGCCGTGTCCTGCGGCGCGGTAAAACAGCGGTTGGCCCAGGAGAAGAACAGGTTCCCGATGACGTTGCCGATATCATATCCCATGGGACCGTAAAAGGCGAATTCCGGA
The DNA here is from genome assembly GCF_003574015.1 of Oscillibacter sp. PEA192. Classification (NCBI taxonomy): domain Bacteria; kingdom Bacillati; phylum Bacillota; class Clostridia; order Eubacteriales; family Oscillospiraceae; genus Oscillibacter; species Oscillibacter sp. PEA192. The sequence continues at coordinate 1,314,495 of NZ_AP018532.1, read as the reverse complement.
TCAATGACCTTTACGCCCTGTTCGTTGGCAAAGATGGAGCCGGTGTGGAGATCCCCGTGGAGCAGCGCCTGGGCGTTGTTCATGAAGCCGTTTCGGAGCCTGCCCACCTCCCTGTGAAGGGCATCATTTTCATAGAGAAAGGTCCTGACAAAGTCCTCGTTCCCGGGGGTAACGATGTTGCGGCCCTTGTAGTTCCAGTAGGGTTCCGTCAGGACCAGATCCTCCGTGATGTCGCACAGCTCCGGATTGGTGAAGAACTGCACCCGGCGCTTTTTCTCCCGGCGGTCCAGCACCAGATCCGTGGTGGGCAGCAGGGACTGGGCCAGGAAGGTGGAGATGTTCTCCGCCAGATGGCCGTATATCCTGCCCGCCAGCAGCTCCTTGCGGAGGTTCCGATAGGCGGAGATATCCTCCATGGACAGAGCCGCCATGGTCTCGTCATAGTGGTAGACCTCCGGGATGTAATCCGGCGCCAGCCGGGACTCCAGCTGCAGGGCCTGCGCCTCGATCCTGCTCCGATAGATGTCCAGCGGCCGCCCGGAGGAGCGCAGCCGCTTGTCCGCCTGCTTGACGATGACCGAGCGGCCATCCCGCAGAGAGCGGACCCGGAAGACGTAGTTGATGTTGCCGTCGCCGATCTCCGTACAGGTGGTCTCCTCATCCGGGTCGAACCGGTGAAGAACCTCTGCCGCATAGCGCTTGACGTCATCCGGCTTCATGAGGAAAAATTCGCTGAATGCAGACATGGATCAAAGGACTCCCTTCTCATTGCGGACCGAAACGGACAGGCGCGGCTTTTACCCTCTCTTTTCAACCCGGGCAGGATTTCCCGCGTGTTTGAAAATGATGGGTAGACCGGGGCAGCGCCGTTTTGCAGCGGCCAGAGCCTGCCCGGCGGCCAGGGATGATCGGCCCTTCCCCGATTGACCATAGATACTTGTTTCTCTTGCCCCGGCCTGCCGGGATATTCCCCAGGCGTTCTGCCGGACAGGCCAAGGAAGCGTGGCATCTCCCTGTCCGTGGGCGATCAACCAAATCATACCATAAGACAGGGCCATTCTCAACAATATGTCCGGTATAACCGCTTAACTTTCAGGATTTCAACCGCCTCAATCATGCACACAAGCAGCTTGCGGCCGTCCCGCCCCGGCTGTCCGGTCCGGGATGCGATGCCGCGCCATTCCCAGGCGAGGATTCTGCTGACGGGGCCGCCTGCTTCCCTCCGGTGCCAACGCACGCTCCGGCAGCCCGGTTCCGCCTGTCATCATTCTGCCGGAACTCCTCCGGCGGAAGTCCGCCAGGACAGAGATTGCCAGGAGAATCCCCGGCCGTTGTCCGTCCATGCGGCGTGGCGCACAGCCATCCGCGAAACGCGAATCGCCGCATGAACGGCAGAAAAGGCATGGCAGCTTGCCATGCCTTTTCCGGCACCGGGTCCGGGGAACCCCAAAAGCGGCATACGGACCGCATCTCCATTCTCCGGCAGAGAGCGTGCCATATCGTGCTTTGTCTCCTCCGCACACGGCCGCAGGTCAGTGTTTGCGTCCTGCCGCAGTGCCTTTCCGCCGCCAGCGGATGAGCCAGCAAAAGCCGATCAACAGCCCGGCAAAGCCGACGGCCAGAATAACGACCGCCAGAGGACCGGCCCGCTCCGTCAGGCAGAAGGTGACCGTCCCGGTCTGGCTCTCCAGCAGCAGATACTGGCCGTCCAACCGGGCATCCGTCTTGGTCCAGCCATCCTCACTCAGCACCCAGAGGTCGTACCGCTTGCCGGGGTCCGGCAGGCGGCAGTGGACCGTGTAGGCCGCCTGTTCCAGGTCCGGGTCCTCCACCGTCACGGTATAGGCGGTGCCCGCATACTCCGCGCCGCCGTCCGTCCAGGCCACCTCTTCCGTGGTGTGGGAGACCTGTGCCCGGCTGCTGAAGCTGCCGTCCACCAGGATCTCCGGCAGCTCCCCGCCATCCGTCAGGGCGGAGGTGTAGGGGGTATACTCCGCCTCCAGGGTCTGGCTGGCGGTGAGGCAGGTGTAGTCCAGATCCGGCCAGGAGGCAGAGCAGCCCTTTTTCGCCGGAATCTCCGGCAGGGCGTCAATCCCCTCTCCGTACTGGAAGGGGACGACCTCTACCACCACGCCGTCCGCCACAAAGGTCAGCTCCAGCCGGGAGAAGGATTCCGGTACGCCGGGCGTGGTGCACAGGGTGTCAAAATCCACCGGTTCAGCATGGCCGGCGTAGCTGATCCCATCCAGAGCCCCCAGTCGTTCACTGGTAAAGGTGTTGTCGGATACGGCGGCATCGGCGTCCACATCTCCCGCCACGGCGCCCAGATAGGCGGAGCCCTCTTCGATTTCCACCAGCGTATGGCAGTTTTCCAGGGTGGCTCCCAGTCCGGCCACGCCGCCGATATAATCGCCGCCGGAGAGATGACACTTGACCCAGCTGTCCCGGATGGTCCCCCAGGAGGCGCCGGCGATACCGCCTACATAACCGCCGTCCGTGCTGGCGATGTCCCCATAGTTCTCGCAGGCGCTCACCCGCCCCAGGTCCATGAGACCCACCACGCCGCCGGCATAGTCCCGTTTTCCGGTGACGCCGCCCCGGTTCATGCAGGCGCGGACCACGGCCTTCGTCTGATAGCGGAAGTCCAGGGAGCGGTCTCCCTCTTCGATCAGGTCATCCTCGGGGTCGAAGTCGTATTCAATGGCCATGGACCCTACGATGCCGGCCACGTTGATGTCTCCCTCCACGGTCCCTGTGTTCCGGGAATTGGCGACACATCCGGTATCCGGTCCACTGGTCTCCTGGTCCGAGATGTCCTCGAAACGGTCCGACAATTCCTCTCCAGTTTGCTCCAGCAGATCCCGCAGCAGATCCGTGATAACCCGGAACTGGTCTCCGATGGCTTCCAGATCGTCCAATAGTGTATCCGTGGCCGCGGACATGGTCTCCCGCAGGGCGTCGCCGTCCTCCAGCAGACCGGCAAAGACGTCCCCCAGGGCGTCCCCCTGCTCCCGAATGGCACTGTCAATGGGACGGATGGTGATGGTGGGCTCCTCGGCCAGCTCCCAAAAGACGTCGGCCAGGTCCTCGCCGAGACGGGATGCCCGGGAAGCCACTTTCTCCAACGTCCTGCCCGGGTCCCGAAACGCTTCCGCCAGGTCTCCGCCCTGTGCCAGAAGCTTTGCCAGCAGCGCTGCCGCGTCGGTGGCGTGTCCGGCGGCGGCCCGCAGGGCCTGAGCCGCCTCTCCCAGTGCCTGCCATGCGGCCGCCGCGTCCTTCCCGGCCTCTTCCAGCTCGCCGCTGTCCATGTGGGCCGCGACGGCGTTCGCCGCCTGTTCCAGCGCATCCCCCGCCCTGGCCAGTGTATCCGCCAGGGCTTGAGCCGCCTCTCCCAGCGCCGCTTCGTCGCCGCCGTTCCACAGAATGCGGGCGATCTCTGCCAGCGTGTCGGACATGTCCCCGAGGGCGGCTGCCAGGTCCCCGGCGGCAGCCCGAACCTCTTCCATGGCCTCCTGGCTCTGGAGGGCGCTGCCCAGGGCCGCGCCCAGATGCTCCAGCGCCGACAGCAGGCGGGCAACGGCCTCTTTTCCACTGGAGGCCGCCCGGCGGAGGGACTGGACTGCCGCCCGCAGCTCCTGTTCCGCCTGATCTCCCAGCCCTGATGCCGCGCCGACTTCATCCAGCGCATTCCCAAGCTCGTCGGCCAGGTCCTCCACCAGGTCCATCACATCGACGGCGTCATCCAGGATCGGCGCCAGCTGGTCGATGAGCCAGGAGATCCGGGCCGTGAGGCTGTTGAGCTCCTCGATATTCTCATTGGTCCAGTCCGCGGCGGAGTCCGCCAGATCGCCCACTGCCTCCCGGGCCTCGTCCGTCCGGGCGGAGATGGCGTCCATCCGGTCCGACAGAGCGTCGGAAGTGCCCCGCAGATCCTGCTGCGTCTGGTCTAGCAGATCCCCCAGACCGTCCAGGGCATCCAGCAGCTCCCCCATCTGCCCCTGGTCATAGAGCAGCCGCACTTCCGGCTCTAACTGACCGGCGATGCCGCCCACGTCCTTCCGACCCAGAATGTCGCCGGAGTTGGCACAGCCGTCCAGATATCCGGACTGCCGCCCCACGATGCCGCCGATGTTGTAGCCCACGTGGTCATAGCCCACGCTGCCGGAATTGGTGCAGCTCTGGATGATACCAGAGGAATACCCGGCGACGCCGCCGATATCGGTGCATACCGGCACGTTTTCCGCCGCGTTCAGCTGTTCCCGGTTGATGGCGTCCAGATCCAGCTCCGCATCCACCTCCGTGGTGTTGATGCTGCCGCTGTTCCGGCACTGGATAACGGCGCCGTAGTTCTGCCCGGCGATGCCCCCGGCATAATGCTCTCCCGTGACGGCTCCGGAGAAAGTGCAGTTGACGATCTGTCCCGAGCTCTCGTTGATCCCCACAAGACCGCCTATGCTGTCCGCTCCCCGCACCGTCCCGTGGAAGGTGCAGCCGGCAAGAAGGCCCCGGTTGCTGCCGGCAATGCCGCCCAGGGTATTCTTCCGGTCAGAGGGATCGACCCGTCCCTCCACCGACAGATCCCGCACTACGCCGGAGGGCTGTATGTACCGGAACAGTCCCCGGACATTGCCGCTGCCCGTGATGGACAGACCGGAAATGGTGTGGCCCTGCCCCTCAAAGGTCCCCCCAAAGGTGGGGATGGGGGTGAAGTCCGTGCCGGACAGGTCGATATCCGCCTCCAGGCGGACAATTCTCCCCTGGGACCAGCTGTCCAGGGTGCAGTTCTCTGCCAGTTGGACCAGGTCCTCCGCCGTGCGGACGAAAACCGTGTCCCCGCCTTCGGCGGCCAGGGCAGCAGGCGCCGCCAGGGACGCCAGCAGCACCGCCGCCAGAAGGAAGCTCAGGCATTTATGAATCTTCCGTCTCATGGGCGGGCTCCTCCTCTTTCTGATAAGCTCCCGTCTCCAGCATTCCGGAGACGTCCCCGTAAATCACGCCCTGGATCTGGGCATCCACTACGCCGGAAATACGGCCCCGAACCCGGCCGTTGACATAGACGGTGCCATGGGCACTCCTGGCAACCTCCGGCACCTTGAGATCGAACCGGGTCCGCTCCACGATCCCGTCGCCCAGGAACAGGATCTGGGGCAGGATGAACATGACCAGGAACATGGAGATCAGCGTCCCCCGACACAGGCACTCGCCGATGCCCACGATGGCAGGCTCTGTGGTGATTTGGGCGATGAGGAATCCGGCAGAGGACAGGATACTCCCCGAGGTCAGTACCGTGGGGAAGGACAGATTCAGCGCCTGGACGATGGCCTCCCGTCGGGACATCCCCGCCTTCAGCTCATTGTACCAGGAGGAGATCACGATGGCGTAGTCGATATTGGCGCCCATCTGGATGGCTGTCACGATCAGATAGCTCAGGAAGAAAATGGGCTTCTGGGCCATGCCGGGGAAGGAAAAATTGATCCAGATGCTGCCCTGGATCACCAAAATCAGCAGGATCGGCAGTCCCACAGACTGGAAGGTGAACAGCAGCACGATGATGACGAACACCACCGACAGGACACTGATCATGATGTTATCCCGGGCAAAGGAGACGGACAGGTCATAGTCGCTGGTGGAATCCCCCACCAGATAGACGCTGTCCGCGTCGTAGTACCGCTCCGCCTCCCGGTGGATGGTCTGGAGGAAAGCAAAGGTCTCCGCCCCCTCCTCCGGCAGGTTCAGATTGATGAGCATACGGGTGTAGTTTTCCCCCAGCATCTGGACCCGGGCGTTGTCGAGCTGTTCATAGAGATCGTCCAGGTCCGCCTGCTGCTCCTCGTCCAGATCCACATAGCCCTCCTCCGCCTTGTCGTAGGCGAAGAAAAACATATCCATCAGAGGGACCGCATAGTCGTCCAGACCGCCCACGATCCGGCCGTAGGCCTCCTCCTCCGCCGCGTAGGCAGTGTACAGCAGGCAGACGAGCTCGTAGTCCAGGTCTGTCATTTCGGAAAACTGCCGGGGCGTCAGGGCATCGGTGAGGGTGTGTCCGTCCATCACCTCGATATTGGAGATGCCCATGGCGTAGTCCACCTGATCGCAGGCCTCCAGCCGTTCCAGCAGGGCTTTCTCGCTGTCATAGTCTCCCCGGGGCACCAGCAGAGCGATCACGTTCTGGGTGCCGAAGGTGTCGCTGACCCGCTGCTCCGCCACCTGGGACTCGTTCTGCCGCGCAGTCTCGATCTGGGTATAGCCGTACACATAGGGGCACCGGTTGGAGAGGAAAAAGCCCCCCACCAGGGCCACAATGAACAGCGGCACTCCCACATGGCGCAGCTTCAGGACAAATCCGCCCCAGCGGTCGATCCTGGGGATGAAGCTGCGGTGGCGGGTCCTCTCCATCGCCTTGGAAAAGAGCATCAGCAGCCCCGGCATCAGGGTGAACACCGACAGCATACTGAACAGAATGGACTTGATCAGCACGATGCCCATGTCGAAGCCGATCTGAAACTGCATGAACATCATGGCCGCCAGGCCGGAGATGGTGGTGAGGCTGCTGGCGGAGATGGAGGGAATGGCGGCGCTGACCGCCGCAATGCACGCCTCCCGGTCTCCGGCGTGCTCCCGCTCCTCCAGGAAGCGGTGCAGCATGATGATGGCATAGTCGATGGCCAGAGCCAGCTGGAGCACCACCGTCACAGAGTTGGAGACAAAGGAGATCTCTCCGAAGATGAAGTTCGTGCCCAGATTCAGCAGGGCCGCCGCGATAAAGGTCAGCAGCAGCACCGGAATCTCCGCATAGGAGCGGGAAGTCAGCAGCAACACCAGCACGATGATAACCGCCGCTACCGCCAGGATGATCCCCATCTCATCGGCCAGGGAGTCCGCCTGGGAATCCCCCACAGAGCTGTCTATATAAAAGTCATAGGGGGCCAGCAGCTCCCGGATGGCCTCCATGGCGGCCAGGGCGGATTCGTCATCCTCCTCCCCCGCAAAGGTCACGGAGATCAGCGCGTCCGCGCCCTTGAAATACGATGCGATGTCCTCCGGCGTCTCGGCCTCCCCGTCCTCCTCTGCGCCGATGCTGTCTCCCAGGGACGCGGAGGAGACGCCCTCGATCTCCCCGATCTGTTCCGCCAGATCCTCCGCGATGCCCCGCGTCACGTGGGACACCATCACCCGGGCGGTACCGAATGTGGTGAACTCCTCCTCCATCAGGGTCAGCCCCTGGCGGGTCTCTGTGGAGTCCGGCAGGTACTCCGTGATGTCGTTGCAGACGCTGACCCAGTTCCGGGAGAACAGGCAGAACAGCAGCGCACACGCGTACAGGAAAAAGATCAGCTTCCGCTTATCCACGATCACCGTGGCCAGCCGCACAAAAAAGGATGGTTTTTCAGTGTCTTTGCGCACAGTTTCAGCTCCTTCCGGCAATCCCGGTCCCATCACGGCTCAGGGGAGATCCGGCTCCCCTCCCATCGCATCCGGCAGACGTCCGCCGTGGTCACTCCAGTAAGGCGTTCCCCATGGAGCTCCAGCGCCGTCTCGCAGAAAAGGGTGCTGACCGCCGTCCGGATAGCATGGGAGAGGCACAGATGCCCATCCTCCGACCGTACGCCATGGACGGGGTTGCGGCGTCCCATCAGTTCCAGGGATCCTGTGACGGCAGAACCCTCGTATTGGAGGACCAGGCGGCCCTCCCTGGGGCCCATCTGGCTGTACAGCGTGACGTGATACTCTTCCCGCATCTTCCTCCGCTCCTTTCCGCATTTCCTCCAGCATACTGGAAACAGGCCCGGAGATGCAAGGTGCAGACCTTGGGCAGATGTCAGAAATCTGACACTTGCCCCCATTCTGCATAGATGCACTCCTCTGGAAAATGTGTTATACTGGGCTGCAATGGACTGGAGTCTGCCGGTCCATGGAGGTCGATATGAAAAAACGGACATACGAGGCCAGCAATGCGGCCAAGCGGCAGATCTGCACTGTACTCAAGGAGCTGATGACCCAGAAACCCCTGAACAGGATCACCGTGGCGGAGATCATGCGGGGCTGCGGCATGGCGCGCCAGCATTTTTACTACCATTTTGACAATGTCTACGACGCGGTGCGCTGGATCTTTGAGGAGGAGGCGGTGGCGCTGCTCCGGGAACACGAGGGCGTCATGCTGTGGCAGGACGGCCTGCTCCAGCTTTTCCAATACCTGCAGGAGAATCGTGCGTTCTGCCTCTGCGCCCTTCGCTCTATGGGTCGGGACCACCTGAAGCGGTTCTTCCAGACGGATATCCGTACTATTATCCAAAGCACGATCCGTCTGATTGCCGCGGAGCTGGGGTATGAGGCTGGGGAGCAGGAGCTCACCATGCTGACCCAGTTCTATGTGGGCGTGCTGGTAAGTATTGTGGAGGACTGGCTCCTGGGCGAGATCCAGGGCACGCCGGAGGAGCTGAGCCGCTTTGTAGACCAAGTGCTGCGGGACCATGTGCGTGGCGCCGGGCTCCGGCTGTCCCAGGCAGGTCCCGGGGCGGCGCCTCTTCTGGAACCGGACCACTGTGCCGGACCTGTTTCCAAATAAAAAGGCTCCGGGTTCCCAGAGAAACCCGGAGCCTTTTTCCGCTGTTCAACTCTCTGTGGGCAGGTCACTCCTGCGCATCGTGAAGCCAGAGATATCGCTCGTCCTCGTTGCGGGTGGTCTGCAGCCAGGGGTTGCCGTCCAGATGGCGGATCATCCAGCAGGTATACATCTGGAAGCCCGGCGCCACTGCCTGGGGATGCAGGCACCCGCCGGGGATGGCGGAGAAGCTGTTGTCCACGCTCTTGAATACCTGGTCCCCCACAAAACTGGCGCCGAAGCCCTCCGGCCGGTCGAACTTGAAGTAATAGCACTCCGGCTGGGGGTGCCGGTGGGGCAGATAGCCGGACCAGTTCCCCCGGTCGTTCAGCACCTCGCCCAGCACCATATTGGACCAGGGGGCGATATCCTTGTCAAAGATGGTGTTTACCCGGCGCTTGGCCACATTGCCGAACTTGCCCACGCAGGAGTAGACCCAGGGGGCGTCCTCCGGCCGGTACAGCCTGCCGGAGAACGCTGTGTCATTCTTCGTGCACTGGACCAGGATCTCCGCGTCTGTCTGCGCCTCCACGGTGATCTCCTCCCCGGCGCAAGCATGGAGGGCATAGGGGCCGTCAGTGAACACGTCTCTGCGGCTGACCGTCTCCGTCCGGCCCTCCCAGCCGAAGGTCACGGTTCCGGACAGAAGCAGCACCGCGGTCTCCTCGCCCCGGCGGCAAAAGTCTCTCTTCCGGCCGGGTTCCATCCGGTAGACCCGGATGTCCATCAGCATATCGCTGTATGCGTTGTCGTAGGTACAGAGGATTTCCTCGCCCTCCGCGTCAAACTCCGGATAGCCGAATACGTTTTTCATGTGTAATTCCTCCCAAATTCCATCATCCGGCGGGCCCGTTCAGGCGCCCGCGTTTGCTCCCTGCCGCTCCAGCAGGCGGCAGAGCATGGCGGCCAGCTCGCCCCGGGTGGCTGTCCGGTCCCCCTGATAGCTTCCCCGGACCATGCCCAGCGCCTGGGCGATGGCCGCATAGCCCAGGTCTGCCTCCGGGATGGCGGCAGCGTCGCTGTATGTGCAGGTGTAGATGCCCTGAAGCCGGGCGGCTGGGCCATAACCTGCGCAGTCCAGCAGACATTTCACTGCCTGCCCGCGGGTGACGGCCCTGCCTTCATCCCGGGTTCCCCGGGGCAGAATACCCATCCGGTAGGCCATGGAATAGACGGTGTCCCGCGTGCTCTCATCCGCTGTCTCCGGGTCGATACAGTATCCCTCCAGGCTGGCCAACAGGGCCACCAGATCCCACTGGGTCAGCTGTTTGTCCGGCCGGAAGCGGCCCCCGTCATAGCCCACGCCATAGCGGGCCAGCTTCTCCACATCGGCTTTCACCCCGGAGCCCGACAGGTCCGTATAGGTGATGGCGGTATCCCCGGACTCCGGCGCCGCCGGTTTGCCGGTGGCGGCGTCAATGCCCAGATACCGCTCCTCCCGCTCCAGAGCGTAGGTCAGCCGCAGCTCGTAGAAGTGGGTAAGCCCCAGCTCCATCAGCCGGGCTTCCGTCTCGTCACCGCTCTCCAGAGGGCGGGGCACCAGACGGTAGGCCAGGACCGTGTCATAGGTCCCCGCCCAGGCGGCCAGGGCCGCCGTCTCACCCACGATACCGGCGGAGCTGGCGAACGTCACATCCTCATCGTACTGATAATCCAGCCGGTACACGGACCCGTCTCCGCTGTCGATGGCCACGGTATAGCGGTTCTCCGGGAAGGGAATGCCGCCTACCTGCTGGACGTATGTGAAGGTGTAGTACGGACGCCGGTCCTCCGTGTTGTCCCGGCCGTCATAGAGTGTCAGGGCACTCCACCGCCCGCCGCAGAGGGCGGACAGGAACGTCTCCGCTTTGACCTGCGCCTCCGCCTGGGTCAGGGCCGGTGTCTCCCCATCCTCCATTCCGGGTGCGTAGGAGAACACCTCCTGGACCGCGCCGGTGCGGGCATCCACTGTGATGGTGCGGGAACAGCTGTCCTCCTCTCCGGGCCGCACATAGGACAGGACGCAGAGGACCTGATCCTCCTTCCCCTCCTGTTCCGCCAGACGGTAGGCGGCGGAGGACAGGGCGTACTCCGTCAGGCCGTAGACCGGCTCTGCCCGCAGGCTCTGGTCCAGGAACGCGGAGGCCCGGACGCCCTCCATCTGGGCGATGCCCGCCTGCTCCGCCGGGCTGAGGCCGCTGCCCCCGCTCTCCGCAGCCGCGGTGTTGTCGGCACTGCCTCCGGCGCCCCAGCCGCCCATCTGGTCCTCCAGCTCCGTCAGATTCAAAAGCGCTCCTGTGGCGGCGTCTACATAAAAGGTGTCCGTATCCACCGGCAGATACCGGAGCACGGCCGACGTGCCGCCCGCCTCCCGCACGTATTCCAGCTTCAGCTCCAGGGTGTCCGTCAGGAGTTTGGCAGCCCGGTCGCGGCGCACCGCAGCGGCGGCAGAGGGGACGTCTCCCAGGAAGGTGTCCTCCGCCGTGGTCCGGTGGAAAGACCGGACCCGGTTGTCCGCCGCATCCACAGTGATGGAATAGGTCAGCGGCGAGGGCAGGCCGTTCAGCAGGATCACTCCGGAGTAGCGGTAGCTGTCCCCGCCCAGAATATCCATGCCGCGGGGCTCTTCCAGCTTCACGCTCTCCCCCTCCCGCAGGACCTTGTCCAAAAAGTCCCCGGCGGCTCGGGCGGCCGCGGCCTCATCCCCCTGGGGAAAGACCGGGAAATCCCCGCTGTTGGAGGCGGTGTACGGCAGACCCAGATCGTAGCTGATTACGGTCCCGTCATCCAGAGCGGAAATGGACAGTTCCTCCTCCAACTCGGTCGACCAGTACAGATCCCAGGCACCGGTCAGACCGTCCTCATACCAGCTGCCCTGAAATTCGTCATAGGCATCCGTGTCCAGATCCAGGGCCGCCTTTACGGCCTGGGTCACCCTGGCCAGGGCCTCGTCTGTGGTCTCCTCTGCGGCGGACGCCGGCAGCATCAGCCCCAGAGCCGTCACCATAGCCAGCGTCAAAGAAAACAGCTTCTTCATCATTCGTCCCTCCATTGTCGGCAGTTTCCGGAATGGTGATTCCATTCTATCCCAACAGACGGAAAAATTCCAGAGATGCTGCGGATTCTCCTTATTTTTTTAAGTTCCTTGAAAGGCAGAACGGCGGGCCGCACGGAGAATCTCCGCGCGGCCCGCCGTTTGACATGGGCTGCGTCCTGGCCGGGCGATTCGGCCGGACCTGCCTGCATCTGTCCTGGGCCCTCTCTGTCACGCCATGGCGCGGTGGAGGAAGGTCATGATCTGCGCCCGGGTGCAGGTCGTGCCGGGCTCAAAGGTAGTGGAAGTGGTGCCCTGGGTCACTCCGCTCTCCACGGCCCAGGCCACCGCGTCCGCATAGTACGCACCTTCCGCCACGTCCCGGAAGTCATGCGTCCCGGATGCCGCGGGAGAGCCCTCGGCCCGCCACAGCAGCACCGCCGCCTGAGCGCGGGTGCAAACCCGGTCCGGGGCAAAGGCAGTCTTGGTGACGCCGGAGGTGATGCCCTGCTCCACAGCCCACAGAACTGCCTTATAGTAGTAGCTGTCGGGGCTCACATCCGTGAAGGGATTCTCCTTTTCGGACGGCTCAGGAGAGCCGTTTGCCCGCCACAGGAAGGTCACAAGCTGGGCCCGTGTGCATCCGCGGCCCGGGGCGAAGGCCGTTCCGGTGACACCGGAGGCGATCCCCTGCTCCACAGCCCACCGGACCGCATCGTAATAGTACGCGCCGCTGTCCACATCTGTGAAGGGTAGCTCCGTCTGCTCCCCGGAACGGACGAAGGACGCGGACACGGTCACCCCGCCGCCGGGCATGACGAAGGTATAGCGTCCCTCCCCCGCGTTCTGGACCCGGACTGCGCCGTCCTGGCTGTCGGTGACAGTCAGCTTCTTCAGCTCGTATCCGTCATCCGGCGCCGCGGTGATGGTCACCGTCTCACCCTCGTCGGCCCGACCGGCACTCACCTCCAGGGAGCCGCCGGTGACCCGGTCCACAGTAATGAGATGCTCGCCGTCCTCGGACTTCTCAGTCCACCGGGCGTACAGGGTTGTGTTTGCGTCGAAGACGGTATCGGCAGTAACTGCAGTGCCGCCGTCGGCGGCGGTGTACCAGCCCGCGAAGGCGTAGCCGCTCCGCTCCGGCGTGGGAAGCGTCCCCACGGCTGCGCCGCTGGTGGCTGCCATGGCGGCCGCGCCGGCGGCGCCCTCGCCGAGCTCCAGGGTCAGGATGATCGTCCGGTCCGGGTCAATGAAATCCTCCAGCTCTGCAGTGGCAAAGCTGCCGCCGGTGACAGAAATGCTGCCGGAGCCGCTGTTGGCCACCTGACCGGTCACAGTGCCGCCGGAGATGGTGATCTCCGCCGCGGTGTCGTTGACTACGCTGCCCACGGTGCCGCCGTTGATGGCGATGGTTCCGCCAGTGGAGCCGCCCTGCGTCTTGATGTTCTGATAGCTGCCGCTCTCCACGGTCAGGCTGCCGGAGGCATCCTGCCCCTCAAAGACAATGGAATCCCCCTCGGCAATAGCAGCGTTCGCAAAGGTGACGCGGCTGCCCCGGTCGATGTTGACGCCCCACTGGTTTCCGGAGGTGGTCAGGCCGTCCACGGACAGCTCCGTGCCATTGACCACCAGGGCGTACCAGCGGCAGTTGGAGATCTCCACGTTCTCCAGGGTCACCATTCCGGCGTGGTAGATGTTCAGGCCGTGCTTGGCGGCACTGCCGCCGTCAAGGGTCACATCCCGCAGCGTCACCTCGGCGCCATCCTGAAGATTGAGGAGGCTGGGGCCGGTGCCATTGTCGCCGGAGACAGAAAATGTGCCCGCCTTCGCCCGGATGGTATGGCCGCTGCCGTCCAGAGTCAAGTCCTTGGACAGCGTCAGCGCTCCCTGGCCGTTGACCAGGCCGGAGGCGTCCAGCTCCACGTCTCGGAGCAGCCGGATGGTGGCGCCCTCTTCCGCCTGGGCCACCGCCTCCGCCAGGGTGGCATACTGGGTGCCGTCGATATCCGCGGTGTTTTCCGTTTGGACGCCGTCCTCCCCGGCCCCCTCCGTCATGGTCTGGACCTGCCCGGCGGCAGACGCACCAAACATCCCCTCCGCCGCCTGGGCATTGGCCGGCAGCATGGAGGCCAGCAGGCTCAGAGTCAGCAGTCCGGTAACAAGTTCTCGCTTCATGTGTGTAGATTCCTCCCGATTGGTTTGTAGGTATCGGCGCTTTGAAGCGGGCACTCTCCGTCCGGTCCGAAAAGGGGCCTTCCCAGATGTAGAAATTCTGCCAAATCATTGCGGATTCTGTCAAAAAGCCAAGCAGGCAGCGGAAAATCCGGCCTCAAAAGCACGGTTCACATCCTAACACAGCGGGGCAGAGCCACGCAAGGGCTTTCCGGATTTTCCAGATGACTGGAAATACCTGGCACATCAGCCGCATCTATTGGGCCGCAGTGCATCCGGCAAAATATGCTGGAACGATCCGGGCGCCGCGCCAGACATTCCCGGCAGCGCAGAGCCGGCTCCCCAGCTTGGAGGGCTCCGGTGAGCCGGCGGGCGGCAAGGCATGTGAAAGCCCCCGGCGGACCGGAACGTGTCCGGTCCGCCGGGGGCCTGCTCTGCCTGCGAAAGAAGCCGCCGATCAGTCAGTTTCCGGCGGCCTGGGTACCGGCCTGCTCCCGGCGGAAGCGGACCATGCCGGTGCGGTCCAGAGCCACCATCAGGACGGGAATGAACACCAGCTGGAGGATGATGCCGGGAATGGCGTTCACCAGCGCCTCGGTCAGGAAGATCTGCCAGGTGAAAGGCACGCTGGCCACGCCGGTCATCACCACCCGCACCGCAGCCCAGACGATCCGGCCGCCCACCATAGCAGCCAGCAGAGCACGGTACAGGGCCACCACACACTGCCAGCGGGACCGATTGTACAAAAAGCCCGCGATGCCACCGTAAGCCGCCAGCTCAAAGGCCATGGCCACAGCGGCCACCAGCGGCGGCATTCCGAAGAGCGCCATCCGCATCAGCGGGGCCACGAATCCCACCACCGCGCCATACCGCCAGCCGCAGATCAGGCCGCAGAGGAACACGGGCAGGTGCATGGGCAGCAGCATCCCGCCGATCTGGGGGATCTGTCCGGTGAGGAAGGGCAGTACCAGCGCCAGGGCCAGGAACATGGCCGCCAGGACCAGGTTATGGACATTTGTTTTGAAATTGCTGTGTTTCATGGGGTTAAACTCCTTCTCAAAAAGTCTTTTCGCGCCGCCTTCTGGCGCCGCACCAGCCTTCTGGCTTTTTTTACGGAGTCTGCAGGGCTGTGAATACCGGCCTTCTGGCCGGGCGCTTTTCAGGGCTTTCCCCTCATCAGGGGAAAAATTCGGTGGTGTCGATCACCAGCTGGCAGCCCTTCTCCGGGCCGCATTGGCGGATATACCGCTCCTCCAGGGGCATCCACCGGCTCTCATAGGCGGCGAAGTGGGCGCCCTCCCGCCGCTCCAGGCGGCGGCGCTGCTCCTCCGGCGCACAGGTGAGAAACATCCGCAGATCATAGCGGGCCGACAGCAGCGGGTGCTGGGAGTAGCTTCCCTCCACCACAGTGAGGGGCCGGGCCGGAAGCGTTGTCCCCTCCCTCAGCGTGCCGCTCCGGCAGTCATACGGGCGGCAGCGGATCTGCGCTCCGGCCCCTGCCGGCACCAGTACCTCCTGCAGGAAGCGGGCCAGGTCCATATTTCCAGCCGGGATCTGCTCCCAGTTCTCTGCCCGGCGGTCCGGTGGGAGATAATAGTCGTCCATGTGGACCACGTTGCAGGGAAGGAGCCGCCCCATCAGGTCTCCCAGGCCGCTCTTGCCGCTGCCGCAGCGGCCGTCAATGGCCACGACGGCTGGTCTGCCGCTCCGCGCCAGCCGGGCCGCCGCCAGCAGTGCCGGGAAGTACCCGCCGTATGCTGTCCGCAGGACCCGGTAGTGGGGGTCATACGCCTCCCGGTAGGCCGGCGAGTGGTGGACGGGCGGACAGCCCTGACGGCGGTACACCGCCAGCCAGTCCGCCATACCGGGCAGGGGCAGCGCCTCCGCCGCGGTCAGGCATTCCTCCAGGTCCGCCGCCGTCCCGTGGTGCTCCGCCGCCGTCAGAAGCAGCAGATCCGCCAGGAGCGGCGCAGCCAGCGTCCAATCCCCCGTCCCCGACAAATGAACGCGGCACAAACCGTTCCCGATCCGCTCCGGCGGCCGGGCCTCCCGGTCTGCGGGAAGGGCGCTGCACTCCCCCAGCAGCTGCCGGAGGACATCTCCCCGTTCCCCCGCTGCATGGGCTGGACCGAACGTACTCTGATAGGCCAGCTTGGCGCAGTCCTGGGGCTCCATCAGCGGATAGCGGGCCAGGTGCTCCCGCAGGACCGTTTGAAATTCCTCATGCATCTCTTCAGCCCCCCGGCAGCCATGGTATTGCGCATCGGTCATCCGACACGTTTATAGGATAGCACCTGGAGTACACTCAAAGTCAAGAGCAAGCGTGAAAAAATCTGAAATTTTTTCGGATGGTATCCGCACGCGGAGCAGAGTGGGAGTTTGCAGCTGGTTTTGCGCACCCGCCTTTCATCGCGCATGCCGATTCGGGATATGCCCGTTCAAATGCGGAATCCATGCTGTGCAGCCCGCGTTCCACATCCGTTCCCTGTCTGATGCCATGCCGGGGCGCCCGTCCCGCAGTACCTTCTGGGCTGAAAAAGCCTGTGTTCCTTCTGAACACAGGCTTTTCTGCACTCCGGCAAAGCAAGGCAGTACGTCAAGTGGTCACCGCCTCCACAGGAACCCGGAGTACAAAGGGCTGCTCCGGGTCCGTGCAGTCGTTCCCCAGCAGCTCCCGGAGCCCGTCGTCATAGGCCCGACCCCGGGCCAGATTGACGGCTGCCGCCACCGCCGCCCGGGCCTGGTCCTCCGGATTCTGGTCCACCGTCATATAGAGCTTGCCGCTCTCCAGGGCGGCGGCCCCCTCCGCCGTGTGGTCCACGCTGACGATGGGCGCCGCGCCCGGATCCCAGCCGGCGGCCTCCAGCGCCTCGATGACTCCCAGGGCCATTTCATCGTTGTCGCAGATGACGCAGTCAAAGTCCACGCCCTGCTCCAGCAGGGCCGCCATGGCTTGGCGGGCCCGCTCCCGGCTGAAGCCGCAGACCTGGTAATCTGCCGCGGCGATGGGGCAGAAGCCGTCGTCCAGCAGGCTCTGCACGGCGGTGCCGGAGCGGGCATCTGTATTCTCCTGGCCGGGCATCCCCTGGAACAGCAGATAGCGGATATCCGTCCCGTGGTCCGTCTCCCAGAAATACTCCGCCAGGGCGTGCCCCTGGAGGGCGCCGCTCCCGGCCTCGTCCATGCCCACAAACACCATCCGCTCGTTCAGGATCGCCGTCCCCGGCGCCCGGTTCAGCAGCACGACCCCTGCGTCGCCCACGATGTCTGCCACCTTTTCGGAGTCCTCCCCGTCTGCAAGGTTCACCAGCAGGGTCTCCACGCCTTCTGCCAGGGCCTCGTGGACCTGGCGCAGCTGGGTCTCCGGGTCGTTGCCCGCATTATAATACTGCACCGCGTAGCCCTGGGCGGCGGCCTCCGCTTCGATGTCCGCCTTCAGCTCCGACAAAAACGTATCCTCCCTAGACAGCAGCAGGCCCAGAGCCCTCGTCTCCCTGGTCCGGGACTCCACAGCCCCGGCGGCGTCCGCGCCGCAGCCGGTGCCCAGCACTGCCACGGCGGCCAGCAGGGCCACAACTGCGCCGATCTTCTTCCTCCATGTCCGTTTCATCTGGATCTCCTCCCTATTCATCCGTCTTCTGCTTAGGATGCTGGACAAAGTATACAAATATACCTGACGGAATGAAATAGACAAACCTGCGGGGGGAACGGCATGGTTCCCTCCGCAGGTCTTTTTTCCGGACTTTTCTGCGGTCTCACGGCCCGATCCGGAATTTCCGGTACTCCGTGGGCGTGAGGCCGACGTATTTTGAAAAGATGCGTGAGAAGTAGCTGGCGTCCGCGAATCCCACCGCCTCGGAGATGGTCTGGACGCTGTCCTGTGCGTTCACCAGCCGCATCTGAGCCTCCCCGATCCGGCGGCGCAGGACATACTGCTTGAGGCTATATCCCGTCTTCTGCCGGAAGATATGGGACAGATGATAGGGACTCAGATAAAACTGGCGGGCCAGCTGCTCGATGGAGAGGTCCTCCGCATAATGGCGGTCGATGTATCTGGCCACACGGCCGAAGGTGGAGTCCTCCCGGGTGACGAGATCCTCCTTCCGCCCCGCCGCCATCCGCCGGACCAGCTCCAGCGACGCCAGCATCAGGTGCTGGCACAGCTCCTGGAAGCCCGGCTCCCGCTCCGCTGCATACCGGTCCATCAGGCAGAAGAGCTCCTTCAGGTCCGCAAACTGCTCCGGCTGGTGAAACAGGGGGCAGCGGTCCGGGGAAAGCAGGCTGTATGGCGGCAGGTCCGCCAGCGCCAAGTTCCCGATGGCCACGCACAGGGTCTGATACGGCTGGTCTGCCTGGGGGAATTCGTCGTGGAGGGCGCCGCCGCTGCACAGCACCACATCTCCGGCTGCCACCTCGTACCGGCGGAGATCGACGGTGTACCGGCCGCTGCCCTTCAGGATCAGCAGCACCTCCGCCAGGCGCTCGTGGCAGTGCATCAGTGTGGCGTGCTCTCCCTCCGCCCAGTCATAGTGGCAGATGTACGCCGCATAGGGCCGGTCCTGAGGCAGGCGCGCCGCCTCCTGCGGTGTGAACACCACCCGCTGCCGATTCAGTTCCGCCTCTCTCATGCCGCCGTCTCCTCCCCGCTGGAAAGTGCGGAGCATCCGGCCATCCGCCGCTCCCCGCCGTGGGGCCGCAGGAAAGTCCGGTCCCGGCCCTTATGATACCGTTCCCAGCGGGCCGTGTCAAGGGCGGCTCCCGCTCACTCCAGCGCCGCCTTCAGGCGCTCCCACAGCTCCACGGCCTTGAATTTCAGCTGGTAGCCGCCATCCTCCTCCGTCATCAGGCTGACCTGGTCTTCCGTCAGGCCAGCGGCCAGGGCCGTCTCCGGCACGCCCGCGGAGGCAGCGGTGCACAGGGGCGGAAACACCACACACCACCAGTTCTGTCCGACGCCCTCCCCAATCAGAATCCGCAGGGCCAGATACTCCCCGGCTGGAAGAGAGAAGCCGTCATATTCCTTGGTGGGAAAGGCCGTGTCCTCCAGCTCCGCCGTCACGGCGTAGTCATAGCCGTTGGCCCGTACCGTCTCCTCGGCGATGGCCTCCAGTTCCGGCAGGCTCTCCCGCAGGCGAATCTCTGCCTCCGCCCGGTCCGCCGACTGCTCCAGAATCTCCGTGGCTCGCTCCAGCACCGCATCCCGGACCAGGAGCTTCAGTGCCTGGTCCTCCTCCGTATCAGAGTTGGCCAGCACATGGAGCCGCACCACCTTGTCCGCCAGGTCCCGCTGGGTGTTCAGCGCCCAGACGCCGGTCATCAGAAACGCCGCCGCACCCAGCAGCAGGGCCAGTTCCACGATCCGCAGAGTCTTTCGCTCACGCTTTGCAGCTGTTTTCATATCCGTTTTCCGTCCTTTGCTATGTAGCCCCATGGGGCCCGTTTCCCCCATCATGGACGGAAATTCCGGATTTTATTCCATCTTTTCCAATATTTTTACCGGCGCGGCCAGATACGTCTGCCGGTAACGTCCCTCCAGTGCCTCCTTTGCCCGGACCGCCTTCTGCCGGTCATCAAACAGGCCGAACACCGTGGGGCCGGAACCGCTCATGGCCGCGCCCAGAGCACTGTGTCGCAGCAGGGCTTCCTTGATGGAGCGGATCTCCTCCCCTTCCTCCTCCGTCAGCACCCGCTCAAAAACATTTCCAAGGCAGGCGGCCGCGGCGGCCAGATCGCCCCGGGCCAACGCCGCTGCCATGGCCG
This sequence comes from Oscillibacter sp. PEA192, assembly GCF_003574015.1. Lineage (NCBI taxonomy): Bacteria > Bacillati > Bacillota > Clostridia > Eubacteriales > Oscillospiraceae > Oscillibacter > Oscillibacter sp. PEA192. The sequence goes on along the minus strand of NZ_AP018532.1, from coordinate 1,294,948 downwards.
CCGTATCCGGCCGGGGGCCCAGGTCCGCCCCGTCCAGCCGGGCAAACAGCTCCGGTGTGGGCAGGCCGAAGTCCGGCTTGCACAGTACGATGGCACAGTCCGGCAGAGGCGGCAGGTCCGTCAAGATCTCACCCCGTCCCTCTGCAAGACATGTGCCGCCCCGGACGCAGAAGGGCACATCGCTGCCCACTGCCAGCCCGATCTCCTCCAGCGCCTGCCGCGGCAGATCCGGGGCGTACAGGGTCCGCAGGCACCGCAGCACCGCCGCCACATCCGCACTGCCGCCCCCAAGCCCCGCATAAGCCGGGACCCGCTTGGCAAGGCGTACCTCCAGCCCCGGCACCGGGCGGCCCAGCCTGTGGAAAAAGGCATCCGCCGCCCGCTGCTCCAAAGTGACCTTCCCCGCCGGAAGGGAGATGCCCTCTGTCAGCAGGGAAAAGCCGCCCGCCGCCTCTGCCACCGTCACGGTGTCCCCCAGGGACACGGCCTGCATCACCATCCGCATGTCGTGATAGCCGTCTGTACGCCGCCCCAGAATATCCAGAGTCAGGTTGATCTTGGCCGGGGCCTCCAGCGTCAAAGTCTTCATCGCACCACCTCCCGCGGGCCTCCGCCCGCTGTCTGGGTCCAGTATAGCACATCCCTCCCCAAGTAGAAACAACGAATCGCCCGCAACCGGACGGTTGCGGAAAGTTGGTGGACGCAACCGGAAAAACCTGCTATGCTGAGAGCAGCGGAGCGGGAGGCGGTGCGTCATGGACATGAGCAAGGCGATTCGGGAAGGCCGGGATCGCTTGGGCATGAGCCAGGAGGCTCTGGCGGAGCGGCTGGGCGTGAGCCGGCAGGCGGTATCCAAGTGGGAGATGGGAACCTCTGTTCCCTCTCCGGAAAATCGGCGGGCGCTCTCGGAGATTTTGGGGACAGACCTTCAAGTGGAAAGAGAAACAGCGCCGCCCGTCCCTCTGCGGCGGTGGAAGCGGCTGACGCTGGCGGCAGGGCTCCTCTGCCTGGCGCTGCTGGCGGCGCTGGGCTGGATCCTTTACAGCGCGCATCAGGACGGCTGGCCGCCGCCGGAGGATCCGCAGATTACAGGCGTCTATTTCTATGATGCGGCCGGGCAGGAGATCGCCAAAAGCGACTTCGGCTGGTATCTGTTTCCGCCAGACAGCACCGTGAACGTGGCGGTCACCTTTCAGGACGGCCGGGAGCACACGGTGGATCAGGTGGTTTTGTTTCTGTATCCCACCGGCACCGGAGTGGCCGAGGAGCGGCAGCAGATCGGCGTCCGGCGGATCCGGGACGGCCGGACCTTCGCCCTGTTCCGCTGGCAGATCCCCGCCAGCCTTTATTCTCATTTGGAAGTGCAGCTGGAGTGCGGGGATGGTCAAACAATCTCCGTCTCTCAGTGGAACGTGATCGACCGGGATTCTGCCTTTTGAACGAATGCCCGGCGTCATGTAAAATTTCACAAATCTTCTTTCTTTTTTAACACAATGCGGTGCATTTATACGCAGCACAGAGGGGGTGGAATGAATTGTTTGGGCAATCCCCCCAACAGCACCAGAAAGGAGCATCGTATGCTGGACATCCTGTTTTTGAGCAGAAGCTCATTGCTGTACGCAGTCCTGCTCCTGTCGGCCATCACAATTCTGTCCCTCGCCCTGCCCTGTTTCGCGTATGAAGCTACCCAGAAGTTCCGGAGGCGGAGGAGCCTGTTCTAAAAAGACGCTCTCCCCAAAAGCCGCGGCGGTCCCGCGGCTTTTGCCAGGTTTCAGAAGAAACAGCGCCGCAGGCAAAAGCCTGCGGCGCTGTCTGTATCTGTGGAAACGACTTCTTACTTGATCTTCCGGGCCTCCACATAGTACCGCTTATCCTGGGCGTGGCCCATGGAGAAGGTCTTGCGGGGCAGGACGCCGTCGGCCATGACGGTCTTGAACAGCTGCTCCTTGCCCATAGCCGGGAGCTTGAAGCCGATGTTGCCGGACTTGCTGCCCAACTCGTCCGTCACTTCGTCGCCATGGATGTAGTCCACTTCGCCGCCGTGCTCCTTGAGATAGGCGTCCAGGAAGGTCTGGAGCGTGCCCACCGCCAGCTGCATCCTGGGATTGGGCACCGTGATGGTACCGGTATGCCCTGCATAGGTGTAGGCGATGGTGTGGCCCTCGCCCTCCCCTTCGTGGGCGCCGGGATAGGCGGCCTTCATCGCCTCCAGCACCTGTTCGGGCTCCACGCCGAAGAGGACACGGTGGATCGGCTCGAACTGGAGGGCGTCGTCGTGATTATTCACCACTTCCACCAGAGCATAGCGGGCGGGCAAATCGGCCCACTGGTCCTCCGGCGTGACCTTCTTCAGGTTCTCATAGCACTGCTTGGCTGTTGCCAGAGAGTGGTTGCCGTCGCCCACCGCGAACAGCAGAGGTGCCGCGTCCTTCAGGCCGTACTTTTTCTCCATGGCCTCCGGCGTGCACATAGCCGCCAGGGCGTCCGCCACGGCGTCCATCTGGGCGTCCGTCAGCTTCCAGCCCTTCAGGTGCCCGCCGCCCTGCTGCAGGTCAAAGTCATACAGCTGCTCCATCTCCCCGCTGGCGGCGGTCAGGGGCTCAATAACCGTGCGGTCCGGGTCGTCGATCAGCAGCATCACGTGGGGCAGCTCAACGGGGGCGTCCTGCCGTACCCGTACCCGGGGTGGGATGCGGGAGAGCACCGTCCCCTCCGTGGCCCGGATCAGGGCGCCGGAGCCGGGGGTGAAGTCATACTGGTCCAAATCCACCATGCCGATGAGGCCGTGGCGCACCTTGCCGTCGGACTGCGTGCGCTCAATATAGAACAGGGACCCCGGCAGGGTCTGAAAGACGCCCTCCGCCAGATAGCGGTTCATAGCGCCGTTGATGTCCGCGATATGGGCGTCCACATCCGGGTCGTTCAGCTTGGCCTCCGGCAGGATCAGCCGGAGGGTGGAAGGCGCGTCCCCCACAGTCTCCTCCACCGCCTGCCAATACTCCGGCTGGGAGGTGAACTGGTCGCAGGCCACCACGGCCCACTTGGTCATGTCCGCATCCTTGGGCAGCAGGATATCCGCCGGGTAAAAGCCCAGCTTCTGGAATTTCTCGTTCATGTCGCGTCCCCTTTCTTTCCGGAAAACTCTTACAGCGCCGCCTTGATGGCCGCCAGCAGGTCGTCAAACTCCTCAAAGGCCGGAATCTCCGGGTGGTCGGCTTTGATCTGCTCCGTGCTCTTGAAGAGGAAGCCTGCCTTGCTGGCCTGGATCATCCCCAAATCGTTGAAGCTGTCGCCGCTGGCGATGGTGTCATAGCCGATGGACTGCAGGGCCTTCACCGTGGTGAGCTTGGACTTCTCACAGCGCATCTTGTAGCCGGTGATCTCGCCGTTCTCCGCCACCTCCAGGGAGTTGCAGAAGATGGTGGGCCAGCCCAGCTTTTCCATCAGAGGCTTGGCGAATTCCTCAAAGGTATCGCTCAGAATAATCACCTGGGTGGTGGCCCGCAGCTCGTCCAAAAACGCCTTGGCGCCGGGCAGCGGATCAATCTTGGCGATGGTGTCCTGGATCTCCTTGAGCCCCAGGCCGTGCTCCTTCAAGATGCCCAGCCGCCAGGTCATCAGCTTGTCGTAATCCGGCTCATCCCGGGTGGTGCGCCGCAGCTCCGGAATGCCGCTGGCCTCTGAAAATGCGATCCAGATCTCCGGCACCAGGACGCCCTCCATATCCAAGCATACAATATTCATACTGTCTCCCCTTATCAATCGGTCTGCGCGGCTTCGCCGCGGGCGAGATCGGATCCCGCTGTTTCGATTATACAATCCCTATCTTTCCTTTGCAATGCGATTTGCAAATTTTGTCCAGGCTGGAAATTTTCCCCATCCGCATAGTTCCCGCCCCGTTGGATACACTAACGCCAAATCCCTGCTGGAAGGCATAAAGGAGGTTTTTCGCATGGTGATTGATAAGATCGCATTGGCACTGGCTATCATCGGCGCCCTGAACTGGGGCGGGATCGGCCTGTTCGGCTTTGATACGGTGGCTTTCCTCTGCGGCGGCCAGATGGCCATTCTCTCCCGCATCATCTACGCCCTGGTGGGCCTGGCGGGCCTGTGGTGCATCACGCTGTTGTTCCGCTCCTCCGACGAGGAGACGGGCCACGCCCGCCACACCGCCTGACGGCGGATACAGCGCGCTTTTCAAAATACGGGGAGCCGACCAAAAGGCCGGCTCCCCGTATTTGCGGTTCTCAGTCACCGGAGCAGATCAGCCGCGGTCCTTGTCTCCGCCGTGCTCCCCTTCTTTCAGGTATTTCTGGTCCCTGGCCAGAAGCTCTGCGGAGACGATATCCAGCTGCTCCATCTTCTCATAGTGGTCTGCCAGATTGCTGTCCGCCGCGCTCGCCGGCTGTCCGTCGTGCCGGAATACCAGCTTCAGCAGGATGGGTGTGAGGATCGTGCCGCCCACCACGGTGATGATGACCGGTGCCATCAGGGTCCCGGACAGCACTCCCAGCTCCAGGCCCCGGTTGGCTACGATCAGCGCCACCTCGCCGCGGCAGACCATGCCCACGCCCACCTGCAGGCTCTCCTTGCCAGTGAAATGACAGAGCTTTGCGCCCAGGCCGCAGCCGACGATCTTGGTGGCCACAGAAATCAGCAGCAGGAGAATGGAGAACAGCACCAGGCTGCCGGTCATGCCGTCCACCTTCGCCTTGATGCCCACGCTGGCGAAGAACACCGGCGTCAGCAGCAGGAAGCTCAACGGCTCGAACTTGGATTGGATATAGGAGGACTTGGGGGTGCAGGAGATCACCAGGCCCGCCACATAGGCGCCGGTGATGTCCGCCACGCCGAAGAACTCCTCCGCGCAGTAAGCCATCAGAAGGCACAGCACAAAGGCCAGCACCGGATAGCGGCGCCGCTCCCGGCCGGGCCACAGGGCCATCAGCCAGCAGAAGAACTTGTGGGCGAGGAAGGAGACCACAGCGGAGAACACGAAGAACAGCACGATCTTCAGCAGCACCAGGGCGATGCTGTCCTGTCCGCCGGACAGGCTGCTGACGATGGTCAGGGCAATCAGGCCCAGCACGTCGTCGATCAGAGCCGCCGCCAGAATGGTGTTGCCCACCTTGGTATCCAGCTTGCCGATCTCCTTCAGTGTCTCCACTGTGATGCTGACGGAAGTTGCAGTAAGGATGGTGCCGATGAACACATCCTCCAAAAATCCGCTGGTCTCAATCATGCCGGTCCGGTCAGCGAACATCGCCAGCCCCGTACCCAGGACCAGTGGAACGATCACGCCCAGCAGGGCCACCAGGAAGCCTGCCTTGCCACTGTGCTTCAGCTCCTGGATATCGGTGCCCATGCCGGCAGAGAACATCAGTACGATCACGCCCAACTCGCTGAGCTGGGTGAGGAACTCCGTTTCTGATAGTACGTTCAGCATAGCCGGTCCCAGAATCAGTCCGGCCACCAGCGCGCCAACTACCTGTGGCATCTGGATGCGTTTCGTCAGGATGCCCAGCACCTTGGTGCTCAACAGGATCAGCGCCAGGTCCATGAGATAATGATACGTCATTGCCTCTCACTCGCTTTCTGAGGTCTGAATACTGATTGCCTCCCGTTTTCAGGAGAGCTTTATTGTAAACCTTTGCTCCCGTTTTGCAAGAGCCATTCTGCACAAAAAAGATTCCTGTTTTTGGATATTTTGAAATAAAAAGAAGCTGCTTGACCAACAAGCAGCTTCTTTTTAACAACTTTTTTATGACAATTGAAGTTTCTTCACAAGCCCCTCCTCCGGCGCCACGTTCACGGTACGGCAGGTGGAGTAGATCACCATGCCGGGCCGGGCACCGGCGGGCTTCTTCACGTTCTTCACCGGTGTGTAGTCCACGGGGACGTTGGCACCCTCCCGGGCCTGGGAGAACCAGGCCGCCAGCTTGGCCGCCTCCACGATGGTGTCATCGTCCACCTCACGGCCGCCTGTGCAGAGGATCACGTGGGAACCGTGGATCTTCTGGGTATGGAGCCAGATGTCCCGGTGGTCCGCGCTGCGGGTCAGCTTGTCGTTCTGGCGGTTGTTCCGCCCCACCAGCACCCGGAAGCCGGAGGTGGTGCGGAACTCCAGAGGCTTTGCAGGCCGGTTCTGTTCCTTTTTTCCCTGTCGGCGGAGGAAGCCCGCGTCCCGCAGCTCGCCGCGGATGTCCAAAAAGTCCTGTTCCGTCTCTGCCCGGCTCAACTCCTCCAGCACACTCTCCAGATAGTCCAGGTCCCGGCGGGCAAGGGCCATCTGCTCCGCCAGATACTTCTCCGCCGTCTTGGCCTTGGTGTAGCGCTTGTAGTATTTGGCGGCGTTTTGCTGGGGCGTCAGCAGCGGGTCCAGGGGAATGGCGACAGAGCGGCACTCCGGGTCATAGAAATTCTCCGTCTCCAATCTGGCCGCCCCCCGCTCCATGCGGTAGAGGTTGGCGGTGATCAGGTCGCCGTAGATCCGCAGCTGGTCCCGGTTCTGTGTGGCGGCGTAGTCCTTCTCCTGCATGGCCAGTTTCCGCCGGATGCGGTCCCGTGCCGTGGTGGCAGTCCGCAGCAGGTCCGCCCCCCGCTGACGCACCCGCTCCTGCTGCTCCCGCAGGGCGTAGAAGTCATCCATCAGGGTGGAGAACGTGTCATACCGGACGGTCTCCATAACAGGGCCGTACTGGGCGATGGGGCAGTAGGTGAAATCTGCCATCTTCCCATCTTTTTTCAGGCAGATTGGTGTAAAGTGATTTTCCTGTATATCTCTGATGAGCCCGGACAATTCCTTCCAGAGGCGGTCCTCTCCCACCGCTCCCAGGTCAAAGAGATGGGCATCCGTCTCCCCTGCGGAGCGGAAGGCCAGTTCCCGGGCGATCAGGGGGGAGATGCCGAAGTAGTGGTCCAGCAGAAAGGCGTCCACACTCCGCTCCGGGTTTGCGGCGGAGATCTTCTCTCGGAAGCCGTTCTCCGTCTCCTCCGTCACCGGCAGGCGGCCTACGGAGGCAGGCGGCTCATAATACAGCCCCGGCAGCACCTGCCGGGCAGCAGACATGTCCGCGTCCACCCGACGGAGGCAGTCGATGATCCGGCCCTCCCCATCCAGTAGGATCAGGTTGGACCGGCGGCCCATGGCCTCCAGCACCAGGGTCCGCCGCCCCGGCTGACCGAAGTCGTCAGTAACGTCCAGCTCCAGCCGTACCAGCCGCTCCAGGGGCGGCTGGGTGACCGCAGCCACCCGTCCCCCAACCAGATGCTTGCGCAGCAGCATACAGAACATGGGGGGCTCCGCCGGGTTGTCCCTTGTCAGGGCGGTCAGCTGGATGCGGGGAGTGTTGGCCCCGGCGTTCAGCAGCAGCCGCTTATTCCCCCGCAGCAGCAGGATCACCTGGTCCCGGGCGGGCTGCTGGACCTTATCGATCCGCAGGCCCAGCAGCTCCGGTCGCAGCTCCTCCGCCACCGCCTGCATACAGATTCCATCCAATGGCATGGTCTTACTCCTCCATCATCGCGCGGAAAAGCGCATTGATCCGGTCCCGCCGGCCCTTCAGATACAGCCAGCCCAACAGGGCCTCCAGGGCCGTGGCCTCGCCGTACTGGGCCCGGGTGGCATGGCCGGGTACCGACTTCACGTGAGCGTTCCGCCCGCGGCGGAACACAGCGGCCTCCTCCTCCGTCAAAAGGGGCAGGATCCGCTCCGCCTTCTCCGCCTGGCTCTCCGCCCGCACCAGGGCAATGGTGGCCTGGTGCAGCCCCCTTCCCGTGGCCTTGCCATGGGCACAGAGCCAGGTGCGCACCAGCACCTCGAACACGGCGTCCCCCATGTGGGCCAGGCCGATGGAACTGATAGCGCGCAGTTGGTCGTCGGTGAGATTCGGTTCAAAATAGTTTTCCATAAAGGACTCCTTGGGGAACAGAAATTTTCATACCGGAATATTTTACCACACTTCCCCCGGTTTGTCACCTGGGATGCAATGTTGTCTTTTCCGCAGACGCAGCTGGAACTGCGGCCTTCTCCGCTTCTCTTCCGGCCGTATGGCCGCATGATCGTATATTGAAAAAATACTGGAATCTGTTGTAGGATTTGCCGAAAAAAACGTAGTGTACAAAGTGAAACCGGAAAGGAGGTGGAGCAACCATGGATGAGGAACAGATCATCACACTGTTCTTTGCACGTTCCGAACAGGCTATCGAGGCATTGGACGCGAAATATGGAAAACTATTCCACAGTCTCTCCTATCACATCGTGAATGACAGGCAGGACGCAGATGAGTGCGTCAATGATGCGTACCTGGGGGCATGGAATGCCATTCCCCCGGCAAAACCGGACTCTCTGCTGCCCTATATGGCGCGGATCGTCCGCAACATTTCCCTGAAGTGCTATTGGAAAAAGGGCGCTGCCAAGCGAAACAGTCCTTACACCCTTGCTTTGCAGGAAGTCGAGGAGTGTCTTCCAGACCGAAAGAGCGCCGAGGAAGAGGTGGAGGCAAGGGAGCTCGCCCGCGTCATTGCGTGCTTTTTGGATACGCTGTCCGCAGAGAACCGCGTAATCTTCATGCGGCGCTACTGGTTTTCTGACAGCTGCCGGGACATCGCCGGGCTTGTCGGGCTGAGCGAAAAAAATATCTCCGTCCGGCTGACCCGGATCCGAAGGAAGCTGAAACAATATCTGGCAGAAAGAGAGGCGTTTTTATGAATGCAAAGAAGTTTTCTGATGCTCTGAGTGCGCTCGACGGCAGGTATGTGGAAGAGGCCGCCCGGTACAGGCGAAAGCACGGGCAGTCCTTTTGGGTCCGGTGGGGCGCCGCGGCGGCCTGCCTGTGCCTGCTGGCCGCCGGCGGGGCACTGCTGATTCAGGGCAGAGGGCGCGCTGCCCCGGATCCTCAGCAGGTTCAAATCCCGAATCCCATCCTCACAGTCGCGTCCGCCGCAGAGATGGAAGCATATCTGGACTTCAAGGTCCCTGTGCTGGAGAAAGAGGTGGAGGCGTACTCCGTGTTCATCTCAGATGGGTACCCCACCATGGGACAGGTGGACTATGCGGACGGCTCCCAGTTTCGTATCCAGTATGGGAGTGGAGACATCAGCGGAATCTACGGCGGCACACTGGAGGAGAGCAGAGAGATTGCGGGCGTCAGCGTCGCATACTACCAATACGATAGTATGTCGTATGCCATCTGGGAAGTGAACGGCTTTGCCTGCAGCTATTTGTACACCAATGGCGGTGATGCTGAGGTGGATCTGTTGATCCAGCAGGGGCCATAAGTCCTCCGGGAAATGATACGAGAATGGGGCCGCAACCGGGCGCGGCCCCATTCTTGCGTTTTTTCCCTACCGCAGCAGCGGCAGGCTTCCGGTCAGCCGGTCCACCTGATGCCGGGGGCCCAAAAGGGCCATGCCCAGGTATCGCAGCTCCCCCGGCCCGGTGCGGGCCATTTTTTCGATGAACTCGCCGTAGGTACGGCAGCTCTGGGCCAGATCTGTGAAGTCCACAGCCGCCACATCTGCAAATTCCAGCTCGGCCAGCTGCCGCCGCAGGGTCTGAAAAGTCTCCGGCCTGCCGGAGAGCACCGGCACCGGCGTGCGGATGATCCCGGGGTGAATGGCTCCGGCAGCGTCGGTCACGTCCTCCCCTACCAGTTCCGGCCGCAGCCGGCCCCATGTGATGCCCAGGATGGCCGCTGTGTTGGCAGCGAGGCCCCGGGGCATGGCCTCATCAATCACCAGGACGCATTTGTCCAGTTCCTGTTTCATGGTGTGTTCCCTCTTTCCAATGGAGTTTGCCTTCAGAGAGAAGCAGCCCGATCAGGGTCAGTACCGTACCGGCTCCGGTCATCCAGGTGAAGGGTTCCCGCAGGATCAGCACGGAGGCCGCCACTGTGATCACCGGCACCAGATAGATGTACACGCTGGTTTTCACCGCCCCCAGTGCCTTCACCGCGAAGTTCCAGGTGACGAAGCACAGGGCCGAGGCCCCCAGCCCCAGAAACAGCAGATTCCCCAGGTTCACCGGGGCTGTGAGTCGCGTGAGCTCCAGCCGGACGCCAGAGACCATCAGCGCCGGCAGCATGAATGCCAGCCCGTAGAAAAAGGTTCGCCGCGTGGTCAGGACAGTGGGATGGCCCAGGGCGCTGATCTTCCGGGACAAGAGGGCGTAACAGGCCCACACGAAGGCGGCCAGCAGCGCCAGCAAATCCCCCCGGAGGTCCAGCTCCAGGGCAGAGCCGTTGAAGCTGATAAGGCAGATCCCCGCCATGGCCACCGCAAAGCCTGCGAAAAATGTGGGCCGCAGCCGCTCCTCGCCCCGCATCAGAAAATGGGTCAGCAGGGCGGTGAAGCAGGGAGACACGGAGATGATGACCCCCACGTTGGAGGCCATGGTGTACGTCAGGGCGATGTTCTCCAGCAGGTAGTACAGGCACACGCCGCACAGCCCCGCCAGGGCAAACAATCCCTCCTGCCGCCGTGTGACGCCCTGCAGGCGGCGAGGACAGACTGCCAGCAGCGCCAGAAAGCCCATCATGAACCGGATAAACAAGATCTCCACCGGCTGGAAATCCACCAGCAGCACCTTGGTGGAGATGAAGGTGGTCCCCCAGATCACAATGGTCAGCAGGGCCGCCAGGTGGCCCCGTGCAGGATTCGTCTCCACGGCTGTGTCATCCTCTCTCCCATTCCTGCCGGAACAGCTCCCGGCAGGCCCCCGGCGTCAGGCCGGTGAAGGCAGTGAAATAGTTGGTGAAATGGCTCTGATCGGAAAAGCCTGTCTCCACGGCGGCCTCTGCAGAGGAGACACCCCGTTCCAGCAGGCGCCGTGCCTCGCTGATCCGCACCGCCATCAGATAGCGGTAGGGCGTGACGCCCTTGGCCTTGGCAAAGGCCCGGACCAGGGCGGATTTGCTCAGTCCCGCCTGAAGGCTGAGCTCCTCCAGCGTGATATGCCGGGCATAGTGGCTCCGGATGAACGCACAGGTCCGCTCCACCTCCACCCGGCAGGCAGAAACCGTTTCCACCATCCCGGCGTACCCCGGCAGCAGGAGGCCCCAGGCCAGCAGCAGCGCCTCCTCCCTCCGGAGCTCCGGCTCCTCCCCCAGCACCGCCCGGTGCAGGGCCCGGAGGCGGCCTGCCAGTTCTCCGTCCCGAACCACGGCCACGGAAAAGCCGGGCATTGCCCGGCTGCCCATGATCTCCTCCGCCAGGGCCAGCATGGTGCTGCGTGGGATATTCAGTCCCCGGTAGTCCAGAGCCCCGTCCGCCTGGATGCAGGCATGGCTGTCTCCCGGGTTGAACAGCAGCACGTCTCCCGGGCCGATGACCTGCCGTTGGCGGCCGCAGGTGAGGGTCCGGGTCCCCCGCTCCACCACGCCGATCACATAATGGTCGTGAAAGTGGCTGGGAAAGGGCCTGTCCACCGCCCGGAGGCTGTACGCCTCCAGCCCCAGAGCCTGGTCATATCGGGCGGTCCGCGCCGCTTGTCTCATGGTTCTTCCCTCCTGTCGGCACCAGCCAGCATACCACCTGAGCGGAGCCGCCGTCTTGTAACATATCCGCGTTTTCCCCCGTCAGGCGTAATGGTAACGCCGCCGCATCAGCACCAGCAGCACCACCGAGAGCACCACCCCCAGCAGTTCCGCCGCTGCCACGGACCACCAGACGCCATCCACGCCGAAGAACACCGGCATCACCAGCACCAGTCCACCCCGCAGCAGCAGCGTGCGGGTGAAGGCGATCAGGGCCGACAGGGCGCCGTTGCACAGGGCCGTGAAGAAGGCGGATGCGTAGATATTCAGCCCGCAGAAGAGGTAGCACAGGGCAAAGATCCGGAAGCCGTGGGTGGTCAGCTCCAGCAAGTCCGGAGAGTACCCCACGAAGGCAGCAGACAGGGGCCGGCTTAAGAGCTCCGACGCCGCCACCATCGCCACGGAGGTAGCGGCGATGATGACGCCACTGCGGCGGAAGATGTTCTTCAGCTCATCATAGTTCTCCGCCCCGTAGTGATAGCTGACGATGGGGGCGCTGCCCATGGAGAACCCCAGAAAGGCAGCCACAAACACGAAATCCACGTACATCATCACCGAGTGGGCCGCCACGCCCGGCTCTCCCAGAAGGTCCATCAGCCGGATGTTGTAGAGGATGCCCACCACGGAGGCGGAGATGTTGCTCATCAGCTCCGAGGAGCCGTTGATACAGGCGTGAAGCAGTTCCCGGCCGTAAAAGTTCGTCCGCACCAGCCGCAGGCCCTCTCTTCTGGGAAGCAGGAAGTACACCACCGGGATGACACCGCCCACGCAGTAGCCCAGCACTGTGGCCCATGCGGCACCGGTGACACCCATGCCCAGCAGGGCGATGAACACGTAGTCAAAGGTGATGTTGGTGGCTCCGGCAGCCAGGGAGAGCAGTAACCCCAGCTTGGGTTTCTCCGCCACGGAAAAGAAACTCTGAAAGGCGCTCTGGAGCATGAACACGGCACTGCCGGCCAGCAGGATCCGGCCGTAGGCGATGCAGTCTTCCAGCAGCAGGTCGCTAGCCCCGGCAAAACGCATGATGGGTTCGATGAAGGCGATGGTCACAATGGAGAGCACCACGCCCAGCCCCGCCACGCACCAGATGAAGAGCGTGAAATATCGGGAGGCCAGCTCCGGCTTCCCCTCCCCCAGCGTGCGGGCCACGATGGCGCTGCCGCCGGTGCCCAGCATGAAGCCGAAGGCGCCGATGATCATAGTGATGGGGAAGGCGATATTCACCGCCGACAGGGCCAGGTCCCCCACCAAGTTGGATACGAACAGTCCGTCTACCACGCTGTACAGAGAGGTGAAGATAATCATAACGATGGTCGGCAGTGTGTAACGCAGCAGCCGTCCGTAGGTGAAATGGTCAGAAAGTTTGATCTGCATACATCAGTCTCCTATCGCAGCGGTCTGTAAAAAAGCTTCCGTCTCCGCCCGAAAGGCATCCAGCAGCTTCTGGCTCAATGCCACAAGCGCCGACCGCTCCTCCTCGGTCAGGCGGGCGGCCGCGGCGCTCTCTACGCCGAACACGCGGTCCACAGTGCGGCGGAGGAATGCCTCGCCCGCCTCTGTCAGACAGACCCGCTTGTTTTTCAGATTGCCGTCCGCCGCCTCCAAGCGGAGGACTCCCTCCTCCACCAGCTTTTTCAGGGCGGAATTCACCGTCTGCTTGGGTAGGGACAGCTGCTCGCTCAACTGGGTCTGGGTCAGGGGCGCCTCCTCCGACCGCAGGGTGTACAGCAGCCAGAAGGCGCAGTCCGGCAGGCCGCAGGCCCGGGCCAGACGGTGGTACAGCAGGGTATTCTCATTGTAGATTCGGTCATTGGATTTCCAGAAAGCATCCAGAACTTCCTGTCCCATCGAATCCCTCCCGTCTTATTTTGTCCGATTTCGGACTATTCGATTATACAGAAACCGCTCCTTTTTGTCAAGGGCTCCCCTGCGCGGCGCGTTTCGTCAAAATATCCCTTGTGTTTTTTCCAAAAATCGCATATCTTAAAAAGGCGAGAGGAGGCGTTTTATGGATTCGGACAAGCTGTTGAATCTAGCCACATCGCTGGGCTGCCTGCTGGCAGAGAGCGGCGCGGAAATCTCCCGTGTGGAGGAGTCCGTCTACCGGCTGCTGCAGGCCTACCAAGGCAAGGACGCCCAGGTGTTTGCCATCCCCAGCTGTTTGATTGTCAGTTTGATGGCGGAGGATGGCCGTCCGGTGACCCGGATGCGCCGGATCAGTGCCCACGGCACGGATCTGGAGCTACTGGAGAGCTGCAACGCTTTATGCCGCCAGCTCTGCCGTACCGTACCGCCCCTGGACGAGGCCCGGGCCATGGTGGACCGCCTCCCTGCCTCCTGCCGCCGCCACCGCCCCGCCACGGTGCTGCTGGGCTACGGTATCGCCCCCGCTTTCTTCTGTCCCCTGTTCGGCGGCGGGTTTTGGGACAGCTTGAGCGCCTTCTTCTGCGGTCTGGTGGTGGGCACCTGCCTGCTCTTTGGCGGCAGATGGCTGGGCAGCAACAGCTTTCTGCGGACGCTGGTATGCAGCGGCATCGCCTCCCTGCTGTCTCTTCTGCTGGTGCGGGCGGGCCTGGGGAATAATGTGGACCTGGTGACCATCGGCGTCCTGATGCTGCTGGTGCCCGGCGTGGCCCTGACCAACGCCATGCGGGAGATCGTGGCCGGCGACACCTACTCCGGACTCAGCCGGACGGCGGAGGCTATTCTGATCGCCACGGGTATCGCTCTGGGGGCCGCTGTGGGCCTGGGCATCGGGTATATTCTGTAAAGGGGATCTACTTTTATGGATATCTGGTCTCAATATGTTCTGCCCTGCCTGTGTGCTTTCGCCGGCTGTATCGGATTCACTCTGGTGTTCAATATCCATGGCCCCGGCAAGCTGATTGCCTGCTGTGGCGGCGCTCTGGGATGGCTGGTGTATCTGCTGGCCGGCAAGACCATCCTGGCAGGCTTTTTCGCCGCCATGGCCATCAGTCTGTTCTCAGAAGTCATGGCACGTATCCGCCGCTGCCCCGTCACCGGCTATCAGCTGGTGGCCCTGCTGCCCCTGGTGCCCGGCGGCGGCATCTACTACGCCATGGGCTACTGTCTGGAGGGCGACACAGAGCAATTCCTCAGCGCCCTGCTGGGCACTCTGGGCATGGCGGCCGCCCTGGCGGTTGGGGTCATCCTGGCCTCCTCCCTGTTCCGGGCAGTGTTCCCGCGCCTGGCTCGCGTCCCGAAGCGCATGCCCTCCGGCAGGCAAAACCCATAAATGATTTTTTCAGCAGCCCGGCGGAACACGCCGGGCTGCTTTTCTCCGCCTTGCGCTGTCGGATGGAAGAGATTATAATGGAATCGACTTGATTCGACAGAGGAGGACTTCCATGTACATTGCCGACCTCCACATCCACTCCCGCTTTTCCCGGGCCACCAGTAAGGACGGAGATCTCCCCCACCTGGACTGGTGGGCCCGGCGAAAGGGCATCCGAATGGTGGGCACCGGGGACTTCACCCACCCCGCTTGGCGCGCCGAGCTGCGGGAGCAGCTGGTGCCCGCCGGAGAGGGCGTCTATACCCTGCGCCAGGATTTGCGCCTGCCGGATGTCGCCCCGGGCGAGGCGCCCCGGTTCGTTATCACCGGGGAGATCAGCTGCATCTACAAGCGCCACGGCAGAACCCGGAAAGTCCACAACCTGATCCTGCTGCCCTCTCTGGAGGCGGCGGACGAGCTCTCCGCCCGGCTGGAGGCCATCGGCAACATCCACTCCGACGGACGGCCCATTCTGGGGCTGGACAGTCGGGACCTGCTGGAGCTGACCCTGGACACCTGCCCGGACGCGGAATTCATCCCCGCTCACATCTGGACGCCCCACTTCGCTCTGTTTGGCGCCTTCTCCGGCTTCGATACCATGGAGGAGTGCTTCGGGGATCTGACCGGCCACATCCACGCGGTGGAGACGGGCCTCTCCTCTGATCCGCCCATGAACTGGCGGGTCTCTGCCCTGGACGGACTCACCCTGGTCTCCCACTCCGACGCCCATTCCCCCTCCAAGCTGGGCCGGGAGGCGGATCTTCTGGACACCGGCCTCACCTACCCGGAGCTGGTCCGGGCCATCCGCACCGGAGAGGGATTCCAGGGCACGGTGGAGTTCTTCCCCGAGGAGGGCAAGTACCACCTGGATGGCCACCGGAACTGCGGCGTCTGCCTGACCCCGGCGGAGACAGCGGCGCTGGGCGGCGTCTGCCCCGTTTGCGGGAAGAAACTGACCATCGGCGTGGAGCACCGGGTGGAGGCCCTGGCGGACCGTCCTGCAGGGTTTCGTCCCGAGGGTGCCAAACCCTTTGAGAGTTTGGCGCCCCTGCCGGAGGTGATCGCCGCCTCCACCGGAGTCTCCGCCGCTGGGAAGAATACCCAGGCGCTGTACGAGCAGATGCTCCATGCCCTGGGGCCGGAGTTCTCCATCCTGCGGGAGGTGCCTGTGGAGGATATCGCCCACACGGCCGGCCCCTGCGTGGCGGAGGGCATCCGCCGCCTGCGGGCCGGGCAGGTGGAGCGCCGGGCGGGCTTTGACGGGGAGTACGGCGTCATCTCCCTGCTGACCCCCGGTGAGATCGCCCGGTTCAGCGGGCAGATCTCTCTGTTTGGCCTGGACCTGCCTGTGCGCAAATCCAAGCCCCGCCGGGAGCTGCAGCACGTTTTGGCGCCAGAAGCGGCCCCGGCTGCTCCCCAGCCGGAGGCGCTGAATCCCCCGCAGCTGGAGGCTGTCACCTCCACCGCGCCGGTAACCGCTGTGACGGCGGGCCCCGGCACCGGCAAGACCCGCACCCTGGTGGCCCGGATCGCCTGGCTGGTGGAGGAACGGGGCGTCCGCCCCGGAGAGATTACCGCCGTCACTTTCACCAATCAAGCGGCGGCAGAGATGCGCGCCCGGCTGGAACAGCGTCTGGGCGGCAAGCGGGCGGTGGCGGCCATGACCATCGGCACCTTCCACGCCATCTGTCTGAAACTGCTTGGCGACGTGCGGCTCATCAGTCCCGGCGAGGCCCTGACCATCGCGGAGCAGGTGCTGCGGGAGTCCGGCCGAAAGGGCGGCGGAAAAACGCTGCTCCAGTCTGTCTCCCGGGTGAAAAACGGCGTGTCCCCGGAGGATACCGGTCTGGACGCGGAGCTGTACGACGCCTATCAGGCCCGGCTGCGAGACCTGGGCGCCCTGGACTTCGACGACCTGCTGACCGAAGGACTGAAGCGGGATGTCACCGGTCTGCGGTGCTTCCGCCATGTGCTGGTGGACGAGTTTCAGGATATCAACGATATCCAGTACCAGCTGGTCCGGTCCTGGAGCCGGAGCGGGGAGCTGTTCGTCATCGGCGACCCGGACCAGTCCATCTACGGCTTCCGGGGCGCCGACTGCCGGTGCTTCCAGCGGCTTCAAGAGGAGCATCCTGGTGTAAAGGAAATTCACCTAACAGAAAATTACCGCTCTGCTCCGGCCATTCTGGATACGGCCTTGGCAGTGATCGGTCATAATCCCGGCGGGGGCCGAATACTGACTCCCCACTGCCCCGCCGGTCCTGCCGTGCGACTGGTCCAGGCAGCGGACAGCTTCTCCGAGGCCGTATTCATCGCCAAGGAGATCGGCCGTATGACCGGCGGCGTGGACATGCTGGAGGCCCAGGCCCTGGGCCACGAGCGGACGGTGCGGGCCTTTTCCGATATTGCGGTGCTCTGCCGCACCCACCGGCAGCTGGAGCTGGTGGAGAAATGCCTCCGCCACGACGATATTCCCTGTCTTGTCACCGGGCGGGAGGACTTCCTGGATGACCCGGCGGTTCGGGGGGCGCTGGGCTTCCTCCGTTCCCTGGTGGTGCCAGCAGACAACGCGGCGCTGGAGTCCGCCCTCCGGCTGCTGTGGAACTGCCCGGCAGATCTCATCCAGAAGGCCCAGACGCTCTGCCAAAAGATGGGCACGCTGGACTCGGCGGCCCTGCAGGAGGCGGTCCGGGGCCACGGCATTCTGGAAAACTGGCTGGACCGGACAGAGGTCTGGCTCCCTCTGGTCCAGACGGAAACACCCCGGAAGCTGGTGGAACAGTGGGAGGAACAGTACGGCACCTCTCCGGCCCTGGAACGCCTGCGGAACACGGCGGTATTCCACGAGGACTTCGACAGCCTCTGGGATGCTCTGGTCCTGGGCCAGGAGGCAGACCTCCGGCGGGCATCCGGCAAACACTGGGCCTCCGGCGCAGTGCGCCTGATGACGCTCCACGGTGCCAAGGGTTTGGAATTCCCTGCGGTGTTCCTGGCGGGTCTCTCCGCCGGAGCGATGCCCCTGGAGTCCCCCGGCCGCCCGGCGGATGCGGAAGAGGAGCGGCGGCTCTTCTTTGTGGGCCTCACCCGGGCCCGGGAGGAACTGATCCTCACCGCCGCGCCGGAGTTCTCTCCCTTCCTGCGGGAACTGCCGGAGCCGGTGGTCCGGGAGACCACCGGCCGCCGCCGGGTGGCGGAACAGCTGCGCCTGTTCTGAGCGCTTCCCCTTCTCCCAGTTCATACCAAAAGCCCCGGGCACACGTGTGTGTCCGGGGCTTCTCTCTTTTCCGTTGCCTTCAGCTTCGGTGTGCCCGATCCCTGACAGCGGCCAACAGCGCGTGACGCTCGTTGGGCAGGGAGTCATCCAGCACAGCGTTCAGCAGTTCCCGCAAAGTCTGTCCCACCGCGGGGCCGGAGAGTCCCATGGCCAGCAGGTCCCGCCCGTTCACCGCCAGCTGCCGCAGGGATACGCAGGCGCCCTCCACCAGCAGCTGGTCCAGGATGCATTCCGCCCTGTCGATCTCCCCCTGCAGGAAGCGGTACGCCGGGGCCTGAGCCAGATTGTCCGCTCGCTTCACATCCAGCAGACGCCGCAGGTCCCGCTCCCCCAGTGCCCCCAGTGCCCGAGCCACGCCCGGGCGGGTGCGTGGGATGTTGCGGTCATGCCAAGCCACCAGCTGCACCACCGTCTCCCGGAGAACCGTCTCGGCCCGGAGGCGACCCAGCATGGCCTCCGCCATGCGGGCGCTCTCCGCCGGATGGCCGTAAAAGTGTCCGCAGCCCAGCCCATCCACTGTAAAGCAATTTGGCTTTCCAATATCGTGAAGCAGCATGGTCAGCCGCAGCTCCGGCTCCGGTTTTACTTTCTCCATGGCATGGAGAGTGTGCTCCCACACATCGTAACAATGGTGGCCGTTCCGCTGGTCAAACCCCACCATGGGCAGAATCTCCGGCCAGAAGACGCCAGCCACATCCGGATAGGCCCGCAGGACCTCTGCGGCCCATTTTCCGGACACCAGCTTTTTCAGCTCCGCCCAGATCCGCTCCGGAGCAATGGCTCTCAGCAATTCCCGGTTCCGGTGGATGGCCACCGCTGTATCCGGATGGACAGTGACCCCCAGCTCCGCCGCGAACCGCAGTCCCCGCAGGATGCGGAGGGCATCCTCGCCGAACCGGCGGTCCGGCTCTCCCACACACCGCAGGACCTTCGCCGTCAGGTCTGCCCGGCCGCCCAGAGGGTCGTACAGGGTCCCCTGCAGGTCCGCTGCCATCGCGTTGATGGTGAAGTCCCGGCGCCGCAGATCCTCCTCCAGAGAGTCGGTGAACGTCACGGTCTCCGGCCTCCGGTGGTCCCGATAGGCACCATCCCGCCGGAGTGTAGTGATCTCCACGCCACCCTGCTCCGTCTTTACGGTGACGGTGCCGTGGCGCAGACCAGTTGGGACAGCCCGGCCGGCAAACAGGGCCATAGTCTCCTCCGGCCGGGCGGAAGTGGTCACATCCCAGTCCCCCGGCATCCGGTCCAGCAGGGCATCCCGGACGCAGCCGCCCACGCACCATGCACCATACCCCGCCGCCTCCAGTGTTTTCAGGATCTCCCCTACCGGAGCGGGGATCGTTACCGTTGTCATGTGCCCACCTCCCTTATGTCCATTCTCCTTGCGTATCGCGGATCAGCTCTGCGGGCCGTCCCATCGCCACTCCATAAGAAGTTCCGCTTCCCCAGTCTCGGGATCCACGCCCTCCTCCAGGACACGGAACCCCTCCCGCCGGTAGAAGGCTGCCGCCCGGAGGTTTTTCCGGTAGACCTGCAGGCGCAGCTGCCCGCGGCTGGTCTTCACGTGGTCCAACAGCTGCCGACCCACGCCGCCGGACCGGGCCTCCCTCCGGACGAAGATGCCGGCGATGTAGTCTCCCAGAAGTCCGATGAAGCCTGAAATTTCGGCCCGCGCCTCCGTCTCAAAGACCCAGACCTCCGCCCGGGCCAGCGCAGTCCTGACCTCTGCAAAATGTCCCAGCCAATAGGCTGCTGGGATGAAATCGTGGGCTTCCCGGTTGGCGTCCAACCAGATGGCCGCCACAGCATCCAGGTCGCCCTTCCCCATTCTTCGGATCATGGGCCTCCTCCATTCCTCCTGTACCTCGCGCTGCTCTGATGATACCACACCAAGCGACCCGCCGCAAGGCAGGGGCCACCGGATTCTGCCTTTTGAAGTATGATCGTGATTTCACGGAACAAGGAAATCTTCTGTCATTTGGGTGAAACTATGCCTGGATCTCCGCTCCTTCACAGCCGGTCATGTTTCCACCCGTGGGCAAAAGACGTGGGCAGCTGTTTTCCCCGCGGAACACAGCTGCCCATGTTGTCCAGGCGTGGAAGCAATGCCTTCCGCCCCTCAGGCTGGAATTTCGGGAACTGAATTGCACCCCAAAACAGGCCCGCTCTATGCCTTCTTCCGTGTCAGGAAAATCCCAAGGATTGCTCCTATCAAGAGCATCGGCGCAAACCTGACAAACAGCCATTCAAATGCGTGAAAAGCGACTCCAACAACGGCGGTTTCCGGATCGTGATAATTCCACCCCAGATAAGGACTCCCGCAGTAAATGAAAACTGCGGAAATAATTACGATGGCCGTACACAATCCAATAAGCAGGCAGCGAGCTGTTTTTCGCCGCAGCTCCTTCCCCTGTGCCAGCTGCAAATTTATGATCTCCAGCTTTTCGGAAACCGCTTTCAGGTCATCAGCCTTCGCCGCTGTGACAGGTTCTCCGAGCAGCGTGCTCACAGGTGTTTCAAACGCCTCTGACAGGGAGATCAGCATATCAGCATCCGGAACAGACAATCCCTGCTCCCATTTGGAGATGGTCTGCCGCACCACATTCAGCTTGATCGCAAGTTCCTCCTGCGATAGCCCTTTTGATTTTCTGATGGCTTTGATGTTTTCACATAACATAGGGAATGAACTCCTTTCTGGTTAACGCCATTGTACGAGAAACAGCCTGTTTTCGCAAGCAACGTATATTAACATTTGC
This sequence comes from Oscillibacter sp. PEA192, assembly GCF_003574015.1. Lineage (NCBI taxonomy): Bacteria > Bacillati > Bacillota > Clostridia > Eubacteriales > Oscillospiraceae > Oscillibacter > Oscillibacter sp. PEA192. The sequence goes on along the minus strand of NZ_AP018532.1, from coordinate 1,274,089 downwards.
GTTCAGACTGTGCAGGCGGCTTTTGGCTTCTTTCTTTTGCGGCAGGCAAGATTTGTTGATTCCTGCGGCACGTATCCAAACCGGCAAATTACGCAAAGCTGCCACAGGTATGCGGCAAATTACCTTCCTCTTACGGCTGCGCTCAGTTTGGTGAAGCCGACGGAATTGGGGCCGCCACCGCTGATCTTGAAACGGGGCCCTGGATTTCTCTGGTTGCATTTTCCGTCTTCTCATACTATAATGAAATATTTGGTAAGGAATTGCAGGTTTTTGGGCAACCTCATGGTATTCCCACAGAATCATCAGCGGCGCGCTGGCAGTGCGCTTCAGATAAGGAGTCTTTTCATGATGAACAATCTCCATCCCATCCGCGACTATATCGTCCCCGGCAAGCGGGCCCATCTGGTGGGCATCGGCGGCGTGTCCATGTGCCCCCTGGCGGAGGTGCTGCGGGGCATGGGCCTCCATGTCCAGGGCTCCGACATGACGGAGAGCGACACGGTCCGCCACCTCCGGTCCTTGGGCATCCCCGTGGCCATCGGCCACAACGCCGAAAACCTGGGGGACTGCGATCTGGTGGTCCGCACCGCTGCCGTCCACGACAGCAACCCGGAGATCGCCGGTGCCGTGGCCCGGGGTATCCCCGTGTACGAGCGGGCCCAGGCCTGGGGTGCCATCATGCAGCGGTATCCCAACGCGCTGTGCGTGGCCGGTACCCACGGCAAAACCACCACCACCTCCATGTGCACCCACATCTTCATGGCGGCGGAGGCGGATCCCACGGTGATGATCGGCGGCACCCTGCCCCTGCTCCACGCCGGCTACCGGGTGGGCCAGGGGGACACCATCATCCTGGAGTCCTGTGAGTACTGCAACAGCTTCCTCAGCTTCTTCCCCACCGTGGCAGTGATTTTGAACGTGGAGGAGGACCACCTGGACTTCTTCAAGGATCTGGCCGACATCCAGCACTCCTTCCGCCGGTTTGCGGAGCTGGTGCCCCCGGCGGGGTCCGTCATCGTCAACGCGGACAACGCCAGCGCCATGGAGGCGGTGGCCGGGCTGGAGCATCCCATCTTCACCTTCGGCCTGGACCATGCCGCCGACTGCACCGCCGCCAATCTGACGGAGGTGGACGGCAGGCCGGTATTCGACGTGATGATCCGCGGCGAGAAATACGCCCGCGTAGAGCTCCACGTCTACGGCCACCACAATGTTCTCAACGCCCTGGCGGCAGCCTCTGCGGCCTGGGCACTGGGCCTGCCGGGCCATGCGGTGGAGACGGGCCTGGCCTCCTTCACCGGCGCCGGCCGCCGATTCGAGCACAAGGGTACCTATCATGGGGCGGAGGTCTACGATGACTACGCCCATCACCCCGACGAGCTCCACGCCCTGTTCACCACCGCCAAGGAAATGGGGTATGAACGGCTGGTGGTGGCCTTCCAGCCCCACACCTACTCTCGCACCGCCAAGCTGTTCGAGCGGTTCGTGGAAGAGCTGAAAATCCCGGACGTGGCCATCCTGGCGGAGATCTTCGCCGCCCGGGAGCAGAACACCTTGGGCATCTCCTCGGCGGACCTGTGCCGCAATATCCCCGGCGCTGTGTACTGTTCCACCCTGGACAAGGCGGCGGCGGCTCTGCGGCAGGCGGCCCGGCCCGGCGACTTGATCCTCACCGTAGGCGCCGGTGACATCTACCGGGCCGGGGAAAAGCTGCTGGCGGGGGTGTGAGCCGTGGAGATCTCAGAGATCCGCACCGCCGCCCCGGCAGAGGGCCGCGCCGCCGTGGAGCTGGAGACCTTTGCCCTGCTGGACCGGCTGCACATCCCCTATGCTTGGGTGGCCCACGAGACCGCCGACACCATCGCCGACTGCGATGTGGTCAGCGAGGTGCTGGGCATCTCCATCTGCAAGAACCTGTTTCTCTGCAACCGGCAGAAGACGGCGTTCTACCTGCTGACCATGCCCGGCGGCAAGCCCTTCCAGACCAAGGTCCTCAGCGCCCAACTGGGCACCACCCGCCTCTCCTTCGCCCCGCCGGAGCTGATGGAGTCCATGCTCCGCTGCACCCCCGGCTCTGCCAGCGTGCTGGGCCTGGCCTATGACACGGAGCGCCGGGTCCGGCTGGTGATGGACCGGGCAGTCCATGACGCGGCCTGGTTCGGCTGCCACCCCTGCAAGAACGACGCCAGCCTCCGCCTGCGGACGGAGGACCTGCTGCATGTCTTTCTCCCCCACACGGGCCACGATGTGACGGTGGTGGACCTGTAACGGCATCTATGGAAAAACGAGGACCGGACCGGTCCTCGTTTTCTGTTTTCCCTCAGTGGGAAGAGGTCAGCTTGATGCCGACAATGCCCGTCAGCAGCAACACGGTGAAAAACATCCGGGCGGCGGTCACCGGCTCCTTGAAGATCAGGATGCCCACCGCCACGGAGCCTACGGCCCCGATGCCGGTCCAGACGGCGTAGGCAGTGCCCAGGGGAAGCGTCTTCATGGCCTGGCTCAGCAAATAGAAGCTGGCCAGCATCCCCGCAATGGTCATCACGGACCAGCCCAGCTTCGTGAAGCCATCGGACAGTTTCAGGAACGAGGACCAGAACACCTCCAGAAGTCCCGCGCATGCCAGAAATACCCATGCCATGCAAATCACTCCTCCTCTGACAGCAAAAAATAAAAGGCGCCCGCGCCCCGCATCTCCAATGGCCTACGGATGCAGGGGCAAACGCCTTTGTCCGCCCGGCGGCGGACCTATATTGATGTTTTATTTTACAGATTTCCCGGGAAATGTCAAGTCCTTTCTACCACAGAGCGGTAAAACCGCTCCCGGTCCTCCCGGAGCATCCGCAGCTCCCCGGTGGAGAGCATCTGCCGGATGCGCTCCGCCAGCCAGACGTCGCCGATGCCCGGCTTCTCCCGGCCCAGAACCTCTCCAATGATGTTGGCGATCTTCGTCTGGCCCTCGGGCAGATGGCGTCGGATCATTTCGTCGTAGAAGTCCTCCCCCACGCTGCGGACCCGGCCGTTCACCACCGCCCGGATCGGGGCGTTCTCCTGCCGGAGCACCTCCCACCGATGGGCCATAGCGCCCAGCATCACCGGCGGCAGCGGCTCCTCCCGGGACAGGAAGCGTCCGAACAGCTCCGGCTCCACCTCGCCCCAACCCAGGTAGGTCTCCACGACGCCGTCCGGCCGCTCCCGCCAGGGCGGCAGGAACACCACGCGGACGTCGGCCTTTGTGTCTTTCAGCAGGCTGGCAGCGTGGAGCAGACCGCAGGCGCCGTATGGCGTATGGTCCACCCAAATACGGACGGCGTCCCTAGAGCCGCAGGACCTCAATCGCTCCGCTGCCTCCAAATTCCGCTGCCAGTCCCGGTCCGTGGTCTCATCATCACCATCACACCACCGGCGCAGCAGGTCCCACCGGTCCGCCCCCAGCGGTTCTCGGATATCCCCCATATCCAGTCCCAGGGACAAGACCAGTACATCACTCGGACTGCCGCCCAGGGGGATGGCCTCCCGTTCCAGGGCCGCCTGCCGCCGCTGGGCCCGCTGGATCTGGTGGATCTCTTCTCCCGCGGGCGCTTTTCCGTCATCGAAGCCGATGACCGTAGTAGATGTCACATTTCCGCCGTCCTCTGTGCGGCTGAGAACGAATCCGAAGCCTTTCCGTCCGCTCCCGCCGCAGCGCTGGGCCACCCGCAGGGCACCGCAGGTTGACATATCAAAACACAGTTCCAGCATGGTCTTGCCTCCTGGATGTCACGGCTGCTGATCTTCTCAGGGATCCAGCAATGTTTTCCCAAAGCCAAAGCCCCATTGATAGGCCCAGCCCAAGGACGTGAGCAGAAGCACCGTCAGCCCGTAGCCGAAGAGGAGCCCCGTCGCCAGCCGCCGGAGATTACCGCTCTCATAGGGCGTACAAAGCTGGAGAAGTCCGTCCGCAATCAACGGAACCAGCAGCACAGCCGCCACTCCCGCCGGGGGATGGACCGCCCACCAGGTTGCCAGCCCCGCCAGGATGCCCGCCAGCTCCCCGGTGCACCGGGCGCAGATGGGAAAGGGCGTTCCGTCCCGAAAATGGAAAGAGCGATCCGGCCGGCAGTGGCATCCGAAGAGAATCGGAAGCCACCGCCAAAGCCAGCGCCGCAGCTTAATAGGCATACACCGCTGCGCTGATGCCCAGAGCCGCCGCCGCAACGTACATCAGTACATAGGCGATCACGCACACCAGGGCGCCGATGCCCGCCGCCTTGGCAGTCCGGGGCTTGGTATCCTTCCATACCAGGAACAAGATCAATCCTGCAATGGGAATACAGCAGCCCAGAAGCCCCCACAGGAAGCCGCCGTTGTCCGCTGCCGGTGGAGGATTATTCGGTCCTCCGTTCTGAGGTGTGCCGCATTTCGGGCAGACCGCCGCATAGTCATCGATCAATGCACCACATTTTCTGCAATAAGCCATCGTTTTTCCCTTCAAGACACAGTTTGCTGCGTTCGCCTCCGCGCTGTCCCAAAGCCGCGTGGCGCCCTCCACCTGAGGGAACCAGGCACCTTGATTATATCGGTCCCCGCACCTGCTGTCAAGGCTAATCCGACAGATTCCAACCAAAAGGGACAAGGCAGGCAGCTTTCGCTGCCCGCCTTGTAAAAAGTCCGGGAGATCTTACTTCTTGCTCAACGCCTCGTCGATGGCCTTAGCCGCGGTCTTGCCGGCGCCCATGGCCAGGATGACGGTGGCAGCACCGGTGACGGCGTCGCCGCCGGCATAGACATTCTCGCGGGAGGTGAGACCGTCCTCGTTCACCACGATGCCGCCCTTCTTGTTGATTTCCAGGCCCTTGGTGGTGGACTTGATCAGGGGGTTGGGGCTGGTGCCCAGGGCCATAATAACGCAGTCCACGTCCACGTCGAACTCACTGCCGGGGACCTCGATGGGACGGCGGCGGCCGGAGGCATCGGGCTCGCCCAGTTCCATCCGGATGCAGCGGATTCCCTTCACATCGTCGTTCTCGTCCGCCAGCACCTCCACCGGGTTGCAGAGAGTCTTGAAGATGATGCCTTCCTCCTCGGCGTGCTCCACCTCTTCACGGCGGGCGGGCAGCTCCTCCATGCCGCGGCGGTACACAACATAGACCTCTGCACCCAGGCGCTTGGCGCACCGGGCGGCGTCCATGGCCACGTTGCCGCCGCCTACGACGGCCACCTTCTTGGGATGGATGAGGGGCGTGTCGGAATCGGGCAGGTATGCCTTCATCAGGTTGATGCGGGTCAGGAACTCGTTGGCGGACAGCACGCCCTTGTAGTTGACGCCGGGGATGTTCATGAACATAGGCAGGCCGGCGCCGGAGCCGATGAACACGGCCTCAAAACCCATCTCATCCATCAGCTCGTCCACGGTGATGGTGCGGCCCACCACGGTGTCGGTCATGATCTTCACGCCGAAGTGTTCCAGCCGGGCCACCTCCTTGGCCACAATGGCCTTGGGCAGACGGAACTCCGGGATGCCGTACACCAGCACGCCGCCAACCTGGTGCAGCGCCTCGAACACGGTGACGTCATACCCCTTCCGGGCCAGATCGCCGGCACAGGTCAGGCCCGCAGGGCCGGAGCCTACCACAGCTACCTTGTGGCCGTTGCTCTCCGGCACGGCGGGAGCGCCGCCCTGATGGCCGTGGGCATTGTGATAGTCCGCCACAAACCGCTCCAGACGGCCGATGCCCACGGGCTCACCCTTGATGCCCCGGATGCACTGGCCCTCGCACTGGTTCTCCTGGGGGCAGACACGGCCGCAGATGGCGGGCAGGCTGTTGGTGGAGGTGATGACGCCGAAGGCCTCGTCAAACTTGCCTTCCGCCACCTTGGCGATGAACTCGGGAATATGTACGTTCACGGGGCAGCCGTTCACGCACTTGGGGTTCTTGCAGTTCAGGCAGCGCTTGGCCTCGTCGATGGCCATTTCCTCAGTATAGCCCAGGGCCACCTCGTCGAAGTTCTTGTTGCGGACATCGGGTTCCTGAGAGGGCATGGGATTCTTCTTCAAAGACATATTGGCCATGATTATTCGGCCTCCTTCTTGAACAGGTTGCAGGTCTCCTCATATTTGTGGGCCTCAAAGTCCCGATACATCTGGTTCCGCTTGACCGCCAGATCCCAGTCCACCTTGTGGCCGTCGAAATCCGGGCCGTCCACGCAGGCGAACTTCATCTCGCCGCCCACGCTCAGGCGGCAGCCGCCGCACATGCCGGTGCCGTCAATCATGATGGGGCTCATGGACACGGTGGTGGGGATGCCGTAGGGCTCCGTGGTCTTGGAAACAAATTTCATCATCACCATGGGTCCGATGGCGAACACCTCATCATACTGGTTGCCAGCGTCAATCAGCTCCTTCAGCGCCTCGGTGACAACGCCCTTCTGGCCATAGGAGCCGTCGTCGGTGCAGACCTTCAGTACGCTGCTTGCGGCCCGGAACTCATCCTCCAGGATCACCAGATCCTTATTCTTGAAGCCGATGACGGCGTGGACCTCGGCCCCACAGTCGTGGAACTTCTTCAGCACGGGATACGCGATGGCGCAGCCGACACCGCCGCCCACCACGCAGACCTTCTTCTTGCCCTCGGTCTCGGTGGCCTTGCCCAGGGGGCCCACAAAGTCCTGGAGGCTGTCGCCCTCTTTCATGTGGCTCAGCTTTTCCGTGGTGGCACCCACGGTTTGGACGATGATGGTGACGGTGCCCTTCTCCGGGTTATAGTCGTTGATCGTTATGGGGATTCGCTCGCCGTTCTCATCCACGCGCAGGATGATGAACTGGCCCGGTTGGGCCTTCTTGGCGACCAGGGGTGCCTCGATCTCATACAGGGTGACGGTGGGACGGAGGGCCTCTTTTCTCACGATACGATACATAGTGTTCCTTCTTTCCCGAATGATCGAATTTTGGTATTTGCGGCGATGTATCCTTCGACACGACACATTGTCTATACTTTAACACAACCCCCGAAAGCAGTCAATCCGTTTTTGCGGGGATTCTGCGAAAAAAATAACAAACTTTCCAGCGCCCCTTCTGGCCGGTCAATCATCCTGTACAAAGGGTGATGCGCCGCCCCTCGGACCGGAGGACGCCCTCCTCCTTCAATCGCTTCAGCTCCCGCATCATGGCGCTGCGGTCCGTGGCGATGTAATCCGCCAGCATACTCAGGGAGAAGGGCAGCTGGAAGGTCCGGCTCCCCTCCTTCTCCGCCAGCTGGTTGAAGTAGCACAGGAGCTTTTCCCGGATGGACCGGCGGGAGAGAACGTCCACCCGCTCGGACAGGGCCTGGGCCTTGTCTGAGATCAGCCGCAGCATATTCTGCACCAGCAGGCTGTGATGGGTGCAGGCCCGCTCACACCGCTTCAGAATATGGGGATAGTCGATGAACACCACGTCGCAGGCCGTGCGGCAGACCACTTCCAAGCTGTCCCGGCCGGAGGTGGAAAACGCCAGGCTCTTGCCGAACACACCGCCGGGGCCCAGCTCCTCCAGCACAGTGGCGACTCCCTCCTCATCGATGCGGATCAGGGATGCCTCCCCCCGCTCCACCACGCCTACGGCGTTGCCAGCCGGGCCGGAGAAGTCGTAGATCACCTCGTCCACCCGATAGCTCCGCTGCACCGCCTGAAAGCAGTCCAGCATCTGCTGGTAATTCTCGTACCCGATGTCCTGAAACAAGGGGCTCTTTTTCAGTTCCTGTGGGGTCAACATCGCGGCCGCTCCCTTCTGTTGCATATATCACATTTTATAATAACAGCCTCTGTCGAAAAAGTAAAGACCGTTCTCCGGCAGATTTCATAGATTATTCACCAATTCCCCAGGCATTTCCTGTATACTTTTTTCAGAAGGCCGGAAAGGCCGAATACGGGCGGGCCCCCGCCCTTAGAAATGAGGCAGCAAAGTGAACATAGCTTATTTTCTGCTCCCGAAGCACAGCGTCGCCTATCTGTACGATGACTGCACCTTCCGTCAGGGACTGGAAAAGATGCGGCACCACGGCTATACCGCCATCCCCGTCATCAGCCGGGATGGGAAATATGTCGGTACAGTCAGTGAGGGGGATTTCCTCTGGCAGCTCCTGTCCAAGGACTGCGAGACCTTGACTGCCTACTCCATGAAGGACATGGAGCGGCTGCAGGTCCGGGACATTCTGCGGGGCAACAGCTATCCTCCCGTCCGGATCACCGTCACCATGGAAGAGCTCCTCCACAGCGCCATGAACCAGAACTTCATCCCTGTGGTGGACGACCTGGGGAACTTCACCGGGATCGTCACCCGAAAAGACATCATCCGCTACTTTGCGGAGCAGAAGGATGCGGCGGAGCCGCTGCCTTTGCGGAAGATCGTATAAACCGACCGGGAGACGGCGGGGCACTGCCCCGCCGCCTTTTTTCTCCCCCGCTTTTATCCCATCATCTCATCCAGGGAGTATTTGCGCACCTGGCCTGGCGGGCCCCCGTCCCGGGTGGCCACTCCCGCCACATAGCCCGGAAAGGTGTCCAGAAAATAGAATCGCTCCCCAGGCTGGAGCGGGGTCTCCGACGCCAGCATGGTCCCCACGCCGGCGCCGCTGCGCTTGGCCCGGGCCTCCCGCCGGACCCAGCTCTGGAAGAAGGCCCGTTCCGTGGTCACATCCGCCAGACGCCGCATGGCCCGCTCGCTCACCGGCCGGATGTGCTCGATATCCACCCCCACCGGCTCCCCGGACAGGGCCACCAGCACCGCGCCGGTGGTGTGGCTCAGATTGAAGTGGACCTCCGGGAAATCCGGGAAGTAGGGCTTGCCCAGAGAGGTGAGCCGGATAGGCGGAAGCTCCCGCCAGCGGTACTGCTCCCACAAGGCATGGCGTAGAATGAGATAGGCGCACAGGGGCTCCCGCCGCTTTTCCGACTGCTTGATCCGCAGCAGCCGCTCCTGCCGCTCCGGGGGCAGCAGGGGCAGCATGGCCTCCGTCTCCCGCTCCGTCAGCGGGCGCTCCAACCGGGCCGCCCAAAGCTCGATGGACATCTCACGCCTCCTCTCCGCCGCTTCGACGCTTTTCTACCATTTTACGCAGGCCGCGGCAGTCTGTAAACCCACTGGGCAAAAACTTTTTGAAAAAATCCAGCAAAAAAAGAGGAAATCCCAAAAGAACGGGGTATATCTAAAATGTCTCGTTTTGGGTACGCCCTCGCTTTCGGGTATGACCCTCGGGAAATCTGGCAACACTCACCGAAAGGAGGAGACCTTGACATGCCCTTTCCCCAGAGCTTTCTGGACGAGCTGATGGCCCGGAGTGACATCGTGGACGTGGTGGGCAGCTATGTGCAGCTGACCCGAAAGGGCGCGAATCTCTTTGGTCTGTGTCCCTTCCACAGTGAGAAGACCGGCTCCTTCTCCGTCTCTCCGGACAAACAGATCTACTACTGCTTCGGCTGCAAGCGGGGCGGCGGCGTTATCAACTTCATCATGGAGGAGGAGAATCTCTCCTTCCCGGATGCGGTGCGCTTTCTGGCCAAACGGGCGGGGATGGAGGTACCGGAGGAGGACGGCGACCGGGAGGCGGGCCGCAGGCGCCAGCGTCTGCTGGACCTGAACCGGGACGCGGCCCGGTTCTACTATCAGATGCTCCAACAGCCGGAGGGGCGGGCGGTGCAGGAATATCTGGACCGGCGGAAAATTCGCAGGGCCACGGCAGTGAACTTCGGTCTGGGAGCCTCTCTGGATGCCTGGGACGCGCTGATCCTGGCCATGACGAAGAAGGGCTATACGAAGTCGGAGCTGCTGGAGGCAGGCCTGGCGGTGCAGAACCGGAACGGCGGCCTGTACGACAAGTTCCGCAACCGGCTCATCTTTCCTGTCATCGATGTGCGGGGAGACGTGGTGGCCTTCGGCGGCCGGGTCCTGGACAAGTCTGAGCCCAAGTACATGAACTCCCAGGAGACACCGGTGTACTCCAAACGGCGGGTTCTGTACGGACTGAATCTGGCCAAGAAATCCAAGCGGTCCAACATCATCCTCTGCGAGGGCAACATCGACGTGGTGACGCTCCACCAAGCGGGATTCGACAACGCAGTGGCCTCCATGGGGACGGCTTTGACAGTGGAGCAGACACGGCTCCTCAGCCGGTTCACGAAGGAGCTGGTGCTGTGCTACGACAATGACAACGCCGGCAAGATCGCCACGGAGCGGGCGCTGGAGATCCTGAACAACTCGGAGTTTTCGGTCAAGGTCCTTCAGCTGCCCCGGCGGCGGACGGAGGATGGCGAACTGGTAAAGCAGGACGCCGACGACTTCATCAAGCTCCAGGGAAAAGACGCCTTCGAGGCGCTGCTGACCGGCAGTGAGAACGGCATCGAGTTCCGCATGGCCCAGGCGGCGGGTAAGTACGACCTCTCCAGTGACGAGGCCCGTGTGGCCTACTGTGAGGAGGTCAGCGCCCTGCTGGCCGCACTTGCCAATCCGGTAGAGCGGGAGATCTACACCACCCGGGCCGCAGAGACCGCCAAGATCACGCCGGAGGCCATGAGGCTGGAGGTCCAGCGGGCCTTCAAACGCCGCCTCTCCCGGGAGAAGCGGCAGGAGCTGCGGCGGGACCTGAACCCGGCGGTCCAGCTCCAGCCCAAGGAGCGGGAGCTGCGATACGACAACATCCGCTCCGCCCGGGCGGAGGAGGGCATCCTGCGGCTGCTGATCCGGGACGAGAGCCTGTTCCCGGAGGAGCCGCCCCTGCGGGAGGAGCAGTTCTCCTCCCCACTGCTGGGCCGTGCCTTTACCACGCTGTGGCAGGCCAAGGCGGCAGGACGCGTCCCCTCCCTGGCGGCCCAGGCGGAGTTCTTCTCCCAGGAGGAGATGAACCATCTCACCGGCGTCTGCCAGCAGCCGGAGTCTCTGCGAAACGGACAACAGGCGCTGGCGGACTACATACGCATCGTACAGACGGAGGCCGAGAAGCGGCTGGGGGGCGGGACTGCCGACCCGCTGCTGGCGGCCACAGAAAAATACAAAGACAAAAAGGGTACTGGAGGAAAGCAGCATGGCAAATGAGTTTGAGTTGAGCCCCAAGGAGCTGAAGAGACAGGCAGACGCGCTCCTGGCGGCCGCAGATGCGGCGGAGAAGGCCGCGGAGAGGGAGCCGGCTGCAAGGTCTGCCAAAAAGTCCACCCGGAAAAAGGGGGAGGAGACGGCCCAGGAGGCCCCCGCCGTCATGACGGACGAGGAGGCCCGGAAGGCCGGCATCCTCCGGCTGGACGACAAGCAGGTGGCTGCGCTGCCCGCAGCCTCCTGGCTGATGAACAACGAAAAACTGCGGGAACTGCTGGCCCGCGGTAAGAAGAAGGGCAAGTTGGACTCCGCAGATCTGATGGACGCGGTGGATGACCTGAATCTGGAGAGCGATCAGATGGATCAGCTCTACGACTCCCTGGAGGCGCTGAACATCGACATCAGCGCCGACGATGCCCTGTTGGCGGACCTGCCGGATGACGAGCCCGCCGCAGAGGAGATCGCCGATGTGGAGGAAGAGGAGCTGGTGGATCCCAACACTCTGGTGAACAGCTTCTCCATCGACGATCCTGTCCGTATGTATCTGAAAGAGATCGGCAAGGTGCCCCTGTTGTCCCCGGATGAGGAGATCGACCTGGCCCAGGCCATGGGCGCGGGCAACGAGGCCGACCGGAAGCTGGCGGAGATCGACCGGCTCCGGAAGGAGGGGCAGGAGATCCCCTACTCCCAGGAGGAGATCTCCGCCTGGAAGTCCGCCCACGCCAAGGGTGAGACCGCCAAGCAGAAGCTGGCGGAGGCCAACCTCCGCCTGGTGGTGTCCATCGCCAAGCGGTACGTGGGCAGGGGCATGCTGTTCCTGGATCTGATCCAGGAGGGCAATCTGGGCCTGATCAAGGCGGTGGAGAAGTTCGACTACACCAAGGGCTACAAGTTCTCCACCTACGCTACCTGGTGGATCCGGCAGGCCATCACCCGGGCCATCGCCGACCAGGCTCGCACCATCCGCATCCCTGTCCACATGGTGGAGACCATCAACAAGGTGATTCGGGTCAGCCGCCAGCTCCTGCAGGAGCTGGGCCATGATCCGTCTCCCAATGAGATCAGCGCGGAGATGGGAATGCCGGTGGAGAAGGTCCGGGAGATCCTGAAAATTGCCCAGGAGCCCGTCTCCCTGGAGACCCCCATCGGTGAGGAGGAGGACTCCCACCTGGGCGACTTCATCCCCGACGAGGGGGCCAGCGAGCCCAGCGAAGCCGCCAGCTTCACCCTGCTGAAGGAGCAGCTGATGGATGTTCTCTCCACTCTCACTCCCCGGGAGGAAAAGGTTCTAAAGCTCCGCTTCGGCATCGAGGACGGCCGCACCCGCACCCTGGAGGAAGTGGGCAAGGAATTCAACGTTACCCGGGAGCGCATCCGCCAGATCGAGGCCAAGGCCCTGCGGAAACTGCGCCACCCCAGCCGCAGCAAAAAGCTGAAGGATTTTCTGAACTGAAAAAACACAGACAGGCGCTGTCCCGCATGGGGCAGCGCCTGTTGTCTCTTCTGATCTCCGTCACGACGGAAAGTCCTGGATCACCGTCAGAAAGTCCCGGCCGTACCGCTCCGCCTTGGCGGAGCCCACGCCGCTGACCGCACGCAGCTCCGTCGTGGTCCGGGGGCGGGAAATCGCCATCTCCCGCAGGGTCTTGTCCGAGAACACCACGTAGGCGGGGACTCCCTGCCGCCGGGCCAACTGGGCCCGCAGGGCCCGGAGGCGGCCGAACAGCTCCGCCGCATCCCCCTCCAGCTCCCCGGCCGCCGCCCGGCGGGCCGGGGCGGACCGGTCCTCCCGCAGCGTCTTCATCTGGAGCGTCGATTCGCCGTACATCACGTCCTCCGCCCGCTCCGTCAGCCGCAGCACCGGATACTGCCCCGGACTCAGCTCCAGCACGCCCTGGTCCAGCAGGAAGCGGATGCGCTCCTGGACCTCCTTCTGGGTCAGCTGACCCAAAGCGCCGTAGGTATCCTCCCGGTCCATGTGGTACTTCCGCACCCGCTCCGTGTCCGCACCGCAGAGGGTCTCCGCGATGACACCCACGCCGAAGTGCTGTCCGGTTTTGGCAATGCAGGCCACGATGGCCTTGGCGTCCCGGCTGACATCCACCTCTTCGAAGTTATGGAGGCAGTTGTAGCAGGCGCTGCAAGTGTCCGGCGCGTGCTCGCCGAAGTAGTGCAGGATATACTGCCGCAAACACCGGCGTGTCCGGCAGTAGCCGGTCATCTGCCGCAGCCGCTGCAGGTCCCGCTCCCGCAGCTGCTCGGCCGTCCGGGGATCCAAGTCCTCCCGGGGCTCGCTGTGGGTGATGAGAAACTCATTAGTCCGCACATCCTGGCCACTGTACAACAGGATGCAGCTGGAGGGCGCCCCGTCCCGGCCCGCCCGGCCCGCCTCCTGGTAGTAGCTCTCCATGTCCTTGGGCATATTGTAGTGGATGACATACCGGACATCGGACTTGTCGATGCCCATGCCGAAGGCGTTGGTGGCCACCATCACCTGCACCCGGTCGTAGAGGAAGTCCTCCTGGTTCCTCTGCCGCTCCTCTGGGGCCAGGCCAGCGTGATACCGGGCGGCGGCTACCCCCCGCTGGCGGAGGAAGTCGCACACCTCCTCCACATTCTTCCGGGTGGCACAGTAGACGATGCCGCACTTGCCGGGGCGGCCCTTCACCAGCTCCAGCAGCGCCGCCCGCTTGTCCGCAGGCTGCTGGACCTCAAAATACAGGTTCTCCCGGTCAAAGCCGGTGGTCAGCTCCAGCGGGTCCTGCAGGTCCAGCAGGCGGTGGATGTCCGCCTTCACGTCCGGCGTGGCGGTGGCGGTGAAGGCTCCCACCGGGGGCCGGTGGGGCAGGCTCTCCACAAAGGCGGGGATGTTCAGGTAGGAGGGCCGGAAATCCTGGCCCCACTGGGAGATGCAGTGGGCCTCGTCCACCGCCACCAGGGAGATGTCTGCCTCCCGCACAAAGGCCTGGAAGCCCTCGGTCTCCAGCCGCTCCGGGGCCACGTAGATGATCTTGTACCGCCCCGCCCTGGCCCGGTCCAGGGCCAGCAGATACTGGCGGAAGGTTAGGGAGCTGTTGAGAAACGCCGCCGGGATGCCCATCTGCACCAGCTGCGTCACCTGGTCCCGCATCAGGGACACCAGAGGCGAGACCACCAGGGTGATCCCCGACAGCAGCAAGGCCGGGATTTGGTAGCAGACGGACTTCCCCGCCCCGGTAGGCATGATGGCCAGCGCATCCCGCCCAGAGAGCAGCGCGTCGATGACCGCCTCCTGGCCGCCCCGGAAGACGTCGTAGCCGTAATAGGTTTTCAGTGCTTCTTCCTTGGTCATAGTCCCGTTCCCTCTGGGGCTGTCTTGCCCCTGTTTTCGCTTCCAGCATTGTAGCACATCTGTTCGCATAAGGCAAGGCCCCGGCGGTATACCGCCGGGGCCCGCATCCTGATCTGATTCAACCCAGCCAGCTGAGAAGCCGCCCCGCCTCCAGCGCCGCCAGGGTTCGGACACCGTCGAAATCCACATAGGGGTTGTAGACTGCCTCCAGCTTATCGTGGTTGGCTTTGGCGTCTTTCAGCGCCGCGGCCCCTTCCTCCCGCAGGAGTGCCGCCATCCGGGTCTGGAACCGCAGCCGGGCCTTGCCCTGAGGTTCCGTCATGGCGTCCAGCCGCACCCGGCGGAAGGGCTTCTGCCCGTACTCCATGCCGGGCCGGGAGGTGACGAAGGCCAGCCCCAGTCCGGGGATCAGCAGGTGCTCGATCCGCCCCGGCTCCTCCGGCGCGCAGCAGACGATGGTGTCCCAGCCGTTATCCGCCGCCGCCCGATGCAGCCGGGCAAGCATCTCCCCTGCCAGCTCCCAGCTGTCCGCCAGCTCATAGACCTTGGGGCACAGGGCGTCCACACTGTCAAACCGCCAGATGTACCCCTTGTGGGTAATACTGCCCAGGAAGCGGCGGGTGGTCTTCCCCGCCTCACCGCCCCGGCGGCGCAGCTCCCGTGAGAGAATGCCCGCCGTCCGGCGGTCCGCCTTCTCCCGGTCGAAGGTCTTCCGCACCGCCGCCACTGCATCCAGCTCCACCTGCCGGGCAGCCTTCAGATGGTGATAGGCCCGGATATATGCGGCCTTGTAGGCCCGGGTATGAGCCTTCACCTCCTCTGCCGCGGCCTTGGCGGCGGTGAGGTCGTAAAACCGCCCCAGGTCCACATACCGGTCCACCGCCGCAGGGTACCGGGGCTCCACCACATGAGGCGACGTACCATCCACCACGGCGCAGCGGAGCTCCGGCAGCACCACGCCGTCCAGGGAATCCGGGTCGCCGGAACACCATAAGTACTCCACCGGTGTGCCGGCCTCCTCCATGCTTCGGCCGATCTCCCGCATGAAGGTGGCCTTGCCCACGCCGGGGCCGCCTTTCAAAACCATCAGGTCATAGGTGTCTTCCAGGTCCACGATCTCCGAAAACAGGTTCTGGAAGCCGTCACCGCTGTTAGCGCCTGCGAAAAAATGGGTAACTTGAGCCATACGCTCCCCTCCAAGTGTTGTTCTTACACTCAGGCTATGCAAAAACAACTTGGCCTGACAGCGGTTTTTCACGGGTCAAAAGCCGGATGGATAAAATTCCCTCTGCCAAACCGGAAAATAGGAGATGCATTTTCTTCCATCATCTGTTATAATGAAGAGTACGAGACTGCGGCGGTGCCGGACAGGCCCGCCTTTCAGATAGGAGCGCCGATATGGACGAGGAGTACAAGCCCATTATCACGGACGAGGAGCGGGCCACCCGGCGGGCCCAGCGGGCGGAGGCCCGCCGAAAGAAGCAGCGGGAAAAGCGGCGGCGGCTGCTTCGCCGTCTGGTGCCCTGCGGGCTGCTGGCCGTTCTGTGTGTAGGCCTGGTGACCGTGGGAGCCCAGCTGATTGAAAAGCCTGCGCCGGAGATGGTTAAGGCCGAACGGCCCTTTCAGGTGACATCCGTCGCCAGCGCCCCTGCGCCGGAGCCCTATGCCAGGGCCGTGTCCGGCCCGGACACGATCCAGCTGGGAGAGGACTTTCCCAGCCGCTGCGCGGTCCTGGTTGACCTGGACACCCGGACGGTCCTGGCGGAGAAAAACGCGGATACTGTGATCTCTCCCGCCTCCATGACGAAGGTCCTGACGGTTCTGGTGGCCGCTGAGCACATCACAGAAGCGGAGCTGGACGACACCTTCACCATGACCATCGACATCACCGACTACTGCTATGTCAACGGGTGCAGCGTGGTGGGGCTGATGGTTGACGAAACGGTCCCGGTGCGTGAGTTGTTCTACGGCACCATCCTCTCCTCCGGTGCGGACGCGGCACTGGGGCTGGCCACTTATGTGGCGGGCTCCCAGGAGGCGTTCGTGGCGCTGATGAACGAAAAGCTGGAGGAGCTTGGCATCGCGGACACCGCCCACTTCACCAACTGCGTGGGACTGTATGACGAGGCCCACAAGTGCACGGTCTCCGACATGGCGGTGATCCTGGAGGCGGCCATGGACAACGACCTGTGCCGGGAGGTGCTGGGTGCCCGGACCTATGAGACTCTCCCCACTGCGGACCACCCGGAGGGGCAGATCCTCTCCAATTGGTTCCTGCGGCGGATCGAGGACAAGGATACCGGCGGCATTGAGGTCACCGGCGCCAAGACCGGCTATGTGGTGGAGTCCGGCAACTGCGCCGCCAGCTGCGGCGAAACAGCGGACGGCAGACGCTATATCTGTGTGACGGCAGACGCTTACAGCTCCTGGCGGGCCATCTATGACCATGTGGCGCTGTACAAAACCTATTGTTCCCCCGCAGATGACACCACAGAGGATGGCGGGGCGGCGGATCCCCTTGTGGAACCGGTGGCCCCCACCATAAAAGACACCACGGAACACGAAAGCGGAGCGTCCCTGTGACGCTCCGCTTTTTTCCGCTCAAAAGCCTCTGTTTTTCAGATCCGCTACCAGGGAGACATAGAACTCCCGGACGTCGAAGCCGGGAATGTTCTCCCGATTCAGATCCACCACATCCCCGTGTGAGATGCCCCGGTGCCCCCTTGGCTCCAGCAGGGTGAACTGATCGCCCCATTTGGCGGAGTCCACCGCCACCAGCCCGTCGTTCAATCCATCAAAGTGCTTGACGATGGGATAGGTCATGTTCAGAGGGAACTTGCCGTGCTGGGCCTTTCTGCAATAGGACATGACGCTCTGGTAAAAGACGCCGGGGGCGTCCGGGGTAGCCGCGTTCCTGGCCTCGCAGGCAGAGGCGGTCAGATCTGTCACCGCCGCCAGGAAGTCCGGGGCCTCATCCCCCAGCCGCTTCAGGGCGGCGTTGTAGGTATCTGCGATCTTCTGCCGAGCCGCTGCAGGGATCTTCTTCAGCAGATATTCGGCAAAGATGCAGCCCCGGTGGGGCGTGTTGATGGTGGTGAGGCTGGCCACACAGGGGGCACATCCAGCGTGGGCGATGGCGGCCCGGCTGTCCAGTCCCCCCTTGGAGTGGGCAATGATGTTCACCTTCTCACAGCCGGTCTCCGCCAGGATCTGCCGGATACGGTCCGCCAGCTCCCGCCCGCTGTCCTCCACCGCGGCGGCGGACTGCTGCTGTCCGTAGTACACTGTTGCGCCGTTGCGCTGGAGCTCCTTGGGAATGCGGCCCCAGTAGTTGACATAGCGGAAGTCCCGGAAGAACACCCCGTGGACCAGAAGGATCGGGTATTTCGTCTTACAGATCTCGCTCTCCGCCCGGGCGGTGTCCAGCTCCCACTTCTCCGTCTCGAACTCCGCCTCGTCGGCGGTGATGCGGATAATCTTCCGCAGATACCAGATGTTGAGAATTGGGATCCACCCGCACAGGGCCGCCAGCACCCGGTGCTTCAGCCCCAGCTGGACGGAGGTGAGATACACCCGGATCATGCCGTTCCAGAAGACGATGGCCTCCAGCAAGACAGCCCAGAGAACGCCAAAAGCCGCACCTGCAACAGCTGTTCCAGCGGCAAGGCTGTTCTCCGGCGTTATCATGGAAATCTGGCACCACAGCCATACCATCTGCACAAAGACTGTGACCGTAGCTGTAATCAAAAACAGGCGCAGCAATTCGCAGCCGCTTTTCAAATACCAGATCCGCTTTGTAGGCGCACCGCTCTTCTCAATGGGCCGCAGATTAAAATAGAGGAACTCCCCCAGAAGCAGTATCGTCGTCAAGAGCCAGCTCACCGGGCCAAACGCATAGATCAGAGAAACCCAGTTGGCTGTGACCGCCATCAGAAAGGCAAGAACCCACCGCCTCACAGATACACCTCATTCTCCTTGGGCTCTGTGAAGTTCTGCTCCAGCATGGCCACGTGGGACAAAAAGGCCGGGTCGTCAAAGTACTTGGCGTGCTTCGTGCACTTGCGGACACACCGCTGGCACTTGATGCAGGTGCCGGGCACCTCCGCCACGTTGGAGGGATTGATGGCCCCCATGGGACACAGGCGGGCGCAGGCGCCGCAGTCGGTACACTTGCCCAAATCCGTCTGGGGCTTGGCCTTCAGGAACTTGACGGGCTGGCCGTCCGTGCCCTTGGGCACGTAGTAGGGCGCCGCCGCATCGCCCGGCACGGCCACCGGAGCAGGGATGTCCGTCAGGTCTTTTACCTTGTCCGCAATGCGGGCCGCGAACTCCCCCATCTGCCGCTTGTCATCCCAGTCCGGGCGGCCGTCCGCCAGCGCGTCCGTAAAGGCGTGGCGGCACGCAAAGGCGCCCCCGGCCACGGTGTGGAAGCCGTCCGCCTCCAGCGCGGCACACAGCTCCGCCAGGGAGTTGTCGTAGGACCGGTTGCCGAAGGTGACCACCCCCACCGCCAGGGCGCCGTTCCCGTGGATCTGCTGCTGGACATAGGGCAGCATCTTGTTGGGCAGCTTTCCCGCATAGGTGGGCATACCGAACACCACCAGGTCTCTCCCCGTAAAAGACAGATCCTCCGCCCGGTCTGACGGGCGTGTGAAGTTCCTCCGCTCCAGAGGGACGCCCAGCTTCTCCGCCAGGGTCTCCGCGATGGTGTTCACCGTCTTGTCTGTGTTGCCTGTGGCGCTCCAGTACGCCGCGCAGATCCGCTTGACTTCCATGATGTCTCCTCTCCTTCCCATTTGTGACAGCGCCCGCCCGGGGATTTTCTCCAGGCGGGTGCTGAACGCTGCTTACAGCGAAAAATCTTCCTCTTTCAGCCGTTCAGTCTCCAGCGCTGCCGGCCGGGGCGGCACCCGCTTCAAGGGGTCGTATTTGAATGCCCGGCAGTGGTGCTCCACCGCCACGATGCCCCGCTTGACGCAGGCCACCTCCCGCTCGTTGATCTGCTGGCCCCGCTGGCAGTAGGCACAGCGGGGATCCATATCCTTCCGAAACAGCATGGTCCTCCCTCTCCTCTTCCTCCGGTCACAGGGTGTACAGCCGAATGGCACCGTCCTCCACCGTGGCCTTCACCTGGGTGATGGGATGCTCGTAGCTGTCGATGATCTTTGTGGCCATGGGGTCCTCCAGCTCCTTCTGGATGGTGCGCCGCAGGTTCCGGGCGCCGTAGGTCAGGGAGTAGGACTTCTTCGTCAAAAGCTCCACCAGTGCGTCGTCGTAGGTGAAGGTGATGCCTTTCTCCTTCAGGGAACCCACCAGTTCGTTCAGCATGATACGTGCGATGCCGTGGAAGTTCTCCTCGCTGAGGCGGTTGAAGGTGATGACTGCGTCCACCCGGTTGATGAACTCCGGCCGCAGGAACTGCTGGAGCGCCTTCATGGCCCGGTCGGCGTCCTGCTCGTTCACGGAGCGGCCGAAGCCCACGGTGCCCTCCTTGGTGGCGCTGCCGGCGTTGGAGGTCATGACGATGATGGTATTCTCAAAGTTCACCTTGCGGCCGTGGGCGTCGGTGATCTCGCCGTCATCCAGGATCTGGAGAAGGATGTTCAGCACATCGGGATGGGCCTTCTCAATCTCGTCGAAGAGGACCACGGCGTAGGGCTTGCGGCGGATCTTCTCTGTCAGCTGGCCCGCCTCGTCATACCCCACGTAGCCCGGAGGGGAGCCCACCAGACGGGAGACGGAGTGCTTCTCCATGAACTCCGACATATCCAGCCGGATCAAGGCATCCGGCGTGTTGAAGAGGTCTGTTGCCAGCTGCTTCACCAGCTCTGTCTTGCCCACGCCGGTGGGCCCCACAAAGATGAAGCTGACAGGCTTGTGCTTGGGGGAGATGCCCACCCGGTTCCGCCGCACCGCGGCGGCTACGGCGGACACGGCCTCGTCCTGGCCGATGATATGGCTCTTGAGCCGCACTTCCAGCTGGCTCAGGCGCTGGAACTCCTGCTCCCGGATCTTGGCCGCCGGGATTTTGGTCCACAGCTCGATAACATGGGCCAGATTCTCCATGGAGAGCTGTGGATCGCCCTTTTCCAGCAGACTGTTCAGCTCTGTGTTCAGCTGGAGTTCCTTGCTCTTCAGCTCCGCCATGCGGGCGTAGTCGCCCTCGGCCTTCTCCTCCTGCTCCTCCAGCATGGTGCGCTCTTTCTCATAGTCGTCCAGCTCCCGCTGAATCTCCATGCGGCGGGAGATATCCGGGTCTTTCAGATTCAGGTCGGAACAGGCCTCGTCGATCAGGTCGATGGCCTTGTCCGGCAGGAACCGGTCGGTGATGTACCGCTCACTGAGCAGCACCGCCTGACGCAGGATCCCCTCAGAGATCTTCACCCCGTGGTACTGCTCATACTTGGGGGCCAGGCCCTGGAGAATCTGCACAGAGTCCTCAATGGAGGGCTCGTTCACCGTCACCGGCTGGAACCGCCGCTCCAGAGCGGTGTCCTTCTCGATGGACTTGCGGTACTCGTTGAAGGTGGTGGCGCCAATCACCTGGATCTCGCCCCGGGAGAGGGCGGGTTTCAGGATGTTGGCGGCGTTCATGCTGCCCTCGGCGTCGCCGGCGCCCACAATGTTGTGAACCTCGTCGATCATCAAAATAATGTTCCCCAGGCGCTTCACCTCGTCGATAAGGCCCTTCATCCGGCTCTCGAACTGGCCCCGGAACTGGGTGCCGGCCACCAGAGCTGTCAGATCCAGCAGGTAGACCTCCTTGTTCCGCAGCTTGAAGGGCACGTCGCCCTTGGAGATCCGCTGGGCCAGCCCCTCCGCGATGGCGGTCTTACCCACACCGGGCTCACCGATCAGGCAGGGGTTGTTCTTCTGGCGGCGGTTCAGGATCTGCACCACCCGCTCGATCTCCTGCTCCCGGCCGATCACCGGGTCCAGCTTTCCCTCCTGGGCCCGCTGCGTCAGGGAGATGCAGTAGTTCTCCAGATATTTGCGCTTGCCGTTCTTAGGGTCCTTGCGCTCCTTTTCCCGGCTTCGGGCACCGCTTTCCTCCTGGCCGCCGCTCTCGCCGCCCTTGGCGGCCTCGCCGGAGAACAGGCGGTTCAGGAAGGGGAAGGTGGCGGTCTTGCCCTCTTCCTCCTCTTCCCCGGCGTCCTCGCCGCCGGGCAGGTCCTCGATATTCTCCACGCCGCTCATGGCCTGGAGCATCTCACTGTTGAGCGTGTCCAGATCCTCGTCGGAAATGCCCATGCGCTTCATCATATCGTCCACCTGGGGCAGGCCCAGCTCCTTGGCGCATTTCAGGCACAGGCCCTCGTTGGTGGTCTTGTCCCCCTCCATTTTGGAGATGAAGACAACGGCCACGTTCTTCTTGCATCTTGAACAAAGTGTCGGCTGCATCGTGTAAATCCCTCCAGAAATCGTGACGCCGGCGGGGCAACGGCCCCGTTCGTCATTGCAGAAGCGACAGCGCGCTCAGGGGCGTGTGTGTCGCAAAAAATCGTAAAATATGGGTGGCTGAGACGGTGTCTGTCTCAAAGGAGACGCCGAAGCGCCGCAGAACCCAGATGGCCAGAAACAGCACCAAGGCCCCCTCGATCAGGCCGATCACGGCGCCGCCCAGGGCGTTGACCAGGTGCAGCCCCGGCAGCTGCAGCACCAAGTCCATAGCCCGGATCAGCAGCTTCAGCAGGATCGTCAGTCCCACGAAGGAGACCAGGAACAGCGCCGCATAGAGAATGGACTGGGCCAGACTCTCCACCACGGCCATGACCAAGGAGACGCCGGTGTCCTGGATCTTCTCCTGCGTCTGGCTGGCCAGGGAGTTCCGCACGTCCTCGTCCAGTCCCATCAGGGCCAGCAGGTCCTCGATGGCGAAGCCCTCGTCCACGTCCTCCTCCGGCATCTGGACCTCCTGGGACTGCCGGGCCATAGCCTCGTCCACCTTCGTCTCGATTTGCTCCCGGATCAGGGGCGTCACCAGACGGGCCGCCGGGGCGG
The DNA here is from genome assembly GCF_003574015.1 of Oscillibacter sp. PEA192. Taxonomy (NCBI): domain Bacteria; kingdom Bacillati; phylum Bacillota; class Clostridia; order Eubacteriales; family Oscillospiraceae; genus Oscillibacter; species Oscillibacter sp. PEA192. The sequence goes on along the minus strand of NZ_AP018532.1, from coordinate 1,251,713 downwards.
CCAGGGTATTTGCGATGATGGCCGCCCCCACCAGGGCCACGATCACCACCGCCAATCCCGCCAGGGCCCGGAAAAGGCCCCTGTGGGCACCGTAGATGACCGCAGCGATCAAAACCACAGCCATAATCACGTCTATTATAACAGGTGTTGTCATGCTTGCCTACCTTTTTGCTCGTAAACGTTTTGTGAATTCCAAGATCAATGTTTCCCACTCAAGGCAGGAACAGGTGGGCGCTCTCTGCCGCCAGCAGCAGGGCAGAGCCATCCTGGCGCATCAGAACCGACCGGGCGTAGTCCGTGCCCTCCAGCTGAGCATAGATCTCCAGCTCCTCTGTGTAGATCACCACGCTGTCCATATACAGCACCGCCAGATACCGTCCGGCAGCGGAGATGCTGAGGATCTCCTCGTTCACGTCCAGGGCGGCGATCTCCTGCCCGTCCGTGTCCACCGTCACCAACCGGCCCACACCGCCGGACTTGTACCGGTTCAGCAGCAGGGCGGTGAAGCCGTCCCCGTGCAAGTCGTATTCCCGCAGATAGCTGCCGGCATAGGAGTAGGTAGCGCGCACCTCCCCGGCCGGGGACGCGTAGGTCAGGCAGGTGTCGGACACCGTCACCAGCTGGCCGTCCTGCTCTCCGACGGCAGCCACCAGACCGTCGGTCACATCGTAGTCGGCCGCCGGGTCTACATTTCCTGCCGTCTCCAGGCTGTAAAGTACCATGTTGCTGACGAACACGCTGTTCTCCTGGCCTAAGGTCACCACCGCCAGAGTGTTATCGTCATCTGTCACCCGGGCGTCGATGACAAACCGGTCCGACGCGGTGAGTGAAAACACCTCCGTCCCCTGGCTGTTATAAGCGGTGACGCCGCCCTTGTAGCCCGGCAGTTCTGTGGTCACAGCCAGCCAACCGTCTTCATTCAGCCGGGCGGAGAAATAGGGGGCGTCCTCCGGTGCGGTGAGCGTGAGGATCTCGCCCCCCTCGTCCACCACATACAGCTCTGTGCCCCCCACGTCGTAAGCCACAGCCCGGCCGCCGCCCGTCTCCAGGGCAGGGGCGCTCATCCGCACGGATGTGGACCAGATCTCCTCTCCGCCCCGCGCCAGGACCTGCAGCTTTGTGTCGGAGAGCACCACCAGGGAATCCCCCAGGACGGCAAAGCGGTTGCTGTCGGAGGCGTCGTAGTCGTACTGGGCCTCAGCAGTGCTCTCCTCTCCGCTGCCGTAGGAACACAGCCGCCGCAGGGCGTCAAAGCCGGTGCCGTCCCGGTACGCGGCCACGAGCACCACGCCCAGCACCGCCGCCAGCACCAGAAAGAAGATCCCAAAGCGGCGCAGCCGTCCGCCCTTCCGGGGAGCCTCGTCCTCTTCCCCGTCGTTGTCGTTCCAGATGTCGTTCGTCGTATCAGCCATTGAGCCGTTCATCCTCATACCAAAGTCTTGTCAGGTACAGTCCCCCCGGCGGCACCGTGGGACCGGCGGCGGTGCGGTCCCCCCGCTCCAGAATGCCGGGGATGTCCTCCGGGGTGAACTTGCCCTCCGCCGCGTACAGCACGGTGCCGGTGATGGCCCGTACCATGTTATACAAAAAGCCGTTGGCGCAGACCTTCAATTCCAGCAGATCTCCGTTCCGGGTCACGTCACAGTAATAGATGGTGCGGACAGTGGACTTCGTCTCCGTGCCCACGGAACGCACCGCCGCGAAGTCGTGGGTGCCCACGAACATCCCCGCTGCCCGGTTCAGGAATTCCTCGTCCAGGTGCTTGGGATAGAAGTAGGCCCGGTTGACGTAAAATGGGTTCTTGAACCGGGAGTTGTAGATGCGGTAGGTGTACTCCTTCTTGATGCAGGAGCCGATGGCGTTGAAGTCCTCCGCCACCTCGAAGGCCTCCTTCACCGCGATGTCCTCCGGCGTGTGGGTGTTGACGGCGAAGGGGAGCCGGTCCACGGGAATGCGGCTCTCCGTGCGGAAGTTGGCGATGTAGTGCTCCGCGTGGACACCGGCGTCGGTGCGTCCGCAGCCGGTGAGGTGTACCGGGCCGCCGCAGATGTCAGCAATGGCCTTCTCCAGGGTCCCGCAGACGGTGACCGCGTTCTTCTGCACCTGCCACCCGTGGTAGGCGGTGCCGTTGTACATGAGTTTCAGGGCAATGTTGCGCATAAGCTCTCCTTTGGCAGTTCCGCCGCCCGGGGTTCCCGGCGGGAACGCTCTTTTTATCCGGCAGGGCAACTCAGCGGTTGACCGCCGGGTTGTCTGTCCGCCCCAGCAGATAATCCACAGAGCAGTCCAGATAGTCGGCGATGCGAGCAAGGGCAATACAGGACATTTGCTTGCCTTTTGCAAATTCTGATATCGCGTTAATTCCCATGTTCAAATCAGACAGCATATCTTTTGTGCGGATGCCTTTTTCTTTGAGGCGCCATTTAATGCGGTCTGCAATGTCTTGTGTAACATACATAAAATTTGCCCCGCCTTTTGTAAAGCTCTAAAATCACGAAAAAACGTGAAAAGCATCTTGATAATCACGCTATTACATGATAAAATCCGTTTAGCGTATAAATAAGAAATACCATACCACAAAAAGGATATCGGAACAACACATATTAAGGAGGAATCCCCATGACAAGCATTTCGGAAACTCTGTTCGACACCTACGGCGACAGCCTGATGCAAGAGTATGCGCCCTATGATGAGGCGGAAATCCTGGCGGCGCTGGACCGGATGTCCATGCCGCAGGACATGCAGATCCAGGTCTGTGATCTCCTCTCCAGCTGCTATCTCCGCTGGGGCACAGCTGCCTTCGCCATCGGCCTGGGGCTGGGCCTCTCGCTGATGCAGGATTGCTCCGGTCGCCGTCTACGGATCTGACGGACTCCCCTGTGCGGCGCCGCAGTTCATGTATCCGGGGATAAGCCTTCCGGGGCGGCCGGAATCTCCTGCCGTCCTGCGCCTCTTCCGCCAGCGCCCCGTCCCGTTTACGGCCAGACCAGCACCGGGGTGTTGGTGACGGGCCAGCCCGGCGCCAGCCGGTCCTCCTTTACCGTCCAGGTCCGGACAGGGAACTCATATCCCAGGCCCAGGCCGTCCACGCAGAAGAACCGCACCTCCAGCTGGTCCCCGGCGGCGCAGGATACCGTCCCGGTGCCCTCCCAGGTGCCGGATTCCTGGCCGGAGGCGGCCGGGATGGTCTCCTCCAACTGACCGTTCCGGTACAGGCGGAATGTCTGCTCGGAGGCTGCGGCCGCCTTTTCACGCAGCCGGACGGCGGCGGTAATCCGGGCTTCTCCTTCCTGCAGGGCCGCCTCTCCGCTGCGGCTGGACAGCGCCATCGGCAACAATCCGGTGGCACGGCCCTCATAGAGCCGCTCTGTGGCCGTATCGCCGCCGGTCCGGACCGTCACCAGAATCTGGAGTGAGGTGCTGTCCGCAGGCACCGCCGCCTGACCGGAGAAGATTCCATCCCCGGACCGGGTCAGCTCCACCTGGGCCAGACGCTTGCGCTCCGCGCCGCCCTGATAGACATTCAGGGTGGCTTCCGCCGACTGGTCCGGCGTAGTCAGGGTCAGGGACACCCCAAGCTCCACCTGATGGGCCGCGGCGTCCAGCCGAAGGGGCGTCAGCTCATAGCGCTCCAGCAGCGACTCCTCCGGCTGCGGGGCGGTTTGGGCGGCCGCTCGTTCCAGCGCCTCCTCCTGCTCCTGGAGGCGGTTTTGTGTGCTTTTCAAGTCCAGGCGGAGTTCTCCCACCTCCTGTTGGAGCGCGGAATACGCCGTCTGAAGTTCCCCCAGCTGTCCTTGCGTCTCCGCCAGGGCTGCTGCCAGCAAAACCACAGCCGCAGTCAGGGCCCAAAGCCAGATGTTCTGCTTCTTCATAGGACTCTCCCCTCTCTGCCAAAACACAGCCGCTCCGAATCAGGCCATGTCCACTATCCATGATTTCCAGTCATGCGTCCGGACGGATCTCGATGATTACCAGCTCCGGGCGATTGAAAATGCGGGGCAGCCGGACGGCAGACTGTCTCCCCTACATTCCCCCCGGAGAAAATCCTCTTCCGGTGAGGCCGGTCAGCGGTTGACCGCCGGGTTGTCTGTCCGCCCCAGCAGATAGTCCACAGAGCAGTCCAGATAGTCAGCGATGCGTTCCAGCTTTTCCGCTGACGGAATCTGTCCGCCTTTTTCCAGGTCATAGATAAAATTCCGGTTGATCTGTGTCTGCTCCAGCAAATTTTTGACTGAAATTTTCTGCGCTTTGCAGCGGGCCTTAATTCTGGCTGAGGTAGTCAAAACATCCAAAGGACCATTCCCTTTCTTAAAATACAGTTTTTTCTGATCGTTCTGTTGACTTACAGAAATTTCTGTATTATACTGGTTTCATCATTCCGAAATGATACCATAAAAAGCTGTATTCGCAAAGGAGTGTCTCCTATGCCATCCGTTTTTGAGCTTCTGTTCGATACCTACGGCGACCATCTGATGCAGGAGCAGGCGCCCTATGATGAGGCGGAAATCCAGGCGGCGCTGGACCGGATGTCCATGCCGCAGGACATGCAGATCCAGGTCTGTGATCTCCTCTCCAGCCGCTATCTCCGCTGGGGCACGGCTGCCTTTGCCATCGGCCTGCGACTGGGCCTCACCCTGGGCAGCCAGTCCGTGGACCGGCAAATCGTTACGTAAATTGCCGCAGGACGATGATCCCCGCGGTGACGGCCAGCCCCAGCGCCAGGGCCAGATAGTCCCGCCCCTCGTACTGCAGCACATGGAGCTTGGTGCGTCCCTCGCCGCCGTGGTAGCAGCGGCACTCCATGGCCACCGCCAGCTCGTCCGCCCGGCGGAAGGCGCTGATGAACAGCGGCACCAGAATGGGGATCAGGGCCTTGGCCTTCTGGATGATATTCCCGCTCTCAAAGTCCGCGCCCCGGGCCTTCTGAGCGGACATGATCTTGTCTGTCTCCTCAATCAGGGTTGGGATGAACCGCAGGGCGATGGACATAATCATGGCCAGCTCATGGACCGGCACATGGATTTTTTTCAATCCGCCCAGCAGGCGCTCCAGCCCGTCGGTGAGGCTGATGGGGCTGGTGGTGTAGGTCATCAGGAACGTGCCCATGATCAACAGCATGATCCGCAGCACCATGAACACGGCGTTCTGCAGACCCTCCGCGGAGATCCGCAGGAAGCCCAGCTCTGCCAGGATGTGCTCTCCCGGCGTGAAGAACAGGTTCAAAATGCCGGTGAACACGATGATGAACACCACCGGCTTCAGCCCCCGCACCAGGGATTTGATCCCTACTCGGGAGATGCGGACACACACTGCCAGCACCGCCGCCAGAATGCCGTAGGCCAGCAGGCTCTTGGCGCAGAACAGCGCCACGATGTAAAGGACCACCAGCAGGATCTTCGTCCGGGGGTCCAGGCGGTGGGCCACGGTGTCGCCGGGGAAAAACTGGCCCAGGGTGATGTCCTTCAGCATCCCGTCTCCCCCCTTCTCAGCGCCAGCAGCTCCCGCTCCAGGGCCTCCACGGTGTAGACCGCAGGGTCGATGGCGAGGCCCTGCTCCCGCAGGCGCATGGCAATACGGGTCACCTGTGGCACGTCCAGCCCGGCAGAGAGCAGCTCCTCCGCCCGGGCGAACACCTCCGCCGGAGTCCCGCTCATCAGCACGTGAGCGGACTTCAGCACCAGGATTCGGTCTACATTCCGGGCGATCTCGTCCATGCTGTGGCTCACCAGGATGATGGTGCGCTTTTTATTGCGGTGGTAGTCCCGGATGTTGGCCATCAGGTTCTCCCGGCCCGCCGGATCCAGTCCGGCGGTGGGCTCGTCCAGCACCAGCACCTGGGGGTCCATAGCCATGACCCCCGCCAGGGCCACCCGGCGCTTCTGGCCGCCGGAGAGCTCAAAGGGGGACTTGTCCAGCTGATCGTCCCGGATGCCCACCAGGCGGGCGGCCTCCCGGACACAGCGGTCCAGCTCCTCCCCGGTCTTGCCCTGGTTGATGGGGCCGAAGGCGATGTCCTTGTACACCGTCTCCTCAAACAGCTGGTACTCCGGGTACTGGAACACCAGCCCCACCTGGAAGCGGACGTCCCGGATCTTCTTCGGCTCCGCCCAGATGTCCTTCCCATGGAGCAGGATCTGCCCCGACGTAGGCCGCAACAGGCCGTTCAGATGCTGAATCAGGGTGGATTTGCCGGAGCCGGTGTGGCCGATGATCCCTAAGAACTCCCCATCGTACACGTCAAAGCTCATGTCCTCCACCGCGCTGCGCTGGAAGGGCGTGCCCACGCTGTACGTGTGGGTCAGATGTTGTACTTGCAGTATCGGTTCCAATGTTCTCTTCCCTTCCGATTACTTGGAAACGGCGGCCAGGATGGCGTCCGCGCACTCCTCCACCGTCAGGGCGGTGAGGGGCACGTCCAGCCCGTCTTTGCGCAGCCGGTCCAGCAGGTCCACCGTGTCCGGCACCGTCAGTCCCATAGACCGCAGCCGCTCCACCTGTGTGAAGACCTGCCGGGGCGCGCCGTCCATAATGACTTTTCCGTCGTCCATGACCACAACCCGGTCGGCGTCCTCCGCCTCATTCATGTGGTGGGTGATGAGCACCACAGTGATGCCCTTCTCCCGGTTCAGCCTGTGAACGGCGGAGAGCACCTCCCGCCGGCCCACCGGGTCCAGCATAGCGGTGGCCTCATCCAGCACGATGCATTCCAGCTCCATAGCCAGCACGCCGGCAATGGCGATCCGCTGCTTCTGGCCGCCGGAGAGCAGATGGGGCGCGTGGCGGGCGAACTCGCCCATGCCCACCGCCGCCAGGGCGTCGTCCACCCGCTGCCGGATCTCCCTGCTGGAAACCCCCAGGTTCTCCGGGGCGAAGGCCACGTCCTCCTCCACCACGTTGGCCACGATCTGGTTGTCCGGGTTCTGGAACACCATGCCCACCGTCCGGCGGATGGCCAGCAGCAGATGTTCGTCCAGGGTGTCCATTCCCTCCACATACACATGGCCCCCGCAGGGCAGCAGAACACCGTTGAGCGTCTTGGCCAGGGTGGACTTGCCGGATCCGTTGTGGCCCAGCACCACCACGAAGGAGCCCTGCTCAATGGTCAGGTCCACGCCCTTCAGGGCCAGAACCGGCTCCGCTCCCTCGTCCGCCGGGTAGGCGTACTGTAAATTCTCCGTTCGGATGATCTCCGCCATAGCTGTCCTCATTTCGTCAGTCTTGTATTTGCCGGACCCTGAACCGCCGGGTCCAGCCGGGGCTGCCCGGTCCAGCAGGCACCAGCTCCAGAAGCCGCAAAAGGCCCCCAGGGTGTTGAGCCACAGGTCGTCGATGTCAAAGGCCCGGCCCACCAGCAGCTGCCAGCACTCAATGAACCCCGTGACACACAGGCCCGCGGCGAGCGCGCGTTTCCACGTGCACCCCCGCCACAGCAGGGCGGGGAAAAAGCCAAAGGGCAGGAACATGATCAGATTCCCCGCCAGGATGTAACCGTCGCCCAGGGTCCGGAAGGGAACCAGATTGACAGTCCCCGGAGCGAAGAAGGGATTCCCCTCCCCGTTCCAGCCGCAGCCCTGAAGCAGGTCCGCCAGGGCCTGGACGACCCATCGGGGCGTCAGGGTCACCAGGGCCATGCCGCCGCAGAACATCCAGAAGAGGGCCATCCCCGCCTCCCGGACCACCGGACTGGCAAGGCCCGCGGCGGCGAGGTGCCGCCGGCGCCGGGGGCTCAGGCACCCAAAGAGCGCCAGGGCAGGCACCGCCCCCGCTGCCAGCGTCAGCAGGTATGCCGCAGTCCGTCCCACGGCCTCACTCGCTGCACCAGCGGCCTGTGGCACCGCAGGGCAGAGCCAGGCCCGTCTCCGTCACCGGCAGGCCCAGCTCGTCCCAGGTGCACTTGCCGCCGTATTTGGCCCCCACCAACAGATGCAGCAGATACCCCAGCACCGACGGGGCCAGGCCCGTGGTGTAGGAGTTGATGAGCACGAACAGGGGCCGCTCCGACAGCACGCCGGCGCAGAGCTTCACGAAGTCGTAGAGGTTGTCCTCCAGCTTCCACACCTCGCCGCCGGGGCCCCGGCCGTAGCTGGGCGGGTCCATGATGATGGCGTCGTAGGTCTTGCCCCGGCGGATCTCCCGCTCCACAAACTTGCCGCAGTCGTCCACGATCCAGCGGATGGGGGCCTCCCCCAAGCCGGAGAGTCTGGCGTTTTCCCTGGCCCAGGCCACCATGCCCTTGGCCGCGTCCACGTGGCAGACGCTGGCCCCCGCCTTGGCGCAGGCCACCGTGGCCCCGCCGGTGTAGGCGAACAGGTTCAGCACCCGGATGGGCCGCCCGGCGTTCCGGATCTTCTCCATGGCGAAATCCCAGTTCACCGCCTGTTCCGGAAACAGGCCCGTGTGCTTGAAGTTCATGGGCTTCACCTGGAAGGTCAGGTCCCGGTAGCGGATCTTCCAGCTCTCCGGCAGGGTCTTCTTCTCCCAGTGGCCGCCGCCGGACTGGCTGCGGAGATACCGGGCGTTGGCCCGCTTCCAGGCGGGGTTCTTCCGGGGGCTGTCCCAGATGGCCTGGGGGTCCGGCCGCACCAGGTACTGCTCTCCCCAGCGCTCCAGCTTCTCTCCCCCGCCGCAGTCCAGCAGCTCATAGTCCTGCCATTGCTCCGCGATCCACATACCAAAATTCCTCCAGACAAACTCTTATCCATTGTAAATCATGTTATTATACCGCCTTGGGACCGTGTCCGTCAACCGTTTGGGGCGGTTTTATCCCGCCCATGCGCAGAAAAAGAGACCGCCGGGCGGCGGTCTCACAGGGGCTGTGCTTCAATGCACGGCATCCCACAGCTCCCGGGCAAAGGCCCGGGTGCGGGCCTCTTTCTCCGCGTCCATGAAGGGGACGTCATACCCCAGGTGCCGCTCCGCGTGGCTGCCCAGAAAACGGAGCTGGGCGTGCTTGCAGTACCGGCGCATCCCCTCCTCGAACAGGTCGCAGCCCCGCTCCGGGCGGTAGCCGCAGGTCAGCAGCAGAGCCAGGGCTTTCCCCGCCCACAGGGCGGGACCTTTTTCCGCCCCGTAATACTTGTCCATGCCGTACACCAGCCGGTCCAGCAATGCCTTCATGGGCGGCGTGCAGTACCAGGAATAGATGGGCGTGGCCAACACGATCAGATCGCACGCCAGCACCTTGTCAAAGATCGTGGGCACGTCGTCCCGCTGAGCGCAACCGAATGCCGTCCAGTCCCGCTGGCAGGCCCGGCAGGCCGTGCAGGGCCTGATCTCCAGAGCATGGAGCCATACAGTTTCCGTCTCCGCCCCCAGCCCTTCCAGCTCCTGCCGGAAGGGGCCCAGCAGGGCGTTGGTATTGCCCTGTTTTCTGGGACTGCCCATCAGAATGCACACCTTCATCGAATCGCTCCCCCTTCTCTGCCGGCCAATCTTGTTGGTTCCATCATACCTGGAACGGGACGGTCCGTCAAGGAGAGGACGCATGCAGGGCCGGGACAGTATGTCCCGGCCCTGCGGCACTCTGTTCAGTTCTTTTCCAGCAGTGTTTCCAGCCGCTGGAGGATCACTGCCGTCTGGGCCCGGGTGGCGGAGCCGGACGGATTCAGCGTGCCGTCGGACCGGCCCTGGAGCAGTCCGGCAGACACCGCCCAGGCCAGGGCCTCCCGGGCATAGTCCGCCACAGCGGCGCTGTCGGAGAAGCGGCTCAGGTCCGTCCGGCCCGCGGTATCCGCTCCCCTGTATTCCGTGTACCGGAACAGGATGGCCGCCAGCTGCTGGCGGGTGATCCGCCCCTCCGGGCGGAAGGTGCCGTCGTCAAAGCCCCGGACGATTCCCTGCTGTTCCGCCCAGGCCACCGCATCGGCGCAGTAGCTGTCCGCCGCCACATCGGTGAAGGGAGGCGTCCCCGCCCTGGGTCTGCCCTCCAGTCGGTAGAGGATGGCGGCGATCATGCCCCGGTTGGATGCCCGGTCAGGGGAAAAGGTGCTGCCGGTGGTCCCCTGCATCAGCCCCGCCTCATACACATATTGGACCGCCTCTTCATACCACGCGCCGGGGGGTACGTCCCGGAAGGGATTATCCCAGGTGCTGCGGAAAGCCCCGCTGGCGGCAGCGATCAGCTCTCCCCCATCGTCCTGGGAGATCTCCCAGAACCCCACGCCGCCCAGACCCAGAGACCGGGCCAGCTGTGCCTTGGCAGCGAGGGACATGGCATCGTCGTAGGAGACGAAGGTGCGGTTCCCGTAGAGCCAGGGCACCTGCGCCTCTTCATGGCGGAACTGGCGGTAGTCCGTGTTGTCCAGATAGCTCTTCTTCAGCATCTTGTAGCTGACGGATTTGGCTGATGTGTAAGTGCTGTACAGGCCGTTGTTCTGGGCCTTGACCCCCTGGTAGGCATAGCCGTACAAAGGCATCCCCAGGACGATCTTTTCCGCCGGGATACCCTTTTTCAGATAGGCCTGTACGCAATCGGAGATGCTGCTTCTGCTCTGGGGCGAGGTGCCGGAGGGCGCATACAGGGGTGCGTTGAAGTCCGCGTAGGTATCCCAGGTGCCGTGGAGGTCATAGCCCATCACGAAGATGTGGTCCACAATGGCGGCCACCTTCACGGCCTCGATCTGGTTTAAGTACCAGCTCCCGGCGGCGCCGGCGATAGTGAGGGCATAGTCCTTCCCGTCCCGGCGGCCCTGCCGATCCAGCTGCTCCCGCAGCTCCTGAAGCAGCAGAGTGAAGTTCTGCTTGTCCGCCGGGCGGTGGATGGTCCCCGCCGCGCCGCCGGATACCGGGTACTCCCAGTCCAGGTCCACCCCGTCCAGGCCCTGCTCCACCACAAAGTCCACACAGCTGGCAGCGAAGCTCTCCCGCCGGGCCGCCGTGGCGGCCGCGTCGGAGAAGTACTGGGAGTCCGACCACCCGCCCACGGAGATCAGCAGCTTGAGATGCTGGTTCTGCTGGCGCAGCTTCCGCAGGGCGGCCAGGTTCTTTTGGTCATGGGCGGGATTCTCCAGAGCAATGGTGAGGGTATCTGGGTCGATCTGGGCAAAGGCGTAGTTGATCTGAGTCAGATGCTCCGCCGGGATTTGGTCAGGGGTGAAGCCCTGGTAGGCCGCCCATCCGGCGTAGTAGCCCACCGCCTCTCCTCCGGCGGAATATGTACGCTCTTCCGCCTCCGTGGGGGTGCCCAGCAGCAGGGCCGCCATACACAGGACGGCCAGCGCGGCGGCGGTTCGTCTGATGAAATTTCGCAAGGGAAAACGCTCCTTTTTCAGATGATCGTCACCAAAATGCGTGTGTCGTCACGCCCTATTTTACCGGAACGGGCTGCGGGCCTCAAGGCACAAATGCTGGGAGCACGGCCAGAAAACAGCAGCGCGGCAGACCCTCTCGGGTCTGCCGCGCCGGCACTTCCAGTTATGGCTTTGTTTATACGGAGACTGTCTGAGGCTCCGCCGCGCTCTGTGGGGTCTCTGCGGGCGCCGGAGTCTCCCGGGCACTCTGGTCGGCAGTCTTCTCCGCCAGCCGCTCCCGGGCCACTGCCAGCATCAGCTTGATGCGGTTCTCCTGATTCACCCGGGTGGCGCTGGGATCGTAGTCGATGGGGGTGATATTGGCCTGGGGGTACAGCTCCCGGATCTTGTTGATCATCCCCTTGCCGCAGATGTGGTTGGGCAGGCAGCCGAATGGCTGGGCGCAGACGATGTTCTCGTACCCGGCCCGCACCAGCTCGATCATCTCGGCGGTGAGGAGCCAGCCCTCACCCATTTTGTTGCCGGTGGAGATGACGCCGTCCGTCAGTTTCACCAGCTCCTGGAAGGGCAGGGGCGCGTGGAAGCCGTTGTCCTTCAGGACCCGGATCATCACCTTCTCCATGCCCTCGATGTAGTCCAGGATTACGCTTGACACATGCTTTTCCAGGAAGGTGCCGCCATACAGCCGGGCGGTTTCGGAGGGGTTGTAGGCGCAGTACTGCACAAAGCCCATCAGGCCCGGCAGGTTCACCTCGCAGTCCTGGGAGGCCAGGAACTTCTCCAGGTCATTGTTGCCCAGGGGGGAGTATTTCACGTAGATCTCCCCTACCACGCCCACCTTCACCTTGGGTACCCGGTGAACGGGAATGGCGGCGAACTCTGCGGCGATCTTGGGCATGGCGGCCTTGATCTCCCGGCCGGACCAGCCCTTGTCCTCCATGACCCAGCCGCAGATGGTGTCCAGCCACTTCTCCTGCAAAGCGGCCGCGTCCCCCTTGTGGGTCTCATAGGGCTCCGTCTGGGCCTTCAGGGCCACCAGCAGGTCGCCGTAGTAGATGCAGGCCAGGAGCTTGCGCATCAGGGGCAGGGTCATGGGGAAGCCGGAGTCCTTCTCCAATCCGGAGAAGTTCAGGCTCACCACCGGAACCTGGCCGTAGCCTGCCTTCACCAGGGCCTTGCGCAGCAGGTGGATGTAGTTGGAGGCCCGGCAGCCGCCGCCAGTCTGGGTGATAATCAGGGCGGTGTGGTCTAGATCGTACTTCCCGGAGCCCAGGGCGTCCAGGAACTGGCCGATGACCAGCAGGGCGGGATAGCAGGTGTCGTTGTGGACGTATTTCAATCCCAGCTCGCTGACCTGGCTGCCGCAGTTCTCCAGCAGCTCGCAGGTGTAGCCGGCCTGCCGCATGACGGCCGCCAGGATGCGGAACTGCACCGGGGCCATGTTGGGAATCAGGATCTTATGGGTCTTTTTCATTTCAGGGGTGAACTTGGGGTAATTCTGGAATTCCAGCTCCATGTCTCACGCCTCCTTTCTGGCAGTTTCCCGGGCCTCGTCCTGCTCATCCAGGGCAGCGAACAGGCTCCGCAGCCGGATGCGGACAGCGCCCAGGTTGGTGATCTCGTCGATCTTCAGCTGGGTGTACAGCTTGCCGCCCGCCTGCAGGATCTCCCGTGTCTCGTCGGAGGTGATGGCGTCCACGCCGCAGCCGAAGGAGACCAACTGCACCAGGTCCATATCCCGCTGGGTGCAGCAGTAGCGGGCTGCCGCGTAGAGACGGGCGTGGTAGGTCCACTGGTTCAGCACCGTGGTGGGGAATTTCTCCACCCGGTTGGAGATGGAGTCCTCCGTGATGACCGCGGCGCCGGCGCGGGTAATCAGAGTGTCGATGCCGTGGTTGACCTCCGGGTCCACGTGATAGGGCCGGCCTGCCAGCACGATGATCCGGCGGCCCTCTGCCCGGGCCTGGTCGATGATCCGTTCCCCCTCCTTGCGGATGAGGGACATGTGGTGGGCGTACTCGGCGTAGGCGGCGTCGGTTGCCTCCTTCACCTCGCCCTTGGTGATGTCCGGGAAGTAGCTGCGCAGGATGGTGAAGATCTTTTTGGTGAAGTCCTTGGGCCGGTGGAGGCCCACATAGTCATAGATGAACTTGGTCTGCTGGACCTCTGGGCAGTTGCCGGCAATGACCTCCGGATAGTAGGCCACCACAGGGCAGTTGTAGTGGTTGTCCCCCAGCCCCTCATCCAGATTGTAGGTCATGCAGGGGTAGAAGATCGCGTCCAGGCCAAGCTTTGCGAGGAACTGAATATGACCGTGGGCCAACTTGGCGGGGAAGCAGGCGGTGTCGCTGGGGATGGTGCCCTGCCCCTTCAGATACAGGTCCCGGCTGGAGAAGGGGCTGTGGTACACCGCGAAGCCCAGCTTGGTGAAGAAGGTGTGCCAGAAGGGCAGCAGCTCCCACATATTCAGGCACAGGGGCAGCCCGATCTTGCCCCGCCTGCCGGGGACGGGCTTGTAGCCCAGGATCAGCTTGCGCTTGTATTCGTAGAGGTTCCGCTCCCCGGTGTCCGCCTTGCCGGTGACGGGCCGGTCGCAGCGGTTGCCGCTGATGAAGGTGGCCCCGTCGGCGAAGGTGTTGATGGTCAGCTGGCAGTTGTTGCCGCACAGGCCGCACACCCGGCTCTCCGTCTCCTGGCGGAAGTCCGCCAGCTCCTGACGGTTCAAAAGCGTACTGGTCTGATCCGCCCGGGCCTTTCCCCGGCCGAACAGGGCGGCGCCGTAGGCGCCCATGAGGCCAGCGATATTGGGCCGGATAACCTCTACGCCCATCTCCTTCTCAAAAGCCCGCAGCACCGCCTCGTTGTAGAAGGTGCCGCCCTGGACCACGATGTTCCGGCCCAGCTCCTCGGGAGATGAGGCCCGGATGACCTTGTAGATGGCGTTGCGCACCACGGACATGGAGAGGCCGGCAGAGATGTTCTCAATGGTGGCGCCGTCCTTCTGGGCCTGCTTCACGCTGGAGTTCATGAACACAGTGCAGCGGCTGCCCAGGTCCACAGGCCGCTCGGCAAACAGGCCCAGCTGGGCAAACTCTTTCACGTCGTACCCCAGCGCCTGGGCGAAGGTCTGCAGGAAGCTGCCGCAGCCGGAGGAGCATGCCTCGTTCAGGAAGATGTTGCTGATGGCGCCGTCCTCGATCTTGAAGCATTTCATGTCCTGGCCGCCGATGTCAATGATGAAGTCCACATTGGGCAGGAAGTGGCGGGCGGCGGTGAAGTGGGCCACCGTCTCCACCACGCCGTAGTCCGCGTGGAAGGCGTTTTTCGCCAGATCCTCTCCGTAGCCGGTGGTGGTGACGGACGCCACATGGAGGGCCGGATGCTCGTCATAGAGCTCCTGCAGCACCTGCCGGATGAGGGGCACCGGGTTGCCCAGGTTGGGCCGGTAGTCGGAGAAGAGGATGCGGGCGTCCTGGTCGATGACCACCAGCTTCACGGTAGTGGAGCCGGAGTCGACGCCGATGTGCACCGGGGCGGCGTAGTCCGCGCCGAAGGGCACCTGGGGCACCGTGGCCTTGGCGTGCCGGGCCCGGAACGCCTCATACTCCTCACGGCTGCTGAACAGGGGCGGCAGGGAGCGGTAGGTCTCCGCCGCGCCGTGCTTCTGCAGGTCGTCCGCCACCTGGTTCAGGTCGAATTCCTGGTCGGAATAGAAGGCTGCGCCCAGGGCCACGTACAGCAGGCTGTTCTCCGGACAGGTGCCCTGGACCCCCAGGGTGTGGTCAAAGCTCTCCCGCAGGACTCGGGAGAAGGTCAGGGGCCCGCCCAGGTACAGGACGTTGCCCTTGATGGGCCGGCCCTGGGCCAGCCCAGCAATGGTCTGGTTCACCACCGCCTGATAGATGCTGGCGGAAATATCCTCCGCCTTGGCGCCCTGGTTGATGAGGGGCTGCACATCGCTCTTGGCGAACACACCGCAGCGGGAGGCGATGGTGTACGTCTTCTCCGCCCGCTGAGCGGCGGCGTCCATCTCGTCGGCGCTCATTTTCAGCAGCGTCGCCATCTGGTCGATGAAGGCGCCGGTGCCGCCGGCGCAGGAGCCGTTCATCCGCACCTCCATGCCGCCGGTGAGGAACAGGATTTTGGCGTCCTCACCGCCCAGCTCGATGATGCAGTCCGTCCCCGGGGCCAGCTTGTTGGCCGCCACGCGGGTGGCAAACACCTCCTGCACGAATGGGACCTGCACGCTCTCCGCCATGCCCATGCCGGCAGAGCCGGAGATGGCCAGATCCGCTTTTGCGCCGTGCTGATCCGCCACCCGGCGCAGCAGCTCCTCCGACTTTTCCAGAATATGGCTGTAATGCCGCTCGTATGTACTGTATACCAGATTATCCGCATCGTCCAGCACCACGCATTTGATGGTGGTGGATCCTACGTCAAGTCCAACTTTCAACTCTGCTTCCTCCTTCTGGGAAAACGGTTGCGTCAGAGTTTTCAACAGCTAACCGCATGATACCACATTAGTTGACATCATACACTTTTTCCATGGGATGTTCAATCGGCAATATTCTGAAAGACTGTTAATTTTTCGTTAAGAAACTTGGCTGGGAAAGGGGCTTGGCCTTTTCTCTCTTCTATGCTATACTGGTTCCATCTCAGAACCAAAGAGAGGCATTTTCGACATGGAACGCGTTTTGCTGCACACCTGCTGCGCCCCTTGTTCCCTCAGCTGCATCGAACCTCTGCGGAGCGAGGGCATCGAGCCGGTGGCGTTTTGGTACAACCCCAACATCCACCCCTGGAAGGAGTATCAGGCCCGGCGGGACTGCCTGCTGGCGTATGCCCCCACCATCGGTATGGAGGTCCGGGTACAGGAGGACTACGGTCTGAAGGACTTTGTCCGCCATGTGGCGGGAGACATCGACCACCGCTGCGCCTACTGCTACGAACACCGGCTGGAGGGCACGGCGAAGTATGCGGCAGAGCACGGCTTTGCCGCCTTCACCTCCACCCTGCTGGCCAGCACCTATCAGAATCACGAGGCCATCGCCGCCGCAGCGGAGATGTATGCCCGGCAGTACGGGGTGGAATTTCTCTACCGGGACTTCCGGTCAAACTTCCGGGCCGGCAACCAGCGGGCCCGGGAGCTGGGGTTCTATATGCAGAAGTACTGCGGCTGCGTCTTTTCCGAGGCGGACCGCTATCAGAAGCAGATCGACCGGGACCGGGCAAAATTTGACGCGGAGGAGGCGGCCCGACAGGGCTGACGAGCTTCCCTTCGATGCGCAAAAAAGACCTGCACGGCAGCTGCCGCGCAGGTCTTTTTTGCCATTTGAGACGCAGGGATTCAGAATTTGCGAATATCGTCCAGCGACACGATGAACACCGCCGCACCGCCGGCCATGACCTCCATGGGTACCGGCGGCACCGCGGACATCTCCCCGTGGGGCATGGTCACGCTCTGGTACACGGTCTCCTTCCGGTGTCCCGCATACTTCTGCAGGACGTCCAGGGCCTCTTCCAGCCGATCCTCCTCCACGCCGATCATCACCGTGGTGCTCTTTTTCTTCAAAAAGCCGCCGGTGGAGCTCAGCACCGTCACCATGAAGCCGCGCTCATTCAGGTTGCGGATGGTGTTGTCGGAATCACTTCCCTGTAAAACGGCCAGCACCAGCTTGCTCTTTTTCTCCATATTGCTCACCTCCCATGTTCCAACGCGTTGGGCACGTCGTTCCTCCTTATTTTACCTCTCGTGCGAAAAATTGCAAGCGTTCTTTTCCACCCGGCGGCAGACTCATGCCTCCCGGCAGAAGATGGGAACGCCATCCTTCCAGGTCTCCAGTACCCGAATATCCCGGAGCTCCTCCTGCGGCACCGCCAGGGGGTCCCGGTCCAGAATCACCAGATCCGCCTGCTTCCCCGGCGCCAGGGTGCCCTTGTCCGTCTCCTCAAAATACTGGTATGCAGCGTGGACCGTCACCGCCTCCAGGGCCGTCCGGACGTCCACCCGCTCTTCCCGGCCCAGGACGCGGCCCTGCCGGGTCACCCGGTTCACGGCACACCACACCGTCTCCAGCATATCGGGCCGGATCACCGGCGCATCCTGATGGAATGTGAAGGGGATCCCCTTCTCCGCCGCCGAGCCTGCGGGACTGATGGCCTCCGCCCGGCCGGGTCCCAGATTTTCCAGATGGACATCCCCCCAGTGGTACACGTGGGCCACGAAGAAAGAGGGGATCACCCCCAGCCGCCTCACCTCCGGCAGTTGGTCCCTGCCCAGCAGCTGGGCGTGGATCATCACCGGCCGCAGTGCCGCCAGATCCACGCCTTCCCGCGCCGCCGCATCCAGCGCCGCCAGATACTGGGCGCAGGCGGCATCCCCGTTGCAGTGGGCCAGCAGCTGCATTCCATCTGTCCCGGCCCGGCGGACCATGTCCAGCACCTCTGCGTCCGTCAGGGTGCCGTAGCCCCGGTATTCCTGCTCCCCCTGATAGGGCCGCCGCAGCCAAGCGGTACGTCCCTGGGGAGATCCATCCAGAAACATCTTGTACCCGCCCAGCTTGAAGCGCCGGTGATATTGCCGGACACTCTCCGGAAATGCCTGCCGGGCCGCCTCCGCTCCCTCCGGATCTCCGTAGGCAACCACATCCAGCTTCAGGGACCCGTCCGCCAGCAGGGCCTGATACAGGGGTACCAGCTCCCGGCGCAGCAGCCCTTCCTGCACGGTGGTGATTCCGTAGGAGGCGTACAGGTCCTGGGCCTTCCGGTAGGCCGCCAGAAACGACTCCAGCGGCCTCATGGGCACCCGCTTCTGGAACTCCAGAAAGGCGTTTTCCTCCATGTAGCCGGTGAGGGTGCCGTTCTCCCGTCCGATGACGCCTCCGGCGGGGGCAGGCGTCTGCGCAGTGACACCCAGCCGCTCCAGCGCCGCGGTGTTGAACACGCCCATGTGGCCGGACTGGTGGCAGATCACCACCGGGTTGTCCGGCGCCGCCGCATCCAGGCAGAGCCGATCCGGGTGGCGCCGCTCCGAGAGCAGGTTGTGGTCGTACCCCTGTGCCGTTACCCACTGCCCGGCAGGGATGCGCTCCCGCCGGATGTAGTCCCGGATCCGGTCCTGCATGTCCGCCCAGGAGGTGCAGCCCTCCAAAGACACCTGCAGAAACTGGTTGGCCACCGCCGTAAAGTGGCTGTGGGCGTCCAGAAACGCCGGCAGCAGCGTCCTGCCTGCCAGATCCACCCGGCGGACGTCGATTCCCGTCTGGTCCTCCACTGCCGTCCTGCCCCCCACGGCGGCGATCCGGCCGTTGCGCACCAACAGGGCCTGGGCATCAGGGCTGTTCCGCTCCAGAGTGCGGATGGTGCCGTTTTCAAAGAGAATGTCCATGCGATTCCTCCTTTTCTCCCAGTTTACCGCGGCAGGGCGCGTCCCATACCCCGGCGTGAAACTCCAAGTATAGGACAGTATGCCGCGAAAAGGCGTGAGCCCTGCTGCACATGAAGCTGCGGCATATCTGAACGCCTTCCCCGCATCTGTATGGCAAAACAGGCCGCCCTTCCGGACGGCCCGCTGGCTCAGTTCTTCAGGCTGTGGAGGGGCGCCGGGATGCGGCCGCCCCGGGCGATAAAGTCCGCGCTGGACTCCGGGTGCACCGGCATCACCGGGGCGCTGCCCAGGAGGCCGCCCATCTCGATCCGGTCCCCCACGGTCTTGCCGGGGGCGGGCAGCAGCCGGACGGCGGTGGTCTTGTTGTTCACCATGCCGATGGCCGCCTCGTCTGCAATGATGGCGGAGATGGTCTCTGCCGGGGTGTCGCCGGGGACGGCGATCATGTCCAGGCCCACGGAGCAGACGCAGGTCATGGCCTCCAGCTTGTCCAGGCAGAGGGTCCCTGCCTCTGCGGCGGCGATCATGCCCTCGTCCTCGCTGACGGGGATGAAGGCGCCGGAGAGGCCGCCCACAGAGGAGGACGCCATGACGCCGCCCTTCTTCACCGCGTCGTTCAACAGGGCCAGCGCCGCCGTAGTGCCGTGGGTGCCGCAGACCTCCAGGCCCATCTCCTCCAGAATGCGGGCCACGCTGTCTCCGATGGCCGGGGTAGGCGCCAGGGAGAGATCCACGATGCCGAAGGGCGTGTCCAGCCGACGGCTGGCCTCCTGGGCCACCAACTGGCCCATGCGGGTCACCCGGAAAGCGGTCTTCTTCACGGTCTCCGCCACCACGTCAAAGGGCTGGCCCTTCGCCGCTTTCAAAGCAGTACACACCACGCCGGGGCCGGAGACGCCCACGTTGATGACCTTCTCCGCCTCTCCCACGCCGTGGAAAGCGCCGGCCATAAAGGGGTTGTCCTCCACGGCATTGCAGAACACCACCAGCTTGGCGCAGCCCAGGCCATCCCGGTCCGCCGTGGCGGCAGCGGTATCCTTGACGATGCGGCCCATCAGGGCCACCGCGTCCATATTGATGCCCGCCCGGGTGGACCCCACGTTGACGGAGGAACAGACCAGTTCTGTCCGGGCCAGAGCCTCCGGAATGGAGCGGATCAGCTTCTCGTCCGCCTCTGTCATGCCCTTCTGCACCAGGGCGGAGTAGCCGCCGATAAAGTTGACGCCGCAGGTCTGGGCCGCCCGGTCCAGGGCCAGGGCAAAGGGCACGCAGTCCTCCGTCTCGCTGGCCCCGGCCACCAGGGCCATGGGAGTGACGGAAATGCGCTTGTTCACGATGGGGATGCCGAACTCCCGCTCGATGTCCTCGCCGGTCTTGACCAGCTTCTCCGCATACCGGGTGATCTTGTCGTAGATCTTCTCACAGGCCCGCTTCGGGTCCGGATCACAGCAGCTCAGCAGGGAGATGCCCATGGTGATGGTGCGGATGTCCAGGTGCTGCTGGTCGATCATCTCAATGGTAGATAAAATTTCCTTCTGGTTCAGCATAACGTATCTCCCAACGTACAAATTCTCTCTCAAAAGGACTCCGGAAACGGGTAAAAGAGGCTAGGGGAAAACCTCCGGTTTTCCTCAGTTCTTTTACCTCCGGCAAAAGAAGAATATTAAATCATTTTCGGCAGGGCGTGTACCTGCCGAAAATTTCTTGACCCAGCCGCCGGGGACGGCGTCCCCAGTGACCAACGTCTCACTGGGGAGGGGGAATCTAAAGGGTGGGCGCAGCTCCCTCTTGAAGTCAGATGCGATGCATGGCATCAAATATCTCCTCCCGCTGGATGCGGATAGAGATCTCCATCTTCTGCCCCAACTGCTCCAGCAGGTCCCGCAGCTCGCCCACGGAGACCTTGGCCGCTCCCACGTCCACGGCCATGACCATGGTGAAGGAGCCCTGGAGGATCGTCTGGGAGATGTCCAGGATATTGACATTGTGCTCAGCCAGCAGGGCGCAGACGGCGGCGATGATGCCTACCTTATCCTGCCCCACGACGGTGACGATGGCGTTCATAGCGAAGTTCCTCCTCATGGCCGCCCGCCGGCAAGCCCGGCGAGGCGGCATTCTCTTGTATACAGCGTCCGTATTGTACCACAGATGGGCGGGAAAGTAAATCCTCTCTCATCCCAGCGGATTGACGAATGGTCCCCAGCCCGGAGGCGTGAAGGTCAGCAGCATGTACAGCCCCGCCAGAAGCAGAGCCAGGGCTGCCCACAGCCCCGGGTGCTTTCTTCCGTCCGGGCAGAAGGCCGTGCCCGCCGCCAGCAGCACCGCCCAGACCGCCAGGCTCGCCGCGCCGTTTCCCCCGGCGGCCGCCAAGCCCCAGCACGCCGCTGTCATAGCCAGGGGCGTCAGCACCGCTGCCGGCAGATCCTGCAGCAGCGTGCGGCGCTCCCTGCCCAGCCGGCCGGTCAGCACCCAGGCGGCAAGCAGCGGCCAGAAGGCCAGCTTGCTCAACTCCCAGGGGCTGGGACACTGGGGCACGAACGCGGCAGGCAGTCCGCTTTGTGCCGTGCTGTGGAGCAGCAGCAGTGCCAGGCCGCACACCACAGCCCCCAGATACCGCAGGGCAAAACGATTGAAGGGATCTCTCATGGTTCGCCTCACCTCGCTCCACTGTATGCAGCGCGGCGGCGGAGCAGACCGGAAAACAGCACAGGGCGCGCCGGTGGGCGCGCCCTGCTGGGCTGATGCTCCAGGCGGAATCAGATCTCGCCGAAGAACTTGTCGTGGATGGCCCGGACCGCCCGGTTCACGTCCTCCTCATCCAGCAGGACGGAGACTCGGATCTCAGAAGTATTGATCATCTGGATGTTGATGCCCGCCTCATAGAGAGCCTCGAACATCCGGGCGGCCACGCCGCAGTTGCTCATGAGGCCCGCGCCCACGATGGAAACCTTGCCGATGCTCTCATCCGTCTCAATGTGGTCGAACCTCAGGGTCTCTTTATGTTCCTCCAGAATCTGCTTGGATTCCTCCAGGTCCTTCTTGTGGACCGTGAAGGTGATGTCCTTGGTGTCCTCCCGGCCAATGGACTGCAGGATGACATCCACGTTGATGTTGTGCTTGCTCAGCAGGTCAAAGACCTGGAAGGCGACGCCTGGGTTGTGCTGCAGACCGATCAGGGCGACGCGGGCGATGCTGGTGTCCTTGGCGACACCGGCGATATTGGTTTTCTCCACTTTGGTGACCTCCTTGACTTTCGTGCCGGGCTTGCGCTCCAGGCTGGACACGACTTCCAAATTCACTCTGAACTTCTTGGCCAGCTCCACGCTGCGGTTGTGGAGCACCTGGGCCCCCTGCGACGCCAGTTCCAGCATCTCGTCGTAGGTGATCTCATCCAGTTTGCGGGCACTGGGGACGATGCGGGGGTCCGTGGTATACACACCGTCCACATCCGTGTAGATCTGGCACAGATCTGCACGGAAGGCCGCCGCCAGCGCCACGGCGCTGGTGTCGGACCCGCCCCGGCCCAGGGTGGTCACGTCCCCGTTGCGGTCCACGCCCTGGAAGCCGGTGACGATCACGATCCGGTGCTGGTCCAGCTCGGACTGGATACGCTCGGTGTCGATCTTCTTGATCCGGGCGTCGGAGTGGACGGAGGTAGACTGTATCCCCACCTGCCAAGCAGCCAGGGATATGCAGGGCAGGCCCATGGCCTCCAGGGCCATGGCGCACAGGGCCACAGAGATTTGCTCTCCCGTGGAGAGCAGCATATCCATCTCCCGCTTGGAGGCGTGGGGGTTGATCTCCTCCGCCTTGGCAATGAGATCGTCTGTAGTGTCTCCCTGGGCGGAGAGGACCACAATCACGTCGTTCCCCGCCAGATAGGTCTCTGCGATGATGCCGGCTACGTTGCGGATGCGCTTGGCATCTCTCACGCTGGTGCCGCCGAATTTCTGTACGATCAAGCTCATGGCATTTCCTTCTTTAAATCAGAATCAAGTCTCAAATCCCGGTTCCCGCCTGTTCCAGTATACACATCTTCCGGCGGTTTGGGGCTTATCCCAGCACCCGCAGACAGGCCAGGACGCGCAGGCCTTCGGCCTGCTTCCCTGCCTCGGCTCCGCTGATGCAGTCGGTGAGGAAGGCGGTCTCACCGCCGTCCTCGCTGAGGATCTCCACCTGGCCGAAGGCCGCGGCAGCGGCGCTGAGGCTGCCGCCGATGCGGAAGTAGTACCGGCTCCGAAGGGCCTGCGGGTCCTCAAAGCCCGCCGGGTCCGCCTCCCAGCCGATCTCCTCCCGGCGGGGGCTGGACTGAAGCGCCTCCATCACGTCCGCCACGCAGGCGGAGGCCGTGGGCAGCTCCCCGGCCCCCTGGCCGTAGAACATCACTTCCCCGGTGGCGTTTCCCCGGACCACCACCGCGTTGAACACATCGTCCACGCTGGCCAGGGGCTGCTCCTCCGGGATCAGATGGGGTGCCACATAGGCGGTACGGCCGCCGGGCAGGCGCACCGCCCGGCCCAGCAGCTTGACGCGGTAGCCCGCCCGCTGGGCGATCTTCACGTCCCGGAGAGACAGCCGGCTGATCCCCTCCATGGGCACATCCGCCGGGTCCACCTGACAGCCGAAGGCCAGATCCGCCAGGATACAGATCTTCCGCCCGGCGTCGACGCCCTCCACGTCTGCGGTGGGGTCTGCCTCCGCATAGCCCTTCTCCTGCGCCTCTTTCAGGGCGTCTGCAAAGGTGGTGCCGGCCCGGACCATCCGGGTAAGGATATAATTGGTGGTGCCGTTTAGGATGCCGTACACCTCGTCGATCCGGTTGGCAGCCATGCACTGGGTCAGGGGATGCAGCACTGGGATACCGCCGCCCACGCTGGCCTCGAACAAATAGTTCACGCCCCGCTTTTTGGCCAGGGCCAGCAGCTCTGCGCCCTTCTCCGCCACCAGCTGCTTGTTGGCGGTGACCACGTGCTTGCCGGCGTTCAGGGCCCGCTTCGTGTACTCGTAGGCCGCCTCCACGCCGCCGATGGTCTCCACCACCACCCGGATAGCATGGTCCTCCTCGATCTTCGTGAAGTCATCCGTCATCAGCTGACGGTAGGGCCCGTCCTTGAAATGCCGCACCAGAATGGTCTTCACCTGCAGGGGCTCGCCCAGCTTTCGCTCGATCTGCCGGGCGTTTTCCGCCACTACCTTGGCCACGCCGGTGCCCACCGTACCAAGGCCCATAATCGCAATCTGTATCATGCGTCCGTTTCCTCTCTCTTTATCCTGCCAGGACTTCCACCCGTACCACGCCGTCCACGGCGGCCACGTCTGCCATCAGCTTCTCCAGGGTCTCCGCCAGTCCGCTGGTCTCTGCGGAAATCGTCACCGCCGCGCAGCCGTTGGTGGGAATGCTCTGGTTGATGGTGAGGATGTTGGCCCCAGAAGTGGCAAACACGGACAGCACGCTGGAGAGCACGCCGGTGTTGTCCTTGAGCATACAGTAAAAGGTGATGATGTGCTCCGCCTTCATATCGTTGAACGGCTGCACCGCATCCTTGTACTTGTAGAACGCGCTGCGGCTGATCCCCACCTGCTTCGTGGCAGCGCCCACGGTGTCCGCCTCGCCGGTCTGCATCATCCGCTTGGCCTCCGCCACCTTCACGAAGATCTCCGGCAGGGCGTTCGCGGCCACAATGTAATACTTGATCTCTCTCGCCATCTCGTCCGCCTCCTATGGCCATTTGTCTTTACACGCAAAGCATCTTACCATATTTCCGTAGGCAATGCAACCAAATTCGCCGAAATTCTTTTGACGAAAACAGGAAAAGTTCCCCCGGTTTTCTCCCCCTCACCTGAGCAGAATGCCGGATAGAAACAGGCGCCCCGGTTTTCACCGGGGCGCCTGTTTCCTGATCTCAGCCGATTCACTTCTCCGCCTGGAATACGGCCTTCATGCCCTTATAGGTCTCGTAGCAGTCCAGCTTGGACACCGTCTCAAAGGGCGCGTGCATGGACAGGACCGGCACGCCCGCGTCCAGCGTGGTGATGTTCCGGTTGGCCATATACATGGCCACAGTGCCGCCGCCGCCGGCGTCCACCTTGCCCAGCTCTGCGATCTGCCAGATGACCCCCGCCTCGTCAAAGAGGTTGCGGATATAGGCCACCGTCTCCGCGTCCGCGTCGGAGGCACCAGACTTGCCCCGGGCGCCGGTGTACTTGCACAGGCCGATGCCGTAGTTCAGATAGGCGGCGTTGCGCTTCTCATACACGTCGGAGAAGTTAGGGTCGTAGGCCGCCGTCACGTCGGCGCTGAGGCAGAAGGACTTCTCGAAACACACCCGCACAGCCGCGCCCTGGCTCTCGCACAGGTCCTCCATAAATGTGTCGAAAGCGGCGGACTGCATGCCCGTCACACCGTCGGAGCCGATCTCCTCCTTATCCGCCAGAACGCACACCGCCGTCTTGGCAGGGGTCCCCTCCAGATCCAGCAGGGCCCGCAGGGCGGCGTAGGCACACACCCGGTCATCATGGCCGTAGGCGCCGATCATGCTGCGATCCAGGCCGATGTCCGTTGCCTTTACCGCCGGCACCGCCTCCAGCTCCGCGGAGGTGAAGTCATCCTCTGTGATGCCGTACTTTTCGTTCAGCAGCTTCATCACCGCCAGCTTCACACGGCCGGACTCCTCCGCGTCCCCGATCGGCTCGCTGCCCAGCAGCAGGTTCAGGGTCTCAGCGGGGATGGCCTCCGCCAGCGGCTTCTTGTTCTGCTCCGCGCCCAGGTGGGGCAGCAGGTCCGTGATCACCAGCCGGGGATCGTCCGCGCCCCCGCCGATGTTCACCTGTACGCTGGCGCCGTCCCGCAGGGCCACCACGCCGTGGAGCTCCAGGGGAATGGTAACCCACTGGTACTTGCGGATGCCGCCGTAGTAGTGGGTCTTGAAATAGGCCAGTTCCCCGTCCTCATACAGGGGGTTGGGCTTCAGGTCCAGCCGGGGGGAGTCTATGTGGGCGGCAGCGATCTGAACACCCTCTGTCAGCGGCTTCTCCCCGATGTGGGCCAGCAGCACGCTCTTGCCCCGGTTGCAGAGATAGACCTTGTCTCCCGGCTTCACCGCCGCGCCCCGGACATAGGGCCGGTAGCCGGCCTGCTCTGCCAGGCGGACGACCTCTCCTGCGCAGAGCCGCTCGGTCTTGCTAGTGTCCAGAAATGCCTTGTAGTCCGTGCAGTACGATTCCATGGCGCTCCGCTCCGCCGCGTCCATCCGGTCGAAGCCGTTGCGGCGGCAGGAGAGCAGCTGCTCCTTCAGCGCCTTAAATTCCTTGCTTTCCATGTGCTTTTTCCTCCTTGATGGTGTCGATCAGCCGCTGGAAAAACTCCCGGGCCTCCATTTCAAAGGCCGCGGCGGTATCGGCGGCGTTATTCAGCTCACAGTCGCACTTGCCCCGGTAGTACTCGTCCGGCTGCTGGGCGGAGATCCGCAGGCGGGCGTACTGCTCTGTGATGTTGTCCCGGGCCATGATCCGCCGGACCCGCAGCTCCAGGGGCGCGGTGACGGCTATCGTCCGGTCGCACAGCTGGTCCAGCCCGCCCTCCAGCAGGTTGATGGCATCGATGGCGAAGATCTTGCTCTCCGACGCTGCCAAGCGCCGCCGCACCTCCGGCACCAGATGGCGGGCCACAATGCCGTTGAGCTGCTCCAGCCGGTCCTTGTGGGAGAAGACCTCCTGTCCCAGCTTGCGCCGGTCCAGTTGGCCGGCTGCGTCAAACGCGCCGGGGAAGGAGACACCGATCTCATCCCGCAGGGGAGCGCAGGTCTCCAACATCTCATGGTACAGGGCGTCGCAGTCGATGACCTCGCCCCCCAGGGAGCGGATGGCCCGCAGGGCGCTGGACTTGCCCGCGCCGGTGCCGCCGGTGAGGCCCAGCACCACCCGCTCACTGTCCGCCTCCACCACATGGAAGCCGGCGGCCTTTTTCAGCCGGTTGCCGATGGCCAGACCCAATCCCCGGTTGTCCGGGCACTGGGCGAAGATCTCCGTCACATCGCTGGTGTCAAAGGTCCGCAGGGCGTCGAACACCCGCTGGGCCTGGACCAGCTTGTCGCCTACAGGCCCCAGGGTGTGGACCTCCTGCTCCCGGAACAGATCCGCAAACTCCTCGAAGCAGATGACGCCGGAGGTGGGCCCCACCCGCCGCAGGATCTCCTGGGCGGACTTCTCCGGCGCGCCGGTGATGACGGTGACCGGCGCCTTGGGGGCGTAGTGGCGGTACTTCATGCCGGGGGCTTTGGGCTTCTCGCCCTCCGCCAGGGCGCCGTTGACGGCCTTATCCACGTCGATCTTGCCGATGAGCCGCTCCAGGTCCTCCAGGGGCAGTCCGCCGGGACGCAGCAGCCTGGGCGGGTCGCAGGTCAGGTCCAGAATCGTGGACTCCACACCCACCGCACAGGGACCGCCGTCCACCACGCCGCTGATCCGGCCGTCCATATCCTCCAGCACGTCCTGGGCAGTCGTGCAGCTGGGCCGGCCGGAGAGGTTGGCGCTGGGGGCCGCGATGGGGATGCCCGCCTCCCGGATGATCGCCAGCGTCACCGGGTGGTTGGGGCAGCGCACCGCCACCGTGTCCAGCCCGGCGGTGGTCTCGTCCGGGATGATGGGCCGCCGCTTCAGGATCATAGTCAGGGGGCCGGGCCAGAATTTCCGGGCCAGCACATAGGCCAGGGGCGGCACGTCGGCGCAGTAGCGGGGCAGCCACTGGGCGCCGGTCACATGGATGATGAGGGGATTGTCCTGGGGCCGGCCCTTGGCCTCAAAGATCCGCTTCACCGCGGTGCCGTCCAGAGCGTTGGCCCCCAGGCCGTACACCGTCTCCGTGGGGATGCCCACCAGGCCGCCGTCCCGCAGGATCTTGGCCGCTGCGCCGATCTTGTCCTCAATCTCCTTCTGCTGACCCTTGGTGTCCCGCAGGTCAAAATATCGTGTCTGCATATCTCTTCGCCTCTATCTCTCTTCGCCGGAGATCTCCCCGGCCTTATTGCTTACTCTTTCTGCGTCTCCAAAGGGCTCCGCGGCGTCCCGGCAGGCTGCCGGAAGTGCAGCCCCTCCACGGCGCCGCTCTATCCGGGCCGCCGTACAGCTCTGTTTTATGGTTCCCCGCCGCCGTTCTTCAGCTTCTCCGCCTGGTCGGCGGTCACCAGGGCGTCGATGAGCTCATCCAGTTCCCCGTCCAGAACTGCGTCGATCCGGTACAGCGTCAGGCCGATCCGGTGATCCGTCACCCGGCCCTGGGGGAAGTTGTAGGTGCGGATCTTCTCGCTGCGGTCGCCGCTGCCCACCTGACTCTTCCGCTCTCTGGCGATGTCGGCATCCTGCTTTTCCCGCTCGATCTCATACAATCTTGACGCCAGAAGGCGCATGGCCTTGTCCCGGTTCTGGAACTGGCTGCGCTCCTGCTGGCATTCCACTACCAGGCCGGTGGGCCGGTGGATCAGCCGCACGGCGGAGGACGTCTTGTTCACATGCTGGCCACCCGCGCCGCTGGCCCGGTAGACCTGCATCTCGATGTCCGCAGGGTCCAGCTTCACGTCCACCCCTTCCGCCTCCGGCAGCACGGCCACCGTGGCGGCGGAGGTCTGGATGCGGCCATTGGACTCCGTCACCGGCACCCGCTGGACCCGGTGGACGCCGCTCTCGAATTTCAGCCGGGACCAGGCGCCCTCGCCCTCGATAAGGACGCTGCACTCCTTCACGCCCCCCAGCTCCGTCTCGTTCAGCTCCACGGTGTCAGTCCTCCAGCCCCGGGCGGCAGCGTACATGGTGTACATCCGCAGCAGCGACGCGGCGAACAGCGCCGCCTCCTCGCCGCCGGTACCCGCCCGGATCTCCAGGATCACGTTCTTCCGGTCATTGGGATCCTTGGGCAGCAGCAGGAGCTTCAGCTCCTGCCGTAGCCGCTCCATCTCTTCCCGTGCGGCGGTCAGCTCCTCCTGGGCCAACTCCCGCATCTCCGGGTCGGAGAGCAGCTCCTCCGCCGCGGCTCGGTCCGCCTCCGCCTGCCGGTATGCCTGGTACGCCTCTGCCACCGGAGTCAGGTCCTTCAGCTCCCGATTCACAGTCTTCAGCCGCTCCGCGTCGCCATAGACAGACGGGTCTGCCAGCTGGGCTTGCAGGTCCTCATACCGCAGGGCCAGCTCCTTCAGTTTTTCCTGCATGGGGCATCTCCTCTCCCGTTGATTTCAGAAAAGGGTCTGCCGCTACTGCCCCTCCAGAAAGGCCCGGACCTGGCGGAGAAACTCCTCCTGCCAGAATGCCCAGCCCACGTCCCCGCTTCGCAGGGACACCGCCGCCAGATGACCGGCGGGCACACAGAGATCCATCTGGCGATAAACCTCCTGGTACTGGGAGCCGCTGCTGCGGGTCAGCACATAGGCCGCGTTGCGGATCTCCCCGCCCCGGTCTTTCAGAAACGACCGCATGACGGCGCTGGATCGCCCGGCCCACACCGGTGTGCCCAGAATCACCAAGCGGTAGTCCCCCAGGGGACGGGCTGTCTCCAACGGGGCCACGGGGCGGGTGTCTTTGCGCATGGCGTCCAGCCCACAGCGCAGCCAGCCCCGCCAGCCGCTCCGGTCCGCGTTGTCCCGCAGCTCCGCCAGCTCCGCGTCCAGGGCGGCGGCAATCTCCTCCATGGCCTTCTTGGTGTTCCCCGTCCGGGAGTAATAGATACATAAGATATCGCTCATTTGGTTCCTCCGTATCCGCTCAGTCAAACAGAAAGGTCTTTACCATGGCAAAGGCCTCCCGCAGGGTGTAATTGATCTCCAAATGAACCCAGGGCAGCGGCGCTGGGATCCCGGCCACGTCTCCGTAGCCCTCCCGGGCGGCGATCAGCTCCGACCGGGCGATGTGAAAGTCGTTGGTGACAACAGCCACCCGTCCCTCCGCTGGGTCGACCCCCGCCTCTGTCAGCAGTTCCCAGGAAAAGGCGAAGTTCTCCGCCGTGTTGGATGCCCGGTCCTCCAGGATCAGGCGGTCTGCCTCCACACCGTACTCCGTGAGATAGTCATACATACACTGGGCCTCGCTGATCTCCTCGCCGTAGCCGGTGCCGCCGGTGAGCACTGCCGGGATGTCCGGCCACCGCTCCAGATAGTCCACGGCCTTGTCCAGCCGGGTCCGCAGGGACAGGGACGGCTCAGTGCCGTTGACCCCCGCCCCCAGGACGATGACCGCGTCTGCCGGCAGGGGCGTCATGTCGCTGCGCCCCCGGTTAATGATAAAGACCTCCAGCCCCAGCAGCGCAGCCAGTCCCACCGTAAGGCAGCCATAAAAGCCCCGGTGGATCAGCCGCCAGCGGTGATTTCCGGCGGCCAGGCGATCCAGCAGCCAGGAAAGCACCAGGAGCGCCGCCAGCCCCAGCAGCAGAAAGCCGGAAAACCGGATGCCCAGGCTCCGGATCAGCACCAGAAGCAGGCCGAAAACGGCGCAGCCCGCCGCCCCGATCAGCCGGGCCTGTCCTCTTCTGCGGCCCCGGTAGACATCGTACCGGTACAGGGGCCGCTGTTTAGCCCTCTGCCTCTTCACTGAGCTGCTCCCACCTTTCGTACAGGGCGTCCAGCTCCGCCTGGGCGGCGTCCTTCTGCCCCACCAGCTCGTTCAGCTTCTCATAGTCGCAGGCCGCGGCCTCCATATCTGCCTCCAGAGCGGCGATGCGCTCCTCCGCCTTGGCGATGTCCCGCTCACAGATGGTCAGCTGCCGTCGGGCCGCCTGCTGAGCCTTGTTGCCCCGCTGGGGCCGCTCCGCAGCGGGCTTTTCCCGCTCCTTCTCCGGCTTGGGAGCGGCGGCCTTCTCCGCCTCCTCCTGAGCCTTCATCTGCCGGTATTGGGCAAAGCCGCAGGGATAATCCGTGATGGTGCCATCCGTCAGCTCCCAGATCCGGGTGGCGAAGCGGTTGATGAAGTACCGGTCATGGCTGACAAACAGCAGCGTGCCGTCGTAGGCCTCCACCGCCTCCTCGATCCACTCCCGGGAGTCGATGTCCAGATGGTTGGTGGGCTCGTCCAGGATCAGGAAGTTGATCTCGTCATCCATCAGCATGCACAGCCGCAGGCGGCTCTGCTCCCCGCCGGAGAGCACCGACACCGGCTTGAACACGTCCTCGCCCCGGAAGTCGTATGCCGCCAGCCGGTTTCGGGCCGACTGGGCCGAGAGGCCCTTTTTCGCCGCCATCATATTCTCCACCAGGTTCCAGTCTGGGTGGTCGAAGCGGACGATCTGGGGCAGGTATGCCTCCTTCACCTGGGGGCCGGTTTTGATGCGGCCGTCGTCCGGATACAGCTCCCCCACGATCATCTTGATAAGGGTGGACTTTCCGGTGCCGTTGTCGCCGATGAGGGCGATGCGCTCGCCCCCCTCCACCTTCAGGCTGATGCCCTCAAAGAGGTGCTTGTCCCCGTAGGACTTGGACACGTTCCGGATGCCCAGCACCTCGTCCCCGTGGAACTCTGCGGAGGAGAACCGGGCGTCCATCTTCCGCGCCTTGGTGGGTTTGGAGGTGGTCCGCATCCGCTCGATGCGCTTTTCCATGGAGATGGCCCGGCGGTAGGTCTTGTCCATGCCCATGAAAGCCCAGACCCGCAATTGCTCCGCCGCCTTCTCCAACTGTGCGATCTTGGCCTGCTCTTTTTCGTACTGCTTCATCCGCTCCTGGTAGCGGCGTTCCTTCTCCACGGCGTAGAAGCTGTAATTCCCGCTGTAAAACTCCGCTTTCCCGTCCTGGATCTCGATGACCCGGGTGACGGTGCGGTCCAGGAAATACCGGTCGTGGGAGATGGTGACCACCGTGCCGTGGAAAGAGCGAATGTACTCCTCCAGCCACTCGGTAGCGTGGAGGTCCAGGTGGTTGGTGGGCTCGTCCAGCAGCAGGATGTCCGTGTCCTCCAGGATGAGGCGGCCCAGGTTCACCCGGGTCTTTTCCCCGCCGGAGAGGCTGTCGAACAGCTGGGACCGCTGGCTGTCCGGAATGGACAGGCCGTTGGCGATCTTATTCACCGCCACATCTGTGTCATAGCCGCCAAATGCCTCAAACCGCTCGCTTAATGTGCCGTACCGCTTCAAAATGGCAGGGTCGCTCTCCCCGGCGGCCATCCGGGCCTCCAGGGCCCGCATCTCCTCCGCCAGGCTCTCCAGCCGGGCGAAGGCGGAGCGCAGCACATCCTCTACTGTGCAGCCGGCGGGGTAGACGGGGATCTGGGAGATCAGGCCCACCCGCCGGCCCTGGCCCACCACGACGGTGCCCTCGTCGTAGTCCAGCTCGCCGGTCAGTATCTTGAACAGGGTGGTCTTGCCCGCGCCGTTGCGGCCCAGCAGCCCCACCCGCTCCCCCTGGTCCACCTGAAAGGTGAGGCCGTCCAGGACGTTCTTCCCCACCTCAAAGGACTTCACCAGGTTGTTCACTTGAATCTCAATCATACGCTTGTTTCAACTGCTCCACGATCCAGCCAAAGTGCATGGCGTGGGACGCCTTCACCAGCATGGCGGTGTCGGTGCCCAGCTGGTCAGTCAATTCGTGGACGGCCTCCTCCTTGGTGGCAAAATGGGTGACGGAGCCGCCGCTCTGGGCGGCGCCGTCGGCGATCTTCTCCGCCTTGGCGCCGATGGCCACCACCTCGTCGATGCCCAGCATGGCGGCCAGGGCGCCCATGTTGTAGTGGGCCTGGTCCGTCAGGTCCCCCAGTTCCCCCATGTCCCCCAGCACGGCCACCTTCCGGCCGCACTCAGTCTTGGCCAGGATCTCCAGGGCCGCAGTGACGGACTGGGGATTGGCGTTGTAGCAGTCATCCAGCACCAGCCGCCCGTCCCGCAGACGAAGCACCCGCATCCGGGATCCGGCGGGTTCATACGAAGCCGCGCCCCGGGTGATCTCCTCCGTGGAAAGGCCCAGCTCCTCTCCCACCGCCACGGCGATGGCGGCAGAGTAGGCCATGTGCTCTCCCGGCGCAGGGATGGTCAGGTGATAGGTGTCCCGGGGGGACACGACGGTGCAGGTAATTCCCGCCACGCCGTGGTCGGCCATGTCCATCACCCGGACGGCGCAGTGCTCCGACCGTCCGCAGCGGACGGTCCGGAAGGGCAGGTCCAGGGTGTTCAGCAGGGCGTCATCCCCGTTAAGGACCGCCAGTCCCTCCGGCTTCAGGTTCTCAAAAATCTCGCTCTTGGCCTTGAGGATCCCCTCCCGGCTGCCCAGATGCTCGATATGGGCGTCACCGATGTTGGAGATGACGGCGATGTCCGGCCGCACCATCTCCCCCAAATAGCGGATCTCCCCGAAGTGGTTCATCCCGGTCTCGATCACCGCCGCCTGATGCTCCGGCCCCAGGCCCAGCAGGGTCAGGGGCGTGCCGATGTCGTTGTTGAAGTTCTCCGGTGTCTTCAGCACCCGGAGCTTCGCCCCCAGCACCGCCGCCAGCATCTCCTTTGTGGTGGTCTTGCCCACGCTGCCGGTGACCTGGACAAAGGGGATGGCGAACCGGTCCCGGTAGGCGGACGCCAGGGCCCGCAGGGCCAGCCGGGTGTCCGCCACCTGGATATAGAACTTGTCTGGCCGCAGCAGCTCCGGCCTCCGGGCGCACAAGCACCCGGCGGCTCCCGCGTCCAGGGCCCTGTCGATGAAGTCATGGCCGTCGAACCGCTCCCCCACCCAGGGCAGGAACAGGCAGCCGGGGGCAATCTTCCGGCTGTCGGTGCACACAGCGGTGACGGGGGCCGCCCCCTTCCGGGGATTCAGCCAGGTGCCGTCCACAGCGGATATGATCTCAGGAATGGTCATTGGCTGCATGCAGTTCACCCTCTTCTCTTCACGTCGCAGGAGAGCCGCACGATCTCCTCGCAGAGCTGGTTGTAGCTCATGCCCACGGCGGCGGCCTCCTTGGGGACAAAGCTGTTGGGGGTCATGCCCGGCAGGGAGTTGGCCTCCAGCACCCACAGATTTCCGTCTTTGTCCAGAATCATGTCCGTGCGGGAGTAGACCTCCAATCCCAACGCCCGGTGGGTCCGCAGGGCCAGCTCACCGGCGGCCTGCATCACCGCGGGCGGCACATCGGCCGGACAGGTCTCCACCGCCGCGCCGGCCTGGTACTTGGCCACGTAGTCAAATTCCTTTCCGGCGGGCACGGTCTCCACCGCCGGCAGCCAGCGGTCCCCCAGGACCGCCACTGTCAGCTCCCGGCCGTAGATCCGCTCCTCCGCCAGGACCTTGGCGCCGTAGCGCAGCACCTCCTCCAGGGCCCGCTTCAGCTCCGTCCGGTCCTCCGGTAAGTACACCCCCAGGGACGAACCGCCCCCGATGGTCTTGATGACGCAGGGCATAGGCAGCGTCTGGGCCAGGGGCTCCGCCTCATCCAGTCCATAGGACAGCAGCCGCCACTTGGGGGTGGGGATGCCGCACGCGTCCAGAATCTGCTTGGAAACCGCCTTGTCCATGGCGACAGCGGAGGCCAGATGACCCGCGCCGGTGTAGGGCACGCCCAGTAAATCCAGGGCGGCCTGGATGCGGCCGTCCTCCCCGTCCATACCGTGGAGGCCCAGGAACACCAGGTCCGCCTTCTGGCAGATGTCCAGCACGTGGGGGCCGATGTGGCTGGGGCCCTGATCCTTCCGGCCGCGCTTCACCGTCTCCAGGTCCGGCGCCTCCACCTCGATCTTCGCGTCGGGGCACAGGCCGTCGGGCGCGTCAAACAGGGTCTCCAGGTCCGCCGGGACCTCCTCCAGCCCCAGGAACAGATCCACCAGGATGGCCCGATGGCCGTTTTCCCGCAGGGCGCGGCACACGCCGGTGCCCGTCACCAGGGAGACCGCCCGCTCTGTGGAGATTCCCCCCGCCAATACAACGATCTTCATGCTCGTTTCCAGTCCCTTCTATCTTGACTGCTCTCCGATGGGTAGTCATAATCATCCTATTTTAATGTTCCATAGTTTAGCACAAACCGCCCCCAAATACAACTGTTAAAACGCCGCAGGCCCTCCGAAAAAGCACGGGCGCTTTTTCGGAGGGCTGTTTGTTCTGCTGGAAATTTCCGGCTCAGAGGAGCCAGTCGAAGAGGCCGGCCGGTTCTCCCTCCAGCAGGGTGCCGGCGGCGGAGAGCATCTGGGCCGCGTCCGCCCGGGTGACGGTCTCTCCCATGGCGGCGCTGCCGAAGCTGCCCGCGGCGAGGACGCTGACCGCCTCCATGTTCCCCACGGCCTGGGCTGCCCAGGAGGGCACTGCCTCCCGGTCTGCGTACCAGCTGGCCAGATCCACATCCTCCACCGCCAGGACGCGGTTGAGCACGGTAGCCGCCTCATTGAAGGTGATGGGCTCATCTCCCTGGAAGGCCACGCCCTCCGCTGTGGAGACGCCCTGAATGATGCCGTCCGCGACGCCGGCCGCGGCGTAGGCCTTGGCCCAGGTGGGGATGGCCGCGTCATCACAGAAGCCGGTCATGGTAACGGCGGTGGGTTCGTCCCCGGCGGTCTCCATTACCAGGGCCAGAAACTCGCTGCGGGAGACGGGCTTATCCGGCTCAAAGTAGTACTGGTCTCCGATCTTGGCACCGGTGAAAATCCCCGCCTCCGCCAGGTCCTGCGCGGCCACCGCGGCGGTGCTGTCCGCCGTGTCCGCATAGGTGACGCCAGACTTGGCCTTCTCAATGGTGACGCTCACCGTAGCGGGTTGAGACACGCGTCCGGCGCTGTCGGTGGCGGTATAGGTGAAGCTGTCGCTTCCGGTGGAATCCCCCTCTGGGGTATAGGTGAAGCTGGCGCCGTCAATCTGGACGGTGCCCTTTTTGGGCTCTTTCTCCACGGTGAAGGTCAGGTCCTCTCCCTCGCCGCCCGCGGCCAGAAACTGGGCGTGATAGGGAATGCCCCGGTAGGTGCGGATCTCCAGCGCCTGGGCCGTGGGGCTCCCCTCTGCCGGCTGGGCCTTCTCCTTGCCGCCGAACAGGGCGGCGGCGTTGACGGACAGGGTCAGGACTACCGCCAGGCACAGGGCGGCGGCGCGTTTCATCAGTTGGGTCTTCAAGGCGATCATACCTCCTGTATTGAATTGGGTGCACCGCTAGTTTCTTCCCGCCCGCCGGAAATATGCAGAAAAACACGGCCGGAGCGCACTCCGGCCGTGTTTGGGAGCTCCTTCCGCTCACCCCAGGGGCCTGCCCGGACGGCGGACCACAGGGGATCGCTTTTTGATGCCGGACACCACGCCCATGGCGGCATACAGCGTCAACAGCGAGGACCCGCCGTAGCTGAAGAACGGCAGGGTCAGACCGATCACGGGCATCACAAACAGGCACATACCGATGTTCACCACAGTCTGGAAGATCAGCATGGCCGCCACACCCACACAGACATAGCAGTGGAAGGGCGTCTCAGCCCGGCGGGCTACCAGCAGCACCCGGATGATGATGGCCGCCAGCAGGGCGATCACAACAAGACAGCCGATCATCCCCAGCTCCTCCCCGCAGACACAGAAGATGAAGTCCGTGTGCCGGGCCGGCAGGGACCCCTCCCCCGCCTGAGTCTGGGTGCCCTGCATGTATCCCTGGCCGAAGAGGCCGCCGGAGCCCAGGGCCAGCAGGCCCCGGGTCTGCTGCCAGCCTGCTCCCAGGGTATCATAGGAGTGGTCAAACAGGACCCGGAAACGGTTGATCATATAGTCCGGCATCAGGCCCAGAGCCACCGAGGCGGCAATGGCTGCCCCGCTGCCGGCGAACAGCAGGACGAACCACCGCAGAGCGAAGCCTGCCACAAAGGCCATGCACAGAAAGATGAAGAAAAATGTCAGGCCGTTGCCCATATCCCCGGAAATCCCCACGTACCACCCCATCAGGGCGATGGTGTGCCCCGCCACCATCAGGGCGGAGGGGAAGGATTTCAGATCCCGCTTCACCTCCCGCAGCCACTCCAACTGCTTGGCCAGCAGCAGGGTGAAGGTGATCTTCACCACCTCCGCCGGGCCGATGCTGAAGGGGAGAAAGGGAAATTTCAGCCATGCGGTGTTGCCCGTGTTGTCCGAGACGCCAAAAGGTGTCAGCAGCAGGGCGATGAACACGACGTTGAAGGCCACAAGCCACTTCCACCGTCGCATCAGCCGCTCCAGGTCCAACATGGACATGAAGATATAGGCGCAGATGCCCAGCACCATGGCCGCCCCCTGGACGCCCACATATCGCACGATGCCGCCGATGTTCAGATACCGGGTGGCGCTGGCGATCAGCGCCATGCCGTACAGGGTGGCGGCGCAGCAGAGCCCCAGCAGCACCAGGTCGGCCTGCTGGATGAAGTCTGCCAGAATGGCTTTCAGTCGGTTCCACATGGGCGTTTCCATTTCCTCCGGCGCAGAATTTGACGAATGCAGTATACCACAAATGAAAAGATGTGTAAACGCCGCAAATTTGTTTTTACAGACTGTTCAAAATATGGTATACTGAATCGGATTTGGAAATATCACTGGAAAGGAGCGCTGCTTCGTGGAGTATATTTCCCACAGCGAGGCGGAGACGGAGGCCTTTGGTGAACGGTTGGCCGCCGCTCTCTCTCCCGGCGCCGTGGTGGCCTACCGGGGCGGTCTGGGCATGGGCAAGACCGCCTTTACCCGTGGCCTTGCCCGTGGCCTGGGATGCCGAGGTCGGGTCACCAGCCCCACCTTCACTATCGTCAACGAATATGAGGGCCCTACCCCTCTGTTCCACTTCGATATGTACCGGCTGAACGGGTCTGAGGACCTGTTCGACATCGGCTGGGAGGACTATCTCTCCCGGGGCGGCGTCTGCGCCGTGGAGTGGAGCGAGCAGGTGGCGGACGCCCTGCCGGAGGGCACGGTCTATGTGACCCTCACCCGCCATCCGGAGCACGACGGCTGGCGGAGCATCACCGTGGAAGGAGGTGCTGCACAATGAGGATCTTGGCACTGGAAACCTCCGCCAAGGCGGTCTCCGCCGCCGTGACGGAGGATGGGAAAGTCCTCTGCTCCGGCTATCAGGACACCGGCCTCACCCACAGCCGCACCCTGATGCCCATTGTGGAGGCCATGCTGAAAAACACCGGCCTGACCGTTCAGGACTGCGACGCCGTCGCTGTGGCGGCAGGCCCGGGGTCCTTCACCGGCATCCGCATCGGCGTCTCGGCTGCCAAGGGACTGGCCTTTGCCGCGGACAAGCCCTGCGCGGCCGTCTCCACCCTGGAGGCCATGGCCCGGAACGTGGCCCACATGGACGCCCTGGTGGTCTGCGCCATGGACGCCCGGCGTAGCCAGATCTACAACGCCCTCTTCACCTCCGAACATGGCCGCCTGACCCGCCGGACGCCGGATCGCGCCATCGGCCTTGCGGAGCTGGCGGAGGAGCTGCGGAGCGAGCCACTGCCCCTGGTGATCGTGGGGGACGGCGCCGTCCTCTGTGAGAAGGCGCTGACAGAGTCGGGACTGCCCTGCCGCCTGGCACCGCCCCAACTGGTGATGCAGAACGCCATGTCCGTGGCCCTGTGCGCCGAGGACCTGGCCCGGGCGGGAAAGCTGGTCTCCGCCCAGGAATTGCTTCCGGTCTATCTCCGCCCTCCCCAGGCCCAGCGTCTGCGGCAGCCGCCCCAGATCTGAGGGAACGGTTTAGATCGTAGGGAACGGTTTACATCAAGGATATCAGAGAAAAGGAGTTTATAAGTATGAGCGGCAAAGTGCATGTGATGGACCACCCCCTGGTGGCCCACAAGCTGACCATCCTACGGGACAAGGACACCAGCGTCAAGGATTTCCGGGAGATCGTCTCCGAGATCGGGATGCTGATCACCTATGAGGCCACCCGGGATCTGCCCCTGACCACCAAGGAGGTGGAGACCCCCATCTGCAGGACCATCGCCCCCACCCTGAAAGGCAAGAAGTTCGCTGTGGTGCCCATCCTCCGGGCGGGCCTGGGGCTGGTGGACGGTGTGCTGCGGATGGTGCCCTCCGCCCGTGTGGGCCACATCGGCATGTTCCGGGATGAGGAGACGCTGGAGCCCCATGTCTACTTCTGCAAGATGCCCAAGGACATTGCGGAGCGGGACATCATGATCGTGGATCCCATGCTGGCCACCGGCGGCAGCGCCGAGGCCGCCATCACCGAGATGAAGAAGCGGGGCTGCAAAAACATCAAGCTGATGGTTCTGCTGGCCGCGCCGGAGGGTGTGGAGCGCATCCAGAAGGCCCACCCGGACGTGGACATCTACTGCGGCGCCGTGGATGACCATCTGAACGAGCACGGCTATATTGTCCCCGGTCTGGGCGATGCCGGTGACCGGATCTTCGGGACAAAATAAGGCGCTCTCCCTTTACGTGTGTGATGCACGGCAGGCCGGTCCCGTCCGGCGGAAAGGAGCATACCATGGCCCCAGAGCAGACGAACGCCAAACGGCACGGCCCCAACCGGGCCACGACGGTGATCTGTCTGGTACTGATTCTCGCTGCCGCACTGGTCATTGCCCGCATGGTGAAATTCCGGTCACAGGTGGACGTGACACTCCCGGCGGTCCTGTGGGAGGATGGCGAGGCCACGGCCGTGAACACCACTCTGCATTTCCACGGGGAGATGGTGAAGCAGTGGGGGCAGGATGACAGCTTCAGCGGCTATCTGGAACTGGAGGAACAGCCCTTCACCTCTGAGGAAGCCAGCAAGGTCTGGCTGACCATGGCCCATGAGGGCGGCGGCCTCAACCGGGGCCTGCTCGAATACGGAAAGTTCCCCGCCCACACGTTTTTCGGGGAACTGTACACAGACCGGGAATATACGCAGTTCTTCCTGTTCCCCTTTGAGCGGGTCCCCGGCGAGGACGACGGAACGTCAACCTACGTAGCCGGCTCCTCCGTCTATGTCGCTCCGGCAGCATCTCTGGACGAGGCAAAAGCTCTGCTGGAGTCGTACGGCTTGATGGAGTCGCACGGCCTTCCGATACCGGATGAAAGCCCGCAATAAACAGCGCCAGTGTTCCAATTGCACAGATTCCAAAAGCAGCCCGGCGGATATTCCGCCGGGCTGCTTTCGTTTTCAGTCAGATTTTTCGCCACTGCGTCACAGCACATACAGATATACCGCCAGATAGTGGAAGAAAGACCCCGCCAGAATCAACAGGTGGAACAGTTCGTGGAAGGTCCACTCTGCAGAGATGTTTGGCTTCTTGACGGCGTAGAACACCGCTCCCACCGAGTAGCAGATCCCGCCCAGAGCCACCAGCGTCAGGCAGGGCTGGCCCAGAGCGGTGAAGTCCTTTGCCACAAACACCACAGACCATCCCATGATGAGATATACTGCCGTGGACAGCATCCGTGGTGCGTTGATCCACAGCATCTTCGCCAGCACCCCCGCCAGGGCCACGCCCCAGAGGATCAGGCAGAATTGTGTTCCCCTGGGCTGGGGCAGCAGCACCACGCAGAAGGGCGTGTAGCTGCCGGCAATCAGCACATAGATCATACTGTGGTCCATTTTCCGCAGCACCCGCTTCACTCCGCCGCTGGCGGCAGTGCCGGGATAGTAGTGATAGATGGCGCTGGCGGCATACAGTGCCGCCATAGACAGACAGAAGCACAGGGCCGCCGCCACCGCCGGTATGGCCGCATCCGTCCAGACGCCCCGAAGCAGATACAGCAGACCGCCCCCCAGGGCGGCCACCGCGCCGAGCGCATGGGTTTCACAGCTGATGGGGTCCTGGGCCTTTGCAAACAGTTTGCGCATGGAATGGTCTCTCCTTCTTGAAATCCGGCATCATGCCGTCCGCATCATATAATATAGTTTTCGATATTATATTAAGCGATTTCGTTTTTTATTTCAAGTAGTTTTTGTAAATTTTCTGTTTCTATTCCATTCTATGCAAAAAAAGCGGACGCCGAAGCGTCCGCTTTCAAAGCCCTGCCGTTTTTATTTCAGTTCCAGTATTCGGTCTTTTCCTTCAGGTCGATGTCCGCGGCCCGGAACACGGGGTTCTTGCCGGCCCTGCGCTGCTCGGTATAGTTCCGCAGGGCTGCCGCCGCCGGACGGGAGAGGACCGCGATCACCGGAATGTTGATGAGCACCATGACGCCCATCAGCACGTCAGACAGGTTCCACACCAGATCCAGCGTGAGGCCGGCGCCCAGGAAAATCAGTCCCATGGCAATCAGGCGGAACACCACCATGAACCGCTTGGAGGGCACGTGCCCCAGCAGATACGCCAGGGCATTGTCCACATAGTAGAGGTTTCCGATCAGAGTTGTGAAGGCAAAGAGCACCATGGCCACGGTGATGAAAACGGGACCCAGGGTGCCGAAGGAGGCGGCCAGGGCCGACTGCACATAGGGGGCGCCCTGCAGCTCCACTGCGGGCTCCACACCGGAGCACAGCAGCATGAAGGCGGTGGCGGAGCAGATCACCAGCGTGTCCAGGAAGACAGACAGCATCTGGACCAGCCCCTGCTTCACCGGATGGCTGACATTGGCAGAGGCGGCAGCGTTGGGGGCGGAGCCCACGCCGGCCTCGTTGGAAAAGAGGCCCCGCTTCACGCCCTGCATCACGGCAGAGCCGGTGAAGCCGGCGAAGATGGCTTGGAAATCGAACGCCTCGGAGAAGATCCGTCCGAACACCTGGGGAATCAGCCCCACGTTCATGACGATGACCACCAGGGCCACCAGCACGTACAGTCCGCCCATGATGGGCACCAGAGTGGAGGCGAAGGCGATGATCCGCTTGCCGCCGCCCATGACGCAGTACCCGGTCAGCAGCGCCACGATGCCGCCGATGATCCAGGGCGTCCACTCCGGGGAATAAAAGCTGTATCCGGAGAAGGTGGACTGGAGGTTGTAGGAGCAGAGCATGTTGAAGCCGCCGGCGTAGGTGGCGATGAGGCTCAGGGCAAACAGCACCGCCAGGGGACGGCTGTGGAGGGCCGCCTCAATATAATAGGCAGGGCCGCCGTAACTCTCGCCGGTCTCCGGGTTCCGGCGCTTGTAAATCTGCGCCAGCGTGGATTCGGTAAAGGCCGTGGCGCCGCCCAGCAGGGCGATGAGCCACATCCAGAACACGGCGCCGTAGCCGCCCATGCAGATGGCCACGGACACGCCGATAATGTTGCCCGTACCTACCCGGGAGGCGGTGGACACCATCAGCGCCTGGAAGGAGGACACGCTTCCCTCCTTCTCCGGCCGCTCCACCACCACGCGGATGGCCTCCCGCAGCAGCCGCAGCTGCGGGAACCGGTTCCGAATGGTGAAAAACAGTCCGGCGGCCACCAGCAGAATCACCAGCAGGTAGGTATACATCCAGTTGCTCAAATCCGCAATGATCTCTCCCAGCATGTGTGCATCTCTCTCCTTTTTAATGTTGGGGAATGGTCGGGAAATCGTTTCAATCAGCCCGAATAGAATATCAGAGCTTTTGTGCCCTTGTCAATGGAAAATCCCAAGATTTTGCAGTATTCTACGGAAAAACCGGCAAACCGCCGGCCCCGCAGTCTCTATTCCGCCGGATAGCCGCAGAGATCGCCGGGATCAGTCAGTTCAGCGTCCGGCACAAAGTCAACCGTCAGCGTGCCGTCCTTCTCCGTTTCATAAGTGATGTGCAGGAGTGCTCCGGATTCCAGCCAGGAAAGGTCCCTCACTGCCGTGGCCCGGTCATCCAGCTCCCGGATGGTCCAGGACCTGCTCCATGTTCCGCTCTCCGGGTCACAGCGTATGACGCTGAATTCTGCAGGGTCCTCCGTCAGGGAAGCAGCCCGCATCCCGTCGCCTGACCAGATCCGATAGCGGGCGGTATTTTCCGCCAGCCGGTCATCTGTCATCGCCTCCGCCGCGGGTACCAGGAAGGATCCGGAGCCGGAGGGCAGCAGAAACGCCTTCTCACTGTCGTACTGTT
Organism: Oscillibacter sp. PEA192; assembly: GCF_003574015.1. NCBI lineage: Bacteria > Bacillati > Bacillota > Clostridia > Eubacteriales > Oscillospiraceae > Oscillibacter > Oscillibacter sp. PEA192. The sequence goes on along the minus strand of NZ_AP018532.1, from coordinate 1,209,200 downwards.
CTGTGCTCTCCCAGTCTGCGCCGTTGGAGAGGTATACGTCCGTGCCGTCCGTCACGATGTAGGAAAATCGTTTCTCCGTGATCTCTCCGCCGGTCCGCATCCGCCAGAGAAAGCCGCGGCCGTCATAGATGACGTCGATCAGCATGGGCCAGCTCTCATAGTAGTTCTGAAGGGTCCGCAGCTGGCAGGGGATGCCCAGGGAGACCTTCTCCAAAAATATCTCCGCCGCATCCGCATTCTCCGTTCCCGCCTCGGTAAACACCACGGCACCGCCGGCGGAGAGCTCCGCCGGGTCGCCGTACTCCGGCACCTCCTCCATGGGGCCGAAGCCGTAAGGCGTCTCTGCGGAGATGACCGCCCCCTTTGTCAGGGTGAACTCCGCCGCGGCCGTATATTCTCCGATCTCTTTGATGACGCGGAACGTACTGCCGCCGGAGAAGTCGTAGTCAAACAGGGACAGGATGCACGGAAACGCCTGCTTTTCACCGGACGGCAGGGTATACAGCATGGCATCCCATCCGGCGTTCTCAGCCAGGGGCACCTGGGTCCAGCTGCCGTCCGCCTCCCGCACATCCAGCCAATAGGGCGCCCCATACTCCAGAGATTCCCCTTCCCCCTCATAGGACAGGATGCACCACACCGTCTCCACCGACGGGTCGTAAGTCTCCCACTCCGTGGTCAGGGCGGTCCGGGGCGGGTCATCTGTTTCGTATACCGTTGTCACCGCAATGTCGCCGGAATCGCCGCATCCCGTCAGCAGCGCAAAAGCCAGCAGGCAAATCCAAAGCCGTTTCATTCTGACGCCTCCTCTTTCTCTGATTCCATCGCTTTCTTTATTTCATTTCATGTAGACGGACCCGGTTGGGAATAAGTTCCGCCGCTTTCCGGCAAACTACACAAAATCCATCTGAAAATTTTTGAGCTTCCCTGCTTGCATTTTAGGCTGCTGTCCGGTAAAATACAAGTACAAGGGAAGAATGATAGCTGCAACGAAGTGCTGCGCGCACGGGCTGACACCTATCATTCCGGTCTTTTGGTAGGTGTTTCAAACCGACAGCGGTTTGAAGCGCCTTTTCTTTTTATCAGATATGCAAAAGACGGACAAAAGGAGGTCATTTTTATGATTTTACTGGCAAACGGCAAGGTCATCACCCGGGATCCGGAGGGCATCGGCTACCTGCCGGACGGCGGCGTGGTCACCGATGGCGGCAAGATCGTGGAGGTCGGCACCACCGCGGATCTGAAGGCCAAGTACCCCCAGGCGGAATTTGTGGACGCTCGTGGCGGCGTCATCATGCCGGGCCTTATCAATGCCCACACCCACATCTACTCCGCCCTGGCCCGGGGCCTCTCCATCGATGGGTACAACCCCACCAGCTTCTATGAGGTGCTGGACGGCCAGTGGTGGTACATTGACCGGAATCTGGACCTGGAGGCCACCAAGGCCAGCGCCCAGGCCCTGGTGATCGACTCCATCAAGCAGGGCGTCACCACCATTTTCGACCATCACGCCAGCTTCTGTGAGGTCCCCGGCTCCCTGATGCGGATCGCCGAGGTGACGAGGGAATTCGGGATGCGGGCGTGCCTGTGCTATGAGGTCAGCGACCGGGACGGGGAGGAGAAATCCCTTCAGTCCGTGCAGGAGAACAAGGACTTCATCGACTACTGCGAGCAGAACCCCTCCGATATGCTGAAGGCCATGTTCGGCGGACATGCCCTGTTCACCATCTCCGACAAGACCTTTGACCGGATGGCGGCGGCCAACAGCGGCCGGGTGGGCTATCACATCCACGTGTCCGAGGGCATGAACGACGTGTACGACTCCCTCCAGAACTACGGCCGCCGGCCCGTCCAGCGGCTCCAGGACCACGGCATCCTGGGACCCAAGACCATCCTGGGCCACTGCATCCATGTGAACACGGCGGAAATGGATATCATCAAGGCCACGGACACCATGTGCGTCAACAACCCGGAGAGCAACATGGGCAACGCCGTGGGTATCTCTCCGGTGCTGCAGCTCTACAAGAAGGGCATTCTGATCGGTCTGGGTACCGACGCCTACACCAACGACATGCTGGAGTCCATCAAGGTGGCCCTGTGCTCCCAGCGGCACAACGCCTGTATGCCCAACGTGGGCTGGTGCGAGGTGACGGACATGCTGTTCCGCAACAACGCCAAGATGGCGGAGCGCACCGGCTTCCCCACTCTGGGCGTGCTGAAGCCCGGCGCGGCGGCGGACGTGATCGTCATGGACTACAAGCCCTTCACACCGTTCTCTGATGCCAACATCGACGGACACATGCTCTTCGGCATGACGGGGCGGCAGTGCCAGACCACCATGATTAACGGCAGAATCCTGATGAAGGACCGGGTCCTGACGGAGATCGACGAGGAGGCCGTGAATGCCCACATTCTGGAGAGCAGCAAGCGTCTGTGGGGCCGGCTGAACCACAAGGAGTATTGATGACCGGCCGATGTGCCCCTGCGGAAGCAGTGCGCATTCGTATTTCAGGAGTTATTCTGAGGAGGAAAAACTATGTCTGAGTTAATGACCCCCATTCCCTTTCGGGAATTGATGACCTGGATCACCACCGAATACCGCCGGGACGGCGCCGTGTTCGGCGTCCACAAGCCCTACAAGGCCGGCATGAAGAAGCTCCCCATCTTCGGGGAGACCATCGAGACTCCGTTCGGCCCCGCCGCCGGCCCCAACACCCAGCTGGCCCAGAACATCATTGCCGGCTATTTCGCCGGCGCCCGGTTCTTCGAGCTGAAGACCGTCCAGAAGATGGACGGCGCGGATCTGGCCGCCTGCATCAACCGCCCCTGCATCCTGGCGGAGGATGAGTGCTACAACTGCGAGTGGTCCACGGAGCTGTATGTCCAGCAGGCCTTTGAGGAGTATGTGAAGGCCTGGTGCGCCCTGAAGATCATGGCAAAGGTCTATGGTCTGGGCGATCCCAACGGATTCGTGTTCAACATGTCCGTGGGCTATGACCTGGCAGGCATCCAGGGTGAGAAGATCGACACCTTCCTGAACGGCATGGTGGACGCCTCCAAGACGCCCATCTTCCAGGAGTGCATCGCTGTTTTGAAGGAGTTCTTCCCGGGAGAAAGCGATTATATCGACACGATCACTCCCCATGTGTCCGGATCCGTGACGGTGTCCACCCTCCACGGCTGCCCGCCGGACGAGATCGAGCGGATCGCCAGCTACCTGCTGGAGAAGAAGCACCTGCACACCTTCGTCAAGTGCAATCCCACCATCCTGGGGTACGAGACCGCCCGGTCCATTCTGGACTCCATGGGCTATGACTATATCGCCTTCGACGATCACCACTTCAAGGAGGACCTGCAGTACGCCGACGCGGTGCCCATGTTCCACCGCCTCCAGGCCCTGGCAGACAAGGAGGGGCTGGAATTCGGCCTGAAGCTCTCCAACACCTTCCCTGTGGACGTGAAGGCCGGGGAACTGCCCAGCGAGGAGATGTACATGGCGGGCAAGTCCCTCTTCCCCCTGACCACCACCATGGCCGCCATGATGGCCAAGGAGTTTGGCGGGAAGCTGCGCCTCTCTTATGCCGGCGGTGCCGACGCCTTCAACATCGACAAGCTGTTCGCCTGCGGTATCTGGCCCATCACCATGGCCACCACCGAGCTGAAGCCCGGCGGCTACCAGCGGTTCACCCAGATCGGAGACAAGCTGGACGCTCTGGACTTCAAGCCCTTCACCGGCGTGGACGTGGTCGGCATCGAGGCCCTCTCTCTGGCGGCCCGGTCCGACAAGTACCATGTGAAAGCCATCAAGCCCCTGCCCCGCCGCAAGCTGTATGACAAGGTGCCCCTGCTGGACTGCTTCACCGCTCCCTGCAAGGGCGGCTGCCCCATCCACCAGGACATTCCGGAGTATATCGAGCTGTGCCGGAAGGGCGCGTACGCCTCCGCCCTGCGGCTCATCACCGAGAAGAACCCCCTGCCTTTCATCACGGGCACCATCTGCGCCCACAACTGCATGACCAAGTGTATGCGGAATTATTACGACGAGCCCGTGAACATCCGCGCCACCAAGCTGGTGGCGGCCGAAAAGGGCTATGACGCCTACATGTCCAAGATCACGCCTCCCGCGCCGGTGACGGACGGCCGGAAGGTGGCCGTCATCGGCGGCGGTCCCACCGGCATGTCCGCGGCGTACTTCGTGGGCCGGGCGGGCATCCCCGTGACGCTGTTTGAAAAAGCGGACCGCCTGGGCGGCATCGTCCGGCAGGTGATCCCCGCCTTCCGCATCAGCGACGAGGCTATCGACAAGGACGTGGCTCTGATGGAGAAGATGGGCGTGGAGGTAAAGCTGAACACCGAGGCCCCCTCTGTGGCAGAGCTGAAGGCACAGGGCTATACCCACATCTTCTTCGCCGTAGGCGCCTGGAAGGCCGGACGGCTGGACATCCCCGGCAACGTGGTGCCGGTCATCGGCTGGCTGCGCGACATGAAGGCGGGTAAGGACGTCTCCCTGGGCCATGTGGCCGTGGTGGGCGGCGGCAACACCGCCATGGACGCCGCCCGGGCCGCTCTGCGGGCCGGGGCCAAATCCTCTACCCTGGTGTACCGCCGGACGAAGAAGTATATGCCCGCCGATGCGGAGGAGCTGGAGATGGCCATTGCCGACGGCGTGGAGTTCCTGGAGCTGGTAGCCCCTGTGGAGCAGAAGGACGGCAAGCTGATTTGTGAGAAGATGAAGCTGGGCGACCCGGACGACAAGGGCCGCCGCAAGCCCGTCCCCACCGGCGAAATGGTGGAGATCCCCTGCGACACCGTGGTCTCCGCCGTGGGCGAGAAGGTTGAGAGCGAGGTTTTCACCCGGAACGGCATCACCGTGGACGAGAAGGGCATCCCCGCCTTCAAGACCAATCTCGAGGGCGTCTACGCCGGCGGCGACGCCATGCGCGGGCCCGCCACCGTGGTGGAGGGCATTGCCGACGCCCAGTATTTCGCCAATGCCGTCATCGGCGAGGCCCACAAGTTTGCCATCCCCGCCAAGGCCGTAGCCACCCGGGAGGAGGCCGTCGCCAAGAAGGGCGTCCTCTGCGAGAGCGCCAAGTGCGAGGGCAACCGGTGCCTGACCTGCAACGTGGTGTGCCAGGTCTGCGCCGACGTGTGCCCCAACCGGGCCAATGTGGTCATCGAGCTGCCGGACGGCCGCCAGCAGATCCTCCATGTGGACCGGATGTGCAACGAGTGCGGCAACTGCGCCGTGTTCTGCCCCTACGACTCCGCCCCCTACCGGGAGAAGTTCACCCTGTTCCTGACCCGGGAGGGCTTTGACGAGAGTGTAAACAATCAGGGCTTCCTGCCTCTGGGCGGGAAGAAGGTGCTGGTGCGCCTGGACAGCAAGGTGTTCGAGGCAGATCTGGACGCCAAGAACGACCTGCCCGCCGACATCGAGGTGTTCATCTGGACGGTGCTGACCAAGTACGCCTATCTGATGGGATAACCGAACAGACACAAAGGCAGGAGGCCGGGAGACCGGCCTCCTGTTTTTGTGTTTAGTGCTTTCCCCTGCCGGACCGCCTCCAGGTTATGGCTGCAGCGCAGATGAAATACACCCCAATATGGAGCACCAGCGCCACCAGGCCAAAGCCCGCCTCCGCCGTCAGCAGGAGAAGGACTCCCTGTGCGACGGTGTATAGCAGGGCAATGATCCGTTCCTGCCGCCTGCGGGTCTCGTCCGGCTCCCCGCCCAGCCGCCAAAACTGCCGCACCGTGCACCAGACCGCCGCCGCCAGGAAAAGGGCCAGCACAGGCAGGTCTCTCAGCTTGCCCAGCTGGACATACCAGGCGGTCTGACCGACGCCGTACAGCCCTACCGCCACGCCCGCGGCGTACCAGGAGGAAAACTGGGAGGCCGTCTGTTCCCGTCGCCGGATAGGCGGCTGGGCCAGCAGCCAGAGCCCCGCCAGGGCCACCGCCGCCCAAAGGGCAAAGAGCCACTCTACGCCGTGAGCTTTCAGAAAACCAGCCAGGCCGGTGTAGATGCGGACCCACTCCACCCCCGCCGGAGCCTCGGAAACCACGACAGGAAAGACGGCGCTCAGAATCCCCATGGTCACCATACCCAAAGAACCCGCGCCGGTGACGATGCCGCCGGCGATATACCAGGGCCAGTCTCTGTGAACAGAGGGCCTTTCCGTTCCCTGCAGGAACTCCGCCGCCGAAAGCCGATCCTCCCCATCCTGTTCCTCATCCAGCAGCCATTCCACGTCCACGCTGAACAGCCGGGCGCAGGGCAGCAGTTTCGCCGCGTCCGGCAGGGCCGCCCCCTGTTCCCAGCGGCTCACCGCCTGACGGGAGACGCCCAGCTGTTCCGCCAGGGCCTCCTGGCTCAGCCCCTCCCGCTTCCGCAGCCCGGTCAGCTTCTCTCCAAAGGTCATGAGTCTTCCTCCTCCAGTCTCTTTCGCTGGTCCCATCATACCAAGCGCCGCCGGGAAAGTCCACCACAGCCACCTGACACCGCCGCAACCAAACGCAACATTCCCGCCAAAACAAATGTAATGTTTTTTCTCTTTGCAGCAATTCCGCCCTCTGCCGGGTATTCCTTACAGAAGGATGTGATCACATGCCCGATACCGCCGAAGCCGTGGCGCAATACGGCTCCGCAGTCTACCGGCTGGCCTACGCCATGACCCGCTCCCGCAGCGACGCCGACGACGTGTTTCAGGAGGTTTTTCTCCGGCTCCACCGGTCCGCTCCGGATTTTGCGAATGAGGAACACCGACGTGCGTGGCTCCTACGGGTGACGGCCAACTGCGCAAGGAGCCTGCTGGCCTCCCCCTGGCGGATGCGGACCCTCCCGCTGGAGGATGTCTATTCCTACCAAGACTCCGTGGAATCCGCTGTGGACGAGGCTCTGGCCCATCTCCCCGGCAAATACCGGGCCGTCATCCACCTGTTCTACTATGAGGGCTATCAGACGGAGGAGATCGCCCGGATTCTGGGCCGGTCTCCCTCCACCGTCCGGGCACAGCTGACCCGGGCCCGGCAGAAGCTGCGGACATTGCTGAAGGAGGATATATGAACTTTTCCAAAACCTACCGCCGGATGAACGAGCCTGTCGGCCCGTCGCCGGACCTGATCCGCAAGACTCTCTCCCACCCTGACCGACACCGCCTCCCCCTGCGCCGGCTGGCGGCGGCCGCTGCCGTGGCGGCAGTGCTGCTGGCTACCCCAGCCCTGGCGGTCCGGTCGGAGACGGGATATGCGGTTTTATACCGGATTGCCCCCGCCGTAGCCCAGTTCTTCCAGCCGATACAGGAAGCCTGCACGGACAGCGGCATCACCATGGAGGTAGCGGCCGTCCGGGTGGAGGGAGACACTGCCCAGGCGTACATCGTCCTCTCCGGCGGTCCTGTGGACGCCACCACAGACCTGTTTGACAGTTGGTCCTTCCACCTGCCCTTTGACCAGACCGGCCGCTGTGAGCGGGTGGCCTGGGACGAGGCCACCGGGACAGTCACTTTTCTCTGCACTGTGAAAACCATGGACGGCTCCCCCATTCCCACCGGCGGCAAGATGACCTTCTCCGTCCGGCAGCTGCTGACAGGCAAGAAGGCGATGGAGGGCGTGACGGTGGACCTGAAGCTGACGAACTATGCCCAAGAGGCGGAGACCGCCCTCACCTGGGGGGCTGATCCCCCTGCCGCAGGGGTGAGGGAGCCGGAGGTGACCTATTACTCTGCCACCGGTGGAAGCGGCGATCTGGCTTCCGTAATGCTGCAACCCGGTGAAGTCCTGGCGGAGCCCGCGGAGGGCCTGCCCATCACAGCCGCCGGTTACGCAGACGGCCTCTTCCACATCCAGCTGTGCCGGGGAGACGCCTCCAGGACGGACAACCACGCGTTTTTGTGGATGGAAGATGCCGACGGCAGGGAATTCCATTGTACCGGTATCTCTTATTTTACAGGTGAGACGGCTGGCGGCCGGACGGATTATATGGACTTTCTCTTTGCCGTCCCGCCGGAGGAGCTGGCAGGATGCACCCTCCACGGCAACTTCTATACCGCCGCCACCCTGACGGAGGGCCTCTGGCAAGTGACTTTTCCCCTGGAGAATACAGATTGATCCTTTCAGCGCGCCCGGTGAATGTCGGGCGCGCCTTTTTCTCTTGCCATTTTCAGGAATCATGCTATGATAGAGTCAGAAAACACGGGAGGTTCACACTATGTTGGATATGCTGGAATTTCTGCGGGATGAAGGCGTCAGCGCCGACATCACTGCGGAGATCGAAAAATTTCGGGACGCCTATCCGGAGGAGGACGAGACCCTGCGGCGCCGGGTCCCCGATCCCCGGTATCTCTATTATGGAAAGGACATCTGGGAGGAGGCCATCACCGCCATCCTCTGCGGAGAGAACCTGTTGCTGGTAGGCCCCAAGGCCACTGGCAAGAATGTGCTGGCGGAAAACCTGGCCACCGTGTTCGGCCGCCCCAGCTGGAACGTGTCCTTCTACATCAACACAGACGCCGCCACCCTGCTGGGCACGGACACCTTTGAAAACGGCGCCGTACAGCTGCGGAAGGGCCCCATCTACCAGTGTGCGGAGACCGGCGGCTTCGGCGTGTTGGATGAGATCAACATGGCCAAGAACGAGTCTTTGGCGGTGCTCCACGCCACGCTGGACTTCCGCCGCTCCATCGACATGCCTGGCTATGAACGCATTCCCCTTCACGACGCCACCCGCTTCATCGCCACCATGAACTACGGCTACGCCGGCACCCGGGAGCTGAATGAGGCTCTGGCCTCCCGGTTCGTGGTGATCGACATGCCCGCCATCACCACCGAGGGGCTCATCAAGCTCCTGAAGCGGGAGTTCCCCTCTCTGAAAGGCGTGTATGCCGAGCAGTTCGCCGGATTGTTCCAGGACATTCAGAAGAAATGCGACGGCGGAGAGCTTTCTACCAAGCCTCTGGACCTGCGGGGCCTGCTGGCCGCCGTGCGACTGATGCGCACCGGGCTGGAGGGCAACCGGGCGCTGGATCTGGGCCTTGTCAACAAGTCCTTTGATGACTTTGAGCGGCAGCTGGTGCGGGACGTGATCCGCACCCGCCTGCCGGAGACGCTCCGCCGTGAGGATGTGTTTGACTGATGGAGATCCTGGACAGTGAGAAGCGGCGGGCCCGGAACCTGATCTGGAACGCCGCTGCGGATTACTCCTTTGAGCCAGACTTCAAGGCATACGACGAGGATGGCCGTGCAGACCTGTATTGGAACAGCATCATCGGCGCCGTGCGGAAGAATTACGGAGCAGAGACCATAGAAGGGCTGTTTGAATCCCTCCACGGCTGCTCCAAGGAACAGCTCTTTGAGCAGCTGCTGTGGCTGGGGCTGGAAAACGCCGTCTACCAGCGGGAGGCTCCCCGCCGGCCGGCGCTGCCCTCCCTGCGGCGGAGCTATGCCCGCCGGGCCGTGGCTCTGGACCAGCGGGCAGATCCCGGCGACCTGCTGGCCACGCTGGAAAACGCCCACTTCTGCCGGGCCCTGGGGCAGAGCGAACCGCCCCTGCTGCCCAGGGACCGGGAAATGCTGGATGCCCTGGAGTTCCCCGGAGACCTGGACGGCCCTGCCATTGCGGAGCGGGCCCTGGCATTCCTCCACACCTATTTCCATTTCACCCCCGGCGAGACCCAGGCCCAGGAGTCGGAGGAGCGGAAACGGCGCCGCCCCCTCTTCGCCTTCCGCCGCCGGTCCGAGGCGGACCTGCTGCCCGCCGTGCGGGCCTTTGGCCACGGGTTCGGGGAGCATCTGGTGAAGGGCCAGGGCGGCGGAGCCAACGCAGAGCCGGTCCAGCGCCGCCTGACGGACTACAACCTGGCCCAGACGGAGGCCGCCCTGCGAAAATACATGCGGGGCTACTTCGGCGCCCCCCTATACGACCAGTCGCAGCTGGAGAGCCTGGAGCGGGAGCTCTGCGTGGACGAGCACCAGGGCTGCCACCTGTACTACGCCACCGGAGACGACACTCATGAAAAGCTCAAGGGCTATGTGGCCGCCCAGCGGCGCAACGCCCTGCGACAGATGGAGCTGAACCGGGCCGCCTACGAAGCCGACGCCACCCGCCACCGCACCAGCATCCGCCGCCTCACCGCCCGCATCCGCAACGCCATGCTGGCTTATCTCCAGCCCACCCCTGTCCGTGCCGCCTCCGGCGCGCTGGATGCCGGCCGCATCTGGCGGGGCGTGTACTTGGACGACAACAAGGTGTTCACCCGTATTCTCCAGTCGGATCCCGGCGACCTGTCGGTGGACATTCTTCTGGATGCCTCCAGCTCCCAGATCGACCGGCAGGCGGTGGTGGCCGCCCAAGGCTATATGATTGCCGAAAGCCTTACCCGCTGCCACATTCCGGTGCGAGTATCCTCCTTCTGCTCCCTCAGCGGATACACCGTGGTGACCCGCTATCGGGACTACTATGAGACGGGCAAAAACGACCGCATCTTCAATTACTTCACCACCGGCTGCAACCGGGACGGCCTGGCCATCCGGGCCTTGGCCAAGGGACTGGAGGACTCCCCCAGCGAACACAAGCTGGTAATCCTCCTCTCCGACGTGAAACCCAACGACGTGATCCAGATGAACCACAGCGGAAGCTTTGTGGAATACGCCGCGGACAACGGCATCCAGAACACCGCCATGGAGATCCGGTCCCTGACCTACAAGGGCATCAACGTCATGTGCGTTTTCACCGGGAATGACGACGACCTGCACGCCGCCCACACCGTCTATGGCCGGAACTTCGCCCGCATCCGTTCCCTGGACCAGTTCGCCGACACGGTGGGTTCCCTCATCCAAAACCAAATCCGCAGTCTGTAAAGCACGCCGCCCTTTCGGGCGGCGTGCTTTACATTCATTCTTGGGCGGCGCTCAGTTCCGGGAGCACTTCTCCGCGTCGATGGCTAGCACCAGCATCAGTACGCACAGCGCGCTGCCCGGGTCCGCCACGTCGATCACGTAAGTGTCCGTCCAGTGGAGCAGCTCCTTGTGGATGGACGCCACCTGCGCCCCGCAGGCCTCCGTCACCCGGTAATCCCACTCCAGGAAGTCGCCCTCCACACGCCAGCCGTTGCAGTCGATGTCAAATTTCGGCGTGAAAAATGTGAATTCCTTTTGGATGCAGCCCACATACTGATCCTGGACGTACAATTCAAATTTGGGCAGAAAGGTCAGCACCTGCTCCCGCACAGTGCCGATGTGGTCTCCCGCCGCATTCAAAATGTGGAGGCAGTGTCCCCAGGCCAGCTTTCCCTCCACAGTGTAGACGGTGTTCCCCGCCTCGTCGTAGATGTCATAGCTGTCAAACCAGGAGAACAGCCGCTGTCTGAACAATAATCTCATAGAACCTCCTTCTGCAGTGCCGCCGGCTGATATTCCCGGAACCGCTTTGCTGTCCGGTAGAGATAGACCAGCTTCACGATCCCCACCACCAACAGGCCGATGGCGTCCGCCAGTATCGCCAGAAGACCCAGAATTGCCGAAATCAATGCCAGGAAGATGCATCCAAACAACCCCAGCAGCAGGCCGATCCACCATTTCCAAAGCAGCCGCCACTTCCCCGCCAGCTCCGGGTCAAGCTCCTCCAAAACCTCTGCATGGGCATAAAACTCCTGATATGCGGCACAGAGCTCCAGCACCATGACCGGCAGGGAGAGCAGCCACCACAGCCAGTTCCCCTCCGGAATTGCCGGAAGCAGCAGCACACCGCTGATGATGCCGCCAGCCAAATAGCACAGGGCCGCCGTGCGGTACCGGCCTGCCGCCTCCCGCAGCTGCCACAAAAGGACACCATAGGCCAGGGAAATCAGAAATGCCAGCACATTTCCAACGACTCCGGCAGTTGGAAACGCTCCCGCCACAGTATCCATGGTCAGAATGTTGCTGAAAACACTGGGAATCACCAGCCAGAACAGCAGCCACAGCCACTTGGCCAGCACAGGGGCATTCCGGTCCAGCCGCGCCCGGCGCTCCCGCTCTGCCTCCACGGCCCACAGCCGGTTCTGGGGCATATCTCTTCGCCGCAGGGCACAGCCGGTAGAAAAGGTGCAGGTCACACATGCCGTATGCCCCTTCTCCCGGCAGCAGTCCGCAATGGGACAGCCGCCGGAAAACCGGCGCCCCGGCCCATCCTGACAGCCGGGACAGTCCAGCTGCTCTTTCCAGGTACATGCGTCGCACATTCGCCCGCAGATGCCCTCCATCGCCAGTGCCTCCCTTTGTTTTTTTGAGATTATATCATAATCCGCCTTTCCGATGGGTAACAAATCTATGACATTTTTCTCCAAGACGTCCCTGCCAACAAATTTTTCCGCCAGAAAAACCGCATATTCTCCCGTCCCGGAGTCAAACTATGCTCGCGATACCCAGTAACCCACACGCAACAAATGTATGATGAAAAGGAGATTCAATTATGTCTAGCAAGAATAGCAATAAGATCAACGTTCCCGAGGCCCGTGCGGCTATGGATAAGTTCAAGATGGAGGCTGCCGCCGAGGTGGGCGTCAACCTGAAGGAAGGCTACAACGGTGACCTGTCCTCTCGTGAGGCCGGCTCCGTCGGCGGCCAGATGGTCAAGAAGATGATCGAGTCCTACGAGAAGAACCTGTAACTTCCCACTGGACACAGTGAAGCGGCCCGGCAATCGCCGGGCCGCTTTCTCATGTTCCTGTGTTGTCTCCCCAGAAACCGCTCCACCAATCGCCGCCGGCGTCTCCAAAGCCGCCGCTGGGATCGTTGGGATCCGGCTCCGTAGGCTGGTCTCCGCCGCCGGAATCGCCGCCGGAGGGGTCCTCTGTCGGCGTATCCGGATCTATGGGCACATCAGGGTCGTTGGGATCAGGCGGCTGCCAGTTGGGATCGCTGGGATCCAGCCCCCCATTCGGGTCATCGGGGTCCGTAACTGCAGCCGACGTGTGGACGGGACATCCGCCGGGGCTGGTCTCCGTGGGGGCCACTGCCTTTTCCAGGGTGCTGATGAGATAGGCGTCGTCGGAGGCAGTGATGCTCTCGCCGTAATCCTCCCGCACATAGTCCAGATAGCCCTTCTGCACGATGGACTCCGCCGGGCAGAACTCACCGGCCAAGCAGTTACCCTCGGTGCAGATGTCCACCATCTTGTGGAGCGTGCACTCCGTCGTGGGCTCCGTGCCCACAGCCACCTCATAGGATACCGTCCGGTCCCCTCTGGAATCGGCGCGGCAGGCATCCGTCGCCAGCATACCGCTGTCCGCGCAGACACTGACCGTTGTCAGGCCGCTGCTGGGACGGTTGAAGGACTTGTCCGGCAGATCCGCATGGACCTTCTCCATCACCTGCCGCCACAGGGAGGCCGCCGGGTTCACGGAGTAGCTGATCCGCTCGTTGTTCTTGTAGCCCACCCAGACCGCCGCGCAGTAATACGGCGTGTAGCCTGTGAAATAACGGTCATAGTTGTCGTTGGTGGTGCCGGTTTTTCCTGCAATGTGCATCCCGCTGAATCGAGCGCCGCCGCCGGTGCCGCCGGACTCATTCACCGCCCGGCGCAGCATGTCCGTCATCAGATAGGCGGTGGTCTCCTTCATGGCCACCCGCTGCTCCGTCTCCTTTTCCAGCACCACGGTGGAGTTGTCGTTGGCCAGAACCTTTACGTAGGTCTTGGGCTCATTGTACACACCGCTGTTGGCGAAAGCAGCGTAGGCCGCCGCCATCTCCACCGTGCTGAGGCCGTAAGTCAGGCCGCCCAGCCCCAGCGGGCTGACGTTCATATCCTCCGGTGCCAGACTCAGCCCCAGATTTTCGGTGGCGAATTGGTAGGCCGCCGTGACCCCAACCTTTTCCAGTGTCTGCACCGCGATGGTGTTGATGGATGCCTTGACACCGTTGCGCACGGATGTCCAGCCCGTGTAGGTGTTGGGCGAGTTCTTGGGCCATGGATTCCCATTCAGCAGGCGGACCGGGTAGTTGTCAAAGGTGGTTGCCGGGGAGACTGCCCCCGCATCCAGCGCCGGGGCATAAGCCGTCAGCGGCTTGATGGAGGAACCCGGCTGCTGGATATCCGTTGCATAGTTCCACAGCAGGTTTCCGGACTTGGGTCCCATATCGCCCACCATGGCCACGATGTTGCCGGTGGAGGGCTCGATAATGGTAATGCCGGAGTGGATCAGCTGTCCGCTGGCGGAGGTGAGGTTGTTCAGACTCCCCCGGTCCTCGTAGACAGACTCCGCAATCTCCTGAATCTTCGGGTCCAGCGTGGTGTAGATGTTGTAGCCGCTGTTGTAGATCCGGTTCAGGGCCTCTTTTTCGGTGATGCCGTACAGGTCCGCCAGATCCGCGGAGACATCCCGCAGCACCTGGTCCACGAACCAGGAGTTGACATTGGCGCCGCCGGTAGCCTCCGTGACAATGTCCTGAGCGGAAGTGGTGCCGTCCGTGAAATGCAGCTCCTCCGCCTTGGCGGCCTCGGCCTCCTCCTCTGTCAGATAGGTGAGCCCGGTGACGCCCACATCGTCATTGCCGCCGGCCATCCGGGTCAGGATCATCTCCTGGCGCTCCTTGTTCAGCTCCCGGGGCGTGACGGTGCTGCCGTCCTCCCGGGTGATGGTGATGGTGGACATGGGACCATACAGGGAGGGGTTGTTGGTGATGGCGATGAGGCAGGCGCATTCCGCCGGATCCAGCTCCGACACATCCTTGCCGAAGTAGAACTCCGACGCGGTCTGGACGCCGTAGCAGCCCTGTCCCAGATAGATGGTGTTCAGGTACATCTCCAGGATCTCCTGCTTGGTGTAGTTCTTCTCGAACTCCAGGGCCCGGAAAATCTCCCGCACCTTGCGGTTGATGGTGTTGCCGTCGTCGCCGGTCATGTTCTTCAGCACCTGCTGCGTCAGGGTGGAGCCGCCGAAGGTGGCCCGGCTGCCGGTGAAGAAGTTCAGCGTGGCGGAGGCGGTTCGGGTCCAGTCCACGCCGTTGTGCTCAAAGAATCGGTGGTCCTCAATGGCTACGGCCGCCTGCCACAGCGCGTCCGGGATCTGTTCATAGTCCACCCAGATGCGGTTTTCCGTGCCGTAGACGGTCTGGTATTCCACCCAATCTCCGGTGTCCCTGTCCTGGTAATAGATGATGGAGCTGAGATTCATGGTGTAGTCGTCGGCGTTGACCTCCAGCGTAGGGGCCAGTGTGGTCCGGACGTACATCATAAAAAGCCCGGCAAGCATCGCCACTGTGCAGATGCCCACCAGCAGGACCGTCCCCAGGATGAAGACGACCTTGTGTCCCGTTCGTTTGGTGCTTTTCTGCTGTCTGGGTTCCCGGCGGGGGATCATCTCATGGGATCCCTCCCGTCTTCTGCGTTCCAATGCAGAGCACCTCCTTCTTTTGAATTTGAATTTTCTGCAAAAGCAGTCTGCCGCGCCGCCTGTCTGCGGCCGCAGAGGCTCAGAGTCCTCCATAATATGTTCTATTGTACCATCCCATGTCAATATCGAAAATGTCGTATTTTACCGAAAAAAAGTTTCTTATCCGCATGGTTTTTCTGCTTTTGGGCAGGATAAATCCATCCCCAGCGCCCCAGTTTCCCACATTTCCAAAAGTTCACCCCCTTGCAATCTTCTGGAAAGTCAGTTACAATACCCCTAGAGTACAGACAGAAGGAGGACGCCCCATGGCGGATGAGTACGGCCCCACTTTCATCACAGTCACAGACGAGGACGGCCGCGAGATCGTGCTGGAGTTTGTGGACGCGCTGGAATACAACGGCCAGCAGTACCAGGCTTTCTTCCCTGCGGAGACAGAGGGAGAGGATGAGGATCCGGACAATGGACTGGTGATCCTGAAGGTCCTCCACGAGGACGGGGAGGATCTGCTGTCCACGCTGGATTCCGACGAGGAACTGGACGCGGTCTATGACCTGTTCATGGAGTCCCTGTTCGACGAGGACGGAGAGTCCTGACACTCCATACAAAAATTTCTCTCCGGGTCCGCTGGTTTCCTCTTGCATCCCGGGCCGGGATGTGATACGGTGAATATGTGCCCTGCGGGGTTTGTGATAGGTCTTTTTTTAACCCACATTTCGTTATACGGGATGCCGGATCAGCGCGTGGTTCGCAGGCCTCCCGGCTGCTGTCTGCGGCTGGAAGTTGGAAGTGGTAAAGCGCGTTGGAGGCAACCCACCTGGCCGTGAAGGTGCAGGTTATAACGGGCCTACACGGCTCTCGCGGGGCACGTTTTCTGAAGGGGCGGTCTGGCCGCTCCGCTTTTTTTTGCGGATCAGCCAAAAAATCCCCTGTTTTTGCCGATCCTGCCGGATCGCGGCGGGGATTCCGCAAATTTCTCTTGCAGAATCCGGCCATATCCAGTATAATATCAAAGTGCGTAATTTCCGGTTTCTTGCAAACCTTGCACCTGAATACTTGAGAGGACTGAAACACACATGAGCGCATCAAGAGAAAAAAAGACCCGCCAGGACCTGTCCGGCTCCGGCTGGAACGATCCCAAGACCGCCCGGGAGGCCAAGCAACGCCAGAAGGAGCACAGCACCAACCTTCTGTATGGCACCATCGGAGTGGTATTCCTGGTAATCGCCATTGCCGCCGTCATCTGGAAGTCCAACATCATTCCCAAGACGGCTACGGCGGCCACCGTCAACGGTGAGAAGTACACCGCCGCTGAGGTCAACTTCTATTTTGAGAACTACTATCAGAACTTTGTCAACGGCAATTACAGCATTCTGAGCATGATCGGGCTGGACACCGGCACGTCCTTGAAGGACCAGACCATCTCCTCCAGCGCCGTCATGTTCGTCACCGACGCCACCGAGGGCGAGACTTGGTACGACTACTTCGCGGACAAGGCCCTGGAGCAGTTGGCCGGCGTCCAGGCCATGAATGCCGCTGCAGAGGCCGAGGGCTTCACCTGGAACGACGAGATGCAGGCCGACCTGGACGACACCATGGAGTCCCTTGCCTCCGCTGCCAGCACGTACGGCTATACGGAAAAGCAGTATCTGGGTCTCATCTACGGCAGCACCATGACCCGCAGCATCTATGAGGAGCAGACCCGGCGCAGCCTGCTGGCCACCGCCTATCTCCAGTCCTATCAGGACAGTCTGACCTACTCCACCGACGAGCTGGAGGCCGCCTATCAGGAGGACCGGACCGCCTACGATCTGGTGGACTGTGCGTATGTCCGCGTCAACGGCGCCGCAGCTGATACAGATGAAGAGGGCAACTCCATCGAGGTCACCGACGAGATGAAGGCGGAGGCCATGGCCGCTGCCAAGACCACCGCAGATGCCATCTACGCCGCCTACAAGGCGGGCACCTCTCTGGAGGATGCAGCCGCAGAGTATGAGTCCACCGCCACCTATGCCTCTTCTGACAGCTTCTCGTACAGCTCCTCTGTTCTGGGTGAATGGCTGTATGACGATGCCCGGCAGGCCGGCGACTCCGCCGTGCTGGAGGACAGCGACAGCAGCAACTACTATGTGGTGGTCTTTAACGGCCGCTCCCGCAACGAATACAACACGGTGAACGTGCGCCACATCCTGATCCAGCCGGAGGCCTCCGAGCTCTCCGAGGATGACGAGGGCTATGAGGACGATGTGGCCGCCAAGGACGCCGAGGCCGCGCAGAAGGCCCAGGACATCCTGGACGAGTGGAAGGCCGGCGACGCCACCGAGGACTCCTTTGCCGCGCTGGCCAATGAGTACTCCCAGGATCCCGGGTCCAACACCACCGGCGGCCTGTATGAGCAGGTCTATCAGGGCCAGATGGTGACGGAGTTCAACGACTGGTGCTTCGATCCCGCCCGCCAGACCGGCGACACCGGCATCATTCACAACGAGAGCACCGGCTACCACGTCATGTACTTCGTGGGCTATGACCAGCCCTACTGGGAGATCCAGGTGTCCGCAGATCTGGTCAATGACGCCGTGGATACGTTCTACGAGGAGAAGACCGAGGGCTATACTGCGGAGCAGTCCTCCTTCGGCATGAGCTTTGTGGGTTGATTCCCATTCACAACACAAGACGTCCGGCTTTGAAATTTCAAAGCCGGACGTTTTCCACCTGTTTGCAACAAGGAGGTCCGTTATGGAACATCCCTTTCTCCGCAACGAGATGCTGTGGGGCCCGGAGGCCCAGGCCCGGCTTGCTCGGGCCCACGTGCTGCTGCTGGGGCTGGGCGGCGTGGGCAGCTACGCCGCCGAATGCTTGGCCCGGTCCGGAGTCGGCGAGCTGACCCTGGTGGACAGCGACACCATTGCCCTCACCAACCTGAACCGCCAGCTGGAGGCCCTCCACTCCACCCTGGGTCAGCCCAAGGCGGAGGCGGTGGCCGCCCGTCTGCGGGACATCAATCCGGATGCAGAGCTCCATCCTGTCCACGGTCTCTATGACGCCGCTCATCGGGACTGCTTCTTCCCGGAGGGCTGCCGGTACGATTACATCGTGGACGCCATCGATCTGGTGTCCTGCAAGCTGGATCTGGCAGAGACTGCCCTGAAGCTGAACATCCCCCTGATCGCGGCCCTGGGCACAGGCAACAAGCTGGATCCCACCCTCCTCCAGGTAACGGACATCTCCAAGACCTATGGCTGCCCCCTGGCCCGGGTGATGCGCAAGGAACTCCGGACCAGAGGCATTCACCATCTGAAGGTGGTGTTCAGCCCGGAGAAGCCCGTCTCTCCCGCCCAGCCGGAGGCGCCGCCCCCCGGCCGCCGCAGTGTGCCCGCCAGCAATCCCTGGGTTCCCGCCACAGCCGGTCTGCTGCTAGGCAGTGCTGTTGTGCGGGACCTGATTGCCCAGGTCTCTCTGCCCTGATAAAAAGCAGCGGCCCGCAGTTTGCGGGCCGCTGCTTTATGGAAAGCGTTCCTTATACCGCATCTGTCTTCTCCACAGAAACCGCCACAGGCACCGGATCCTCGCTCCCAAGCTCTCCGGTATAGGTAACTGTGACGCTGTCCCCCTCTTCAAGACGCCCCTGATCCACATCCTCGCCAAAGTCGAAAACCTGATAAGTCCCATCGTCAGTAAGCAGAACCAGGAAATCCCCCATACAGTTCACCACACCATTGACCGTTGCGCTGTCCTCTTCCTTCCCGTCGTTGCCGGCGTCCGTCTTTTCAGAGCCGCAGGCCGCCAGCGTCAGCAGTATCAGCGCCGCCAGGATTCCTGTGAGCAATCCTCTCATGTATGTTCCATCCTTTTCCTTGTGATTTTGTACAGCGGAGCCACTGCGGACAGGCACGCCTGTCCGCACCGCCTGTACATCCATATAGATAGGTCCGGCCGCCAAAAGGTTGCCGGCATCCGGCGGCTTCTTTGAAAACATTCTGTGAACAGACCGCTGTCCAGTGCGTTGACTTTTACCGCCGCCCATGTTATGCTGAAAAAAATTGATGCTTACCCAGTGGGCAGGGCGGTGCTCTGCCGCTGGGACTTTTTATCACGGCGGGCGGTGCGCCCGCCGGAGGAGGGATCCGTATGACGGCCGATCAGGAGTCCCGCAGCCCGCTGGAAACCGAGCCGGTTCAAAAGCTGATCGTCCGCTACGCCATCCCCACGGCCCTGACGCTGATGGTCAACTGCCTCTACAACATCGTGGACCAGATCTTTGTGGGCCAGGGCGTGGGGATCACCGCCATGGCGGCCATCAACGTGGCGTTCCCGGTGGTCATTCTGGTGAATGCCGTGGCCCTGCTGCTGGGAGACGGCAGCGCCGCCAACATCAGCCTGTGCCTCGGCCGCCGCCAGCAGCAAGAGGCGGATGACACCATCGGTCACGCCGCCACCCTGATTGCCGCCAGCGGTCTCTGTGCGGCCATCGTCAGCTGGTGCTTCGCCCCCCAGATTGCCCGGCTCTTCGGCGCTACGGACACTGCCTGGCCGGAGGCTGCAGCCTATCTCCGGACCATTGCCTGGGGCCTGCCCTTCCAGCTGATCTGCCCGGCCTTCACCGCCATCATTCGGGCGGACGGCCACCCCCGGTACAGCATGGGCTGCATGATTACCGGTGCCGTCCTCAACCTGATTCTAGACCCCGTCTTCATCTTCCCTCTGGGCATGGGCGTGGTGGGGGCCGGCATTGCCACAGTCATCGGCCAGGTGGCGGCCGGGGTGCTGTTTCTGGCCTACCTGCCCCGGCTGCACACAGTCCGGCTCCGGCGCCAGGCGCTGCGCCCCACCATTAGGCTCACCGGGCGGATTCTGGCCCTGGGGGTTCCCAGCCTGCTGACCCAGATCCTCACTGCCCTGGTACAGATCACCCTGAACAACCTGCTGCGGGTTCACGGAGCGGCCAGCGTGTACGGCAGCGACATCGCTCTCTCTGTCTACGGAATGATGATGAAGGTCTATCAGATTGCCCACTCCATGTTTGTGGGCGTCTCCTCCGCCGTACAGCCTATCAACGGTTACAACTTCGGGGCGAAGCATTTTCTTCGGGTGCGGCAGACCTTCCGCACGGCCGCCGCCATCGCCCTGGTAATTTCGGGGGTGTGGTTCCTCGTGTTCCAGCTGTTTCCCCGGCAGATCGGGATGCTGTTCGTCTCTGACAGCCCCCTCTACCTGGACTGTGCCCAGCACTGCTTCCGGCTGTATATGGCCGCCTTCTTCCTGTACGGCCTGCATCTGGCCACCGCCTCTTTCTTTCAAGGGATCGGCCGGCCGGTACCCTCCCTTGCCATTCCCCTGGCCCGGCAGGGCGTGTTTCTGATTCCCCTGGCTATTCTGCTGTCCGGCCGGTTCGGCCTGGATGGTGCCCTGCTGGCCGCCCCCATTTCCGACATGCTGACCTTCCTCCTGAGCTTGCTGCTGGTCCGGCGGGAGTTTGCCGTCTGGCGGCAGAGGGACTGGATAGAAACGTGAAAGTGACAAAAACGCCCCGCCTGCTTTTGGCGGGGCGCTCTTTGCAAGTCTCACTTAATTCAACGGAATTTCTGCATCGCCAAAGCGGATAGCAACGATATCCGTCACATCCAGCGGCACCGGCCAGTCAAAGCTGACATACCATCCGCCGTCCTCCATTCTGCTTCCACCGCCGCCACGGTTCTCTACTTCGGTCCCGTCGGCCAGGATCACGGTTGCGTGGAGCCGGTCCATCAGTCCGTCGCAGTAGAAGGAGGCACCTGTTGCGGTAATTTGGAGGTTCGTTAGCGTTGCAACAGCCGGGTGAGATTTTCCCCCTGTACCCTCTAAGGCGCCGCCATCTTTGCCGGTAGCCTGATCCCAGACCATGTGATTCGACAGCACTTGAACTCTGTCGATGGTGATGGTAGGAGACAGGCTCTCTGCCGCCAAAGGAATCGAGAAAGACCACTCTCCTTCACACAAGGCCTCATCCTCTGCCCCGCCGGTACGGCGGCGGATCAGGTCGTTCAGATCGATCTCCAGCGCGTAATCTCCTCTGTTCAGCTGGTTACCAGTGGAGATGGTGGCGGAGAACTCCAGCAGCATCCGGGCTGCGCCCTCCCGGGTGATCCCGATACTGTCCAGGCCGTACCCAGCCCCACCATGCTGGCCCCCACTGGGGTCAGGGACGATCTCCGCACGCATCCTGTCAAAGGAATACTGGGCATCTCGGTCAAAGTCCCAGCCCGTCACGTCCAGCAATGCCCAGATCTGACTGCTGCCCACGGTGATACTGTCCACAGTGACGGTCACGTCCCCGCTGGTAACGCTCTCCCCCACTTTTCGGGTCAGGCCGTCGATCACCAGGGATTGGGATTCCGTCATCGAGCTGCCGGTCTCCTCCTCCCACTTCTGCTCAAACCACCACCAGAGGGTGGGACTGGCCACTGCCAGGACCGTGCCCGCCAGCGCCAGCGCCAACGCTGCGGCAATCAGCCCTGCCTTGGAAATATGGTGTCTAAACGCTGCCTTCTCCTGTTTCGGCACATTGGCTACCTCCTTTCGCAGCTGCTCGGAGGCATGGATCTGCTCAAATGTCTCCCGATAGATGTTCTGCATGGCTCACTCCTCCCTCAGCTGTGCTTTCAGTTTCTCTCTGGCCCGGGCAAGCCGGGTCCGAACGGTGGAGGGCCCCAGGCCCAGCAGCTCCCCCACCTCCGCCGCTGTGTACCCTTCATAATAATAGAGATACAGCGGCAAGCGGTACTTGGCCGGCAGGGCCATGACCTCTGCATAGAGATTCTGGTGCTCCGGCGTATTGAACACCGGCTCCCGGCAGTCGTCCAGAGGCACCATCCGCCGTCTCCAGGGCGACCGCAGGGCATCCTTGCAGGCATTCACCGTCACCCGTACCAGCCAATGACGCAGCTGGTTATCATCGGGAAACGCCTGCCCGAAGTCTTTCCTGCTCCGCCTTTACCTGAGTGTATTTGACGGGATTATCCTCCCGGATATTGTATCGCGGCATCTTCCAATATCCTCCTTGCTCAAATATTCATTCTTCATCACAATCGATACGAACGAGCGCATACGGGTCCTTCAAGTCATCTCTGTCCAGCAGATGAAGCCGCTTCATGCGAATGGCTAGGGCAACCCATTGCTTCTGCCACAGCGGCAAAAGCCTCATATTCCTTGGTTGCAAAGATTCTATTCAAAAGACGAAGCCGTTCCCCGAGTCCCGCTGTACGCATTTGATCCATTAACAGCTCCCTGGGCATTGAGAAGCTTCTGTTGGTGTGTTCTACCGGAAAAAGGAAGCTGCTCAAAAATTCGGTAATGGGAAAATTGCCCTCACGACTCGTCTGACTCTGGAAGTTCAAGGTCTGACCTACGACAACATCGAACCATTCAATACATTCATCGCCCAAGCCGGTCTTTATACTGGCGGCACGGGTTCCCGCGTCCGTCCCATCGTGGCCTGCAAAGGCACTGTGTGTATCCATGGCCTGATCGACACTCAAGAACTAGCGCGTGAACTGCACGAAACATTCTACAAGGGCTGGTATGATGTCAAACTTCCCCACAAGTTCAAAATCGGCATCGGCGGCTGCCCAAACAACTGTATTAAGCCAGGTTTGAATGATTTCGGCATTATGGGCCAGCGGGTACCTGCCTATAATCCCGATGACTGCAATGGCTGCAAGAAGTGCTCCGTCGTAGAGGTCTGCCCCATGAAAAATGCCCATCTGGACGAGGATGGCATCATGCAAATCGATTGGGATACCTGCAACAACTGCGGTAAGTGTGTGGATGCCTGTAATTTTGATTGTGTGACAGAAGCAAAAGCAGGATATAAAATTATGGTCGGTGGTATTTGGGGTAAGCGTCAGCGCCTTGGTACCGTGATTGATGAAATCTACACCAAGGAGCAGGTCTTTGAGATGATAGAACGAGCGCTTCTGCTGTATCGGGAGCAAGGCAAGACCGGAGAGCGGTTCGGTGTATTCATTAGAAAGAGCGGGCCCCCAGCTGGGTGTGAAGCGCCTGATAGGAATCCTGTTGTGTATACTATTGATGGTACGCAGGCGTAAATCCATATCTCTTGCCGGTTCTATAATATTGGCCTGCATTGGGTGGGCTTCTAGCTCACGCAATCGGACAGATTCTTCTGCTTTCTGAAATAAGTGAAAAATGCAGAACCTGCGATATTGACTCTATAAATATTTAGTCAGTATGCGAAACAGGCAGAGCATGGTTCCCTCTATATGCCAATGGTCCCCTGGGTTCTCATTGCTGTGACGCTTACTGTCTTTCTTGTGCAAATACAGAGGCGCGCACCAGACCGGGAAGAGTGGCTTTCAATGCGATGCAAGCAAAGTCGGTGCTGCTGATATCATCTAAATTCTTGAAGATCCAGAGATACCTTCAACATAGGCCTGAGAACGAATAAAGCACGCCTGGCTGGCGTGCTTTACCCGGCAATTATATTTTAGTAGCATCAAATAGAAATGTAAGTCTCCATACTTTACGGCCACCCACATAGGAAACAAAAGGATGCTGTCACGTCGGCGATCTTTCGCAGCGTCACTGCTTCAAATCCCTCATCCTGAATCGGATGGGCTTGCAGCCTGCAAGCCCAAAAACCTTTTGTATGTCTTACTAACAGATAGCCACAGGACTGATGACACCTTGCAGTAAAGAGCCAAGGCGAAGAAAACTCTCCGCCTCGGCTCTTTGCTGTCCGGATTTACTTGTCCAATTCAGAAAAATTGCATACACATCACATCCGCTGGCACCCGTTGCCATCTGACAACTATCCCCTTATCTGTGCTTGCCGAGATACGCCTCTTTGATCTTCTCATTGGCCAGCAGCTCCGCGCCGGTGCCGGACATGGTGATGTTCCCCGTCTCCAGCACATAGGCCAGGTCCGCGATCTTCAAGGCCATGTTGGCGTTCTGTTCGATCAGCAGTACCGTCACGCCCTGGCGGTTGATCTCCCGGATGATGGAGAAGATGTCCTGCACCACCAGCGGCGCCAGGCCCAGGGACGGCTCATCCAGCATCATCAGCTTCGGCCGTGACATCAGGGCCCGGCCCACCGCCAGCATCTGCTGTTCGCCGCCGGAGAGGGTGCCGGCGGACTGCCAGTTCCGTTCCTCCAGCCGGGGGAACAGCTCATAGACCCATTTCAGGTCCTTTTCGATCTCCGCTTTGTCCTTGCGGAGGTAGGCTCCCAGCTTCAGGTTCTCCAGCACCGTCAGGTCCGCAAACACCCGCCGCCCCTCCGGGCTCATGGCGATGCCCGCGGAGATGATCTTGTCGATGGGCTTGCCCAGCAGCTCCTCCCCGTTCCACTGGATGGAGCCGGACTCCGCCTTCACCAGGCCGGAGATGGTCCGCAGGGTGGTGGACTTGCCCGCGCCGTTGGCGCCGATCAGGGTGACGATCTTGCCGTCCGGCACCTCCAGGTCGATGCCCCGGAGAGCCTGGATGCCGCCGTAGGACACCCGCAGCTGTTGGATTTTAAGCATCTTCCGCCACCCCCAGGTACGCGTCGATGACGCGCTGATTGTTCTGGATCTCCGCCGGTGTGCCGTCGGCAATCAGCTTGCCGAAGTCCAGCACATAGATCCGGTCGGAGATGTCCATGACCAGGTCCATGTGGTGCTCGATCAGAAACACCGTCAGGCCGAACTTCGTGCGGATCTCCCCGATGAAGGCCGTCAACTCGTCGGTCTCCTGGGGGTTCATGCCCGCAGCCGGTTCGTCCAGCAGCAGCAGCTGCGGATCCGTGGCCAGGGCCCGGGCGATCTCCAGCCGCCGCTGCTTGCCGTAGGGCAGGGAGTTCGCCTTCTCCCCGGAAACGTCGCTGAGGTTCACCTCCGCCAGCAGCTCTTCCACCCGCTGGCGCTGCCGCGCCTCCTCCTGCCGGTTCAGATGGAAGGTCGCAGTGAGGAGGTTGCACGTCGCACGGCAGTGCATGGCCGTCAGCACGTTGTCGAACACCGTCTGGTCCTTCCACAGACGGATATTCTGGAAGGTCCGGGCCATGCCCATCCGGGTGATCTTGTCCGGGGTGGGGGCCAGGGCGTGGGTGTACTCCCCGGCGTGCTCGCCCTTGTAGAGCTTGCGCATCTTGCCCTGGGGGTAGTTTTCCACGATCTTCTCCCCCCGGTACCACACCGCGCCGTTGGTGGGCTGGTACACGCCGGTGATGACGTTGAAGGCCGTAGTCTTGCCCGCGCCGTTGGGGCCGATCAGGGAGACGATCTCCCCCTCGCCTACCTCCAGATTCATGTTGTTCACGGCGATGACGCCGCCGAACTGCATGGTGATATTCTCCAAGCGAAGGATCTTCTCACTCATTTCGCCGCCTCCTTCTTTTTCGATCTTCCGGAGAGGCGGGCCCGCAGGCTCCGGGCCACATCAGAGAGCTCCCGGTCCCCCATGAGGCCACGGCGGAAGAACAGCACCACGATCATGATGATGATGGAGAACACCACCATCCGGAAGCCGGTCCGCAGGAAGGGCACCTTGAAGGCGCCGATATACGTCTCTGTGTCCAGGAATCGCAGCCACCACTCGCTGGCCGCCACGTACAGGAACGAGGCGATGCAGCTGCCGGAGATGGACCCGATGCCGCCGATCACCACGATCAGCAGGATCTCGTAGGTCATGGAGGTGGTGAAGGTCTTGGCTTGGGCCTGGTTGGCGAACATGGCGAACAGGCCGCCGCCCACGCCGGCGAAGAAGGAGCTGATGCAGAAGGCCATCCGCTTGTGCTTGGCCAGGTTGATGCCCATGGCCTCGGCGGCCACCTCATCCTCCCGGATGGCCTTGAAGGCCCGGCCATAGGTGGAGTTGATCAGCAGCACCATGATCCCGATGCACACTGCTACCAGCAGGAAGGGCACAAAGGTGGAAAGGCGCAGCACCACCTCCCCATCGGCGTTCTCGATGTTGAAGCTGGAGAAGGTGGGAAAGCTCTTCAGCGCGTTGGCGCCGTTGGTGACGGGGCCCAGCCGGTCCCACTGGAAGATGGCCCGGATGATCTCCGCAAAGCCCAGGGTGGCGATGGCCAGGTAGTCGCTCTTCAGCCGCAGCACCGGCAGGCCGATAAGCCAGGCGATCACCGCCGCCACACAGCCCGCCAGGATCAGCGCCGCCAGCACACCCAGGATCAGACCCAGGGCGCCGCCGCCGAACAGCTCCGGCAGGGAGAAATTCACCGCCGAGCCGCCGTAGAGGTAGTAGACACCCTCCCGGTCGGCAGAGGGAATGGTCAGAATGGCGTAGGTGTAGGCGCCCAGCAACATGAAGCCCGCCTGCCCCAGGGAGAACAGGCCCGTAAAGCCGTTCAGCAGGTTCAGGGAGGCCGCCACCAGCGCGTACACAGCTCCCTTCTTCAGCACGGTGAACAGCATACTGGTGGGCTGCATGGTGTTCTCCAGCACAATCACCAGGACCAGCAGGGCCGCCACGCAGCCCAGGGCGATCCACGCGCCCCGTTTGCTCTTTTTTTCTTGCAGCATCGTGACGCCCCCTTTACACTTTGTCGGTGGACTTCTCACCGAACAGGCCGGTGGGCTTCACCACCAGGATGATGATGAGCAGCGCGAAGGTGAACGCGTCGGAAAACACACTCCAGTTGGAGCTCTTGATCACCGTCTCGCTGAGACCGATGAGGAATGCCCCCACCACGGCCCCGGGAATGGAGCCGATGCCGCCGAACACTGCCGCCACGAAGGCCCGCAGGCCCGGCAGGGAGCCGGACAGCGGCACGATGGAGGGATAGTTGGTGAAGTACAGCGCAGACCCCACCGCCGCCAGGAAGGAACCGATGACAAAGGTGAAGCTGATGATGTTGTTGATCTTGATACCCATCAGCTGCGCGGTCTCAAAATCCCGGGAGGCGGCCCGCATGGCCATGCCGATCTTGGTGTGGTTGATGAGCTGGGTCAGCACCACTACCAGCGCCACCACCAGGAATGGCGTAATCACCGTCACCATTTTGGTGGAGGTGCCGGCAATGGTGATCTGACTGGACAGGCCGGGCAGGCTGGGGTACATCTGCGGCAGTCCGCCGGTGATATAGGTGGCCAGATTCTGCAGCAGATAGCTGACGCCGATGGCGGAGATCATGACGCTCATCCGGGGCGCGCTGCGCAGCGGCTTGTAGGCTGCCCGTTCGATGACATAGCCCAGCAGCACCGTCAGCAGGATCATCAGCGGCAGCGCCACGCCGATGGGCAGGCTTGCGCTGAGATAGACCATGATCAATCCCGCCGCCATGAACACGTCGCCGTGGGCGAAGTTGATCAGGCGCAGGATGCCGTAAACCATGGTGTATCCGATGGCGATCAGGGCGTACTGCCCGCCCAGCGAGATGCCGGAGAGCAGGATGGAAATTCCGTATTTCACAGGGATACCCCCTTTTCTTTCAGAGTTGGCGAGCGGGAAGGACCGTCTCCAAAAGGGCCGGGCTGCGGCCCCTTTCGAGGCGGTCCCATCTCGCGCAAGAACAAGCCGCCTGGCGGGGGATACCCCGCCAGGCTGGCCGGATGGCAGGCTTATTCCACAGTCTGGACCGTCTCCAGCGTCCAGGCGTTGTTGGCGGTGTCTGCGGTCTTGATATAGGCGGTGTCCCGGATGGCGTCGCCCTGCTCGTCAAAGGCGATGGAGCCGGACACGCCGGTGTAGGTCACGTCAGGCAGCGCGGCCTTCACGGCGGCCTTGTCGGTAGAGCCGGCGGCCTTCAGGGCCTCCAGCGCCACATAGTAGGCGTCATAGCCCATGGCAGTGACAGCGGCGATGGTATCGTTGCCGCCGTTGTTGGTCATGGCGGTGGAATCCTCGCTCAGCCAGGCCTTAAAGCCCTCGTCAAACTCTGGAGAGCCACCCTCCTGGTAGAAGGTGGACACGTACAGCTGCACGTCGCTGCCTGCGGCCGCTTCCAGCACCATATTGCTGTCCAGGGTATCGCCACCGAGGATGGGGATTTCAATTCCCAGAGAAGCAGCCAACTTCACGATCTGAGTAGAATATGTAATGGAAACCGGGCAGAAAATCACATCTGCGTCCTCATTTACGGCCTTATTAAGATATGTGGTGAAGTCGGATGTATTGGTCGGGAAGGAATCCTTTTCCACGGTGCCGTCAAATGCCTGCTCAAAATAATTAATCAGGCCCTGGTCGTACTCGTTGCCCAGCTCACCCAGGCAGTAAGCTTTTTTCGCAGAGAATTTCTCCTGTGCGAAATTTGCCAACACCGTTCCCTGGAACGGATCCAGGAAGCAGATCCGGAAGTAATACCCGTTCCCTGCCGTAATCTGGGGATTGGTGCATCCGACGCCAATGGCGGGGACACCCGCCTCGCCAAAGACGGGGCCGCCAGCCAGAGACACGGTGGAGCCGTAGGAACCCAATACCACAGATACATCCTTGCTCACCAACTCCGCAGCGGCAGTGGGCGCCTTGGCGGGGTCGGAGCCGTTGTCCGCATAAACCAGCTCCACGGTATAGGTGGTGCCGCCGATATCCACAGTGGGGGTCTCCTTATTGGCATACTGCATGCCCAGCATCTCCTGCTTGCCGCCGGCGCCATTGTCGCCAGTGGCCGGCTCAAAAATTCCAATCCTCACCACATTTTCCCCGGATTCACCTCCTCCACTGTTGCAGGCGGCCAACCCTAAAGCTGTAGCCAATGTCAGGACCAGCGCAAAGACTCTCTTCATACTTCTTTTCCTCCCCAAAAAAATTCAAGAACGGCAGCGCCGATTCTAAACAGGAACAAAGCCCCCCCACCTATTTCTGCATTTCTGAAAAGGTATTCATTAAAGTTCCCTGGCAATAGTCACCAAGTCTAAATACATATTTCCGGGTGTGCTGGAAGCCGACGCACCGATGCAGTGGTGCACCTGCCCTCCCTGCGTTCTGGTCTGCATCCAAAGCACCTTATCGCTCCAGTGTGCCCTGGCCAGCGGATGATCTGCCGGAAGCCGTTCCGGTCCGGCAGTCAGTTTCAGGCTGCCATCCGGATTCTGGACAGCCCGGCCAACCATGCACCAAACCTCGCCCCTGGACTTCGCGTCTATCATATCTGCCTGTGTCAGGCCGCAGATACCTTGGATCGCCACATCCGCAAGCGTATATGCCTGGTCCCAATAGGTATTGGCCTGGATAACTGTTTTCATGGCCGTATCCCATCCATCGAGATCCATGGAGGGATCTGGCTCCAAAAATCCGCCTGCCTTCGCCCCCTGCACAGCCATATCAAAGGACTGTCCCTGCCCCATCGCATCAAAAACGTACATACAAGACGCGTTGAAAATCCCGCCGAACTCCAGCAGCTCTCCACAACGTCCCAACAGTTTACCCATCTCCAGAGTAGGCAGTCCTGCGCTGGCCGCTGTTCCATAGCGAATTTGGAGCCCCTGTTGTGCCGCCAAGGAAAACAGTTCTTTCCAATGAAGGGCAAGCGGCGCTTTATTTGCGGTCACCACATGCATTCCCCGTTCCAAAGCCCTTCGGATGTTAGAAGTCCCCGGCTCCCCAGTGGGCAGATATGGCGGCAATCCATCTAAATAGACATCCGCGCTGCACTGCTCGATCATCTCCAATGCCGTAAGGCCCTGAATACCCAAGCCGGGGATATCTGCCAAAGTTCCCCTGTTTTTGGCTTCCGATAACGTCACACTGGAAATTCCATTCGGTGCAATCACTCCACCTCTACTGTCCACTGCGCCAACAATTCGAAAATGGAGCCCGTATACATTCTCCATCCTCTCCCGTTCGCTAGTCAGAAGATCGACCATCGGCCTGGCAGCATTTCCCATTCCGCCAATGAGTATGCGAATTTCTTTCATAGCTGTTTCCCCCACTCTTTTCAATCTCAAATCTATTATAATCCTTGGTCTCTTGAGTGATGCAACACATTCTATTTTCTATTCAAGCAACATAATTCATACCGTTCATTCCATCACGCGCTATTCCCGTGCACGGGAATAGCGCGCTATTTTTATTGCTATCATAGAGAAAACACCATTTAAGGTATTACTCATTGATAGCAGGTAGAGAGATGAAGGACGAATATTCACAAATTATTGTCAAACGGATTTTGGAGCTATGTAGGCAACGTGACTTCACAATATATCAGTTGTCTGCCATGAGTGGTATCAGCTACTCAACACTTGATAATCTCATAAATCACAAGACATTCAATCCAAAAATAAAGACGCTTCACAAGATCGCATCTGCATTCAGTCTTACGTTATCTGAATTTTTTGACTATCCAGAACTGGAAGAATTTTCATTTGAAGATACGCATAGTGATTAAGTGAGCAGCCTGTACAGGTGCTGGCGTTCATATATTTTTGTTAGCATTGTATTATAATATCCGGTAAATGTCAACCTAATTTGACTAATATTTACATATCTTCACATCATATAACAACTATGCTGGAGGATTACAATGCATACAGGGTGACCGTATGTCGGCAGATGGAGTTTTTGATTTTGGATTAAGGTTACGTCGTCTTCGGAAAGATCGCGGGATGTCGCGTGCATCTTTGGCAAAACGGCTCGACGTGAGCAAAGAAACTGTATATCGTTATGAAGACAATTTGCAGGATCCCGCACTAAACCGTATGAAGAGGAACAACGGACTACGCTCAACGAGTTTATACGGGTGTTTGTTCATAACTGATTCAGGTGTTTAAGGAAGAGAATGATGGGCCGGCGTTCCATCGAATGGAACGCCGCTTTTAATAATTTACAGTGGATATTGAAACACAGAAGATAGATCCTCACTTTACCTTCTTGTCCCCCTCCCCTTCGCCTGTGACTTTTCCTCCACTATTTTCTCATACCTGTCTACCTGTTTTTTGTATTTGATGCTTACGTTCAGGCATCTCAACGCACCGCATCCAACCATGCCTTCAGCTCTATCAAGTTCGGAACAAAGCCTTCCAGTCGTTTTTTTCCTGATAAAATGGTAGGCACCATGTGAATACCCAGCAAATCCCGGGACAGGCGGGATTGCCGGCGGACGGTCTCTGTATAAGTCCCTGCCACCAAGGCTGCGCGGAAGTCCTGCCCTGACAGACCGCAGTTCTCTGCCAGTTCCGTCAGCACAGACAAATCTCCAATATCCCGCTCATCTACAAAATAGGCTTGAAACACCGCTTTATAGAAGGACTCTCCTCTGTCCCGTTCCCCAGCAAAGCACCAGCCCTGGAAAGCCAGGTCCGTGTATGGCCGGGGAATCACCCGGGGCGGCAGACACATCTCTACCCCCTGAGCCTGACAGACGGGCCCCAGGGTCTCAGCGTATCGTACTCGTCGGACGGGATCGTTCCATACGTCTATCCGGGGCGCTGGCGGTTCTGTCAATTGGTAGGGCACATGGATAATCTCCAGCTGTTCCCCCAGCCGGTCCAGAAGTGTCTCCAGCCAGTAACAGTAGGGACAGACGAAATCAGAAACGATAATCAGCTTCAGTGCCATGTCTCTCCCTCCTCTCAAAATTGCGGAAAGCCGGTTTGCTTCAGTCCCGGTTCAATACCAGATCCGCCGTGATTTCTGTCACTGCGACCATCTCCTGAACAGAAGTGTATCCCCTGACAGGAGCGGCGACAGTGCATGGCGGAGGGCATCACGATGCCCGTGATACCATTGGCTACCGGCAATCTGTTATCGCTACCGCCGAAGGTGGTGACCGTCCAGGTCTCATACCCCCTGGCCCGGCAGGCCCGGAAGTACCGCTGGTGGGAGCCGCTGCGAATCTCCTCTCGGATCTGGCCCCGGTCCAGGACGATATTGGTGGCTGCAATGGCGCTGGCGCCCGCCTCCGGTGAAAAGCCCGCATAGGAGGCCCGGCCCAAAATCTCCGCCGCGTCGTCCTCTTCCACCATCAGGCCCAGGGCGCAGAGGCGGCTGGTCAGCCATCTGCCGTTCCCCGTAGGAGGGGCTGTCGTCGTCCACCTGGGTCGCAAAGGTCTCCTCCAGGCGGTCCGGCTGAATGCGCACAGCCGTATCCTCCCCCGCCCTCACAGATATTTTCGGATTAGTGCCGGCGTCACCGCCGCGCCAAAGCAGCCCACCGCCGTGGTGGACTTACCCGCGAAGATGTTCCCCAGCCGCACACAGCGGTCCAGGGGCTCCTCCGTCAGCAAGCCGTAAATGATGCCGGTGAGGAAGTTGTCTCCGGCGCCGGTAGTATCCACCGCCCGGAATTCATCGATGGCCGATACATAGCGGATGGAACCGTCGTGCCAGTATGCGCAGCCACCCTTGCCCAGCGTCACCACCGGGTGAGGCGTGTAGCCCGCCAGAAAGCGGACAGCTTCCTCCAGGTCATCTGTGCCGGCCAGCTTCCGTGCCTCCTTGTCATTGGGTGTGTAGACATCGATATAGGGCAGGAACGCCTTGATGCCGTCAATGGACAGGTCATCGCTCCAGCCGCTGTCGTAGACTACCTTCACTCCCTCCTCATGAAGGCGGCGGGTCACCTCCGGCTGCCCCACCGGGGCAAACACCACCTTGGCGTCCCGCAGGAAGCCATAGACGGTCTCCGGATCCAAAATGCTCTCATAGACGCCCTCATTGTGGGCCAGAAATCCCCGGTCGTGTTCCCAAGAGAACACGCTGGTCACTACCACCGGGTCCGGGTTGTCCTGGGCGAACTCGTCGTAGCTGGAGAAGCCCCGCTGGTCCAGCAGGCGGCGGCACAGGTTGCTCACATCGTCCTGCCCCAGAAACGTCCCCAGCCGGACCCGGAAGCCCAGTTGCTCCAGCACGATGGGGCAGACGATGGGGCCTCCCCCCAACTGCATGGTGAATCGCTTTGCAAAGACCTCCTCCCCGGGCTGGGGCATCCGGTCAAAGCCTTGGAAGATCAAGTCCAGATTCATTTGTGCAAAGGTCTTGAAATCGTACATACACTCTCTCCGATCCGTCTTTAAGGCGTCTCGTTCATGTGGATAAATTCCGCGTATTTGTCAAAGAAGATATCCGTCAACGTCTCCGCCAGCTCGAAGTCGTTCACCAGCGGATGCAGGGCCAGGCCTTTGACGGCCGCATCCCGGTCATCTTCCAAGATGGCCTGGATGGTGCACCGCTCAAAGTACTTCAGCCGCTTGATCTGCTGAAGCTGAAACTCGTCGATGGCACCAATGCGGACGGGATGGGCGCCGTCGGAGCGGATATCGCAGGTGATCTCCACCACATCGTCATCCCGCAGACCGTCGATGGCCCCGTTGTTTGGAACGGACAGCACCATCCGGCAGTTCTCCCCATCGGTGATGGCCCGGATGAACCGCAAGGCCACCGCTGCGTAGCCGCCCTCATCCGGGGCGGTGAGGAACTCCTCCACCGTGGGCGGATTCCACACCTTTTCCCGGCAGGCTCCGCTCTCCACAGAGAAATAGGCGTTTTCCCGCTTGCCGTAGGCGGTCATATACAGGCTGAACGCCTGCTCGAAATCCCGGGGCAGCTCCAGTCGGGCCAGCTGTTCCTCCAGCTCGCGGTTGATGAGGTAGATCATCTCTCCCCGGGGATGATCCGCCTTCTGGATCATGGACAGAGACTTCACCCGCCGGTAGTAGAAGTACAGATACTCGTTGAGCATGCAGTCTCCGCTGATCCGGGCCATCTCCCGGGTAAAGAGCCGCATCTCCGAATGCTCATAGGTCCGGGGATTGTCCAGCAGCTCCCGCTGCACGTCCCGGCCGTTGACTTTGGCATTGCGGAACCAGGACAGGTGGTTCAGGCCGTAGCACTCGATATCCAGCGTGCCGTAGGGGATCTCCAGAATCTCCTCCAGCTGCTTGATGAAGCCGCTGGGGGCGTCGCAGATTCCGTACACGTTGTCGAACCCTTTGGACCGCAGGGCTTGGGTGATGATCCCGCTGGGATTGGTAAAGTTGAAAATCAGATGGCCGGGGTTGGCCACCTCCCGGGCCAGGGTGCAGTAGTACACCAGGGTGGGCACGGACCGGATGGCCATGGCGAAGCCTCCGGCACCCGTGGTCTCCTGTCCCAGTACGCCGTGGGCCAGGCAGGTCTGCTCATCAAACAGCCGCCCGGCGTCCTCGCCGGCCCGGATGGTGGTGATGATGTAGTCCACTCCCGTCAGGGCGGCCCGGGCGTCGGAGGTGACCTCAAAGGTCAGGTCCGGGTCCAGCCGACGAGCCAGCTCCCGGGAGATCTCCCCGTAAGTCTTCAGCTTCTGCTGGTCGTTGTCAAGCAGGACAATGTGGTCCACCCGGATGTCCCGGGTGCTCTTCACGAGAGATTTGGTCAAAAACGCGGAGCGGGCACCGGCCCCGCCGATCACACACAGTTTCACGAATAGTCCTCTCTTCTGCCGTTACCGGAATTTGCCGATCTCCGCCTTCAGATAGTCGATGGTGTCGGAGATCATCTGGCGGTTCTCTCCCGCGGGGATGCGGTCATACAGGGTGTCGGCATATTCCAGCACCATGTCCACGTTGATCTTCTTGTCCATCCGGCGGATGAACTTGTGGTAGTTGTTGAAATAGATGTCCCGCAGGGTCTTCTCCGGCAGGTCCAGGCCCACGCAGTTCTCCTCAAAGGCAACGAAGGGCTCGTCAGTCTCCATCACCCGGCGCAGGCAGGTGACGGTCTCCCTCCAGTGGTCGGAGAAGGTGTCCGTGCCGAAGAGGATCTTGTGGGAGTACTCCGAGAAGAAGCTGCGCCAGTACTCCCGGTCCTTGGCAAAGTTCTCAAACATCTCCCATCCCGGAGTGATGTCAAAGAACAGGTTGGGATAGCGGTCCAGCATCTCGCAGCACAGGCCCGGCTGGTCGGAGATGAAGAAGAAGTGCGGGATGCACAGGTTCAGATTCGGATGCTTGCGCAGGAAGCCGAAAGTCTCCTCATCGATCTCGAACTTGTGGGGGAAAGTTCCGTCGCCGTAGAAGAAGTTCTTCTCCACCGCCCACTGGGGCAGCCGATCCCGATACCAGAACTCGATGGGGTCGTTGATGTGATACAGGATAGGGAATTGGGTCCGCTGGGCGTAGTCGAACATTTTGTCGTAGTTGGGGGCGTCCAGCCGCAGATTTTGCCGACGGCGCACGCCGGGCTTGCCATCCAGCATCTTGATACCGTCGAAGCCCGCTTGGTCGAACCACTGGATCTGCCGCAACAGGTCATCCGCGTCCGGCACCACGTCCCCATTGTAGTGGAAGGAACCGAACGCCTGGCAGCGGCCGCCCTCCTTCAGCTTCATCAGGGCGCACAGCAGATTCTGGGCCAGAGCGAAGGGACTGTCGATGACCGTACAGGCCAGGAACGTCCAGTTGGTATATCCGCACTCATCCACCATGGCGATGCACTCGTCGATGTCCTTGGGGTCGAACAGGTGGATGTGGACATCATTGATCGGGTACCGGTAAAACATACGCTCACTTCCCTTTCTTTTTTCGCAGTTTGTCTCAGCCTTTGATGCCGCTGTGGGCAATGCCCTGTACAAACTGCCGCTGGAAAATCACAAACAGTACGATCAGAGGCAGCACAGCGATGACGCCGCCGGCCATGACCTGCTCATAATACGTCGTATGTTCGCCGATCAGCATGGCAAGGCCCGCTGCCAGCGTCATCTTGTCCGCCTGGGAGTTGTTGATCAGGGGCCACATCAGGTCCTTCCAGGTGTTCAGCATGCCCAGGATGGCCAGCGTGGTCAGCCCCGGCTTCACTAGGGGCAGCAGCACATTCCAGTAGGTCCGGAAGTAGCTGCACCCGTCGATGCGGGCCGCCTCGTCCAGCTCCCGCGGCAAAGTGGAGAAAAACTGCCGCATCAGGAACACGCCGAAGATATTGAACAGTCCCGGCAGCACCAGGCCCACCAGGGTGTTGGTCAGGCCCAGATTCACCATCAGCTTGAAGCGGGGGATGATGAAGATCTGACCGGGCACCATCATCAGTGCCAGCATCCCCATAAAGAGGACGTTCTTGCCCGGGAAATTCAGCCGGTCAAAGGCATAGGCGCAGATCGTGACGATCAGGATCTGGCCCACGATCATCATGATCGTCACCAGAATGGTGTTCAGATACAGCTGGGGAAAATTCAGCTTATCGGAGACGATGCTGAAATTCACCCATTGGGGAATCTCTGGCAGGAACTTCATGGGGATCTGAATGGTCTCCTCGTACGTCTTGATGGATGTGAGAAACATCCAGACGAAGGGGCCAAAGGCCAGGAACGACGCAAAGATCAGCACCACATGAGTGGTGAAGCGCGAAAGCCTGCTCTCGTCGTTCAGGCGGTCTCTTTTCTGTTTCATATGGCTGCCTCCCCCGCTCACTCGCCAGATCTGACCCAGTACTTCTTGCCGACCATCTGGATCATGGTGATCACCATGATGATGGCAGCCAGCACCACGGAGATGGCCGCCCCGTATCCCCGCATGCTGCTCTTATTGAAGGCGCACTCGTAGAAGTACGTCACCAGACTCATGCTGTAGGTGTACGACAGCGTCTGCCGGTCCACCATCAGGTAGATGAAATCGAAGATCTGCAGAATGCCGATCGTCACCATGATGACGGAGAAAAAGATCATGGGGGTCAGCATGGGCAGAGTGATCTTAAAAAACACCTGACGGCTGCTGGCGCCGTCCAGACGGGCAGCCTCATAATAGGAGCTGTCAATGCCCTGCATAGCTGCCAGCATGATGATAACATAGTAGCTGACCATGGACCAGACCACCACCAGGATGATTGCCCATCGAACATATTTTACATCACCCAGCCAAGAGATCCGGGAAAAGCCCAGCTTCTCCAAGATCCAGTTGAAGATGCCGTACTGATAGTTGAGAATCCACCGCCACAAGATACCGATCGCTGCCGGGATGGTAATTGCCGGGATAAACAGCAGAGTCCGGTAGATCGTGCGGCCCCGGATCTTCTTGTTGATCTGATGGGCCAGAAAGATGGAGAAGATGATGACCAGCGGCACGCCCACCACGGCATAGAACACCGTGTTCTGCAGCGCCAGCCAGAAGGTGTCGTCCTTCAGCAGGTCCTGATAGTTCTTCAGGCCGATGAAGGTCCCCTCCCCGAAGGTCCCCATCTTCCGAAAGCTGTAGAGGATATTCTGAATGAAGGGAATGATACTGAACAGCAGCAGTCCCGCAAACATGGGCAGGATGAAGATGTACGCAGTGCACATCTCCGCGCGTCTGAGCCTGCCGAAATGCCGTGCCTGATTTTTCATGGGCGTTCCTCCTGTTTCCCCGTATCGTCTCTCGGGAGGCCCTGGGCGCAAAACCGCGTTCTGAATCGGAGCGCGCTTTTGGGCCCACGGACTCCCCCTGTCCGCGGCGGCCCCGGAGGGGGCCGCCGCAAGACGGAAGGTCACGTTTTCGCCGGGTCGTCTCTGTCTCTGCCGGGCTCAGCCAAAGACCTCGTCCAGAATGGCCTGTGCCTCCGCAACCCCCTCATCCATAGCCTCGTCCACAGTCTTCACCTGACCGAATGCCTCCTGCATGGCGTCATCCACGATGGTGGTCCAGTCAAAATTGCCGTTGGAGGGATAGGCAAAGCCGTTGGCGGATGCGTCCATAAATACCTGCGCGTTGATATTTTTAAAGTTGGCCACATACCCCTCCTGTGCGGACAGGTACGCCGGGATGTCGATGCCCTCTTCCGCCTCGTGGCTCATGGCCTCTTCGCCGGTGATGTACTTCATCAACTCCCAGGCGGCTTCCTTGTTCTCGCAGTTGGCAGACATAACATAGCCCAGACCGCCCATGTTGGTCTTGTTGTCCACAGCCATGGAGGGCATCTGGATCAGCTGGACATTGCCGTCTGCCGCCAGAGAGCTGTCCTCCAGCACGCCGGACTTCCAGGAGCCGATGAAGACGATGGCCGCCTGGCCGGAGATGAAGAGGTCGGTGCCCTTGGTCTCCGTCAGCACGGAGTAGGGAGCCATCTGCTCATCGTTCATCAGGTCCACTACCTGTTGGATGGCGTCCTTGGACTCCGGCAGGGCGATGCCGCATGTCTTGCCGTCATCGCTGAGGTAGTTGCCGCCGTTCTGATACAGGAAGTTCATCCAGGACGGCTGGGCGTCCAGCTCCATGACGATGGGGTACTCGCTGCCTCCGGCGGCCGCGATGGCGTCCCGCAGCTGGGTGGCGATGTCCCGCATGTCATCCCAGGTCCAGCCCTCCTGGGGCAGCTCCACACCGTAGCGGTCAAACAGCTCGGTGTTCAGGGCCACCGCCACAGCATCCAGCCCCTTGGGCAGGGCGTACTGCTGGCCGTTCACATTGTAGGCGTTCACACGCCCTTCGGCATAGACGCTCATATCAAAGCTCTCGCCCTCAATGTAGCTGTCCAGAGGCTCCAGAACCCCGGCGTCCACATATTTCTGGACGTAGGTGTTCATCCAGAACACATCCGGGGCCTCATTGGTCTCCAGAGAGGCATCCAGCTTGGTCCAGTAGGTGTCCCAGGGGATCTGCTCGATGTTGACTTTGATCTCTCCCTCGTGAGCAGCGTTAAAAGCGTCCACATTTTCCTGGATCACCGGCAGCTGGGCCTCATCCCACAGGGACAGGGTCAGGCTGACGGGACCGTCGGAGCTTTCGCCGCTGCCGCCGCAACCGGTGAGAGCTGTTGCGGAAAGGAGCAGCGTCAGTGCCAGGAGCAATGCTGTAATCTTCTTTTTCATACCGATTCTCCTTTTGTTGATTCGTTTCCTTAAACACCCCATTCCGAGGGATCAAACAGATTTTGGCACCGGATCGCTGAGCCGGCGGCAGCTCTGCCGCTCCACAATGGAGTGAGGCAGCAGAATCTCCGAGTGGATCGACTTCGGCGGCTGGCGGAACAACTCTAGAGATTTCTCGATGAACACATCGATGGGTTGATGGATGGTGGTCAGCGCCGGACGGATCCGGGTTGCGATGGTCAGGTCGTCATAGCCCAGGACCGATATATCCTCAGGCACCCGCAGCCCCGCGTCGTACAGGGCCGCCATGACGCCCACCGCCAGCTCATCGCTGAAGGCGAATGCCGCGGTGAATTGCTTTTTCTCCCGCAGGGCTGTGGCCATGGCTTGGTAGCCGGCCTCGAAGGTGACGCCGCCCCGGAGTACCAGGGACTCCGGGAATTCCAGTCCCCGCTCCTCCATCGCCTTGCGGCTGCCGGTGATCCGCTGGAACCCAGCGCCGATCTTCTGCTCGTCGTCCGAGAGGAAGAGAATCTCCCGGTGGCCCAGATCCAGCAGGTAATTGGTACCCTCATAGGCGGCGGCGATGTCATTTACATGGACTCGGTCGGACTGGTGGTCCAGGGCCACGCCGCCGCACATCACCGTCCGCAGGCCGCAGCTTTGGAGATACTGCAGGATGCCGCTGTCGATCTCCTCCTCAAAGTAGATCACGCCAACGGGATGCATCCGGCTCACGAAGTTCCGCACTGTCTCCGGCGACTGGGGGTTATAGCGCAGCAGCATGAAGGTGTATTCGCTCTGCGGCTCCTGCTCCAGCAGCTCCGCCAAGGTGCGCCCGTAGAAGTCAAACCGCAGATGGGTTAGCAGGATCAGGATGATCTGCTTGCGGGGCCGCCGGACCACCGGACTTCCGCCCAAGGAGAACAGGGCGCTCTCCACCTTGCTGGCAATCTCAGAGCTGACGTCCTCAGATCCGTTAATATAGCGAGAGACGGAGGCCGGTGACACACCGGCTTCCTCCGCGATTTTCCGGACGGTGATCTTCATAGAGCCCTTCCTCACATTTTATTTCTGAAACAAATTTTTTTGCTAGTACTATCCTGTGATTGGTTTTGTTTTTTATCTGTTTTTTTCCTGTAAAAAGATTATAACTTTTCCTCAAAAGCCTGTCAATATTACGAATCTCCCAGTTTTTTATCTCCGTTTCCGAAATATATTTCTGAAACATTTTTGGTTTATTCCATGTTCAACCGATTTCCTCAAAAAAGCAGTCCACTGTTATCGAAAATTTTACGCAAATTTTATCTGTGCAGTTTTCCGTGCTTTTTTTCAAGATCAGCCTCTCTCTTGACATTTATTTTTCTTTCTGCAATACTTGCAGATGATAAATCAATTCTGAGGGGACTTCTCCCAAAGGGAGGAAACATTTTGAAACAAATCACATACAGTCAGCCGGATCAGTCACCGCTTTTCCGCCCCATCTTACGCTTTTCAATCCCCCTGATGCTCACCGGCCTCTTGCAGCTGGCCTATAACACGGCGGATTCCGTAGTGGTAGGCCGCTATGCCGGCAGCACTTCTCTGGCAGCAGTAGGGGCCACTACCTCTATTATCTTTTTGCTGGTGACGCTGTTCAACGGCGTATCCATCGGCACCAACTATCTCACCGCCCGGTACTACGGTGCCGGGGATCAGGAGGCCATCTCCCAGACGGTCCACTGCTCCGCCGTCCTCAGCGTGATCCTGGGGCTGATGGCCGGTGTCGTGGGGATTCTTTTCTCCACACCGCTGCTGGAGCTGGCCGGGGCTCCAATGGATGTGCTGCCGCTCTCCTCTCTTTATTTGAAGATCTACTTTCTTGGCATCCCCGCCCTGGTAGCCTATAACTTCGGCAGTGCCATCCTGCGGGCAGTGGGGGACACATTGTATCCCCTAATCTTCATGATCGTTTCCGGTGCGATGAACGTGGGACTGAACCTGCTATTCGTTATTGTCTTTCATCTGGGTGTGGCAGGTGTGGCTATCGCCACCTCCGTCTCTCAGCTGCTCTCCGCCGTTCTGGTGATCATCCGGCTGTGCACGATCAATTCCATATGCCGTCTGGACCTGCGGAAGATCCGCCTCTACCCCGACAAAGCCGCGCTCATGTTGAAGATCGGCCTCTCCGCCGGCATCCAGGGCATCATCTTCTCCATCGCCAACGTGATGATCCAGTCTGCCGTAAACTCTTTCGGCTCCGCCGTCATCGCAGGGAACTCCGCCGCCTCCGGGCTGGAGAACTTTATCCACACCGCCCAGAACACCTTCTATCAGGCTACTATCACCTTCACCAGCCAGAGCCTGGGGGCCAAACGGCCTCGGCAGGCGGTCCAGGTCTTTTGGATCTGCATGGGACTGACGGTGGGCCTGGGTCTGGTGATGTGCGTGCTGCTGCGGCTCTTCCAGCCCCAGCTGCTGGGCATCTACGTCAAGCCCGCGGATGACGCCTATGAGGCCGTGATGGCCGCCGGTGTGACCCGGGTCCTGGCTATCAGTCAGTTCCAGTGGATAGGCGGCATGATGGAAACCGCCTGCGGCTCCATCCGCGGCTTGGGCAAAACCATCAACCCCACCGTCACCACACTGATCGGTGCCTGTGGACTGCGGGTCATCTGGCTGTATACCATCTTCAAAGCTGTGGGGACCATCGAGAGCCTGTACTGGTCCTATCCCGTCTCCTGGACGCTAACCTTGGTCATCCACATCGTTTTCCTGCTGATCTACAAGCGCCAGCTGGAAGCCCTACAGAAAGGAGAAAACGCCTGTGCGCCACCTGTTTGATCTGGACTCCCCTGTGATGTCCGCCCTGTCCACCCTGCTGGACTTCTTCGTCCTCAGCATCCTCACTCTGCTCTGCTCCCTGCCAGTGGTCACCGCCGGGGCCTCCTGGTGCGCGCTATATAGCTCCATGGTAGACATGGTGGCCGGTGCCCCGATGCATATCCGGGGGTACTTTTCCCACTTCCGGCAGCTCTTCAAGCCCGCCACGAAATGTTGGGTGGCCATCCTGGCTTTGGCGTATCTGTTCTATCTGGACTTCCAGGCCATCGGCAGTCTGCCCCCTTCTGTCCAGCTCTTCTTCTGGGGAGGCGTGCTGTTTCTGGTGTTCTGCCTGCTGATGGCCTTGGCCTTCCTGCCGCCGGTAATCAACGCCAATCCCTCCCTTCGCTTCCTGCAGCTGTGGAAGGCGGCCCTAGTCCAAGGCATTGGGCGGCTGCCCCGGTCTCTGGCAATTTTGGCAGTGCTGGTCATCCCTGCTGTAGTGCTGTTCTTCTCTCCCCGGTGGTTCTGGCTGCTGATTTTCGTGTGGTCTTTCTTGTGGCCAGCAGCAGCGGGCTACCTGTGGGCCCGACTTACGGTTCGGCTATTCGGGCCTCTGGTCAATTGATCAATAAAGGCCGACGGTTGACCTTCTCCAAAACGCTGAAGCCCGCAAGTCTATGCCAAAATGGCGTAGGCCGCACCCCTATTTCTATTCATTCGTTTTTTGAGCAAGGTGACATTCCCACCTCTTTACCATGCAGGAAGAGAATCGCTGTTGCACCCTTGGCAGCCGCTATCTTCACAAGGAAATAGATGACGTATCTTTTATGCGGCCAGGGAGAGTGTCACTTCGGAACTGCTGGCTGATACTATTTGGACACTGCCGAAGGAAGAATATAACAGAATCCCCCTGTATACGAAGATCCAACATCGAGTCTTATTCTGACGGCCTGTTTCGAGCGGAGGCTGTCATTCTCAAGCATTTCCGATCCCGTGTAGAACGGGCGTATCCCAGTTCATCTCAGGTACAATCCGGTGCTAGGGTGCTGATTCTAGTGAATCGGGGATACTTCGCATTGGAGGAGCACATCGGCATAGCTGCATCGGCAACATAGCAGCTGCCGGAAATAGTCTGTGACATACGACAGGAGGGATTTCATTGAAGATTATTTGTGCGAAAGACTACAGTGACTTGAGTCGCAAGGCCGCCAACATCATCTCCGCCCAAGTTATTCTGAAGCCGGAGAGTGTGCTGGGCCTGGCTACGGGTTCCTCACCGCTGGGGGTCTACCGCCAGTTGATTCTCTGGTACGAAAAAGGAGATCTGGACTTTGCGGAGGCAACCTCGGTGAATCTGGACGAGTACCGGGGGCTGTCGGCAAACAATACGCAGAGCTATCACTACTTCATGCATAAGAACTTCTTCGACTACATCAATATTGCTCCCGACCATATCCATATTCCCGATGGCATGGCTGCGGATCCGGATGCGGAGTGCCGCCGGTACGACCGTCTGATTGCGGATTTGGGCGGTATCGACCTGCAGCTTCTGGGGATTGGCCGTAATGCCCATATCGGTTTCAACGAACCGGACGATCACTTCTCCAAATACACTCACCAGGTTGACCTGACGGAAAGCACCATCGCCGCGAACACCCGCTTCTTCGAGCGGGAGGAGGACGTTCCCCGGCAAGCCATCTCCATGGGGATGCAAGCCATTACCCAAGCCAGAAAGATCCTTCTGATCGCCAGCGGTGCCGATAAGGCCGACGCCATTTACGCCAGCTGTTTTGGACCGGTGACTCCCGGAATACCAGCTTCCATTCTCCAGCTCCATCAGGATGTTACGGTCATTGCCGACAAAGACGCCCTCTCCAAATGCCCGCAGCAAGCTTGGGCGCAGAAAGCCCCGAGCAAAGAAATCCACACTGGGTTTCTTTTCAGATAAGCAGCAAGGTATTTCTCCAAATTGTCTGTCCCTGTCCACCAGCTTCAGCTCTGCTTGTTATCTTCGAACCCTAGTGATT
Organism: Oscillibacter sp. PEA192; assembly: GCF_003574015.1. Classification (NCBI taxonomy): domain Bacteria; kingdom Bacillati; phylum Bacillota; class Clostridia; order Eubacteriales; family Oscillospiraceae; genus Oscillibacter; species Oscillibacter sp. PEA192. Next base: position 1,165,307 of record NZ_AP018532.1, on the reverse strand, counting down.
GCCCCAATCCCGATGTTCTTTGCAAGCAGACTCATTGTAGCCATTATGACCGCTATCCTCACAAGGTGTTCGCTATGTGTTCCAAGAGCAGGTCAACACCTATCTGACCACCGGTCCAGTGAAAGGCCGGACACTCTCACGGCACAGACACACCACTCCAGCCTGTACTGTCTCCATTTTTCCGCCACTGCTTTGGAGGCGGCGAGACCAGAGGCGTATGGAATACAACTCTTCCCAAAAGAGAAAGCCGGGTTCTCCCTTTCGTGAGAGCCCGGCTTCAGATTCTTTAGATTGAGAAAGACTCAGAATTCCAAGTTCTTGCCGTCGTTGCCGAACAGGTGACACGTACTGCCGCTGAATGAGAAGTCAATCTCCTTACCAATGGTGAAAGCATCGGAATAGTTGCCGTTAATATCTGTGGTAGGGACAATGATGACCATATCTCGACCGTTCACATTGGCGTGCAGGTGGATCTCACTGCCCATCATCTCAAATACATCCATCCGGGCCTTGACAGAGCCGGACTCACACTGCAGGGAGATATGCTGCGGACGAACGCCTAGTGTGACATGCTGCCCCGCCACGCCCTTAGCAGCCAAACGTTGTTGCTTGTTCTCGGACAGCTCTACAGTCATGCCATCCAAAACGACAGCATAATGGCCGTCCCTTCCAACCAACTCCGCATCAAAGAAATTCATCTGCGGCGTACCGATGAAGCCAGCCACGAACAGATTGGCAGGATGGTCAAAAACCTCCTGAGGCGTACCGATCTGTTGGATGAAGCCATCCTTCATGATAACAATCCGGTCCCCCAGAGTCATAGCCTCTGTTTGATCATGGGTGACATAGAGGAAGGTAGTATTGATCTTCTGGCGCAGTTTGATAATCTCTGCGCGCATCTGATTACGCAGCTTGGCGTCCAAGTTGCTGAGAGGCTCGTCCATCAGCAGGATCTTGGGTTCCCGTACGATAGCGCGGCCAATCGCCACACGCTGCCGCTGCCCACCGGATAAAGCTTTTGGCTTGCGGTCCAGGTACTGCGTAATGTCTAGGATCTCCGCCGCCTCACGCACAGCTTTGTCAATCTCGCTCTTAGGGCGCTTGCGCAGCTTCAGTGGGAACGCCATATTTTCATACACTGTCATATGGGGATAGAGCGCGTAGTTCTGGAACACCATAGCGATGTCCCGGTCTTTAGGGGCTACATCGTTCATCAACTTCCCATCAATGTACAGTTCTCCGCTGGAGATCTCCTCCAGCCCCGCCACCATTCGCAGAGTGGTCGACTTGCCGCAACCAGAGGGGCCGACCAACACGATGAACTCCTTGTCCGCCACATCCAAGTTAAATTCCTGAACAGCCACAACCCCCTCATTGGTCACCTGGAGCTGGGTCTTTTTCTCCTCGCCGCTCTCGTGCTTCTTTTTGGACTTCTTGTGATCGTTCGTTGCGGGATAGATCTTCTTCACATTTACCAAAGACAGTCCTGCCATCTTTTCCGGCTCTGACCGCTCCGCCTCCGCGGATGCGTTCTCACGCGGTACCGCAATGGGCGCCGCGCTTTACAACAGGTCTCCACACTGCCGCACCGTGAGCCGTACCGGTATGTATTTCCTCCTTTTTGGCACCCGCACAGCTGAGAGATGGAGAGCATATGCAGGCTTTTCAATTTTGTTGGGAACTCCAACACCAATAGTTTACGTGTTTTTTTGCCGTCAAGGAAGATCGCAATATCAACAATTTTCCCCTTGAATTTTTGTTTAATATAAGCATTTGATTTTTCATGATCTCTCAATTCATGTGCTCACTCCTCATGGCAGATGATCCATTCCCATCCGGACAGCCTTGAACTGTAGGCGCTACCTTGTTATGACGGCCCCAAGTCTTCAATCCTTTGCTGCACTCCGCATTATCTTTGAAATCAGAGCGGATATGTCCGTGTTTCCGTCTCGAAGCACCTTTATTCTTGAGCCAGGTTGACACCGCAAAATGACGGGAACTCCGAGAAAAAGAAAGCCGCCGAAATCAGCCGGGCCTAAGCTCCTTTGATCATCCGGCGCCTTCTATTGGCAGAGCTATTGATAACTTCTCCACCTTTCACTGCGATAGAAATATCTGCCCCGGCAGGATAGCACAAGCCGCCCAGACAATATCCGTGGACCGCGCAGATCAAAAGGACCCGCAGGTCATACAATGCCTGTGCCCCGTCGTAATAAGTCTCCTGCGTACTAGTTATGTCCTTATCCAGAATACTCTGATAAAATAATTTTATATCTACTCCCACACCGAAAGTCTTCAGTACAGAATGAAGAACAACATACCCAAAGATCGTCCTCGTAGTTGATATAATCACAAATTCGTATGCATTCCAGAACTGGATGACTCCTATCTTTACGCTGATTTGCATTTTAGCAGGCTTCAAAATTGCAAAGCTTGACCCCAATAAAGGCATTACATTGGAGGGGTAGCCTTCTGTATATGCTACAAGTCACCGGACCGCGTCTTTCGATGCGACCTGGTGACTACAATGTGCCCTCAACGCTCTGTCAGTCCACTGCCATAGTCAATTGGGATAGAATCTTGCACCTTTAAGGAAACTGAGAGGGCGATCACCTCAAAGCCCTCCGGTAGTTGGACAGGCGCCATCTGTTGGCGTCCAAGATCCGCCGCGCCTTCCGCCCCGTCTCCCTGCCGCTGCCGCTGTCGATGACGCAGATATCATTGCCCCTCAACTGCGCCATGCCGAGTTGAGGATGGCGCTAGGAGCCATAGGCTGTTTCCCGTCATTCAGCACAGACAGGCTCTCTCGGCCGCCGTGGTAGAGCTGAACAAATATCCTAGCGCCGTGACAGTGGACCCGCTCCGTACTACGTATATGTTTACGGGTGGCGATACAGAGCTGATTTGGATTGCAGGCGCCGCTGGTTTCATCCATCCGAGTAAATTCCGTGAAAATCAGGCCGCAACCGCCTCTTGCTCGATCCTCATAGAATCGGATCAGTTCCAGCGATACCTCGCCGTCCCAGGACGCCAATCCGTTTCCCATAGCCGTCATTGCGACACGGTTGCGGATCTCTACTCCACCGATACATCCCTTTTCGAATAATTTCTGACAGCGCATTTCCTATGGTTCACTCCTTATCAAATTTTCCCCGGAACCGGTTTTGAGATAAGGCATGGTTTTGGCTCCTTCTGCACTCCTGCACGTCCGCTTCCCTTGGTTCTTTTTCTAAATCCGCCAGGATACCATTGATGAAATACTCCCCGCCAGATACCTGAATGAGTCCTTCAAGTCACGATACGCACTGGAGGCGGGGTAATATCCAATCGGGCGGGTGGTGAGTCGTATCTTTACGCCTTCCGAACAGGTCCCTCTGGTAAAAATATTAAAAGACCGCTATATGAGATCCTGATCGAACATACAGGGTTTCCTACATGTGATATTGATTCCCAGAATTTTTCGGATGTGGTCTTCCCGCCCCCCCATTTCACAGCTCGGGCAATCAAAGTTCCCACTACGTTCATTTCGTGTATAGGGCCGTACTTCTTAATTTCTAAAGCAGAATATGAGGGTTATATCCCCTTAAAAAGCAAGTTTATAATCCCCACACTGTATAAATACAGAGGTGAAGCAAATGATTATCTTTCATCGCCTGTGGGCTACTATGGAAAGCCGCGGTATTTCTATGTATCAGCTTAGAGAAAAATGCGGGATTGACAGCAAAACGATCCGCAGACTTAGAGCAAATGAAAATATTGAAACAAAAACTTTGGATAAGTTGTGTTCTGCTCTTCATTGCAATTTGGATGATATTGCTGAATACAAGGAATCCTAAACTGTTTTTGAGCATATAGTCACAAATCCTTTTGCAGTCCCTGCAGGCCAGCGTGCTACCAGAGCCATCAAAATAAATACCTGAGAAAGTATCGAAAGTAATCCGGTATATTTTAAAGCAGACAATGCTGAGTATCTCACAAGAAGTCTGGACCTTACTGTGGAAGTAAGAGAATTTTACGCCAAAAAAGAGTTCGCGCCATACATCACAAAAATTAGAAGAAGGAGAATAGTAACGCCATTCTCCTTCTTTGTTTTAGGCTTCAAAGCACAGGAAATATGGAGCCTATGATCCGAGTTATCAAGGAATATTTTAGATGTCAGATGGAGGGGCCCGCAGCCAAGAGAGCCCCTCCGGAACCATGTGTTGCTTCAACTCGCCGCCAGAAATCCCCAATTATTTTTCTGGTATTTCCACCGGGATCAGTCGATGTTCCAGTACATCCACCAACCCCATATCCGTCAATCCAAGTTCCGGCACTGTGGGAAGCGAGATAAAGCTCAAAGTCATGAAAGGGGCACTCCCGCGGCATCCCAGACTTCGGGCCGCAGCATTTAGCCCGTCCAATTCCCTCATAACCGTGCCAGCATCCTGCTCACTCATCAATCCGCCGATGGGTAAGCGCATTTTTGCCATCACCTCGCCGTTACGGACCACACAGAGTCCGCCCTGCATTTCCTGAATCACCTTAACACTCTGTGCCATATCCAGCTCATTGACACCTACTACCACGATGTTATGGTGATCGTGGGACATGGAGTAGGCCATAGCCCCCTCCCGGAGGCCAAAGCCCCGTACAAATCCCACTCCCACACCGCCAGTTTTTCCGTAGCGCTCTACAATGGCCAGCTTTAAAATATCATGTACCGGATCTGCCAGTATTTCCCCATTAACGCAGGGCAACGTTGCGATTAGCCGTTTATTGATAATCTGCCGGTCAATCAGATCTATAACTGTAACTTGCGTCTGGGGACGATCCGTTCGAGCGGGGACCCGAAAGCTCTTTTCCGTAATCAGCTGTTTCAGCTTTACTGTATTTTTCAACCATTCAGGATATTCCCCAACTTCACATGTCTGGATCAGCTTGCAATCTTTCGCTACCAGGCGCCCCTCAAAATACACCTGGCTAGGCTTCATTTCCCGCAGATCCTCCACCAAAAGAATATCCGCTAGGCGGCCCGGCGTAATAGATCCGATCTCATCTTCCAGCCGGAAATGCCGGGCGGCGTTGAGCGTAGCCAGCTTCACTGCGTCTATCTCTCCCACACCCAATTCCATGGCCCGGGCAACATTATAGTTAATGTGGCCCTCCCGTTGGATCTCTCCAGCATGCTTATCATCTGTACAGAACATCAGATTGTCCAGAGGCAGCTTCTCTCTCAGTACACCGCCGATGAGGGCATCCAAATTGCGTTCGGTGCTGCCCTCCCGAACCAACACACTCATACCCACCCGTAGGCGTTGGAGAAGTTCCTCCTCGGTAACGCACTCGTGGTCATCAGAGATCCCAGCAGAAGCATATACATTGAGTTCCTGCCCCAGGCGACCGATGGCATGACCGTTTACGATTTTTCTCCGCGCCAAGGTATCCGCAATCTTTTCGATGTATTCGTCTTTCACCAGCAGGATTTTAGAGGGATCCAGCTCGCCCAGACTGATGGATTCCTGCCAGTCCATAATAGCGCGTACCTCTTCGGCCCCCATATAGGCTCCGTTAGTCTCTAGGCCCGGCGCTGTAGGTACTCGTGAGGAAACTTCAATAAGCATCCGGTATGGCAGGCGGGAAATAGAATCCAGCATAGCCTTCAATCCATCCGCTCCTGCAACGTTTGCAATCTCCATAAGATCCGCGCACAGTGTAGTAGTCCCTTGAGGCACCACCACTGAAGCCAGAGCTTCTGGTGAAAGCATAGTTGACTCGAAATGCATGTGAGTATCGATGAGCCCCGGCACCGCGAACTGTCCGCAACACTCCACTACTTCCTGGGCCTCCAGATTTGCTTCTGGTGAAATGGAGATAATCCGGCCGTTTTTGATATAGATATCTGTGTTATAAATCTCCGATGAATATACATTCACCAGTCGAACATTCTGTAATTTCAAATCACAAGGGTGCTTCCCAAGCCCCGTCTCAATGGTATCTTTAATTTCTTCAAAAGTGCGCATGGCTTTTTCCTTTCGTTGGATTTCCATTGCGTTAGCCCCAGCCTCCCCGATAGCTCATCATAATCTTTCGTGATAACTCCGGGAAGAGACTTGGTCCCTAGATATTTTATAGCATCTGCCTAGCGTCTTTCAGCAAGGGAAGAAAGAAGTGAATTCTTGGGGATAAGGCCAGTTATGGGTGACAGCAGAGCCTCCTTGATCCCATAAATAGTGATGCTAATGTTTTCCCAGCAGATAATACTCATGGTGCTCAGGCTACAGTGGAATACAGTGTACAGGTCCAGAAGGAATCCCAATCACTGGTGCGGCACATGCGCTGCCAGTATGCGCTCCGCATGGCCCGCAAAAAGTGTTTCTGTGATTTCGATGTTTTCTTACTCTGCCAAGATGTCTCCCCAATGGCGTGTCACTAGTTACCACAACCTGTTCACTATTTTACACAGGTAGACAGAGATATAATTAGGAATTATTCCCACCATTTTACTTTGCATTGACACCGACTACCCGCTCAACGGCGTTAAGAATATTTTCATAACCGGTGCAGCGGCACAGATGACCGGAGATTAACTTACGCAATTCGTCCCGGGTATACTTCTTTCCGGAATTGACGATTTCCACTGCGGTAAGAATGAATCCCGGAGTACAAAAACCACACTGTACTGCAGCTTCGTCCACGAACGCCTGCTGTACAGGGTGCAAGCAACCGTTTTTTGCCCGCAGCCCCTCTACTGTGATAATTTCTCGTCCATCTGCCCACAAGGTCAAATAGATGCAGCTATTAGTTGCCTTTCCGTCCAGAAGAACCGTGCATGCGCCGCACTCCCCAACCCCACAACCTTTTTTGACACTGGTGAGTCCAAGGCGCTGGCGTAATGTGTCCGTCAGGCACTCATCCTCACGGACAGCCAGCTCCACTGGTGTTCCGTTGACTATCATGTGGATCACTTTCATTCAAAATTCCTCCTGCTTGTTTGACCGCCCCTTCCACAGCTCTCTGGCTCAATTCCCGAATCAACTGCATCCGTAGCTCTCGAGATGCCCTCCAGCTATCTCTTGGGAACAATTCCCGCCCTACTGCATCTCCAAGCAGGCGCAGTGTATGTCGGTCCACAGGCAGTCCTTTCACCAGAGCTTCCACTGCCGGACAGCGCATGGGAACTGGCGCCGCCACACCAAAAGCGATCCGCACTTCCCGAAAGGTCTTTTTCCCCGCATCTAGCTCCACATACGCCGCGCAACCCAAAGTGGAAATCTCCAGGGCATTGCGCTTTCCATACTTGATGTAATAGCTGCCGCATCCCGGCCGGATTATAGGAATCCGCACCGCCGTCAGCAGTTCCCTTTTTCGGTCCAAGGCCGTGCGTCCGGGACCAGTATAAAACGCACCGATATCCAGTTGCCGCTTGGTTTGGCTGATATCGGTGAGTTCCAGCCTAGCATTGAGTACCAGCAGCGGCGGCGCACTGTCAGCACTGACTGCGCCATTACAGATATTCCCTCCCAGCGTAGCCACAGTGCGAATCTGGGGGCTCCCCACCTGGTCAGCCGCCTGCCACAAGCAAAAGGCGTGCTCCCGAATCACTCCAGTTTCATGGAGTTGGTCAAAGCAGGTACCCGGCCCTACCACCAGTTCTTCCTTCTCCCGGCGCACACCCTGAAGCTGCGGCAGGCGGTGAATACTCAGCAGAGAGCAGTCTTTCCACTTCCGCTCCCGAACCTTGATTAAAACATCCGTTCCGCCGGAGATAACAATGGCATCCGGATGTTCTGCCAGAAGTGAGAGTGCCTCTCCCAGGTCCTTTGGCTGATAAACTTGTCGAATATCATACATAGCGTATACCTCCCGCTTATGTCTCCGCTATATGCTCGCACGACAGTGGTTGTATCAGTCCAGCTTGTATAAAGGCGTGGATCAGCCGCTCCGGTGTCAGGGGCAGCTCATAGACGGCCACGCCCGTGGCATGGAGCACAGCGTTCCGGATAGCCGGTGCCTGTGGGATCATGGGCGGCTCTCCCAATGCTTTGTTCCCAAAGGGGGCGGAGGGCTCATAGGTCTCCACAAACTCCACATCAATCTGTGGGATGTCCATGGCTGTCGGGATTTTATAGTCCAACAGGTTGTCGTTTCGCATCTTACCAGTCTCGGGGTCAAAAAGCATCTGCTCCGTCAAAGCATATCCAATCCCCATAGCCACACCACCGTGAACCTGAGCTCTAGCAAGCGCCGGATTGAGAATCTGGCCGCTGTCGTGAATCGCTATCACGCGGTTGATTTTAATCTTGCCGATAGGAACATCCACCTCTAAATCAACAAAGCTTGCACCGAAGGCAAATGCGTTATGACGCATGGTGTAGGTGGATTCCGCCGTCAGATGTTCGCTGTTTATCTTTGTGCTGTTGGTGTACTGCATTCGGACTGCCACATCCCTCACCGTCCCCAGGACTGCGCCATCACGGCCTGTAATCCGTCCGCCATCAAGGGCAAGATCTTTGGAATCTGCTTCGTACAAACAGGCAGCCCTGTTCAGGATTTTCTTCCGAAGTATCTCTGCTGTCTGCTTCACCGCACTGCCGGAGACATAAGTCTGGCGAGAAGCGTATGCCCCCGCATCATGGGGAGAAACATCCGTATCCTGGCAGGAGACTACATACACGTTCTCTTCCGGAATTGTGGTAATCTCCGAGGCGATTTGGGCAAATACAGTATCGGAGCCCTGTCCCAGCTCCGTAGCACAGACCTGTATCTGTAGGCTGCCGTCATCATTGAGCAGCATCCGACAGGAAGCTGTCTCCAATTGTATGGGATAGACCCCAGTCTTATAGGCAAACACTGCCATGCCCAATCCTTTCTTGAGATTGGACGATGTATGGTTGAACGCATCATACGCCTGACGCTTCGCTTGCCAGTCCACCAACTCACACCCACGGTCGATGCACCGTTCCAGACCGTTGCTGGCACAGAGAAACCGGTCAAAGGGATCCAAGAAATGCAGGCCCATCATATTCTTTTTTCGAAATTCCACAGGATCCAAATGATACCTCAGTGCCAGATCATCCATCTGGCACTCCATCGCAAAGGCCACCTGTGGAATCCCATAGCCCCGCATAGCTCCCGCCGAGGGCATATTGGTATAGACCGTAGCGGACTCTCCCACCTGCTTGCCCAAAGCAGGATAAAGCTGGAAATAGTTAGTCACCGCATAGGCGGCCACAGCGTGGCCGTTAGAACCGTACGCGCCGCTGTATGCATTCAGGCGAATGCCCTTCTGCGTGATTCGTCCCGTATCATCCACACAGGCCGCCGCCCAGATGTCCATGGCATGACGAGTCCGGCTATTGACAAATGTCTCCTCCCGGCTCATCACAAAGGCCACGCACCGTCCTCCCAGCCGTAAGGTGAATAAAGCCGCCAGCGGCTCATAGAACATATCCTGCTTATTGCCGAATGCTCCGCCCACATAGGGCTTGACCACACGAATCCGGCCTGTGGGGATACCCAGAGCATCGGAAATATGTTTGCGTAGGGTGTGGGGTGCCTGATTGGGCGACACCACTACAATTTTCCGCCCGCTCATATAGGCAAAGCAACAGATGTTTTCAATATGGCAATGTTGCTGGGCCGGTACATGAAATTTTGTTCCTCGTAAATCGACATAGCCGCCGATACATGGATCCATGGAGAACGTTCCCTGATAAAACCGGACATTTTGGCTCTCATCAATGATAAAATCCATGCGCCCCCCCTGATTATCCGGGGATTTTTCATGCAGAGGAATCCCACTGATCACAGCAGCCTCCGGTGTCAGCAGCGGCGGCAGTTCTTCGTACTCTACCCGGATAGCCTCCAGTGCCTTCTGAGCCGCCAGATCGCTTTCTGCTACCACTGCGGCAATCTCATCTCCATAGTAGCGCACTCGTTTGGTCAGTATTCGCTTGTTGGCCACATCGGTATGTGCGGGATCCAGGGAAAGCGGATGTCCACAGGTCGCATACTCCCAGTCCGGCACATCAAAACAAGTTAAAATATCCACTACGCCCGGGATCTTCCACGCCTCGTCCACATCAATAGCGCGTACTGTTCCATTTGCAATGGTGCTGTGAAGAGTCTTTCCCACCAGTGCATTAATAGGAATAAGATCCTCTGTATACTTTGCCGCGCCGGTCACCTTATCCACAGCGTCTAGACGCGGAATGCTATTTTTGATCCCCATGTGCTTTTCTCCAATTCTAGGGCAAAGGACTCCCTCCCACAATCGGATTGGAAGCCCCTGCCCGTTTTTCGGAAACTTGATTGAAATGTACTCCCGATGAATCGTCCTGCCGGGCCTCAGTTAAAAAAGATTTCCAAAAGCAGATACAGTAGGAACACGCCTGTCAGTATCCAAGTGGAAATCGGGAGCTTTCTAGCATTGCCAGCAAAGACCTGTCCGCCAGTGTAAGCCAGCAGTCCGAAGAGGATACCATAGGCGATATTGAAGGTAAACGCCATAAAAGCCACGCAGATGAATACCGGGAAAGCAGTCTTGGTATCACTCAAGTCCACATGCATCAGCGGCTCAATCATAAAGATACCCACCATAACCAGTGCCGGGGCGGTGGCAATACTGGGGATCATCAAAAACAGCGGGGTGAAGAGCAGCGACAGCAGAAAGAACACCCCTGTGGTAATGGCAGTAAGACCTGTTCTTCCGCCCTCAGCAATACCTGTGGTACTCTCTGCACCAAACACCGTGACGGTCTGGGTGCCGAACACAGCTCCTACTGCAGCCCCTGCTGCAGACACAAACAGAGCTTTGCCCGCGCCGGGCAGTTCACCCTTTTCGTTGACAAAACCAGCCTTGATTCCCACACCTACCAGCACGCCGATACTGTCGAACATATCCACAAACAAAAAACTAAAAATGGCAAAGAGAACACCAATGATAGCCGCCACACCGCCCCCAAACAGGCCATCAAATGTCAGTTGTCCAAAGGTAGGTGCTAGCGCCTCAATGGGGTTTTCCAAAGAGACCAGACCCTGCCATTGGGTATAGGTAGCACCTGTAGCCGGGTTTTCAAAAAGCATACCTGCAAAGGTAATAGCCAATATCCCTATGAGGATGGCGCCTTTGACCCTCATAATAACCAGTCCCGCTGTCAGGAGAATCCCCAATAGAGCCAGAATGACACCGGGATCCTGCAAATTGCCCAGGCACAGCAAATTATCAGGGTCATAGGCTATGATACCAGAATTATGCAGCCCCGAGAATGCAATGAAAAAGCCGATAGCCGCAGAAATAGCCTGCTTAACGCACTCTGGAATGCCGTTAACAATGCGCTCCTGTACACCTGCAACGCTGAGGATACTGAAGGTAACACCTTCCACAAACACACAGGCCAGGGCATTTTGCCATGACAGCCCCAGCGTACCGCAGACTGTGTAGGCAAAATATGCGTTGAGTCCCATGGCAGGCGCTAAGGCAAAAGGAAAATTAGTCAAAAGGCCCATTGCGATGCAGGCGATAGCTGCCGAGATAGCCGTCGCCCATAGTACCGCCTTGGAATCCATTCCTGTTGAGGACAGAATCGCCGGATTTACCGCCAAAATATAGGTACAGGTCAAGAACGTAGTCAATCCAGCAATGATCTCAGTTCTCACATTGGTGTGGTTTTCCTTGAGATGGAATCTCTTTTCCAGAAAAGAACCGCTGTTTACAAGCTGTGTTTCTTTTGCCATTTTAGCACCCCCATTTTTGTAGTATCTATTTGTAATACAAATAGATATACATTTATAGTATCAAAGCGGCACCACCAAATCAATGCACTTTTGCGAAAAAAAAGAGAGCCGATTTTCTCGAACTCTCACAAAACTCTGGGGTATTTATATTTTTTTTCGCAGAATTGTGTGCTTGAAGATGCCGTTTGCGTAATACTCCTGAGAATACAAAATGGGTTGACCCACAAAATTGTATCCCAGTTCATCGATGTACAAAAGCGGAGAGCCCTGTGGGATCTGAAACACATCGGCCCGCTCTGCATCCGCAGCCACAGCACTAATTTCAGATAGGTCCATATAAATCTCTGTGCCGCAATATTGTTCCACAAACTCAAATACAGGACTGTCCAAAAGCGAAAGGTCATATTCTTTTGCGACGATACTCCGACGCGCAATGTGGTCTACGCAATAGATTGCTGGCGCACCATCAGCTGTAATTAGGCGGACACTGATTACTACATCCTCCCCCGCTTTAATTCCAAGCTTCTGCGCTGTACGAACATCTGCTTTCCCCATCGCATTACGGACAAATGCCACACCAGGTATATAGCCAGCGGAGCGAATCATATCCAGAAATTCCTCTTCCAGATCCAACCGCACCTTCACATCCAACACATGCTGATTGATAATAGTACCAATCCCATGCTTACGGCTGATAAATCCCTCCCGTTCCAGTGTAGAAAGGCAGTCCCTCACCATGGTCCGGCTGATGCCAAAGTGCTTTGCGATATCTGGTTCCGAGGGAAGACGGTCTGCCCGAGAATATATGCCGGACTTGATCTCTTGGAAAATCTCCTTCGTATATTTCTCCGACAACTGCTGAGGTTTGCTCATTTTGAAAGGTATCCTTTCTGTTTTCTTCACTAAGAACACCTCTCTTTCCTTCCTCTCTCGGAACACACTCGTTTAGAACCGATAAAGCTCCCCAAGAATATGCTGTTGAGGTTGGTGTTTATCATCAAGGTGTCTGTTATATTAGCAATTTTTGTATTTTTCAGTATATCACGAAAAACTCTGCTTCGCAACTTCATTTTGGGAACATGCAAATTGTGTAAAGATATCATGAAATTTTTATAGATAAAGTCTACCATTATCGGATTGATGCCTTCATTTGCATCAAAATAACGGAGTCTTTGGAAGAAAATCTTAGGGTAGGTAACCCTCTGCGTCCTAGAAGTTTTCCCAAGTTTATATTTTTTGATGAGATAGGCCAAAATGTCGCTGCCTCATTAGCTGCATTCTCCGGGAGCCAACTCCAGAAAAGGAAAACCTATTGGGACACAAGTGTTTCAGTGGGATTGCACAATTTTTGCAGTATTTGCAGGCAAGACTCGGAGGCATTGCGATGCAATGCCTCCGGGCCTTTTTACAAATAGTTGTTAAATAGCAGTCAGCAGATTATTCCTTTATACTCTCTGCTAACCCTTTTGCCGTATCCATATAGTCCTGTGCTTCTTCTTCAAAAGGACTCATTCTTCATCGGCTATGCAAACCAGTTCGCCGCACGCTTTAATGTGTTGCACTTTATTCCTGAATGCTGTCTTTTCCCGCTGAGATGGGCGAGCCCTTGCGCTCATTCCTCAAATGTGGTATCATGAAAAAATTTTGAGGAAGGGTGTGATTTGGATGGAACTGTGCAAGAGGGACGAGACTCAAGCAGAAAAGGTCTGCATGGATGTTTTACCGGAGAGCAAGGCCTCTATATCTATGATAACGGAACTGCTGGCCGAAATGCGATTGGACAGATTTGTCTGCTTCCTGAAATAAGTGCCGTTTTAAATCAGTCAGATGCTGTATGTATACCTTTGACGGCTGCCGCGTCAAGCATTCTTTCCATTTCTATATATTGTTAAATTAAGGCCGTCACAGAAATAGTCAAAAATACTCCAAAGAAATAGCGGAGCGTTTGCCATAAAGCGAAAGAAGATTAACCCCAATCGGATTCCAATCAGTCCTAAGAATTATGATCTGGAGAAAATCAGGGAGCAGGAGCTTGTTAAGATCCGGGAGCTGACTGGTGTCTCTTTATCGCTCCAGTGACCCTCCTCTGTGATTCATACCGAGGGAGATTTGACGCATTTTATCCGCACGATAACCACAATTGCTGTCTCTGCGGCATTTGCAACCATCGCAGAGCCAATGATTCGGAAAAGAATTCTTTCTTCGGAGGAACTCCGAATTGTGCTTCAACGGGCGGCTATGAATGAAGAGATCGCGGACGGCGAGATTTCTGTTCAAGACATTCAACAGATATTATTAAATGAATACAGCCTCAAAGTCATAAATGTTAGTGGGCAATGCTCTCTAGGGGGAGTGGAAAATGCAAAACCGACAATGTGGAATCTACAAATGTATATAAAAGTTATAGGATTATCGCAGAGTTCTGCATGAATTTAACCCAAAAGCTCCCCATGCCTTCCAAGGGCATGGGGAGCTTTTGGGTTAAATTCCACGTCCATTGGACAGGGAATTTCTCTCCAGTATTGTGTCTCTCCCTTCAATTCTTGCCGCATTCTCCCTCAAATTTTGACAGGATGGTGTGAAGAGATTTTATTTTGATTTGTTTCGGAAAACGGCTTGAGTACCCATATCTTCTGTTTCAGGGCACAAAAAAGGGCCCAAGGTAACGTAAATTACCTCAGGCCCAATTTCATCATCGGGTCAATATTCCAGGGAGAATCTGCCTAGGATAAAAGGCAGAAGCCCAAGTATGGAAGTTCGATTACTTCAGCTCGACCTTGGCGCCAGCCTCTTCCAGCTGAGCCTTCAGAGCCTCGGCGTCCTCCTTGGAAGCACCCTCCTTCAGGGTCTTGGGAGCGCCCTCGACAGTAGCCTTGGCCTCGGCCAGGCCCTGGCCGGTGATCTCGCGGACAACCTTAATGACCTTGATCTTGGCAGCGGCGTCGAAGCCGGTCAGGACCACGTCGAAGGAGGTCTTCTCCTCAGCGGCGGGAGCGGCAGCGCCGGCAGCGGGAGCAGCCATAGCGGCGGCGGACACGCCGAACTCCTCCTCCAGAGCGTGCACCAGCTCGCTCAGCTCCAGAACGGTCAGGCCCTTGATCTCTTCGATCATAGCGGTAACTTTCTCAGACATTGTAATAGCCTCCTAATTGTAAAATTTAAAAGTAAGAACTTGCCGCCTCAATTACTCAGCGGCGGGGGCAGCTTCCTCGGCAGCGACAGCCACGGGCTCGCCGCCCTTTTCGGCGATCTGCTTCAGGACCACAGCCAGACCGGTAATGGGAGCCAGCATAGTACCCAGGAACTGGGCGCGCAGAACGGGCAGAGCGGGGATGGAAGCCAGAGACTGGATGGTCTCCAGAGAGACGGGCTTGCCGTCCATAAAGCCGCCCTTGATCTCGAACTTGTCGTTCAGCTTCTTGGCATAGTCGCTCATGACGCGGGCGGGAGCGACTACATCCTCCTCACACAGAGCCAGAGACGTGGTGCCGTTGAGCAGATCGTCCAGCTCGTTCAGGCCGGTGTTGTTGAAGGCAAAGCGGAGCAGGGTGTTCTTGACAACGGCGTAATCGACGCCGTTCTCCCGGCACTCTCTGCGCAGCGCGGTGTCCTCCTCAACGGTGATGCCCTTGTAATCCACGAGCACGCCGGCGGAAGCTTTCTGGATCTTCTCAGTCAGCTCGGCCACGATGGCCTGCTTTTCAGATAAGACCTTTGCGTTAGGCATTCTAGTGTTCACCTCCAGGAAAATTGTCGGTGCGTTCAAAAAAAGGAACCGTCCCTGTGCGCAAAGACACAGGGACGGATAGCAAATCAAGTTTGCCGCCCTCGGCAGGATTTATGGCTCATGCCACCTGCTGTCTTTGGAACGCATCTGGTATTATATTTAATTCTCGACGATTTGTCAAGAACTAAATAACAGATTTCCCCAGATCCCACAGGACCGGGAAAAATGCCCGGAAAAACCTCCGGTTTTTTCCGGTTCTTCCGCCTGCAGCGGAAGACGAAAACCGAATCATTTTGCCGCAACATGTGTGCGGCGAAAATTCATCGTCCCGCGCACCGGGGTGCGCACGCCAGTGACCACGTCGGGCCCCAACAAAAGCCCAGCTTTTGTCGGAAAAGGAAAAACAAACGGAGCAGTATCCGGTTTCACCACAGGCAGAAACGGATGAAGCGCAGTTTGTTTTGACGCGGCGATGGGGTGTTCGGAGGAGAGCCAGCTCCCCTCCGAACAGCCTCAGATCATCTTCGCCGTGTTCATCTTCACGCCGGGGCCCATGGTGGACGCGGCTACACAGCTGCGAATATACTGGCCCTTGGCGGAGGCAGGCTTCGCCTTCACGATGGCGCCCATCAGCGCGTTATAGTTCTCAGTCAGCTTCTCGGGGCCGAAGGACACCTTGCCGATGGGGCAGTGGATGATGTTGGTCTTGTCCAGGCGGTACTCGATCTTACCGGCCTTGACCTCCTGCACGGCCTTGGCCACGTCGGGGGTGACGGTGCCGGCCTTGGGGGAGGGCATCAGGCCCTTGGGGCCCAGGACCTTACCGAGGCGGCCCACCAGGCCCATCATGTCGGGGCTGGCAACAACCACGTCGAAGTCGAACCAGTTTTCCTTCTGGATCTTCTCCACCATATCCATCTCGCCCACGTAATCCGCGCCGGCCTCCCGGGCAGCGTCGGCCTTGTCGCCCTTGGCGAACACCAGGACCCGGACGGTCTTGCCGGTGCCGTGGGGCAGCACGATGGCGCCGCGGACCTGCTGGTCAGCGTGACGGGAGTCCACGCCCAGCTTCACATGGAGCTCAACGGTCTCGTCAAACTTGGCGCTGGCAGTCTTGCAGATCAGCGCCATGCCGTCAGCAGCGTCGTACAGCATGGTCTTGTCGATCTGCTTGGCACTTTCCTTATATTTCTTGCCTCTAAACAATGTTACTTCCTCCTCATAGTGGTTCTTCGGAAATGAATCCTCCCACTGTATGGTGCGGCCCCACGGGCCGCTCGCTGTTTGAAACGGTCTGTGAAAGCCGGGCTCAGTCGCCGACGACGACGCCCATGGACCGGCAGGTGCCGGCGATCATGCTCATGGCGGACTCCAGGCTGGCTGCATTCAGGTCCTTCATCTTGATCTCAGCAATCTTCTGGATGGAGGCCTTGGAGATGGTGGCCACCTTGGTCTTGTTGGGCACGCCGGAGCCGGACTCGATGTTGCACTCCTTCTTGATCAGGACGGCCGCGGGGGGCGTCTTGGTGATGAAGGAGAAGGAGCGGTCAGCATACACAGTGATGACCACGGGGATAATCATGCCCATGTCGTTCTTGGTACGCTCGTTGAACTCCTTGGTGAAGGCGGCGATGTTCACGCCGTGCTGGCCCAGAGCGGGACCAACGGGGGGCGCGGGAGTTGCCTTGCCTGCGGGGATCTGCAGTTTCACATAACCAGTAATCTTCTGTGCCACGGAGTAGCACCTCCTAAATCTATGAATGTGGTGGCGGCACGGGGCCGTCTTTGGCGGGGCAGTTCAGCCCCTCCCACTTTTCCGCCGGAATGTCCGGCGGGCCAGCGCCCTCGGGCGCCCGGCAGATATTCGATCAGTCCTGGACCTCGACCTGGTCCAGCTCCAGCTCCACCGGAGTCTCGCGGCCGAACATGGAGACCATCACGCTGACCCGATTCTTCTCGGGCTCGATCTCCTCCACCACGCCGGTAAAGCTGGCCAGTGGGCCGTCCACGATCTTCACATGATCGCCCACATTGTATCTGACCACGATCTCATGCTTTTCCATGCCCATGGCCAGAACCTCCTCCTCCGTGAGGGGGATGGCTTTGTTGGCGGAGCCCACGAAGCCGGTGACGCCGCGGACGTTCCGCACCAGATGCCAGGTATCGTCAGTCATGACCATCTTGATCAGCACGTAGCCGGGGAATACCTTCCGCTCCACTTCTTTGGTGGCGCCGGAGTCCGTGACCTCTGTCACCGTCTCCATGGGGACCTCGATCCGCAGGATCATGTCCTCCATTCCGCGGCCTGTGACGAACTTTTCAATGCTGGTCTTAACGGCGTTCTCGTAGCCGGAATAGGTATGCACCACATACCACTTCGCGCTCTCTGACATGTTTCTACCTCAATCAGGCGAACAGGCTGAGGATCATCTGGACAGCGGTGACCATGACAAAGTCAAAGATCCAGATGCACACGCCGATGGCCAAGGAGCACAGCAGCACGGTGCCGGTGTTTTTCATCACGGTCTTCCGGTCAGGCCAGACGACCTTCTTCAGTTCGCTTTTCATTTCGCGGAACCACTGACCGCGGCTTCTTTTCTTCTTGACTTCTTCTGCCATAACGTTTACACGCCCTTTCTCATCATTCGTGACCGTTTACTTAGTCTCGGTATGGAGCGTGTGCTTCTTGCAGAAGGGGCAGTACTTGTTGAGTTCCAGCTTGTCCGGAGTGTTCTTCTTGTTCTTCATGGTGTTGTAGTTTCTCTGCTTGCACTCGTTGCATCTCAAAGTGACCTTCACGCGCATCTAACGGCACCTCCTTATTATTGGGGCTCTCTCTCCGGCGGACCGGGAGAGTCCCGATTGCCTCCCTGCAGCTTGGCGGGCAGACCTCCATGGCTGAAAAGCGAAAAAAGCGCATGAAAAGAAAACCCTTTTTCACAGGTAAGAATGATTGTAACACAGGTCAAGGCGCTGGTCAACCTCTTTTTGAAAAAAATGTCAGGTTTTTTCCGCCTTGCGCGGCCTGCCCCGATGTGGTATCCTGTGGGCAGGCAAAACGCGCCATACCGGCGTTTATTCTTCCCTGGAAAGGAGACCACCATGCGCATCATGGCCATCGACTACGGCGACGCCCACACCGGCATCGCCATCTCCGACCCCACCGGCCTGCTGGCCGGCTTCACCACCGTCATCAACGCCTACCGCCCGGACCGGGTGACGGAACAGATCGCACTTCTGGCAAAGGAGCACAGGGTGGAACGGCTGGTGCTGGGGCATCCCATCAACATGGACGGCACCCGCGGGCCCCGCTCGGAAAAGGCCCAGGCCATGCGGCAGCTGCTGGAGGAGACCACCGGCCTGCCGGTGGTCCTGTGGGACGAGCGGCGCACCACCATCGACGCTCACCAGATCCTGATGAGCAGCGGCAAGAACGCCAAGAAGCGGAAAAAGGTAGTGGACGCTGTGGCGGCATCGCTGATTCTAGAGGGCTACCTCACCTATTTAAAAACGCACCCGGAGGGATAATGGCAAGCGGTCCCGGACGTACCAGCGTCCGGGACCGCTTGCACATGTCCCTCATTCCGCCGCCTCTTCCGCACAGGCGGGTACAAGCGCCGCGGAGGGCACCAGCAGCCGGAACAGCCGCCGCACCAGCGGACCGCAGAAAAAGATCTGCCAGAAAAACGCCATGGGAAAATTGCAGACCACCGTCTGGAGCCAGGAGGGCACCAACTCGATCCCCGGCTGCTGGAAGATCACCGTAGCCCATAGGCTCATGGCCGGACACATGACGCACACCGTCATGGCGGACCGGGCCAGAACGGCGGTAAAGGGCCACTCCCGGGGCACTGCCAGCCGTGCCGCCAGGCGGGCGGCCAGGGGTTCTCCGACAACTGTGCTGGTCAGGAAGCACAGCGCAAACATCAGCGGCAGCTCCCGCAGGGCGTTCAGGATCCCGGCGTTTGTAAGACCGCCGTTCCGCAGGCCTGTGTTGTACATCTCCATGGCCAGCACCATGAAAAAGGACATCAGCAGACCGAAGATCACTTTCTGTACAGTTGTTTTTGGCATGATGATCGAAACACTCCTTGTCCTGAGCAGAAAAAGAGGGCGCAGCCTATCGCTCCATAGACTACGCCCAGCGGACTTATTTCTATCTCAGTATTTGTTTTTCCACGATGGGATTTCCATTTTATGATAGCATCTCACGGCAGTCCGCATAATAGGCACCTCTGGAGAAAATTCTCCCTGCAAACACCGGGAGATTCCGGCAGGTTGTACAAGTCTGCCCCCGTGCCGCTTCACCCGGCTGAAGCAGCTCAGCGCTTCAGCTTCAGGAGCTTCTGGATCAGTTCGTCCCGCCGGCGGCTGAATTTGTTAAGCAGGTACGCGCCCCTTGCCACAAAAAACAGCGCGGCCAGAAGTCCCGGCTCCTGAAAGCCCAACCGGGCGAACAGGGGAACGCTGAGGGCCGCCACCGCTGCCAGGGCCACCGCCATCACAGCGCCCACCCGCAGCAGAAGTCCGGCGGTGGAGACGGACTGGAAATACTGCTCCCAACGCTCTCCCTCTATATGCCCTAGCTTGTGGGCCAGCCAGAAGATACCCAGCAGCAGCGCCACAAATAACAGTCCGGCGGCCACCGTCAGCACCTGGCACAGCACTGCGTAGCCCAGCAGTCTGGTGAACGACATCCCGGCAGACCAGGCCCGGTGGAAATAGAGTCCCAGCAGCGCCGCCGCTCCGGCGCAGGTCAGCAGGCCCCACACCAAATAGATCCTCTCCTGGTCCTGTCTGAATCGCCAGAAGCCCTTCACGCCCCCCCAGACGAGCGTCAGGGACAGCAGCGCCATCCAGGCCGGATCATCCTGGAGCAGGCAGACGGCGGAGAGCAGCTGGCTCACCAGCACCACCGCGTTTCCCGCCCGGAGTCCGGCGGCCGCCTCCACCTCCCTGTCCCGCTCATCCCGGACCAGATGCAGGTCCCGCACCTGTTTCAAATCTTCGCTTCGATCCATACGTTCTCCTTTTCCAGAGGGCCGGCGGCCTCACATCCGTTTTTCATAGTAGACTTCAGCCCCCTGTAGGGGGGCGGCAAAAGCCCCGATGGTCACAGCGTCCAGCGTGATGGTCACCGCCAGAGCTGCCGGGATCCGGCTGATTCCATAGACCACCAGGGCCGCAAGACTCACGATCCAGCAGCCGTTAGCCACAATCCGGTAGGCCAGCCAGGCGCTTTTCCGGCTGACGGCCTGGTCCCGCTCATCCACCCGCGGGAGCCTGGACTCCCGGGACAGAGACCACCACAGATCGAAGCCGCCAGCGGCCAGCAGGAGCACCAGGGCGATCAGCCATTTCGTCTGGAATCCCGTCACCGCCAGGACCACGCCGCAAGCCACCGCCAGAGCCAGACTGAGGATCCCGGCAGCAAAATTCCGCTTATTATAAATGCGCATCTCATTTTCACCCCTTGAACTCATAGTAGAAATCGCTGGCGATCCGGGTGATCCAGCCCACGATAAACAGCACCATGCAGGGAACAGCCGTCTGGATGTAGACTTCCTGTTCACCTGACCGCCACCAACCGATGAAGCACCCGGCCAGTATGACGAAGTTCAGGCAAAACAGCACCCGGAACGTGAGGGCCCGGCTGCGGTACGTGTTGTACCGGGTGCGCTCGTCCCGGTCCTCGTCCCGGTCCTGCCGGGCCTTCTCCCGGTCCAGGCTCCGGAGAATGCCGCTGATTCCGCTGAGGACCATGAACGTTGTCAGCACGGCGTCCTTCAGGTCGAACCGCTCCCAGCCCACGAACAAACAGGTGCCCGGCAGGGCCAGGCCCAGCAGCAGAGCTCCCACGCCGGCCCAAAATTTCTTTTTGTAATAAATTCTCATTGCACAGTTTCCTCCTTACGCTTCGCCGGAACCGCCGTTGCACCGGTACAGAAGGTCACAAGTCCCGCCGTCACCACCACCGCGGCCACCGCAGCCAGACCAATCCGCTGCCGGTCCGCCAGACAGATGTACAAGATCAGCCCCACGCCCAGCATCAGTTCCAGAATTCCGCAGGCCATACGGCCCTTATGTCCATTCCTCATTTTCCCGGTCCTCCTGTTCCTTGTTCTCCGCCAGGCAGTACAGGTCCTCCACCGTGGTGCGGAACACCAGCGCCAGTCGGTACGCCAGCAGCAGGGACGGGTTGTACTGCCCCTTCTCCAGGGAGATGATGGTGCGGGAGGACACGTGGACCAGATCCGCCAGCTGCTGCTGGGTCATGCCTGCCTCGGTCCGGAGCTCCCGTACACGGTTTTTCATGGTCTCTCTCCCCTTTCCATAAATGTGAAGGTCCCTTCTCGTGAAGCGTCTTTCACATGAAGGATACTTCATATTATACACAGGCTTCCACACTTGTCAAGTCCCTGCTCCGGTTTTCTTTCCGAATGCAAAACACGGACGGAGCCGCAGCTCCGTCCGTGTTATTTCTGCTCCCAGAGATAGGGCTCAAACAGCCGCCCCAGCCGCTTCACCGCCTGGTTGGCGCCGCCGCGGATCACCACGTCTCCGCAGCCCTCCTGCGTCGTCAGCACCACGCTCCGCTCCATGCCCAGATCCTGCTTCAGCCGCTCCAGCATGGCCTCACGTGAGGCGGATCGCTCATAGATCTTCAGGTAGCTGTATCCGGGATACTCCGCCGCAGGGTAGAACCGCACCTTCACCTGTTCCAACAGGCCCGCCTCCCCCAGTGCGTCATACAGCGCCTGCATCCGCTCCGTCAGATCAATGCCCATGAGGTACACAATGGGGCAATCCTTGTAGTAGCTTCTGCTCACATAATTCCGGTAGGGGGATGTCCGCAGCTTCTCAAAGATCGCCCGCTCCGTCTCGTGGTGGAATTCCCCGTAGTAGATCATCAGGTTATCATCCAGTACACCGTTGAGAAAGCAGTGAATGCCCTGGGCCCGGAACACCGCCTCGCACCGCAGGGCCAGCTCCCTGGGCAGGACGCAGGCATGGAGATACCGCTTCTTCTCCATGTCGTACAGCGCCGCGCCGTCCATGACGATGACGGGCAGGCGGAGCCGCAGGTCCCGGGTGGCCTCCCGCACAGAGGCGGGTGTGCGCATGGTGGACAGGGTGAACTGCATCCCGTCGTCCAGCATCCGGTTCAGGCTCACCCGGCTGTACGGTGTCAGCGTCCCCTGCTCCGTCAGCAGCAAGCCGTCCAGGCCGGAGACGAACAGCACGTCCCGCCGCTTCCGGCGGGGCAGCTGGAAGGCGTTGACGGCGATGCCCACCGCGATGCCCACCAGCGTCTCCGACGCCCGGTACCAGGCGAAGATCCAGGGGCTGGCGTCCGTCACATGGGTGACGGTGATGCTGAGGAACACGATGCCTGAGAGGGCCGCCGCATTGGAGGACTTCAGCACCACGGCGATCCACAGGTTGGGCACGGTCACCGCAGCGATGACGATGTAGCCCACCAAAGTCCCCTGGATATCCAGGGCCATCTCCAGCAGCAGCGTGGCGATGCCGAACACAGAGCCGATGGCTGTGCCCACAATCCGCTGGATGGCCATGCGCTTCGTATCTTCCGCATAGGGCTGAACGCACAGCAGCGCCGCGATGGAGGAATAGATGCGCATATCCTCCCGGTCCACGGCCATGGACACCAGCAGGCAGATCAGCACTGCCGCCGCGGTTTTGACCATCCGCATTCCGATGGGCGGTACGGTGTGGTCCGTCATAAACGACCTCCTCTCTATATCAGGGCTGATCCTGCACGGCCTCCTCCGGCGGCTCGTCCAGCTGCCAGGGACCGTGGATCAGATGCTGAAAACTGTGCATGGCGACCGCGAAATAGAATCCGTCCACAATCCACTCGTCCGTGACGAAGCAGCCGTCCACCTACCTCCGCCGGGCCACCGTGCCGTCCCACTGGTACTCAAACGCCTGCCGCTTCCGGCCGAAAGACCAGAATACCGGCACATTGCCGAAATCGTACAGGCGATGGAAAATGGGCGGAATCCCCAGCGATGCCATAAATGTGATGTACAACGACCCGTGGAAGTGCGAGAGATGGGTGATGGATCCGGGCAGGCAGCCGAAGTAGTCGCTGACCTGCAGGGCCCACACCAAGAATTTCAGCAGCAGACCCGGCGCCAGATGGAACGCGCCGGCCAGCGCACCGAAGGAGGTGTCCTCCAAGACGTTCTTCACCTCCTGGACTTTGGCATTGAACCGCTGATAGACCACGTCCGCCGTGTCCGATGGGTCGAACCGGAGCTTGATGACCGTGTCCGGGGACATCTCCTTTTTGACGGTCATGTTCACCTCGATCTCCCGGTCCCGGGCACAGGTCCGTTCGCACATAGACCGCCAGCCGCACGTGCAGCAGGCCGAAGTGCTCCATCCCCGCCGCCCGCTTCTGTGTGATATCCTGTTCTGCTCGGGCGATCTCCACTGCGTCCCGGATATAGTTTTGGGCGATGTTCCGGGTCTTCATCAGATAGGGCGACACAGCGAAGATGCAGAACAGGCTCCGAAGCAGGTGGCCGTCGTCCCGGTCCCCAAAGCGGCGGACGTACTCCCCCCTCCGCCGGATACCGGCGCCGCATAGCCAGCGAACAGTACGGCAGTACCTCCATACAGCACAAGGCGCTGGCCTCCGGCAGCCAGTCATGGACAGGCCAGCCCACTTTCTGCCGGTCCTCCACCACGATGTGGTACAGCATAGGCAGGCTGAACAGAAACCACAGCGGCACCTGGAGGGCACCCGGCCGGTGACGGCGGCGGTGCAGCGCACTGCCGCCGGCGCGTTGACGTGCGGAAGTCAATAGACCACATGCTTCGTTTTCATCGTGCCTTTATTCTACCATTCTTCCAGGATTTTGCAAGCGTATGCGGAAAAAGGCGCGCCGCGAGTCAGCGGCGCGCCCGGTCTCTCTTCACTTCAGTCTTTTACAGTACCGTCTGCATGGAACACCGGCAGCTTTTCCAGAAATTTGATGTCACTGCGCTCTGCGGCCTCACCCTCCGCCAGGACGGCCACCCGGCCGGTGACGGTGCCGCCCGCCAGGGCCACCAGCTGTTCCATGGCGTGAAGGGAACCGCCGGTGGAGATCACATCGTCCATCAGCAGGATCCGCTTGCCCCGGATCAGCTCCGCATCGTCCCGGCCCAGATACAGCCGCTGGGTTCCCGCGGTGGTGATGGAGGTGTCTTCCACGTGGATAGGATCCGGCATATATGCCTTAGGACCCTTTCGTGCGATGAAATACTTCTTCGCACCGGACTGGCGGGCCATCTCATGAATCAGGGGGATGCTCTTGGCCTCCGCCGTCAGCATGTAGTCATAGTCCTCCGCCGGGACCAGCTTCAAAAGCTCCCGGGCGCAGGCCACAGTCAGCTCCGCATCGCCGAACACGATAAACGCGCCGATGTACAGGTCATCCGTCACTTTGCAGATGGGCAGGTCCCGGCGCAGGCCCGCCACGGTCATGGGATACGTCATATCAGGTGCCTCCTCTTTCTCATTCCCTCAGGTGGATGGTGCCCGGGAGGCACCGTACATTATTATATAATCTGCGCGGGAAAAGTCAAGAAGGCTCTGTGCCGCCTGCTGACCGGGCCCAGCAGGCCCTTCCCGGAGGAACGCCCCGCTTCCTCTCCGTATCCGCTACGGTAGTCCCTCTCTTTATGAAAGCTGCTTTCACCTATATCATCGGAAAACGGGAGAGGATCGTTGCGCGGATCAGAAAATTTTTCGAGAAAAAGGGCCGGCGGTCTCCCGCCGGCCCCTTGCCGCTTATTCCACAGTGATGCCTTTTTCTGCAAAGGCCACCAGCAGGCGGTCCATGTCGGAAGGGATGGAGATGGGTTCTCCCGCGGCCTTAATGGCGTTGGCCACGTCCTTGAGGCCGTTGCCGGTGACCACACTGACCACCGTGTCATCCTTGCCGATGACGCCCTGCTCGCAGAGCTTCTTCACGCCGGCGGCGCCAGTGACGCCGGCGGGCTCTCCGAACACGCCGCAGGTCCGGCCCAGCAGCTGCTGGGCGGCCATGATCTCCTGGTCGGAGACATTCACCACGATGCCGTCCGACTCCCGGATCGCCGTCAGGGCCTTGTCCGCATTCCGGGGCACGCCCACGGCGATGGAGTCCGCCAGGGTGTTCTCCTCCATGGGCTCCCAGGGCTTGTTCTCCGCAATGGCCCGGTTGATGGGGCAGCAGCCCTCCGCCTGGGCGGAGATCAGCCGGGGCAGGCGGTCAATGAAGCCAATGGCATACAGGTCTTTCAGGCCCTTCCAGAGGCCGGCGATGGTGCAGCCGTCGCCGACGCTGATGGCGATATAGTCCGGCACCTGCCAGGAGAGCTGCTCCATGATCTCCAGGGCCACGGTCTTCTTGCCCTCGGAGAGGTAGGGGTTGATGGCGGCGTTGCGGTTGTACCAGCCCCAGCGGTCAATGGCTTGCTTGGACAGTTCAAAGGTCTCCTCATAGCTGCCCTGGACGGAGATGACCGTGGCGCCAAAGGTCATCAGCTGGGCCACCTTGCCCTTGGGAGCCCGGGAGGGGACGAAGATGTAGGTCTTGAGGCCTGCCGCTGCGGCGTTGCCCGCGAGAGAGCTGGCGGCATTGCCGGTGGAGGAGCAGGCGATCACCTTCGCCCCCGCCTCCCGGGCCTTGGCCACCGCCATGGCGCTGGCCCGGTCCTTCAGACTGGCGGTGGGGTTCTGGCCGTCGTCCTTTACCCACAGGCGCTTCAGGCCCAGCTGCTCCGCCAGGCGGGGCTCCTCGTACAGGGGACTCCAGCCCACCCGCAGGGGGGTGTTGGGCGTGTCCTCCTCCACAGGCAGCAGCTCCCGGTAGCGCCACATGGTATGGTCCTGTCGGGCCGCCAGCTTTTCCTTCGTCAGCCGGGTCCTGATGTAGTCATAATCGTAGACGATGTCCAGAATGCCGCCGCATTCGCAGTTGGTCAGATCCGGCACAGCGTCGTAGGTCTTGCCGCACTTGACGCATTTGCCGTACAAAACGTGTTTCATAGCGTTACTCCTCTTTTGACGTTTCCTCCTCCAGAAGATTCTCAAGAGCCACCCGGGTAGCTTCGATCACAAAGGCGGAAAACGTACATTCTGTTCCACGAATCGCCTCCTCTACCGCGTCAATAACGCTGTTGGGGAAACGAATCGTTTTGTTCGTTGTTGATTCTGGTTTAGGAATTTTGAATTTCCGCATAGCACACCTCGCCATATTTTTATATGACGAATCGTATTGCGTTATGCGCACGTTTATAATATTGCATATTGCATTACAATTTATAGTGCAATATAATACATATTATGGAGGTGGCGGATATGGAACGCGAAAATTTCCCCCAATATTATACGATTTTGTTCAACGGCATCGCCGACGCTCTGAAGGCCCTGGACCAGCAGGAGACCAGCCGGGCCTGGGATATTCTAGTCCGCATTCAGCAGGAGGCTGAGGATGCCTATATCCGCGCGGAGGAGACATAAATAAGCAGGGCGGGGCGGTTGCCCCGCCCTGCGGCGTTTTACAGGTCTTTCAGCAGCCCGGTGGCCTCGTTGAAAGCGTTGATCAGTTCGTCCAGGTCCTTGGCCTGCGCGTGGACGGTGTCCCAGGTGCCCTCCGTGTCGTACCACAGAGCGTTCAGCTCCTCCACGGTCTTGCCCTGCTGCTCCACCCAGGTGTAATACTTCAGGTTGTGGACCCGCTTGCGGTCCGCATAGGTCAGCTCCTGCATGTTGTCCAGCTTCAGCCCCAGCATGTGGAGTGCATGGTCCATGGCCGCCTCATGGGCATTGTAGGCGCCATACTGGTCGTTCAGCTCCTGGATGCGGCTGCCGTACATGACGGCGGAGTCGGTGAGGACGGTGCCCACCACATCCCGCTCGGTGAACTCATAGTATTTCGCCATCTTGATGCAGCACAGCACGTTGGCGATGCCGGAGATGCCCAGCCAGGTGAGCTTCTCGATCAGCTCGTCGTCCAGGTGCAGCTCGTTCTTCAAATACGCCTGGCCCTCAGGGGTGTTGAACAGGCGCAGCAGCCGCTGGCTGTCCTCATCGTCGATGTCGATGACCATGTCGGTGTTCTTCACGTTGTGGATCCAGGGGATGTGCTTATCGCCGATGCCCTCGATCCGGTGGCCGCCGAAGCCGTTTTCTAGAATGGTAGGGCACTGGAGGGCCTCGCCCACCGCCAGCTTCAGATGGGGATACTTTTCCTTCAGCAGATCACCGGCGCTCATGGTACCGGCGGAGCCGGAGGTGAAAGCCGCGCCGGCGAACCGGTCACCGGGGCGCTTGATGGCCTCGTACACATCCGCCAGGGCGTTGCCGGTGACATTGTAGTGCCACAGGGGGTTGCCCATCTCCTCGAACTGGTTGAAGATCATGTACTGGGGATCCTGCTTCAGCTCGTTGGTCTTGTCGAAGATCTCCTTCACGTTGGACTCGCAACCGGGGGTGGCGATGACCTCGGCGCCGATCTCATGGAGCCAGTCAAACCGCTCCTGGCTCATCTCCGCCGGCAGGATGGCCACGCCCTGGGCGCCCAGCAGCCGGGAGTTGAAGGCGCCGCCGCGGCAGTAGTTGCCGGTGGAGGGCCACACGGCCTTGTGCCTGTTCACGTCGAACTGGCCGGTCACCAGACGGGGGGCCAGGCAGCCGAAGGAGGCGCCCACCTTGTGGCAGCCGGTGGGGAACCACTTGCCCACCATGGCCACGATCCGGCAGGGGACGCCGGTGAGCGCCGGGGGCAGCTCGATGTAGTTGGGCACCGCCTGGAACATTCCGCCGCTCTCCTTGGCCTCATTCTTCCAGGTGATGCGGAACAGGTTCAGGGGATCCACATCCCAGAGGCCCACGGTCTTCAGCCGCTCCCGGATCTTCTCCGGGATGGTCTCCGGGTGCTGCATCTGGGCGATGGTGGGGATGATGATGCGATTTTCCTTCGCCTTGCGGAGATTGTGCTCCAGGCCCGTCTTGTTGATGGTCAGATCAATCATACTTACTTGCCCTCCTGTTGTTTTGTGTCGATATAGGAATACAAAGTGTACTTGGAGATGCCGAAATACTTGGCGATCTTGTCGCCGGACTTGGTCACCAAAAACGCGCCGTTCTGATTCAGGAAGCGGATGGCCCGCACCTTGTCCTCCTTGTTCATCAGGGCCACGGGCTTGCCCACCAGGGACACCGACTGCTGGATCAGCTCCTCCAGCAGATCATTGACGTTGACGATTTTCTCCGGTTCCTCCTGCTGGGGTTCGCCGGTGGAGATCAGATCGTGGACCGCGCTCTCCACCATCAGCAGCTTGGAGATGTCGTAGTTGATGGCCAGAATGGCGGAGACCTTGCCCTTGCTGTTACGGATATAGACTGTGGAGGATTTGAGGATCTTGCCGTCCGGCGTCCGGGTCAGGTAGGCCAAATGGTCCCGAGGCGCCGGGTCATTGGTGGTCAGCTGCTCCACCACGACATAGGAGGCCCCGTCCCCCACCTTGCGGCCTGTGACATGGCCGTTGACAATATAGACAATGGGGTGTTCCGCATTCTGCGCGGACAAATCGTGAATCACAACCTCACAGTTTGGCCCGAACTGGGCCGCCAAGGCATCTGCAATCTGCTTGAGCATCTCCAGCCGGTTGCTCTCCAAGGGGATCACCTTCTCACTTTCCAGAGCGATATTCATATCTGCATCATACCAGCATCCAGCCGAGATTGCAATGTTTTAGCAAATATTTTTTTAGGTCTGCGAAAAAAGTGTTTGATCTCCGCCGGTCCCAAAAATCAGGCGGCATCCACGTCGTTTGCGGATGCCGCCTGATGCTCTGTCCACAGCTTTCTGCGCTTGGAAGCGGCCTGTCAACGCCCAAGCGCCGCCTGACAGTCAATCCTTCCCGACATACTCAAGGGGCTGGGAGACCGGCTTGGTCTTGCTGATGTATTTGCTCTCATAATCCCGGTAAATCCTCATGAACACACCGGACAGGGCCAGCAGTGCGATGGCGTTGGGGATGCACCAGAAGCCCGAGACTATATCCACAATGGTCCAAATCACCTGGGGCGTCTTCCCCAGAGCCAGGAAACCGGGAACCAGCCACAGGATGCGGATGGCGTACTTGAACACCTTGGACTGCTTTCCCTTGGGAAACAAATAGAAGAACGCGGATTCATAATTGATCTCCCACCCCACCATAGTGGAGAATGCGAACAACGCCAGAGGAATGGTGACCAGGAGCTTGCCGACCGTGCTGCCGTACGCTGTGGAAAAGGCGGCCATGGTCAGCGCCTCCGCCTCCAGGCCGGACTGCCAGATTTCAGGGCCCGCGCAGAGAATTCCGAGGGCTGTCATCGTGCATACCACCAGCGTATCCACGAATACCTCAAAGCAGCCGTACATCCCCTCCTTAAAGGGGTGATCGGTGATGGCGGTCGCATGGGTGATGGGCGATGAGCCGCAGCCCGCTTCGTTGGAGAAGGTCCCGCGGGCGGCGCCCTGCCGCAGCGCCAGCGCAACTGTGGAGCCCGCCAAACCGCCCACAGCGGGCATGGGTGCAAACGCATAGCGGAAAATCGCCGCAAAGGCGGCGGGCACATGTTCCAGATTTATGATGATCACGCCCAGCACTCCCACCACATAGATGAGGCACATGGCGGGGGTCAGCTTCTCGCAGAAGCCGCCGATGGACTTGACGCCGCCCAGCAGAACCACGCCGCAGATGACGGCCGCCGCCACGGTGGTAATCCATGCGGGAATTCCCAGGCTGTTCTGCACAGCGGTGGACATGGTATAGGGCTGGGCGAACGCAGCGGTTCCCAGGCCGCCCAAAATGATAGTGACAGAGAAAATGACGGCCAGGGGTTTCCACTTTCTGCCCATTCCCCGCTCAATGTAGTACATGGGGCCGCCATAATAAACGCCGTCCTCTCCCTTGACACGGTAGTACTGGCCCAGCGTAACCTCAACGCATTTCGTCAGCATTCCCAGCAGGGCGACGACCCACATCCAGAACACGGCGCCGGGGCCGCCCACCACCATGGCGGTGGCCACGCCTGCGATGTTCGCCGTTCCTACGCAGCCGGCCAGCGCGGAGCTCACCGCCTGCAGCGGCGTCAGCGTTCCTTCCTTCCCTTTTGCGCCACCGCCTTTTTTAAACATCTCGCCGGCAGTATTCTTTAAAATATAGCCGAACTTGCGAAACTGGAAAAATTTTGTCTTACATCCAAACAGCAGCCCAACGGCGGCCAGGAGGATCAGGACTGGAGCACCCCACAGAAAGCTGGAGATTGATTTCAAGATCTGTTCCATACGGTCCATTCTCCTTATCAATAAGAATCAGATTTGCTCCAACGCTATAACCATTCCTTCTAGATTCGTGATTATTTGTGATTTCTCGTCCGCGCTCTACCGCGTCAACTCCCGAAGGATGCTGGCAAAGCCTCTGCACGCCTTCGTCAGCTGCTCAATTTCAATGTATTCATCCCGCACATGGGCCAGGCTCTCCAAAGAGGGGCCGTAGCCGATGCAGGGAATCCCGGCCTCGCCACAGAAGTGGCTGCCGTTTGTGCAGAAAGAGAAGTGAGAGATCGGCGCCTCGATTCCCGCTTTCTTCAGACCGGCCAGCGCCTTCTGCACATATTCATTGTCCTCATCAATGAGCCACGCCGGGAAATACCGCTTCGCGGCGATGGCCTCCCCGGTCCAGCAGACCTCCTTCCCCTCTGCCAGATAGGTCCGCGCCTTCAAGCCGGGGATCTTTTCCCTGGCGCGGGCGATTGCCTCCTCCACCTGGCCGAGAATCACGGCCTCGTTCTCCCCTGTCAGGGTCCGCCGGTCGAAGGTGGCCCGGCAGAGGGCCGGGACCACCGAGGCGCCCGGATATGGGGACGAGATGATGTCTGTCAGCTCCAGAATTCCTTTTCCCAGAATGGGGTGCTCGTTGGGGATGATCCGGCGGATCTCCTCGATCACCGCCATCATGTGGTAGACCGCATTAACGCCCTTGTCCGGATTCGAGGAATGGCAGCTCACCCCCTCTGTTTCCACAACCACCTCCGCGCGCCCTCTCTGGCCGATCTTGACAGTGGTGGACGTCGCTTCGCCAATGATGACAAAGTCCGGCTTCGCCAGCCGGGTAATCTCCCGGGAGGAGACCCCCTCAAAACACTCCTCATGAACGGTGCAGGACACGCAAATCTCTCCGGCAAAGTCGCGGCCGCTGTCCTCGGCAAAGTGGGCAACCGCAGAGATCATGGCCGTCACGCTGCCCTTCATATCCGATGTGCCCCGGCCGTAAATCCGCCCCTGGTCGATTTCGCCGCCAAAGGGGTCGTGGGTCCACTCGTCGGCGTCGATCACATCCACATTGTCAATGTGGCCATCCAGAAGGATGGTCTTTCCCGGCCGGCAGCCCCGCATCCGGCCCAGTACGCTGCCGTGCCTGTCGATGAGCACCTCGTCGAAACCATACTCTTCCATCTTGCGCTTCATCAGCTGGGCCACTTCCCGTTCCTGCCCGGAGGGACTGGGGATTCGAACAGCCTGTTGGCAAAACGCAATCAGCCGCTGGTCTCTGTCCATGTCTCTGCTCCTTTCTCAACCTCTGTCATACTTTATATGCAATATGTAATATATCGCATATTCATTATGAACCGCACTCTTGTGGAAGTCAACGAAAGCCCGGCCTCTCCAAAGGATTTCTACGGAACGTACCAGAGGCCGGATACAATTTTATGGAATTCGCCTAGAAAACGTTGAGAGGACCCGGATTCTCTCCGCGTCCTCTCTCTTGCTCTCCCTTCCCATCTTTACTTTGTCAGAACATCCTGTCCGGATTCCCCGCCGACTCCATGGATCATGCCCGCAACATCCCGCAGGCTGTTTTCCATGGAGCAGAGCCAGTGGCTCCGCATCAGCTCCTTCGCGCGGGCGCTGTCCCGGGCCTGGATGGTCTGAAGGATTTCCCCATGCTGGGAAACGGAAATCTTTCGCAGCCGGTCACAGTGGAAATAATGGTATTTGATCCGCTGGATATGGAGGATCATGGTGTGGGAAAATTCCTCCACATACTCGTTGTGTGCCCCACGGACAATCGCGTCATGGAAGAGGCTGTCCTGCGTGATCGCATCGGTGCCGTCATTACGGCCGCAGGCATCCACAAAGGCGGCGTGAATCCGCTCCAGCTGCTCCAGTTCCCGGTCCGTGAGGCTGCCGCAGGCCAGCTCTGCCGCCAGACCCTGCAGCTCCGCCAGCGTTCGGTAGCATTTTTCAATATCCGCAGGGTCAATATCCGCCACCACCGTAGCCCGGCCCGGCACCACATAGACGAGCTTCTGTCCCTCCAGGATCTGAATGGCCTCCCGCACCGGGGTCCGGCTGACATTGAATCGCTTCGCAAGCTCGGAATCAACGATCTTTTCTCCCGGCTTCAGCACACCCGTGATGATCCAGCTGCATACCACTTGATAAATGCTGCTCTTTGCGGAAACTCTCCGCAGGTTTTCCACGTTTTCCGGTATCGGCATAAGCTCTCCCCATCCCAAATCTGCTGTTCTTTTTACTCTACCATTATATATCACAAGCCCTTTGGTTTTGCAATCATTTCGGCCGGACGGCGCATTCCGCACCGGAGATTCAAAAAAATTTTTAGGTTTTCTCATTTTTTGTTTGACATCCTGTTTTCTTATGCTATGATAGGGATAGGTAAGCCAATCCGTGATGTGGAAATGACGGGATTCCAAACATTGATATGGAGGTCAGCGATATGGATTTTGAAGCGATCAAAGCGGCGGCCCAAGGCTATCAGGCCGACATGACCCGGTTCCTGCGAGAGATGATCTCTCACCCCAGCGAGAGCTGTGAGGAGAAGGAGGTTGTCCACTGCATCAAGGCGGAGATGGAGAAGCTGGGCTATGACAAGGTGGAGATCGACGGCCTGGGCAACGTCATCGGCTGGATGGGCGACGGCGACAAGATCATCGCCTTCGACTCCCACATCGACACCGTGGGCATCGGCAACATCAACAACTGGGAGGCCGACCCCTATCAGGGCTATGAGGACGACGCCGTCATCTTCGGCCGGGGCGGCAGCGATCAGGAGGGCGGCATGGCCTCCGCCGTGTACGGCGCCAAGATCATGAAGGATCTGGGCCTGATCCCCGCCGGCTACAAGATCATGGTGGTGGGTTCCGTCCAGGAAGAGGACTGCGACGGCATGTGCTGGCAGTACATCGTCAACAAGGACTTCCAGGGCCAGGAGGACGCCCGCAGCAAGATCGAGTTCGTGGTGTCTACCGAACCCACCGACGGCGGCATCTACCGGGGCCACCGGGGCCGCATGGAGATCCGGGTGGACGTCAAGGGTGTCAGCTGCCACGGCAGCGCGCCGGAGCGGGGCGACAACGCCATCTACAAGATGGCCGACATCCTCCAGGATGTCCGGGCCCTGAACGAGAGCGGCGACGGCCCCTCCAACCGGGTGAAGGGCCTGGTGAAGATGCTGAATCCGGAATTCAATCCGGAGCACTACGAGGACGCCCAGTTCCTGGGCCGGGGCACCTGCACCGTCAGCCAGATCTTCTACACCTCTCCCTCCCGCTGCGCTGTGGCGGACAGCTGCGCCATCTCCATCGACCGGCGCATGACCGCCGGCGAGACCTGGGACTCCTGCCTGGAGGAGATCCGGCAGCTGCCCGCCGTCCAGAAGTACGGAGACGATGTGAAGGTCAGCATGTACATGTATGACCGGCCCGCCTGGACCGGCGAGGTCTATGAGACGGAGTGCTTCTTCCCCACCTGGATCAACAAGGAGAGCGCCGCCCATGTCCAGGCGCTGGTGGACGCTCACCATGCCCTGTGGGGCGACAAGCGCATCGGCCATGCCGACGCGGACCAGAAGCGGGACGCCATGCACCTGCGGGAGGGCCGTCCCCTCACCGACAAGTGGACCTTCTCCACCAACTGCGTGTCCATCCAGGGCCGATATGGCATCCCCTGCGTGGGCTTTGGCCCCGGCGCCGAGTCCCAGGCTCATGCCCCCAATGAGATCACCTGGAAGCAGGATCTGGTGACCTGTGCCGCCCTGTACGCCGCAGTACCCGGCCTGTACAAGCCCGAGAACAAGACCGCTGACGTCACCGAGTTCCGGCAGAGCCTCACGGATAACGATATCCGGTGAGCTTCGAAGGGGGGCTGGGTCAAGGCATTTTCGCCACGTACACGCCGCGGCGAAAATGATTCGATTTGCTTGATTTGCCGGAGGCAAATCAACTGGGAAAAACCTGGGTTTTTCCCTAGACCCTTTTCCTGGTTTTTCCTTTCGCTGCGGCGGAGCCGCCATACATCTACAATTTCACATATTACAAGGAGTGCTGAATATGTCCAAGACCATCGAGCTGGCCAAGCATCTGGAAAAGCTGCACATCAACAACATGTACAAGTCCGACTTCTACTGGACCTGGGACAAGACCGACGAGGAGCTGGAGGCCATCTTCACCGTGGCCGACGCCCTGCGGGACCTGCGGGAGCGGAACAAGTCCACCCGGATCTTTGACTCCGGCCTGGGCATCTCCATCTTCCGGGACAACTCCACCCGCACCCGGTTCTCCTTCGCCTCCGCCTGCAACCTGCTGGGTCTGACCGTCCAGGACCTGGACGAGAAGAAGAGCCAGATCGCCCACGGCGAGACCGTCCGCGAGACCGCCAACATGGTCTCCTTCATGGCCGACGTCATCGGTATCCGGGACGACATGTTCATCGGCGAGGGCCACAAGTACCAGAAGACCTTCATGGATGCCGTGAAGGAGGGCTACCGGGACGGCATTCTGGAACAGCAGCCCACCCTGGTGAACCTGCAGTGCGACGTGGACCACCCCACCCAGTGCATGGCGGACATGCTGCACATCATCCATGAGTTCGGCGGTGTGGAGAACCTGAAGGGCAAGAAGATTGCCATGACCTGGGCTTACTCCCCCAGCTACGGCAAGCCCCTGTCCGTGCCCCAGGGCGTCATCGGCCTGATGACCCGGTTCGGCATGGACGTGGTGCTGGCCCATCCCGAGGGCTATGACGTGATGCCCGAGGTGGAGGAGATCGCCAAAAAGAACGCGGCGGCCACCGGCGGCTCCTACAAGAAGGTCTCCACCATGGAGGATGCCTTCGACGGCGCCGACATCGTCTATCCCAAGAGCTGGGCGCCCTTTGCCGCCATGGAACAGCGGACCAAGCTGTATCAGGCCGGTGACCAGGCGGGTATCGACGCTCTGGAGAAGCAGCTGCTGGCCCAGAACGCCCAGCACAAGGACTGGACCTGCTCCGAAGAGATGATGAAGCGGACGAAGAACGGCAAGGCCCTGTACCTGCACTGCCTGCCCGCCGATATCACCGGCCTCAGCTGCCCGGAGGGCGAGGTGGACAACTCCGTGTTCGACCGATACCTGGTGCCCCTGTACAAGGAGGCCAGCTATAAGCCCTACATCATCGCGGCCATGATCCTGATGAGCAAAGTGAAGGACCCGGTCTCCGCGCTGATGGCCCTGGACCAGGGCAGCAAGCGGAAGCTGTTCTGATCGTTCTAAAAATTTCAAGTTTTGGCGGGAATAGCGTGGGCATTCCCGCCAAAACTATCTGATAGGTTCGACCACTATCATTTGTGAAGAAGGGATACACCAACTATGGGCAAACGTATCGTTATCGCCTTGGGCGGCAACGCCCTGGGCAACAACCTGCCGGAGCAGATGGTCGCTGTGAAGCACACCGCCAAGGCCATCGTGGACCTGATTCAGGAGGGCCATCAGGTGGTGGTGGCCCACGGCAACGGCCCCCAGGTAGGCATGATCAACATCGCCATGACCACTCTCTCCCGGGAGGATCACAGCCATCCCATCGCCCCCATGTCCGTCTGCACTGCCATGAGCCAGGGGTATATCGGCTATGACCTGCAGAACTCCCTGCGGGAGGAACTGCTGAACCGCGGCATCCAAAAGCCCGTGGCCACCGTCCTCACCCAGGTGGAGGTAGACCCGGCGGATCCGGCTTTCCAGAATCCCTCCAAGCCCATCGGTACCTTTATGACTGAGGAGGAGGCGGAGGAGATGCGCCGCCGGGGCAACTGCGTCATGGAGGACGCAGGCCGGGGCTGGCGCCGCTGCGTGGCCTCTCCCAAGCCCAAAGCCATTGTGGAGATCGAGACCATCCGTACGCTGATGGAGGCGGGCCAGGTAGTCATTGGCTGCGGCGGAGGCGGTATCCCCGTCTACCGGACGGAGGGCAACCACCTGAAGGGCGCAGGCGCCGTCATCGACAAGGATTTCGCCTCCGAACTGCTGGCGGAGAGCCTGGACGCGGACGCCCTCATCATCCTCACCGCCGTGGAGAAGGTGGCCATCAACTTCGGCAAGCCGGATCAGAAGTGGCTGGATCACCTGACGCCGGAGGAGGCCCGGCAGTACGAGGCGGAAGGCCAGTTCGCCCCCGGCTCCATGCTGCCCAAGGTCCAGGCTGCCGTGAAGTTCGCCGCGTCCAAGCCCGGCCGCACAGCCCTCATCACCCTGCTGGAGAAGGCCAAGGACGGCATCGCCGGAAAAACCGGCACCGCCGTCTCCATGTAAGATCCAAAAAAGGTCAATCTGTCAATTTTCTACAAGGAGAGCGAAAAAAACGCTCTCCTTGTTTGTCTTTTTCGTCTTATTATTGTGCGCACTGCCAAAGGTCGACCTATTTAGGTCGGTATTTTTTTGGTCTATCCGCCTAAAAAAAGTAAAAATCCGGTTGAATTTTTCCGTTTGACCCTGTATGATGGCAATAGAGAGGGGAAACACCCCGCTTTGTCCCTTGCAGTGATCCACCCAATTTTATTTTAAGGAGGAAAGTAGAATGAAGAAGTTCCTTGCACTGCTGCTGACGCTGGTCATGGCGCTCAGCCTGGCGGCCTGCGGCGGCTCCGACGAGGAGAGCACCGGCAGCCCCGCCGAAGACCCCGCCGCCAATGAGGAATCCAGCGGCAGCGCCGCGGATGTCAAGATCGGTTTGATCTGCGTCCACGACATCAACTCCGGTTATGACGCGGCCCATATCGAGGGCCTGACTGCCGCCTGTGAAGAGTTAGGTATTGATGCCAATTCTCAGGTTATTTTCCGCTACAACATCGCGGAGGATGAAAACTGCTATGACGCCGCCGTGGATCTGGCGGAAGAGGGCTGCAATATCATCTTCTCTGACTCCTATGGCCACCAGAGCTACATGCTGGATGCCGCCGAGGATTATCCCGACGTTACCTTCGTCTCCTGCACCGGCGACATGGCCGCCACCTCCGGTCTGGACAACTACAAGAACCTGTTCCCCTATACATATGAGTCCCGCTACGTCTCCGGCGTGGTGGCCGGCATGAAGCTGAAAGAGCTGATGGACGCCGGCACCGTCACCGATCCCAAGGTGGGCTATGTGGGTGCCTATCCCTATGCCGAGGTGGTTTGTGGCTACACCGCTTTCCTGCTGGGCATCCAGACCCAGGTTCCCGAGGCCTACATGGAGGTCCAGTACACCAACTCCTGGTATGATCCCGTGGCTGAGGGCGAGGCCGCCAATGCCTTGATGGCCCGCGGCTGCGTCATCATCGGCCAGCACGCCGACTCCACCGGTGCCCCCTCCGCCGTCCAGGCGCAGAAGGATGCCGGCTCTGTGGTCTACTCTGTGGGCTACAACATTGATATGCTGGAAGTGGCGCCCACCGCCGCTCTGACCTCTTCCCAGAACAACTGGTCCGTCCTGTACCGGGACACCCTGGAGAAGTTCATCGCCGGCGAGGAAGTGCCCGTGGACTATGCCGTGGGCATCAGTGAGGACGCTGTGATGATCTCCAAGCTGGGGCCTGAGTGCGCCGAGGGCACCCAGGAGGCCGTGGACGCCGCTTGGTCCAGCATCAAGGACGGCAGCCTGAAGGTGTTCGACACCTCCAAGTTCACCTGCCAGCCCGCTGCCGACGGGTCCTATCAGGTGGACGCCGACGGTCATGTGACATCTGCGTTCGGTCTGGACAGCGACGGCGACTTTGTCAACGACACCGGCGAGGCCATCGTGGACGGCGCCTTCCAGGAGTCCGTGCTGCGCTCCGCTCCGTACTTCTCCCTGCGGATCGACGGCATCACTGAGCTGAACAACAACTAAATATCCAACGAAAGGGGCTGCCCTTTGGCAGCCCCTTTCTCTCAAATCGCTCCATCCCCTCCGCGGCATCGGCCGCCGGGGTCTTTTTTCCCTTTTCTTTTCCCTCCGGAGGCCCGCGCCGCAGGCATGTGCCTGCGGCCATGGCGCGGAACCGACACTAAAAGAAAGGATGATCTGTTTGGAACATACCACTGCCATTGAACTGCGGCACATCACAAAGCGGTTCGGCAAGGTGGTTGCCAACGACGATATCTCCCTGGAGATCAGGCGGGGCGAAATCCTCTCCCTGCTGGGGGAGAACGGCAGCGGCAAGACCACGCTGATGAATATGCTGGCCGGCATCTACTTCCCGGACGAAGGGAAGATCCTGGTGAACGGCGAGCCCACCACCATTGCCTCCCCCAAGGACGCCTTTGCCTGCGGCATCGGCATGATCCACCAGCACTTCAAGCTGGTGGACGTGTTCTCCGCAGCGGAAAACATCGTCCTGGGGCTGGACGGAGAGCGCAAGCTGGATCTGAAGGCCGCCTCCGCCAAAATCCTGGAGATCAGTGAGAAATATGGTTTTTCCATTGATCCCAACAAGAAGATCTACGACATGTCCGTGTCGGAGAAGCAGACGGTGGAGATCATCAAGGTCCTCTACCGGGGCGCAGACATCCTGATCCTGGATGAGCCCACCGCCGTGCTGACCCCCCAGGAGACGGACCGGCTCTTCGATGTCATGCGGAATATGAAGGCAGACGGCAAGGCCCTGGTCATCATCACCCACAAGCTCCACGAGGTCATGGACGTGTCCGACCGGGTGGCGGTGCTCCGCAAGGGCCGCTATATCGGGGACGTGGCCACCTGCGACACTTCTCCCCAGAAGCTGACGGACATGATGGTGGGCCATGCGGTAACGCTGAACATCGACCGTCCCCTGGTGGAGGACCGCAACCTGCGGCTGGAGGTGAAGGATCTGACGGTCCTGACTCCCGACAGCATCAAGGCTCTGGACCATGTCTCCTTCGACGCCTACGGCGGGGAGATTCTGGGCATTGCCGGCATCTCCGGCAGCGGCCAGAAGGAACTGCTGGAGGCCATCGCCGGCCTGCGGGTTACCCAGCCCGGGTCCCACGTCATCTATCATCCCCCCGCCCCCGACGAACCCATCGCCGGTCAGCATGTGCCGGTGGACAAGGGCGGTGAGGAGCTGCTGGGCAAGAATCCCCGGCAGATCCACGACATCGGCGTGTCCATGGCCTTTGTGCCGGAGGACCGGCTAGGCATGGGACTGGTGGGTTCCATGGGCATGGCGGACAACATGATGCTCAAGACCTACCGTTCCGGCCGGGGACCCCTGCTGGACCGCAAGCCGCCCCGCCAGCTGGCGGAGCGGGTGAAGGAGGAACTGGATGTGCTGACCCCCAGCATCAACACGCCGGTCCGCCGGCTCTCCGGCGGCAACGTGCAGAAGGTGCTGGTGGGACGTGAGATCGCCCAGAATCCCTCGGTGTTGATGACCGCCTACGCGGTGCGGGGCCTGGACATCAACACCTCCTACACCATCTACAACCTGCTGACGGCGCAGAAGCTGAAAGGCGTGGCCGTCATCTATGTGGGCGAGGACCTGGACGTGCTGCTGGAGCTGTGCGACCGGATCCTGGTGCTCTGCGGCGGCCAGGTCAGCGGTATTGTGGACGGCCGCACCACCACCAAAGAGGAAGTGGGCCTGCTGATGACCCGCTTTGTAAAGGAGGCGAAGGAGGCATGACACAGGGTAAGACCCACAGGGAGCCTCTGCTCCGCATCGCCAAGCGGGACGGCATCGCCCGCCCCAAGGCATGGGCCATCCGGATCATCGCGGTGCTGCTGTCCCTGGTCGTGAGCGGCATCTTCATCTTCGCCGTCACCAAGCTGAACCCCTTCCAGGTGTACGAGGGCATCTTCGACGGCGCCTTCGGCACCCCCCGGCGCAGCTGGGTTACTGTCCGGGACGCCATGATGCTGCTGTGCATCGGCGTGGGGCTGGCCCCCGCCTTCAAGATGCGCTTCTGGAACATCGGCGCCGAGGGTCAGATCCTCATCGGCGGCATCGTCACCGCCGGGTTTATGCGGGCCTTCGGCGGCGATATCTCCACCCCCCTGCTGCTGGTCATCATGGCGGTGGTCAGCCTGCTGGCTGGTGCGGCGTGGGGTATGGTGCCCGCCACCTTCAAGGCTGTGTGGAACACCAATGAAACGCTGTTCACCCTGATGATGAACTACGTGGCCATCCAGCTCACCAGCTACTTTGTGGCCCTGTGGGAAAATCCCGTGGGCTCCAATACCGTGGGCGTTATCAACCAGCGAACCAAGGACGGCTGGTTCCCGGAGCTGTTCGGCCAGGAATACGGCCTGAACGTTGTCCTGGTGCTGCTGCTGACGGTGGGGATGTTCCTGTACCTGAAATATTCCAAGCAGGGATATGAGATCTCCGTGGTGGGCGACAGTGAGAACACCGCCCGGTACGCCGGCATCAACGTGAAGAAGGTCACCATCCGCACCATGGCTATCTCCGGCGCCATCTGCGGTCTGGCAGGCTTCATCGCCGTGGCCGGC
This sequence comes from Oscillibacter sp. PEA192, assembly GCF_003574015.1. Lineage (NCBI taxonomy): Bacteria > Bacillati > Bacillota > Clostridia > Eubacteriales > Oscillospiraceae > Oscillibacter > Oscillibacter sp. PEA192. The sequence goes on along the minus strand of NZ_AP018532.1, from coordinate 1,124,087 downwards.
GCCAGCCACACCATCTCCACCTCCACCGCCGGCGGACGTGGCTTCACCGCCATCATCGTGGCCTGGCTGGCTCAGTTCAACACCTTTGTGATGATCCTGATCTCCTTCCTGCTGGTGTTTCTGCAGAAGGGCGCCATTCAGATCGCCTCCCAGTTCAACCTGAATGACTACGCCTCCAATATCATTACGGGCATCATCCTGTTCTTCATTCTGGGCAGCGAATTCTTCATCAACTACCGCATCATCCTGCGGGGCGGAAAGGAGGGGGCCAAATGAGCGTCGACCAAATTGTTCAGCTGATTCAGTCTGCTATCCAGTTCGGCACCGTCATTCTGTTCGGCGCCATGGGCGAGATCCTGACAGAGAAATCCGGCAACCTGAACCTGGGCGTCCCCGGGATCATGTATCTGGGCGGTATTGCGGGACTGGCGGCCTCCTTCTTCTATGAGTTCAACAATCCCGATCCCTCCGGTTTCGTGTGTCTGGTGATCTCTCTACTGGCGGCGTTCGCCGCCTCCGCCCTGGGCGGTCTGCTGTACAGTTTCCTGACCATCACCCTCCGGGCCAACCAGAACGTCACCGGCCTGACGCTGACCATCTTCGGCGGCGGCGTGGCCAACTTCTTCGGCGGCACCCTGAACTCCATGGCCGGCGGCGTGGGCCAGATCTCCGTAGCCGCCACCAGCGCCGTGTACCGGGCCACCATCCCCGGCCTGTCGGACCTGGGGCTTCCCGGGCGGCTGCTGTTCAGCTATGGCTTCATGGTATATCTGGCCATTGTGCTGGCCGTGGTGCTGCAGCTGTTCCTCAACCGCACCCGGCCGGGCCTGAACCTGCGGTCCGTGGGTGAGAATCCTGCCACGGCCGATGCGGCGGGCATCAACGTCTCCCGCAACAAGTACCTGGCCACCTGCGTGGGCGCCGGTATCTCCGGTCTCGGCGGCCTGTACTACACCATGGACTACATCAAGGGCACTTGGGCCAACGACGGCACCATCGAGTCCCTGGGCTGGCTGGCCGTGGCGCTGGTGATCTTCGCCACCTGGCGGACAGTCAACGCTATCTGGGGCTCCTACCTGTTCGGCCTGCTGTTCTGGGTGTACCTCATCATCCCCGGCCTGGGCCGGCGGGACACGTACCTCTTCAACATGCTGCCGTATCTCGTGACCATCGCGGTGCTGATTTTTGTCTCCCTGCGGAACAAGAAGGAGAATCAGCCCCCCGCCAGCCTGGGTCTGGCGTATTTCCGGGAGGAACGGTAGCTTCTCCCCATACAAATCAAGAGCGCCGCGGCCAAAAGCCGCGGCGCTCTTTTCGTCTGTTCACTTCTCCGCCTGGTGGTTCCGGGCTGCGGTGAGGATATTGCGCATCAGCATGGCCCGGGTCATGGGCCCCACGCCGCCGGGCACCGGAGTGATGTAGGATGCCTTGGGTTCTACCGCGGCGAAGTCTACATCGCCGCAGAGCCTGCCCTCGCTGTTCCGGTTCATGGCCACGTCGATGACCACGGCCCCTTCCTTCACCATATCCGGCGTGACAAGACCCACCCGGCCCACAGCGGACACCAGGATGTCCGCCTCCCGGGTGATGGCCGCCAGTCCCGGCGTCTTGGAGTGGCAGACCGTCACGGTGCCGTCCTGCTGGAGCAGCAGCATGGCCATAGGCTTGCCCACGATGTTGCTGCGGCCCAGCACCACGCACCGCCTGCCCCGGACGGGGATGCCGTATTCCCGCAGCATCTCCATGACGCCGGCAGGGGTGCATGGCAGAAACACCGGATCACCGATCATCAGGCGGCCCACGTTATAGGGGTGGAAGCAATCCACGTCCTTGTCCCGGGCGATGGCGTTCAGCACCGCCTCCTCGTCCAGATGCCCGGGCAAAGGAAGCTGGCACAGGATGCCGTCCACCTGCGGGTCGCGGTTGAGCTCCTGGATCAGGTCCAGCAGCGTCTCCTGTGTGGTGTCCTCCGGCAGGGCGTGCTCAAAGCTCAAAAAACCGCACTCGGCGCAGTCCTTTTCCTTCCCGGTCACATAGACCCGGGAGGCGGGGTCATTCCCCACCAGGATCACCGCAAGGCCCGGCCGCCGGTACAGGGACTTCGCTACCTCTGCCGTCTGCGCCTTGACCTTGGCCGCCAGCGCCTTGCCGTCAATGCGTGTTGCCATCAGTCTCTCCCCCTTCCCCGTTTTGGGTCTCCGGCGGCTGGGGGAGCTCCGGCTCCTCCTGTCCGGCAGGGACACTCTCTCCCGCTTCCGCCGTGGAAATATCCGCCTCTGCCGTCCCCTCGGCGGCTTCCGCCGCCACCTGATTCACCAGCAACTCATCCCGCGAGTGCTTTTTGATCTTGATGTTGTAGAACAGCATCACCGCGGCGGTGACTGCCAGAAGCAGACTCAGCGCCTGAGACACCCGGATGGGCTGCCCCAGGAACGTCCAGTTAAAGAGATACAGGCTGTCCGTCCGCAGCCCCTCGATCCAGAACCGGCCCAGGCCGTACCACAGGAAGTAGAACCAGGTGTTCTCCCCATCGAACCGGCGGGCTTTGGAGACCACGAGCAGGATCAGCAGAAGCCCGATCAGATTCCACAGGCTCTCATAGAAAAACGTGGGATGGACCTCGATATACTCCGTGGCGCTGGTCCACAGGCGCATCCGCCAGGGCAGCGTGGTCTCGGCGCCGAAGGCCTCCCGATTGATGAAGTTGGCCCAGCGGCCGATGCACTGGCCCAGCAGCAGGCCCATCACCGCCAGGTCCGTCATGGCGCCCATCTTGATCTTCTTGTGCCGGGTGTAGAAAAATGCCACGATGGCCCCGGCAATCACCGCGCCGTAGATGGCTAGGCCGCCGTCCCAGACCGCCACCATCTCGCCCCAGTTTAAGCTGCCATCGGCGTTGCGGTAGAGGTCCAGATAGAAGATCACATAGTAAAGGCGGGCGCCGATGATGCAGCTGGGCACCGCCCACAGCACCATATCCAGCACATTGTCCTCTGTCAGGCCGTAGCGCTTGGCCTGCTTCATGCACAGCACCAGGCCCGCCAGCAGGCCGATGGCCAAAATGATGCCGTACCAGTAGATCCCATGGCCGATATGGACGGCGATAGGGTCGGGATTGAAGGACCAGTCCCCGAACAGGCCGGGAAAGCTGATGGGCATATCCTGTAATGCTCTCAAATGGGGTTCCCCCTCTTTCTCTGTCTTGGATTCAGTTCTCCCTGGGCACGATCTCGCTGAGCACAGCCCGCTCCGCGGTCAGATTGCGGCGCAGGAAGGCGGCCACGTCCTCTTTGGTGATGGAGTCGAACACCTGGGGGAAGCGGAAGGGATCATAGCCGTGGAAATACCCCTCCGTCAGGGTCACGGCGATGTTCTCAAAGGAGTTCAGCCCCCGGAGGTTGGAGCCGAAGGACGCCCGGCGCACCCGCTGGTAATAGTCCTCGTCGATGCCCTCCGCTGCCAGACGCTCCGCCTCCCTCTGGATCTCAGCGGCAGCCCGGCGGGCGTCCTTGCTGTCGCCGCCGGCATAGAGGTATGCCACGCCCGGCATCATCTCAAAGGCGCCGCCGAAGCTGGTGTTGATGACCCCCTCCTCATAGAGCCGCTGGTACAGGGGGCTGGAATCCCCCAGCAGGATGTCGCAGGCCATGTCTCCCAGAACGGCGGTACGGAGGTAGTCCTCCCCGTCCGCCGCCGGGGCGCACTTGTAGGCCGTCAGGAACTGAGGGGCAGAGACCTCCATGGCCATGCGGGTCTCCTTTGCCGCCACCTGGGCGGGTTCCTGGCCGTAGTCCCGGGGGATCACAGGCCCGCCCTCCCGGGGTAGGATCCGCCGGGCCAGGTCCGCCACATGGACCGGATCCACGTTGCCCACCACTGTCAAAATCATGTTGGAGGGGGTGTAGAATGCCTTGTGGCAGTCGTACAGCGTCTCCGCTGTGATGTGGGAGATACTCTCCACCGTCCCGGCGATAGAGGTCCGGGCAGTGCTCTTCTGGTACAGGGCCTGCATCATCCGGGTGTAGAGCTGCCAGTCGGGGTTGTCCTCGATCATGCGGATCTCCTGGCCGATGATGCCCTGCTCCTTGGCCACGCTCTCCTCCGTGAAATAGGGGATAGAGACGAAGGACAGCAGGATCTCCAGATTCTCCTCAAAGTGCTCCGTGGAGTCGAAGTAGTAGCCGGTCATGGCGTTGGAGGTGAAGGCATTGGGCTCCGCGCCGTTTTTCGCCAGCTCCTGGAGGGCGTTACCCTCCTTGGTGTCGAACATCTTGTGCTCCAGGTAGTGGGCAATGCCCGCCGGTGTGTCCAGCCACTTACCGTCCAGACAGAAGCGGGTGTCCATCCCGCCGTACCGGGTGGCAAAGAAGGCGTACTTCTTGGCGTGCTCCGGCTTGGGGACCACGCAGACCTGCAATCCGTTGGGCAGCACCTCCCGGTAGACGGACTCGCCGATCCGCTCGTAAAACGTCTGCTTCATTCCGCAGTCTCCTTTCCCTTCAGGAAGTACACCGTATCCAGAGAGACGGTCTGCATGGCGTCAAAGATGCGTTCCGCCGTCACGTGCCGCACCTGCTCCGCCAGCAGCTCCGGCGTGTCCTCCTGTCCGGTGGCCGCCTGGCCCAGGTAGAAGTTCTCCAGCTTCCCCTGGGAATCTCCCATGGAGGCGTAGGCATTCAGCAGCGTACTGCGGGCGCCCTCCAGCTCCCAGTCCTCCAGGCGGCCAGCCTGCACGGCGGCCAGCTGGGCCATGATCTCGTCATAGGCCTTCTGGTAGTTCTGGAACTCAATGCCGGAGGAGACGGTGATGAGCCGCTTCTGCCGGTGGTAGGCGGACGAGGCGTAGTAGCACAGGGACAGCTTCTCCCGCACGTTCAAAAACAGCTTGGAGTTGCTGCTGCCGCCAAACAGGGTATTGCCCATCAGCGCGGCGGCGTAGTCGTCGCTGCCGCAGGCAAAGCCCATACCCAGCTTGCCCTGAGTCACGTCCATGGCCTCCTCCACCCGCTTCACCTCGGTCCGGGCCGGATGGGGCGTGGACGGAGCGATGTCCCGGATCCCATCCCTGGGCAGCGTGGCGAAAGCTGCGGCCAACGCCTCCCGTACCCGCTCCAGGGATGCGCTGCCGCAGTAGAACAGCTCCAGCCTGGCGGTGGCAAGCAGCTCTCCGTACAGGGCGTGGAGCTTTGGCATCTGCAGCTTCTCCGCACCCGCCTCGTCGCCCAGGCGGCTGATGCCGTAGGGCTCCCCGTCGCACATCTCCCGCAGCAATCGGGCGTAGGCATACTCCCGCTTGTCATTCACCTGGCTGCGGATGGCGTCGATCAGGTTGGTCTTCTCCCCCTCAAAATAAGCGGTCACAAAGCGGCCCCGCTCGGTCACGGGATCGCACAGCAGCTCTCCCAACAGCTCCGCCACCGGCTCTAGCAGCTGTTCCCCTCCGGGGATGTAGCTGTCGTCGATAAAGCTGGCCACGAAGCCTACGCACTGATTCTCGCCCTGCTTGCGGACGGTGTAGTCCACAGAGGCACCGTACAGCCGGTCCAGCCGGGCGGACAACGCCCCCAGGTCGGGATAGCGCACCGTGCCCCGGCGCAGGATGGCCGGCAGCAGCGCATAAGCGGAGGCAGTCTCCTGCTGCAGCGGGGTGACGAACTGGGCGGAGAGCAGGCTGGTCTTGAACTTTCTGGCCGGCAGATAGGTGAGATACACCCCGTCGGCCAGTTGGATTCTGGTTCTTTCCAAGGTCTCAACTCCTCTTCTGTGGAATACAACATGGGATTATTATAGTATATCTCTTCCCATAATTCAAATTCTTTCTTGCCGACTTATGCGGTATCTGGTAAAATCAGTCTCAACAAGAGGAAAAGGTGGGATCTTCATGACCACGCCCGGCTTTGGCGGCATGGGGCTTTTAGACTCCTTTATGTTCGGCGGCGGATTCGAAATTTTGTTCTTTCTGATCTTCGCCCTGGTGCTCTGTCTCTTCATTGTGATGATCGTCCGGGGTGTCAGCCAGTGGCACCGGAACAACAACTCCCCCCGGTTGACGGTGGAGGCCACTGTGGTGGCCAAGCGGATCGATGTCTCCCACCATCACCACGGAGGCGAGACCCATCACATGACCACCTCCACCCAGTACTATGTCACCTTTCAGGTGGAGAGCGGTGACCGGATGGAGTTCTCCGTCAGTGGCCGGGAGTATGGTCTCCTGGTGGAAGGGGACACGGGCCGCCTGACCTTTCAGGGCACCCGCTATCTGGGCTTCACACAGCCGTGATGCAGAAAATCAGACAGCTGCTCCGATGGGGAGCAGCTGTCTTTCTCATTGCGGCGGCAGGTCCGGCCCCGCCAGAACCCGCAGGAAATTGCCCCGGGCGATCATTTCCAGCTCCTGCCGGTTCATCCCCAGCTTTTCCAGCCAGTAGAAGAGGTTCCGGATGTGGGCGGCGCTTTCCAGGCCCTCTGCCCCCTCGTTTCCAGGGCCCATAAACTCGCAGAAGTCGAAGCCGCAGCCCACATGCTCCACCCCCATGACCTCCGCCATGTGGACGGCATGGAGGGCCAGGGTCCTGGCGGTCTGCTGCCGGGGCTCGGCGTGGACAAAGCCGTGGAAGGCGTTCAGCCCCACCACGCCGCCGGTGTCCCGGATGCGGCGCAGCTGGTCGTCGGACAGGTTCCGGCGCACATCGCACAGGGCACGGCAGTTGGAGTGGGATGCGATCACCGGCCCGGCGGCCAGGTCCATCACGTCCCAGAAGCCGCCGTCGTTCAGATGGGACACGTCCACCACCATCCCCAGTTCTCCCATCCGGCGCACCGCCCGGCGTCCCGCCTCCGTCAGACCCGCCTGAGGATCGCCTCCGGCTCCGGCGGCCAGGGCATTGGTCTCGTTCCAGGTGAGCATCCCCAGCCGGGCACCCTGGCCGTAGTACCAGTCCACGCCGGCGGGGTTCCCGCCGATGGCCGCCATGCCCTCCACCGCCAGGAAGGCGTAGATTTGGCCCGCTGCCCGGGCAGCCTCTGCCTCCGCTGCGGTGTGGACCGGGCGGATTTGCGGACATTCCGCCAGGTCTGCCCGGGCACAGGCAAATATCTGATGGGTGCGGCCCAAATTGGATGCAGGATCCTTCCAGGCGGTGTCCTTCCAGAACGTCTCCTGGGGCCCGCTGGCCCAGACGGCCAGCACCAGCCCCTCCACGCCGCCCCGCCGCAGCCGGTCCAGATGGTGGTGCTCCAGCACCCGCCGCTCCCCCAGCAGGCGCCGCCGGGTCACATCGTACAGCAGATCCGAATGCGCGTCGAATACCATAAACTCCCTCCGTTCTGTTCAGTCCCTCTCAGTCTATGCCGCAAACGCGGATTTGGCAAGCCGTTCCGGTCTGCCGGAGGGGAATTTTTTCCGGATTTCTTTCGTTTTTCCCCTTGACTTTTCCGGCAAAATCCTGTAAACTATTTCTCGTTGTAAAGGAATACAGCTTTACAGAAATGAGGGAGTTCATGAAAAATCAGACATACCGCATGACCATGCTCTTCGATTTTTACGGCGAACTCCTCACCGAGCGGCAGAAGGAATTCTTTGACCTCTATTACAATGAGGACCTGTCTCTGGCTGAGATCGCGGAAAACGCCGGCATCTCCCGCCAGGGCGTCCGGGACGTGATCGTCCGGGCGGAGGGCGTCATGCAGGAGGTGGAGGACAAGACCGGCCTGATCCGGCGCTTCGAGCAGATGCGGGGCCATTTGCAGGCCATCGAGGATGCAGCCGCCGAGCTGAAGACCATCAACTACCGCCAGTATGAGGACCCCCGTCTGACTGAGCTGGCGGAATTGATTCACGCGGAAGCCACCGCTTTGAAGGAATGATCGCATGGCATTTGAAGGGCTCACCGAAAAACTGAACGCAACATTCAAGAAGCTGCGGGGCAAGGGCCGCCTGACAGAGAACGACGTCCGGGAGGCCATGCGGGAAGTCCGTCTGGCCCTGCTGGAGGCCGACGTAGGCTATAAGGTGGTCAAGGACTTCGTGGCTACCGTGACAGAGCGGGCTGTGGGGTCCGACGTGTTGGACAGCCTCACGCCCGCCCAGCAGGTCATCAAGATCGTCAACGAAGAGCTGACAAAGCTCATGGGCGGCGGCACCGCCCGGCTCTCCATGGCCAACAGCGGTCCCACCGTTGTGATGATGGTGGGCCTGCAGGGCGCCGGCAAGACCACCACCACCGCCAAGCTGGCGGGGCTGATGCGCCGCCAGCTTGGCAAGCGGCCCCTGCTGGCCGCCTGCGACGTGTACCGTCCCGCCGCCATCGAGCAATTGAAGGTGGTGGGTGGCCAGCTGGACCTGCCGGTATTCGAGCAGGGTCAAGGTGACCCGGTGCAGATTGCAGAGAATGCAATCCGCCATGCCCGGGACCACGGCAGTGATATGGTCTTCCTGGACACCGCCGGCCGGCTCCATGTGGATGAGTCCCTGATGGATGAGCTGAAGCGGATGAAGGCTGCCGTCCATCCCAATGAGATCCTGCTGGTGGTGGATGCCATGACCGGCCAGGATGCGGTGAACGCCGCCACTGCCTTTGACGAGGCGCTGGGCATCGACGGCGTGGTGCTGACCAAGCTGGACGGCGACGCCCGCGGCGGCGCTGCCCTCTCTATTCGGGCCTCCACCGGCAAGCCCATCAAGTTCGTGGGCACCGGCGAGAAGCTGGATATGATCGAGCCCTTCCATCCGGACCGGATGGCATCCCGCATTTTGGGTATGGGCGATATGCTGTCCTTCATCGAAAAGGCCCAGCAGACCTACGACGAAAATCAGGCCGCCAAGCTGGAGGAAAAGCTCCGGAAAAACCGCCTGACGCTGCAGGATTACTACGAACAACTCCAGCAGCTGCGGAATATGGGTGACCTGAGCCAGATCGCCAGCATGATGCCCGGTGCTCTGGGCCGCCAGATGGCCGGTGCCACCATCGATGACAAGGCCCTGGCCCACACGGAGGCCATCATCCTCTCCATGACCCCGCTGGAGCGGGAGAATCCCCAGATCCTGAACGCCAGCCGGAAAAAGCGCATCGCTGCCGGCTGCGGCCTGGAGGTGGTGGATGTGAACCGGCTGCTGAAGCAGTTCGATATGATGCAGCAGCTGACCAAGCAGATGACCCGGGGACGGCTTTCCAAAATGGGAGGCGGCGGCCTGGGCAGCCGGATGCACGGCTTTGGTCGCAAGAAGCGGCTGAAATAAAGTGGATATAAGTGCTATGCATTTATAGATAAAAAATTTCGAGTTTACTGTTGGAGGTAACAAATTATGGTGAAAATCAGACTGCGCCGCCTTGGCGCCAAGAAGGCTCCTTTCTACCGCGTTGTGGTAGCGGACTCCCGTTTCCCCCGGGACGGCCGCTTCATCGAGGAGATCGGCACTTACAACCCCTGCGTCTCCCCTGCTGAGATCAAGATCGACACGGAGCGCGCCCAGGCCTGGATCAAGTCCGGCGCCCAGCCCACCGACACCGTCAGAGCTCTGCTGAAAAAAGTAGAAGTCCTCTGATCCGGAGGATCGGGCATGAAAGAGTTGCTGCTCTACATCGCCAGAAACCTTGTGGATGATCCGGAGGCCGTCTCTGTCACTGAGGTGGAGGGTCCCCAGGAGCTGACGCTGGAGCTGCGCGTCGCCCCCGACGACATGGGAAAGGTCATCGGCCGGCAGGGCCGCATCGCCAAGGAGATCCGGACTGTCATCCGGTCCTATGCCCAGCGCACCGGCCAGAAGGTTTCCGTAGATATTGTAGATTGAACCGATCATCCGGCGGGCCGCTTCCGCCAGATCCGAAAGGAGGAGGCCAGGCCTCCTCCTTTTTCGATCATTTCGCTGCCGCTGTCCGGGCTGCGGCCCCGCCGCTTCGGCCAGCCCGTTCCACTGCTTACTTGTACTACACCGCAAGCGTCAGGTGACGCTGCCTGTGGGATTGGAGGCTTTTGGTGTCCACAGAAAAAAAGAAAAAATTCATCATTGATGTGACCTATCTAGCGCTGATTCTGGTGCTGAGTTATCTGTTGCTGCAGTATGCGCTGCCGCTACTGCTGCCGTTCGTCTTGGCGTTTCTGATCGCCTATGTTCTGCGCCGCCCCATCCGCTTCCTCTCCCGGGTGCTCCACGCGCCCAAGGGGTTGGTGGCGGTACTGCTGGTGGTCCTCACATACGGCACCATCGGCCTGCTGCTGGCGCTGGCGGGAATCCGGATCACGGCCACTATCACATCTGTGGTGCAGCAGATTCCCTCGCTCTATTCCGCCTATATTCTCCCGGAGCTCACTGACTTTTTCGCCTGGCTGGAGGAGCTGCTGGCCAAGCTGGACCCCTCCCTCATGTCCGCGTTGCAGGAGCTGCAGTCCCAGCTGCTCAATATGCTGTGGCAGTTGGTCTCCAGTCTCTCCGTCGTATTGGTGGGCGGTGTGTCCATGGCCACCTCTTTCGCCACCTCCCTGCCCGGCTTCCTGATCCGGCTGCTGCTGATGGTGATTTCCACATTCTTCATCGCCGTCGACTACCAGAAGATCGTGCGGTTTTGCCTGGGCTGCCTCCAGGGGAGCACCCGGAATCTGGTACTCCAGGTCAAGGCGTATGTGGTGGGAACGCTGTTCGTCTGCATCCGCTCCTACGCCCTCATCATGTCCATCACCTTTGTGGAACTATCCGTCGGTCTGACCCTCATCGGCGTGAACCGTGCGATTCTGGTGGCGCTGCTGATCGCTATTTTCGACATTCTCCCCGTTCTGGGCACCGGAGGTATCATGATCCCCTGGGTCATTCTCTCCGCGCTGGGCGGAGATCTTCCCCACGCCTTCGCACTGCTGGTTCTGTACGTCATCATCACCGTCATCCGCAACATCATCGAGCCCCGGATCGTGGGGGCACAGATCGGCCTGCATCCTGTGCTGACACTGATGAGCATGTTTGTGGGCAACCACCTGTTTGGCATCGTGGGCCTGTTCGGCCTGCCCATCCTGCTGTCCCTGCTGCGCTATCTCAACGACAACGGGACCATCTCTCTGTTCCCCGCCTCCGCCCTGGGAAGGGCGGACACAGAAACAAGCCAATAAACGTTGTCAGGCAGGAGGGTACGGGGCCCGCCTGCCTCCTGTCCGGGTCGGAGACGGCCCGGCGTGCCATCACTTCCCAAAGGAGCGCTCCTATGAGATTGGAAACCATCAAAATCGGCCGCATCGTCAACGCCCACGGCATCCGGGGCGAGGTGCGGGTACAGCCGGACGGCCAGGACCCTGCCTTCCTGACCCAGTTCCAGACGTTCTATTTGGACGGGGCCCCCGTCACCCCCACCGCCAACCACGTCCACAAGTCCCTGGTGCTGATGAAGTTCCCCGGCGTGGATGATATGAACGCGGCCCTGGCCCTGAAGGGTAAGAACCTGTATATCCGCCGGGCAGACGCCAAGCTGCCGGAGGGCGCCTGCTTTGATGCGGAGCTGCTGGGCATGACCGTCTGTGACGCCGCCACCGGCGAGACGCTGGGCGAGATCACCCGGGTGGACTCCTATCCCGCTCACAAGGTCTACACGGTCAGGGGAGCGCGGGAGTATCTGATCCCCGCCGTGCCGGATGTGTTTATCAAATCGGTGGACCTGGACGCCAACCGGATGGAGGTCCAGGTTTGGGAAGGGATGGCCACGGATGAGAATTGACATCATGACGCTGTTCCCAGACTCAGTGGACGCCATGCTGAACGTGAGCATCCTGGGCCGGGCCCAGCAGCGAGGCTATATCTCCATCCAGAGCCACCAGATCCGCCAATACACCACCAACAGGCAGATGCAGGTGGACGACTATCCCTACGGCGGCGGCCGGGGCGCTGTCATGCAGGCAGATCCCCTGTACCGCTGCTGGAGCCACATCGTGGAGACCTACGGCCCCGGACGGACGATCTTCCTCTCCCCCTGCGGCCGCACCTTCACCCAGGAAGTTGCCAAGGAGCTGAAAGCGCGATATGACCACTTGATCCTGGTCTGCGGCCACTATGAGGGTGTGGACCAGCGGTTCCTGGACGAGTGTGTGGACGAGGAGATCAGCATGGGGGACTTCGTCCTCACCGGTGGAGAGATCCCCGCCATGGCGGTGGCGGACGCGGTGTGCCGCATGGTGCCCGGCGTTCTGCCGGATGCGGAGTGCTTTGAGGAGGAATCCCACTGGAACGGGCTGCTGGAATATCCCCAATACTCCCGCCCGGCTGAATGGCACGGTCGAGCAGTGCCGGAGATCCTGCTCTCCGGTGACCACGGTAAGGTGGCTGCCTGGCGGAAAAAGCAGAGCTACAAGCGCACTATGGAACGGCGGCCGGACCTGTTCGCCAAATTCGATAAATCCCAACTCACCACCAAGGCAGACAAAAAGATCCTGGCGGAGGCTGAGGCGGAGTTTGTCGCAGAGCATCCGGATTGTGCCGCCGAGCGCGCAGAGTCCTGAACTGCCGGTATCCCCCATAGGTGTTCAAACAGAACAGAGCCGCACGGGCTTTGCCCGTGCGGCTCTTGGCTTTTATTCGCTTACTTCGCAGCCTTGGCGGCCTTGATGGCCTCGATCAGCATGGGGGTGACCTTGAACAGGTCGCCGCAGATGCCGTAGTCGGCAATCTCGAAGATGGGCGCAGTGTCGTTCTTGTTCACCGCGATGATGCACTCGGAGTCCTGCATACCGGCCTTGTGCTGGATGGCGCCGGAGATGCCCAGGGCGATGTACACCTTCGGATGCACCGTCTTGCCGGTCTGGCCCACCTGATGGTCGGCAGACAGCCAGCCGGAGTCGATGGTGGCACGGGAGCCGCCCACGACGCCGCCCAGGACGTCCGCCAGCTCCTCAGCCAGCTTGATGCCGCCCTCGACATCCTTGCTGATGCCGCGGCCCACAGACACGATGTAGTCCGCGCCGATCAGGTCCACCAGCTTCTTGGCGGCCTTCACGACCTCCACAACCTCGGTGTTCAGGTCGCTCTCGCTCAGCTGGAAACTGGGCTTCACGATCTCGCACGCATCCGCCTTGGCCTGGTCGAAGACGTTCTTCTTCATCACGCCGGGGCGCACCGTCGCCATGCAGGGACGGAACCGCGGGCAGATGATGGTGGCCATCAGGTGGCCGCCGAAGGCCGGACGGGTCATCTTCAGGTTCCGGTCCTCCATATCCCACTTCTGGCTGTCCACGTCCAGGGTGCTGGACTCACGCAGGAACTGGATGTAGTTCGCCACATCCACGTCCAGGTGGGTGCAGTCCGCGCACAGTCCAGTGTGCAGACGGGCCGCGCAGCGGGGCCCCAGGTCACGGCCGATGTTGGTGGCGCCGATCAGGAACGCCTCGGGCTTCAGCTCCTCGATCACGTCGCAGATCACCTTGGCATAGGCATCGGTGTTGTAGACGGCCAGCAGGGGGCTCTCGCACACCAGCACCTTGTCGGCGCCGTAGCCGCCCAGCTCCTTGGCAGCGGACTCGATGCCCTCGCCTCCCAGCAGCAGGCCGCACAGGTTCACACCCAGCTCGTCGGCCAAGTCGCGGCCCTTGGAGATCAGCTCAAAGTCGGTGGGCATCAGTTTGCCCTCGCGCTGCTCGCAGAAGACCCACACATCCTTGAAAGCAGCGATATCGGCGCTGTTGAAATTAGACATATTCGTTTATCCCCTTTCTCAGATGATGTGCTTCTTCGCCAGAATGTCGGCCAGCTTCTCGCAGGTCGCCTTGTCGGCGCCCTCCAGCATCATGCCGGCGCCCTTCTGGGGCGGGGTGAAGCTCTTGAAGATGTTGGTGGGAGAGCCCTTCAGGCCGATGGTGGTGGCGTCGATCAGGGGATCGTCCTTCAGCGCCTCATAGTCGTAGGTGGTCATGGGCTTGCCGTAAGCCTCGAACACACCGCCCACGCTCATATAGCGGGGCTCGTTCAGCTCCTTGATGCAGGTGATCAGGCAGGGAGTCTTGACCTTGATGGTCATGTAGCCGTCCTCCAGCATCCGCTTGACGGTGATGGTGTCGCCGTCCTTCTGGATGTCGGCGGCGTAGGTCACCTGGGGCAGATGCAGCTTCTCGGCAATCTGGGGACCCACCTGGGCAGTGTCGCCATCGATGGCCTGCCGGCCGCACATGACGATGTCGTCAGCCTCTACGCCGATCTTGTTGATGGCCGCAGCCAGGATCTGAGAGGTGGCGTATGTATCGGAACCGCCGAACTCGCGGGCGGACACCAGCACGGCCTCGTCAGCGCCCATAGCCAGCGCCTCGCGGAGCATACCGGCAGCGGGAGGCGGACCCATGGTCACCACAACAACCTTGCAGCCGGTGGCGTCCTTGATCTTCAGGGCCGCCTCCAGGGCGTTCATATCGTCGGGGTTGGTGATGGTCTGCATGGACGCACGGTTCAGGGTGCCGTCCGGATTCACCGCCACCTTACCGGAGGTGTCGGGAACCTGCTTGATGGAAACAATGATTTTCATGTTAACCTTTACCTCCTATCTTACTTCACGCCCAGGCGGCTGGAAATAACCATCCGCTGGACCTCGCTGGTACCCTCGTAGATCTCGGTGATCTTGGCGTCGCGCATCATGCGCTCCACGGGATACTCGCGGGTGTAGCCGTAGCCGCCGAACAGCTGGACGGCGCGGCGCGTGACATCGGAGGCAGCCTCAGCGGCGAACAGCTTCGCCATGGAGGCGTCCATGGAATAGTCCTCGTGATTCTGCTTCTTCATGGCAGCAGCGTACACCAGGTACTGAGCAGCCTGCATCCGGGTGTGCATGTCGGCCAGCTGGAACTGAGTGTTCTGGAACTGGCTCAGGCGCTTGCCGAACTGGACACGCTCCTGCGTGTACTTGACAGCCTCGTTGACAGCGCCCTCGCCCAGGCCCAGGGCCTGCGCGGCGATGCCGATCCGGCCGCCGTCCAGGGTCTGCATGGCGATCTTGAAGCCCTTGCCCTCTTTGCCCAGCAGATTCTCCTTGGGAACGATGCAGTCCTCAAAGATCAGGTCGCAGGTGGAGGAGCCGCGGATGCCCATCTTCTTCTCGTGCTTGCCGGTGGAGAAGCCGGGGAAGTCCTTCTCCACGATGAAGGCAGAGATGCCGTGGTTGCCCTTGGACTTGTCAGTCATGGCGAACACCACGAAGGTATCGGCCACGTTGCCGTTGGTGATGAAGCACTTGGAACCGTTGAGGACGTAGTGGTCGCCCTCCAGCACCGCCAGGGTCTGCTGGCCGGAGGCGTCTGTGCCGGCGTTGGGCTCGGTCAGGCCGAAGGCACCGATCTTCTTGCCGGAGAGCAGGTCGGGCAGATACTTCCGCTTCTGCTCCTCGGTGCCGTGCTCAAAGATGGGGGCGCAGCACAGGGAAGTGTGGGCAGAAACGATAACAGCAGTGGTGCCGCAGACCTTGGCCAGCTCCTCCACGCACATGGCGTAGGACAGAACGTCGCCGCCGGCGCCGCCGTACTCCTTGGGGAAGTAAATACCCATCATCCCCAGCTTGGCCATCTTCTCGACGGTCTCCATGGGGAACCGCTCCTCTTCGTCGATCTCCTCAGCCAGAGGCTTCACTTCGTTCTCGGCGAATTCACGGTACATCTTCCGGAGCATCTGCTGCTCGTTTGTCAGATGAAAATCCATATACCATTAACTCCTTTTCTTGTTGGTGCTGACTTCAATTACTTGGAATAATCATAGAAGCCCTTGCCGGTCTTCTTGCCCAGCAGGCCGCCGCGAACCATCTTGCGCAGCAGCAGCGCGGGACGGTACTTGGAGTCGCCGGTCTCATTGTACAGGGTCTCCATAATGGCCAGGCACACGTCCAGGCCGATGAAGTCGCCCAGAGCCAGGGGGCCCATGGGATGGTTGGCGCCCAGCTGCATGGCCTTGTCGATGTCGGCCACGGAGGCGACGCCGGTCTCTACCAGGCCGATGGCCTCATTTATCATGGGGATCAGGATCTTGTTGACCACGAAACCGGGGGCCTCAGCCACTTCGACGGGCTCCTTGCCGATCTCCTGGGACAGCTTATAGACGAAATCGAAGGTCTCCTGGGTGGTGTTGGCGCCGCGGATGATCTCCACCAGCTTCATGCTGGGCACGGGATTGAAGAAGTGCATACCGATGACGGGGTGCTTCAGACCGTTGCCCATCTCGGTGATAGACAGAGAAGAGGTGTTGGAGGCGAAGATGGCCTCGGGCTTGCACAGGCCGTCCAGCTCATTCAGCAGCTCCTTCTTGGTAGCCATGTCTTCCTTGACGCACTCGATGATGAGATCCGCGTCGGCGCAGGCGGACTTCTCCTCCACCAGCACGTTGGCCAGCAGGGCGTCCACAGCCTCCTGGGTCATCTTGCCCTTCTCCACCCGCTTCTGCAGGGAAGCAGCCAGCTTATCCTTGTGCTTCTGCGCGGAAGCGACGGAGCTGGCATACATCAGGGCGGTGTGGCCCTTTGCCGCGAAAACCTGCGCAATGCCGCTGCCCATGGTACCTGCGCCAAAAACTGCAACCTTCATGATTTTTCCTCCTGTTATTTTTGAATAAATTGTTTGGTTTCCTTGTTTCATGCCTTTCGGCACTCCAGGGGGCCGGGCTGTGCCGCCCCTCCGGGAGAACACAGAGTCATTCCGATATTGCCAATTTACTCACAAACTTTATTATAGGGTGACTGGCGGCATTTATCAAGTATAATTTGTGCAGTTTGCGAAAAATTTCACGTTTTTTACACTTCATACAAATTGTTCGTTAAACTTTATACAATTTTGTTAATGCATTCACAAGGCCCTTCGTTCCAGTTGTATCTGCCGGAAATCTCACAGCCTCTCGGCCGCCTCGCACCGGAGCCAAAATGCCAGGATCTCCTCCTTAGCCGCCTCCGCCCGGGAAAGAATGGCAGGGTGCCCACCGGATGCAAACAAGCGCACGGCGGCATGGGGCATCTGCGCCGCCATCGCCTTGTATTCCTCTTCCAAATCCTGTCTGCACATGGGGTCCTCCCGGCTCCCCATCAGGAGCACTGGCGGCCGCATCTGCTCCAGCGGGCCGCAGAACAGCGGCCGTCCGGAGGCGGCGCATCGCAACAGGGCATCCGTGTCCCGGTCCACCACCGCCTCCCAGTCCGGTCCCTGGCACCATGCATAAAATTCCCGGGCTGCCTTGTCTCTTTTGGCGCGGTCCCGCTCTGCTGTCAAATCCCGCGCAAACCCCGGGTGAAGGCTCCGCCCGTCAAAGCTGTCCGCCACTACGGCGCCTACTGCGCCGGGTGCCAGCAGGGCCGCGTTCATGGCGGCCCAGGCGCCGCCGCTGGTTCCCAGCAGACAGGGCCTCTCATAGCCCGCCGCCCGGATCAGGGCCAGGGCCTGCCGAGCCTCTTCCTGCCACAGGTCCGCCGGAAACGACTCCACCCGGTCGGAGCGCCCGTTTCCCAGAAAGTCCAGCAGCACACACCGGAAATGAGGCGTATAGAGTGGAAGCAACGGCTCAAACAGCCGGGATGAGGCGGTATTGCCATGGAGAAAGATCAGGACCGGGCCCTCGCCCGCCTCCTGATAAAACATGCTTCTGCCGCAGTAGGGCACCTTGGGCACATCGCTCCCCCCTCCCATTTGGGCTATCATATCATCTCTTTGCTTTCCGCGCAAGCAGGAAATCCACGCCGCCATTTACAGCGCCGGGTCTGTATGGTACAATAGCATTCTGAATGTACGGAGGACTCCCCGGCGGGGTCTTCCTGAAATCGGATCGGGAACCGACCCAGGAGGATGTTGACACATGCGGATGCGAAAGAAAAAGAATCTGATCCCCCGGATGGAGCGCTGCGGCGACCGCCTGATCCGGGAGCCCTACTCCATGCCGGGCAAGTGGCGGGAGCTGATGCCCCAGGCCCGGGAGCTGCGGCTGGAGCTGGGCTGCGGCAAAGGCCGCTTCACCGCCGGCACAGCGGCGGCGGAGCCGGACGTGCTGTTCATCGCTGTGGAGCGGGTGCCGGATGCCATGGTCATGGCCATGGAGCGGTGTGCGGCCCAGGGGCTCACCAACGTGTTCTTCATCGACGCCAATGCTGACCAGCTGCCCCTGTTCTTTGCCCCGGGAGAGGCGGACCGGATCTATATCAATTTCTGCGATCCCTGGCCCAGCAACCGCCACGCCAAGCGCCGCCTGACCCACGGCAACTTCCTGCGGCTGTACCGCCAGGTGCTGAAGATGGGCGGGCAGATCCACTTCAAGACGGACAATCAGGACCTCTTCACCTTCTCCGTGGAGGAGCTGCCTCTGTTCGGCTTTGAGCTGTCCGAGGTCACCCGGGACCTCCATGCGAATGGCCCGGTGGGCGTCATGACGGACTACGAGGCCAAGTTCCATGAGCAGGGGCTGCCCATCTGCCGGTGTGTGGCCACCATGGTTCCCTGGGAGGAACCCTTCCCCACCGACATTCGGCGGGTGAAGAACCGCTGGCTGGACGTTTTTGCCGACGGCGTGTCCGACGCGGAGTTGGGGAGGCATGTGCTGTCGGATGGGAATTACCTGTGGCATCTCTTCTCCTGGAACCTGGTGCCCTGCCTGTCCGGCGACGCGGCCCGGCAGGCTCTGTCGGAGGCATCCGGTGAGAAATACCTCTTTTATTATGAAGAGCCGCCGGAGGGTGAGCCTCTGGTGCGGCCGGTGACGGCGGAGGAGCTGGTTACCCTGCCCGCAGATGCACGCGCCATTCCCGGAGCGGACTGGTACGTGGTAGACAAGGATTTCACCTGGACGTTTGCGCAGCCCCATGAGGCGGACCGCGGGCCGTACTTCTGCCGGAAAGCCTGACCGAAGGGGCACAACGGGGATTGCCTCCCCTCCGTCCTGGATATACAAAAAGCAGCGCTCTCCCATTTGGGAGGGCGCTGCTCACATAGTCTGGAAAGGGATCTTACGCCTTCTTGGCGATCTCGGTCAGCTGGGTGAAGGCGGCGGCGTCGTTGACAGCCATCTCCGCCAGCATCTTCCGGTTGATCTCAATGCCAGCGACCTTCAGGCCGTGCATGAAGGTGGAGTAGTTCATGCCGTTCATCTTGCAGGCGGCGGAGATGCGGGTGATCCACAGGGAGCGGAAATCACGCTTCTTCAGCCGGCGGCCGGTGTAGGCATAGCTCAGGGACTTCATCACGGCCTGGTTGGCCACACGGAAGTGCTTAGACTTGGAGCCCCAGTAGCCCTTCGCCATCTTCAGGATCTTATTTCTTCTCTTGCGCGTCATCATCGCGCCCTTGACTCTAGCCATTTCAAAAACCTCCTATTTGAACGTCTCGTGTCTTACTTGTAGGGGATCATCTTGCGGATGGCATCCACATTGGTGGTATCCGCATAGCCGCCGGCACGCAGACGACGAGTGCGCTTGGTATCCTTCTTGGTCAGGATATGGCTCTTGTAGGCCTTGGCGCGCTTGACCTTTCCGGTCTTGGTCAGATTAAATCTCTTCTTTGCACCACTGTGGGTCTTCAGCTTCGGCATAATGGTTGCTCCTTCCGTATCGTTGAAATCAGATTACTTGCCGGATTTGGGGGAGAGGAAGATGGACATCATCCGGCCCTCCAGCTTGGCGGGCTTATCCAGATTGGCGGTTTCGGCGCATTGTGCGGCAAACCGGTCCAGCAGGTCCCTACCGATGTCGGTATGGGCCATCTCCCGGCCGCGGAATCGGACCGAGACCTTGACGCGGTTGCCGTCGGCGATGAACTTCTGCGCGTTTTTGAGCTTCGTATTGAAATCCCCGATGTCGATGCCCGGAGACATCCGAATCTCTTTGATCTCCACCACGTGCTGGTTTTTTCTGGCCTCTTTTTCCCGCTTGCTCTGCTCGAACCGGAACTTGCCGTAGTTCATCAGCTTGCACACGGGGGGAACGGCCTGCGGCGAGATCTTGACCAGGTCCAGGCCCTGCTCGTCGGCGATCTTCAAAGCTTCCGCAGGGGGCATGATGCCGAGCTGCTCGCCCTCGGAACCGATCAGGCGAATCTCCTTGTCTCTGATCTCCTCGTTCAGTTCATGCACTACTTTACTAATGGTCGAAGCACCTCCATCTCAGAATCACAAAACGCGGATACCATGCAGGCATCCGCGCAACAACAAACCACCGCCCGGTGGTCTGATTACAGCAGTGTAAACCTCTTTGCCAAATCGCTGGAGGTGAGGCGGATGCAGTCAGCCTTCTTTGTTTTGCTGGATTAGTATAGCACCCTTTTGTCCTTTTGTCAATCCATTTTTTCCTCCGGTGACAAGGTTTTTTCCAGCCTCCGCGTATAATTTCCGCAGCTGGCGGTGAGACTATGCCATGTACTCAAGCAGGCGAAAGGAGGTGTCCTGATGAGCAACCGCGACAACCAGAACAAGCGCGATGCCGGCCAGACTCAGCAGAAGGAGAACCGTGAGAACAGCCAGCAGAACCAGAACAAGGCCCAGAAGGAAAACCGCAAGTAACTCCCCTGGAATCGCCATACGGCGGGGCAGACGCCCCGCCGTATTTCTTTTGGAGAGAAGGGCTTACCGCCGGATGAACTGGAGGTTCACATCCACGTTGCCGCCGATACCGGCCACAGAGCACTTGCTGGAATACTGCCAGTAGTCCATGTGATAGTACAGGGTGGGGTACAGAAGCTCGGAGCTCTCGCTCTTGTACTCGGGGTACCAGGAGAGATACGGCTCCAGAGCGCCCTGGTCATATTTGATGTAGCTGACATACTGTCCGGCGTAGACCATGGCGTCGTAGCCGGCCTCTTCGATGCGCTCGCAGAACGCCACTGCGCAGGCGGTGGCCATCTCCGGCGTGGTGCCGTAGACCCGGTAGGTGCTGTCGTGCATCTCCCAGTCGTAGGCCACGGGGCCGTCGATCTCGTGGCCCTCCAGCAGGCTGATGACAAAGTCCGCCTCCTCGATGGCCTCCTCCACGGTGATGGCCTGGGCGAAGAAGTAGACGCCGGTCTCGATGCCCGCCGCCATGGCCCCGTCAATATTCTGGGCGTAGAAAGCATCCTCCATGATGCTGCCGGAGCCGTAGCCCCGCAGGCCGATCCGCACCATGGCGAACTCCACGCCGTCGGCCTTGGCGGCCTCCCAGTCGATGGTGTTGTTGGCGCTGGCCCGGTTCTGATAGGCGGACACGTCGATGCCGAAGCGGGTCCGGTAGTCGTCACCGGTATAGATCAGGCGGTCCGGACGGTCCGGGTCCCACATGAAATCTCCCTGGGAGAAGCGGTTCCGCTCCACCCCGGCGTAGATGGGGATCTGTTGGTTGCTGTATGTCAGATACTCCCCTGTGGTCTCCGAGGGCGTGTACACGTCGCCGGGCTGGATGGCCGGCGGCTGCTCCGGCTCCTCCGGCCGCTGGGAGAGGTCCGTGACCACGGCGCTGCCGAAGTTCCGTACCGCGCCCTGGATGGTCACGTTCTCCAGGGTCACCGTCCCGGTGACGCCGGGGGCCAGAATCAGATCCCCCGTGATGGTCATGTCCTGGAGGCAGGCCCCCTCCGCCGCGTTGACCATCACCGTGCCCTCCACGTCCTGGGTGTAGGTGGTGCTGGTCTGGATCAGCACCTCGATCATGTTGTCCAGGATCGTCACGATCTCCGCCCGGGTGATGGCGTCCGTGGGACGGAAGTACCCGTCGGAGGAATCCGTGATGTAGCCCAGGGCGGACATCTCCGCCAGATACGGCTTCGCGTAATCCGCCACCTGGTCCGCATCCAGGTAATAGACCGTCGCGCTCTCCCCCGAGATGTTGAAGGCCCGTGCGATCATGGTCACCGCCTGCTGGCGGGTGATGGTGTCCCCGGCCAGGGCCTGCCCGTTGTTGCCCAGGTAAACGCCGGAGGCGTGGAGCTTCAGGATGGCATCCTCCCAGTAGTTCCCGCTCAGATCAGAGAACGTCCCGGCGGGCGAGGTGCTTTGGAATTTCAGGAAGCGGTCCAGAATGCCCGCAAAGGCGCCCCGGGTGATGGAGTTGTCCGGCCGGAATGTGCCGTCCTCATAGCCGTTGATGATGCTGTACTCCTCACTCCATTTCGTGATGGCGGTCTCCGCCCAGTGGCCCGTCGTATCGGTAAAGGCCGCCCGGGCCGGCAGTACCAGAGACCCCACTGTCACTGCCAGCACCAGCAGCGCCGCAAACACCCGTTTTTTTCCCATGATCCGCTTCCTTTCCTGTTTTTTCGACATACCGTGTCCCAAAAAAGTCCCACCGCAGTGCGGAGGGACGCTATAATTGGTTTACATATTATCACAGCCGCTTCTCCCTGTCAATCTCCCGCAGGCAGAAAACGGGCTTTGCAAATTTTTCCGGAAGGTGAATAATCAGGGCAAGCTGGTCCGTGTTATGGGTGAAAGGAGCTGAGGACCCTGACTTCGTTTGGTACCGACGAATCCATCCGCCGCACGGTGGCTGCGTATAGCCCCATGCTGCTGCGGATCGCCATGACTCGCCTGTCCTCTCCCGCCGACGCGGAAGACGTGGTGCAGGAGGTCTTTTTGAAGCTGCTGACCACCCGGCCGCACTTCCGGGACCTGGAGCACGAAAAGGCGTGGCTGATCCGCACCACGCTCCACCGGGCCTGCGACGTGGCCCGGGCGGCGGAGCGGCGGAATCTCCCCCTGGAGACCGCGGAGGTCCTTCCAGGCGGAGAGATGCCGGAGCCCTCCCCCATCCTTTCCGCCGTGCAGGCCCTGCCGGCAAAGTACAGCGCTGTCATCCACCTCTATTATTATGAGGGCTATTCCATCAAGGAGATTTCCAAGCTGCTGCAAATCCCCCTCCCTACCGTGGGGACCCGACTCTCCCGGGGGCGGGAGCGGCTGCGCCAACTTTTAAAGGAGGATGTGGAATGAATCGCCAGAACTACCGCGCCGCATTTGACGCCGTGGACTTCTCCCCGGACTTCGAGGAGCGGACTCTTCAAAAGCTGGCAGCCATGCGGCACGCATCTGAAAAGGAGCAGAACAAGATGTCCATGAATCGCACGAAAAAAATTACCCTGCTGGCTGCGGCGGCCGTGGCCCTCCTGGCCGTGACTGTGTCCGCCGCCGTGCTGTGGCTGACCCCCGCCCAGGTTGCGGAGGAACTGAACGATCCAATGTTGGCGGAGGCCTTCCAGAGCGAAGCCGCCGTGATCCTCAATGAGACCCAGACCGTTGGGGACTACACCGTCACCCTGATGGGGATGGTCAGCGGCGCCAACATCTCCCAGTGGTGCGCCGATGTCCAGGAAAGCCGCACCTATGCCGTGGTGTCCGTGGTCCGGACGGACGGCACACCCCTGACAGAGGAGAACTATGACGTGGTCCCCTGCGGGGCCTTCACTGTTACGCCCCTGGTGTCCGGCTATGATCCCCGGGCCGTCAACGTGTTCACCCTGAACGGTGCCTGCTCCTCCTTTCTGCGGGACGGCCGGGCCTATTATGTACTGGACACGCAGAGCCTGGAGATATTTTCGGATCACACGGTATATCTCGCGCTGTATGAGGGATTCGCCGCCCCCTCCTATGAGCGTTTCTCCCTGGCAGAAGACGGCACAGTGGATCTGCGGGACAATGTGACGGGCTGCATGTTCACCCTGCCGCTGGACACACATACAGCCGATCCGGACGCTGCCCGGGCCTTTGTGGAGAGTACCGGTATCCCATGGGAGCCTATGACGGATGCGCAGCTGGCGGTGCAGGAGGCGCATGAGGACCTGGAAGTGGAGAAATCCGCGGACGGGGTGGGGAACCAGACCTTCCTGATTCAGGAGGCCAACTGACGAATTGCATACAGCAAGGGCGGAGAGGGAGCCCCTCTCCGCCCTTGTCTTTTCTGGTCAAGCTGTTTGTGTTTGCGGGGGCCGCGGGACCGGAACCACCGCGTCCCGCAAAATGGACTCTGAGCGGAAGGCCGACAGCGCCAACCCGATCAGGGCGCAGTCCACCATGCTGTGGAGATTTCCCGTCACCAGAGGGATCTGGGCGCTGAACAGCACAAAGCCCAGATTCAGCGCCGCCGCAAAGGCCGACTGCACCGCCAGCGTCAGGACAACGGCCAGTGCCAGCAGCTTTCCGCTCTGGCTTTGCTGGCAGGCACATCGCCGCAGCATCCACAGCAGCAGGACAGCCAAAACTGCCAGCAGGAGCAGATAGGGCAACCACCCCAGTTTGTAGACCATGGTGGTGGGCAGAAAATCGTGGTTCCACTCCGGCAGCATCATCTCCGGGAGCAGTTCCCTGCCCCAGACCGTTTGCGGCTGGATTGAGAGGTCTCCTCCCTTCCCCATCAGGCGGGATGCCCCAAGTATCCGGCGAGCCATTACAGCCTGATACCCCGCCCCCTGTGGGTCTATCTCCGGGTGCAGGAGAATCTGAATCCGCGCTGCATTATAGCCCGCCACAAACAGAAGCCACAGCACCGCTCCAGTCATCACAGCGGCCAGTCCGCCCACCGCCGCCAGTCCCTGCCGCCGGGGCACGGTGAACCAGTCCATCTGGATAGCGAGCAACAGCAGAAAGCAGCCAATAACCATCACCTGAATCATCCCCTGAATAAAGGGCGCACACATACAGACCACCGTCAAAGGGATGCCGCCCGCCACGGCAGCCAGCAGGCCCCGCCAGCCCTTTCCCCGGCAGGCATACAGCCACAGTGCGTAGACTGCCGGATAGAACAGCACCACATACCGGGTGAAATAGGATGCGTTGTTGACAGTCGGGGAGAGATGCAGAGACAGCACTCCAACGGCCACCGCACCGATGTACACCCACTTGGCCCAGCGCAGCAGCCGGGAGACGTCCAGGAAGTAGGCTCCGACCAGCACAGCAGCCCCGGTCACCACTGACAGAGCACAGCGCAGCGGATCCAGATCCTCATCCCAGGGTGCTCCCGCTCGGGTGAGGGCGTACCGCAACCAGCCGCCCACCAGCAGCAGCGCCAGGGTCAGGCCCAGCATCCCCCACTGGGGCCTGGGCCGGTGGAGGCGGTCCAGGTCCGCGCCCACGGCCACCGGGTCCCCCATATCCTCCACTGCCAAGCGCTCCGCCTCTTCCGGCGGATGGCCTTCGGCCAGAAATTCCTCCTGCTGGTCCTCCAGATGAGTTTCCAGCTCCCGGGCCGCCACAGTCCGGGCCCGCTTCCAGCGGATTTGTGCCTCCACCGCGTCCAGATAGCCCCGGACGCTCTCAGGTCCCGGCACAGCAGGCACCTCCCCCCAGCACACGGCCCACGGCATCGGCATAGGTGTGCCACGCCGTCTCCTTCTCCCGCAGGGCGGCCTCCCCCGCCTTTGTCAGATGGTAGTACCGCCGGGGCTTACCGGCAGCGGCCTCCCGCTCGTAGGCGGTGACCAGCCCTTTTTCCTCCAGGCTGTGGAGGAGGGGGTACAGGGTCCCCGCTTTCAGGTGGAACACGTCCTCCGACCGCTGCCGCAGCTCGCTGGTCATCTGGTAGCCGTACTTGTCCCCGTCCTCCAGCAGCTTCAGGACCAACAGGGCCATGCTGCCGCTGACCAGACTCTTATCGGCCTCCATAGACTTCCTCCTTATATAGATATTCTATATATTTTGACAGCGCCATTATATATCGATTTCCTATATAAGTCAAGTAAAAAAACCGCCCGGACCAGATGGTCCGGGCGGCAATTCGTTATTCCACAGTCACACTCTTGGCGAGGTTCCGGGGCTTGTCGATGTCACAGCCCCGCTGGAGCGCCACATAGTAGGCGAACAGCTGCAGGGGCACCACGCCCAGAGAGGGCTGGAGCATGGGATGGGTTACCGGCACAGAGACAGTGGCGTCGGCAGTCTTCTCCATCTTTTCCCGGAAGTCCTCGGTGGTCAGGGCCAGCACCTCGGCCCCCCGGGCCTTCACCTCCACCACGTTGCTCATGGCTTTGTCAAAGAGAGGCGCGTAGGTTCCCAGGGCCACCACCAGGGTCCCCGGCTCGATCAGGGAGATGGTGCCGTGTTTCAGCTCGCCGGAGGCGTAGGCCTCCGAATGGATATAGCTGATCTCTTTCAGCTTCAGGGAACCCTCCAGGCCCATGGCGTAGTCCAGGTTCCGGCCGATGAAGAAGATGGAGTCGTGGTTGAAGTACCGGGAGGCGTAATACTGGATGTCCTCCGTGTGGGAGAGGAACTGGCGCATCTTCTCCGGCAGCAGCTGCATCTCGGAGAGAATGGTGTCATACTCGCTCTGTTCCACCGTACCCAGCAGGTCCGCCAGATAGAGGCCCACCAGATCCATCAGCACCAGCTGGGTGGTGTATGCCTTGGTGGTGGCCACGGCGATCTCCGGCCCGGCCCAAGTGTACAGCACGTCATCCGCCTCTCGGGCGATGGAGCTGCCCACCACATTGACGATGGCCAGGGTCCGGCCGCCCCGGCGCTTGGCCTCCCGCATGGCGGCCATAGTGTCCAGGGTTTCTCCAGACTGGCTGATGACGATGACCAGAGTCTTTTCGTCCACCAGAGGATCACAGTACCGGAACTCGGAGGCCAGCACCACCTCCACCGGGCGGCGCAGCAGCTTTTCCCAGCTGTACTTGCTCACCACGCCCACATGGTAGCTGGAGCCGCAGGCGATGACGTAAATCCGGGAGAGGTCGCGGACGTACTCCGCCGTCAGATGCAGATCGTCCAGCACCACACGGCCGTCCCGGATGCGGGGGGAGATGGTCTTGCGGACCGCCTCCGGCTGCTCCATGATCTCCTTGGCCATGAAGTGGGCGTAGCCGCCCTTCTCCGCTGCGGACACATCCCAGTCCACCAGACTGTGGGTCTTCTCCACCGGCAGCAGCTCGTCGTCAAACACGTCCACGCTGTCGGCGGTGAGGACAGCGATCTCCCCATCGTCCATGTACACCACGTCCCGGGTGTACTTGATGACAGCCGTCACGTCGGAGGCGATGAAGTTGCCGTTCTGACCGTAGCCGATGATGAGGGGGCTGTCCTTCCGGGCGGCAATGAGGGCGTTGGGGTAATCCGCACAGATGATGCCGAAGGCGTAGGACCCCTCGATCCGCCGCAGGCAGCGGCCCACAGCCTCCAGCATGTTGTGGCATTCGTTGTAGTGGAACTCCAGCAGCTGTGCCACCACCTCCGTGTCCGTGTCGGAGGTGAAGTGGACGCCCTGGCGCATGAGGTGCTCCTTGATTTCCAGATAGTTTTCGATGATGCCGTTGTGGACGAGGGCGATCCGCCCGTTCTCGCTGACGTGGGGATGGGCGTTGATGTCATTGGGCTCCCCGTGGGTGGCCCAGCGGGTATGCCCGATGCCCAGGTTCCCCTCCAGGTCCGCGCCGCCGTGGATCAGGTCGGATAAGACCTGAAGCCGCCCCTTGGTCTTGCGCACCTGGAGTCCCGCCGTCTCGGACCGCACCGCCACGCCGGCGGAGTCATACCCCCGGTACTCCATCCGCTCCAGGCCGTCCAGCAGAATGGGGGCCGCGGGCTCGTTTCCTACAAATCCGATGATTCCGCACATATTCGATAATCCTCCTGAAGATTCTGTAATGAATGGTCAAAAGGACAAACACGCAGTCATTTGTCACTTTCTTCACGGTCACAGCCCCCCTTGTTTTGCGGTTGCCCGCATATTTGCCGGCTGTGTACGCGCCCGTGGGCACGGAAGGGCATCCGCCGAATCCTTCGATACTCCCTTCCCCTCGTCGTCCCGCCGCTGGCGGCGGGCGCTGGCGCTGTGATGGGCCGCGGCCCATAAACTCCTTTCACATCTGCGATTTTTCTTTTTTTGATTTTGATGCGGTCACTATAATATGCGCCTGATAAGCCCATCTTAAATAGGTCTGTTAAGACGATTCAGCACATATTGACCGTTGACTGGCTCTACATCTCTCAAAAATGATACTCCATGATATGTTCCCCCTTGCTATCGTATTTCCCGTTAAACCGGAAACCAATCTGTTGATAAAGCTTGATTGCATGGGGATTATTCTCATACACGCTAAGATATACCGTGCCGCTCTGATACTCTGTATGCAATCTGTCAAGAAGCGAAAGCACCGCCTGTTTTCCATATCCTTTTCCCTGATATCTTTTATCAATGAGCAGCCGATCCAGCCATAGCTGTCCCGGAGCCGGCTCTGGAAAATAGCCGTACATAGCAAAACCAATCAGCGTGTCGCTGTCATAAATACCAACAGGCCGCCACAGCTCCAATTCATCTGCCTCCCGCAAGCACTCGCTTACACTCTCAATAAAACCAGCCTGCTCAGAAAAGACAGTCAAGCCCTCAACTTCCCTGCGGTTTTCGGCGTTTACCGATTTGAAATGTAATTGTTTGTGAACACTTGAATCCATCATTATTTTTTCTTATTAATTCTCAAAACTGTTGCTGTATAACTCTATATTTTCTTTCCATGCTTTACAAGAATCTCCCCCTCCTGGGGGAGCCTTATCCCGGATAAAAATCCCGTTCCGGCAGATACTAGCGGAACGGAGGGATTTTCGCCATGATAACCGCCTTTGTCCGAACGATCATTCTCTATTTCCTTATTGTGGTCGGGATGCGCCTGATGGGCAAGCGCCAGATCGGCGAGTTGGAGCCCAGCGAGCTGGTGCTGACCATGATGATCTCCGACCTGGCCGCCGTGCCCATGCAGGACTTCGGCATTCCGCTGCTCTCTGGCCTGCTGCCGATCCTGACGCTGCTGGCCCTGTCACTGCTGCTGAGTCAGCTGTCTCTCCGCAGCCTGCGGCTGCGGGCGCTGATCTGCGGGACGCCCACGGTCCTGATCCGGGGCGGCAAGCTGCAGCAGGACGCCATGCGGAAGAACCGCTTTACCATCGATGAGCTGATGGAGGAACTGCGGGAGCAGGGCGTCACCCGCATCGAGGACGTGAAGTACGCCGTGCTGGAAAACTCCGGCCAGCTGACCGTCTTTCCCTGGACAGCCCAGCAGCCGCCCACGGCGGAACAACTGGGACTGGGGCTGGAGGATGATGTGACACTGCCCATGGTCATCATCAACGACGGGCGGGTCATCCACCGCAATCTGACCGCCTGCGGCCGGGACGAGAACTGGCTGCGCAAGCAGCTGTCCCGGGAAAAAGCCTCCTCTCCCCGCGAGATCTTCCTCCTGACCCTGGACGAACAGGGGCAGGTATTCTGCGTCCGAAAGGAGCGAGAGTCATGAGGGCGTATGGAATATCCGTCGGCATCCTGGCAGCCATCCTGGTCTTTTCCCTGTGGAACAGCTCCTACATGACCGCCAGCACCGTCCGCTGGCGGGAGCAGCTGCAGCAGGCGGACGCCCAAGCCCAGTCAGAGGCCTGGACCGAGGCCGTGGATACGCTGGCAGGCAGCTATGACGACTGGTCGGAAAGCCAGACCTACCTCCACATCGTGGCGCGGCATGATACGGTGGACGACGCGGAGGCCATGTACCGCCGGGCCCTGGCCTTCGCCGCCACCCGGGAGCTGACGGAGTTCCGGGCGGAGATCTCGGACCTGCGGGATCAGCTCCGGCTCCTGGCGGAGACGGAGCGGCTGGATATCAAGAACGTCCTCTGACGGCCTTCACCGGTTGTCGGCCAGGAGCTTGTTCAGCTCTGTCATAAAGGTGTCGATATCCTTGAATTGGCGGTAGACGGAGGCAAACCGGACATAGGCCACCTGGTCCACGTTTCGCAGCCGTTCCATCACTTTTTCGCCGATGGCCTCTGTGCTGATCTCCCGCTCCATGGAGTTCTGCAGATCCTGCTCGATCTCCTCGGCGATCTTTTCCAGCTCCGCCAAGGGCACCGGCCGCTTTTCGCAGGCGCGGATCATGCCGCCCAGCACCTTCCGCCGGTCAAAACTCTGGCGGCTGCCGTCCTTCTTCACCACCACCATAGGCAGGCTCTCCACCGTCTCATAGGTGGTAAATCGCTTGCCGCAGGAAAGGCACTCCCGCCGGCGGCGGATGCTGCTGTTTTCGTCCGCGGGCCGGGAATCAATGACCTTGCTCTCACTGTAACCGCAATAGGGACACTTCATACTGGACCTCCAAACGCTCCGCCGGCGCCCGGCCGGCAGGTCTTCCCGTGTCTGAGGCCGGGCGGAGAGCCCCTCCGCCACGGCCGTCTTGGGGTTATTATATCATACCCCCGGGAAATGTGGAACACATCATTTGGAATTTTCTGAAAATGTCTCTGTCCGCCGGACGGCTCAGAACACCGGTCGCTCCTCCCCGTTGAAGGCAAAGATGGCGTAGCTCCGGCCATGGATACGGCGGATATGGGCAAAGCAGAACAAGGCGGTCAGCGGAAAGGGGCGGCCCACGTCATAGGGCACCGCCAGCTCTCGCCGCCCCTGCTCCTCCCGGACAAGGACGCCCGGCACAAGGTGCAGCTGCTCCCGAAGCCATGGGGAACGGAGACGCACTGCCGAGCGCTCCAGCGGCGTCCAATCCTCCGGCTCCGGCGGATGGGCAGGGCGGATCTCCCCCTGCCGCAGCTTTCCTAGAGGGGCTGTCAGCCGGGCGGAAAACCGCCGCCGGATTGTGGCCCGGTCCCCACAGGGCTCCAGAACGCCCAGCCGCAGCTCTCCCCGGTCGCCCACCGCCCAGGCGCACCAGAGGCCCTCTCCCGGCAGGCGGCACCGGGCCTCAAACCAGGTGTACAGCGCCTCCTGCTCCGTGATGAGCTCCCCCACAGAGAAACAGCCCTGCATCAGTGGAAACTTGTCCATCGCTCTGCCCCCTCTCCAAACGGCCCCGCCTGGCACAACCTATGCCCAGGCGGGGCCGTTTATGCGGAGATCAGGCGACGGTGTAGCTGCCCCGGACCAGCAGCTTGGTGGTGCCGGCCGTGGCGCGGACGCCCCGGCCCTCAATGGTCATCATGTACAGGTGGTTCTGGACCAGCGCACTGCCGTTGTTCAGCGCTGTGGCTGCGGTCTCGTCAATGAGACCGGGGCTGGAGGGAGAAACGCACACAGCCGTTCCCACTCGCAGCATTACCTCACAGCCGATGTCCCCAGTGAGGACTTGTCCGCTGGTGAGGGTCACCACAGTGAAGTTGGACGCGGCACCGGCTCCGCTGCCTGCCGAAATGCCCAACTGGGCATTCCGGGCGGCGATCTTCTGGTCCACCCGCTCCATGATGGAGTCCATGAACGTCTCGTTCAGGTAGCTCAGGGTCACCAGCGGGTCGTCGGAGGATCCGGCCTCCGCCGCCGCGGTAATCGTCACGTTCAAGGCGCCGCAGAGCACCAGCAATGCCAGCAGCCGCAGATACCATCTGTTCTTTTTCATGCGCTTATGTACCTCCGTATTGATTGTCGGATCTGAAAAATCGGTACCCCTGAAAAGGGCGGAACGCCCTTTTCAGGAGGACCCTTCGATCAAACCACGCATTTCCGGGCGGCCAGGAGACGGCTTCCGCCGCAGCGCCCGGCCTGTGTATTGCCGAAGAAACGGATCTCTCAAACCATCTGGTCGTGGGGCAGTCCGAAGCTGACCGCGATGGCCAGATCGACCTTCTCCATCACATTCTCCTCCACATGGCCCATCTTTTCCCGCAGGCGCTTTTTGTCCAGGGTGCGCACCTGCTCCAGCAGGACCACCGAATCCCGGCTCAGGCCGCAGCTGTGGTCCACGGGAAGGTCGATATGTGTCGGCAGCTTGGCCTTCCCGGTCTGGGAAGTGATGGCCGCCGCGATCACAGTGGGACTGTACCGGTTGCCGGTGTCGTTCTGAATGATCAGAACCGGCCGGACACCACCCTGCTCACTGCCCACCACCGGGGAGAGATCGGCATAGTAAATATCGCCGCGCTTGACACTCGTATCCACAAAGTTCACACTCCGCCGAAAGAAGTACCCATCACCGAAGGCCCTTCGGTGAGGCCACTTTCATTCTCCCACGCAGGTACGGAATTTATACTTTGCCAATGCCGCAAAATTCCGGCGTCCTCGCCCCGCACTATCCTATGCCCGGAACAAGGCGTGTGTGTATGGATTTGTGTCCGCGCTTCCCTGCGCTCACAGCAGCCGCAGGCTCCGCTCCACGATTTTACCGCCTTCGATATATACCCGCGGCACCCGCTTGCTCACCGCACAGGTCAGGCCCCACCGCGCGTTGCGCGGCGGGGACCCCGATCTCATTTTGGTCGGCCAGGCAAAGCCCGCTCTCCCCAAGGTTTTGCCGCACGCGGCAAAACGCTTGGACGCCGCGCTGCGGCGGCTCGCTTCCCTGCGCTCACAGCAGCCGCAGGCTCCGCTCCACGATTTTACCGCCTTCGATATACACCCGCGGCACCCGCTTGCTCACCGCGCAGGTCAGCTCATAGGGGATGGTGTTCAGAATGGCCGCCAGGTCATCCACCCGCTGGCGGCGGCCGAAGATCTCCACCTCGTCCCCGACCTTGACGTCGGGCAGGTCTGTCAGATCGATCATGGACATGTCCATACAGATCCGGCCCCGCTGAGGGGCTGGGCCCTGGGCTGTCACCACCGACATCCGGTTGGAGAGGCCCCGGAAGAAACCGTCCGCATAGCCGATGGGCAACACCCCGATCCGGGTCCTTCCCTGGGTGCGGAACGTCCGACCGTAGCTGACGTCCGTGCCCGGGTCAAAGGTCTTGATGGTGGAGACGCTGGACTTCAGGCTCATCACCGGCCGCAGGTCCAGCCGCTGCGCATCGGCGCCCACGCCGTACAGGGCGATGCCCGGCCGCACCATGTCGAGATACATCTCCGGATAGCGGGCCAGAGCGCCGCTGTTGGCGCAGTGGCGGATGGCAAAGGTTCTGCCCCCTGCAGCCAATGCATCCAGCACACGGGTGAACACGTCGAACTGCGCTCTCGTATAGGCCTCACTGTCTCTGTCGTCCTCGTCGGAGACGGCGAAGTGGGTGAAGATGCCTTCCGCCTCCAGTCCCGGCAGGGCGCAGGCGGCGGCGATGGATTCCACGCCTGTGTCAAAGTGCCCCTCCCGCACCAGGAAACCCAGCCGGGACATGCCGGTGTCCACCTTGATGTGGACCTTCAGTGTGCCGCCGCTCTCCACGGCTGCGGCGCTGTACGCCTCCGCCTTGGCCAGGGCGGACACCGCCTGGGTGATGCCGTACTCGATCAGCTGGGGCACCATGGCCGGGGGCGTGTGGCCCAGGATCAGAATGGGCGCCTGAATGCCGGCCCGGCGGAGTTCTTTCGCCTCGTCCAAGCTGGACACCGCCAGATAGTCCGCCCCCAGCTGCTCCAGCTTGCGGGACACCTGAATGGCCCCGTGGCCGTAGGCGTCCGCCTTCACCACACCCAAATACTTCACGTTGGGCCCGATCTTTCTGCGGGCCTGCTGATAGTTGTGGGCCAGGGCGTCCAGGTCGATCTCCGCCCAGGTCCGTCTCAGAATCGGTTCCTCCATGTGTCGGTCACCTTCTCCGTCAGTCTATGGAAGCGGCGGGAGGAACCCTCCCGCCGAAGTCATTCCTGGTTTTCTATTGTATCATAAAAGGAAAAGCTCGTAAAGTCTGCCGTCAAAATGATTTCCCCATCCACGGCGATCTCCCCTCGGAGGGGCGTACCGTCCTCCTGCCGCAGCCAGAGGGTGGAGAGGATCTTCCCATTCTGCTCTCCGGTCTGGTCCACCGTCAGACGGAAGCAGGACGTCTCCTGCCAGTCCTCCTCGCTCTCCTCCAGCAGCCACCCGTCCCGCAGGGCGCTCATCAGCTGGGGCAGGCAGGCCATGGGGCTCACCTCCTGGCTGCTGAGGTTCCCGGCGTTCAGGCACTGGTCCTCGTACACCAGTTCCACTTCCCCGTCGGAGAGCACTGCCTTCACGCCCGCGATGGTCTCCGGTGCCAGGACCTCCACAGTGGTCTCCCCCTCCGGCACGTAGTCGCACTGGAGCGTGGCCTCCCAGGCCGCGCCGTCCTGCGTGCAGGAGACCTCCGCCTCCATGACGCAGCCCGCCATGTTCCGATAGGGCATCCGGGCATCCGCCGCATCCCCCGCCTCTCCGCCTGTGCCGCCGCAGGCCGTCAGCAGCAGGCACAGGGTCATCATTGGTATGCAAGCCCATCTGCGCACCGCAAAAACCTCCGTCTTTTATAGGATCTCCCCGATGGCCGCCGGCAGTGACGACACCACGTCCTCCGGCGTCATACCATAGGGCGTCAGGCGCTCCGCCGCCAAGTCCCCGGCCCGGCCGTGGAGCCACACGCCGACCGCCGCCGCCCGAACGGCAGTCGCCCCCTGGGCCAGCAGGGCGGCGACAATCCCCGTCAGCACGTCGCCGCTGCCGCCCTTGGCCAGGCCGGAATTTCCGGTGGTGTTCACCAGCACGTTCCCCGCCGGGGCGGCGGTGAGGGTCCGGTGGCCCTTCAGCACCAGGACACAGCCATGGGCCGCTCCAAAGGCCCGGGCGGCCCCCAGCCGGTTGCTGCCGGTGAGGTCGCCGCCGATGCGGGTGAACTCCCCGTCGTGGGGCGTCAGCACCGTGATCCGGTCTCGCCGGGCGTCCAGTACATCTATATGTCCCCCCAGGGCGTTTATGCCGTCGGCGTCCAGCACCATCGGCTGCTGGATCTTCTGCAGCAGATCCAGCACCAGCTCCGTGACGCCATCTCCCCGGCCCAGTCCAGGGCCCAGAGCCACTGCGTCACAGCCGGCAGCCCGCTCCAGGATTTCCTCTTTCGCCTTGGGAGAGAGCCTCCCATGTTTGTCCGGCAGAGGGAATGGCATGGCAGACACGCACTTGGCCGCCTCCACCGGCCAGATGGTCTCCGGCACCCCCAGGGACACCAGCCCGCACCCGGTCCGCACCGCCGCCGCGGCAGTGAGATAAGGCGCACCGGTATAGCCCACTGCGCCGCCGACGATCAGCACCTTGCCGAAGGTTCCCTTGTGGCCGTCCGCCCTCCGGGGCGGCAGGGCCGCACGGGCAAAGTCCCGCTCCACCGTCTGGGCCCGGCAGACAAGGCCCCGGACCAGATCCGCCGGGATGCCGATGTCCCGGACCTCCACGTTCCCGGAGAGGGCGGCCCCCTCCCCCACTGCCTGACCGATCTTGGGCAGTGTGAAGGTGACAGTGCGATCCGCCCGAACCGCACGGCCCAGCACGGCGCCGGTGTCCGCCGACACGCCGCTGGCAATGTCCGCCGCCACCACGGCGGCCCTGCTCTCATTCATCCAGTCCACCGCCGCGGCAAAGGGCGTGCCTGCCCCGATGGGCCGGGAGAGGCCCACGCCGAAGAGGGCGTCGATCACCACGTCGCACCCCAACACCCAGGCCCGCTGGCTTTCGTCCGCCGGGTCGAACCGCTCCAGCTCCACACCGCACTCGCTGAGACGGCGGGTCTCCTCCAGGGCGTCCGGCGTCAGCTTCTCATAGTCCCCTACCAGGAACGCCCGGACCTTCAGCCCCTTCAAAAACAGCAGCCGGGCTGCGGCGATTCCATCGCCGCAGTTGTTGCCCGCGCCGCACAAGGCCGCCCCCCGACATTTCCCCGGCCGCTTGGGCAGCAGCGCCAGCGCCGCCTCTGCCACGCCTGCCGCCGCCCGCTCCATCAGGTCGATGGAGGGAATGCCCCGCTCTTCAATGGCCTGCCGGTCCAGCTCCTTCATCTGCTCCGCCGTCGTCAGCTTCATGGCCGTAACCTCCTGTGTTCCTCATGGTTTTCTGGTGCCTATTATAGGAATTCCCGCTCCGGATTGCAATCATTTGTAACCAGATCGTCATGAATTTTCCGGTGGAATGTGATATGATGCTTCAAAAAGGAACGAAAGGAGGCGCTGCCCATGAGGCGTTTTGGGGCGCTTCTTCTCCTGACCATCACGCTGCTCGCCGGCTGCGGCGGGCGGGAATCTCCGGTTTCGCCCGATGAGGCCCCGGAGACCGCTCTGACGGAACAGGACGTTATCAATATGTATACCGCCGCGTCGGCGGTATACGACTGGTTTGATCTGACCACCCTGCCCCTGGACATGGAGGACGCCCGCACAGAGGGAGACCTGACCTACTACCGGGTGGATGCGGAGAATCTCTCCCTGCCCGTTTCTACCGTGGCAGAGCTCACGGACAGTGCGCTTCCCTGGCAGCCGCAGCCGGTCACGATCACGTCCCTGGCAGACCTGCGGGAGACGGCGGAGTCCTACTTCTCCCCGGAGATTGTGGACAACCTCTTCGCCCTGTCCCCGGATCACTACAAGGACTTCGACGGCGTTCTCTACGCCACCGACGGGGGCCGAGGGAGCAACCTGTACCTGCTGGACAAGACCGTGGCGGCGGAGCAGGTGGATGCGGACCACTGGACGGTGACGGTCACCTTCTACGCCGACAGCTGGGCCTTTGAGAAACCCAGTACCACCGTCGGCTACTCCCAGGCGGTGCTGGATCTGGAACACACGGCGGACGGCTGGAAATTCACTTCCTTTGTTCCCTCCGACGGGCTGGACCTGGAGGCGGAGACGGTGTTCCAGTTCACCTATGATATTGATACCTTCATGCGTGATGACGCCGGTAACCTCGACACCTGGTCCGACCTGAAGCTGGCCTGCTGGCTGCTCCACGCGGACGGAGCTTATTCCGAAGGTGCCACCGACTATTTAACCAGGCGGTTCCTGGAGGACCCGGACACCTGGTTCGATGCGTTGTCCGTCTTCCCGGACAGCCCCTGGGAGCACGCCGACATTGTGGTGGCCGCCCCGGTGAACGACACCTACGCCTGGTATGGTCAGGAGGAGCAGGACCGGCTGACAGAGATCCTGGACACCTACCAGCCGGAAAACGACGCCCAGCAGGCCCTGCTGGACGCCCTGAAGGAGGCCCGGCCCCAGGCCATCGAGCGGGCAACGGAAAACGCCACCGCCTCCTTCTGTCTGGTGACGGAGGGGCAGTTCCTCTCCCTGGGGCGCAAAGAGGGCGGATACCCCTGGGACTATGAGGGTCTCCCGGAGACGCCCCAGTCCGCCGGGACGGGGGACAACGGGGAATCGCTCTTCACGTTTTCCTTTGGAGGCGTGGATGTGGCGTATCTGGATGCGGATGGAACCGACAATATCTACCGCATGACCACCACGGTGCCGGGGCCGCGGACCCTGGGAGGCATCCAGGTGGGGGACTCGGAGGACGATGTAAAAGCCGTCTACACCGGTGCGGTGCAGATGGAGGCGGTGGGCGAGGACCAGTTCGGCGCCGACTACGCCCTGATCCACGAGCCCGGCGGCCTGTCCTACTGCAAGCACATCTCCTTTTTCATCACGGACGGC
Organism: Oscillibacter sp. PEA192; assembly: GCF_003574015.1. Classification (NCBI taxonomy): domain Bacteria; kingdom Bacillati; phylum Bacillota; class Clostridia; order Eubacteriales; family Oscillospiraceae; genus Oscillibacter; species Oscillibacter sp. PEA192. The sequence goes on along the minus strand of NZ_AP018532.1, from coordinate 1,086,876 downwards.
GAGGTGTCCGCCATCCAGGTGGAGGACCTGGTGGACGGCCGGCTCTTGAGCTGAAAATTTCCGCCCCGATCCGCTGAATTTCGGCGAATCGGGGCTTGCATTTGTCCCGTTTCTGTGCTATAAGTGTTAATTGTTATCAGCGATGAACGGGAAAATAACCGTGATACGCCGCCGAGAGAGGTCTGGCCACCGGCTGCAAGCCAGACTGCGGACGCCCGGTTTGGTTCGCCCGGGAGCCGCCGTGGAGACACGGCCGGTCCGCCCTCCGTTACCGGGGCCACGAGTGCGCGCCGCTTTTGGCGCGAATCCGGGTGGTACCGCGGAAGGATTCGCCTTTCGTCCCAGGGATGGGACGAGAGGCGTTTTTTGTTATCACAAAGATAGGAGATATGAGATAGAAGATAGGAGTTTTGGTATCCGGCAAAGCCGGATGATCCCAATAGAGCCGCACAGCGGCCGCCCCAGTTCCTATCTCCGATCTCCACGCTCCTAACTCAAAAAAGGAGTCTGACGTATGAAGGAACAACTGGAAGCCATTCGCGCCGGCGCGCTGGCAGCCATCGGCGCCGCCGGGAACACCGGAGAGCTGGAGGCCCTCCGGGTCCAGTACCTGGGCAAAAAGGGAGAACTGACCGCCGTTCTGAAGCAGATGGGCAAGCTCTCCGCCGAGGAGCGGCCCGTCATGGGCCAGCTGGCCAACGCCGTCCGGGCAGATGTGGAGTCCGCCATCGAGCAGCAGTCCGCCGTCCTGGCGGAAAAGGCCCTGGAGGAGCGGCTGGAGGCCGAGGCGCTGGACATCACCGTCCCCGGCAAGGCCCACAAGCTGGGCCACAAGCACCCCATGTACACCGCGCTGGATGAGATCAAGGAGATCTTCATCTCCATGGGCTTCACGGTCCTGGACGGCCCGGAGGTGGAGCTGGCCACCTATAACTTCGACAAGCTGAACGCCGGCGAGGGCCACCCCTCCCGGGACTGGAGCGACACCTTCTACTTTGACGAGGACAGCCGGGTGATGCTCCGCTCCCAGACCAGCCCCATGCAGGTCCGGGCCATGGAGACCATGGAGCTGCCCATCCGCATCATCGCCCCCGGCCGGGTGTACCGGAAAGATGAGGTGGACGCCACCCACTCCCCCATGTTCCATCAGGTGGAGGGCATGGTCATCGACAAGGGCGTCACCATGGCGGATCTGAAGGGCACCCTGAACACGGTGGTGGAGATGCTGTACGGCAAGGGCACCAAAACCCGGTTCCGCCCCCATCACTTCCCCTTCACGGAACCCTCCTGCGAGATGGATGTCCAGTGCCACAAGTGCGGCGGCGTGGGCTGCCCCACCTGTAAGGGCGAGGGCTGGATCGAGCTGCTGGGCGCCGGCATGATCCACCCCAAGGTGCTGAAGATGTCCGGCATCGACCCGGAGGTATACTCCGGCTGGGCCTTCGGCATCGGCCTGGAGCGCACCGCCATGCGGCGGTTCAAGATCGCCGACCTGCGGCTGATCTTTGAGAACGACGTGCGATTCCTGGAACAGTTCTAGTTCTTAAAGAGGGGATCCCGTCCCCCCTTTAGATTCCCCCTCACCAGTGACATCGGTCACTGGTGAACGCCGCCCAAGGCGGCTGAGTCAGGGAATTTTCGGCAGGCACGTGTCCTTCCGAAAATGACTGGATATTTTTTCACGCCGGCGGCGTGAAACTCTGCGAGGCTTTTGCGGGGCACTCCCGCATTCCGATATAAAGGAGTTATAGAAGATATGTTACTGAGCAGAAAGTGGCTGGACGAGTTTGTGCACGTCGACGCCAACGATAAAGACTTTGCCGAGGCCATGACCCTCTCCGGCTCCAAGGTGGAGACCACCGAGGACCGGGGAGCCGAGATCTCCAATATCGTGGTGGGCACCATCCTCACCATGGAGCGCCACCCGGATTCCGACCACATGTGGATCTGCCAGCTGGATGTGGGCCAGAGCGCGCCCATCCAGATTGTCACCGGCGCCTGGAACATCCACCCCGGCGATATGGTACCCGTGGCCCTGGACCACTCCACCCTCCCCGGCGGCAAGAAGATCGAGAAGGGCAAGCTGCGGGGCGTGGAGTCCAACGGCATGATGTGCGGCCTCTATGAGCTGGGTCTGGATGAGCGGGACTTCCCCTACGCCGCTATCGTCCCCGCCGCCATCCTGAACGACTACCACCCCCTGGACAAGGACAAGCCCTCCATCCCCGCCGACATCCAGCCCGGTGACAAGGTGTTCGGGCCGGTGGTGTGCGCCAAGATCCTGGAGTGCGCCAGCCAGCCGGACTACACCTTCCACACCTGTCTGGACCTGGGCGGCTCCACCGCTGTGCCGGACACCATCTGCCCCAACCTCCACGAGGGGGACCTGGTGGCCTACAACACCAAGACAGGCGCCATCTGCACCCTGGAGGATCTCCACGCCGACCAGAAGGAGTTCCCCCACTGCATCCCCGACGGCATCTTCGTCCTCCACGAGGAAGGGATCCAGAACGGCGATGACATCAAGCCCATTATCGGCGCGGATGACCATGTGGTGGAGTTCGAGATCACCCCCAACCGCCCCGACTGCCTCAGCGTCATCGGTCTGGCCCGGGAGGTGGCCGCCACCTACCAGCAGCCCCTGACTCTCCACGAACCGGAGGTACAGGGCGGCGCCGACGGCGTGCTGACGGACCTGCTGGACATCGAGACCCCTGCCGCGGATCTGGTGCCCCGGTACACCGCCCGGATGGTGCGGAACGTGAAGATCGCCCCCTCCCCCAAGTGGATGCGGGAGCGGCTGCGGAGCATGGGCGTCCGTCCCATCAACAACATCGTGGACATCACCAACTATGTGATGCTGGAGTACGGCCAGCCCATGCACGCCTTTGACTACCGCTATGTGAAGGGCGGCCACATCATCGTCCGCCGGGCCGAGGAGGGCGAGGAACTGACCACCCTGGACGGCAACGTGCGCAAGCTCACCGCCAACCACCTGGTCATCGCCGACGAGCACCGGGCCGTGGGCCTGGCGGGCATCATGGGCGGATTGAACTCCGAGATCGTGGCGGACACCACCGACGTGGTGTTCGAGTCCGCCTGCTTCGACGGCACCTGCATCCGCAAGGGCGCTCTGTCCCTGGGGATGCGGACCGAGGCCTCCGCCAAGTTCGAGAAGGGTCTGGATCCCCTGAATACCCTGCCCGCCGTCCAGCGGGCCTGCGAGCTGGTGGAGCTGCTGGGCGCCGGAGAGGTAGTGGACGGCGTCATCGACATCCTCAACTACGTGCCCCAGCCCCACACCATCCGCATGGACCCGGAGCGGGTGAACGCGCTGCTGGGCACCGACATCCCCGCAGCGGAGCAGTACCGGTATCTGGCCCGGGTGGACATCCGCACAGCGGACGACAGCTGCCCCGGCGGCCCTGCCGACGTGACCATCCCCTCCTGGCGGGGCGACGTGGAGGGCATCGCCGATCTGGCGGAGGAAGTGGCCCGGTTCTACGGCTACAACAACATCCCCACCACCCTGATGCGGGGCCAGACCACCCTGGGCGGCTATGGCGCCGCCGAGATCCTGGAGCGCCGGGTGTCCAGCGTGTGCCGGGCCTTCGGGTACGATGAGATCATCACATACTCCTTCATCTCCCCGACCCAGTACGACAAGATCCGCTGGCCGGAAGATTACCAGCGGCGGAACTCCTTCAAGATCCTGAACCCCCTGGGGGAGGATACCTCCATCATGCGGACCACCACCCTGCCCTCCATGCTGGAGATCCTGACCCGGAACTACAACTACCGCAATCAGGACGTGAAGCTCTATGAGGTGGGCCGGACGTACCTGCCCGGCGGCGAGGACGGCTTGGCCATCGAGTCCAAGACACTGACCCTGGGCGCCTACGGCGGCGACATGGACTTCTACGCTATGAAGGGCGCCATTGAGGCGATCCTCCAGGAACTGCGGGTGAAGGATGTGACCTTCCGCATCGGCAGCGGCCTGCCGGAGGAGCTCTCCTACCACCCCGGCCGCTTTGCCGAGGTGTGGAGCGGCAGCGACTGCCTGGGCTGGTTCGGCCAGATCCATCCCCTGGTGGCCAAGAACTATGGCGTAGACGCGGAATTCTACTGCGCAGAGCTGGCCATGGACGAGCTGGAGAATGCCAAGGGGGCCGACCCGGAATATGTCCCCCTGCCCAAGTTCCCCGCCGTCACCCGGGACATCGCCGTGGTGTGCGACAGGGCCGTCACCGTGGGAGCGCTGGAGGACTGCATCCGCCGGGGCGCCAAGGGGCTGCTGAAGGATGTGTCCCTGTTCGACATCTACACCGGCTCCGGCATCCCGGAGGGCAAGAAGAGCGTGGCCTTCAACCTGACGCTCCGCTCCGACGACCGCAGCCTCACCGCTCAGGAGGCCGATGAGGATGTGAAGAGCATCCTGGAGACGCTGAAGGCAGAGCTGAACGCCGTCCTGCGGTAATATGCGGCCGCCTGCGGACTGCACAGCGGGCTTGTGTGCCGTCGCGTCCAGGTGCTATTGCGCAGACAGAAACCTTGAGCCGGGCGGATGCGTTCCGCCCGGCTCAAATCCAATCCCCCAGCAGCGCCGATGCAGACGCCGCTCCCGGAGGCGCTGTGAGGCGGGCCGAAGGCCGTTCTGCTGCACTGGACCCCCCTGTTCTTTCGGTCCAGCGCCCTCCCAGCGATTACGGGGCGTATTTTTTCAAATTTCATGCGGAAAACGCTTTACAGTTTTTCAAAAAACGAGTATACTAGTTTTGTATTATGAAGTGGTGCTCCCTTCGGGAAAGGTGGTGTCTGTATGGACGATTTTACCAGGAAATTCAATATTGCCACGGAGAAGGACGCAGAGATCCATCAGATTCTCTCGACCGTCTATCGGGCATTGGAGGAAAAGGGCTATAACCCCATCAACCAGATCGTGGGTTATATTCTCTCCGAGGACCCCACCTACATCACCAATCACAACAATGCCCGGACCCTGATCCGCAAGATCGACCGGGACGAGCTGCTGCAGGTGCTGGTCCGCAGATATTTGGGGCAGTAACCGTTTTCCTTCTGCATTCCCCCGCAGAGAGGGCATCCGTGCGAATGGCGCGGCGACCTTCCCTGCGGGATTTTTTTGCGTCCAGGGGCCGAAGGCAGGTCTCTTCCCAGGAATTGGCTGTAATTTCTTGTGACCAAACGTTGACAAAGCGGATAAAATCTGTTACAATTCGGTTACAACTTTTGAAGGAGTGTTTCCATGGCAGAGAGCAAGTCCAAGAAGGCAGAAGGTTTGACATACAAGGGCCATCCCCTTCGCCGGGTGGACAATCTGATCTACTACGGCACGATGGCTGAGAAATATATCATCATGATGCAGATCCTCAACACCAAGAAGGAGCAGGACATGGAGGTGGCCACCAAGGTCTCCATCCAGCTGCAGCTGACGGACCCGGAGCTGAAGTCCCGGGACCGTGTGGTCAAGAAGAGCGAGAAGGACAGCCTCTACGCGGCGATGGACATCGCCACCGTCTGGCTGGATCGTGCTCTTGCTGGCAAGCTGTAAGAAACAGGACCTTTTCCCCGCGCTACAAAAGACTGACGAAAGGAACGTACACCTATGACGCACTTCGCAGGCAGAGCAGGCAAGGTCCTGTTCCTCTCCGTTCTCACCGCAATGCTGCTGGCGGCCACCGCCCTGGCAGCGGACATCGCCACCGGCGCCGGCTGCACCACAGGTTCTTCCCTGCGGCTGCGGGCCGAGCCCTCTACCTCCGCCTCCGTGGTCACCACGCTGGACAAGAGTGTGGCGGTGGCGATCTTGGATGACTCCGTGGACGGCTGGTACAAGATCGCCTACAACGGCAGCACCGGCTATGTGTCTGCTGACTACCTGAACGTAGATCAGGACAATATCTTCACTACATACGGCCGCGTCAATTCCGACGGCGTGAACGTCCGCTCCGACGCCTCTACCGACAGCTCTGTGCTGGCCACCATTGAGGAGGACGCCATCGTCACGGTCAACGGCTTGGTGGACGGCTGGTACGACGTCACCTGTGAGTACGGCACCGAGGGTTACATCCGCAGCGACTTCCTGGACCTGACGGAGTCTTCCTCCTCCAACAGCGACATCGCGGCCACCGCCAAGCAGTACCTGGGCACGGGTTATGTGTACGGCGGCGCCTCTCCCCGCGGCTTTGACTGCTCCGGCTTCACCATGTACGTGTACAGCCAGCACGGCTACTCCCTGCCCCACTCCGCCACCAGCCAGTGGCAGAGTGGCCTGGGCACCCGGGTATACTCTATCTCCGAGCTGCAGCCCGGCGATCTGGTGTTCTTCAACGATCCCAGCCGCAACGCCAGCAAGGCATGTTCCCATGCCGGTATCTACACGGGAGATGGGCAGTTCATCCACTCCTCCTCTTCCCGCAGCGGCGGCGTCATCGTCAGCAGCCTGACCAGCGGGTACTACAATACCTATTTTGTGGGCGGTATCCACGTGTAAGTTTTAAGAGTAAATATCCAACCGGGCGGCACAGTTGTGTGCCGCCCGGTTTTTGTGTGGATTAGAATTTCTCCGCGGCCCGCTCCAGTGCCGTGAGGTCACCCCGGCGGAGCAGGGGCAGCAGCAGCTGGAGCTTCTCCCGTGGCCAGTCCCACCACCGGAGCCGCTCCAGACGGTGGATGGTCTCCGGTGTGAACCGCTTCCGGATGGGCTTCGCCGGTACGCCGCCTACGATGGTGTAGGGCTCCACGTCCCCAGCCACCACCGCCCGGGCGGCCACGATGGCGCCGTCACCGATCCGCACGCCGGAGAGGATGACGGCCTCATAGCCGATCCAGACATCGCTGCCGATGACAATGTCCCCCCGGTTGTCCCAGGCCTCCGTGATCTCCGAGACGGACGTGTCCCACGCCTCGTAGAAGATGGGAAAGGGATAGGTGGACAGGGACTTCAGCGTGTGGTTGGCGCTGGTGAACAGGAATTTCGCGCCGCAGGCGATGGAGCAGAATTTTCCGATCACCAGCCGGTCGCCGTTGATGGGGTAGTGATAGAGCACATTGTTGCGCGCGAATTCCGTGGGGTCCCGGAGGAAATCGTTGTAGATCGTGTAATCCCCCACAGAAATATTGGGGTCTGACACCACTGCATTCAGATAGACGGTCTCCCGGTCGCCTGTGCGGGGATAGATGGTATTCGCCGGAATCTGCATGAGGAAATTCTCCTTTCAAATTTGATTCATGCGATCCCGGCCACCACAATGCAGCGCCTCACCTGCCGCTCTCTCCTTTCCTGATTCAGTACTCTGTTTTCTCCCCGCCGCAGAGGGCGGCCAGCTCCCGATCCAGATTCTCATAGAACCGGGCGATGTGGATGCCGTCCACCAAAGCATGGTTGGCCAGCAGCGTCATAGGCAACAGAGTCCGGCCCCCCTGTCGGTGCCAGCGGCCCCAGGTGATGCGGGGATTGCTGTCCGCCGGCGTTGGGGTTGGCTGGGTCAGGGCCGTGTAGGACAGCCACGGGACACAGGAGACAAAGAACAGGCTCTCCCCGTCCTCTCCGTCCTCCAGGGTGGGCGCCGCCTTCACCCGCTCCTGCTCCGCCGCCGCGTAGGGCAGGAACTCCCGGAAGGGCCGGTCCACCTCCAGGCTGCAGTAGCAGTAAGTCCCGTCCGGCAGAGCCACCGTATGGGAGGAGGGGCAGCGGTCGTACTCCACCACCTGATCGCCCCGGATGCGCCGCCGCAGCTCCGGCACGCCGTTGGCCGCTCGGACCGCAGCGTACAGCACCGCCAGAAAGAAGCTCGTTCCACTCTCCCGGCACCAGACTGCCAGCTCCGTCACATCCACCTGCACCGTCACCCCCACATAGGGGTTGGACAGGGTCTGAAAATACGCAAATTGGTCCCGCCGGGACTCCCGGGACATGTCCACCGTCCGCCAATTCATAGGTGCTCCTCCTCATTTTGATCTTTGGAGGTATGATAACACACTCCAAAGCATTTTGCACCATTTTCCGTTTTGAAAAATTTCCTCTTGCCAAGTTCTTCCGGTTGTGCTATGATTCACACTTGTGTGAAAAGTATGATTTCAAGGAGGTAGCTCCATGCCTGGAGGCAAACACATGCTGGGCATGTCCAAAAACCGGGTCTTTGGCACTGCCAAAGTGGGCGACCGGGGACAGATCGTCATCCCGCAGGAGGCCCGCCGGTTCTTTGGCATCTCTCCCGGAGACACCCTGCTGATTTTGGGCAATGAGGTCAGCGGCCTGGTGGTGACAAAGCCCCAGGTCCTCAGCGACCTGGCAGATGAAATTTTGGGAACAACGGAGGAAGACCATGGAAATTGTGACCATGTATGAACAGCTCGGCGTCAGCCGGGCGGTCTATGAATACGGCGAGGCGGTGCTCCGGGACTTGCGGCCCCGGTTCGACGTCATTGATCAGACGGCAGAGTACAACCAAGGCAAGGTCCTGGCCGCCATGCAGAAAAACCGGGTAAACGCCACCCACTTTGCCGCCACCACCGGCTACGGCTACAACGATGACGGCCGGGACAACCTGGAGCGAGTGTACGCCGATGTGTTCCACACGGAGGCGGCTCTGGTCCGTCCCCAGATCACCTGCGGCACCCATGCCCTGGCAGTGGCCCTCTCCGCCAACCTGCTGCCGGGGGACGAGTTGCTGTCCCCGGTGGGAGCCCCCTATGACACCCTGGAGGAGGTCATCGGCATCCGGGAGAGCAAATGCTCCCTGAAGGAGTATGGCGTCACCTATGCCCAGGCGGACCTGAAGCCCGACGGAACCTTCGACTACGACGCCATCCGGGAGAAGATCAACGGCCGCACCAAGCTCATCACCATCCAGCGGTCTAAGGGGTACGCCACCCGCCCCTCCTTCTCGGTCCGGCAGATCGGGGAACTGATCGCCTTCTGCAAGGGGATCAAGCCGGACGTGAAAATCATGGTGGACAACTGCTACGGCGAGTTCGTGGAGACCATCGAGCCCTCGGATCTGGGGGCCGACATGGTGGTGGGCAGCCTCATCAAGAACCCCGGCGGAGGACTTGCCCCCATCGGCGGCTACATCTGCGGCACCAAGGAGTGTGTGGACCGGTGTGCCTACCGGCTCTCCGCCCCGGGACTGGGCCAAGAGGTGGGTGCCAACCTGGGTCTGATGCCCGCCCTCTACCAGGGGCTGTTCCTGTCCCCCACGGTGGTGTCCGGCGCTTTGAAGGGCGCTGTCTTTGCCGCCAACATCTATGAGAAGCTGGGCTTCGCCTGCGTCCCCAACGCCACGGAGAGCCGCCATGACATCATCCAGGCGGTGACCCTGGGCAGTGCCGAGGCCATGGTGGCCTTCTGCAAGGGGATCCAGGCCGCCGCCCCGGTAGACAGCTACGTGACCCCGGAGCCCTGGGCCATGCCGGGCTATGACTCCGACGTCATCATGGCCGCCGGCGCTTTTGTCCAGGGCAGTTCCATCGAGCTCTCCGCCGACGGGCCCATCCGCCCCCCTTACGCCGTCTACTTCCAGGGCGGCCTCACTTGGTACCACGCCAAGTTGGGAATCCTCATGTCCCTCCAGAAGCTGGTGGAGGCGGGTCTGGTAACTCTGCCGGAAAGTAAATAACGCTTTGAATACAGTGATTTAGGAGAAAAACGTAATATGTGGTTTTGGCTCTCTCTGATCGCGCTGCTCTGCTGGAGCGGCTCCGACCTCTTTTCCAAAATCGGCTGCCGCGATGCCCGGGACAAGTACAGCCACCTGAAAATGGTGATGGCCGTGGGCGTTGTCATGGGCCTTCACGCGGCCTACGAGGTCTTTGTGGGCGGTACGGTCATCAATCTGGACATCATCCTGACATACCTGCCCGTCTCGATCCTGTACATTCTCTCTATGGCCATGGGCTATGTGGGCCTGCGGTACATTGAGCTGTCCATCTCCTCCCCTATCTGCAACTCCTCCGGCGCCCTGGTAGCTGTGCTGGCTATCCTCTTTGACGGCATCGCCGGATACTCCCCCCTGGCCCTGTTCGCCGTGGCGCTGGTGTGTGTGGGCGCCGTGGGCCTGGGTGTGGTGGAGGCCCGGGAGGATGACGAACTGCGCATCGAGCGGCAGAAGGCAAGCAACTACAAGTACACCAAGAGCTTCATGGCCCTGGCCATGCCTGCGGCTTACTGCGTGCTGGACGCTGCCGGCACCTTTGCCGACAGCCGGGTGCTGGAGATCATCAGCCGCACCGTGGAGGACTACGAGGCCAGCGCCAACGTGGCCTATGAGCTGACGTTCCTGCTGGCCGCCGTGGTGTGCTTCGTCTATGTGGTGCTCATCAAGCGGGACCGGCTGGTGCCGAAGATGGAGGCCCCCAAGTATCTGGGCGCCGTCTGCGAGACCGCCGGACAGTTCGCCTACATCTACGCCATCGCGGACACGGAGCATCTGGCCATGTCCGCGCCCATCATCGCCTCCTACTGCGCGGCCTCCGTGCTGTGGAGCCGGATCTTCCTGAAGGAGAAGCTCTCCTGGAAGCACTACGCCATGATCGCGCTGATCGTGGCGGGCATTGCCATCATGGGCGTGTTCGATCTGTAATGAAAAAGTCCCCCCTGTGCCGGAACACAGAGGGGACTTTTTTCATGTTTCAGGCCCTGCCGTTCTCCTGGATCCGCCGGTCCAGCCGGGCCATGAAGTAGGCCAGCAAAAAGCCGCCGATGCAGCAGACCGCCGACAGCACAATCTCCCACGCGCCCACATAACTGGTGGGGATGATAACCAATGTGGAGGCCAGCACGATGCCGAAGATCCCGTGGAAAGCGATGGAGTAGTGCTTCCGGAAGAACCAGCTCACCAGCCTTGCCAGCAGCAGGATTGTCAGCACCATCCCCGGCAGGCAGGCGGAGAGCACCAGGAAGTCCAGCCGGGCCAGCCCTTCCAGCATGGGCTGGTACAGCCCCAGGGCCATCATTACCGAGGAGGAGGTCAGCCCTGGAATCACCAGACTCATGCCCCAAAGGGCGCCGCAGAAGTTGTACCACCAGAAATTGGGTTCCACGGTGACGCAAATCACTTTTCCTACGTAAAACAGGCTGAAGAAGATGGCGCCGGCGCACACCGCCATGCTGACCCAAGAGCCGATGCTGCGTCCCTCCTTCCCCGCCTCCCGGAAGAGAGATGGGACCGTGCCCACGATCAGGCCGATGAACAGCCAGGTAGTGACGGTGCTGGACACGTCGATGGCCGCGGCGATGCCCTTGGCAAAGCCCAGAAAGCCGATGGCGCACCCCAGCCCGATGGGCAGAAACCACCGCCAGTATTTGGGGATGGCCTCCCGGGGATGGGTCAGCACCTCCATAAAGGGACGGTAGATGTCGAACACCACCGCCAGCACCCCGCCGGAAACCCCCGGCAGGATGGCGCCGGCCCCGATCAGGACGCCGCACAGCAGGTCCCGCAGCCAGCGTATGCCAAAATTCCGATCCCGCTTCCGCCTCAACGCCGTTCCTCCATCCTCCTGGGTCTTGTGGATTTTATGATAGCAGTTTTGCCCAGCAGTTGCAATCCGATACTGCCTCTTCTCTTGAAAAAATTCCCGGTTTCGACAGCGCCCGACGCCGCTTTGTGGAAACTCACAGAACCACATGTCTTTTGCCTGGATTTCTATGCAGGTTTCCCTGTTGACTTTTCCGGTGTTATCAGATAAACTATGAGACAGTTATTGAATAACCTGATAGCAAAAGACGATGAAGAGAAGAGTACCCAGGCAGATACAGCGCAGAGAGCCTCGTGTGGTGAGAAGAGGTCTGGAAGGGCTTGGAGAACATGGTCTCGGAGTTGCGTGGCCGACCGCCGTCCCGGCATAGGTCACGACGTGGGCGCACGTCACAGCGCAGGAGTGTGTTTGCACTCCCCAAGGCCGCTTTCGTGAGGAAGCGTGCGAATCAAGGTGGTACCACGGCGAATTCCGTCGTCCTTGAGACTTTTGTCTCAAGGACTTTTTTATTGCCAGAATTCACCGGAAAGGAGCGTTATCCCGTGTCTATCATTCAAATTCAGCACCTGTACAAGACCTTTGGAACGGGTGAAAACGCCGTCCATGCCCTGGAGGACATCAGCCTGGACATCCAGAAGGGGGAGATCTTCGGAATTATCGGTCTCTCCGGCGCCGGCAAGAGCACCCTGGTGCGGTGCATGAACCTGCTGGAGCGTCCCACCTCCGGCACCGTGATCGTGGACGGGAAGGATATGACGGCCCTTAGCGAAAAAGAGCTGCGGCTGGCCCGTCGGAACGTCACTATGATCTTCCAAAGCTTCAACCTGCTAATGCAGCGGACGGTGCTGAAAAACGTCTGCTTCCCCATGGAGCTCAGCGGTACCCCCGCTGCCCAGGCCAGAAAGCGGGCCCTGGAGCTGCTGGACCTGGTGGGCCTGCGGGAGAAAGCGGATGCCTATCCCTCCCAGCTCTCCGGCGGACAGAAGCAGCGGGTGGCCATCGCCAGGGCCCTGGCCACGGACCCCAAGGTCCTGCTGTGTGACGAAGCCACCTCCGCCTTGGATCCCACCACCACCGCCTCCATCCTGGCCTTGCTGAAGGACCTGAACGAGAAGCTTGGGGTCACCGTGGTGGTCATCACCCACCAGATGAGCGTCATCGAGGAGATCTGCTCCCGGGTGGCGATCCTGGACGGCGGCGTGGTGGCTGAACAGGGCAAGGTGGAGGACATCTTCTCCAATCCCCATACGGATGCGGCCCGGCGGCTGGTGTACCCCGGTGGCGTCAGCCTGGAACAGTATCCGGCAGGTACTCACGCCGTCCGCGTGGCCTTCAACGGCGGTACGGCGTATCAGCCCCTGATCGCGTCTCTCGCCATCGACCTGGGGGTGAAGGTCAATATTCTGGGTGCCGACACCCGCAACATCGAGGGCAGAGCCTTCGGCACCATGCTGCTTGGGCTGCCGGACGACCCCAATGAGGCCGCCAAAGCCCTCAGCTATATCCGGGCGCAGCCCAATGTCTCTGCGGAGGAGGTGGAATACCATGTTTGAGTCTATTGCAGCCTTCTGGGCCGAATACGGTAATGTGTTGACAGATGGTGTCTGGGATACCCTGGTAATGGTGGTGATCTCCACCGCATTCGCCTATCTGATCGGCCTCCCTCTGGGGGTGGCCCTGATCCTGACCCAGCCCCACGGCATCCGGCCCCACCGGGGCGTCTACCGGGTGCTGGACTGGATCGTCAACATCGGCCGGTCCGTCCCCTTCATCATTCTGATGGTGGCCATTATGCCCTTCACCCGGATGGTGGTGGGCACCACCATCGGCGTCAAAGGCGCCATCGTACCTCTGGTGGTGTCCGCCGCCCCCTTCATCGCCCGGATGGTGGAGACCTCCCTGAACGAGGTAGACGCCGGTGTGGTCGAGGCCGCCCAGTCCATGGGCGCCTCCACCCTCCAGATCGTCTGGAAGGTGTACCTGCCGGAGGCGAAGCCCTCTTTGATCCTGGGGGGCGCCATCTCCCTGGTGACGATTCTGGCCTATACCGCCATCGCTGGCACCGTGGGCGCCGGCGGCCTGGGCGACATCGCCGTCCGGTACGGCCATCAGCGGGGCATCACCTCCGTTATGTGGGTGACGGTGGTGTTCCTGATTATCCTGGTGCAGGTGGTCCAGCTGATTTTCAACTGGCTGTCCCGGCGCATCGATAAGCGGCTGGACCAGCCGTCCGGCGCCAAAAAATCCGGCCCCCTCGATCTCCTGGCCCGCTTTGCCCATACCAAGTGACCCCCGGCGTTTTCATCGTTTGTCTCTTGAAAATCCGGCAAGCGTTTGAAATACATCATAAACGATATTTTATTGGAGGAACGAAACATGAAAAAGAAGCTGCTGGCCCTGCTGCTGGGCCTGACCCTGTGCCTGTCCCTGGCCGCCTGCGGCAGCGATGCCGCTGAGACCGTCACCCTGACGGTGGCCGCCTCTCCCACCCCCCACGCCGAGATTCTGAACCAGTGCGTGCCCATCCTGGCGGAGCAGGGCATCGAGCTGGTGGTCAACGAGTACAGCGACTACGTGGTGCCCAACACCGCCGTGGAGGACGGCGACGAGGACGCCAACTACTTCCAGCACCTGCCCTATCTGGAGGAGTTCAACGAGACCCGCGGCACCCATCTGGTGAGCGTGGCCGGCGTCCACATCGAGCCCATGGGCATCTATGCGGGCCGGGTCTCCTCCCTGGAGGATCTGCCCGACGGCGCCGTCATTGCCGTTCCCAACGATGCCACCAATGAGGGCCGCGCCCTCCTGCTGCTGGAGGCCCAGGGCCTGATTACCCTGGACGACAGCTCCAACCTGACCGCCACTCCCAACAACATTGTGGACAATCCCAAGAATCTGGAGTTCCAGGAGCTGGAGGCCGCCACCATCCCCAGCGTGCTTGCGGACGTGGATCTGGCCGTCATCAACTCCAACTACGCCCTGGGCGCCGGCCTGAACCCCACCACAGACGCTCTGGCCATCGAGTCCAGCGACTCCCCCTATGTCAACGTACTGGTGGTGAAGGAGGGCAATGAGAACAACGAGGCTATTCAGGCCCTGGTGGATGCTCTCCACTCCGACACCATCCGGGACTACATCACCGAGACCTTCGACGGCGCCGTAGTACCTGCCTTCTAAGATCATTTCCTTTCAATTCAGCTGTGCCGGAGAGGCTTTGTCTCTCCGGCACAGCTTTTTGAGAATTTCCAATGTTAAAATCGTGTAAAATTTTTCGTGGAAACCAGTAGCATTTCCAGACGCTCCGTGCTAGAATATGGCTTGCGTCATACAGCGCAAATTCTGGGACATATACGAGGTTTTCTGACATGGCAGGCAAGCAGCAGACTCATTATGAGATCGATATGTGCAACGGCCCTATTCTCTCCAAGATGCTGCGGTTCTCCATCCCGCTAATGTGCTCCAGCGTACTGCAGCTACTGTTCAACGCGGCGGATATCGTGGTGGTGGGCCGCTGGGCCGGGGATAACTCCCTGGCGGCAGTGGGGTCCAACACCGCGCTGATCGGCCTGCTGACCAACCTGTTTGTGGGCCTGGCCGTGGGTGCCAATACCCTGGCGGCCAAATACTACGGCGCCCGAGATAGAGACGCGCTCCACCGGGTAGTCCACACCTCCATCCTGCTGAGCATCATCAGCGGCCTGGTGTTGACAGTGGTGGGCGTCTTCGGTGCCCGGACCATCCTGATCTGGATGCAGACCCCGGAGAACGTGTTGGATCTGGCCACGCTGTATCTGCGGATCTACTTCCTGGGCATGACGGCCACCATGGTCTACAACTTCGGCGCCGCCCTGCTGCGGGCGGAGGGCGATACCCAGCGGCCGCTGTACTTCCTCTCCCTGGCGGGAGTCGTCAACATCGTGCTGAATCTCTTCTTCGTCATCGTCTGCAAGCTGGACGTGGCAGGTGTGGCCATCGCCACCGTGATCTCCCAGTGCATCTCCGCCTCCCTGGTGCTCCGCTGCATGGTGAAGGATACCGGCCCGCTGCACCTGGATCTCAAGAAAATGCGGCTCCACCCCCAGGCCATGCGGCAGATCCTCCGCATCGGCCTGCCCGCCGGATTCCAGGGGATTCTCTTCTCCCTGTCCAACGTGGTGATCCAGTCCTCCGTCAATACCTTCGGTGAGGTCATCATGGCCGGCAACTCCGCTGCGGCCAACATTGAGCAGTTCGTATACGTGTCTATGAACGCCATGTATCAGGCCACCATTTCCTTCACCAGCCAGAACTACGGCGCCGGTAACTACCACCGCATCCGCAAGATCATGATCCGCGCCCAGGGCTGCGTGCTGGTGGTGGGGCTGGTGCTGGGCAACGCCGCCACGCTGGCAGGTCGGGTACTGCTGTCCATCTACACCACCAGTCCCCCGGTCATTGAGGCCGGATTGGTGCGGATGGGCATCGTCTGCACCACCTATGCCCTCTGCGGCATGATGGACGTGATGGTGGGCGGCCTGCGCGGCATCGGCTACTCCATCATGCCCATGCTGGTGTCCCTGGTGGGCGCCTGCGGCCTGCGGCTGCTGTGGATCGCCACCATTTTTCAGCTGCCCCAGTTCCACACCATCCAGACGATCTACTGGTCCTATCCCATCAGCTGGGCTATTACCTTCGGCGTCCACGTGATCTGTTTCCTGTGGGCCATGAAAAAGGTCAAGCGCCAGCTGCTGCCGGAGGGCGCGCCCGCGCCGGTGGAAGTGCCCCCCACTTTGGAAGAGGAGACCGTTTCGGAATAAGAAAAAAGCGGCGGGAATCCGATGGATTCCCGCCGCTTTTCCTTTTACAGCCCTAGCCGCTGCTTGACGGCCAGCACCGCGCAGGCCACCAGGAAGATGGTCAGCGCCAGCTGTCCCCACAGCAGATTGTAGGAGATATTCTCCTTGTCCTTGCGCCGCCCCTCCAGCACGGAGAGGGAGTTGAAAATTCCCACCACGCCGAAGGCAACGGCCACCAAGTCCGCCGGCAGCTCCAGCCCCATCGCCAGCAGGGCCAGGTACAGCACGAATCCCAACCCCGTGGCGATAGCTCCGTTGTTCATCTGTTTCTTGGTCTGAAACAGCAGACCCTTTCTCTTGTCGTTCATCTTGCTCCCGCTTTCGTATCAATATCCGTTGACGATGACATCCAGAACCTTGGCGGCCACGCCGCCCGCCACAGAGGACCCGCCGCCGCCGTTCTCCACCAGCACCACAAAGGCGTAAGGCGTCTCCTCCCCCCGGAGGAAGCCGGCGAACCAGGCGTGGGGCGTCTGGCCCTCCCCCACCTCAGCGGTGCCGGACTTGGCGCAGATGTCCATATTGGGAAAGCGGCTGGCGCCGTAAGTCTGGGTCACGTTGTTGGCCATCAGGTCCGCCAGCGCAGCCGCCGTATCGGCAGAAATCAGCGTGCCGGTCCTGGTGGTGAAGTGTGGCAGGGACGGCAGACCCAGGGCGCTCTCGGTCCGGAGGATCAGATACGGCTCCGCCGCCTTGCCGCCGTTTGCGATGGCGCCCATGTAGATCATCAGCGCCGCCGGGTTCACCTGGTCGTGGTACTGCCCCACGCCGGCCCAGCCCAGCTGACCGTCGGTGATGTTGTCAAAGTCAAAGGAGCCCTTTGCCGTAGGCAGGCCGCTGATGGAATAGCTGCCGGTCAGGCCCGCCTGCTCCGTGTACTTCTCCAGAGTGCCCGGCCCCAGCTCCTGGGCGATCTGGGCGAAGGCCACGTTGCAGCTGTTGGCGAAGGCGGAGGCGATGTCCTGCTCCCCGTGGGTGCCGGAGCAGATGATGGTCTCGTCCCCCATCTGGACGCTGCCGGAGCAGGTCCAGGTCCGATCCGCCAGGTCTGGGATATCCTCCAGAGCCGCCGCCAGGGTCACGGTCTTGTACACGGATCCCGGCGTGAAAGTAGAGGACAGAAAACGGTTCAGATAGGCGCCCTTGTACCGGTCGTTGGTGGTGATGTCCTCCGGCACGTTCAGGGGGTCGTAGCTGGGGGCTGAGACCATACACAGAATCTCTCCGGTTTCGTAGTTGTAGACCGCCACGGTGCCCGACTTGCCGCCAAGCGCCTCATAGGCGGTATAGTTATACCGGGCGTCAATGGTCAGATACAGGTCGTTCCCCCGCTGGGCGCCGAAGGCGCCGTTCAGCAGGCTGTACCCGGTCAGCTTGTCGGCAAAGGCGTTCAGGGCCCCGGTGCCGATATTGCCCTGCAGGTCCCCCACCGCATGGAGAGTGGCCTTGCGGACGGTGGCATTGTCGTAATAGGTGCGCTGTCCGTCCACCACCTCGGAGAGCACGTCCCCGTCCCGGTCCAGCACCGTGCCGCTGGCAAGCTGGCCGCTGCTGTTGTACAGGTGGCGGTTGAAGGCGGAGGACGCCCAGCTGCCGCCGTCCAGGAAGTATTTCACCAGGAAGAATCCCAGGCCCGCCGCCAGCAGCAGCGCCAGCGCCAGACAGATAAAGGCTCGCCGCTCAATTTTCTTCATGGCGTTCCTCCTTTTCCGTGCCGAAGGGGTCCCCTATCGGCTCCGCCCGCCGGCGGGCCGCCTGGGTCAGGCGCCGCTGGTGCTTGCGGGCGATGGCAAAGCTGGCGTTCTCCCGGGTATCTGTGGCCTTCAGATAGGCTAGGAGCCCCCACGCGGACATCATAGCGGAGCCGCCGTTGGAGACAAAGGGGAACGTGACGCCGGTGAGGGGCAGCAGGTCCACGGAACCGAACACGTTCAGGCAGGTCTGAAACACCAGCAGGGACGATGCCGCGCAGGCTGCGATGGTGTAAAAGCTGGACCTCCCCACCCGGCAGGCCCGTGCGGCGAAAAACGCCAACGTGATGATGGCGCCCACTGCCAGCACGGCGATCAGCAGCCCCCACTCCTCGCACAGCATACCGAACACCAGGTCTGTGTCCGCCGCCGCCACGTTATGGAGCCAGCCGTTGCCGGCCCCCATACCCAAAAGGCCCCCGGAGGCGGCGGCGGACATGGTGCGGGTCTGCTGGTAGCCGGTGGTGGAGGCGGCCTCCCAAGCGTGGCCCCAGGAGGCGAAGCGGCTGAGGATATAGGGCTTGAACTTCAAAATGATGCCCGCTCCGAACACAGCGCCGCCGCAGATCAAAGACAGTGTGGCGAAATCCCCGGACCGCATATAGGCGATCACCAGGAAGGTGACGAAGAAAATGGCCGCGGTGCCGAAGTCGCTCATCAGGCCCAGCAGGCCGATACACACGCCTGTCAACACGATGAAGAGGGTCAGGTTCCGCTTATGGAACAGCCGCTCCAGTGTGGCGGCGCCGGCGAAGATATAGCAGATCTTGGCGATCTCCGACGGCTGGAAGGACATGCCGCCGATGGAGATCCAGTTGACGGCGCCGTATTTGGAGTTGCCGATCACCAGGGTGATGCCCAGCAGGCCGATGGCGGCGGCCGCCATGAGCCAGCGGTTCTTCTGCACCCGGCTGAGGTCCCGCAGGAACAGTCCCAGCACCAAAAACAGCGCCAGCCCCAGCAAAATAGCCAGGAACTGCTTGAACAGACTGCTCTGGGCACTGGAGGCAGTGATGGACAGTGACAGCGTGGAGAGGAAGAAGGCGATGGTCTCCATCTCAAAGCCCACGCAGCGAGTGGCCCGCAGGGCCGCGTAATAGAGCCACATCAGCACCGTCAGCCCCAGGAAGGCCAGGGGGATGGCGATGGTGGCCTCAGTCCCGGCGGCCACGAGCAGCTGCAGACAGGCCAGCACCTGAAACACCGTCAGCCACAGGAAAGACGGCCAGATGGCGGCGGGGCGCTCCGCCCGGCGCTTCGCCTCCTGCTCCTCCCGCTCCGCCACGGTCTGAGGCAGGAAGATCAACGGCACGCCCCCTAAAGTGATGGTATCCCCCAGCTTCACGGGAACGGAGGACGCCACCTTCTCCCCATTCACCGCCGTGCCGCCCTTGGACCCCAGGTCGTACAGCGTCCAGTTCTCATCTTCGCCCCGGCAGAGGGCGGCATGCTGCCGGGAGATGCTGGGATAGTTCAGATAGATGTCCGCCGTCTTGCTCCGGCCCAGGATGTTCTCCCAGTGGGTCAGGGGCAGGGACGTGCCGTTTGGCAGGCTCAGCTGGCCCCAGTTCTCCGGCGTGTGGGGAATCCGCAGCAGAGAGCGGACCGCCCGGTACAGGATCAGCACGGCCAGAGCCGGAAACAGAAAGCGCACAAAGGCCATATACCACTCCCCCGCCAGCGGATGTGCCGCCAGCAGGGCCGTCAGGTTGTCCAGCAGCCCCTGCAGAATCTCCATGGGTCCGCCTCCTCTCTTGAAACACAATTGCATAGTTTGTTATTATAGCATTTTCTCCGGGAAATGTACAGCCCTGCCTTCACCGGCATCTTTCCACTGGGGCGGCGCTGCAGGCGGGATTTGTGCAGGTTTTCCAGAAGTGTCAGCGTTTTTTCGGAGTTTCTCACGGGGAATTTCCCTTTTACTCTTGACCTCTGTTGAAAAATCCTTTAAAATATAACATTGTCTGCAAGACCTTCAACGCGGTTTTTGGAGACCATTTTTTCACGGATTTTCCATTTTACTCTGAAAGGCCGATCGATATGAAACATCCCTATAAGACGCGGGAGGGCGGCGCCACGGTGACGATCTTTGTCCCTTACGACTGCAAGAACCACTGCCCCTTCTGCATCAATAAAGGCGAGTATGCGGATATGACAGGTTTTTCCCTGGAGAAGATCTGCCGGAGCATCGAGCGGATGGACGCCATCACGCCCGACTGCGACTTCGTCTTCACCGGGGGTGAGCCCTTCGCCAACCTGGAGTCCCTCCAGGTGATGCTGGACAAAATCCCCACTACCCACAAGGTATATATCAACACCACCCTTCCCGTCTCCGAGCACCAGTCCGAGGCGGACATTCTGGCATTTGCGGAGCGGAACAGACACAAGATCACCTGCATCAACGTCTCCCGCCACATGCAGCACTATGTGGTGGAATCCAACGACGGCCTGCTTTCCAAGCTGCCGGTGCCCTTCCGGGTGAACTGCGTGCTGTACAAGAACTATCCCGCCGAGCAGCTGGTGCCCTATATGGAGCGGTTCCGCAAGCTCCCGGGCGCCTCCATTCAGTTCCGGTTCGACTACACCGCCACCACACCGGAGAACCTCTATGAGGAGGAGGGGGACAAAATCCTCCAGGATCTGAAGAAGGTGGCCCGGTACACGGGACTGGACGGCTGCCGGATGCGCTGCGGCTTCCATTTCGACTACAAGGGAATGGAGCTGACATACCACAAGACGCTGCCTTACTCCACCATCGTGGAGACGGACCCGGTGAGCGGCGTCACCTACGACATCCTCTACGACATCCTCATCAAGCAGAACGGCGACATCCACTCCGACTGGGACGGCACGCCCCTGGATGTGGACGCCTATGAAAAGGTCGTGTTTGAGCCCTACGATCTGCGGTGGCTGGCTCGGATCGCGTAAGCAACAGGGGCGGCGGAGCATTCCGCCGCCCTGTTTTGATGAACAGGAGGAATGATTGATGAAACCCATTCAAACAGCCGGCGTCATCGGCCTGGGTTCCCTTGGCGTCCTGTACGCCACGCTCTTCACACGGGCGCTCGGCAAGGAGCAGGTCCCCGTTCTGGCAGACGGCGCACGGATCGCCCGCTACCGGAAGCAGGGCTTTTGGTACAACGACGCACCCTGCGACTTCAATTACACCGATGCCGCCGCTCGCACAGAGCCGGTGGACCTACTGCTGTTCGCCGTCAAGTTCGGCGGTCTGCAGAACGCCATCGAGACCTGCCGCCACCTGGTGGGACCGGACACGCTCCTGATCTCGGTCCTCAATGGCATCTCCAGCGAGGAGATCCTGGGAGATGCCTTTGGTCCGGAGCATGTGGTCTGGTGCGTGGCGGAGCGGATGGCCGCCAAGAAGGAGGGCAACCGCGTCGTCTGCGACCCCATTGGGGAACTGGCAGTAGGCGTCCCCGCCGGGGAGGACACCAGCCGCCTCCAGCGGCTCACCGCGTTTTTTGACAGCATCGGCTTCCCCTATGTCGTACCGGCGGACATCCGCACCCACATGTGGAGCAAGCTGCTGTGCAACACCGGCTGCAACCAGGCCGCCCTGGTGTTCCAGTGCGATTACGGCCCGCTGCAGGTGCCCGGAAAGCCCCGGGACACCATGATCGGCGCCATGCGGGAGGTGGCCGCCGTGGCCAATGCAGAGGGTGTCCCGCTCTCTGAGAAGGACGTGGCCGCATGGGTGGACATCATTGACCACCTGCCCTCCAACGGTGAGACCTCTATGCGGCAGGACGGCAAAAACCACCGAAAGAGCGAAGTGGAGCTGTTTGCAGGCATCATTCGCCGGCTGGCCGCCAAACACGGCATTTCCGTCCCTGTCAACGACTGGCTGTACCAGCAGATCCAGGAGATGGAGCGGAACTACTGAGCCTGTCCAGCAAAGGGACAAGTGCAGGTCTTCTGTCCTGCACTCCAATGATTCCGTCCCGCTGCCTGCGGACAGGCACGCTGGAAAGCCCCGGCACGAAGGTGCCGGGGCATCTTTTATTTCCGTATCAGCCCCAGCCGGTTCAGCCGGTGGGAGCGCCGCAGGTACCAGATTCCGCACAGGAAAATCTGCACCACCGTGGAGGCAGGGGTGGCCAGCCCCAGATGGAACAGAGAGCTGTCCGCCGCCCGGCTCACCAGCAGCGCCACCGGCAGCCGGACCCCCAGGGCCCCGACCATTCCTTGCGCCATGACGAACAGCGTCTGCCCGCAGCCGTTGAAAAAGCCCACAAAGCAGAACAGGAAGCTGGTAAGCAGGCAGTCAATGGCGTAGGCCTTGAGATACTCCCAGGCGGCGGCGATCACCGCCGGGTCGTCCGCGAAAATACCCGCCAGCACATCTCCGTGAAAGAATGCCGCCCAGCCCATGAGGAGGCCCGCCATCAGGGAGGACAGCACGCCGTACAGCAGCGCCCGCCGGGCCCTGGTCTCCAGCCCGGCGCCGATGTTCTGCGCCACGAAGGCGGACATGGACTGCATATAGGCAGAGGGCACCAGCATGACGAAGGCGCACAGCTTCTCCGCCACGCCCACCCCGGCGGAGGGAATGGTGCCCATAGAATTGGCGATGGCGATGATCACCAGGAAGGTGATATTCACCAGCAGGTCCTGAAGCGCCACCGGGCTGCCCAATTTCAGAATCCGTCCAATGATGGCACCGTCGAACCGGATGTCCTGCCGCCGGAGTATGAAGGCCAAGTGCTTTCCACGGATCAGCAGCAGGGACAGCGCCACGCTCATTGCCTGGGCAAAGACTGTGGCGATGGCTGCGCCAGCCACATTCAGGCCGAAGCCCCCCACCAACAGCAGGTCGCCGCCGATATTCAGAATACAGGCAATCAGCACAGTGATCAGCGATACCCGGGAGTCTCCGATCCCCCGGAAGATACTGCCCAAAAGGTTGTAGGCCACAATGAACACCGCGCCGCCGGAGCAGATCCGCACATATTCCACCGTGCCGTCAAAGGCATCCGCCGGGGCGTGCATGAGCATTGCCAGCTGAGGTGCCGCCAGCTCCAGCGCCACTGTGGCAGCCACTGCCACCACCAGAAACAGGCAGATGCCGCTGCCCACAGCCGCCCCCGCCTCCTCCGGCCTGTCCTCACCGATCTTCTGTCCCAGCAGGACCGTGATGCCCATAGCCAGACCTGTGATGACGATGGTCACGGTCTGCATGATCTGGCTGCCGGTGGAGACGGCCGAGATGTCCGCCGCAGTGCCGAATTTGCCCACCACCTGCAGGTCCACTGCGCCGTACATGGCCTGCAGCAGCAAAGCCAGCAGCACCGGCAGGGCGAATTTCAGCAGGGTCGACAGGATCGGCCCCCGTGTAAAGGTCTGTTCTGTTTCCATGATGTCCCTCCTCAACTCCGGAAAGGCGCGAAAAAAAAGCCGGACAAGAAACCGGGCGCCCCCCAGCATCTTATCCGGCTTTGTGACTGCGGCCACAAGCCCTCCGATGAACAGCCAATACTTTACCATGCCACCGCGGGGGTTGTCAAGCCCCGTTTTTCCGCCTGCGCAGAGGTTTTACCCCCGCTTTACCATTTCAAGGTGGCAGGCCGTTGGGAAAAAGACTACACTGACAGCAGAGTCCTGCCCCGGCCGTGTCCGGGCGGAGAATATCCGAGATCGGAGGAATGTCCCATGCTGCCCTGCCAAACCGGCTGTCCGTCCTACCGGGAGGGCTGCCACAAGACCTGCCCTCAGTGGCGGCTGTTTCAGGAGAAGCAGCGCGCCCAGCGCCAGGCCAAGAAACAGTATCTCCAATTTTACAACGCTCTCTGTGCCCAAGTGGTCCGCCAGTGCAGGGCCATCGAGTACCGCCGCATAGCCTGGTGAGGGCCAGCCCGCGCCCGGTGTCTCAGTCCTTTCCGTGCATCCTGCCGGGGACGGCGACTGGGCAAGGCTCACTGCGCCTCTTCACGGCCTCATAATAATCCACACAGTCCTCCGCGTCCCTGTACTCGATCATGTTGCACTCCAGCGCCGGAAGCGGCGGGATCAGCAGCGACAGCCAGGCTGTACGCCGCCCGCTCTGATCCGTACAGAGAATCAGCTGTTCGCGCATCTCCGTGTGAAAATACCTGACAAGAACTCTGCCCGGCTCCGCTTTCTGCTTCCCTGCCTTTTCCGCGGCGTCCCGCCGGATGGCCTCCAGCAGCTTCAGGGTCTCCCCGACCTCCTCGGAGATGGAGTCCGCCCCTCTGCCCTCGATCTCAGCCGCATCTTTCATATAGGCGGTTCCGGGCTGCGCCAGCAGGTATTCCACTGTCCCGCCCCTGGCCACGCAGTCGGTCAGGATGCGTCTGTATGCATGGGTGAACCCATAGCCGGACAATGCCAGAAGCTGGATCGCCCGTGCCTCTGCCAGCTGCTTTTTCAGTGCTCGGCTGTGCTCTCCCGGGGCATAGACCCGCTTGATCCCGTTATTCCGGTGGTCGATCCGGATCTGCAGCCGTGTCACAAGCGCGGACAGGAAGGCCACGGTGATCACGCTGGAGATCACCGCCGACAGGATCGTTCCCGCCAGCCACTGCATCCCATCATCCATCTGCCTCTCTCCTCTCTGTCTCTTCGGAGCTGTTGTCCTGCTGTCCTCACGCCATGCTGCAGTCCACCGCCACCTTGATGACACCGTCCCGCCGGTGCTCGAACAGGTCATAGGCCGCCGCGATATCCCGCAGAGGGACAGTGTGGGTAATGAGGGGCGTGGTGTCCAGCTTTCCCGCCGCGATCAGGTCCAGAATCTCCTGGCTGTCACAGCCGTCCACGCCGCCGGTTTTGAAGGTGAGATTCTTCCCGTACATCTCCGGCAGGGGCAGGAGCTGGGGCCTATCGTAAAGCGCCACCACCGTCACCACCGCATTGGGGCGGGCGCACTGCCAGGCCAGGCGGAAGGTCTCCTCCGCCCCGGCTACCTCCAGCACCCGGTCCGCGCCGCCGTGGTCGCTGTGGGCCTGTGTGAAGGCCAGCACCTCCTCCGGCCCCACCGTCAGCACCTGGGGATAGTGCTCCCGGACAAACCGGAGACGCGCCGGGTCCTTTTCGCAGACGATGACCTGCTTAGGTGCTTTCAGCAGCACGCACAACAGAGTGCAGATGCCTGTGGGGCCCGCTCCTAGGATCAGCACCGTGTCCTCCCGCCCGATCTCCGCGATGCGGGCCGCCCAGAAGCCGGTGGCCAGGATGTCGCCGGCAAACAGTGCCTGCCGGTCCGTAACGCTCTCCGGGATTTTCGTCAGACCCTGGTCCGCGTAGGGCACCCGGACGTATTCCGCCTGTCCCCCGTCGATCCGGCAGCCCAGGGCCCAGCCGCCGCTGGGATCCGTACAGTTGTTGACATACCCGTGGCGGCAGAAGAAGCACTCGCCGCAGAACGTCTCCACATTCACGCTCACCCGGTCGCCGGGGCGGACCGTCCGGACGCCGGGACCCACCGATTCCACCACACCTACCATCTCATGGCCCACGGTGATACCGGGCACCGCCCGGGGCACGGAGCCGTGCTTGATGTGCAGGTCGCTGGTGCAGATGCTGGACAGCGTCACCCGGACCAGCGCGTCTCCAGGTTCCCGCAGCACAGGCTTCGGCTTGTCCGTCAGCCGGAAGGTTCCTTTTTCCAAATAGGTATAAGCCAGCATACCATCTCTCCTCTCTGACTCCTATGATACGGCGGAAGCACGCCCCTGTCAAAGGCTTCTCCGCCGTTTCCCATAAAAAAGCCGGGGCTGCGACATCCGCTGCAGCCCCGGCGCTCTTCTTTTCAGATCACAGATTCTCCCGCAGCGTCTCCAGATTCTGCTCCATCAGGGACACGTAAGTGGCCCCCGCCTCCAGTTCGTTCGTGGATACATTGTGGCAGGTGTGGAACAGGGCCGTCTTGACGCCCGCGGCCTCCGCAATGCTGTCCGCCACCAGATGATTGGAGAACTCAATGTACCAGACCGTGGGGATCCCCTCTTCCCGCACCTTGTCCGTCAGGAAGGCGATGGTGGCTGCCGAGGGCTCTGTCTGGGTGCTGCACCCGGGGAAGGCAGCGTAGTAGTCGATGTCGAATTCCTCCGCGAAGTACCGCAGGGGAAATCGGTCCCCGAACACCATGGTCCGGTCCTCCACTCCGGCGAAGAAGTCCGCGAATTCCCGGTCCAGGGCCTCGATCCGGGTGGCGTAGCCCTCCGTGTTGGCGGCGTAAGTCCCGGCATTGGCCGGGTCCAGCTCCGCCAGCCTGTCCCCCACCGCCCGGGTGATGGCGGCGGCATTTTTCGGGGATGTCCACACGTGCTCATCGTAGCCCACCACTTCTCCCAGGCCGGGCCCCTCCGCATGGTCGTGGTCATGGCCCTCGTGGTCTTCCATGCCCTCCACTGTCTCCTCCTCCAGCAGGTCCACACAGTCCACCATCCGCAGGGCCTCGCCCTGCATGTCCACGGACTCCAGAATCGTCTCCACCCAGGCGTCGGATTCGCCGCCCAGATAGAGGAACAGATCGCACTCCTGCACTGCCAGAATGTCCGCCGGGGTGGGCTCGTAGGAATGGCTCTCTGCTCCCGGCGGCAGCAGAAGCCGCACCTCTGCCAGCTCTCCCCCGGCGGCCCGGGCGAAATCATAGGCGGGGAATACCGTAGCCACCACTGTCAGCCGCTCTTCCCTCTCATGCTCCGCCGGAGCCTGTCCGCAGGCGGTCAACAGAAGCACCATCGCCAGCGCGGCACACAACCGAATACGTTTTTCCACAGTCTGATCTCCTTTGAAAATGAGAATTGTTTTCAGATTATGCAGTATAGCACACCTCGTCCTCAAATGCAAGGTCCGGTTTGCGAGTCCCATGCAGCGGATTAGTCTTGGCAAACTTGCAAAACTCTGGTAAAGTTAAGAAAACGCTAAGATTTCAGAGGAGGCGCACCATGAGAAAGGCACTGGAGTTTCCCCGAATCGACGAAGGCAAGCTGGACGCGGTGGAGGCCCTGATTGCAGCCATTGCAGACAAAGAACCCGGTACCGCCGGCGCGGAGCTGGAGGACCTGGCCGCTCTCACGGGCAAAGTCCACACTGATGTGGAATTTGCGGAATACTGGAGCTGGACGGACCTGGACACATTGGCACGGCTCACACTGACGCCGGAACCGCCCTGTATCCCCGACCTGTCCCGGGAGGAACTGGTAGAGCTTGTGGAAATCATCCAGCACTGCTCTGTCACCGGCCGGGAATGGGCGATGCGCTACTACACGGCGCTGCTGCGCCGCTCCCTCTCCCTGCCCAATGTCATGGACTTTGTGGCCTCCGGTGAAGATGTAGAGGTCATTGCAGAAAAGCTGCTCCAGGCGGCCCGGTAAGCGGCTTTCAAATACATCCCGCGGCTCCCGGCGCCCACGACGGTGCCGGGAGCCGCTTTTCACCTGTGCTGCGGCTGCCCAGCCTGTCAGCCATACTGGAGTATGCTACTTCCAGCGAGCAAAGCGCCGAAAAAAAGGACTCTTTTTTGTGCAAAAAGGCAGGAATACAGAACAGAGTCCCCAGCTATTTGCGCACTTATAACAAAAAGAAGCCGCTGGCATTCACAGATTTCTATACTGTCTAATTTGTTATAGAATTGACATTCCTCGCAGAAAAGGACTATACTATACATGCTGACAAGCACTCAAAACGGCAAATTTCGAGACGGCCCCCGCTTGGGGGCCAAACCGAACGAGGAGGATCAAGCATGAAAGACATTGTAGAGATCCGATGGCACGGCCGGGGCGGCCAGGGCGCCAAAACGGCGTCGCTGCTGCTGGCGGACGCGGCGTTCAACACGGGCAAGTATGTCCAGGGCTTCCCGGAGTACGGTCCCGAGCGCATGGGCGCGCCCATCACCGCCTACAACCGGATCAGCTCCGAGCGGAGCACCGTCCATTCCAACATCTACTTCCCGGACTATGTGGTGGTCGTGGATGAGACCCTGCTGTCCGCCGTGGACGTGACCGCCGGATTGAAGAAGGAAGGCGCCATCGTCATCAACTCCAGCAAGTCCCCCGCGGAGCTGCGGCCCCTGCTGAAGGGCTACGAGGGCCGGGTCTGCACCATCGACGCCGGTAAGATCAGCGAGGAGGAGCTGGGCAAGAACTTCCCCAACACCCCCATGCTGGCCGCCATCGTGAGGGTGTCCGGCGTCATCGGGGAGGAGGAGTTCATCAAGGATATGGAGGGCTCCTTCAAGCACAAGTTCGCCAGCAAGCCCCAGGTCATCGAGGGCAATATGCGGGCGCTGAAGAGATCTCTGGAGGAGGTGCAGGTAGGATGAGCCATCTGGCGAAGGATATGACCCCGGACGTGACCTGGAAGGACATCACCCCGGGCTGCAACATTTATGAGGGCGGCACGTCCAGCGTGGTGGAGACCGGCGACTGGCGGACCATGAAGCCCGTGATCGACTGGGACAAGTGCCGGCAGTGCCTGCTGTGCGCGCCGGTGTGCCCGGATATGTCCATCCCGGTGAACGGCGAGGGCAAGCGGGAGGACTTCGACTACTTCTTCTGCAAGGGCTGCGGCATCTGCGCCAACACCTGCCCCTTCGGGGCCATCACTATGGTCAAGGACGAGAAATAAGGAGGGGAAGGAACAATGGGAATCAGAGAAAGACTTTCCGGCAATGAGGCGGTCGCCTATGCCATGAAGCAGATCAACCCGGATGTGATGGGCGCGTATCCCATCACGCCGTCCACGGAGATCCCCCAGTACTTCTCTACATACGTGGACAACGGGGAAGTGGACACGCTGTTCATCGCGGTGGAGAGCGAGCACAGCGCCATGTCTACCTGCATCGGCGCGGAGGCTGCTGGCTGCCGTGCCATTTCCGCCACCTCCTCCTGCGGCCTGTGCTACATGACGGAGATGCTGTACGTGGCGGCCTCCGACCGGCTGCCCATCACGCTGGCCGTCTCCTGCCGCGCCCTGTCCGGCCCCATCAACATCAACAACGACCACTCCGACGCCATGGGCGTGCGGGATGCCGGCTGGCTGATGCTGTTTGCGGAGACGAACCAGGAGGCCTACGACAACTACCTGCAGGCCATGCGGATCGCGGAGGCGGTGAGCCTGCCCATCATGGTGTGCCAGGACGGCTTCATCACCTCCCACGCCATCGAGAACATCGAGCTGGTGGAGACAGAGAAGGTCAAGGAGTTCGTGGGTGAGTACAAGCCCGCCCACGCGCTGCTGAAGCCCGGCGAGCCCATGGCCGTGGGCGCCTACGCCACGCCCGTGTACTACATGGAGGCCAAGCGGCAGCAGGCCCAGGCCATGATGGACGCCAAGGACGTGATCCGCAAGGTGGGCAAGGAATTCGGCGAGATGACCGGCCGGACCTACGGCCTGATCGAGACCTATATGATGGACGACGCTGAGGAGGCCATCGTCATCATCGGCTCCTCCGCCGGCACCGCCAAGGAGGCCATCAACGAGCTGCGGGCCCAGGGCAAGAAGGTGGGCCAGATCAAGGTCCGCTCCTTCCGTCCCTTCCCCAGTGAGGATATCTGCGAAGCCCTGAAGAACGTGAAGGCCTTCGCCGTGATGGACAAGGACGACAGCTTCAACGCCCACTGCGGCCCCATGTTCGCGGAGGTCACGGCCAGCCTGTACGCGGCGGGCATCAGCGGCCCCAAGGGCATCAACTACATCTACGGCCTGGGCGGCCGCGACGTGCGGGTGGAGAGCATTCAGCACGTGTTCGCGGAGCTGGAGAAGATCGCGGCCACCGGCGAGGTGGGCGAGACCTATCGCTACCTGGACGTCCGGGAATAAGGAGGGAAAACAGTCATGGCATATAGTCTGAAAGAAAACCTGATGAAAGAGGACCGCCTGTCCGGCGGCCACAGAATGTGCGCGGGCTGCGGCTCTCCCATCGCGGTGCGGACGGTGCTGCGTGCCCTGAACCCGGAGGACAAGGCGGTGGTGTGCTCCGCCACCAGCTGCCTGGAGGTCTCCACCTTCATGTACCCCTACACGGCGTGGAAGGACAGCTTCATCCACAACGCCTTTGAAAATGCGGCGGCCACGATCTCCGGCGTGGAGACGGCATACCGGGCGATGAAGAAGCGGGGCAAGCTGGATGATACGTACAAGTTCATCGCCTTCGGCGGCGACGGCGGCACCTACGACATCGGCTTCCAGAGCCTGTCCGGCGCCATGGAGCGCGGCCACGACATGGTGTATGTCTGCTACGACAACGAGGCGTACATGAACACCGGCATCCAGCGTTCCTCCTCCACCCCCCACTTTGCCGACACCACCACCACGCCTCAGGGCACGGTGATCCCCGGCAAGATGCAGCAGAAGAAGAACCTGACGAAGATCATGGTGGCCCACGGCATCCCCTATGTGGCCCAGACCACGTTCATCGGAAACTTCAAGGACATCACGGAGAAGGCCCACAAGGCCATCTACACCCCCGGCGCGGCGTTCTTGAACGTGATGGCGCCCTGCCCCCGCGGCTGGCGGTATCCCAGCGAGAAGCTGATGGAGGTCACCAAGATGGCGGTGGAGACCTGCGTGTGGCCGCTGTACGAGGTGGTTGAGGGCAAATACATCCTCAGCTACAAGCCCAAGAACAAGCTGCCGGTGGAGGAGTACCTGAAGATGCAGGGCCGCTTTGCCCACATGTTCAAGCCCGGCAACGAGTGGAT
The DNA here is from genome assembly GCF_003574015.1 of Oscillibacter sp. PEA192. Taxonomy (NCBI): domain Bacteria; kingdom Bacillati; phylum Bacillota; class Clostridia; order Eubacteriales; family Oscillospiraceae; genus Oscillibacter; species Oscillibacter sp. PEA192. The sequence continues at coordinate 1,056,105 of NZ_AP018532.1, read as the reverse complement.
GATCGAAGAGGTCCAGAAGGAAGTGGACAAAAACTGGGAGGAGCTCCTCAAGCTCTGCGAGCTGTAAGCAGTCCTTCCGCACTCTCCATATCAGTACGAAGGGGTTGGCCTTTGGGCCAACCCTTTTGCTGTTTTTGGCATGATTTTTGGAGGGTTTTGCCCGCTACTCCGGAATTGACAGGCATCCTCCGGGGGGTATAATAGAATCAATGATTTTCAGGAGGATCGGATGCTATGGAAAATACTGTTTTAGAAAAATTTCACCAGGGCCGCCAGAGCCTGGGAACCTTCTCCGCCATCGGCAGCCCCCTGGCGGTGGAGAGCCTGCGTTATACCGGACTGGACTATGTGATCGTGGACACGGAGCACTCCCCCGCCGGGATCGAATCCGCTGCGGCCCAGATCGCCGCCGCCCAGGGCGCAGGCCTGACGGCCCTGGCCCGGGCCAATGAGATCTCCCGCACGGCAGTGCTGCGGCTGCTGGACGTGGGTGCCCAGGGTGTGGTGGTCCCCTGCGTGGAGACCGTGGAGGAAGTCCGGGAGCTGGTCCGGTATGCCAAGTTCGCGCCTCTGGGGAACCGGGGCTTCTGCCCCACCCGGGACGGCGGCTGGGGCCACGCCGCCCATGCGGTCTCCATTTCCGGCTATATGGAGACCAGCAACCGGGAGACGCTGCTGCTGCCCCAGTGCGAAACTGTGGGCTGCCTGGAGCACATTGAGGAGATCACCGCTATGGACGGTGTAGACGGCATCTTTGTGGGGCCCTTTGACCTGTCCATTGCCCTGGGCCACCCCGGCGAGTTCAACGCACCGGTGGTCCATGACGCCATCCTGCGGGTCCAGGCGGCCTGCAAGCGCAGCGGCAAGCTCTCCATCATCTTTACCGGCAGTGCGGCAGCCAGCCGCCAGCGGTTTGCCGAGGGCTTTGACAGCGTTACCTTGGGCATGGACTCCCTGTTCTATGTAGAGATGTACAAAAATCTGGTAGCGGACGTTTGGGGCAAGTAAGTCCCCGACGCAAAGAAACCCGGCGCGGATTTCCGCGCCGGGTCCCTTTTTATTCCGTCTCTTCCGGCTTCTGTTCCGCTGCGAACTCTCCCAGGCCAAAGTCCTTTTCCACACTGGCAGTATCCCGCTCCAGCATGGTCTCCATTACCCGGATGTCGCTGTCCACATCCATGGCGTCGGCCTTGTACAGCTCGTCCAGCTGGTGCTCAAAGCCCTTGATAATCAGGTCCATGGTGGACTCGATCCGGGCTTTGGCCTGGCGGAGGTTCTCCCCCTCCACCCCGGCAGCCTCAAACTCCGCGTAGGAGTCCAACAGCTTCTGGGTAGTAGGCAGGTAGTAGTTCAGGAAGGTATCGATCCGGTCTCGCTTCTTCGGGTCCTCCTCCACCGCCCGGAAGATCTTGGCGGTGATGGTCTCCAGCCGGTCGATCTTGGCAGAGAGTCCCGGGTCCGCGATGGCGTCGTTGGCCCGGCGGATCCTCCGCAGGATTCCGGAGCAGCCCTCCTCCGTCTCCTTGGGGGGCGGCGCCGCGGCCGCCTCCTCCTGCCGGCGCTTCTGTTTCAGGTCCGCGTCCGCCTGGCCGCTGCGGAAGAGATACCCCAGCTCCATGTTCAGATACGCCTCATCCCCGAAGTAGCCTTTATCGATCATCTTCTGCAGGTCCTTCTCCACCCGGTCCCTGGAATAGCCCAGGGTGCGGCACAGCTGTTCCACTGCCATAGCCTCGTAATTCCCAACCACGGCCAGATACTTGTTGTACCGCTTCAGACTGCGGCCGATGGAGACCCCGCTGCAGAACATAGCCCCACCGGCAGCAGCAATGGCTAAGGCCCACAGCAGCTCTTCGATATACCAAGGCTCCACGCCGCCCAGCCAAATCATCATCTCGATGGTGGACCAGCAGGCCGCCAGGCCGCAGACCGCCAGCACCGCGCCAATGATCTTCAGCCACTTGGCGTTAGACTTCTTCACCGCCGGGGACTTCATGGCGCTGCGCACGGCCTTTTTGGTCCTGCCGGCAGTCCCGGCGGATGCGGCGGCCGCCGGCTCCGGCGCCGCCGTCTGCAGCGGGGGCGGGGCCTGCCTCCGCTTCTGCCCGTCGTTTCCGAAGAGTTTGACCAGCAGCATCACCAGGGCGATGGGCCACAGGCCGACGGCGAAGAGGATTACGATGGCTATCCAAGCGCCAACGCCTTCCTGCTTCTGTTTCTTTCCGGCCACGGCACTCAGTCCTCCTTCTGCTTCAGTTTCCGCTTGTTGCCCTGGTCATCCACCACATAGGTGTGGTCCAGCTGGCTCTTCAGGTTCCCCAGCACGGAGTCGATGTACTCCCGCCGCAATGCCGCCTGCTCCATCCGCTCCCACTCCGTCAGGCCCTCCGGTGTCTTGGCCTTCCGGGCCAGCTCGTTGATGCGGTCGATCTGCTTTTGCTCCATGTTTCGCTCCTCCTGTCAGGTCTCAGGCCGCTGGCGCTCGAATACCAGGTCGATGCTCTCGATAAAGCCGTAAGGCCGGCGCTGGCTTTTGGGGATGCATCCCACATATCGCCAGCCATCCGCCGCCCGGCGGACGATGACCTCCCGATGAGCAGCGGTCTCCCGCAAGTAAAACCCGTAGACCTCGCCGCAGGATACCTCTTCAAACTCGTATTCCAGCACGCTGCACCCTCCTCTCTCAAATATATCGCTTCACCACAATGGCGGTGCGGCCCTTTTTCGTGACGCCGCCCACCGCCGCCAACTGAAATTTTCCAAATCCCCGGGCGGAGACCGTGTCCCCCTCTGTAAGCAGCTTGTCCGCCTTCGTACAGGGCCGCCAGTTCACCTGGACGTGGCCGGAAGAGATCATATCCACCGCCTTCCCTCTCGCCATCCGAAAACCGGTGGAACACACCGCATCCAGCCGCAGGGAACTGACCGTGTCCCGCACCTCCTCGCACCGCACCTCCGGGATGTGGAGGTGGGCGGCGGGGATCTCCGTCACCGTCAGCTTCGCCCGGCCGGCGCTGTTCCAGCTGGAGAGCAGGAAATCCGCCACCGTGTCCAGCACGATCAGGTCCGCACTCTCCGGGGACACCAGAATGTCCCCTACCTTCTCCCGGACGATGCCCATACCCATGAGGCTGCCCAGGATGTCCCGGTGGTTCAGCCGGTCGTCCGGCCGGAAGGCCGCCCGCAGACATCGGAGCGGGGGCTCCGCCGTCTCCGGCTCCATCCAGTCCGGCAGGAAAAGCAGGATGTTCCGCTCCGCTCCCTGGTAGCCTCCCTGACGGAGCCAAGCGGTCTCCGGGATGCCCGCAAGACGCAGCAGGTCCCCGGCCATCATCTGCTGCTGTGGGGAGAGAAAGTCCGTACAGGCGGGAATATTGCGCTCCTCCGCCTGGGCAGCCCGGTCCAGGACCTTGGCCAGCAGCAGCCGGTCCTCCCCCTCGGCCCCGCAGCGGTCCAGCAACTTACTCTTTTCCATGGCCGATCAGCTCCTGCGTCCGCACCAGCTCCGCATAAGCGCCATTTTTCGCCATCAGCTGGTCGTGGCTGCCCAGCTCCGTGATGCGGCCGTCCTCAATGACGGCGATCCGGTCCGCATTGCGGACGGTGGAAAGCCGGTGGGCAATGATGATGGTGGTGCGGCCGTGGGCCAGCTTCTCAAAGGTCTCCTGGAGCTTGGCCTCCGTCACGCTGTCCAGGGCGGAGGTGGCCTCGTCCAGAATCAGCACCGGCGGGTCCTTCAGGAAGATCCGGGCGATGGAGATGCGCTGCTTCTGTCCGCCGGAGAGCAGGGTGCCCCGTTCCCCCACATAGGTGTTGAACCCCTCCGGCAGGGCCACGATGTCGTCATAGATCTCCGCCAGCTTCGCCGCCCGGGCCACCTCCTCCTCCGAGGCGCCGGGCTTGCCGTAGCGGATGTTCTCCAGAATGCTGGCGGCGAAGAGGAATACATCCTGCTGCACCACGCCCACATTCTGCCGCAGGGACTCCTGGGTCACCTGCCGGACGTCGTGGCCGTCGATGCGGACCGCGCCGTCCGTCACATCGTAGAACCGGGGGATCAGCTGGCACAGAGTAGATTTACCACCGCCGGAGGGCCCCACCACGGCGATGGTCTCGCCGGGGCGAATGTGGAGGTCCACGTCGTGGAGCACCGCCATGTCATCCTGATAGGCGAAGGACACATGGTCCACGTCGATGCGCCCCTCCACCCGGGAAAGAGTGGTGGCATCGGGGGCATCCTGCATGGCAGGCTCCTCCCGCATCAGCTCCACAAACCGGGCAAAGCCGGCGGTGCCGTTGGCAAACAGCTCCGCAAAGGTGGAGAGCTTGCGCACCGGGTTCACGAAGGTCGTGATATACAGGCTGAAGGTGATGAGGTCCACCGTGTCCATCCGGCCCTGCATGATGAGGAAGCCGCCCACGGAGATCACCGCCACGGAGAGGATGCACAGGAAGAACTCCATCACCGCGTTGAACCGGCCCATGGCCCGGTGGAACGCCCGCTTGGAGGTCTTGAAGCTGTCGTTGGACACGTCGAACTTCTCCAGCTCCGCCTCCTCATTGGCAAAGGCCTTGGCGGTCTTGATGCCCGAGAGGCCCGACTCGATGTCGGCGTTGATGGTGGCCGTCCGCTGCTTCACCTTGATCGAGGCGTCCTGCATGGACTTGCGGCACTTCCACACCACCAGGAAGAACACAGGGATGATGCAGGCGATCACCAGAGCCAGCTGCCACTGGATGGTGAACATGATGGCCAGCGCGCCCACAATGGTAACGCCGGAGATGAAGATGTCCTCCGGTCCGTGGTGGGCCAGCTCCGTGATGTCGAACAGGTCCGCCGTCAGGCGGCTCATCAGCTGTCCGGTGCGGTTGCGGTCGTAGTAGTCGAAGCTCAGCTCCTGCATGTGGCGGAACAGGTCCCGGCGGATGTCCGCCTCCACCAGGATGCCGAAGGTGTGGCCGTAATAGCAGATGATATAGGTGAACACGGACCGCAGGATGTATGCGCAGAACACCACCGCCATCACGGCGAAGAAGGTCCGGTAGGCGCTCTCAGGCAGCAGCTGGTACATGCACCACCGGGAGACGTAGGGAAACGCCAGATCGATCACGGCGATCATCAGGGCGCAGCACATATCCAGGAAAAACAGCTTCCGGTGGGGCTTGAAGTAGGACAGGAAGATCCGCAGGGCGGAGCTCTCCTGAAACTGTCGGGTCGTCATGGTACTCTCCTTTTTCTTTATCAATTCATATCTAAAAAATGATAGCACACTTTTCCCCCGCGCGCAATGAAATATCCCCGAATGTCATCCAACATCCGGGGATATCGCCATGTTGTTTTTTCAGGAATTGGACAAATACTCGCCCATCATATAGCCGGTGGTGGTTACGCCGCCGGAGGCCACAAAGCTGATCTGATACCAGCCGTTCCCGGCGCTCTGCACCACCCGGACGGAGTCGCCGTTGGAGAGGGTCGCCAGAATCTCACTGCTGGTGTTGGCCTGCGCGCGGACCCGCACGCCGTTCCCGGCGTTGACCACCACCGCGGTCCCCGCTGTCAGCGTGCTGCCGGACGCGGTGCTGCCGCCGCTGGCAGACGTAGATGTGCCGGTGCTGCCGCCCCGGACCCGCACCAGGCAGGTGCCCTTGCCGGAGCCGTCCGTCACCGTCAGGGTGGCCTGTCCGGAGGAGATGGCCGTCACCCGGCCGGTGGAATCCACGGAGGCAATGCCGTCATCGCTGCTGCTCCAGGTATAAGTGCCGCTGCCGCCGGAGACAGTCAGGGGAATGGGCTCATCTCCCACGGACATGGTGAACTCCGTCCGGGGGGAACCCAGGTAGGCGATGGTCAGTGTCTCCGGCAGGGTGGAGGGATCCGTCTGGGCGGGTGTGGTGGTGCCGCCGTCATTCGGGTCTTCCATCTCGCCGGTGCCGCCGCTCTCCGGCATGGTCACGCCGTCTCCCCCCTCCGGGTCCGCCGTATCAGGGTCCGGCGGCTGGGGCGTCACATCCTCTGTGGAAGTGTCCTGGGTCTCCTCTCCGCCGGAGAGGCGCTGGGCGATCCGGTCGCCGAAGAGCAGGTAGACCAGCAGCGCCGCCATAATGACGATCAGCACAATCAGAATGGGACTCAGCAGATTGGGCTGGCGGCCGCGGGCGGCCGTCCGTTTGCCGCCCCGTCCGGGGGCGGTCCTGCGGATCTGTGCACCGCTCTGCAGCGCCTCTTCCTCCTCGCAGAAGGGGCAGCTCTTGTATGTATCGGAATACTTTTCCCCGCAGATGGGGCAGCGTTTCATGGCCATGGGTCATCCTCCCGCGTAACAGCTTTTCATAATTTACATAATATCGGCTTTTCCCAGTGCCGTCAAGACCGGAAGCGTCGATTCCCTGGGAAATTTACGCTTTTTCCGCGGTTCCGCTTGCTTTTGGGGAGCGCCTCTTCTATAATGGACGCAAAAGAACGCGGTTTTGTTTCACAGAACTGGGAGATTTTAGGGGGAATCGGGAACATGAACACCATCCTGATCGGGATTGCGGGAGGCACCGGCTCCGGAAAGACCACTCTGACCCGGCATTTGAAGGAACACTTCGGCAAAGACGTGACCGTCATCGGCCATGACAGCTATTACAAGCGCCAGGTGGGCAGGACCTATGAGGAGCGGGCCAAGGTGAACTATGACCACCCCAACGCCTTTGACACGGACCTGCTGATCCGCCACCTGCAGGAGCTGAAGGCCGGACGCTCCATCCAGTGCCCCGTCTACTCCTTTGTGGAGCACAACCGCACCGACCAAACCGTGGAGATCCAGCCCGCCAAGGTCATCATTGTGGAGGGCATTCTGATCTTCCAGAACCCCACTCTGCGGGATATGTTCGACATCAAGATCTTTGTGGAGACGGACGCGGACGAGCGGATCCTCCGCCGGGCCCTGCGGGATGTGGAGGAGCGGGGCCGGACGCTCCAGTCCGTGGTCTCCCAGTATCTCACCACTGTGAAGCCCATGCATGAGCAGTATGTGGAGCCCTCCCGGAAGTACGCGGACATCGTGGTGCTGGAGGGCGGCCACAACCTGGTGGCCCTGGACATGATCATGCAGCGGATCCAGCACCACATCGATGGGAAGTGACGGCCCGCCGCCAGATGGGCACAAGCCGCCCGCCGGGATTCTCCGGCGGGCGGCTTGTGCGTATTACAGCGGACACCAGATCACCGGCACACCATGGTCCTCCAGCAGCGCGGCCAGATCGTCCAGATTCAAAAACGTGGTAGCGGTGTTCTCCAGCGGATGGACGCCCACGGTCCGGCCCCGCAAAGACGCATCCAACACCACGGTGACCGTGCCGGCAGGCGCCCGGAGGGCCCCCAGCGGCGTCACCTGTCCCGGCAGCAGGCCCAGAAGCCGCTCCAGGTCTGCGGCGTCCGCAAATCTCAGAGGACGGCTGTCCAGTGTCCGGCGCAGGGCCTTCAGGTCTGCCGTCCGGCCGCCGTCTATGGCCACCAGATAGTACCGCCGCTTCTTGTCGTCCCGCAGGAAGAGGTTTTTCAAGATCCGCTCCTCCCCCGGCAGACAGAGTGCGTGGAGCTCCTCCATGCTCCATACCGCCGGGTGTGCCGTCTCCTCATAGGGGATATTCCGCGCCCGCAACAGGGCATACAGGTCCTGGCGGTCTATCCTCATACCCCCGCGAAGCGGAACACCACGCCCACCACGGCAGAGGCGGCGATGAACACGATGGGATGGAGATTCTTCGTGGGTTTCACCCAATTGGTCAGTGCCAGCAGCACCGCCGCCAGGATCAGGCCCGGCCAGCTGATGAGGCCCGCCAGGCCGCCGTCCCCCAGCTGGAACTGGTTGAACAGTCCCGTCTCCGGCGACGCCACCACGATGTTGGTGAGCACCTCAAGTACCACGGACACGCAGGCCGCGCCGATCAGGCCCGTAGAGGCAGGCCGCAGTCCGTAGAAGGCCCGGTCCACATATCGGTTCTCCCGGAAGTTCCGCAGCAGGGCGGCAATAATCAGGATCACGATGATGGAGGGCGTCACCTCTCCCAATGTGGCGATCACCGCGCCGGGGACACCGGCAACGGTGAAGCCCACATAGGTGGCCATGTTGATGCCGATGGGGCCGGGGGTGGACTCGGACACCGCCAGCATGTTCATGAGCTGAGCCTGGGTGAACCAGCCGGTGGCCTCCCCGATGTCGTGAAGAAAGGGCAGCGTGGCCATACCGCCGCCGATGGCAAAGAGTCCGGTCTTGAAAAACTCCCAGAACAGGCGCAGATAGATCATGCCCCCTTCACCTCCCAGTTCTTCAGCAGGATACCCAGCACTGCGGCCGCGAGGATGAACCACACCGGGGACACATCCATCACCGCGCTGCCCACCAGCACTGCCAGGAAAATCGCTGCCGTGGGCTTATCCACCACGGACTTCTTCAGCAGCTTCACCGTAGCGTTGAAAATTAGGACGCACACGCACACCTGAATGCCCGCAAAGGCGTTCTGGACCCAGGCCAGGTCCGCGAAGTTGTTGATGAGCCCCGCCAGGATGGAGATAATGACCAGAGACGGGAACACCACCCCCAGGGTGGCCACAATGCCCCCGGCGATGCCCTTGTATTTCTGGCCGATGAACGTGGCCGTGTTGACAGCGATGATCCCCGGCGTGCACTGCCCGATGGCATAGTAGTCCGTCAGTTCCTCCTCTGTGGCCCAGTGCTTGTTCTCCACCACTTCCCGCTGGAGAATCGGCAGCATCGCCATGCCGCCGCCGAAGGTCATGACCCCCATCTTCGCGAAGGTCCAAAACAATGTCCAAAGCTCTTTCAACCCTATCTCCCCCTGTCTCTCACTCTGTATATCCGTACAGGCCCCGGACGGACACCTCGCCGGACCGCACGGTCTTCACCGCGCCGTCCGGCCTCCGCACCACCAGGCCGAATTCCTCATCGATGTCCAATGCCTCCGCCGTCTCGCCGCCTCCGTCCGGGCGCAGCAGCCGCACGGTCCGGCCCAGATTCACGCACCGCCGCCGGTACTCGGCCAGATAAGGACCAGTCTCTCCTGCCGCCAGGGCTGCGCAGAGGCGGTCCACCTCCCGGATGATCTCCGCCGCCAGGGCGGGCCTGGACACAGCGTGGCCCAGGGCCTGGACCAGGGAGGTGGCGATCTCCCGCACCTCGGGCGTGAAATCCTCCGGCCGCTGGGAGACATTGATTCCGATGCCCAGCACCAGCTCCTGCACGCGGGCCGTCTCCCCCTCCAGGGAGAGCTCGGTCAAAATACCGCAGAGCTTTTTCCCATCCAGCACCGGATCGTTGGGCCATTTCAGGCCGGGGCTGACGCCGCACAGCCGCTCTACGGCCCGACACACCGCTACTCCAGCCATGGCCGTCACCGGCGACAGCCGCTCCGGCGGCAGATCCGGCCGCAGCAGAGCCGTCAGGTAGATCCCCTGGCCGCCGGGGGACTGAAAGCTCCGGCCCAGTCGGCCCCGGCCAGCCGTCTGGCGGTCCGCCACCACCACAGTGCCGTCCGCTGCGCCCTCCGCTGCCAGCTGTCTGGCCCGGAGATTGGTGGAGTCCACCTCTGCCAGACACACCAAGGTCCGGCCCACCCGGGCCGTCTCCCCCAGAAAGCGGCGGATCTCCGGCTCCGTCAGCACGTCCGGCGCATCCAGCAGACGGTAGCCCCGGCCGGTGCGGGCCTCCACAGTGTAGCCCTCCCTCCGCAGCGCATCCACCGCCTTCCAGATGGCCGCGCGGCTCAGTCCCAGCCGGTGGCTGATCTCCTCGCCGGAGACGAACGCCCCCTCCTGTTCCCGCAGCAGGGCCAGGACATCCTGTCGGCTCATGTTTCTCTCTCCTCTCCCATATTCATGGCTTCGAGTCTACCACGTTTTCCCCTGGTTGTAAACCGTGCCGGGGAGGAAAAGAACGGCGCCGCCCCGTTCTCCGGGCGCTGCGCCGTCCGTGGCTGTCTGGCCTGTTTAGATGGGGTCCGCCAACTCCGCCACCCGGGACTCTCCGTACACCGGAATGCCCTGGGCACGCAGCAGCTCCGCCGTGACACCCTCTCCCGCCGTCAGCACGCCGGTAAAGGTGCCGTCGTAGACCATCCCGCTGCCGCAGGAGGGACTCCGCTCTTTCAGCAGCGCCGCCTCGCATCCCAGCAGGCGGCAGAGACGCAAGGCCTCTTCCGCGCCCCGGCGGTATTGGGCGGTGACATCGCCACCGTCCCGGGTCATCACCCGGTCTCCCCGCCGCTCCGCCGGCGGACGGGGTGTGGGCAGACCCCCCAGCTGCTCCGGACAGACGGGGACCAGGATGTGCCGCTCCGCCAGATCAGAGATCCAGGGCTGGAGCTTGGAGACCCCGTCGTACCGACAGCGGGCCCCCAGCAGACAGGCAGAGATTAGGATCCGCATCTTCTCACCGCCCGTTCATGGCCTGGTGCTCCCGCAGCAGCTCCTGATAGAGCTTCACAGCGGTCCAGGTCCGGTTGTGGGGCGTCAGCACCGCCTTCAGGCAGTCCCGCCCGATCCCCGCCTGACGCAGCGCCGGCAGAAGGCAGTCCACCTGGTCCTCCAGGCCGCACAGCACCACCATCCGCCCACCCAGAGGGCCGCCGTTGAACGGCAGTACCGTGCCGGGGTCATCATCCAGCCCCGCCAGCACCGCCAGGGGCTTGTTGTAGTCCTGCCGGGCCACCGGCACCACCTCCGCCCCGAAGGGCCCGGCGGCGGCCGCGGCAGCCAGAATGGTGGGCAGCTCCTCAAAGCCGAACAGCAGCAGTTTTCTGCTCATGAACATTCCTCATTTCTTCATGTTGCACGGGGCCGTCCCGGTCAGACGGTCTCCGCCGGACCAGCCCAGCGGCGGGCGTAGTCCCAGATATCCAGCATCCGCCCCTCCCGGCAGAAAGCCCTGTGGTGGACGGCGGTGCGGACAAAGCCCAGCCGCTCCAGAATTCGGACGCTGGCGGTATTCTCTGCCACCGTGTCTGCCAGCACCAGGGCCGGTGCCAGCCGTTCCAGGCGCCGCAGTGCCTCCGCCGCAGCCGCAAGTCCCAAGCCCCGGCCCCAGCAGGCGGGAAGCAGCTGGTAGAACAGCCCATAGATCCCGGCGGCCGTATCCACCGGCGGGCAGCCGGCCAGTCCCCGGAATGCCGTCCCCTCCCGGAGGGCAAAGACCGTGGAGAACGGCAACCCCCGCTGGCAGTCCAGCAGGTGTTCCAGCCGGTCTGCCGCCCCCGCCTCCGTGCAGGGGGCAGCAATATTGGTCCATCGGATCACCGCCGGGTCGGCCCACAGAACCGCCGCCTCTGGGAGATCGTCCCAGGACAGCGGCTCCAGTGTCAGAGCGGGTATCATACAATCCGCCTCCCATTCAGCACCGCCCGGTCCAGCCGGTCTCCCTGGTATTGGAGCTTCAGGGAGAAGAAGGGGACGTTCTCCTCCAGCAGGCGGAGGAAAATTTTGTCCCCCTCCCACATGGGAAGGCCCCGCAGCTCCGCTTTTTTAATCCAGGCCAGCTCTCCCTCATCGCAGGGGTGGGGCGTGCCGGTCCAGCCAGTGGCGGTGAAGAGGTGCATATACTCGGTGGGTGCCTCATCGGACACAAAGGTCACCAGGCCCCGGTAGCGGTAGTCCGTCAGCGTCAGGCCCGTCTCCTCCCAGGTCTCCCGGAGGATGCAGTCCTCGGGGCTCTCCCCATCTTCGAATTTGCCGCCCACGCCGATCCATTTGTCATGGTTCAGATCGCCCTTCTTTTTCACCCGGTGGAGCATCAGGTAAGCGTCGCCCCGCTCCAGATAGCAGAGGGTGGAATTGATCATCTGCCATCCCCCCTTCCGTGATCCTTGAAATGGTGTTATCCTATTATAGTTCATTGCCATGGAAAAAGAAAGCCTGGTTTTTTTCGTGAACCCCCTTGACCTTGCCGCAGCGTCAACTGTTATACTCCCAATCGACAGGAGGGATCCCTATGGAATACACCGTCAAGGCGCTGGCCGATCTGGCCGGCGTCACGCCCAGGACTCTGCGCTGGTATGATCGGATTGGACTGCTGAAACCTCTGCGGACCACGGAGGCCGGATACCGCCTCTACGGCCCAGCGCAACTGGATCGCCTGCAGGACATCCTGTTCTACCGGGAACTGGGACTGGACCTGGCCTCGATCCGGACCATTCTGGACGACCCGGCCTTTGACCGCCAGGCGGCGCTGCAGAGCCACCTGGCAGAGCTGGAGGCCCGTCGGGCCCGACTGGACGATCTGATCCTGACTGTCCAGCGAACGATTAACGACATCAAGGGAGGAACGAAGATGACCGATCAGGAGAAATTTGAAGCCTTCAAGCGCCGCACGGTAGAGGCCAATGAGACCGCCTTCGGGCAGGAGATCCGGGAGAAATACGGAGATGAGGAGATGGACCGGGCCAACGCCTGCGTCCTGGCGCTGACCCAGGAGGAGTATGCCCAGTGGAAGTCCCTGGGGGGTGAGATCCACACCGCTCTCGTCACAGCCGTGAAAGCAGGGGCGGACCCCGCCGGGCCGGAGGGCCAGCGGATTGCGGCGCTCCATCGGCGGTGGCTGTCCTACTCCTGGGAGTCCTACACGCCCCAGGCCCATGTGGGCCTTGCAGAGCTGTATGTGTCCGATCCCCGGTTCACCGCCTACTATGACCGGGAAGTCCCCGGCTGCGCCGCCTTTCTGCGGGATGCCGTCCGGACCTACACCGGCGCGTAAGGAAACAGGGCCGCCCCATAAGGGGCGGCCCTGCCGCTTTGATTTGGAGTGGATTTACTTCTTGCCCATGCTGCGGATGGCTTTTAAGACCTGAATGACCACCATGGAGCCGAAGGCCAGCCCCACAATGCAGCCCACCAGTCCGATAGACAGCTCCGCCACCTGGAACAGCGGCTCCAGCGGTGGGATCAGCAGCACCGCCGCCAGCAGCAGCGCGCCGACGGCGAAGGCGCCCAGCAGGAACTTGTTGTTCCAGAAGGCCCGGGTGAAGAGCACCGGACGGCCGGACTTGCAGTTGAAGCCGTGGAACAGGCGGCTCAGGCATAGGGTGGCAAAGGCCATGGTGCTGGCCACGGCAGCGCCGCCGCTGGCCAGGCCGATGTGGAAGGCAATGATGGTGGCCAGGGCGATCACCAGGCCCTCCGTGCCCACGCTCAACAGGAAGGGCTTTGTCAGGATACCCTCACTGCGGGGACGGGGCTTTTCCTGCATCACCGCGTCACTGTGGGGCTCCAGGCCTAGGGCGATGGCGGGCAGGGAGTCCGTCAGGAGATTGATGAACAGCAGGTGTACCGCTGCAAAGGGCACCGGCAGCCCCGCGAGAGAGGCATACAGTACCGTCAGAATGCCTGCTGTGTTGCCGGAGAGCAGGAACTGGATGGCCTTCTTGATGTTGGTATAAACATTCCGGCCGTTCTTGACGGCCTGGACGATGGTGGCGAAGTTGTCATCCGTCAGCACCATACCGGCAGCGTCCTTGGCCACCTCGGTGCCGGTGATGCCCATGGCCACGCCGATGTCCGCCTGCTTCAGGGCCGGGGCGTCGTTGACGCCGTCGCCGGTCATGGCCACCAGATTGCCCCGCTCCTGCCAGGCCCGGACGATGCGGATCTTGTGCTCCGGGGACACCCGGGCATACACGCTGACCCTGGGTACGAACTCCCGCAGTTCCTCATCGCTCATGGACTCAATAACGGCACCCTCCACGGCCTCGGTGCCGGGGGTGAGGATGCCGATCTCCTTGGCGATGGCGGAGGCGGTGACCTTGTGGTCGCCGGTAATCATGATGGGCCGGATACCGGCGGCGATGCACTCACCGACGGCCGCCTTGGACTCCTCCCGGGGCGGGTCCATCATGGCGATGAGGCCCAGGAACTGGAGGTCGTTCTCATCCTCCAGGCCGATGGCGGGGGCGGTCAGCATCCGCTTGCCGAAGGCCAGCACCCGCAGGCCCTGCTGGGACAGCTCCTCGTTCATCCGCTCGATCTCCGCCTTCTCCTCCGGAGAGAGGCGAGTGCGGCCCAGCATCACGTCCACGGCCCCCTTGGTCAGCATGGTCAGGCCGTCCGGCAACTGGTGGACTGTGCTCATCAGCTTCCGGTCGGAGTCAAAGGGCAGCTCCGCCAGACGGGGATACTTGCCCCGCGCCTCCGCCTCGTCGAAGCCGTAGCTCTCGCCCAGGCGCACCAGGGCGGTCTCTGTGGGGTCTCCCACCTCTCCGGATTCGTTCACCGTGGCGTCGCTGCATAACAGGGCGGCACGCAGCAGCTCCCGCTGTTCCGGGCGAGAGAAGTCCGCCCCGTCCGCCGGGATGATCTGGCCCCCGGTGCAGAGCTTCTTCACAGTCATCTTGTTCTGAGTCAGGGTACCGGTCTTGTCGGAGCAGATGACGGACACGCTGCCCAGGCCCTCCACCGCCTGGAGCTTGCGGATGATGGCGTGCTCCCTGGCCATCTTCTGGGTGCCGAAGGACAGTACGATGGTGACGATGGAGCTGAGGGCCTCCGGAATGGCGGCCACTGCCAGGGCCACGGCAAAGAGGAAGGCGTTCATCACATTCTCGCCCCGCAGGAACACACTGACGGCAAAGAGGAGGGCGCAGATGACCAAAATGCCGATGGAGAGCTTGCGGCCGAACTGGTCCAGGCTCACCTGAAGAGGGGTCTTTTTCTCCTCCGTGCTCTTCAGCAGGGCGGCGATCCTGCCCATCTCTGTGTGCATACCGGTGGATGTCACCAGGAACCGGGCCCGGCCGTAGGTGACGAAGCAGCCGGAGAACACCATGTTCTTGCGGTCTCCCAGCGGCACGTCGCCGTCGATGTCCGCCAAGTCCTTCTCTACCGGCAGGCTTTCGCCGGTGAGGGCGCTCTCCGCGCACTTCAGGCTGGCGCACTCCAGCAACCGGCCGTCGGCGCAGATGGAGTCGCCGGCCTCCAGCACCACCACGTCGCCCACGGTGACCTCCCGGCCGGGGAGCTGGACCACCTGACCGTCCCGCACCACCTTGGCGGTGGGGGCGGACATCTGCTTCAAGCTGTCCAGGGACGCGGTGGCCTTCACCGTCTGCACCGTGCCCAATATGGCGTTCATGGTGATGACCGCCAGGATGACCGCCATGCTCTCCACATCCCCCAGGATGGCGGAGACGACGGCGGCTAAGATCAGAATGATTACCAGAAAGTCCGCGAACTGCTCCAGAAAAATCCGCAGGACGCTCTTCCTCCCGCCCTCCTGCAGCTCATTGGGGCCATAATGCTCCAGGCGGCGGGCGGCCTCCGCGCCAGTCAGGCCCTCCGGGGTGCTGCTCAACTCCTGAAACAGCTCTTCCCGGCTCTTCTGCCAGATAGTCTTTTCCGTTTTCATAAAACTCCTTCTTTCCGGCAAGACGCAAAAAAGACGAGACTTTTGCGTCAATGCCTCTGCATTGATACAAAAGTCTCGCCGTTTCAACCCGAAGCGGGGCCGAAGCCCGTACTGACGCCGTTGGGTACACAATCAAATGTGCCAGCTACTCCCTTTTGGTACTGAAGGCACTATACTCCATTTTCCCCACATTGTCAATCCCTAATCTTCCACTATTTTCATTTTTTCCGCCGGTCAAACAGCCAGCCGATGCCCATGACCGCGGCGTACACCACCAGATAGTACAGCACGGTCACTCCATACCCGGCAAAGGCGGCATACACCATAAAAGCACAGGCGCACAGGGCCAGAGCCGGCATGACGAACCGCCGGAAAGGGTTCAGGTCCGTGCTCTTCCGCATGAATTGAATGAACATGGGCACATACATGCCGTACAGGGTGATGATCGGCAGCTCCGAGGAGTCGAAGCTGAAGGCGCCGAACCAGGGTCCGCCCACATTGGCGCCATAGAAGTACACCAACCACAGTGCGGAGAGGCCCAGGCTAACCAGGGCGGAGTTGCCCGCCATATTGGTCACCGGGTCCACCTGGCGGAACAGCTCCGGCATCGGTCCTTCGTTCCGGACCGCCAGAGCGTACATCCCCCGACAGCAGGAGAGCGTTAAGCCGTTCAGGGTCCCCAGGCAGGAGATGACGATCAGCACGAACACCACTGTGCCCGCCGTCTCCCCGAACACCCGCTGGAAGGCCATCTTGGCCGCTGCCTCGCCGCTGGCCATCAGCTCCTCCGTCGTCACTGCGCCGGTGAGACCGATGTAGTAGAGAATATAGGTGAGCACCACGATAAAAGAGCCCACCACCAGGGCTCGGGGCAGGGTCCGCTTGGCATCCCGCAGCTCCGCGTTGATGGAGGTAGCCAAGATCCACCCCTCATAGGCGAAAGCTACCGCCACGGTAGAGGCCATCAGCCCCTCGCCGGTGGAGATGGCGCCGGTACTCATGGTGGCGAAGTTCTCCGCCATGCGGCCGTTCATCATGCCCACCGCCGCGCCGCAGGCGGCCATCAGCGCCAGGGGGATCATCTTGATAACAGTGGTGGACACCTGGAACCTGCCTGCCAGCCTGGGTGCCAGGGCGTTGAGCACGTGGTCCAGGCACAGCATCGCCCCGGCGATGGTCATGCAGGCGCCGCCGGTGATGTCCCAGCCCAGCAGTACACAGAAGTACCGGGCGGAGATCCAGGCCAGGGCGGACACCAGGCAGGGCGTGTACAGCACTGCCATGAACCAGCCCACGTAGTAGGCGTACCGCCGCCCCACGGTGGCCTCGGCGTAGTCCACCAGGCCGCTGACCTTTTCATACCGGGTGGCCATGGTGGCGAACACATAGGAGCAAATAATCATGATGGCGCCCACGATTCCCCACGCCAGGATCCCCAGAGGCATGTTGCCCTTGGTGGCCTGGAGCACCTTTTCCGCCTTGAAAAACACACCGGAGCCAATGACGATTCCCACTACCATGCAGATGGCCGTGGGCAGGCCGTACCGCTTTTCCATGGCTCTCCCCTTTCTCTATTTAAAGCTTTCCTGTGGCATCCCTTTAAAGGGCAGTAGAAGAAGGATACCACAACTCTGCACAAATTGCAATCTATTTTCTGCGCTTTTCGACAGCAGTATGCAAAAAAAACGCCCCCATTCCGGGGCGTGTTTCTTTGGTCATGCTGTGATCTTTTTTGTAAGCGCCGAGCTGCTTGCTCTCCCATTACTTGGAACACAATGTCCCGCATCCGGTCCCGGGTGTCGCATCCCCCAGCCGCTTGGCGCGGCCGGGGGCCCTGCATCTCACTGGTGCGGGCAGGCAGAGCCCGCCCGCGCCAAGGTCCCTGCTCCGCCGGAACGCTTGAATGCCGGACGCTCGGCACCCACGCTGCACTCACTCTCCCATCACTTGGAACACAATGTCCCGCACCCGGTCCCGGGTGTCGCACTCGATGAGGGTCAGGTTCTGCCAGGGCCCTACGGTGATTTTGCCGTTCACAAAAGGCACCGTGATGAAGGGGGACAGCAGCGCCGCCTTGATGTGGGAGGATCCATTGTCGTCATGCCAGGTCTCATGATGCCAGTAAGGCACCACCCGCCCCTTCTCATCCAGATAGGGGGAGAACACATCCAGCGCCGCCTTCAGGTCGTGGTTCACAATGCCCGGCTCGAACTCCAGGGTCGTCAGGCCCGCCACGCCGCCGGTGGTGAAGCCGGTGACCGTCCCGGCAGAGATGCCGTGCTGCCGGCATGCCTCCTCCACTGCGTGCTGAAAGTCCTCCGTCACGTCGATCATGCCCATGTGGGCCTTGGTGTGGTATGTCTTTTTCTCCGTGTAAACTGCCATCTTCCATGCCTCCTCTGTTTTTTGCATTGTAACACAGTTCCGCCCATGTTACAATGGGAGAAGAGCATTCCCCGCCCTCCGGCGGGAGAGAGGAGGCAGCCGCCCATGGAGTGCGGAATCGTCACCGTGGACCTCCACGGCAGGAACACCTATCAGGCCAAGGTCACGGTGGATGCCCTGCTCCGCCGGGCCGGGGCCGGGACGTACCGGCTCCGCCTGATCCATGGCTGTCATCAGGGCACGGCCCTGCGGGACTTTCTCCAGGTGGAATACGGGCACCACCCGCAGGTGAAGCGCCTGCTCCGCTCCCCCGACGGGGGCGCCACAGATCTGGTGCTGCGGGAAATGACGGAATGATTGAGGAGGTGCGCCTATGCGCATTGCGCTGATCCAGATGCCGGTGCTTCCAGACAAAGTGAAAAATATCCAGACCGCCTGCGGCAAAATCCGGGAGGCGGCCAAGAATGGAGCGGACTTCGCCGTGCTGCCGGAGATGTTCTGCTGCCCCTACGACAACAGCTGCTTCGGCGCCTACGGCGAACCGGAGGGCGGCGAGGCCCAGACGGCCCTGTCCCACCTGGCAGCGGAGCTGGGGCTCTACCTCGTGGGCGGGACTGTGCCGGAGCTGTCGGAGGGCCGGATCTACAACACCAGCTACGTCTACGGCCCCGACGGCCGCCAGCTGGCCAAGCACCGGAAGGCCCACCTGTTTGATATCGACGTCCAGGGGGGACAGCGGTTCCGGGAGTCGGACACCCTCTCCCCGGGAAATGCCATCACCACCTTCGAGACGGCCTTCGGCACCATGGGGCTGTGCGTCTGCTTCGACCTGCGGTTCGAGGAGCTGGCCCGGTGCATGTGCCTGCGGGGGGCAAAGGTGATCTTCGTGCCGGCGGCCTTCAACATGACTACCGGCCCCGCCCACTGGGAACTTCTCTTCCGCCAGCGGGCAGTGGACAACCAGTGCTTCACCGTGGGGGTCTCCCCCGCCCGGGACGAACAGGGCTCCTACGTGGCCTACGGCAACTCCATCGCCGTGGATCCCTGGGGCGCCGTGCTCTGCCGGGCCGGGGCGGAGGAGACAACCCTGTACGCGGACCTGGACGTGGAACGGCTGGAGGCGGTACGGGCCCAGCTGCCCATCCTCTCCGCCCGGCGGACGGATCTGTATGAGGTGCGGGAGAAGTGAGCGGCACAGTCTTCGGCGCATTCTATGACGTGGTCCGGCGGATCCCCGCCGGAAGTGTGTCCACCTACGGCCAGGTGGCGCGGCTGGCCGGGATGCCACGGAGCGCCCGGCTGGTGGGATATGCCATGGCGTCCTGTCAGGACCCAACCGTGCCCTGCCACCGGGTGGTGGACCGCTTCGGCGGCACCAAGGCGGCCTTCGACACCTTTGCCCCCGGCACCCAGCGGGCCCTGCTGGAGGCGGAGGGTGTGGCCTTTCGCCTGGACGGCACGGTGGATCTGGAACAGTGCCTCTGGACACCGGAATCATAAAAACATGAGGAGAGCGGCTTTTGCCGCTCTCCTCTGCTCGTTTCTCACAGCTTCCGGCTGTTGTATGCCTCAATGCCGTGGGCCAGGACCTCCATGGCCCGCCGCAGATCCGCCTGCTTCAGGATATAAGCCAGCCGGACCTCGTCCCGGCCCTTGCCGGGGGTGCCGTAGAAGCCCTCGCCGGGTGCGAACATGACGGTCTCCCCGTTGTCCTGGAACTCCTCCAGCAGCCAGGTCTGGAACTTGTCGGTGTCATCCACCGGCAGCTTGGCCATGAGGTAGAAAGCGCCCTTGGGGCACTCGCACACCACGCCGGGGATCTGAGATAGGCCCTCCATGCAGGTATCCCGCCGCCTGTGGTACTCCTCCCGCACGGCGGAGAAGTAGTCGGAGCCTACGCCGTACAGGGCGGCAGCGCCCAGCTGGTCCAGCGTGGCCGCGCACAGGCGTCCCTGGCAGATCTTCAGGGCCTGGGCCATCAGTTCCCGGTTCCGGGACACCAGGATGCCCACCCGGGCGCCGCAGGCGGAGAACCGCTTGGAGATGGAGTCCACCACCACCACGTTCTCGGCCGCATCGTCAAACTGGGCCATGGAGGCCAGAGGCTCGCCGCCGTAGACGAACTCCCGGTACACCTCGTCGCTGATAAGGAACAGGCCGTGCTCTTTGGCGATGTCCGCTATCAGGCGCATCTCCTCCGGGGAGAGGACCACGCCGGTGGGGTTGCCGGGGTTGGTCACCAGGATGGCCCGTGTGTGCTCGTTGATCAGGGGCTCGATTCGCGCCCGGTCGGCGTAGCGGTAGCCCTCCTCCGGAGTTGTGGGGATAGGCCGGATCACGCCGCCGGTGACACTGACAAAGGTGTTGTAATTGGGATAGAAGGGCTCCGGGATCAGGATCTCGTCTCCCTCGTCCAGAATGCAGGTCAGGGCCATCTGCAGCGCCTCGCTGCCGCCGGCGGTGGCGTAGATGTCCGATTGCTCCAGGTGGATGCCCAGGTTGGCGTAGTAGCCCTGCACCGCCGTCAGAAACTCGGACACGCCGGGGGCCGCCGCGTAGGCCAGTACCGGGTCCTGGAAATTCTTCACCGCGTCAAAGAAGGCCTTGGGCGTCTCAATGTCCGGCTGGCCGATATTCAGATGATAGATCTTGCGGCCCTTGGCCTCTGCCGCCAGCTCATAGGGCAGAAACTTCCGCATGGGAGAGAGCTCACACCGCTGAATCTTGCTGGAAAATTTCATAAAAAAGACCTCCTTGGTCGGATTTTGTAATCTCATTTACGGCGGCCGGCAATAAAAAACGCCCCTGACATCTCTGTCAGGGGCGAACATTCCATTCCGCGGTACCACCCTGATCTGCCTCCAAATGGGAGGCATCTCATGTCATCCGGTAACGGGGATGGGCCGTTCCGCTCCTCGCGGACTGCTCCAGAGTGGCTGCCGTGCGGCGTGGGCTGGGGGCTTGCACCGTCTCCCCCTCGCTTCTAAGCCGGTTTCGCAGGGCTGGCTCTGTCATCGCGTTTATGATAGTCCCATTATACGTCTTTGCGGGGATTTGTCAAGCAGAGGTTTTCAGAAATCTCCGCTGAAGGCCTGCATCCGTCAGGTCTCCTCTTCCGTCGGGAAGGGAGGCTCGTCCGCCTCCGGGGCGGGCGCGCCGCCCATCTGCATCTCCTGCCACTGGGCACGGGTGATCAGCAGCTGCCTGGGCTTGGAGCCCTCGAAGGGCCCCACGATGCCCCGTTCCTCCATCTGGTCCACCAGGCGGGCGGCCCGGGAGTAGCCCAGCTTCAGCCGGCGCTGGAGCATGGAGACAGAGGCCTGCCCGGTCTCCAGCACCACCTCCACGGCGGCGGGGAGCAGCTCGTCCCCCTCGTCCTCTCCGGCCTCCGGCGCCGCGGCCGCGGCGCCCTTGCCGCCTTTCTCCTTCTCCTGCATGGACTCCTCGATCTTGGCCATGACCTCATCGGAGTAATGCGCCTCACCGGACTGCTTCACGAACTCCACCACCCGTTCGATCTCCTCCGGGGAGATGAAGCAGCCCTGGACGCGGGTGGGCTTGCCCTGGCCCAGGGGAGCGTAGAGCATATCGCCCTTGCCCACCAGCTTCTCCGCGCCGGTGTTGTCCAGGATGATTCTGGACTCCAGAGAGGATGCCACAGCAAAGGCGATGCGGCTGGGAATGTTGGCCTTCATGAGGCCGGTGATCACATCTGCGGAGGGCCGCTGGGTGGCGATCACCAGATGGACGCCGGCGGCGCGGCCCATCTGGGCCACCCGGCAGATGGACTCCTCCACCTCCTTAGCAGCCACCAACATCAGGTCGGCCAACTCATCAATGACCACCACCACGCTGGGCAGCGTCTCCAGGTCCTCACTGGCCCGGGCCAGGCGGTTGAACTCCTCCAGCTTCTTCACGCCATGCTCAGAGAAGGTCTTGTACCGCTTCATCATCTCGAACACCGCCCACTGGAGGGCACCAGCGGCCTTTTTGGGATCCGTCACCACCGGGATCAGCAGGTGGGGAATGCCGTTGTAGGGGGCCAGCTCCACCATCTTGGGATCCACCATGATAAAGCGGACCTCATCCGGGGTGGACTTGTACAGCAGCGACACAATCAGGGAGTTGGTGCACACGGACTTGCCGGATCCGGTGGTGCCGGCGATCAGCACGTGGGGCAGACGCTCGATATCCCCCACGATGTTCCGGCCGCCGATATCCCTTCCCAGGGCGAAAGCCACTTTGGACTTGTGCTCTGTGAACTCCCGGGACTCGATCACGTCCCGGATCAGCACCGGCGTCACCTGCTTGTTGGGCACCTCGATGCCCACCACGGAGATCTTGTCCGGAATGGGGGCGATCCGCACGCCGGAGGCCCCCAGGGCCAGGGCGATATCATCCGACAGGTTGGTGATCTTGCTGAGCTTCACGCCCTGGTCCAGCACGAACTCATATCGGGTGACGGAGGGGCCGTGGACCACGTCTCCGGCAGTGGCGTCCACACCGAAGCTGGTGAGGGTCTCCGCCAGGCGGCGGGAGTTGTTCCGCAGCTCTGCGCCGGTCTCGGCATAGTTTTCCTCCCGGCTCTCCTGCAGCAGGGTAATGGGGGGGAACTGATAGGTGTCCGCATCCTCCGTCAGCTTCTGCTCAATCTCCGCGGTCACCGCTGCCGTAGCGGCGGCTACCTCCTGGGCCACGGCCCTCTTCCCCGCCGCCGGGGCAGGCGGGGCGGCAGGCGCTGCGGGGGCGGGCTCCGGAACGGATACCTCTTCCGCCACAGGCGCCGGGGTGGGAGCGGCCTTGGCGCGGGCCGGAGACGGCGCAGGTTCCAGCGCCGCCTGCTCCGCCTCCTTGTCGGAGAGCACCTGGTCCGGCGTCTTCATCTTGTCGGACTTATGCCGGAAGAAGCCGGTAAACCGGCCGGACTCTTCCTCCGGCTGTGCGGACGGCTCCTCGCCGTCCAGGGGAATGTCGATGGCGGGCCTGCTCTGGCGCTCTCCCCGCCGCCGGGGCGGCTCCGCAGGAGCGATGTGGACGGCGGGCGTAGGCTCCGGCTCCTCCTCGTACTCCGGCCGGTTCCGTACCATCTCCAGAACGGCGGAGGGCGTCACATGCAGGGCCGCCAGCAGCAGAACCGCCAGCAGCAAGCCGAAGAGGAAGAGAGACACCACCTTGGAGACCGCCAGCACCGCCGCCTCCGCCAGCAGGCCGGAAACGGCGCCGCCCGCCTTCAGGGCAAGGCCCGCCGTCCAGAGATTCTTCAAAACGCCCCAGCCGTTCAGCGCATAGTCTCCCCCTGCGAAAATGGTGTGGAACAGCGCTCCTGCCAGCAGCGGCAGCAGCAGGGCGCAGGTGGTCCGCAGGGTGACCGGGCGGCCCCGGTGCAGCAGCAGGATCCCTCCTGCCAGCAGCATGGCAGGGCCGGCCAGCCAGTAGCCGTAGCCGAACAGTCCCTTCAGGAGCTTGGCCAGCAGGTCGATGAGGATCGCCTGCACGCCGCAGTAGCTCACCAGCACACACAGCGCCAGCACCAGCAGTATCACGCCCCCCACCTCCCGGCGGATGGGACGCTTCTGAGGCTGCTTACCCTTGGCCGTGCGTGAGCCGGAGCGGCTGCCGCTCTTTTTCGTTGTCGTCTTCTTCTGCGTTGAGGATGCCATGCTTCTCTCCTTCGAGGTTCCAATCTCCTTTGTTTACCGTCAATGCAGCGCAACGGAGATGCGCCGCAAAATCTTCGGTTTTCCAGAGGCCCTTTCCTGAGCGGCCTGGCCGAACCTGCCCGTTCCAGGGTCTGGCTCCGCCGGACGCCTGATGCCGCTTCCGCCGCGGACGTGCTCTGCGCACCAAAGGCAAGTTACTTCAGCACAAGTGTCAGCGCCAGCACGATCAGGCCCACTGCCCAGCAGTAATACGCGAACCAGCCGAACTTGCCTTTATCGGCGATCATCTTCAGCAGGCGGATACAGATATAGCCCACCACGGCGGCCACCGCCACTCCCACCAGATACACGGGAATGTCCGATACGATGATGGAATTCTCCTGAATGGCGTCCTTCAAGGTCAGGATGTTGGCCCCCAGGACGGCAGGGATGGACAGCAGGAAGGAAAAGCGCACCGCAAACTTCCGGTCAAAGCCCACAAAGCAGCCGGCGGTGATAGTGGTGCCGGAGCGGGAGATGCCGGGGCAGGTGGCGATGGCCTGGGCAATGCCCACCAGCAGCACATCCAGCAGCTTGGCGCTCCGCTCCGTCTTGCGGCCTTTTTTTACCCGGTCGCTGGCGAACAGCAGAAAGCCCGTCACGATCAGAGCCCCCGCCACGAAATAGATATTGCCGGACAGGCCCTCCACCAGATCCTTCACCGGCAGCACCACAAACAGGGGCAGCGTGCCCACGATAATCAGCAGGATCATCCGCCGTGCCGGCGGGATGGGGTTGGGTGTGGTGCCGCGAACCAGATCGCGGACGCCGTCGATCAGCTCCACGATCATGTCCCGGATGTCCTGCCAGTAGGCCGCGAACACTGCCACCAGGGTTCCCAGGTGCAGCAGCACGTCAAAAAAGTCCGGCGTCGCCGGAACGCCCGCCTGGCCCAGGAAGTGCTCCGCAATGGCCAGATGGCCGGAACTGGAGATGGGCAGGAACTCCGCCAGGCCCTGGATCAGGCCCAGCAGGATGGATGACAGCAAAGACAATGGATTCAATCCCCCAGTCATTTAAAATCGCACATACATGCTTGAGTATATCACGGCCAGGCTGAAAATTCCAGTCATATTTCCGCATAGCCCGGAGAAAAGCAAAAAACAGACCGGCCGTTCAGGACCGGTCTGCTCATTTGTATGCAGCGGCCGAAGGCGGTTCACGTCTCCTCCAGCGTCTCCAGCGCGGCCTTGGCCGCCGCCTGTTCGGCCTCTTTCTTGCTGTGGCCGGAACCGGCGCCGATGGGCAGTCCGTTGAGCTGCACCTCCGCCTGGAAGGTCTTGTCGTGGTCCGGCCCCGCCTCGCCGGTCATGTGGTAGGTGAGCACCTGATCCGCCTGGCGCTGGACCAGTTCCTGCAGAGCCGTCTTGTAGTCCCGGCGGCGCTCCTCCACTACCTCTTCCTTCTCTGCGTCCAGCAGGCAGCGGTGGATCAGGGCGGAGGCCGCCTCGATCCCCCCGTCCAGGTACACAGCGGCAAACACCGCCTCCGTGGCGTCTGCCAGGATGGAGATCCGCTCCCGGCCACCGCCAGCCTCCTCGCCCCGGCCCAGCTTCAGATACTGGCCCAGGCCCAGCTTCTGCGCCACTTCATACAGGCTCTGCTCACACACCAGGGCCGCCCGGATGCGGGTCAGGTCCCCCTCCGGAAGGTCCGGGTGCTGGCAGAAGAGAAACTCCGCTGTCACAAAGCCCAGCACGGAGTCCCCCAGGAACTCCAGCCGCTCATTGCTGCGCAGCCCACCGGC
Source organism: Oscillibacter sp. PEA192 (assembly GCF_003574015.1). NCBI lineage: Bacteria > Bacillati > Bacillota > Clostridia > Eubacteriales > Oscillospiraceae > Oscillibacter > Oscillibacter sp. PEA192. The sequence continues at coordinate 1,030,882 of NZ_AP018532.1, read as the reverse complement.
CCGGTGCTCGTTGGCGTAGGAGCTGTGGTTCAGCGCCTCCTCGAGAAGAGCCTGGTTGCGGAAGGTGTAATTCAGTTTTTTCTCCAGATCCCGCATATCGTCCACTCCCAAAAGGAAGCCCCGCTCTGCGCGGGGCGTTCCTGCAAGTTATCCGTTCAGCTTGCCTGCCACGTAATTCACCGCGTCGCCCACGGTCTTGATGGCCTTGACCTCGTCCTCCGCCGTCTGTCCCAGCTCGAACTCCTCCTCCATGGCCATCACCAACTCCACCAGGTCCACAGAGTCGGCGCCCAGGTCGTCTTCAAAGGAGGTCTCCAGCGTCACCTCGTCCAGCTCCATACCAAACTGCTCGGACACCAAATCCTTCATGGTCTGAAAAATTTCCTCATTCGACATGTCGTTCACCCCTCAAGGAAAAATGGTTCTGTGCCTTGCTGGGGTAATCATACGGCAATCTCTACGGCGGTGTCAATAGGAAATCAATTTTTTTCCATGCCGGGCTGGACCCGCATGTGTTCGATGTTGGCCTGAATGTCCGCGATGAAACCGCTTTCCGCATACTCCTTGGCCCGCAGCACCGCATTTTCGATGGCCCTGGCGTTGGAACCGCCATGGGCCTTGATCACCGGCTTTTGGATCCCCAGGAAGGGTGTGCCGCCCACCTCGCTGGGATCCAGCAGCTTTTTCATCTGCCCCAGATCCCCTTTCACCAGACCGGCGGCCAGCTTGGTCTTGGTGCTGGAGAGGAACATCTCCTTCAGGGACTTGAGCAGGAACTTGCCTACGCCCTCCATGGTTTTCAGCATCACATTGCCGGTGAAGCCGTCGGTAACGATCACATCGGCGGTGCCCATCATGGCCTCGTTGGCCTCCACATTGCCGATGAAGTGGATGCGGCCGGCCTCCCCAGCCTCTTTCAGCAGGGCGTAGGTCTCATGGCGCAGGGTGTCGCCCTTCTCCTCCTCCGCACCGATGTTCAGAAGGCCCACCCGGGGCTTTTCGATGCCCATGACCCGCTGGGCGTAGTAGCTGCCCAGGTACGCAAACTGGAGCAGGTACTCCGGCGTGCACTCGGCGTTGGCGCCGCAGTCGCAGAGGACCGCCCGTCCCCCGGCGGTGGGAATCTGGGGCCCCATGGCGGCCCGGCGGATGCCCCGAATGCGCTTGACCACCAGCGTGGCCCCGGAGAGCAGCGCCCCGGTGGACCCGGCGGAGACAAAGGCGTCTCCCGCGCCGTCCTTCAGCAGGTTCAATCCCACGGTCAGGGAGGAGTCTGGCTTCTGCTTGAAGGCCATGGCGGGGTCATCCGCGATCTCCACCACCTCTTTGGCGTCCTTGATCTCCACCCCTGCGGGCAGACTCTTCTGGCCGCAGGCCTCCACGGCCTTCAGCACCTCCGCCGTCCGGCCCACCAGAATGATCTCCACCCCATGGTTCCGGTTGGCGTCCAGCGCACCCCGGACGATTTCCAGCGGCGCGTTGTCTCCGCCCATTGCGTCTACGATGATCTTCATGCTTCCCGCACCTCCTGCTTGATTTGGTCGATGATGGCCAGTGAACGGGCCGACAGCTCCGCGTTCTTATTCCGCTTCCCCTTCACCCGATGGTCCAGGGGCGGCATGATGCCGAAGTTGATATTCATGGGCTGGAACATCGTGACGGAGGGATTGGACACATACAGCCCCAGAGCGCCGATGGCGGTCTCCCGGGGGAAATCGACGGGCGGCCTGCCGGTCAGGCGCCGGGCGGTCTCCACCCCCACCAGAAAGCCGGAGGCGGCGGACTCCACATATCCCTCCACGCCGGTCATCTGGCCGGCAAAGGAGAGCCGGGGCTCCGCTTTCAGCCGGTAGTACCGGTCCAGCAGCCGGGGAGAGTTCAAAAAGGTATTCCGGTGCATGACGCCGTAGCGCAAAAACTCCGCGTCGTGAAGGGCGGGGATCATGGAAAACACCCGCCGCTGCTCCGGGAATTTCAGGTGGGTCTGGAAGCCCACCAGGTTGTACACCGTGCCGTCGGCGTTGTCCCGCCGCAGCTGCACCACGGAGTAGGGCTCCTTTCCCGTGCGGGGATCCTTCAGCCCCCGGGGCTTCAGGGGGCCGTAGCAGAGGGTATCGTGGCCCCGGCGGGCCATGACCTCCACGGGCATACAGCCCTCAAATACCATCTTGTCCTCAAAGCCGTGGACCGGGGCCTCCTGGGCCGTGGTCAGCTCCTTCCAGAACGCGTCGTACTCCTCCTCGGTCATGGGGCAGTTGACATAGTCCGCCGTTCCCCGGTCATACCGGGAGCCGAACCAGGCCTTGTCCATGTCCACGCTCTCAGCGGTGACCAGGGGGGCCGCCGCGTCGTAGAAGTGGAGGGCGGTGTCCGCCCCCAACAGGGACTGGAGCCGCTCCGCCAGGGCGTCGGAGGTCAGGGGGCCGGAGGCGATGACCACCTCCCCCTCCGGGATCTCGGTCACCTCGCCGGGCACCACGGTGATATTGGGGTGGCTGCGGATCTGCTCCGTCACCATGCGGGCGAAGCCGTGGCGGTCCACCGCCAATGCGCCGCCGGCCTCCACCCGGGTGGCGTCGGCGCACTGGAGGATCAGGGAGCCCAGCCGCCGCAGCTCCTCTTTCAAAAGGCCCACAGCGTTTTCCAGCTGGTCGCTCCGCAGGGAGTTGGAGCAGCACAGCTCCGCGAAGTATTCCGTCTCATGGGCGGGGGTCTTTTTTTCCGGCTTCATCTCCCGGAGGGTGACGTCGATACCCCGCTGGGCCAGCTGCCAGGCAGCCTCCGAGCCGGCCAGGCCGGCGCCGATAACTGTTACATTCATAGTTTGGATCCTTTATCTATCGTTGGTTGATGGTGCGTCCCATGGGACGGGGAATCTGGCTCCCGCCAAGGGGCCGTTTCCACGGGGGATGCGCCCCCCATTCTCTTTTTGGTCTTGCTCAAAAAGAGAATGCGCCGCGCCCGGTGTAAGAGAAAAAGGCGCTTTGGCCGCAACTTTGCACGTGCGTGCAAAGTTGCTGTACGGGGGTCGGCGTGAGATGGTGCCTGCGGGGTTGCGAGGGCTTCCCGACGGGCGCGGCGGAGTACGGTGCAGACTTGAACACTGACTCCCGCGGCGCGGTTCCGACAAAAATCGGGGTGCAAGGACGCATTTGACGAGATTCTCTTTCCGCGCGTTCCGCTTCGCTACGCGCTGCCCCGGCGGTCGTGGGAGCTTGCACCAGCTCCCGTCAACCGCCAAGCCAGCGGCAGCGAAAAGAGAAGCACCTCAATGCGATGACCACCCCGACGATCTCCGCACCATCCGCCACGGGACGGCAGTTACAAACTTGCAGAAGGGAAAAGCGTGCCCGAAGGCAGGCCAAAATCGGCGCTTGCACCGATCCGCCGACCCCCGTCGCGCGGAGGCGCGAACGCGCCGGAGCGCGTCTAAGCGGTCTTTTCTTTTGGACCGTGCACGGCCCGTTTTCTTTTCCACAAGAGGGAAAAGAAAATGGGGGGTGCATCCCGCTGGACCAGCCCCCTGCGGGAGCAGAAGTCCCCGTGGCCGCCGGACGGCGGCCCGTATCACCTTAGCTCCTCTGGTCGCTGCGTCCTAGCAGATAGTCGGTAGTAACGCCGAAGTAGTCCGCCATTTTCATCAATCCCGGCACATCCGGATAATGCCCGCCGCCCTCATAATTTTGGTATTGGCGAGCACTGATTTCAAAAACAGCAGCCATCTGTGTCTGTGTCTTGCCAGACTCCTTGCGCAGTTGTCTGACCCGTTGTGCAAAATTTTCCATGCCCCACCCCTTGACTTGCAGCTTAATTTCGTGTATATTGTAAATACGAAATTAAACTACGATTTTGGAGATGATTCATCATGACTGACCCTCTGGACATTCTCTTCGAGAACCTCCTGGAGCACCTGGACGAAAACCTCCCCGGCACCTGCTGGCCGCTCTACCAGCGGGAGAGCCGCCTGGAGAATGCTCTGCTGGCCTCCCTGACCCCGGAGCAGATCGAACTGCTGGAGTCCTATCAGGCCGCCGCCTGGCGCTGCACGGAGCAGGAGGAGCGCTTCCTCTTCCGCTCCGGCTTCCGCCTGGCCCGGGAGCTGTCACTCCTTCCCGGCGGGCTTCTTCGCCTTTGACGCGACCGTCTTTTTGGCCGCGGTCTTTCTGGTGGATGTGGTCTTGGCCGCCGCTTTGGAGGCCGTCTCCTTCTTGGCCGCAGGCTTCTTTGCGGCAGTCTTGGCGGCTGCCGGTTTCTTGGCGGCTGCCGGTTTCTTGGCGGCTGCCGGTTTCTTGGCGGCGCTCTTTTTCGCGGCGGTCTTGGCGGTGTCCGCCTTCTTCGCTGCGGTTGTCCGCCTGGCGGGCTTCTTCTCCGCTGTCTCCTCCGCCGCAGCGGCAGGCTCCGCGCCCTCGGCGCTGTCCGCGGCCTTCTTCCTGGGATAGCCCCGCTTCTCCTCCGGCAGGAAGTTGCTGCATTCCGGATTGATGCAGAAGGGCTTCTTGAATCCCCGGCCCGCCTTCTTGAACATGGTGTGGCCGCAGACCGGGCAGTCGTCCTTCACCGGCACGTCCCAGGTCATGAAGTCGCACTTCGCCGTCTCGTCCTTGCTGTTCACATGCTCACAGCAGTAGTAGGTATACTGCTTGCCGGTCTTCTTGCTGTTGCCGGTGCGCTTCATCAGCCGCCCGCCGCACTTGGGGCAGCGGCCCGGCATCTCCACCACCAGCGGCATGGTGAACGTGCACTCGGGGTAGCCGGGACAGGCCAGGAAGCGGCCGAACCGGCCGGACTTTACCACCAGATTCCGCCCGCACTCCGGGCAGATCTCCTCGCTGACCTCGTCGGGCACCTTGATGCGGGTGCCGTCCAGAGCCTTTTCGGCGTTCTCCAGGTCCTGCTCAAAGTCCCCGTAGAACTCCCGCAGCACGTCCTTCCAGGCGGTCTTTCCCTCCTCCACGGAGTCCAGCCGCTGTTCCATATTGGCGGTGAATTTCAGATCCGCGATGTCGGAGAACCGCTCTTTCATCAGGGCGGTCACCACACGGCCCAGGTTGGTGATGCGGAGGTACTTGCCCTCCTTCACCACGTACTCCCGGTCCAGGATGGTGGACACAGTGGGAGCGTAAGTGGAGGGGCGGCCGATGCCCTGCTCCTCCATGGCCCGGATCAGCGTGGCGTCTGTATAGTGGGCCGGGGGCTGGGTGAAGTGCTGCTCCCGGTCAAAGTCCTTCAGGGTCAGAGGTTCGCCCTCCCGCAGGGCGGGCAGGGGGGATTCCTTCTCCTCTTTCTCCTCGTCCTTGCCCTCCTCATACACGGCGGTGTAGCCGGAGAATTTCAGGCTGGAGGAGCTGGCCCGGAAGCTGTGTCCCGCCGCCTCGACCTCCACGGCCACGCTGTCGTACACGGCGTTGGCCATCTGGCTGGCCAGAAAGCGGCTCCACACCAAGCGGTAGAGGCGGTACTGCTCGCCGGTCAGGTCCTTTTTCAGCTGCTCCGGCGTCCAGTTGACGTTGCTGGGGCGGATGGCCTCGTGGGCGTCCTGGGCGCCCGCCTTGGCCTTGTAGCGGTGGGTCTGGGCGTAATGTTCGCCGTAGCGGCCCGTAATGAAGGTCTTGGCGGAGGCCAGGGCCTCCTCACTGATCCGCAGGGAGTCGGTACGCATATAGGTGATGAGGCCCACGGTGCCCTCGCCCTCGATATCCACGCCCTCGTACAGCTGCTGGGCGATGGCCATGGTCCGCCGGGGCGTCATGGAGAGCTTGCGGGACGCCTCCTGCTGCATGGTGGAGGTGGTGAAGGGCGGAGAGGGGCTGCGCTGCTTGTCTGTGCGCTTCACGGTCTTGACGGTGAAGGGGGCGTGCTCCGTCTCATGGACCACAGCATCCACGTCCTCCGCCGACTTCAGCTCCGCCTTCTTGCCGTCCTTCCCGTGGTAGCGGGCGGCGAAGGGGAGCTTTTTCGCGTCGTCGCCGAACAGGTTGGCATCCAGGGTCCAGTACTCCTCAGGTTTGAACTCCTCGATCTCCCGGTCCCGGTCGTCCACCATGCGGGTGGCCACGGACTGGACCCGCCCGGCGGAGAGGCCCCGGCGGATCTTCTTCCACAGCAGGGGGCTCAGCTCATAGCCCACGATCCGGTCCAGGATGCGGCGGGCCTGCTGGGCGTCCACCAGCTTCTGGTCGATGTCCCGGGGCTCCCGGATGCTCTCCTGCACCACGTTCTTGGTAATCTCATTAAAGGTGACCCGCCGGGTCTTCTCGTCCGGCAGGTTCAGCAGCTGCTTCAGGTGCCAGGAGATGGCCTCTCCCTCCCGGTCCGGGTCGGTGGCAAGGTAGACCATCTCCGCACTCTTGGCGGACTTCTTCAGGTCGGCGATGATGTCCTCCTTGCCCTTGATGGGCTTGTAGACCGGCTCGAAGTCGTGCTCCAGGTCCACGCCCAGGGTACTCTTGGGCAGGTCCCGCAGATGGCCCATGCAGGCCTTCACCTCAAACTCCTTGCCCAGGTATTTTCCGATGGTTTTGGCCTTCGCGGGAGACTCCACGATGACCAGGCTGTGTTTTGCCATAGTTACCTCCAAGCGCCCAGGATCGGGCGCGTGTTTATTCCGTCAAATTCACCGCGCGGGCGTACCGCTTCCCGCTGTGCTGTGTCACCAGATGCTCGATCTCCAGCACGGTCAGGGCCGACAGCACCCGCCGAGTGGGGATGCCCGTCAGCTCGATCAGGTCGTCTGCCAGCATGGGCTCCTCCGTCAGCGTCCGGAGCAGGCAGATCTGGTCGTCGGTCAGACTCAGATTATTGTGGGACAGGCTCACCGACGGAGCCACCGGCTTGGGCTCCGTCTTCTGCCGGGCCTGATAGCCTAGCACAGGGGGCGCGTCCTGCGTCCCCTCCCGGCGCAGCTTGTCCGGGAACCGGGCCTCGTATTCCCGCAGGATGTCCCAGGCGTCGGACGCCAGCCCGGCGCCGTCGCGGATCAGGCGGTTGCAGCCCACGCTGGCCGGAGCATCAATGGGTCCGGGGACAGCGAACACGTCCCGCCCCTGCTCCAGGGCGGTGCCCGCCGTGATGAGCGCACCGCTGCGCTCCGGCGCCTCCACCACCAGGGCTGCCAGAGAGAGGCCGGATAGGATGCGGTTGCGCACCGGGAAATGCCGTCCATCCGGCGGCGTGCCCGGTGGGTACTCGCTGACCAGCGCGCCAGCCGCCGCAACATCCTCATATAGGTATTGATTTTCCGGTGGGTAAATCACATCCGTGCCGTTGCCCAGCACCGCCGCCACCGTGCCGCCGGCCCGCAGGGCGCCCCGCAGCGCCGCGGAGTCGATGCCTCGGGCCAAGCCGCTGACCACCACGGCTCCGCCGGCGGCCAAGCCATGGCCCAGCTTCTCCGCACAGGAGACGCCGTAGGGCGTGCAGTCCCTGGTGCCCACCACAGCCACCGCCGCCTCATCGTCAAAAGCCGGCAGGCGGCCCCGGACATACAGCAGACAGGGCGGGTCGTAAATATTCCGCAGCCGGTTGGGATACCCCGCGTCCTGGAGGGTGAGGATGTTCACATTCAGCCGCTGGCAGTCCGCCAAAATCCGGTCCGCAGCGGCGCAGTCCTTGTTCTCCAGCAGGATCGCCTGCTCCCGGGTGATGTCCTCGGTCAGCAGCACCTCCTCCGCCTCCGCGTAGTACACGTCCTCCGGCGTGGGGAAATGCTGCAGCAGCGCCAGCCGGGTCTGGTTCGTCAGCCCCGGCAGCTCCGTCAGCCACAGCCAGTATTTCAGCGCGGACATGGACTTCCCTCCTCAGTCGTCTCTCGCCGCCTCCCACAGCAGCACGGCCGCCGCAGCAGCAGCGTTCAGGGACTCGCAGTGACCGCTCATCGGGATCCTCACCGTCAGGTCACAAGCCGCCAGCGCGTCCGCCGAGAGGCCCTTCCCCTCGCTGCCAACGGCCACGGCGCAGTGAGAGAAGTCCGCCCGCCGCACGTCCACCGTATCGCTCCGAAGGGCCGCGCCATACAAGGGCAGGCCGCTCTTCGTCAGCAGCGCCCGCAGCTCTTCCAGCCCGCAGGTCCACACCGGGCAGCGGAACACCGCACCCATGGAGGCCCGAACGGTCTTGGGATTGTACAGGTCCGCGCAGGCGTTCACCAAAAACAATCCGTCGGCGTGAAAGGCGTCCGCCGTCCGGAGGATCGTCCCCACATTCCCCGGATCCTGAACCCCGTCCAGGACCACGTACCGGCGGCCGGTCAACTGTTCCGGAAGCGTCCGGCCCGGCAGGCCGCACACGGAGAGGACGCCCTGGGGCGTCTGTGCGGGAGAGATGGATTTCATCAAATCCCCGGGTACCTGGACGCGGCGGACAGTATCGGGCAGGGCAGGCAGGGCGGCGGGGTCCGTGCAGACCACTGTCCGCAGGCCCGCTCTCCACAGCAAAGCCTCCTCCAGCAACTTGGGGCTGTCGCAAAGGAACTCCCCGCAGTCCCGGCGATAAGAAACGGAGGACGCCAGCTTGCGGAGATGGGTGCACAGCGGATTGGTCCGGCTGGTGATGATCTCCATAGGGCGCGCCTCCTTTTCCGGTCATTCTGCTCCCCGTGCGTCCATCCGTTCCAGGTGCTGTCCGGAGACGGGGATGCGCTCTATGCCCGGTGGGACATAGAGCGCGAAAGGTCCCATTCGGCAGCCCTTGGCCGCCGCAGTCCATGGAATTTCATGGAAACCGCTGTGGGGATTTATACAAAAGCAAGTATAGCATAAGCTCTTCTGTGATTCAAGTCAACGATTTTTTTCACAGCACCCTGGAATTTCATACCTTATAAATAAAAAAACACCGGCCACTGCAGCCCGGCCGTTACAGATTCAACAGCCCGGAGCCCAGGTGGGAGCTCCGGATCCGGCCTTCTCCGGAAGGGTGCCGCCTTCGTGCTCTCCCATTTATCGCCTCCGGAATCTCTCTCCTCCCCCTGCGGCGCAGGTGCCTCTGCTTCTCAAGTCCGCTGTTCGACCGCCCCGGTGCCGTACACATTCCGCTCTAAATCCAGAGCCGGTGCGCATATTCGGAGAGGATTCCGTTTTTCTGCCGGCGGTTTTTGCCTTGACAGCAGACGGAGGAGTACGCCGGCCAGCGGCGTACTCCCCCTCTTTCCGCCGGGGCAAAGGCCCCGCCGGGTCAACTTCTCCATTTGCAGCTCTCCGCAAATCTGGCCTTAGCCGGACGTTTGCCAGCACAGGCTCTCCGGCCGGATGCGCTCATTCCAGCGGCTTCATCGTGGGGAAGAGAATGACTTCCCGAATGGTGTCGGAGTTGGTCAGCAGCATGACGCAGCGGTCGATGCCGATTCCAAGGCCGCCGGTGGGGGGCAGGCCGTACTCCAGGGCGTTGATATAGTCCTCGTCCATCATGCCAGCCTCGCTGTCGCCCTTGGCCCGCAGCTCCACCTGCTTCTGGAACCGCTGCTTCTGGTCGATAGGGTCATTCAGCTCGGAGAAGGCGTTGCCCATCTCGCTGCGGCAGATGAACAGCTCGAACCGCTCCGTCAGCCGGGGATCCTGCGGGGAACGCTTGGCCAGAGGGCTCACATCCACTGGGTGCATAGTGATGAAGGTGGGCTGTACCAGCTTCTCCTCCACCTTCTGATCGAAGGTCTCATACAGGGCATTGCCCCAGGTGGGGTCCGCCGTCTCCGGCAGCTCCACGCCGATGGCCTTGGCAGCGGCCACCGCCTCCTCATCAGATGAGATAGCCATGAAGTCGATGCCGGTGTACTGTTTCACGGCCTCATGCATGGTCAGCCGGGGCCAGCCGGGGGTCAGGTCGATCTGCTCGCCCTGCCACTCCACCTGATAGGTGCCCAGGATCTTCTGGGCGGCAGAGGACAGCAGGTCCTCAAACAGATCCATCATGCCGTTGAAGTCCGTGTAGGCCTGATACAGCTCCACAGTGGTAAACTCCGGGTTGTGCTTGGGGTCCATACCCTCGTTGCGGAAGATGCGGCCGATCTCATACACCCGGTCCAGGCCGCCCACAATCAGCCGCTTCAGGGGCAGCTCTGTGGCGATACGCATATACATATCGATGTCCAGAGTGTTGTGGTGGGTGATGAAGGGCCGGGCAGTGGCGCCGCCGGAAATGGTGTTCAGCACCGGCGTCTCTACCTCCATATAGCCCCGTTCATCCAGGAAGTCCCGGACGTGCTTGATGAACTTGGACCGGATGACGAAGTTTCGCTTCACCTCCGGGTTCACGATCAAATCCACATACCGCTGGCGGTACCGGAGCTCCAGATCTGTCAGGCCGTGGAACTTCTCCGGCAGGGGCAGCAGCGCCTTGCTCAACAGCGTGATGTTCTTGGCCCGGACACTCATCTCGCCCCGCTGGGTGCGGAACACCTCACCCTCGACGCCCACGATGTCACCGATGTCGAACTTCTTGAACTTCTTATAGACCGCCTCATCCATCTCGTCCTGGCGGGCGTACAGCTGGATGCGGCCGTCCCGGTCCTGCAGGTCACAGAAGCTGACCTTGCCCATGCCCCGCTTGCTCATCAGGCGGCCGGCCACCTTCACGGCCCTGCCCTCCATCTGGTCAAAGTGCTCCTTGATCTGTGCAGAGGTGGCGTCCCAGTCGAACCGGGTCTGCTGGAAGGGATCCTCGCCTGCGGCCTGAAGGGCCGCCAGCTTCTCCCGCCGGACGCGGCGCTGCTCACTCAGCTCCTGCTCCGGCTGCTGGGTTGTCTTCTGTTCAGACATGTCCGCTCTCCTTTACCGCTCGATCTTCTGCACCGTGTAGACGATGGCGCCGCTGGGGGCCTCCACCGTAACGGTGTCCCCCTCCTTGGCTCCGACCAGGGCCTTGCCGAAGGGAGACTCCTCGGAAATGATGCCGTTCATGGGGTCGGACTCCTGAGAGCCCACGATGCGGTAGGCGGGCATGGTGTTGCCGTTCTTGTCCGCCACCGTCACCTTGCAGCCGATGGTCACCACGTTGGTGGGGGCGTTGCTCTCGTCCACGATCACCACGTGCTGCAGGATCTCCTCCAGCTCTGCGATGCGGGAATACAGCTTGCCCTGCTCGTTCTTTGCCTCGTCGTACTCGCTGTTCTCGCTCAAATCGCCGAAGCCCCGGGCCACCTTGATCTGCTCCGCCACCTCGTCAGACCGGGTGGTCTTCAAATAGTTCAGCTCTTCCTGCAGTTCCTGGGCGCGGGCCGCGCTCATCTTGTACTCTCTTTCCATGTGGACCGTATCTCTCCTATCCTTTGGCAGGGCGGCCGATGCGGCCGCCCCTGCACATAATGATGCTATATTATCATAGAGTAGTATTATAGTGTGTGGATTTGAGAATGTCAAGCGATGCCGCCTGCGGTTTTGCAAAATTCTCTGCGGTGTCAGCTCTCCGCCGTGCCCACGGTGATCTGCCCCGGCCGCAGGACGCCGCTCTCCACCAGTACGGCCAGCAGCTGAGGGCGGCAGAGGCCCGGGGGCATCTGGCCCTCCAGCACCGGCGGCAGCAGCAGCGGCGGCAGAGGCGCCGCCTCATCATACAGCCGCAGCACTGCCGGGTCCCGCCGTCGCAGGTCCGTCCGGGCCGCGAACAGCACCAGCACATCCGCCTCTTCCATCTGCTGCCGGGTGGGGGACAGCAGCAGGGAAACGCCGTACTCCCGCCGCAGCTGATTGGCCAGGGTGTCGCCGCCGTAGGGCACATCCAGCAGCACGTAACGGTTTCCCAGCGCCAGCTCCGTCACGGTCCGCACCAGCTCGCCGGAGAGCTGGTCTCCCGCCACCGCCAGCCGTGCGCTGCCGCCGGAGAGGTTCCGCCCTGCCATGACCGCCCGTGCCAGATCCGCCGCCAGCGCCCGCCGCAGAGGCAGCGTGGACACCGGCGCCACACCGACCTTCTCCAGCTGTTCCCCATAGGCAAACGCCTCCGGCACCACCAGACGGGTGACACCGGCCTTCCGCAGCCGCTTGGCGGCCGTCAGCACCCGCCGCCGCACCAGGGCCTCCGGTGTCCGGGGGCCCCTGGCCACCGACGCCCAGGCCACCCGCAGGTGGAGCAGGGCCCGCGTCTCCAGAACCACGCTCTTTTGCCGGACGCCGCCCGCAGGGGGCGTCCAAGTCATCATACCGATCATAAAATCACTCCCGCCCCATCCTACGGGGCGGGAGCGGTGTTTATGCACTTTTTGAAAGGGTATAGCCGGTGAGATATCCCATCTTGGGCTCTGCGCCGTCGTTCAGTGGATTCACCCGGACGCCGTTCTCCGTCACCTCAAAGTGCAGGTGCGGTCCGGTGGAGTTGCCGGTGGAGCCGGTGATGCCGATCACGTCTCCCTGGTTCACATACTGGCCCACAGACACCTTCCGGCTGGACATGTGGGCATACAGTGTGGTATTGCCGCTGCCGTGGGAGATGACCACATAGTTGCCGTAGGAGCTGCTGTACTGGGACACGATGACCGTGCCGGACTTGGCTGCGTAGATGGAGCTGGTGTAACCCACCCGGCCGATGTCCGTACCCTTGTGGTTGGTGGAGCCGATACCGCCGGGAGAGTTCCGTCCGCCCATGGTGGAGGTGATGTACCGGCTGTTCACCGGCCAGATGTAGCCGCCTGGATTGGACTCTGTGGACTGGCCGTTGGCGGCCTGCTGGGCCACCAGCTGGTCGCTGAGGCGCTGGGCCTCCGCCCACAGGGCGTCCTGCTCCGCCTCCAGATCTGCCAGTGCGGCCTCCGTCTCGTTCTCGTTGGCGGACAGCTGCTGGATGACGGCGTTGGCCTGGCTGCGCTGGGTGTTCAGCTCATTCTCCTTGCTGACCAGCTCCGCCTTGGCGGCCTCGGTCTCAGCCTTGCTGCTCTCCAGCGTGGCCTTCTTCTCCTCGATCTCCGCCTGAAGGGCCTTGAGGTCGTCGATGACGCCCTGGTCGTACTTCATGATCTCGTTGATGGCGTCCAGCCGGCCCAACAGGTCGGTAAAGCTGCTGGCCCGGAACAGCACCGCCCAGTAGCTGACCTCGTCCTGCTTCTCCATCTCTCGGACCCGGCTGCAGAACAGCTCGTACTGGGCCGCCTCTTTTTCCTCAGCCTCTACCAGCTCCGCCTCCGTCTGGGTGATGAGGGCGGCATACCGGTCGATCTGGGCCTGCGTATTGGCGATCTGTGCCTCCGTATTGGCGATCTGCTGGTCCAGCAGCTCTTTCCGGGCCACAGCCTGGCTCTTGTCGTCCGCCAGGGCATCCAGCTTGGCCTGGAGCTCCTTTTTCTCCGCGTCCAGGCCGTTGGCCTCATCCTTCAATTCATTCACGTCCGCCCAGGTGACGGCCGCCGCCGGAGCCAGATTGGCGCCGGTGATAGCCAAGGCCAGCGCCGCTGCGAACACGGCGCGGAAGATGCGGTGGAATCGCCTGCCAGCTTTCTTCATGCCCGTCACCTCACACCTGCAAAAATTTCCGGATGGCGGAGAGGCTGCCTCCCACGCCGATCACAATGCCCGCCAGAGCGAACACCGCCGCCACTGGCGCCCAGAGCTCCGAGAAGGGCATCACCTGGATCAGCTGCAGCGTGTCGTTGCTGTCCACACCCCGGGCCACTGCCGCATACAGCGCCCACTGGAGGAAGAAGGCGATCACCGCGCCCAGCAGGCCCAGCATGAAGCCCTCATACACAAAGGGCCAGCGGATGAAGCCGTTGGTGGCGCCCACCATCCGCATGATGGCGATCTCCTCCCGCCGGTCAAAGGTGGTGAGCTTGATGGTGTTGGAGATGATGAACACCGACACTACGAACAAGATGGCGATCAGTGCCACGCATACCACCGTGGCTACGTTCCGCACAGTGACAAAACCGCCGGCGATCTCCTCGTAGTGGCTGACATCGGAGATGCCGGTGAGGGCCTGCACCGCCTCCACGGTCTCGCTCTGCGCCTCCAGATCCACCAGCTTGATGGCGTAGCGGTCCTCCAGAATCTCCGGGTCCAGGTCCTGGAACAGCTCCTCATCCGGGTACTGGGCCTTGAAGTCCTCCATGGCCTCATCCCTGGAAATGAAGGTGACGGAGGCCACATTGGGAATGGCCTCCAGCCGGGACTTGAGGGCCCGGGCCTGGGTCTCGGTGTAGCTGTCATCCACATAGGCCAGGATCTCATTCTCCTGTTCCAGGGTGGTCAGCAGCTCATTGGCGTTTACCGCCACCAGGGTAAAGGTACCCATAATCAGCAGGCAGGCCACCGTGATGCCGATGGCGGCAAAGGACATGAAGCCGTGGCTGAACATATTGCTCAGTCCCTCGTGGAAAAAATAGCTGAAATCGTGACGTTTAGCCATGGATATGCCCCCCCACATAGCCGCCCACGCTGTCGTTGACGACATGGCCGGAATCGATGGTGACCACCCGCTTGCCGAAGCGGTCCACCAGGTCCTTCTCGTGGGTCACCACCACCACGGTGGTGCCCAGCTCGTTGATCTTCACCAGCAGGCTCATCAGCTCCAGGGACCGCTCCGGGTCCAGGTTTCCGGTGGGCTCGTCGGCGATGATGGTGTTGGGGTTGTTCACCAGGGCCCGGGCAATGGCTACCCGCTGCTGCTCGCCGCCGGAGAGCTCCGTGGGATAGCTGTCCGCCTTTTTCCCCAGGCCCACCAGCTCCAGCACATAGGGGATGCGCTTGCGGATCTCCTTGGGGCTGGCGCCCACTGCCCGCATGACAAAGGCCAGGTTGTCATAGACAGTCTTCTTCTCGATCAGCCGGAAATCCTGAAAAATCACTCCCAGAGTGCGGCGCATCAGGGGGATCTGCTTTTCTGAGATGTTGCTGACGGAAAAACCGTTGATCATAATGCGTCCGGCGCAGGGTTCCACCTCGCCGGTCAGCAGCTTGATGATGGTGGACTTGCCGGACCCCGAAGGGCCCACCAGAAACACGAATTCCCCGTCCTCGATCGTCAGGGTAATGCCCTTGATGGCCCGGGTGCCGTTGTCGTACTCCATCTCCACGTCTTTTAATCGAATCATGTCTGTACCTCGTGTTCCCTATTTTATACACGCCGGGCGCGGCCGAAAGGTTCCCCGCCAGTCGACATAATGTAAGAGCTTTTTTCATTATATCTGGTTTTCCGCCGCAATGCAACCGCCTTTTTCAAATCTTCCGATTCCGTTTTCCTCCCCGGCGGTCCGTCTCCGCCGGGCGCGAAAAAACCCGGCCGGAATTCCGGCCGGGGCGCTTGTGTGATCCATCCAGGCTCAGGAGTCGATGCCCCGGGAGGTCAGATATTTCTTGACCATCAGAGCCACCTTGAAGGTAATGGCGTCGTCGAACTCCCGCAGGTCCAGGCCCGTCAGCTTCTTGATCTTCTCCAGCCGGTACACCAGAGTGTTCCGGTGGACGAACAGCTTCCGGGCGGTCTCGGACACGTTCAGGTTGTTCTCAAAGAACTTGTGGATGGTGAAGAGCGTCTCCTTGTCCAGTGCGTCGATGGGGTTCTTTTTGAACACCTCCTGGAGGAACATCTCGCACAGGGTGGTGGGCAGCTGATAAATCAACCGGCCGATGCCCAAATTCTCATAGTTGATGACGTACTTCTCCGTGTCAAAGACCTTGCCCACCTCAATGGCGATCTGTGCCTCCTTATAGCTCTTGGCCAAGTCCCGCAGGTGGGTGGCCACGGTGCCGATGCCCACCACCACCGTGGGCTCCCCGCCGGCACGGAGGGCCTCCTCAATAGAGGAGGCGATCTTGTTCAGCTCCTTGATGCCGGAGCCCTCCGGCATCTGGCGGATGAGGACCACGTCGCCCTCGCCGATGCTGAGGACGAAATCGTTTTGCCGGTCCGGGAACAGGGACTGGATCACGTCCGTGGGGACAGACTCCCCCTTCTTCAGGGTGCGGACCACGAATACGCCCCGGGGCACGTCCGCCGTGACCCGCAGCTCCTTGGCCCGCACATAGATATCCCCCAGCATGATGTTATCGGAGATGATGTCCTTGATGAAGGACCCCCGGTCATGTTTCTCCTCGTAGTAGGATTTGGCTGCATTCAGCGCCACCGTGGCCATGGCGCAAACGGTCTTGCTGATCTCGTTGTCGCCAAAGGCGAAGGCTGCATAGTCAAACTGGGTTCCCCAGCCGTTCAGGGCCTTGAATGTCTTTCCCTCCGACGTGACGATGGCGCCGCCGGCAGCATTGATGGCAGGCACATGCTCCGCCCACCGCTGGCCGATCATCGCCAGTTCGCTGCAGGCGATGACGATGCCCTCACCGTCAATGACGCCAACCGTCCGGTCCGTATTTTCCTTCAGCTGCAGCACCACATTTTGAAAAATTCTTCCAGACATGGTCGTCCTCCTCCTCTAAAATCACACGTGGGGGCGTTGTGCAAATTGTCAATGGATATATTATATCGTTGAATTTGTCAAAATGCAAGATATATTTTCTTTTTTCAACAAAAAAACGGCTTCTTTTTTGGGCAAGATTTGAATTTTCTGATGTGGCCGTTAGAAATTTCGCAGGCTCTCTACCTCATCCTCCGTCAAATATCGGTATGTGCCCGGTTCCAGGGCCGGATCTAGTGGCAAATTGCCCATGCGGACCCGCTTCAGATAGAGGACCGGCTTTCCCCGAGCCGCCAGCATCCGCTTCACCTGATGAAACTTCCCCTCCCGCAGGGTGACCAGCCCCTCGCTGCCCTCCGGCCCGGCGGAGAGGATCTCCAGCCCCGCCGGCAGGCATTCCAGGCCGCCTCCCAGGGTCATGCCTGCCGCAAATGCCCTGCAGTCCTCCTCCGTCAGACAGCCGGCAGTGCGGGCATAGTAGACCTTGTCCACATGATGCTTGGGAGAGAGGATGTCGTGGGCCAGTCCTCCTTCGTTGGTCAGCAGCAGCAATCCCTCCGTATCCTTGTCCAGCCGCCCCACTGGAAACAGTCCCCGCCGCCGGAGCTCCGGCGGCAGCAAGTCCAGCACTGTGGCCCCCCGGCCGTCCTCCGTGGCGGAGAGGACCCCCGCAGGCTTATGAAGCATGATCCAGGTGTAGCGGCGGCAGTGCAGCACGGTCCCGTCCACCATAATCTCCACTGCTTCCGGCACCACCTTGTCCTCCGGAGACCGGGCAGGCACACCGTCCACCAGCACCCGGCCCTGGCGGACCAGGAGCCTCACTTCCCGCCGGGAGTATGTCCCCTCCCCGGCGATGATCTTGTCCAGACGCGCTTTCTCCATGCCGGCCTCCTCCTTGCTGACCTCTGCCTCTTTTTACCGCTTCTCTTCCGACGGCTTGTTCTGCTTCATCTTATCATAAATCCGGAAAAAAATGAATAGGAAGATGCAGGAGGGATCGATATGCTGATTTGGACCGCGCGGGTTTCCAAGAAGACAAAGGCCGTTGTGGCTGTGATCCTGGCCGGCATCCTGGCGGCCGCCGTCCTGCTGCTGGTGGGCCGCTCCGGTGGCGGTCAGGACGCGGCAGCTTGGCAGCTGACCGGCAATGCCGACCGCATCGCCTATCTGGAGTCCATGGGCTGGCAGGTGGAGGAGGAACCGGTGGAGACGCTGCAGTTTCTGCTGCCGGAGAAACTGGAGGAGCCCTACCTCACCTACAACGAGCTGCAGGATTCCCAGGGCTTCGACCTTTCTGCGTGCTGCGGCAAGCAAGTGGCCCGGTACACCTACACCGTCACCAACTATCCCGGACGGCCGGAGGGTGTCCAGGCCAACCTCTACGTCTGCGAGGGGCAGCCGGTGGCCGGGGATATCCTCTGCGCCGGGGCAGACGGATTCCAGGACACACTGGTCTATCCGGAGCAGGACTGAGCCCGTTCGGAATGGCCTGCGGGCAAAAAAAGAACTGCCGCATTGCGGCAGTTCTTTTTCTTGGCTGAAAAATCAGGCCTCGGCGATCTCGGTAACAGCGCCGGAACCCACAGTGCGGCCACCCTCACGGATAGCGAAACGCAGGCCCTTCTCAATGGCGATGGGGGTAATCAGCTCCACGCTCATCTCGACGTTATCGCCGGGCATGCACATCTCAGTGCCCTCGGGCAGGGTGATGACGCCGGTCACGTCGGTGGTGCGGAAGTAGAACTGAGGACGATAGTTGTTGAAGAAGGGGGTGTGACGGCCGCCCTCGTCCTTGGTCAGGACGTAAACCTGGCCCTTGAACTTGGTGTGGGGATGAATGGAACCGGGCTTCGCCAGAACCTGGCCGCGCTCGATGCCGTTGCGGTCCACGCCACGCAGCAGGGCGCCGATGTTGTCGCCGGCCTCAGCGTAGTCCAGCAGCTTGTGGAACATCTCGATGCCGGTGACGACGGTCTTCTTCTTCTCGTCGGTCAGGCCAACAATCTCGACTTCCTCGCTCAGCTTCAGGACACCACGCTCCACACGGCCGGTAGCCACGGTGCCGCGGCCGGAGATGGTGAACACGTCCTCGACGGGCATCAGGAAAGGCATATCCTCCTTGCGGTCGGGGGTGGGGATATAGTCGTCAACAGCATCCATCAGCTCCTTGATGCAGGCATACTCGGGAGCGGCGGGATCGCTGGACTCGGAAATCAGAGCGTTCAGAGCGGAACCCTTGATGATGGGGATGTCGTCGCCGGGGAACTCATACTTGGAGAGCAGCTCACGGACCTCCATCTCCACCAGCTCCAGCAGCTCGGGGTCGTCGACCTGATCGCACTTGTTCAGGAACACGACGATGGCGGGCACGCCCACCTGACGGGCCAGCAGGATGTGCTCACGAGTCTGAGCCATGGGGCCGTCGGAAGCGGCGATAACCAGGATAGCACCGTCCATCTGGGCAGCGCCGGTAATCATGTTCTTGATATAGTCGGCGTGGCCCGGGCAGTCCACGTGGGCATAGTGACGCTTCTCGGTCTCATACTCCACGTGAGCGGTGTTGATGGTAATGCCGCGCTCCTTCTCCTCGGGGGCCTTGTCGATGGAGTCATAAGCCTCGAACTGAGCCTTGCCCTGCAGAGACAGCCACTTGGTAATGGCGGCAGTCAGCGTGGTCTTGCCATGGTCGACGTGACCAATGGTGCCGATGTTAACATGGGGCTTGGTTCTTTCAAATTTCTGCTTAGCCATTTGAAAATCCTCCTGTCAATTTTCAAAATCTGTTGGGTGCAATGCGGTTTTTCTCAGCATTGCTTATTTTACCGTATAATGGAGGGAAAATCAATCCCTTTTTCCTTACGCCTGGGGCTTATTGCGGGTCTCCACGATCTTATCCCGGATATTCTTCGGGATCTCCACGTAGTGGCTGGGCTCCATGGTGTACTGGCCGCGGCCCTGGGTGCGGGAGCGCAGATCGGTGGCATAGCCGAACATCTCGGCCAGGGGCACGTAGGCGTCGATCTGCTGGGCGCCGGGACGGGCCTCCAGCTGGATGATCTGGCCGCGGCGGCTGTTCAGGTCGCCGATGACATCGCCCATATACTCATCGGGCACGATGACACTGACCTTCATGATGGGCTCCAGCAGCGTGGGATCGGCCTTGCGGCAGGCCTCCTTGAAGGCCATGGAGCCAGCGATCTTGAACGCCATTTCAGAGGAGTCCACCTCATGATAGGAGCCGTCGTACAGGGTGACCTTCACATCCACCACGGGGAAGCCGGCCACCACGCCGGCGTTCATGGCGCCCTGGATACCGGCGTCGACAGCCGGGATATACTCCTTGGGAACGGCGCCGCCCACGATGGCGTTGACAAACTCGTAGCCCTTGCCGGACTCGTTGGGCTCCACGTGGATCTTGACATGGCCGTACTGGCCCTTGCCGCCGGACTGACGGGCATACTTGGTGTCCTGGTCCACGGCCTTCTTGATGGTCTCCTTGTAGGCGACCTGAGGTGCGCCCACGTTGGCCTCCACCTTGAACTCGCGCAGCAGGCGGTCCACGATGATCTCCAGGTGCAGCTCGCCCATGCCGGCGATGATGGTCTGGCCGGTCTCCTCATCCGTGTAGGTCTTGAAGGTGGGATCCTCCTCGGCCAGCTTGATGAGGCCCATGGTCATCTTCTCCTGGCCGGCCTTGGTCTTGGGCTCGATGGCCACGCGGATGACGGGCTCGGGGAACTCCATGGACTCCAGGATGATGGGTGCCTTTTCATCGCACAGGGTGTCGCCGGTGGTGGTGTTCTTCAGACCCACGGCAGCCTCGATATCGCCGGAGAAGACCTCCTCGATATCCTCCCGGTGGTTGGCGTGCATCTGCAGAATCCGGCCGATACGCTCCTTGACGTTCTTGGTGCTGTTCAGCACGGAGGAACCGGTGGTCAGATGGCCGGAATAGACGCGGAAGAAGCTCAGGCGGCCCACATAGGGGTCGGTCATGATCTTGAACGCCAGGGCGGAGAAGGGGGCGTTGTCGTCCGCAGGACGCTCGTCCTCCTCGTCAGTCTTGGGGTTCACGCCCTTGATGGGCGGAATGTCCAGGGGAGAGGGCATATAGTCCACGATGGCATCCAGCAGCTTCTGCACGCCCTTGTTGCGGTAAGACGTGCCGCAGGTGACGGGCACCATCTCATTGGCGATCGTGGCCTTGCGGATGGCCGCACGGATCTTGGCCGTGGGAACTTCCTCGCCAGCCAGATATGCCTCCATGATAGACTCGTCCACCATGGACACGGCGTCCATCAGCTTCTCCCGGTACTCGTTTGCCAGGTCCACCATGTCCGCGGGGATGGGCTCCACGCGCATATCCTTGCCCAGATCGTCATAGTAGATGTCCGCGTCCATCTCGATCAGGTCGATGATGCCTTTAAAGGTATCCTCGCTGCCGATGGGGAGCTGGATGGGCACGGCATTGCACTTCAGGCGCTCCTCAATCATGCGGAGCACGTTGTAGAAGTCGGCGCCCATGATGTCCATCTTGTTGACATAGATCATCCGGGGGACCTTGTAGTTATCGGCCTGGCGCCACACAGTCTCAGACTGGGGCTCCACGCCGCCCTTGGCGCACAGCACGGTGACAGAGCCGTCCAGCACGCGCAGGGAGCGCTCCACCTCCACGGTGAAGTCCACGTGGCCCGGAGTGTCGATGATGTTAATCCGGGTGGGCTTGAACTGGTTCTTGGAACCGGACCAGTAGCAGGTGGTGGCGGCGGACGTGATGGTGATGCCGCGCTCCTGCTCCTGGGCCATCCAGTCCATGGTGGCGGTGCCATCATGGGTCTCACCGATCTTATAGTTCACGCCGGTGTAGAACAGGATACGCTCGGTAGTCGTCGTCTTGCCTGCATCGATGTGAGCCATAATGCCGATATTACGGGTATTTTCAAGAGGTGTTTTTCTCGGCATACTGTTTCTCCTAACTTACCAGCGGAAATGGGCGAACGCCTTGTTGGCCTCGGCTGCCTTGTGGACTTCCTCGCGCTTCTTCACGGCGCTGCCGGTGTTGTTGGCGGCGTCCATGAGTTCGCCGGCCAGGCGCTCAGCCATGGTGCGCTCGCTGCGGGAACGGGCGTAGGCCGTCAGCCAGCGCAGACCCAGGGTCGTGCGGCGGGCGGGACGGACCTCCATGGGGACCTGATAGGTGGCGCCGCCCACACGGCGGGCCTTGACTTCCAGGCTGGGCATGATATTCTCCATGGCCTGGTTGAACACTTCGATGGGGTCTTTCTCGGTCTTCTCCTTGATCTGGTCGAAGGCACCGTAGACCACCTTCTGGGCCACGCCCTTCTTGCCATCCAGCATGACACTATTGATCAGCCGGGTGACCAGGACGGAGCCGTAAACGGGATCCGGCAGGATCTCTCTCTTGGGAACATTACCTCTTCTGGGCACTATGCTTCCCTCCTTCATAATAATTCTATGATCTCATAGGTACTCAAAAGGCGTATTGCAGCCTTCCGTGGATGCCTGCCAAAGAGGTCGTCCCGGCGGCCCGGAGGCCGCCATCTATATAAACCTATTCGGCAAAGCTCTCAGTTCGCAGACTTACTTCTGCTTGGGCCGCTTGGCACCGTATTTGGAACGAGCCTGCATACGGCCGGAGACGCCCTGGGTATCCAGCGTACCGCGGATGATGTGGTAACGGACACCGGGGAGATCCTTGACACGGCCACCGCGGATCATCACGACGGAGTGCTCCTGCAGGGAGTGGCCCACGCCGGGAATGTAAGCGGTGACTTCGTAGCCGTTGGTCAGACGCACACGGGCGATCTTACGCAGGGCGGAGTTGGGCTTCTTGGGGGTCGCGGTTCTCACGGCGGTGCACACGCCTCTCTTCTGGGGAGAAGGCAGATCGGTGGTCTTGTTCTTCAGGGTGTTCAGACCAAACTGCAGAGCGGGAGAAGTGGACTTGTAGGTAGCCTGTTCTCTTCCTTTACGGACCAGCTGGTTAAAAGTAGGCATTCGGTGTATTTCTCCTTTCTTTCATAATTTCGCTGCCGTGTAACCACGACAGCCCTTATTTTTTACGGAACGCGGTGAAGCTATTCCGAAAAAAACCATTTCTTTATGCGGAGAGGACGGCCACCACGGACGCGCCCACGCTGATCCGGCACGCCTGGCCCAGCTGGGACAGTGTGTAGTCCGTCTCTACGGGGATGCCGGCCTCCGCACAGCTGGCGGCCACCGGCTCGGTGATGGCGGGATCGGCGTCACAGGCGAGATAGACCCGCTTGGCCCGGCCTTCCCGGATCGCCTTGCGGGACTGCTTCACGCCGATGACCTTCTCCTGGGAAGCAAGCTCCGAGATCACGGGAAATTCCTCCTGAAACGCATGGCAAAATCCGCAGAATCCTAATATCCGCGCATTTTTGGATTATACCATGGGGAAACATATCCGTCAAGACATTTTTCGGTAAAAATTTTCCATGGTCCGCAGACTTTTGGACGTTTTCCCCATCTCCCGGGCGTGCCGGATACCTGGAGACATCTTAGGAGAACTTCTCCCTGTTTCCGGGCCGTTTCTGGCCGCCGTCCGGATACGGCGCAGTGCGCCTGGGAACAAGGGAGCTTTGATATTTTAAATAAAGGGGGGCGTTGGTCATCCGCTTCTCAGCAGAACCGTTTCAGCCCCGGGCTGCGGGGCGTCTCCTTCACCCCGCCTCCCGATGCCCGGCATCTGAAAAGAGAGCCTGACCGCAAGCGGTCAGGCTCTCTCCCGGTCTTGTGTCTGCGGGATGTCCGGCGAATCACAGCTCTGCGGGAATGGGCTCCGGGGCGGCCTCAACAGGCGCCGGACCGGGAACCAACTCCTCAGCAAAGGTGTGGTAGGCCGTCAGGCCCGTGCCGGCAGGGATCAGCTTGCCGATGATGACATTCTCCTTCAGGCCCACCAGATGGTCGGCCTTGCCCTTGATGGCGGCCTCCGTCAGGACCTTGGTGGTCTCCTGGAAGGAGGCGGCGGACAGGAAGGAGTCCGTGGCGAGAGATGCCTTCGTGATGCCCATCAGCAGCTGGGTGCCTACGGCGTGGCGCAGAGGCTCGCCGTTCTCCTGCCGCTCACCGGCGGCGTTGCGGCGGTCGATCTCCTCGTTGGCGTCGTCCAGCTCCAGGACGTCCACCATAGAGCCGTCCAGCAGCTTGGTGTCGCCGGCGTCCTCCAGACGGACCTTGCGCATCATCTGGCGGACGATGATCTCGATATGCTTATCGTTGATATCCACGCCCTGCTGGCGGTACACCCGCAGGACCTCCTGGATCAGGTAGTTGTACACGGCGTCAGCGCCGCGAATGCGCAGCACCTCGTGGGGATTCAACGCACCGTAGGTCAGCTGGTGGCCGGCCTCGATCACGTCGCCGTCCTTCACCAGCAGGCCGGTGTGAGGCACCGCGTAGGTGCGGGTGTCCCCGTCAGGTGCGGTGATGACGATGTTCACCAGGCTGCCCTTGCTGGTCTCTTCGAACTTGACCGTGCCGCCGATCTCTGCCAGAGTAGCCATCCGCTTGGGCTTACGGGCCTCAAACAGTTCCTCGACACGGGGAAGACCCTGGGTGATGTCGCCGCCGGCCAGACCGCCGGTGTGGAAGGTACGCATGGTCAGCTGGGTGCCGGGTTCGCCGATGGACTGGGCGGCAATGATGCCGACCGCCTCGCCCGGACCCACAGGCTGCTGGGTGGCCAGGTTCATGCCGTAGCACTTGGCGCACACGCCGCTGTGGGCCTTGCAGGTCAGCACGGTACGGATCATGACGGTGGGGTGCTCGTCAACCGCCGGGTCGAAGGTGCAGCGGTCGCCGTCGCGGTAGTTGGCCTGGACCCACTTGTGGGTCTCCAGGATCTTGGCGTCGTTCTCGTCCATCATCTTGGTGCTGGACAGCAGCACCTCGCCGGTATCGGCGTCCACCACATCGCCCACCAGGAAACGGCCCCGGAGCCGGTCGGAGAACTTCTCGATCACCTGGCCGTTCTCGCTGATCTCGGAGACCTTGATACCGTGGGTCACGTGGCAGTCCTCCTCCCGGATGATGACATCCTGGGAGACGTCCACCATGCGGCGGGTCAGGTAACCGGAGTCTGCGGTACGCAGAGCCGTGTCGGCCAGGCCCTTCCGGGCGCCTCTGGAGGAGATGAAGTACTCCAGGGCGGTCAGGCCCTCGCGGTAGTTCGCCTTGATGGGGATCTCGATGGTGCGGCCGGCGGTGTTGGCGATCAGGCCACGCATACCAGCCAGCTGGCGGATCTGCTTCATAGAACCGCGGGCGCCGGAGTCCGCCATCATGAAAATGGGGTTATAGCGGTCCAGGTTCTTCTGCAGGGCGTCAGAGACATCGTTGGTGGTCTTCTCCCACACTTGCACCACCTGCTTGTAGCGCTCGTGCTCGGTCATGAAGCCCATCTTGTACTGGTTCTCAATGTCCAGCACCTTCTGCTCGGAGGCCGCCACCAGCTCGTACTTCTTGGGGGGCACGGTCATATCCGCGATGGAGACCGTGATGGCCGCCAGGGTGGAGTGCTTGTAGCCGGTGGCCTTGATGGCGTCCAGCACCTCAGCGGCCACGGTGAAGCCGTGCTTGTTGATGGTGCGGTCTACGATCTGGCCCAGCTGCTTCTTGCCGCAGGTGAAGGTCACCTCATAGTCGCAGACGTGGGCGGGATCGGTCCGGTCCACAAAGCCCAGGTCCTGAGGGATGTTCTGGTTGAAGATGATACGGCCGGGGGTGGACTCTACCACAGCGGTGTGGCTGACGCCGTCCACGGTCATGGTGCGGCGCACGCCGATGGGGCAGTGGGGCCCAATCACATGGTCGTTGTAGGCCATGAGGGCCTCTTCCTCGCTGGCGTAGAAGTGGAGAGGGCGGTAGGCGGCCTTCTTCTGCCCCTTCTCCAGGGCGTCGTTGGCGGCCACAAAGTCATCTGCGTCCACGATGGAGTGAGCGGTGAGGTTGGTGTCGCCGGCGTCCTCGCACCAGATGGTCTCGGCGCCCTTCTCCGCCTTGCCCATGCGGTCCATAGTCAGGTAGTAGGAGCCCAGCACCATGTCCTGGGTGGGCACGGTGACGGGGCCGCCGTCCTGGGGACGCAGCAGGTTGTTGGCGGAGAGCATCAGGATGCGGGCCTCGGCCTGGGCCTCGGCGGACAGGGGCACGTGAATGGCCATCTGGTCGCCGTCGAAGTCCGCGTTGAAGGCGGTGCAGTTCAGGGGGTGCAGCTTCAAGGCCCGGCCGTCCACCAGCACCGGCTCGAAGGCCTGGATGCCCAGGCGGTGCAGCGTCGGAGCGCGGTTCAGCATGACGGGGTGGTCCTTGATGATGACATCCAGAGCGTCCCACACCTCGGTGACGCCCTTGTCCACCATCTTCTTGGCGGACTTGATGTTGTTGGCAGTGCCGTCCTCCACCAGCTTTTTCATGATGAAGGGGCGGAACAGCTCCACGGCCATCTCCTTGGGCACGCCGCACTGATAGATCTTCAGCTCGGGGCCGACCACGATAACGGAACGGCCGGAGTAGTCCACGCGCTTGCCCAGCAGGTTCTGGCGGAACCGCCCCTGCTTGCCCTTCAGCAGGTCGCTGAGGGACTTCAGCGCCCGGTTGTTGGCGCCGGTGACGGCGCGGCCCCGGCGGCCGTTGTCGATCAGGGCGTCCACAGCCTCCTGGAGCATCCGCTTCTCATTGCGGACGATGATATCCGGGGCGTTCAGCTGGATCAGCCGCTTCAGGCGGTTGTTCCGGTTGATGACCCGGCGGTACAGGTCGTTCAGGTCGGACGTGGCGAACCGGCCGCCGTCCAGCTGCACCATGGGGCGCAGCTCCGGCGGGATAACAGGCAGCACGTCGATGACCATCCACTCCGGCTTGTTGCCGGACAGGCGGAAGGCGTCCACCACTTCCAGCCGCTTGACGATCCGGGCCTTCTTCTGGCCGGAGGCATCCTTCAGCTCTGCGTGGAGCTGGGCGGAGAGGGCCTCCAGGTCCACGTCCTGGAGCAGCTTCTTCACGGCTTCGGCGCCCATGCCGGCCTGGAAGTCGTCCTCATACTTCTCACGGTAATCCCGGTACTCCTTCTCGGAGAGGATCTGATTCTTGGTCAGCGGAGTCTCACCAGGGTCGGTGACGATATAGTTGGCGAAATACAGCACCTTTTCCAGGATCCGGGGGCTGATGTCCAGCAGCAGACCCATCCGGGAGGGGATACCCTTGAAATACCAGATGTGGGAGACGGGGGTGGCCAGCTCGATGTGGCCCATGCGCTCCCGGCGGACCTTGGCCCGGGTGACTTCGACGCCGCAGCGGTCGCAGATCTTGCCCTTGTAGCGGATCTTCTTGTACTTGCCGCAGTGGCACTCCCAGTCCTTGGTGGGTCCGAAGATGCGCTCGCAGAACAGGCCGTCCCGCTCCGGCTTCAGGGTGCGGTAGTTGATGGTCTCCGGCTTTTTCACCTCGCCATAGGACCAGGCGCGGATCTGCTCCGGAGAGGCCATGCCGATCTTAATCGCGTCAAAGGCAATGTTGTTGCCAGTGTTGTTGTCGATCATCTTGCGATTTCCTCCTTACATGATCCAGAATTGTTGAGTTGACGAACAATACGATCCTGGATCATTCGTCGTCGAAGTCCACGTCGATGTCCGCGCCGGCATCCTCCGGGGCGTCCTCGATGTCAAAGCCGGAATCCTGGAACTCCGCCTCTTCGGAGAAGGCGCGGTGCCGGTCGTCGTCGGCGTCCATCCGGGCCAGGTTGAAGGTGTCCATAGCGTCCTCGTCTTCCTTCAGTTCGATGACGTTGCCGTCCTTGTCCAGCACCTGAATGTCCAGGCACAGGGACTGCAGCTCCTTCACCAGCACCTTGAAGGACTCCGGCACACCGGGCTGGGGCACGTTGTGGCCCTTGACGATGGCCTCGTAGGTCCGGACGCGGCCGGTGACGTCGTCAGACTTCACCGTCAGGATCTCCTGCAGGGTATAGGCCGCGCCATAGGCCTCCAGGGCCCAGACTTCCATTTCGCCGAAGCGCTGGCCGCCGAACTGGGCCTTGCCGCCCAGCGGCTGCTGAGTAACCAGGGAGTA
Source organism: Oscillibacter sp. PEA192 (assembly GCF_003574015.1). NCBI lineage: Bacteria > Bacillati > Bacillota > Clostridia > Eubacteriales > Oscillospiraceae > Oscillibacter > Oscillibacter sp. PEA192. The sequence goes on along the minus strand of NZ_AP018532.1, from coordinate 1,003,437 downwards.
CGGGCCGGTGGAGCGGGCGTGGATCTTGTCGTCCACCAGATGGTGCAGTTTCAGGAAGTACACGTAGCCCACGGTGACCTTGTTGTCGAAGGGCTCACCGGTGCGGCCATCGTACAGCACGCTCTTGCCCTCAGGATCCAGGCCCGCCTGCTGCAGCAGCTCCTGAATGTCGCTGTAAGACGCGCCGTCGAAGATGGGGGTGGCCACCTTCCAGCCCAGCTTCTGGGCGGCGTAGCCCAGATGGACCTCCAGCACCTGGCCGATGTTCATACGGCTGGGCACGCCCAGGGGGTTCAGCACGATGTCCAGCGGCGTGCCGTCGGGCAGGAAGGGCATATCCTCCTGCGGCAGGACCCGGGACACGACACCCTTGTTGCCGTGGCGGCCTGCCATCTTGTCGCCCACCTGGATCTTCCGGCGCTGGGCGATATACACCCGCACTACCATGTTCACGCCGGGCCCCAGCTCGTCGCCGTTCTCCCGGGTGAAGACCTTGGCGTCCACGATGATGCCGCTCTCGCCGTGGGGGACCTTCAGAGAGGTGTCCCGGACCTCCCGGGCCTTCTCACCGAAGATGGCCCGCAGCAGCCGCTCCTCGGCGGTGAGGTCGGTCTCGCCCTTGGGCGTGACCTTGCCCACCAGGATGTCGCCGGAACGGACCTCTGCGCCGATGCGGATGATGCCGTTCTCGTCCAGATCCTTCAGGGCGTCCTCGCCCACATTGGGGATGTCTCTTGTGATCTCCTCCGGGCCCAGCTTGGTGTCCCGGGCGTCGATCTCGTACTCTTCGATGTGGATGGAGGTATACAGGTCCTCCCGCACCAGACGCTCGTTCAGCAGCACGGCGTCCTCGTAGTTGTAGCCCTCCCAGGTCATGAAGCCAACCAGGATGTTCTGGCCCAGGGCGATCTCGCCCTGCTCAGTGGCGGGGCCGTCCGCCAGGACGGTGGGATCCACGGTCTGGCCGTTCTCGTCGGTGCCCCAGCCGTGAACCCGCTCGCCCACCTCCACGATGGGCCGCTGGTTGATGCAGGTGCCGTGGTTGGACCGGAGGAACTTGGTCAGCTTGTAGTCCTTGACCTCGCCGCTGTCGTACTTGACGGTGATGTGGCGGGCGTCCACAGAGGTCACCACGCCGTCGCCCTCCGCCAGGACAGCGATCTCAGAGTCGATGCAGATCTTGTGCTCCATGCCGGTGCCCACAATGGGCGCGTGGGGACGCAGCAGAGGCACGGCCTGACGCTGCATGTTGGCGCCCATCAGGGCGCGGTTGGCGTCGTCGTTGGGCAGGAAGGGGATCATGGCCGTCGCGATGGAGACCATCATCCGGGGGGACACATCGATGTAGTCCACCCGCTCCTTGTCCACCTCCACGATCTCGTCCCGGTGCCGGGCCGTGATACGGGCGTTGATGAGGCAGCCGTTCTCGTCCAGAGGCTCAGCAGCCTGGCCGACGATGTAGTTGTCCTCCTCGTCGGCGGTCATATAGACAATCTCGTCGGAGACGTGGAAGGTCTCCTTGTCCACCGCCCGGTAGGGCGCCTCAATAAAGCCGTACTCATTGATCCGGGCATAGGTGGCGAGATAAGAGATCAGGCCGATGTTGGGACCTTCAGGGGTCTCGATGGGGCACATGCGGCCGTAATGGCTGTAATGGACGTCGCGGACCTCCATGCTGGCACGCTCGCGGGAGAGGCCGCCGGGGCCCAGGGCGGAAAGACGCCGCTTGTGGGTCAGCTCCGCCAGGGGGTTGGTCTGATCCATGAACTGGCTCAGGGGGCTGGAGCCGAAGAACTCCTTGATGGCGGCAGTGACGGGGCGGATGTTGATGAGGCTCTGGGGGGTGACCACATCCAGGTCCTGGATGGTCATGCGCTCCCGGATTACCCGCTCCATCCGGGAAAAGCCGATGCGGAACTGGTTCTGCAGCAGCTCGCCCACGCAGCGCAGGCGGCGGTTGCCCAGGTGGTCGATGTCATCCTTCACGGAGATGCCCCGGGCCAGGCCGTTCATATAGTTGATGGAGGTGAGGATATCATCAATGATGATATGCTTGGGCACCAGATCGGCCCGGTGCAGGCGGATCTGGTCCTTCAGCTCCTCGCCGCTGTACTGGCCCAGCAGCTCCTGCAGCACGTCGAAGCGCACCCGCTCCTTGATACCGCACTCGGCCAGGGGATCGAAGTCCACATAATGGCTCAGGTCGCACATCTTATTGGACATGACCCGCAGGGGCGCTCCCTCCACGTCGATGGTGACCTCTCCCACGCCGACCGTATCCAGCAGGCGGGCATCGTCCTTGGTCAGCAGATGGCCCTCATCAAACAGGAGCTCACCGGTGGCAGGATCTGCCACGGGATAGACCAGCTTGTAGCCGGGGATGCGCTGCCACAGGGACAGCTTCTTGTTGAACTTGTACCGGCCCACGGTGGACAGGTCGTAGCGCCGGGGGTCGAAGAACAGGTTGTGGATCAGGGTCTCGCTGGCCTCCACCGTGGGGGGCTCGCCGGGACGCAGGCGCCGGTAGATCTCCAGCATGGCGTCCTCGTAGTTCTTGCAGGGGTCCTTCTCCAGGGTGGTGACGATGCGGGGATCGTCGCCGAACTGGTCCAGGATCTCCTGGTCCGTCTTCAGGCCCAGGGCCCGGATCAGGCAGGTGATGGGGAGCTTGCGGTTCTTGTCGATGCGGACCCAGAAGACCTCGTTGGCGTCGGTCTCATACTCCAGCCAGGCGCCCCGGTTGGGGATGACAGTGGAGGTGAGGATGGGCAGGTCGGTCTTGATGTCCGTCTCCTTGCCGTAGTACACACCGGGGGACCGGACGATCTGGGAAACCACGACGCGCTCGGCGCCGTTGATAACAAAGGTGCCGGAGTGGGTCATCAGCGGGAAGTCGCCCATGAAGATCTCCTGCTCCTTGATCTCCTCGGTCTCCTTGTTCCGAAGGCGGACCTTCACCTTCAGCGGCGCGGCGTAGGTGGCATCCCGGGCCTTGCACTCCTCCACGTCGTACTTGGGCGCCTCATCCATCTTGTAGTCGATGAAGGTCAGCTCCAGGTTGCCCTGATAGTCCGTGATCGCGCCCACGTCGTTGAACACCTCCCGGAGGCCGGTGTCCAAAAACTCCTGGTAAGACTTCTTCTGGATCTCCAGAAGGTTGGGCATGGGCATGACTTCCTCGTGCCTGGCGAAGTTCTTACGAAGGGTCTTTCCGTAGTACTTGTCTTTGGCCATCTTCTCATTCACCTTTCTTCTGTGCGCCCCGCCCTGTCCTGCCGGGCGCGTGGTTTTTCGGGTGGCGCGGCCAGGAATGATACGCACGGTATCGTTGTTAAAATTCCTGCATCCCGCTCTTGCATTGTTCTGGGAAATATGCTATCGTTATCTCAACGATAAAAAATGGCGGAATATCCTCTGCCATCATATAAGCGTCTTATTTTACCATGGTTTTTTTCCTCTGTCAAGGGGAATTTCGTTGCGGTTGGGGATTTCTTCCAGCCGTTTTTTGTTGCCCTGTGGCGGAAAAAACGCAGAAAAGGGCCCCATCCATCTGGATGGGGTCCTTTTTATGCTCTGGATTACTCGTAGAGCTCTTCGTCGGCGTAGTCGTCGTACTCGGAGCCGAATTTCCGGGCCAGCCGCTTCTTCATACCGCTGTATCCCACGCTGAGGTCATGCCAGCCGCCGATCAGCAGGCAGATAACCGCTGCGAATGCCAGGCTGGCGCCGATGATCTTCAAGACCATGCTTGCCGTTTTGTTCATAATACTCCTCCTGTTTCGGTTCTCTGGCAGTGACCGCCCTGATTTGTGATTTATCATACACCCTCAAACTGTGTTTGACAACTGTTTTATTCTTCAGTCCTTGCGGAATGATCTCTTTTGAGATATTTATGTTGGCTCCTTCTCACCAGTCTCTTCTTCAGGCAGCGTCCTCCGCCAGGCGGCAAACTTTTTCTGTTCCTCCGGGTCCAGAATCCATTTTTGCAGGATCATCATGCGGGAGAGCGGCGCAAGAAAGCTGCCATGCATCGCACAGTTTTTGACAATATAGTCTCGAATATACGCATCCTCTTCCAGCCGGGTCAGCCGCAGCGCGGCAAATCGCTCCTCCACAAGGTTCTGGTCCACTCCCAGAATCTCCGCCGCCTTTTTCATATCCCTCCGAAGCACCATGGAATAGTTCTCATGCGTCCGCTTATACCGGACCCACGCGAAAAAGAGCTTCGCGTCCGTCGTATCCGGAGATTCCGCGTGACATTGCGGACACAGCAGAAAATAATTCTCGGGTTTATCCTCTCCATTCAGGGACTTTTCCAAAATATGGGACCGCTGTAAAAGTGTGTCTCCATTCCAAAGTCCGCTGAGTGTCCGATGTGTCCCCTGTTGATACGGCGGCATCTGACAAGCCCAGCAAAAAATCTCATCAGGAAATTCTGTTATGGAAAGTGCGTCGTCCTCCTTCGTGCACGCGGACACCGGCTTGATTTCAAATTTTTTCGTGATGGCTTTGTCTTTCCAGTAGTCATAAATCCGGAATTTTGAAACTGCCATTTTGGTCAACTCCTCTCCAGCAGCACCACGCTCTCAACATGCCGTGTGGCGGGAAACATGTCCACTGCACAGGCCCGGACGGCCCGGTAACCCAGCTCTCCGAACCGCTTCACGTCCCGGCCCAGCGTGGCGGGGTCGCAGGAGACATACACCACCCGCTCCGGCCCCATGGCCGCGATGGAGCCGATCACCTCCGGCGCCAGCCCTTTCCGGGGCGGGTCCACGGTGATGACGTCCGGCCGCAGGCCCTCCGCCTCCAGCCGTGCGGCTGTCTCAGCCGCGTCGCCGCAGAAGAATTCCGCGTTTTCAATGTGGTTCCGGGCGGCGTTCTCTTTGGCGTCCCGGATGGCCGCCGGCACGATCTCCGCGCCGATGACCCGTCCGGCCCGCTTCGCCAGGCACAGTGTAATGGTGCCGATGCCGCAGTACAGGTCCAGCACCGTCTCCCGCCCCGTCAGGCCGGCATAATCCAGGGCCTTGCCGTACAACGCTTCCGCCTGATCCCGGTTCACCTGGTAGAAGGACGGCACCGACAGCTTGAACTCCAGGCCGCAGAGGGTGTCCATCAGATAGTCCCGCCCCCAGAGGGTGCGGTACTTCTCCCCCAGGATCACGTTGCCCCGCTTCGTGTTGCTGTTCACCAGCACCCCCGCGGTGTGGGGCACGGTGGCGCAGACATAGGCGGCCAGCTCCGGCTCCCGGGGGGCCTGCCTGCCGTTGATTACCACACAGCAAAGGCTCTCGCCCTTCCGATTCACCCGGACGTACACGTGGCGCACCAGTCCCTTTCCGGTGGCCTCGTCGTAGGCGGGGACCTTGTAGCGCCGCATCCACTCCCCCACCGCCGCGGCGGTTTTGTCCGCCGCCTCGGGCTGGATCAAGCACCGCTTCACCGGCACCACCTGATGGGACCGGGCCCGGTAGAAACCGATGGCGCCGTCCGCGCCCACGGGGTACTGGCTCTTGTTGCGGTAGTGGAGGGGGTTCTTTGCCCCCAGGATCTCCTCCACCCGGATGTCTGCGCCCCCCAGGCGGGTCAGGGCGTCCTGGACCCGCTGGCGCTTGGCCCACAGCTCCTCGGGGTACGTCAGGTGCTGGAAGTCGCACCCGCCGCACCGGCCGTAATCGGGGCACTCGGGCTGGGCCCGGTCGGGAGAGGGCTTGTGGATCTTCACGATCTCCCCTGCGGCGGCGGTCTTCATCACCTTGGTGATTTTCAGGTCGATGGTCTCCCCCCGGACGGCCTGAGGGACGAACACCACGGCGCCGTCCAGGCGGACGATGCCCAGGCCCTCGCTGGAGTAGGATTCCACCGTGCCGGTGTAGATGCGGTTTTCATGAAGTCGATCCATAGATACCTCCGGGGGGTGCGTCCCATTGGACGCAGGGATTCAGCCATGGCGATGGCTAGGCAGATGCGCCCCCCATTCTCTTTTTGGTCTTACCCAAAAAGAGAACGCGCCGCGCCCGGTGTAAGAGAAAAAGGCGCTTTGGCCGCAACTTTGCACGTGCGTGCAAAGTTGCTGTACGGGGGTCGGCATGAGATGGTGCCTGCGGGTCTGCGATGGCTCCCCGACGGGCGCGGCGGGGTGCGGTACAGGCTTGATGGCGGATTCCCGCGGCGCGGGTGCGTCTTGGGTCGGGGTGCAAGGACGCATTTGACCAGCTCCTCTTTCCGCGCGTTCCGCTTCGCTACGCGCTACCCGGGTGGTCGTAGGGGTTTATGCTTTCGGGCGGATGCCCACATCCGCCCGTTGCACCAGTTCCCGCGCGGGACGGCCAGCGGCAGCGAAAAGAGAAGCAGAGACAATGCGATAACCACCCCGACGACCTCCGCACCATCCGCCACGGGACGGCAGTCCCAGAAATTGCAGAAGATGATAGCGTGCCCGAAGGCAGGCCAAAATCGGCGCTTGCACCGATCCGCCGACCCCCGTCGCGCGGAGGCGCGAACGCGCCGGAGCGCGTCTAAGCGGTCTTTTCTTTTGGACCGTGCACGGCCCGTTTCTCTTTTGGCAAGACCGAAAGGGGCCCCCGCCGCGCCCCGCGCGGTGGGGAGAGGAGGAGCAAGGGAGCAGGCGCAGTTTTCGCCGCAGGCGGAAACGGAGCTGAGCGGACTTTGCGACGACGACAATGGGGGGTGCATCCCGCTGGACCAGCCCCCTGCGGGAGCAGAATCCCCCGTGGCCGCCGGACGGCGGCCCATCCCATGTTACCCCCGCACGTCGCTCCGCCCCAGCAGATAATCTGTGGTCACGTCGAAGTAATCCGCCAGGGCCACCAGTCCCTCGTAATCCGGCCGGCGAGAGCCGCCCTCATAGTTCTGGTAAGACCTCAGCTTGATACCGAGGAAATCGGCCATCTTTGACTGGGTCACTTTCTTTTCTCTCCGCAGTTCGCGCAGTCTCTCCGCAAATTTTATCATAAAAACTCTCAAACCCCTTGACACGCACAATATGGGTGTATATAATGATATGTACAAAATGGGTGCTATGGTGATCGCTATGTCGGATGCAATGGAAATTTTATATGCCTATGCCAAGGAGGAGCTCCTCCCCTCCTATCTCCCCTCCCCGGAGTACCGGGAAGTCTCCCGCCTGACCGCCCGCCTGTCCCTGCGGCTCCGGGACCTGCTTCCGGACGACGACTGGAACACCGTCGAAAAATACGAGGATGCGGCGGCGCAGCTCCACAGCATGGAGCTGGAGGCCGCGTTCCAGGCCGCCTTCTCTCTGGCAAGGGAGCTGCCTTAGCTCTCCCACTTCTCCAGCAGCTGCCGCAGCTGGTCCGCGAACCGGGCCAGGGACTTGTTGTCCCGCCCGCGGCTGCGCTTGATGCTCTCCATAAGCATGTTGCCCACGGCCACCAGCCGCTCGTAGGCCGCGCTGGCCCGCATACCGCCGGTGGTCCTGGCCTTCCGCTCAGGCAGGTAGCCGGGCTCGGTCACCTTGTCGGCGATCAGGTCGTACACCTCCGTGTACTGGGGCGCGTGGGCGGTGAAGCCCAGGCCCTGGATGGTCTTGGCGAAGAAGGGCGCCACCTCCCGGTCCCCGTGGACCACGAACACGTGCTGGGGCTTGGGGGCCTGGATGGCCTGGATCCAGGAGAGCAGGTGGTTCCGGTCCGCGTGGGAGGAGAGACCCTGGAAGTTCACGATCTGCGCATGGACGGCGATCTCCTCGCCGAAGAGCTTCACGCTCTTCACACCCTCCAGCAGGGCGCGGCCCAGGGTGCCCTCCCCCTGGTAGCCCACGAACACCACGGTGCACTCCGGCCGCCAGAGGTTGTGCTTCAGGTGGTGGCGGATGCGGCCCGCGTCGCACATGCCGGAGGCGGAGATGATGACCTTGGGGGTGGGGTCCATGTTCAGCATTTTGGACTCCTCGCTGGTCTCCGTCATGCGCAGGTTGGTGAAGTTGAACATGTGGGTGCCGTCCTGCACCAGCTCCAGCGCCGCCTCATCCAGATAGCCCCGCAGGTCGCCGGTGAAGATGGTGGTGGCCTTCTTGGCCAGGGGGGAGTCGATGTACACGGGGAAGTCCGGGTCGCTCTTCACCATCCCCTTGTCCTTGATCTCCCGGATGAAGTACAGTAGCTCCTGGGTGCGGCCCACGGCGAAGGAGGGGATCACCACGTTGCCGCCCTTGGCGATGGTCTCGTCGATGATCTTCGCCAGATCGTCGGTGTAGCTCCACACCTCCGTGTGGTTGCGGTCGCCGTAGGTGGACTCCATCACCACGTAGTCCGCGCCGGTGAGGTAGGTGGGGTCCCGGATGATGGGCTGGTCCACATTGCCGATGTCGCCGGAAAAGACGATCTGTTTGGTGATGCCGCCCTCCGTGGCGGTGACGAGGATGGAGGCGGAGCCCAGCAGATGGCCCGCGTCCACGAACTCCACCCGGACGCCCTCGCACAGGTCCAGGGGCTGGTTGTACTCGCAGGTGGTCATGTACTGGCTCACCCGCTGGGCGTCCTCGATGGTGTAAAGGGGCTCCACCCGGGGGGCGCCGGACCGCTCCGCCTTGCGGTTCTTCCACTCCGCGTCGGACTCCTGGATGTGGGCGGAGTCCTGGAGCATGATGTCCATGAGATCCGCCGTCAGCCGGGTGGCGACGATCCGGCCCTGGAAGCCCTGCTTCACCAGCATGGGGATCCGGCCGGTGTGGTCGATGTGGGCGTGGGTCACCAGGACGAAGTCGATGTCGTTCGCGGCAAAGGGAAAAGCGTCGTTGGACACCTCGTCCCGCCCCTGCTGCAATCCGCAGTCCACCAGGATGCGCCTGCCGTTGACCTCCAGACAGTGGCAGCTGCCGGTGACGCACTGGTCGGCGCCGTAAAAGCTGAGCTTCATGGGGGAACCTCCTTTTTTGCTCCTCCCCGCCGCGGCGGCGGGTGGGGCTTTTTTGTCAGTTTAACACAAAGGAGCGGGCGGGGCAAGGGGCGGCGGGGATTCCGGCGGATTTTGTAACCACTTTTGCCTTGCTTTCCCCCGCGCGGACCGGTATGCTGGGATAAAAGGAGGTGGCCGGGATGGCAGAGCGGAAGACGCTGCTGATCCCCTCCCTGCTGGACGATTGGTTCCCCCTGCTGCAGTACGCCTTTACGTCGGAGGAATGGGAGCCGGTGCTGCTGACGGAGGACGATCCCCATCTGGCGGAGCTGGGGCTGAAATATTTCCACAATGAGCTGTGCTATCCGGTGTTCCTGGTGGCGGGGCAGGTGCTGTCCGCCCTGCGGTCCGGGCGGTACGACCCGGCCCGGTGCGGGGTGCTGTTCGGCCAGGCGGGGGACGAGTGCCGGGGCTCCTGCGGCATCCGCCTGCTGCGGCGGGTGCTGGACCGGCTGGGCTACGGCCGGGTGGAGACCCTGAGTCTCAATGTCCGGGGCATCGACCGGGGCACCGGGCTGCCCATCACCGCCGCCATGGTCCGCCGCTGTCTGGCCGCTGCCGTGTGGGGGGACACGCTGGCCCTGCTGCGGAACCAGACCCGGCCATACGAGGCAGTCCCCGGCACGGCGGAGGCACTCTGGCGCCGCTGGACGGAGGACCTGGGACAGGATCTGGCGGGGAATCGAGGACTCACCCGCCGGGAGATCCTGCGCCGCTGCCGGGAGATGGCGGCCGAATTCCGGGCGGTGGAGCGGGTGCCCCGTGAAGTCCAGAAGGTGGCTATCGTGGGGGAGATCTACACGAAATACTGCCACCTGGGCAACTGGAATTTGGAGCGGTATCTGGCGGCGGAGCACTGCGAGATCGGCGTGGGCGGCATCACCTGGTACGCCCTGTACTACATGGACGGCCACGCCCTGAAAGGCTCCGCCCCTGCCCGGCGGGTGTATCGGCTGCTGGCGTCGTACCTGGCGGAGATCCAGCGGGATATGCTGTCGATTTTGAATCAGGCGGGCTATCATGCCCTGCCGCCGCTGCCGGAGCTGAAGCGGCAGGCGGAGGGGTATGCTCCCCTGCGGGTGACGGTGGCGGATGGGTGGCTGATCGCTGCCGAGGCCGTGGGCTGGGCCCGGCTGGGATACCGAAAAATTCTCTGCGTCCAGCCCTTCGCCTGCCTGCCGGGCCACATCTTCGGCAAGGGGCAGTACGCCGCCCTCCAGCGCAAGCTGCCGGGCGCCCGGCTGGTAAGCGTGGACTACGACGCCTCCACCGGCGAGGGCACGGTCCTCAGCCGCATCCGGATGCTGCTGGACGAGGAGCTGGATCCGGAGCTCCTATGACTGGGCAATCGATTGCCCGGTCGGGAAGCGTTTGTTTCTTTTCGCTGATTTCCCCGCCGCGTCCTGTCGAAAAATCATGGCTTCTGCCGGACATGGGCCGCTATTTATGAACTTTTTTTACAAAAGTTGTTTTTTCTTTGCATTCCACCTGCGATTGTGGTATGCTATTTCTGCTTTTTCGTGGGGACTGCCCCACCTTTTATAAATAATATGGATCAACGGGCCTTTCTCCAGCGCTCCGCCATTCCGGCGGGCCGGAGGGACCGGCCCGGAAAGGAAGTATCACAATCATGGGTCTGATGAAAAAGATTTTTGGCGATTACAGCTCCCGGGAGCTGAAATCCATCTACCCCATCGTGGACAAGATCGAGTCCATGGCCGACGAATACAAGGCCATGAGCGACGAGGCCCTGCGGGCCAAGACCACGGAGTTCAAGGAGCGCCTGCAGAATGGCGAGACCCTGGACGATATCCTGCCGGAGGCTTTTGCCACCGTGCGGGAGGCCGCGGACCGGGTGCTGGGCATGCGGCCCTACCGGGTGCAGCTGGTGGGCGGCATCGTGCTGCACCAGGGCCGGATCGCCGAGATGAAGACCGGCGAGGGCAAGACCCTGGTAGCCACTCTGCCCGCCTATCTGAACGCCCTGACCGGCCGGGGCGTCCACATCGTCACGGTGAACGACTACCTGGCCAAGCGCGACAGTGAGTGGATGGGCAAGGTCCACCGCTTCCTGGGCCTGAAGGTGGGCCTGATCGTCCACGGCCTGACCACCAAGGAGCGGCAGGCCGCTTACGCCGCGGACATCACCTATGGCACCAACAACGAGATGGGCTTCGACTATCTGCGGGACAACATGTGCATCTACTCCACGGAGCTGGTGCAGCGGGGTCATGCCTTCGCCATCGTGGACGAGGTGGACTCCATCCTGATCGACGAGGCCCGGACACCCCTCATCATCTCCGGCCAGGGGGAGAAGTCCACCCAGCTCTATGACATGGCAGAGATGTTCGTCTCCCGCCTGAAGAAGCAGGCGGTCGTCCAGGTGGACAACAAGGAGGAAGAGGATCCCGCCGAGGCGGACGCGGACTACATCGTGGATGAGAAGGCCAAGACCGCCATGCTCACCGCCCGGGGCATCGCCAAGGCGGAGGAGTTCTTCCACGTGGAGAATCTGTCCGACCCGGAGAACGCTACCCTCTCCCACCACATCAACCAGGCCATCAAGGCCCACGGCGTGATGAAGCGGGACATCGACTATGTGGTGAAGGACGGCGAGGTTATCATCGTGGACGAGTTCACCGGCCGTCTGATGTTCGGCCGGCGCTACTCCAACGGCCTGCACCAGGCCATCGAGGCTAAGGAGCACGTCACCGTGGCCAGCGAGAACAAGACCTTGGCCACCATCACCTTCCAGAACTACTTCCGCCTGTACGACAAGCTGTCCGGCATGACCGGCACCGCCATGACGGAGCAGGAGGAGTTCGGCACCATCTACGAGCTGGACATTGTGGAGATCCCCACCAACCGGCCCAACCAGCGCCACGACCACCACGACGTGGTGTACAAGACCGAGGCAGGCAAGTACCGAGCGGTCATCCAGCAGATCAAGGACTGCCACGCCAAGGGCCAGCCCGTGCTGGTGGGTACCGTGTCCATTGAGAAGAACGAGCTGCTCAGCGGCCTGCTGGCCCGGGAGGGCATCCAGCACAACCTGCTGAACGCCAAGAACCATGAGAAGGAAGCGGAGATCGTGGCCCAGGCGGGCAAGTTCGGCGCCGTCACCGTGGCCACCAACATGGCCGGCCGCGGCACCGATATCATGCTGGGCGGCAACGCCGAGTACCTGGCCCGGGCAGACCTGGTGAAGGCCGGCTACTCCGATGAGGTCATTGCCGACGCCACCGGCTACGCCGAAACAGACAACGAGGAGATTCTGGCCGCCCGGAAGCTGTTTGCCGAGAAGATGGCCCAGCACAAGGCGGTGATCGCGGAGGAGGCGGAGAAGGTCCGCGCCGCCGGCGGCCTCTTCATCATCGGCACAGAGCGCCACGAATCCCGCCGGATCGACAACCAGCTCCGCGGCCGCGCCGGCCGCCAGGGCGACCCCGGCGAGACCCGGTTCTATATCTCCCTGGAGGACGACCTGATGCGCCTCTTCGGCGGCGAGCGGATCCAGAACATGATGGAGAAGTTCGACCTGGACGAGGACACCCCCATCGAGAACAAGATGCTGACCAAGGCCATCGAGAACGCCCAGACCACCGTGGAGTCCCGGAACTTCCAGTCCCGCAAGTCCGTGCTGGAGTACGACGACGTCATGAACAAGCAGCGGGAGATCATCTACCAGCAGCGCCGGGAGGTTCTGGACGGCAAGGACCTGAAGGACACCATCCTGTCCATGACCCGCAACGCCATCGCCGACCACGTGGCTATGGCCTTCGGCGAGGCCCAGGCCCTGGACGCCGCCGGCTGCCGGGAGATGCTGCGCGGCCTGGAGGGGCTGTACTTCCCCAAGGATACCTTCCAGTTCACGGAGGACGACGCCGCCGACAAGACCCAGCAGGACTTCACCGACCTCTTCCTGGAGGCCGCAGAAAAGACCTACGAGGCCAAGGAGGCGGAGATCGGTACGCCCCTCATGCGGGAGCTGGAGCGGGTCATCATGCTGCGCGTGGTGGACGAGTACTGGATGGACCACATCGACGCCATGGACGACCTGAAGCAGGGCATCCGCCTGCGGGCCTATGCCAACACCGACCCGGTCATCGCCTACAAGCAGGAGTCCCTGACCATGTTCGAAGAGATGGTCTCCGCCATCCAGACCGAGACGGTCCGCCGCATGTTCTCCGTCCGGCTGAAGAAGGACGAGGAGGTCAAGCGGGAGCGGGTGGCCAAGGGCATGGTGGAAAACGTGGGCGGCGACGGCACCGCCCCCAAGAAGCAGCCTGTCAAGGTCAACAAGATCGGCCGCAACGACCCCTGCCCCTGCGGCAGCGGCCTGAAGTGGAAGAAGTGCACCTGCAAGGAGTACCACGACAACTGATTTCGAGGGGGAGCAGGCTCCCCCTCGACCTCCCCCACCACCAGTCTGCGGACTGGTGAACGCGCCCAAGGCGCTTAGGTCAAAGTATTTTCGCCACGTACACGCCGCGGCGAAAATGATTGGAATTTCTTGATCTGCCTTCGGCAGATCAACTGGGGAAACCCGGATGGGTTTCCCCTAGCCCCTTTCCTTTTGGGAGCATCTCCTCACTCTCCACTCTATCTTTTATCCTTTGTCTTTTCATTTTTATCTCTTCCGCTCCCTGTTCTCTCCTGCCGGAGGGCAGGGGGCGGTCTTTTCACAGAAGGGAGCTGCTTCCGTGGGTGAAAATCAGGAGAGCATCCGCCTGCTGCACACGATTCGAAATATGCTGATCGGCATAGGTCTGATGGTATCTGCTCTGGGGCTGCTGGCCTTTGGATACCTATTCGCCGAAGGCACCAACCTTTTTACAGCCCTGTTCCTCGTCAGCGCCCTGCTGTTTCTGACTGGTACCATCTGGTGGTGGGGTTCCCGCCGCCTTGCGGACCCGGTGAACGATCCCCAGGAACGCTCCTGACGTCCCTTTTCATGCTCAATCAAAGGAGGCCGCCATGTCATTTGTCACCCATGAACAACAGAGTCTGGTCTGGCTCGCCTCTCCCCTGCTGGGCGGGGTGCGCCACGGATTCTCCACCCGGCGGGGCGGGGTGTCTCCGGCGCCGTGGGATACCCTGAACCTGGGCCCCGGACGCGGGGACGCGCCGGAGAACGTGGAGGAGAACTACCGCCGCTTTTTCGCCGCCCTGGATATGGACTCGGCGTACCCCGTCCTCTCCCGGCAGGTCCATCGGGATGATGTGCGGCTCTGCACCGCCGCCGACGCCGGGAAGGGTCTGATCCGGGACCGGGACTACGACGCCGACGCCCTCATCACCGCTGAAAAAGGACTGCCCCTGGTGGTGTTCTCCGCCGACTGCGGCATCCTTCTGCTCCATGACCCGGACGCCGGGTGCGTGGGAGCGGTCCACGCCGGATGGCGGGGCTGTGCCGCTGGAATCGTGGAGAAGACCGTCCGGGAGATGGTCCGCCTGCTGGGCGCCAGACCGGAACGCATCCTGGCTGCCGTGGGGCCCTGCATTGGGAAATGCTGCTTTGAGACCGACGGCGACGTACCGGAGGCCATGCGGGCCTCTGCCCTGGGGCCGGAGGCGGAGCCGTATCTGGAGCGTCGAGGGCCCAAATACCATGTAGATTTGGCGGGTCTGAACCGTCAGTGGCTGCTCCACGCCGGTGTCGCGCCGGAGCATATCGACATCTGCGGCCTGTGTACCGCCTGCCGCCCCGACCTCTTCTGGTCCCACCGGAAGATGGGCGAGGCCCGGGGCGCACAGGTGGCCGTGATCTGCCTTTGAAACACTCTTTGCCGGAGGGCCTGTGCCATGACCAAGACCAAGCGCATCCAGATCCTGTGCCTGCTGGGGGCAGTGACCCTGCTGCTGTCCGGCTGCTGGACGGAAGCCCCCGTGGAGTCCGCCAACGGCCTGCTGGGGGACCAGGAGCCCGCCGACCAGCAGGAGGAGGTGATCCTCCCTGCGGCGTTCACCCTTCCCTATGACCCGGACCAGACGCTGGACCCGGTGACCTGTGCCGACGGTATGCAGCAGGTGGCGGGCTCCCTCATCTACGAGGGACTCTTCCGCCTGGACCGCCAGCTGGAACCCCAGCCGTGGCTGTGCCAGAGCTACACCTATGACGCCGCCTCCCTCACCTACACGTTCACCCTCCGCAGCGGCGTCACCTTTTCCGACGGGTCCCCCCTGACGGCGGCGGACGCGGCGGCCACCCTGCGGCGGGCCAAGAGTTCCCAGCGGTACAGCGCCCGGCTGGCCCATGTGGCCGCTGTCTCCGCCGGGGACGGGGTGGTAATCGTAACCCTGTCCCGCCCGGACTCCAGCCTCCCGGCCCTGCTGGACATCCCCATCGTCAAGTCCGGAACCGAGGAAAGCCTCACCCCTGTGGGCACCGGCCCCTACTATTTCACCACCGATGAAGCGGGTGCCTGTCTGGCGTCCCACAGCGGCTGGTGGCGGGGAGAGTCCCGCCCCGCGGAGCGGATCGCCCTCTCCGCCGCCAGGGACCGGGAGGCCATACTGTACCAGTTCTCCTCCCACGAGGTGCAGTTGATTACTGCCGACCTGATCGGCACGGAGCCCATCACCGCCACCGGCAACATCAGCTATGAGGATGCGGATACCACAGTGCTTCAGTTCCTGGGCTTCAACACCGCCCGCGCCCCCTTTCAGGACAGCGCCGCCCGCCGGGCCCTGGGCCTGGGCATCAACCGGGAGACGCTGGTGAGCGCCGTGCTGTCCGGACACGCCCGGGCGGCCCAGTTCCCGGTCTCCCCTGTCTCCCCGCTCTACCCGGCGGAGCTGGAGTCCCTATACTCCTATGACGATTTCGCCGCAGCGATGGAGGCAGCGGGACTGAACACCGGCCGGACCCGCACAGTGACCCTGCTGGTGAATCAGGAGAACACTTTCAAGGCCTCCGCTGCGGAGCATATCGCCCAGGCCCTGTCGGATTTCGACCTTCAGATCCAAGTGGAGGCCCTGCCCTGGGAGGAGTATGCCGCCGCCCTGGCCGCCGGGAACTTCGACCTGTACTATGGCGAAGTGCGGCTGCCTGCGAATTGGGACCTTTCCGCCCTGGTGGGCACCGGCGGCAGTCTGAACTACGGCGGCTGGGCGGATCCCCAGACGGAGCAGCTCCTGGCCGCCTGCGCCGCAGCGGAGGACCGGGCCGCAGCTCTGTCGGACCTGTGTGCCTATCTTCAGCAGCAAGCGCCTATTCTGCCCTTGTGCTTTAAGTCCTCCTCCGTCCTGTACCAGACCGGGGCCGTATCCGGCCTGACCCCTACGGCGGCAGAGCCCTTCTACGATCTGCCCTCCTGCCAGAT
Source organism: Oscillibacter sp. PEA192 (assembly GCF_003574015.1). Classification (NCBI taxonomy): domain Bacteria; kingdom Bacillati; phylum Bacillota; class Clostridia; order Eubacteriales; family Oscillospiraceae; genus Oscillibacter; species Oscillibacter sp. PEA192. The sequence continues at coordinate 987,169 of NZ_AP018532.1, read as the reverse complement.
CCACCTGCGGCAGCCGTAAATCCGCGCTGTCTCCACGCGCCGCGCCCGGACCGGGATTCCCGGTCCGGGCGCGTTTTGTGTTTCCTTCCCGCCGGGGGAAACGCGGTCCCAGCTGCACGGCAGCGGGCATCCTAAGTCATGGGATAACTGCTGCCAATGGAAGATTTCCCCGGAAGGGCCGTTCCAGAGCAGCCTGCGGGCAACGGCCCTTTTCGTCCGGCGTGGTCAGGGGACCGGGCATCCGGGGCCTGCGGGGCAATCGCTGTCCTGCAAGATGGTGTGCTGACGATCTTCATAACCGCTGATGTGTCGGTCATATTCTTTTGCCAAAAGAAATGCCCCCGCCATTGAGTGGGATATGTCTCGTTGCGTGTATCAAACAAGGCGCTGTGGGATGGTGGGCCAAAGTACCTTTGTTTGATGGCGGGCGCGCAGTCAGCTTTGTCGGAGCTGTCAACGCATTCCTCCATTTTTTGTCGATTTCGCCAAAGCTCCTGGGGACGGCGGAACGATTTTAGGCGGTCCCACAAATTTTCCGTCTGTGGGGATTCCGGGCCCCCAAGTGTCTTGACAACACCGCCTTAAAGTTCGTATAATAATAGCACTGAGAGCAAAGGCGCCCTTTGGCGGTATCCTTTGCTCTTTTTTCTTTTTAAAATTTTTCGCGGAGGGGCGCTCCGCGTCCATACACGGTCACCATCGGAAAGGAGTCAGGCTCATGCGTCACTACACCAAGGAGGACATCATCCGGCTGGTCCGGGAGGAGGATGCCCAGTTCATCCGTATGCAGTTCACAGACATTTTCGGCCAGCTGAAAAACGTAGCCATCACCGCCTCTCAGATCGGGCGGGCGCTGGACAACCAGATTATGATGGATGGCAGCTCCATCGCGGGATTCGTCCGCATTGAAGAATCAGACCAGTATCTCTGGCCGGACCTGGACACCTTTGCCATCCTGCCCTGGCGGCCCCAGTACGGCAAGGTGGCCCGGCTGATCTGCGACGTCCACAACCCCGATGGTACCGCCTTCGCCGGTGATCCCCGAGGTGTGCTGAAGCGGGTGCTCCGCCGTGCCGACGCCCTGGGCTTCACCTGCAATGTGGGAGCGGAACTGGAGTTCTTCCTGTTCCAGACCGATGAAGACGGTCAGCCCACCATCCGGACTTCCGACGAGGCCAGCTATTTTGACCTGGGCCCTCTGGACCATGGGGAGGGGACCCGCCGGGAGATCTGCCTGAATCTGGAGCAGATGGGCGTGGCGGTGGAGGCCAGCCACCACGAGGTGGCAGCCGGCCAGCACGAGATCGACCTCCAGTACACCGACGCCCTGCGGGCTGCGGACAACATCATGACCTTCAAGCTGGCGGTGAAGACCCTGGCCCAGAAGAACGGCCTCCACGCCACCTTCATGCCCAAGCCCGTCAGCGGCGCCGCCGGCAGCGGCATGCACGTAAATATGTCCCTGTTTCGGGATGGGAAAAATGCCTTCTATGACGAGGCGGATCCCCGGCACCTGTCCCCGCTGGCCTATCAGTTCATCGCGGGACTGCTGGGACACGTACGGGGATGCTGTGCCGTCACCAATCCACTGGTGAACAGCTACAAGCGGCTGGTGCCCGGCTACGAAGCCCCCTGCCATCTGGCCTGGTCCACCGGCAACCGCTCCGCCTTGGTCCGCATTCCAACACCGCGGGGAAACAGCACCCGGGTGGAGCTGCGGAGCCCTGATCCCGCCTGCAACCCCTATCTGGCCCTGGCGGCGTGCCTTGCCGCGGGACTGGACGGGATCGAGCAGCAGATGACGCCCCCCGCCCCCCTCACCGGCAACCTTTACGAGGTGGGAGACGCCTCCGGCATCCAGCGGCTCCCCGGCTCTCTGGAGGAGGCCGTCCGGGCCCTGGAGGCAGACAGCGTCATTACGGACGCGCTAGGTGCCCACGTGACGGAGCAGTATCTGGCCGGAAAGCGTCGGGAGTGCCGGTCGTACGCCGCCCAGGTGTCCCAGTGGGAGCTGGAACAGTATCTAGTGGCGTACTGACCTGCCGGCCCTTCTGACAGGGCCGCAGAGAGAGGAGGGGGGCAAATTCCATGGACAGGATCATATTGGCGTTTGCCTCTGAGAAAGCCCACGCCCAGATCACCCGCATTCTGGGCTCCGGCGGCCTCGCGCCGTCCATCTCCTGCTTCAGCGGCGCGGAAACCATCCGAGCCGCCCGGAAGCTGGGCGGAGCCGTCGTCATCTGCGGTTTCCGGCTGCGGGACATGACTGCGGAGATGCTGGCCGTGGACCTCACGGGCATCGCCCCGGTGCTGGTCATCTCCTCTCCCGGGAATCTGGAGCTGTGCGGGGACAGGAACCTCATCAAGTTGGCCGTCCCCTCCTCCCGGGCGGAGTTCTTCGCCTCGCTGGATCTGGCCCAGGGAGTCCTTGCAGGCGGCGCCCCGGCTCCCCGGCTTCATATCCAGCGAAGTGCCGAGGAGGAGCGGCTGATCTGCCGGGCCAAGGCGGTGCTGATGGAGGTAAACCTCATGAGCGAGGCGGAGGCCCACCGCTTTCTGCAGAAGTACAGCATGGACACGGGGCTGCGGCTTGCAGAGACCGCCCGGCTGATCCTGGAGCGGTACACAACAGGCTGAAGCCTGACGATGAAACGACAAGGGAGGCAGTCCCAATGAGTGGACCAGCGCAGAACATACACAATATCTATGATCCCCTGTGGGAGCACGACGCCTGCGGCATCGGCGCCGTGGTGAATTTGAAGGGCACGCCGTCCCACGCCACAGTGGACAGTGCCCTGAAGATCGTGGAAAAGCTGGAGCACCGGGCAGGTAAAGACGCCGCCGGCGAGACCGGTGACGGCGTGGGGCTGATGATTCAGGTGCCACACAAGCTGATGGTGAAGGCGGCCTCCGCCGAGGGCATCGCCCTGGGCGGCCCCCGGGATTATGGCGTGGGCATGTTCTTCTTCCCCGCAGACGCGCTGAAGCGGGCCCAGGCCCAGAAGATGCTGGAGATCATCGCGTCCAAGGAGGGGCTGGACTTCCTGGGCTGGCGGGATGTGCCCACCCATCCGGAGGTGCTGGGCCGGAAGGCCCTGGACTGTATGCCCTGCATCTGCCAGTGCTTTGTGGCCCGGCCTGTAGACTGCGCCCGTGGCCTGGACTTTGACCGGAAGCTGTATGTGGTCCGCCGGGAGTTCGAGCAATCCAATGTGAACACCTACATTTGCTCCTTCTCCAGCCGGACCATCGTGTACAAGGGCATGTTCCTGGTGGGGCAGCTGCGGAAGTTCTACACGGACCTGACGGAGCCGGATTGTGAGAGCGCCATCGCCCTGGTCCACTCCCGGTTCTCCACCAACACCACCCCCAGCTGGGAGCGGGCCCATCCCAACCGCTACATCCTCCATAACGGTGAAATCAACACCATCCGGGGCAACGTGGACCGGATGCTGGCCAGGGAGGAGACTATGCACTCGGCCGTACTGGAGGCGGACATGGACAAGATCCTGCCGGTGGTAGACCAGAGCGGCTCCGACTCCGCCATGCTGGACAACACCCTGGAATTTCTGATGATGAACGGCATCCCACTGCCCCAGGCGGTGATGATGTGCATCCCGGAACCCTGGGCCAACGACCGGAAAATGAGCCGGGAGAAACGGGACTTCTACCACTACTATGCCACCATGATGGAGCCCTGGGACGGCCCGGCGGCCATCGTGTTCTCTGATGGGGACACGGTGGGCGCGGTGCTGGACCGGAACGGCCTGCGCCCCTGCCGGTGGTATCTCACTACCGACAAGCAGCTGATTCTCTCCTCCGAGGTGGGGGTGCTGGACATCCCACCGGAGAAGATCGTGAAGAAGTCCCGGCTCCAGCCGGGGCGGATGCTGCTGGCAGACCTGACTGCCGGTCGACTGGTGGACGACGCCGAGGTCAAGGAGCGGTACGCCCGCCAGCAGCCCTACGGCGAGTGGCTCGATGCCCACTTGGTATACCTGCGGGATCTTCCCATCCCCAACCGGCGTGTGGAGCGGTCCTCCCAGGAGCGGCGGGACCGGCTGTACAAGGCCTTCGGCTACACCTATGAGGAGGTGAAGGACGCTATCCTCCCCATGGCCCGGGATGGGGCGGAGCCCACCTCCGCCATGGGCGTGGACACACCGCTGGCGGTGCTGTCGGAAAAGCACCAGCCCCTGTTCAGCTACTTCAAGCAGCTCTTCGCCCAGGTGACCAACCCGCCCATGGACGCCATCCGCGAGGAGATCGTCACCGACACCACGGTGTATGTGGGCTCCGGCGGCAATCTGCTGGAGGAAAGAGCGGAGAACTGCACAGTCCTCCAGATCCACAACCCCATCCTCACCTCCGTGGATCTGATGAAGATCCGCTACATGGACCGGCCCGGCTTCCATGTGGAGACCATCTCCCTGCTGTACTACAAGGGCTCTCCCTTGGCCAATGCCCTGGACCGGCTGTTCGTCAACGTGGACCGGGCCTACAAGAATGGCACCAACATCCTGATCCTGTCAGACCGTGGGGTGGACGAGAACCATGTAGCCATCCCCTCTCTGCTGGCGGTGTCCGCCCTGGAGCAGTATCTGGTGCGGACGAAAAAGCGCACCGCAGTCTCCATGATCCTGGAGAGCGCCGAGCCCCGGGACGTCCACCACTTCGCCACCCTCCTGGGCTACGGCGCCCAGGCCATCAACCCCTATCTGGCCCAGGAGTGCGTAGAGGAGCTGGTGACCCTGGGGATGCTGGATAAGGATCCCACTGCGGCCGTCAACGACTACAACAGCGCCATCCTCCACGGCATCGTGAAGATCGCCTCCAAAATGGGCATCTCCACCATCCAGTCCTACCAGTCCGCCCAGATCTTCGAGTGCCTGGGCATCAACCGGGACGTGGTGGACAAGTACTTCACCAACACAGTCAGCCGGGTGGAGGGTATCGGCCTGGCGGAGATCGAGGAGGGCGTGGAGTGGAACCACAGCCAGGCCTTCGATCCCCTGGGCCTGGGCTACGACTCCACGCTGGACTCCACCGGCATCCACAAGCTGCGGTCCGGCCCGGACAAGGAGGACCACATGTACAACCCCCGGACCATCCTGCTGCTGCAGAAGGCCGTCCGGGAGGGCAGCTACGAGACCTTCAAGGAGTATTCCGCCCTGGTGGACGAGCCTGCCAAGCCCCATACCCTGCGGGGGCTGCTGGACTTCCAGTTCGATGAGAGCGGCGGCATCTCCATCGACGAGGTGGAGTCTGTGGCGTCCATTGTCAAGCGATTCAAAACCGGCGCCATGAGCTACGGCTCCATCTCCCAGGAGGCCCACGAGTGCCTGGCCATCGCCATGAACCGCATCGGCGGCAAGTCCAACTCCGGCGAGGGCGGCGAGGACGCGGCGCGCCTGCGCGATGAGCGGTGCTCCGCCATCAAGCAGGTAGCCTCCGGCCGGTTCGGCGTTACCAGCGCCTACCTCACCAGCGCCCAGGAGATCCAGATCAAGATGGCTCAGGGTGCCAAGCCCGGCGAGGGCGGCCATCTGCCCGGGAAAAAGGTCTATCCCTGGATTGCCAGGACCCGGTGCTCCCCCCCCGGCGTGACACTGATCTCTCCGCCGCCTCACCACGACATCTACTCTATCGAGGACCTGGCCCAGCTGATCTATGACCTGAAAAACGCCAACCGCCGGGCCCGGATCAGCGTGAAGCTGGTCAGCGAGGCGGGGGTTGGCACCATCGCCGCCGGCGTGGCCAAGGCCGGTGCCCAGGTGGTGCTGATCTCCGGCCATGACGGCGGCACCGGCGCCGCGCCCCGCAGCTCCATCCACGGGGCGGGCCTGCCCTGGGAGCTGGGCGTGGCGGAGGCCCACCAAGCCCTGATCGCCAACGGTCTGCGGAGCCAGGTGGCCCTGGAGGCCGACGGCAAGCTGATGACCGGGCGGGATGTGGCCATCGCCTGTATGCTGGGGGCGGAGGAATTCGGCTTTGCCACCGCGCCCCTGGTGGCCCTAGGCTGCTGCATGATGCGGGTGTGCAACCTGGACACCTGCCCGGCGGGCATTGCCACCCAGAATCCCCAGCTCCGGTCCCGCTTCTCCGGCAAGCCGGAGTACGTGGTGAACTTCATGGAATTCGTGGCCCAGGAGCTGCGGGAGTATATGGCGGCCCTGGGCATCCGCACCGTGGATGAACTGGTGGGCCGCAGTGACCTACTGCGGGTCCGGGAGAAGCTGGTGACCCACCGGGCGGAGACCCTGGACCTCCGCAGCCTGCTGGAAAATCCCTGGAGCGGCGGGCCGTCCCACTTCAATCCCGGAGATGTTTACGACTTCCATCTGGAGCGGACCCTGGATGAGAGCGTGTTGCTGGCCAAACTGGGCAAGACGCTGAAGGGGAAGCGGACCGGCCGGTTGGAGCTCACCGTCTCCTCCACGGACCGGGCCTTCGGCACGCTGTTCGGCGCCGAGATCACCCGGCAGTGCGGGGACTCCCTGCCGGACGACAGCTATGTCATCACCTGCCATGGCGGCGGAGGCCAGTCCTTCGGCGCCTTCATCCCCAAAGGACTGACCCTGGAGCTGGAGGGCGACTGCAACGATGGGCTGGGCAAGGGCCTCTCCGGCGGCAAGCTGGTACTCTATCCACCCAAGGACAGCACCTTCGACCCCGGCGAGAATATCATCGTGGGCAACGTGGCTCTGTACGGCGCCACCTCCGGCCAGGCGTTCATCAACGGGATGGCCGGCGAGCGGTTCTGCGTCCGCAACTCCGGCGCCATCGCCGTGGTGGAGGGCGTGGGGGACCATGGCTGCGAGTACATGACCGGCGGCCGCTGCGTGATTCTTGGCCCCACGGGAAAGAACTTCGCAGCCGGGATGTCCGGCGGCATCGCCTATGTGCTGGACGAAAAGCACGACCTCTATATGCGCCTCAACAAGGACCAGGTGATGACGGACACCCTGACGGAGCCTCACGACATCGCCGAGCTCCGCTCCCTCATTGAGGCCCATGTGGCCGCCACCGGCTCCCCCCGGGGGAAGAAGATCCTGGCGGCCTTCCACTCCTACGTCCCCTGCTTCAAGAAGGTCATGCCCCGGGACTACGACCGGATGCTCCGGTCCATCGCCCAGTACGAGGAGAAAGGCATGACCCGTCAGCAGGCGGAGATCGAGGCGTTCTACGCCAATACCAGAGCTTGAGAGGAGGCTGGACGACATGGGAAAACCCACCGGCTTTTTGGAATATACCCGCCGGGAGGATGGCCGCCGGCCCGCGGCGGAGCGGGTCCGGGACTGGGAGGAGTTCCACCTTCCCCTGCCGGAGGAGATCCGGCGCCAGCAGGGCGCCCGGTGCATGAACTGCGGCGTCCCCTTCTGCCAGGCGGGGATGATATATGAGGGAAAGGCCTTTGGCTGTCCCCTGCACAACCTGATCCCCGAGTGGAACGACATGATCCTCTCCGGCAACTGGGGCCACGCCCTCAGCCGGCTGCTGAAGGCCAACAGCTTTCCGGAGTTCACCGGCCGTGTGTGCCCCGCCCCTTGCGAAAACGCCTGCATCTGCGGCATCTATGGGGACCCCATTACGGTCCGGGACAATGAGTTGAGCATCATCGAAGCGGCCTTTGGCGCCGGGAAGCTCCGCCCACGCCGGCCGCCCCAGTGGTCGGGGAAGAAGGTCTGCGTGGTAGGCTCGGGCCCGGCGGGCCTGGCGGCAGCGGACCAGCTGAACCGCCGGGGCCACATGGTCACCGTCATCGAGCGGGCGGAGCATCCCGGCGGTCTGCTGATGTACGGCATCCCCAATATGAAGCTGCCAAAATCTGTGGTCCGGCGGCGCATCGACCTGATGACCGAGGAGGGCGTCACCTTCGTCTGCGGTGTGGACGCCTCAGAGGGTGCCGTGGCAAAGCGGCTGCTGGCGGAGTACGACGCGGTGATCCTCTGCTGCGGGGCCGGAGCGCCCCGGCCCTTGGGACTGGACACCACCGGCATCTCCGGCGTATGCTACGGCACCGAGTACCTGAAGGCTGCTGTGGAGCGGGCTCAGTTCGGCAAGGCGGAGGCGGCGGTTCCCTCCGCCTCCGGGCTGGATGTGGTTATCATCGGCACTGGCGATACCGCCAGCGACTGTGTGGCCACCGCCCTGCGGCAAGGCTGCCGCTCCGTGACCCAGCTGGTGCGCCGTCCCCGGACGGATTACCTGGACGCTGCGGGAAGCCTGCCGCTGGATTACGCCCACGAAGAGGCGCTGGCCGTTACGGGCCAGGATCCCCGGCGGTTCGGCGTCCAGGTCCAGAGCCTGGTGGCGGGGGAAAGCGGTTCCCTGACCGGTGTGGTCACCACGGAGGGGGATACCCTGCCCTGCCAGCTGTTGATCGGCGCCACCGGCTTTGCCGGGTGTGAGCGGGGCGTGTGCGAGGCCTTCGGTGTGGAGGCAGACAGGACGGTCCGCACAGCGCCGGGGAGCTATGCTGCCAATGCGGACAAGGTGTTCGCCGCTGGCGATATGCGCCGGGGCCAATCCCTGGTGGTGTGGGCCATCGCCGAAGGGCGCTCCGCCGCTGCGGAGGTGGACCGGTATCTGACCGGCTACACGAATCTGGTACGCTCCATCGGGTAGATGGGACATCCCCCTGACACAAGGATGGAGAAATTTCAGGAAATTTTCAGCTGGGTTTTGGGATATTCCCACATTGACAGCGGATATCCCCAGTGGTAATCTTTAGACCATAATTTTAACATCAGCAAAGGCGTTGATGGAGAAAAGTACCGCGGATGTTCCGGGCCAGTGAGCGGGGGATGGTGAGAACCCCGTACCAAAGAGTCCGCGGGAAGAACACTCCGTAGCTGTGATCTGAACGCGGGAGACCGCCAGTAAGTGAAACGAGTCGTGACCGTTACCTCACGCGGGCTTGTTGGAGCCTAGTCAAAGAGGTCCCCGATCAGGGGGCAAGTCAGGTGGCACCGCGGATCGCAGCTATTCGTCCTGAAATTTCAGGACGGAGCTGCGATCTTTTTTATTTCGGAGGTGCTTCTATCTATGTGCGCAATTATGGGTTTTTCCAAAAAGACCTACACCAAGGAGGAACTGCTGCCCTTCTTCGACCGGACCCGGTCCCGGGGACCGGACATGTCTCAGATCCTCGAGACGCCGTCCGGCTGGCTGTGCTTTCACCGGCTGGCCATCATGGGCCTGACGGAGGCGGGGATGCAGCCCTTTGAGCTGGACGGGGACTATGTGGTCTGCAACGGCGAGATCTACGGCTTCCGCCCCCTGAAGCGGCAGCTGACGGAAAAAGGCTACTCCTTCCGCAGCGGCAGCGACTGTGAGATCCTGCTTCCTCTGTACCGGGAGTACGGCCTGGAGATGTTCGCCAAGCTGGACGCGGAGTTCGCCCTCATCATCTACGATTCCAAGCGGGATGAGCTCATCGCAGCCCGGGATCCCATCGGCATTCGGCCCCTGTACTACGGCTATGACCGCTCCGGCGCCATCGTCTTTGCCAGCGAACCGAAAAACCTAGTGGGGTTATGTAAGGGGATCCGCCCCTTCCCGCCGGGACACTATTACGCGGACGGAAAATTTGTCCGCTATGCGGATCTCACCACCGTCACGCAGTACTCCCCCGATGACTTGGAGACCGTCTGCCGCAACATCCGCAACAAGCTGATCGCGGCGGTGGATAAACGGCTGGACGCGGACGCTCCCCTGGGCTTCCTGCTCTCCGGCGGGCTGGACTCCTCTCTGGTATGCGCCATCAGCTCCGTAATTCTGGGGAAGAAGATCCGTACCTTCGCCATCGGCATGGACACGGATGCCATCGACCTGAAGTACGCCCGGGAGGCGGCGGAGTTCATCGGCGCCGATCACACGGAGGTCTATATGACCCGGGAGGAGGTTCTGGCGGCCCTGCCCGTCGTCATCGCCGCCCTGGGCACCTGGGACATCACCACCATCCGGGCCAGCATGGGCATGTATCTCTGCTGCAAGGCCATCCACGAAAAGACGGACATCCGGGTGCTGCTGACCGGCGAGATCAGCGATGAGCTGTTCGGCTACAAGTACACAGACTTTGCCCCCAGCGCCGGAGTCTTCCAGCAGGAGTCCAAAAAGCGGGTGGATGAGCTGCACATGTACGATGTGCTGCGGGCGGACCGGTGCATCTCCGTCAACTCTCTGGAGGCCCGGGTCCCCTTCGGCGACCTGGACTTCGTGCAATACGTCATGGCGGTGGATCCGGCGCTGAAAATGAACACCTATGGCATGGGCAAGTACCTGCTGCGCCACGCGTTTGAAAAGGACCGCCTGCTGCCGGACAGCATCCTCTGGCGGCAGAAGGCCGCCTTCTCCGACGCAGTGGGCCACTCCATGGTGGACGACCTGAAGGCTTACGCGGAGGAGAAGTACACGGATTCTGAGTTTGAGACCCGACGCAAACAGTATGACTACTGTCCACCCTTCACCAAGGAGAGCCTGCTGTACCGGGAGATCTTTGAGCAGTGTTACCCCGGCCAGGCCCGGATGATCCGGGACTTCTGGATGCCCAACCGGTCCTGGGAGGGCTGCGACGTGGACGATCCCTCCGCCCGGGTCCTCTCCAACTACGGTCAGAGCGGAATGTGAGAAAGCTCTCCGCATTCCTTTTTGATACAGAACGAATTTGAGACAGGAGGTTTTGTGTGATGTGTGAGACGAAGAAATTGCCGGAGCTGTTTGGGAGTCTGGTATTTAACGAAGGCACTATGAAGGAGCGTCTCTCCTCGGCGTCTTACAGCGCCTGGAAGAAGTGCGTGACGGAGGGGACGCCCCTGGACCTCTCCACCGCCAATGAGATCGCTGAGGCCATGAAGCAGTGGGCCGTGGAAAAAGGCGCCACCCATTTCACCCACTGGTTCCAGCCCATGACCGGCGTCACGGCGGAGAAGCACGACAGCTTCATCGCCCCTGTGGGCGGCGGAAAGATCATGATGGAATTCTCCGGCAAGGAGCTGATCCGGGGTGAACCGGATGCCTCCTCCTTCCCCTCCGGCGGTCTGCGGGCCACCTTTGAGGCCCGGGGCTACACCGCCTGGGATCCCACCTCCTTTGCCTTCATCAAGGAGGGCAGCCTGTGCATCCCCACCGTCTTCTGCTCCTACTCCGGCGAAGCCCTGGACAAGAAGACGCCTCTTCTGCGGTCCATGGACGAGGTCAGCCGCCAGGCGGTCCGCATCCTCCGGCTCTTCGGCGACACAGAGACGAAGCGGGTCACTGCCCAGGTAGGGCCGGAGCAGGAGTATTTTCTGATTGACAAGGCCCTCTATGAGAAGCGGGAGGACTTGCGAATGTGCGGCCGGACCCTGTTCGGCGCAAAGCCCCCCAGGGGGCAGGAGCTGGAGGACCATTACTTCGGTGCCATCCGCCCCAGAGTGGCCGCGTATATGAAGGATCTGGATGAGACGCTCTGGGCTCTCGGCGTCCTGTCTAAGACCAAGCACAACGAGGTAGCCCCTGCTCAGCATGAGATGGCGCCGGTGTTCTCCGATGCCAACTCCGCCTGCGACCAGAACCAGCTGGCCATGGAAATGATGAAGAAGGTGGCCGACCGCCACGGACTGGTGTGCCTGCTCCATGAGAAGCCCTTCGCGGGCGTCAACGGCTCCGGCAAGCATGACAACTGGTCCCTCTCCACCGACACGGGCAAGAACCTGTTCAAGCCCGGCTCCACCCCCCGGCAGAATGCCCAGTTCCTGCTGTTTTTGGCGGCCTTCGTCAAAGGTGTGGACGACTACCAGGACTTTCTCCGGGCCACGGTGGCCTTCCCCGGCAACGACCACCGGTTGGGCGCCCAGGAGGCACCGCCCGCCGTGCTCTCCATCTTCCTGGGAGACGAGCTCTCCGCTGTGGTGGACTCCATCATCAACGACACGGATTTCCAGAGCACCGGCAAGCGGACGCTGAAGATCGACGTGGACTCCCTGCCCGCTATCCCCCAGGATAACACGGATCGGAACCGCACCTCCCCCATGGCCTTTACCGGCAACAAGTTCGAGTTCCGGATGCTGGGCTCCTCCCAGTCCATCTCCGGTCCAAACATCACCCTGAACACCATCATGGCCGAGGAACTGGAACAGTTTGCGGACGAGCTGGAGGTATCCCGGGACTTCCAGGCCGACCTGGAGAAGCTGATCCGCCGGGTATTCACCGAGCATCAGCGGATCATCTTCAACGGCAACGGCTATGACGAGGCCTGGCTGGAGGAGGCCGGGAAGCGTGGCCTCTCCAACCTGACCTCCACCGCTGATGCTCTGCCCATGTACACCGCTCCCAAAAACGTGGATCTGTTTGTCAAGCACGGCATCTACACCAAGGAGGAGATCGAGGCCCGGGCGGAGATCCACATTGAGAACTACTCTACGGTCATCTGTATCGAGGCACGGACCATGACGGACATGATCCGCCGCCAAATCCTACCCGCCGTCTCCGCCTTTGCCGGGGACCTGTGCAGCCGGGCCGGTACCAAAAAGGACCTGGGTGCCTGCTGCCAGTATGAGGTCAGCACTGCCTGCCAGATCGGCAGCTTGACGGATGCCCTGATGGCCGCCTCCGACAAGCTGGAGACGGACCTGTCTGCAATTCCCGCGGACGCTGCGGAAGCTATGCGATACAGCCATGATGTGTTGATCCCCGATATGGATACCGCCCGGCGGGCTGCCGATCAGCTGGAGACCCTCACCAGCTCTGACCGCTGGCCTTTCCCCACCTACTCCGACCTGTTGTTCTCCGTCTGATCCGCAGCACAGTATTCGGCCCGGGGGCGGGAATTGCGGCGGCCTCCCCGGGTCGGCTGCCGGTGGCGGGGTGAATGTCGCCCTCCAGAAGTCTGGCCCATGTCTGGCCCCGGCCTTGGGCACCAGGGCCCCCTGGCGGCACGGGGCAGTATTTGTCATCAGAGGCGGGCAACAACCGGCCCGGGCCTTTTATGCGTACATCGGGTTCTGAATGGAAAAGCCCACCCGGCACCGGAAGCAGAACTGCCGGACCCGGACATCCAGCCCGATGTGGAGCCAATAGGCCCCTGCCCCTGTTCCTACCGTAGGCAGGCCCCCTTGTATTCCGGGAGTTCATTGCCGCGGCGGAGGCCAATCAAGAGACACAGCGACTTTTCAATTCTGAACCTGCCATTTCATGCACGGCACAGCCCTGTCCACCCAAATTGGTGGACAGGGCTGTGCTTTGGGATAACCAATCGTTTATAGCAGCACCGCGCAGTCTGTGTCCGGCCCCTTGTTGGCAAAGTGATGTCGTGACCATCTCCAGAGAGGAACGCCTTCGGAGTCGCTCTGCCAAATCGGGCGGGCACTCCAATACCCCCTTATGGAGAGGACTCAGTGCCAACACCTGGGCCAGAATGTTGCCGAAGACATCGAAGCGGCTCTCAGCATCCTTTTCCACCTCGCTGATCTCCTTGACCGGCTGCTTCATGCGCTTGGCTATCTCTTCTTCGATGTCCCGGACATAATACTGAATGGACAGCAGGTCCGCCGCCTCGCGGGCAACGGCCCTGCCAGACTGCAGAACCGTCGCTCAGCGGAGGGCTACTTCGTTCTGGCTTCCACCTGGTATGACTTCCTGCGGGACAACAAGAACGTGCTGGAGGACTTCATGTGGCACGCCGACGAGGCGGAGACCTCCATGGCGCTGTCCCTGTACGGCGACCTGGTCCACATGGACCTGGCCATCGACGGCGGCGGCACGCCCCTGGTGGACCCCAAGTGGAAGATGGCTCCCGGCGAGGCCTCTCACCGCTGGCAGTTCTACGGCGCTGAGGGCACCTTCGCGCTGCTGGAGAAGGACGACCTGGATTACGGCGTCATCGGCAACCCCACCAAGGCCACCAAGGAGAAGGGCGACAAGCTGCTGGTGGAGGCCGTTGTGGAGGGCTACAGTGAGCTGATCAAGGAGCTGCTGGAGACCCATCCTGTGGGCAAGAACCCCCTGGGCTTCCGCAATCCCCTGGGCTACAACGGCTTCAACGGCGGCGCCTATCCCACCTTCGACAAGGACCACGACGAGAAGGGCCGACCCACCTACTACAAGAAGTAACTCCAGTATTCAGAACAGGCAGAAAGACTTTCCGTTTTCTGCCTGCTCTGGCTTTCCGAAGATGCCAGATTTCAGGTGTGCTCAGCAGACTCCCCGCTCTTCTCTCAGCGCGATGTATGATGACCGGGGTGTGTTTGACGCCTATCTGTTTTTAGATGCAAGCCCTGATATTGTTATGGTAGATCCCTGCATGATCTGCCCTCCTCCCGCAAGATTTTAGGTCGCAGGAATGGGTGACGCAATGGTGACATGGTTTGAAACCGGGGCTTGCCTGCACTCGAGAAGCAACAGCCGCGTCGGGGGGCCTCCGGCCATCGCGGATATATGGTTGGCCACCCTCTGCCGGAGAACGGCTATGCGGCAACATTCGCAGGAGAACGCAAGATCTGCACATCTGCCACGGACAACATCATTGAGGTCAGCACCCATCCATCCGGCGTCGGTTTTGAGCGCGGCATTCTAGCGGTGACTCACAGCATCCGGAAATGCTATGCCCTTATTCCTGAGCTGCACAGAATTCTCCACGGCAAGCTGATTCCCTTCTGCACGATTGTTCAGTCGGTACCCAAAAACGCACCGAAAGCAGAAATTGCAGATGCGCTCTTGACTGCAGATACGGCAGGAAGCATTTTTAAGAACAGATAACCCCCAGACTGCTCTCCTTGTTTTTCTGCAGGAAGACGATCAATAATCATCGAACACACAATATCGCTAGGTGCCTATTGCGAAAAAACCGCTCCGCGCGGTACTGCGGCTTTTCCCTGCGCAGCTAATCAAGGTTATATTCAACAATTTGTAGCTGGGCAAATTTATTCCATATTGGCATCATAACGTTGAATGGTTTTTCCTTCTGAATAGACACATGTGTGGTTCTTTTCAAGCTGCGGGTTGGACAGCGCAATTTACTTCCATAAGCAGCTCAATGTTCTCTCTGGTATGACACCGCGGGAATACCGTGCCAATCACTCCACGCAAGTATGCGGTCCTTTGATAGGGCCGGCAGTATGACAACAGTTCATACAGTCCCTTCATCGTGTTTTGGCCGCCTTTTTACTTGGTTGTACCATGGGGCCCCGTATAAACTTTATTTTTATCCTCTTTAACCGCTCTCAATAGTATCCATCTCACAGCAAAGGAAGCCTGCCCCTTTCGGGACAGGCTTCCTCCTTCTCACAGAGCCTCCAGTTTCTGCGCATACGCCTCCCAGTTGATTTGTCGGCTCTTAAAAACTTGGAACCCCAATTTCCCCATCACGCCGGATAGGCCAGACAGGCAGCAGAAACAACCGCTCTTACGTTTCTCATCAGCCGGAATGCCCTGTACCTGCGGTAAAGACCGCTGCCGGGACGCCTCTGCCTCATGAACGCCGGGGCTGTCTCTTTCGCCTTTGTCACACTGTCGGATGGGACATCCCCCGCAGCTCCAATTTGTCAGTGGGCCGTTTTTCATAGCCGCAGACAAGGACCGCCGAAAATTTTTAATTTTCGGCGGTCCTTGGTGCGCCCAGCTGCATTCGAGGCAATGGTCTGCAAAGTTGGAGTTCTCAGTCCGTCAAAGAGAAACTCATTGGAGCACAAGGGGTTCCGTGGAGTTGCACAAATTTCGGCACATTGAGGAGAAGTACCCGGAACCGTTGCACCGCAACAGCTCCGGGTTATTTACAAATAGGTGTCAAACAGTCGTCCAGGCAATTTTTTTCAATCTCGACTCATTTATGCCCATGGAATCCAGTATTTCAAGTGCCGCAAAATGCATCACACATCACATGAAGAATAAAACGATCTTTTCACTGAAATTGGAATGCATCCGCTGTTACTCCACCTTTAGCATCCGGTACCCTACTCCAATGTGCGTCTGAATATATTGCGGAGAATCCGGATCCCGTTCCAACTTCTTGCGCAGGGTGGCCATATAGACCCGGAGAGATGCCACATCGTTTTCCCAACTCCTGCCCCAGATCTGCTGGGCGATGAAGGTGTGCGTCAACACTTTGCCCACATTCTTGCACAGCAGGCATAGCAGCTTGTACTCACTGGGCGTCAGATGCAGTTCCTCTTCGCCCAGAAACGCGCACCCCGCAGCATAATCCACCTTCAGCCTGCCGTTGGTGAATACAGCGCCTTCGTTCACCACTCCGGCCTGCAGGGTAGCCAGCCTGCGCTGGGTTACCCGCAGACGGGCCAACAGTTCCTCCACGGAGAACGGCTTGGTCAGATAGTCATCTGCCCCGGCATCCAGCGCCTCAATCTTATCCGTGTCCTCGCTGCGGGCGCTAATCACAATAATCGGCAGATTCGACCAGGTGCGGACACGGTGAATCACCTCTACGCCATCCAGATCCGGCAGTCCCAAATCCAACAGCATGATGTCCGGATTGTGCGAACTGGCTTCCAGAATAGCGGATTCCCCGTTGGCCGCAGAGAGAAAACGGTAATCGTGCGCCCGCAGAGTCGTTGTGATCAGACTGCGGACAGGCGCATCGTCCTCCACGACCAAAATCAAGGGTTTATTCATGCAATTCAACCTCCTCAATTGGTATGGTAAACGTAAAAACTGTCCCATGGGGCGCGTGGTCAGCCACCGTGATCTCCCCGCCATGGGCCGTGATGATAGACTTGCACAGCGCCAGCCCCAGCCCCATGCTGCGACGGCTGTCGGCAATCCGGTTCGAGGCGCTGTAGAACATGTCAAAAACGCGGGGTTTTGCCGAGTCAGGAATGCCCGGGCCGTTGTCAGCAACCGACAGTGCGGCGAACCGCCCCTGCCGCTCCCAGCTAATCTCAATGTCAGAGCCAGGCGGCGTGTACTTGATCGCATTGTCCACGATATTGATGATGACCTGCACGATCAAATGCGCGTCCATCTGCGCCAGCAGGTACTCGTCGCCGCTCTGGATATGCAGATGGTGCTCCGCGCTTCTGCGGTTGATGTGCCGCAGCGCCTCAGCCACCACTTCACCTATCAGCTCTGTGGACAGGTGCAGATTCATCTGCCCTCCCTCCAGGCGGCTGACGGATAATAGATTCTCCACCAGATTGATGAGCCACATGGCGTCGTCATAAATATCCACATACATCTGATGCTTGGTCTTTGCGTCAAACATATCTCCGTTGGAGAGAAGGTTGCTGGCATTTCCGGAGATGGAGGTGAGCGGTGTGCGCAGGTCGTGGGAAATCGAGCGGAGCAGATTGGCCCGCAGCTGCTCGTTCTTGGCCAGGACCGCAGCCGCCTCTTTCTCCTCCAGGTTTTTCTGGTTTTCCATAGCGAGGGCGCACTCCCCCAGGATCGAGAGGAGCAGTCCGCCTTCAAAGGAATCCATCTCCTCGCCAGAGGCCGCGACGCCTATGACCCCATATACCTGTTCTGCGGTCCGGACGGCCAGATATGTGCAGCACGCATCCGAAAACGTCTCCGTCCCGGCGCCCGCCCGCTTGTTGTTGGTCAGAACCCACTGGGCCGCCTGATGCTCCGATGCGGCGGAGTATTTGCTTTCGGAAAACGCATCATCAACCGGAAAGATCTTCGGCGCGTCCAGCTGTCCCTGATCTGACCGATAGGTGACAATATCGCGCTGAAAAATCTTCAGCAGCTGCCGTGCGGTGACAGAAAGGATCTCGTCCTGGGTTCCGGCCTTCTGCAATTCCTGATTCGTTTCAAACAAAAGCTTGGTCCGCCATGCCAGCTGGGCTGAGTGCTTCGCCAGAGATTTCAGCTTGGCGGCCAGAGAGCCTGTAAGAAGGGATGCCAGAAACATGACCAAAAATGTGACCATATAGTCGCTGGCGTAGATATGCAGTGAAAATCTTGGCTCCGTAAAAAAGAAGTTAAACGCCAAGACGCCCACAACCGAGTTCAGA
The DNA here is from genome assembly GCF_003574015.1 of Oscillibacter sp. PEA192. NCBI lineage: Bacteria > Bacillati > Bacillota > Clostridia > Eubacteriales > Oscillospiraceae > Oscillibacter > Oscillibacter sp. PEA192. The sequence goes on along the minus strand of NZ_AP018532.1, from coordinate 969,218 downwards.
AAGCTGCAAACCGCGCTCTTTGTGAAGATAGAGGTCAGCATCACCCCCAGGATATAGACTGTGATGATATTGGCCTCGCTCAAGCCCAGATAATAGAAGATAAGGCCCACCAGCGTAGACAGCACCAGGAGCAGAGTGCTTTTCAGCAAATCCAGGAGGGGGACCGCGGGTGCATACAGCTCTTTTTTGTAATGGGAGGCAAACCGCCTTGCTGTTCCAGTGTCAGGAATGATGTGGATGTCCAGTTCCGGTGTGAGCTCAACCAGCCGTTCCGTCAGCGAGGGCTTCCAAAACAGGATGCGGTTGGAAGTCTCTCCACGGCCCAGCACAATCTTGGTCACGCCGGACAGCCTGGAAAATTCGGCGATCTGGTAGGCCACGTCATCGCCATATACCGTCTCGACGGATGCACCCAGTTGTTGAGCCAAACGCAGATTGGCCCTCAGACGGTTCCGATCCGGCTGCGGTATGGACTGAAAATTTTTTGTCTCAACAAACAGCGCCGTAAAGCCGCAGCGGAACGCGTCGGCCATCCGGGCAGCCGTTCGGATGACACGTTCATTGGAAGGTGCTGCGGAAAGGCAGACCAGGACATGCTCCCGGGTCCGGTACCTCTCTCCGCCCCGGCTCTTTTGTGTATCCAGAGCCGTCCGGTCCGCGCAGCGGCGAAGGGCAAGCTCCCGAAGCGCGCTCAATTTGGGCTGTGAATATTCAGACAGCAGATCCGTCCGGTCCTGCCGGATCAGGCGTTCCCGCAGGTCTTCCGGTTCACAGTCCACGAATTCCACGCGCGCGGCCTGATCGAACACCCTGTCCGGAATCCGCTCCTCGGCCGGAGCGCCCAAAATTTCGGAAACGGTGTCCTGAATACTCTCAATGTGCTGTACATCCAGCGTCGTATAGATATCAATCCCTGCCTGCAGCAGTTCTTCAATATCCTGGCAGCGTTTTCTGTGGCGGGAGCCGCCCGCGTTTTCATGAGAGAGCTCGTCGATCAAGAGAAGCCTTGGGCCGCGCTTCAGACAGGCATCCACGTCAAGCTCATAAACGGTCTTCCCCGCCTCCGAAAACGCTTTGAGCGGCAGCGTCTCAAAGCCATCCGCCAAGATCTGCGTCTGCGGCCATTGGCTGCAGGAGAGCAGGCCGACGGCAACATCCTCTCCAGCCCGCACGGCGCGGCCGGCAGCCTCCAGCATCCGGTAGGTCTTTCCCGTGCCGGAGAAATAACCGGCAAAAATCGTAAGGGATCCTTTCCGCCTCCGCTCTCCCCGTCCGACCTGCGCAGAAGTCTCCATATTACCGCCTCCCTTCAAACGGCTCTATTATAGCACGTTTCTACGGTTTCTGTTCACAAATTCTCTGAACAAATTCCGCAGCCAGGGAAGCAGATGTATTCTGTTTCAGCAATATCCTTTGCCGCCGCACGCTTGTGTCGATAGATGACAAGGTCGTGCAATCCTCCACCGCCCGGAAAGAAACCGGCGAAAACAGAAAGTCTCTGCTTTCAAACGCCGCTCCGCCCCCTGTCTCACCGGGGAGAATCGCAACGTCCACATTGCCTGTGCTGAGACATCCCAAAACCTCCGCTTCTCTTCCGAAGGACAGCTCACACCACAAGTCCGGGTGCTGCTCCTTAAGCGCCGACACAGTTTTAAAAACAGGCTGCATCACACAGGGGTCCGATGCCGCGATCTTCAAGCACTCGGCATGCTGCCGCCCCTCCTGCTCTGCCCGCGCCGCATTCAGAAACCTGTCAACCCTTCCCATCATCCAGAAACCGACCAGCGCAAACACGAGAAGGCCGCCAAGCAAAATCATATACTCCATCCCAACCTGTCCTTTCCATGCCTGGAGCCGCAGCCGCTAGATGTGGAAGCATTTTTGAACGTTCTGGTTTGTTCCCAAAACCAGCATGGTGCTGTTGGCCGGGAGACAGGTCTCCGGCGTAATGACCGTCATGGCGAAGTGTCCGTTCTGCTTGATGGCCAGTATGCTCACATGATGCCGTTTCCTGACATCCAGCTGGCCGATGGTCTTGCCGACCCAGTTATCCGGAACCTGAATCTCAAAGATGGCATGATCGTCCCCCAGCGCGATATAGTCCGAAATATTATCCGAGCTGTATCGGATGGCGGTCCAGACCGCGATCTGCCGCTCTGGGTAGACGACCTCGTCCGCCCCGTTTCGCAGCAGGAATTTGGCCTGAATGTCCCGTGCGGCCCGGGCCACCACCTTTTTCGCCCCCGCCTCCTTCAGCAGGGAAGCCGTCTCCAGAGAACTCTGGAAATTATCGCCGATAGCGACGATACATACATCAAAGTTTCGCACCCCCAAAGAGGCCAAAAATTCCTCGTTTGTGCTGTCTCCGATCTGGGCGCTGGTCACATAGGGCAAAATCCGGTTGACTTTTTCCTCGTCCTGATCCACCGCCATCACCTGATGGTTCAATTCGTGGAGCTTCATGGCCACATGGCGGCCGAAGCGGCCTAAACCGATCAGCAAAATTGTCTTCATGTATTTCATCCTCTTTATTTACAGATTCACCCTACCGTAATCCGCTCCTGCGGCAGTCGGGCGCTGGAATTCTGGGTGCTGGAAAGGGCAGCGAATATCAGCGTCAGCCCCCCTACCCGTCCAAAGAACATCAGGCCGATCAAAATCAGGCGTGAGACCGTATGCAGCTGCGGCGTCAGTCCCAAGGACAGGCCCACAGTTCCGATGGCCGAAGCCGTTTCAAACAGGCTGTCCAGAATAGGCTGCCCCTCCATTCGGCTGATTACCAGTCCTCCGGCCAGAAACAGCCCCAGATACATCGCAAAAATTGTCGCCGCTTGGGAGATGGTCTCTTTGGAGATCCGGCGGTTAAAGAAATGCGGATACTCATTGCGCCGAAAAACCGCCAGCGCGTTCGCCAGAAGAACCGCCAGCGTTGTCGTTTTCATGCCGCCCGCAGTGGAGCCTGGCGAACCACCTATGAGCATCAGCATGGTGATAATCGTCTGCCCGCTTTCGCTCATAGCGGTCAAATCCGCCGTATTAAAACCCGCAGTTCGGGGCGTGACCGCCTGGAAAAAGGATAAGAGGAGTCGCTTCCCCACAGGCTCCCGCGCAAACTCGAACAGGAAGAAATAGATGCCGGGAAGCAGAATCAGACTGCCGGTGACCACCAGAATCACCTTGCTCTGCATCCGGTATCTGGTTATGTGCAGGCGGTTCGTACGGATGTCATCCCAAGTCAAGAATCCAATGCCGCCGATGATAATTAGCAGCGGGATCGCAACGGAGACCACCGGGTTGTCCGCGTAATCCACAAGAGACGAAAAGGGCTCCTTGATCCCCATCAAGTCGAATCCCGCATTGCAAAAGGCGGAAATAGAGTGAAACAGGGCATACCAAAGTCCCTTTATCAAGCCGAATTCCTGCCAGAAAACGGGGAACAGCGCGGCAGCCCCCAACAGCTCTACCACCAAGGCAGTTTTCAGGATAAAACCTGTCAGGCGCACGACCCCGCCCACATTCGGCGCAGCGATGGCCTCCTGCATCGTGCTGCGCTGCATCAGGCCGATCCGGCGCCCGGAGAGGATACCGAAAGCACCGGCCACGGTTACCACCCCAAGGCCCCCGATCTGGATAAGCAATACGATGATGAACTGTCCGAAATTCGACCAGTAAGTAGCAGTGTCGTGAACAACCAGGCCTGTCACGCATACCGCCGACGTGGCAGTAAACAGAGCATCCGAAAACGGCGTGACAACACCTTCTTTTGTGGCAACCGGAAGCATCAGCAGGAAGCTCCCCAGCAGAATCACCAAGAGAAATCCGAATATGATGATCCGAAACGGAGACGACCAGCTTTTATGAAAAGGCCGCTGCGTAAGCCCCACCCCTTAATATGTCTTTATGGAGTCTTAATCACATTATCCACTTTTCGTCTTAAAGGGGCATTAATTTTTAAGGGCTCGTATTAAAATTGTATTAAGGCCCTCTTCACAGGTACCCAAACGCCAAGGCCAGCGGCAGTACAAGAACGGTGGAGCAAATACATACCGCCGACAGCGTCACCAGAGGCATCCCGATAAAAATCAATAGAAATCCAAGGATCTTGTGTTGAAGCAGGAAATGCTCCACGAGCCCATCACACATGCGCTCAAAATGCAGGAGCCTCGTTTTCCAGGTCATCATAATCATCCCTTCCTTTGACCTTATCATACTGCTTTTCAGCTTAAATCGGGAAAAAGAAAGCGTTTCCCGTATTAAGGAATCATAAGAGGCTGAAAGGCGAACCGGATGTACCGGTCCGCCTTTCAGCCTTATTTCAGAATCTCTCGGTCATTGGTTGAGCGGGAACAGGACTTTCATCAGCACCTGCTCTGCCGCCTCGGAATGGTCTACACCGAAATAGATGCGGTGTCCTTCCTTGTCCAGCAGCTCAAATTGTCCGTCCTTACAGAAAAAGCGAATGTTCTCTTCCTCCAGAACACGATAGAGCGCTAAATGCCACTCGATCCAGTTTGGAACAGCTCCCTGGAGCATTGCATCTCTGAGCCATTCGAATTCCGGCAGAAATAGCCGCTTTCCCAAAAACATCCGCCACAGTTCGCATTTCTGCTGAAGCGTCAGTCCGGAAAGCCATCCGACCGGGTCCGCGCTCTCCTCTTCTTCAAGTGAGACATAGCAATAGGAGAGTGTCCGGTCAATTCTTGCCAGCCGCTGCTGTTCCAGAAAATCGGCGTACTCCCACTCCAGGGCCACGGCAGCAGACTTTTTCTCCACCGCGTCCAGCAAACGGAACATACAGTCCGCCGCCAGAGGATCCGGGAACTTCACGCAGAAGTACAGGTCTCTCAATTCCGCACATGGAATCCCGGAGACGTTCTTCTGCTGGATAGTGGGGGCTGTCCCCTCCTTTGTGAAGGACAGCTCGACCAGCTCATCCTGGCTTCCCATTCCAAATACCTGCACAGGCCATGCCTGATTGATCGCATAGATCAGCGGGCCGAAAATCTGTGCAAACTCCGCAACCGGGAACGTCAGCACCTCATAGCCGAACTGCAGGTACGGCTCCTCACTTTTGCAAAAGATTCTGGGACTCTGGCCGATCCAGTCCTTTATGGACTCCGCCAGGCAAATCATCAGCCACGCCGGGGTCTCGTTCGTAACAGTGACCTGCGGCTCATACCGCTTTTCCAGCGTTTTCTCAAAATGAAACTGCATACCAGTGTCCTCTGCCCAAGAAGGCATCCGGGGCCCGTGATTACTTGGAGATCTCGCCCACCAGGCCCATGGCCAGGGCGATGTCCAGATTCACGCCCAGCACGTTGACGGTCTCCTCTCCGAACACGCCCAGGGTCTTGCCCTTGGTGTTGTCGGCGATGATCTGGCGCACCTCATCCTCACTGAGGCCGGAGGCCTCCACAATGCGGGGAATCTGCACCTCCGCAGAGGCGGGAGAGATGTGGGGATCCAAGCCGGAGCCGGAGGCAGTCATCAGGTCAGTGGGGATATCCTCCCGGCTGACACCGGGATTCTTCTCCAGGAATTCCTCGATGTCCGCTTCCACCCGCTCCGTCAGGGCGGGGTTGGAGGGGGCGTAGTTGTTGGAGCCGGAGCTCAGGCCGGCGAATTCAGAACCGTCGTTGTAGTACTGCTCCACCTGGCCGTCGCCGTCGGTGTCCTCTTCATAGTAAGTATTGTAATTGTACGCGGAGGGACGGCACCACATAAAGTAATCCTCGGTGAAGTCCTGACCCACGTTCTTGGCGCCCACGGCGATGCCGTCTGCCGTCACCAGAGAGCCCTTGGCCTGGCTGGGGAAAATCACAGCAGAGAGGCCGCTGAGCAGCACCGGAAATACCAGGCCGCACAGCACCAGCAATACCACGGTGACCAGAACGGCCTGCCGGATATTGTGGCCAATGCCATGTTTCTTCTCGTTCATCATTCAGGTTCCTCCTTACATACCAAAGCCGAGGGCAGCCAGCACCGGGGCGATGATCAGGTCAATGATCTTGATGCCCACGAAGGGGGCGATGATGCCGCCCAGGCCGTAGATCATCATGTTCCGGCCCAGCATCTTCCCGGAGGACATGGGGCGGTACTTGACGCCCTTCATGGCCAGGGGGATCAGGCAGGGGATGATAATGGCGTTGAAGATCAGCGCGGACAGGATGGCGCTGTAAGAGGTCGCCAGCCCCATGATGTTCAGCACGTTCAGCTCAGGAACAGCCAGCTTGAACATGGCCGGGATGATGGCGAAGTACTTGGCCACGTCGTTCGCGATGGAGAAGGTGGTCAGGGAGCCGCGGGTGATCAGCAGTTGCTTGCCGATCTCCACCACTTCCAGGATCTTGGTGGGGTCGGAATCCAGGTCCACCATGTTGGCCGCTTCCTTGGCGGCAGTGGTGCCGGAGTTCATGGCCAGGCCCACGTTGGCCTGTGCCAGGGCGGGGGCGTCGTTGGTTCCGTCGCCGGTCATGGCGACGATCTTGCCCTCGGCCTGCTCCTTCTTGATCAGGGCGATCTTGTCCTCAGGCTTGCACTCTGCCACAAAGCCGTCCACGCCGGCTTCCTTGGCGATGGTGGCCGCGGTCAGGGGGTTGTCGCCGGTGCACATGATGGTCTTGATGCCGATGGCCCGCAGGCGCTCGAACCGCTCCACCATGCCGGGCTTCACCGTATCCTTCAGGTAGATGACGCCCAGGACCTTGTTGTTCTCGCACACCACCAGAGGCGTGCCGCCCAGGGAGGAGACCTCCTCCACATGGGTGCGGAGATCCGCGGGGACCTTGCCGCCGTTTTCCTTCACATACTGCTCAATGGCGTCGCTGGCGCCCTTGCGCACCTTGGTGCCGTCAGGCAGGTCCACGCCGCTCATGCGGGTCTGGGCCGTGAACTCCAGGAAGCTGGAACCCGCGGGCTCCACGCTGTTATCGCCGAGGCGGCGGGCCAGCTCCAGAGTGGACTTGCCCTCCGGGGTGTCATCGTGGAGACTGGTGAGGGCCGCGCAGCGGATCAGATCGCTGCGGCTGGCGCCCTCCACCGGGAAGAAGTCGGCGGCCAAGCGGTTGCCGAAGGTGATGGTGCCGGTCTTATCCAGGATCATGGTATCCACGTCGCCGCAGGCCTCCACTGCCTTGCCGCTCATGGCAATGACGTTGAAGCGGGTGACACGGTCCATGCCCGCGATGCCGATGGCGGACAGCAGGCCGCCGATGGTGGTGGGGATCAAGCAGACCAGCAGGGCGATCAGGGTGGAGACGGGGATCTGTACGCCGCTGTATACGGCGAAGGGATACATGGTCACCACCACGATCAGGAAGATGATGGTCAGGGACACCAGCAGGGTGTTCAGTGCGATCTCATTGGGGGTCTTTTTGCGGCTGGCGCCCTCCACCAGGGCGATCATCCGGTCCAGGAAGCTGTTGCCCGGCTCGGAGGTGATGCGGATCTTCAGCCAGTCAGACACCAGCGTGGTGCCGCCGGTGACGGAGCAGAAGTCGCCGCCGCTCTCGCGGACCACGGGGGCGGACTCGCCGGTGATGGCGGACTCATCCACGGAGGCGATGCCCTCAATGACCTCGCCGTCGCCGGGGATGACCTCGCCAGCCACCACCAGAACGATGTCGCCCTTTTTCAGCTCACTGGAACGGACGATGGTCTCGCTGCCGTCCTCATGGAGCAGGTGGGCTTCCGTGTCCTTCTGTGTCTTTTTCAGGCTGGCGGCCTGGGCCTTGCCCCGGCCTTCCGCCACAGCCTCGGCGAAGTTGGCGAACAGCACCGTGATGAACAGGATCACGCATACGATGATGTCGTAGATCCGCAGGGAGCCTGCGTCCACGTCCCCGAACAGGCCGGGGAAGAAGGAGAGCAGCAGGGTGATGAAGCAGCCGATCTCCACCACAAACATCACGGGGTTACGCATCATATAGCGGGGATTGAGCTTGACGAACGCGCCCTTCACCGCCCCCCGGAGGATCTCCGGGGTGATAAATTTCTTATTTTGTTTCTTACTCATATGAAAACGCCCTCCTTAGGCCCACAGGGTCAGATGCTCTGCGATGGGGCCAAGCGCCAGCGCGGGGAAGAAGGTCAGCGCTGCGAAGATGTAGACTACGAACACCAAGATCACAGCGAAGGACAGGGTGTCCGTGCGCAGGGTGCCCACGGTCTCGTTGACAAACCGCTTGCGCATCAGGGAACCGGCGATGGCCAGCTGGATCACGATGGACAGGTACCGGCCGAAGAACATGGCCAGGCCTGCGGTGATGTTCCAGAAGTAGCTGTTGTCTGCCAGACCCTCAAAGCCGGAGCCGTTGTTGGCCGCGGAAGAGGCGTACTCATACAGCACCTGGCTCAGGCCGTGGAAACCCGGGTTGGTGATTCCCTCCAGGCCGCCGGAGGTGGAGACCGCCAGCGCGGAGAAGAACAGGATCAGGAAGGGATGGATGATGATGCACAGCGCGGTGAGCTTCATCTCCCGGCCCTCGATCTTCTTGCCCAGGTATTCGGGCGTACGGCCAATCATCAGGCCGCAGATGAACACTGCCAGGATGGCGTACATAATCATGTTCATCAGGCCGACGCCCTTGCCGCCGAAGACCACGTTCAGCATCATGTGCAGCAAGGGGATCATGCCGCCCAGAGGCGTCAGGGTATCGTGCATGTTGTTGACGGTGCCGGTGGTGAAAGAGGTCGTGGTGGTGGTGAACATGGCCGACTGGGCGATGCCGAACCGGACCTCCTTGCCCTCCATGCTGCCCATGGACTGATCCAGGCCGATCTTTGCCAGAGCCGGGTTGCCCTGGAGCTCCGACCAGTAGCACACGCCCAGGCCGACCAGGAAGATGATACCCATGGCCAGGAAGATCGTGCGGCCCTCCCAGCCGTAGATGGACGCCGTCAGGCTGTGGTCCTTCAGGCGGGGGCCCTGCTCAGCTCCGCCCGCAGACAGCTGGCCGGCGGATTCGCTGCCGGCCAGCGCCTTGTCGCCGGCGGCATCCTTCTTCTTGCGGCCGCGCACCATCTTGCCGAAGGTGATGACGCAGGCGCCGGGGAAGAGCATCATGGAGTACAGCTCGATCATGTCAGAGATGATCGTGGGGTTCTCCAGCGGGGTGGTGGAGTTTGCGCCCAGGAAGCCGCCGCCGTTGGTGCCCAGGTGCTTGATGATCTCAAGTGCGGCGATGGGACCCATGGCGATGGTCTGGAAGGTGCCCTCCAGTGTATTCACCACGATGTTGGCGTCGAAGTTCTGGGGCACGCCCTGCCACACCAGCAGCAGGCCGCCCACGATGGAGAACGGCAGCAGCAGGCGGGTGGTGATGCGGGTCAGGTCGGCGAAGAAGTTGCCCACGTCGTCCTTGGTCTTGCCGGTCAGCCCGCGGATGAACGCGATGCAGGCAGCGTAGCCGCTGGCGGCAGAGACGAACATCATGAAGATGATGACCAGCATCTGGCTTAAGTAGCTCAGTCCGGACTCGCCGGAGTAATGCTGCAGGTTCGTGTTGGTCATGAAGCTGATGATGGTGTTGAACGCCAGGGTCGGCTCCATGTTGCCGATGCTGTTGGGGTTGAAGATCCCGACGCTCTGAATGCGCAGGATCAGGTAGCCGATGGCCACCATGACCGCGTTGGTTCCCACCAGAGCCAGAGCGTACTGTCTCCAGTTCATACCCTGATGGGGATTCACGCCGCCGATTTTGTAAATGACGCCGTCCAGACGGTCAAAGACCGGGTCGGCCAGTGTGTGGTTCCATGTGGCGATATGATACATATACCGTCCAACCGGAATGACAATGATCAGAAAGATGATGATTGTCAGCGCCAGCTGCAACATATCGTATTCCTCCTATTTTCTGCGGTATCAGGCATCTCAGAAACGCTCCGGATGCACCAGCGCGTAAACGAGATAAGCGCCCAGCAGCAGAACGATAATTCCAAGTGCAATCATGGTTATGATCTCCTTTCTGCGCTTACGACTCCGGGTCGTCCAGCTGTTTCTGACACCAGCGGATCAGCAGCCATACCAGGCCGAAGCTGACCGCCAGGGTGCCTACCATCAATACATCCATCATCTTGAAAACTCCTTTCTTCTTTGGAGCTGCCCGCAGGCTGCACACATCATCGTCTCCGGAAGAGTCCGCCACGCGGCGATCCCAATGGCAGCAGCGGCGGCCACTTGAATCAGCAGATACTCCTTCATAAGATTCTCCTTTCGCTCCGGGTAGCAGGCACAGATGCCCCCTATTCTCCCGTTCGCGTTTTCTAGAATAGCGCAGCGCGTTATAAAAGGGGATTAAGAAATTTCTGGCGGTATTAACAAAACATTAATGAAAAACCGCCGTCCTGGACGCTCATTTCACGCCGTCTGTCCGAACTGCGGGCAGGGTGAACCGGAAGGTTGTCCCCGATGGCGCGTGGTCGGAGACGGTGATCGTCCCCCCGTGGGCATTGACGATAGACTGGCAGAGATGTAGTCCCAGCCCCAGTCCCCGCTTGCTGTCAGGCTTTCCCTGCTCCGCGGTATAAAACAGATCGAACAGGTGCTTTTTTGCCTCATCCGGGATCCCGGGGCCATCATCAGAGACGCTGATCTCCACCCAGTCCTTCCTGCGGGTCCCGCTCAGAATGATATGGGAGTCCTTGGGCGTATATTGGATCGCATTGTTCATCATGTTGATGATGACCCTCTGAATCATCCCCGCGTTCATGGACGCCATGAGCGTCTGGTCCTCCAGATCAACTGAGATGTGGTGGTCCCTTGCCCGCCGGTCCAACTGCCGGACAGCACTTTGAAACAGATCCTCCAGCAGTTCGGGAGCGGTTTTCAGCTTGGTCCTGTCAGTTTCCAGCTGTGTGGCCGCCAGCAGATTTTCCGTCATGTTGATGAGCCAGTTCGTGTCATCGTCAATCGCGGTATACAGCTGCTCGCGCACTTCCGGCTTGAGCGTCTGATCCTTCCCCATCAGGATGCCCACACTGCCGTTGATATTGGTGAGCGGTGTGCGCAGATCGTGTGAGACCGCCCGGAGCAGATTGGCCTGAAGGCTCTCCCGCTGGGTCTGGAGCGCGATCTGGTTCCGCTCCTCCTCCAGACGAATACGCTCCTGGCTGAGGCCGCACTCTCCCAGGAGTGCCACCATCAGGTTTTTTTCAAAAGCGTCCGGGACCACATAACCGGCAATGGGAACTCCTACGATCCCCATCACGCCGCGGGTGCCCCGCACGGAAAGAAACAGCCATTTTGAGTCCGGAAGCGTATTCGTGGTGGCGCCGGCGTGCTTGTTGTTTTTCTGCACCCATTTGGCGACGCCGATCTCTTCCATGCTCAGCTTTTCCAGAAGCGTGTGTTCGTCCGCCGGCTCGATCCGGAAGTCCAGCTCCTTGTCGGCGTCGTTCAGGGCATAAATGACCGGCCGGTCAAACATGCGGCTGAGCTGCTCCGCCGTCAGGCGCAGACAGTCCCACTCCGTCCGGATGGTCTGCAGCTTTTGGCTGCTTCCCAGCAGCAGCTCCGTATAGTAGCTCTTTTCCGCCACCATGCGGGCCTGCTCCTTCACGCGGCTGGCCAGAGAGCTGGCGATGATGCTGGATGAGAGCATAATCAGGAACGTGACGGGATAGCTGGGCCCGTCAGCCTGGAGGGTGAAGCGCGGCTCGGTAAAAAAGAAGTTGAACGCCAGCACGCTCAGCAGGGAGTTGGCCGCTCCATACAGATGCCCGCTGGTGCTGACTGCTGTCACCAATACGCCCAGAATGTAGATCGTGATGATGTTGGATTCGCTGAAGCCCGCCCAATCAAAGGCAAACCCCACCGCTGTGGAGATCGCCAGGCACAGCAGCGTGACCACAGCGTCTCTCCAGGAAAAGCGGACTCTGGACTTCCGGAGCTTTCCAAGGGGCTTTTTATAGAGCGGCTGGCGGTCCGGAATGATATACACATCCAGGTCCGTCCGCTCGATCAACCGGTCGGCCAGACTTTTCTGCCCGATCCAGGGGTGCTGCCGGTGATTCACGCGCCCCATGACGATTTTCGTGATACCGCTGACCCGGGCGTACTCCGCGATCTGTTCCGCCGGGTCCGCGCCATAGACGGTGGCGATCTGTGCGCCCAGCTGTTCCGCCAGGCGCAGGTTGCTCCGCAGGCGTTTGATATTCTCTCCGGACAGCTCCTTGGTCTCCGGTGTCTGGACAAAGAGCGCCGTGAAGCCGCTGTGGAACGCCTCGGCCATCCGGGCGGCCGTGCGGATCACCTTGGCGTTGGAGGGGGCTGAGGACAGGCAGATCAGAATATGGTCTCCCGCCCGCGCGGCCTTCCCCTTTTTCTCCTGGACCGCCGTGCGGTTGAGCTGGTCCGCTGTCCGGCGCATGGCGATCTCCCGCAGGGCCGTCAGATTCTCGGCGGTAAAAAAATTCTCCAGCGCCTGCTTCGCCTGGCGCTGCCGGTAAATCTTCCCCTCCTCCAGCCGCTTTTCCAGGTCAGCGGGCGCAATGTCCACCAGTTCCACCTGGTTGGCGCGGTCAAACACGTGATCCGGGATCCGTTCGTTCACCACGATCCCTGTGATGGAGGTGACAAGATCGTTCAGAGATTCCAGGTGCTGCACGTTTACTGTGGTATAGACATTGATCCCCGCCTGCAGCAGCTCCTCCACATCCTGATACCGCTTGGTGTGGCGGCAGCCCGGGGCGTTGCTGTGAGCCAGTTCATCCACCAGGATCAACTGTGGTCTGCGCGCCAGGGCTCCGTCCAGGTCAAACTCCCGCAGCCGGATCCCCCGGTAGTCCACCTCCCTGCATGAGAGGACCTCCAGCCCTTCCAGCAGCGCCAGTGTATCCGGCCTGGCGTGGGGCTCCACATAGCCGACCACCACGTCGACGCCTTCTTTCTGCGCCTGATGGGCTGCCTCCAGCATAGCGTAGGTCTTGCCCACGCCTGCCGCGTACCCGAAAAAGATCTTCAGTCTTCCGGTGCCTCCGGTCTCCGCCTCTCCGTACCGGGGGGAATAGGGAGTGCTGTTCTCTGTTTTTTCCATATATCTTCATCTCCCATGATTCTGGATCGGAATTCAACAGCCTTATCCTATCATGCAGGATACCATAATTATATAAGTATTTCGCCCACAGCATTAAGATTGGATTAAGAGGCGTGTAGGCGGCGTATATCCCAGCTTTCGCATTTCCTTTCTGGAGCCCATTCAGAAGCTCCGCCCCCACCTCACACGCAATGAAATGGAATCTTAATGCCCGCTGAGCAGAACTTAATCCCATTTTAATAAATCACAGCCCATAATATGGGCAAACCAGCGCTCGATTCAATTACGATGTGAAGATGGAGGAGACATGATCGAATTTGAAGACGTTCGCATCGCCTACAAAGATAAGCCTGTGTTGGACGGTGTTTCGCTGACAATCCATGACCGCGAATTTTTCGTTTTGATCGGTTCCAGCGGATGCGGCAAGACCACCCTGCTGAAGAGCATCAACAAGCTGCTTCCCCTGCGGGGAGGCTCGCTTTCCATCGACGGCATTCCCGTAGAACAGATCAAGGTCCAGGACCTTCCCAAAAAGGTTGGATATGTGGTACAGTCGGGCGGCCTGTTCCCCCACCTGACGGTGGAAGAAAACATCGCCCTCACCATGCAGATCGCCCGTTTTTCCAAAGAGGCCATCCGGGACCGGGTCGATAAGATGCTGAAGATGGTCAATCTGGACCCGGAAATCTACCGGGGCCAGTACCCATCCCAGCTCTCCGGCGGTCAGCAGCAGCGGGTGGGCATCGCCCGGGCTTTTGCCGCCAATCCGCCCATCGTCCTGATGGATGAACCTTTCTCCGCCCTGGATCCCATGACCCGGGCGGAGCTGCAGAACGAAATCCATGATCTGCAGACCAAGGCGCAAAAAACGGTGGTCTTCGTCACGCACGACATGGACGAAGCCATCAAGCTGGCCGACCGCATCTGCATCATTCAGGATGGAAAAGTCGCCCAGTGTGACACCCCGGAAAACATTCTAAAGCACCCTGCGAACCAGTACGTCACAGAGTTCATCGGCGCCAACCGGCTGTGGGCCAACCCGGAATATATCCGCGCAGCGGACATCATGCGCCGCCGTCCCTTCACTATTTCAAAGGGGCGCACCGTCATCCAGGCCCTGCAGATCATGAGGCACAACAGCGTGGACAGCCTGCTGGTGCTGGATAAGGGGCAGACGCTCCTGGGTGTCGTCTGGCTGGAGGAGCTGATCGGAAAGCGGGAGGCCGACCCCATAGAATACTACATATCCGATGATTACATCGCCGTGGAGGGGGAAACTTCCCTGAAAGAGATCATCGCCACCATTGATTACGATGTGTCCGGCATTATTCCCGTGATCCAGCATGACCGGAAGCTGCTCGGCTATTTGACGAAGAGCATCATTCTGGCCACCATGAGCAAGCAGTTCGTTCCGGAACATACCGCCGGAGAAAGGAGCGGAGTGATATGTCCCGCTACACTTTGATGGATTATTTCTCCATTTATGTGGAGGAGTGGGACAGTCTGCTGGAGGAGTTTCTCCGGCACCTGGCCATGACCAGCTTCTCCGTGGTGCTGGCCCTGATCATCGCCGTTCCCCTCGGCATCTTCATCACCCGGAACAAAGCGGTATCCAATGTGGTGATCGGAATCGCCAACGTGATGCAGTCCATCCCCTGTATGGCGCTGCTCGCCATGGGCATTCCCTTTCTGGGCGTGGGTGAGACGCTGGCCATTTTCATGGTATTCGTCTATGCGTTCCTTCCCATTTTGAAAAATACATATACCGGCATCTCCGGCATTTCCCCCGTTTCCATGGAAGTGGCCCGGGGCATCGGCCTGACCCGGATGCAGCAGCTGCGCCGGGTGGAGCTGCCCATGGCCATGCCGTACATCATGTCCGGCATCCGCATCGCCGCGGTGAGCTCTGTGGGCACCATGACCATCGCCGCCTTCGCCGGTGCCAACGGCCTGGGCTCCTTCATCCAGCTGGGCATGAACTCCCTGAATTACCCCATGACGATCATGGGAGCCGTGGCCGCCGCGCTGATGGCACTGACTCTGGATTTCCTCCTGGGCCGCGTGGAGCGGGCCTTCACCAGCGAGGGACTGCTGCCTCAGGACCAGATCAAAAACCTGAGCCTGTCGGTCCGGTCCCGCCGGAAGGCGATGGCCGCCGCGCTGTGCGGAGCCCTGCTGGTGGTTTCTGTGGCATCCTACGCCTCTATCATCGCATGAGTCCTCTGTGAGGCAGATTCGATATCTCAACCATATCAACACCCTATTCTGAAAAGGAGTCTATTTGTATGAAACACTTGAAACGATTCACCTGTATGGCGATGGCCGCCGCCATGGCCCTCTCTCTGGCCGCCTGCGGCGGGACCCCCTCTGATGCGGGCGGCAGCGGGTCCGAAGCTGGCAGCGGCGATCAGAAAACCATCGTAGTGGGCACCTCCAACTTCACCGAGGTCAACATTCTGGGCGAGATCTACACGGAGCTGATCGAGGCAAACACCGATTATGAGGTGGAACAGCGCTTCGGCCTATCCGGCGCGGCCATGTGCTTTGACGCCCTGGAGCAGGGCAGCATCGATATGTTTGTGGAGTATACCGGAACGGCGCTGCTGAACCTGCTGGCCCAGCCTATGGACACCGATAAGGACCGGGTGTGGCAGACCGTTCACGATCTGATGCTGGAGGATCACGGGATCCAGACCTCCAACCCCCTGGGCTATAACAACACCTATGTGATGAGCGTCAAGCCCGAGACTGCGGAGAAATATGGCCTGACCTCTCTGTCTGACCTGATTGAAAAGTCCCCGGAGCTGCGTCTCGGCTGCACGGTGGAGTTTATGGACCGCGAGGACTGCCTGCCCCTGCTGGAGAGCAAGTACGGCACCGCTTTCCAGGACGTGAAGGGCCTGGACGCCAGCCTGCGCTATACCGCCATTGAGAACGACGAGGTGGACGTGGTGGACGCCTTTGCCACGGATGCTCTGCTGTCCAAGCTGGGCCTCACTATGCTGGAGGACGATCTGAGCTTCTTCCCGCCTTACTACGCTGTGAACTTTGTGGATGCCGAGCTCCTGGAGTCCGACCCCGAACTGGCCGAGGTGCTGTCCAGACTGGACGGTGCCATCGACGAGGCGACCATGGCTGCCATGAACGCCCAAGTGGACGTGGACGGCATGAGCGCCCAGGAGGTGGCCCACCAGTTCCTGGTGGAACACGGCCTGGTGACTGAGTAAGATCAAGTTGTGGAGAAGCCCTGGCACAGATTGTGCCAGGGCTTCTCCACAGAGCGAAAAGGAGAGATGAGAAATGGAGCAAACGCATGACAGCCCCACGGCACTGGAGCTGTACAAGGGACATCCGGTGCAGGAAGCCGCTCAAATCATCCTGGGTTCCCTGCTGTTTTCCGCCTCCATGAACTGGATTATTCTGCCGCATGATATGTACAGCGGGGGATTCCTGGGAATCGCACAGCTGCTGCGAATGCTGCTGCTGCATTTCTTCCCTGCCATCCAGCAGATCGGCGACTTGGCGGGCATTCTTTATTTTCTGCTGAATATTCCCCTACTGCTGATTTCCTGGTTCCGGTTCGGGCACTTTTTCTTTGCAAAGACCGCCCTTTGCATCGTCTGTTACAGTGCCTTTTTGGCCCTAATCCCGATCCCGGCGGAAGGATTGTTTGACGAGACAATCGCGGCCTGCGTTATTGGCGGGCTGGTATGCGGCGTCGGGGCGGGCATGACGCTGACAGCGGGATGCTCCGGCGGCGGTGAGGAGATCCTCGGGTTGTTGTGCGTCCAGAAAAAGCCGGATTTCAGTGTGGGGCGAATCGCCATGATCCTGAATGTGTTCGTATACGGGATCGGCCTCCTCCTGTTTGAACAGGACGTGGTGGTTTACAGCATCATCTTCGGCTGCACCACCTACCTGACTCTGGACCGGATGCACCTGCAGAATGTAATGGTCACCATGCTGATCATCACCAAATCTGAGGCCATGGAGCAGTTGGTGTTCCGATATGCCGGCCGCGGCGTGACGAAGTGGACTGGCGTCGGAGCTTACAGCAACGAGCCGTCCGACTTGCTGCTGACAGTAGTTTCTAAGAAGGAGGCGCTCCACCTGCGGAAAATCCTGCGGGAAGAAGATCCCAATTCCTTTATTATCATGGATGAGGATGTTTCCGTGGCGGGCAATTTTCAGAAACGGTTGTGAGGATGACGGTAACAGCAGTGTGTGCCCAACAGGTTAGGCGCTTTCACCCGGCAACGGCTTTCTGCCCGGATATTCTTCCCTCACACGCAAATCACCGGATATCGGCAGTATCCTTGCTTCTCCATTTCCCAACCGGCTATCCGTAAAAAGGATGGGGTCGCTTACTAGGGCTTATTCGAAAAAAGGCGGAGATTGTGCTAAAGTAACAAAATAGCGATGGCGGCAAAATACACAAAGGCCAAGAGGGAAGCATCCGGCTTGTCATATCGGGTGGCGATTCTGCGAAACCACTTGATTTTCTGGGAAAAACACTTCACCAGATGGCGCTCTTTATACAGATGCCAGTCAACCGGCCAGGGATCGGAAACATTGCTTTGCGGCGGGATCACATAGCTGGCCCTGTGCGCTGAGATATATTCCCGAATCGTCCGGGCACCATAGGCCCGGTCTGGCGGCACGGCACTCCTGCCGATTCTGACCTTTTGCGGCAGTTCAACAGCGTGAACCGAATCGTGGCCATTTCCAGCGGAGATCCGGAACTCCAGCGGGTTTCCCAGACCGTCTACAACAGCGTGGAGTCTTGTGTTCCATCCGCTTTTGGTACGGCCAACCGCCTTATCTGCCGTTTTTTCCTCGCCATTTGCGCTTTCATGCACCCTTACGCAGGTGGAGTCCATGTTCAGGTTCTCCATATCCGCGTCCGTAGACAGTGTGTGGAATACCACTTCCAGAGTGCCGTCATCCCCCCATTTAGCGAATTGGGCGTATATAGACTGCCAAGGGCCATAAGTCTCCGGCAGTTCACGCCACTGCGCACCGCTCCGGACGATCCAGAGCATTCCGTTGAGCATAATCGGGTTATCCTTCCGGGGGCGCCCCCGCTTTCCCATTTCTTCTGGTGGCAGCAGCGACTTGATCCGTTCCCATTGTTCTTTTGTTAATTCATATCGTTTCATGCTCATAGCTTCGCATAACTTGGTTTCTTGTGTAACTTTTATTTTTCAAACAAGGCCTAATCTTCCCGACGGGCTCATTCTGGACCTCTTTATCGTAAGCGGCATGGAATTCTTCCTCAGTATCTCCGGGTAATCTTCTGCATTATAAACCCCTCTCCAACTGTCCCCCCCGATCAATGATATTCTCCATGTCCTCCACATACGTGTAGGGACACACTCCGAATAAATCTCAGGACCATCCAGGATCACGATCTGGACGCCGACAGCCTGCAGAACCTCTAGTATACCTGAAAGGTACCAAGCCTCATTAGACGTCTTACAGAGGTATGCAAGGCAGCCTAACTTATCAAAGCTTTTCGCCACAATATAGTTTTTTATTACCCAAGATCATGCCTTCAATTCTTTATTCCAAATTGTGTTCAATTTTTAGGTACAGCCCCTTGCACCGTCATATATTTCTGGCTGTGGCTCTGAGGTTTATCGGGAAGGGTCATCTTCAGCATCCCAAGGTTCAGCAAAAGTTTAAGATACTTCTGCGTGAAATGTTTGAAATCCTGAAAACCACAGTGTTGCATAATCCTCGCTTTAGAGCGCAGTTCCGTTCAAAAAACAAGGATACGCTCAAGCAGGGTATCATGTAGGGTCACATGGGTGACGTCCTGCGGTCCGACCATTTCAGCCGTAATTGGAGCAAGCGGCATGACTGTGTGGAACACGTCACCCTCAATAAATTCCGGGCTCCCGCCGGAGTAGAGCTTTGTGTATTTATAAGTATTCCCCATCCCGGATCCCTGTTCGTCCGCCAGCCCAATCTCCCGGAACACTTTGGAGATGGGCGGGTTTTGGGAGCAGAGCTCACGCAGGATGCGATTTCTGGCGCTGATGCTCTGGATGCCCTCCTGCACAAAGGGGGTGCTGAGGTTCTTTTGACCAAACGCAATCAGACGGTCGTAGGTCTCCAGCAGATTGATGATATTAACATTCCAGTCATCGTACTAAGCAGATAATGGTTTCGTCAATTTCTTCAAAATCGGCACGCCCTCTTTGTCAAGCCAACAGGAAATATTTTCTGAGATACAGACGATATAAGTTAAGATCGGCCTTTCGGCGGGATAGCCTCATATTCTTATAATCGTTTTACACTTACAACGTTCCCTATGTAATAAAGGTAGTTCGCATATGCAAACTGGATGATGACAGAAGGCGCCGAGTATGTACTCGGCGCCCTGTTACAGCATTGATAGGAAATTGATCAACATCGTCTCTTATACATCCGTGAAAGTTCAAGGAGTTCATCCCGATTGCAATCCTCTTCTTATGATCTTTTCAAGAGGTCATATCCCAAACCATAGGGTTTGCCGGGAATAAACTTGCCGTTGGCGCTGGTGCATCCCTGATAGGTAATGCCGTCAGCCACAACTTCTGTAACTTCACCCAGATACCTGCCGTTTTCCACCACGACGCTGCCGCGCAGCAACACCGTATCAGCGCGGCCGATTTGCTCCAGGCCCTCGAACACGTTGTACTCCACGCCAGTGGGGTTGGTCTCCAGCGTGATCGTCCCCTTGTAGTCCGGGTCGAACAGCACCAGGTCCGCGTCAGCGCCCACCTGGATGGTCCCCTTGCGGGGATAGATGCCGTTCAGCTTGGCCGGCGTGGTGCAGCACACATCCACAAACTTCTGCCGTGTCATGCGGCCGGCGGCAACGCCATAGGTCCACAGGGCATTCATGCGGTCGCCGGCGCCGGGGCAACCGTTAGGGACCATCCGGAAGTCGCAGCGCTGATGCTCCTCGTCCCAGCCCCAGTTCTTCTGTGCCTGGGGGATGCCGGAATTGTCAGAGCCGCAGATGGACAGCCAATCCTTATTCAGCGCCTTCCATAGGTAATCCTGGTCCTCCTTGTCCCGCAGGGCCGGAGAGCAGATCCACCGGGCGGCGATGTGCCAGTCCGGATGGTCCATCTTGTGCTTGTCCAGCACCAGATAGTGGGGACAGGTCTCGCCGATCACCGCCTTGCCCTCCGCACGAGCCTTGCGGATCTCCTCGCCAGCCTCGATGCAGCTGACATGGACAATGCACATGGGACAGTGCATGGCATCCGCAAACCGGATGGCACGGGAGACGGCTTCCGCCTCGCCGTAGGGGGGGCGGGTCATGTAGTGGTATTTTGGCTCATAGTGTCCGGTAGCGGCCGCGTCATTGCGGCACTTATCCAGAACGTCCGGATTCTCCGCATGGACCATCATCGTCATGCCCTGCTTGCCAGCCTCCTCCAGGCAGGCCAGCAGCTTGCTGTCATCCATGTAGAGGGAGGTGCCCTTATAGGCCAGGAACAGTTTCATGGTGGGAACACCCATCTCCACCAGCTTTTTGATCTCACCGACGGTCTCATCCGTGAAATCGTTGCAGCAGGCGTGAATGGCGATGTCGGGAGCCACCTTGCCTTTGGCGCGGACATTCAGGCGGTAGTTGACGGAATCCACCAGGTTCATGCCGGGTTCATTGGTGCAGAAGTCCACAATGGTAGTCGTTCCTCCCTGCAGGGCGACCCAGGTAGTCGCATAGGGCTCGTTTGTGGTGATGCCGTCCGTATTGAGCGCCTCAAAGTGGGCGTGGTTGTCCACACCGCCGGGGAGCACATATTTGCCCTCTGCATCCAGGATTCTATCAAAGGGGCCTTCTAGATTGGTGCCGATTGACGTGATCTTTTCATCGACAATGAGAATATCTGCTTTGTACTCACTCTCTGCTGTGACAATGGTCCCGTTTTTTACCAGTGTTCTCATACAAGTATTCTCCAATCCTTCGTTAATTCTTGTGGCTCTTCTGAACCGAGGTGATAATAACGGCGGCGAGAATAATCAGGCCAGTCGCAATATCCTGATAGTAATAGGAGACATTGAGGATCGTGAGGCCGTTGGCCATTGTTCCGATAATCAGAGCGCCCAGCAGTGTACCAGCCAGATTCGGCTCACCGTCTTTGAAAGCGGTGCCGCCCAGCCATACGGCCGCAATAGCATCCAGCAAGTAATCCTCCGCAGCCTGAGGATGCGCAGAGCCCAGTCTGGAAGTCAGCATCACGGCCGTGACGCCGCAGGCAATGCCGCAGAAAACATAGGCCCACACAATGGTGGAGCGCGTATTGACGCCGGACATCAGAGATGCCTCTTCGTTATCACCCACGCCATATATGTATCGTCCCAACTTTGTCTGGTTGAGGATAATGCTAGACACGACCAGTACAATCAGCATGATGATAACCGCGTTCGGGATCACACCGCCCAGTCGCTGAGCGCCAAAGATCTCAAAGTCCGCCGGGAGATTGGAGATGGGGTGGCCTTTGGTATAGGCCTGATTGATGCCAGCCACCACGTAACCGACTCCCAAAGATGCAATAAAGTCCGGAACTCCTAGATAGGCGATCACAACGCCGTTGATCAGTCCAATCAGTGCGCCGAGAAGGACCGTGATCAATGCAGCAAGCCATATGTTCATTCCAGCCCTGACCAGGAGCGCAGCCACTACGATCCCGAGGAAGCTGGTGCTGTAGCCGATGGACAGATCCGAGCGCTTGGTGATCAGGACGAAGGTCAGGCCCAGGCTGATGGTGGCCAGCATGGCGATCTGCCGCAGGATGCTGATCACGTTGGAAAGTGTCGGGAAAGCACTCGGCGCCAGGATCGAGAACACCAGCAGCATGATGATATAAGCGAAAAGCGTCCCGTAATTCCGGGCAATTCTGGAAACATTTAATTTGGCGTTCATCAATGAACTCCTCCCTATCCTCATATTCCGATTGCATTCCGCAGAATATTATCGGAATCCGCAAATTCAGAACGATCGATCACGGTCGTCACTTTCCCCTGGCTCATGACGCAGATGCGGTCGCACATCAGCTGCAGCTCCGGTATCTCAGAAGAGATCACGATCACTGCCATTCCCTGCTGTGCCAGGCCCTCAATGATTTCATAAATCTGATCTTTCGCACCGACATCAATGCCGCGGGTGGGTTCGTCGAGGATCAGCACGCGGATATTGCGGTCAATATACTTGGAAATGACTACCTTCTGCTGATTACCGCCACTGAGATTTCCCACATTCTGGAATACGGAGGAGCAGGCGACGCCCAGTATCTCCGTGCAGTGCTTGGCGTATTCCAGTTCCTTCTTCTTGTCGATCAGGCCCAGACGCGACAGCGCCTTCAGATTGCAGATGGACACATTCTTGTAAATCGGCGTGTTGGGAAGGATCCCCTGCTTCCGCCGCTCCTCCGGCACAAGCGCGACGCCAGCGGCTAGGGCCTGTCCGATGTTTTTGAATACGACGGGCTTACTGTCCAACCGGATTTCCGCCGTGTCATACCGGTCAACCCCCAGCATGGCGCGGACCGCTTCTGTCCGACCGGCGCCCACTAGGCCGAACATCCCCAAAATCTCACCCTTGTGGACTTCAAACGAGACGTCCCGCAGCACACCCTTTTTCGAAAGTCCCTTTACAGAGAGGACGGTCTCGCCGATGCTGCTCTTCCGGGTCCGGGTGGTGTTGACTTTGATCTGCCGGTTGACCATCAGGTTGATCAGCTTGTCGCTGTCCATCTGGGAGGTGGGAGCGGTCTGGATCGTCTCGCCGTCGCGCAGGACTGTGATGGTATCGCAGATCTCGAAAATTTCCTCCAGACGATGGGAGATGTAAATAATGGTCTTCCCGCAGGTTTTCAGATATTGAATATATTTCAGCAGCTTCGTCACTTCTCCATGACCAAGTCGCGCCGTCGGTTCATCCATGATAATGATGTTGGCATTCTTTGCCAGTACGCGAGCGATGACCATCATCTGTTGATCGGAGACATTCAGCTTTCCGGCCTGCATTTTGCTGGGCAGATCGATTTTCAGCTCTTTGAGCTTCTCATCACAGGCGGTATACAGCTTTTTCCAGTCGATCAGCAGAGGCAGAGGACGTGTAGGCTCTTCGCCATAGAAGATGTTTTCCGCCACCGTAAAATAGCTGATAAAGGACAGCTCCTGCGGAACGATGGCGATGCCCAGCTCCTCTGCATGGCGGAGGCTCTGGATCTGGACCTCCTCCCCATTGAGCAGGATCTTTCCGCTGTCTTTTGCAATGATACCGGTCAGGACCTTCATCAAGGTCGATTTGCCAGCGCCGTTCTCGCCCAGAAGGGCATGGCAGCTTCCGCGCTTCACCTGCAGATCAATGTTACGCAGCGCCTTGACGCCGCCAAAGCTCTTCTGGATGCCGTGCATCTCAATGATATAGTCGTTTTTCTCGCTCAAAAAATTCACCTCCCGGGTGTTTCAAGGCGATCGATGTCACACAGGGCGTGCAAGAGGACATTTGCTCCATTGGTCACATCGTCCCACGTCGTGAACTCCTCTTTGCTGTGGCTGATTCCCTTGACGCTTGGGACAAAAATCATGCCGATCCTCGTCACCTGCGAGAGGCTCATGCTGTCGTGACCGGCTCCGCTGTCCATAGTCATCGCCGCAAGTCCCAGCTTCTGGGCCGCGTTCCGGACGCTCTGCTGCACGGTTTCCGACATATGGAAGCAGGGCTGTTCCATCGTCAGCCGGCAGGAGACGATGTCCTTCCGGAACTCCTCCATCAGCATCTGATAAACGGACTCCAGCAGATCCTCCCGCAGTCCCCGTAGCTCCAGCGTCAAAGCCACACGGCCCGGAACCACGTTCATGGCGTTGGGCTGCACCTCCAGATGCCCTACCGTACCCACCATGTGGGGGTCGGTCTCCATGACCACCTGGCGGACCCGCATGATGAACCTGGCCGCCTTGACCAACGCGTCATTCCGCAGCGTCATGGGCGTCGTGCCGGCGTGATTGGCCACGCCCGCAAACTCCACGATATAGCGCCGGAGGGCAATGATCGAGCGGACCACGCCGATATCCTTCTTCTGGGACTCCAGCACACCGCCCTGCTCAATATGCAGCTCAAGGGAGTAATCGATGTCTCCCGTGTATTTCGCCTCCGCCAGGTCCTGAAGGGTAAATCCGAACTCCCCCATCTTCTCTAGCACCGGCTCTGTGGGCGGCAACCCACAGTAAGCACGGCTGCCGATCAGTCCGGTGATCACAATGCCCTCCTCCTCGGCAAAGGACACCACGTCGATGCTGTGTTCGGGGACGATCCCGTTTTCAGATAAGGTGTGGACCGCTTCGATCCCCGCGAGAACGCCCAGGCAGCCGTCAAAGATCCCGCCATTTACTACAGAATCGATGTGAGAGCCTATGGTAATCTTTCTCGGAGACCTGCCAGGATAAGTGCCCACCACATTTCCAACTGGATTGGTGGTGACGCTCATGCCAGCCTCCCGCATCAGCTGCGCCACATAGGCGTTGGACTTCCAAAAGCTGTCAGAATAGGAGAGTCGGCAAATCCCGTCCGGGGTTCGGGCAATATCCGCCAGGGCCTCAAGATGTGCTTGGAGCCGCTGGCCATTCACGGTCATCATAGCCATCATTTCCTCTCAAGCCTGCATACACAGGTCCAAAACAGCTTTGTCGATATTTCCACCGGAGCAGATCAGAACCGTTCCGGGACTGAGCGGACACTTTTTCTCCAGCAACGCCGCCAAGGCCAGGGCACCGGAGCCCTCCAGCGTCAGCTTTCCATACAAGCACGCTGTTCTGACCGCCTGCCGGATGCTGTCCTCCGTGACTGTAAAGATGTCATCCACATATTTTTCAATGTAAGGATACAGGTATTCCTCTCCGGTTTTCCGTACAACTGCATCCGCCATAGAGGAACAGTGATCCAGCGTTACCAGCTGGCCCTGCCGACGGGATTCCACATAGACAGCCGACCCTACCGGCATCACACCATAGATCTTGACGGAGGGCTTCAGCGTCTTCATGGTCAGAGCGATCCCCGTGATGAGGCCGCCGCCCCCGATGGGCACCACGATCTGCTCTACTTGGGGGCACTGGTCCAGAATCTCCAGGGAAATGGTCCCCTGGCCGCCCACAGTATACCGGTCAGAGGTGGGGTGCACATAGTACAGATGCTCTTTTTCTGCCAGCTCACAGGCAGAGACGAAGGACTCGTCATATGTCGCGCCGACTTCCACCAAATTGGCCCCCAGTGCGCGGATGCTGTCCTTTTTGACCTGGGGCGTGGACACGGGAACCACGACATTTGCTTGGACCCCCAGATTCCGGGCGGCCAGTGCGCAAGCCATGCCATGATTTCCGGAGGAAGCTGTGACGATCCGAAGCTCCTTGCCGTACCGCTCGATCAGAGAAGTGATCTTGTTCATGGCGCCGCGGTATTTATAGGCCCCCGACGGCAGAAGGTTCTCCGCTTTCAACCAGACTTGCGCACCCAGCTGCTGGTTCAGGAATTCCATGTTCAGCAGCGGAGAGGGCGGAAAGGCTTTCCGGAGTCTCTGTTCTGCCGCGAAAATGTCCGCGATCTCTACAGGGCTAACATCCCTTCCCAGCATTGTTTAGGCCTCCTCGATCTCAAAGATGGATTCCACTTCCACGGCCAAGCCCAGCGGCAGGGCGTTGGAGCCGATGGCGGATCTGGCGTGCCGCCCCTCTTCTCCAAAGGCGTCTATAAAGACCTGAGACGCGCTGTTGATGACCTGCGCCTGCTCATGGAAATCATCTGTGCTGGCCACGAAACCCAGGATTTTCACGCACCGCTTCACCCTGTTCAGATCCCCCAGATAGGCCTCCAGCGCGGCCAGTGTGTTGATCGCGCAGATCCGCGCAGCTGCGGCGCCCTCTTCCACGCTCAGGTCAGCGCCCACACGGCCGGTGATCTTCGTATCATCCACCATGCTGCCCTGGCCGGAGATGAACACCAGATTCCCGGCCTGATTCACAGGCTTATAGAGTCCGGCCGCAGCCAGCTGCTTGGGCAGCTCGATCCCATGTTCTTTCAAATTCTCATACACGCTCATTGGTCAGTTCCCCTTCATTTTCTAAAAATATTTCATAGATGGCATCGGGCCGCCCCATTCCGGAGCGCAGGGCGGCCCAATGTTCTCTATATCAGCCTTATTCCGCGTACTTCTCAGCCTCGGCAGTGGCCTTCTCCAGGAACTCATCCACATTTTCTTTTGTGACGACGGCGTACGGGATTTCGTGGTACTTCGCCACATCCTCGCCGGCCATCAACGCCTCACAGGCATCTACGACATTGACATTGGCGCTGTCCAGATCGGACACCACCGTGGCAATGCAGGAGCCGTCGGCCTTGATATCATTGAGGATGTCTACCTCGCCGTCAACGCCTATGCACTTTACCTGAGGATAGAGATCGTGCTCCTTCAAAGCCTGGATCGCACCCATGGCCTCCAGATCCTGAGATGTGAAGATCGCAACCACATCGGGGTTGGCTGTCAGCGCAGAGTCTACGCCGTTATAAGTCACTTCGGTCGTACCAGGGAAGGTTGTCTGTACATGAGCTACAACATCAAATCCATATTCTTCTACAAATGCGTCATGGATGTAGGAGCCAGCCCTCAAAGCAAAGTTGTCCTGATGCCCCGTTGTGATGATCTTGCCGCTAAAGCCCACCTCAGCCGCCAGGATCATGTTAATGTCTGCCTGGACAGCAATGCTGTTCAGCAGGAACATGGCGTCGATGCCGTCAATCCAGCCGGTGTCTTCGCAGATCACGCGGATGCCTGCCATTCTGGCCTCCTGAACCGCATTCTTCAGAGAGAAGTTGTCCGCGTTCTGAACGACGATGACATCGCATCCGGCCTGCACCAGATTTTCAATGTCGTTGGCCTGTTGCGTGGGGTCACCATTGGCGTTTGCCGTGACGACAGTATGGCCGCGCCCCTCCGCCTCTTCTCTCAGTCCCTCAAACATATGCCGGTTGTGGATATTGGAGAGCGCGTTTGTCGAAATACCAATGGTCAGACTGCCGGTCTTCGCAGGAATCTCCGGGTAAACTACGGTGTCGGTCTCAGAGGAGCTTTGACCCTGGTCTGTTTCCTGGGTCTGCTGGGTGCCTCCGCTTTCGGTACCGCCGCATCCAGTCAGTGTTGCGAGCATCATCATTGCCGCAAGAGCGAGAGCAAACCATTTTTTCATCGTTTTTCCCCCTGTCAGTTTTTATATGCTTCAGAAGTTGGCCTCTGATAGCAGACATACTTTATGTTTTTTATACAGACATTCTGTTTTGTCAAAGGGTAAAAAAATTCGCAGAAATAAACTCTCAATTTTGAGAGGAAAACATGATCGGATTCGTCTCTACCGTTGTTCTTATTTCTGCGTTTTAAGTTTGATTGTTTTTTAACACAATAATCCGTTCTATGTCAAGACAAAAAATGTGTCTTTTAGACAAACATTTTATTCTACAGGAGTCCGGCTTTCCCCACGCATTTTCCTCCCCTGCTCCAGATATGTATAGAATGTGTATCGGGAAATCCCAAGCAGCGAGTAGACGCGATCGCTGGCCTTCGTGATCACAAAGGCCCCCTTCATATCCAGATCCGCGATAAACTGAATTTTTTCCTCTTTGGTCAGGAGCTTCGGAGGCTTTCCATATTTTTGGATGCACTGGTCGATCAGGCGATTCAGCAGCTCATGGACGTCCGGCATGAAGACCTCCTTCGGAGAAGCATCTTCCCTGTTTTCATAGTCGTGGGTATTGTTGTATTCCCGCAGCATCTTTTCAAAATACGTGGTATCCGTAATATCCGTGTTGATGCACAGGGAACCGATGGGCTGTCCAGCGCTGTTGTGAAAATAGATGGAGGAAGACCGCAGAAGATGCCCATTTTCAGCATAGGTGGCATAATTGAATGCATCCTCCGCCGGTTTTCCGTTGAGGATCTCCAAGCCCAGATTCGTAACGCATCCGCCAATCTCCCGGCCCGTTACCTCCCCATTTTCAATTCCGATGATTGTATGGTTGTCAGGCGCCATAAAATCATGAAGCACGATCTCGCAATTTTTCCCGAAATGCTCTGCCATCAGCTTCATCACGTGTTCCAACAGTTCTTTCTCCTCATTCATGGACTCCATTCCGTTTTCTCTCCTTTCTGATAATCCCATGCCAAATTGGCCTGTAGTTTCACTTTGGTGCTCCACAGCAAAACACTTGATTCATCTACTGACCGCAAAGAAATATCGCCAGCCGCTGCATATTTGAACAAAAAGTGTATTGTTCTCACCAATGTGTTAGTTATATTTTAACATCAACGCACAAATTTTACAATCCATTGTTTACAATAAATGACAATGCTGCAAGGGCTCCCCAAGCAGGACCACACCTATGCTGCCTATTCTGATAACCATGTAGAGTTCTTGTTTACACCCCCGCAAAAAAATAGGATCGCCTGAAGATGATGAAGCACCTGTCCCACAGCCATAAAACACCGGACAAATTACATGGAGCAGAGCGCAACCGTCCTATATAATACACAATACCAATGGCGCCAACGTCTCTCTGCCAATGCCTGCTCGGCTCAAAGTTTTTCCACAAATGTACCAAGGCAGTCTCTAGGATTGACTTCCGTGCAAAACAACTAGACCTTGACTCTTATATCGAGATTCCACTGTTATTTGATCCATGTCTCTTGTGGCGTGCAGTAACAGAACTCCTGCTGTGCCTTCTGGAGAGGTCTCTGGATGTCCGGCCACACTCCGCCGTGGACGTGTTGTTTCAGTTTTGGGATAACACGCTTGAATGCCCTTTCCACTCCACTGGGGCCGTTGTAGTTCATCCAGATGGCCAGCCCATGGAACGTCATGCCCTGCTTCTCCGGATGGCCGATCTACAACAAAATCAGATGGTGCTTAACAAAAAAAGCTAAATATAAAAGGATGCGGAGCCGCGTGGCTCCACCTCTCCCTTATTGTCAGTATCCCTACCTGTGTGTCTACGACGGCAACAGTAACTTCAATCCCAAGACCGATGCAGACGGCTGTGGGAGTCGGCAAGAAGGTTTCCGAATCATCTTCACGGATGGATTATTTCCCCCACCACACCGGATAGGATAGACAGGCAGTGGAATCTCCTGCCCTCGCATTCCTCATCAGCCGGAAGGCCCTGCGCCAGCGGTGGAGATCACTTCCGGGACAGCGTTGGCGCAGGTGCCCCAAGACTGTCTTTCTCGCCTTTGTCATGTTATCGGAGGAGAGCATCTCCTGCAGGCCCAGTTTTCATCAGCAGACAGCTGTTCATAGCCGTATACCCCCGAAGGTGTGGCCCAGAATAGAGCGGTTTTTGACGCTTAGCAAGCAGAGCAGTAGCTCCAGCAGTTCCAGGTGCACCTTTTGGTAGACGATCTGCTCCACAGACGTTCCTTGCTCATGCTCCTCTAGTTACTCAAATGGATCACCCTCCTCGCCTTCCCTCTACAAATCAAATACAGATAGGAAATGGATATGGTATCCGACCAGTCTTGCGGCTGACATCCCGGAGATATATAACAGTGTCGCGATCTCGTCGATGGTCTTTCCCTCCGCATGGCAGAGTTTCTGGGGTAGTCGTACACGTTCCATCTCATCCTTGCTCAAAGCTATGACGCCCAAATTAGTCTTCAGATAGCAGTACATTCTTCCCCGCAAAAGGGGTTGAGATAGGTGGTTAATTTCCCGCATGCTTATCATGGCTGCCGACCTGAATCCAATCCCACAACTCCAGGTTTCCTTCGGCACATAGAGCTTCTATCAGCAATGTCGCTGCAGTGTCTGTACATTCAAAATGCCTAGCCGCATCCAGAGCAATGCTTCGGATGAAGTTTTCCACCTGTCTGTGGAGCTATTCAAAGGCGGTGGAGTCACCGCTCCGACATTTCTGATACAGTTCCTCGTTTGTCACAGGCCACCGCCCACTTCCTTCCAAGATGAAAGATCAACGTTCTTTTTCTTCCTCTGGATCTGCTTTTTCACTGAACGGCACAGAGCGGATACAGTTTCTTATTAGACAGAGATGTGTTAAATGCCTCATAGAACATACTCGGTTTTGTTCTTGCTACGCGGTAAATCTCTTGTGCTTTCTCTCGCAGCAGCTTTCGCTCCTCCGCTGTAATGGCACCTCGGGACCAACCCTTGTCGATCCGCTGATAGCAGTGGTAAAGATCCTGGGACAGCGAACTGTCCTCCGCCTCCTCCTTGACGCCTCTGATCCGGTAGCCCAGCTGGGCGCAGGTGTACTTGGGGTTGGTGGAGTTGGGCAGGTCGCAATATCTGATGTGGTAACCTTTTTACAGCAGAAAATACCGTCCACCGTTCTCACACCTGCGGATTAGGTGCCCGGCCTCCAGTGCCTTATAGAAATCCAGCTTCATCATGGTCTGGAGGAGGTCTGCCAACTAGTACTCGTAGACTTTGAATGCGCCGGAGCCAGGAGCCGTTTCCTGGAGGCGAAGATGAATCCGCACGTCATCCATGTAGGTGTAAAATCCGGTCCCTTCCGCGGGATTTGTAACCCACTTATGGGCTCGCTCATGAAACAAAAATTCATGCAGTGATGCCACATAGTTATTGGGCGTCAGCTTTTCCAGCGACGAGAATCCCATACGAACGAACGCCCGAAGTGTCTGACAGACCGACGCGATGTCTTCCAGGAGTCTTTTGTAGTTCATACAATATTTTTTATAGGCGGCCCACTTCACGTTCAGCTGCCCATAGGCAACCAACAGCGCCCTCGTCTTTTCCGGTGACTCCGGCGGTATCGGCGTTCGAGGAACAGACGAAGTATAATACTCATCGCCAAATTGATAGACGATGTGATCTTCCCCACCATAGTCCTCTGGGTACTCCAAGTAGTCTTTATATGCTCCGATTGCGGCCAGGCCCTCTCTGTCCCGTTCTCCGAGTTCCAGATCTTCTTCTGGGAAAAGAGAATTCTGCTCCGGGAATGTTCTCGCTTCTGATAGGATCTCATCCTTCTCTTGGATCAGTCGAAATATCTGGCGGCAGCACAGGGCGTCATGGAGCAGGATCATCTCCTCGTTGGCATCGAACCAATCCCGTATCCAGTGATCTTCCTCATAGCGGTCCATGCTGTCATTGCCCTATCCAGCATCTGCTGCAGCTCATGGTACTCCTCCGGAGAGATGTTCAGTGCCTCTGCTATCAATTCTCCCAGGGGGATATTCCCAGGGTTGTTCAGACTCAAGACATTTTCTCTGGTGTAGAGGGCGTGGATCGATGGCCGTCGATCCGCGCCTTTATTTTGGGGAAAGGGAGATTTTCGGATGAAAAAAATGAATACCATTAATGCAGATACCCAGCAGATCATTCCCCATGCCCCTCTGGTTCGTCGTGGAGGAGACCTGCTGCCCCAGGGGCTCCACCTGCTGGCAGGAGCACCGAAGATCGGCAAGTCCCGGCTGGCCCTGTAGATATGTCTCTGTGCCGCACAGGGCAAATCGCTCTGGAGCTTCGCTATATACCCGTGTGAAGTCTCTACCTCTACCTGGAAGACAGCTTCCAGCGTATCCAGAGCTTGCTCTTTGATCTCACGCCTCCGTCGCTGCACTTCGCCATGATGGCGGAGCAGCTCCACAGCGGACTGGTGGAACAGATCGCGTAGTTTCTCAAAGTGCATCCGGCTATTGGTCTGGTAGTCATCGATACCCTCCAGCGCATTCGCGCGGCTGGGAACAAAACAAATCCCTACTACCAGGACATCGGTGTCCTCAAAGATCTGGCAGACCGGCACTACATTGCCGTCTTGTTGATCCATCACCTGCGGAAGCTGAATGATGACGACCCTATGGACATGATCTCCGGCATCACAGGCTTGAGTGGCGCCACAGGCTCCAACTTCGTGCTCCGCAAGCGCAGGCGGGGAGAGAACGCCGCCACCCTCTACTGTACCGGCCGGGACATCATCTACCGGGAGCTATTCCTGGAGTTCGATGGTAAAAGTCACATCTGGAATCTGCTCAGGGACAACTGAGCGGAAGCGGAACCGTCCAATAGTCGGATTGTCTT
The DNA here is from genome assembly GCF_003574015.1 of Oscillibacter sp. PEA192. Classification (NCBI taxonomy): domain Bacteria; kingdom Bacillati; phylum Bacillota; class Clostridia; order Eubacteriales; family Oscillospiraceae; genus Oscillibacter; species Oscillibacter sp. PEA192. Next base: position 937,080 of record NZ_AP018532.1, on the reverse strand, counting down.
TCTTCTCTCCGCCTTGCTATGGGAACAATCGGAGATCTGTGTCTCTGCCAAGGCGCTGCTGGAAAAGATTGATCCTGCCGACCTCGAAGGGCTAACACGCAACAGCCTCTCCCATCAAATTTGGAAAAACATTGGGGCTCTAAGGAACAGTGGCATCGTCGTGTCATTTCGCAGGTGGAGCAGAGGCAGACTCATCTGCCTGAAAAGTGTCGATGGTGTCGATGATCTCGCTACCGAAAAGATCGTCACCATCGACCCATATGAATAATTTGCTGGGTGTGGTGTTCACAGCTCCGGCAGGGAAAAACCTCCCATATGGGAGGGCAAGCATCGCGTCCGGGGCTATACACCGGCCGCAGTTTCGGGGCCCTGCCCCGCCCCCAGCCCCTTCGTCGACACAAGCTCCATATCATTTGCCCCGCCGCGAGCGGCAGGGCGCATTCATTCCGCTGTGTCTCCTCTCCAAACGAAACCCGCTTCGCTGGACTTTCGTTTGGTTGGGGCGAAAGTTTGAAAGGAGTACGAATGCCGAGAGAAAAGAAAACGGAAATCATCACGCTCCGAGTGACGCCCCCGGACAAAGGCCGTCATCCAGGCGCGTGCGAAAAGCGTAAACAAAACCGTCACCGATTGCCTGTGCCTCTGCGGCCTGGGTAAGGAGATCGTGCAGGTGGAGGGGCTGGACAAGGTGCTCTCCGAGCTGAAGGCTCAGGGGCGGAACCTGAACCAGCTCACCACCCTGGCCAACATGGGCAAGGTCACGATTCTGCGCGGCGACGCCTTAGCGGACAAGTACGAAGCGATCTGTGGGCAGCTCTGCCATCTGCTGCGGGAGGTGAACTGAGATGGCTACCTTCACCACCATCAAGAACCGGGGCGGTGGCCGGGGCGCGCTCGCCGGAGTGCTTCAGTACATCCGACAGGACGAAAAAACGCTGTGGGAAGGACATCGGCTGGTGTCAGGCTGGAACTGTACTGCCCCGACGGCGTGGCAGGAGATACAGCTCACCAAGGAGCGGTTCGTTAAAACAGATGGCTGGCAGTACTACCACTTCGTCCAATTCTTTGCGGCAACGGATGGCCTGACGCCCCAGGAGGCACATGCTATTGGCTTGGAGTTGGCCCAGCGGAAGTTTCCAGACTTCGAGGTGCTGGTGGCGACTCACATCGACACCGACATTCTGTACAGCCACCTGATCGTAAACAGTGTCAGCTTCCAGAACGGCCGCAAGCTCCACCAGAGTGCCGCCGACCTGCAGGCCCATCGGCTGGCCAACGATGAGATCTGCGCCGCCCACCATCTGTCGATCCTTCCACCTCCGCAGAAGCAGGTCCAGCAGAAGTGGATGGACACCCGGGAGTATCGCTCTGCCGCCAAGGGCGAGAGCTGGAAATTCCGACTCATGAATGCCATCGACCAATGTATGCGGTTCGCATCTACCAGGGAAGACTTCATCTCCCTGATGGAGAGCGAGGGGTATCAAGTTCGATGGTCGGCCACTCGGAAGTCCATTACCTACACCACACCCCAGGGCATGAAGTGCCGGGACGACCGGCTCCACGAATTGAAATACACGAAAGAGATCATGGAACGTGAGTTCCGAATCCGAGAGAAGATTATCTACATCTGCAGGGCCAAGACTATCCGGGTGCCGGAGAGCATTCCCAAGCGCGATATCCGGCAGTATGTGGCTCACGAGGCGGAAGAACTGTAACGGCAGTTCAAATCTGGTTACAGCGAGGACGGGAATCTGCCCTTTCAGGAGTACGCCGAACGGTGGCTAGCCCGGCAGGTCCGGTATGCCCCCAGCACGTTGGAGAGCTATCGGCGGATGCTTGGAAGGGTGTATCCCTTTATCGGGGCCATCCAGTTGAACCGGCTACGGCCGATTGCTCTGGAGAATATGCTGGTAGAACTGCGGAAGCGGAAATACCGTGGCAAGCCCATTGGGGAGGCCACGGTGCAGAAATACCTGACTGTGGTCTCCGCTGTCCTTAGCGACGCCAAGCGGAATGAGATCATCCAGAAGAACCCGGCCCGGATGATCGATCTGCCTCTAACACGCCGCACTACACAGTACATTCCCTCCCCCGTGGAGATTCAGAAACTGCTGGATGCTCTGGCAAAGGAGCCTCGGCACTACCGGATGTTCTATCTGCTCTCCATGTGTACCGGCTGCCGCCGGGGGGAGCTGTGCGCCCTCAAGTGGGAGGATTTCAAGTTCAGCAGAGGCGGTCTGCTCCTGACCATCAGCCGCTCCCGCAGCGTTGTCCCTGGAAAAGGTGTCGTGGAAGGCTCTACTAAGAACGGCCGCAACCGTGAGATCGTTCTCTCATCTGATATCCGAGGAATCTTTTTGAGCTACCGCCGGCGGAAACAGCTGGAAGCCCGGCTGGCGCATCGGGAACTTGGTCCCTATCTCTTCACGGATGCCCTCGGGCAGCTCATTCACCCGGATACCTTCACCAAACGGCTGCGGAAAATCTATGAGTCCATTGGATTTCCAAAGGAATATCACCTGCACACGCTTCGCCATTACTATGTGACCTCCCTGCTCCACTCCGGCGTGGACAAGCAGACAGTGGCGGATCTGGTAGGGCACGCGGACACGGGCTTTCTGGAGCGCACCTACTGCCATCCGCAGCAGGAGCAGAAAGAGCAGGCCGCCGGGGCCATGCGCGCCATGCTCCGCCCGGAGGGCGAAGTCCTGTTCAATCTGGCCGCCGCGTGTCCCGCCAAATCCCGCAGCGCCTGATTGTTGCTTTCGTAGAAAATGTTCTTTCCAGGAAGTTTCAATAGCTTTACTTCCCCACTTGCGGTATGTTGTGTTTGCAAAACCGGCCTCAACTGGAGTGAGGCCAGCGAAAGAGAGGTCAACACAACATGGCAAGTATCCGAAAACGGGGCAGCAGCTACCTGCTGGTGGTCTCTATGGGCTATGACTACGAGGGCAATCGCATCAGGCCCAAGCAGAAAACCGTTCATCCACCGGAGGGTCTGACCCCAAAACAGCGGGAAAAATGGTTGAAGGAGCAGGCGGTCCTGTTCGAGCGGGAGTGCAGGTCACTTCCCCAGGAGGAAGTGGATCGGAGCATCACACTGGCGAAGTACACGGAGCTGTGGCTCCGGGAGATCGCCCCCGGCAAGTTGGCCAAGTCCACCCTGGCCCGTGACCGGCAGGACATTGACCGCTTCCTGCCGATTCTGGGGCACTACAAGTTGGCAGAACTCCGCCCCGAGCACTTCCGTAACTTCTATGCGGATCTGCGAAAGGTCATCAGCCTTGAAACTGGAAGGCCGCTCTCCGAGCATACCGTGGAGGGCGTACACGCAACGCTGTGTACGATCCTCTCCGATGCCATGGAGGGCGGCTTTCTGAATCACAACCCCGCCTGGCGGACATACCGCTATGCGGGGAGGAAAACGGAAAAGAAGATCGCAGATCTGGAAACCCTGCAAAGGATCATCTCCGCCCTGGAGGAAGAGAGTCTCAAGTACGAGACCTACTTCAAACTCATCATCGCAACCGGGATGCGTCGTGGCGAGTGCTGTGGCCTGCAGTGGGGTGACATCAACTGGCACGAGCGGTCCATCCACATCCAGCGGAATGTGGTAAAGGTCACCGGCGAGGACATTATCGTCAAGGAAACAAAGACTGTGGCCGGGGACCGATACGTGTACTTCTCACTGGAGATGGAGTCCCTGCTGAAAGAGTTCCAGCGGGAGTGTGCCTGGGAAACGGAGACGTATGATGGGAGGGAATTGGAGACTTCAGACTACATCTTCCGCCGCCATGGAGAGCGGCTCCCCATGACGCCCTCCACTTTCACCTGGCGGTTCAAGCTGATTCTGAAGAAGCATGGTCTGCCCTCTGCCCTGAATGTCCACTCCCTGCGCCACACCAACGCCAGTCTGCTGATCGCCGGCGGGGCCGACGTGGCCACCGTAGCGGGCCTGCTGGGCCACAGTCAGCCGTCCACCACGCTGGACATCTATACACACGCTTTCGATAAGAACAAAAAGGCAGCCAGTCAGGTGCTGCAGGAGGGGTTGGAGATATAATGATCTACAGAGAGGAAAAACAGCCGCAGATTCCCGTCAACCATTGCGCCTGGTGCGGATCGTATGACCTGGGGATCGGCTGGCAGCAAAATGAGGCCATCGTGACCTTCCGGCGGAACGGACTCCTGGGCAACCGGCTGAAGTATGTGATCTGCCGGAACTGCGGTGCGGTTCTGTACCAGTATGTGGCGGAGCCGTGGAGGTTTCCTCCGGCGGAATAGAGGGCTGTAGAAGTACCAACGCCCTACCGCAAAATATGAAACTTCTATAACGTAAAAACCGCCGAAAGCAAATTGCTTTCGGCGGTTTTGGTACGCTTAGCCAAATTTGGGTCAATAGCCTACAGAGATGGGGTTATCAAGCGATCAAGCAGGAAGTCGTTGGGCCCTAGGTATTTTGTGGGTTTTGGCCATTTTTTAGGAAAATTGCCAAATTTCCAAAAATACCCAGAGCCGTTGCAACACAATGACTCCGGGTGTTTTCCGGATAGTGGTCTTCGTATGACACTGTACGATTTACTGGTCAGAAGTGCCAGTTGGGAGCTCCCATTCTCTTACCTGGGTGAAAAACGGGCGTTGCAGGCGATCACGAAAATCTTCCAGATCAGACTCCGACCAGATGTACAGACCCTGTCGGGCTTTTTGCCCAGTTTTTCCGAAAGCAATTCCATCTGCCACAAGTTGCTGCACAGATCTCGCATTGCACAATGTGGGATAGATATTTCCGGCGATGGCTGCCTCCAATTCATATCCGACGGCATCGAAATATTCCAGCAGGCCAATGGATGCATACCGCATACCCACGGCGTAACGTACAGCTCTGTCGATATCGGCTGGTTCCGCAACTCCCCGCTCAATGAGGTCAATGCATTCCCTATACAGAGCCTGAGCCAGCCGATTGACTATGAACCCGGGAACGCTGTGGTTGAGGATTATTGTCTGCCGGTGCAGAGAGTCCATCAACGCCTTGGCCCGCCGCAGCGTAGAGGGGCTCGTTGCCTTGCATCCCACCAATTCCACCAGCGGCTGCAGATGAACCGGCTGAAATGGGTGGGCAATCAGAAAGCGGTCGGGATTGGGAATATCAGCTGCGAGTTGGTCCGCGTCCATGGAAGACGTACACGATGCAAAAATAGTATCCGGCCTGCAGATGGAGGCAATCTTAGCATAGACCTCCCGCTTGACATCCGGGTCTTCCGATACCGCTTCCAGAATAAAGGTGCAGTCCTTCAGCGCCTCCAATTCATCGGAAAAGATCAGCAGATTCATTGCTGCCGCCTTATTTTCTTCGGACGCTAGACCCTCGGCAATAAGATCATCCCAGTTATGCTCAATTGCGCGTTTGCAGCGGCTGATTCCTCTGGCGGAGTGTCCAACTACCACAACTGCATACCCATTACCTGTAGTCAAGGTAGCCTGACCGGAGCCAATGGTACCCGTTCCGTAAACACCAATGATTTCTTTTCTTATCATATTGTACCTCTTGTGATATGTGTTGCGGCCTGGATATTCCAGGCCGCAATTTTTTGTTATGCCAGGCCGAACATTGCACATAGAGGGATCAGCAGCAATGTTTCAACAATAGGCGCAATGACGGACACCACGCAGACGTGCCAGTAGCCCTGTCGATGAGTGGTGTGGCTGTGGTTGAGGATATTGCACACAAAGCCGCTTTGCGGAGTGGAATCCAGAGTGCTGGATGCAACCACGATCACCCGGTGCAGCGCCTCGGCGTTGACACCCATGGCCAGGAACCTCTCACCCAGGATGGGACAGACAATGGCCATACTGCCGGAGGAGGAGTTCATAACTCCCGCCATCAGCATGGTGGCAATGCCGGCGATCAGCAGGGGATTGCCGTCCAGATTGAGGACAAAGTCTGTAATTTCCTGGAAAGCCGGTGTCGCGGCGACCACAGCACCGTAGCCCGCTGCGGCGGCAGTAATGGAAATCGTCTTCAGCCCAGAGAACACACTGTCCTGCACCTCGGCGCTGATCTCCTTCAGGCTGTGGGGCATATGCTTGAAGTAGAACACAAATGCTGCCACAATACCAGCCAGCAAGGAGGTGACAATGGGCTGCTTGGCCACATTCAGCACCAGCAGGATCACCAGCATGGGCAGCACAGATGCCAGCACGGAGGGGCCAGAGCTTTCCTTACCCACCTCAGTGGCGGGAGCCTCTCCCTCCAGCTCTTCAAAGTGTTCCCCGCGATTCTTGGCCCGTTTGACGACCCACATCACATAAGCAGTGCAAAACACCAGCTTCAACACAGTAGAGATCATGCCCGGAACAGCGGCGGCGGCCACTGTGGTGCCAAGATAGACAGTGGGTGTCGCGTTCTGGATAGACGGTGTGAAGGGCGCGGTCATCGTCGCACCGACACAGCCCACAAAATAAGCGGCAGCAAAGAACTTGCGGGGGATGTCTGCCCTGCGGAACATAGCCATGGCCAGGGGGTACATGGTAAACATGGCCACAAACAGGTTGACCCCGCCCAATGTTAAGATAATGCCCATGATGATCAGGCCGATGATTGCAAAGCGATCTCCAAAGGCTCGGAAGATAAATGTAGAGATGCTGTTGGCCGCGCCGCTGATCTCCACCAGCTTTCCAAAGAGTGCACCCAGCATAAATAATAGGAAGAAATCTCTTACGTAGTCTCCAAAGCCTGTCATGTATGTGGCGGTAATTCCATCATACAAGTCCATCTGCTGTGTCAGCAAGAGAAAGATAGAGGACAGGATCGTGGCGATGACGATGGGAACATTTTTCAGAACCAGCGCAATGAACAGTGCAATGGCCAATAATAAAAACAGGATATTCATTCAGAACCCTCCTCGACGGATACAGGATAGACTTTGTGATCCAGTACGTGTACATCGTGACCAGGGATGATCTTGATATGTTCTGTCTGTTCCAGCGCCTCTATTTTCTCATAGGTCTTGAAATATGCTTTTACATCGGAATGCAGCCCGCCGATGATGTGCCGGAGCTTTCCGTTGCCCTCCCAGTTCTGATACAGGTTGATGCAGTCGCCTGCCAGCAGATACGGGCCGTTCTCCGTGGAGACCAGTACACCCTGGATACCGTCAGAATGACCGGGTAGCAAAATCAGGCGGATGCCGTCATCAATCTCAGTATCTCCGTCCACGGTGACCAGCTGATCCCTAGCTCGCATCCAGCTAGACACCACACCGTATTGCGGAGATTCGTAGGTGGCACGGTGGATGGGCAGTGGATCCAGTGCATATTCCAATTCCGATGCCTGTACATAGATCTTTTTGCCAGGAAACTTGTGGTTGCCGCAGCTGTGGTCCCAGTGGAGATGGGTGTTGATGATATAGTCCAAATCCCCCGGCGCAAGGTCAAAGTCTCTCCTCAGAACCTCCACGATCTCACACCCGTCCGGAATATTTAGGGGCATATGATACTTGGCACCCCATTCGGCATCGCAGGGGCCGGTGTCCACCAGGATTTTTCTACCGTTGCTGCCCAGAAGCAAAAAGGAGATGAATGGACAAGTCATTTTGACGCCGGGATCCACCATATAAGTAAAGCTGGACTTATCATGTACTGGAATTTCCCCCAGATATATGGGAAAAATCTTGTAGGTTGTAAGCATATGGTTCTCCTCCTCAGTAGGGATATACGCTGTGCTCCAGCACCTTCATATCATGACCTGGAAGGATGACCTTGAAATCGATCTTATCCATCTTTTTGAAGGTCTCTTCATACTCTCTCAGGTCTACATGGATACCTGCAGGCACATGGTGGTATTTGGCATTGCCTTCCCAGTTTTCATAAATATTGACTGTGTCGCCGGCAATGAGATAATAGCCATCCTCTGTGTTGACACGTACGCACTGAGAACCGGGAGTGTGTCCGGGAGTCAAGAACACTTCGATGCCGGGAATAATCTCTTCATCGCCGTCCAGGACAACCAGCTTCGTGCCGGCAGAAGCCCAGACAGGTGTCAATCCGCACTGCGGAGACTCGTAGGTATACCAGTGTAGTTCCACAGGATTGATGGCATACAGGACTTCCCGCTTCTGGGTATAGACTTTTTTGCTGGGGAAGCAGTCATTGTTCTGGCAGTGGTCCCAATGCAGATGCGTGCAGATGATGAAGTCAATATCTTCCGGTTTCAGTCCGTGCTTTTCCAAGACCTTGAGCAGGTGAACCTCTGGGGGCACGTCTGCCTCCACATGGCTGTGATATCTTTTAATGACCTCCAGATTTTTGGGGCCGGTGTCCACCAGAATGTTCTTCCCATCACCCTGTACCAAAAAGGCCAGATAGGGAGAGTGCATCTTGACACCATAGTCAAAGGTGAATGTGTGCATGGATTTTTCATACCTGGTCATCTCGCCCAGGTACAGCGGTTTGATGGTATAGGTTGGTTTGTTCATAGCTGGCCCTCCATTCACACGTTATCCAGTTCCACATCCAGCAAATAGGAGCAAAGGCACTTCCCGTGGGTATCCAGCCGCAGGCTGCGGGTCACACCGCCACCCAGGGTTTTGGTCAGGACGAAATTCAGCGCGCCGATCTTGGGTAGCTCATACCGGGTGACTGTCCCGCGGCAGTATCCGGCAAATACCTTGGCTACCAGCTCAACCGTGACTTTTTCTTTGATGAACTCGTAATCCTTCATATCGTAGGCGATGACAGAAATATTGGAGATATCGCCTTTATCGCCGGTTCGGGAGTGTGCGATTTCCAGCAGCTTCATCTTACAAAACCTCCTCCACATAAGAGATCTCGATATCTTCACGAGGCACCAGGACAGACAACACCGCGACCAGCTCCGTGATATGGCGTTCCATACCGCCGCAGTTGGCGGGGCCGTCAATAGTAAAGGCATCCACCTCATTGAAGATCATGGTGAGCATCTCTTTTTCGGCATCGCGTACGGCAACCCGCATCCGCAGCTCCAGCGGCTCGGCTCCGCCGGGGAACCCCTCCGACAGGTCCCGGGGATACAGGGAGTTGTAGCCGATAATATCCACCCGGTGCTCTGCAGGATGGTAGTAGGTCTCAATGATCTTCTCCATGGTCTGAACAGCCAGTACCATCCGTTCAAAACACTTGGGGCCTCCGAAGCTCAGTCCGCAGCTCCCGATGTACCCGTCTTTGTATCCCACACTGACTTTCAGCGTGTCGGTCCGGGGGCGGCCGGTAGCGCCTGTTACCCGAACACGGTCCTTTCCGACCTGTTCAAAGGCGACTTGGGAGAAGTCCGCCACACAGTCTGGCGTATAGTAGCTGGAGGGATCGTGGATCTCGTAAATCAGTTGCTCTGAGCAGGTCTGCACGTCTACGCGTCCGCCGGTCCCCTCCAACTTGGAGATCTCGATGGTGCCGTCCTCACTGACATCCGCATAGGGAAACCCCAGATGCCACAGATCTTCTACATCCTTATATCCGGGCACGCAGAAGTTACCGCCGCTGACCTGTCCGGAGCACTCCAGAAGATGTCCCACAACAGTCCCCTTGCCCATCAGATCATAGTTATCCATGGGCCAGTTGAACTCGTATACCAGCGGCCCGAGAAACAGCGCGGGATCGGAGCAGCGGCCTGTGATGACGATATCTGCACCGTCCTTAAGAGCCTGCACGATGCCGGCGCAGCCCAGATAGGCGTTGGCGGCCACTTTGTTCTTCAAATCGCCAAGCCGCTCACCAGTTTCAAAAATGGGGTAGTCCGCGTACCGGTCCAAACGGTCAAAAATGTCATCTCCCAGCACACCTACAATTTTTAGGCCGGAGATTCCTGCACTTCTGGCAATCTCTGCGGTTTTTTCAACAGCTTTCTGAACATTTGCGCCACCCATGTTGGTAATGACTTTCACATGTTTTTCCGCGGCGATAGGCAGGATCTTCTTCATACGATATGCGAGATAAGGATTGTAACCAATGTTGGGGTCTAGATTTTTCTCCTTTTGTGCAATGGCTATGGTCCGTTCTGCCAGACACTCCAAGCAGAAATAGTCCAGCTGTCCCTTCTCAAGCAATTCAATTCCGGGTTCTACCCGATCATTGCTGAAGCCTGCGCCAGAACCGATGCGAATTGTCCGCATTTGAAAAAATCCCTCCCTCTTAATGTCATTTTTTGATGGCTGGTTTTGTTAGGACCTCTCAAATTAGTATCCTCTGTAAATAATTTAGCATTGCGAAAAAAGGGACTCAATGTTACAATGGTATCAATTTGATGGCTGGATTTGTACTCATAGAATAAACCCATTCTACAGAGGAAAGGTGAAACTGTGCAAAATGTGCAAAATTGACTATGAGACGATCCAAGAATTTCTGAGCTTTTCATTTCATTACAACAATATGGATCTGCTGGTAGATCGGGCAGCGGAGGTGCTGAAAAATCCCATTGCAGTGTTTGACAAGAACTACTACACGGTATCATATTCTGATACCACTGATGTTCAGGATGAGGTGTGGACTGCCGGAAAGAAGCGAGGATACTGTCTTTTTGAATATGCGGCTATGCTCCATGGGGTGGAGAGTATGCGGGGAACTCCGCTGCCCTTTCAAATCTTTGATGACTGGGGGCCCCATCGGAGGCGAATATGTCCTCTGATCTCCAACTCTCTGACCATCGGGTATCTTTCCGTGCTGGAATACCATACCGCTTTTGATGCGGTCCCTGGGGAGATCTACGATCTCGTGGCAGGCGTTTTGGTAAAGGAGCTTACCATCGAACAGGCAATCAGGCTTAGCCACCAGCATGACTCCGCAGAAATGCTGCTATCCAGCATACTGAATGAAGGCTTTGCCAATCGTGCGCTTTTTCTCCAGAGAATTTTGGGAACAGTTTTCGAGCAGGCCGGTCCTTATTCCCTGATCGGTATCAATATGCACGCGTTTTCTTCTCGAGTCTCCGGAGAGCGGCATTTCAAGGCACGTTTGGGAACGATCTTTCCAAAGGCGTGGTCCCTGTTTTTCCGAGAATATGTGGTCTTACTGGTGGAGTGCGGAAAAAGCAGGCAAATTCCGCAGGACGGATTGCAGCAGTTGGAGGGATACCTGTCAGAGCATGATCTGTGCGCCGGTATCAGTGATACATTCTCAGACCTGTATGAGATCCGGCGTTACTTTAATCAGGCTGCCATGGCAGAAAAAATGGCCAGGATCTCCGGGAGTGATGCCAGGATCGCCCAATATGATGACTACAGGCTTTGGCGGCTTGCTGCCTCGATCCCCGCAGAACAGCGGACGGACTATGTCAGTGCTTTTTTGCGTAATCTGATGGCATACGATATAGACAATCAGTCCGACTATGTAAAAACATTGTTTATCTATCTGAAAAACGGACAGAGCTTGGCTTTGACGGCCCAGGAACTGCATGTACATCGAAATACAGTCGTGTACCGGATTGAAAAAATGCGTGAAAGGTTCGGCGGTGTGTTTGATTCTCCTTACCATAATTTTCAGAATTTTTTTGGTTGCCTGCTTTTGCTGACCTCTGATGGGCAACCCGGATCCACGGATTATTTTGATACCATTTAACAACATCTTGTCTATTACTCCATATATTGGGACGATCTTGCGACAGCGTTCTCCGCAAATTCCGTTGAACGCTGGAACTGGTCAAAAAGCCAATTCTCTGTCAAAATACTGATAAGCGTTAAAAGCAAGAAAGCCTCCGCAATGCAAGGATTTCAGTGAATTTGTACAAGTTTCTCGTCATTTGCAAAAAGGCCCGGAGCCATTGCGATGCAATGGCTCCGGGCCTTTTTGCAAATAGTGGTCAGGCTCACACAGCTCGGTTCAACCGGCTCGCCAGATCAATGAAATCTTTTATATCCTCCCGTATTTGACGTTTATGAAAGCAATATGCTTTCGGCAGTTTTTGTCAAGTGTTGCAGGTCGCTTCCTCAGGAAGAAGTGGAGTGGAGTATTACACTGGCGAAGTACACGGAGCTGTGGCTCCGTGAGATCGCTCCCGGCAAGCTGACCAAGCCTACCCCGGCCAGGGACCGGCAGGACATTGATTGCTTCCTGCCAGTCCTAGGGCACTACAAGCTGACGGAACTTCGGCCGGAGTATTTCCGGCAGCTCCACTCCGGTCTTCGGAAAGTGAAGAATCAAAGAACGTGAAAGCCGCTCTCCGAGTGCACTGTGGAGGGTGTACACGCAACGCTGTGTACGATCCTCTCAGATGCCATGGAGGGCGGCTTTCTGGACCATACCCCGGCTTGGCGGACATACCACTATACCGGGAAAAAGAAAGAGAAGGTGATCGCTGGCGAGGCCACCGCCCAGCAGCTCATTGCCGTACTGGAGGAGGGGAACCTCAAGTACGAGACCTACTTCAAGCTCATCATCGCCACCGGGATGCGCCGGGGCGAATGCTGCGGGTTGCAGTGGGGCGACATCAACTGGGATGAGCGGTCCATTCACATCCAGCAGAATGTGGTAAAGGTCACCGGCGAGGATATCATCGCCAAGGAGACAAAGACTGTGGCCGGAGGCCGGTATGTTTACTTCTCTCTGGAGATGGTGTCCCTGCTGCAGGAGTTCCAGCGGGAGTGCGCCTGGGAGACGGAAACGTATGATGGGCGGGAATTAGAGGATACGGACTATATCTTCCGCCGTCACGGAGACCGGCTCCCCATGACGCCCTCCACCTTCGCCTGGCGGTTCAAGCTGATCTTAAAGAAGCACGGCCTGCCCCCTGCCCTGAACGTCCACTCCCTGCGGCACACCAACGCCAGCCTCCTGATCGCGGGCGGGGCCGACGTAGCCACAGTGGCGGGACTGCTGGGCGCCACAGTCAGCCCTCCACTACGCTGGACATCTACACACACGCATTTAATAAGAACAAGAAAGCGGCCAGTCAGGTTCTGCAGGAGGGACTGGAGATTTGATGAAATACAGAGAAACGAAACAGCCGCAGATCCCCGTCAACCACTGCGCCTGGTGCGGATCGTATAACCTGGGGATCGGCTGGCAACAGAACGAGGCCATCGTGACCTTCCGGCGGAATGGACCCCCGAGCAACCGGCTGAAGTATATCATTTACCGGAACTGCGACGCTGTGCTGTACCAGTGTGTGGCGGAGCCGCGGAGGTTTCCTCTGGCTGAGTGAAAGCGGCAACAGAAAGAAATCCCCCGTCCTTTGGACGGGGGGTAATTCTTCGATGGCAGCTCATTTTTGTTGGACAGCCCCGACAAACGCCTCAAAAATTTTCCTGCTGGACTCTTCCTGCAGGGACATCTCCGGATGCCACTGGACGCCCCAGACAAAGGTCTTGCCGGGCAGATACATCGCCTCGATGAGGTCATCTGTGCTGCGGGCCATTTCTACGAGACTGGGGGCTAAACTCCTGATCGCCTGGTGGTGACAGCTGTTCACCTCCAGTTCCGTCTTTCCCAGCAGAGAGGCCAGAGGCGTCATCGGCCATATATGCACCGTGTGGGCCATCCGGTCGTAGGGCGGCTTCATGGAATGCCCGATCTCTGACGGGTGCTCCGTGGGCAGGTCCTGATAAAGGGTTCCGCCCAAGGCTGCATTTAGGAACTGAATACCCCGGCAGATGCCCAGGATGGGCTTGTCCCGCTCCAAAGCCTGTCGGAGTAACTCCTGCTCCAGAGCGTCCCGGGCAGGGCACAGCTCGCCGCAGAAGGGCTCCATGGCCTCCCCGTACAGCTGGGGATCGACATCCTGCCCACCAGTAAAGAGAAAACCATCGCAGAGATCCGCGAGCTGGGCAATATCCGCCCCATTGGTTGTCAGCGGCAGGATGACGGGGATGGCACCGGCTTCCTTCACTCCTTCCAGATACCCCGGCAGCATCCAGTAGGACTTCTTTTCCTCGTCCCACAGGGGCGTTACCCCGATGATGGGTTTCTCCATAGTTCATCACCTCTGATTGATAAAAGCAAAGAGGCACTCGAAATTCGAGTGCCTCTTTGCACGTGGTACGCCCGACTGGATTCGAACCAGCGGCCTTCAGAGTCGGAGTCTGACGCGCTATCCAACTGCGCCACGGGCGCATACCTAAACTATGTTCTATTATAACACGGGATTTTCAAAATTGGTAGTCAAATAGTAGTCAACGGAAACAGAATTTTTTCTCTCTGCCCGTTAAAACCAAAGACTCCCAACGCTTTGCGCCATCTCTCAACTGAACGAGCCTGAAATGTCGGAGTCTGACGCGCTATCCAACTGCGCTACAGGCGCATACATCAACATCTTCTTCAAACAGCTTATTTAGTATACCAACATTTTTCCGCTTTGTAAAGCTTTTCTTGAAAAAATTTTTCTTAAAAAGATTGTTAAAAAAATTGACAAGTCCCTGATTTTGGTCTAAACTTAATTGAGAATGATTTAACAAATAGCAAGGAGTGACTTATATGCGAAAGGAAAACATCTCCGACGCCGTGATACGGCGTCTGCCCAGATATTACCGCCAGCTCACAGACCTCTGCAACCGCGGCGTCGTGCGCATCTCCTCACACTCCCTGGGGCAGGAGATGAACATCACCGCCTCTCAGATCCGCCAGGATTTCAGCTGTTTCGGTGAGTTCGGCCAGCAGGGCTACGGCTACAATGTAGAAGAACTGCGGGCCGAGATCGGTCATATCCTGGGCGTGGACAACAACCACCACCTCATCATGATCGGCGTTGGCAATCTGGGCCACGCACTGCTGCAGAACTTCCCATTCTCCCAGAGTGGGTTTACGGTGGACGCAGCCTTTGATGTCTCCCCCGCCGTGATCGGGACTGTGGTGAATAATGTGCCGGTATACGCCATGTCCGAGCTAGATCACTTCCTACAGGACCACCCGGTGGACGTGGTGGTGCTGACCATTCCCCAGTCCGTGGCCCAGGACACCGCCAGCCACCTCATCAATCTGGGCGTCAAGGGCTTTTGGAACTTTACCAACATTGAGCTCAGCAGTCAGCTCCCGGATGTGCAGTTTGAGAACATTCACTTCGCAGACAGCCTCCTGACCCTCAGTTACCGCATCGCCAACCGCTGACGCTCCAGCGTGGAAGGGAATCATCTATGACAAGGAAGACCAAGACTGCCCTCATCACCGTCTGCCTCTTACTTACCGTCACCGTTGTGTACGCCTTGGCCGCGGCCGGCGGTGCCTCCGATCCGCTGGCCTCCCTCTCCTATCTCACCGGCACTTTCACCGATGCGGTAGACCAGCGGGTGGAGGAAAAACTGGACGCCTCTGACCAAGCGCTGCTGAACGGAGACGCGGCTCCTTCCGACGGCGGGGCCGCCACGTGGATGGAGACCCGTCTGAAGGCAGGCGACGCCCTGACCGGCTCCACCGGCACGGGCGTCCTGTTGCTGGCGGGCGGTATGCAGGTCACGTTCAACTCCGGCGCTGTGGTGGATGTCACCACAGGGACCACCGTTACCAGTGGCAGTGCCCTTACAGCCAGCCACCGGTATCTGGTGGCTGAGGAAACCACCGCCGTGTTTACCGTCACCTCCAAGACGGCGGTTGTGGATTATCAGGGCCCCTACGCCTTCAGCTACTCCACCAACACGGACTACAACGCCATTGCTGTCGCGCTCAAGACCATGCACCTGTTTCAAGGCAGCTTCACCGGCTACGGAGATGGATATGACCTGGAGGTCGCCCCTACCCGCCTGCAAGCCCTCATCATGTTCATCCGCGTCCTGGGCGAGGAGAATGATGCGCTGGCCTACACCGGCTCCACTCCCTTCACGGACATCACCTCCGGGACCCAGAGCGAGAAATACGTGGGCTACGCATACAGCAAGGGCTACACCAACGGATACTCCGCCACCACCTTCCGGCCCAGCCAGACGGTGACAGCCAGCCAATACATGGAGTTCATCCTCCGGGCACTGGGATACAGCTCCGCGGACAACAAGGACCTCTCCGGCACACTGACCAATGCCTTGACCAATGGCGTCATCACGGAGGGCGAGCTGGCCGCCCTGCAGGGCGGCACGTTCCTCCGTGCGGATCTCGCATACGTCTCCTACTACGCGCTGGATGCCGCGGTGTCCGGCAGCAGGCAGACACTGGGAGACACGCTGATGGACAAGGGCGTCTTCACCGTGCGGGAGAAACAGGCGGCCGACGCACTCGTCACCAGCGGCCGGAAATAAAACCGGAACCCCTTTGCCGGTCCGGCATACTATGGATTGAGACCGGTTCGGTCGGTCTACGATTTCATAGGAGGTTCCGGTATGTGCAATAACGGCTTTGGCGGCGGCAACTGCTGCTGGATCATCATTCTGCTGATCATCATTTGGTGCTGCTGCGGCAACGGCAGCTGGGGCGGCAACGGCTGCGGCTGTGGCTGCAACAACAACTGCGGCTGCAATCCCAATCCCTGCTGCTGAGATTTCATAAGATAACCAGCGCCCCGGGCCAAATGGCCCGGGGCGTTTTCCACTTCGCTGTTTTTTATAGGCGCTTACAGGATCCCCAGGTGCTCCAGAAGAATCTTTCCACCCAGAAGGATCAGGATCACACCGCCGGCGATCTCCGCCCAGCGCTGAAGGCGGGCGCCGAAAAAGGTCCCGATCACCACACCCGCCAGGGAGATCACAAAAGTCGTGCAGCCGATGACCGTCACAGCAGGCAGGATGTCCACGTTCAAAAATGCAAACGTGACCCCAACAGCCAATGCGTCGATGCTGGTAGCCACCGCCATCAGCAGCAGCTGCTTATAATCCAGCGTCACACTCACCGCACAGGCCGTCTCCTCCGCCTCCCCTTTCAAAGACTCCCACACCATCTTACCGCCGATGAATGCCAGCAGAAAAAAAGCCAGCCAGTGGTCCAGATGTTGGATATACCCGGCAAATTGGGCGCCCAGCAGCCAGCCGGCATAGGGCATCAGCGCCTGAAATCCGCCAAAAAACAGCGCAATCACAGCCGCATAGCGCAGATTCAGTTTTGGCATACAGAGTCCCTGGCACACCGCTACAGCAAAGGCGTCCATCGAGAGCCCCACGCCGATCAACAGCAATTCCAAAAATCCCATATTGCCGCTCCCTTATAATACCACCGGCACCGGCTGGTGGATAGTCAAACTGTCCGGCGTCACCAGGCAGTCATAGGCGTACACTTGGACACCCCAGGCAGCTGCCTCCCGAAGGGCCGCACCGAAGGCCGGATGGGTGGCGTCGTTGGGAGAGAAGCGATCCACGCCGTGCATCTGGATCACAAAAAACAGGGTAGCGCCCAGTCCCTCCCGGACAGCCCGCTGTAACTCGTGAATATGCTTCACGCCCCGTTCTGTCGGCGCGTCCGGAAATCGGACAACACCGTTTTCCTCCAGGGTAACACCCTTGACTTCCACCAGGTGCAGCCCGTCTTCTGTTGTCAGCGCAAAGTCCAGACGGGACTCTCCATAATGATATTCCGGTTGAATGGACTTTAGATCTGGCAGGAAATGTCCTTGGGCGGCCCACTCCTGAAAAGCACGATTTGGGGCCTGCGCATCCATATTGATCAGCAAGGCCCCTTTCTCCACGGCGATAAGGTCATACGCTGTCTTTCTCGCAGAATTTGCGGCCTTTTCCAGATAGACCGCTGCTCCCGGCACCAGCAGCTCCCGGCAGCGTCCGGTGTTTTTTACATGGCAGATCTGCAGCCCGTCTTCTGTCTCCACATGAGCGATAAAACGGTTGGGCCGCCGTAGAAATCTTCCTTTGACCACTTGATGATATTGCAAAACGATGCCTCCCATGCGACGAAAAAAGGCCACATCAAACGATGTGGCCTCTCAGTGTTGGCGCTACCTATCTTCCCGGGCCGTCGCCAGCCAAGTATTGTCAGCAGGAACGAGCTTAACTGCCGTGTTCGGAATGGGAACGGGTGGACCCTCGCCCTAATCAGCACCAACTCTATGTCATCCGGTCTTGCCGGAGAACAAACTGTATTATATTGTATTTCGCTTCCCTTGTCAAGAACTTTCGCCCTTGAAAAGTCTGGTGACCCGTACCGGATTCGAACCGATGTTAACGGCGTGAGAGGCCGCTGTCTTAACCACTTGACCAACGGGCCATGGTGCACCTTCACGGACTCGAACCGGGGACCCACTGATTAAGAGTCAGTTGCTCTACCAACTGAGCTAAAGGTGCAAATCCCTTGAGCATGCTTCCCTGCACCCTCAAAACCGAACAATGTGACGCTGCTTTCAGGCTCGCCTGCTTTCTCGTAGGTCAAGCCCTCGGGCTATTAGTACCGGTCAGCTCCATACATTACTGCACTTCCACCTCCGGCCTATCTACCAGGTAGTCTTCCTGGGCCCTTACCCTCTTTCGAGGTGAGAGATCTCATCTTAGGGGGAGTTTCACGCTTAGATGCTTTCAGCGTTTATCTCGTCCGTACTTAGCTACCCAGCTATGCCCTTGGCAGGACAACTGGTGCACCAGAGGTACGTCCATCCCGGTCCTCTCGTACTAAGGACAGCTCCCTTCAAATCTCTTCCGCCCGCAACAGATAGGGACCGAACTGTCTCACGACGTTCTGAACCCAGCTCGCGTGCCACTTTAATCGGCGAACAGCCGAACCCTTGGGACCGAATTCAGCCCCAGGATGTGACGAGCCGACATCGAGGTGCCAAACCTCCCCGTCGCTGTGGACGCTTGGGGGAGATCAGCCTGTTATCCCCAGGGTAGCTTTTATCCGTTGAGCGATGGCATTTCCACTCACATACCACCGGATCACTAACTCCAACTTTCGTTACTGCTCGACCCGTCGGTCTCGCAGTTAGGCTGGCTTTACGTTTACACTCACTGCACGATTTCCGTCCGTGCTGAGCCAACCTTTGAGCGCCTCCGTTACTCTTTAGGAGGCGACCGCCCCAGTCAAACTGCCCGCCTAACAGTGTCCCCCGACCGGATTCACGGCCGCAGGTTAGAAATTCAGCAATCCAAGAGTGGTATCCCACCGGCGGCTCCACAGAGCTGACGCCCCTGCTTCCAAGCCTCCCACCTATCCTGTACATGGGTTACCGAATTCCAGTATTAAGCTGCAGTAAAGCTCCATGGGGTCTTTCCGTCTAGTTGCGGGTAACTGGTATCTTCACCAGTACTACAATTTCGCCGGGCGGGCTGTTGAGACAGTGCCCAAATCATTACGCCTTTCGTGCGGGTCAGAACTTACCTGACAAGGAATTTCGCTACCTTAGGACCGTTATAGTTACGGCCGCCGTTTACCGGGGCTTCAATTCAATGCTTCGCTTGCGCTGACATCTCCTCTTAACCTTCCGGCACCGGGCAGGCGTCAGCCCATATACGTCATCTTTCGATTTAGCATAGACCTGTGTTTTTGGTAAACAGTTGCTTGGGCCTTTTCACTGCGGCCTCTTTCGAGGCTCCCCTTATTCCGAAGTTACGGGGTCAACTTGCCGAGTTCCTTAACAACCCTTCTCCCGTTGGCCTTAGGATTCTCTCCTCATCTACCTGTGTCGGTTTGCGGTACGGGCACCTTAGTATCCATCAGAGCTTTTCTCGCCTCTCAGCATCGCGGACTTCGCTACTATATTTTCGCTCCCTTTCGCCCGGGTCAACCAACGCCCGGGTTCCGCTATCCAAAAGTGTCCCTCTGACTTAAAGTTCGGTGGCTACGGAATTTCTACCGTATGTGCATCGACTACGCCTTTCGGCCTCGCCTTAGCTCCCGGCTTACCTTGGGCGGACGAACCTTCCCCAAGAAACCTTAGATTTTCGGCCATTATGATTCCCACATAATTCTCGCTACTCATTCCGGCATTCTCACTTCCATGCAGTCCACCGCTGCTTTCGCTACGACTTCACCCCACATGGAACGCTCCCCTACCACTGTCTTACGACAATCCTAAGCTTCGGTTAGATGCTTAGCCCCGTTACATTTTCCGCGCAGAGTCACTCGACCAGTGAGCTATTACGCACTCTTTTAATGAGTGGCTGCTTCTAAGCCAACATCCTGGTTGTTTTCGCAACTCCACATCGTTTTCCACTTAGCATCTATTCGGGACCTTAGCTGTAGGTCTGGGCTGTTTCCCTTTTGACAATGAAACTTATCTCACACTGTCTGACTGCTATGCATCAATTAGCCGGCATTCTTAGTTTGATAGGCGTTGGTAACCTTATCGGCCCCGCTACCATTCAGTGCTTTACCTCCGGTAATCTAACATAACGCTAGCCCTAAAGCTATTTCGGGGAGAACCAGCTATCTCCGAGTTCGATTGGAATTTCACCGCTACCCACAAGTCATCCGCCACCATTGCAACGGGGGTCGGTTCGGTCCTCCATGGGGTTTCACCCCCACTTCAACCTGCTCATGGGTAGGTCACCCGGTTTCGGGTCTATGGCAACGAACTTTACGCCCTATTCAGACTCGCTCTCGCTTCGCCTCCGGCACTGAATGCCTTAAGCTCGCTCGTTACTATAACTCGCCGGACCGTTCTACAAAAAGTACGCCATCACACGTTAACGTGCTTTGACAGCTTGTAAGCACAAGGTTTCAGGTTCTCTTTCACTCCCCTCCCGGGGTCCTTTTCACCTTTCCCTCACGGTACTGCTCCTCTATCGGTCATCAGGTAGTATTTAGGCTTGGAGGGTGGTCCCCCCTGTTTCCCACGGGGTTTCACGTGTCCCGCGGTACTCTGGATTCAGTCGCACGGCCTTCTCTTTCGGATACGGGGCTCTCACCCTCTGTGGCGGGCCTTCCCAGACCCTTCTCCTAGATAACTTCCGCTAAATGACTGTCCGCAACCCCGAGGAATAAATCCCTCGGTTTGGCCTCTTCCGCGTTCGCTCGCCACTACTTGCGGAATCTCGGTTGATGTCTCTTCCTCGCCCTACTTAGATGTTTCAGTTCAGGCGGTTCCCTTCCTACGCCTATTTTGTTCAACGCAGGATGACTGGATATTGTCCAGCCGGGTTGCCCCATTCGGATATCCCCGGATCAATGGATATTTGCTCCTCCCCGAGGCTTTTCGCAGCTTGTCACGTCCTTCTTCGGCTCCTGATGCCAAGGCATTCCCCTTGCGCTCTTTCCAGCTTGACCTATCGCTGTTCTCACAGCGACTTGTCAGAGAATTCTTGGTTCTCTTTGAGAATTATGCAGGCTTTACAAAGATCGAAATTGTATGTCACCCTGCATCCTTTCGGATGCTGTTCCACAATCAATTTGTTTCCTCTGTGTTTCCACAGAGAAACCTCTCTGTTGCCTTACTTGCTTTTGTCACATTGTTCAGTTTTCAAGGTGCAGATCGCCGTCCGCAAGCTTTCGCTTGTCTCCGGCACAGCTTCCAACCGCTTTTGCAGTCAGATTTGAAGATCCGATCTTTCGATCAGGTCTTCAAATCCAAAGGCAAATCGCCTGGTGGGCCCGAGTGGGCTCGAACCACCGACCTTACGATTATCAGTCGTACGCTCTAGCCAGCTGAGCTACGGGCCCTCGTCTTGGACGAGGTGACGCTTTATTCTCTTGGTGGAGATAGTCGGGTTCGAACCGGCGACCTCCTGCTTGCAAGGCAGGCGCTCTCCCAGCTGAGCTATATCCCCTTCTATCTCCCGGCGTACGCCCTCTAAATTAAACAACGTAACTCTTTTTCCGCTCCAGCTGACCAGGAATTCCAGGCAGAGCTTGCTCTGCCCAGGTCTCCTTAGAAAGGAGGTGATCCAGCCGCACCTTCCGATACGGCTACCTTGTTACGACTTCACCCCAATTATCGAACCCACCTTCGGCCGCGCCCTCCTTGCGGTTAGGCTACGGACTTCGGGTGTTCCCGACTCTCATGGTGTGACGGGCGGTGTGTACAAGGCCCGGGAACGTATTCACCGCGGCATGCTGATCCGCGATTACTAGCGATTCCGACTTCACGCAGGCGGGTTGCAGCCTGCGATCCGAACTGGGACGGCTTTTGGGGGTTTGCTCTGCCTCGCGGCTTTGCCTCCCTCTGTTGACCGCCATTGTATTACGTGTGTAGCCCAGGACATAAGGGGCATGATGATTTGACGTCGTCCCCACCTTCCTCCGTTTTGTCAACGGCAGTCTCGCTAGAGTGCTCTTGCGTAGCAACTAACAATAGGGGTTGCGCTCGTTGCGGGACTTAACCCAACATCTCACGACACGAGCTGACGACAACCATGCACCACCTGTCTCTACTTTCCCCGAAGGGCACCTGATGTATCTCTACTTCGTTAGTAGGATGTCAAGCCCTGGTAAGGTTCTTCGCGTTGCTTCGAATTAAACCACATAATCCACCGCTTGTGCGGGCCCCCGTCAATTCCTTTGAGTTTCAACCTTGCGATCGTACTCCCCAGGTGGGATACTTATTGTGTTAACTGCGGCACGCAGGGGGTCAGTCCCCGCACACCTAGTATCCATCGTTTACAGCGTGGACTACCAGGGTATCTAATCCTGTTTGCTCCCCACGCTTTCGCGCCTCACCGTCAGTTGCCGTCCAGTTATCCGCCTTCGCCACTGGTGTTCTTCCTTATATCTACGCATTTCACCGCTACACAAGGAATTCCGATAACCTCTCCGGTACTCAAGACCTACAGTTTCAAATGCAGTTTGGAGGTTAAGCCTCCAGATTTCACATCTGACTTGCCGGCCCGGCTGCACGCCCTTTACACCCAGTAAATCCGGACAACGCTTGCCACCTACGTATTACCGCGGCTGCTGGCACGTAGTTAGCCGTGGCTTATTCGTCAGGTACCGTCTTCTACTCTTCCCTGACAAAAGAAGTTTACAACCCGAAAGCCTTCTTCCTTCACGCGGCGTTGCTGGGTCAGACTTGCGTCCATTGCCCAATATTCCCCACTGCTGCCTCCCGTAGGAGTCTGGGCCGTATCTCAGTCCCAATGTGGCCGGTCAACCTCTCAGTCCGGCTACTGATCGTCGCCATGGTGGGCCGTTACCCCACCATCTAGCTAATCAGACGCGAGGCCATCTTCCAGCGATAAAATCTTTGACATGCCCGGGATGCCCCGGTCATGCGTCATGCGGTATTAGCAGTCGTTTCCAACTGTTGTCCCCCTCTGGAAGGTAGGTTCCTCACGCGTTACTCACCAGTCCGCCACTAAGCATTCCTATCATTTGGCCGAAACCTCAGTCAAGGGTGCTCCGTTCGACTTGCATGTGTTAAGCACGCCGCCAGCGTTCGTCCTGAGCCAGGATCAAACTCTCTATAAAATGGTATCTAAACGAACCGTAGTCCGTTCAAACCTTCATAGAGCTATTTGTCATAGCTTCATTTCTCCATCCCACCGGTAATTGACTCAACCCAGTGAGACGGCTTTGTCCTTTGGCAAACTCATCTAAATGAGCTCGCCTTCTGGTGCTTCCTTTTCGTTACGTTGTTTAATTTACAAGGTGCACGCCGTTCCCGGCGGAACATTGCTATTATACTCGATTTCATTTCGTTTGTCAAGAACTTTTTTCAGAAGTTTTTTGACATCCGATCCATCTCGTATCAGCAGCAACCTGTTTAGGTTACCACATCTCAGCCTTGCTGTCAAGAACTTTTTTCATTTCTTCCCGGCCCGGCTCATCACCGCGCCGACAGCTTTGTTAGAATACCAAATCCTTCCCCTTTTGTCAATACCTTTTTCCTCTTTTCTCGATTTTTTTCGACCGTCTTCCCACTGACGTGGATTTCGCAGGTTCTGCATGGTTTTCCGCACATTCTCTGCTTTTCATTCTCAGTTCTCGCTGTTATAATAATGTATATACAAGAAGGAGGTGGAAACTTGAGATTTTGGAAAATGAACGGCGCGGGAAATGACTTTGTGATTCTGAACAACCTGGAGGAGCACCTCCCCCTGGAGCAGCTGCCACAAATCGCCCGGACGCTGTGTGAACGGCACATGTCCATCGGGGCGGACGGGTTGATGGTTGTGGATGCCCCCTCCCAGGGCGGAGATTATCGGATGCTGTTCTATAATTCTGATGGCAGCGTAGGTGAGATGTGTGGGAACGGTGCCCGCTGCATCTGCCGGTATGGCTACGAAAACGGGCTGGCCGGAGAGACGCAGACTGTGGAGACCACGGCAGGCATCGTCACCGGCCGGCGGATCGACCAGCGGCTGTACCGCATCCGGCTGAACGACCCCACCACCGTACGACTGGATAGCCCGGTGGAGGCAGACGGCGTGACATACGTCTGCTCCTATGTGGAGCTGGGAAATCCCGGCATCCCCCACGCCGTGGTGCCATACGCCGGACTGCGCCAGGCGGACGAAAACGAGCTGCGGGAGCTGGGCCGGGCTATTCGCTGGAACAAGGTCTTTCCCAAGGGTGCCAATGTGAACTTCTACGAGATCACCGGTGAAGATCTGATTTTCGAGCGGACATTTGAACGCGGCGTGGAGGACTTCACCTATGCCTGCGGCACTGGCACCGGATCTGTGGTGACCGTGCTGACTCTGCAGGGCAAAGTCTCCGGCCACGGCGTACAGGTGGATATGACCGGCGGCCGCTTGGTGATCGATGCGGAGCGGGTCCACTCCCATATCGCCAGCCTTTATCTGACAGGCCCCACCAACGTGGTGTGCAGGGGTGAAGTTACGGATGAGGACCTTATTATAATGTAAGGCCGGAAGGCCATATAGGTCAGCAGCTATTTCAATATGTATTGGAGGAGAGAGAATGAGTACACAGCTGAGCAAAAAGTCTGTTGCCCGGAACTACGCATTTCTGGCCGTCATGCTGGGGGCCATGATCCTGGGCTCCATCGTGGGCTGGATCTTCCCCCAGGAGCTGGATGCGGAGGGCAACGTCATCAGCGCCGGCGCCACGGTGCTGGAACCTCTGGGCACCCTGTTCCTGAATATGATGTTCTGCATCGTGGTGCCCATGGTGTTTTCGTCCATTGCCGGGTCTGTGGCTACCATGAAGAGCCGCAAACGGGCCGGCAAGATCATGGGCACCACCGTGCTGACCTTCGTCATCACCGGCGCCATCGCTGCGGTCATCATGATCGTCATTATGAAGATCTTCCCCCCGGTTCTGGAGCCCTGGACCAACCTGACTGAGGGCGTGGTGGAGGATCCCATCTCCATCCCGGACCTGATCGTGAACTTCTTCACGGTGAGCGACTTCTCCGGCCTGCTCAGCCGCAGCGCCATGCTGCCCCTGATCGTCTTCTCCATTCTGTTCGGCTTCGGCGTAAATCTGGGGCCGGGTCCTGACAGCCTGATTGCAAGATTCCTCACCAGCCTGTCCGAAGCTATGATGAAGGTCGTTCAGCTAGTCACCTACTACGCCCCCATCGCCTTCTTCGGCTTCTTCGCCAACCTGGTGGCCACCTACGGCTCCCAGATCGCTACGGACTATGCCCGGGCTCTGGTGGTGTACTATCCCCTCTGCTTCATTTATATTTTTGTGGCCTTCCCCTTGTTCGCCTGGTTCGGCGGCGGCAAGGGAGCGGTCAAGGAAATGTTCCGGCACATCGCCAAACCTGCCATCACTTCCCTGGGCACCTGCTCCTCCGTGGCCACCATCCCCACCAACATGGAAGAGGCGGAGGCCACCGGTATCTCCAAGGATGTCAGCGAGATCGTGGTTCCTCTGGGCGCCACCATGCACATGGATGGCTCCTGCTTCTCTTGCATTCTGAAGATCACGTTCCTCTTCGGCGTGTTCGGCCGGCCCTTTGACAGCATCGGCGACATGGCACTGATGGTGATTGTGGCCGTGCTGTCCTCCGTGGGCATGTCCGGCGTCCCCGGCGGCGGCTACATCGGCGAGTTCATCATGTGCTCCGTGTTCTTCCCGGACCAGCTGGCCATCGCCTATCCCATCGCCATCACCATCGGAAACCTGGTGGATCCCCCCGCTACCATGATCAACTCCGCCGGCGACTATGTGGTGAGCTTTTTGGTCTCCCGCTTTGTAGACGGCAAGGACTGGTTCCAGAAAGTCCTGGCCAGCCGGAACGCCTGATCTTCCCTTTCGCAAAAAGAAGGACCTGCCGCAGGGCAGGTCCTTCTTTCGTCCTCACAGCTCCTGTTCCTGGGAGCGGCGCTCTTCCCGCTTTGCCTTCACGCTCTGTCCGAATGGTGTGGCGGCGAGACCGCCCAGAGCGGTCTCCCGCAGCTCTACCGGCAGCCGGCGGCCCACGTCGCCCATGCAGTCGATCACCTGGTCCACAGGCACCCGGCTCTCAATGCCCGCCAGGGCCATGTCCGCCGCGCTGACGGCATTCACCGCGCCGATGACGTTTCGCTTGACGCAGGGGACCTCCACCAGTCCCGCCACCGGATCGCACACCAGGCCCATCAGGTTCTTCAGCGCCATCGCCACGGCGTGGCCGATCTGCTCCGGCCCGCCGCCCCGCAGGTCCACCAGGGCCCCCGCCGCCATGGCCGCAGCCGTGCCTACCTCCGCCTGGCAGCCGCCGGAGGCGCCGGAGATGGACGCCCGGTAGCCAACCACCGCGCCGATACCGGCAGCCACATACAGCGCCCGGACGATGGCCTCCTCATCTACAGCGCCCCGGCGGTACAGCGGCACCAGCACAGCCGGCAGCACGCCGCAGGCCCCCGCCGTGGGTGCCGCCACGATCCGGTGCATGCAGGCGTTGGACTCCGCCACGCACAGGGCCGTAGCGATCACCTCCTGCAGATAGGGGCCGCAGAGCGTCTCCTGCTGGGCGGCGTAGTCCCACATCCTCTGGGCGTCGCCCCCCACCAGGCCGCTGACGCTGCGCCGGTCCGCCCGGTAGGTGTCCACGGACTCCACCATGGCCCGCCAGGTGGCGTGCATCTTCTCAAAGGAGGCCTCCGCCGTCACCTGCCGCTCCTCCACGTCCGTATCCCGCACCACCTGCCAGAAGGGCTTCCGCCCCGCCTGGATCTTGTCGAAGATCTCCTGCATGGAATCCAGAGCCATTTCAGTCTTCCTCCTTCTCGTAGTAGGTGGCGCCCAAGACGCCGTAGAGCGCCTGGATACGCTCCAGGGCATCCGCCGGGATCTTCTGGTCCGTCTCCACCACCGTCAGGGCAGCGCCGCCCCGGCGGTCCCGGTTCAGGCTCATGTTGGCGATGTTCACCCCGCTGACGGAGAGCTCATTGAGAATCCGGGACAGCTCTCCGGCCACGTCCTGGTGGCGGACCACCAGGGTGTTGAAGATGCCGGTGAAGCTCACCTCCACTCCATCCAGCCGATCCACCCGGATGCGGCCGCCGCCGGTGGAGGCCGCCTGCAGCTCCAGCTTCCGCCCGTCGGCACTCTCCACCGTCAGCACCGCCGTGTTGGGGTGGGCATCCCGCAGACGGGCCGTGTGGAAGTGGAATTCCAACCCCTGGTTGGCGGCGATCTCAAAGCTCTGAGGAATGCCCAGATCGTCCGGCTTCATCCCCAGGAGGCCCGCCACCAGCGCCCGGTCCGTGCCGTGGCCTCGGCCGGTATCGGCAAAGGAGCCGTGGAGGCCGATGTCCGCCCGCGCCACTTCCGCCCCCAGCAGGGTCCTGGCCATGCGGCCGATCCGCACCGCCCCCGCTGTATGGGAGCTGGAGGGGCCCACCATCACAGGGCCCAGAATATCAAAGATGTCCAGCATAACCGTGTTCCTCCCGGTGATCCGAAATTGCTCTCAGCGTATCACATCCTCCCCGTTTCCGCAAGAAGTTTTCCCGGGAAAGTTGACCTTTCTCCCGCCGTCCTTTATACTGGGAGCAGAAAGGAGCGTGACCGCCATGTCCTCTTTGCTGCTGCGCAATCTGCGGACCATCCTCACCTGTGATGACGGCGACGCCGTGCTGGAGCACGCCGACCTCTATTGCGAAAACGGCATCATCCGCGGTCTGGGCCCAGACCTGCCCCAGACCGCAGACACTGTGATCGACGGGTCCCATTACTGGTGCTATCCCGGCCTCATCAACACCCACCACCACCTGTATCAGGTGTTCTCCCGGAACCTGCCCCAGGTGCAGAATCTGGAGCTGTTCGACTGGCTCACCGCCCTGTATGAGATCTGGAAGGGCCTGGACGAGCAGGTGGTGCGTCTCAGCTCCCTCACCGGCATGGGGGAGCTGCTGAAGCACGGCTGCACCACCTGCTTTGACCACCACTATGTCTTTCCCGCCGGATGCGGAGACCTGATCGGCGCCCAGTTCGCCGCCGCGGAGGAGCTGGGGATGCGGATGTTCGCCTCCCGGGGCAGCATGGACCTCTCCCGCAAGGACGGCGGCCTGCCGCCGGACAGCGTGGTCCAGACGGTGGACGCCATCATGAAGGACTCCGCCCGGGTGATCGAGGCGTACCATGACCCGTCCTTCGGATCCATGCGGCAGGTGGCCCTGGCCCCCTGCTCCCCCTTCTCCGTCAGCGGAGAGCTGCTGCGGCAGAGCGCCATCCTGGCCCGGCAGTACGGCGTCCGGCTCCACACCCACCTGTGTGAGACGAGGGACGAGGAGCACTACACCCTGGAGCACTACGGCGTCCGGCCGCTGGAGTACATGGCATCTCTGGGCTGGACAGGCCCGGATGTGTGGTACGCCCACGGCATCCACTTCAACGACGAGGAGCTGCGGGAGCTGGCCCGCACCGGCACCGGCGTGGCCCACTGCCCCATCAGCAACATGAAGTTGGCCTCCGGCGTCGCCCGGGTGCCGGAGATGCTGGCGCTGGACGTCCCGGTGGGATTGGCGGTGGACGGCTCCGCCAGCAACGACGGGTCGTCCCTGATGGAAGAGCTGCGGGTGTGCTACCTGCTCCACCGGCTGACCTCCAGCGAGAAGGCCCCCTCCGGGTATCAGGTGCTGAAGATGGCCACCCGGGGCAGCGCCCGGCTGCTGGGCCGGGAGGACATCGGGCAGCTGGCCGTGGGCAAGTGCGCGGACTTCTTCCTGGTGGATTCCCGCCGACTGGAGCTGGTGGGCGGCGCGTACAGTCCCGCCGACGTGCTGGCCACGGTAGGCCTCCGCGGCCCGGTGGACTACACGGTGGTGAACGGCCGGGTCGTGGTGAAGGAGGGGCATCTCGTCACCATCGACGAGGAAAAAACCGCCGCCGATGCCCGGAATGCCTGCGGGGCGTATCTGGCAAAGGCGTAAAAAGAGCCGCTGCATCGGTTGATGCAGCGGCTCTTTTCTATTTATAAATTATAAAGGAGCGGTTGTTCAATTCCGGATTTCAGTCTCGTCCGCCCGCATCAACTGGATATACCGCAGCAGATGGCCACACTCCGCCTCTTGCAGACGTCTGACCTCGTGGAGCAGCGCCGTCCGATTCTCTCCCGCTTCTCCCTTCCGCCGGTTGTATTCCAGACTCTCCCCCAACATATAATCCACGCTGGCGTGGTAGAGATTCGCCATGCCCAGCAGGACAACAGTAGAACAGATATCTCGTCCCGTCTCAATATTGGACACATAATTTGGGCTGATTCCCAGAGTCTCCGCCGCTTGCTCCTGGGTCATACCAGCCGCCCTGCGGAGTGCCTGAATCCGTTTTCCGATAGCTTTTGTATCAATCATCACCATACCCCATTTCAGGTACAGTGTATAGTATGAGTTATTCCAGTTTGAACATCCTATATTTCATATAAATATTGACTATATTCTGGAATTTTAGTATGATAGAACCGCAAATTGTCGAAAAAGGAGGATGTCAGATATGAAAAACGTGGGAATACCGAGAAGGCTGGACGAGCTGGGACGGATTGTGATCCCGATAGATGTGCGCCGGGCTCTGTCTCTAAATGAGCGGGACACCGTAATGTTTTTTCTGGATGAAAAATCCCGCACGGTAATCCTGAAGAAAGAATTCCCCTCCTGCATCTGCTGCCATGCTGCGGATTCTCTCAGGCAGCTCCCCCATGGGATCTATGTGTGCGAAAGCTGTCTTGCGCAGCTGTCCTGAAAAAATCCAGGCGCCGGACCGCGGGTTTCCGCAGTCCGGCGCCTGTGTCAGTTCTCTTTCCACCGCCCCAGTGTGGGCAGAAGGCTCCGCATATAGGCGCGGCACGCCTCCGGATCCGTCCGGCCCAGGGGCATGTGGGGCAGGCAGTGCTCCACCATCTCCTCCATGGTGCAGTCCTGGGCAAAGCCCTCTCCATCCCAGCACCACATGCAGTACTGCTCATTGAAGCTGCCGTCTGTGTTTTTGGCCAGGATGTCATCGTTCAGCGGCATTCCACAGCTCTGGCAGACCAGGGTCCGGGGACTGCCCAGCAGGGTGTTGATGGACACGCCGAACAGCCTTGACAGCGCCTGAAGCGTCTCCACCTCCGGGATCGTCTCTCCCCGTTCCCAGCGGCTCACTGCCTGCCGGGTGACAAACAGCCGCTCCGCCACCTCGCTCTGGGACAGACCCGTCCGCTGCCGCAGCTGGGCGAACACCTCTTGAAACTCCATTCCCATCACCTCGGGACCAGTCTATCACAGCAGGGCAGCGGCGTAAAGCAACCGTCGGTTGCCTGCCGCTCATGCGGCGGCGGGCGCCGTCTCCGCAGGCAGGGGCGGCACCTGGAAGCGGAAGTAGTCGTAATTATAGGTGCGGTTGGGCTCCACCTGATCCCCAAAGCGCAGCTGGATCAGCTCGCTGACCGTCACCAGCTGGTAGCCCTGCTCCAGCAGCCAGGGCACCAGGACCTCCGTGGCCGCCACCGTGCTCTCGTAGATGCTGTGGAGCAGGATCACCTGTCCGTCCAGATTCCCGGCGTTCTCCACGCCGGTCACCACCTTGTCCGCGTCCTTGGAGCGCCAGTCCTCCGTGTCGATGGACCAAGTGACGATGCTCCGGCCGGAGGTGGTCTTCAGCGTCTTGTTCATGGAGCCATAGGGCGGCCGCAGCAGCGCGGGCGTGGTGCCCAGCACCTCCTGAAACAGCGCGTCCGCCGCGGCCTGATCCGCCTGCTGGGCGGCCTGATCCATCTTGCCCAGGTTTGCGTGGCGGTAAGAGTGGCTGCCGATCTCGCAGCCCATGTCCGCCGCCCGGCGGACTGCCTCCGGCGCCTCGGGGAGATTCCGCGCCACTTCGAAGAAGGTAGCCACCGCGCCGTGCTCCTCCAGAATATCCAAAATCTGGTCCGTGTAGACCGCGTGGGGACCATCGTCAAAGGTCAGGGCCACCATGGGGCGGGTGGGATCCACCACCCGCTGGGGCTCCGGCAGCGTCTCCACGGGAGTTCCGCCGCCCTCTTCCAGGGAGGGCTCCGAAGCATTCTCCCCGCCTGCCTCCTGGCTGTCCGGGAGGAGCTCCGGCATCTCGCCGGGAGCGGGGAGAACCTGAGCCGGGGGCGCCTCTGACACCAAATGCTCCGGCGGGGTCTTGGCGGGGGTCACAATGGTGCCGCAGGAGCTCAGCAGCAGGCAGGACAGCAGAAGGGAAACCAGTCGTTTCATGATGGGATACCTTTCTTTCATCTCTTATTTGAGTCTATCATACGGAATGCCCCGGGAAAAATCGGGTCAAAACGGATACAAAAAGGTCAAAAAGAGTGACAAAAGAAACGAAGAGTGACAAACGCCGGAGCGGGAAAGGTCCCGCTCCGGCGTTCTTTACATCCGCTGGTCCTTGCCCTCCGCGTACCAGAGGTTCCAGGTCCGGCGGTAGACCTCCGCCGCCTGCTCCGAATGGCAGACCATCCGCACCCGCTCCGGCAGGGCATGGTCCGCCAGGAAGTCCATGATGGCCCGCAGGGCCACGGTGGCCGCCAGCGGCAACGGATACCCGTAGACTCCCGTGGATATGGAGCAGAAGTCCAGGGTGCGGATGCTGTGGGCCTCCGCCAAAAGCAGGCAGCTGCGGTAGCAGGAGGCCAGCAGGGCCGCCTCCCCCTGCTCCCCGCCCTGCCAGACGGGACCCGGCGTGTGGATTACATACCGGGCCCGCAGGCGGTAGCCCGCCGTCAGCTTGGCCTGCCCCCGCTCGCAGCCCCCCAGCGTCCGGCACTCCGCCAGCAGCTCCGGCCCCGCCGCCGCGTGGATGGCCCCGTCCACCCCGGCGCCGCCCAGCAGCGTGGGATTGGCCGCGTTGACAATGGCCTCCGCGTCCGAACGGGTGATATCTCCCACCAGAATGGAAAAGCGATCCATAGCCGTCCTCCTGTTCCCCTGTGCCGTCCCGACACATCTCGTCTCTTAACAGTATATCTCCCGCCGGAAAAAAAGCAAGCCCGGATCCGGGCTTGTCCCGCGTGGCTTCCTGCGGTATAATTTGCCCGTGAACAACCACCTGTGCCCGGCGTTCTGCCGCCGGGAGAAAGGAGTCCCTATGGCAAAACAGGTCCCCTCCTACACTGGGACGCTGCGCAATCACTCCCTGACCATCCCCGCCTGCGTCAGCGAGTGCAGCGGCATCCGTATTTTCGGCCGGCGCATCAAGTCCCTGGCCTTTTCCACCGATGTAGCCATCATCAAGAACATCAACGCGGACGCCATCATCGCCGTCTATCCCTTCACGCCCCAGCCGGTGATCTCCCAGGCCATCATCAGCGTGTCCGACGTGCCGGTATTCGTGGGCGTGGGCGGCGGAATCACCACCGGCTCCCGCTCCGTCCGGCTGGCCATCCAGTCCGAGCACCAGGGTGCCTACGGCGTGGTGCTGAATGCCCCCACCTCCGACGATGTCATCCGCCAGATCAAAAAGGTGGTGGACATTCCCGTGGTCATCACGGTGGTCTCCGCTCACACGGACATCGGCAGCCGCCTGGAGGCGGGAGCCGACTTTCTCAATGTCTCCGGCGCCGCCGCCACGCCGGAGATCGTGGCGGAGATCCGCCGGGACTTCCCGAAGGTTCCCATCATCGCCACCGGCGGCCCCACAGAGGAGTCGATCCTCCGCACCATCCAGGCCGGAGCCAATGCCATTACATACACCCCGCCCTCCAACGGCGTGCTGTTCGCCCGTATCATGAACCAGCACCGGAAGGCGCTGTGAGGTCATGGCGAAAATTTTTTTGAGGCGACGGGGTTGACAAACGTCCGTCCAGGCGGTTATAATGACGGCGAATCGGTAGGTGAGGCTACCACGGGGATTCGGAATCATCCAAAGACTGCTGCCGCACAGTTGTGGAGACACAACCAGCTGGTCAACAGGCCGCGTCGACAACAAGGCGCCGCTTAACGCAGTTGCTACGCCCCGTGAAGCTAAAGCTTGGACGAAGACGCCCATTGTGTGCAGCTCTCCCTGCCGGATTTCCGGCAGGGATTTTTTTGCTGCGGAAAAGCACGGCCAAAAATTCAAACGCGCCATTTCCCCGTCCCTTCGGGGCAGCTGGAAAGGATGCGCAAAACCTCACACAGCCGATGTTCCTAACGCGCGAACGCGCATAGAGTTTTATGCAGAAAGGAGGTGCGGACCATGGAAAGCGCCAGTCAGCCACCCAGACAATACAGACGAAAGCGAGGTAACGACTATGACCATGTTCAACAAGGATCAGATCTTTCAGCTTTTGGAGAGCCGGGACGGCGAGGCGCTCCGCGCCCTTTGGCAGGGCCGCGGTGCCGTGGACATCGCCGCCCTCCTGGACTCCGTGGAGGACGGTGCCCGGCAGGCGGCGGTGTTCCGCACGCTGCCCAAGGACCTGGCGGCAGATGTGTTCTCCTATCTCCCCGGTCCCACTCAGGCCACCCTGGCCCGCTCTTTCGCGGACGGGGAGCTGCAGCAGATTTTTGACGCCCTGCATCTGGACGACGCGGCGGATTTTCTGGAGGAGCTTCCCGCTAACCTGGTGACCCGCATCCTCCGCTCCGCCAGCCCTCAGCGCCGTATGGCGGTAAATGCCCTGCTGCGCTATCCGGCGGACAGTGCCGGCAGCGTCATGACGCCGGAGTTTGTCTCCCTCCGGCCGGGCGATACGGTCCGGCAGGCGCTGGATACCATCCGCCGCACCGGAATCCACAAGGAGACGGTCTACACCTGCTATGTGCTGGAGCACCGGCAGCTGCTGGGCGTGGTGTCGGCCAAGGACCTGCTGACAGCCGCGGAGGATGCCGCTGTGGCGGACCTGATGGTCACGGATGTGGTATCTGTGGGTACGCTCACAGACCGGGAAGAGGCCGCCCGGCTCCTGGCGAAATATGACCTGCTGGCCTTGCCGGTGCTGGATGGAGAGGAGCGGATGGTGGGCATCGTCACCGTGGATGATGCCATGGATGTCCTGACGGAGGCCGCCGCAGAGGATCTCTCCATCATGGCGGCGGTGACGCCGGACGAGAAGCCCTACTTCGCCGCCTCCGCCTGGGAGCACGCCCGCCATCGGGTAGTGTGGCTGCTGATTTTGATGCTGTCCGCCGCCATCACCGGCTCTATCATCACCCGGTACGAGGACGCCATCTCCGCCGTGCCCCTGCTGGTGGCCTTTCTACCCATGCTGATGGACACCGGCGGAAACTGCGGCTCCCAGAGCGCCACGCTGGTGATCCGGGGGCTGGCTCTGGAAGAGATCCGCCCCCGGGACGCGCTGCGGGTGATCCGCAAGGAGCTGGCGGTAGCCGCCATCGTCAGCGCCGTCCTAGCCGCGGCCAACGGCCTGCGGATCTACCTTCAGTACCATGACAGCGCCATCGCCCTGGTGATCTCCCTGTCCCTGGCGGCCACGGTGGTGCTGGCCAAGCTGGTGGGCTGTATGCTGCCCATTGCCGCCAAGCAGCTCCACATGGATCCGGCCATCATGGCCTCCCCCCTCATCACTACCATTGTGGATGCCGGGGCGGTGCTGATCTACTTCCAGGCCGCCGCCGCGCTCCTGCGCCTGCCCGTTTAAGGGTTCCGCCCGGTACGGGCGCAAAACAGGTGCCTGCCAGAAATCCGGCAGGCACCTGTTTCCCATTTTCGACTTTCACCGCAGGAAGATGCGTTTCCCGCCTCGGTAGGCCTTCACGACGCCGATCCGCTGGGCACTGGGGACGCAGCCCTGCAGCTCCCGATACAGCGCCTCCGCGTCCGCCGGGTCCACGGCCATGAGGAGGCCCCCAGCGGTCTGGGGATCATAGAGCAGGTCCTGTCTGCACAGCGCGGTCTCCCCTGCATCCACGCCCGCCTCCGCAAAGGCGCGGTTACGGTACATCCCCGCCGGCAGCAGACCCATGTTTGCAAACTCCAGCGCCTCCGGAATCAGGTCGATGGCGTCCACCTCCAGCTCCAGCTCCACATCGCTGCCCTGGGCCATCTCATAGCTGTGGCCCAGCAGGCCAAAGCCCGTTACATCCGTGCAGGCGTGGACGCGGTACTTCACCATGGCGTCCCGGGCGGACTTGTTCAGGGTGGTCATCAGTTCCTCTGCCAAAGCCCGCCCCTCGACCGACAGCATCTCCGCCTTCTGTGCAGTGGTGAGGACGCCAATGCCGATGGGCTTCGTCAGCAACAGCACGTCCCCCGGCCGGGCGCCGGAGTTGGTCAGCACCCGGTCCGGATGGACGAAGCCGGTGACCGCCAGGCCGTACTTGGGCTCGTCGTCCAGGATGCTGTGGCCGCCGGTGATGAGCGCCCCCGCCTCATACACCTTGTCATAGCCGCCTCGCAACAGCTGGTGCACCGCCTCTTTCGGCATGGACTCCGGCACGGCCATGATGTTCAGGCACAGCTTGGGCTCGCCGCCCATGGCGTACACATCGGAGAGGGCGTTGGTGGCCGCGATCTGTCCGAACAGGTACGGGTCGTCGGCAATGGGCGGGAAGAAATCCACCGTCTGCACCAGGGCCAGATCGTCGCTGACCTTATAGACCGAGGCGTCGTCGCTCTTGTCGAACCCCACCAGCAGATTGGGGTCCCGATGCACCTGGATGCCGTCCAGCAGCTGGGCCAGCACACCGGCCCCCACTTTGGCGCCGCACCCGGCACACTTGGCCAGCTTCGTCAGCTTGACATCATTTTCAGGCATGATTCTTCCTCCCGTTTCCTCAGTTTGATCGTCCCCGACAGGCTGCACCTAACCGGAATACCCACCTGCGCGGTCTTTCAGCGCTCCCGTCAGGTCCAAAATCGCCTCCAGCACACCGCCGCCAATGGCCAGGGCCTTGTCGCTGGCGGTATAGCAGTGCTCCACCTTGCAGCGGGGGTCGATGTCCCCGGCCTTCATCCCTTTGTGCACCGGGGTATCATCCGGCAGGATACCCCGCAGGACGCCGTCCAGGGTGCAGGTCATGGGCACGCCGTTCACCGTGGCGGCCACATCCCCCTGCCGCACCTGGGCGCCAATGTCCAGCAGCTGGTGAAACACGCCGTCCGCCGGGGCCCGCAGCACTCGTTCCCCGGCAAAGCCGCCGATGAGCCCCGGGATCCCGGTATTGGGCAGCGCGCTGCCTGCATGGATCACCCGGCCCAGGCTGTGGCCCCGCATGGTCTCCACCACCGCGTGACAGTCCACCCCGGCAGTGAAGCCCGGCCCCACGCCGATGACCACCGGGGCATCGGTGATCCGGGTGCCCAGATTCCGCTTGGCCAGGATGGCGTCCACCACCGCGTCCGGCTTCAAAATCGAGATACAGGCTCCCTCCGGGTCCGCCAGCACCGGGACTACATTCTCTTGCAAAAGGGCCATAGCCGCCTCCGGTGTCTCCACCCGGCGGGCGGTGACATCCTCCACCTTTGTCTCTCCCAGCACGATGGCCTGGGAGAAGGCTACGGTCCGCCGGATGGCAGTTGGGGCCGGTATATCGGTCATAATCACCGATATATGCGCCCTTTTCAGCCGAAGAGCAATACCGGTGGCCAAATCACCGGCGCCTCGGATGATTACCAGCATGGAAAATACTCCCTCCTCCACAGACTGCCGGCCAGAACCGGACAGTCCATCAGGCGCGCCAGGGCCCTGGCATCTGCCAGATTCCACAGCGTCTCCACCTGATTGACATAAACTTTCGTGTGCAGATCTTCGGACCGAAGCACCCTCGCCTCGGCCTCCGGCGTGGCCTCCGCCGCCTCCGGCATCCCCGCAAGAAGCGCGTACCGCTCCGGCCGGTGAGCGGCCGCAGCGATGGGACGGCCGAAGCCGGAGGCCCCCACCACGCAGATGGTCTGATTGGCCTCAGTTGGGATCACCGGCTCGTGGGGGGCGTGCGCCTTCAGGGGACGGCGGGCAGCGCCGTCCGCCTCCACCAGAATGTAGTCGAATTGCTCCGCCAGCACCGCCATGGGCGTCTCTGGGGCCGTCAGCTTACCCGTTCCCGGTTCGTCTGTCCCGGCACACAGCAG
Source organism: Oscillibacter sp. PEA192 (assembly GCF_003574015.1). Taxonomy (NCBI): domain Bacteria; kingdom Bacillati; phylum Bacillota; class Clostridia; order Eubacteriales; family Oscillospiraceae; genus Oscillibacter; species Oscillibacter sp. PEA192. Next base: position 899,913 of record NZ_AP018532.1, on the reverse strand, counting down.
CTGATGCGCCCTGCGCAGTTCGTCCAGCTCCGCCGCTGTCCGGGCGCAGGGCAGGTCCGAAAACGGGAGAATCTTGGTGGTGGTGCACAGCAGGACCGGATGCTGTCCGGCCAGCTCCTCGCCCAGGGTCCGCAGGAGAGTGGTCTTTCCCCCGCCGCCGATGACGGCAGTGACACCGGGACGGATATCCAGCAGCTGGGAAAGGGTCATGGCGCATTCTCCCTCTATCGTTCTTCTTTTCATAGAATAGCACCTCCTCCTTTCCTCGTCAAGCAAGTCCGCCGGGACTGCCTGTTTTTCAGGCTTTTGGCAGTGTGCAACTGCCAGTTGCCAAATTTTCAGGTCCCCTTGGTGGACTTTTGCCCACTCTCCCACTATACTGGAACCACAAAGGAGGGCGCGGTATGAGCCTTGGAACCAACATCAGCCGCCTGCGGGCGGAGAAACGCCTGTCTCAGGGGGACCTGGCGGAAGTGCTGGAGGTGAGCCGCCAGTCCGTCAGCAAGTGGGAGACGGATTCCAGTGTGCCGGACCTGGACAAGCTGATAAAGCTGAGCCAGCTCTTCCGTGTGACGCTGGATGAACTGGTGACGGGAGCAGAGCCCCAACTGAAGGTGGAGACGCCTCCGGTCATGGTGTCTCCGTCAATGCCGGGTCGGAAGATCGCCGGGATCATCCTCTTCTGCATGGCCTTTCTGGCATTTCTGATCCCTACGGTGCTGGGTGGGATCCTCGTCGGCCTGATCCTGGCCGTTCCGTTTCTAGTGTGCGGGATCATCTGCTTTCTCGTCCGAAAGCGGCCGGGGCTGTGGTGCGCCTGGGCAGCGTACTTGGCGGTTTACATCTTTTGCTACTATGGCACCCGCATCAGCTGGAATCTTTTCTTTTTCACGTTCTCTTGGGAGGAAGTCGGAACCCCCGTCTATACCTTTGCAGCGTGGATCCAATCGCTGATGATACTGGCTCTGCTGATTGGGACTGTCCGCTCCTTCTGCACATTCTCCTTTCCTCCCACCAGGCGGAATGGAGTGATTCTGGTCGTGCTATGGATTGAATTCCTGGCGTACCGATTGCTGACCGCGCCCATCGCCGACTTGCTCTCAGCACCGGAAATTCCTGTGACCTCCATGTGGGCCTTGATGGCTCTGATTCTTATGGCAGGCATCGCCTCCCTCATTCTGCTGGCCATTGTCTTGACGCTGTCGGTGCGGATGGCTGCCGCCTGGAGGGCCTCTCACTGCTGATACTTTTCGGCTCACGCCCCGACATTGGCCGGGGCGTTTTTCTTGACTTTTCCCGCAGGGCGCTTATAATATAGTATATCGTTTATCTCACTTGAGTATCACGGTTGGAGGACATTATGCGGGACAGCTGCGGACGGACAATCGACTACCTGCGGCTCAGCGTCACGGACCTGTGCAACTACCGGTGCCAATACTGTATGCCGCCCGAGGGCGTGGAGAAGCGGCTTCACAGCGATATTCTCTCCATCGAAGAGCTGGCGGAGATCGCCGCGGCGGCGGTTCGGTGCGGGGTAAAGAAGATCCGCCTCACCGGCGGGGAGCCTCTGGTGCGGCGGGGATTGCCGGACCTGTGCCGGATGCTGCGGGCCATCCCCGGGTTGGCGGAGCTGTGCCTCACTACCAACGGCTCCCTCCTGCCCCAGCTGGCAAGGCCCCTGCGGGATGCGGGGGTGGACCGGCTGAACATCAGCCTGGATACGCTGCGGCCGGACCGGTTCGCCGCCATGACCCGGCTGGGGACCCTCCAGGACGTGCTTGCGGGCATTAAAGCCGCGGAGGCGGCTGGATTCCGGAATCTAAAATTTGACACCGTCCTCATCGGCGGGTTCAACGACGATGAGATCGAAGATTTTGTGAATCTCAGCCGGGAGCATCCCTGGGAGATGCGGTTCATCGAGCTGATGCCCATGGGCCCCTGCGCCGGGTGGGATCGGAGCCGCTTCCTGCCTGCAGAAACGGTGCTGGACCGGATGGCAGAGCTGGAACCCATCGAGGCCCAGGGCGTGGCCCGGCGGTACCAGCTGCCCGGCGCGCTGGGGACAGTAGGGCTCATCTCCCCAGTGAGCCACGACTTCTGCGCGGACTGCCGCCGGATTCGGGTGACGGCGGACGGCAAGCTGAAGGGCTGCCTCCACAGCCGGGAAGAGATCCCCCTCCGGGGCCTCCACGGCCAGGCGCTGGAGGACGCCGTCCGGCGGGGCATCCTCCACAAGCCGGAGCGCCACCATCTCACAGAACGGTCCAGCGACACGCCCCGAAACATGAATCAGATCGGAGGATGACCACCATGGCGGAATTGACCCATTTCAATGAACAGGGCCGGGCCAGGATGGTGGATGTGACGGAGAAGGCCGTCACCCACCGCCGGGCAGTGGCTGCCGGGGAGATCCACATGGCCCCGGAGACATTGCAGAACATCAAGTACGGCACCTTGAAAAAGGGCGACGTGCTGGCGGTAGCCCAGGTGGCGGGCATCCAGGCGGCCAAGCACAACTGGGAGCTGATCCCCATGTGCCACCCCCTGCCCCTGACAGGTATCGACATCACCTTCGCCCTGTCCGATTCCCCTTGCATGGTGGAGATCCAGGCCGCCGTCACCTGCACCGGCGTTACCGGGGTGGAGATGGAGGCCCTGACAGCCGTGTCCGTGGCGGCGCTGACCATCTATGACATGTGCAAGGCAGTCCAAAAGGACATGCGCATTGAAAACATCCGCCTGCTGTCCAAGTCCGGCGGCAAGAGCGGAGATTACCAGATCAAGGAGTGAGCCTGTTGGCAAACGTGGTATCGGTCAACATCAGCGAGCGGAAGGGGGAGCAGAAGCACCCCGTCCCGGAAATCCAACTAAAGTTCCGCCACGGCATCGTGGGGGACGCCCACGCCGGGGACTGGCACCGGCAGATCTCCCTGCTGGCGGAGGAGAGCGTGGACACCATGCGGGCGAGCTGCCCCATCCCACTGGATCCGGGGGTGTTTGCGGAGAACATCAACACCGAGGGCATCGACCTGAAACACCTGCCGGTGGGCACCCATCTGCGGATCGGTGAGACGGAGGTGGAGGTGACCCAAATCGGCAAGGAGTGCCACAGCGACTGCGCCATCAAGCAGGCGGTGGGCAGGTGCGTTATGCCCACGGAGGGCATCTTCGCCGTGGTGGTCCGGGAGGGCGTGGTCCGTCCCGGCGATGAGATCGAGATTCTGGAGGCGGAAGCATGAAGCTGATACGGACGGAGGATGCGGTGGGCCATGTGCTGTGCCACGACCTGACCCAGATCATCAAGGACCAGTACAAGGATGCCCGGTTCCGCAAGGGCCATGTGGTGGCGCCGGAGGACATCCCGGTGCTGCTCGGCATGGGCAAGGAGCACCTGTACGTGTGGGAGATGACGCCTGGGATGCTCCACGAAGATGAGGGGGCGGAGCGCCTGCTGGCCCTGTGTGCCAACGAGAATATGGAGCGGAGTGGCGTCAAGGAGGGCAAGATCGAGCTGAAGGCATCCTGCGACGGGCTGTTCCTGCTCCGGTCGGAATCCCTGCGGGCGGTAAACGCCATCGATGAGCTGATGATCGCCACCCGGAAGGGGGGTACAGCCGTCAAAAAAGGTGACAAGCTGGCGGGGATGCGGGTGATCCCCCTGATCATCGCGGAGGAGAAGCTGACAGCCGCCAAAGCGGCCGCCGGAGATACCCCCCTGCTGGAGCTACGTCCCTGGGTGCGAAAAACCGCCGCCATCGTGGCCACCGGCAGCGAGGTGAAGAAGGGATTGATCCAGGACACCTTCACTCCGGTGGTGAAGGACAAATTGAGCGCCTATGGCATCGAGACCATCTCCGTCTCCTATTCCGGCGATGGGGTGGAGAACGTGGCAGGCGCCATCTCCCAAGCCCGGCAGACTGGGGCGGAAGTCATCCTCTGCACCGGGGGTATGAGCGTGGACCCCGACGATAACACCCCCGGCGGGATCAGGCAGAGCGGGGCGAAGATCGTCACCTACGGCGCCCCGGTGCTTCCCGGCGCTATGTTCCTGCTGGGCTACTACGATGACGGCACCCCCGTCATGGGCCTGCCTGGCTGCGTCATGTACGCCGGGGCCACCATCTTCGACCTAGTGCTGCCCTGGGTGGCGGCGGATGTAAGCGTCACCAAGGAGTGGATCGTCTCCCTGGGGGAGGGCGGCCTGTGTCTCGGCTGCCAGCCCTGCCGCTGGCCCATCTGCCCCTTTGGAAAGTAAAAATCAGCCCGCGCCGGAGCGTCCGGCGCAGGTTTTTTCCATCCGTTATCCTCATTTGAATATCACGTCAGTTTGACACCGGACTTGCAAAGCCGGGTTCAACATATTATCATCAAGAAAGGAAGATTTCACCATGAAAAAGCTTTTCTCCCTCGTTCTGGCCCTGTCCATGGCGCTGGCCCTGACCGCCTGCGGCGGCAGTGCGGACACCGACAGCACCACCACAGACGACACCACAGAGACCACCGCCAAACCGGTAGAGCTGTACGTCTTTGCCGCGGCCTCCATGCAGGAGTCCCTGGATCAGGTCATCGAGGCCTACAAGGCCGTGGCTCCGGAAGTCGCCGTCGTGGCGACTTATGACTCCTCCGGCACCCTGAAAACCCAGATCCAGGAGGGAGCCGACTGTGATGTGTTCATCTCCGCCGCTCCCAAGCAGATGAACCAGTTGGACGCCGAGGGCGGCGAGGAGAACACCGAGGGCCTGGACCTGGTGAATAGCGCCACCCGCCTGGACCTGCTGGAGAACAAGGTGACCCTGGCCGTTCCCGAGGGCAACCCCAAGGGCATCGAGTCCTTTGACCAGCTGGCGGGGCTGCTGGCCAGCGGCGATGTGTTCCTGGCCATGGGCAACAGCGACGTTCCAGTGGGCCAGTACACCCAGAAGATCTTCACCTACTACGGTCTGAATGAGGAGACCCTGGCCAGTTCCGGCGTGCTGACCTACGGCTCCAACGTGAAGGAGGTCACCACCCAGGTCTCTGAGGGCACCGTGGACTGCGGCGTGATCTACGCCACCGACGCCTTCTCCGCCGGTCTGACCGTGGTGGACGAGGCCACCGCTGAGATGTGCGGCCAGGTGATCTACCCCGCCGCCGTCATGAAAAACAGCGCCAATCCCGATGCTGCCAAGGCCTTCCTGGACTTCCTGTCGACCGACGAGGCCATGGCCTGCTTCGAGGCGGTAGGCTTCAGCCCCATGGTGTGAGTTCAAGCAGATTGGAAATAGGCGTCTGATAAGGCTGGATCGTTTAAAATGCTTTCTGACAGCCCTTGATCCCCTCATTCCAAACTCCGGATTTCTTATTTTCCAAAGGAACCTTATGGCCTGGTCCCCTCTCTACAACTCATTGCGGATCGCCGCCATCGTTCCCATTGGGCCTTGGCCCAATGGGAGCCCTTGATTTGATTTTGCTCGGCCAGGCAGAGCCCGGCCTCTCCAAGGTTTTGCTTTGCAAAACGCTTGTACGCCACTTTTGTGGCGGCCCGCCTCTGGCGGGTCGGGATGGCAGACGCCCCCTTTCCCCAGGAGGTTTTTTGAAATGGACTGGTACCCTCTCTACAACTCATTGCGGATCGCCGCCATCTCCACGGTGGCGGTATTCTTCCTGGGGATCCTGGCGGCGTACTACATCGCCAAGCTGCCCCGGCTGGTGAAGGGCGTGCTGGATGTGGTGCTGACCCTGCCCCTGGTGCTGCCGCCCACCGTGGTGGGCTGGCTGCTGCTGGTGCTGCTGGGGCCCAACCGCCCCATCGGCGCCTGGGTGCAGGCCCACTTCGGCCTGAGGCTGGTGATGACCTGGTGGTCCGCTGTCTTTGCCACGGTGGTGGTGGCCTTCCCCCTGATGTACCGCACCGCCCGGGGGGCCTTTGAGAGCTTCGATCCTACGCTGGCGGAAGCTGCGGCGACCCTGGGCCGGTCCAATATCTGGATCTTCTGGCGGGTGCGGATGCCCGTGTGCCGCCAGGGCATCCTGGCGGGGACTGTGCTGGCCTTTGCCCGGGCTCTGGGGGAGTATGGTGCCACCTCCATGATCGCCGGCTACACCCCCGGCCGCACCGCCACCATCTCCACCACCGTCTATCAGCTCTGGCGGACCGACAATGACACAGAGGCCCTCCGCTGGGTGCTGGTGAACATTGCCATCTCCGCTGTATTCCTGTTGGCAGTGAACCTGCTGGAAGCCCGCCAGAAACGGGCCGGAAAAGGGGGCAGACGGTAATGGCGCTTTCCGTGGACATCCGAAAGGCCCTGGGAAATTTTCATCTGGCGGTCCAGTTTGACGCCGGGGATGAGACGCTGGCCCTGCTGGGGGCCTCGGGGTGCGGCAAGTCTGTGACCCTCAAGTGCATCGCCGGCATTCTGACGCCGGACGAGGGACACATCGAGCTGGACGGTGTTACCCTTTACGACAGCGCCTCCAGAATCAACCTGCCGCCCCAGCGGCGGCAGGTCGGGTACCTGTTCCAGCAGTACGCTCTGTTCCCCAACATGACGGTGCGGCAGAACATCGCCGCAGCCGTGCGGGACAAGGCCCGCCGCCAAACAGAGGTGGCGGAGAAGCTGCGGCAGTTCCGGCTGGAGGCCGTGGCAGACCAGAAGCCGGGGCAGCTCTCCGGCGGGCAGCAGCAGCGGTGCGCCCTGGCCCGAATCCTGGCGTCGGAGCCCACGGCCATCCTGCTGGACGAGCCCTTCTCCGCCCTGGACAGCTACCTGAAATACCAGCTGGAACTGGAGCTGGCAGAGACACTGGGCGGATTCCCGGGCACGGTGCTGTGGGTCTCCCATGACCGGGGGGAGGTGTTCCGGAACTGCCGCCGGGTGTGTGTCATAGACCGGGGCAGATCCCAGCCTGTGACCACCCTGGGGGAGCTGTTCCGCAGCCCCGGCACAGAGGCCGCTGCCCGGCTCTCCGGCTGCAAGAACTATGCCGACGCCCGGCCAAGGGAGGATGCGGTGTTTCTTCCGGACTGGGGACTGACGCTCTCCTGCGGCCGTCCGGTGCCGGAGGGCGTCTGCCGGATCGGCATCCGGGCCCACCATGTTCAGCTGGCCGGTCCCGGGGCGGAAAACGCCTTCTCCTGCACGGCAGTAAAGGTGGTGGAGGACGTGTTTTCCACCATCGTGCTGCTGCGGCCGGAGGGCGCGGCGCCGGAGGCGCCCCTGCTGCGGATGGAGCTGGACAAGGACAACTGGCAGGCGGTGCCGGACAAGGACCGCCTCACCGTCTCCGTTCCGCCGGAGGCCATTCTGCTGCTGGAATCGTGAAGGAGTGATCTACCATGTTCAAAGCCGCTGTCCTGACCGTCAGCGACCGGAGTTTCCGGGGAGAGCGCCCTGACGCGGGCGGGCCTCTGGTTGTGGAAATTCTGAAAAACGCCGGGTACGCGGTGACGGAGACCGCCATTGTCACGGACGAGAAGGGCCGGATCGAGGCTGCCCTGCGGCAGTGGTGCGACCGGGAGCCGGTGGATCTCATCGTCACCACCGGAGGCACCGGCTTCGCCCCCCGGGATGTGACGCCGGAGGCCACCCTCGCCGTGTGTGACCGGCTGACCCCCGGCATTCCGGAGGCCATGCGCTACGCCTCCATGCAGGTGACGAACCGGGCCATGCTGTCCCGGGCCGCGGCGGGCATCCGGAAGGGGACGCTCATCGTGAATCTCCCCGGCTCTCCCAAGGCGGCCAGGGAAAACCTGGAGGCCGTCCTCCCCGCGCTCGCCCACGGGCTGGAGATGCTCTCCGGACGGCCCGCCGACTGCGCCGGGCTGACGGACTGACCTGCTTTTCAAACAAACGCCGGCCTCTATATGAGGCCGGCGTTTTGCCATTCAGTCTGTGGAGGGTCGGGACGCTCTCCCCTGTTTCTCCAATTCCTCCCGCACCAGATCCGCCAGGGTGAAGCGGTCTACATATTCGTTCACGGCCGCATACAGGCCCGTCCAGAAGTCCAGGGTCGGGCAGACGCCGCACCGCTCGCAGGCGTTCTCCTCCGTCTCCAGGCAGGCCACCGGGGCCAGATTTCCCTCTGTCAGCCGGAGGATACTGCCCAGGGTATACTCCTCCGGCGCTTTCGTCAGACGATATCCCCCCAGGGCGCCACGCCCGCTGCGGAGGAATCCCGCCTTTCCCAGCAGACCCGCGATCTGCTCCAGATACTTCATGGAAATGCCCTGCCGGGCGGCCACATCCTTCAAGGAGACGAACTCCTCCCCGCCGTGGACCGCCACATCGATCATCAGGCGCAGGGCGTACCGCCCCTTGGTCGAAATCTTCACGAAACCGCCTCCTTTTCTGTCCCATCTATTTTGCCACAGGCGCTTCCGGAATGCAAGAGACCGCCTGGATTTTCCCCGCCCCGCCGGCACCGGAAATTGACAACCGTCCGCTTTTCCCGTACAATAAAAACAACTTTTGAGCGTTATGGAGAGGAGTACCGATCATGGATTACGCAAAGGAATCCCTGCGCCTGCATTCCGAGTGGAGGGGCAAGCTGGAGGTGACGCCCCGGGCCCAGGTGGACAGCAAGGAGGCGCTGTCCCTGGCCTACACCCCCGGCGTGGCCCAGCCCTGCCTGGAGATCCAGAAGGACATCAGCAAGAGCTACGAGCTGACCCGCCGGTGGAACACCGTGGCGGTGGTCACCGACGGCTCCGCCGTCCTGGGACTGGGCGACATCGGCCCGGAGGCGGGGATGCCCGTCATGGAGGGCAAATGCGTCCTGTTCAAGGCCTTCGGCGGCGTGGACGCCATTCCCCTGTGCGTCCGCAGCCACGACGTGGACGAGATCGTGAACACCGTGGCCCTGCTGGCCGGGTCCTTCGGCGGCGTGAATCTGGAGGATATCGCCGCCCCCCGGTGCTTTGAGATTGAGCGGAAGCTGAAGGAGCGGTGCGACATCCCCATCTTCCACGACGATCAGCACGGCACCGCCGTCATCACCCTGGCGGGGCTCACCAACGCCCTGAAAGTGGTGGGCAAGCGGCTGGAGGATGTCCGAATCGTCATCAACGGTGCCGGCGCCGCCGCCGTCTCCATCACGAAGCTGCTGCTCTCCGCCGGGGCAGGGGACGTGACCCTCTGTGACCGGAAGGGCGCCATCTACGCCGGCCGCAGCGACGACATGAACTGGATCAAGGAGGAGATGGCCCAGGTGACGAATCCGGAGAAGCGGACCGGCTCCCTGGTGGACGTGCTGGCGGGGGCTGATGTGTTCATCGGCGTGTCCGCCCCCGGCGCCGTGACCAAGGAGATGGTGCAGACCATGAACGCTGGAGCCGTCATCTTCGCCTGCGCCAACCCCACGCCGGAGATCTTCCCCGACGACGCCAAGGCCGGCGGTGCGGCGGTGGTGGCCACCGGCCGCAGCGACTATCCCAACCAGATCAACAACGTGCTGGCCTTCCCCGGCATCTTCCGGGGCGCCCTCGATGCCCGGGCCAGCGACATCAACGACGCCATGAAGATCGCCGCCGCCCATGCCTTGGCGGAGCTGGTGGGAGACGACCTCTCTGCCGACTATATCATCCCCGCCGCCTTCGATCCACGGGTGCGGGACGCGGTGGCCTCCGCTGTGGAGCAGGCCGCCCGCGCCTCCGGCGTGGCCAGAGTCTGAGTCCTCCGCTGCTGTTCACGTATGCAGAAGGCCCCGGCTGTCCTTTTGGACAGCCGGGGCCTTTTTCGTCAGGTTCAAATGTCCACGCTGGGGACCGCTTTCACCTCTCCGTCGTGGGGGCCCTCCCGGAACCAGCGGACGATCTCATCCAGCGCCTCCTCCCGGACAAAGTCGCCGCCGTGCTGAAAGATCTCCGCCATCCGGCGCTCCTGGTCCGTGGCGGCCTCTCCCCGGGCCTGCACCTGACGGACAACGGAGCCGGCCATGGGCTTCATCATCATGCGATAGAAAAAGCCCAGCTTCTCCGGCGCGTAGCCGCCCTGGAGATAGAACAGCCGCCCGCCGCTGTCGCTGTATCCCCCGTTGATCCGGGCCTCGGTCCAGAGGTCGCCGTTCCCCTGAGGCGAGACCCCCACAATGGCTGCCCCCCGGATGGTATAGCGGTCCATGGCGCTCTGGAGGCCCTTCACCGTGCCGGCCATCAGCCAGCCCATGTAGAAGATCTCCTCGCCCCGCCGCAAGCTCTTTCCGGCCTCCTTCAGGCTGTATGCCGGCACGCCGGTCCTTTCCGCCAGCATCTGGGCATACCGCTGGGTGTGCCCGGTCTGGGATGTGTAAACGATGGCTTTCATCGCTTCCCCTCCTTGTGGAACGGCGGTGGGCCGCCGGATTCATGGCTTTATTATATACGCATTCCGCCCCGGAGGCAAGGACCTGTTCCGCCGCCGGGGATTTTCAGGTCTATCCCGGCCGCGGCTCTCATAAGGTGTACCATCACGACCGAGAGGTGGACAACATGACGACTCAGACCCGCAACGAGGTGCTGCTGGAGGGGATTGCTCTGGAGGCGCCTGCACTCTCCCATGAAAACCACGGCACCCGGTTTTATCGCTTTCCCCTGCAGGTGCCCCGGCTCTCCGGCACTCCGGACACGCTGCCGGTGCTGGTGCCGGAGGCCCTGCTGACTGCGGTGCGGCTGGAGGACCCGCTCCGGGTCCGGGGGCAGCTGCGGTCCTTCAACAACCGCTCCGGCGTTGGGAATCGGCTGGTGCTGACGGTGTATGCCCAAGCCATGGAACCCGGGTCCGGAGAGCCCTGCAACCGCATTCTGCTCTCCGGCGCCCTGTGCAAGCCCCCCATCTTCCGCCGCACCCCTCTGGGCCGCAGCATCTGCGACCTGATGCTGGCGGTGAGCCGCCGGTACGGCCGGGCGGACTATCTGCCGGTGATCGCCTGGGGACAGCTGGCGGTCCAGGCGGCCCGGCTCCAGGTGGGGGACACGCTCAGCCTGGAAGGCCGGGTCCAGAGCCGGACCTACCGCAAGGTCCTGGAGGACGGCACCGCCCAGGAACGGGTGGCCTACGAGGTCTCCGCCATGCACCTGCTGGAGCCGGAGGCGGCAGAGTAAGCCACCCGCCGGGCCGCCACAGCGACGATCATGGCCCCGCAGGCCGCGCCCAGCAGCACCCAGCCCTCGCCCCCGGCCAGCTGCTCCAACAGGACCCCGTAGAGAGCCTGCCCCGCCGGCTGGGCGCATAGGGAGACGGTCAGCAGCAGAGACACCACCTTCCCCACCAGCGTGGCCGGCGTCTGAGCCTGAATGTGGGCCAGCATGGTCACGGTGAACAGCGCGGCGCAAGCCATCAGAACGAAGCCCGCAGCCGTCAGCACAGCAAAGGCCGCGACAGCCCCCACGCCTGCCAGCAGGCAGAGCCCCATGGGGATGAGGCAGCCCCCGCAGGCCAGCAGCGTCAGCCAGGACCGGCGGACTGTCAGCCGGGGACCCAGCAGTCCCGCTGTCAGGCCCCCGGCCAGGCTCCCTGCCGCCATGGCGGTCTGGTTGAGGCCGTACCAGGTGTCCCCCAGCACCAGGGTCTGTTTGATGAGCACCGGCATACTCACCACCAGCAGCGCGCTCAGCAGCAGGTTGAAGGCGCTGACCAGGGCGATGTACTTCAGGATCTCCGGCCGTTCCTGCCGGAGGAAGGTCCCGCTCTCCGCCAGATCCGCTCTGGCGGTCTGCCAGACGCTGGCTCCAGTGTGTCTTGGCGTATGGGGGATATGGATGAACAGTTCCATCACCGCCGAAGCAAAAAAGCAGGCGGAGGCCCCCGCCAGGACCGGTGTCACGCCGAAGGCACCGTAAACCAGGCTCCCCAGCAGCGGTCCCAGCAGGCTGGACAGGGCGCTGACCTGGTTGATGACGGCGTTACCGTCCACCAGCCGGTCCGGCGGGCACAGCAGGGGCATGCTGGCCTGCACCGCCGGCTGGTATGCCCCGGAGATACCATACAGCAACATCATGGCCGCCACCAGCACCGGCACCAGGGGCAGATGTCCCAAGGCCAGCGCCGTCAGGGCCACCAGGGCGCAGGTGAAGAAGTCCAACACCACCATGATCCGCTGCTTATGGAGACGGTCCGCCACCACGCCGCCCAGGGGCGTCAGCACCACCATGGGCACGAACGCCGCGGCGGAGCACAGGCCGAACAGGCTCCGGGAACCGGTGACGTCCAGCAGATACAGCGGCAGGACGAATCGCAGCACGGCGTTACCCAGCAGGGAGATGATCTGTCCAATCACCACCAAGGTGAAGTCCCGGTGAAACAGCTTTTCCCGCATCTCAATTCCTCCTCCCGTTCTCTCCTGCCAGCAGGGCCAGACCCAGCAGCCACAGACAGGCGGCCAGGTCCTGGGGCAGGATCCGATCAGTTTGTCTCATACGCTCCTCCTTTTCATACATTTGGTTGGTATGTATTTATGTGAAAAAGAAGCTGCCCTGTCGGGCAGTTTCTTCTGTTGTTTACAGCCGTTCCTGGGACAGGCGGCAAAATCGCTCCCACTGATTCAACAGCTCCTGATCCAGCAGGTCCAGGCCCATGCTCCGCAGCATCTGGTCGTATAGCTCCATGCGGCGGCGGGTCTTCTCCGGCGTGGCAGGGTAGATCATGGGATTCAGCCACACGTTGGCCAGGAGAAGCAGCAGCTCCCCCAGTTCCTCCGGGTAGTCCGTCCGGATGGAGCCGTCCGCCACCGCCTCCCGCAAGACGGGCTCCATGTAGTTGGGCAGGACCTCCCCGATCATGCTCTCCAGCAGGATGCTCATCAGCTTGGGGTTCTTCAGCATATTGGGTGCCAGCACGAACAGGTCCGTCTGGTCCGAGTTCTCCAGGGATGCCCGGAACATCTTCTGCAGCTTCTCCGCTCCGGTCAGGCCGGGATCGTCCCGGACCGTCCGCATCCAGGCCTCCGTCTGCTCTCCCATCCGGTCCGCGATGGCAAGGAGGATCTCCTCCTTGCCCTTGAAGTGGTGGTAGATGGCCCCCTTGGTCAGTCCTCCCAGATTGTCAATGATGTCCTGAAGGGTGGTGTGCTCATATCCCTTTTCCATAAACAGCTTCGCGGAGACCGCCAGGATCTTTTCCACCGTCTCCTCCGGGTGCTTGTTTCGGGCCATACCGGCCCCCCTTCCAATACATACTATTAGTATGTTTCGTTTATACCATGTTTATTATTCCTTGTCAAGGCCGTTTTCTCAAAAGCGCTGAAGCTCCGGTCCGGACGGTGCTTCATTTGGTGCAGAAGCCGAAAGTCCCCCGCATGTCGAACAAAAACGCCAGAAAGCTTTTGGGATAGTCGATGAACTCCCCCCGGTCCACCATGTCCAGGATTTCCGGCAGCTCCGCCCAACGGGCCCGGGCCACCTCCTCCTTTTGGAGCGTCAGCTCCTCCAGGCCAAGGTCCCGCTCCACCAGGAAGAAGTCATCAAAGCCGCCGTCGAAGTTCACGGTGCAGGAGGGCCGCACTCCCGTCAGGTCCAGGGCCACGCCCAGCTCCTCCCGGAACTCCCGCTCCGCCGCCTGGCGGCTGGTCTCTCCGGCATCCACGCCGCCGGCGGCAGACACATCCCATGCCTCCGGCCAGACGGCCTTTTCCCGAGACCGCTGCTGGATCAGCAGGCGGCCCCGGCTGTCGAACACGCAGATATGGACCACCACCCGGTATTCTCCCTCCCCCTTGGGGGCGTAACGCTCCGCCGTCCGGCCCAGAGGGAGCCGGTTCTCGTCGTACAAATCCACCATTTCCATTGCAAAGTGCCTCCCTGCCGCCCGTTGCGGTCTTGTTTTCCACTCTTTATCTTGACCGCCCCGCTCCCCGCTGTCAAGAGGATTCTTCCGTGTTTCCCGGAAGATGTGGCAAATCCCTCTTTACAGCGGCCGGAAAACCCGGTATGATGGCGCCATGACTTCATATTCAGGAGGATGTCCCCATGGGCTTTTCCATTGAGACCAGCGTATCCGCCGTCACTGTCTTTCTGCAGGGCGCGCTGAGCTTCTTCTCCCCCTGCGTGCTGCCGCTGGTGCCGCTGTACGTCAGCTATCTGGCCGGCGGCGCCGCTGTGGTGGGCGAGGACGGCGTCCGCCGCTATCCCCGGGGAAAGATCTTCCTCAACACCCTCTTTTTCGTGGTGGGCATCAGCTTCGCCTTCTTCCTGCTGGGGCTGGGCCTCACCGCCCTGGGGGAGTTCTTCCACAACTACCAAGTGTGGTTCGCCCGGGCCAGCGGCGTCATCATCCTGCTGTTCGGCCTGTACCAGCTGGGGCTGGGCAAGCGGACCATGCTGCTGGAGCAGGAACACCGCCTCCCCTTCCATCTGAACAAACTGGCTATGAACCCGGCGGTGGCCCTGGTGATGGGCTTCACCTTCAGCTTCGCCTGGACGCCCTGCGTGGGCCCCACCCTCAGCAGCGTCCTGCTGATGGCCTCCTCCGCGGAGTCCTCCGCTGCGGGATTTCTTCTGATCGGCGTGTACACCCTGGGCTTCGTACTGCCCTTCCTGGCAGTGGGACTCTTCACCGGCACGGTGCTGGATTTCTTCAAGTCCCACCAGAATGTGGTGCGCTACACGGTGAAGATCGGCGCGGTGCTGCTGATCGTCATGGGCATCCTGACCCTCACCGGCGCCACCGGCGGCATCTCCGCAGATCTGGCTGCCGGCTCCGGCACGGTGCAGGAAGAGCCCGCCGGGAACAGCGGCGAAGAGGCGGCCCCCTCCGGCGATTCTCAGGAGGAGCACAGCGGGGCGGACAGCCAGGAGATCCCCATGGTCCCCGCTCCGGACTTCACTCTGACGGACCAGTACGGCCAGACCCACACCCTCTCGGACTACCAGGGGAAGACGGTGTTTCTGAACTTCTGGGCTACTTGGTGCGGCCCCTGCAAGATGGAGATGCCGGACATCCAGGCCCTGTATGAGGACTGGGACGAGAACGCCGGGGAGCTGGTGGTGCTGGGCGTGGCCGGGCCCAATATCGGCCAGGAGGGCAGCGCCGAAGACATCACCGCCTTCCTGGAGGAAAACGGCTACACCTATCCCGTGGTGATGGACGAGACGGGCACGCTCTTCTACCAGTACGGCATCAGCGCCTATCCCACCACATTCATGATCGACACGGAGGGCAACGTCTTCGGCTACGTCCAGGGCGCCGTCAGCCGGGAGGTCATGGACGACATCGTGGAGCAGACCAGGACCGGGCAGCGCAGATGATCCATCCAGGCCGCCGGGGCCGCACATTCGCGGTTCCGGCGGCTTTTTCCCGTGCTGCGGAGAGCGCTTGCAAAAAAGTTGTAAACCTGCGGCAATTTGTGTTAGAATCAAATTCGTACCGCGGCCCGCTCCGGCGGCGCGGCACCCCGATAGATAGAAAGAGAAGGGGGACGCCTATGGCGCATAACGATTCTTTTGATGAACCGCGATTTGAAGCCCTCTACCGGAAGCTGTATCCGGACCTGCTCCGCTGTGCGGAGATCGCCCTGCGGACTGGCGGAAGCTGGTACGTCTCCGTCGCCGGGCGTGCGGAAGAGGTGGTGCAGGAGCTGTTCGCCTTCGCTTGGGAGCATCAGGCAGATCTTTGGAGCAGCGCCTCGCCCACGGGATGGCTGTACCGGGTCCTGCGCTATAAGGTCCTAGAGCTCCTGAAAGAGGACCGCTTCTGGCGGAAGCACCTGATCCGGGCCGCCGGTGAGATGCCCGCTTCTCCAGAGGATGATTTCCAGCAGCGGGCGGAGATCACCAGCATCCTCACGCCGGAGGAGTACGAGATCCTGCGGAAGCTCTATCTGGAGAAGTACACCTACGAGGAGCTGGCGCGGGAGATGGGGTTGAAGAAGTCCGCCCTGGCCATGCGGGTCAAGCGTTCAAAGGAGCGGTTCGTCAAACAGTGGAACCGGCACTAAAAGTTTTTTCGCCGCCCCTGTGAACAAGCGGGGCCGAAACGGTCATTATAGATACAGAGGAGGTTCCCGGAGATGCCATCAGATCGAAATACGGCGTATCCTTTCCTGGAACAAATGCGCACCGAAGAGCTGGAGGCTCTGCTCCAGCAGGAATTCACGGCTGCGGACGGCGGTGAGCCGGACGTGGACTACATCATGGCGATTATGGAGGTGATGAAGCAGCGGGATGCGAATCCCCCGGCGGCGGAGGCCGACGTGGACGCCGCATGGCGGGATTTCAAGGAAAATTATCAAGGACAGGCTTCTGCCTATGAGACTGAGGTCCTCCCGGAACGTGACTCATCCCATCTTGACCAAATCACCTCCCCTTCCCCCAAAAAGAAAAGCCGCCGGATTCTGCGGGCAGCCGTCATCACGGCCGCGTGCATTGTGATTCTGTGCGGCGCTGCCTCCGCCTTTGGGTTCGACATCCTCCAGGCGTTCGCGGACTGGACCGCGGAGACCTTTGGATTTGTGACGCCGGGGCAGGAGGAAGCGGAAGTGCCGCAGGATCCTTACCTGGAGTTGCGACTTGCAGTAGCCGAGGAAACGGATTTGCCGGTCGTGCCGAATTGGGCGCCTAATGATACTAAGTTAGTAGGCGCTGTTAGTATGATAAAACGAACTGATGGCAACCGGATCCAAGCGGTATACTCTGTAAATGGGGAACGTTTTACAGTAAGAATCCAAATCTACGATTCTGTCCCGGATGTCTATACGGGAATATATCAAAAAGATAGTAGTGAGGAGATTGTTGAATACAAAGTTTCTGATATAACTCATTATTTAATGAATAATAATGGTCACCTTTTGGCCACTTGGGTAAATGAAAATATTGAATGTTTCATCCAAGGAAACTTGTCAAAAAGCGACTTAGAAAAAATCATAAATTCTATTTATGAGGAGTAATTTTAAATGAAGTACAAGTCTCTTCGTCTTTTGTCCTCTCTTTTTGCCATTGCCTTGCTTTTCAGTATGATTCCTATGGCGCATGCTTCATCCACAAGAGCCAGTGACTATTTTGCTTATACAGATGTATGGGCAACCCCATTGGGTGGTGGCAGAGTTGCTGTCGAATTTGATATTAATGCCACTGATATTATGCAAGAACTCGGAGCTGAAAAAATTTATATTTGGGAACAACAATCTGATGGTTCTTATGAGAATGTAAAAACATATAGCTCAGGTTTGATTGACAAAAACACTGCTGACGCATATCGGATGATTACATATTATGGAACTTCCGGTGTTAAATACTATGCGACTGTTGTTCTTTATGCCAAAGATAGTTCCGGTAGCGAAAAACTTTATAGCAATACTAGGGTCGTAACCGCCTAAACCGAAAACAAACCGGGGGAAGCAATGCTTCCCCCGATTCTTTTTTATTCTTTTTTACACCGTCGGATATTCGCCGTCCCACAGCACCTTGCGGAACTTCATGGGATCTGTGTTGCCCTCCGTGGAGAACAGCAGCACCTGGCTGAACCGGTCCAGGCCGATGGCCTCCCGCAGGTCCTGGTACTCGTCCGTCTCCATCAGGGCCGCGATCAGGCCCATGCCCACCGCGCCGGATTCGCCGGAGATCACCGTGGGGTCGCCCTTCACCGGCACGCCCAGCATCCGCATGCCCCGGGCGCTGACCCAGTCCGGGCAGGAGACGAAGGCGGAGACATGGTTGCGCAGAATGTCCCAGGAGAGGATGTTGGGCTCTCCGCAGGCCAGGCCCGCCATGATGGTCTTGAGATCGCCTTCCACGATCCTCGGCTGTCCATCCCCTGCCAGGGCGCCCTGGTACAGGCAGTCCGCCGCCCGGGCCTCCATCACCACGAAGGTGGGGGGATCGTTGGGGAACAGGTTGGTGAAATATCCGATCACCGCTCCGGCCAAACTACCCACACCGGCCTGCACGAACACGTGAGTGGGGCGGTTGATCCCCACCTGCCGCAGCTGCTCCGCCGCCTCGTTGGCCATGGTGCCGTAGCCCTGCATGATCCAGGCGGGGATCTCCTCGTACCCCTCCCAGGCGGTGTCCTGCACCACCACGCCGTGCTTGGTCTCGGCGGCCTCCGCCGCGGCCATGCGGACGCAGTCGTCGTAGTTGACTTCCTCGATGGTGACCTGGGCGCCCTCCTTGGCGATATTCTCATACCGGGCCTGGCTGGAGCCCTTGGGCATGTGGACCACTGCCTTCTGGCCCAGCTTGTGAGCCGCCCAGGCCACGCCCCGGCCGTGGTTGCCGTCCGTGGCGGTGAAGAAGGTGGCGTGGCCGAACTCCTGGCGGAATGCCTCGCTGGTCAGGTAGTCGTAGGTCATCTCGCTGACGTCCCTGCCCATCTCCTTGGCGATGTACCGGGCCATGGCGAAGGAGCCGCCCAGCACCTTGAAGGCGTTGAGGCCGAAGCGGAAGGACTCATCCTTCACGAACAGGCCACCCAGGCCCAGGTACTTGGCCATGCCGTCCAGCCGGGCCAGAGGCGTGATGGAATACTGGGGAAAGCTGCTGTGGAAGAATCGAGCCTTGGCCACGTTCCCCAGGGACATGATGGAAAGCTGCCGGTCGTCGCTCTTGGGCATCCGATTGGCGACCCATTTGATCGAATCTCTCATAATCCTCACCATACAAAATTTTTTAGTTTCACAAATTTTTTGTTAGATTTCATATTCATCATACCATAGTTCCCCCGGTTGTCAAGGGGTTTTCCGGATTCCACGGCATTTTTTCACAGCCGAAAATTCCCCCCTTGACAAATACCCCCTAGGGGTATATAGTAGGTCTCAGAAAGAATACCCCCGGAGGGTATCTCTCCGGCAGATTGGAGGTTCCTATGCGAGAAGAAAAATACGACATCTCCGGGATGCACTGCGCCGCGTGCAGCGCGTCCGTGGAGCGGGTCACCCGGAAGCTGCCCGGCGTGGCGCGCAGCGAGGTGAATCTCACCACCGGTATCATGACCATTGCATACGATGAAAGTCAATGCACCCAGGAGCAGATCGTGGCCAAGGTGGAGAAGGCAGGCTTCGGCGCCGCCCTGCACCTGGAGCACCCGGCCCCCGCCACGGTCCAGAATGCTGAGGATGCAGAGACCGCCGCCCTGAAGCGGCGGAAGATCGAGCTGATCGCGGCGGCGGTGTTCTCCGCGGTGCTGCTGTATGTGTCCATGGGGCAGATGCTGCCCTTCGGGCTGCCAGCTCTGCCCCTGCCGGACCTCTTCTCCATGCACACCCATCCCATGAATTTCGCGGTGCTGCAGCTGATCCTGGCCGTGCCGGTGCTGTACTGCGGCCGGAACTTCTTCCAAGGGGGCCTCAAGTCCCTCTTCCACGGCAACCCCAACATGGACTCCCTGGTGGCCATCGGCTCCGGCTGCTCCTTTGCGTACAGCCTGGTGATGACCTTTCTGATCTCCGACGATCCCAGCTACGTCCACAATCTCTATTATGAGTCCGCCGCCGTGGTGCTGACTCTGGTGTCCCTGGGCAAGTTCCTAGAGAGCCGGAATATGCAGAAGACCAAAGGCGCCATCACCGCCCTGATGCAGCTGTCCCCGGATACCGCCATCCTGGCGGACACGGGCCGGGAGGTGCCCACCAGCCAACTGAAGGTGGGCGACGTGGTGCTGGTGAAGCCCGGCGCCCGGGTCCCGGCGGACGGCACCGTCACCCAGGGCGAGAGCAGCGTCAATGAGGCCATGCTCACCGGCGAGAGCCTGCCGGTGGAGAAGGCCGTGGGCAGCGAGGTCATCGGCGGCAGCGTCAATGAGAACGGCGTGCTGTACGTCCAGGTGACCCGTACCGGCGACGACTCCACCCTCTCCCGCATCATCCGGTTCGTGGAGGACGCCCAGGGCCGGAAAGCCCCGATCTCCAAGACCGCCGACAAAGTGGCCGGTGTGTTCGTGCCGGTGGTCATGGGCATCGCGCTGCTGGCCGCCGTCATCTGGGCCATCGCCGGGCAGCCCTTCTCCTTTGTGCTGCGGGTGTTCACATCGGTGCTGGTCATCGCCTGCCCCTGTGCCCTGGGGTTGGCAACTCCCACCGCCATCATGGTAGGCACGGGCCTGGGGGCCAAGCATGGTATCCTGATCCGCTCCGGCGAGATTCTGGAGATCACCCACAGCGTGGACACGGTGGTGCTGGACAAGACCGGCACCGTCACCGAGGGCACCCCCGCCGTGACGGAGGTCCTACCCCATCGGTGTGAGGCATCCGACCTGCTGTCCGCCGCGGCGGCGGTGGAGGCGGTGTCCGCCCATCCCCTGGCAACCGCCATCACCGCCTACGCCCAAGAGCATGGCTACGGCGGCACCGCCCGGCCGGAGAGCTTTGAGAACCTGTCTGGCCGGGGCCTGAAGGCCGTGCTGGGCGGCGAGACCGTTCTGGCCGGCAACCGCCGATTGCTGGAGGAGCACGGCGTGGACGTCTCCTCTCTGGCATCTGATGCGGAGCGCCTCTCCGCCCAGGGCCAGACCCCCATGTACTTCGCCAGGGGCGGCACCCTGCTGGGCCTGATCTCTGTGGCCGATCCGGTGAAAGAGACCAGCGCCGCCGCCATCCAGAAAATGCGCGGGCAGGGCATCCGGACCGTGCTGCTGACCGGCGACAACCGGGCGGCGGCGGAGCACATCGGTTCCCTGGTGGGTGTGGACGAAGTCATCGCCGAGGTGCTGCCAGAGGAGAAGGCCGGCGTGGTGGAGCGGCTCCAGTCTCAGGGCCGCAAGGTGATGATGGTGGGCGACGGCATCAACGACGCCCCGGCCCTCACCGCCGCCACCGTGGGCTGCGCCATCGGCAGCGGCAGCGACATCGCCATCGAGTCCGCGGACATTGTGCTGATGCGCTCGGACCTGCAGGATGTGCCCCGGGCCATCCGGCTCTCCCGGCTGACCCTGCGGGACATCAAGCAGAATCTCTTCTGGGCCTTCTGCTACAACACCATCGGTATCCCCATCGCGGCGGGCCTGCTGTTCGCCTTCGGCGGCCCTCTGCTGTCCCCCATGTTCGCGGGGGCGGCCATGAGCCTCAGCTCCGTCTGCGTGGTAGGCAACGCATTGCGGCTGGGCCGGGCCAAACTGTGATTTGACGGGAAACGGGAAAAAGGAGTATTCTATATGGAAGATCAGACTTTGCAGGCAGTCCCCGCCGCCGAGGCACCGGCGGAGGAGACAGCGGCAGGCTGTCCCTGCCGCCACAAGCACCGGGAGGCCCCGGAGTACGACTCCCTGATCCGGCGGCTGAACCGGATCGAAGGCCAGGTCCGAGGCGTCCGGGGCATGGTGGAAAAAGAGTGCTACTGCACGGACATCCTCACCCAGGTCTCCGCCATCCAGTCGGCGCTGAACGCCTTTTCCCGGGAGCTGCTCAGCAACCATATTCACTCCTGCGTGGTGCAGGACATCCAAAACGGACATCTGGAGGTCGTGGACGACCTTCTGGTCACCATTCAAAAACTGATGAAATGAAAAGGAGCACTCAATATGACTACGATTTCTGTCCCTGATATGATGTGTGAGAACTGCGTCAAGCGCATCACCAACGCCCTCACCGCCGCGGAGCTGAAGTTCTCCGTCTCTCTGGACACCAAGACTGTCACCATCGACGGCTGTGACAACTGCGTCAAGACAGCCGTCAGCGAGCTGGAGGATCTGGGCTTCACGCCGGAGGTCCGCTGAATCCCTTGAAAACAGAGGGGGTTCCCCAACAGGTCCCGCGTCTGAACAGACAGGCGCGGGGTCTGTTTTTTTGCGTCGGTTTTATGTCACCAATTTGTTACTTTTTTTATTTTTTCTCCAGACTTTTGCACAGCTCGACCGCGTTGTTTTTCTGCAAAGTGGGAGACATAACACCGTAACCCCCACAAAAACTTGACAAAAGTGGGAAGCCGGTGTATACTAGCCCCAGTTTTCCAATCGGTAACAAAAGTTACAAGTTGTTTTCATTCAGGAAAACACCGAGGTATAGACCTTCCAAAACCAGGGAAGACTGGCATGGAAGACCTTTTCTGAGGAGGTATCTGATTTTGAACACACATGCTTTTGAGAAAAAGCTGCACAGCCTCAAGGCCCGGTTTGGTCTGCAGCTCTTTGTGCTGGCCGCCGTTGTCTGCACCAGCTGGATCGTCACCGATCACGCAAACGCCGTGTATATTCTCACCGGTCCGGAGGACGCCGCCATCGTGCTGAACGAGGAGGAAGTCCGGGAGGGCGAGATGTCCTCTCAGCTGGTGTACCTCTCCAGCGGCCAGAGTGGCTATGACATGGCCCTGACCGCCGGACAGGAGGTCACGGTCACGCACGACGGCAGCACCGTCACCGCCAAGGCCCGCAGCGAGACTGTGGCAGAGCTGCTGGAACGGCTCCACATCACCCCCAGTCCCCTGGAGATGGTAGCCGTGGATCTGGACGAAGACAGCGCCGAGCTGACCATTGCCTCCGAGCTGACCTATTACGACCAGGTGGAGGAGCCCGCCACCTACGAGACAGTGCGGGTGGCTAATCCCTCCCTGCCCAAGGGCACGGAGAAGGTGGTCCAGGAGGGCGCCGACGGCGTCCGCACCTCCATCTACGAGGTGGTCTGGTCCGGCGGCGAGGAGATCTCCCGCCAGTTTGTGGAGGAGCTGGAGAGCACCGCCGTGAATGAAGTCGTGGAGTACGGCACCGCCGTCGCCTCCACCAGGGCGGGCGTCGCCAGCGTCTCTAAAAACACCGACGGCAGCGGCATCCTGACCCTGACAGACGGCACCACTCTGAACTTCTCCGGCGTGAAGTCCATGACCGCCACCGCTTACACCGCGGGCCACGGCGGCGCTGACTACACCACCGCCACCGGCACTCTGGTCAAGGTGGGCACCGTGGCTGTGGACAAGAACGTTATCCCCCTGGGCACTAAGATGTATATCGTGGCGGCCGACGGCTCCGTGGTCTACGGCACCGCCGTGGCGGCGGATACCGGCGTGCGGGGAAATATCGTGGACCTGTACTACGACACCTATCAGCAGTGCATCAACTTCGGACGGCGGACGTGCAATGTCTATATCCTGGAGTGATGAAACTGCCCGCAGAGGCACATTCTGAAAAGAGGTCCCCCGCTTTTGGCGGGGGACCTCTTTTCAATCGCGCTCACAGCCGCTCCAGCAGGGGCGGAAGCTCCGGCAGGGCCCCGATGGTATAATCCGCCGGGATGTCCGGCCGGGGCGGCAGGTACTGGGGATTGTACCAGCAAGACCGCAGGCCGACGTTCCGGGCGCCCCGGATGTCGGAGGTCAGGCTGTCCCCCACCATCATGGCCTCCGCCGCATCAAAGTCCGGGATCGCCGCAAAGCAGGCGTGGAAGAAGGCCGGGCTGGGCTTATAGGCCCCCATCTGTTCGGAGATGAAGATGTTTTGGAAATAGCGGGCGATGCCTGCGCTCTCGATCCGGCTGTTCTGGACCTCGGGAGTGCCGTTGGTGGCCAGATACAGCTCATATCTTGTGTGCAGGGCCTCCAGCAGTTCCTGGGCGCCGGGCACGAAGAAGTGGCCCTGGGCCAGTTGTTCCTCATAAAGCTGGCAGACCTCCTGCGGAGCAGCACGGATCCCCAGCTCATCAAACAGCAGCTGGAACCGCCGGACCAACACCTGGGGCCGGGTCAGCTTCCCCTCTTCCAGCAACTCCCACTGTCGGCGGTTCAGGACGTGATAACGGTCCAGAACGGCGTCCGTGGGGTCTACATGAAAGTGCCGCAGGGTCTGGGAGAGCGCCTGCCGCTCCGCCCGGTGGAAGTCCAGAATGGTGTCGTCCAGGTCCAGAAAAATGAATCGCATCTGCATCCCTCCTGGGGATTTTTTGATGCCACCAGTTTACCGGATCAGGCGGTATTTTGCAAGGACCATTCCCTCGCTGGGATGGGGTTGGCAGACCCGCAAAAATTTGATATACTGCTGAAGAAAGGCGGGATCAGGTATGAATCTCTGTGACTACAACACCATCCGGGACCTGCTGGCCCGGCATGGGTTCCATTTCTCCAAATCCATGGGACAGAACTTTTTGATCGATCCGGAGGTGCCCCGCCGGATCGCGGAGGCCTCCGGCGCGGACGCAGGCTGCGGCGTGCTGGAGATCGGCCCGGGCATCGGCCCCCTGACGGCGGAGTTGGCCCAGCGGGCCGGGAAGGTGGTGGCCGTGGAGCTGGACCGGGCCCTGCTGCCGGTGCTGGCGGAGACCATGGCCCCCTATCCGAATGTGGAGGTCGTGCCGGGGGACGTGCTGAAACTGGACCTCACGGCCATCGCGGCAGAGAAGTTCCAGGGCCTCACGCCTATAGTCTGCGCCAACCTGCCCTATAACGTCACCTCTCCCATTCTGGAAAAGCTGGTGGAGTCCCCCTGCTTTACTGCCTTCACGGTGATGATCCAGCGGGAGGTAGCCCGGCGGCTGTGCGCCCCACAGGGCTCCTCTGAGGGCGGCTCCTTCTCCCTGTTCCTCCAGTACTACATGAAGCCGGAGCTGCTGTTCGACGTGCCGCCGGAGAAGTTTCTCCCCGCTCCCAAGGTGACCTCCGCCGTGATCCGCTGCGTCCGGCGGGAGCGGCCCGCCGTGGATGTAGCGGACGAGAGCTTTTTCTTCAAAGTGATGCGGGGCGGCTTCCTGCTGCGGCGCAAGACCCTGGCCAACAGCCTCTCCGCCGCCCTGCCGGGGATTCCCAAGGAATCCATCCAACAGGCCATCGCCGATATGGGCCTGCCTGCCGCCGTCCGGGGGGAACAGCTGACGCTTGAGGACTTCGCGGCCCTCTCCGCCGCGCTGGGGCGGGAGGCGGATGGAGATTGACTTTATCTCCCGCACCGTGTATGATATTGATACGAAAAATGCCCCTCCGCCGCGCCGGCTGGAAGATTATTCAGAAACGAGGTCATTCAAATGGCAACCATTGATCTGAGTAAATATGGTATTACTGGTACCACGGAAATTATCCGCAATCCCTCCTATGAGTTCCTGTTTGAGGAGGAGACCAAGGCCGGCCTGGAGGGCTATGACAGGGGACAGGTCACCGACCTGGGGGCCGTCAACGTCATGACCGGCATCTACACCGGCCGCTCCCCCAAGGACAAGTTCATTGTGATGGACGACACCTCCAGGGATACCGTGTGGTGGACCTCCGACGAGTTCAAAAACGACAACAAGCCCGCCTCTCAGGAGGCTTGGGATGCCTGCAAGAAGCTGGCGCAGGAGCAGCTGTCCAACAAGCGCTTGTTTGTGATGGATGTGTTCTGCGGCGCCAACCACGACTCCCGCATGGCCATCCGCTTCATCATGGAGGTGGCATGGCAGGCCCACTTCGTCAAGAATATGTTCATCCAGCCCACTGCTGAGGAACTGGAGAACTTCGAGCCTGACTTCATCTCCTACAACGCCGCCAAGGCCAAGGTGGAGAACTATCAGGAGCTGGGCCTGAATTCCGAGACCGCCGCCATCTTCAACCTCACCTCCCGGGAGCAGGTCATCCTGAACACCTGGTACGGCGGCGAGATGAAGAAGGGCATGTTCTCCATGATGAACTACTACCTGCCCCTGAAGGGTATGGCCTCCATGCACTGCTCCGCCAATACTGATATGAACGGCGAGAACACCGCCCTGTTCTTCGGCCTGTCCGGCACCGGCAAGACCACCCTGTCCACCGACCCCAAACGCCTGCTCATCGGCGACGATGAGCACGGCTGGGATGACAACGGCGTATTCAACTTTGAGGGCGGCTGCTACGCCAAGGTCATCAACCTGGACAAGGACGCCGAGCCCGACATCTACAACGCCATCAAGCGCAACGCCCTGCTGGAGAACGTGACTGTGGACGAGAACGGCCACTGCGACTTCGCCGACGACTCCGTCACTGAGAACACCCGCGTTTCCTATCCCATCGACCACATCGAGAAGATCGTGCGACCCGTGTCCGCCGGACCCGACGCCAAGAATGTGATCTTCCTGTCCGCCGACGCCTTTGGCGTGCTGCCCCCTGTTTCCATCCTGACCCCGGAGCAGACCCAGTACTACTTCCTGTCCGGCTTCACCTCCAAGCTGGCCGGCACCGAGCGGGGCATCACCGAGCCCACTCCCACCTTCTCCGCCTGCTTCGGCCAGGCCTTCCTGGAGCTGCATCCCACCAAGTATGGCGAGGAGCTGGTAAAGAAGATGCAGAAGTCCGGTGCCAAGGCCTACTTGGTGAACACCGGCTGGAACGGCACCGGCAGGCGCATCTCCATCAAGGATACCCGCGGCATTATCGACGCCATTCTGGACGGCTCTATTCTGACTGCTCCCACCAAGACCATCCCCTACTTCAACTTTGAGGTGCCCACCGCTCTTCCCGGTGTGGACCCCGCCATCCTGGACCCCCGGGACACCTACGCGGACGCCGGCGAGTGGGATACCAAAGCCAAGGATCTGGCCTCTCGCTTTGTGAAGAACTTCTCCAAGTATGCCGCCAACGAGGCGGGCAAGGCCCTGGTAGCCGCCGGCCCCAAGGCGGAGTAAGTAAAAAACGAAAAGCCGGATCAGGGTGCCGCGGAAGCGGCGCCCTGATCTTGTCGAACGAGCTGCCGCTTGTTCGACACAACCGCAAGGCCGCTCTGCAAACGCAGAGCGGCCTTGTTTTGCCAGTATGACAGGATTTTTACCGAATGTACTCCCCACACTCCGGGCAGTAGTGGGGAATGCCGCCCCGGGGATCCCAGTGTCCGCCGCAGTACGGACACCGGAAGAACAGCAGCGTCTGGAGAACATCCGCCATAACAACCACTGCTCCCGGCCACAGCAGCCATCCAATCTCCAGAAACACGCCGATGAGCATCAGGACGAATCCGGCAATCAGCCCCACCCACAGCAGCGTATAACTCTTCTTGTAGTCCATGGCCGCCCTCCGTTCAGTCCAGGGGCTTCTTGCAATAGGGGCAGGTTTTGGGCAGGGTCCGCTTGGGCAGATCCCGCTTGCAGTGGGGGCAGTGGTAGAAGAAATTCATCTGAAGCGTCCCAACCAGCACACAGATGATGCCCAGCACGCCGATGACGGTTCTGCCGGTGATCCCGCCGATCAGCATCACCAGAATGCCGCCGATGCCCAATATCCGCATCAGCCAATAGCTCGTCTTATAGTTCAAGCCTGTTCACCTTCTTTCCAACCGGGGCTCCGGGGTTTTTCAGGTCCGATCCGGGAATTTTTCGCAGAGCCGGTCCAGTTCGCCGATCAGCGCCTCCATCTCCTTCTGGTCCATGGTGCAGGTGATCTCAGCGGTGTCGTCCCCGTCCATGGTGTTGGGCAGATAGAAGGACACCACCACTTCAAAGGTCCCGTCTCCCAATGCCCGGGCGCCGACGGAGAAATAAAAGTTCTCCTGAAAGTCACTGACGTACACATCCCGGATTCCAGCCTTCAGCACTTTCAGCCCGGCGCTCATGCTCTGGAGCTCGTGGGTCAGCAGGCAGCTGTTGGAATCCTTCACCACGTCTCCGTCCTCCTTGTTCCAGGTGGCCCGGAGCACCAGCCAGTTCCGGTCGTCACTGGTGGGGTCGCCGCCGTCCGGCGGAAATTCATAGTTCACGATATCCAGCCTCAGGCTGGACTCCTCATTGCGGAAGAGCATCTGGGGTTCTCCTTTTCAGTCGTTGTGATGGGCGGCGTAAAACGCGTCGTAGTCCGCCAGCTGCTTCTGCAGCAGGGCCGGGGTGTCCAGCCCATAGGGACAGCGGGACTTGCAGGCGTTGCAGTGGATGCAGTTTTTGATCTGGTGCATCTTCTCCCGCCACTCGTCGCTCAGATAGGGCTTGTAGGGTGCCCGCCGCAGCAGCTGGGCCATCCGGGCCGCCTGGGGGATATCGATGCCGGCGGCGCAGGGCAGGCAGTAGCCGCAGGAGCGGCAGAAGTCCCCCGACAGCTCCGTCCGGTCGTGGTCGATCACCGCCTGGAGCTCCGGCGTCATGCGGGGATTCCGCTCCGTCAGCTCCAGCCACTGGTCCAGCTCCCACTCATGCTGGATGCCCCAGATGGGCACCACGTCTGGATGCTCCTGCATAAAGGCGTAGCAGGCCTCCGCATTGTTCAGCAGGCCGCCGGAGAGGCCCTTCATGGCGATGAAGCCCATGTCGTGCTCCCGGCACAGCTCCACCAGCTCCAGGTCCTTCTCCGTGGCCAGATAGCAGAAGGGGAACTGCAGCGTCTCAAAATTGCCGGACTCAATGGCCTCGTGGGCCACCTTCAGCCGATGGTTGGTGATGCCGATGTGGCGGATGTAGCCCTTCTGCTTGGCCTCCAGTGCGGCGGCAAAGGGCCCGTCCGGGTCATGGATATCCGGCAGCACCGCCGGATTGTGGAACTGGAACAGGTCGATGTAATCCGTCCGCAGGCTGCGGAGGCTCTGCTCAATGTGGGCCTGGACCGTCTTTTTGTCTCCTCCGCCGCTCTTGGTGGAAATCACCACGTTCTGCCGCACGTCGTGGAGGGCCTCTCCCAGTTTTTCCTCGCTGTCAGTGTACATATTCGCGGTGTCGAAATAGTTGATTCCCGCCTCACAGGCCCGGCGGACCAGCTTCACTGCATCCGCCTTGGAAATCCGCTGGATGGGCAGGGCACCGAACGCCGTCTTGGTCACCAGCAGGCCGGTACGGCCCAGTCTGATTTTCTCCATAATAGTTCCTCCTTCCCGCACAGAGCGGGTCACTCCCCTGCATTGGATTGTATCACATTTTTCCAGGTTTGCAAACCGCAAATCCTGTGATATGATAGAAGCAGAATATCGCTTCGGAGGGACATGATCTCCCGTCCGGGACCCCGGCACCCCTGTCCTCAGCCTATTGGGGTCTCGCCCGGCAGGTCGGGCCCCGGATGGGTGTCCGGACGGTCCCGGCGGGGGATTGGGACAGAAACAGAGGAGGCGCCCTATGGCACAGAATGAGCTCCATTTGAAAGTGACGCTGCGGATTTACAGCGACGATGACCAGCGCTGCTTCGGCCCCGGCATCGCCACCCTGCTGCAGCGGGTGCGGGAGCACCACTCCCTCCGGGCCGGAGCCGCCTCTATGGAAATGGCCTACTCCAAGGCGTGGCGTATCATCCGCACAGCTGAGACAGTGTTTGGGTGCAAGCTGCTCTCCTCCACCATCGGAGGTGCCCACGGCGGCGGCGCGGTGCTGACGCCGGAGGCGGAGCGCCTTCTGGCGGCCTATGAGGCCTACTGCGCCGATGTGGGCACCTACGCCCAGGGGAAATTCGAGGATGCCTTCCGCTTCTACCGGGATCTGGACCATCGGCCATGACCCGGTGCGGCGTGAGCCGCCGTGCCTGCCCAGGAGTTATCCTCTCTGAACAGGAAAACGGGACCGGAGCCTGTGCGGCTCCGGTCCCTCCGTGTTTTGCGGCGCTTACGTCCGGGGACGGGTGGGATCCTCCTCCGTGGGGCTGGGGATCGGATGCTCCTTGTGGGCCACCATGGCCTGGATCAGCTCCACGGTCCGGCCCAGGCCCAGATAGCTGGAATCGATGCAGAAGTGGTAGCTGTCCACACTGCCCCACTTCTTGGAGGAATAGTACTCGTAATAGGACGCCCGGCGCTTGTCGGTCTTGAGGATCAGCTGGCGAGCCTTCTCCGGCGTGAGGTTCTGCCGCTGGGCCACGCGCTGGATACGGACCTCCAGAGGTGCGCTGATAAACAGGCTCAGGTGGTTGGGATAGTCCGCCAGGGCGTAGTCCGCGCACCGGCCGATGATAACGCAGGGCCCTTGGTCCGCGATGTGCCGGATGGTGTTGAAAGTCGCCAAATACACCTGTTGTTCCAGAGAGTCACCCACACCGCTGCCGGGCAGGGCAAACATATAGGAATCCATGGCGATGGAGTACAGGAGGCTCTTGGGCCGCTCGTCGAAGTTTTCAAAAATCTTCTCGCACAGGCCGCTCTTCTTGGCGGCCTCCTGCAGCAGCTCCTTGTCATAGAAGGGAATGCCCAGCTCCTTGGCCACGCGGATGCCGATCTCCTTGCCGCCGCTGCCAAACTGCCGGCCGATGGTGATGATGGTTTTCATAGAGAACCCTCCTCTCCTTGTTGGTTTTATTATACCGCAAGAAGAGGCCGCCGTCAAACAGTACCGGGCGGACCGTCGCCGGAATCGCCCTCATCCGGCGGAAGGGGATGCCAGGGCTCCCGTTTTCCGGAAAAAAAGCGGCGGGCAATAGCATCCTTCACCATCTCCACCAGTGCATACCAGAGGCGTCCCGCCGCGAAGAGAATCACCAGGGCCAGCAGGACGGCACCGACCTGCTCCAGGGAAAGCGACATGGCACGCGCTCCTCACTTCGTGGCGTAACAGGTCTTGAAGAAAGTCTCAAAGGCCTGCTCTTCCGGTCCCTGGTCCACGTAGATGAACAGCTTCTCATCCTCCAGCCACTCGAAGGTGTTGATGGCCAGATAGTGACGCCCATCCGGGTAGATGATGAAGGCGTCCGTGGGGTACTTATTCTGATAGGCCTTTTTGACTGCGGAACGGGGGCAGATTTCCGGATCGCCGCAGCCGGAGAGGTCCGGAACTGTGGGCACGACCACCACCGTGGGGTCCGCCCCCTCCTTCCAGCCCACGATCAGGCTGCCGTAGGTAGTCTTGCTGCCGTGGACCAGGCCGTAGTTGAACCGCTTCGCATCCTCCGTATAGGCGGCCACCAGCTGGTACTGCCCGCCGTCGGGCACCACGCTGTCAAACAGGCGGCGCATCTTCTGCTTGCTGTCCGCGCTTTTGGCCTGGTCAATTTCAGGTCCCTTGAAGAGTTTTCCGAAAATTCCCATGACAATCCCTCTTTAATATCTCAATTTTATATTGACCATTTTATTTTATCTGGTCAATATATGAGATATCATACCAAAAGAAACCGGATTGCGCAACTGGGTAATTATCAGCGCACAAAAAAAGACCGCCCATCAGCGGTCTTTTTTTGCGTTGCGCAGGGAGCCCAGATAGTTCACCAAAAATTTCACGTGCAGCGCCGCCGTCTCCTCCAGGTGCGAAGGAAACAGAAATGGCATGGATTCCGGCGCGGAGTTATAGATCAGGAGGCAGGAGAACACCAGGTTCGCCAGCACCTCAGGGGCGCAGTCCTCCTGCCGGATGTCCAGCAGCGCCATCAGGCGCAGAAAGAAATCCCGCTGCCCGGGCCGGAAATCCTGGAATCGCTCCGGCGTCAGGCGGCTGTGCAGATCCGCCTCCTCCCCCTGGGTCATCACCAGGATGCCGTTTTCCCGGTGGCGGAGGATCGTCCGGAAAAAAGACTCCACGTGCTCCTCCCAGGTCCCCTCCGGCCGGGCCAGCTCCTGTTCCAGCAGCCGGAGCAGACGGCAGCGCTGCTCCTCCATCATCTGGAGGGAAAAATCCTCCAGCGAGTCAAAAAACGTGTAGAAATAGGGCTTGGAAATCCCCACCGCCGCGGCGAGCTCCGCCAAGTGCAGCCCCTTCAGACCCTTGCTTACGGCCATATTCAGCCCCGTGTCCAGCAGAGCCTGCCGCACCCGGGCCCGGTCCTCCTCTGTATAGGTCTTGCGGGCCATGGCATTCCCTCCCCTTTTTCATCTGGTGCCAGTATAACACAATTCCCGGGAAAAGAAAACCGTTCTGCCGCGCATCCCCCAAAAAGCAACCCGGCCGCTGTGCGCGGCCGGGTTGCTTTTGAAGATCTCACGCCTCCGGCATGGGCTTGCCTAGGCGCTTGTACATGGTCTTTTTCACCGCCCGGAGGATATTCTCATACCCGGTGCAGCGGCACAGGTGGCCGGAGAGGAGTTTTCTCAATTCATCGTCCGTGTACTCCTTGCCGCTCTCCAGGATCTCCACTGCCGTCAGGATAAAGCCCGGCGTGCAGAAGCCGCACTGGATGGCCGCCTCGTCCACAAAGGCCTGCTGGATGTCGCTGAGCTCGCCGTTAGGGCCCAGCAGCCCTTCCAGGGTGCGGATGTGCTTGCCCTCCGCCCACACGGCCAGATAAATGCAGGAGTTGTATGCCTCCCCGTCGATCAGGACGTTGCAGGCGCCGCACTCCCCCACCTCGCAGCCCTTCTTCACGGAGGTCATCCGGAAGTCGTTGCGGAGCATGTCCGTCAGGCTGGCCCGCACGTCCACCGTGCGTTCCACGTCCTTGCCGTTCAGATTGAAGTGAACAGTCTGATACTGCATCACATGCTTTTCCATCACAGGTCACCTCCCGCCAGCTTCACCGCTTCGATGAACGCCCGCCGGGCGCTCTCCACCGCGATGTGCATCCGGAAATCCTTGGCCGCCCGCCAGGAGTCCCGGGGATTGATGTCCTCCTTCACCGCCTGGGCAAAGCGATCCGCCAGCTCCAGGCTCACCGGCTGTCCGGCGGCCAGCTCCTCCGCAGCCGCCGCCCGCAGGGGCACCGGCCCCGCCACGCCGAAGGCTACTCTCGCCCGCTCCACGGTCTTTTTGTCGGCGGAAAGGCGGACGTTCACAGAGGTTCCCAGGGTGGCGATGTCCATGGCATTCCGCATGGCATACTTTATATAGTGGCCAAATGTGTCAATATAACTGTCTTTTTCGATCAGGATGGCCGTTTGGATCTCGCCGGGACGGATATCCACCTTGCCTGCCCTGATGTAGAACTCCCGGATGGGCTGGCGGCGGATACCGTCCGGTCCCGTCAGCTCCACAATGGCGTCGTAGGCGTGGAGAGTGGAGGCGGAGTCCGCGGAGGTGACACCGTTACAGGTGTTACCGCCGATGGTGCCGATGTTGCGGATCTGGGGACCGCCCACCTGGTCCACGGCCTCTCCCAAAACATGGAGGTATTTCTGGATCAGGGGATCCCGGGTAATGTGGGAAAAGCTGGTGAGGGAGCCGATCCGCAGGGTGCCGTCTGCCTCCAGGGTCACGCCCCGGAGTTCATCCAGCCCGTAGATGGAGATCAGCTCCACCCCGGCCCGCTTGCCCTCCCGCATCTGCACCAGCACGTCGGATCCGCCGGCGATGATCTGGGCATCCGGATGGGCCACCCGGAGGGCCACCGCGTCCTGAACGCTCTCCGCCTGATACAGGGCTTTCATATCATACATGAGTGGTTCCCTCCTTTAGTCTTCGATCAGCCCAGCCTCTTTGAATCCGCGGTAGAGGACATGGGGCGTGATAGGGCATGCGTCAAAGGCCACACCTGTGGCGTTCAGAATGGCGTTGCGGATGGCCGGCGCCGGCGAACAGGCCGGGGGCTCGCCCAGGGCCTTGGTGCCGTAGGGAGAGGTGGGCTCCGGGTTTTCCACGAACGCCGCCTGGAGCGTGGGATGGTCCATAAAGGTGGACAGCTTGTAGTCCAGCAGATTGTTGTTCAGGGGCTTTCCGGTCTTCTCGTCGAACTTCAGCTCTTCACTGAGGCCGTAACCGATGGCCATGGACATGCCGCCGTGGACCTGGGCCTCTGCCAGCGCCGGGTTGATGAGGGTGCCGCAGTCGTGGACGTTGACCAGATTCAGCAGCTTCACCTTGCACAGAGGGACGTCCACCTCCACCTCTGCGAAGGAGCAGCCGAAGGAGTAGGCGTTGGACTTGATCTGGGCCGTGGTCTCGGCGGTGATGTGCTGGCTGTGCTCCAGGGAGTAGAGGCTCTCTGTGGCCAGCTCGCCCAGAGTCTTGAGGACCCGGCCGTCCTCCTTGCGGATGATCTTGCCATCCACCAGATCCAGAACAGATACCGGCATCCGGGTTTGCTCATGGGCGATCTGCAAAATCCGCTCTCGCAGGGCCAGGGCTGTCTGCATGATGCTGAAGCCGCCGATGTACGTCTGCCGGGAGGCGTAGGCACCGGTGCCGAAGGGCGTCACGTCCGTGTCCTGGGTGGACACCACATGGACGTCCTCCACCGGGATACCCACCGCGTCCGCCACCATCTGGGAATAGGCGGTGTCGCAGCCCTGTCCAATCTCCGTCTCACCGGTCTGGAACTGGAGGGAACCGTCCTGGTTCAGCACCATCCGGCAGGAGGAGGACTCCAGCGAGATGGGCCACACAGCCGTGTTGTACCAGAACACCGCAAGGCCCACGCCCCGGCGGACAGGGCCAGTCTGGTTCTGGTATTCCCGATATTTCCGCTGGTAATCCAGCATCGCCATTCCCTTGTCCATGCACTGGTTGAAGGTGTCGGCGTACAACTCGTTTCTGGAGAAGCCGTCGGTATACCCCACCGGCATCAGATTCTTCCGGCGGAATTCCATAGGCTCCATCCCGATAGCCTGACAGATATCGTCGATGTGGCACTCCCCGGCCCACATGGCCTGGGGGATCCCATAACCACGCATGGCGCCGGCGGCGGGGCGGTTGGTGTAGACCGTCCAGCAGTCGCACTCCAAATTGTCGCAGGGGTAGAGCTGGGGGAAGGCGCCCATGCCCTTGGCCACGATGCTGTGGCCGTGGGAGGCGTAGGCCCCCTGGTTGGACCAGGCCTCAAACTTCCGGGCCACCAGGGTGCCGTCCGGCCGGACGTAGGAGATGATGTGGGTGCGGATGGCGTGGCGGACCCGGTTAGAGACAAAGGTCTCCTCCCGGCTGCACTCCAGATGCACCAGCCGTCCCCCCACCTGGGTGGAGAGCCAGGCGCACAAAGGCTCGTACAGAGCGTCCTGCTTGTTGCCAAAGCCGCCGCCGATGTAGGGCTTGATGATCCGCACCTTGCCCCAGGGCAGACCCAGTGCCTGCCCCACCACCCGGCGGATGATGTGGGGGATCTGGGTGGAGGTGACCACCACCACCCGGCCCGCCTCCTCATAGGCGAAGCAGCCGTGGTTTTCAATGTGGCAGTGCTGGACAGTGGGGGTGTCGTACCAGCCCTCCACCCGGATCAGGCCCGGCTCCTGGATGGCGGTCTGATAGTCGCCTCTGCGGATATCTGTGTGCTTCAGAACATTGCCGGGGCAGTCCTCGTGGATCTGTGGGGCATCCGGCTCCATGGCCTTCTGCACGTCCAGAACGAAGGGCAGCTCCTCATACTCCACCTTCAGCGCCCGGACGGCCTGAGCGGCAGCTATCTCGTTCTCCGCGATGACGGCGGCGATGTCGTCGCCGTAATACCGCACGTGATGGTTCAGCAGCAGCCGGTCCGCCACGTCCTGGTGGGCGGGATCTGTGGACCAGGGGTGTCCCGCTGTGGGGAAGCGGTAATCGGGCACGTTGAAGCAAGTCAGGACCTTCACCACACCGGGAACGGCCTCAGCCTCCGTAGTGTCGATGGACTTCACGTAGCCGTGGGCGATAGTGGCGTGCAGGATCCTGGCCACCAGGGCGCTTTGATCGCACAGGTCCGCCACATACTTGGCGCGGCCCGTGGCTTTTTCATAGGCGTCCACACGGGTGACGCTTTTGCCGACGCTTTTACTCATCAGGCAAGCCTCCTTTTTTGATCAAAGTTCCGCCGTCCATTGACTGGACACGGCGAAAGCGGATATACTACTGATAAAATGAGGTGATGGATGTGGAAAACAAGCCGAAAATCGGTTGTGTGGTCATGGCCGCCGGCAACGCCCGGCGGTTTGGGGAAAATAAGCTGGCCGCCCAGCTGCGGGGCAGGAGTCTCATCCTCCGGGCGCTGGAAGCCGTCCCGGCCGAGAAGTTTGACAAAGTCGTGGTGGTGACTCAATACCCGGAGGTCATGCGGCTGGCCGGGGAGTTCCACTTCGCCGCCATCCACAATCCCCACCCGGATTACGGCATCAGCCACACCATCGAACTGGGCCTGACGGCTCTGCGGGACTGTGACGGGGTGCTGTTCCAGGTGAGCGATCAGCCCCTCCTGCGGCGTGAGAGCGTGGCAGAGCTGGTGGACCGCTGGCGCACCCGGCCGGAGAAGATCGTCGCTCTGGGCCACGGCGGCGTGCGGGGCAATCCCTGCCTCTTCCCTGCCCGGTTCTTTCCGGAGCTGCTGGAGCTGCGGGAGGACCACGGCGGCAACACCGTTATCCGGCGGCACGAGGCGGATCTCCTCCTTCTGGACGTCCCGGCGGAGGAGCTCCGCGACGTGGATACCGCCCAAGCCCTGGAGGAATTGAAAGCGGAGGAGCAGGTATGAATCCAACCGTCTATGAATTCGATGCGGTGATCCGGAAAGTTCCGGACATCGACGGAGCCTATGTAGAATTCCCCCATGACGTACAGGCGCTATTCGGTAAGGGCCGAGTCAAGGTGGCTGCCACCTTTGACGGCGTCCCCTACGCGGGGAGCCTGGTGCGGATGGGCACTCCCGGCCACATCCTGGGGATGCGCAAGGACATCCGGGCCCAAATCGGGAAGCAGCCCGGAGACACCGTCCATGTGACAGTGCGAGAGCGGGGGTAACGCAGATTCGGACAGGCCGCGGCGGAAGTACCGCCGCGGCGCTTGTTATTTACGGCTGTAAGGCGTGCCCTCCAGGGGCAGACTGGTACGGAACTTGCCGTCGTAGCGGTAGTAGGCGTCCGCAATGGCTGGGGCTGTGGGGATGGAGGTGATCTCGCCGATGCCGATGGCGCCGCAGGCCACGTTCAGTCCCGCTTTTTCCACGATGATGGGGGTGATCTCCGGGATCTGGTTGGCCCGGAACAGGCCCAGCGTGCCGTATTTGGCGGTGGGCCTGCAGTCCGTGAGGGGATACCGCTCCGTCAGGGCAAAGCCCATGCTCATCACCACGCCGCCCTCGATCTGCCCCTCGATGGACAGGGGATTCACGGCCTTGCCCACATCGTGGGCAGCCACCATCTGGCGGATTTTCCCCTCGTCGTCCAGGATGCACACCTGGGTGGCGTAGCCGTAGGCCACGTGGCTGACGGGGTTGGGCACCGGGGCCCCCAGGGGGTCCGTCTTGCCCAGGTATTCGCCATAGAACTCCTGACCGTTCAGGGCGTCCAGACCGCCGGAGGCCCCCATGGCCTCCTTCAGATCCTGGCAGGCCCGGCGGACCGCCTCGCCGGTGAACAGCGTCTGGCGGGAGCCGGAGGTGGTGCCGGAGTCCGGCGCGCAGTAGGTGTTGGACCGCTCGTAGACGATCCTGTCCCGGGGAATGCCTGTCTGCTCATAGACCATCTGGGTCAGTACAGTCCCCAATCCCTGGCCGATGCAGGAGGCGCCCGCGAAAATGTGGAGCTTTCCATCCTCCACCACCAGGCGGCACCGGCCGGTGTCCGGGATGCCCACGCCCACGCCGGCGTTCTTCATGGCGCAAGCCAGGCCCACGTACTGGTTATTCTCCACATAGGGCTTCACCGCCTCCAGCGTCTCCACCAGGCCGGTGGAGTTGTCTACGATCTGGCCGTTGGGCAGCTCCTGTCCCGGGCGAATGGCGTTGCGGTAGCGGATCTCCCAGGGGGTAATGCCCACGATGTCCGCCATCTGGTTTAAGAGGCTCTCGATGCAGAAGCAGGTCTGGGTGACACCGAAGCCCCGGAAGGCCCCGGCGGGGGGGTTGTTGGTATAATAGGCCCAGCCGTCGATCTCAAAATTCTGGTAGTTGTAGGGACCGGCGGCGTGGGTGCAGGCCCGCTCCAACACCGGCCCGCCCAGAGAGGCGTAGGCCCCGGTGTCGGCGATGACCTCGGCGGCCACGCCCTGGATGATGCCGTTCTCGTCGCAGCCGATGGAGAACTCCATCTCCATCGGGTGGCGCTTGGGGTGGATCAGAATGCTCTCCGCCCGGGTGAGCTTCACCTTCACCGGGCGCTTGGTCAGGTACGCGATCAGGGCGGCGTGGTGCTGGACCGTCACGTCCTCCTTGCCGCCGAAGCCGCCGCCCACCAGGCAGTTGCGGACCTTCACTTTTTCCGCCGGCAATCCCAGCATCCCCATGGTCTCGTGCTGGGTGTCGTAGGCGCCCTGGTCTGTGGAGAGGATCATGACCCCGTCCCCGTCGGGATAGGCCACGGCGCACTCCGGCTCCAGGAAGGCGTGTTCCGTCCAGGGTGTGGAGAAGTGCTGGGTCAGCACATGCTTCGATTTGGCGATGGCCTCTGCCGGGTTGCCCCGCTGGATGTGCTTGTGGGTCAGCAGGTTCCCGGTCCGGTGGACCAGGGGAGCGTCTGGCAGCATGGCCTCCCGGGGACTGCGGACCATGGGCAGCTCCTCATAGTCCACTTTCACCAGGGCCTTGGCCTGGGCCAGGATCTCCGGTGTCTCCGCCGCCACCAGGCAGATGGCGTCACCCAAGTAATGGGTGATATCCCCCACGGCGATCATGGTGTCCCAGTCTTTCACCAAATGGCCCACCTTGTTCTGCCCGGGGATGTCCTCCGCCGTAAAGACCCCCACCACACCGGGCAGGGCCCTGGCCTCCTCCGTGTGGATGGCCAGCACCCGGGCCCGGGGGTATTGGGACCGGACGGCGCTGCCGTAGATCATGCCGTCCAGATAGATGTCGTCGGGATAGATGCCGGTGCCGGTGACCTTCTCCTCCACGTCCACCCGGGGCACCCGCTGCCCCAGGGACCAATCAGCGGGAGCCGGCGGCACCTCGCCCTTGCGGAACAGCTCGGCGGCCAGCAGAATCGCATCAATGATCTTCACATAGCCGGTGCAGCGGCAGATATTGTTTCGGATGGCGTAGGCCGCCTCCTCCCGGGTGGGATTGGGATTCATATCCAGCAATCCCTTGGCGCTCATCACCATACCAGGGATGCAGAAGCCGCACTGAACCGCCCCCGCCATGCCGAAGGCGTAGGTATAGACCTGCTTTTCAAAATCGGTCAGCCCCTCCACCGTGACGATGGACTTGCCCTCCAGCTTATCGGTCTGGGGGATGCATGCCTTGGTGGGCTTACCGTCGATCAGCACTGTACAGGTGCCGCAGGCGCCCTCGCTGCAGCCGTCCTTTACACTGGTGAGATGCAGGGTATCCCGCAGGTAGCGGAGCAGCTTCTGGTTGTTTTCCACTGTCACGGCCCGGCCGTTCACGGTAAATTTTGCCATGGCAAGTTCCTCCTTGACTGCCGTGCCCAACCCTGGTCCCACGGTCATCGGTGTTCTTTCGGAAAGGTCGACCTTTCCGCTGTCTCTATTATACAATAACTTTCTTGCCGCCGCAACTGAACTTTGTCCGGCACGCTATTTTATCTCGGAAACAACGCCACCAGACGGCAGCTCCCACCCCACGATCAGGGCGCCCTTCCGGACGGTGATCCGGGCCTTGGGCTCGATGATGTGGTTGCTGACGCCCAGGGGGAACTCCGCCGAGAGGGAGGCGTGGGAGAGGGGATACTGCACACCCTTCTCGTCAATGCCGGAGGCCGGTGCACCCAGGCAGAAGACGGAGAGCAGGCCCCACTCCACCGTCTGCTCCACAGTGATGGTCTCATTCTCCACAGCCGTCCACACAAAATCATTGTCATAGAGGTATCCCCTGGCCCCATGGCGGCGCAGATACAGCAGTGTCTGCAGATTGGCCAGGGTGTGGTCCAGCCGCCTGCCGCCGGTGCCGCCGTAAATGTAAAACTCGCCGCAGCCCTGCTCCAGCCCCGTCTTCACAGCCAGCATGGTGTCCGTGTCATCCTTCTCCACCGGCACCCGGCGGACATGGTCAAAGTCCGCAGGCTGATCCATGGAGTCAAAGTCTCCCAGCAGCAGATCCGGGGTGATCCCCGCCTGGCGGCAGGCCAGATACCCGGCATCCGCCGCCAGCACCAGGTCCCCTGTCTGGGGCCGCTCCCGCAGGCCGTAATAGGTGCCTGCGGCAAAAATGAAGCATCGTTTCAATGGGTCCACTCCCCGTCTTGTTCATTGAGATGTCACGCGGCCGCCGTGCCGTGAAATCCAGCGGCTGTCCTTACAGCCATTGTACCATGATTCCGCGCCCATGACAAACAGAACTTCCTGACAGAAGAGCCGCATCCAGGCAGCGCCCGGACACGGCTCCTCCGTTTACTGGATATGCTCCTCACAGAAGTTGTCCAGCACCCGATAGCCCATCTCTTCCGGCTCCGCCACCGGGAAGGTGGCGATGCTGACCGGGTCAAAGGCCGGACAGAGCCGCTTTTCCGGCTCGATCCGCAGGGCGGGCGTTCGGCTGGGGGACTTCTTCTGCGGAGCTTGTGCCTGCCGCATACAATCACCCCGGCTCTAGCATTTGTGAAATCTGCGGAATCATGCGGCGGCGTTCCCGGAAAAGCCCGGAAACGCCGCCGCATTCTGGAAACTCTATATTTTAATAATGTATCAGGTCCGCTCCTCCAGCTTTGCAAAGCGGTACAACACCGCTGCCAGCTGCTGCCGGGTGACGGGCTGGGAGAGCATCAGGTTCCCCGCCTCGTTGCCCTGCAAAAGGCCGTTTTCCACGGCCCAGGCCACTGCTTCCTCCGCATACGCGCTGGGGATGTTGTCCATGACTGCTTCCTCCTTGGGCCGCCAGCCGGGCCAGCCGGAGACGGCCACCTCCCGTCCGCTCCGCTGGTCCCATCTGGCTCGTGCGGTCCGGGTGTCCACATGGGTGAAGGTCTGATAGACGCCGATCCCACCGTGTCCGCCCAGATAGTATTCCGCTATCTGCCCCACCAGCAGGGGCGAGGCACCGCTCACCTGAATATCCGCCGCCCTGCCCAGCAGGTGCTGGCTGGCTCTGGCGCCGCCCACCTTCTGATTGTAAGAAGCGGTGCGGTACCCGCTGTTGACGGTCACCGCCCCGCAGGCGGCAGTGCGGATCCGCTCCA
Organism: Oscillibacter sp. PEA192; assembly: GCF_003574015.1. Taxonomy (NCBI): domain Bacteria; kingdom Bacillati; phylum Bacillota; class Clostridia; order Eubacteriales; family Oscillospiraceae; genus Oscillibacter; species Oscillibacter sp. PEA192. The sequence goes on along the minus strand of NZ_AP018532.1, from coordinate 859,324 downwards.
GCAGCTCCACCAGATCCGTGTCGATCTTCACCAGGTCTGCCCCGTCCCGGCAGGCGAACTCCCGCACCCGGAAGTGGGGGGACAGCAGCTTGTCCCCCTCCCGGGCAAGGCTGTATGTCCCCACGCTCATTCCCTGGCCCGCTTTTCCGCCTGCGTGCCAAAGTAAAAAGCGATCACCACGGTGAACACGGTCAAGAACTGCTCCGCGGTCACCCGGCCCGTTCCGGCCATGGCAGCAAATACCGCCGTCAGAATCACCGTCACCAGACTCTTCACCGTCAGCAGGCTGGCCAGGCGCTGTGTCAGTAGCTCCATCTCAGTCCTCCTCCGTCAGCACATCGCCCCGCAGGCGGTATCGCTTTCCGGCCATATAGACATAGGCGGTCTCCTGGCCCATGTCCACGTCCACCGTGCGGCCGTTCACCACATGGACCTTTTCCAGGCTGCCCACACCGTGGTCCAGAATGCCCCAGCCGTTGGCCTCGTCCGGCGTCTCTCCCGCCCGGGTCTCCAGCAGCTCCCGGGCGGAGAAGAGATTGCGGGTGGGGTCCAGGGTGAGCCCGCACCCCAGCTCCTTCAGGGCCTTGTTGGCCTCCTCCAGAGTCTTCTCTCCTCTGGTGTAATCGTACAGCACTTCCTCCAGGGTTTTCATCTTATGTACCATCCTCTCTCCGGGTCCTGCCCGGCTCAAATTTTACTGACGCTGTGGGCCGCCTCGCTGCGGACGAAGCCGATATACGCCGTGCGGGCCGTCTCCGCTGCACGCATGGCCTCCTCCACGTCGCCGTTGGTATGTTGACCCGCCAACTTTTTGGCCGTGGTCAGGGACAACGAACAGGTGGCGTACATCAGATCCATAGCCAGCCTGCTCTCCGTAGCCCGGCGCGCCGCCCGGGCATCTGCCCGCCTGGCACTCTTCCGGGAGCGGTATTCCGCCCCAGCCGCCAGTACGGTAGCCGCCCCGGCGATCAGCGCGCAGAGCACCTCCGTTCCGATCCTGCATCCCTCCTCTCAGATCCAGCGGTAGTGGGGCCGCTCCTCTTGGAACAGCCAGTGCCGCATCCAGTCGAACAGCACGATGGCGGTCCCCGCCAGCACCACCCACAGCAGGGCGTACTTCAGGCACACCTGTCCCCACAGGTTCCCCGGCAGGCGGGAGTAGTCCCAGATGTCCAGCTTCAGCCAGACGTTCAGGATCAGCCCGGCTCCCAGCTCCGCCAAGGTAATGACGCTGCCCCCGATCAGCGCCTGGAGCCACAGGGGCCGCTCCCAGGCCATGTGCTCGTTGGCCAAATCTAGCGGCAGACTCAGCATCGCCGCCAGCAGAAACATGCTCCAGTGGGTGTGCCCCCGCCAGATCAGCTCCACCATGCAGTAGAGATCCCCGCCCATCAGCGACAGGATCAAGGCCTTGTGCCATCTCTTCACGTTCGTGTCCTCCCTGCTCTGAAATTCGCTTGGCTTCAACCGCTATCGTGCCTTTCCGGCGGCTCCGCTATGCATAGCCGGAGCCGTCAACCATATCCTTTATTTCCCGGCCGGCGCGCACGGCGGCGTGCAACGCGGCGGAAATTTCTTTTCCCGCCTTCCTCTCTTCCAGGTTATATGCATCTCTCCCTCCGCTCACCACAAAAAGCGCCGCGGGCAGGAATGCCCGCAGCGCAGAGAAAACGCCCCGGCGCCGTAACCGGCGCCGGGGCATCTGTATTTGATCTGTTCCTTCGGAAATCAGTCCTCCGCCATCTTGCGGTACTTCTGGTACCGGGCCTTGACGTCGGCGATCTCCTTCTGGTACAGGGCGTCCGCCCGCTCGGGGAAGTTGTTCTTCAGAGAGGCGAAGCGGTTCTCGCCCATGAGGAAGTCCATGAGCTTGTCAGTATCGGGCGCGGGAGAGTCCAGCTGGAAGGGGTTCTTGCCCTCGGCGATGCGCCGGGGATCATACCGGTACAGGTGCCAGTAGCCGCACTCCACCGCCTTCTTCATCTCGTCCTGGGTACAGCTCATGCCGGCTTTGATATGCTGCTCCAGGCAGGGGCAGTAGCAGATGACGATGGCGGGGCCGGGATAGGACTCCGCCTCCCGCAGGGCCTTCAGGGTCTGGGCCTGGTCATAACCCATGGCCACCTGGGCCACATACACATAGCCGTAGGTCATCAGGATGGCGCCCAGGTCCTTCTTGGCCACCTGCTTGCCGCCGGCGGCGAACTTGGCCACGGCGGAGGTGGGGGTGGACTTGGAGGACTGGCCGCCGGTGTTGGAGTACACCTCGGTGTCCAGCACCAGCAGGTTCACATCCCGGTTCTGGGCCATGACGTGATCGATGCCGCCGAAGCCGATGTCGTAGGCCCAGCCGTCGCCGCCGATAGCCCAGATGGACTTCTTGGAGAGATACTCACGGTTCTCCAGGATGTAGGACACATCTTCGGTCTGCTCGCACTTCTCCAGGGCGGCGATCAGGGCGTCGGACACGGCGCGGGACTTCTCTCCGTCGTTCCAGTTGTTGATGTAGTCCTCGATCTCCGCAGGGGCGATGCCGGCGTCCTTCATGCTCTCCAGCCGGATCAGCAGCTCCTTGCGGATGGCATCCTGAGCGTGGAAGAAGCCGTAGGCGAACTCGGCGTTGTCCTCAAACAGGGAGTGCTCCCAGGCGGGGCCGCGGCCCTGGCTGTCCTTGCAGTAGGGCAGGATGGGCGCGCCGCCGGAGATGGCGGAGGAGCAACCTGCGGCGTTGCCCGCGTACATCCGGTCGCCCACCATCTGGCTCAGCAGCTTGATGTAGGTGGTCTCGGCGCAGCCGGCGCAGGCGGCGGAGAACTGGAAGTACGGCTTGGCGAACTGCATGTTCTTGACGGTCTTGCTGTTGATCACATCCTTCTTCAGGTACTTGTCGTTCATGGCGACCTCGTCGAAGTTCGCCTGTTCGGACTTCATCTCCTCGAAGGGGGTCATCACCAGGGCGTCCGCCGTCTTGTCGCTCTGATTGGCCGGGCAGGCGGTCAGGCACACGCCGCAGCCCAGGCAGTCATAGGGAGAGACCTGCATCCGGAAGAAGTAGCTGGGGGCGTCCTTGCCCAGGCCCTTGGCGGGCACGGTCTCAAAGGACGCGGGCACCTGGGCCTTCTCCTCCTCGGCCAGCAGCACGGGCCGGATGGCGGCGTGGGGGCAGCACATGGCGCAGCGGTTGCACTGGATGCAGCTCTCCGCGTTCCACTTGGGCACCTTGGTTGCCACGCCCCGCTTGGAGAAAGCGGAGGTCCCGTTTTCCCAGGTGCCGTCCAGCACGCCGTGCTTCTGGAACACAGACACAGGCAGCTTGTCGCCCTGCTGCCGGTCCATGGGCAGCACGATGTCACGGACAAAGGCAGAGGCGTTCTTGGGCTCGGCCATGGGAGTGTCAGGCGCGTCCGCCCAGGAGGCGGGGATCTCCACCTTCACAGCGGCGCTGATGCCCAGATCCACGGCCTTGTCGTTCAGATCCACGATCTTCTGGCCGGCCTTCTTGAAATAGGAGTTGTAGTTGTTCTTCTTCATGTCCTCCACGGCCATATCCAGGGGGATGACCTTGGTCAGGGCAAAGAAGGCAGCCTGAAGGATGTTGTTGGTCCGCTTCTCGCCAAGGCCCACCTGCACCGCCAGCTTGGCGGCGTCGATGATGTAGAAGTTGGCGTGCTTCCGGGCCAGGTCCCGCTTCATCTTGCCGGGCAGGCGGGTCTCCAGCTCCTCCGCGCTCCAGGGGCAGTTCAGCAGGAAGATGCCGCCGTCCTTCAGATCCTCGGTGGTGTCGTACTTGTTGACATAGGTGGGGGCATGGACCGCCACAAAGTCCGCGGAGGACACCAGATAGGTGGAGCGGATAGGCTCGTCACCGAAGCGCAGATGGCTCTGGGTCAGGCCGCCGGACTTCATGGAGTCATAGGAGAAATACGCCTGTGCGTACTTGTTGGCCACCAGGCCGATGGTGGAGATGGCGTTCTTGTTGGCGCCCACCGTGCCGTCGCCGCCCAGGCCCCAGATCTTGCAGGAAACCTCGCCGGGATGAGGCAGCTCCACCTCCTTGTAGTCCAGAGAGGTGTGAGTCACGTCGTCGTTGATGCCGATGGTGAAGCTGTTCTTGGGATTCTCCAGCTTCAGATTGTCATACACGGCGATGAACTGGCCCGGGGTGGTGTCCTTGGAGCTGAGACCGTACCGGCCGCCCACCACACGGATGTCGCCGCGGCCCGCCTGATTCAGGGCGGTGACCACGTCCAGATACACGGGCTCGCCCACGGAGCCGGTCTCCTTGGACCGGTCCAACACGGCGATCTTCTTCACCGTGGCGGGGATGGCCGCTGCGAAGTGCTTCACGGAGAAGGGCCGGTACAGGTGGATCTGCACCATGCCCACCTTGCGGCCCTTGGCGTTCAGGTAGTCCACGGTTTCCTTCACGGCCTCGCTGGCGGAGCACATCACCACGATGACCTCCTCCGCGTCAGGCGCGCCGTAGTAGTTGAACAGCTTGTAGTCCCGACCGGTGAGCTTGTTAATCTCGTCCATGTAATGCTGGACCGTGTCAGGGATGGAGGCGGCCTTGACGTTGGCGCCCTCCTTGCACTGGAAGTACACGTCGGGGTTCACGTTGTTGCCCCGGTTGGTGGGGTGCTCCGGGTTCAGGGCGTGGCGGCGGAACTCCTGCAGGGCCTCCTGGTCTACCAGAGGACGCAGGTCCTCATAGTCCAACGCCTCGATCCGCTGCATCTCATGAGAGGTGCGGAAGCCGTCGAAGCAGTGCATGAAGGCGTACTTGCCGCTGATGGCGGACAGGTGGGCCACCGCGCCCAGGTCCATGGCCTCCTGGGGGCAGGAGGACATCAGCATGGCGTAGCCGGTGGTGCGGCAGGTCATGAAGTCGGTGTGATCGCCGAAGATAGAGTGGTGGTTGCTGGTCACCACGCGGGAGGCGATGTGCATGACGCTGGGCAGGAATTGGCCGCCCATGGCGTACATGGCTGGGATCATCAGCATCAAACCCTGGGAGGATGTAAAGGTGGTGGTCAGAGCGCCGGCCTGCAGGGAGCCGTGGCAGGTGCCCGCGGCGCCGGCTTCAGACTGCATCTGGATGACGTCCACCGTGGAGCCGAACAGGTTCTTCCGCCCCTTGGCGGACCACTCGTCCACCTTCTCCGCCATGGGAGAGGACGGGGTGATGGGATAGATCGCCGCGACCTCTGTGAACGCGTATGCCACATGGGCCGCGGCCGTATTGCCGTCCATGACGGCAAATTTCTTTTTCATCGGTATACTCATCTCCTGTTATAAAATGCGCCGCATTTCCCTGCGGCGATCCCGCCCGGCAGATGGGTGGGTGCTTGTGAAAAGCCGCGGCGGCACGATAAGGGGGGATTTGCATATCGTACCGCCGCGGCTGCATGATGGATTCTCTTTACTTCTATGCGCGACGTCCAGCAGAGCTTACACGAAGTTGCACACGCGAGCGATGGCCATCTCGGTATAACCCAGAGACTCGGCCTTGGTCTGCTTGCCGCAGGCCACTTCCTGCGTGAGCTTCAACAGCTCCTGCCCCAGCTCCTCGATGGTCTTGGTACCGTAGATCAGGGGAGAGGCATCCACATCGATGTTGTCAATCATATTGGCGTAGGTCAGCTTGTTGCCGGTGATCTTGATGACGGGGGCCAGGGGATTGCCGGTGGGGGTGCCGCGGCCGGTGGAGAACACCACAATCTGGGCGCCGCCGGCCACCATGGCCGCCACAGAGGAGGGGTCGTTGCCCGGGGTATCCATGATGACCAGGCCCTGCTTGGCCTCCACCTGCTTGGCGTAGTCATAGACCGCCATGACAGGGCTATGGCCGCCCTTGTGGATGCAGCCCAGGGACTTCTCCTCCAGGCAGGTCAGGCCGCCGGCCTTGTTGCCGGGAGAGGGGTTGCCCTCACGGACTTCCTCGCCCACCAGGCGCAGGGAGTCCTCATAGCGGTGGACGATCTCAAAGATGCGGTCGTGAACCTCCTTGTTGATGGCGCGGCGGGCCAGCAGGTGCTCGGCGCCGATGAACTCAGTGGTCTCAGACAGGATGGAGGTGCCGCCCTCCTTGACAATCAGGTCGCTGAGCTGGCCGATCAGGGGGTTGGCCGCCAGGCCGCTGGTGGGGTCAGAGCCGCCGCACTCCGTGCCGATAATCAGCTCGGACATGGGGAACTCCTCCTTCTGCAGCAGGGAGGCCTCCTCCACCATCTCCTTGGCGTAGCGGACGGCCATGTCGATGGCCTTCAGGGTGCCGCCGGCCTCCTGGATGATGACCTGCTTCAGGGGCTTGTTGGTGCGCTCCTGGATGGCCTTCACCACCAGGTCCATCTGGCAGTTCTCGCAGCCCAGGGACACCACCACGGTGCCGTAGACATTGGGGTTGGCGGCATAGCCGGCCATAACGTCCATGGTGAACTGCTGGTCGGGAGCCACCTGGGAGCAGCCCAACTGGTTGTTGAAGGTGACGGAGCCCACCACCTGCTGGGAGATGATACGGGTGGTATCAGAGGCGCAGACACTGGCAGGCAGGATCAGGACCTTGTTGCGGACGCCCACGCGGCCGTCCGGACGCTTGTAACCGTAGAAATTCATACTCGTATCCTCCTTCTCAGCCCTTGCTGTCCAGGTTTTCCCGGTGCTCTTCCAGGTTGTGGCAGTGCACGTGCTCGCCGGCCTTGATGTCCCGGGCCGCCAGGCCGATGTGCTCGCCGTACTTGACGATGGGCTGGCCTTTGGCGATGTCGCAGGCAGCCAGCTTGTGATAGATGGTGATGTCCTCCGCCGCAGTCAGGCGCTTCTCCTCGCCCGCGCACATGTAGGTGACGGTCTCGCCCTTCTTCACGGGCTCGATGGCGACCACCACGTTGTCCACGGGCTCAACGATCATGCCGTTCAACATAATGTAATACTCCTTTCGTTCCTCAACGAATATGTGTAATGGGGATCAGTGCTTCTCAAACAGGGCTTTCTGTGCCTCGTCTTTCGGGAACTTGGGGCAGCCGAACTTCTTGGCCCACCAAGAGGTAATGATGGGGACCAGAATGGCGGTCAGGATGGCAGACGCCGCCACCTGAGAGGTGGCCACATCCGCCCACTGCGCCCAAGAGGGATCCGCCTCGGCGATAACGGCGGGCACTGCCACGGCGTTGCCTGCGGTGGTTGCCACAGCCCAGCCGGCATAGCCGGGACGGCGGCTGATGAAGCGGTCGCACAGCACAATGAAGGCGCCGCCGATGAGGCAGGTGACAAGGCCCAGCAGAATGCCCTGCGCGCCGCCCTTGGCGATGTTGGTCAGGTTCATGCCAGCGCCCAGGCAGAAGCCCACAAAGGGCAGCAGGATGGTGCCGGCGGGGGCCAGGAAGTCAGACAGGTCCTTGTCGATGTTGCCCAGGATCATACCCACCAGGATGGGGCCGATAGCAGCCACAAGGGCCATGAAGGGGATATCGGCCAGGCCGCCGATGCCCATAGCGATCATGGTCAGCATGGGGCCGTCGTTGATGGCCAGCAGAGGCATGGCCGCCTGGTCCACGGTGTCACCGTAGGAGTTCATCAGGGCCAGATAGATGGAGCCGTTGGAGTTCGTGACGGCGGAGATGATGGCCAGAGAGCTCAGGCCCAGCACACCGGTGGGGCCGAACACCTTGCCCACCACAATGCCGATGGCGGCGCCGATGACGAACTTGGAGATCAGCAGCACACCGCCCCGCTTGACAACGCCGCCCATGTCCCGGACCCGCAGCGTGGTGCCCAGGCAGAACAGCTGGATACCGATGGCGGTGTTGGCGCCGGCACTGGTGAAGACGGCGGTGGTGAAGGAGCCGATGTTGGTGACCTCCGGAAGGAAGGTATTGATAATCGCGCCGAGCAGCATCGGGACGACCATCATACCTGCGGGGATCTTTTTCAGGAATCGCATGATCATGGTCTTTCTTCCTCCTCAATTTGTTTGCTGGGGGGGCAGAGGGCCTCTCCCCTGGCCATTTGCGAGCATTCCCCGCATGAGCGGCCGATCATGCGGGCCGTCACACCAAAGGGATTTATCTTAAAAAAGCCCCGTTGTCAGGGACTCTGGCCACGGATCCTGTCCCAGCCGCCGGACGGCTCTGGGACCGCACACAGATCTCCGTGCAAGAGGGACACCAAGACAGACTCTTGTCAGCGCGGCGCCCTTTTCTGTTCCTTATGTCGAACTCAGTTCTTATTTTGGAATTTTCGGTCGCATTATATCATGCCGTTCCCAGTTTGTCAATTCTCAGACAAGCCAAAGTTTCGCGTTTCGGCCAGCTTTTCGATCTCCGCCTGGGCAGTCAGGAGACTGCGGCGGACCAGCTCGATCTTCTCTTCCCGGCAGCGGAACAGCGGTACGGAGATGCTGAGAGCCGCGAACACCGTTCCCTTCCGCCGCAGCGGCGCGGCCCAGCAGGCCAGCTGGTCCGTGGATTCCTCCCGCTCCATAGCCAGTTCCCCGCGCCGGACCGCCTCCAACTGGGCCAGCAGGGTCTCTACATCCGTGATGGTCTGCTCTGTCAGCCGGGGCAGGCCCCCGGCATACAGCGCCCGCACCTCCTCGTTCGTCAGGCCGCTGAGCAGAGCCTTACCGACGGCAGTGGCGTTGGCCGGCAGGCGGGTCCCCACCCAGGAAATCAGCCGGATGGGCTGGGGAGAATCCTCCCGCGCCACATACAGCACCCTGTCTTGGTCCAGAATGCCCATCTGGCATGTCTCCTGGCATTTGGAAGCCACCTCCTTCATCACCTGGGTAATGGGTGCCAGCCCCCGGTCCGCCGAGAAGGCCGCTCCCAGCACCAGCGCCCGGGGACCCATAGTATACCGGCCCGTCCCATCGTCCTGCCGGAGGTAGCGCCGCTCCTCCAGCGTATGTACGATGGGAAACAGGCTGCTCTTCGGGGCATCCAGGGCCTGTGACAATTCTGTCAGCGTCAACCCCTCCTCTGAGCCGGACAGGCTCTCCAGAATATCCAAAACCCGGGCTGTGGCCCGATGCTGTCCCTGTGTCATATCATGCTCCTTCCACGCCGGCGCTCTCCGCCGCCGATTGATTTCTCCAGGCCGATCATATCAGATGCCGCTTCGTTTGACAAGCGGGCATGCGCCGCCGCCCTGTTTTCCAACCGGCGGGATTTTACCAGATCTTCTCTTGACATTCAGCGCCGTTTTGTTATACTAAAGCCTGTTTTTCGCGCCCCGCCCGTGCGTTTTCAAAATCTTACCCCGCAGGTTTGGAGCCAGCGGTCCCGGGGCCGTATGAAGGAGGACTTTTCTATGAACGCAGCATATCTGACGCCGGCCATCACACTCTTCAACGAGGATGGCACGCTGGACCTGGCCAGCCAGGAGCGTCTGTTCAACAATCTCATCGACCAGGGCGTAGACGGCATCCTGGTGGAGGGCAGCAGCAGCGAGTTTTTCGCCATGCCCATGAACCAGCGCCGGGAGATGGCCAAATTCGCCATCGAGAAGATCGACCACCGGGTGAAGCTGATCATCGGCACCAGCCACATGGTAGCGGACGAGATCATCAGCTTTTCCAACTTCTGCCTGGACGCAGGAGCCGACGCCGTTATGATCCTGCCGCCCTACTACTTCCACTTCGGCCCCTCCGCTCTGCTGCAATACTATGACCGCCTGGCCGAGCAGATTCACGGCGATATCTACATCTACAACTTCCCTGACAACACCGGCTACACGATCCCGCCTGAGACGGTGCTGGCTTTGGCCAAGATGCACCCCAACATCGTGGGCATGAAAGACACCGTTCCCGGCATGGACCACACCCGGGAGCTCATCAAGGTCGTCAAGTCCCAGATCCCCCAGTTCGAGATCTACTCCGGCTTTGACGACAACTTCGCCCACAATGTACTCTCCGGCGGCAACGGCTGCATCGGCGCCCTCAGCAACGTGGTGCCGGAGATCTGCGCCGCCTGGGTCCGCGCCTTCCGGGAGAACGACCTGGCCGGCATCGCCAGAGGCCAGCAGACCATCGACCGTCTGATGGACCTGTATGCCATCCGCAGCCCCTTCCTGCCCGTCATCAAGGAGGCCTGCCGCCTGCGGGGCATCGCCGCCACCAGTGCGGGCACCTTCCCCATGCCCAGCGCCACGGTGGAAGATGACGCCAGAATCCTGGAGCTGCTGAACCGGGAGGGCGTGCAGTAATCTGCTCCCCCCCTGAAGCCGCACCGCCCCAGCCGCCGTTTTCAAAACGGCGGCTGGGGCGGTCTCTTTTTTATCAGAGAACTCCTCATGGCAGCTCTATATGGACGGACGTGTGGAACACCGGCTCCACCAGGCCGGGGATCTCCACCGCATCGGTGAAATGGACATCTTCCGTGAATTCCTTCAGCAGGGAGACGATATAAGGATGGGGCCGCTCGTCCGGACGTCCGGCGGCCACGCAGACCACGGCGGCTTTCGGCTGGAGCAGCCGCAGCAGCTTCCGGGTGGTGGAGGACAGGGAGGCATGGTGGGGCACCTTCAGGATGTCGCAGGGGGTGGCGGTCTGCGTCTCCCACATGTGGGCGTAGGCGTCGCCCCCCAGAACGATCTCCTTCCCATGGTAGTACAGCCGCTGGCGCAGGCTGGAGACGTTCATGGACTTTCCCCAGTGAATCAGGTCATAGCCGTTCCGCTCCCCCCGGAAGGCGGCGTCGTACACCGCTCTCTGCCGGGGGTACAGGGCGGGCTCGCCGAACAGGATGTCCATGGTGAGGTCGTCCGTCAGCCGGAGACACTCCATCCGGTCCCCCGGCAGCTCCTTGATCCGGCCGATCCGGTCTCCGTACCGCCGCAGGGGGCCGGCGTACAGGTCCATACACCGCAGCACGTTCCGCGCTGCCTTGGGCAGGCCGTTGTCTCCGTCCGGGTCCAGCGGGCCGGAATCGGCGGGGGGCGCATAGGGGGTCAGCAGCTCGCCCACAGTGACGGTCTCCAGCACCCGGCCCAGACCACCGATGTGGTCCCGGTGGAAGTGGGTGACCAGCAGGATATCCAGATGCGCCACACCTTGACTTCGCAGGAAATCCCCGGCAAAGATCCGGCAGGAGCGGGGGTCCTCCACCGGCGGGTGGTCGTCCCGCTCCAGGCTGTCGTGGCCGCAGTCCACCAGCATGGAAAAACGCAGTCGTTCCCCCTCCATCTCCCGGACCAGGATGGAGTCGCCGTTGCCCACGTTGATGAAGTCCAATACCAGCATGTCCAGCCCCCCTGTTCGATTGTTGCTATTACAATATCACAAGGCGCCGCCCCAGGCAATCGAAACCGCAAACGATTGCCGCCAAATTTTTGTCTTAAATTTTGACGTTCTGATAAAAGGGACCCTGCGGCACAACGCCGCAGGGCCGCTTCTTCTCCAGTTCACAGGCTCCGCAAGGCGTCCACCAGGGCGGTCTTTCCCTCCGTCCGGGCGTCCTTCATCTTGATGATCCTGGCGGGGGTTCCGGCCACCACCGCGTTGGGAGGGACGTTCTCCGTCACAACAGCGCCCGCGGCCACCACAGCCCCGGCGCCGATCCGCACCCCCTCGATCACCACGGCGTTGGCGCCCACCAGGACGCCGTCCTCCACCACTACCGGGGTGGCGGAGGCGGGCTCCACCACCCCGGCCAGCACGGCTCCGGCGCCGATGTGGCAGTCGTCTCCCACCGTGGCCCGTCCGCCCAGGACAGCCCCCATGTCGATCATGGTGCGTTTGCCCACCACAGCACCGATATTGAGGATGGCCCCCATCATGATGACGGCACCCTCGCCGATCTCCACCTTCTCCCGAATGATGGCCCCGGGTTCGATCCGGGCCTTGAGATCTTTCAGGTCCAGCAGGGGCACGCCGGAGTTCCGGCGGTCGTTCTCCACCACGCAGTCGGTGATCTTCTCCCGGTTGTCCTCCAGGATGGGCGCCAGCTCGGCCCAGTCCCCAAAGACGATGCGGCTCTTTCCCTCACCGAACACTTCAGCGGATCCGAAGTCCACCGGAGCCGACAGGTTGACGTAAATCTTTACTGGGGTCTTCTTGGGGGAATCTGCGATATAGTTGATGATTTCCTGTGCATTCAAAGCCATCACGCTCCAAACAAGATTTTTTGCAGGTCATAGACCCCTTTGGGCCGCCCAGGCAGCAGCCGGGCGATGTGCAGGGCCCCGTTCACAAAGATCTGGCGGCTGGCAGCCCGGTGGGTCAGCTCCAGTTCCTCATCCGGCCCAAAGAAATGGACCGTGTGGGTCCCGGCCACGGTGCCGCCCCGGAGTGCGTGGATGCCTACCTCATCCTTCTCCCGGCGGCCGCAGTTCCCCTCCCGGCCATACACCGGCCGCAGGCGGTGCTGGGGATCGACAGCTTCCAGCAGCAGCTTTGCGGTGCCGCTGGGGGCGTCCGCCTTCTGGCTGTGGTGGGTCTCGGTGATCTCGATGTCAAAATCCGGCCCCAGCACCGGGGCGATGACCTGCAGGGCCCGGGCCAGCACCGCCACCCCCAGGGAGTAGTTGGCGCTCCACAGCACCGGGGCCGCAGAGCCCAGGGCAAAGAGACTCCCCTTCTCCGCCTCCGTATACCCGGTGGTTCCAGAGAGGAGTGGCGTCCCCGTCCGGCGGACATAGGAGGCGACCTCCGGCAGAGCCTCCGGGCGGGAAAAATCCATCACCACGTCCGCTACACGCCCCAGTCTGCCCAGCTGGCCCAGATCGTCCCGGCCGAAGACGGCCTCAATCTCATCCCCGGCGGCCGCAGCGGTCTCCCGGATCAGCGTCCCCATTTTGCCCCGGCCGATCAAAATGATCCTCACAGCAGTCCCGCCTCCTCCAGCGTCCGGCGGAGTGTGGCGGCGTTGGCCTCCCCCATCTCGCACAGGGGCAGCCGCATGGGACCCACGTCCAGCCCCATCATATTCATGGCGGCCTTCACCGGGATGGGGTTCACCTCCAGGAACAGGTCGTTCATCAACTGCAGGTACCGCAGGTGGTTCTCCAGGGCCCGGGCATGGTTCCCGTCCAGCCAGTCCGCCACGATCTGGCGGCACATGGCGGGCATCACGTTGGCGTAGACGGAGATGACGCCGCTGCCGCCGATGCTGAGGATGGGCACAGTGATGTCGTCGTTGCCGGAGTACAGGGCGAAATCCGGTCCCACGCAGCGAGCGATCTTCATGGCGTAGGACATATCGCCGCTGGCTTCTTTGATGCCGGCGATGTTGGGGTGCCGGGCCAGCCGTTCCACCACGGAAACCGGGATGGAGCAGCCTGTACGGCCCGGCACATTATAGAGGATGCAGGGAATGTCCACCGCGTCCGCCGTCTCGGCGAAGTGGCGGTACATCCCCTCCGCGTTAGCCTTGTTGTAGTAGGGGGAGATCAGCAGCAGGGCATCCGCCCCCATGGACTGGTACAGCCGGCTCTTCTCGATCTGGGTGACAGTGCAGTTGGAGCCGCTGCCCACCATCACCGGCACCCGGCCGTCCACCACCCGGATGGTGTGCTCCACCACAGCGGCATCCTCCTCATGGCTCATCGTGGAGTATTCGCCGGTGGTGCCCAGGGTCAGGATGCCGTCGGTACCGGCGGCGATCTGCCGCTCCAGCAGCTCTGTCAGCATATCGAAGTTGACGCTGCCGTCCTGGCGGAACGGGGTGACCATGGCGACAATGGAACCTTGCAGATGTTCAAATTTCATGTGAGTGTCCTCCGTCTTTCTTTTTGTCCGTTGGTTGAAGCAACAAAAAAGTCGGTAGAGACACGCCCCTACCGACAGCTCTTTCACACCTCTGCACCCATGCAAAAAGCGGAGTTCCCTGTAAGCGGATAGCGCCCCCGCGGAAAATTCCGCGGACAGTCCCGTGGGTATTCCCCACGGACCCACCCCCTGCCCATACCTGACCAGGGAGTTCGGCGGACTTGCCTCCCCCACGATCCTCGCCCGTCGGCTCCCATGGTCTCGTCGCATCCGCGCCTCTATCTCATTTTCTGGTATCATACCATTACATTCTCCCTTTTGGCAAGGGAAAAAACGGAAAAAAGCGCGTCTGGCAGTCCCGTTTCCTTGTCAAAAGGGACGAAAAATCCCGGTTCCTCTGGTCACCCGACCGTGTCTGTGGTATGATATGATTATTAATGTCATCTCAGAAGGGGAGGTCCTGTCCATGTCCGCCGTCGATTACCGCCGTGCCCTGCACCGCATCCCGGAGCTGGATAACCAGCTGCCGGAGACGGTTCAGCTGGTCCAGCGCATTTTGGCCCCGCTGCCCTGCCGGGTGTTCTCTCCCATCACCGGCAGCGTCTGCGCCTGGTTCGACGCAGGGAAGAGCGATGCCGTGGCATTTCGGGCGGAGCTGGACGCGCTTCCGGTGACGGAGGCCACGGACCTGCCCTACGCCTCTGTCCATCCCGGGCGGATGCATGCCTGCGGCCACGATGCCCACACCGCCATGGTCCTGACCCTGGCGGAGTATGCGGCGGAGCATCTGGCCGAGCTGCCCCGGAACGTGCTCTTCCTCTTCCAGCCGTCGGAGGAGACCACCGGCGGCGCCGGAAAGCTGTGTGAGAGCGGCGTGCTGGAGCGCTACCGGGTCCGCCGGATCTTCGGCCTGCACCTGTGGCCCGGCCTGGAGGCCGGGACCATCGCCTCCCGCCCCGGCCCGCTGATGGCACGGTCCAACGAGGTCACCGTCACCGTAGAAGGCCGCAGCGTCCACATGTCCCGGGCGGACGAGGGGCTGGACGCCCTGACGGCGGGCATCTCCTACCTCCAGCGGGCCTATGACATGATGGAACAGCTGCCCCCGGACCAGCCCCGGGTGCTGCGGTTCGGCAAGATGGTCTCCGGCACAGTCCGGAACGCCATCAGCGGCCGCACCGTGCTGGAGGGGAGCCTGCGCACCTACCGGGAGGACACCTTCCGTTTCTGCCGTCAGCAGCTGAAGGACATCGGCCGGTCCGTGGCAGCGGAGACCGGCTGCAGCCTGGACGTCCACCTCAGCGAGGGTTACCCCGCCGTGTGGAACCACGAAGAGCTCTATCAGAAGATCGCCGCCCAGCTGGGCGATAACGCGCCGACCCTCATGGAAAAGCCGGTGCTGGCGGCGGAGGACTTCTCCTTCTACCAGCAGTATGTGCCGGGGCTGTTCTTCTTCCTGGGCACCGGGGATACCCCCCAGCTTCACGCCCCGGACTTCACCTTTGATGACGAGGCCGTTCTGCCCAGGGGCGTGGAATTTTTGAAAAAGCTGCTGATGCTGCCGTGAGGACAGGCTCATACGCAAAAGGCCGCCGGAGGGGATCCCCTCCGGCGGCCCTGCTTTCTCTTTCCGCCCGCGGTCAGTTTGTTGTCTCCGCCTCGTAGCGGACATAGGCCATATAGGTGGTTCCGGTCCCCTCATCCCAGCAGCTCTGATAGACATAGATCTGCCCCGGCCGCTCCGGGTCGGCATAGTAGGGACAAAGCTCCCCGGTGTCCGGCAGCTCCGCCTCTCCAGCGTAGGAGAATCCCTCCGGGCACGCCTCTGGATGGCGGCCCACGCCGCCTGCCTGCACATACACCGTGCCATCCACCGTGACAGTGATCGCCGCTGTCTCCGGCTCAGAATCGTCTGTGCCGTCTGCTGCACCGTTCACCGTTCCGCCGGACTCACCGACCTCCGCCGTGTCCTCCGTGACGGCAGAGGCGCCGCCGCTTCCAGTGGCTCCGTCCCCCATGTTCATCTGTGACAGGAAGAATGTGGAGCCCACGATCATCAGCGCCAGGCAGGCCGCCACCGCGCCGGTCCAGGGGAATTCCCGCTGCTTGCGGTACGAGGCGGGCGGCGGCGCGGCCTCCCGGATGAACGCATCCCGGATATCTCCCACAGCATCCAGCAGCTGTTCCCTTGTCATAGGGTGAATCCCTCCCTCTCCAAGTGTTCCTGCAGGTCCTGCCGCAGGCGGAACAGCGCCGCGGAGACCGTCCCCCGCCGCCTGCCGCTCCAGGCGGCCAGCTCCTCCACGGAGCAGAGATACCAGTACCGACGGACAAACAGCACCCGTTTCTCCTGGGGCAGGGATTCCAAAAAGCGGTTCAGGCTCTCCGCCAGGGCGGCGGCCTCCACCTCCTGTTCCACGCCGCCGGAGGCGGGCAGGCAGTCCCCCAGCTCCGTCAGCGCCAGTTCCGCCTGTCCCTGCCACCGCTTCTGGGCCCGCAGGGCCCGCCAGCGGTCCAGGGACAGGTTCCGGGTGATCTTCCCCAGGAACGTATCCAGCCTGCCGGGGCGGCTGGGCGGCATGGCCTCCCAGGCCCGCAGCCAGGTGTCTCCCACGCACTCCTCCGCGTCCTCCCGCAGGGCCAGGATGCGGAAGGCGATCTGGTAGCAGTAGCCGCCGTACTTGGCGCTGCTCTCCGCAATGGCCGCCTCGTCCCGCTCCCAGTACAGCTCCACGATCCGGGCATCCTCCAATGCCGTCCCTCCTCTCCACTTCTCTACACGCAGTTTCCGCACAGAGCTTACATGTTGTTTTGATTTTACCATAATCTTTTCGGAATCGGAATGGTGTTCTGACGGGAAACCTTGATTTGTTCACACTTTTCCTGTATCATGGGTTTCAATTCGGCCCATCTGAAAAAGGAGGAATTGGGTTTTTATGCCATTTTCATTTGACTTCGGAGGCTTTGACCCCAGTGCTTTCGGCGGTTTCAGCGGCGGGGACGCCTCCCAGCCCCAGCGTCCCAAGCGGGAGCGGAAGCCCCGCAAGGCCATTGGCAACGCCTTCACGCGGACGCTCATCAATCTGGGCGTGACGCTGCTGTTCGGCCTGGGGTACTTTTACTTCGAGCTGCCCGCCCTGAACTTCCACGCGGAGGAGTTCTATGTCTTCGTGTTCCTGCTGTGCGCGGTGTACTGCGTGTGCGCCGTGCTCACCTCCGGCTTTCAGGGGGAGGGCGTGAAGGGGTACTTCGGCTTTGTGAAAAAGCAGTGCACCATCCCCTTCCTGGTCCTGGTGGCTCTGATCGCCGCCATCATCATCGGCGGCCTTACCTCTTGGGTGGTAATCCGGGCCGGAAGCTACAGCAAGCTGCTTTCCATCAAAGATGGTGATTTTGCTTCCGAGGTGGAGGAGATCTCCTACAATCAGATCCCCATGCTGGACGAAGACTCCGCCGCGCGCCTGGGCAGCCGCAAACTGGGCGAACTGGCGGATATGGTCTCCCAGTTTGAGATCCTGCCCTCCTACACCCAGATCAACTACCAGGGTCGCCCGGTGCGCGTGACTTCCCTGGCCTATGGAGATCTGGTCAAGTGGTTCACCAACCGCTCCGCGGGCCTGCCCGCTTATCTGATTATCGACATGGTGACCCAGGAGGCGGAAGTGGTCCGCCTGGACGAGGGGATGAAATATACCACCGCCGAGCATTTCGGGCGGTATCTGCCCCGCCACCTGCGGTTCCACTATCCCACATATATGTTTGCCGATCCGGTGTTTGAGATCAATGAAGAGGGCGAGCCCTACTGGGTCTGCCCCCGCATGGTGAAGACCATCGGCCTCTTCGGCGGCGCGGACATCCAGGGGGCCGTTCTGGTGAACGCCGTTACCGGGGAGAGCCAGTATTATGAGGAGGTCCCCAACTGGGTGGACCACGTCTATGACGCGAATCTGATTATGGAGCAGTACGATTATTACGGAATGTACCACAACGGCTTTATCAACTCCATTTTCGGCCAGCGGGATGTGACGCACACCACAGAAGGCTACAATTATATTGCCATCGGGGATGACGTGTATATGTATACCGGTGTCACCTCTGTGACATCCGACCAGTCCAACATCGGATTCATCCTCTCCAACCAGCGGACCAAGGAGACGCACTTCTATTCTGTCGCCGGTGCCACAGAGGCGTCCGCGCAGGCCAGCGCCATGAGTCAGGTCCAGCAGATGCGTTACGTGGCCACCTTCCCGTTGCTGCTGAACATCGCCGACCAGCCCACCTACTTCATGTCCCTCAAGGGTGAAGACGGTCTGGTGAAGATGTACGCCATGGTGAACGTCCAGCAGTACAACATTGTAGAGACCGGCAGCACCGTAGCGGAGTGCGAGGCCAATTACCGCCGGGCACTGGCCGACAGCGGCCTCATCTCCGACGGGGATGCGGAGGCTGTTCCCTCTGACCAGGAGGAGATCAGCGGCGCCATCGCTGAGATCCGCACCGCTGTGCTGGACGGCAATTCCTACTACTTCCTGCGGCTGGAGGGACAGGACACCTTCTACGCCGTCAACGCCGCGGAGAACCCCCTGGCGGTGATCCTGAATGCCGGGGATCAGGTGACTATCGCCTACACCGCAGGGGAGGGCGGCGGCATTCTCTCCGGCACCTCCGTCGCCCGGGCCGGAGAGACCCCCGTGACCTTCACCCCGGAGGAGGCGCCAGCTGATGCCCCCGCCGAAACGGGCCAG
The DNA here is from genome assembly GCF_003574015.1 of Oscillibacter sp. PEA192. NCBI lineage: Bacteria > Bacillati > Bacillota > Clostridia > Eubacteriales > Oscillospiraceae > Oscillibacter > Oscillibacter sp. PEA192. The sequence continues at coordinate 840,874 of NZ_AP018532.1, read as the reverse complement.
CCGGCAGAAGATGCTGCCTCTTCCAATCAGCCCACCTGAAAATGCAGTCTCCCAGCAGGCCCCGCCGCAGATTGCGGCGGGGCCGCTTTCTTTTCGGTGCCTCCCTTTTTGTGGAAACTGCCGTTGACATCCCTTTTTTATCCGGATATACTGAATTTCATGAACAAAAAGGAGCGTGAAAATCCATGGACCTGACTCTGAACAATGCCGTTATGGGCGTGGAGCTGTCCGGCATCCGGCAGTTCACCTATCTGGTGCGGGATACCCCCGGCGCCTGCGCCCTGACCATCGGCGAGCCGGATCTGAACACCCCCGACGTCATCAAGGAGGCCGCCAAGGCCGCTCTGGACGCCAACGATACCCACTATCCCCCCGGCAACGGCTATCCCTACGCGCTGGAGGCCATCTCCAAATTCGAGGCTGAGGCCCATGGCCTCCACTACGCCCCCAGTGAGGTCATCCTGACGGTGGGCGCCACGGAGGCGCTGTTCGCCTCCTTCTCCACCATCCTGAACCCAGGGGACGAGGTCATCATCCCCACCCCTGCCTTCGGCCTGTATGAGGCGCTGGTCCAGCTGCAGGGCGGTGTGCCCGTCTCCCTGCCCACAGAGCACAACCACTTCCAGATCGTGCCGGAGGAACTGAAGGCCGCCATCACCGACAGGACCAAGGCCATCATCCTGACCTCCCCCAACAATCCCACCGGCTGCGTCTACACCAAGGAGACCCTGGACGCCGTCCACGCCATCCTCCGGGACAAGCCCATCTTTGTCCTGTGCGACGATGTATACCGCACTCTGACCTACTGTGAGGACTACCACAGCTTTGCTGAGTACCAGGACATGCGGGACCGGATCATTGTGGTCCAGAGCTTCTCCAAGCCTTATGCCATGACCGGCTGGCGCCTGGGCTACTGCATGGCGGACGCCAAGCTGATGGACCGGATCCAGGTGTTCCACCAGTACTGTGTCACCTCCGTGCCCTCCTTTGTCCAGCGGGCTTGCGTCACGGCCCTGGAGACGGACACCAGCGATGTGGTGGAGATCTTCCGCAGGCGCCGGGACTACGTCTACCAGCGCCTGGTGGACATGGGCCTGGACGTGGAGAAGCCGGAGGGCGCCTTCTACATGTTTGTGGACATCCGGAAGTTCGGCATGGACTCCAACACCTTCTGCACCCGGATGCTGAAGGAGGGCCTGGTGGGCGTCATCCCCGGCATCCACTTCGGCACCGAGGGGTTCATGCGCCTGAGCTACTGCTACTCCGACGCGGACCTGAAAGAGGGATTGGACCGGATCGAGAAGTTCATCAAGAGCCTGTAAACGCGCAAGAAGAGCCGCGGGATCAAACTCCCGCGGCTCTTTTGATTGGTCAGAGCATCCAAGCCTCTCAGCCGGACTGAGCGCAAATCGCTCACTTCCGTTTCTTTTTCGCGTGGTGCATATTGTACAGGGACACGCAGATGGCGATGACACCGGCCATCAGTCCAACCCATACATTTTGCAGGCCGTGGCCCACAAGCCAGTTATACAGGAACGACAGAGGCGGAAAAGCCCCCAGGATCGTCATAATCACTCCGGCCGCACAGGCCAGTGCCACCACTTTGATTATATACAGAACATTCTTCATCTGAGCCTGCCCCCCAGTCTGTATCCGTCAGTTCCCTCCTGATTTCTGTATGGTATTATGCGCAGCGGATGTTGGCAAACGTTCCGCGGATTTTCCCTCCGGCCGCATTTCGCCTCCCCCATACACCCGGAGCACACACAGGATGGGAGATCACGATCCCCCGCCCCTTTCGCCGCCGCACATCACTTCTGCCGATTCGCCAGCTCTTTCCGGATGGCCTTGGTCAGGAGCTCCTGGCCCTCCGGCGTGCGGAGAGTATCCAGCACCGCGGTGCGCAGTGCCTCCTGGAATTTCTTGCTGGTGAGGAACGCGTCGAACATGGTGCCGCCCTCCCCGCCGGAGGACGCCGCCACCGCCGGCTTCACTGCCGCCCGCCTGGGGGCCGGAACCGGGGCGGGCTCGTCCAGAAACGCCCCGTCCATCCAGTCGGACATCTGGGTGGTGTCGTTGGTCTCTCCCCGGAGATAGAAGAGGGACACGCCGAAGTAGGACGCCAGCTTGTTCTGCTGGTCCTGGGTGGGGGTCTGGCGGCCCGTCTCAAACTTTTCAATCGCCGTGCGGGGGAAGCCCAGGGCGGCGGCAAGAGCCGGACGGCTCAGGCCCCTGGCGGTCCGCAGCTCCTCAATGCGCTGTGCCAAAGTTACCATAAAAATCTGCCTCCTTGCTGAATGTCTATTGTATCCGGTCCCCGCCGCTCTGTCAATGCGGCGGGACTTTTCTTTTGGCTGCGGCTGTGATATGATAGCGGTTCAGAGAAGGAGTTGATCCCATGGAGCAGGAGCACAAGCGCCGCCCCCGGTACAAGGGCACCCACCCCCGCACCTTTCAGGAGAAGTACAAAGAGCATGACCCGGAGAACTACCGCTCTGATGTAGAAAAGATCATCGAGAGCGGCAAGACCCCGGCAGGGATGCACATCCCCATTCTGGTAGACGAGATCCTGGAGGTCCTTCAGATCCAGCCGGGCCAGACCGGCTACGACGCCACGCTGGGCTACGGCGGCCACACCCGCCGGATGCTGGCACAGCTTCAGGGGCAAGGACACCTATATGCCACGGACGTGGACCCCATCGAGATGGAAAAGACCCGCGCCCGGCTGGCATCTGCGGGCTTCGGGCCGGAGCTCCTCACCATCCAGCATCGGAATTTCGCCGACGTGGACCAGGTGGCCCCCGGCGTGCTCTTCGACTTCGTGCTGGCGGATTTAGGCGTCTCCTCCATGCAGATCGACGACCCGACCCGGGGCTTTACCTTCAAGCAGGACGGTCCCCTGGACCTGCGGCTGGACCCCTCCTCCGGCGTCACCGCGGCGGAGCGGCTGCGGCAGCTGGACCAGGAGGAGCTGGAGAACCTGCTGGTGGAAAATTCCGACGAGCCCTACGCGGACCGCATCGCAAAGGCCGTCATTCAGGTGTTCCGCCGGGGCGGCACTGTGGATACCACCCGCCAGCTGTACGCCCTCATTGAGGGGGCGCTGTCTTTCCTCCCCGCCGGGGAGCGGAAGGAGGCGGTGAAGAAGTCCTGTCAGCGGACCTTCCAGGCGCTGCGGATCGACGTGAACAGTGAGTTCGAGGTGCTGTACGCCTTTCTGGAAAAGCTCCCCCATGTGCTGAAGCCCGGCGGGCGGGCGGCCATCCTCACCTTCCACTCCGGCGAGGACCGGCTGGTGAAGCAGGCCTTCCGCCAGCAGTACCGGGATGGGCTGTACAGCGACATCGCCCAGGAGGTCACCCGCCCCTCTCCCCAGGAGTGCCGCCGGAACCCCCGGGCCCACTCCACCAAGCTGCGCTGGGCTGTCCGGGCGGAGTGAATGCTGATTTTATGGAAAAGGAGTTGACATCCATGCTGCGGGATGAGACGATCCGTCGGGTGATCCAGTTCCGGGACGACCGGGAGTGGCGGCAGTTCCACACCCCCAAGGACCTGGCCATCTCCCTGTCCCTGGAGGCGGCGGAGCTGCTGGAGATATTCCAGTGGAGCGGCGCGGACCTGGAATGCCGGGACAAGCTGGGCCGCATCCGGGAGGAGCTGGCGGATGTGCTGAGCTACTGCGTCCTGATGGCCGATGTGTGCGGCCTGGATCTGGATGAGATCCTGAACGCCAAGGTGGATCAGAACGCCGCCAAGTACCCGGTGGAAAAGGCCCGGGGCAGCGCCGCCAAATACACAGAGCTGACCTGACTGTTCTCCGGATCCCGACCGCTCCGCGCCCTGCCGCACGGGGCGGTTTTTCCGCATCGACAGCTTTTCTCCGGAACGCACAAATTTCCTCGCCGAATTTTGGAAGACACTATGGTAAATGCAACTTTTCATCCCATATCTAGTGTGGTATGATAACAATGCTTACTAGATATATTACAATTGAGATTGATTCTACAAGAGAGGCGGAGAGTCCCATGAAAGTCATGAAGCGGAACGGCACGGAGGTCATCTTCGACATCACGAAGATCATCGCCGCCATCACCAAGGCCAACAACACTATCGAGGAGGACGCCCGGATGACCCCGGTCCAGATCCAGCGGATCGCGGAGTCCGTGGAACTCAGCTGTCAGAAGATGAACCGCTCCCCCTCTGTGGAGGAGATTCAGGACCTGGTGGAGTCCCAGATCATGGCTCACGGGGCCTATGAGGTGGCCAAGAACTACATCACCTACCGCTATGTCCGCTCTCTGGTCCGCAAGAGCAATACCACCGACGAGAAGATCCTCAGCCTCATCGAGTGCTGCAACGAGGAGGCCAAGCAGGAGAACTCCAACAAGAACCCGGTGGTGAACTCCACCCAGCGGGACTACATGGCCGGCGAGGTCTCCCGGGACCTGAGCGAGCGGCTGCTGCTGCCCGCCGACATCGTGGAGGCCCATCGGGAGGGCATCATCCACTTCCATGACTCGGACTACTACGCCCAGCACATGCACAACTGTGACCTGGTGAATCTGGAGGATATGCTTCAGAACGGCACCGTCATCACGGACACCCTGATCGAGCGGCCCCACAGCTTCTCCACCGCCTGCAACATTGCCACTCAGATCATCGCTCAGGTGGCTTCCAACCAGTACGGCGGGCAGTCTATCTCCCTGGCCCACCTGGCCCCCTTCGTGGATGTGAGCCGGAAGAAGATCCGCCGGCTGGTGGAGCAGGAGATGGAGGCCCTGGGCATCCGGCCCACCCGGGAGAAGATCGAGGAGCTGGTGGAGACCCGTCTGCGGGATGAGGTCCGCCGCGGCGTCCAGACCATCCAGTACCAAGTGCTGACCCTGCTGACCACCAATGGCCAGGCCCCCTTCGTGACGGTGTTCATGTACCTGGGTGAGGCCAAGAATGAGCAGGAGAAAAAGGATCTGGCCCTCATCATTGAGGAAACCCTGGAGCAGCGCTACCAGGGCGTGAAGAACGAAAAGGGCGTGTGGATCACTCCCGCCTTCCCCAAGCTGATCTATGTGCTGGAGGAGGATAACGTCCACGAGGATTCCCCCTATTATTACCTGACCAAGCTGGCGGCCAAGTGCACCGCCCGCCGGATGGTGCCCGACTACATCTCTGCCAAGAAAATGCTGGAGCTGAAGGGCGATGTGTATACCTGCATGGGCTGCCGCTCCTTCCTGACGCCGGACCGCTTCACAGATGCCGGCATCGGCAACATCGCAAACGCCGGCAATTATGAGCCTGGCAAGCACAAGTACTACGGCCGCTTCAATCAGGGCGTGGTGACCATCAATCTGCCCGATGTGGCCCTGTCCTCCGGCGGCGACCTGGACAAGTTCTGGAAGATCTTTGACGAACGCCTGGAGCTGTGCCACCGTGCCCTGATGTGCCGGCACAATCGGCTGAAGGGCACTCTCTCCGACGTGGCCCCGATTCTGTGGCAGTACGGCGCCTGCGCCCGGCTGAAGAAGGGCGAGACCATCGACAAGCTGCTCTACCACGGCTACTCCACCATCTCCCTGGGCTACGCCGGCCTCTACGAGTGCGTGAAGTACATGACCGGCAAGAGCCATACGGACCCCTCCGCCACCCCCTTCGCCCTGCAGGTGATGCAGTACATGAACGACGCCTGCAGGAAGTGGAAGGAGGAGAGCGATATCGATTTCTCCCTCTACGGTACGCCTCTGGAGTCCACCACCTATAAATTTGCCAAGAGCCTGCAGCGCCGCTTCGGCATCATCGAGGGCGTCACTGACAAGAGCTACATCACCAACAGCTACCACGTCCATGTGACAGAAGATATCAACGCTTTCGACAAGCTGAAGTTTGAGGCCCAGTTCCAGGCCCTGTCTCCCGGCGGCGCCATCAGCTACGTGGAGGTGCCGGACATGCAGAACAACCTGGAGGCGGTGCTCCAGGTGATGAAGTTCATCTATGAAAACATCATCTACGCCGAACTGAACACCAAGTCCGACTATTGCCAGGTGTGCGGCTGGGACGGCGAGATCCAGATCGCGGAGGAGAACGGCAAGCTGATCTGGAAGTGCCCCCAGTGCGGCAACACAGACCAGGACAAGATGAATGTGGCCCGCCGGACCTGCGGCTACATCGGAACCCAGTTCTGGAACCAGGGCCGGACTCAGGAGATCCGGGACCGGGTGCTGCACCTGTAAAATATTTCGTTCAAAAGGCAAAGCCTTTTGAACGAAGAGATTGCAGTTTGTGCGCGCACTCGCTTCGCTCGCACACTTACAAACTGAGCGGTGTTTTTCCCGAGGCGCATGTCCCCGGGAAAAACGATCAAACTCAAATGGGCGCCTGCGGGCGCCCATTTTGAGGAATAGCAGGAGGGCTGTCATGTACTACGGTGAGATCAAAAACTGCGACATTGCCAATGGCGAGGGAGTGCGGGTCACCCTGTTCGTCTCCGGCTGCACCAATCACTGCAAGAACTGCTTTCAGCCCCAAACCTGGGACTTCTGCTACGGCCAGCCCTTTACCACCGAGACGGAGGATTATTTGCTCTCCCTGCTCTCCCCTGTCTACATCAACGGCCTGACACTGCTGGGGGGCGAGCCCTTTGAACCGGAGAACCAGCGGGCCCTGGTGCCCTTTCTCCGGCGGGTCCGGCAGATGTATCCGGACAAGACCATCTGGGGCTTCTCCGGCTTCACCTATGAGGAGCTTACCTCGGACGGCACTCATCCCCGCTGCGAGGTGACAGACGAGATGCTCTCCCTGTTGGATGTGCTGGTGGACGGCCGCTTCGTAGAGGAGCTGAAGGACCTGACCCTCCGGTTCCGGGGCAGCTCCAACCAGCGGCTCATCGACCTGAACGCCAGCCGTCAGGCCGGTTGCCTCTGTTTCCTGCCGGACCGCCCCCGGGGCGGCCGCTGAACAGCAGCCTCCAACCCGTTTTTTCAGAGGCGCCCCGCCCTTCGGTGTGGGGCGCCTCCTTCTCTTTCGGTGCCTGCCGAATTTTAAAGGAAGACCCGTAGAAATTTTGGCAGATTGCTTCTTGACATTTGCTAGTTTGCTAACTAAAATATAATCCTGTTCAGTTGGAGGAGGTGTTTCCATGCAGCATGAGCGGTACGTCGGGTATGAGATCAAGGCACTGTCCAATCTCCTGCGCAGACGGCTTTGGGGGCCTGCCGACCATCCCCAGAGCATGCTGACGGAGATCGAGGGCGTTTTGATCGGTTATCTCTGCCACAGCCAGGGCCGGGAAATCTATCAAAAGGATCTGGAGCGCGCCCTCTGCATCCGCAGCTCCACCGCCTCCCGGCTGCTGAAGCGGCTGGAGGACGAGGGCCTCGTCCAGCGCTCTATGGGGGTCAGGGACGCCCGGATGAAGCGGATCACGCCCACACTCCGGGCGCAGGCGCTGAATCAGGAGGCAGAGCGGCGGATCGCCGCCACAGAGGCGACGCTGACCAGAGGCATCTCTCAGGAGGAGATTGACCAGTTCCTGGCCATCGCGGAAAAGCTGAAGCAAAATCTCATTTGACCAACCGGGCCCCGCCGGGAAGCGGCTCAATCGCTTCCCCCCGGCACAGCAAAGACACAAGGAGGTATTCTATGAAGAAAAAAAGGAGCCTGGCCAGCTGTATTCAGGAGTTCTGGCCAGCCACCATCCTGACGCCCATCTTCGTCATCGGCGAAGTGGCGTTTGACGTGTTGATCCCCCTGATGACCGGCAAGCTGCTGGACGAGGGGGTCAAGGCCGGCAGCATGCACCATATTGCCGCCTACGGCCTCACCGTGGTGGGAATGGCTGTTCTGGCGCTGATCTGCGGCGGACTGTCCGGCCGTTTCGGCGCCAAGGCCTCTACGGGCTTCGCGCGGAATCTGCGGCGGGAGATGTATCGGAATGTCCAGAAGTTCTCCTTTGCCAACATTGACAAGTTCTCCACCAGCGGCATCATCACCCGCCTGACCACAGACGTGACCAACGTCCAGATGGCTTTTATGATGGTCATCCGTATCGCGGTCCGGTCCCCCATCATGTTGATCTGCGCCTGGGTACTCACCCTGCGCATCAACCCCAAGCTGGCACTGATCTTCCTGGTGGTCATCCCGATCCTGGGCATCGGCCTGGCGCTCATCATGACCAGGGCCCACCCCATTTTTGAACGGGTCTTCAAGCGCTATGACCACCTGAACAACGTGGTGCAGGAGAACCTGCTGGGCATCCGGGTGGTGAAGTCCTTTGTTCGGGAGGACCATGAAGTAGAGAAGTTCGGCAAGGTCTCCCAGGAGATCTACATGGACTTCTCCAAGGCGGAGCGCATCCTGGCCTTCAATATGCCTCTGATGCAGATCTGTGTGTATGCCTGCATGATCTCCGTGTCCTGGATCGGCGCCAACCTGATCGTGGGCGGCAGCATGACCACCGGCCAGCTGACCAGTATGTTCAGCTACATCATGATGATGCTGATGAGCCTGATGATGCTCTCCATGGTACTGACTATGATCATCATGGCCCGGGCCTCCGCAGAGCGGATCACAGAGATCCTGAACGAGGAGAGCGATCTGAAGAACGGCTCCCAGCCCATCGAAGAGGTCAAGGACGGCTCCGTGGTGTTTGAGAACGTCAGCTTCTCCTACGCCAAGGACCCCAGCAAGGAGTGCCTGAAGAACGTGAACCTCACGGTGAAGTCCGGTGAGACCGTAGGTATCCTGGGCGGCACCGGCACCTCCAAGACCACCCTGGTCCAGCTGATCCCCCGTCTGTACGACGCCACTGAGGGCCGCGTCCTGGTGGGCGGCGCGGACGTCCGGGACTACGATATGGACGCCCTGCGGGACCAGGTGGCCATGGTGCTGCAGAAGAACGTGCTGTTCTCCGGCACCATCAAGGATAATCTCCGCTGGGGCAAAAAGGACGCCACTGACGAGGAGATGGTCCGGATGTGCCAGCTGGCCCAGGCGGACTCCTTTATCCAGGAGTTCCCCGACAAGTACGACACCTATATCGAGCAGGGCGGCTCCAACGTCTCCGGCGGGCAGAAGCAGCGGCTTTGCATCGCCCGGGCCCTGCTGAAGCACCCCAAGATCCTGATCCTGGACGACTCCACCTCCGCCGTGGACACCAAGACCGACGCCCTGATCCGCAAAGCGTTTCTGGAGGAGATCCCGGATACCACCAAGTTCATCATCGCCCAGCGGGTCTCCTCCATCGAGGACGCCGACAAGATCCTGGTGATGGACGGCGGACAGATCGTGGCCATGGGTACCCACGACGAATTGCTGAAAACCTGTGATATCTACCGCGAGACCTATGAGTCCCAAATGAAAGGAGGCAGTGACAATGAGCAGTAAGCAGATCCGCAGCGGCGCCAAGGCGCCCGGCCATCGCCGGCACATTGTCGGCCGCCTGATGGGCTATATCAAACGGGGGTACAAGGCCCGCTTCATCATTGTTCTGGTGTGCATTCTGGTCAGTGCCATCGCCAACGTGGCGGGCTCTCTGTTTCTGGGCAGTCTGATCGACGACTATATCACCCCCCTGCTGGGTGCGGCGGATCCAGACTTTTCCGGCCTGGTGCGGGCCCTGGTGATGATGGGTTGCCTGTTCCTGGTGGGTGCCCTGTGCGCTTACGCCTATAACCGGAACATGATCGTGGTGTCCCAGGGCGTACAGAAAACCATTCGGGACGACCTGTTCGGCCACATGCAGACCCTGCCTATCAAGTATTTTGACACCCACGCCCACGGCGACGTGATGAGCGTCTACACCAACGATGTGGACACCCTGCGGCAGATGTTCGCCCAGAGCATCCCCCAGGTCATCAACTCCTCTATGACCATCCTGGTCACCTTCCTGGGTATGCTGTTCACCAACGCCCTGCTCACGGTTGTGGTCCTGGTGTGCGTCTGCTTCGCCCTGGTGGTGACACGGTTCCTGGCCGGCCGCAGCGGCCGCTATTTCCTCCGCCAGCAGAGCACCCTGGGCGCCCTCAACGGTTATATCGAGGAGATGATCAACGGTCAGAAAGTGGTCAAGGTCTTCTGCCATGAGCAGGAGGCCCAGGACGGCTTTGACCGGGTCAACGACGAAATGTTCCACAGCGCGGACAAAGCCCACACCTACGCCAGCATCCTGATGCCTATCATGGTGAACATCGGCAATGTCCAGTACGTGATCGTGGCTATGGTGGGCGGCGCTCTGGCCCTCAGCGGGGTGGACACCACCATCACCCTGGGCGTTATTGCCAGCTTCCTGCAGCTGTCCAAGAGCTTTTCCAACCCCATCAACCAGATCTCCCAGCAGTTCAACTCCATCATCATGGCCCTGGCCGGCGCGGAGCGGATCTTCGCCCTGATGGACGAGGAGCCGGAGGAGGACCACGGCACTGTGACGCTGGTAAACGTGTCCTATGACAAAGAGGGCCACCAACTGGAGGAGTCCGAGAAGCGCACCAACCTCTGGGCCTGGAGGGTCCCCCACAGCACTGACATGGTGATGGTCCCTGTGCGGGAAGAGGCGGACGGCTCCTTCACGGAGCTGAAGGCCCCCGAGGCTGGAAAAGACGAGGCCTGGGCCTGGAAATACCAGGAGCACGGCAAGGCCTTCTACCGCCCCATCCTGGGCCCGGTCCGGAATGTCGAGAGCGAGGACTACTACCTCATCAAGCTCTCCGGCGACGTGCGGTTCGACCATGTGGACTTCGCCTATGAGGAGGGCAAGACCATCCTCCACGACATCAGCCTCTTTGCCAAGCCTGGCCAGAAGCTGGCCTTCGTGGGTGCCACCGGCGCCGGCAAGACCACCATCACCAACCTGATCAACCGGTTCTACGACATTGCCGACGGCAAGATCCGTTACGACGGCATCTCCATCAACAACATCCGCAAGCCGGACCTGCGGCGCAGCCTGGGCATCGTGCTGCAGGACACCAACCTCTTCACCGGCACCGTCCGGGAGAACATCCGCTACGGCAATCTGGATGCCACGGATGAAGAGGTGGAGGCGGCCGCCGCCCTGGCCAATGCCGACGACTTCATCCGCCGCCTGCCCCAGGGGTACGACACCATGCTCACCGGCAACGGCGCCAATCTGTCCCAAGGCCAGCGGCAGCTGCTGGCCATTGCCCGGGCAGCCGTGGCAGACCCGCCGGTGATGATCCTGGATGAGGCCACCAGCTCTATCGACACCCGGACGGAGGCCATCGTTCAGCAGGGCATGGACTCCCTGATGTATGGCCGGACGGTGTTCGTCATCGCCCACCGGCTCTCCACCGTCCGCAACTCCAACGCCATCATGGTGCTGGACCACGGCCGGATCGTGGAGCGGGGCGACCACGACGATCTGATCCGCCAGCACGGACTGTACTATCAGCTGTACACTGGTGCCTTCGAGCTGGAATAAGCGAACATCAAAGCCACCGGAGCATTTGCTCCGGTGGCTTTTTTTCTGTTCAGCGCCCCGCTCACGATTCCAGCATCTCCCCCACCAGCGCCTGGAAGGCCCGGCCCAGCTCCTTGGAATCCGCTCCTTCCAATGCCTCCGCCCGGGCCATGATCCGCCGCAGGGTGTCCAGGTCCTGCTGCAGGAACAGCTCGCAGAGATACCGCTTCATCCTGCCGTTGTTGTACCGCTCCAGCGCCACCGTCAGCAGGTCCGCCTTTTCCTCATACTCCGCCAGCCAGGCGGGCAGGCCCTCCGCCGCCACGGCCCGGCAGGTCCGCTCCTTCACGCGGCCCGTATCCAGGTCCCGGAAATCCCCCATCTTCCCCAGCTTCGGGCAGGGGAAGTCCCCGCACTGTCCGCAGTGGTCCAGTCCCTTTTCCCGGACGCAGCGGTGGACCTTGCAGGGCACGGTGTAGTATCCGTCGCAGGAGCAGCCGGGACACCGGCTGCTTCCCTCTGTCCGGCAGCGGGTACAGAGGGCGCAGGGCATCCCGCAGTATCCGTAGGCATAGTGGCTCATAGGTCCTCCTTCCCTTCCGGACCGGGAATCTCCGTCCCGTCCATCTCCCGGTCGATCAGCGCCAAGGCGATCCGGAACGCCCGGATGCGCCGTACCGTCAGCGTGTGGGGCGACGTGCCCGGTCGCAGCTTCTCCAGCGCCTTCTCACACTTGCGCAGGGTGGAGTCGATGGATCGCCGGGCCTCCGCCAGCTCTTCCCGTGTGTATCTCATCGCTTGCTCTCCGCAAAGTCCCATGCCTCCCGCAGCCAGCCCATCAGCTCTTCGTCGATCTGGTCCGCCTCTGTCACCAAGACATGGTGGGTCCAGCGGCCGGGATACGGCTCCGAGGCCGCCACCACCCGGGGCGAGTCCAGCCGGTACGGCAGTCCAACGGTCACCATCAGGCACATCTTCGGCCAGTCCTTCCGCCGCCGCACCGGCAGAGATGCCGCAGCGAACAGATGCCGGCCGTAAAAGCTGATCTGGCTTTTCTGCACCTTGACGGTTCCCTCCGGAAACGCCCCGTCCATCCGCCGGAACAGCGCTTCATACAGCGCCAGCTCCGCCGGATGGCCGTCGAAGAACATCCCCGCATCCGCTGTGCAGTGCTCTGGTACGCGCATAGTGCCTCTCCTCTTCCGGCCTCTTAATCTCCATCAGCGCCAGTTACAGGCCGTTGACCACCCGTTCCGGACGCTTGCCGTCCATCAGCTTTTCCAGATCCGCAAACACCATCCGCGCGGCCTCCCGGAACGCCGCATGGCTGATCCCGCCCTGGTGGGGGCAGAGGATCAGCCGGTCCGGGCACTCCGCCGCCAGCCGCACCAGCGGGTGCTCCGCCGTCACAGGCTCCGGGTCATAGGCGTCCAGCGCCGCCCCCGCCAGACGGCCGGAGCGGATAGCCTCGCACAGGGCCGCATCGTCGATCACCGCGCCCCGAGCGGTGTTCACCAGATAGCTCCCCGGCCGCATCCGGCCGAAGAACGCCCGGTCCAGCAGGTGGGTGCTCTCCGGCGTGGCGGGCAGATGGAGGCTGATGATGTCACAGGTCTCCGCCAGCTCGTACAGGGGCAGATACCGGGCGCCGTACGCCTCCTCCACAGCCGGATCCTGCCGGTGCCGGGCGTAGTAAAACACCTCGCTGCCGTTGGCCCGCAGCCGCTGCGCCGTAGCCTGGCCGATGGCGCCGAAGCCCACCAGCCCCACCCGGCAGGTGGACAGATCTTCCGGCACATGGGCTGCCAGCTCGTTCACCGCCTCATGCTGCTGCCCGGCCCGCACCATCCGGTCTCCCCACAGCGTCCGGTGCAGCAGCATGCTCATCAGCGTCACCGCCAGCTCCGCCACGGGGCCTGCGTTGCACCCGGCGCAGTTGCACACATAGATGCCCCCCTCCCGGGCCGCCGCCAGGTCAATCCGGTCGTAGCCCACCCCGTCGCTGTGGATCAGCTTGAGATGCGGCATCCGGGCGATCAGTTCCTCTGTCACCGGCGTCACCGGTGCGGCCACCAAAGCCTCCGCATCGCCGCCGGCTGCCAGCCAGCGCTCCTCCGGCCCCTCCCGGTCCGTGAACACCAGCTCCATCCGCCCCGCAGCGGGAATATCGGGCAGATACCGGTCATATCGGCTGCTGGGATGTAAGATCAAAACCTTCAACGCTCTTTCGCCTCCAAATCATTTGCCCGGCCCACTGCCTCCACATCTGCGGCGGTGATCCGCGTCAGGTCCTCCCGGTTGACGGACGCCTGTCCCGCCAGACGGCCCGCCTGCCGGACCAGGATCTGCTCAAACAGGTTTCGCACGCCCCGGGCGTTGCCGAAGGAGGCCGCATCCGCCATCCGCCTTTCCAGCAGGGAGCGCAGCGGCGCCTCCGCCTCCGGCTCCAGAATGTAGCACCCTTTTTCACACTGCATCCGGAAGATGGCCAGCAGTTCCTCCGCCGTGTAATCTGCAAAGTGGAGGAAGCGGTTGAACCTGGACTCCAGTCCCGGATTGGAGTGGATGAACTCGTCCATCAGCCCGTCGTAGCCCGCGACGATCACCACCAGGTCGTCCCGGTGGTCCTCCATGGCCTTCAGCAGCGTGTCGATGGCCTCCTGGCCGAAGTCGTTGGCCCCGCCGCCGTTGAGGGCGTATGCCTCGTCGATGAACAGCACACCCCCCAGAGCGGAGTCGATGACCTTCCGGGTCTTGATGGCTGTCTGTCCCACGTAGCCCGCCACCAGCCCGCTGCGGTCTACCTCCACCAGCTGCCCCTTGGACAAGATGCCCAGGCTGTGGTAAACCCGTGCCATCAGCCGGGCGATGGTGGTCTTTCCCGTGCCGGGATTGCCGGAAAACACCATGTGGAGACTCATGTCCGCTGTGGGCAGGCCGTGCTGCCGGCGCAGACGCTCCACCGCCGCCAGATTGATGAGGTCTTTCACCTCCCGCTTCACCGCACTGAGGCCCACATAGCTGTCCAGCTCCTTCTGCAGATCCTCGATGTTCTCTTTGGGGGGAGCTTTGGCGGTGTCTTCCTGTTTCTGTTCTGCCGCCTCTGGCGCCTTTTTCTCCCCGCCGTCTGCCGGCGGGATCCTTTTTTCTTTCTCCGGCAGCGGAGCCACAGGCACATGCTTCTCCGGTGTCGGAGTGCCCCAGAAGTCCGCGCCCATGCGGCTGAGGTTGTGCTCCGTCATAGAGCGGATCACCTCCAGCTGCCGCAGGATGATCTCGTCCTTTTTGCTCTGATCCCGCTTGTCCATCCGCTCACACCCCCCACAGTCTTGTATGTGCCAGCGCCCGGAACAGGCAGGCGGCGATCAGCCCCGTCAATGCCCCGGTAAAGAGGGACACCCCCAGCAGCACCGGCAGGTAGTACAGCGGCGCCGTGTTGCCCAGCGTCAGCACAGCTGCGGCCACCTGGCCGCAGTTGTGGGCCGCTGCTCCGCCCACAGACACTCCGTAGACGGAGAGGCGCTTCAGCCGGGAGAGGGCGATCATCACCCCCATGGCCGTCACGCCCCCCAGCAGGGAAAAAATCAGCGCGTTCATGTTTCCTGCAAAGACCGCCCCCAGCAGGCACCGGGCCAGCAGGATCAGCAGCGCCTGCCCCGGTCCCAGGGCGTACAGGGCGAACAGCGTCACGATGTTGGCCAGTCCCAGCTTGATCCCCGGAATGGGGATGGCCAGGGACAAGGGGAAGAAGTTCTCCAGATAGCTGAGCGCCAGCGCCATGGCCGTCAGCACCGCGCACAGCGTCAACTGTCTCGTCGTCAGTTTCATGGCGCCTCCTTATCCGATCACCAGATCCACGCCGTCATCCGCCGCCGCGCCGCCCTCCAGCTGCACGACGATCCGGGCGGGCAGGCACACGATGCTCTGTCCCCCGCGGGTGATCTCCCCCATGTGGACGCAGTCCTGGGTGGGGCAGTCGGACACCGTCACCTGGGCAGACTCTGGCCCAAAGGCCACCCGGAGGGTGTAGCCGTTGGACGTATAGGTCCGCTCCTCCGGTCCCGACAGGTCCGCCAGCACCACCCGATCCACCGGCTCGCCGTTCGCAGACACTACCGCCGTCAGCGGGCCTATTTCCTCTCCCCCAGTCCAGAACAGAGCCGCGCAGGCCACCGCCAGCGCCAGCACAGCGGCCGCCGCCAACGCATCCCAGCCGTTTGGCCGCAGCTTAGGAGACGATTTCATACGCATACCCCGCCGAATCGTCCGGACGGAACCGGTCCGCGATGCCCGCAGTCGCCAGCAGCCGGCCGTCCTCTGTCACCAAGATCAGGTCAAAGTCATAGACGCCGCTGCGCCAGAGCTCCAGCGCCCGGTCCTCCCCCATGACGAACAGGGCCGTGGAGAGGGCGTCGCACATCGTGCCGTTGCCCGCGGCCCCATCCGCCACCACGGTGACGGAGGTAAGTCCGCTCTCCGCCGGGCGGCCGGTGGCAGGATCAATGATATGGTGATAGAGCTGTCCATTTTCCTCAAAATACCGCTGATAGCCGCCGGAGGTGACGGCAAAGGCGTCCGACGCCTCCAGGATCCCCGCCAAAGCCCCCGCGGACCGGGCCGGGTCCTGAATGCCGATCTGCCAGGGCTCCCCCTCCAAGTTCCCGCCGCAGACCCAGGTGTTCCCACCCAGGTCCACGATGCCGTGGGTGATGCCGTGCTCCTGGTAAATCGCAGCCATCCAGTCGCTGGCATACCCCTTGGCAATGGCTCCCAGGTCAATCCGGGTGCCCTGGTCCAGCGAGACAGCAGTCCCCTCCTCCAGGTGGACATGCTCCGCCCCCACGCAGGGCAGCAGCAACGCCAGTTCAGCGTCCTCCGGCACCCGGTAGGTGTCCTCCGTAAAGCCCCAGGCAGAGGACACCGGCGCCAGGGTGATGTCAAAGGCCCCGTCTGTGGCAGCGCTGAAATCCAGGGCCCGGGCAATCAGGTCGCGGAGTTCCTCCCCCACATCCACCGGCGTCCCCCCCGCCGCGCTGTTCAACCGGGACACTGCGCTGTCCTCCCGGGTGCGGGAGAGCGCCTCATCCAGGCGGTAGATCTCGTCTTCCGCCGCCGCAAGCGCCGCCTCCGTCTCCCCGCCGCAGGCCCGCAGGCCCATCACCGTGTCCATGGCGAAGACCTGTATGCTCTGCATCTCCTGCGCCGCAGTGCCGCCGCAGGCGGTCAGGCTCCCCGCCAGCAGCAGTGACGCCAGCAGTGCGCCCAAACGTTTCATAAGCAAATTCCTCTTGTCATCAGTATTTTTCGCAAAAAATCTCATAATAGAGGAGTATACCACGCCCCCGGGCAAATCTCAACCGGCAATCCTGACTCCTGTTGGAAAAAAGGGAAAAGTCTGGCTCCTTCCCCTTGCAAAGGCACGAAATATCTGCTATACTATCATAGTATGCCAGCGGAAGCGCATGTTTTCCCGCGGCTATTTTCGGAACAAACACCCTGGAGGTTGTCCTATATGTCCAAAAATCCTGTCAGTAAATCCAAGCCGGTAAAGCGGAACGAGCCCATGCACAACGCGCTCAAGTTTTTTCTGGCCGGCTGCGTGGCGGAGATCTATCTGTTGGTCATCCGCCGCTTCTATGTGAACGGCACCGCCAATGAGCTTCTCGCATGCGACGCCGCACTGCCCTATCTGATGGCCGCGGGTGCGGCAGTGGCTGTGATCGGTCTGGTCCTGGGCATCGTCTGGCGCCAGCAAACCAAGCGCCGCTGGATCGGCTGGTCGGTGTTTGCCGCCGGCGTTTTCCTGGGCGGTTCCGCCTGGATGATCCGCACCTTCTACGACTCCGCTCTCACCTTCCTGTGCGTGGTGGTTCCGGTGGTCATGCTGCTGGGCATTCTGTGGAATCTGTACGATCGGGAGTGCTCCTGGTCCCTGACCATCCTGGGTGCCTCCCTGATCGCCCTGTGGGTCTGCCGGCGGGTGCTGGACAGCATCTTCCTGGGTACCTATGTCCGGATCGCTGCGGTAGTCTATATCGTGGTACTGATCGTAGCGGCTTTCCTCACCAACAAGGCGGACAAGAATGGCGGCAAGCTGGGCAATCTTCAGGTGTTGACTGCCGGCGCGGATCCCATGCCCATCTATGCGGCCTGCGGCCTGTCCGTCGTGGCGCTGGCCATCGCTCTGTTCAGCAGCACCATCGCCTATTACGCCATGTGGGCCCTGGCCATAGTGGTCTTTGCCCTGGCGGTGTATTACACGGTCAAGCAGCTCTGATAGATCCGCAGCCCCCCTTCGGGCATTCCGAAGGGGGGGCTGTTTTGTTCTCTCGCGTCCCGACAAAGGGAACCCCTTTCCGCCGCCTTGCAGCGCAGTATGTCCCGCAAGGCAAAAGCCGCTTTTCGTGGGAAGAAACCGCTCTGCCGCCCTAAACGGCTCAATACGCACGGCGGAAGAGGCGTATGGTATTTCTTATAAGAGCCAGCCGCCAAGGCAGACGGTTGTTCTTCCGGCGGGAGGGTCCGGACTTTGCGGCATGAAAACTGCGCATCGGTGAGCGGAAAATTCGTTATCAGCGATCCGAATCCCAAAGCAGCAGGCCACTCTTCCACCAACCGCCGCTGGGCACTGCCGGAATTATAAAAAGCTTCTTCTCTGGCTTGACGTCCCTTCCAGGTCAAGCTGGAACAGTCCGCCGCCCCGGCACATGTCTGTGAGCAGATTCCAGCCATTGGGGACTGGACAGGATGCTGAAGAGTGCGGCCCCATGATCTGCGCTGCAATAAACAAAAGAGGATTCCCCGTACGAGGAATCCTTCCGATAATCAAAGCAAAATCCGTCTGTGGTCAAGCCATAACCGCCGGTTAAGCCGGAGGCTTGCGTAGGCCCTATAAGAGCCTATTACCGGCAAGCGTCTCAAGATACATGGAAATTTATTCCGCTTGCATCACTTGCCATACAGCCCGTAAACGGGCAATCACCGTTCTAATAGCAGATTTCTATTAGTGGAAGGTTCATGTTAGCGGCTCACTTCACTCGATGTTTGATATTAAAGCTCTTTTTACGGGCCGCCCCACCGGCAGAGCTGATGGGGCGATCCAATGAGAAATCGCCGCAGTAAAAACTGCAGCGATTTCTAGTTTTGTATTGTGTGGACAAAAAAGATGCAGTTGCAAAGCATTTACCCCAAAATTCCATATCTTCATTATTGACCAAATCTTATAAATTTATTCAAAGCATTAGGAACAGTACACAGTTCATCACCTCCACTTTCAAAGGCGCAAGGATGTAACTCAATTCTGAACTTGAACTTCTGTTCTACAATGGTTAGGGGCACAATATGCCTTCCATCGTTTCTGGCAGTTACTTTATGAGCATGCAATGGTACAGTCATTTTCTATCTCTGTAACCCCCATAACAATGCAGTCGCCAAATCATTTTTCGCATCGTTCAAAACGGAATAACTTTATCGAAGGGATATGCCTCTGAAACAGGATTCAAGAGAGATTGACTCTTCCATCAAATCCTATATACAGGGCAACCTCATCGCATATTGAAAAACCGGATACCATATCAAATGGCGAAAGTGTATTAAAGGTGAGCCATGTATTCATGCTACATAGGGGTTCGGATTCCGAAAATTTCAGTTTTGAAAGCTGATTTCAAACTTTTTGTGCCTTTATATTTCATTTCCATCGTAAATATGAAAATGGCCGAAAACCTTGCTATGATAAATCTTTCAGTCATAAAACGCCCCACCTAATCCGTCAGTTTCATGGGAACTGTTCGGATTAGGTGGGGGTGTTCATAATCGCAGCCATTGGGTTACAAAATCAATATGCTCCTCCAATCCGCGGTAAAGTGCGGACTGCCATGAATTTAAGAACAACTGTTCCCTGCTAACCGCCTCGTCATGAAAGGATGCCGCAAGGAAATCTTCACCACATCTATCGAGAAAGACATGCCATATACCCGATCGGCCTGTAATTTCTTCGGCGGCATGCACTGCGTAGGATGTGTATAGATTATATAAAACCATATGATTCTCAACCCGCCTGAACAGCAAGTCGTTCCACGCTACAGGTTTCCGCACAAAATAGGTAGGAACTAACTCTTTGCCCGCAACTTCAAATCTCACGGACAGCCAGATATCCTGTTCAACATCGTCAAAATACGGATGTAACGGTTCCTCCTCTGAGTTCTGAGGAGAAAATGTCCTTTTCTTTCCCAAATTACAGTCCCGACAGGCCGGGATCATATTTTTAGGTGTGATTGCCAGTGCAGGATATTTGGATTTCGGCAAATAGTGATCCAACGTGCTCACAGTGCCAATCCCACAGAATGGACATTTTCCATTCGTGGGGAGCGACATATATTTATCGTAATATGGCCGGCCAGTCCCCTTTACAAACTTGGATTCATAAATGTCCAACATCTCAGCCTTGCTAACCACCCCGCCTACATTGTCCGCCGTTGGAATAGTATGGGTCTTTGATGTTAATACACAGTCTTCAAAGCGCGATGCCTCATCAGAGAGAACAGGAACTATCGATCTGAGCCGGTTTTTTAACGCGGCATCCCGATAGCTTTCAATACACGTCGAAAATACATCTTGAACCGAATCGCCGGGAGCGTTCAGTTTTCTCATTCGGTACCTCCATACTCTCTATTTGCAAGCAGGATGCGCAAAATCGATCTCGCTTCCATACCGACCCGAAAATCGAATTTATTTAATATTTCCTCGTATGTTAAGCCCGCTTCAACCATCTGAAGTAACATACCATGAAAGCCAGAATGGGTCACTTCAAGCCCAAAGACATCGTTTATGAGGACTCCAACATTCTCACCGAATGTTTCTCGCTCTGGTCGTACCGCACGCAGTATTGTGTTGTTTCTGTAAAGCTGCCAGATGCAGTTTTTAGGTACTTCCTGCAAAATAACAGGCGAGTGCGTAGAAATAATAGCCAGTCCGTTTTTTTGAATCAGCAACGCAGATAACGCCCGAACAAATGCAGAGAGCAACGGTGGGTGCAGATGATTTTCCGGCTCATCCATGAGCACAAGAGTGCGTTCCATCGTAATCACTACCAGACAGGTCAAGGTCAGCAAAATCACCTTATGGCCAGAGCTTAGACGGCTAAATAGCTCTTGCGCAGAGACAACCAGTTCACCTTCCTCTGTTCCTTGTGGAGACAGCAGCGCGGAGGCACCATTGTTCGCAAAAATGGGGTCTGAGTTCAGTAGCGTCATAGTAGCAATCCATAATGTGCGCTTTTCTTTATATTTATTACATGACCGCAGCGCCGCAATAAACTGCTCCTCCAGCCGCTGCATCCGTATCTCCTGCCCGCTGCCTAAACCAATGTATGTGTATTTTCCACTATATTCATCCTCTTCTATGTCATCCGGCATTGGGTAGGTATCAAACGGGCTAAAAGCTACACATACAAAATTTGAAAATTTTGTGCGATGCTCAAAGCTGAATTTTCCATATTGCCCATCCTGGTTGCCTGTTGAAAGGCAACGTATCATTGACGTAAGCATATGGGTCTTTCCGACGCCGTTTCTCCCAATCAATACATGGATGTTAGTCGGTGGGTTGGAATCCGGGACTACATGAAACTCCAGTTGGTAATCGGTTCCGACCTGACCTGGGAGCTTGTAGGATATATCAAAAGGGGTCAATTTCGCGCCCCCGTTAGCGATTCGATGAAATTGTTCCCTGATGATTCTGGAGCCAAGATCGCGCATAAGAGATTCACGCGTGACATTTTCCTGTTTCACTGCCTCAAAAATTGTCAGATTATACGCAATATCTCTTAACGCAGTTAAAATATCCTCTCGTAGTTCTCCGTGTTCCAGTTTTTTGACATTTTCATAATAATCTTCACTTTGCCCCAGTGTAAAAAACGAATCGGTTAACGTTTCAAAAGTTTTCGGCAAATCAGGGGTCCTCTGCTCCATTCCTATCTGACCGATCTTAATGCTCCCCAACTCCACTGTATTCCCTTTTTCATCAGAATAGGAAAGATAAAACATCGTCTCATATTTAAACCAGTCATTCCAACCGTCTTTGTGGAGGTATATCACATTTTTTGTAAAAACACGTTCGATTTGTCCTCGTTGAACTACTTCAAATCTCATATTCAACACCACTCCACTAAACTATCTGTCAAACTCTGGCACATACTGAGATTTCCAAATTTAGTTGTTTAAAATCGTTTTGTAATGATTTCTTTCACATTGGTAGATGGAGCAGCTGCTCCCTCCATAATTAACAAATAAGTAATGTATCAGCTTTTAGTATTTGAGACGTTCCTTTTATGTGATACTCTAATATCTTGTTCACTTGATAGTAGCGCGAAAATTATCTCAGCGTCTTCCAGTATAATGCGAATGGAAATACGCCGTTCTAATTCAGAGATATTACCCATATTTCACGCCTCAGTAATCCTGCGGATATGCATACCGGGCAATCGAATACTCACTGCTTAAGAAAAGTGCATTGTGGAAAAGAAGCAAATCGTACCCATACTCATAAGCAGGTGGAAGGAGTAAACTGGTTTGATACGAAACATACCATTCTCCATCCACTCATGCACTTTAATCAATTTCTGTTTTACATATGTTTCCTAACGATTGCCAACCGAACCTTCGGATCTATCCATAGCTGGAAGCCTGCAGCAATTTCAGGGTAAGCACTCACGCCTCCACCTTTACCTTGCTTTACCTGTATCCCAACAGCGTGAGTCTTTCGAATCCACAGAGATGGTGTAATGGTCAGTGATGTCGTATGTCCCTGATGAATCAGTTCCTCACAGGCCCTATCATCAAAACCTTCATTCATGTCATTTTCCCATTGGCGGAGAAACTCTAATGTGTTGCGGCTGCGCATCCAGCTTTGGATTACATATCCCGGCGACTCATCGG
The DNA here is from genome assembly GCF_003574015.1 of Oscillibacter sp. PEA192. Lineage (NCBI taxonomy): Bacteria > Bacillati > Bacillota > Clostridia > Eubacteriales > Oscillospiraceae > Oscillibacter > Oscillibacter sp. PEA192. The sequence continues at coordinate 818,539 of NZ_AP018532.1, read as the reverse complement.
AATACTGCCTTGCCAATTCTGTCAGGGAGACCATGCCATCATAGGCCAGCATCCTCATATACAGGCTGATGGTCTCATGATAGTCCCTGATTTTTTGTGTGGTCCGCAGCTTTTCCTCATTCAATGTATCATAGAATCTCTCTTTTGCGGCGTCGGCCGCTTCTATATCGACCAATCCTTTTGTCAGAAGGGCATCAATGGCAGACTCATATTGAAATGCCAAGCGTATGTATCGCTCATGTAGTTCATTCTCGTTCATGGCCCATTCTCCTTTTTATTTAGTATAACAAGAGAAATGGGTTCTGTATAGTCTCATTTTGTATCAAAAACTGGAGACTGATACCTGACTGCCTTTCGTGGATACCCGGCTTTATCATAGTCTACATTGCAACGTCGAGCTTTCTCAAACTGAGTATCCATGTATATCTTAATACCAACCAGGGGGATATATTTTTTGTTCGCCAGAAGTTTATCCACGGCCGCCCTCGTCCATTTTACTTTTCCAGTTGGAGAAACCACCCCTTTTTTGAAAAGCAGATCAACAATCTTGCCTAAGCTGGCTCCGGCAAGGTAATCATCAAAAATGCTACGGACAACATCCGCCTTTTCTTCATGAATAACGATTTCCTTGCCAATCAAAACATAGCCATATGGAAGTTTCATAGTTGCCTCACTTTTTAAAACATAAATAAAAGCAGGTTTAAGGAAGATACCTTTTCCTTAAACCTGCTTGTTGACACATGTGATATGTAATTATAACTAATTTGTATCTCGCCATTTTGTGCTATATCGCCAAGTAAAAACAAAACCTGCGTATAACTATCGTTAAACGCAGGCTTTGTCTACAATGGAATGTGTAGACAAAAAAGATGCAGTCTGCACCAACTCCAAACTAGGGCCTAGCGTAGCGGGGCCGGTGTGGAAGTGAGGCGTAGTCACCTTTTCCCCCAAAAATAATATGATATGAAAAGCTAGCGCAAGGGGCGATCTAATATAGTGAGTCAATACTTTTTATACCCCATTTAAATCTCAATCGAAAGGTCATTCAACAATGCAACAAAGGATTCTACAAAAGCACCATCAAGGATCTTGCTTGGAGTATGAGATTGATAATTTATATGATTCACATCTGGAAGGTCGTCATATTTTCCTATCTCTTCATGCTTTAATGTTGTTGTCAGTATTACTTGCTTATCAATTGATTTTGAGATTTCAAGCACCGTATTTTCTTTTCCAGTCGATAAGTCTTCTGCTCGGAAGGAGTCAATTACTATTGGGAAACTGTGCCGCAACACAAATTGTAAGGCAAACAATTTCACCACATGAAAAATAGTCGCCTCGCTTCCAGAATACACCTCATTTCGCTGAGTAAATAAGCTTGAATATATTATATTACCATCCGGATCAATCTGATGGTAAAGTTCATTCATTTTGCCTATAATTGCTGATAACAAAGCTACTCTTTGCTCTTGCGTTTCAATCGATGCATTTTCACTGGCTAACAGTTGACTCTTTAATGTAGCGACTTCCATGTCTATCTCTTTAATTCTGGCTTCTGCATCTGAAGCCGAAAAAATATCTTTCTTGTAAGCGACAATAGATTCAAGAGAGACGCTTTCATCATCCATTAAAGATTGCAAACGTTCTTGCTCTATAATTATTTCTGCAGAAAGCCGTTCAATTTCTTCGCTATAAGCAGAAATTTTTTCTGAAATAGAATGAATGATTTCATTTCGCATTTCAACTGTAGACACATCAAACGAGTAGGATGTTTGAACTGACTCTCCAGTACTAAACGAGATATTTGTAGAGTTGCAATCCATGCATCGTAATTCTCCACACGATATTGTGCGATTTAAAGAGCGAAGTTCGTTAATCGTATGCTCCCATTTACTCTTACGAGTAGATACACTATTACGAGCCTTCCGTAATTCCGCAATTTTATTTTGGACTCTTTCAAGACTCTCTATTTTTTTACCAAATGCGAGGCGGTCACTCTCCGCGCTAAGATATGAAACAGGTGTTTTTTTCGATTTAAGTATTTTATGTTGTTGTAGCAATAGCTTTTTCTCGTCAGAAAGAGTTATTATATGACTCTTTATCTCATCAATCCTCTCTTGTGGAAGTTGCTCTCCAATTAAACCAGCATATGCGTAAAGCATATCGATAAAATCTTGTTTATTATAGAAGCCGTGATTGGCGATATTGGACGTGTCCTTCTTATCTTGTCCAATAAAGAAAAGCTGGACATATAGTACTGGATCTACAATCCTTAAAAGTTGATTTTTTGCTATTGACGGAAGTGGAAATATATTCCTGTTCCAATATCTTTTAAGTTCAGAAACATTATCAAAAATAAGTACAGTAGATTCACGCTTTAATACAAATCCATCGCCAGATCGGCAAAGTTTGAATATAATCCCAGCTTCTTCAAATTCGATATAGTAATAATACTTCTGAAATTCAAATGATGTAGGGAATGTTGGTTCATTTCCTAAAGCATACATCATTGATTGGATTACAATCGTCTTTCCCTTATTATTATCGTCGCTCGAAATGATGTTCACACCATTTGTGAAATTTCCTTCAATAAATGCTTCAGCAGCATTTCCTACAGCTACTTTCCGTATCTTCATTGTTGAACACCATCCTTGACTACAGAGATAAAGTACTTAAGTGATAGGGCGTCAAAGTCAGGACACCGAACAATACAATTAGGTATTGCCTGAATTTTTGTAAATAGAGACTGCACAGAGTCATCTGGATGTTCGACAATCAGTTGATATGTATTCTCAAATAGATACCAAAAACCATCTGCCGCATTTTTATTGAATAATGCCCTACATAAGGCACCTTGGCAATCTTCGAGCATTTCCCTCTGCCTTTCTGGTGGCCAAGTATTATAGATACTTACAAAAGATGGTGGTATTCCTTGACCCAGCGGATCTCTATTGATAATACGCTGTAAAGTCATTAAACGAATTTCATTATTAGTTAAGTGCCTGCAATAGTTTAACGCTTCATCAGTCGTTTCAATCACAATCCCCTCGACTGAAGAAATATTTTTTTTGCTTGCCTGTTTATCTCTTATCTCATTAAAAATAGCGTTAAGTATTTTTTCTTCTGGAATAATATTCGGATGTTGCCTTATAATTGCTTTTACATATTCACTTGGTTTTTTACCATCATCAATGACAAAAAACACTTTTCTCAGGAAACCATTAATGTTCTCATCGGTCAAGTCGGTGCTATCAATATATTCTTTTGCGGAACCTTCTTCATGTAAGCCTAACTTAATCTGTTCTATCGCTGCATCCTTTACATTTTCAATCCCAAAAGTTGTAAGAGAAGAATCTTTGCGAAGAGATCCGGTCACACTGCCAATAAATAGAATATATGCCTCAAAGGTTAATGGGCTCATATAATTCTTGAACAATGTGACAAGTTCTTTCCCGATAGCTTTGGGACTAACATGATGTGCGCCTTTTGATTGCACATCCCACAATCTGGATGCCATGTTGTCCATCCCAGTTAAGTCATTAAAGAAATCTACAACAAAGTAGTATATGTCATCACTATCGGGTCTGAAATTCATTAAATAAAGCAATGCCTTGGTTTCTGCCTCTGAACCAGATTTCCTTAATCTTTCAGATGATTTTACAGTGTATGACATATTCTCATCTCGCATTCATTTTCAGCTCATGCCAATCTAATGTTCTTTTATTTTTATATTATATCACAATTTTTCCACTTCTCAACAAAAAAGCAGGCACAGAGAGACACAGGCAGCACCCAAGCTGTCCACATTTTTCTGTGCCTGCTTCTTAGTAAGGAGATGGGTGATTTCAAAACTACAGACGAATCGGATGAAAATTTTTCTTTGGAGAGCATGCTTACTCGCTGAATCACCCTATATAACATGGATTCCAAATACTCCATAAGGTCGATATTTTTTGTAGAAATGAGTTCCATGATTTCCGTGACTTTGTTTTCTCGGCCTATATCGTGCCGGGCATCCAGTTCTGTACGCTTTTTATTTATCACAACAGGGCGTATTTCATTGATGATATCCTTGATTTGCAGGTTCACAACTTCACTCCCTGACACCAAAGCAGTCAGTCCAATTCCTTGACCAGTTCTTGAAGTTTGCTTTTTATAAAATAGACTGATTATAATAATTCCTTTGTCAATACCAGGCTCAAGTATTGTTAGCAGGGCAGGCGGCCTCTCTTCGTGTTAATCTTTTTCTACATGCTACACTAGTAGCATATTACAAGAAAGGGGCAAACATCATGACCTACACAGATCAAGAGAAAACCGATATCATCGCACAGTACAGGCAGGGCAAGCCAATCCAGGAATTATGCGCAGAATACAGTGTCTGCGTACGGACGATCTATCGCTGGGCAAAACTATACTGCCCAGCGGTTCCCGATGAAAGACGCACCTGCACCGTCAAAGAGTATGATGCACTTCTACACAAAGTCTCTAAATTGGAAAACATGGTCGCCGTTTTGCAAACCGTCGGCTGCACCGTCCATGCTCCGTTGAAGGAGCGACTGACGGAGCTAGAATTACTGTACGGCCAATATGATGTCCATACACTTTGTGAAGCTCTGAATGTTCCCCGCGGGACTTTCTATAACCACATTCTCCGAAATAAACGGAGCAACGCTTGGTTCGAAAAGCGGCGGGAGGAATATCGTATTCTGATTCAGAAGATATTTGATGAGTACCGCCAGGTGCTGGGTGCTGAAAAGATCCGCACAATACTTGTCCAACATGGCCATCAAGTCAGCACAGAATATGTGGCAAAACTGATGAGAGAGATGGGCCTAGCTAGTATCCGCAGCACTGCAAAACAGGACTACATGAAACTTCATGAACCGGAAAAGAAACGGAACATCCTCCAGCAGCAGTTTCAGGCGGACAAGCCCAACCAAATCTGGGTCAGCGATGTTACTTGTTTTAAGCTGGGGGAGTTCTATCTTTACACCTGTGTGATTTTGGATTTGTTTTCCCGCAAAATTGTCGCATACAAAGTATCCAGAAAGAACAGCACCCAGTTGATCACATCTACTTTCAAAATGGCATGGGCACAAAGAAACCCAGAAACAAAACTCATCTTTCACAGTGACCGAGGTGCTCAATACACCTCGCATCGATTCAAACAGCTACTACATGAGCACGCTGTGGTACAATCTTTCTCCAATTCAGGGCGGCCTCATGACAACGCTGTTGCTGAATCGTTCTTCGCTACACTCAAAAAGGAGGAGCTTTACAGGAAGGACTACACTTCCGAAACAGATTTCAAACGATGCCTTGCATCTTATATCGAGTTTTACAACACACAGCGGCCACATCGCACATTGAAAAACCGAACACCTTGTCAGGTAGAAGAGTTGTTCATGAACGGCAAATGAGGAGAGCAACTTACTGACATAACAGGGGTTCGAATCTCGTCGATTACACGTTTTGTGTTTTGATTTTACCCTGTTTGTATTTTTCAGGTGACACAAGACATGAAATACAGAAAGGCCTGAACCCCTTGCAATGCAAGGAGTTCAGGCATAAAATGACCCCACCCGTTCTGAACAACGACAAGCGTTTGTTCAAATTGGGTGGGGTCATTCATTTGGTGGACCCAATCGGGATCGAACCGACGACCTTACGGATGCGAACCGTACGCTCTCCCAGCTGAGCTATGGGCCCATATTGGCCATTTTCCATCGAAAAAAGTTATGAAAAACGGATTTTCAGGATATTCGATTTTGAGGGAAAATCATGGAAAACCAGACTAGTGAATGGGAAGAGAACCAGCGCTGCGGGATGTAGTTTTATATGGCTGCAAACGCAGCGCCCTCCCCGTTGAACTATGAGTCCATCATTCCTGTCATGCAACGGCAGATAATATTATACCATAATTTTCTCTGTTGTAAAGACTATTTTTTTCAGAAAGCGGAAAATTTTTTGTTGCCAATTTGCAGAGGATATAGTAAAATAAATAAGCTATAACGTTACAGTCCTCCGCATGCAGCTGCGGAGCCGGTCTCGCGCAATGGATGCCCGCGAATCATGTCAGGCGGGGAACCGAGCAGCATTAAGCGGGATGTTCCATGTGCCGCGAGGGCGCCGGTTCCGCAGCTGCATGCGGAGGACTTTTTTCGCTTGGAGGTGATTTCTTGTATCAGGCCCTGTACCGCAAATGGCGGCCCAAAACGTTTTCGGATGTCATCGGCCAGTCCCACATCACCCAGACTCTGCGTAAGCAGGTGGCGGAGGGCCGCACCTCCCATGCGTACCTCTTCACAGGCACCCGGGGCACCGGCAAGACCACCTGTGCCAAAATCTTGGCCAAGGCCGTCAACTGCGAGCACCCGATGGACGGCGATCCCTGCTGCCAGTGCCCCTCCTGCGTGGGCATCGAAAACGGCAGTTTTCTGGATGTACTGGAGCTGGACGCTGCCTCCAACAACGGTGTCGACCAGGTGCGGGCCTTGCGGGACGAAGCCATCTACGCCCCGGCCAATGTGAAGAAGCGGGTGTACATCGTGGACGAGGTCCACATGCTCTCCACCCCGGCCTTCAATGCTCTGCTGAAGATTCTGGAGGAGCCGCCGGAGCACCTGATGTTCATTCTGGCCACTACGGAGCTCCACAAGGTGCCCGCCACCATCCTCTCCCGGTGCCAGCGGTTTTCCTTCAAGCGCATCACGCCTCAGGACATCGCGGCGCGGCTGCTGTATGTGGCCGGACAGGAGCAGATCGACCTGACGGCGGATGGCGCGGAGCTGTTGAGCCGTCTGGCGGACGGCGCTCTGCGGGACGGCCTGAGCCTTTTGGACCAGTGTGCCGCCGTAGGCGGAACCGTGGACAGCCGGGCCGTGCTGGAGGCGCTGGGCCTGGCGGGAAACCTGCAGACGGCCCAGCTGATGGAGTTTATTCTGAGCCGGGACGCCAAGGGCGCCCTGCTGCAGCTGGACCAGCTGTACCAGGGTGGCAAGGATGTAGGCGCGGTGCTGGGTGAGCTCAGCACGCTGGTCCGGGACCTGCTGCTGCGACGTACAGCGCCGGAGGGGGGGGCAGCCCTGCTCTCCGGCGGCTATGACAGCGCCACGCTGGACAGGCTGGGCAGGGAGATTCCCGCTACCCGGCTGATCTACCTGGCCACTACGCTGCAAAGGGCCACGGCGGACCTCTATTACAGCTCCAACCGCCGCACGGATGCGGAGCTCTGCCTCCTGCGGCTGTGCGACGAGTCCCTCTCTGGGGACCTGACGGCCCTGGAGGCCCGGGTCCAGCGGCTGGAAGACAGTGCCCAACGGGGGCAGCTTCTGCGGGCGGCCGCCGCAGAAAGCGGCGGCACGGTGAAGCTGTCCTCCGGCCCCGTACCGCCCCCGGCACCTGCGCCGGAGGATGCCCCGCCTCGGGAAGAACCGCCGGCACGGGAGGAGCGCCCTCCGCTTCCCGAGGAGCCGCCTCTGCCGGAGGAGCCCGGAGCGCGGGTGTTCGACGTACCGGAGGCGCAGCCCGCCGCCCCCTCCCCTGCTGCGGCATCCGCTGTGGGGGGCAGTTGGTGGCGGGCGCTGGCAGAGGGTTGCAAGGGCCGCCTGCCGCCTATGTACCGGGTGTTTCTGGATATGTGCACAGGTGTTCTGGAGGGCGGCCTGCTGACGGTTTATGCCCCGGATGACATTACCTTGGGACGTCTGGACAATGACCGGGTGCGAAATGCCCTGATGGAGGAAGCCGCCAGCGGCGGCGTGACGGTGCGCCTGGTCTTTCAGGTGGGAGAGCCCCCCAAGGCCACGCCCCGGGAAAATCTGCAGAACCTGCTGAAATTCGGCAGTCAGTTCGATAATATCGAGATCAAGTAATACAAAGGAGAGACCAGTTATGGGATACAGCGCACGCCGTGGATTTACCAACGGCAGCATGAAGATGACCGGCGCTCAGCGCCAGGCGGAGATGCAGGCCCGCATCCAGCAGATGCAGGAGCAGGTGAATGCGGCCCAGGAGGCCGTAGAGGCCCAGGAGTTCACCGCCAGCGTGGGAGGCGGCGTGGTAGAGGCCAAGGTCAACGGCAAAAAGGAAGTGCTGGCCGTTACCATCAAACCGGAGGCCGTGGACCCGGAGGATGTGGAGATGCTCCAGGACCTGGTGGTATCCGCTGTAAATGAGGCCCTGCGCCAGGCCGGGGAGGCCATGGACAAGAGCATCGAGCAGGCCACCGGTGGGTTGGACCTGGGAGCATTCGGACTGTGAGGGAATTCGGAGGGGAGCAGGCTCCCCTCCGAGCCACCACGGCGGTCACTGGAGACGCCGCCCAAGGCGGCTGAGTCCATGTATTTTCGGCAGGCGCATATCCTGCCGAAAATGGTTTCAGATTCTTGAGCTGCCGGAGGCAGATCAACTGGGGAAAACCGAAGGTTTTCCCCTGCCCCTTTTCCCGTCCCGAGAGTGTGGGGCAGGACAGAACAGATGGAGCGGAGCCGATGGCTCCGCTCTTTTGGAAACAGGAGAACATACCATGAGAAGACGGATGTTGGCAGCGGCGCTGGCCTGTACGCTTCTGGCAGGGTGCGGGCCGGTGCGGACGGAGCCTGTGGAACAGGAGACCCCCCGGGCCGGTGCGCCGGTGATCGCCTACGTACCTCTGGATGACCGGCCAGACAACGCCGAGCGGGTGGTATACCTGGCGGAATCCTTGGGCTACGAGTTGGCCATGCCGGAGCGGGACCTGTACCGCACCCGGCTGGACGGCCAGCCCCCGAATGAGAACGGGACCCAGTACGGGGACCGGGGAGCACTGTACGAGTGGGTGGCTAAGCAGGAGGCCGCCGGGTGTGACCGGTACATCCTGTCCCTGGATCAGCTGCTCTCCGGCGGGCTGGTCAGCTCCCGGGCTATGACTGGGGAGAACCCGGTGACGCTTTCCTCCGGAGAGACACTGGTGGAAGCGGAGCTGCTGACGGCGGTGATCGACCTGCTGGCAGCGGATGAGAACAACCGGATCTGGTTGCTGGACACAGTCATGCGGCTGGCGGCCACCACCGGCTACGGCGGGTTCGGCCTCAACGAGTACAATGCCCTGCGGACTTACGGCATGGCACCCCGTCCCCACCTGGAGGGCACGGATCTGACCATCGGGAACATTGTGGCGGACTACCCCCTGGGGGCGGACGGAACCCCCGTCCCGGTGGAGGCGGAGGAGCCGCTGCCGGAGGGAGCCGTGGAGAACTATCTGGCCTCCCGGGAGCGGAAGCTGCGGCTTAGCGACGCCATGTTCCAAGCTCTGGAGGAGACGGCGGACGGGCAGTTCCGGGTATTGATCGGCATCGACGACTCCTCGGAGGAGGACAGCATCCAGAAAAACGAGATCGCCTATCTCCGGGCGCAGCTGCGCCAAGGGGACGCCCTGCTCTCCGGTGTGGACGACCTGGCCTTTAAGGCGGTGACGAAGCTCTGCCTGGAGGAGTGGGGCTGGGAGGGTGCCGCGGTATCCGTCCAGTATTTCGGCGGTACTGAGGACCGGCCTGCCTGCGCCTATGACTACCAGCCTCTGGAGGCCATCGTGGCAGAGCACTTCGACTTTTTCGACCTGACGATGGCGGAACCCGGCGGCGAGGAACTGGCAATGCTGGTGCTGACCCAGCCGGCAGACCCGGCAGCCCAGGAGACGTATATCAACGCACTGGTCCAGTGTCTGAACGACAACCGGGCTGCCGGGCTGCCTACCATCCTCATCGACGCGGGAAACGGCACCTACGGGACCGCCTTCCATAAGGCGCTGACAGATCAGGCAGAGCTTGGCTGGCTTTTGAGCTATGCGGGTTTTCTGGATATGGCCATCGTCACCGGCACGGCCCTGAGCCATGGTGTGGCCCGGTATGCCTTCCTCCAGCACGGTGAGCAAACAGATGCCACAGAACAGGCATTTCTCCGGACCTTGGCGGACAGCATTCTGAAGGACTTCTGCTACAAGAACATCGTGCGCAACGACATTCTGAGCTTTGTCCGGAACGACCTGTCGGGCAATGCCGACAACTTCTGGATGCCGGACATCGACCGGGTGTCCATCCTGGAGCGGCTGGAGGCCGGCATGGCAGCGGCCGTGGCCCCGGTGATCGAAAACCTGGAGCGGAGCAACTTCATCTCTTCCCTTTCCGCCACCCGGGAGTATGCCGAGCGGGGCTGGGGCGGCGTGGAGCTGACGGGATACGGCTTCCCCTGGGACCGGGCCTTCGAGATCAGCATGGAGATCCGGCTGGGGGCATTCACAGAGCCTCATAAGGCGCTATTGGGAATTTATTATAAGTAAGGTGCATGGATTCCCGGCGGAGCGCGGCAGGAAGCACGCGCAAAGCCGTGGAGCTTCCGGTCGAAACGGACATTGAGAACCTCATGGGCCCCGGTGCAGATTCCGCACCGGGGCCCTCTTTCGCTCGAAGGAAGCCACACGGTCTTCCGTCTCCTCTTTGCGTTTTGAATTTCTCTGCTCCAGCCGCTCACAGGGGCATCCTCCCTCCGAGAGGCCCTCTGGCAGTATGCAGGCCGCACATGGTCGGGGTTCTCGTTCACCAGCCCCGGCCTGCCGCCAGTGCGCGCAGATGCCTTAGGCAGCACAGGTTCTGCGCTCATCAATAACAACGATCCGGGCCGCCTCCAGCCGGAGATGCACAAGCTAAATGACAGTTGCTACCACATTACCACCGTTATACAACATTTCCAGAAAAAGAGAAGCCCCAAGGCCGTTGGACCTCAGGGCTTCTTTTGGAGCTAATGATGTGACTCGAACACACGACCTGCTGATTACGAATCAGCTGCTCTACCGACTGAGCTACATTAGCTTATCAATTCATGACATGGTGTTTTTGGAAAGGCACATCCAGAACAGGATATATTTTATCATATTTTTTGACCGACGTCAACAGATTCTTTTGATTTCCTGCCACACTCTCTGCATGGCAATTCCTGTATATTACATTTTGTATTTTGAAGGAATTCCTTCAAAATATTTTCAGGCGATTAGCCTATTTCCTACGCTTTTCCCCCGAATTCCGCCCATTACAACAGGAAATTCTGTTGTGATTTTCCCAAGAAACTTCGACAAATTCTGTCATTATTTTCTGTTGACTCCCTTCTTTTTGCAGTCTTCCGTTCTTTTCAGCATTTACATAATTTATTTGATAATTTCTTTTTACAAAGAGTTATTCACATTTTCCACATGATTTTCCACACGCGAATTTTCTATTTATTTTCAATATTTTTTTGTAAATTGTATAAATTTACCATCTTCTCTTTTTGCGCTTTTCCACCGCCCAAAAAAGCGTCTAAACTTTACATAATGTTTTGCCTTCAAAAACTTCTCCGTCTCTCCTGCCTGTTTTTCCAAAAGTGAACGGCAAATGAAGACCACCCGAGCTGCGCCTTCACAAAAAGCAAGGTATCTGGCTTTACAGATGCAGCCTGCATAAGCTCGTTATGCATTTTCCAATAAATCAGGCGGCCGCTGACGCGGCCGCCTGATTCAGTCTGCAATGTCCCGTGTAGCATAGGCGTTCAGCTCCATGCCAGCCGTATGCCCTGCCAGATATTCATAATACCCCTGGGCGCCGATCATGGCACCGTTGTCGCCGCAGAGTTTCAGCGGCGGCAGGTATAACCGGATGTCTGCCGCCTCGCAGGCCCGACGAAGATCCTCCCGGATGACGGAGTTGGCCGCTACGCCGCCGGCGGCGCAAAGCACAGTGCGGCCAGTCTGCTTTGCCGCCTCCATGGCCCGGGGCACCAGTGTATCGCTGACAGCCTGGGCGAAGTCCCGAGCCAGCGCTGCCCGGTCCAGAGACTCCCCCACCTGCTGAGCATGGTGGGCCAGGTTCACCACCGCCGTCTTGAGGCCGGAGAAGCTCATGTCCAGCTCTGCCCCGTCCACATGGGCGTGAGGCAGGGTGTACACCCCGCCCGGGGACTGCCGGGCCAGGGCGTCCATGGGGGCGCCGCCGGGATAGGGCAGGCCCAGCACCCGGGCCGCCTTGTCGAAGCACTCCCCTGCTGCGTCATCCCGGGTGGCGCCCAGAATCTCCATATCCGTGTAGTCCCGGACGTCCACGATCATTGTGTTGCCTCCGGAGATGGCCAGGGCCAGGAAGGGCGGCTCCAGTTCCGGAAAGGCCAGGTAATTGGCGGCGATGTGGCCCCGGATGTGGTGCACCGGGATCAGGGGCACCCCCAGGGCAAAGGCCACCGACTTGGCGAAGCTGAGGCCCACCAGCACCGCGCCGATGAGCCCCGGGGCATAGGTCACTGCCACCGCGTCGATGTCGGACTTCTCACAGCCCGCCTGCCGCAGAGCCTGGTCCGTCAGGGCGGCAATGGCCTCCACATGCTTGCGGGAGGCGATCTCCGGCACCACGCCGCCGTACAGGGCGTGGAGGTCCGCCTGGGAGGCGATGGCATCGGACAGGACCGTGCGCCCGTCCTCCACCACGGCCACCGCTGTCTCGTCGCAGGAGGACTCAAAGGCCAAAATTTTCATGATCTGTCCCTCTCTTTTCCGTCACTGCTGCCAGGATACTCTCTCGCCCGGCGTCCCATTTGGATCAAAGGGGATGCGGACATATCTGCGGAATTTATCCGGCGCAAAGGTACTGGCATAGACAAAGCGGTGCTCCTCCATCAGGGCGGACTCGTCCACTTTCCCCTCCGCCCAGTACAGGGTCTTGTAGGGTACGCCGAACATCTCCGTGTCATACCCGGCGGTCCGGGCGCCGTTGCGGGCATAGAAGCCCAGCCGCCGCTCTGCCATGGCCGGGTCCGGGGCGTAGCAAGGGATCTCACTCTCTCCGAAGATCACATTGCCCCGCTCCGCCTCCCGGAGCTTCTCCAGGATCACGGAGCCCAGGCCGCCGTTCCGGCGGTCTGCGGCCACGCACAGATAGTCCAGCAGGGCCCAGCCGGGGTGGCCCAGCCATAAAAATGCCTCGCCGGCGATGTCGTCCCCGTCAAAGAGGCACCAGGGGCGGTACCGCCCCTCGGCCCACATCTCCTCCATATTCTTCAGGGGCTTCAGCTCCGCTGCGGGAAATGCTGTCCGCAGGTCCCGGTCATAGACCGTCCGCAGCTGCTCCAGTGTCGGGATCCTCAGTTCCATCGGTAAACTCCTTTGTCATGATAATGGCATCCTCCTTCGGATGCTCGTAATAGTTTTTCCGCCTGCCCACGCTGCGGAAGCCCCGGCTGCCGTACAGGGCGATGGCCCCGTAGTTGGAGGCCCGGACCTCCAGCGTCAGAAACGCCAGCTTGTGGGCCTGGGCAAAGTCCAGGAACACTTGCAGCAGCTTCTGGGCGATGCCGTTGCGGCGGCACTCCGGCCGCACGGCCACATTGGTGATGTACCCCTCGTCCAGCACCACCAGCAGGCCGGCGTAGCCCGCCACGTGGTCCTCGTCATCCAGGGCCACCAGGAAGGCGGCGCAGTCGTTCTGCAGCTCCTCCACCAGCATGTTCCGGGACCAGGGGGTGGTGAAGCAGATCCGTTCCAGCTCCGCCACCTCGTCCAGATGGTCCCCGGTCATGGGGACGATGCGCACGTGCATCTGTTCTCTCATGGTTCTCTCTCCTCTCGTTTTCCGGCATCCCCGCCGATGGTACGGGCATACAGCCCCACGCCCAGAAGGACCGCCGCGCCTCCGGCAACCGTCAGCCAGCCCGGCCGCTCGCCAAAGAGCAGGAGTCCCCAGACAGAGGCGAACACCGGCTCCATCAGCTTGACCGTGGCGATGAAAGCCGGCGGCAGATATTTCAGCCCCCAGCTGAACACATTGTGTCCCAGCAGGGTGCAGCATACCGCCATGCCCAGGGCCGTCAGCCCGTTCACCGGACCGTAGCCGGCCAGCGGCGTTCCGCTCAGCAGGGCCGCAGCCAGCAGCGTGGCCGCGGCGGACGTATACACCAGAAAGGTGTACACTGACGTGGAGAGCCGCTGCCGGCAGACCGTTCCGATCATGGTATAGACCGCCATGGCGGCGGCGCCGGCCAGGGCAATCAAATCTCCCAGCAGCGCATTCGTCCCGGCGGCGCTGTCTGCCAGCGCCACCACCGCGCTGCCTGCAAAGGCAAGCAGGACCGCGGGCCAGGTCCGGCGGGGCAGCCGCTGCCCCAGAAACAACGCCGAGGCCGCTGCCACAAAGAATACCTCCGTATCCACCAGCACCACCGCCGAGGCGATGGAGGTGGCCCGCAGGGCCCCAAAATACGCCGCGAAGTGGATGCCCAGAAACAAGCCGCTGGCAAGGCACAGCAGCACGTCCCGCCGGGTCAGGGATTTCAGCTCCCGCCTTCGTCCCGCCAGTACCGGGACCGCCATCAGCGCCGCCGAAAAGGCCATCCGGTACAGCGCCAGGATCAGGGACGGCGCCGTGGACCACCGGACAAACACCGCCGACAGGGACACCCCAGCCACGCCCAGCAGGACGATCAGCCGCTTCATGCGCCGCCCTCCCTTCGGATGCACTCCGCCGTCTCCCGGGGCGTCAAAGCCGTCACATCCAGGTGCCGGATGTCCAGGGCATCATACAGCGGCAGGTAGGCCAGGCTCCGGTCCAACACATCCGGTATTCGCTTTCCGGCGCGGATATCTCCCTCCAGCCGGGACCGCAGGGTCTCCGGTGTGCAGACCAGGGAGACGGCCCGCAGGACATACGGCTCCGTCAGGCGGCGGAGCAGGTCTTCCCAGATTTCCCGCCGGTGCAGGACCCAGCAGAAAATCACATGGTCATAGGCAGAGCAGCGGAGGAAGCTGTTCAGGAGAAAAGAGATGTTCTCCAACACCATCTCCCGGGTCTCCTCCGTCACCTGGAAGGGGTGGGCATCCCAGCACCAGTCCCCGTCCAGGAACACGCTCCGGTCCAGCAGCTGCTGCAGCTGGCGGCAGGCGGCGGTCTTTCCCACGCCCATAGGACCGCCGATCATATACAGGCGCTTCATGCGCCCATCTCCGGCGCACTGTCCGCCCAGGCCTGGAGGCGGTTGAAGAACCGCCCCACGTGAAAGCCGTCCGTGACGCCGTGGTGGACCTGCATGGCCAGGGGCAGCAGGGTGCGGCCGTTCTCCTTCCGGTAGCGGCCCAGGGTAAAGATGGGCAGCAGGTAGTCGTTGGCCTCCGGCAGCTCCAGGTGCAAACTTCGGAAGGAGGCCCAGGGCACGGCGGAGATGTTGAAGAGTCCCTGTCCCGCCTCCGGCGGGCGGGCTTCAAAGGTGTGGATGTCCCCATAGCGGGCCCGGTCCGCCTCCCAGTCCTGGCAGAAGGCCCGCAGATCCGGCTGGTAGGCGGTCCAGAGGACGGAGAAGGTCTCATCGTCCTTGTGAAAAATCGTATAAGTGGGGTCCACCCGGTCGTAGACGCCGATGGCCCCCGTCTCGTCCATAGCCATGCGGAGGGCCGGGTCCGCGTTGACCATCCGGGAGATGCCGTGGATCACCGACGGATAGAACCGGAGTCCCGACCCCCGCAGGCGGGGCAGCAGGGCGGAGATGTCCACGTCCACCGTCATGCTGTACCAACAGGGCACGTCCCGGTGATAATGCTCAAAATACGGACGGCGGGGCCACGCGGCGTAGTCGATCTTCTGAAATCCCATCAGCCCTTGGCCTCCAGCCAGTTTCTGCCCCAGTGGGCGTCCGCCGTTAGGGGGACGGAGAGGGACACCACGTTCTCCATCTCCTCCTTCAGCAGCGCCGCGGCGGTCTCCGCCTGGGCCTCCGGGCACTCCACGATCAGCTCGTCGTGGACTTGCAGCACCAGACGGGCCTCCGGCAGTTCCTGCCGCAGGCGTTTCCGCACCGCCACCATAGCCAGCTTCATGATGTCCGCCGCGGTGCCCTGGATGGGCATGTTCAGGGCCACTCGCTCCCCGAAGGAGCGGAGGTTGAAGTTGGAGGACTTCAGCTCCGGCAGGTCCCGCCGCCGGTGGAACAGCGTCTCCACATAGCCCTGCTCCCTGGCCCGCTCCACAATGGCGTCCATATACGTCCGGACGCCTGGGAAGGTGGCGAAGTAGGCCTCCATATACGCCTTGGCCTCCGCCACGCTCACGCCGATGTCCTGGCTCAGGGAGAAGGCGGAGATGCCGTAGACGATGCCGAAGTTCACTGCCTTGGCCTGGCGGCGCATCTCATGAGTTACCTGGTCCGGCGCCACGTGGAACACCTTGGCCGCCGTCTCCGCGTGGAAGTCCCCGCCGGAGCGGAAGGCGGCGATCATGGCCTCGTCCCCAGCCATGTGGGCCAGCAGCCGCAGCTCGATCTGGGAGTAGTCGGCGTCCACTAGGACGCAGCCCTCCGCCGGGATGAACATCCGCCGGATCTCGCTGCCCAGGTCCGTGCGGGTGGGGATGTTCTGGAGATTAGGCTCTGTGGAGGAGAGGCGGCCCGTGGCCGTCACCGTCATCTGGAAGCTGGTCCGCACCCGGCCGTCCGGGTCCATGGCCTTCAAAAGGCCGTCGGCATAGGTGGATTTCAGCTTGGCGTACTGGCGATACTCCAGCACCGCCCCCACGATGGGGGCCTCGTACCGGAGCTTTTCCAGCACATCGGCGTTGGTGGACCAGCCGGTCTTGGTCTTTTTGCCATGGGGCAGGCCCAGCTTGCCGAAGAGGATCTCCCCCAGCTGCTTGGGGGAGTTGATGTTGAATTCCTCCCCCGCCATGGCGTAGATCTGCTGTTCCAGCTCGGCGCTCCGCCGGGCCAGCAGATCCCCGAAAGCACCGAGGGCCTTGGCGTCTACCCTGCATCCGGCGGTCTCCATCTCCGCCAGCACGGCGCAGAGGGGCATCTCGATCTCATGCAGCAGGTCCATCTGGCCCCGCTCCGCCAGTCTTTCCGCCAGGGCGCCGTACAGGGCGTCCACGGCGGCGGCGTAGCTGTCGAAGCTGGCCTCCGCCGCGGCGGCGTCCCCCAGCAGGGAGAATGCGTCCGGTTCCAGGTAGAGGGCCTTTGGCAGCTCCTCGTTGAAATAGGCGACGAACAGGCGGGCAAGGTCATAGCTTCCCGCCGTGGCGTCCAGCAGGTAGGCAGCCAGGGCGGTGTCGAAGACGAAGCCCTCCGCCCGCAGGCCGTTTTCCAGCAGCGTCCGCGTCAGGTCCTTGACATTGTGGGAGACCTTGCGGACGTCCGCCGCGAACAGGGCGTTCAAAAGGGCGTTCCAGTCCCCCTGATACTTGTCGAAGAACAGCTCCGCCGTGACGCCGGTGTCCGCCCCGGTCCGGCAGACCACAGAGAGGCCCGTCAGGTCCGGCAGGGCCAGCACCGATACATGGTCCGCCGCTCGCCAGAGGGCCAGCAGCCGCTCCGTCTGAGCAGGCTCTGTGACCTGCTCCACGGTCATGGTGAAGTCCGCCCTTTCCGCCGCTGGCTGCTCCGCCGGGGACAGGCCGAACTTCTCGATCAGCTTGGTGAACTCCAGCTTCAAAAACAGCGGGTAGGCGTCCGGGCCGGGCTTCCGGCACAGGTTCTCCTCGGGATGGAAGTCCAGAGGCGCGTCGGTAACGATGGTGGCCAGCCAGTAAGACTCCCGGGCGCTCTCCTCCCCCTCCGCCAGCTTGCGGATGGCGGCAGGCTTGGCCTCGATGTCCGGCATTTTGGCGTACAGGTTGTCGATGCTCTCGTACTGCTGGATCAGGGCCATGGCGGTCTTCTCCCCGATGCCGGGGACGCCGGGGATGTTGTCGGAGCTGTCCCCCATCAGGGCCTTCAGGTCGATCATGTGGATGGGGGCGAAGCCGTACTGCTCTTGGAAGGCGGTCTCCGTCATATCCTTGGTGGTGGTCTGCCCCATGCGGGTGGACACCAGCTTCACCATGGTGTGGTCGGTAATGAGCTGCAGGCTGTCCTTGTCGCCGGTGACCACCACGCAGTCCCAGCCGTCCGCCTCGCACTTGCGGGAGATGGTGCCGATCAGGTCGTCGGCCTCCCAGCCCTCCTGCTCATAACGGGGAATGTTCAGGGCGTCCAGCACCTCTTTCAGCACCGGCACCTGGACCCGGAGCTCCTCCGGCATGGGCTTGCGGGTGGCCTTGTAGGCCTCCGACGCCTGATGGCGGAAGGTTGGAGCGTGGACGTCGAAGGTGACGCACAACGCGTCCGGTGCCTCCTCCCCCTCCAGTCGAAGGAGCGTGGTGAGAAATCCGAAGATGGCGTGGGTGTAAAGCCCGTCCCGTGTGGTGAGAGGACGGATGCCGTAATAGGCCCGATTCAGGATGCTGTTGCCGTCGATGACCATGAGCTTCATGGGGAGTTCCTCCTGCCCGCAGGCTGATTTTTCCATAGAGATATAGTATATCCCAAATCCGGCGTTTACGCAAGGCGGGTTTGCCTTGCAATGGGCCGCCGTCTGTGATAGATTGATGGAGAGGCGGTCCTGTTTTCGGATCATGGAAAGGAGGGCTACATCATGATGAAGTGCCGTCTGTTTTCCGCCCTGCTCCTGCTCTTTACTCTCATGGCGGCGGGCTGTTCCGGCCAGCCGGCAGCGGTAACCGCCGACGACCTCGCCGACCAGGTCTACATCTACGAAAAAGAGGGGTTTGGGAGCGATTTCTATATCGCCCTCAACAGTGACGGAAGTATGCGCTGTTCCGAAGGAGCCCTGAGCAGCTATTTTGGGCTCGGCACCTGGAAACTGGACGGAGACACCGTGATCCTCACCACAGATGATGAAAAATTCGTCAACCGCTTTGCCGTCAAGGACGGTACGCTGGTGTACCAATCAGCGGATTCCACAGGCTTTATGTACCTGACAGTGTCCGACGGCGAAAAATTTCTGCCCTCCGGGGCTCCCGTCGGCAGCCTCGACATCGACGAGGGGTAACACGACGCCCCCACACCATTCCCGCCGGGCGGCAGATTGCCGCCCCTACATTTTTACGGGTTCTTCGCTTTTGCAAGTCCAAGGCCCAGGTAAAAGATTAAGAGATACTTCCCGGAGAGGTGCATCTCTTATCCCCTATCTTTTAATTCTTATCTTCACTCTGCCGTCCCGCGGCGCAAGGAGGCACCATGAATCGTCATCCCGCCCACATCCTGTTGTTGAAGGCCGCCCGTGCTTTGGAGCTGCTCATCGCCGCCGTGATCCTGCTGGTGATCGTCTGCGGGGCGGTATTTTTGTTCCGGGAGACTGGCCGGACCCTGCTCCTCTCCCCAGAGGCCTTCGCCCTGGGGGATTTCCTCTCCGCCACACTGCTGCTGGTGATGGGAATTGAGTTCGTGAAGATGCTGGCCCTGCACACCGCCGACGCGGTGGTGGACGTGCTGCTGTTCACCATCGTCCGGCAGATGATCGTCAGCCACACCGACGCGGCGGAGACGCTACTGGGCGTGGCAGCGGTGGCGGGCATCTTCGCTGTGAAGAAATATCTTCAGGCCAGGGAGAACGCCGCGTGAAGCCGCACGGACCGGACGGCAAGCCGTCCGGTCCGTTTTTTCCGCTATGCCCTGCGGCCCAGCCGCTCCCGCCTGCGGCGGAGGGCGTCTGCCAGCCGCGCGCCTGCCCAGCCTGCGGCGGCGCCCACCAGAATGCCCCCCAGCACGTCGGTGGGCCAGTGGACGTACAGGTACAGCCGGGAGAAGGCGATACCAGCCGCCAGTACCAGGGCAGGCTTCCACAGAGGGCTGCCGGAGGCCCGGAGGGCGAACACCGCCGCAAAGGACGCCGCCGTGTGCCCCGAGGGAAAGGATGCGTCCGCCGGGGGTGCTGTCAGCAGCTCCACCGCGGTATTCACCAAGAAGGGCCGGATCCGGCCGACCAGGGGTTTCAGAACGATATTGCAGCAGATCAGATCCAGAATCAGCGCAAAGGACAGGGACATCCCTGTCCAGCGGTGCTTCCGCAGAAGCAGCAGCACCGCCGCCAGCAGGATCCAAATCTCTCCGTGGTCGCAGATCCGGCTGATCCACGGCATCACCGCGTCCAGAAAATCGCAGCGCAGATGGGCCTGGAGCCAGTCCAGCACCGCCAGTTCCGCCGCCTGCATCATACTTCCACACTCCTCTCCCGGCGCTTGCGCCGTGTGTGCAGGGAGCATCATACCACATTTTCCCCACAGTGCGCAACGGTTTTGGCATTTTCTTCTATGATCTGCACAAATCTGCGGGATTTTTGGCATTTTTCTGGGAAGGGGCGTTGACATCTCCCCGAGAACGTGATAGGATACCTTCAAAATTGGATCGCTCAGATAGAGGCGCGGCGTTCATCAGTACCGCTCCGGCAAGGCCAGGCAGCCGCCGGACGGGGAAGGGTCCGCCGCCGAAGTGCCGGGACGATGCCTGTCCTTCTGGTGCTGGGCCGTCAGGGAATACCTGCCGGACTGTCACAAACCTTTGTGAAGCGCTATCAATGGCTGTTCGGGATCGTCCCTGCCGGGGGCTTCTTTCCGTATTTTCCATGGACCGCTTGACAAAGCGGTCCATTTTTTCTCCTCTCCGCCGGCGGCAGGCGCGGAGGAGGTCTGTGACCGCCGCGGAATCTTTTTTGAGATGAGAAAGGTGAAGAAACATGAAGAGATTGTTGACCTTGCTGATGGCTCTGGCCATGACAGCGTCCCTGGCCGCCTGCGGCGGCACTGGCAGCTCCGGCGACACTGCAGACTCCGGCAATTCCGGCACCACCGCTGAAGGCGGGGAGACCGCCGGCTCCTCCGGCGTGGAGGACGGCGTGCTGACCATCGCCATGGAGTGCGCCTACGCCCCTTACAACTGGAGCCAGAGCGACGACTCCAACGGCGCTGTGCCCATCTCCAACGTGCCCGGCACCTATGCCAACGGCTACGACGTGATGATCGCCAAGCAGATCTGCGAGGCCAACGGCTGGAAGCTGGAAGTGGTTCAGTCCGACTGGGACTCTCTGGTTCCCGGCGTGCAGACCGGTACCTTTGACGCCGTCATTGCCGGCCAGTCCATGACTGCCGAGCGCAGCGAGCAGGTGGATTTCGCCGGCCCCTACTACTACGCCTCCATCGTCTGTGTGACCAAGACGGACAGCCCCTATGCCAACGCCGCCGGCATCAGCGACCTTTCCGGCGGCACCTGCACCGCGCAGATCGCCACCATCTGGTATGACTCCTGCCTGCCTCAGATCGAGGGCGCCCAGGTCCAGACTGCCGCGGAGACCGCCCCCGCCATGCTGATGGCCCTGGAGACCGACGCCGTGGACTTCATCTGCACCGATATGCCCACCGCTATGGGTGCCGTGGCCGCCTATCCCGACATGAAGATTCTGGACTTCACAGACTCCGACGACAACTTTGAGGTTGACGAGGGCGAGATCAACATCGGCATCTCCGTGATGAAGGGCAACACCGAGCTGAAGGAGGCCATTGACAGCGTGCTCTCCACTATGACGGCGGACGATTTCAACACCCTGATGAACGAGGCCATCGCCATTCAGCCCCTGAGCGAGTAAACACTTTCCAGAATGACCCGCGGCGGGAGGACAGTCTGTCCTCCCGCCTGCTTCCCGCATATCAACTCTTTACCGAAGGGAGTCTGCCTCCATGGAGAAACTGTTCCAGCTGGCATCCGACATTGCCAAGCTCTGGTCGAACTACGGCGTGTCCCACTATCTGCCCGGCATCCGCAATACCTTGATTCTGGCACTGGTGGCCACCGCCATCGGCTGCCTGATCGGATTCGTCTGCGGCATTCTGAACACCATTCCCCACAGCAAGAACGCCCCGCCCGTCAAGCGGTTCTTTCTGGCGCTGATCCGGGCAGTGGTCCGGATCTACGTGGAGATCTTCCGGGGTACCCCCATGGTGCTGCAGGCGGTGTTCCTCTATTACGGCCTGCCCTATTTTACGGACAACGCCGTGCGGTTTGACAGCATCTGGATGGCCGCCATTCTGGTGGTGTCCATCAACACCGGCGCCTACATGGCCGAGTCCGTCCGGGGCGGCATTATCTCCATCGACCCCGGCCAGACCGAGGGCGCCAAGGCCATCGGCATGACCCATGTGCAGACCATGCTGCATGTGATCCTGCCTCAGGCCATCCGGAATATCCTGCCCCAGATCGGCAACAACTTCATCATCAATGTGAAGGATACGTCCGTCATGTTCATCATCGGCTTCCCCGATTTCTTCTCCGCCCACCGGGCGGCGGTGGGCGCCAGCTACCTGTACTTCCCCTCCGCCGTGGTGGAGATGGCCGGGTACCTCACCATGACGCTGATCGCCTCCTTCCTGCTGCGCTGGTTGGAAAAGCGAATGGACGGCAGCAGCGATTACAAGCTGGCACAGACGGACCATCTGACCATGGCCGCCGGCACATACAGCCACCCGGACCGGGGCACTCCCTTCGATGAGCGGAGCAAAGAGTACCGGGATCGGGTCCGTCAGGAATTGCAGCACGGCCGTACGAGAGGAGATCGCTGACAACATGGACGATATGATTTTAGAGATCCGGCATCTGAGCAAGTCCTTCGGCAGCCACGAAGTGCTGCGGGACATCGATTTCACCGTGAAAAAAGGCGATGTCACCAGCATCATTGGTGCCTCCGGCTCCGGCAAGAGCACCCTGCTGCGGTGCATCAACCTGCTGGAGACCCCCACCAGCGGCGAGATCCTCTACCGCGGCCAGAACGTCACCGGTCCCAAGGTCAATGCCCCCCAGTACCGCTCCCATGTGGGCATGGTGTTCCAGTCCTTCAACCTGTTCAACAACATGACCGTGCTGGAAAATTGCATGGTCGGGCAGATCAAGGTACTGAAAAAGGACAAGGAGACCGCCCGGAAGCGGGCCATGGAGTATCTGGAAAAGGTGGGCATGGCGCCTTACATCCAAGCCAAGCCCCGGCAGATCTCCGGCGGCCAGAAGCAGCGGGTGGCCATTGCCCGGGCCCTGGCCATGGAGCCGGAGGTGCTGCTGTTCGACGAACCCACCTCCGCCCTGGACCCGGAGATGGTGGGAGAAGTCCTCTCCGTCATGCAGGACCTGGCCCAGGAGGGCATGACCATGCTGGTGGTGACTCATGAGATGGCCTTTGCCCGGGACGTCAGCAGCCATGTGGTGTACATGAACCAGGGCGTCATCTGCGAGGAGGGCACGCCGGAGCAGGTTTTCGGCAATCCCCAGAAACAGGAGACGCAGGACTTCCTCTCCCGGTTCCGCAAGAATTGAATCCCGTCTTTCCCGTTCCCGGAGGCTGTGCCTCCGGGAACTTTTTTGTCTTTGTTGCGTCCACCACTTGTTCTTGTGGAAAAATCAGTTTAGAATAGCAACATCTTGTGCTTATGGAGGGATCCAGCCATGCACATTCACGGACTTCAGAAACTGGCCATGGTGGACTACCCGGGAAAGCTGGCGGCCACGGTGTTCACCGGTGGCTGCAACCTGCGGTGCCCCTTCTGCCACAACGCATTGCTGGTGACCCGGCTGGCGGAGACGCCGGAGATCCCGGAGCAGGAGGTGCTGGACTTCCTGGCCTCCCGCCGGGGGCTTTTGGACGGGGTGGTCCTCACCGGCGGGGAGCCGCTGCTCCAGCCGGACGCAGCGGATTTTCTGCGGAAGGTGCGGGAACTGGGCTTTGCCGTGAAGCTGGATACCAACGGCTGTGATCCTGCCCGGCTGGCGGAGATCCTGAACCAGGGCCTTGTGGACTATGTGGCCATGGACGTGAAAAACGCTCCGGCGCGGTATGCCGAAACCGTCGGCATACCGGGCTTCAACCCCGCCCCGGTGGAGGAGAGCATCCGTCTGCTGCGGAAAAGCACCGTGGACTATGAGTTCCGCACCACCCTGGTGCGGGAGCTCCACAGGCCGGAGGACCTGGACGCCATCGCCGCCTGGCTGGCAGGGGCGCCCCGGTACTATCTTCAGAACTTTGTGGACTCCGGCAATCTGATCGGCCGGGGATATCACGGCTTTACAGCAGAGCAGCTGCAGGGCTTTGCGGAGCGGGTCCGGCCGTTCTTTGGAGCTGTGGAGCTGCGCGGCATTGACTAGATATGGAAAAATTCAGCGTTTTCACAGAAAATGCATACAAGATATAGTGGCATTTCTAATTGACAAGCCCCCAGGAAGTGGTAGAATGGAAAATACGGGGCGCGTCAGCGCCCATTGACTTGTCAGGAGCAGGGAATTGAATTTATCATAGAGAAAGCAGGGGTTTCATGTATCAGGTCGTCAAGCGGGATGGAAAGATCGCCTCTTTCGACATCTCCAAGATCAGCACCGCCATCACCAAGGCCTTTGAGGCCACCCACATGGAGTACAATCCGGACATCATTGATCTCCTGGCCCTGAGGGTCACGGCGGATTACCAGGATAAGATCCATGACGGCAAGATCACCGTGGAAGACATTCAGGACAGCGTGGAGGACATTCTCAGCAAGGCAGGCTATGCCGACGTGGCCAAGGCCTACATTCTCTACCGCAAGCAGCGGGAGAAGATCCGCAACCTGAACTCCACCATGCTGGACTACAAGGAGCTGGTGGACAACTACCTGCATATCAACGACTGGCGGGTGAAGGAGAACTCCACCGTGACCTACTCCGTGGGCGGCCTGATCCTCTCCAACTCCGGCGCCATCACCGCCAACTACTGGCTCTCTGAAATCTATGACCAGGAGATTGCCGACGCCCACAAGAGCGGCGCCATCCACCTCCACGACCTCTCCATGCTCACCGGCTACTGCGCCGGCTGGAGTTTGAAGCAGCTGATCCAGCAGGGCCTGGGTATCCCGGGCAAGATCAACTCCACCCCGGCCAGCCACCTCTCCACTCTCTGCAACCAGATGGTGAACTTCCTGGGCATCATGCAGAACGAGTGGGCCGGTGCCCAGGCGTTCAGCTCCTTTGACACCTATCTGGCCCCCTTTGTGAAAGTGGACAACCTCTCCCAGAAAGAGGTTAAACAGTGTATCCAGTCCTTTGTGTTCGGCGTGAACACTCCCTCCCGCTGGGGTACCCAGGCGCCGTTCTCCAACATCACCCTGGACTGGACCGTGCCCCGTGACCTGGAGAACCTGCCGGCCATCGTAGGCGGCAAAGAGCAGGATTTCACTTACGGCGACTGCAAGAAGGAAATGGATATGGTGAACAAGGCGTTCATCGAGATCATGACCGAGGGCGACGCCGACGGCCGGGGCTTCCAGTATCCCATCCCCACCTATTCCATCACGCGCGACTTTGACTGGTCCGACACGGAGAACAACCGCCTCCTGTTCGAGATGACCGCCAAGTACGGCACCCCCTATTTCTCCAACTACATCAACTCTGACATGGAGCCTTCTGACGTGCGCAGCATGTGCTGCCGCCTGCGGCTGGATCTGCGGGAGCTGCGGAAGAAGTCCGGCGGCTACTTCGGCTCCGGCGAGTCCACCGGGTCCGTGGGCGTGGTGACTATCAATCTGCCCCGGATCGCCTACCTCTCCCAGACGCCGGAGGAGTTCTATGAGCGGCTGGACCACATGATGGACATCGCCGCCCGGAGCCTGAAGGTGAAGCGCACCGTCATCACCAAGCTGATGGATGCGGGATTGTACCCCTACACCAAATACTACCTGGGCACCTTTGACAACCACTTCTCCACCATCGGCCTCATCGGCATGAACGAGGTGGGCCTGAACGCCAAGTGGCTGCGGAAGGACCTGACCCATCCGGAGACCCAGGCCTTTGCCAAGGACGTGCTGAACCACATGCGGGAGCGGCTGATGGACTATCAGGAGCAGTACGGCGACCTCTACAACCTGGAGGCCACCCCCGCCGAGTCCACCACCTACCGGCTGGCCAAGCATGACGTGGCACTGTATCCCGATATCATCACCGCTGCCAAGAACCCCGGTGACACGCCTTATTACACCAACTCCTCCCACCTGCCGGTGGGCTACACCAACGACATCTTCGAGGCCCTGGCCATCCAGGATGACCTGCAGACCCTGTACACCTCCGGCACTGTGTTCCACGCCTTTTTGGGTGAGAAGCTGCCGGACTGGAAGGCGGCTGCCAATTTGGTGCGGAAGATCGCGGAGAATTTCAAGCTCCCCTACTACACCATGTCCCCCACCTACTCCATCTGTCCGGACCACGGCTATCTCTCGGGCGAGCACTTTACCTGCCCCAAGTGTGGGAAGACCTGCGAGGTGTGGAGCCGCATCACCGGCTATTACCGCCCTGTCCAGAACTGGAACGACGGCAAGGTCCAGGAGTTCAAGGACCGGCAGGAGTACCAGGTGGAAAACTCCCGGCTGGAGGGCCGCCGCCTCTGCGACCGGGATGCTGCGACGGAGCCCGCAGCCGGCACCGCGCCCAGCACACCGGCGGAGCGGGGCGAGGACGGCCTGTTCCTCTTCACCACCAAGACCTGCCCCAACTGCAGCATCGCCAAGCGGGAGCTGGAGAAGGCGGGCATCGCCTATCAGGTGATGGACGTGAACGAGCATCGGGAGCTGGTGGCCCGGTACGGTATCCAGCAGGCCCCCACCCTGATCGTCCGCCACGGAGAGCAGGTGGAGAAGCTGGTGAACGCCTCCACCATCAAAAAATTCGCCACTTCGCAGAGCGTGTAAACAACGAAAAAGGAGGGACTCTCGTCCCTCCTTTTCCGAGCTCCAAAATGCCGTCTCTGCGGAGCAGCACCCGCGGTACAGCGGTTACTATGCGGGGGGCTGCGAAGTCTCCCTTATCTTCTGTCAGTCATCAGAGAGGAACATCTATGGACCAGTATTTCGACATCATTATCGTGGGCGGCGGCCCGGCCGGGCTCACCGCCGCCGTCTACGCCCGCCGGGCAGGAAAGTCCGTTCTGCTGCTGGAGCGGGAGAGCTTCGGCGGGCAGATCGCCTCCTCCCCCAAGGTGGAAAACTTTCCGGGCCTGCCCGCCGTGTCCGGCGCTGAACTGGCGGAGCGGCTGTACAGCCAGGCCGAGGCCCTGGAGACCCGAATCGAACTGGAGGAGGCGCTGGAGATCCAGAGCGGCACGCCCAGCCGGGTGGTCACCGACTACGGTGCCTATACCGCCGGGGCGGTAATCCTGGCCGCCGGGATGCGGCGCCGGACCCTGGGCCTTGCGGGCGAGGATCGTCTGGCCGGCATCTCCTTCTGCGCTGTGTGCGACGGAGCCTTTTACGCCGGACAGGATGTGGCAGTGGCCGGAGGCGGCAGCACCGCCCTGCAGGATGCGCTGTATCTGGCAGACATCTGCCGCCATGTGACGGTGATCCACCGGCGGTCGGACTTCCGGGCGGATCCCATTCTGGTGGAGCGGGCGGAGAAGACCGCCAACCTCACGCTGCTGCGGTCCACCGTGGTGGAGGCCCTGGAGGGATCGGAACGCCTCACCGGCCTGACCCTGCGGAACACCGCTGTGGGAGAAGTCTCCCACCTGCCGGTCTCTGCGCTGTTCCAGGCGGTGGGTCTGCTGCCAGAGAGCCGGCTGGCCCGGTCTCTGGGGGTGCCGGTGGACGAAGCGGGCTTTATCGCCGCCGGGGAGGACTGCCTGACGCCGATTCCCGGCATCTTTGCGGCAGGGGATCTCCGCGCCAAGGAGGTCCGCCAGCTGACCACCGCCTGCGCGGACGGCGCTGTGGCGGCCCTGGCGGCCTGCCGCTTCTGTGTTTGACGCCGGGCCACCTTCTCAAGAATCCGTACAGGCCGCTGGGCGTTCCCGGCGGCCTGTGCTGTTCTCTTCACTCCTCCAGAAGAGGGGGAGATTTTTCGGTCTGGGCGGGATCGCAAGAAACCGTTCACCCAATGGAAAGGCGGCCGCCGGTTTTTCGGCGGCCGCCTGGCGTTTATTTGATGGCAAAGGTGACGGAGACGGTGACCTGCTGTTCTCCCAGCAACCCGCCCTGCGCCACGCAGTAGGTCCCGGCGGGCAGGACGCCGCCCCAGTCCAGCTCTCCCCAGCTGAGGGTAAGCTTCCGGCTCTCTCCCGGGGCCAGCTCATAGGCAATGGCGATGGTGTCCATTTCCTTGTTCATCTGATACCAGCCGCCGTTCACCTGCCGATAGAGACCGTAGTCCGCCCCATAGGAGAAGGTCTCCTCCGCCGCATTTTGCAGTACCACAACCGCGCCGGTGGTAGTGCATTGCTGCAGCTCCATCGTCAGCCCCTCCGGCGCCGCAGACAAGGCAGCCGCGGGCATCCCGCCCAGGAACAGCCGCTGGGTCAGAACGGTCAGCTCCTCCCAGGAGACGTTCTCCGCCGCCTGCAACTCCGTGGCGCTGCCGGAGAACCACAGGCCGTTCCGCACGGCCCATTGGACAGCCTCCCGACTCCAGGTTGGGATGGTATCCACGTCCCGGTATCCGGCCAGATCCCGGTCGCTCCCCTTCTCCAGCGGCAGGTCCGTGGTCTTGGCATAGCGGTACAGCATCACCGTCGCCTGCTGGCGGGTCACCGGTGCCGCAGGACGGAAGGCACCGCCTGCATAGCCCCCTGCGATGCCGCTGGCCTTAGCCCAACAGAGCGCCTCGAAATACGGAGACCAGGAGCCCACATCCCGGAAGGGTGCGGAGCTGCCCTCGCTGACCACAGGAGCGCCGCCGTGGGCCACATGGGCGTCATACAGGGCGTCTGCAAAGGCCCCGCGGCTCACCGCGTCCGGCGGTGTGCTTCCAGTCCCGCTGGCGGCACCGCACAGCAGCAGGCAGGCGCACAGGCACAATATCCAACCTCTCCAGATCCGACGTCTCATTCGGCGTCACGCTCCCCTTCTTTGTTTTTCCTGACTCCATGCGCCGTGCGGGCCATGAGAACAGGCAAGCCGGTTGGCGCATGAGGGTTTTCCGCATACAGACCCACAGCTCGCGCGCAGGACTTTCAAACCGCACATGGTCCTTCTACCATAGGTCTTTATAGGAATTAGACGATTTTTCCATAGGTTTTGTTTCATCTCCGGCAGAATTTTTTACCGTCGGCGAGCATCACAGGCCGTTGACGATGTTGTCCGGCCGCTCTCCCGCAGCCAAATGCTCCACATTTCGCCACATGTGGGCATGGGCCCGACGGAAGGATGCCTCTGTAATGCCGCCCAGGTGGGGTGCCAGGACCACTTTCCGCTGGACCTCCGGCGGCAGCGCCGTCAGGGGGTGCCCCGCCGGCACCGGCTCCGGGGACAGCGTGTCCAGCCCCGCTCCGGCGATTCGCCCCTCCAGCAGGGCCTGCCGCAGGGCCTCGTTGTCCACAAGGTCTCCCCGGGCGGTGTTGATGAGGTACGCTGTGGGTTTCATCCGCCGCAGCAGAGCGGCATCCACCAGATTCCGGGTCTCCTCCGTGACAGCGCAGTGGAGGCTGACGATGTCGCTCTTCTCCGCCAGCTCCTCCAACGGCAGGTAGGTGACGTGGTATTTTTTCTCCTCTTCCGGCAAGCGGCGGCGCTTGGTGTAGTAGTACAGCTCGCAGCCGAAGGGGACCAGCCGCTCCGCCGCGGCTCGCGCAATGTCTCCAAATCCCACCAGGCCCACCTTGCAGGCAGAGAGCTCCGTGATCCCCTCCACCATGCACCGCTCTTTCATCTCCATCTGCCGTCCCGCCCGGACGGCCTCGTCCCCCTCCAGGGCATGGCGCAGGAGCATCAGTATCAGCAGGACCGTCTGCTCCGCCACGGCCCCGGCGTTGCAGCCCTTGTTGTTGCAGACGTAAATGCCCCGCTCCCGGGCGGCGGAGAGGTCAATGCGGTCAAACGCCACCCCCTCCGAGTGAATCAGCCGCAGGCAGGGCATGTGTTCCATCAGAGCAGCGGACACCACCGTGATGGCATCCACGAACAGCACCTCCGCATCAGCGCCGGCGGCCAGAATCTCTGCCTCCGTGCTGTCCTTGTCCAGAAATACCAGCTCCTGCTGCTGGATGAAGGGCATCGCGGGCTGATAGGCCCGGTAACGGGCCTCCGCACCCAGGATCACAATCTTCACGGATAACGCCTCCCTCTTTCGTTCAACTCCATTATAACATCCCCCCGGCGGTTGTCCACGGTGAAAACCCACGAAATCCGGCCGTACAAACGCCTCCGGCCCGTGCGTCCTGCCGTCAACAGCAGACTGGATATGCCGGGGCAAAAAAGGAGGGCGGAATCTGTCAAATCTGCCAGTTGCGGCGCCGGAGAAAATCCGGTACAATAGGTATGACTTTTATGGTATTACCTATTTTGAAATCAGAAAGAGGTGTGACTATGAGCGGTCAGCCGGCCCAGACCAAGACCATCCGCTCTCAGCTGCTTGCCGACATGAAGGACGGTGCCTACGCCAGCTGCGAGCGCCTGCCCCGGGAGAGTATCCTGGCAGAGAAGCTGGGGATCAGCCGCACGCAGCTGCGGGACATTCTGGCCTCTCTGGAGCGGGAGGGCTTCATCACCCGCCGCCACGGAGTTGGCACCATCATCAACCGCCATGTGCTGAACGTCCAGACCCGCATGGACATTGAGGTAGAGTTCCTGGACATGATCCGCCAGAGCGGACATGAGCCGGCGGTGGCCTTTGTCCGGGTTTCCGATGGGACTGCCGATGCCCAGGTGGCCGCTCAGCTCCGCATTCCGGAGGACACCCCCATCATCCGCATCGCCCGGCTGTGCACCGCGGATGGCCGGCCCGCCATCTACTGCGAGGACGTGGTGGAAAAGGCCCTGGCCAAGGGGGATTACACCATCCAGGACTTCAAGCTCCCCATCTTCCACTTCCTCCAGCGGTTCTGCGGCATCTATCCCTATCTGGATCTGACAGACGTGCGGCCCGCCGCGGCGGATGCCGCCCTGGCGGAGATCTTCCAGGTGCCCATGGGCACGCCGCTGCTGAACATGGAAGAGGTGGACTATGACATCGACGGACGCCCCGTGTTCTGCTCCAGCGAGTATTTTGTGGACGGCATCTTCCGCCACACCGTCATGCGGAAAAAACTCTGAGCCGCAGAAAGGAGCGCTTGCGATGAAAAAAGTTGCCGTCATCATGGGCAGCGACAGTGACTGGCCCGTGGTCAAAGGGGCCTGTACCCAGCTGGACGCCCTGGACATCCCCTATGAGGCCCATATCCTCAGCGCCCACCGGACGCCGACCCAGGCGGCTGAGTTCGCCAAGTCCGCCCGGGAGCGGGGATTCGGCGTGGTCATCTGCGCCGCCGGCATGGCTGCCCATCTGGCGGGGGCCTTTGCCGCCAACACCACCCTGCCTGTCATCGGCATTCCCATGAAGGGGGGCGTCCTGGATGGACTGGATGCCCTGCTGGCCACAGTCCAGATGCCCGGCGGCATCCCGGTGGCTACGGTAGCACTGAACGGCGCGAAAAATGCTGCTGTGCTGGCCGCCCAGATCCTGGCGGTGGAGGACGAGGCCCTGACCCGGCGCCTGGAAGCGGAGCGGCGGAAGATGGCGGAGCAGATCGCCGAGAAGGACGCCAAGCTCCAGGAGGAACTCCTGAAATCGTGAGAAATCGGAAATGAGGAATCGGAAAGTCTTGAGTCCGTCCTGACCGGACGGCTCAAAGTTCCGTATCCGCGCCATCCCGCGGCCGGATTTCTGATTTCTCATTTCTATTTTCTCTTTCCCTTCCGTTTTTCTAATGGTTTATCAATTGCCTATTCAAATATCTAATCTCTCAACAGAAAGAAAGGACGAACGCACCATGCAGAAGCTGGAACAGCTCTATGAGGGAAAGGCCAAGAAGGTCTTCCGCACCGACGACCCGGAACTTTACATCGTGGACTACAAGGACGACGCCACCGCCTTCAACGGCCTGAAGAAGGGCACCATTGCGGGCAAGGGCGTCATCAACAACCAGATGACCAACCATCTGATGCGGCGGATCGAAAAGGCCGGCATTCCCACCCACTTCGTTCAGGAGCTGAGTGAGCGGGAGACCCTGGTGAAGAAGGTCTCCATCGTGCCGCTGGAGGTTATCATCCGCAACCTCTCTGCCGGGTCCTTCGCCAAGCGGTACGGTGTGGAGGAGGGCATCGTATTCGACGCTCCCACCATCGAGTTCTCCTACAAGAACGACGAACTGGGAGATCCCCTGCTGAACAGCTATCACGCCCTGGCGCTGAAGCTGGCCACAGCGGAGGAGATCGAGACCATCAAGAAGTACGCCTTTGCCGTCAACGACATTCTCAAGGCCTTCTGGGCAGAGTGCGGCGTCACGCTGGTGGACTTCAAGCTGGAGTTCGGCAGACTGACCGGCGGCACGATCGTTCTGGCGGACGAGATCAGCCCCGACACCTGCCGCCTCTGGGACGAAAAGACCCATGAGAAGCTGGACAAGGACCGCTTCCGCCGGGACCTGGGCGGCGTGGAGGGCGCCTATGCCGAGGTCATGCAGAGACTGCTTGCCCATGATGCCGACTGAGCTGAGCGCCGTGCTCCCGGCCCGCCACATCCAAGAGGAGTGCGGCGTGTTCGGCGTGTACGCGCCGGAGACGACGGATGTGGCCCCCCTGGCCTATTACGCCCTGTACGCCCTCCAGCACCGGGGCCAAGAGAGCGCCGGCATCGCGGTGAACGATGATGGCGTGTTCACCGCGTACCGGGATGTGGGGCTGGTGAACGAGGTGTTTCCGGCGGAGCGGCTCCGCTCCCTGGGCACGGGCACCATCGCCGTAGGCCACGTGCGCTACGGCACCACCGGGTCCGACAACAAGCGGAACGTCCAGCCCATCCTGGTGAACCACTACAAGGGCCGCATGGCCCTGGCCCACAACGGCAACCTCACCAACTCCCACGCATTGCGCCAGGAGCTGGAGAGCCAGGGCTCCATCTTCCAGACCACCACGGACTCCGAGGTCATCGCCTACATCATCGTCCAGGAGCGTTTGCGCGCCCCCTCCATCGAGGAGGCGGTCTCCGCCGCCATGGACCGGATCGAGGGGGCCTACTCCCTGGTGATCTCCTCCCCCACCAAGCTCATCGCCGTCCGGGACCCCCACGGCTTCCGGCCGCTGTGCATGGGCCGACTTCGGGACGGGGGCGTGGTGTTCGCCTCCGAGTCCTGCGCCCTGGACGCCATCGGCGCCCGGTTCGAGCGGGACATCCTGCCCGGGGAGATCGTGGTGGCGGACAAGTCCGGCGTCAAGTCCGACACCCGCCACTGCGGCAAGGCCCCCAAGCGGCTCTGCGTGTTCGAGTTCATCTACTTCGCCCGGCCGGACTCCGTCATCGACGGGTCCAGCGTCCACGTGGCACGGCAGCGGGCCGGGGCCTTCCTGGCCCTGGAGCACCCGGTCCAGGCGGACATCGTCATCGGCGTGCCGGACTCCGGCCTGGACGCCGCCCTGGGCTACGCCCGGCAGAGCGGTATCCCCTACGGCATGGGGTTCATCAAGAACAAGTACATCGGCCGCACCTTCATCTCCCCCACTCAGGCCATGCGGGAAAACGAGGTCAATATCAAGCTGAACCCCATCCGCTCCGTGGTGGAGGGCAAGCGGGTGGTGCTGATCGACGACTCCATCGTCCGGGGCACCACCTGCCGCCGGACCATCGACCTGCTGCGGAAAGCCGGGGCGAAGGAGATCCACATGCGGGTCAGCGCGCCGCCCTTTGTGGCCGCCTGCTACTACGGTACGGACATCGATGACCCCAGCAAGCTCATCGCCAACAACCACTCGGTGGAGGAGATCGCAAAGATCATCGGTGTGGATTCCCTGGGGTATCTGAGCCTGCAGGACGTGGTGAAGCTGGCGGACAATACCCAGTGCGGCTTCTGCACCGCCTGCTTCGGCGGGGGCTACCCCACCGCCGTGCCCCAGGACGGCGGCAAAGACCGATTCGAGTGCAAGATCAGTGAGAGGGAGAGGACCTGATATGGAGAGTTATTCGGAGAGCTACCGGAAGTCCGGCGTGGACATCACCGCAGGCTACGCCGGTGTGAAGCTGATGGCCCCCCACGTGGCCCGGACCAGGATCCCCGGGGTAGTGTCCGGCATTGGAGGCTTTGGCGGGTTGTTCGCCCCGGACCTGACCGGCATACGTGAGCCGGTGCTGGTGTCCGGCACCGATGGGGTGGGCACCAAAATCCGCATCGCCCAGCTGCTGGACCGGCACGACACCGTGGGCGTGGACTGCGTGGCCATGTGCGTCAACGACATCATCTGCTGCGGGGCAAAGCCCCTGTTCTTTCTGGACTACATCGCCATCGGCAAGAATGTGCCGGAGAAGGTGGCCGCCATTGTCTCCGGCGTGGCAGAGGGCTGCGTCCAGGCGGGCTGCGCCCTCATCGGCGGCGAGACTGCCGAGCACCCCGGCATCATGGCGCCGGAGGAATACGACCTGGCGGGCTTTTCCGTGGGCATCGTGGACAAGGGCGATATCATCGACCCGGACCGGGTCCGCTCCGGGGACGTGGTGCTGGCCCTGCCCTCCTCCGGCCTCCACTCCAACGGATTCTCCCTGGTGCGGAAGGTCTTTCACGTGGAGCATGCCAATCTGACGGTCTACTGTGAAGATCTGGGGGAGAGCCTGGGCGAGGCCCTGCTGACCCCCACCCGCATCTATGTGAAGCCGGTGCTGGCCGCCATCGACGCGGCAGAGGTCCACGGCATCAGCCACATCACCGGCGGGGGCTTTTATGAGAACATCCCCCGGTGCCTGCCGGATGGGATGACGGTGAAAATTGAGAAGGCTGCCGTCCGGACGCCACCCATCTTCAAAATGCTCCGGGAGACCGGCCACATCCCGGAGCGGGACATGTTCAACACCTTCAACATGGGGGTCGGCATGGCGGTGATCGTCTCCCGGGACACGGCGGACCAGGCCCTCTCCGCCCTGGCCCAGCACGGCTGCCCCGGCTATGTGATAGGTGAGGTGATCTCCGGAGAGGAACGGGTGATCCTATGCTGAACAAGGCCCGTATCGCTGTGCTGGTCTCCGGCGGCGGCACCAACCTGGAGGCGCTGCTGAACGCTCAGGAAGCAGGCGCCCTGCCCCACGTGGAGATCGTGCTGGTCCTCTCCAGCAATCCCGAAGCCTACGCTCTGGAGCGGGCAAAACGCCGCGGCGTGCCTGCCATTCCCCTGTCCCGGAAGCAGCTGGGGCAGGAGCCGTTTGAGGCGGCGCTGATGGAGGCGCTGACGCAGTACCGGGTGGATCTGGTCGTGCTGGCCGGGTTCCTGTCCATCCTGTCCGCGGACTTCGTCCGTCGCTGGCCGGACCGGATCGTCAACGTCCATCCCTCCCTGATCCCCGCCTTCTGTGGGAAGGGGTATTACGGGCTGAAGGTCCATGAGGCAGCCCTCCGCCGTGGCGTCAGGGTCACCGGCGCTACCGTCCATCTGGTGAACGAGATCCCGGACGGGGGGCGCATCCTGCTGCAGAAAGCGGTGGACATTCTGCCCGGCGACACGCCGGAAACCTTGCAGCGCCGGGTCATGGAACAGGCGGAGTGGGTGCTGCTGCCCCAGGCCGCAGAACAGCTGGCCGCCCACATCGCCACGGAAAAGGAGGAGCATCTGTGAAACAGGATTTATGTGCCCTGCTGCGGGGCAATCCCTATCCCGGCCGTGGGATCGTGCTGGGCATGACGCCGGACGGCAAGTCGTCCGTGGCCGTCTATTTCATCATGGGCCGCAGCGCCAACAGCCGCAACCGCGTCTTCGCGGAGGAGCCGGACGGCATCCGTACCCAGGCGGCGGACCCCGCCAGGATGGAGGACCCCAGCCTCATCATCTACCACCCGGTACGGCAGATGGGCCGGGGACTCATCGTCACCAACGGGGACCAGACGGACACCATCCTGGAGTTTTTAAAGCAGGGCCTTCCCATGGAGCAGGCCCTCCGCACGCGGGAATTCGAGCCGGACGGTCCCAACTGGACCCCGCGGATTTCCGGGCTGCTGGGGCCCAACGGCAGTTACAAGCTGTCCATCCTGAAAGCCGCCGACGGGACCGGCAGACGCTGCCTGCGGCAGACCTTCGAGTATCCCGGCCAGCCGGGGACCGGCCACTTCCTCCACACCTACGCCGGAGACGGCGATCCCCTGCCCTCCTTTGCCGGAGAGCCGGAGCAGGTGGCCGTGGAAGGGGACATTGACAGCCTCGCCAGCGCCGTTTGGGACGCTCTGGACGAGGCCAACAGGATCTCCCTCTTCGTCCGCTTCACAGACCTGGAGACCCGGGACTTCCAGCAGCGCATCGTCAACAAGTATTCCGGAAAGGAGACCCAGGCATGAACGAACTGGAACTGAAATACGGCTGTAATCCCAACCAGAAGCCCGCCCGCATCTTCATGCGGGACGGGTCCGACCTGCCCCTCACGGTGCTGAACGGCAAGCCGGGATACATCAACTTTCTGGACGCGCTGAACGCCTGGCAGCTGGTGCGGGAACTGAAAGAAGCCACCGGCCTGCCCGCCGCCGCGTCCTTCAAGCACGTGTCCCCCGCCGGGGCCGCCGTGGGCAACCCCCTCAGGGATGTGGAGCGGCAGATGTACTTTGTGGAGGAGGGCGCAGACCTTTCCCCCATCGCCTGTGCCTACATCCGGGCCCGGGGTGCGGACCGGCTGTGCTCCTACGGGGACTGGGCGGCCCTCTCCGACGTGTGCGACGCCGCCACCGCCCGGTATCTGAAATATGAGGTGTCCGACGGCATCATCGCCCCCGGCTACACCGACGAAGCCCTGGAGATATTGAAAACCAAGAAGAAGGGCAATTACAACGTCGTGCAGATCGACCCGGACTACGTCCCCGCCCCCCAGGAGTACAAGGACGCGTTCGGCGTCACCTTCCAACAGGGGCGGAACAACTTTGAGATCAATGAGGCGCTCCTCACCAACCTTGTCACGGAGAACAAGGACCTGCCGGAAGCGGCCAAGCGGGACATGATCGTGGCCCTCATCACCCTGAAATACACCCAGTCCAACTCCGTCTGCTACGTGAAGGACGGACAGGCCATCGGCGTGGGAGCGGGCCAGCAGAGCCGCATCCACTGCACCCGCCTGGCGGGCACCAAGGCGGACACCTGGTGGCTCCGCCACCATCCCAAGGTGCTGGGCCTGCAATTCGTGGAGAACATTCGCCGCCCGGACCGGGATAACGCCATCGATGTATATCTCTCCGACGAGTATGAGGACGTGCTGGCGGAGGGCATCTGGCAGAAGACCTTCGCCGTGCGCCCCGATCCTCTGACGGCGGAGGAGAAAAAAACCTGGATCACAGCCCTCACCGGCGTCACATGCGGCTCCGACGCCTTCTTCCCCTTTGGCGATAATGTGGAGCGGGCGAGAAAATCCGGCGTCCAGTACATTGTTGAGCCCGGCGGTTCCATCCGGGATGACCATGTCATTGAAACAGCCAACAAATACGGCATGGTGATGGCGTTTACAGGGATGCGGCTGTTCCACCACTGAGCGTCTTTGAAGAGAAGCGGGCCTGTCCGGCATCCTGCCGCCGGGTCTGCCGAGTCTGGGCCCGGATAGGGGCAATGAAGTTTCCTTTTCTGATTTGCGATGGCAAATCAACCGGGAAAGCCTGTCCGGTTTTCCCCGGTCTCTCTTCACACTGTTTTATACACGAAGCAAGGAGGACGATTCGATGGATCTTCTCGTAGTAGGCGGCGGCGGCCGGGAGCACGCCATCATCAAAAAACTGAAAGAAAATCCGGTGGTGGAGACGATTTACGCCCTGCCGGGCAACGGCGGCATCGCCGCTGACGCCGTTTGTGTGCCGCAGATCAGCGCCACAGACATCGGCGCTATTGTGGACTTCGCCGTCTCCCACGCCGTGGGGTTCGCGGTGGTGGCGCCGGACGATCCTCTGGCTCTGGGGTGTGTGGACGCCCTCCACGCCGCGGGCATCCCCTGCTTCGGGCCGGACGCCAGAGCCGCCCGGATCGAGTCCAGCAAGGTCTTTGCCAAGGACCTGATGAAAAAATATCACATCCCCACCGCCCGATATGAGGTGTTCGATACGCCCGCTGCGGCGCTCGCCTATTTGAAAACCGCCTCCTTCCCCATCGTCATCAAGGCGGACGGTCTGGCCCTGGGCAAGGGCGTGCTGATCTCCCGGTCCTATGAAGAGGCAGAGGATGCCGTCAGGACCATGATGGAGGACCGGGCCTTCGGGGACTCCGGCAGCCGGGTGGTGATCGAGGAGTTTTTGACTGGCCCGGAGGTCAGCGTCCTGGCTTTCACCGACGGCACCGCCATCGCCCCCATGGTGTCCTCCATGGACCACAAGCGGGTGGGGGACGGAGATACTGGCCCCAACACCGGCGGCATGGGCACCGTGGCTCCCAACCCCTGCTACACCGAGGACATCGCCCGAGTGTGCATGGACACCATCTTCCTGCCCACTCTGGCCGCCATGCGGGCGGAAAGCTGCCCCTTCAAGGGCTGCCTGTACTTCGGTTTGATGCTGACCCCGGACGGGCCCAAGGTCATCGAGTACAACTGCCGCTTCGGGGACCCGGAGACCCAGGTGGTGCTGCCCCTGCTGAAAACAGACCTGCTGACGGTCATGCAGGCGGTGGAAAGCGAGACCCTGGGATCGCTCACCGTGGAATGGCGGCACGCCTCCGCCGCCTGTGTGATCTTGGCCTCCGGCGGGTATCCAGGGCACTACGAAAAGGGTAAGCCCATCTCTCTGCCCGCGTCGGCACCGGGAAACGTGACCATCTACCACGCCGGGGACAGACTGGACGAGAATGGGCAGCTGGTCACCAGCGGCGGCCGGGTACTGGGCGTCACCGCCACCGGTCCCACTTTGCGGCAGGCTTTGCACGACGCCTACGCCGCCGCCAGGGCGGTGGACTTTGACGGCAAATACCTGCGCCATGACATCGGCCAGCGGGCTCTGGCGGCTCTGGCGGACTGAAACGCATATTTTGATGAGCGCCCAACCGGCGCCGGGAGGTCATACGATGGTAAGACGGATCTATGTGGAAAAGAAGCCGGGGCTCCGGCAGGAGGCCCGGGGCCTGCTGCACGAGCTGCAGACCGTGGTGGGCGTCTCCGCCTTGGAGGACCTGCGCCTGCTGAACCGCTATGACGTGGAGGGCCTGGACGAGGCCGCCTTCCGCCGGGCGGTGGGGACAGTGTTCTCTGAGCCTCAGGTGGACGATACTGCCGCAGCCCTGCCCGCCGGGGACTGCATCGCCTTCGGCGTGGAGCCCCTGCCGGGACAGTTCGACCAGCGGGCGGACTCCGCCGCCCAGTGTATTCAGCTGATGACTCAGGAGGAGCGGCCCACGGTCCGCACCGCCAGGATCTATCTGCTCTTCGGTCCCCTGACGGCGGCGGATGTGGACGCGGTGAAGCGGTATGTCCTCAACCCCGTGGAGTGCCGGGAGGCGTCTTTGGACCTGCCGGAGCGGCTGGCGGCAGAGACCGCCGTCCCGGCAGACGTGGAAACGGTCACGGGCTTCACTGCCCTGGACCGGGCGGGCCTGGATACCCTGCTGGCGCGGCTGGGTCTCGCCATGGACCTGGAGGACCTGTCGTTCCTCCAGGCATACTTCCGGGACACGGAGCGCCGGGACCCCACCCTGACGGAGATCCGGGTGGTGGACACCTACTGGTCCGACCACTGCCGCCACACCACGTTCTCCACCCATCTGGACCACGTGGAGATCAACGATCCGGCGGTCCAGGCCGCCTATAACCGGTATCTGGCCGCCCGGGAGGAGGTCTATGGGCCGGAGAAAGCTGCCCAGCGGCCACAGACCCTCATGGATATCGCCACCATCGGCGCCAAGGTGCTGAAGCGACGGGGGCTTCTGCCGGAAATTGACGAGAGTGAGGAGATCAACGCCTGCTCCATCCATGTCGCCGCCCAGGTGAACGGCAAGCCCCAGGACTGGCTGCTGATGTTCAAGAACGAAACCCACAACCACCCCACGGAGATCGAGCCCTTCGGCGGCGCGGCCACCTGCATCGGCGGCTGCATCCGGGATCCCCTGTCCGGCCGGGCCTACGTCCACCAGGCCATGCGGCTCACCGGCTGCGGCGACCCCCGGACGCCGGTGGCGGAGACCCTGTCCGGCAAGCTGCCCCAGCGCAAGCTCGCCCAGACCGCCGCGGCGGGCTACTCCTCCTACGGCAACCAGATCGGCCTGGCCACAGGGCTGGTCAGCGAGGTATATCACCCCGGCTACATCGCCAAGCATTTGGAGTGCGGCGTGGTGGTGGCCGCCGCCCCGGCGGAGAATGTGGTCCGCGAACGGCCCCAGCCCGGGGACGTGGTGATCCTGCTGGGGGGGCGCACCGGCCGGGACGGCATCGGCGGCGCCACCGGCTCCTCCAAGAGCCACAACAGGCAGTCTCTCACCACCATGGCCAGCGAGGTCCAGAAGGGCAACGCCCCGGAGGAGCGGAAGATCCAGCGGCTGTTCCGGGATGGGAATGTCACCCGGCTCATCAAGCGGTGCAACGACTTCGGCGCAGGCGGCGTATCCGTGGCCGTGGGTGAGCTGGCGGACGGCCTGGATATCGATCTGGACGCAGTGCGGAAGAAGTACGACGGCCTGGACGGCACAGAGCTGGCCATCTCCGAGTCCCAGGAGCGAATGGCAGTGGTGGTGGCCCGGTCAAACGCAGACCGATTCATCGCCGCCGCGGAGGCGGAGAATCTGGAAGCGTACCCCGTGGCGGTGGTGACGGCGTCCCCCCGGATGGTGATGCGCTGGCGGGGCAGGACCATCGTGGACCTGAGCCGGGACTTCCTGAACACCAACGGCGCCGTGAAGCACGCCCGGGCGGCGGTTCCTGCCCCCATTCCCGCGTCCCCGGTCTCCCAGGATGCCGAAAACTCCTCCCTCCGCTCCATAGCCTCCAGTCTGGCGTCCGCCTCCCGCAGAGGGCTGGCGGAGCGGTTCGATTCCACCATCGGCTGTGGCAGCGTGTTGATGCCCTTCGGCGGCAGAAATCAGAGAACCCCCGCCCAGGTGATGGCCGCCCTTCTGCCGGTGCTGCCGGGGCAGGAGACGGACCAGGCCAGCGTTATGGCCTGGGGCTTCGACCCGGAGGCTATGGCGGTGGACCCCTACCGGGGGGCCTATAACGGTGTGGTCACCTCCCTTGCCAAGCTGGTGGCCGCCGGGGCAGACTATCGAAGGGCCTACCTCACCCTCCAGGAGTTCTTTGAAAAGCTCCGGGAGGACCCCGCACGCTGGGGCAAGCCCTTCGCCGCCCTGCTGGGGGCTCTGGACGCCCAGCTGGACTTCGGCGCGGCGGCCATCGGCGGCAAGGACTCCATGTCCGGCACCTTCAACGATCTGGACGTGCCCCCCACCCTCATCTCCTTTGCCATCGCCCCCATCCGGGCCAGGGAGGTGCTCTCCCCCGAGTTCAAGGAGGCGGGACATCCGGTGTACCTCTTTGCTCCCGCCAACGGCGGCGCCCAGAGCCAGAGGGAAGCCTGGGAGACCTTCCACCAGCTTTGCCGGGCGGGCAGGGTGTGCTCCGCCTGGGCGGTGGAGCACGGCATCGCCGAGGGGATTATGCAGATGTCCTTCGGTAACTCCATCGGCTTTCAGGCCGAGGGGCGTGAGATCGCCTGGGACCTGCCGTGCCCTGGCGCCATTGTGGCGGAGCTGACGGAGGACACAGACCTCCTCTGCGCCGTCAGGCTGGGCACCACCACGGCGGAGCCGGTCCTCACCACCGGCGCTGACAGCGTCCCCATCGACGAGCTGCTCTCCCTGAACGAGTCCGTGCTGGAGGATGTATACCCCAGCCGAGTCCCTGCCGATCCTGCGCCGGTGCCGGTACTGGAGGCCCCGGCCTTCTCCCGCGCCGCTCCCCGGACAGGCACGGCAAAGCCAAAGGTGCTGATTCCTGTGTTTCCCGGCACCAACTGCGAGTACGACAGCGCCCGGGCGGCGCTACGGGCTGGCCTGGAGCCGCAGATCCTGGTGCTGAATAATCAGACACCGGACCATGTGGCGGCATCCGCCGCCCGGTTTGCCCAGGCAGCCCGGAGCAGTCAGATCCTCTTCCTGCCCGGCGGCTTCTCCGGCGGCGACGAGCCCGACGGCTCCGGCAAGTTCATCACCGCCTTTCTCCGGTCCCCCCAGGCCGCAGACGCGGTGATGGACCTGCTGCAAAACCGGGATGGCCTCGTCCTGGGCATCTGCAACGGCTTCCAGGCCCTCATCAAGCTGGGGCTGGTGCCCTTCGGAGAAATCCGGGACACAGATGCCGCCTGCCCCACGCTGACTTACAATGTCATCGGCCGCCACCAGTCCCGGATCGTCCGGACCCGGGTGGCCTCCAACCGGTCCCCCTGGCTGACCAAGGTCCAGGTGGGGGACATCGTCAGCGTCCCCATCTCCCACGGGGAAGGGCGGTTCCTCTGCCCGCCGGATCTCTTGGCACAGTTGGCGGAAAACGGCCAGATCGCCACCCAGTACGTGGATCTGGACGGCCATCCCACCATGGATATCGACGGCAACCCCAACGGCTCCGTCTGGTCGGTAGAGGGCATCACCTCACCCGACGGCCGGGTCTTCGGCAAGATGGGGCACGCCGAGCGGGTGGGGCCCTGCCTGTACCGAAATATCCCGGGGAATTACGATCTTGGCCTGTTCGATGCCGCAAAGGACTATTTTTCTCTCTAACGGTTGACAGACCGGCCGGAACCGGGTATCATATCTGAAACATCCGCCGGGAGGTGCTTGAATATGGATTCAACCGTTGTGATCGAACCGGCCTATAATGCCCTCTCAGACGTTCGGGCCCTGTTTGAGGCGTACACCGCCATGCTGGTGACGCACGACCCAGCTTTTCAAATCTATCTGGACATCCAGCACTATGCGGACGAGCTGCGCGCCCCCGCCGCCAAGTACGCCCCGCCGGACGGACGGCTGTACCTGGCCCGGGTGGACGGGCGGGCGGCGGGCTGTATCGCCCTGCGGCGGCTGGACGGCGAGCGATGCGAAATGAAGCGCCTGTACGTCCAGCCGCAGTACCGGGGCCGGGGGCTTGCCCGGCAGCTGATCCGCCGGATCACAGAGGACGCGCGG
Source organism: Oscillibacter sp. PEA192 (assembly GCF_003574015.1). Taxonomy (NCBI): domain Bacteria; kingdom Bacillati; phylum Bacillota; class Clostridia; order Eubacteriales; family Oscillospiraceae; genus Oscillibacter; species Oscillibacter sp. PEA192. The sequence goes on along the minus strand of NZ_AP018532.1, from coordinate 775,607 downwards.
CAGATCGGCTACCGCTGTATGCTGCTGGACACCCTGCCGGTTCTGGAGGATGCCGTCCGCCTCTACCGGCAGCTGGGATTTTACGAGATCCCCTGCTACAACGACAGTCCTGTGGAGTCCACACTGTTTTTCCAGCTGGACCTGTAAATCCAGCTTCCACTTGAAATCTGATGAAATGAGGTGGCCCTATGGCTTATTTTTTCTCCGAGCCCTCCCGTACCTTCAGTGAGTACCTGCTGGTGCCCGGCTACTCCTCCGCGGAGTGCATTCCCGCAAACGTCTCCCTCAAGACCCCGGTGGTGAAGTACCGGCGGGGGGAGGAGCCCGCTCTCACCATGAACGTGCCCATGGTCTCCGCCGTCATGCAGGCGGTATCCGGAGAGCAGATGGGCATCGCCCTGGCGAAGGAGGGCGGCATCGCCTTCATCTATGTCTCCCAGCCCATCGAGCAGCAGGCGGAGATGGTACGGAGGGTGAAGAACTACAAGGCGGGCTTTGTCATCAGCGACTCCAATCTCCGCCTGGGGGACACGCTGGCGGACGTGCTGGCCTTGAAGGAACGGACCGGCCACTCCACCATGGCGGTCACGGATGACGGCACCGGCACCGGAAAGCTGCTGGGCCTCGTCACCAGCCGGGACTACCGGGTGAGCCGCATGGACCCGGCCACCCCGGTCAGCGAATTCATGACCCCGGCGGAGAAAATCGTCTCCGCCCCGGAGGGCACCAGCCTGAAGGCCGCCAATGATATCATCTGGGACCACAAGCTCAACGCCCTGCCCATCGTCTCCGCCGGCGGGCATCTGGTGAGCTTCGTGTTCCGGAAGGACTACGACTCCCACAAGGGCAACCCCCTGGAGCTGCTGGACAGTCAGAAGCGGTATGTGGTGGGCGCCGGTATCAACTCCCGGGACTATGAGGAACGGGTGCCCGCCCTGGTGGAGGCCGGCGCGGACGTGCTGGTGATCGACTCCTCCGAGGGCTACTCCGAGTGGCAGAAGCGGACCCTGGCCTGGATCCGCTCCCGCTATGGCGACACCGTGAAGGTGGGCGCCGGCAACGTGGTGGATGGCGAGGGCTTCCGCTTCCTGGCGGATTGCGGTGCCGACTTCGTGAAGGTGGGCATCGGCGGCGGCTCCATCTGCATCACCCGGGAGACCAAGGGCATCGGCCGGGGCCAGGCCACGGCGGTCATCGATGTGGCGGCAGAGCGGGACCGGTATTTTGCCGAGACCGGCGTCTACGTGCCCATCTGTGCCGACGGCGGCATTGTCCAGGACTACCACATCACCCTGGCCCTGGCCATGGGCGCGGACTTCTGTATGCTGGGGCGGTATTTCTCCCGGTTCGACGAGTCCCCCACCAGCAAGGTGCTGATCGGCGGCAGCTATATGAAGGAGTACTGGGGCGAGGGCAGCGCCCGGGCCCGGAACTGGCAGCGGTACGACCTGGGCGGAGCGGCCAAGCTCTCCTTCGAGGAGGGCGTGGACTCCTACGTGCCCTATGCCGGCAAGCTGTCGGACGGCATGGCCACCACCCTTTCCAAGGTGCGGTCCACCATGTGCAACTGCGGCGCGCTGACCATCCCGGAACTGCGGGAGAAGGCCAAGTTGACCCTGGTGTCCTCCGTCTCCATTGTGGAGGGCGGAGCCCATGACGTGCTGCTGAAGGACACCACCAATTCGGGGAATCAGCGGAGCTGAGAGATTTTTCCTGCCAGAAAATACGAGGCGGCTGGACGGAAGGCCAGCCGCTTTTTTATGGGTCCCACATAGGGGGATTCAGCCGCGATGACGGCTTGTCCCAATGCACATTCCAAAAGAACGCCTTTTGTCGCGCTCCGGCACGTGCATGCAAAGTTGCTGTATGGGGGCGGCATGAGAGGGTGCCTGCGGGTTTACGATGGCATCCCGGCGGGCGCGGCGGAGTGCCGCAGAGACTTGGCAGTTGATTCCCGCGGCGAAGTGCCGACCAAAATCAGGGTGTAAGGACGCCTTCGATCTGCCTCTGTTTTTCTGTCTCGCGCTGCGGCGCTCTCAGTATTTGCGACACCAGTGTTCCGCTGGTTTCCCTCCTTCTGCGCGCTCCGCTTGCCCGCATCGGGCACGCCGCAACCGTAAGGCGGCACAGCCGTCAACGGATGCGCAGTCGCTGCGCGCTCCCCTGGCGGTCGTAGGGGCCGCCCTTTTTGGGAGGGAAATAACGGGACGTTTCCGCATCAGCCCTTCCTGCGCCCTTACGGGGATAAGGTCTTTAATAGTTCTTCTCCTGTGACCCCCAGCTGCGCTTCATCACTTGCAAACGGGATCCGCAGCAGTGCTTCTCCGTCTACTTTATAAATATATATGTAAATGCCGGAACCGATGTCCTGGGTATCGCCCAAAAATGAAAGGACCTCTTCTCGCGTCATGGTCGGTGTCAATTCCCTGACCTGTTCTGATGTCACCTGTGTTGGCCTTTGTATCGGTTCTCCGCTATCTGGCAGCAGGTTCAGAATTTCTTCCGTCAGCAGGCTGCTTTCTCCCGCATCCATCGTTTTCACGGCCTCTTTGATTTCCGTGCGGGAGTAGTCGCTCAGATCTTCAACGGGGATCCCGAGGGAACGCAGATAATCCACTGCCGCATGATACTGAATGGTATCCATGGCGAATACGGTCAGCGGCGCCGCAAGCAGCAGGCATAAACAGGCCGCGATCACTTTCCACTTAAACCGCCTCCGCTTCTCGGCTTTGGGATTTGCTCCGGCCTCTTTCACATAGTTCTCATTGATGTCACCGAGGACTTCGCAAAATTCCTCTCTTTTCACAGGTCAAAGCCCCTTTCCTGAAGATAGTTGTGTAATTTCAGCCGGAGGCGATTCAGTGTTACGGATACATGGTTCTCCGTCATTCCAAACCGGGACGCGATCTTGGAAACCGGATCGAAATACCAGTACCGGCAGACAAAAATGCGCCTCTTATCCGCTGGAAGCCTCTCCAAAAAAGTGTCGATCGCCCTTACAAGTTCCCTGCGGTCCACTGCCCGCTCCACGTTGTCCGTGTCGGATACGAGCTCCGCAATTTCATCCAGCACAGCCGGGGCCTCTCCGCCGCCTCGTTTCTCCGCGATATGATGCTTGTATCGGTTCAGGGACAAGTTTCTCGTGAGCTTCCCCAGGAATGCGGACAGAACCCTGGGCCTGTGGGGCGGCATAGAGGTCCATGCACACAGATAGGTATCATTGACGCATTCTTCGGCGTCTTCCCGATTGCCCAGGATGTTCCAGGCGATCGAGTTACAGTAGTTTCCATATTTGCCGGATGTGGCGGGGATGGCCCGCTCATCTCGATCCCAGTATAACTGGACGATTGTTGTGTCATCCATCGGCTTTCACCTCGCTTCTTATTTACCCCTTCACTGATATACACAAGGTTTGCGATCAAATCTTACAGCTTGTTTCGGTCCCTTTTATCATATCATACGACCGCCGCGGCTGATGGGAAAAGGGACGCTTTGTCTCCCGGCCTTGCCATCCCGCGCCCGCTGTGGTATGCTGATAGCGCAAAGATAAAAACACGTCCCGGTTGGTAGTCCGGGAGCGGCCCATGTGCCGTCAGTAACCTGCCTCCTTGGTTGTCCGTTCTTTGTGCGAGACCTTTAAAGGAGGACACACGCATGGGCACAAGCAGGCTCACCATCCTGTTCGACGATCCCTTCTGGATCGGCCTGTACGAGCGGGAGGACGACACGGAGTACTCCGTCTGCCGGATCGTCTTCGGCGCGGAGCCCCGGGACCAGGAGGTCTACGCCTATCTTCTGGAACACTGGCGGACGCTGCGATTCAGCCCGCCCCGGCCAGGGACAGAGCATCTGCCCCCTCCCAAAAGCCCCAAGCGGCGCCAGCGGGAGGCCCGGCGGATGACCCAGGCCGCAGGGATCGGCACCAAGGCCCAGCAGGCCCTGAAGCTCCAACAGGAGCAGGGGAAGCAGGCCCGTCTCGCCCGCACCCGCCAACAGCGGGAGGCGGAGGAAGCGCGGAAGTTCCAGCTGCGGCAGGCGCGTCGAAAGGAAAAGCACAGAGGTCACTGACCTCTGTGCTTTTTTCGGGAACCGTTTTCATACGGGGGTTGCGAAGGCGGCAAACTCTGTTATAATAGCGGTGTTGAAAAATCGCCGCTCCGCTGGATACCGGGGCGAACTGGAAGGAGAACTGCGGGTATGAAGATCATCGACGCCCACCTGCACCTGTTTTCGGAAGATTCTGCCGAGGAGATGGCCCGGCAGGTGGGCCATCACAACAACGTAGACCATCTGCGGGAGGTCTATGGAGAACTGCACATTGCCCACGGCGTGGTGATGGGAAATCACAGTCTGGAGCTCCGGCGGCACGACTACCCCACAGACCTGTTCCACTACTGCGTGGGCCTGGACAGCAGCCTGCTGGAGGACGGGAGCCGGGTGATCCCGGACCTGGCGGACCGGGTGGAGGCGCACCTGCGGCGGGACAACTGCTGCGGCGTGAAGCTGTACCCCGGGTACAACAAGATCGCTCTGTCGGACCCCATGTACCAGCCCATCTACCGCCTGGCAGCCCGTTACGGTAAGCCGGTGGCCGTTCACATGGGGCTGACCGCCTTCTCCCGGGCCCATCTGAAATACTGCCACCCCCTGGCCCTGGATGAGGTGGCGGCAGACCATCCGGATACCCAGTTCGTCATGTGCCACTTCGGCAACCCCTTTCTGGAGGCCGCGGCGGCAGTGGTGGAGAAAAATCCCAATGTGGCCGCCGACCTGTCCGGCCTTCTGGAGGGGCGGGTGGACCTGGACGCCTATTTCCGGGAGCAGGCGGGCTACGTGTTCCTGCTGCGCACCTGGCTGACGGCCATCCAGTGCTGGGACAAGGTGATGTTCGGGACCGACTGGCCCATTGTCAACCTGGGAGAATATATCGGCTTTATCCGCCGGCTGGTGCCGGAGACACACTGGGAGCCGGTGTTCTTTGACAACGCCAACCGCATCTACGGCCTGGGGCTGTGAGACGGCAGCAAAAGAGGAGGCGCCGAAGGGCGCCTCCTCTTTTCTGATTTACGGATCGGATGCTCACTGATTCAGGATCTCCATGAACTCGTCACCGGTAATCGTCTCCTTTTCGTACAGATACCGGGCCAGCTCGTCCAGCTTCTCCCGGTTCTCCGAGAGGATTCGGTTGGCCTTTTCGTGCTGGCGCTTCACCAGCTCCACCACCTGCCGGTCGATCTCCGCCGCAGTCTCGGCGGAGCAGGCCAGGGAGGCGTCGCCCCCCAAGTACTGATTTTGCACTGTCTCCAGGGCCACCATGTCAAAGTCAGGGCTCATGCCGTACCGGGTAATCATGGCCCGGGCCAGCTTGGTGGCCTGCTCGATGTCATTGGAGGCGCCGGTGGAGGCGGAGTGGAAGACCAGCTCTTCCGCCGCCCGGCCGCCGGTAAGCGTGGCGATCTTGTTCTCCAGCTCCTCCTGGCTCATCAGGTAGTGGTTGCCCTCCTCCACCTGCATGGTGTAGCCCAGGGCGCCGGAGGTCCGGGGCACGATGGTGATCTTCTGTACAGGGGCGGAATTGGTCTGCTTGGCCGCGACCAAAGCGTGGCCGATCTCGTGGTAGGCCACCACCTTCTTCTCCTGGTCTGTCAGGATGGCGTTCTTCTTCTGGTAGCCTGCGATGACCACCTCGATGCTCTCTTCCAGATCTGCCTGGGCAGCAAAGCGGCGGCCGTCCCGGACAGCCCGCAGCGCCGCCTCGTTGACGATGTTGGCCAGCTCTGCGCCGCTGGCGCCGGATGCCATTCGGGCCACCTTGCCCCAATCCACGTCCTCCGCCACCTTGATCTTCTTGGCGTGGACCTTCAGAATATCCTCCCGGCCCTGTAGGTCCGGCAGCTCCACCGGCACCCGCCGGTCAAACCGGCCGGGCCGGGTCAGGGCGGGGTCCAGGGACTCCGGCCGGTTGGTGGCCGCCAGGATGATGACGCCGGTATTGCCCTCAAAGCCGTCCATCTCGGTCAGCAGCTGGTTCAGGGTCTGCTCCCGCTCGTCGTTTCCGCCATAGGCGCCGGAATTCCGCTTCTGGCCGATGGCGTCGATCTCGTCGATGAACACGATGCAGGGGGCCTTCTCCTTGGCCTGCTTGAACAGGTCCCGCACCTTGCTGGCGCCCATGCCCACGAACATTTCCACGAAGTCGGAGCCGGAGATGGAGAAGAAGGGCACGTTGGCCTCGCCTGCCACGGCCTTGGCCAGCATGGTCTTGCCGGTGCCGGGAGGGCCTACCAGCAGGATGCCCTTGGGCATGGTGGCGCCGATCTCCTGATACTTCTTTGGGTCGTGGAGGTACTCCACGATCTCCTTGAGATTGTCCTTGGCCTCGTCCTCTCCGGCCACGTCGGAGAATTTGATGCCCTCAGAGGACTTGACATACACCTTGGCGTTGGACTTGCCGAAGGCCATGGCGTTGGGGCCGCCCATGTTCTTCATCATGCGCCGGGAGAGATACTGCCCCAGGGCAACAAAGATGACGATGGGCAGGATCCAGGTCAGCAGAAAGCTGAGGATGGGATCCGTCTGCTGGATGACTTGGCCGGAGAACTCCGCGCCGGAGTCCTTCAGCATCTGTTTCAGGTCCGGATCCGGGATCATGCCGGTGGAGTAGACGGCGGTCTCATCCTTGTTGGTAAAGACGATCTGGTTCTCCTGCTCCTGGATCTCCACTTGGCCCAGATCCTGGTTTTCCGCCATGTCCATGAAGGTGCCGTAATCCACCTCCTGGATCTGCTGGCGGGCCATCCAGGGCATGGCCAGGAAGTTGAACAGCAGCAGAATCAGCATGGCCACGCAGTAGTAAAAAATCAAGGGCCGTTTCGGGGGTCTGACTTCTTTCATACGGGATGTTCCTTTCCTTGTTGTTCCTCACAGTTCATCTGTTGGTCCATGGCGGCCAGGGCCGCCAGCAGGGCGCTGCGCACGCCCTGGGCCGCGAAGTCGATGGCGTACTCCGCGAAAAGGGCCGCTGCCTCCGCCCGCTCCTCCTGCGGGTCCTCTTCCCCGTGCATCAGGCGGGGCAGCCTGTCCCGCAGCAGCTCCTCCATCCGTTTGGAGTAGTCCCGCTGGACGCCCGCCAGCTCCGCCACTGCCGGGGAGCGGCAGCCCTCCGCGCTCTGCTCCAGCAGCAGGGCGTTTTCCCGATAGTCATCCAGCACGTCCGCCAGCAGGTGCCGGATCTTCTCGTGGTCCGCCCCCTGGCACAGCTCCAGGCGGCTTCTCAGCAGGCCGTACTGATGCTCCAGCTCGCAGAGCTTCACGGCAAACATTCCATCTCTCAATTCCATGCGCGCACTCCTTTCCGGTCACTGCGCTGTCTCCGCTCTCATGCTGTGGTTATACCACGTCCGCTCCGTGCGCGCCACTGGCAGAGGAGGCTGTCTGTCCTGACAAAAATGCCCGCGTGTCAAGCTCTTTGACACGCGGGCACATCTGTCAGGTTTCCGGAGGGCGGACCATCTCGCCGGACAGCAGGCGGAACAGCTGATCCGCCAGCTCCTGCCGGTCCAGATCCCGCTGGCGGCAGTTCTCCAGCAGCAGTCCGGTCATCCCATAGGCATAGAAATCCAGGGCAATCTTCCAGTCCCCGGCCCGGAGGGCGGGCGTTCCCCGCCGCTCCCGCAGGCTGTCCGCCAGGTATGTACGGGTGGCGTCCACCATGATCCGCTCTATGGCCTCCCGCCGCTGGGAGTTCAGCAGCCGCTGAACCAGGGGCTGGGATTCTACGGCAAAATCCACGAAGACGCCCAGGGCCTCCTGGGGGGTGGCGGCGTTCAGGCTCTCGCGCACCAGTCGCTGGACTCCCTGCTGAGCCGCCCACTCCACCACATCCACAATGTCCTTGAAGTGGTAGTAAAACGTCTGACGGGAGATCCCACAGACCTCCACCAGGTCCTTCACGGTGATCTTGTCTGCATCCTTCCGGCGAATGAGCTCCAGCAGTGCATCCGCCACAGCGGCCTTCACATCCAGCGGCACGGTCTTTCCTCCCTTTCAGATCCTGTGTTTTATCATACCGGAAATCCGCCGCCTTTGGCAAGTCCTCTCGCTACAAAATTTCACCAGTAGACAGGAACGGGCTTCCTGTTCCCCCTACGGGGATTTTCCTCTTGATTTTTACGGTAGCATTCCATATACTAGGTTATATTGATATGGTGTGACGGAATGGGCACACCATATCATCCGATCCGGCGGACAGGTCTGCCGGCCCTGCATGAGAGAAAGGTTTGGAGATGTGACCATGACACCCCAAAAAATCGCCCTGCTCACGGATTCCTGCGCGGACCTCTCCCCTCAACTGGCGGCGGAAAACCAGGTCTTTGTCGTGCCCCTGCGGATCCTGTGCAAAGACGGAGAGTACCGGGACGGCGTAGACATCCACGCCGCCGACATCTATGCCCGGCTGCGGTCCGGAGAGCTGCCTCAGACCTCCCTGCCCGCCGCTCAGGACATTTCGGACGCCTTTGACGCCATCGCCGCGGCGGGGTATGACGGGGTCATCGCCCTGATGCTCTCCGGCGGCCTATCCGGCACCTACAACATGGTGCGGCTGCTGGCGGAGGAGCGGAGGGACCTGACCATTCGGGTGTATGACTCCGTCAGCGGGTCTCTGGGCACCGGTATGATGATCCTCCAGCTGGCAGAGGAGCTGCGGCAGGGGATGGACTGGCAGACGCTGACAGAGCGCCGGGTGCCTTGGTTGATCCAGAACACCTTCCCCTTTTTCTCCGTGGACACGCTGGAATATCTACAGAAAGGCGGCCGCATCGGCAAGGTGACGGCCATGGCGGGCACCATGCTCCAGATCAAGCCCCTCATCACCTTCGCCGCCGACGGGCAGCTCCAGTCCATTGCCAAGGTCCGGGGCCGGAACCTGGTGATCCGCAAGCTCATCGAGCTGGTGACGCAGTCCCACAACGGCGTGGCGCGGTACAATCTGGCGGTGGCCAACGGCGGCGCTCCGGCGGAGATGGAGATTCTGCAGGGCAAGCTCACCACCGCCCTGCCAAACTACGACCACATCTGGAGCGGCGAGCTGGATGGTACGTTGAGCGTCTACATCGGCGACGGCGTGCTGGGAGCCGCGGTACAGAGACTGGAATAGAGCGTGAAGATAAAGGATCGGAAACAAAAGGACCTGGCGGCCCAATGGCCCCGGGTCTTCTCAAAATATATCATATCTCTTTTATAGTTCTATGCTCAAGAAAAGAGGCAGTCCTGCGGCAAAAGCCGCAGGACTGCTTTTTTAAGGCGTGGCACATCCCATTGTCCCGCCGGATTCGGTCGTGCAGAGCTTTCGGAGACAGTGCTCCGGCAGGACTGAGGCCAGGGCCCCCGCCACGGCGGCGGTCTCTTCCCGGTCCAGGTCCAGGCCCAGGGCCGGCAGCCGCCGCTCCAGGTCCCGGAGGCCCGCTTGCAGCTGATGGGCCAGGGCCGCCCCTGTCTCCGTCAGGATGATCTTGCCGTAGCGTTCCTTGGTCACCAGGTCCTTTTCCGCCAGGACAGCCAGCATCCGGGTGACGGAGGGGCGGGACACCTGGAGGACCCGGGCCACCTGGGTGGAGCTGACCGCCGCCTTTCCCTGGGACAGCTCGCCAATGGCCAACAGATACCGCAGATGCGCTTGGCTCAGTTCCATGAAATGGAACGCCTCCTTCCGCCCGGTGGGGCCGGGCTTCCGCTCGTCAGGAATGACGGGTATTTCCGCAGTGGCATCCGCCGCAGGCCCCGCAGTCGCCGCCGCAGGAGCAGCCGCCCTTTCCGTGACGCCGGTTGTAGATGCCCTTGCCTACGATGGCCGCAAAGACCACCAGGACGATGAGGGCCGCGATGATAGTGGGTGCGTTCATTGGCTGCTTCCTTTCTTATTTCAGGGCGGCGCGGCGTCCGGCGGCATCCACCGAGCGGATGGTCAGCCGCTCGTCCTCGTACTTGTTCTTACGGAACAGCAGGTACACAATGCCCACAACCAGGACCACGGCCACCACAGTGCCGATGCCGAAGGAGACCTCGCCGGTGATGAGGCCGCCGATCTGATAGACAATCAGGGAGACCACATAGGCGAACACGCACATATAGCCGATGGCAAAGGCGGTCCACTTGGCGTTGTTCATCTCCCGCTTGATGGCGCCCATGGCCGCGAAACAGGGGGCGCACAGCAGGTTGAAGATCATAAAGGAGTAGGCGGAAATGGCGGTGTAGTCCTGTGCCACCAGAGCCCAAATCTCGTCGCCGTTCTCACTGAGCTCCCCAGCGAAGTTGTACAGCACGCCGAAGGTGGCCACTACGTTCTCCTTGGCGATCAGGCCCGTGACCACGGCCACAGTGGCCCGCCAGTTGCCGAAGCCCAGGGGCGCGAAAATGAAGGCCACGGCACTGCCGATAGCGGCCAAGACGGAGTTATTCATGTCCTCCACCAGGCCGAAGGCGCCGTTCTCCCAGCCGAAGCCCTGGAGGAACCACAGGATGATAGAGGAGGCCAGGATCACCGTGCCGGCCCGCTTGATGAAGGACCAGCCCCGCTCCCAGGTGGCCCGCAGTACGTTGCCCACGGAGGGGATGTGGTAAGCAGGCAGCTCCATGACGAAGGGCGCCGGGTCGCCGGCGAACATCTTGGTCTTTTTCAGGATGATACCGGAGATGACGATGGCCGCCACACCGATGAAGTAAGCGGATGCGGCCACCAGGCCGGAGCCACCGAACAGGGCGCCGGCGATCAGGCCGATGATGGGCATCTTAGCGCCGCAGGGGATGAAGCAGGTGGTCATGACCGTCATGCGGCGGTCCCGCTCGTTCTCAATGGTCCGAGAGGCCATGACGCCGGGGACACCGCAGCCGGTGCCCACCAGCATGGGGATGAAGCTCTTGCCGGAGAGGCCGAACTTCCGGAAGATCCGGTCCATGATGAAGGCGATTCGCGCCATGTAGCCGATGTCCTCCAGAATGGCCAGCATCAGGAACAGCACCAGCATCTGGGGCACGAAGCCCAGCACCGCGCCGACACCGGCCAGGGCGCCGTCGCAAATCAGGCCCACGACCACTTCGTTGACGCCCCAGCCCTCCAGGGCGGCACGGGGGATCTCCACCAGCCAGGCAGTGCCCAGCACATCGTTGGTCCAGTCCGTCAGGAAGGTGCCGAAGGGACCCATGGCGATCCAATACACCGCGAACATCACCACGGCGAAGATGGGCAGGGCCAGGATCCGGTTGGTGACGATCTGGTCGATCTTGTCGGAGGTGGAGAGGCGATGTTTCTCGCCCTTCTTCTTGACGGCCTTCGTCACCAGATCGTTGATGTACGCATACCGCTGGTTGGTGATGATGCTCTCCGCGTCGTCATCCAGCTCCTTCTCGCAGTCCACGATGTGGTCCTCCAGGTGGGCCCGGAGGTCTGTGCTCAGGTTCAGGTCCGCCAGGACCTTCTCATCCCGCTCAAAGACCTTCACCGCGTACCAGCGGAGATATCGGTCGTCCACCATACCCTGGATGGACTCCTCGATGTGGGCGATGGCGTGCTCCACGCTGCCCGTGAACACGTGGGGCAGTTCAGCGGCGCGCTTCTGCTGGGCCATCTTGGCAGCCAGCTCCGCAGCCTCCACGCCGCCCTCGCCCTTCAGGGCGCTGATCTCCACCACCTGGCAGCCCAGGGCGTCACTCAGCTTCCTGGCGTCGATCTGGTCGCCGTTTCTGCGGACCAGGTCCATCATGTTCACCGCCACCACCACGGGCAGGCCCAGTTCGATCAGCTGGGTGGTCAGGTACAGGTTCCGCTCGATATTGGTGCCGTCCACGATGTTCAAAATGGCGTCGGGCTTCTCCTTCACCAGATAGTTCCGGGCCACCACTTCCTCCAGTGTATAGGGGGACAGGGAGTAAATGCCGGGCAGGTCCTGGATGACGATATCCTTGCGTCCCTTCAGCCGGCCCTCCTTCTTTTCCACTGTGACGCCGGGCCAGTTGCCCACGTACTGGTTGGAGCCGGTCAAGTCGTTGAACAGCGTAGTCTTGCCGCAGTTCGGATTGCCGGCCAGTGCGATCTTCATGTCCATCGTTCTCTCCTTCCAAAGTGTTAGTTTAGGCTAACTTTCATCCTGAAAAACAGCGGCAACAGCCGCCATTGATATTTCCACCGTCCCCGCATCATCCGGGAAAGGGGGGCCAGGGGAAACCTCCGGCTTCCCCGGTTCTTTCGCCAGTGGCGAAAGAACAAAATGAAATCATTTTAGGCAGGGCGTGTACCTGCCGAAAATCCCCCGACCCGTGCGTCCCTGGGGCGCACACACCAGTGACCAACGTCACTGGTGAGGGGGAATAGTGGAGGCAGACCGCAGGTCTGCCGGAGCGTAAAGGGGGACGCAGTCCCCTCTTTAAGAGACCTCGATCTTCTCCGCGTCGGCCTTCCGCACACTGAGCTCATAGCCCCGCACATTCAGCTCCATCGGATCGCCCAGAGGCGCAACCTTGCGGACGTGGATCTCCACGCCCTTGGTAATGCCCATATCCATGATCCGGCGCTTGGTAGCGCCCTCTCCGTGGAGTTTGACCACTGTGGCGGTCTCCCCCACCTTGACATCTTTCAGGCTCTTCATATTCTTCCTCCTACTCTGCTCTCAAATCATGATCCGGTTCGCCATGGTCTTGTCCAATGCCACCCGGCTGTCCTTCACCTGCAGGATCAGATTGCCGGCCAGCTGGCTGACCACCGTGACATCACTGTTCACCACGAATCCCAGCTCCGCCAGATGCTGCCGGACCTCATCCCTGCCGGTGATCTTGCGGATCGTAACAGTCTCTCCCGGCCGGGCCATTGTCAGAGGCATCATAAAACCTCCCTCCTCTGCAAGACACTTCTTCCACTTGGATCTGTTCTGTGGTTAGCTTTTGCTAACCTTCTTTCGGTTTTGTAGTTTATCATGGCTAACCATGGCTGTCAAGCCCTTTTTCGGAAAAATTTGAAAGCCGTGAAAAAGGAGTCGGCCCCCGCGCGGCAGGCACACCGCGCGAGGGCCATGTTGAGGGGAAAAAAGGAGATAAGTATCAAAGAAAGATCTTTGATGAGCAAATGTTACCAGGCCGCCAGCTTGCGGCCCAACTCCCGGCAGGCCTCTCGGGCCTCTTCATTGGGAGAATCATTGGCGATCAGGCCCGCTTCGTCATACAGGTTGGCGCCCGCCGCCTCGCAGCGGCTGCACCACTCCCGCATCCATTGGCCGTCGCCCCAGCCGTAGGAGCCGAACAGGGCGATCTTCTTTCCGCCCAGAGAGTCCTCCAATCCGGCGAACATGGGTTCCACTTCGTCCTCCTCCAGCTGCTCGGCGCCCATGGCGGGGCAGCCGAAGGCCACGACACCAAATTCAGAAAACCGGGCGGCAGAGAACTCCCCAGGGGGCAGCATGGCGACCTCCGCACCGGACTCCCTGGCGCCGTCTGCGATGCAGTTGGCCATGGTCTCCGTGTTGCCGGTACCGCTCCAGTATACGATGGCTAATTTGTTCATAGCATTGCTTCCTTTCCAGCTTGTGTTGGAGCTCACGCTGCGATCAGCTGCGTGATGGCCGTGCCCTTCCGGAACTGCTCACAGCAGGCGGCAGTGCAGCGGCGGTATTGATCGAAACGCTTTTGTGCCGCCTCCGGGTCGCCGTAGGCCTTCCAGTATCCGCAGCAGGTGTAGTTCCTGCCCCGGTTCCGGATGAAGCCCACCACATCCTCCAGGGGGTAGCCCAGAAAGACGCCGATCTCATGGGGGAATTCCCGCTCCAGGCACAGCCGCCTGGAAAGCTGCCTCAGCAGCTCCTGACAGCTCTGATCCGCCCCATACCCCTGCCCCGCCAGAAAGGCGCGGGTGGATGGCTCCGAGAGGATCGACCGAAGCCATCCGGCCCGGTACAGGTAGATCAGACAAGCACCCGTCTGCGGACAGTATTTCAGGACCCGGATGGTGATGCCGTAAGGGGCCAGCTCTTTGGCCCAGCGGGCCGCGGCCTCCCGGGGCTGCCGCTTGTCAGCGCCCTGATACCGGAACAGGCTGGCCGGCTTCACACCCGCCAGCGTGGTGGCACATTGTTCCACCAGCACCGCTTCAAAGCTCCGTTCCATGACTGCCCTCCGTTCCTGCCGCCGAAGTTAGTTTTAGCAAACCCCGGCGTTGAAAGTATGGGCCGCTCCCGGCCCGCGCCGTTAGTTAGTTTTAACTAACCACAGGTAGAATATACCATAGCCGCTCTGCTCTGTCAAGCCCCTTTTTCAATTTTTCCGCATCCGGGAAAGCGCGCCGGGGATCCACGCAAAAAATTTGCAAAATCTGCCGCCGTCCTCTATACTGAACCAAAAGACCTCTCCGGAAAGGAAATGCCTATGAAAATTCTGGTACTCTCGGATTCCCATGGCGCCGTCAGTCCCATGGAGCAGGCCGTGGAGCAGACCTCCCCGGACCTGATTCTGCATCTGGGGGACTGCTGGCGGGACGGGGAACGGCTCCACGACAGGTTTCCCTCCATCCCCCTGGAACAGGTTCCGGGCAACTGTGACTTCCGTCCCACAGAGCCGGCGGAACGGCTGCTGGAGCTGCGGGGCAAGCGTATTCTCCTGTGCCACGGCCACACCTACGGCGTGAAGCAGTCCCTGGTGACCGCGGGGTTTGCCGCGGAGGAACAACAGCTGGACCTCTTCCTCTTCGGCCACACCCACAGACCTCTGGTGGACCGGCGGGGCCGGACACTGTTCCTGAATCCCGGCAGCATCGGTGCCCCCACCCGCCCCTCCTATGGCGTAGTGACCATCCAGGACGGACAGTTGGACGGCCGGACATGGTGGCTCGCGTGAACACCCCTTGTCAAACCGGCGGTTTTCCTGTATAATGATCGTACTCAGTTGGACATGGGAGGAGAACCCTGCATGGATATCGCCTCAATCGCCCTCCATTTTCTGTGCGCGGCTGTCGCCGGTTTTCTTATCATGAGCATCTTCGGCGTTCAGGCCCTGGTGGCGCTTTGCTCCTCCATCTCCCTGGCCAGACGCCGGAAGCACCAGGTCCCGGCCTTTGATCTGGCGCTGGCACTCCGCCGGATCGCCTGGCGCACGGTGATCGGCTTTCTGGGCGTGGCCGTGATTTCCGCGCTGATGATCTGGCTCACCGCCGCCCCCGGCACCTTTGGATATCTCTTCGGTATGATTTTGTCCTTTCTGAAGAATCTGAATCGGATGACGCCCAACGACCGGAAGAATCAGCGCCGGTTTGAGAAGATGTTCGCGGACTGCTACCCGTACGAGGACGAGCTAGACGGGGACGATGATTTTTGATTGGGAGAAACAACGCCCCGGAGCATTGCTCCGAGGCGTTTTCTTAATGTCCGCAGGTATCGCAATGTCCTTCGCAAGCCCGCAGTTCCTCTCCGTAGGGGATGCTGTTCCGGTCGTAGTAATCCCGGATAGCAGCCCGCACCGCCTCTTCCGCAAGGACAGAGCAGTGGAGCTTATGGGCCGGAAGGCCGTCCAGAGCCTCCACCACTGCCCGGTTGGTGAGCTGCAGGGCCTCGGAAACAGGCTTGCCCTTGATCATCTCCGTAGCCATAGAGCTGGTGGCGATGGCACTGCCGCAGCCGAAGGTGTTGAACTTTACATCGGTAATCACTTGGGTCTCCGGGTCCACCTGGATATACATCCGCATGATATCCCCGCACTTGGCGTTGCCCACCTCGCCCACGCCGTCGGCGTCGGGCAGCTTCCCCACGTTCCGGGGATGCTGGAAGTGGTCCATCACTTTATCACTATATAAGGCCATAGTCATTGTCTCCTTTCAGATCAGATGCGGCCGCAGGCCGGTCTCCAGCTCGTCCCACACAGGGGACATGCCCCGCAGATAGGACACGATCCCCGGCAGGACCTCCAGGATATAGTCGATCTCCTCCGGCCGGTTCTCATGGCTCAGGCTCAGCCGGAGGGAGCCGTGAGCCACCTCGTGGGGCCGCCCCAGGGCCAGCAGCACATGGCTGGGGTCCAGGGAGCCGGAGGTACAGGCGCTGCCGGAGGAGGCGGCGATGCCCTTTTCATCCAGCAGCAACAGCAGGGACTCCCCTTCGATCCCCTCGAAGCACACGTTCACATTCCCCGGCAGCCGCCGGGCCGAATCGCCGTTCAGCGCGGTGTGGGGGATGGCGGTAAGGCCGGCGATCAGCCTGTCCCGCAGAGGCGTGAGGTAGGCGGCGTTCTGTTCTATGGTGGCACAGGCCTCGTCAAAGGCGGCCGCAGCGCCGCAGATGCCGGGGATGTCCTCCGTGCCGCCCCGCTTCCCCCGCTCCTGGGCACCGCCATGGATCAGCGTAGCCAGAGGAATACTGCGCCGGGCGTACAGCACTCCCACGCCCTTGGGCCCATGGAACTTATGGGCGGAGAGGGACAGCAGGTCCACCTGCATCGCCTCCACATCGATGGGCAGGTGGCCTGCCGCCTGGACCGCGTCCGTGTGAAACAGGACCCCCGCCTGGCGGCAGACGGCGCCGA
This sequence comes from Oscillibacter sp. PEA192, assembly GCF_003574015.1. Classification (NCBI taxonomy): domain Bacteria; kingdom Bacillati; phylum Bacillota; class Clostridia; order Eubacteriales; family Oscillospiraceae; genus Oscillibacter; species Oscillibacter sp. PEA192. The sequence goes on along the minus strand of NZ_AP018532.1, from coordinate 759,056 downwards.
TCTCAGCAATGGGCTGGATGGTGCCGATCTCGTTGTTGGCAAACATGACGCTCACCAGACAAGTGTCCGGCCGGATGGCATCCCGGACCTGCTCCGCCGTCACCACGCCGTCCGGCGGAATGTCCAGCAGGGTTACTTCAAAGCCCTCCCGCTCCAGGGCCTGGAGGGTATGGAGCACGGCATGGTGCTCGAATTTCGTTGAGACGATATGACGTTTGCCCCGCTTCTCCCCCAAGGCCGCCGCGGTACGGAGGGCCTGGTTGTCCGCCTCGCTGCCGCCGGAGGTGAAGGTGATCTCCCGGGGATCCGCATGCAGGTTCCGTGCAAAGATCGCCCGGGCGGCCGCCAGCTTCTCCGCCGCCCGCTGTCCCGGCGTATGAAGGCTGGAAGGATTGCCGTAGATCTCCTGAAAGCAGGGCGTCATGGCCGCCAGCGCCGTGTCGCTCACCCGAGTGGTGGCCGCGTTGTCCGCGTAAATCTTCATCTGGTTCACTCCTTTTCCCAGTTAATTACTATGGTATAGTTATCTCACAAAAAATCCTATTTGTCAAGTAGGAATTCAGGGAAAATATACACGGCGGGTTTCCCCGCCGTGTATGTGGATGCAGTTTCAGATGGCCGCCGCCCCCTGCGGCGCGGTCTCCATAGAGCCGGATGCCGGGGCCGCCTGCCGGATTGTCTGCGCAGGCGCCAGCTCCGCCTCCGGCCCCTCCTGGCTCAGATACTCCTCCAGGCAGACGCCGGTGCGGTAGATGTCCGCTGCCGCCGCCTTGCCCACGTAACGGTAGTGCCAGGGCTCGTACCCGATGCCTGTGATGTCGCTCTTCTCCGAAGGATAACGGAGGATGAAGCCGTACTTCCAGCTGTTCTCCATCAGCCACTTCTGCTCCGCCGTGTCCTCCTGTTCCTCGTCCAGGATCTGATAGCCGGCGGCTACAATGTCCAGAGCCAGGCCGGTCTGGTGCTCGCTGGTGCCGGGCTTGGCCACCCACCGGGCGGCCTCCGCCTCCACCCGGTCCTCCGGCACACCGGAGGCCCGGACCCGCGCCACCTTGTTCCGGTACAGCCGGGTCTGGGTGGCCTCTGTCCGGTAAGCGGAGCAGACGATGGGGTTCAGGCCCGCCTCCCGGCAGTCGGAGAGCATGTCATCCAGATCATCATAGATCCGTTCGTCCACCTGGAGTCCATTGGATAACGTGGCCAGCTTGATCTCATATCCCTCCGGCACCGTGTGCCAAGGGTTCACCAGCAGCAGCTGCCAGTCCTCCTGCCCCCTCTGGTCTGCCGGAGCAAGCTGGGCCGCCGGGACAGTCTGGGGGATGTACGGTATCTCAGCCTCCGCCGCCAGGGCGGTTGGGGCCAGCACCAGAACCGCCGTCAGCAGGGCGCCGCAGCGAGTCAGGATTTTCTTTCGTATGTTCATATCGTTCCTTTCCGGCCGCGGACGGCCGTCTGATCTTCTTTGTTCTGTTTTTATGGTACAGCCTTCCGACCGCGAAAACAAGGGAGATTTTGTGAACGATTGGAAACAAAAAGAAACAAGTCCTCCAACAGAGCAAAACGTGAGGGGTGGAAATCAGAGATACGAAGAGGCAGCTTCTATCCAAACAGCAGCGCTCTTCGTTCTCAACTCTCGACCCTTCACGCTTCCCAGGGGATCCCCGCAAAAAGGCCGCCCGGGAGGGCGGCCTTTTTGCGCTTGATTTTGCAGATTACTTGTACATTTCCGGCTTTTCCATGGTCTCCACCTTCAGGAACTGAGAGGTTCCGCGGGAGGCGTTCAGAGCGTCGCCAGCCACGCAGGCCACGTAGCCGTCCCAGGAGGAGGGGCCGGTGAGCTTGCCGGCATGGACGGACTCCACCCACTTGCAGAACTCAATGTCATAAGCCTCGATGAAGCGCTCCTTCCAGTCGGTCATGATGGGCATGGACTCGGCGGGCTTCACGCTGTCCCAGCCGGCGGGACGGGAGCGGCACACCACGGCGTAGGGATCGGGCAGCTTGACGGTGCCGTTCTCGCAGACCACCTCGCACTGGATGTCATAGCCGTAGCCGTCGGCCACCTGGACCTCCACATCGATGAAGCAGCCCTTCTTGGTGCGCATCAGCATCACCTGGGGGTTATCATAGCCCTTGTCGGAGTTGGAGGACTGGCGGACCTTCACGCACTGCACGTCCTCATACTCGTCATCCAGCAGCCAGCGGCAGATGTCCAGCTCGTGAATGGCGACGTTGGTGACACCGTTCTCGGTCTTGAAGCCCGGGCCCTGGGAGACGTTGCGGTGGCAGGCCTTGATGATGAGGGGCTTGCCCAGCTCGCCGGAGGCGATGATCCGCTTCATCTCAGCGTAGCCCCGATCATAGTGGCGCATGAAGCCCACCTGCACCAGCCGCTTGCCGATCTCCTGCTCCCGGCGGATGATCTCCTCGCAGTCCTTGGCGTTCTGGCTCAGGGGCTTCTCACAGAAGCACCACTTCTCCTCTGCCAGAGTCTTCATGACGTAGTCGTGATGGGTAGGATCGATGGAGGTGATGACCACGGCCTCCACCTCAGGGTCCTTGATCATGCCGTCGCAGTCGTTGCCATAGGACTTGATGCCGTACTTGGCGGCAGTCTCGTCGGCGGCAGCAGCCACATAGTCGCTGACGGCCACGACCGTGGCGCCGGGGACCGTCTCGATAATGCGGCGGCAGTGATCCTTGCCGATGGCGCCGCAGCCGATGATGCCGATTTTCAGAACCTTATCCATGATTGTGTACCTTCCTTTATTTGAAAATGAGGATATGCAGTTGTAAGGCCGCCCGTTTCAGCGGGGAAAGGCAGCTATGATGATGTCTGGCAGATGCGCCCCCCATTTTCTTTTTGAGACATCAAAAAGAAAATGCGCCGCGCCCGGTGGAAAAGAAAACATGTTCGGCGGGTCGGTCTGCGCAGGCGCAGACCTCCTGCCGCCGGCGGGGGATGGTTGACGGTCCCTTGCGGCAGTCAGGGACGGAAACGCGCTACCCTTGGGGAAACCACCAGCCCGGGGAAGTCAGGGATACATCCTGCGCCGCTTTTCGCTGCCGCTCTCCTGGCAGTTCGGGAAAGCCCGGAGATCTTCCTGTAGGGGCGGTTATCAACCGCCCGCCGCACCGTGGCCCGGACGGTCATAGACGTGCCGACCGGGGCGGCAGCTCAGTAATCAAGAATAATCTTCCGGCACTTGGTACAGCGGGAGGCTGGGATATAAGGTGGCGTAATAAGCGGGGTATCCTGCCTGCTCAAATGCTCTGCATCCTTAGACAAGTCCGGTGGTCCGGCTTTCCGAGGCTTTGGCAGCCAATAGATTCCATAGTTGCTTTGCAAAGCGCCGCTCCCCATTTCCGCGCCGCAAAAAGGACAATTCAAACGAATCTCCTCCTCTTTCGATACCCGCAGGAAAGGGACTTGGGGAAACCAAGTGTTTTCCCAGTTCTTTCGCCAGCGGCGAAAGAAGATCTTTCAATCATTTTCGGCAGGACATGCGCCTGCCGAAAATTCCCCGCCCCAGGCGCCTGGGGCGCCGTTCACCAGTGACCGATGTCACTGGTGGTAGGGGAGGTCGAGGGGGAGCAAGCTCCCCCTTGAGAGGATCAATACTTCCGGGCGTCCCTCACGTGGTCCAGGTGATCCTGATAGGCCGCCAGGTTCTCCGGCCGCTCGGACACCTCCGTGTCGCCCACGCGCCACCAGGAGCCGTAGCCGTCGGTCATGGTCTTGGGCAGCACCTTGATGTCGAACAGCACCGGGCGGTCCTTCACCTTCTTGGCGTCCTCGAAGGCCGCCGCCAGCTCCTCCATGGTGCGGATGGAGTAGCTCTTGCAGCCGTAGCCCTCCGCTACCTTGGCGTAATCGATGTTCAGGAAGTCACCGAACAGGCCGTCCTTGCTGCGGTACCGCAGCTCCGTGCAGAGCGTCACGTTGCCGTGGCCCACCTGCAGGTTGTTGATGCAGCCGAAGGAGGCGTTATCGAACAGGCAGATGTTGATCTTCTTGCGCTCCATAACAGCGGTGACCAGCTCGCCGTGGAGCATGTTGAAGCTGCCGTCACCGCACATGGCGTAGACTTCCCGCTTGTCGCCAATGGCCAGCTTCACGCCCAGGGCACCGGCGATCTCATAGCCCATGGTGGAGTAGCCGTACTCCATGTTATAGCAGTCGATGCCGGTGGGCCGCCACATCCGCTGCATGTCGCCGGGCAGGGAGCCGGCGGCGCCGATAGCCACGTCGCCCTCGCTCATCATGGCGTTGATGGCGCCCAGCACGGTGGTCTGGCACAGGCCTGCGTCCAGGTCCTTGGCGAACCGCTTGGCGGAGTCGGCGTTGGCGTCGTTGATGATGGGTTTCCAGCTCTTCTTGTCCTCAAAGGTGATATGATCCAGGCGCTCCAGCTCCTTGGCCCACTTCTCGCGGGCGGCGGACACCTCAGTGGTGTAGGGAGCCTTGTAGCCGTCCAGCTTCGCCAGCAGGCGGGGCAGGGCATCCTTGGCGTCGGCCACCACGGGCACGGCGTCCATCTTCAGGGCCTGGAACTCGGACACATTGATGTTGACGAACTTGCAGGTGTCCTTGAACAGCCACTTGGAGGCGGTGGTGAAGTCGGTGTAGCGGGTGCCCACGCCGATGACCACGTCCGCCTTCTTGGCAATATCGTTGGCGGCGGAGCAGCCGGTGACGCCCAGGCCGCCCAGGTTCAGGGGGTGGGTCCACTCGATGGCGCTCTTGCCGGCCTGGGTTTCGCCGAAGGGGATGCCGGTGGCCTCTGCGAAGGCCCGGAACTCCTCGTGGGCCTCAGAGTAACGGACGCCGCCACCGCAGACCAGAATGGGCCGCTTGGCCTTCTTGATGACCTCCGCCGCGTCGGCCAGAGCGGCCTCGGTGGCGGGACGGCGCTCCAGACGCCAGACGCGCTTCTTGAAGAAGCTCTCGGGATAGTCATAGGCCTCGCCCTCCACGTCCTGAGGCATGGCGATGCAGACGGCGCCGGTGTTGGCGGGGTCCGTCAGCACCCGGAAAGCGGAGATCATGGCGCTCATCAGCTGCTCCGGCCGGACGATGCGGTCCCAGTAGCGGCAGACGGCCTTGAAGGCGTCGTTGGTGGAGATGGAGAGGTTGTTGGTCTGCTCCACCTGCTGGAGCACGGGGTCCGGCTGGCGGCAGGCGTACACGTCGCCGGGCAGCACCAACAGGGGGATGTTATTGGCGGTGGCGGTGCCGCAGGCGGTGACCATGTTGGCCGCGCCGGGGCCCACGGAGGAGGTGGCCACGCAAATCTGCTTGCGCTTCATCTGCTTGGCGAAGGCCACGGCTGCCTGGGCCATGCCCTGCTCATTCTGGCCGTGCCAGATCTCCAGGTGCTTGGCCTCCTGGCTCAGGGCCTGGCCCAGGCCCACCACGTTGCCGTGGCCGGGGATGATGAATACACCGCGGACGAAGCGGCTCTGTTCGCCGTCCACTTCGATATACTGGTTCTCAAGGAAACGGACCAAAGCCTGCGCCATGGTCAAACGAACGGTTTTCATGGGGTGATTACCTCCTGTCAGTGATTGGGATAGATGTGGTCGTTGGCATCGGCCTTCCACAGCCAAGCGTGCTCCGGATCGTCGATGCGGGTCTTGTCCCAGGGATCCCCCTCCAGGTGCCGGATGCCCCAGGCGTAGCACATGGCATAGCCCGGCGCGGCGGTCTGGGAGTGGAAGCCATGGTTGATGACGGCGCAGCCATTGTGCTGCGTCTTGAAGATCTCGCCGTTGGCAAAGCCCGCGCCGAAGCCGTCGGGATAGTCGAAGCGGTAGAAGTACACCTCCGGCTGGGGATGGTGGTGGGGCGGATAGGAGCTCCACTTGCCGGGCAGATTCAGCACCTCGCCCAGGACCATCTTGGAGAAGGGGGCGTTGTCCAGGTCGAAGAAGGTCTTGATCTCCCGGGACATGCAGCCCATCAGCTCGCCGCCAAAGCCCTTGTGCTCCACCTGGACCTTGTCCGGGGTGTACATGACGGCCTCATAGGGCGTCTCGTTGACAGTGGCCTGGATATACAGCTCACTGTGGGCCTTGGCGGTGATGGTCACCTTCGTGCCGCAGCCGGCCAGCAGGCAGTAGGCATCGTGGTGGAAGCAGTCCGGCCGGTCGGCCTCCACCTTCTTGCCGTCCCACTCATAGGTGACAGAGCCGGAAAACAGGAGGATTGCCACCTCTTTTTTGGCATCCTCATAGACGTAGGTATCCCCCGCCTCCATCAGCAGCAGGCCCACGTCCATCTGGGTGCCCATGTCGTCCACAGAGGAGTCAATATAGGCATTGTACCCGTTCTTCAGCTCGGCGTTCTTGTTCATATAGGCCATTGGAGTCATCTCCTAAATAAAGATTGTTGCTCAAATTCCATTCGCGCCAGCGGCGCGATGCATTTCAACCATTTTCGGCAGGACATGCGCCTGCCGAAAATACATTGACTTAGCCGCCCTGGGCGGCGTCCCCAGTGACCGACGTCACTGGGGAGGGGGGCGGTCGAGGGGGGACGCAGTCCCCCTTCGAATTAGAGTCCCGTATGCTCCCGGATGTACTTCCGTGCCTTCATGGCATACTCCAGCGGATTGGCCTTGGCAGGATCCTGTTCCGCCTCCACCAGCAGCCAGCCCTGGTAGCCGGCATCCGCCAGCACCTTGAACACAGGATCGAAGTCCACGTCGCCGTCACCGGGGACGGTGAAGGCGCCATTGCGGACGGCCTGCAGGAAGGACCAGTCATTCTTCCGGGCCTCTTCCACCACGGGCAGCCGCATATCCTTCAGGTGGACGTGGCCCACCCGGTCCACGTACTTCTTCAGCATAGCCAGGGGGTCCTCGCCGGCGAAGGTGAAGTGGCCGGTGTCATAGCACAGGAACACATACCGGGGATCGGTGTTGGCCATCATGCGGTCCGTCTCCTCGCTGGTCTGGACCACGGTGCCCATGTGGTGGTGGAAGCACAGCTTGAAGCCCCGGTCCGCAGCGATCTTGCCCAGCTTGTTCAGGCCGTCGCACAGGAGCTTCCACTCGGCGTCGTCCATCACATGCTTGTGGCCGCCGGTGAGCACGGGTACGTCCATCTTGCCCTGGATGGAGTAGCTCTGCTCGCTGACGTTGATGCGGTTGGCGCCCACAGCAGCCAGGAAGTCCAGGTTGGCGATAAAGTCCTTCTCCTCCTCTTCAAAGGGGCGGGTCAGGAGGAAGGATGAGTACCAGCGGCTGGCGATGCGCATGCCGCGCAGGTCCAGGGCCTTCTTCAGCTCGGCAGGATCCTTGGGATACTTGTTGCCGATCTCGCAGCCGGTGAAGCCCGCCAGTGCCATCTCGCTGACGGTCTGCTGGAAGGTGTTCTCCCCGCCCAGCTCCGGCATATCGTCGTTGCACCAGCCGATAGGTGCAATGCCCAGGAATACGTGGTTGGAATCAAACATTGGAATTTCCCCCTTGTGAAGCCTCAGAATTTTTCCAGCGGTCCCGTAAGAGCGGGGCCGCATGTTTTGCACACTTCTCTCCATTCTGTGTTCGTTCACAGAAATACGGAAAGCAATCACACGCCTCTCTGCGTGCTCTCTTACAAACTATCATTTTTAGGGAGAAAAATCAACTTCTTTTCCAGGGCCTCCGCCATTTTTTCTATTTTAGCCAAACGGCTCCTCTCTTTTTCGTAGATATAACCGTACTGTCTCCAACCCCCGCAGCGGATGTGCCCGATTTCTCCCTCGTTTCGTCCACAAAAGACTCCGTCCGCCGGAAATCCGGCCCCCAAAACATCATGGAGAAATTGCAGCTGGCTGTACGCTCCCGGAAAAAGGCATCGGCGAAATCGACACTCTGAAAACCGGAATGTCACCCGATAGTCGGCGGCACATTCGCGCCATACCCCCGAAAGATTGCTGTCCCCAAGAGTACGACAGGCACGGAAAACAGTGAATGAAGGCCACCCGTCCGGAGCCTTTCTCTGTTCAGCAGAATCTACGTTTTCTCTATGGAGTAATAAATTTTTCTAAAATCGGAAATGACTTCTATTTTGCGGTAATGTGCATAAACTAACAATGGCCTCTTGTCATTTGCCGCTGCCAAAATATAGCCATGCAGCTCATCTAAAGACGCTTTCCCGCAAGGTTTCCGACATCACGTTGCCAGTCCGCATACTGGAGAAATCAAACGGAGCTGCCCGAAAAATCCTCCATACTGCAGTTCCGATTGGCCACTGGCCTTGAGTTTGTGGCCACGCGCACGAGGTTCTTCACGAATACCTTGGCAAGGAGCTCCGTCATCCGCATACCGGATGGGAACTGTTGTTTCCGGCGTTCAGCATTGTGCATGCCTAATCAGGGAGGATGGGAAACGGATAATTTTTTTGAGGGGGACGTATCATGCAGCTGCTTTGGCATATATTCCGATGGTTCTGCGGCGGAGTCGTTTTCTGCGCTTTACAGCTTCTTTTGACCGGAAACTGCCATTGGACCGATCTTGCCGTATTCTCCCTCCTGTGTATCCCTTTGGACGCTGTCAACGAACGAATGCCCTGGACATTTCCGCTGTGGCTCCAGGCAGTTTTGGGAGGGATCGTGCTGATTGTTTCCCAGTTGACCGCCGGGCTGGTTTTCAATGTCTGGCTTGGTTTGGGGCTTTGGGATTACACTTCTCTTTTCGGCAATTTTTTGGGGCAGATTTGTCTCAGATATGCGCTTTTATGGCTGCTGTTGGCCGGCCCGCTCTTGATTCTGTTTGATATGATCGGATTCCGATCTGGCGGTCCCTGGCCGCACTATAAGCTTATTTGAAAGAGCACGAAGCCCGTTGGGGCTTCGTGCTTACATCTGGAATTCTTTATGGAGAAGCAGCGCTTTGCTTTTCACAATTAAAATGCAGCTGGCCCAAACCATGCTTCCCAGAAGGACACTCATGGCTATAGATAAAAGTCCCGGGATCAAGCAGCAACTATGCAGCCCCGCAAAGAAGACCGCTGCCAGCGCAGCAGTTGACACCGATACCGTGATCGAGCGCAGCAGCGGCCATCCCCGCATTGCCAGCGTCAGGATAGTCATCAGCCCCAACAGCCCCGCTGTTCCCGCATATAACATCTCCTTCATAACAGGAGAGATCCCCTCTAATACAGCGATCTTTCCGGCTGCGTCAAGCGTTTCCCAATTTTCCAGGAACCGCTGACAGAGGCGCTCAAAAACCGGATGGCTGAAGGCGGATTGTGTAAGGTGCGGCAGAATACAGGCACTGAGAAGGCCAATCCCTGCGGGCATCCATGTTCGGATTGCAGACAGCCGGCGCCGGTCTCTTCGCGCGGCTCCTACCCATCGCAGTAGAAACCAAATACCATACGCGATTGCGGCTCCCGCCAAATCGACCGCCACATCTCGTGCAGCTCCACTGCGCCCTGGAACAAACGTCTGATGAATCTCATCCAGGGCTGCCAGGACGGCACAGAAAACTCCCGCGGCAGCAGACCGGCGCAGGATGTTCCGGACAAAGGGCGCAAGCGCCGCTAACAACAGGATGACCAAAAGGAAATACAAAAACATGTGGGCGGCTTTTCTCTCAAAAAACGAGAGCACCTCAACAGCTGCCCCCTGAATATCGGCCTCGGACCGGGCATACGCAGGCGACAGCACAATTAAGATGCGATGCAGAAGTCCATCAGATACTTTCCCGGAGGCAGACGCTGTCTGGGCGGAAAATCCCCAAATGATTCGATACCAGAGCAATGGAGGAATCCAGAGCAGGAATCTGGCAAGGGAAAAATGATTGGTCATAGAACTCTCCTTATATCGTGTAGGAAATCTGTCCTGAAAAAACCGCCATGCGCTGACATTTCGCATGGCGGTTTTTTGAAAATTCTGATCTTTATCTGAAAGCAGCCTGTTGCGGAATGCGGACCTCGGCGCCTTGCCCGCAGTTCACCTCTTCCGGCTCATGGAAAGTTGGCACAACCCTGTGCAGCGCCTCCCGAATGCAGGAGGAATCATCCTTCTCCAGGGCCTCCTGGAGAATCTCCAGCTTCTCTCTCAGCTCACCGGGAGTAATCGCCGGCTGCCGCTCGATAAAAATCTGGCTGTTCTCCGTCTGCTCAATGTCCCGGCTGGCAATCAACAGCTCCTCGTACAGCTTTTCGCCGGGCCGCAGCCCCGTCTCCACAATGTCAATGTCCCGATACGGCACATACCCGGAGAGTCTGATCATATTTTCCGCCAAATCCAGGATTTTTACAGGTTGTCCCATATTCAGAACAAACAGCTCGTTCTTCCGGGCCATGGCACCGGTCTGCAGCACCAACTGCGCAGCTTCCGGAATTGTCATAAAATAACGGATAATGCGCTTGTCTGTTACCGTGATCGGTCCCCCCGCGGCGATCTGCCGCTGGAACAGCGGTACTACGGAGCCGTTGGAGCCCAGGACATTTCCGAATCGAACCGCCACGAAATCTGTGCCGCTGTGTCCTTTCATGGACTGAAGAATCATCTCGCAAAGCCGTTTGCTGGCGCCCATTACAGAGGTGGGATTGACCGCTTTGTCTGTGGAGATCAGCAGGAACTTCTGAACACAGAACTCATCCGCGGCCCGCACGAGGTTTAGTGTGCCAAATACATTGTTGCGGATCGCCTCCTGAGGGCTGTTTTCCATAAGCGGCACGTGTTTGTGCGCAGCGGCATGAAAAACCACATCCGGCCGGTATGTAGCGAAGATCTGCCGCATCCGCCTCCTGTCCCGTATAGAAGCGATCTCCACTTTCAGATTGAGCCGCCCACCATACTGGTACAGCAGTTCCTGCTGAATATCATAGGCGTTATTCTCATAGATATCCACGATCACCAGCTCTTTGGGATCGTGCTTGACAATCTGTCGGCACAGCTCTGAACCGATAGAGCCGCCGCCTCCAGTGACCAATACGGTTTTTCCAGAGAGATATGCATCCACAGGCGCTGGGTCCAAGTACACCGGCTCACGGCCCAATAAGTCCTCAATGCGGACCTCGCGCAGTTGAGAGCGCATCGGCTTTTGGCGGATCATGTCCAGTGTACTGGGCAAAACAGAAATTTTGATCCGCTCGAGGCCGGACAGTTTCTGTAAAATCTCGTGGCGGCGGTTTTCCCCCGCAGATGGAATCGCCACAATGATCTCCTGAATATCCATCGCGCGCAGGCGCTCCTGCACTTGGCTGATCGTCCCCTTCACTTCCACGCCATGGATTCGTTTTCCCAGCTTGCCAAGGTCGTCATCAAAAAAGCATTGCACACTGTATCGGCTGTCTGGATTGCTCTGGAGCTCATCCAGCAGCTGAACGCCAGCTGCTCCTGCACCGACAATGGCCACAGGGATTTGATGGCTGCCCTTACTAAATAGTACCCGACTGCGGTAAACACGGTAGGCAAAGCGCAGCAACAGCATTCCCAAGACCCAGAGGCTGGCCACACAAGTCAGGAGCATAAAGGAAATTATGCTCTGTAGAAAAATGCGGCTCAAGACCTCGTAGAGGAAAAATCCGCAAAATGCAGCCATGAGCAGCGACAGGTATTCCTTACTCTCAGCGTACCGCCAAAGGCTGTCATACGTGCGGAATAAAAGTTGGAAAAGCACTGTGCAGGCATAAAGCAACGCAAAATTTTGAATCAGCTGAACGGATTGTCCAACTGCATCCGTCAGATTATATCGCAGAGAAAACCACGAGAAAAAAGTCGAAAAAACAATTAAAATCAGACTGTCACACAAAAAGAGAATCTGTTTTCGCAGATGATTCATCTTGCCCATACGCTCCTAATTGCATTATGTGTCGTTCCCCGCTTAATTTAGGTTACGATCATATAACAAATTATACAGCGTTATGGCCGAAATTTAAAGTGGCAAATATATCTTTCTGCCATCTATTTTTTCAAATCCATTTTTCGGCTAGATTTTTTTAATTTTGTGTTTGTCATAGAAAAATGGATAAAATGGCGCAAAAAATCAAGTGTAAGCAACTCCTGCTATCGGAGTGCGCACAGGAGGACGTGAGTTTGTTTAGCGCCCCAGCGTGGAACTTTTCATATCCATTTTCAATTAACAAAAGTTCCTAGGCGCCACTCATTTTTTGCTTTTTTACCGCTAAGGACATCCTGTAATTCTGTTTCTACACTTCTGTAGTCAGTAACTTATTTTTACTTTTAACACAGGTCATGCGGATCTCCCCTCTTGTTTGTCCGGATGCGAATATATATCAATATTCGCACCAAAAAGCGAAATAGCCTCCACCACCCGAAAAACTATATCAAAGCAGTTTTCCCCTGTAATGTCCCATACTTATGACACATCAAACTGCCGTGCAAAAAGTTCAACCGCGAGAAATTCATAGATAGACGGTTCCGCTTGATTGCGGGTTACCATCTGTGCAAGCGCCTCTTTTTTGAAGTACTTCTCTGTACGGCAATCCTCAATGTACGCCAACAGATAATCCCGCGAAAACCTCCTGCCCCACTGTGTCACAGGCGCTCCAAAGCCCATTTTATTCGTGCGCCAGGTAACTTCCCGAGGCATTCTTCTGTCAAATGCCTGCCGCATCAGATACTTGGTGTAACCATTTTTGATCTTGTACTCAGGTGGAATCCGACAGCACAGTTCCACGAACTGATAGTCCATAAAAGGAATCCGGCTTTCAATTGAAGCCGACATATACAACCGGTCGTCATAGCGTACAATATGTGTCAACTGGGTTGCCGTCAACTCCGTGTATTGGAGATTTTCCAGTATTTTTGGATACAGCAACTCCCGCAACTCCACACGATTGCGCTGGTCTAACAGGTCGGGGTTGATGAACCGGCCGGCACGATGAAGCTGCCGTGAGTCCCGCACCACTGGCTGATTAAAGTAGAGCGCATAAGCGGCCAGATCTCTCACAGATAATTTGGAATGGCGACTGGCCTGACGAAATTCTGACACCAGAGTCTTCCACTGCTTTCTCTTGATCAGGGATGCGAAAAAGAATGCATAATAACGCTCGTAGCCAAGCATCAATTCATCACCACACTGGCCATTGAGAATCACCTTATAGCCGCGGCGATTGATTTCATCCAACAAAAATTTGCTGCCTAAAAGAGAGAGTCCACAGCTCCCTTCTACATGCCACACCAAATTCTCAAAACGCTTTTCAATGTCCTCGGCATCCGGTAGGATCTGGTTACCTGTACAGCCGCAGGAACGGTTGATAAGATCGGCAAAGAACCACTCGTCACAGGAGTTGTTACCAGGATAACTGGTAGTAAACGTTTGCAACCGTGAGGGGTCTTCCATCTGCGAACACATCTCAGTAACCATGCAGGAGGAATCCAGCCCTCCGGACAAAAGCGCCCCCAGGGGGGCGTCGCTACGCATACGCCAGCGGCAAGACCTGGAAAACTCCTCTGTCACCAACCGCACCCACTCCGCCTCGGTTTTACTGTTATCATAATGAACATGCAACGTCCAATAGGAAGAAATGGTAAAGGAGTCGATGGTGTTATGACCGGCCCCCAGCTGCACAACAAGCTTATGGCCAGGTCGGAGGGTCTTCATGCCTTCAATCAGAGTCTGATCGTTATAATCACTGATATGATATATCAGGTTAGCTGCCAAATAAGAGGTGTCAAACCGCCGTTGTACGGCACCATCCTGACAAAGCTGCTTCAGTTCTGATCCAAACATGATACGGTTTCCCTGGCGCCAGTAATGGAACGGTTTGGCTCCCAGCCGATCTCTGGCGCAAAACAGCTTATTTTCCTGTCCATCCCACAAAGCAAACCCCCACATGCCGTTGAACTGTGTGAGACAATCTTCACCCCATTCGCAGTAGGCATACAGTAAAACTTCCGTGTCGCTGGTGGTGTGGAAGGTATACCCCAGAGCTTCCAGTTGGGCGCGAAGTTCCATGTAGTTATATAACTCCCCATTGTAGATGAGGGTGATATCCCGTTCCGGCAAATACATCGGCTGATGACCACCAACGCTCAGATCCAAGATGCTCAGGCGGCGATGACCAAATCCCAAAAAGGAAGCGGTCCCCACGGCAGTTTCCAGCGGAGGGACCTCCAGCCCTTTTACTGTATCGTTCCCCCCGAAAAAAGATGTCCCACCGGGGCCAATCAAAGCATATCCCTCGTCATCCGGCCCCCGGTGACGGATGACATCCGTCATACGCCGCAAGATTCCAATATCCACTCCACGGTCTAGATCCAGATAACCACTGATGCCACACATAAAATAATTCCCTTCATTTGATATTCGTTGCCCGTGGCAATGCACACAGAGATACAACTGCTTTCTGCGAAGATAGCCCCAAATTGAGGCCAGCATTCGAGGCAGAATGCCTGCACGGCTCCAAAAAAGCTGAGTGGGGACAGGCAAAGAATCATAGCGTGAGCGCGCTAGCAGACCACTCAAAAAAGAGGCTACTCTGCATATGGGACGCGCCGCTTTCTTTCTGATCTCTGCAGAGCGTCCTTCCTCGGACTATAAAAATTACCAGCCGCTAATAGAAGGCTCCTCTTCAGTAGCGATATTTTTCCTGCTCATCTTTGTTTGCGCGAAAAATGACATGGCTTGATAAGCCCGGTTTTCCATACCGCAGGGATGACCAAAACACTATATCCAGAGAACACAAAGAAAGTGGTCAAGCACAGCCGAATCAGCAGCGGCAGTTCTGCAAGCCATTGCTTGCAGCCCCACGTCAAAAGGATGGACAGGATTCCACCTATCAATATGTTCGGTGTTAAGTTCCAAAGAGATTTCAACGACAGGAATGATGCGGTCCGGCGAGCAGACTGCACATTCAGCATGCCGATTACTAGGGTGGCTACGCTGCTGGCAAGGGTCACTCCAAATACACCGAACTTTCGACAAAGCAAAATGCTCAATGTAACATTGCAGGCGATGCCGATGACACTGTTTACCGCGGGGTGCTTAGAGTCCTGATATCCGTATTGGACCCGGCTATATACCTCACGTAACGCCAAAGGGATAAAACTCAGGCTGTAGCCCATCAATGCCTGGGCTGTCATAGCCGCCGCTTCCGCGTCAAATGCGCCGCGGCCATATATGAGCAGGACTATGTCTTCCGCCTGGCTTACTGCGATCACAGTGACAGGCAGCAGCAGAATCACCAGAACCAAAATCGCCCGTTCTGTCAGTTGGGCCACAGCCTGTTCCTTTTCCTGCGAAATATATTCTGTTACATGGGCATAAAGCACGGAGCAGAGGGAGCAAATCAGTGTCCCTACCAGATTGGAAAGTGTAGCGGCATAGCTCATGGCAGTGACCGTCCCATCCGCCAGTCCGGATACCAGGATTTTGTCTACCATTTGGTTGATATAAACTGCACCATAGCCGATAGAAAGTGGTCCAACCATTGCGAGAAGCGAACGGACCTGCGGATTACGGAACGGATTTCTACTGCTCTTCCTCAAATAAGTCCGCGCCTGATAACCCAGAAACCCGGCGCTGAAGGTTGCATACAACCAATATCCAATGACTAGGGAGTCCACGCCCAGATAGGGCGCTCCCAAAATAATCACGATAACCAGGATCACGCTTTGGTACAATCCCTCCAGTTGACCTGGGATAAAGCGTTTGTTGGAGTTGAGAAGTGCATGAAAAACCGCCATCCAAACCAATGGAATGAGGATCGGGGAAAATAGGCGAATATAGCCCCCGAGCTGGCTACTCAATTCCTGGGAATAGCTTGGGGCCAGCAATTTTGAGATCCAGGGGGAAAGCATAAAAATGGTCGCTGAAATCGCCGCTACAACGATGGTGCCTGCGCAAAGGGTGTCGCTGGCAAACTGCCCGGCTTCATTCTGGGTCTCTTCCTTCACATGAATATAAACAGATACCACTGCGGTAAGCATCACTTGAACCAGCAGATATTGGATGTCGCCGATAAATCCATAGGACAGATTGATCAGGTCAGTCTCGGCATTGGCGCCAAAAATGCCGGCGATTACCATCTGCTTGAAAAAACCCAGCGCCTTGACCAAAATCAGCACGCCACTGACAGAGAGAATATTTTTCAGCAAACGAGACTGCATCCCAGAGTATCCTTTCAAATCTTCAAATCACTGCTGCAGAGACTCCTTTTTGTAGGAAGAAGTCTCCCGGCATAGGACAAAAAAGCCGCCAGCACAGATACCCACAAGTCCAAAGAAGATCACAAAGGCCGTAAATGCCTCCTGTCGGGTGGCGGGCCGGGTAGTGTGGCCGATCTGGACCGTCACGTCCTCCTGCTCCGCCGAGAAGGTGATATTCAGATGGTTTTCCTGCGCAATCTCCTCCAGCAGGGCCACTGCCTCTTCCGCCCGCGCATCCAGCGCCCGGGCGGCGTCATCGAGGCGCTGCGCCATTTCTTCACTGGCCTGGCGCAGCGCGGGATACTCGTTTTCCAGCAGATTCAGCCGGGTATCCAGCTGTTCCAGATCCAGCTGCAGCTGGCGGTATTCCGCTGCCTGGGAAAGAATGGAGGCGTAGATCTCATTGACGGCGGCGTCGCTGGTACTCAGGCCGCCCACGGTATCCAGCAGAGATCTGGCATACTCGGATTTGCTGATATTTTGCAGCAGCGTCTCCCGCTCCCGCCGATACTGAGCCAGAGTGCTCTGACGTAGCTCATCGGGCAGGTAAAACGCATCCGGGGCGTTCAGATCCCAGTAGATAGGAACAAGCTCGTCCTCATCAAAGATCAGGATTTCTTCTTTCATCTCTAGGAGCTGCTCTTGCTGCGATTCCGTAATGGAGGAATCGTTCCGCACACCGTCAATATACGAACAGAGGACCTTGCGCTGCTCTTTGATGTAGTCGTAACAGTCCACATAATAGGTGATGCCCATGGGGACCTCCGCAAAATCCACCGGCTCCCATGCCTGGGCGCTGCCGGACCCTTCCGCCGAGGCCCGGCCGGAAAAGAAGAATCCAGCAGCAAGACCCAGCAGGAGGAACCCGCCCACAATGACCAAAAATAGTTTCCAATCGCGCCGGAACCCGGAAACAAGGTCCTGAAAGCGCAGTTCACGATTGTTCATTCTTTACGTGCTCCTCTTTTTGTACAGGAAATAGATACAGGAAGATACAGGCCATCAGGAATCCTCCGGACAGCAGGACGGTACTCCAGGAACCGTTGCAGAAACTCATAGCAAAAAACACACACAGCCCGATATAGATCTTTTGGGGGATGTCTCTGGCTGCCGCATCCAGCAGCCGGAACAGGATCACCAGGATCAGCGGCATCAGGAAAACCCCCAGCACGACCGGCAGATTGGCATACATATCACCCACCAGACCGTTGTTGGCGCTGGATCCGGTCCCCATATATTCTCCGATCACCTTGGAGATCTTAATAGAATAGACCGGGTCGTAGGACAGCTTCCCCAAAATCCCGTCCCGGAACAGATTCAGCGGGTGCTCCCGGAAAAATTGGGCGTACACCTCGCTGAGCTGGACAGGCACGTACATGAGCCTGCGCACAAACAGGGACATGGGGGTGAGGAACTGGGCCCCGGCCTCCAGCACCCAGCAGCCCATGACTCCCAGGGACAACAGCCCGGCGCACCAGCGGTACATCCATCTCCGGTACAGCAGGTAGCAGAACAGCAGTAAAAAGAGAAACAAAAACACGGACTTCTGTGCGCTGATGGAGTAATAGAACAGATAGACTACCACCAGCACGCCTACCGCAACGTACCGGCGCTTTTGCAGCCAGTACAGGATCAGCACGGACAAAATGACCGTCATCCAGGAGAGAATGTAGGAAAAAAGACCGGGAATATCATAGGCTGCGGCCTCTGCCCGGATCCCATAGACATCCGAAATGTTCAGCTTCAGCCGGAATCCGGTATAGAGTCCCGAGATCCCCATAACGAACAGGCACGCCCCCACACTCACGAGAAAAAATAACAAGGAGGTATGCCGGTGGGGCAGTTTGGGCACCAAGATGGTGGGCATACGCAGCTGCACCGCCAGCAGCACCAGCCAGTACACCGCCACTGCGCAGAAGAAGCCCAGATCACTTCCCTTGCATCCCAGATAGGACGTCATCGGGAGAAAGTAAACATAGTTCATCAGCGTCACCAGGATGGAGGAGGGACGTTCCTCCTGTCCCTGGAGCCCCACCACCAGGGGCAGACACACCAATACCAGCAGCCAGGAAAGGGCGTATTTGATCCACACCAGATCCGTGGTAAAGCCGCTGTAGGCGTAGATGGGAGAGAGCTGCGTAAGGTACATGAAGTCCAGCACCAGCCGGTAGAGGAGGATCAGTCCGCACTGGAACAAAAACTGATGCCTCCGGCTTACGCGGGAGAGCTTCTCCAGGGATTGGGCCGCCCGGCTCCCACGCAGTTTTTCTGTGACAGATGGCAGCTTCATTTACCCGTTTGTCTCCTCTTTTTTGTCAAACCGGCCTGTGAAGTCCAGGGAGGCCACGTCCTTGAGCGGCAGTTTCACCGGCATTCCGGTGGCCGCGGACTGATACATGGCAAGGATCATCTCCAGCGCCCGGCGCCCGGCCTGAGCGTCGATATACGGGGCCCGGTCATGGACGATGGCATCCATCATATCCGCGTAAACGGAGGTATGGCCGTTGCCGTAGACATTGCTGGTGGCCTCCTGAAGCCCCTGCAGGGCTGCGTCCTCCTCCCGTTGGTCGGCAAACTGCCAGACATCGATGTTATTGGTGGAGGTACCGCCAATCTTCACCGTTCCCGTCTCACCGAAGAGATACAGCGTCTCTTCCAGGTTTTTGGGGTAGACGTTGGTGGTGCCCTCGATGGTGCCGATGGCGCCGTTGGCGAATTTCACCACCGCCATGCCCACGTCCTCACATTCCAGATAGTGATGGAACTGCTGAGCCGTCTGGGCATAGACCTCCACCACATCATCCCCCATCATCCAGCGCAGAAGATCCACGCCATGGATGCACTGGTTCATCATGCAGCCTCCGTCCTGGGCCCAAGTGCCGCGCCAGGGGGCCTGGTCGTAATAGCCCTTGTTCCGGTTCCAGCGCACATGGATGGAGCCGTGGGAGAGCTTGCCGAACCGGCCCTCCTCCAGGGCCTTCCGGGTGGCCTGGACCGCCGGATTGAACCGGTTCTGGTGGCAGGCGCACACCTTGACATGGTGGGCCTGGGCAGCCTCCACAATGGCGTCGGCATCCGCCATGGACATGGCCATGGGCTTTTCGATGATGACGTTGACGCCGTGGGCGATGCAGTAGAGGGCGATCTCCGCGTGGATTCCGCTCTCCGTGGCAATGGCCGCCAGAGTGGGCTGCTCCGCCTCGATCATCTCCCGATAGTCGGTATAGCGGCGGATGGAAGTGTCCTTCTCCAGGCCGTGCTTGGCCAGGAGGGTCTCCATGGCCTCCGGCTTGACGTCGCACACAGCGGCCAGTTCCAGGTGGTTGTTCAGCACGGCTTTGATGTGGTTGACGGCGATCCGGCCGCAGCCGATGAGCACGTATTTCATGTTGATGGTCCCCTTTTATTCCTTGAAAATTTCCTCGTACAGGGCCAGAAGCTTTTTTTCCTCCACGCCCCAGTTGAATTCTTCCCGCACGGCCTGACGGCCATTCTCTCCCCTCTGCCGGGCCTCCTCCGGATGATCCAGCAGATACCGGATAGCGGAGGCGATCTCCTCCACGTTCTCCGAGTCCACACAGATGCCGCAGTGCCAGCGCTCTACGAATGCCCGGTTGTAGGCAGACCCGTTCATCACCACCGGCAGCCCCATGGCCAGATACTCACAGATCTTGGTGGCCAGATTCTCAGCCTTCCAATACTGGCCCTGGTTCAAAAGCGGAGAAAGGCCCACCCGGCTGGTCTGCAGAAGCGCTGCCACCTGGTCCTTGGCCAGGACGCCCCGGTAATCTACGCTGGAAAATTCCGGCATCTTCCGGAGCTGGGCCTCATAGTCCGCCGGAGAGATCGGGCCAGCCAGCGCAAGTGTACACTTTGCCGACGCCGCAGCCCGGATCGCACTGGTGATGCCCCGGGCCTCCGTCAAAGAACCTGTCAGGCAGATCTGATCCTGGTTCCGTACGGCTTCCGGATCATACCGCTCATAAAAATCCTCCAGCTTGACGCTGTTGTCTACCAGCGCTGTGTGGGGACACCTTCCCGCAAAGGGGTCCTCTCCGTTCACGGTGCAGGGAAAGATGGCCCCGTCCAGGCGCCGGAGGACGTAACGCTCATACCGCGCATATCCAAACGCAATGATCCGCGTGCACCAGCCCGGCAGATAGGGTTTTTGCCGCAGCTGCACGGCATAGAGCTCGTGACTGTCGAAAATCACCTTTTTCCCCCGGCGCTTGAGCTTGATTCCGTAGGGAAGCAGCTCCGGATCATGAAGGTGATAAAGGTCTGCGTCTACGGCCAGTGCCGCCTCATACACTTTGCGGGCAAAGGAGGTCATCCGGGTAAGCCGCCCGCCGGAGGGCTGTCCCACACCGATGATCCGGACACCGGAGTTCTCCCCGCTCTCTCCCCGCTGCACCAGAAAAACCTGGTAACCGGCCTTTGCCAGAGAGACGCACTCCTTTTGAAAAATACGCGTGTCTCCCGGCTGATGGGCACTGGTCATATGGCATACTTTGATCATTCCTGAAACTCCTTCATACGGACGCGTTCCCAAAAGAGAAGCTGCCGGCTTTACAGAACCTCGATGTTCTCCCGGTTTTGAATGTGCTTGGTCACATTCTTGCAGTCAAAGACCGGCACGCCGCACTCGGCCACCATCTGGTAGTCCACCTTGGTGTGGGCCGTGGTGATGATGACCAGATCATAGGCTTTGACGGTCTCCGGCGTCAGCGCCTCCAGGCCCTGATACCACTGGCCTTCATGACGGTACTTGGGGATAAAGGGATCATAGAAATCCGTCATGGCCCCCGTTTTATGGAACTCCTCGATGACCCGGATGGCGGGGCTCTCCCGGTAGTCGTCGATATCCTGCTTGTAGGCCACGCCCAGCACCAGGACCTTGGCGCCGTTGAGCGCCTTCTTGTGGCGGTTGAGGATCTTTCCGGCCCGCTCCACCGTGTACTCAGGCATCCGGTCGTTGACCATCATGGACGCTTCGATCATGGAGGTGTGGAAGCCGTACTCCCGGGCCTTCCAGCTCAAGTAGTAGGGATCCAGGGGGATGCAGTGCCCGCCCAGGCCCGGACCGGGATAGAACCCCTGGAAGCCGTAGGGCTTGGTCTTGGCGGCGTCGATGACCTCCCAGATGTCGATGTTCATTTTGTTGCACAAAATGGCCAGCTCATTTACCAAGCCGATGTTGATGTTGCGGTAGGTATTCTCCAGGATCTTCTCCATCTCCGCCACGGCGGGAGAGGATACGGTGGTCACATCTCCCTCCAGGATGGAGCGGTACACCATGGCGATGACCTCCACGGCGTCGGCGCCGATGGCACCCACAACCTTGGGGGTATTGCTGGTCTTGTAGATGAGATTGCCCGGATCGATGCGCTCGGGAGAGAAGCCCAGATAGAAGTCCGTCCCGCACTTGAGGCCGCTGCCCTCCTCCAGAAGGGGCTTGAGCAGCTCCTCAGTGGTGCCGGGATAAGTGGTGGACTCCAGCACCACGATGGAGCCCCGGGTCAGATGCTTGGCAATGGCAATCGTGGAATCCCGGACATAACTGATGTCAGGCTGCTGGTGCTTGTCCAGCGGAGTAGGCACGCAGATGGCAATGAAATCCACATCGCACACCCTGGAAAAATCTGTGGTGGCGCTGAGCATTCCGCTGGACACTAGTTCCTCCAGATCGGAGTTGACCACATCGCCGATATAATTCTTTCCGGCGTTGACCATGTCCACCTTTTCCTGCTGCACGTCAAAGCCAATGGTGTGGAAGCCGTGCTTGGCCTTATCCACAGCCAGCGGCAGTCCCACATAGCCCAGGCCACACACCCCCATGGTCAGGGTCCTGTTTTTGATTTTTTCGATCAGTTCTTCTTTCATCGTCATATTTTCTCGAGCTCCTCTACTGCGGATTTATCATTCATGTGATACTGTTTGCCGCAAGCGGTACAGCAAGCCTTGCCCTCCGCGAAATGCAGCTTTTCCCCACACTGGCACACATACCCCTGCACCTTGGCGGGAGATCCATAGACCATAGCGTAGTCCGGGACGTTTTTCGTCACCACCGATCCGGCCCCCACGAAGGCATACCGGCCGATGTCATGTCCGCAGACGATGGTTGCATTGGCGCCGATGCTGGCGCCTTTTTTCACCACCGTCCGACGGTATTCGCTCTTGCGCTCGATAAAAGCCCGGGGATTGATGACGTTGGTAAAAACACAGGAGGGGCCAAGGAACACGCCGTCCTCACACTCCACACCGGTATAGACGGAGACATTGTTCTGGATCTTGCAGCCGTCCCCCAGCCTGACGCCCGGAGAGATGACCACGTTTTGCCCGATGTTGCAGCGCTCTCCGATGGTACAGCCGCTCATGATGTGGGAAAAATGCCAGATCTTCGTTCCCGCGCCGATGTCGCAGCCTTCATCCACATAGCTGGAGGGATGGACAAAATACGCTTTCTCTGCCATCACAGCGCCTCCAATACCGCGTCGATGATCTGCCGCTGCTCCGCCTGCTCCAGATACGGGTGCATAGGCAGGGAGAAGGTCCGGGCACAGTAATCATCTGCATTGCGGAAGGTCTCCCCGTAATGGGGCTCATCCCGGAACACCGGCAGGGCATGCTGGGGTGTGGGATAATAGATCATATTGGGAATGCCGGCCTCTTTCAAATGGGCCACGATCTTGTCCCGCTGCGCGGTATCTGCCGCCAGCAGTGCATACTGGGCCCAGGCGCTGACGCAGCCCTCTGCCACGAAGGGCGTAGTGAGCTTTCCAGCAAAGGCCCGGCCATACCGCTCTACCACCTGCTGGCGGGCGTCGATCTCATAGTCCCCCAGGGCCTTGAGCTTGGGCAGCAGCACGGCGGCCTGCATAGCATCCAGCCGGGAGTTCATGCCTACCCGCACATTGTCGTACTTGCCGCCGGGGCCCTTGCCGTGGACGCACAAAGACCGGCACAGCTGATCCACCGCGTCGTCATCCGTAAAGATAGCGCCGCCGTCACCATAGCAGCCCAAAGGCTTTGCCGGGAAGAAGGACGTGGTGGCGATATGGCCGAAGGCGCAGGCCTTTTTCCCATGGTAGGAGGCGCCGAAACTCTGGGCCGCGTCCTCGATGAGGAACAGACCGTATTTCTCGCAGATGGCCCCGATGGCATCATAGTCACAGGGATTTCCCAAAATATCCACTGCCACCGCAGCCTTGGGGGTCAGCTTTCCCTCCGTCAGCACGGCCTGGATCTGCCGCTCCAGGCCCGCCGGGCTCAGGCAGTAGGTGTCCGGCGTGATGTCACAGAATACAGCAGTGGCCCCAAACATTTTGGCCGGCTCCGTGGAGGAGATGAAGGTCATGTCCGGGCAAAACACCGCGTCCCCGGCACCCACACCTGCCACCATATAGGCGATCTGTAGGGCATCCGTACCGTTGGCGCAGGTGATGCAGTGCTTCCGGTCGGTGAAGGCCGCCAGCTGCGCCTCCAGCTCCTTCACATAAGGGCCGCCGATAAACTGGGCAGAGTCCAGCACGCCCCGGATATTGGCATCAATCTCATCTTTTAGTGCACGATACTGTGCTTTTAGATCAATAAATTGCATATTCTTCACGCTTTCTTTTTGATAAAGGGCTTTGCAGGGTTTCCCACCACGGTCTGACCGGGGGCAACATCTTTCACAACAACGGCACCCAAGCCTACAAACGCATTCTCTCCGATGGTGCACTGATTGCGGATAATATCGCCGGCGAGATAGGCATTCTCTCCCACATGCACGCTGCCGCTGACACTGCACGGAACTGGCATTGCCGCATTTCTTCCAAACCAGCAATTATGCGCGATATGCCCCAGCGCATCGATCTTGACTCCGTCCTCCAGAACGGTGTCATCAATGGTTCCACGGCTGATACAGACGTTTTCACCGATCAGAACATCGTTGCCGATACTGACGCCGCCAAAATGCTTCACCATGACCTTGTGATGCCCGGCATCCTCGGTATAGGCATATCCATCGTGACCAATCACAGCACCGGAGTGAATATCACACCGGCTTCCCACCGTCACCCGGTTCAACAGCACCACACTATTCCAGATGACCGTATCATCCCCGATGGTGATGTCCCCATCCAGCGTGCAGTTGTGGCCGATCCGGACGTTTCTTCCCAGCTTGACCCGCGGACCGATATAGGTAAACTGCCCCACGGCGGGCCGCTCCTCTGGTTGGGCATAAAAATGCTCAATCGAAGAAAAAAATGCGTGCTTGCTTTCCGGTGTCCGGATCACATTGGGAGCGTTACCGCCATCGACATCCTCCGCAACGAATACCAGAGCCAGACCCGTCAGATCCATTCCCAGCGGGATGTTCTCCTGCTTTTTGATCCAGGTGAAGGACCCCTCCCGGTAGTGGGAGAGAGAAGAAAATCGGTCCACTTCCCTCTCCGGGTCACCTGTAAAAGAAAACGGGATCCGGGCCGTCTGCAGAAAATCCAGAATTTCCTTAATTTTCATAAACACCGATCCCTCATCACAATGCTCGCCAAGTCTGTGATATTTTCCTGCATCTGTCCATAGCGTTCCGCATTTGCGGAACGGATAAACGCACTCACGGTTTCTGTGATGGATTCGTCTGCTTTGTGGTACCAGAAGGCATGGGTCAGAATGTGCAGGCGGTCATATGTTCCGGAACGGATGATTTCCTCCACTGGTTCCCGCCATCTCCGGCGGCTGTCCGAGAGGTATTTGAAATCATGGAAAAACGTCTGCCCATAGGAATTGATCATGCCGGGAATCTGAAGGTCCGACTCCAGCGTGGCTTGGGAAGGCCGGTGCATAGAGACGGTAGTCACCGGCGTCTCCAGAATGGAAGCCAGGATATCACGCTCATGGAGGATGCGGGACACTGTCTCCTCCGGTGTCCCTTCCAGATAGGCCTTTTCGTCAAAGTGCAGCCCAACTTCGTGCCCCATGGATTGGATGGACCGGAGCTTTTCCACGCTCCCTTTGGAGGCCGGGTTATAGAAATCGCTTGTAAGCAGCACGAAATAAGTACTGCTCACACCCAGCTCCCGCTCCACCCGGGCTAGTGCCATCGCTTGGCCCAAGCTGCTGTCAATATCATGCCGCAGGATCACACAGCGAGCTGTAT
This sequence comes from Oscillibacter sp. PEA192, assembly GCF_003574015.1. Taxonomy (NCBI): domain Bacteria; kingdom Bacillati; phylum Bacillota; class Clostridia; order Eubacteriales; family Oscillospiraceae; genus Oscillibacter; species Oscillibacter sp. PEA192. The sequence goes on along the minus strand of NZ_AP018532.1, from coordinate 733,800 downwards.
CCTGCCAGTTGTGATAGGAACAGACCCGATATCCGCCCGTCTGAAGCAGGTGTATCAGGTTTTTGTATGCCGAATAGGTAAATTCCACACGGCTCATCCCCTTTTTTCCAAAATCTCCATCAGTTCCTGTGTTAAAACTCGGAAATCAAACCGTGCGGCAGCTTTCCTGGCATTGCCGCAAAGGCTCTCATAGGCCTGGGGCGAAAGCACCTGAATCTGCCGGATGGCGGCAGGAATCTCCGATACACTCGAAAGACAAATCCCGGCTTGAAATTGCTCCACTGGATTATATTTTGCAGGGAGATCCATCAGGATGGGCCGCCCGGCCGCAAAGCAGTCGAACATCTTGTTGGGGCTAATACCAAACCGGAACAATTCCTTTCCCTGATCTCCGCCATGGATCAAGTTGATATCGGCCCGGCTGACGATGCTGGGGATATACTTCTTCTCCACCTTTCCCTTGAACACCACATTTGAGATCTCTTCCTCCCGGACCCGCTGCTCCAGCGCTGCCCGCTGATCTCCGTCTCCCCAGATCAAAAATTTTACCCTGGGGTCTGTAACCTCTTTGGCGGCGTCCAGCAGCAGACCCAGATGATTTACCTTCCGGATGGAGCCGGTGTAGACGACCTTGAACACGGAGGGATCCTCCAGGTCCGGGTCCTGCACCGTATAGCGCGCCCGGTTCTCATCAAAGACTGCCAGATCCACGCCGTTATTGATATAGTGGATCTTGGCACGGGGGATCCTCCCCTCCCAGCCCTGCTCGACGATATAGTCATATCCGCCCTCGCAGGTGAACACCACGTCATCCGCCTTTTCATAGATCCACTTCTCCAGCCGCCGAAGGGCCAGCACCGCGGGATTCCGGGGTCCGGCGATCCCATAGGCCACAATGGACTCCGGCCAGAGATCTGCGATCTCCGCCACGCCCCGGCAGCCGTATTTCCGGGCCAGATGAATCCCCATGGCACAGGACGTGGGGGGCATAGAGGTGGCCACAATGGCATCGGGTCTGGGGAACTTCCGGCACACACCGGGCAGCTTCCAGGCGAACTCGCAGATGTTGTAAATCCGCTTGAGCCCGTTGCCCTGGTAATCCATGCACCGGATGTAGACATAGTGCACGCCGTCCACTACCTCATCCCGCCAGGGAGCTCCGTCGGTAATGAGATTCATGTTGGAGTTGTGAACGGTACTGGCGGCGAAGATCGTCACCGTGTGGCCCATGGCCATCAGATACCTGGCAAAGCAGGTCTGCCGGGCCAGGGGATAATATTTCGGAGGCACCGCGTAGTGGTTGATGAGCCAAATATCCATGGAGCAACGATTGTCCTTTCTTTTGCTTATCCCCGGATCACAACCGCCAATGTTTCAAAAATCAGGGCGATATCCTGAACAACACCGGCCCGAGGGATGTACGAGAGATCCAGACGCAGCTTTTCCGGCAGGATCTCCTGAATATACGTACGGTTGGGATCGTCGCTGGCGGCAAGCAGGTCGTTTTCATTACGATAGCGGATGGATGCCACCCCCGTGATCCCCGGACGGACCAGAAACACCTGCCTCTGCTCCTCTGTGTACAAATCGGTATACTCCTGTACCTCCGGCCGGGGGCCTACAAAACTCATATCCCCCCGCAGCACGTTGAACAGCTGGGGCAACTCGTCCAGCTTGGTCTTGCGCAGGATTCGGCCCACCGGTGTGATCCGGTCATCCCCGGAAGCCGTGATCTTCAATCCGGAATTTTCCTTCCGCATGGTACGGAACTTATAGATGATAAACGGTTTGCCTCCCAGCCCGATCCGTTCCTGACAGAACAGGATACCGCCCGGAGACGTCAGTCCTACAGCCAACGCCGTGATCAGGAACAACGGACTGAGGACCACCAGCCCGCAGGCCGCACAGACGATATCAAAGAGCCGCTTGGCGGCCATTGCACCCCGTCCGGGCGGGGCAAGGCGCTGGAACGTTTGGGTATTTGCCATGATTCCTCCTACAGGATCTCCCGCAGTGCCCCGCAGATCCGCTCTGCCTGGGCCTGGGTCAGTGTGGAATACAGCGGCAGCGTCAGCTCCCGCTCATACAAGCCATAGGCGTTGGGATAATCCTCCATCCGGAATCCCAGATCCCGGTATGCCGTCAGCAGAGGCAGTGGTTTATAGTGGACATTAGAGGCGATTCCCTGCTGGGCCAGAGCATCAATGACGGCATTGCGCTGGGAAAGGGTCTTCCCCTCCAGCTCCGTCAGATACAGGTGGCAGCTGGAGCGGCCATCCTCCGTCAGGTGCCGGGCGGGGCGAATGGCCGTACTCGCCAGCAGCTCATGATACTGCTCCACCAGGGCATACCGCTTGGCCAGCAGTTCCTCATACCGGTGCAGCTGGGCCAGGCCAATGGCGGCCATGATGTCCGTCATGTTGCACTTGTAAAGAGGCGCCACAATGTCATATTCCCACGCGCCGGCCTTGGTCTTAGCCAGGGCATCCTTGTCCTGGCCGTGAAGGCTCAGCAGCATATAGCGACGATAGAGCGCCGCATCATCCAGACCCAGATCCCTGCGCCAGGTCACTGCGCCGCCCTCTGCGGTGGTGAGATTCTTCACCGCATGGAAAGAAAAGGTGGTGAAATCCGCCCATGCACCGCTGCGGATGCCGCCGCGGACCGCACCGAAGCTGTGCGCGCCATCCGCGATCACCGCGATCCGCCCCAGCTGCGCCTGCAGAGGAGATGCCGGTGAAAAGTCTCCCCGGCGATCTTCCACGATGGAAAAAATACGGGTGTAATCACACAGGATCCCCCCCACATCCACCGGGATGATGGCCTTGGTGCGCGGCGTAATGGCTTTTTCAAGCTGTGCATAATCCATCTCATAACAGTCCGGCTGGCTGTCCACCATCACCAGCGTGGCGCCTACATGACATACCGGGCTGGCTGTGGCTGTATACGTATAAGCCGGTACGATCACCTCGTCCCCGGGGCCGATCCCCAGTACACGCAGCGTCAGCTCCAGGCTGGCGGTAGCGGAGTTGAGACACACCGCGGTATCCGTTCCGCAATAGGCCGCGATCTCCCGCTCAAACTGTTTGCTCTTGGGACCGGTGGTGATCCAGCCGGACCGCAAGGTATCCACCACTTCATCGATCTCCGCCTGGGTAATATCCGGCGGGGAAAACGGGATCTTTTCCATATAAACAACACATCCTGCTTTTGATTTGACCGGCTGGGTCCGTATCGCACGCCAGTCCGGCGGTACTTCCCAGATTCTAGATGCTACCCACAGATAAACTTCTGAATGAGAAAACATCTTCTCGTCATTTTTCCTAGTTAATCAGCTTATATTTTAGCACATTTTTCGACGCAGCTCAAGTTTTTGGGTAACTTTTGATAAGTTTTCCGGCTTATTCTTTTTCCTTTTTGCCATAATTCTGTAAAAGCAGGATAGTTCCGATGGATTCAGGACCATTCTGTTTTCTTTTCCACTTATTCCTGCTGCCCGGCAAATACCGCAGAGAGCAGCGCATACGCGGCAGAGGCATCCAGGTCCTCCGTCTCCACGGTGGTCACACTATCCGCGAGAGCCTGATTGGCCTCATCCAGCGCCACCGGAACCAGCAAATACTCGTTGGCCTGCTCCATCTGTTCCATGGTTGCCAAGACGCCTGCCACAAACGCATCCATCTGCGACTCGTCCAGTTGCGCAAAGGCCTGTCCGTACAGATCAAAGGCACTGTTCCACGCATCGGCATTAGACCGCTCCTGAGCCAGTCCCTCCTGCATGATCTCAAAGAAGCCGGAGAGATCCTGCAGGGGCAGATAATAGTAAGCGGCGACTTTATAACAAGCGTCAAAGTCCCCGGTCTCCCGCAGTTCCCGGGCACAGCGGGACGCCACACCCAGATTGAGGCTGCCCCCCTCCTGCAGTGCATTGACCATCCGGTTGACCTTATAATCCTGATCGGTATAGGCGTCCATCCGATCCAGCTTTTCCATGCTGTCCAGGAATTCCGACCGGGTCATATCCGTCGTATCGAAGTCCCTGAATTGCGCCTGTGCCATCTGGCTGCCCAAAAGCATCGCAAAGGAAACGACCAGCCAGAGTGCGGCGGCCAGGGTCCCTACGACCCGGAGGATCCGCACGCCGCTTCTCCCCTCCGCGGGCTCCCCACAGGAGACAACACTCATAAGGACCAGGAAAAACGCGGCACACTGGAACATCCGCACGGAGAAGGAGATCTCCATCAACCCGTGGAGATTCATCATCACCCAGCAGGCAAGCAATACCGCAGCCATACCATCCTGCTGTGTCCGCAGCCGCCGCACCAGCAGCCATGCCGCACCCAGCATCAGCGCCAGGAACGCCGCAAGACCCAGCAGACCCGTCTCGTCCATCACCTGCAGGATATGGTTATGCAGATAGAGGGACTGGTAGAAGAAGGGCTGCACCGAGGTCAGCAGACCCTCCGTAGCGCCCAGGCCGTGCCCCGTCAACGGTGATTGCGTAAACAGGGTCCAGCCGTCCTTGAGATACTGCACCCGCAGCAGGAAGCTGCGGTCCTGAAACAGATTCTTCTGGAACCGGCTCACCAGGTTTTCCGGCAGCAGCGTATAGGATGTGGGGATCTTCGTACCGTCGGAGAGGGACAGAGAGCGGATCTGAGTCCCCTCCGGTCCCCGGAACTGGAAGAGTACCCGGGTAATCCCCTCCGGCACGGTAAAGGAGGCCTCGGACAGCGGTCCGCTGTAATAAGTCTCCGTCCGGTTTTCCATCTCCTGCGCCTGGGTGGAGCCATAGGCCATCAGAGTGATCTCATCGCCGTTGTCCCAGTCGCCGGTGATGGTATAGGTCTCCCCGGAGGTGACGTCCGCGCCCCGGTAAAGAACATTTTCCTCCGTGCAGACGAAGGGCTCCGTCAGCGTAAAAGCGGCCACCGTTCCCGCAGCGCAGAGCACCACCAGACCGGTAGCAATCCCCGCGATCAGGCGGGGGTGTCCATTGAGAACCTCTGCCGCCTTCTGGCCCAAACCTTCATACAGGCCCCAGAGCACAAGTCCGCATGGCAACGCGGCCAATGTCCCAAGAACAGAGCCGGAGGAGAGCAGCGTCATAGACAGCAGACCGAATGCGCCCATGGATAACGCCGTGAAAAACAGGAGCAGGAACAGCTGGCCCCGCTGCCCTTTTCCCACAAACAACAGATAGCAGAGGACTGTCGCGCCAAAGCAGAGAATGGCACCACGGCTCATCGCGGTAAAAAAGGCCACTGCGGACAGTCCGGTCAGAAAGCAGGCCGCAAATCGCTCCCACGGTTTCCGTCCTGTACGGATCAGGTAGAGTCCCACCAAGACCGCCAGCGCCATCAGGCTGCCGGTCAGGTTTGCGTCGTTATAGATGCCGTCAAACCGGGCGCCCGTATAGGTCGCTTGATCCAGGCTCTGATAAGCTGCATCCCCAAGCCCCTCCATAAAAGAGGCAAAGCCGCGAAAGAGCGGTCCCCGGCACCCGGCATCGATACATAGAAGCCCAATCACTCCGCACACGGCAGAGAAGCTGAACAGGAGTCCGCCGGCGTTCTGTTCCCGTCCGCGTGCCAACAGCAGCAGGCCCAGGGCTCCGGACGCCAGCAGCTTGGCATATTCTCCGTAAGCGTAGGCGCCGAAGCTCGTATACAGGCTGGCGGCCCCGCAGAGGATCAAAAAGGCCAGAAACCCCAGGACCGGGATTCCCAGGCGGCCGCGAAACCGTGCATAGCCCCCCCTGCCAAAGGACAGCGCCAATGCCACAGCCGCCAGAATCAGGCTCATGGGAACCGTCTGCACCGTCATGGCAAAAAACAGCAGCACCGCAAATCCCACAACAAACAGGCGGTCATACAGCGGATGGTCTTTCTCCGGCACAGGCGCCGCATCATTCACCGGTTTTGGAACCACCTCTGCCGGCACGGTTTTTTTTCGCTTCATGAAATTGCTCCTCTCGCGAGAATAGTCTTTTACCGCGCAAAATTATATCAGATTTCTTGTTCATTGTCTATTCCAATGGTTTCATTTATGTATCAAATTAGCAGATTATATTTGTCACTCATTTTTAATCATCCTTCGCTTTTCAGTCCGCAGTCCGGACAAAGGGAATCCACCTCTGCGAGGGGCGGAATGCCTGTGTATTTTTATTTTTCAACGATGTGACATCCGTTTCAAGAAAGCGCGGGCCCGCCTTTCAGACCAAATCATTCAGAGAAAGAGCGGTACCGGAAAGCGCATTGGATGTCATCACAATCCTCGGCTGATCTGATGCATCAAAAAATTTCCATAATTGGCTGCTACCAAATCTTTAATTTTGCTACCAGACTTTCCAGGGTTTCCAAGCTTTGCAGCCGTTTGGTAGCATGAAAACTCAAAATGCTACCGAAGTTGTTCGGAAAACCGCTGGCCCACAAGGGCCGCAAGCCGTTGTGCGAGGAGTGTATCTCTCCAAACGAAAACGGGAGCGGAAGGCGGAAATTTAAAGGAGGTAAACACCCAATGAAGAAGTTCCTTTCTCTGGTACTGGCTCTGGTGATGACCATGTCTCTGGTCACCGTCAGCGCCGGCGCCAAGGACTTCAGTGATGACGGCAGCATCACCTACAAGGAAGCTGTCGACGTCATCAGCGGCATCGGCGTTGTCGACGGTTATTCCGGCGGCGACTTCAAGCCCACTGAAGTCCTGACCCGCGGTGCCGCCGCCAAGATCATCTGCAACCTGATCCTGGGGCCCACCACCGCTTCCTACCTGAGCGCTGACACCGCTCCCTTCAAGGATGTGCCCGTGACCAACGTGTTCGCAGGCTACATCACCTACTGCTCTCAGCAGGGCATCATCAACGGCTACGCCGACGGCACCTTCCGTCCCACCGCCACCCTGAGCGGCAATGCGTTCATGAAGATGCTGCTGGGCGCTCTGGGCTATGACAGCGCCATTGAGGGCTACACCGGTGCCAACTGGACCGTGGCCGTCATCAAGCAGGCTGCCGGTATCGGCCTGGACGACGGCAACGACGAGTTCGTCGGCTCCAAGGCCGTGACCCGTGAGGAGGCTGCCCTGTACGCCTTCAACATGCTGCAGGCCACCATGGTCGAGTACGACGCCAAGACCTCTGTTGACATCAACGGCGCTACCGTGACCATCGCCGGCGACAAGGCCAAGGAAGTTGCGCAGGGCTCCTACGACAACAACATGCACAAGCCCAACCTGCAGTTTGCCGAGCGCTACTTCGACAAGCTGGACAAGACTGAGACCACCGACGACTTCGCCCGTCCCGCCACCAAGTGGACTTTCAAGGGCGACAAGATCGGCACCTATGCGGACGCCGCTGATGTGACTTACACCAGCAACGTGAAGCTGGGTGATATCTACAGCGATCTCGACATGAGCGAGAAGGACAAGAACGCCGAGGTCTATTACAACGGCGTCGAGGCCGATGATGTTGCCGTGTCCAAGGGCAACACCGTCAAGGTCTCCAGCTCCAGCGCCAACAACAAGCTGGTGGCTGACGGCAGCACCGTTGAGGTCTTCTACGATGAGGACAACAACGATGTCACCATCTGCATCATCGACACCTATGTGGGCACCATCTCCTCCAAGGAAGAGAAGGTCTCCGATCCCTATGTTGTCGTGAACTCCGAGAGCCTCGTGACCAAGAAGGACGCTTCTACCTCTGTGTCCATCTCCGGCAGCAAGGCCCGCTTTGAGACCAATACCGACAACTTCGAGGAAGACGATGTGGTCCTGTTCACCTACTCCCAGAGCGCGGACGAGATCAAGTCCGTTGTGAAGGCCGAGTCCGTGGAGGGCACCCTCGACAAGTACACCCTGGGCAAGAACCTGACTCTGGCCGATACCGAGTACAAGTACTCCAAGAACATTGCGTTCTCCTTCGGCTCTGAGACCAGCATGACCACCAAGAGCGACTATGTCATCTATCTGGATACCAACGGCATGGTCATCTATGTGGATGAGCAGGAGTTCGACGCCTCTCAGTACGCGTATGTGCTCTACACCCAGAGCAGCAACAGCCGCTTCGGCAAGGATCAGGTTCAGCTGGTCATGTCCGACGGCTCCGTGAAGACGGTGGATACTGACGACGATTACACCTCTCTGGAGGGCACCATCGTCTACTACCGCGCTGACGACAAGGGCGAGTACGCTCTGCGTCAGGCCGCCAATGTTCATAAGAACGGTTCTATCACCACCACTGCCGATGCCAGCATTGCTACAAATGGCGTTCTGTCCGGCGGCGCTACCGACTTCGACATGAAGAACACCCGCGCGGCTATCACCACCAAAACCGGCACTACGGTGTATGGCAACAGCGAGACCGTGTTCGTGGTGGCTGAGAGCAATGCCCGCGGCAAGACTGACTATTCCGTCTACAAGGGCATCAAGAACGCTCCCACCATCATGTCTGATGATCCGACCACCTCTCCCACTGTGGAGACCAAGGCTGTTGAGATGGTCTACACCACCAGCGGCTCCAGCGATGTGGTGACCTTCGCCTTCATCGACGCCACCGGCGCCTATGTCACCAACGGCAAGCGCGATGTGGTGTTCCTGGCTGCTGAGTCCGCCACCAAGATGATCACCGATGGCGACAACAACCAGTACTACCTGTACAACGCGGTTGTGGACGACGAGATCACCACCGTGAAGGTCAAGGCCGCTCAGGATGCTGGCTCTGTGGTCGTGGCTGGCAACGACACGGTCAACCAGGTTGTGACCAATGCTGACTACAACAACAAGGGTCTGCTGACCTCCGCTGATGCGATCTCCACATCTGATTACACCACCCTCACCGGCACCGGCGTGTGGAAGCTCTCCGGCTCCTACAGCATCGGCCTGGGCGGCACGACGGCTTCCGCCAGCGTCCGCTACACGGTTGCCTCTGACGCCAAGATGTACTACATCGATACCGATGGTGTTATCACCAAGATCGACGATGTGAAGAACATCAGCTCCGACTCCACTGCTACCTACATCGGCCTCCTCGATGTGACTGACGGCGACATCGCCTACCTGTTCATCCAGGAAGTTGACAACGGCAAGCAGGAGGGCGCCGGTAGCAGCGGCGTGGTCCTGAGCGGGATCAGCGCAAGCTACAGCAGCGGCACCGTCACTGTCACTCTGACCGGCACGAACGCCGGACAGGTCTACCCCGTGACCATCTCCCTGGTCAACGGCGGCACCCTGGTGAAGCTGACGACCGCCAACGTGACTGGCGCCGCGACAACGACGACCGCCACCATCTCTGCCGCTCTGTCTGCGGGCTCCACCTACATGGTGACCTGCGGCGACCAGAGCTTTGTGTTGGGTGTCTGATTACCCGCCAGAAGGGTGATTGTACCCGCGGTTGAAAATTCCCCCGGACTTCGGTCCGGGGGAATTTTTTGTTGCACGAAATTCTGCAATTTCTTCCGGTCAGGGGGGATTGGATAGCGGGAGTTTTCCCGCCACGATTTTCGGGAAAGGGTGAAGAATTTGCAGCAGACCAGTCAATTTCATCTCAACCAGTGGGAGCTGACGGACCGCATCCGGATGGAGGATTTCAACGGGGACAATCAGAAGCTGGAGACAGCTCTGGCCTCCCTGGCAGCCGCGGACGCGGCGGAGCAGCAGGCGAGAACGGCTCAGGATGCCGCCATCCGCCGGGAGGCAGCCGCAGCCGCCGAGGCCGTCCCACTGGTAAAACTTCTGGAAGTGCCTGTCACGCAGGAAGCGGCGCAGGTGGATGTGGATGTATCACAGATCGACTTCACGCAGTACACGGAGGTGTGGATCGTCCCCATCCTCTCCACAGCCTATCACTATATCTATCTGCGCTGCAACAATATTGCGACAGACAGCTATTTCCATCCGGGCACGCACCAAAACTATCTGTGCCGCCTGGAGGCGAACGGCCGTCTGGGTCAAAGCAAAGCAAAAATCCGTCTGGCGGCTTATCTCTCCCCCGTTGCCTGCATCTGCGAGAATATCTACGATACATCGAACCCGCCCTATTACAGCACCATCCCCTCCATCGCGCCGAAGGACCTGAAGACGCTGAATTTTGTGGCGGACGCCGGAACCATCAACGGGGAAGGGAAAATCATCCTCTGGGGCTGGAAACTGTAACCCAAAGGAACGCCCCCGGACAAAAGTCCGGGGGACCTTCGACTCTTCCGGTGCTGGCGGCGAAGGAACGGCTCATTCACCAGTTCGTTTCCTCTGCCAGCTGGGCCAAAGCCTGTGCAAATCCTCGCAAGCCGTGTGTCCGTGCAGGGAGAAGCTATCAGAGGGTGTGCCGACCGGCTTTGACTATGCCTGACACATAAAAAGGATTCCCGGACAGAAGTCCGGGAATCCTTTTTGTCTTAGTGCATCAGCACGTTAACACAGTTCCTTAGGCAGTGAACGTTGCGTTCTGACCGCCGCAGGAGACCATGTAGATACCGCCGCTGGCAGCGATGCTGGCCAGAGTGCCCACGGACAGGACAGCGGTGGTGCTGGTAGCGCCGGTGGCGCCGGTGACCGTGTAGGTGCCCAGCTCAGTGGTCACACCGGCAACGATCATCTTCAGGGTGACCTTGTAGTTCTGGCCGGCGTTGGTGCCGTTCAGAGTCAGGGTCAGGTCGGGAGCACGATAGCTCACGCCAGTGATGCTGGTCAGCTCCTGTCTGCCGCCGGAAGAGGACTGGTCGTTATCCTCGAAGTACTGCTGGACGAACAGATAGCTGATCTGGCCATCCTCCAGGACGTAGGTCACGACATCCTCGTCGGAGCGGCGGATGTTGCTCACCGCACCCTCGGTAATGGTGCCGTCATCGTCGATGAAGAAGATCTTCGCATCGTCGGCGACCACATAGGTGGACTCAGAGCCGTTGCCGTAGCCGAGCACGACGTTCTCATTGTTCACCTTGTTGATGCCGGTGACGGTGCCGGAGTTGCTCAGAGAATCCAGGCCGGTGATCACACCGTCGTCATAATCGGCGCCAGTGAAGACCACGTTGCTGCTGAAGGAGCCGTTGGAAGTTCTGTTGTTGATCTTCACGCTGGCATCGACCTTGACGCCCTCAACGATCTTGCCATCCACAACTGCGTTGTAGGTGTAGTACTCGTTGTCGGAGTCCTCGATCTTCTTGCTGCCGGACTCGAAGGCGAAGAAGATCACGTCGTTGTTGCCGCCGGTGACCTTGTAGTCAGCCTCGTCCACGCTCAGGTACACGATGGTGGCAACGCCGTTGTTGCGGCAGTAGTAGCTCATGCCGATGGCATTGGTAGCCGGGCTGCTGTCGTTGTCGTCCACGATGGTGGGAGCGTTGTTGATGCCGGTGTAGGCGCGATAGGTAGCATTCTTCCAATTCTCGCGAGCACCGCTGTCATAGGTGCCCACCACGAACACCGTCTTGCTGTCGGCATAGATGTAGTCGGTGCCCTGCTTGGCATCGGAGGCGTTGGTCACGCCCTTGTTAGTCAGGTTGATCCGGGCCACGCCGTTCCGCAGCTCGAAGGAGTCCTCGGCCTTAGCAATGCTGGGATTCTTGGTGTCGAGATCCTTCAGGCGATACTCGCCGTTGGAGGTCTCCTTCACCAGGACAATCTCAGAGTTGGCATTACCAATCTGCAGCTCAGAACCATAGCCAGCGAAGTCGTTGGTGTAGTCCTCCTTGGTGTCGACGGTCTTCATCTTGCCGTCATAGGTGATCAGAGCAGCCTTGTCAGAGGCGAAAGCAACGCTGGAACCCTGCAGAGCGCGCAGATAGGCGTAGTCAGCGATGTTGTACTCAGTCTCCTCGACGTAGATGGCATAGCCGTTGGCATCCAGGTACACGACATACTCGCTGTCGATGCCCAGGCTGCTCTCGCCGCCGTCCACAGAATACATCTTGGAGAAGTCATACTTGGTCTCACCCAGGTTGATGGACTTGCCGGAAACCTTTCTGGTCAGAGTGCCCTCAGCGGACTCAGCAGCCTTGACAGACTGGATCTCGTTGTTGGCATAGGTGAAGAGGACGATCTGGTCGTTCTCGAAACCAGTGGTCTCGAACTCGTCGTTGGCACGCAGGCCGGAGGTGGCGCCGTTCTCAGCAGCCAGCTCGGACAGGGTGATGTAAGCATCCTTGGAGTTGGTCTTGGCCACAACCTTGTTGACCTCAGCCACGTAGGTGTTGATAGCCACGATGGTGACATCGTTGGTATCCTCATCCAGATAGGCCTCGACCAGAGTGCCGTTGCCGACGTTGCACTTCGCAGCGGGAGAGTTGGTGAACTTCAGCTCGCTGACCTTCAGGTCGTTGCCCTTGGAGACCTTGGCGGACTCGCTGGCCTCAACGCCGTCCACGAAGACGGGAGCAGCCTCGTCCTTGTCGGACATGCCCAGGTCAGAGTAGATCTGGCCCAGCTTCACGTCGGCGGTGTAGGTGGCGTCAGCGGTCTTGGCGAAGGTGCCAACCTCAACGCCCTTGAAGCGCCAGGTGTTGGCGGGACGGCCGAAGTCATCGGTGGTGTCGGTGGTCAGGCGCAGGTCGGTGAAGTATCTCTCAGCGAACTGCATCTTGTTGTCGTCGTCGATGTAGCCGTCGGTACGAGAGGTGTTCTCGATCTCCTTGGCCTTGTCGCCGGCGATGGTCACGGTAGCGCCGTTGATGTCGACAGAAGTCTTGGCGTCGTACTCGACCATGGTGGCCTGCAGCATGTTGAAGGCGTACAGGGCAGCCTCCTCACGGGTCACGGCCTTGGAGCCGACGAACTCGTCGTTGCCGTCGTCCAGGCCGATACCGGCGGCCTGCTTGATGACGGCCACGGACCAGTTGGGACCAGTGTAGCTCTCGACAGCGCTGTCATAGCCCAGGGCGCCCAGCAGCATCTTCATGAACGCGTTGCCGGTCAGGGTGCCGGTGGGACGGAAGGTGCCGTCGGGATAGCCGTTGATGATCTTCTCCTGGGCGCAGTAGGTGATGTAGCCTGCGAAGGTGTTGCTCACGGGCACATCCTTAAAGGGAGCGCTGCTGGCGCTCAGAGCGGAAGCGGTGGTGGGCCCCAGGATCAGGTTGCAGATGATCTTGGCGGCGGCACCGCGGGTCAGGACATCAGTGGGCTTGAAGTCGCCGCCGGTGTAACCGTCGACAACACCAATCTCGGAGATGACGTCAACAGCTTCCTGATAGGTGATGCTGTCGTCATCACTGAAGTCCTTAGCACCGGCGCTGACGGTGACCAGAGACATGGTCATCACCAGAGCCAGTACCAGAGAAAGGAACTTCTTCATTGGGTGTTTACCTCCTTTAAATTTCCGCCGTTCCCTCATTTTGGCAAATTGGAGAGATACACTCCGCAAACGCGGCCCCCCCCAAACTACCTCGGTGAGCGTTCGGCTTTAGAAGTTCAGAACGCCTGAGTGAAGCCTCTTTTTTACACGGTACACATACCGTGGCTAGCCATTCCTGTATCTGTACCGGGCAGCCAAGAGCGATTCCTCATTTGTTCTAGACGCATCATATCAGATCAATTTTCTGTTTGCAATAGATTTGCAGCTCTTGTAATATAACCGTAACATTCCGACAGATCGTCTGCGATCCATGCACTTTGATACGCTCTGTCCCAATATATATAATGTATGGCTTGCCAGATGTTCCTCCCGACCCCCCTCCCGGTTTGGGCCGTTCTTCTTTTAGGGTAAGGCTGTACCGTCTGCCCTCTATTGCTTACCGCCCACATACATGTTTCGATTTCGTACAGATAAAAATAAACATTGCTGCATCTGGCGCTCTATGGTAGAATGCAATCGTTACATTTGTTATACAAAAGGTGTAGTCTATGGATTTGTTTGATACTTTTTTCGGTGAGCTCCTCATGACATTCCTCATTGCCATGGTGCCTGTGCTGGAGCTGCGCGGTGCAATTCCGGCCGGTATAGCCGCCGGCCTGCCGCCAGCCGCAGCGGCGGCTGCCGCCATCCTCGGCAATCTCGTTCCAATCCCCTTTCTCATTCTTTTGCTCCGCCGTATTTTTGACTGGCTGCGCAAATCCAGCTGGGTTGGACCGAAAATCGACTGGCTGGAGCGCCGGGCACACCTCAAGGGCCGAATCGTGAAAAAGTATCGCACCATCGGCCTGATCATCCTCGTGGCAATCCCGCTGCCGGGGACCGGGGCCTGGACCGGCGCCCTGGTGGCCGATGTGCTGGACCTCCGGCTCCGGACAGCCCTCCCCGCCATCGCGCTTGGCGTCCTCATCGCCGGAATCATTACCACCACCGTGACCTGCGGTGTCATTCGAGTCTTTTGGTGAGTTTCGCTGTACGTGTGTAATCAGCCGCCTGCGGCGGCTGATACTCCTTTCTATACAGGAACTTCCCCATGTTCGATGGGGCAGTGACCGGAATGACCCTGCGCCGCATTCGCCCGGAAATGTACAACTGGTGGAAATGGCTTCCGGCAGGTATTCATGCAGCAGGAAAATAAGGTCCTGCCGTTTTTCAGGAGATGCGCAGAACTATCCTCTATTTGAAAAGCAGTCGTAACTTCAAGCAGCCTGCCAGCGTCGGTTTTCTGCCGCTTTAAGAGGAAGGTCCCGGCAGATCAAACATTTTTTAAAAGAGTGGGCCGGAGCTGGCCTGTACTCCATGGCTGATGCGTTGCTGCGAAGGATGTCCGGTGCGAGGGAGCGACAGTCCGGCCGCCGCATCCGTTTCATATTTTGCGCTTTCATTTTGCTCCGTTTGTATTTAGCAGGCAACATAGGACTCCTATTCAGAAAAGTCCAAAGCCATTGCGCAGAAATGGCTTTGGACACAAAACGCCCCTGCCGATCAGAACAACGACAACTCTCTGTTCTAATCAGGCAGGGGCATTCAGACGGACCGGATGAAGCTGAAGCTGTAAGTACCCTGTCCCGCTCCCTTGCACCCACGCCGTTGACAGTGACTCCCCAAATTTTCTGATTTGTTCCGGCTAAGGGAAGGCGCCGCCTGTTTTCATCAATTCGGATCGGCTTTAACAGTCCCAATGGCCGGAACTGTTTACAGTTTTTTTACAAAGGCTACGTTCTTGATTTCCCCGCCGGATATGATAGGATTATGCTCTGAGAAAGGAAGGTCCAGATGAACTTTTATCAGGCGATGCAATTAGATGTCTCTGTATGTAAGGGGAAAATCAGAAACGCAGCGAATCCGTCTGAACGGCACAAATTGATTGCGGCCTTGATTGTGAAGGATATCCTCTGTGTTCTCTTTGCAGTCGTTTTTATTTCTATTCTAAACTTTCTGTTTGGAGATGAAAACAGCTCTGCCGCCGTGGTAATCTTCTGCATTCTGCTGACGGTCCGGTTTGTCGACTTCGGCTACTGCCTCAAAAGCTCCCTGATAAACTTCTTTATTGTCTTTGTGCTGCTGACCTTCAGCCCTTGCATTGCGCAGTCCGTAAATCCGGCGTGGGGGTTTCTGATCAACTTCTTGAGCATCGGCTTTATCGTGATCTCCGCCTGCCACGAGCCGTTATACGGAGGGGCGGGCCTGTACCTGTTTGCCTATATGTTCCTATACGGGAATCCGGTTGGCGGACATCTGCTCGTGCTCCGGGTATTCGAAATGCTGCTGGGATGCCTGCTGTGCGGAATCATTTTCTACATCAATCACAGGAAGAAAGATTACGGCAAAACGTTCTCGCAGATCGTGAAAGACTTTTCCCTCTTTGATCCCCTCGGAAAATGGCAGTTTCAGGTGACGCTTGGATTATCGCTTGGAATCCTTGTCGGAGAACTACTTCAGGTAGACCGGATCATGTGGGTGGGCTGTGCCTGCCTGACGGTCCTATCGCAATATGGCGAGCGCCCAAACAAACGGGCATTTCAACGCCTGGGCGGCGTCGTGGCTGGGAGTGTTTTATTTGGGATCGTATACCAACTGCTTCCGGCTTCCGCCCACTCGTATCTGGGAATCTATTCAGGATTGCTGCTCGGCCTCTGCGCCGCCTATCATTGGAAAACCCTTCTGAACTGTTTTGGCGCGCTTCTTATGGCTACAAATATCTTTGGGGTAAAATCAGCAATTATCCTCCGTATTATAAACAACATCATCGGGTGTTGTTTCGGCGTCCTTTTCTATTATGTATATAACTTTATAGTCGACCGGTTTGCCAATGCCAGAACGGGACGGAGTTGACAATCATAACGAACAGCCGCTGTGGGAACCTCCACAGCGGCTGTCTTGAATTGTTGACCAGAGGATGAAAATATATAGAAACCTGCCCTGTCCCATACTTAGTTACTCATTTTGGTCTAGGATTTTTTCCACCTCTCTTTTGATCAAGTCACGTCGGCGCTAACAGCGCAGGCACCTCAGCCGTATTCTATCTTCCAGATATGGAACGCTTGGCCTCATTTGACGGAGTCCACTCCAGGGTCATGTCCTCAAACTGCTTTTCGTGGAAAATCATCCGCTATTCCACATTCTCCGCCGAAGCGAAGCAAGGAACAGGCCATCCGAAGTTTTCCCTGCTCCTCTCCAACAAAAGCGGATGCCGGGCCATCCGCACCGCCGATAAACCCGATCCCTGCTACATACGAAGTAGTCTTCGGCTGATCCGGGGCGCAGGGCGCCTGTCTGGGGCGATCCCCGTCGCCGCGGTCCGCAAGGGTCATAGCGCCGTCCGGCAGTTCCAGCGTAACGGTATAACTCATGGCGGCACAGTGCTCCGGGTACTCCGTCCCTGCCTATGATCCCGGCTTTTCTGGGTGTGCAGAAATAGGCACGGTCATCCGCCCATTTCTCGATCCCCAGCAGCGCAAGGTCAATTTCCTTTTTGAAAAAGCTTGGTATGCAATATGCCGCAACCGTACAACCTCCTGCCGGTGGATTTTCGAGGCATTGTATCCTGGCACAATACCGAAAATCAGCCTGCGGACAGTCACTCCAGTCCGTCAACTCCCTGCGCCTGCCGGTGTGTATAACGGCGCAGGATCACCACAAACCAGGTGAACACGACGATGCCTTTTGCAATGCTGGAGATGCTGATGCTCCACCAGACCCCATCCAGCCCCAGTACCGTGGCGCTGAGGAATACAGCCAGAGGGATGCGGGCGGCGTTCCCGATGATACCGGCCAGCGTGGGCGGCATTGGGCGGCCCAGTCCCTGGAACGCGCCGGAGGAGGTGATCTCCAGGCACATCAAGATCTGGGAGTAACCCATGATCCGCAGATAGCTCACGCCGGTCTGCAGCACGTGGTCATCCGGAATGAATATCCGGAACAGCGGAACAGGAAAGACCACCAGCATAAGTGTGGTGAAGCCGCTCCAGACAACGATCATACCGATGGCTGTCCAATACCCCTTACGGATGCGCTCCATCCGGCCCGCGCCGAAGTTTTGTGCGATAAATGCGTTGACCGCCGTGGCAAATCCCTCCGCCGTGGTATAGGAGATGGACTCGATCTGCGAACCGACCTTCTGAGCCGCGATAGCGGCGTCCCCCCAGCCCGCGACGAGCCTGGCGAGGATCATGGAGAGGCCGGAGAAAAACATGCTCTGGATGGAGACAGGCAAACCGATTTTCAAAATCTCCGCCCAGGCCCTCCACTGACTGGCCTGGAATATATGGATTTGCGGAAAAACGGTCATCTCGCGGCGGGCTGCCAGAAGGAACATGGCTGTTACGATGGCCTGGGCCAGAACGGTGGCTGTGGCGGCTCCGGCCACGCCCATCTGCGGGAATGGGCCGATCCCAAAGATCATAAGCGGGTCCAGAATGATGTTCCCCACCAGCCCGATGGCCGTGGAGCGCAGAACCACCACGCTTCCCCCCATAGCGGTGAACATCCCCGTAAAAATCTGATTGAAGAATGAGAAGAAAAATCCGGCCGCCACAATTACCAGATAGGTGCGTGCGTCCGCGATCACAGAGGGCGTGTTCAGCCTGAAAAATGCGATCAGCGGCCCGTTGAGTGTGATACAAAGCGTTGTAAACAGAACCACCAGCAAGGCCCCGAGATGGAATGCCGCCTGCCCATAAGAGGCCGCACGTTCTATATTTTGCGCGCCCAGCTCATGCGCCACTTTGACCTGCCCGCCCAGGCGCGGGATCATGGCAAGGCCGTTGGCGAGCCACAGATACATTCCCGCGGCGCCCACCGCCGCCACCGCATTGGCTGATACGCGGCCGATCCATATCATATCCGTCATATTGTAGGCCATCTGGATCAAAGACGTGGCCATGATGGGCAGGGCTAAACTGGTCAGGCTCCGAACAATGGAGCCCTCCAGCAAATCAACTTTCTGCATAGCGGGGGATCACCTGCCTTTGTGGAAGTAGTCTGAAAAAATGATATTCCGGCCCTTAGAAATAGTCGGATATATAGGGCGGCTGCTGCTCAATCGCGTCCTCCAGCATGTCAATCGTCTCCCCGCCGGCGTGGACTCTCCCGATTTTGGCGAGGTAGTCCGGGCGCTTATAGCCCATCAGCATGGTCGTCATGGTCTGGATGCTGATGCTGTCGGCGCACGGCTCGGAGATCTTCACAGCCGTCCCCCTGCCGTCCTTTGATATCTTCAGCAGGAACGAGCCCTGGTTGCACTCCATGATTGGGTCCGTCATGGAGAAGCGCCACTCCCGCTCCGTACCGTCCGCCTTGAAGGGATAGTCCGCGACGAACGCGGGGAAATCCACAATCCTCGCCATATAGTAGGGAGAGATGGACTCCTTGATGCTGGCGTCCTCCAGCAGGAAGGCCAGCGGCTCGTCCGTATAGGTGCTGCCCTCCACCCGGTCGATCATGGAGAAGTGGGCGGAAACAAAGTTCCACAGCCCCGTGCGGGCCTCCTCATGATTGAAAATCATGTCCTTGATATAGAACACTTCATTTTCGATCCAGTAGATGATATACCCGTCCGGCTCCTCATTCTCGTTATAGTAGATTGCCGCCATGATATCGTCCCGGTCCCAGAGCCAGTATTCGTTCCAGGCCAGCTCATCCCGGAGGATGGCTCCGTGGGTATGCTCGGCAAAGCGGGCGTAGGTCTCCTTCAGTTCCTCGCCGTCCGCCTTCACCCGGCGCACGCTGCCGGCGACCTGGTGGTTTTTCGGAAGCTGATAGTCCTTGATCTCATACGAGATCTTGTCCGAGATCAGTTCCCAGCCCTTTCGCCGGTAATAGGGGATCGAATAGGGGTAGAGATAGCAGATATACTGCTTTTTCTCCCTCATGTTTTTCAGGGCCTGCTCCAGCAGCTTGTGCATCAGGCCCATATTGGAGTATTCCGGGTAGGTCCCCACTCCCGTCAGGCCGCCCATGGAATAGGTCTTCCCAAAAACCTTGACGCGCATCGGATAGACCGCCACCTGGGAAACCAGGGTGTCGCCGTCAAACCAGCCGATCACGTCCGCTTTCTGCATGGTTGGAAATTTCGCCCGGATGATCTCCTTCTCCTGCCAGCCCACGGAACTGAGCTCCTGATCCGTCACCTGGAATACATAGCGCAGCAGGGCGTTATATTGTTCCAGATACTCATTGCCTACCGGCCGCATTTTCAAATCTTTTTTATTCATCAAGAATCACCAAATTCTCCGTTTCATACAAAATATATCCATCGTTATAGTATAGGGGAAGTTCAAATAAAAGGCAAGCCGCCCCGCGGCCCAACACAATCCCAGTTGTCTCAAAGCAGGATTACGCCCCAACAAGACAGCGCCGCCAGAAATCCGGAAGCGGCCGCCTTGTTGGGGCTGTCCACAGTCGCTATTCTCATTGAGCCAAAGAGGCCGGAACCTCTGCCGCAATCAGCAGGCCGCATCATTGCCTTTCCGCCGGGACAGGCGCTTCAGGATGGCCGCTTCGATCTGATCCCCATATTTCATCCCCAGAAGAAACAGGACTAACCCCGCTACACCGATCAAAACCATCGCCCACGGAGAGACATGAAAGGCGGCGCCGCCCAGGGCGCTGGCAAAGAGCAGTCCCCAGGGGCGGGCAAGCAGGACGATCACCGCAAAGCGGCGGAATGAGAGCGAGGACAGGCCGGCCAGGATGCACAGAAGATCGTCTGGGAAAAAGGGGAAAAGGAACGCCAGAGTGAGGAACACCGGAGCCTTGGTCTGGAGGATCTGCTGATATTTTTCAGACAGCCTCCGGCTGACAAAACGCCCGGCAAAGTCCCGGCCCAGCACCCGGGCCAACCAGAACAACAGCAGGGAACCGGCGACTACTGCGGCGAAGGTGAGGAAAAAGGAAGGCCATGTTCCAAAGAGAACACCGCCCGCGGCAGCGGTAATATTGCTGGGGATCGGAGCCAGCACGACAGAGAGAAATTGGAGCAGGAAAAAACACAGGTGGGAGTATGGCGCAAAGTCGTCAATGTAGGCCCGCAGGGATTCCTGAGAGGACGCCGCCTGGAAAAAGCCGGTGGAGTATAGGAACCATCCACCTCCGACAATCAGAAGCCCCGCTGCGGTCAGGAAGAGAATACGCTGTCTGGATTTCGTAAAAGACACCTCTTTATCGTTGAGCCGTGAAAGGCATTTTATCACACGTGAAGGGGAAAACGACAGAAACTGTCTTAACATTCTATGAAGGAATCGTAAATAAACATGGTCAGGGTCCCGGATTTTCCCTTTGCCGCAAAGGTGTGGACGCGCTCCCCGCGGCGCTCCATGCCCCGGCGCTCATAAAACGGGTAATTGCAGGTGGTGTCTGTGAACAGGAAGAAATTGCTGATCCGCCGGTTCCTCATGTAATCCCGCGCGGCATCAAACAGCTTCTTCCCCAGGCCGATGCCCCGGTATCTGGAATTGACCGCAAAGAAGGCAATCTCTCCCTGGTACTCGGTCTGGGTGTCCTGGAGGAGCTGCCGGTCGATCTCTTCCACGCCGGAAAAGAACCTGGTGACCATACGCCCCTCTTTGGACAGGAACAGCGACGCCACGGAGAGGAGCATCCGCAGTCTGAGGCGGAACGGGCATCTCTTCTCCCTGCGGTCTTTGACCATGATAATCCCCACCGGGACTTCATCCACCAGCGCGACCTGGGTAAAGGTCTGATTGGTGAGGCAGCTGTCCAGATAGGCCCGCGCCAGCTTCTGCGCCGCCTTGGGGGAGGCAAACTTGTCATACTGCCACGTCTCCCGGATGATCCCGATCAAAGCCGGGCGGTCTGATGTCTGGTATTCTCTCAATACGATCTGTCCATCCATTTTGTTTTCTCCATTTCTTCTTTCCAAAATCGTCTGCGGGATCTCCTGATACCGCTTCAGCACATAGTCCCGCTTTTTTGTGAACCACCGGTACTCTGTAATCAAGGCTCCGACCACAAACAGCGCACCTGCGATCAAAAGACTGTGCTGGAAGCCCGCCCATTTCAGGACACAATAGCTGATGCCGGACGAGAGCAGCGCGGCGGCCAGATAAATACCAATCGCGTACTGCTCCACCTTTTGCGGCGGCAGGGTGAGAAAGAAATCGTCCCATTTTTCGCTATTACCCCTGAACTGCTTCCCTTTCAGCCAAAAGAGCAGGAAAACCAGGCCCAGGCCGCTCCACAGGCACAGAAGCCATTTTCCTGCGATTACGGCCAGCAAAATCACCAGCTTCAAAATACTCCCCCCTGGAATCAATAGCAGTAGCGCCGCCGGTATTTCAGGAGCATGACGGCGGACAGGATGATCGCCGCCAGCTCTGCGGCCGGTGTCGCCAGCCAGATCCCGGTGACGCCCAGAAGGGCCGGGAGGGCCAGCATGGCGATCACCGTAAAGACAAAGGTGCGGGAAAACGCCAGCACTGCCGAAATGAGCCCATTGGAAAGCGCGGTGAACATCCCGCTTGCAAAAATGTTGAAGCCCACAAAGAGCAGGGCCAGGGAACAGATCCGATTTCCTGCCACAGCCAGGTCATAGACAGGTGTTCCGGGCCGGGCGAAGATGGACACCAGCGGCTCTGTGACAGCCAGAGAGACGAGCACGGTGGCCGCGGCGATCACGCCGATGATTTTCAGGCTGGTGCGGACCAGCTTCCTGAGCTTCTCATGGTTCTGTTCCCCGTAATAAAAGCTGAGCATGGGGGCCACCCCGTAGGCATAACCGGCATACAGGGACCCGGCAAAGGCCAGCACATAGGAGATGATGGTGATTGCGGCAACGCCGTCCTCCCCTACATATTTGAGCATCGTCCAGTTGAACATCAGCGTGATGATGCCGTTGACCAGCGCGGTGGCCATTTCAGAGCAGCCGTTCGTGACGGCTCTCCCGAGCGTTTGGGGCCGGCAGACCGGCCTGACAAAATGGAGCAGGCTGTTCCGGTTGGAGAACACCAGCAGGCCCACGATGGCTGTGATGGAGTACCCCAGGCCGGTGGCAACCGCCGCCCCGCCGATCCCCCAGCGGAAAACGGCGATAAACAGGTAGTCCAGCACGATATTGGTCACGCCGCCGGCGACGGAGCAGAGCAGGGAAAGGGACGCCTTGCCTGCTGCGATCATATAGAGGGTGAAGTTATTCATCAGAAGAATAGGGACGGTGAACAGCAGGTAACGGCTCAGATATTCCCAGCAATAGGCGGAGACCTCCGGGGACAGGGACATGGAGCCGAAGATCTTCCCCATGAACAGATAGCCCAGCCCGCACATCACAAGGCCGGTCAGGACATTGACCAGGATCAGAAACGTAAAGTCCTGCTTTGCTTCATCGGGCTTTCCCTCTCCCATCTTTCTCATGATAGCCGCGCTGCCGCCGGTTGCGAGCATGGTGGAGATGGCCGTCACCAGCGCGATGACGGGATAGACCAGATTGAGGGCAGACAGGGCGCTGGTCCCGATCAGGTTTGAGACGAACAGCCCGTCCACCATCGTATAGAAGGACATGAATACGCTCATGGCGATGGTGGGGACTGCAAATCTAAGAATGTTTGTCAGGGTGACGGGTCTGCTGTATGCAATTTCATTCTGCACGGAAATTCCTCCTGCTTCTTGTGGTAGTTACCGGCATGGAGTATCATAATCCCTACAGTTACTGTACGGTCAAGGGGGTTTTTGAAAATGCTGCGGGAAAAACCGAAGCTGTTTACCATCGGCCAGTTTGCCGCTCTGCATGGGATCAACAAAAAGACACTCATGTGGTATGATGAGATCGGTCTGTTCAAGCCTGCGTTTATCCACGAAGAAAATGGGTACCGGCTATACAGCTATTACCAGAGTACGGAGCTGGAGGTGATCCTGCTGCTCCGGGACATGAACGTGCCCATCCGGGATATTCAGGAATTTATGAAAAACAGGTCCGCTGGGAGCATGGCGGACCTGCTTCGGGATAAAATCTCAGAACTGGACCGGACGATCCAGGGGCTGAAGGCCGTCCGGTCAAAACTGTGCAGCCGCCGCCAGGAGATGACCGAACTTTTGGACCTGGACCTCTCCGAGATCTCCCTCATTGAGCGGGAACCGCAGTATCTGGCGACGGTGCAAACATCACCGGAAAAGTCCCTGGAGGATGAGATTGAGCTGATTCTTGAGCAGACCAAGAAATATCAGCTTCCGCGTATGTACCAGACTCCCTACGGCTCCATGCTCCCGGTGGAAAACCTCCTGGCCCGGAGGTTTGAGGACTACTCCAAGCTGTTTATCGAACTGCCGGACACGCAGAACAGGATGGGACTCCACAGGTGCCCCGGCGGGGTCTATTTGCGGGCATTCTGCATTGGGAATTGGGACAGGCTGCCTGCCCGCTATGAAGCGATCCTCCGCTACGCAGAGCAGCACCATTTACAGTTCTCCGGCTATGCCTATGAGATTGGGATCAATGAACTGGTGATCGACAGAATCGAGGACTATATTACAAAAATTGAAATCCCGGTTTTGAATTTCAATTGACAACAAAAAGCCAGGGTGCAGCAATCTGAAAAGATCACCGTTCCCTGGCCTCTTCATACTCTATTCGCTGGACTATGCGTTTTAATGCCGCAATTTCATACCCGGTTTTAAACAGAATGAGGCCGCAAGCACTCTGCGGCCCATAGGGTTCAATCGTAAACCAGGATTTGATTGAGGGCTACGCTACGTCGTCAGTAACATGAAATGTAACTTTACATGCCGTCGCATCAATCTCGCAAATCATCGCATAATAAGTTCTTTCTGTGCAAATATTCCCGTCAGGAGTAAGACTGACAAGCACCAGAGCGGTTCGCTCATCATCAATGTCAACAGCTGTAACGGCATCCTGAACAATTCCTGTATTTTTTCGTAAATTCCGATCTCCACGGACCAAGGTTATAGGAAAGCAAAGGCGCTGTCTTCACAAATTCTGTTCTATCTTGCGCGTATATATGCAGCCCCTTTATCACTGCGTCTTAAAAATTATTTTATCGCAAACGCTGAACTGCCCAGCGGCGGCAATGTCCCTTACTAAAACAGAGCAACGGCAGCGGATAACCTGATCTTCCAGCTGTTCCTGGGCGTGTTCGATCGTCTCCCGCGCAGTCACCCCCTGACCCGTCAAATGACAGCAAATAGAATGGGCCACTGTTTTGACGGAATCCACATACAATATCTCAGAAACCGGCAGCCGTACCGTTTCATCGATCCCGATGGGCAGTTCGGCGGTGTCCCCGTCCGCGCTGTTTTGCTGCTCCGGCACCGCCATTTTCAAATATCGAATATACTCCACTCCCGAACCATCTCATTCTGATCCACACATTTTCAATAAACCCAAAGGGCCGCACGCCGCTGCGCAGAATATCCATGCCCTTCTCCCCATGGCCGGTAACAAAGACGATTTTCCCGCCGGGGTCCGTGTGGTAGATCTGCCGGACAAGGTCCACGCCGTTGGGGGGAATCCCTTCCCAGGTCATAATCGAGAAAATAGAGATAGCTTCCACCGCTGCGGATAAACTGGAGCGGCTCCTGACCAGCAGAGGCCAGACAGACAAGTTGGCCTCTGCTTTGCTTTGCCGGATTGCCCGTTCCAGCAGCTCGGACAGAAGCTGCAATGTGAAGGGATCGTCATCGCAAAGAACGATCGCTACCATAGGCGGAATTTTTTCTTGTCCATCTTTTCCCGCAGTATATCAGATTGAAAGGTTTTGTCCTGAATAAATGCAATTTGTCCTGAACGCATAGGACTAACTCGCATTTAAAGCCGAGGACGCACATCTGGGGCCAAAATCCAGCCTATCGCTCTTCATTCATGCTACAATGCCGCCGATAACAAGAGGGGATAAAAACCAAGGATGTCCCCATGAATCAAAAGGCAACACGAAAAATTACCCCCGCGGCTGTCAGGCTGCTGGCATTGGATGCCGTCCGGGGGGCCGTGATTGGAATGCTGATCGGGACAGGCGGGAGCAAGGTCCTGCTGGCGGCGGCGCTGCCGGAAAGGAAGCTGAACTTGTTGTATCGCCCTTTTGCAAAGGTCGGAAAAGCTGCGCTGATGCTATACAGCGTTCCATTTGTATTGGCATGGATTTTGATGCTGTTTGGACTGACACCTTCTTCCCTCACACAATTTCCCAGCGGGGATGTTGTGGTCATCCTCATCACACTGGCTGCTGGCTGGACAGGATATTTGATAAGGCCTATCTAATGTGAAGCGAGATGGTAGATATAAGAATCAGAAACAAACGCATATAGCATCTTGTTGGCATTTTTAACAATAATTTCTTGTAACCCCTTGTGAATTTATCATGAATTTTCGCCGCCTAATAAATGACACTTCTATTCCCTATTGTTTTTTTCTCTGTTCTCGATTACACTTATTTTAACTGGAGGAAGAATTCCATGAAAGTAAAGAATAGCCTGGACGAAATTTTGTATGAGCATATTGTTGAGAGCCTCATTAATGGTGATTATGAGATGGGACAAAACCTGACCTTGGACGAACTGGCTCATCGCTTCGAGGTCAGCCGAACGCCGGTGGTTCAGGCCGTTAAATTACTGGCCAATGACGGGATCCTTCAGATCATGGGTAATGGCCGCATCTATGTGCCGGAGTATGACCAGGAGCATGTGCGCCAGATGTGTGAAGTCCGTCAAATGGTAGAGGGACATGCGCTGGAGCGGTTTATGTCCGGCCTTGGGCTGTCGGCAGAAAGCGTATTAGCCCAGTTGAATCGTTACAGTGAAGAGGGTGTCCGCCTCACCGGCAGTTCTTTTTCTCCAAAAGAATTCGCCATGTTGGACCGCCGCTTTCATCGGTTGCTTGTAGAAGCGTCAGGGAACAGGATTCTGCTGGAGACGTATGACCGGGTACAGGGGCGCTTTCTAGTGTCCAACTATCTGCTTTGCCCTTTGCGGCTCCGGGACTTTAGCGGCACAGCCAGAGATCACGTTCGCCTAGTAGAGTCCATCCGTTCCGGAGATATCACGAGGGCCCAGCACTGTTTACAGCAGCATATCGAAGGTGTGCTTCGCCGGTTGTAAGGATGGGGCCATTTTTTAATTATTTATTTTTAATTAAAAATAAATAATTAAAATCAGGATGCTATTTCCAGTTTCCAGACGCCGCCTCTCCCGGCAGCAGGACACATCTGCGGTGCCGCTGGTACAGGATGAAATTTGTAGTCAATGACGAAATGGAGTGAATATGATGGAGCCTATGATCTGCGAAACATTCCTGCAATTCCGATATCTCAGCGACCTGGGTCTCTCGCCGGACGGTCGGTACACTGCCTATATCCGCCAGCAGGCGAATTTGGCCTCCAATGGCTATGACGCCCGGCTGTGGGTCTATGACCACAGTACGGGGGCGGACCGCCCCCTCAGCTCCCTGAGTCCGGTGCGGGCTTTTTCTTGGATGGATAACCGGACCATCCTCTTTTCCGGGATGCGAGGCACAGCCGGTTCCGCTTCTCAGGATACCACTACATATTACGCGCTGCCGGTGGATGGCGGCGAGGCGCAGCCCCTGTTCACCGTCCCCATGCGGGCGGGCAGGGCCCGGCGCTTAACGGACGGGCGGTTCGTTTTCACCGCCACCGTGGACATGAACCGCCCAAATCTGGACAGTCTGAGTCCCCCGGAGGAAGCTTCGGCCCTGGAGGAATACAAAAACCGCACCTATGATGTGCTGGAGGACATTCCCTTCTGGGCCAACGGCCTGGGCCTCACCAGCGGGCAGCGGTCCCAGTTGTATATCCACGACCCTGCGTCCGGCGTAACCACCCCCCTCACCGCGCCGCCCTTCAAGGTTACAGGCTTTACCGTGGAAGATGGCCGGATCCTCTATACCGGTCATCGCTTCACGGATGTCCAGACTCTGCGCCACGGTGTTTTTATCTGGGACGCGGCCAGTGGAGAGACCCGGTGCCTCCTGGAACAGGACCGGTATCTGGTGAAGCTCTTTGCCCTTTGGCGGGACCAGGCGGTTCTCTGTCTTACCGACGGGCTTGGCTATGGAAATGGGGAAAATGGCGATTTCTACACCATCCCTCTCTCCGGAGGAGAACCAGAGCTGCTCCTCCGCCACAGCCATCATTGTGTGGGCAACACCGTGGCCACCGACAGCCGCCTTGGTGCCGGAGAGACCTGGCGCGTCTGCGGAGACACGCTCTATTTCCTCTCCACCGTGGACCGGGACAGCCGGATTGAGGCTTTGGATCTGACCTCCGGCGAGGCCCGCCCCCTCACCGGGCCGGGCAGTGTGGAGTATTTGGATGCCGCGGCAGACCGGCTGGTGTACCTGGCGTTTCGGGAAAACCGGATCGGAGAGATCTACACTCTGGAGCATGGCCAGGAGATCCGTCTGACCCACGCCAACGACGGGATCTATGACCGCTGCGCCGTCTCCACGCCCCAGCCGCTGGAGGTGGATACCGGAGGTCCGCTGCCGGTCCAGGGGTGGGTACTCCCGCCGGTGGCCTACGTTCCCGGCAAAAAATACCCAGCCATTTTGACCATCCATGGCGGGCCCCGCCTGAGCTACGGCTCGGTGTTCTTTCACGAGATGCAGGTCCTGGCGGGAGCCGGATACTTCGTTCTGTTCTGCAACCCCCGGGGAAGCGAGGGCCGTGGAAATGACTTTGCCGATATCCGGGGCCGGTTCGGGACCATCGACTATCAGGATATCATGGCTTTCTTGGACGGAGCCCTGGCCCGCTGGCCGGACATCGATCCCACCCGTTTGGGCGTTGGCGGCGGGTCCTATGGCGGTTTCATGACCAACTGGATCATCGGCCACACGGACCGGTTCCAGGCAGCCTGCTCCCAGCGGTCCATCGCAAACTGGACCGGGATGGAGGGCACGGCGGACATCGGCTACTACTTCGCCAAGGGGCAAACCGGCGCTTCCCACCGGGAGGATCGGGATCTCCAGTGGCAGCAGTCCCCTCTTCGCTATGCCGATCATGTGACCACGCCCACATTGTTCCTCCACGGTGAGGAGGACTATCGCTGCTGGAAACTGGAAGCGATCCAGATGTTCACCGCTCTCCAGCTGCGGGGAGTTCCCTCCCGGCTGTGTCTTTTCCCAGGGGAAAACCACGAACTCTCCCGCTCCGGCCGGCCCCGTCAGCGGCTCCGGCGACTGGAGGAAATGCTCCGCTGGTACCAGCGGTATCTCAATAAACAGGAGGCATAATTATGGAACGCATCAAAGCAGATGACTTGTACGCATACCGATTCCTCTCCGAGGTGGCGGTCGCACCCGACGGGGCTCACGCAGCTTTTGTGTCCCGCCGGGCCAGAGATGATGGAAAAGGCTATTACGCCTGCATCCATCTGCTGGACACCACAACCGGCGCCGTTCGCCCCCTGACCGGCAACGGCGACGAGGCCGCTTTTCGCTGGCTGGATTCAAATACGCTGATTTTCCCCTCCTGCCGGACCGGGGATCAGCCTGGTAAAACCGCCTTTTACCGGCTGGACATCCGGGGAAGCGAAGCAGAACGGGCTTTCACCATTCCCCTGTCGGTAAAGCAGTTTCACCCCCTGCCCGACGGAAGATGGTTCGTCCTTACCCGGCGGCCCATGACCCCTCCGGAGGACCTGCCTGCGGACCAGCCTCAGCCCGGCCGTGACTATACGGTTTTTGACGAACTGCCCTTCTGGGCCGACGGTCTGGGGATGATTAACGGCACCCGGATGAGCGGATGGATTTTCGATCCTGCCGACGGCTCCGTAAACCAGATCACCCCTCCCACCTATGACATGGAAGGAGCGGCAGTCTCTCCGGAAGGCTCTCGGATCCTCTATTGGGGTGTGAGCTTTGAGGGAATCCGGCCCGACTACCGGCAGCTGATGCTCTACGATCTGGCCACCGGCCAAACCCGGTCACTGGTCCCCGATGGGAAATATCGGATCACCCAGGTGGGCTGGTGGGGCACGGATATCTGGTTCGAGGGCGGCGACCCGCACACCAGCGTCTCCCGAAGCCCCAAGCTCTATCTGCTGAATCCGGCCACCGGGGACTGCCGGACCTTCTGCGCCCCGGACGGCTTTTTGGGTACCTCCGCCATCGGGGATATGTCTTTGGGCGGCGGCAAGGTCTGTGCCGTCCAGGGAGACAGTCTCTATGCCGTCCGTCTCCAGCGCGACGTCACCGCCCTGCTGCGCTTCGACAAGGCGGGGAACTTTGCCCCTGTGGCCTCCTATGAGGGGATTGCCTGCTTTGATATCATTGGAGAGAACGCCTATCTGGCAGCTTTCCGGGATCACCGGCCTCAGGAGCTGTACCGCCAGCCCCTCTCCGGCGGGGAACCGGAGAGGCTCACCCAATTCCACGACGCCTTTCTGGAGACCCGCCAGATCTCACGTCCGGAGCACATCACGTTCCGCAGCCGGGACGGTCAGGAGGTGGATGGCTGGGTCATCCGCCCCTCCGGATACGAGCCGGGGAAGAAGTATCCCGGCGTATTGAACATTCACGGCGGCCCCAAGGCGGCCTACGGTTCCCAGTACTACCATGAGATGCAGCTGCTGGCCGCCGGCGGTCGGTTCGTGTTCTATACCAATCCCCACGGCAGCGACGGTCGGGGGCAGGATTACTTCGATCTGGTAGGTCGGTGGGGCACCATCGATTACCAGGATCTGATGGACTTCACCGATGAGGTGCTTCGCCGTTATCCGGACGTGGACGCGGATCGGCTGGGCGTGTGCGGCGGGTCCTATGGCGGCTACATGACCAACTGGATCATCGGCCACACCCAGCGGTTCAAGGCTGCCTGTGCCATGCGGAGCATTTCCAACTTTGTCACCTCCATCTCCACCTGTGACAAGGGGTATCTGTTCCTGCTGGAGCACATGGGCCTCAATGCCCTGGAGCGGAAAGGCGTCATCTGGGACGAGAGCCAGATCCTCTGGGACAAGTCTCCCCTGAAGTACGTCCGCAATGTCACTACTCCCACCCTGTTTATCCACTCCAACACCGACTACCGCTGCTGGATGGACGAGCCCCTGCAGATGTTCACCAGTCTGCGTCAGCAGGGTGTTCCTTCCAAGGTGGTCCTGATTCATCAGGAGGGCCACGAGCTCAACCGGTCCGGGCGGCCGGTCAACCGTCTGATCCGGCTCAACGCTCTGTGCGACTGGTTCGACCAGTATCTCTAAAAGGCTGCGCCGGGCGGCCCTTTCAACAAACAGATAGAGAAAGGATGAATGACAAGTGTTTGATATGTTGCTGTGGTTCGCAGTGGTGATGGTTCTCTTCGCTGTCGGCGACGTAGTGGCCAAGCTGACCAAAGCCCGGATCTCCTCGGTGTTCGCCACGCTGATGCTGTTCCTGGTCCTGTTCGTCGCCGGCGTATTGCCCGCCGACATCATCGAAAAGGCCGGTCTCAGCGCCGCTTCCAGCTGGAGCGTGCCAATGCTGCTCTTCGCCATGGGGTCCATGATTAACCTGCGCCAGTTCATGGATGAGTGGCGGACTGTGGTCACTTGCTGGTTCGGTATGCTGGCGGTAATCATCGGCGTCTCACTGACCATCCCTATCATCGGCAAGGAGATGGCCCTCAGCGCCATCCCGGTAGTCAACGGCGCTCTGCCCGCAACGCAGATCATGACGGAGGCTGCCACCAAGGCTGGCTATCCTCTGGCCGCCGCGCTGGCTGCCATTACCTTCGCCGTGCAGAAGTTCGTGGGTACGCCCTTTGCCTCCAGCGCCAGTCTCCGCTATGCCCAGGGCCTGATCGGCGAATACCGGAAGGCCAAATCCAGCGGCACCCTGGACGAGTTTATGGCCGCCGCGGGCAAATCCGAGAATCGGAACAGCGAGGCAAAGACAGCGTCCAAGAGGATAACATTGGCCGAGAAATTTGACGGCTTTTATTCCAGCAATGTGTGCATTTTGCTGGCAGTAGTCGGCGGCCTGCTCTCTGTATGGCTGGGTGAGCTGACCCACATCAACTACGCCATCCTGGGGCTGGTGCTGGGCGTGATCTTCACCCAGCTGGGTGTGGTGCCCAAGAACCTCCTCCAGAAAGCCCAAGCCAGCGGTTTTATCAACATGGTGGTGTTCGCTGCCATCATTCCCGCCCTGGCCAACATCTCCATATCCGACCTCATCGACCTGATCCTCCCGCTGGTGGTTGTGTTCGCGGTGTCGGTACTTTCCATCTTTGTTATGATGAAAGTCCTGCCGGTGTGGAAGATTCTGGGGGATAAGTCCATGGCCTTCGGCGTAGGCTTCTGCCAGATGCTGGGGTTCCCCTCCACTTACCTAATCTCTGTGGAGGTATGCAATGCTGTGGCGGAGGATGAGGATGAAAAGGCCTTTCTGATGAGCCGGGTCATGCCTCGCCTGGTAGTGGGCGGTATGGCCGCAATGGTCTCTATTTTGGTGGCCGGTGTGATGGCCGGTATGCTGTAAATTGCAGCCGATCAGATCCTAAAAACTCGGATTCCCTTTAAGATGTTTTCGGGTGAGGACATGGCGGATCACTTCTAAACTCGAAAAGCGACTCATTCCCGCTTGATTGAAGTCCTCAAAATTCGTGACACCTCCCTGAAATTTGTTATAGCAATATAAGCGTCAAACAGGAAACCGCCAAGCATCAAAAGAGGCTTGACGGTTTCTTGTTTGCTGCTCACTCTAAAGGGCTGGAAAGCCAAAAACTTCTAAAGCCCCGCCCGGCAGAGCCGAAAAGCAAATCACAGCAGAAATCTTTTAAGAGAATAAACAGAAGATCTGCCAGCGTGCCGGTCAGGAGACGTTCCAATCGGCTCTTGCGAAATGCAGTCTGTTTTATGGGGGAGATGACACCTTCTCGACGCCATGCATTTACATAAAGGAACAGGAAAGATTGCTTCATGCAAGCTTTAGCGCAACTGCTTAAAAAACCGAAGAAGATGTCTTTGAGCCAATTCGCCGTAGTTCTCCCCCAGCTATGCACTACGGGTCAGCTTTGGTTTATTCATTGTCAGTCAAAACAAGATATCCACCATCATGCGGTTTATCAATAGAATATTCACTGTGGAGAAAGGGAACGGATCACAGCCCGTTCCCTTTCCTCACATAACGATATCGTCAAATATTAGTTTACGATTGCAGGAATCCAATCATTTGTTGCCAAAGAGCTGCCCAAAACCGCGTTCCGCTCTGTAGCGGATAAAGTTAGCGTACCATCGTCTGCAACATATACATTTGCGCCATAACGGAAATGAACTCCCATCATACCAGCCATTCCTCCAACACTGACCATGTGAATCTGCTGAAGTGCTTCTCCAATGGTCCATGTTTCCGTATTCAACTGGTACAGGTACGCATAATCCGCAAATATCACACCCTCGCTTGGCGACCAAAGCCCTATCATATAAATATCATTTGTCCCATCCTCAGTAATCAAGCCAAAACCTTGAAAGTCCTTATCAGATTCAAAACTTCCAACTTCGGAGAACCGGGCGTTTTCAATGCCATTTGATGCCAATGCACGATAGACATGGTACACAGTATTCTCGCCATCTAAATGGGCAACTATCATCACGTAATACTCAATGCCGTTTTTATCCTCATAAGAAGTAATCCCCAAAGCACCAGCCTTATGGCTTACAGCTAAGTCAAATGTCTCAACTCTTCTTAGTTCTTTTACGGCCAATGAACGCAAATCATATAAAGCTATATGCGCGGAAGCATCTTGTTCAGAGGGAACCAACAGATAATCTCCCATTACTTGAACGCCACCAGGATGTCTCCAATTCTGAAGGTATGTTTTGAACCCCCACTTGTCACTGCCCGTTTTGGGGCCGGCGACAATATGCGCATAGGGCGCAGTTCCTACACTATGCGTCAGAATAGAATATCGAGTATGATCGCAACTATCATACTGCGCATATCCCTGGATATGATTTACGGTAGGGTCATAGCTGCCGGGGAAACCTTCCAAATTGCTTTGAACGCCGTCAATCGGAAGCGCAGCAAATTTATTTTTAACATCGACAACTTTATTCGCACTATCCGCAGCAGCTTCTACCACGTGAATGGCTTCCAGAGAAATCTCATTAACCTCGTTGCCGCCTCTCAAAAACGATGCATAAACTGTTCTTCCCTCTGTCGTACTTCCAATTGCCAATACAGTGTCGGGGCCGTCACTATCTCTTGTATGCTGGCCAGAGCGTTGACCAAACCACCAATTATTTCTAAACAAGGTGCTCCCCTGAGCAATAACAACATCAGGAAATGTAACACTTAGACCCTGCGGATCATCGGCAGTATCCACAACCAAATTCAAATCACCGACAAAGGCAAAATTCAAATCATCAGCAGTCTGGTCAAATGTTGTTCTATCTCCGTTCACAGAAGGATCATTATATCCTGAGATCTTTGAATTGAACCATGATGCAACGCTTTCAGAGGCACTGCGCCCAACGCTGAATGTAAATTCCCCATTTTCAAGTGTATGCACCTGTCCAACATAGTTGCGACCATCAGGATCTTGCCCGTTTGTAATACTGAGATCCTTTATTACGAATGTTCCACTTACGATGCCAAGTCCGTCAGCTGCTGATATTGTAACGGCATTTGACCGGTAAGCCATATAAGTGGAGGTTCCTTCTGCCCCCGCAGTACTCATTAACATCACAACAGCGATAGCCAAGCAGAAAAGCCTTTTCAAAATTTTCTTCATCTCAAACACCGTCGCTCTTCAAATTGTATGAATTTGGCAATGCTCAAATAAGGAGATGTCTCAGTACTTGCGCAGATCTGTATTATTTCTGTGTGGTTTTTACCTTTGCCTTGTGATTTTTCCAGGCAAACAGCAAAATAGAACCTACAGCAATCAAGATAAAGGCACAGCTGATAGGACGGGTAAAGAAAATGTCTAGACTCCCGTCAGACAGCACCAGTGCCCGGCGGAAGTTTTTCTCAGCCAAAGGCCCCAGCACAATGCCGAGCAGAATGGGAACCAACTGAAAATCCATCCGGCGCAGGAAATACGCTACAATGCCGAAGATCAGGATGATGTAGATATCATACATCCGGTTATTGGTGGAATACGCACCCGCAATGCAAAAGGTCAATACAATAGCCGCCAAAATCTCGTAGGGAATACGGGTGATATGCGCGTAAAAACGGGTAAAGCCACTGCCCAGAATATACATAAACACATTGACCACGATCAGGCCCAGCATAATGGCATATAGAATATTGCCCTGCTCTTCGAACAGCGTGGGGCCGGGGATCATGCCGTGGATCATGAATGCACCCATCAAGATAGCGGTGGCGCCGTCCCCTGGGACCCCCAGCGTCAGCATGGGGATCATCGTTGCGCCGCAGGCGCCATTGTTGGCGGACTCGGAGGCGGCCACACCCTCGATCTCGCCGTGGCCAAAAGTCTCGGGATGGCTGGAGGACTGCTTCACCTGGTTATAAGAGATGAACGCCGCCAAACCACCGCCAGTTCCAGGGGTTGCGCCGATAATGACGCCGATCAGGGAGCCAATGCCGATTGGTTTGCGGCATCGCCGATACTCGTCCTTCGTGATTTTATCTCTGGTGATGGCTGAAGAACTGATAGTCTTGTGGTCGGTCCTTGGATCATACTGGGACTTCATCATAATCTCAGAGATAGCAAACAGTCCAATGAGGGCGATGATCAGGTCGATACCACTCATGAGCCGATTGCTTCCAAAGGTAAAGCGGGCGGTGCCGCTGATATTGTCCATGCCGATGGTAGCCATGAACAAGCCGATGCAAGCGCCGATCAGTCCCTTGAAAATACTGTTGTTAGAGACGCCCGCAATCACGGATAGTCCAAAAACTGCCAAAGCAAAATATTCGGCAGGGCCAAACAGCAGTGTGATTTTTGCGATCTGGGGAGCCAGAAACAGTAGGGCAAATGCGCTTATAAGGCCACCGATGGTTGATGCGTACAGTGCCATTTGCAGTGCCTTGAACGCTTGTCCTCTTTGGGTCATGGGATAACCGTCAAACAGCGTTGCCGCATTGGCCGAGGTACCCGGGGTGTTGATGAGAATCGCAGTGATGGAACCGCCGTAGGTACCGCCGCAGTAGATGGCCAGCAGCATTAAAATAGCCATCGTGGGATCCATGCCATAGGTCAAGGGTATACAAAGGATGAGACCTAAATCGGAGGTCAGTCCGGGGATAGCACCCACAATAATGCCGATTGCCAGCCCCACCGGAATAATCAAAAAGTTCTGCCACTGCAGCAGAACTTGCAGTCCGCCTAAAAATTGTTCCATAAGTATTCTCCTTTTCGATCAGGGCAGGGAAATATGAAGAAGCACCTTGAATACGTAGTACACGATGCCCACCATCCCCAGAGGAATCGCATAGTAGTACCACTTTCTGGCTTTATAGAACATCATGACCGCCAGTACCAGCAGGATTGTGGAGACAATATAGCCCAGATGTCCAATCAGGAAACAGTAGGCGATCAAAAGCAATGCGAACACTACGGAACGCATTTCTTTTTTAAAGGCATTGGAGCGAAAACTCTCTTTCGTCACATACAACTCCTGCTTCTCCCGGACGAAGATCCCCTCCAGCAGCAGACCGACAGAGCAGAGGAACATACCACCAATGGCGATACGGGGGAAGGTCTGTGCGTTGATTGGCGTTTTCTCCAGCGTCTGGACCTGTACGGGAATCAGGAACCACAGCACTGCGCTCAGAACCACAAAAATAGCGCCCGATATTATTTCTCTGTTATATCTGATTTTCATAATTCAATACCTCTTTTTAAAATGGGTGCCCCATATCTCGGCGATATGGGGCACCGCAGAGTGTCACTGCACCAGAGGAATATACTCGGTCATCGCCTCGGTCTGAGCTTCTACCATATCAACGATCTCGCTCTCAGTGGCCTCCCAGGCTTCCATGCCCATGCCTTTCATAAATTCCTGGAACTCGGGATCAGCATAAACCTCCGCGATGAAGTTGGTCAAAACTTCCTTCTTGCTATCATCCACAGAGGAGCGGACCGCAAAGTAGTCCATGCCGGTGAAGTCCACGTCGACTCCCTGATCCCTAAAGGAACTGATGTGGCCAATGCCTTCCACCTCCAGCCCCTCGGGAATGAAGGTTCCCAGGCAGTTCAATTCGCCGTTGATCACATAATCGCGGTAAGTCGGGGGAGAACCGATAGCCACGTCAACATGGCCGCCCACCAACGCATTGATGGCCTCCTGGCCGCCGTCGTAGGGAACAGGCTCAGCGGGGATGTCCAATAACTTGAACAGGACGGAAATCATAGTATAGCTGTCGTTGCCAGGGCCGCCTGTGGTAGCGTACTTGATTGTGTTCCCCTCTGCGGCATAGGCTTTCAGCTCGTCGATATTGGTGATGCCGCTCTTAGAGTTAGTCAGAACAACGAACTCCGTGATACGCATACCAATCAGAGGCGTAATATCATCCAGTGTGTAGTTGACATTAATGAAGCTGGGAGTCAGTGAGAACAGGGGGCCGTTGGCAACCACCATGGTATAACCGTCATCCTCCGCCTGCAATGCATCGTTCATGGCGATAGTTCCGGAACCACCGGTATGGTTTTCCACAATCACAGGCACACCCAGATACTTCTCACCATAGGAGGCAACCTGGCGGGCAATGGTATCGGGTCCGCCGCCAAGGCTCCAGGGCATAATAATAGTGATCTGCTTTTCAGGGAAAGCGCCGTCCGAAGTCGCGGGAGTTTCCTGCTGGGAATCGCCTGCGCTGTCAGGTGACGTTCCCGTGGTTTTGCCGCCGCAGGCAGCCAAACTCAGAATCATAGCGAGTGCGAGGACCAGCGACATGAGTTTTTTCATTGTTTTCTCTCCTCTTTTCATTGAATTCTAATAAACTCCGGTATAACCATCCCGGAATCCATTACAAGTTTGATAGCCTGAAAGCCTTCGGGCTGTGAGAAATAAGGCGGATACTCTCGCTCATCCGAAAACAAAAAGTGTGGTGGATGCTCCGCCGGAAAGATTGCGGCCAGCTTCTGATATACCGCCTGATTCGCGCTATGATACCGTCTATCAGATGCCGAGGTCGTAATAATATACTCCAACGGCATATTTTTCATAAAAGATTCCGAAATTGAATCTATTTGTCCATGATGTGGCAATTTGAGAACGTTTACATTTTTGAAAAAAATTTCAGGCACCTCATCCCATTCAGATGGACAGCTATCCGCCGCGCTGAGAAAAACGATGTCTCCCAGTTCGAAGCGCAACAGCATACTGGTGTGATTGGATGTAGCGTCCAACCGGATCAGGCACTCAGTCACGGCATTTGTATCCGCCTCAAGACTGTATGCCCGTTCCACGATCTCCATATATGCATCTACAACACAGCTTTTGGGTGCCAGTATCCGCATCTTCGTGTCTATTCCAAATTTCAGTACCTGTCCTGCTTTCAACACGGTAACAGGAATGCCTTTTTCCTTCGCATGAAGCAAAATCCTCCGATACGCATTCAAGGCCGCAACATATAGCGGTACACTGCGGGGAGCGTTACTGGCTGGAGTCAGTTCACAGCCTTTTAAGAAAGGCTCTACCGGGTACGGAACATAGAGATGATCTACCACTGTCTGCTGTAATACCGCCTCCAGCCCGCATACATGATCTTCATGGATATGCGAAATAATCACAGCATTCAAATGCTCAATCTGCTGTCTGGCAAGATAATCTGCTGACCGAATGCGATAAGAATCGCCTTCAAATTCTGACTCCAGGGCACTTCCTCCATCCAGCAGTGCAGTATACCCATTCTTTAACTGAAAGAGGATTGCGTCTCCGTAACCGACATTGATGACTGTAACACACATGGCATCACATCCTTCCGCACTTTGACTTCACCATTTAAAACGCTCTATCAGGAGCGTGTCAAATTTCTACATAGCATCAAGCAGTTCCCCGCACTATAAGCTCCGTAGGAATTTGAATATGCGCCTTTTCTACCGGCATCCCCGCAATTAAGTCAAATAACGTTTGCATGGCAAGGCATCCCATCTTAGCAGCATCAATTCGAACAGTGGTCAACTCGGGTTCCACCACACGGCTGATATAGCTGTCATCAAACCCTATGATCGCTATATCTTCCGGCACTCTCAGCCCTGCCCGGGTAACTGCCTTCATGGCGCCTGCGGCAATGGTGTCATTGGTGCAGAAAAAAGCTGTGGGGCGATCCACCTCCCGCAGCATCCGGGTCATGATTTCCTCGCCATCTTCCAGCGCCGGCTCAATATCAGCAATAAAACGATCATCAACGGGAATATCATACTTAGCAAGAGTTTTAACGAAGCCCTCTATACGAGCTTCACTAACTTGTGGTGAAAACCGGCCGGACAACAGGCCGATTTTACAATGTCCCAGCTTGCAAAGATATTCCGTAGCCTGCACAGCACCGCCATAGTGATCTGCCGAAATGCACACTAAGCCATCCATATCCAAATAGTTGTTTACCAACACTACCGGAATGCTCTGTTTACGAAACTCTTCAATGACCCGGATATCAACCTCGCCAGCAAAAATCACTCCATCCATGTGCTTTTTGATATAAATATCTCCATTGGGCAGGTGGATATCCTGACTGGTCGTTACGAACAGGCTGTAATTCCTTCGGGTTCCCTCCTGCATGGCTGCTTCCAGCATCGGAGAATAAAAAGGATTCAAAATAGCGGGATACTGCTTTTCGTGGATAATAAATGCAATATTTTCTGTCTGTTGCCGAACCATCGCCCTTGCGATGGCATTAGGCGCATAGTTCAACTGCTTCGCTGCCGCATATATCTTTTCACGCGCCTTCTCACTGACTGCTTCCGGAGACGCATATGCTCTGGAAACTGTTGCCTTTGAGTAACCACATAACCGTGCGACGTCAATGATTGTTGCTGCCATGTATGTATCCCACGCCCTCTTGAAAACGTTCTCATTTTTAAGGTCAAAAAAACACTGGCACTCTATTGTGAAAAATAAACAACCAGTATCGCCGCGTCCTCTTTTCTTAACATGTTTTTAACATAAAGCCGCCATCAAAAAAGTCAACACTTTTTTTGACAAACCACACTATTTTGGAATCATTCCCAAATTTTGCATGTCTTTTTTTGCAATTTTGACTTAAGCAGTAGGCCCCTGTTATTGCTGCACAAACAAACTCATTCCCAAATAGCATTATATGGATTTGGCGCGCTTTAGCGGCAGTATCAGGAGCTGACACAGGATCTCCGAAGAAAACGAGCCGTACATATTACGGGCTCTCTTCCCTGCCCCGCACAGATGAACCACGGGAATGCTTTACAGAGTTCTCATTCGTCTGCCTGTGGAATGATGGGACATTTGTACGCTCTGGGGGCAGCTACGGCGTGCAGACGAGCCAACATCACATTCGATAATATCCAGTCCCTTCACTTTCATGTCCTTCGCCACACCTCCACAAGCAACATAATTTATGGCGGAGCGTCTTTAAAGATGTCCGAGAGCTGCTGGGCCTTTCCAGCGTGAACACCACCATGAACATCTACGCCCATGCAAAGAAAGAAACCACAGGTTCTTCCGCCCGGTTTCTGGATAAGGGGGCGTGTGAAAGCTGAGAGCTTTCCCTTACAGACATCTCGTAAGGAAAAAAGCAAGGGAAATGGCCAAGAAAATATCCCCGGAAACCTTGAAAACACAAGGATTTCCGGGGAGCGCGGCCCAAATGTATTAGAAAAATGACAGGAGGAATTCAAAATGCGCAGAACCCAAAAAGGTGGTCATCCTGAAAATCCGTTCGAGCAAGCCGGGAGAAAGCCGGATACACCCAAGCGGCCGCAGCAAAGCACGTACACTTGTTGTATGAGGCAGGGACTTCTGCCCCTCCATTTGGCATCGTGTGCCGCATGGCCGATCTGTACCATTGCAGTCCAGCTGACTTCCGTCTTATGGAATACAGGCCGAAGTGATGGATGGAGTCTGTACCGATGTGACATTGATTTCAGCCGTTTCCTGCGACAGGGACTTCGTTGATTCACTTGCCAGCGTTATGACAGAGGGCAGCTTAACCCTATGCATCTGTTCGATGTGGTGTTGGATGCGCTGTCCTGATATTTTCCGCCGCTGGAGGGCGTGGCAGAGCCACGCCCTCCTCTTGGCTTCTCAATCCGCCATTTTCAGGCTCGGTTTATTCCTCTTCATCAAAAAGTCTGAAGTTCGGATCAACGGTACCGATTCCCAGATAACGAGCCTTGTAGTCCTTAAGCAATTGGAAGAACTTTCCGCTCAGTATGACAATGACAATCAGGTTTACAAAGGCAGGTATTCCCGTTGTCAAATTGGCGATTTCCCAAATATCCGCACCAGAAATATCGTTTCCCACCGCAGCCAGAAGCACTACAAGGAACCCGGGAATGGGGTAGATTACCTTAAATACGTTAATCAAGGTCCGCTTGAGCTTTTCATTCGTGCCGCACAAATGGCGCAACAGCACTTCGAAATAAGCCCACCATCCGGTAGTAGTAGAAAGAGCAAAGAGGAAAATGGCCACCGTGATGATGATAGTTCCAACAGGCCCAAGCACTGTTTCGAAAGCCGCCAAGGTCAATGGAGCACCATCCAGGCCGGAATCCCACAGGCCGGTAACGACGATAACCAAGGAGGTAACCGTGCAGATACACATCGTACCGACAAAAACCTCAAATGCCCCCCACAATCCCTGCTTCACCGGATGCTCCGTTTTGGCGGAGGCGTGAATCATAGGCGATGTACCCCAGCCAGCCTCGCTGGAGAACATGGCGCGGGATAAGCCGGTTCGGATAATCAAAGCCACGCCCGCTCCCATGAAAGCGCCGGTGGCTGCGGTCCCGGTAAATGCATCGCTGATAATCAGTCCAAGTGCTGCGGGCAATTGTGTGATATTTACTATGATAATCACGATTCCGCCTACCAGGTAAAAGACGCACATGGGGGGAACTACTTTCGCCGCCAGCTTGCCCAGCCAAGGAATTTCACGGACAGTAGCCAAATAGGTGAGACCAACATAGACTAAACCTACCGCCAGCATGGGAATGCCAAAAGTGGCGTTGACGGACTGTGCGACCGTGAAGTTTTGCATGGAAAAGACATTTCCAAAAATGCCGATCCCGAAGATAACCGCCAGCACGCCCCAGAATTTGAAGCCCTTATCCCGTCCCAACCCTTTCTCCATATAGTATGTAGGCCCGCCATAATAGCCGCCCTTTTCATCCTTTGAACGGTAGTATACCGCCAGGGAAACTTCGGCCATTTTCATCATCATGCCCAAAAAGGCCGCAACCCAAATCCAAAAGGCTGCACCCGGTCCGCCCACCGCGATAGCGGTCGCTACGCCGCCGATATTGCCAACACCCACTGCTCCGCCAACGGCAATGCTGATTACTTCCAAGGGTTTCATCATGCCCTTACCGTTGTCCTTTTTTGAAAAAAGTGTTCCAATGGTGTTTTTCAGAATATGCTTTAAGTGTGCGATTTGAAAGAATTTGGAGCCGACCGTAAAGATAATGCCAGCCAACAGAATAAGTACGATGAGAGGCATTCCCCACAGAAGGTCCGAGATCGTCTTAATAATGGCCATAACAAGTTTTCTCCTTTTTCTATATGTCTGTCATCACACTCGTGTATAGTGCAGGCTCACTGTCCGGATTACCTGCTCAAAGGCCGGTACATCAGTTTCATTGGATACAAATACCAGAACACAGGGTTCTCTCCCATATAGAATCCCCACATCATTCGTAATCCCCTCATCCTCGCCGGTCTTGTGCTCCACCCGCACGGTGGGCGGAAGCAGGCTGGGGATTTTATGGTTAATCTGCTGTTGCGATAGCATCGCCCGCATTCGCTCAGACGCATTGGCACTCACGCAGCGTCCGTGGTAGATTTCCTCCAGAAGGCTACCGATCTCCTTCGGTTGACATAAATTCTCCTTTCCCTGACGTGCGGCCTCCGTGTCAAACAGAAAGCGAAAAATCTTGGTTTCCTGAAGGCCGAGCGCCCGGAATCGCTCATTCAGGAACTCAATGCCAAAGCGGCGGATTAACACATTCGTAGCCGTATTATCACTGATAGTAATCATCAGCTTACAGAGGCTTTCTATGTCATACGCCTGCGTACCGGAGATATGCTGCAATGCGCCGCATCCGGGCACTTTGTCGCCGTCCCGGACCAAAAGCCGCTCCTGCAGCACACCGGGATGCTCCCGCTCCTCCAGCAGGATGGCCGCCAAAATTGGCAGTTTAATTACGCTGGCCGCTTGGAACAACTCCGTTTGGCGGCTTCCGTCCGTTTCTCCCGTGACCAGGTTTTTGTAGTAAAATCCGATATGCCCCGGAACTGAGGAAAGCTGCCGCTTCACATATTCGTCCATGCCGTCTCTCCCTCCTGCTCCATTGCTAAGCGCGAATGGCTCGTCCTAGACTTGACTGCTTGATTGTTCCGTGTTCCACAGCGATTTTTCCCCCAATCAAGACCCATTCTATCCCTTCCGGAGGACGGTCGGGATGCTCAAACGTAGCACAGTCCCGGATCCGATCCATATCAAAAATTACGATGTCTGCATCTGCGCCCTTGCGTAAGGTCCCCTTTCTCGTCAGCCCCAGTTTTTGGGCCGGCATGGCACTCATCTTGGCGACCGCATCATCCAAGTTCATCTTCCCGGCTGCAACATACCGGCACAGCAGGCGTGGAAACGCCCCTGCACCTCTCGGGTGTCCTTGCCCCCGATCCATCAGCCCATCACTGGCCAGCATAATGGCCGGATGA
The DNA here is from genome assembly GCF_003574015.1 of Oscillibacter sp. PEA192. Lineage (NCBI taxonomy): Bacteria > Bacillati > Bacillota > Clostridia > Eubacteriales > Oscillospiraceae > Oscillibacter > Oscillibacter sp. PEA192. The sequence continues at coordinate 690,677 of NZ_AP018532.1, read as the reverse complement.
GACAGAGCCAAAGCTACATCCTCCGCCTTCATAACATGGCAGACCGTCAATGTGTCCGGTGCTGTCTGACGCAGTTCATGAAACAATCTCTCCGTGCATCGTTGTCCCTTGTACATACCCTCGCAGATTTCTATCGCAGAATACTGTGTGCAGTAACGCTCCAAAAATCCCTCATCGTAGGTTGTTTCCCCTATTCGCGTGCTGAAAGCGTCATACGGATAGCAATCTCCGCTCAGTTCCATACCGGAGGCGCGATATCTATCTATGAGGGCCAGCAGTCGTTCCATCTGCCCAAATCCCCCCATGCTTCCCACATGGGAAACTTGAACCGGAAGATCCAGCTGCCGCCCTATGGAAACCAACTCCTCCACCGCGCCGAATACATTATCCGCGTCATCTCGCACATGGGCGGCCACAAGACGGCCATGGCTTTGGCAGAAGCAGGCGGTTTTCACCATCTCATCCCGTGTCACACCGGGTACATAGCGAATACCGAAGGACACCCCAAAGCAACCCGCTTCCAGAGCCTCTTTGGCCAGCCTTGACAACCGTTGTTGTTCATCGGGCCGAATTGCACTGTACTTGTCCCGGTGCCCGGCCTGCTCCCGCAGGAAGGTATGGCCGGCTAGTAGTCCCATATTGATCGGGCCGCCATCACGGTCCATCAATTCTAAATACCGCAGAGGCGAGACCGTATTGATACCGCAGTTTCCACCAATCGCTGTAGTGACTCCCATGCGAAGCATGGAGGTCATAATGCTGGGAATCAGTCGCCCCTCCTCTGGGTCATAAGGATCCTCGTGCATGTGGATATCCACAAAACCAGGTGAAACCACCATCCCTTCGGCATCCAAAATCACATCAGCTTCCGGCTCTTCAGCAGTCAGCCCCTGAATACGCCCGTCTTCCACTAGCAGATTATTTTTGGAGTGAACATGACTGGCCGGGTCTACAATCAGTCCGTGTTTAATCAGTGTGCGCATCACTTTGCCCCCTTTCTCCGTCCGTCAGCCATTCAGGCAGGCCCGTATTTTGCGGCACGCCTTCATATCCTTGGCGGCGGACAACCAGCGCATCCTCTCCGAGGTTCAACAGCACAACCATCGGCATACAATGCATATTGTAATTCTTCTTCATCCGTGCTTCTACATCCGCCCAGACAAAAAGATAGCGCCCATCGGCGCCGAACAGTACCACTTTGCGGTGATTCACTCACATTACAGAGCGGATTCATTCTAGAAATTATGCTCTGGACAGCGTAAGGGTATCATACCATAAGATCACGAAAAAGCCAATTATATAATGAAGTTATTTTCCATCTCCTGACTCCAGCATTCTGAGCACTTCCTTGTTAGAGTCGGAGACCATTTTTCGGGTCTTGTTGAACGCATCATGCTCCTTGTCTGCCTTGACGACGGTCGCTTGTCTGGAGGCGCGCCCTTATCCCAAAATATCCTATCGGCGGAAAACCAGAAGCTCACTGACACAGGCGGCAGATTTCCACATGGCGAAGGTGCTCTGGCGCTCGATCAGATACTCAATACAGTTTGGAATACCCGCTCATCGTACGCCCATCCAGCACGCGTTTCCAGGCGATCAGGTCCATTGGTCTTGCTGCGGTCCGCACTGGCACAAATGATCTCTGCCCGGCTGTGCCCTGTGACGGCGTAAAAGCCCGCAGAACTGTTTTATACCATGGTGTATAGAAGTCCCGCGCGGTGGGCGGCCCGCAATGACGGATACGGGTTGTAAAAGCGTGCCTCCCTTGTTTTGGTCTTTCTCCCCATCGCTCCGCAGGGCGTGCTTGTTGTATTTTTGCAATGACTTCTTCCTGCAATTCGCCTTTCTGAACGATATTAGTTTCCTTTCTGAGAATGGCTTGGAATGGCGAGAAGGAAGATGTCGCTCTGCTGACAAATCCGCATGGGATATGTCGCGTCACACGGCAGGATATCGGTCTGCTGAAGCTGTGCTCCGGACAAATCAGGATCACTTCTCAGCCTTTGCCATCGTCCGGTTCCGCAGCAGAAATCCAGTAACCTTTGTTGTTGCAAAGATGGTCCATGACCAGGCGCACAAGCGCAGTCCACCGTCCCGCCATGTAGTTGATGCGTGCAGGACAGGATTTTGGGATGCAGAAGATGAAGAACTGCCATACGCTGTCGGAAGCTCTGAGGACGGAGCGCTGACCGCCGCATTGGTGACGCGATCTGAAAAAGCGGTGTGTGTGCCATTGGCATTGGGGCAAAGACAGCAGTGGCGAGGTCTGCTGTCTGACCGGAGACTTTTTATCTATCAGTAATACGCCAAAACAAAGCCAGCCGGGGATCTTCAAAATTTCCGGCTGGCTCTTATAATGTTCACTCCATTGCTTTCCGATATGGGGATGCAGCAGCTCCCTATCAGCTCTGCTTTTCAGCTTTCAGGAATACGGACGGTGCGCGCTTATAAGTCGCAAGGCTCACAACGACCAGTGCGATACCGCAGGCAACCGTGCCCGGCACCGCCGCCCCAAGGCCGAAGGGCTGGCCTGCCAGCTTCCAGCCAACGCAGACAACAAACCCGCCCAGCAACCCGGCCATGACGCCGGTCTTGGTTGCCTTCTTCCAGAACAGCGCTGCAAATGCGGGAATCCCAGCCGATGCGGCATAGAAGCTCCAGGCGAACATGAGGATGTTGTATGCATTGTGGATGTACAACGCGATCACCAGCGCGCCCAGGGGCAGGACAATGGAGAAGATGCGGGAGAGGGAGATCTCGGTCCGCTCCGGCATTTGGGGACGGATGGTCTTTCCGATGTCGTGGACGCAGGTCTGCACAGATACCAGCAGATAGCTGTCCGCCGTGGACATGATGACCGAGAGCATACCGGCCAACGCAAGTCCCGTCAGACCGGCGGGAAGGATCCGGATCGCCAGGGCCGGAACGACAGCGTCCGTCGAGCCATACTGCGCCAGGATGTCGCCGCCGAGGATCTGACGGCCCACAACACCCATGAAGTAGACCAGCACAATGGTCACGCCGTATACGGCCGTACCCAGGAACATCCCGCGCTTTGCCGCCCTTCGGCTCTTGGCGGCAAATGCGCGCTGCCACATTTCCGCACCTGCCATGGTGAAAACCAGATAGGTGATGATGTCTCCCAAAATGCTGCCGTCAATATGCGGCTCCACCAGCGCCGGGTCCAGGTTGGCCGCAAAGTTCGCAAAGCCGCCCACGTTGAACAGGGCCGCCACCGGGATCAGGATATACACGAAGACGATCAGCATATAAAATTGCAGCACGTCGGTGTATACCACGCCGAACAGGCCGGAGGTGGCTGTGTAGACCATAAAGACCACTGTTGCGATCAGCGCGCCCATCTCATAGGAGAGGCCGAACTCTCCCCCCAGCATCCGGATGATCGTGGCCGTGGCGGTGACCTGGGAGGCCACCGTCCCCATCATGGCGAACGCGATCAGCACAGAGAGGGTGATCTTGGCTGCCCGGCCAAACCGCCGTTCAAACAGCTCCGGGATAGAGGTGATCCCGTACTGCATCCCGATATCCGAGATCTTCCCGGCGATGCCGGAGAAAATGAACATTCCCAGAAGGTATGGAATTGCGGTAAGGACCGCCTTGAAGCCGTCGGTATAGGCCACACCTGCCCGGCCCATCAGACCGCTGCCGCCGATGATCGTCGCGCAGACGGTGGCCATCAGCACCATCGGCCCAAAGGACCGGCCCGCTACATAATAATCCTTTGTGTTCTGGATCCGCCTGACGGAATAGACCCCCACCAGGACCATGATGACAAGGTATGCCGTAATGATTCCCAGATCCAAAATCGTCAATACGCTGTGATCCATCAAAAATGCCCTCCTTTTCTTTGTTTGCTCCAGAGGGCCGCACCTGCATACCTTTGTCCGGCAAGATCTTCAGCAGCTGTCTGCTTCCATTCACACCCACATTATATATGTTTCGGCGCAGCCCTCTACCCATAAGGGCAGATCCTGATCCATATTCTTCACCCCTTCTAACCACGTCCTCTTGTGGCAGTGAATATATGAACATTATAATGTTACTTGAAAAAAATGTCAATTTGTCCGATATGTATCAGAAATTCTTTATTCAAAAAGTATATATGCCATCCCGCCAGTTTTGCCAACCATGATACCTGGACCAAGGGACGCTGTATACTGCACAAAGAAAAACTGCGCATCCATACAAGCCCCTGCCTGCTGGATGCGCAATTTCCTGTATCATCTACCATCATTCATGCGTCAGCAAATACTCTTTCAGTCCGCTGAGAGACGCCCTGCCGGCCTCTGCCCCGAGGTCATAAACAGCCTGCAGCTTGGCGGGGTCCTTTTCCACACGCCTGATTGGGAGTGGGCCATTGGGCCGAACCACGAAGAGCTCCCCGCGCTGCTCCATCCCTATGATCTCCTCCACCTGCCGGTTATAGACTTCCCACCGCCGGTTCAGACTCTCCACAAAGGCCGGATAGCGATGGTAATAGAGGCGGTTGAATCGCTGAAGCCATGCTGCGGGCCGCTCTTTCCGATACTCCAAGGGACGTGTGAGCACGAGAACGGTCTTGTCGTAGCCCAGACTCTTGCAGAAATGGACTGGAATACTGTCGCTGACCCCGCCATCCAGGTAGAACCTCCCATCCAACTCCACAGGCCGGGAGACATAGGGCATGGCAGAGGTGGCCCGCAGGACCTCCATCTGACGGAACGGCTCTGTGATCCGGATATACTCCGGGGCGCCTGTGTGCAGATCGGTGACCGCGGCATAGAAGTCAACGCCCGATCTCTGAAAGGCCGCTTCATCAAATACGTCCAGCTTGGAGGACACCTCATAGAAGGCGAAGTCGGCGTTGATCAGATTGCCCGTGGTCAGCAGCGAGCGCAGCCCCATGTACCGCTTATCCCGGATATACTTCAAATTATACCGTATGGCGCGTCCCTTCTGACCGGCGGGAGCATTGATCCCAAACAGCGCACCGGCCGACACACCGACGATTCCATCAAAGGATATCTGTTCATCCATCCAGGAGTCCAGAACGCCTGCGGTAAACATTCCGCGCATGGCGCCGCCCTCCAAGACCAAGCCCGTTTTCATCCCTGTCCTGCCTCCTGTGATTTTGTCGATTTTGATATTTTACCACAGGAAAAGCCAAAATGGAATGCCTTGTACGAGACACAGGATATCGATCAGAAAGCGCAGAAGTTGATACGGCGGGAAGGACATTTTCCTTGACGGTTCTTTTATTTAATGATACATTTAGGTATGTAAGTTTTCTTCGGAAACGAGATATTTCTCTACTGGCGGTAACAGTCCGCGAGCGATCAGCTAATCCGGTGGAATTCCGGAGCCAACAGGTTCGGTCTGGAGGGGAGAAGAAGGCTTTCTGGTGCCGTGCCGGATGCCCATCCTCCTCAAGCAAAAGTGTATACTCTAAGCACCCGGTACAGCCATCTCTCTGCGTCAGGGAAATGGCGCCGGGATTTTTTATTTCCGGCGGCTTCTCCCTCGGAAGCGTCCAGTATGAATACGGAAGGAGCCTTGCTATGGAGCCAAACCTGCAGCCAAACCCATTGGAAACGGATCCCATACCCAAACTGATCGTTCGATACGCCGTTCCCACCTCACTGACACTGATGGTCAACTACCTCTATAACATCGTGGATCAGATCTTTGTCGGACAGGGCGTGGGCATTACAGGAATGGCAGCCACTAATATCGCGTTCCCGCTGACCATTCTGGTCAATGCTGTGGCATTGATGCTGGGAGACGGATGTGCCGCCAATATCAGTCTGTGCCTGGGTCGGAAAGCGCAGCGGGAGGCGGACAGCACCATCAGTCACGCCCTCACCCTGATCTTGGCCAGCGGTCTGCTGGCCGCTCTGGCCTGCGGCATCTTCGCCCCGCAGATCGTAGTCCTTTTCGGCGCGACGCCGACTGCCTATGCAGAGTCTCTGTCCTATATGCGCGCCATCGCATGGGGGATCCCGTTCCAGCTCCTTTGTCCCGCCTTCACCGCCATTATCCGGGCGGACGGCTCCCCGCAGTACATGATGAAGTGCATGATGACAGGGGCGGTCATCAACCTGATCCTGGACCCTATCTTTATCTTTCCGCTGAAGATGGGCGTTGTGGGCGCCGGGATCGCCACGGTGATCGGGCAGGTGGCTGCTGGATGCCTGGCCCTGCTCTACCTGCGCCGCCTCAAAACCGTTCATATCCGGCGGGAGGACCTACGCCCTACACGGAAGCTGACCTGTCGTATTCTGGCACTGGGCTTCCCCAGCTTGCTTACGCAGATGCTCTCCGCTCTGGTGCAGATTACCCTGAACAATCTGATGCGGGCCTATGGAGCCGCCACAGTCTATGGCAGTGACATTGCCTTATCCGTCTACGGCATGATGATGAAGGTCTACCAGATCGCTCACTCCATGTTCGTCGGGGTGTCCTCTGCCATCCAGCCCATCAACGGCTATAATTTCGGCGCCAACCACTATGCGCGGGTCCAAAAGACATTCCATATAGCTTCTCTTATTGCAGTAGGCATTTCAGTGGTGTGGTTTCTCATTTTCATGGTGTTCCCGCGGCAGATCGCAAGCTGCTTTGTATCGGACAATGCGCTCTATCTGGATTGCGCACAGCACTGCTTCCGGCTCTATATGCTGGCCTTTTTCCTGTATGGCCTTCACATGACCTCAGCCTCCTTCTTCCAGGGGATCGGCCGGCCTGGTAAGTCCCTGCTGATTCCTCTGGCCCGGCAGGGCTGCTTCCTGATCCCTCTGGCGCTTCTGCTATCCCGCTCCTTCGGGCTGGACGGCGCACTTCTGGCCGCACCGATAGCCGATGCTCTTGCGTTCCTGCTCTGCCTGCTGCTGGCCCGCTGGGAATTTCGGAGTTGGAGAAGAAAGGGCTGGCTGTGCAAAGGAGAGCGCAAATATCGCGCATCATAAGCGCACATGTTCCGAAGCCCCTGGATCGAGCATTTATAAATGAAAATCTATCATTGGGAGGACGATTCCCATGACAACGCGGACCCTTTCATTGCAGTTGGAGGAAGATTTCACCACACATACAGCCGCACTGTTTGTAAGCCATGTCAATGTCTTTCAGAGCACCATCCGCATAATCGCCGGTGAGCGAAGCATCAATGCGAAAAGTCTTCTCGGGGTCGTCTCCTTCGGCTTTCGTCAGGGACAGCAGGTACAGGTCGCTGCAGACGGCCCTGACGAAGCCGAAGCTGTAAACGCGTTGTCGCAATTTTTCCAGTCTTCTGCTTCCGCATGACTTGTCTGCATATAGGAGATGGAGAAGAACCTCAATGAAGCCATTCAACACAAAAGAGAGATTCTCTATTCCGAACCTGATGGGATATTTTCGGCTCCTCCTCATTCCGGTATTCTGTTACCTCTATCTGGCAAAAGAAGCGTACCATTGGGCCGCAGGTGTTGTCCTCCTCTCCAGTCTCACGGATCTGTTTGATGGGATGATCGCAAGAAAGTTCAACATGATCACAAATTTGGGCAAGGCGCTTGACCCGATCGCGGACAAACTGACACACGGTGCATTGGCTCTTTGTCTGGCCTTCCGCTATCCCCAGATGTGGGTCCTGTTTGGTCTTATGGTGCTCAAGGAGGGCTACATGGTGGTTATGGGCCTGCTCTTTTTCAGAAAAGGGAAAATGCTCAATCTGAAAATATCTTAGGCATACGAATTCCTCCACACCCGTGTGACTTTTCTATCAAATGATCCATTTGAAGATGTGAACGGTTTTCCCTTTTGGGAGAAACAAAAATGTAACACGAGCGCATACTTACTTTTGCAGGCCGGCTCCGTATGGAGCGAATACACATGCATTAAGACAACCATTTTATTTATTTGGTCATTTTTGATGGACATTTTATGTAAGGAGATCCGGTAGAATTTCCGGTCCTGATGGCTGCGTTCTACGGCCTGCGTAGAAGTGGGGTTATGGGACCGCGGTGGAGCGCAATCGACTTTGAGGGAAATACTCTCACGGTCGACCATACTGTGGTCCAGTATCGTTCCGATGGCAAGAACCGGATGAAAAACAAATCCAGCTGCAGAACGATGCCGCCGGTTCCCCAGTACCGGGAACTTCTGTTGCGGATGCAGGAACGGAAAGCCGCTTGTAAAGAGTTCTGCGGAAACTGCTACACGGAGTCGGAGTACATCTATGTCAACGAGCTGGGTATCCCATATAAGCCTAATTTTGTGTCCGACCATTTCAAACGGGTCCTGAAGCAGCACGGCCTTCGTCCGATTCGTTTCCACGATTTCAGATATACGTGCGCATCCCTGCTTCTGAAAAACGGAGTCGCGGTGAAGGATATTCAGGATTGGCTGGGACACTGCAGCTACGCTACAACCGCCAATATCTACGCGCACCTGGACACGGATTCCAAGAAACAGCCTGCAACGAAAATGAACCAGACAGTCAGCATCACCCCTGGCATCTCAGCCGCGATTTAAGCCGGAGGAGAGAACTCGGGGAGAGAACCGGGCTTCAAAAAGAAAATACTCAGGTTTTCAATTCATGAAAAACCTGAGTATTTTCAACTGGTGCCAGTGGTGGGACTCGAACCCACACGGTGTCGCCACCAACGGATTTTGAGTCCGTCACGTCTACCAATTCCATCACACTGGCCGGTGGATACTGGTTTATTATACAGGAGGTCGGAGCGAAATTCAAGTCCTTTTTCTCACGCCCTGACGCCGTACCGCTCCGCACGCAGGACGATCCGCCGGGCCCAGCGGCTATGGGTGTTGTACTCGTTCATCCGGCCGCCGTCCTCACTGGCAGAGACCAGACTGCCGCTGCCGGTATCCCAGTTCAGGATAGCCCGGGCGTCCGCGTAATCCCGCTGGGAGACGCGGAGCATTTCGTTCACCACGGGGATCTGATTGGGATGGATGACGGTCTTGCCGGTGAAGCCATTCAGCAGATCCAGCTCCATCTCCCGGCGCAGCCCCTCTTCCCATCCCTCGCCGGAGTAATACTCCCATACCGGGCCGGACACCACGTATTGAGTGCCGAAAGCCGCCACGATGTCGATGAGGATATCCGCCACCGGGCGCAGGTCGTAGATGGTCCGATTTGCCGGACGGCGCAGGCCGAAGGCGTGGGAGAGGTCGTTCCCCCCCACCCGGATGTTTAAAATGGAGCCAGACACGGTGTCCAGCTGGGCCCGCACCTCCGTCAGAGCCTCCCGGCGAGTCTGCGGGGGAATCATGGCCGCAGACTCAAACACCGGCATATAGAAGTACTCCTCCGTCCGGCCGATGGAGCGGATGGCTGCAAGATAGGCCCCGCAGTTCTCCAGGAAAAACTTGGGCAGGATGAATCCGCGGAGAATGGAGGAAAACGGGGCGTACTCCTCCGCCAGCCGCAGCAGCTGCTCCGGTGACCGGACCCGGACAAAAATGGGCGGCAGAAAAAAGGAGCCGCCCTCCGCAGCGGACGCGATCCGGGACAGCGTCCCCCGCAGCATCCGCTCCGCGTCCGCCACGGCGTCCTCCCGCACCGTGTCCTCCAGGCAGAACGCCAGAGAATACGGCGTTGGAAACCGCTGCTCCACAATCGCGCCCACAATCGACCCGTGGGCGTTGGCAGGGCAGTAGAGCAGTGCTCCCACGTCATATCCAGTCAACTTGCTTCTCATGCTCATCCTCTTTTACCTTCAGATCAGCGGCCGGCTTCGGCCGGGCACTTATGGGCGCTATTATAGCACTTCCCGCCGGAGAAGAAAATACCCGCGCCATGCTGACGAATGTAAAATTTTTGTGGATTCTCAAGCTATGCTCCATGCATCTGTTGAAAATCCTCTCCAAAGCCGCTATAATGAGAAACACAAATCTTGTGATGAGAAAGAGACTGGGCTACGATGTTTCAACAGGCGGGAACGGCACAACTGAATGATTATTTCCGCCCGCTCTCGGAACGGGGCGGGTCCCGCGTGTTTTTCTGCCGGATCGCCGGGTACGGGGAGACGGTGGCCGCTTTTCTGCGCCGCTACTATGAGGCGGCCCGCCGGTCCGGCGTCATCATCGACGGGCGCATCCCCAACCCCACGCCCGACAACCTGTCCTATTTCAATGAGATGATGGGGTCCGGTTTCCAGATGGACCGGGATTTTCTCTCCCAGCGGCTGAAAAAATGGCTGCCCCGGATGACGGACGGGCAGCGGGACGCTGTGGTGACGGCCATGTATGCCACCCTGGACGATATGCGCCGGGCGGGCAAAAACGACAATATGCTCCGCAATGCCTACATGAAATACATGTGCTGGCTCTACTACAAGTTCGAGCGGATCGTCAACGTGCTGGGCGGCGAGACGCTGCCCAAGATCCTCTATGCCGGGGACGTGAGCCATTATGAGCTGCAGCTGCTGACGGTCCTCTCCCGGGCGGGGGCGGATATCGTCCTGCTGGAGTGCGGCGGCGACCAGGCATATCTCACCGTGGACCCCCAGTCGGCCCTGTCGCACCTGTATCAGGCCCCTGGCCTGGGGTCCTTCCCGGCGGGCTTCGGTGTCAAGCAGCTTCAGGCGGAGCTGGAGCGGGAGGTGCGCCGCCAGCGGCTCTACGGCACGCCGCCCTCCCTCTCTCCCTGCACCAACGCCTGGGTGCAGAAGGCAGAGCTGAACGCGGCGCTGACGGCTGTGCAGGCCCGCGGAAACGATCCCCGCTTTTTCTGCAACCTCTTCCTCTGCCAGTACGGCGTGGAGGACAATCTCACCTATACCAACGACCTCTTCGCGTTTTATCAGTCCCTCCAGGGCGGCGGCCGCCGGATCTGCGTGGTCAACGGAGACCCCGCGCCCCCCGGGCCGGAGGAGATCGCCGCGGTCAAGCGGGGCAACTACGCCTCCGCAGAGCAGCTGGCGGCGGGTCTCGCCGCCAACATCCGGTATCCGGCCAATGTGGAGCTCCAGCGCCTGATGACCCGAGCTTTCATCGATCTGGTGCTGGAGGAGGGGGAGCGGTGCGGCGGCAGCGTCTCCAAGCTCACCAGCCGGGCGGTGTACCTCCTGTGCTGGCTGAACCGGTATCAGAAGGACCTCTTTCCGGACTGGAAGGCGCCGGAGGTGGCGGTCTTTCTCCAGTTTGGCAGATGCGCGTCGGACACCGGAGCCCTGTTCCTGCGGCTGCTGGCCCGCCTGCCGGTGGATGTCCTGTTGCTGCTCCCCAATCTGAATGAGGGCAGCGCCCTCCACACCCCGGATCTGCTGGAGGTCCACTGTCCCCAATCCGTCTCTCTGGACCGCTTCCCGGTGGACCAGAACCAGGCCCGGGTCACCACCGCCGCCTATCAGGCGGAGCGGGATCTGGACCGGCTGATGTACCAGGATACGGGACTGTATCGGAACCAGCAGTACGCCAAGGCCTCCACGGTCCTGCTGCAGACCATGTACGAGGAGATCCCGATTCTGTGGGACCAGGAGATGAAATACCGTCCCAGCTTTTCCGCCGCGGGGGACACCGTCACCCTGCCGGTGATCTGCCAGAAGATCTGCGGCGTGAAGGACGGCAACGCCTCCCAGTACTGGCTGGACATCAAGAAGCTCATCACGCCGGACACGGAGGTGATTCGGTCCGTCCCCTGGGTCCAAGGCACGGATCCCAACCCCGTGAAGCCGTACGCCACGCAGTTTTTGAAGAACGGCAAGCTGCTGCGCGGCAAGATCAAGTCCCACAGCGCCTATCTCTACGGCATCCTGCGGGCGGAGATGCAGGAGCACCTGTTGGACAAATTGCAGCTGCTGCTGGACCAGAAGCTGATCCGCGGCACCTTTGAGAACGGCACGGAGTACACGGTGATCGCCACCGCCCTGAATCTCCCCAAGGACCTGCTGCGGAAGATCCAGAAGTTCGACTTCACCAAGAAGAACCCCAAGCTCATCTACATCAACCCCACAGAGGAGAGGATCTCTCTGGAGGACAGCATCCTCACCGCGTTTCTAAGCCTGGTTGGCTTCGACGTGCTATTCTTCGTCCCCACCGGCTACCAGTGCATCGAGCAGCACTTCACGCGCCCCTTTGCCAGCGAGACGCAGATCGGGGACTATCTTTACGACCTGCGGATTCCTGATTTCAACACCGTGCAGGAAAGCGGACTGCACTCCATCAGAAAACTATTTGGAAGGAGTATATGACTTATGGGCCTGAATCTCAGCAGACCGACCCCATCCCAGCCTCAGCCCTCTCAGGGACAGGCACCTGCCGCCCCCCAGGAAGAAGAGAGCTATCAGCAGTACGACATCTCCGCCGACCGGCAGATGATGACCCAGACGCTGGTCAACTCGCCGGAGGTGGATGCCCTGGCCAGCCAGATCGAGGTATACAACCTGGAGTCCATTGTCTCCTTCGGCGCCGGAGCAGCAGACGAGATCTCCAAGTGCTCCGACGTGGTACTCAACAGCATGAACCTGTCCCAGCTGGATGACTCCAGCGCGATGCTGAACACGCTGGCCAAGATCATGGACAAGTTCGACATCGAAGAGATCAAGGAGAACCCCGGCCTCTTCGGCAAGCTGTTCGGAAACCTCCGCAAGCAGCTGGACAAAATCCTCGCCAAGTACCACACCATGGGCGATGAAGTGGACAAGATCTATGTCCAGCTGAAGCAGTACGAGGCAGACATCAAGCAGTCCAACCGGAAGCTGGAGGAGATGTTCCAGGCCAATGTGAACTACTACCACGAGCTGGTGCGTTACATCCTGGCCGGTGAGCAGGGGTGCCGGGAGCTGGAGGCATACATCGCCCAGCGCCAGGCGGATATGGAGGCCACAGGGGACAACTCCATCCAGTTCGAGCTGACCACCCTGAATCAGGCCCTGATGATGCTGGAGCAGCGGACTCAGGACCTGCGGACGGCGGAGAACGTGGCCATGCAGTCCATCCCCATGATCAAGACCATGCAGTTCAGCAATATGAATCTGGTGCGGAAGATCAACTCCGCCTTCATCATCACCCTGCCGGTGTTCAAGCAGGCGCTGACCCAGGCCATCATGCTCAAGCGCCAGCGGCTGCAGACGGAGGCCATGAGCGCCCTGGACGCCAAGACCAATGAAATGCTGATCCGCAACGCCCAGAACACGGCGGAGCAGGCCAAGATGACCGCCCGTCTGGCCTCCGGCAGCTCCATTAAAATCGAGACGCTGGAGCAGACCTGGCGCACCATCGTCAGCGGTATCGACGAGACGAAGCAGATCCAGGAGAACGCCCGCAAGCAGCGGGTGGAGGACCAAAAGCGACTGGAGGCCATCAAGGCCCAGTTCGACCAGATGTATCACATGCCGGACAAGGGGTCCGTGAATCATTAAATATTGGGAACGGAGGAAATCACTATGCCGATCAATCTTTCCAAGGGACAAAAAGTCGACCTGACCAAGGGCAACCCCGGCCTCACCAAGATCATGGTGGGCCTGGGCTGGGACGTGAACGCCTTTGACAGCGGCAGCGCCTTTGACCTGGACGCGGCTGCCTTCCTGCTGGGCGCCAGCGGAAAGTGCCCCACGGAGCGGGACTTCATCTTCTACGGCAACCTCAAGCACAGCACCGGCGCGGTGGAGCACATGGGCGACAACCTGACCGGCGAAGGCGACGGCGATGACGAGCAGATCATGGTGGATCTGGCCAAGGTACCCGCCAGCATCGAGCGGATCGCCTTCACCTGCACCATCTATGACGCGGAGAACCGCCGCCAGAACTTCGGCCAGGTGTCCAATGCCTTCATCCGCATCGTGGACCAGTCCACCGGCACGGAACTGATCCGCTACGACCTGGCGGAGGACTTCTCCATCGAGACGGCCATCGTGGTGGGTGAGCTGTACCGCCACAACGGCGAGTGGAAATTCAATGCCATCGGCAGCGGCTTCCAGGGCGGTCTGGCAGCCCTGTGCGGCCACTACGGCATTGACGCTGAGTGATTACAAGGAGGAATATCATGCCTATCAGTTTACAAAAAGGACAGAAAGTCAGCCTGACCAAGGGGAATCCCGGCCTGACCAAGGTGGTCGTGGGCCTGGGCTGGGACGTGAACAGCTTTGACACCGGCGGGGATTTTGATTTGGACGCGGCGGCCTTCCTGCTGGGAGAGAGCGGCAAAGTGACCTCCTCCGGGGACTTCGTGTTCTACGGCAATCTCAAGCACAGTTCCGGCGCGGTAGAGCATCTGGGCGATAACCTGACCGGGGAGGGTGCCGGGGACGATGAACAGATCCGCATCGACCTGACGAAGGTGCCCGACAACATCCAGCGCATTGCCTTCACCGTGACCATCTACGAGGCGGAGAGCCGCCGGCAGAACTTCGGTATGGTGAACAACGCCTTCATCCGCATCTTCGATGAGACCAACGGCCAAGAGATGCTCCGCTATGACCTGGGCGAGGACTTCTCCATCGAGACGGCGGCGGTGTTCGGTGAGGTCTATAAGAACAACGGCGAGTGGAAGTTCAACGCCATCGGCAGCGGCTATCAGGGCGGTCTGGCGGCCCTGTGCGCCAACTACGGCGTGGACGTGGAATAAGCATCCCGACAGGGAGCATCAGATCTCTCCGGCCGCGCCCGGGGGCGCGGCCGGACATTTTGAAGGAGGAAATATATATGTCTGTGAGTCTGCAAAAGGGCCAGAAGATCAGCCTGACCAAGGGCAACGAGGGTCTTTCCAAAGTCATCATCGGTCTGGGCTGGGATGAGGCCGCCAAGTCCAAGGGCGGTTTGTTCGGCAGCCTGTTCGGGTCCTCTGGCCCCGCCATCGATTGCGATGCCTCTGCCTTTGTGCTGCAGAACGGCAAGCTGACGGACAAGAAGGACATCGTCTACTTCGGCAATCTGAAGCACTACACCGGCACTGTCCAGCACATGGGCGATAACCTGACCGGCGCCGGCGAAGGCGACGATGAGCAGATCGTGGTGGATCTGGCCCGCGTCCCCGCGGAGTATGACCGCATTGTCCTGGTGGTGAACATCTATCAGGCAGTGCAGCGCCGCCAGCACTTCGGCATGATCCAGAACGCGTTCATCCGCATCGTGGACGCCCGGAACAACCAGGAGATGTGCCGCTACAACCTCTCCGAGAACTACGACAACATGACCGCCATGATCTTCGGCGAGGTCTATCGAAACAACGGCGAGTGGAAGTTCAACGCCATCGGCCAGGCCACCACGGATCCCGGCCTGGTGGAGCTGGCCCGGCGCTATATGTGAGCGGCGGCCCCAAAAAAAGATATTGAAAATTTGAACCGCGGGAGGGGTCTGCTGTGCGCAGGCCCCCTTCCCGCAGCGAATGGGTGTAACAATCATGCATTTTAATGGACTGACTGACAAACAAGTTGAGGAATCCCGAAAAAAATACGGGTCCAATGTGATCCCCGACTCCGAACCCACCACCTTCTGGGCGGAGTTCAAGGAGACGTTCAAGGACCCCATGATCCGGATCCTGCTGGCTATTGCGGCCCTGATGATCGTCATGTGTGTGCTGGGCTATGCGGAGATCTATGAGCCCATCGGCACTGTCGTGGCCGTGCTGATCGTGGCATTCGTCTCCGCCAAGACCGGCGTGGCCAGCGACACGAAGTACCGCCAGCTGAAGGACAGCACCAAAAAAGATCAGTGCAAGGTCTACCGCAACGGTCTGGTCACCGTCATCGACGTGGATGACGTGGTGGTGGGGGACAAGGTCCTGCTCCAGTCCGGCGACAAGGTGCCGGCGGACGGCGTGCTGATCCACGGAACTTTAAGGGTGGACAACTCCGCCCTCAACGGCGAGGCGGAGGAATGCCCCAAGACCGCGGCGGACGAGTCCTTCCCCCTGCCGGAGGACATCACCGGCGACACCTTCGTGGACGCCCACTCCCTGTTCCGGGGCGCCGTGCTGTTTGACGGCGAGGGCGTGCTGGATGTGCGCAAGGTGGGCCTTGCCACCATGATGGGCAAGATGGCCGAGGAGATGCAGGACGACGAGCCGGACTCTCCCCTGAAGGTGAAGCTCGGGAAGCTGGCGGACATGATCTCCCGCTTCGGCTACATCGGCGCCGTGGTTATCGCCATCATGTACTTTGGCTACTTCATCCTCTCCGCCGGCGGGTTTGCGGCGTACTTCTCCTCCGGAGCCCCAGTCATCATCCAGGACATCGTGGAGGCTGTGTCCCTGGCGGTGGTCATCATCGTGTGCGCCGTGCCGGAGGGGCTGCCCCTGATGATCTCTCTGGTGCTGATGCAGAACACCAGCAAGATGCTGGACCACAACGTGCTGGTCCGCAAGGCGGAGGGCATCGAGACCGCCGGCTCCCTGAACATCCTGTTCAGTGACAAGACGGGCACCATTACCAAGGGCCACCTGGAGGTGGTGGAGTTCTTCACCGCAGACGGCGTGGCTATCCCTCTGGATCAACTGGCCCAGCAAACCAAGCTCAAGGGCCTGATCGATCTGGCCATCGGCAAGAACAGCCAGTCCATGTATGACGGCAGCGGCCGCGTGGTGGGCGGCAACGCCACGGACCAGGCGCTGATGCGCTTTCTGGGGCAGGAGACCTTCCACAAGCTGGATGAGGTCTCCTCCTATGCCGTCACCAAATCCCAAAGCTTCAACTCCGCCAATAAGTTCAGCCAGGCCTACATCGCCGGGGCGGGCCGCACCTTCTACAAGGGCGCGCCGGAGAAGTTCCTGGCCGTGGCCCAGAAGTACCTCAGCCTGGATGGGGACGAGCATCCCCTGGACCTGGAGTCCCTGAACGCCAAGATCGACGAGCTGGCAGGCAAGTCCATGCGGGTGCTGGCCTTCGGCTACTCCCCCAGCGAGATGACGGAGAACGCCATCAACGCCGACACGGTGCTGATCGGCCTGGTGGGCATCCGGGACGACGTGCGTCCCGAGGCCCGGGAGGCCATCGCCGAGGTGCAGAAGGCCGGCATCCAGGTGGTCATGATTACCGGCGACCGGCTGGAGACCGCCGTGGCCATCGCCCGGGAGGCCGGGCTGCTGCGGACCCGGGACGATGTGGCGCTGACCTCCACCCAGCTCAACGAGCTGTCCGACGACGAGGTGAAGAAGATCATCCCCCGCATCCGGGTCATCGCCCGCGCCCTGCCCACGGACAAGTCCCGGATGGTGCGCCTGTGCCAGGAGCTGAACCTGGTGGTGGGCATGACCGGCGACGGCGTCAACGACTCCCCGGCCCTGAAGCGGGCGGATGTGGGCTTCGCCATGGGCAGCGGCACCGAGGCCGCCAAGGAGGCCGGCAAGATCGTCATCCTGGACGACAACTTCAAGTCCATCAAGGACGCCATCTGGTACGGCCGGACCATTTACCACAATATCCTGAAATTCTGCAGGTTCCAGCTGGTCATCAATGTGGCCGCCGTGGTGGTCAGCGCTATCGCTCCCTTCTTCGGCGTGGAGGAGCCCCTGAAAGTCACCCACCTGCTGTTCGTGAACCTGGTGATGGACGGCTTGGGCGCCATTATGCTGGGCAATGAGCCCGCCCAGGAGCGGTATATGTCCGAGCCGCCCCGCCGCCGGGATGAGAGCATTGTCAGCAAGTCCATGATGGCCCAGATCGTCACCATGGGCCTGTGGCTGACGGCGTTGAGCTTTGTCTTCCTGAAAGTGCCTTTCTTTGACAGCTTCTTTGCCAGCACGGAGCAGAAGCTCTCCGCCTATTTCGTGCTGTTCATCTGGAGTGCCCTGTTCAACGCCTTCAACGTGCGCAGCGACAGCTTTGACATCTTTAAGGATCTGAAGCTGAACCCCGGTTTCATGCGGGTGTTCGTTATCATCGTCCTGGTGCAGGCGTTCATCGTCAACGCTGCCCTGATCCCCGTGCCGGTATTCGGCTGGATCAGCAATATGTTCAGCTGTGTGCCCTTCCCGCCCGCCGGGTGGGCTGCCGCCATTCTGCTGGCGTTCACCATGATCCCCGTGGACATCCTCCGCAAGGTGATCGTGGGACGGAAGTAAACCGAAAAAAGAGGCAGGCATCCAAAATGCCCGCCTCTTTTTTCTTCACCGCCTTTTTGCCAGCACCACGCCGAATACCGTGCCGGTGACGCCGCCCACCAGATGCATGAAGTTGGCCACGTTGTCCCGCAGGGCCACCATGGCGTACACCTCCTGCCCCAGATACAGGACCGCCGCCAGAATCAGCGTCAGGGGGATGCGGCCGTCCTTCATGCCCGCCAGGGAGGCCAGCATAATCAGCATGAACACAATGCCGCTGGCCCCCAGCAGGGCGGAGCCGGGGAAGAACACGCATTGCAGGATGCCGGAGACCCCCGCCGTCAGTAGAATGCCGGCCAGCAGCGTCCGGCTACCGTACTTCTCCTCCAGCGGCGGGCCGATCACCAAAAGCAGCAGCATATTGCCCAGGAAATGGTCGAAATCCGCGTGGCCCAGCACATGGCCGAACAGCCGCACATAGAACAGCGGATCTGCCAGGGAGGAGCGGTAGACACAGAAGGCGTGCAGGGTCGTCCATCCTCCGGTGATCCAGTCCAGCAGCAGGACACCCAGGGACAGCAGGAAAAAGGTCAGGATCACCGGAGAATTGTATTGCAGCTTTTTCATGGCGCGCTCCTCCCCGCCGGCCGCGGCGGTGTTGTTTTTCCCATCTTACCACAGATTCTCCGGCGGCGCAATTTGAAATGGCCGAGGCGCGGGAAAGAGGTTTCTTTGGGGTGGAAGCTGTGCTATAATCAAAGTCTCACCACGATTTCATGACACGACGAAGGGAGGGTGCCGCAATGCACCCATATACGGCCGCAGACACGCTGCGGATCGCCAAGCGATACAACAACCCCAAGCGGAGCTACCTGCTGGTCAATCCCCTGCAGGCCAAGCACATCCCTGTGAGCCCCGCGGCGGCTCTGGAGATGATGGGTGCCCTGGGGGACCAGGTGGCCGCCAAGTACCCGGAGGCCCGGCTGGTCATCGGCTTTGCCGAGACGGCCACCGCCATCGGCGCCGCCGTGGCAGCCCGGCTGGGGCCGGACTGCCTCTATGTCCACACCACCCGGGAGGCGTTGGACGGAGATTGGATCCTCTTTCGGGAGGAGCACAGCCACGCAGCGGAGCACCGGCTCTGTGCCGACCAGCTGGCGGACTGGATCGACCGCAGCCCCGCCATCGTATTCGTGGATGACGAGTTCTCCACCGGGCGGACCCTCATCAACATGGTCCAGCAGCTGCGGGAGCGGTATCCCCGGCTGGGCGAGCGGCGGCTGGCAGCTGCGTCCATCCTCAGCCGGGTCTCTCCGGAGAACCAGGCCAGGCTGGCAGAGGCCGGCATTGCCTGTGAGTGCCTGGTGCGGCTGGAACATCAAGACTATGAGCGGATGGTGACCGGGATCCCTGTAAAGGAGGCGGCTCCCCCTGCCCAGGGCCCCCTGCCGGACCTGCGGACGCTGTACACGGCGGAGCCTCTGCCGGACCCACGCCGTGGTGTGGCCGTCGGCTGCTATACGGACTGCTGCCGCGCCGCCGCGGAAGAGCTGCTGTCCCGCCTCCGGGAGGAGCTGCCGGACCAGGGCGCCCTGCTGGTGCTGGGGACCGAAGAGTGCATGTATCCTGCCCTGACGGTAGGGTCGCTGGCGGAGCAGACGGGTCTCTGTGCCACAGTACGCTGCCATGCCACTACCCGCAGTCCCATCGGCATCTGCCCCGACTCTGCCTACCCCATCCGAAACGGGGTGCTGCTGCCCAGCTTCTACGGTGGGGACCGGAAGACATATCTCTATGACCTAGCCGCCTATGACGCCGCTCTGGTGGTGACGGATGCGCCCGCGGCGGTGGACGGGACCGCCTGCACCCGGCTGGCGGCGGCCCTGGGGCAGCTGGGCTGTCCCCGACTCTATCTCTGCAGAATTTGAGAGGATCTTATGTTCAGCACATATCAAAGTCAGGATGTGACCATCCTGCTGAAAGACATCACCGGCCTGGTGACGCCCCTGGGCACCCGGGAGCGGGAGGCCAGGATCCAGAGCGGTGTCCACTACTCGGAGATGCTGCCCCTGGAGTATGAGCCCTCCCCGGCCTATCTGGCCGCCTATCACGACGCCCTGGAGCGGTACGCCGGCATCACAGCGGAGGCTGTGGCCCGGGCGGCGGAGCAGATCTGGGAGAGCAGGGGAAGGCAGTGCGCCCTGGTCTCCCTGGCCCGGGCAGGGACGCCCATCGGCATTCTGATCCGCCGCTATCTCCAAGGCCGGTACGGTGCCGACCTCCCCCATTACACCATCTCCATCATTCGGGGCCGGGGCATCGACCGCAATGCCATGGCCTATCTCCTGAACCGCCACGCCCCTGGAGATATCCAGTTCGTGGACGGCTGGACCGGCAAGGGCGCCATCCAGCGGCAGCTGGACGCAGCCATGACGGACTACCCCGGCGTCTCGCCGGGGCTGACAGTTTTGTCGGACCCGGCCAACGTAGCGGCCATCTGCGGCACCCATGACGATTTCCTCATCGCCAGCTCCTGCCTGAACTCCACCGTGTCCGGCCTGTTGAGCCGGACGTTCCTCCGCGGCGACATCATCAGCCCCGGGGACTTTCACGGCGCTGCCTTCTACCGGGAGCTGAAGGACCAGGACCTGACGTACCAGTTCATCGACACCATCCAGGCCCATTTCCCCGCCTGTGCCGACGCCGTTCCCCCGCCCCGGCGCAGCGGCCGGGCCGGACTGGAGGAGGTGCACCGGATCGGGGCGGACTTCGGCATCCGGGACATCAATCTCATCAAGCCCAGCATCGGGGAGGCCACCCGTGTCCTGCTGCGGCGGGTGCCCTGGAAGGTGCTGGTCCACAGCCTCCGAGACGAAGCCCATCTGGGGCACATCTACCAACTGGCCAGGGAGAAGGGCGCGGAGCTGGTGGAGTATCCCCTGGAGAACTACCGGGCCTGCGGCCTGATCCGGGACCTGGCGGACACATAGCCATGGGAACGATTCTGTTTGCCAGCGACCTGGACAACACGCTCCTCTTCTCCCACCGGCACCGGCAGCCCGAGGACCGGTGTGTGGAGCGTCTGAACGGGGCCGAGCAGGGCTTCTTCACCCGGGAGACGCCAGACCTGCTGCCCCAGGTCGTCCAGCGGGTCCATCTGCTGCCCATCACCACCCGGTCCATCGAGCAGTACCAGCGCATCCAGTGGCCGGACGGCACGGCGCCCAGGATTGCCCTGACCGCCAACGGCGCCGTCCTGCTGCGGGACGGTCAGGTGGACCGGGCGTGGTACGCCGCGTCCCAGGCGCTGGTCCGGGACCACCGGGAGGCGCTGGCCGCGGTCCTGGATCATCTGACCCGGCAGGGCGGGGCCACCTCCGTGCGGTGCGTGGAGGGTGTGTACGTCTACGCCGCTTATCCGGACATCCCGGCGGCGGAACGCGTGGCCCGGGATTGGTGCGGCGGCTCCGCCCTCCAGGCGGTGGTCTCCGGCCGGAAGGTCTATTTCTTTCCACCGGGGATCGACAAGGGGACCGCTCTCCGCCGGGCGGTGGAGCGGTTCGGCCCGGAGCGGGTGATCGCCGCCGGGGACAGCGTCATCGACGTGCCCATGCTCCGTCAGGCGGACCTGGCCCTGATCCCGGACGCGGAGCTGCTGCCCCGGCTGCCCCGGGAGCGCACGCGGGTGTGCGGCAGGGACTGCCGCTTTCCCGACTTTGTACTGGAGAACGTGCTCCGCTATGCCGCCTCTCTGGAGAACACTTGATTTTTCCACCCAAAGATTCTATACTGAGGTTATCAAAATAAGGGGAGGATCTGTCTATGAGCGAGTATTCCGGCAACATCCGGGATCTGCCGGTGGTGACCGGCGGACACTTCATTGAAAATTCCACCAAGAAGATCGTCTTCGGGCCTGACGGCCGGTTCTGGAACGACTATGTGATGCGCCTCTTCACTCTGGAGCCGGAGGCCGAGAGCAGTGTCCACTCCCACCCCTGGCCACACTGGTTCCTCTGCATCCAGGGGGAGGGCTATTTCCTCATCGACAAGGAACGGGTGCCCCTGGAGTTCGGCACCTGGGTCCATGTGCCCGGCGGCGTGCGCCACAACTTCGGCAATACCGGCAAGGGGCAGCTGATGGCCCTGTGCATCGTGCCGCCGGAGGGGGATGTGAATCCCCTGAACGGGTGCTGAACCGTTTGCCTGACCCTGCCAAAAAGAGACCGGACAGAAATCTGTCCGGTCTCTTTTACCGTGTGCGATTAGAAATAATGCCCAAAAGCTTCATGTACAGCGGCATTTGCCGGTATTCCCGGTGCGCCGGATCATGCGGGAATCGCTGTGCCCGTTCCGGCCCCTTTCCGGGGAGCCTGCCAAATCACTCTGCCTCGAAGCCCCATGCCTTTTCAAAGCCATCCCGGGTAGCACCGGCAATGCGGCCCGGCATCTCGGCGCTGCCCACCAGAATGGCGTTCAGTCCGGCGGCCCGGTAAGACGCCTCCATGGCCTCCTGGCTGTGGGTGCCCATGGCCAGCACCACGGTGTCCGCGGCGATGGTCTTGGTCTCACCGGTAGCCATGTCCTCCACGGTCACGCCGGTATCAGTGACGGCAGTGAGCCTGTGGCTGGTGTAGACCTCCGGATCATAGGGCTTGATACGGCTGTAAATGTCGTTGAACACCACGCCGAAAATCCCCTGGCCCACGGTGGGGTTCATCTCCACCATGGCGAGGCTGTGGCCCTGCTCCAGGATCATCTCCGCGCACTCCAGGCCCGTCAGGCCGGTGCCCACCAGCACCACCTTGCCGGTGCAAGGGGCCTTACCCAGGATGACGTCCTCCGCCAGCACGGCCTTGTCGATGCCGGGGATGGACTTCGGCACCACCGGCGGCGCACCGGCAGCCAGAAACACCCCCACGGGGTGCAGGGCCGCCACGGTCTCCGGCGTGGCCTCGGTGTTCAGCTTCACGGTGACGCCCAGCTCCCTGGCCTCCAGCGCCAGCACGTCGGTGACGTCCTGGAGGTTGGCCTTGTGGGGCGGCAGCTTGGCGATGTTCAACGTGCCGCCCAGGGCGGCCTCCTTCTCCAGCAGCGTCACGGCGAAGCCCCGCTTGGCCAGGATGACGGCGCACTCCAAGCCGCCGGGGCCGCCGCCCACGACTACCACGGGGCGGCTGTTGCCGTTCTTCTGGAGGTCCTGCCAGCGGTAGCGGTACTCCCGGCCCAGCCGGGGGTTCAGGGAGCACTCCACCGGCATGGCGTTGCCCAGCAGCCGCTCCCGGCAGTACATGCAGCCGATGCACTTACGGATGCTCTCCGGCTTGCCGGCCCTGGCCTTGTTCATGAACTCCGGGTCCGCGAACTGGCTGCGGCCCAGGGCCACGAAGTCGCTGACGCCCTCCTCCAGCAAAGATTCGGCGAAATCCGGGTCCTTGATGGTGTTGGTGGCGATGACGGGAATGGACAGCGCCTCCTTGAAGGCCTTGGCCACGTGCTTCTTCCAGCCGGGGGTGTAGGAGAAGGGCTCGCAGTTGGCGTTGCCGTTCCAGGAGCTGCCATTGGAAATGTTGATGCAGTCGATGCCCTGGGCCTCCAGGTGGCGGCCGATCTCCAGGCCGTCCTCCAGCGTGAGGAAGCCGGGCTCGTCGGTCATCTCGTCGCCGCAGATGCGGACCGAGATGGGATACCGCCCCAGCTTGGCTCGGATGCCGGCGATGATCTCGTCGATGAAGCGGCAGCGGTTCTCCAGGGAGCCGCCGTACGCGTCGGTGCGGCGGTTGTAGTACTTGCTGAAGAACTGGGCGATCAGATAGGAGTGGGCGCCGTGGAGCTCCACACCGTCATAGCCCGCCTTCTTGCAGCGGATGGCGGCGGCGATGAACTTCTCCTGCACCCGCTTGATGTCCTCCAGGGTCATCTCCCGGGGCACCTCGCCCCCGGGCGCCATGGGGACACCGCTGGGGCTCAGGTTCTGCCGACCGGTGAAGGCGCTTTTGGAGGTGGCGCCGCCGTGGTGGAGCTGGGCGAAAATCTTGGCGCCGTAGGCGTGGACGGAGCGGGTCAGCTCCTCCGCCTCCTGGACGTTGTAGTCCTGGGCCATCCGCAGGTTGTGCTGGGTGGGGATGGAGTCCACGTCGTCCACTCCGGTGTACTCGTTGATGATGAGGCCGATGCCACCCTTGGCCCGCTCAGTGTAATAGGCGATCAGACGGGGTGTGGCGTTGCCCCGAATGTCCGCCAGGTCTGTGCCCATGGGGGACATGACGGCCCGATTCCGGATGGTGAGGCCGCCGATGCGGCCAGGTTCAAAGAGCTTTTTGTACGCCATGGGTCAGCCCTCGAAATTGCGGTTGTGGCTGAAGTGACCGGGATTGGCCACTGGGGCGATGGTAGAAACCCAGCGGTTGGTGTAGTTGAAGAAGCCGGCCACAAAGGCGGCCTCCAGGATCTCGTGGTCGTTGAAGCCCGCCTTGCGCAGGTTCTCGATCTGGGTCTCGTCGATCTCGTCGGCGTGCTTGGTGACATACCAGGCATACTCGCACAGGGCATACTGCTTCTCCGTCAGCAGATCCTTGGCGGAGCGGAAGTTGTAGCAGAGCTTATCCACCAACATGGGATTCTTGGTATAGCCCCGCAGCGCATCGCCGTGGGTGGTCAGGCAGTAGGAGCAGCAGTTGATGGAGGAGACTACCACGCCGATCATCTCTTTGTCCGCGTTGGTGAGGTAGCAGGTGTCCGGGTTGAACAGGGATCCCTTGAAGTCCAGGAAGCCGATGTACTGGGATGCGTTCAGAGGCAGGACCTTGAACAGGTTGTTGATAAAGCCCCAGTTCTTCTCCATGGTCTCCACGTTCTCGTTAAAGACGGCATATTCCTTGTTGGTCATCTCATTGCGGTTGGGCTTTTCCAGCCGGGAGAGCTGTTCATCAAATTCCAGTGCCATAGTGCGATCCTCCTGTAAAAATAAGCTGGTTTCATGATAGCATAAAAACGTTTGAGTGTAAAGAAGCGCAGGCGCGGCAGAGTGCAGCTCTGCCGCGCCTGTTGGGTCCGGATCAGTCCACCGGGCAGATGGCGAAGCATCTAGTGGGGAATCCGGTGCCGTCCTTCAACTTGGGAAAGCCGATGACAATCAGGCTGCCCACGGGCGGGACCTGGTCCAGATTCCGCATGACCTCAATCTGGATCCGGTCCACCTGGAGGATGTACTGCTCACCGGGATAGGGATAGGCGCCCTCCTTGGTGGTGACGAAGCCGGGATCGGTGTCCGCCGGCTCGTGGCCGATGGCTCCGATGTTCCGCTCCTCCACCAGCCACTGGATGGCCGCCTTGTCCCAGCCGGGATAATGGGGCACGCCGTTCTCATCGGGATTGTCCAGGTTGGGCTTTTTGTACCAGTCGGACCGGAAGGCCACGAACGCTCCCTCGGGGATCCTGCCGTACTGGGCCTCCCAGGCCTTCAGGTCGTCCACCGTCAGCATGAAGTCGGGGTTGGCGGCGCACTCGGCGGACTTGTCGATGACCACCAGGGGATACATCAGCTCCTGGACGGTGATCGCGCTCATGTCCCGGCCGCTGCCCCAGAAGTGCCGGGGCACGTCGGTGTGGGTGCCGTACTGGCTGGCCACGCTGTACTGGATACAGCGCATAGGGGCCATCATGTCCTCAGGCGTGCCCTCCGCATAGTCGAACAGCAGGTCCGCCTGCAGGGGCTTGAAGCCGAACCAATGGGGCGTCTCAGGACTCAACTCATGGGTCAGGTCCACCCACTTGTACTTGGGGGACTTCAACTCTTTGATCTGCTCCCACAGTGTCAAATTCGCCATAACGTGTTTCCTCCCTTTCATGTGACGGGGTATGCTTGTCTCCAAACGCGGTATGCGTCTCGATAGATGCAGTATACAGGGAAATCCCAGAATTTGCAATCTGCGAAGTGTAAAAAAATATTGTCCGCGCCACAAAACCATTTGTCTTTTTCTGCTTTGATGTGGTTTTCAGACAGCAGCCCGCCCAGTCTCTTCCGGCGCAGAGAAAGGCCGCCGCCCGTAAGGGCAGCGGCCTTTTTTCGTTGCGCTATCGCTCCGGCGGTACCGCCAGCTGGAAACTCTCCCAGGTGTATTCCGCCGCCTCCACCTGGCCCCAGGTGTACCCGGCGGCCTCGCACTCCGCCCAGGTGAGATAGCGGAAGTAAAACTCCACTTCCAGGTGACAGGGCAGGATGTCCAGAATGATCTTTCGGATCTGGTCGAAGTCCTCCGGCTCCCCGGCCACCTCCGGGAAAATCACCCGCAGCTGTCCCCCGCCCATCTCCAGCGCCCGGGCGCGGATTCCGCAGCCCCGGATCGTCCGGTCGATGGCCGCGGGCGTCAGGCTGTCCCCGTCAATCTGCAGAAGGGCCGCGATGGCGGCCCTCCGGTCCTCTGCCGTGACGGCGGCGGGGCGGCGGGCAAACAGGGCCTCCCGCCGGGCCAGCCCCTCTCCCTCCGCCGTGGCAGTCAGCGCCTCCCGCTCGATCTCCTCCAGCCGGCGGCTGACTGTGTCCAGCCCTGTTCCCAGTGCGCAGACGGCCGCGCCGCTGGCGGAGTGCTCTTCCAAGTCATAGATTCCCAGCGGTGAGAGCAGGCTGCGCAGGTGCGCCTCATACATCGTCGTCCGCCTCCATTTCCGTCACCGTCACCCGGCCCAGCATGGGCAACGTTCCGTCCTCCGCCGCCAGATCGGCGGCAGGGGCCAGCAGGCGGTAGTTCTCCACGCCCTCCACGTGGTACAACAGGTCCCCCAGCTCCGCCAGCAGTACCGGCCCGCCCAACCTGCGGCCGCTGAAAAAGCTCGCCAGAGCCTGCTCTGCGGCGGCCTTCACCGCGGAGAAGTCCGCCCCCTCCCGGACGGCCAGCTCCGCGGACACGTCCATCTCCACCGCCGCCGGGGCCTTGACCTGCACGTCCACGGCGATCTCCCGCCGCTCCTGCAGGTCCGCCTGGACCGCCGCCAGCAGTGTCCCATTCGGCAGTCCGGCCGCCGTGGCGATGTATACATCCACTGTGCCGATCCCCCGGGCCCGGCCCACTGCCCGGGCTGCCGCCACGCCCTCATGGCCCATGGCGGTCTGCTCGTACCAGGCCGCGTTGGCCCCGTTGGGCAGCCGCTGATAGCTCTCCAAAATCCGGCTCCGCAGGCTCGCGTCGTCCTCCTGGTCACTGCCGCCGGTAAAGGGCGCCGGATTGGTGCATCCGGTGATCCCCACCGGGCAGGCGGTGAGGATCACGATGGTCCCCGCGGCGGCATTGCCGCTCCGCCCAGGCTCCAAGGCCTCCGCCGGAGCATCCACGGACAGCTCCCCTGCTGCCAGCACCGCCTCCGCCGTGGTTTGGAACCGGGTCTCTCCCTCCGTCATGCAGGCCGTTCCGGCGGCGATGCTCAGAGCCGTGGACGGCGCCCGCTCCACAGAAAAGCGGAGCGTTCCCACCGCCTTCGTGGCCGCCGTCCGGGCGATGCCACGCATCTGGGCGTGGTAGTCCAGATACACGCCCCGGGCCGTCTGGGGAAAGCTCTGGTCCAGCACCCACTCGCTCTGGATGCCCAGGGCCTGCAGCTCCGCTGCCGCAGCGTACAGCCGCACGGCCAGATCGCAGTCTGCCTCCGGTGTGAAGCCCGCCCGCTGGGCGAAGGCCGCCAGCAGCGTCTGGTAGATCTCCTCTGTCGTTTTCAAACAACCGCTCCTCTCACGATACCTCCACGGTGACGGACAGAGCCTCTCCCTGCCAGGTGAGGCCGACCGTCACCTGTGCCCGGCCGCCGCCGGATTCCGTCAAAATCACCTGCTCCACCGTCAGCCCCGGTTCCGCCGCCAGGGCCTCCGCCACATATTGTTCCGCCGCGCTCTGCCGTCTGGCGGCGGGCAGCTGTCCCAGCTGCCACAGCCGGCTCCCCAGCTCCGGCAGGAATGGGAAGGTCCCCCGCCGCGCTGTCAGGCGGAAGAGAACCTGCTCCAACAGGGCCTCCCGGCCCTCGGTCCGCCGCAGGCCACCGGTCCCGTCAGGCACATAATCTCCATTCCGCAGGGAAAGTCCCATCTCCATCCCCCCTCAGCTCTCGCAGGGCGCATAGGGCTCCCCGTTCACCGTCAGGCTGCCCTGGATGCGCACTTTGCCCTGCAGCTCGATCTCGCCGCCGCTGCGCAGGTACACGCTGTTTCCGCCGGGGGTGAAGAGATAGACCTCCCCCGGTCCCATGCCTTCCGGGATCAAAGCCTGCTGCTGTCCTGCCACGCACTGCTCCTCCCCGCCAGGGCCACCTTTGATAACCAGTACCGCAGCGCCGCTCTCCGGCATCCACACATAGCCGCCGGGGCCATACACTGGAAGCGCCCGTACCTCCCCCCGGGTGACCACGCCCACGCTGTCTCCGGTGATGGTGGTCATGCCCAGATCCGCGTCCGCCGTGGGCGCCGGCGCTTTCATCTGTCTCGATAGCCACATCTCATATCCGCTCCCTCAGTATCAATGTACAGACCTCTCCCGTCTCCGGGGAGGCCGTGTTTTCCGCCTCGGCCACCCGGTACTCGCCGGAGAGGCCCATGGCCTCCAGTTCCAGCCGGACCGTGTCCCCGGGAAACGCCGGGAAACACCCGGCTAGCCCCAGCTCAATGGTCAGTTCCTCCTCCCGGGACCGCCGGATCTGATACTCCCCGGTATACCGCATGGCAGCCCAGGTGCTCTGCCCCGGGGTGTAGACCACCCGGCGGCACTGGCCGCCCCGGTCCAGCATGTCCCGGTTCTGCACGCTGTAGGACACGTTCCGGGTCTTGTCGATGACCAGCACCTCCGTCAGCACACCGTAGTGGTCCTCCCGCAGGGTGCAGGAGAGGATCGGGCTGGTCCCGTCGATGACGATCCGCCGCCCGTCGTCCCGCTCCGGCGCCGCCACCAGCAGCCCGTCCCGCCGGAAGCGGGGCGAAAAGCCCCCATAGGTCCGGCAGAAACCCTCCAACGCCTTCCACTGACTGGTGCCGGCGGCCACGGTGTAAACAGAGTCCGCCGACACCGGCGCGATCTCCGCGCTGGAAATGCCGTAGGGCGCCGCATGGCACCGGACGATCTCGGCCAGCGTGGCTCCCTGGTACGTCACCGGCCGGGACTCATTGTCCAGCAGCCGGGCGGCGTATCCCCGGCCGCAGATGGTCACCGCCAGTCCCGCCGCCGTCAGCTTCACCTCGTACTCGTCCACGATGCCCCGCAGCAGCACCCCGCCGTTCTCGTCCAGCGCCAGGAAACCCGCCGCCAGATGCAGCAGCTCCGCCATGGTCCTGTCGTACACGCAGGTGACCTCATAGCTGTCGCAGGGCACGCCGCCGGTGTAGGTGATATTCCAGCGCAGCAGCACCGGCAGCTCAAAAATCCGGTGGTCGCTGGTGATGATCCGTCCTCTCATGGTATCCTCACCTGATCCCCCGGGTAGATCAAGTTGGGGTTCTTGATCTGGGGATTGGCTGCGATCAGGGCGGTCAGCGCCACGCCGTACCGCCAGGCGATCCCCCACAGGGTTTCTCCTTTCCGCACTGTATGGACGGCACCCCAGCCTCCGGCGGGAATCTCCGGGTCCGTTCCGCCCTCTGGCTCCCCTTCTACGGGCACTTCCACCAGCCCGCCGGAGGCCGTGCTGTCCTCCCAGAAGGAAAAGCGGTAGCGCACATAGTCCGGCAGCGGCTCCTCCATCAGCTCCAGGGTCACGAAATAGGCGCTGACCGTCCGCCAAACCGGGTGCACCAGCAGCCCCGGCCCGGTCTGGTCAAAGACCTCCGCCAGCGTCTGGAACTCCTCGTAGGCCCGCTCCCCTGCAAAGGTACCCTCTCCCCGGAAAATGCGGTATGTCCGCCCCAGATCCTGCAGGTACCAGCCCCCCAGGGGGATCTTGTGGGCTGCTATCTGCCGCCGGTACTCCACCGCGCAGCTCTCCGGGTTGTGAGGCCAGGTGTAGTCCTTATAGCGCATGGGTTTCAGCAGCAAATTCTCACCTCCTCAGTCATACAGCGGGAATCCGCCGTCATACCGGCGGGCGTCCCGCTGCACCGTGCGGGACAGCGCCCTGGCGCTCTCCATCATTCCTGCCGCGCCGGAGTCCCGGCGTCCCGGCAGAAAATAGAACGTCTCCTCCGCTTCGCCTCCGCCGGGCATTGTTGCCCCGCCTCCATCAGACAGACCGCCATCCTCCGTCATGGGATTCCGCCTCCCGGCAGAATCGGCGGTCTCTCCGGTGCCAGCCGGTCCGAAGGCGGCCGTATACTGCCATTCTGCACGCTTCCGGGCCAGGACCAGCCGCAGCGTCTCCCCCGCCGAAGTGGGGCCAGTCTGCCTGTCGGCCCCAGCGCCCGCGAAGCTGTTCCCACGAATCTCCCATCCGCCGGTCCCAGACGCCGTCCCGTCCGTCTCCCATGGGGCAGGCGCTGCCGGAGACGTTCTCTCCGTGGCCGGAGAGGCGGCTGCGGTCTCCGGCTCTTCCGCGCTTCCGCCGCCCAGCATCAGCCGCCCCAGGGCGGTCCGCTGCCGCAGCAGCATCTCCCGGATGTATTCCATCTCAGCCCTCCTTCAACGCCTGGAACCGCCCCTGATCAAAGTCCCGGTTCACCGCCGCCGGAGCGGGGGAGGGTTCCTCCCCCGCCAGACGGCGCAGCAGTGTTTCCATCTCCCCGGCGGTCAGCCCGACCAGGACCGCCGCGCCGTCGGGGAACACCGGCTTCCCCTGGCGCAGGCAGCTCTCTGCCAGCACCTGGGCGTTGCACAGCAGGGCGCGTTCCAGGGGCTCCTCTGCCAGCTCCCGGGTCCCCCGCCAGATCTCCAGCAGCCGCCAGGCCGTGGGCGGCCGCAGCTCGTCCAGTTCCTCCATCATGCCGTGGTCTCGATCCGCTTGGAGGCCACCACGGTCACCTTCTCTGCCACCATGGCATTCAGCTGGCCCTCTTCCTGAATGGCGCTCCACTGGCAGCTGCTGTAAATGACCTTCCGGTCCGGCTTGCAGATCACCAGGGAGAAATCCCGCAGGTCATAGAAATTGATGCCGTCCGTCACCGCGTCCTCAGTGGCGTACAGCCGTGTCAGCTCCAGGGTGTACTTCCGCTGACCCTCGATGGTGGCCACCGGCTCGCTCTCGCCGAACGCCTCTACGCTCTGGCTGGATTTGCTGGCCCGGGCGGTGTAGCCCTGCACCACCGCGATCTTTCTCCCATCCAGCTCCAGATAGATGTCCGCGCTGGTGGGAAATCCCGTTGCTTCCATGCCGTCTCCTCCTTACACCGTGATGTGGACCGTCAGATAGATCTGATTCAGCCCGTGGGCCACCGCGAAGCTGAACTCCACCAGACACACGGTGGGGTCATCCTCCGAGGCCGTCACCGTCACCTCGCCATAGCTGTCGATGATCTCCTCGGCCACCTTCTTCTCCAGCTCCACAATTACCTGAGAGCGGATGGCGCTGCGGCTTTGGGCCGTGTTTTTGGCCCGGGCGAACTTGCTGCGCAGGGCCTGCCGTACTGCCGGGATCACATCGTCCACGATCAGGATGGTGGTCAGCTCCCGCCAAGTGGTGTCCGCTGCACCGCCGGTTGTGGTCCGGGTGGTGATCCCCCGCACCGGGGATACTGTGCCCGCCGTGCTCTCCAGGGGCGTCACGCCGCCCCGCACCAGCAGGTCGATGTCATTGTCGGTGTATGCGGTGCCCAGGCCCCCCAGCCCCCGGATCTCCGCCCCGTTGAGCGGCACTCCCGGGTCCCGTCCGGAGGCGATGACCCCTGCCAGGGCCGCTGCGGCGAACACGCCGGGCAGCGTCTTCCCGCCGCTGTCCAGGGCATCGGGCCCCACCAGCACCATTCGCTCGCTGTTTAGCGCCGCCGCGTGGGTCACCAGCTCCGCTGCCGACTCACCGTCGCCGCCCACCACGGCGATCCGCTCCATCCGGGCGGCAGAGGCATCCTCCACCGCAGTCCGCAGCGCCTGCTGCACCGTCTCCTCGGCGCTGTCGCACACCAGAATCCGGGCCTCCTCCCCGCCCAGGGCCGCGAAGGCGTCCTGGTAGTCCTTCACCGCGCCGGCCTCCGCCACCCGGACCGCCGCCACAGTGGAGGCACCATTGGCAAACAGCAGCCGCAGGATGGTGCTCATCCCCGGCGTATCCGCTGCGTCCTCGCCGAAGGCCGCCACGCCCGCGGCATAGCCCGTCAGGGTCACCACCTCTCCGGCGGTGCCCTTCACCGCCTTGGCCGCCACGCCAATGACCTTGGCGGCCCGCCCGGCGGATACCACCGTTGACGCGTCATAGCTGGAGTACACCCCCGGCCGCTCATGCATTGTCTCGCTCAAGTGGTCACTGCTCCCTTCAATCGAAAGTCCAAAAATACCGTGTCGCCCTCTTCCGCCCGGGCCAGGAAATACGCCCGGCACCGGAGCCTTCCCCGCCGCAGGAACAGCCCTGTCTCCCGCTCCCAAGTCAGGGCTTCCCAGTTCAGCTCACCGGGGCGGATGCCGGCGGGCAGCCTTCCCAGCAGCACCTCCGCCGCCGTCTCACAGCCCTGTTCACAGTCCGCAGCCCGCTGTCCCCGGATCTCTATGGAGATCACCGCCTCCAGCTGCTTTCCATACAGCTCCCGCGGTGCGCCGGCCCCGGTATCGAAGACCTCGCCCAGATAATTGCAGAATCCCACGGTCCGGCTCTCTGCGGTCTCCACAGCCACCGCTGCCACCGGGCAGCCATACCGCCTGGCCCGCTGGTCCGGGTAGGCGTCCAGCGCCGCCACCCCCTCCGCCGCCAGGGCGGAGACCACTGCATCCCGGATCTGACTCAGCTCCCGCATTCCGCCGCCTCCCGCTCCTGTTCCAGCGCCGCCCAGTAGTGGGACAGCGCGTTACCAATGTAGTAGGGCCTGCAGCTGCGCACCCGGAAGCGCGTGGCCTCCCAGGCCAGGGCTTCCCCCTCCTCCAGGGCCGTCTGCCCCAGATACAGCCACAGCCGCCCATCCACCCAGCCGATGGAGGTAACGTCACTTCGGGCCCGTTCATCCCGCTCCGTCATCGGCTGTAAAAACGCCCGCACGGTCCGCTCTCCGTCCGCCGTGTCCACGGTGACATCCTGTCCATATCGCTCCAGGACCTGCCGAACCCAGTCTGTCATCCTCTCACTCCCCGAAAGCAAAAATCGTCCGGCACCGCAAAGGGTGCCATCAGCTGTTCCGCCGTGCGCCGCAGGCTCTCCGCCAAAGCGCAGCTCTCCGCCGCGCCGCGGATCCGCACGGACACGCTGCCCGCCGTGAAGCCGGACACGCCTTCACCGCCCCGCGCCGCCGCCAGGTCCGCGGCGGCGGTGAAGGCCACGGCGCAGGGGAACGCCTTGCCGCAGTCCTCCGTCGTCATTCCCGGCCGCAGCCGCTTCTCCCACTGCTGCTCCGCCGCCTGACAAAGCAGTTCCAGCAAAGCCTCTTCCGCCTCCCCGGCCCCGGAGAGTTCCCGGGCCAGGGTCAGGGCCGTCTCCTGTGTCCCACTCATACCACCAGGACCTTGGATGCCTCCGTGAACAGCTTGGCAAATCCGGAGATGGAGGTGATGGCCGCCCGCTCCAGCTGGCGGTCAATGAGCTTGTCATACTCCACCGTGATCTCGCTGCCGCAGATCTGCTCCAGGGCGTAGTTCCTGTCCAGGCCGATCAGGATCCCCGCCGGCATGGCAGAGGTCCGCAGCAGTTTTGCCCCCAGGGGCGTGGTCAACGTGCCGGTGCCCTGGAAGTTCAGCCCCGTCAGGGGATTCTGGAACTCATCCAGCTTCAGCATGGCCAGCATCACGTCGCTGCCCACCAGCATGGTGTTCATGGTGTAGGGGTCGAACTGGCTCCAGAACTCCAGCAGGGCGTCATAGGTCAGCGTCCCCTTGGTTCCGGTGATAGGCTTCGTGCCGATGGTGTACTGCTGTGCGGCATTCTGATTTCCGTCACCGTTGCGCAGCACCTCGATGGCGTCCTCCAGGTGCATCCGGCCGATGTAGGCGCCGATCTGCCGCAGAGTCACAGAAAACAGGTCCAGCCGCTGGAACCGGATAGCCTCATAGGAGGCTACCAGCATCCGCCCCCGCTTGTAGAGGTGCACCAGGTTCTCCTGGGTGCGGACGGTGGTCTCCGGGATCCGGGCGCCCTCCTCCACCCGGCGGAGCTTTTTGTCCTCCTCGCTGGGCACGGAGGCGATGGACCGGTAGTCCATGCCGTCGAACTTGGTCACCGTGGCGGTGATGGCCGGCAGGATGCTCTCTTCCTCCATCCCCTGCCGCACCACCCGGGAGACGAACTCCGGGAACAGCACGGCGGAGTCGGAGGTGTGGAAGAACTTCTCTACCATGTCGCTGCCCGCGCCCTTTACATGGATGTCAAAGCGCTTCAGCTGCCGCTGAAAGGCGTCCAGCCCCTCCAGAGGCGTACCCCGGTAGTGTTCGCTGGGGTCCAGCTCCTCCAGGGCCTGGGAAAAGCTTCGGCTGCTGCGGCCGTACATTCCCTTTTCCAGCTTGATGTTCTCAAAATGATATGCCATCGTCTCTCTCCTCCTCACAGTACAAAGGTCACGGTCTTGGCGGTGGTGTCCACATCCACCACCAGATAGGTGCTGCCGTCCGCGTCCGCCTGGACGCCGCCCTCGCCGTCGGCGCTGAGGCCGCTCCAGCCCAGGGCCGGTGCCGCTCCTTCTGCCGGTACGGTGTACCCGGCGGTGACCATGCCGCCCAGGGCCACGGCGCAGGCGTCGCCGCCCCGGCCGACAGAAAGCACCATGCCGCAGAAATCGTCGCCCGCCGCGCAGGCGGCCACCGTGCCGTTGGCACTGACCTTCACCAGCTCCCCCTCCGCCAGATCATCACAGGCGAAGGTGGCGGCCCACTGGCCGATCCCCTCATAAGAAAGCTTCATGCTTCATCCTCCCTTAGATCAGAAATTCTGTCTCGTCCTCTGTTTTTGCCGCTCCCCGGCTCCGCAGCTGCGGCACAGGCGGGAACCGGCGGGCTGCCTGGGCCCCGTAGACCCGCTTCAGCTCCAGCAGCTCCGGCTCCTCCAGATGCTCCGCCGCCTTGGCCAGGGCGCCGCCGTCCATGCTGTCGTCCGCCAGCATGGCAAGCCGCGTCACCTCCCGCCGCAGCTCCCGCAGGTATTTCCGCCCCAGCTCCGCCTGGGCCCTCAGCTGTGCCATCCCCTGGTTCTCGTGGCCGTACCGCTTCAGGACCCCCGCCTTCCGCTGGGCTGGCACCGCCACGAAGGACCACTCGTATGCGTCGGTGGGATCCCGCAGCTCCAGGTAGCACAGCTGCTCCCCGTACCGCTGCCCTGGCGTGTGCTGGCAGGTGCCGCCCTCTGCGCCGCAGATGGAGCACACCCGCCGGGCCACGCTGCACCCTACGCTGACCTCCCGCTTGATGCCTCCCTCGATCTCCGCGATCAGATCCGCGTTTTTCTCCGTCCGCAGCAGATAAGCCCAGGCCTTCAGCCAGCAGTAGCCGTCCCCTACCGCGGTCACCTGGGCGCCCTCCCGCACCATCTCCGTCCGGTAGATGCGGGCGGTCTGCCCCTCCGCCGTCCACTGGTGGTCAAAGATGCCGCTCTTCCCCACGAACAGGTCGCCCAGTGTGTTGAGCGCCGCCGTATCGAACCGCTCCCAGTCCCGGTCCACCTCGTTGTCGCACAGTCGCAGGGAAAAGGTGTACACCTCCTCTGCCCGCAGGGGTGACTTGGCAAAGCGGTTGATCGCCGCCAGCTCTGCCTCCGCCGGCACGCCTCCCGTTGCCTCCAGATTTTTTTCGAGTTCTTTCATACCTCTCTCCTTGTATGGAACGCGGCCGCCTCCGCCGCGTCGTTCTCAAGCCGCAGCTTCCGCGCCTGCTCCAGATAGAGGGCCGCACGGGCGTCCTCCACCTCGTCCTGGAGGTTGATGTCCTCCCACAGGACTTCAAAGCCGCAAGTATACCCGTGCATCCGCAGCCACAGCCGGCAGATCCGCTCCACCACCGGCGTAATGGTCCGCCGGATGGCCGTGATCTCCGTGGTGAGCATGTCCGCCTGCTGGGAGCTCATCCGCTCCGTGGAGCTCCAGCTCAGTCCCAGCATAAAGGGCGGGATCCCCGTCTTGGCCACCACCTGTTCCAAAATCTGCCGCACCGGCACCTCGCTGTCCAGGACGGGCGCGTCAGCGCCGATGACCTGGATATCCACATCTCCCACAGCCACAAAGTCCCGCACGCTGCCGCTCCTGGTATCCTGCATGGCCCGGGACCACTCTCCTGCCAGCATCCGGCTCCGCTCCTCCGCTTGGCCGTTTCCGCCGTCCCGGCAGGTGACGGCGAAGCGCAGGCTGCCGCATCGCTCCCAGTTAATCCCGATGGTGTGGTAGATCTTCATCAGGATATCCGTCAAAAACGGGAGCCCCCGCAGAAGGGACACGCCATAGGGGCTGTCCGCCTCAGGATTCAGAGGCGTGAACAGCAGCAAGTCCTGACAGGGCAGCGGCCCCATCCGCCCCTGCTCGTCGGGGCCGCAGATTGTAAATGCCAGGGGATGGTCTCCCTCCCGAATCTCAATATCCTCCACCCGGCCCCACAGCACGGCCGCAATCTCCCGGTTCCCTGCTGCGGGCACGATCTCCCCGATGGCTCGCCCGCAGGTCAGCAGAGCGTCCAGGTAGCCCTCCAGAAAGGCATTGACCCCATACTGCCCCCGTCCGGCCGGGACCGTGCGGAGGAATTCCCCCAGCCCCCGCTCTGCCGCCGGGTCGGAACAGGCCGCCGTCACACCGCCCACCATCCGGATCAGCTTGTAGATGGCGGCGTCCACCACCGGCACCGCCTCCCGTACTGCCCGGTACAGCCGGATCTCCCCACTGCGCATGGGCACATACTGCCCCAGCAGTCCAAATGGGTGGTGTCCCGCCTCCCGCAGCTGGACCGACGCTCCCGCCGGCGCCGTCTGTTTCCGAAACCACTTCAACTTCCAAACCTCCCGTCCATTCCTTACCGCGGTCCCTCAGGCCCGTCTCTCCACCCAGGTGGCCGCAAAGCCATTCTGCTCTTCCGCCGCCAGATCCATGGCGAAGTACCGCAGATCGTCCATGGCGTGGTCCTGCTCCTTTTTCGGCGCGTCCCGCCGCCCCTTGTCGTCCCAGCAGTACGTTTCCATCTCCCGCAGGCAGTCGGCGCAGGCACCGCAGATCACGATCCGCCGCCGCTTCAGCAGGTCCGCCGTCACCCGGATGCCGTCGGCCACATCGTTGTCCGCCCGGACCACCCGGAATCCCTCCCGCCGCAGCGCCTCGATGAAACTTGCCGCCGACGGGTCCACGATCACCCTTGTGATCTCCCTGCCCTCCGCCAGCTCCCGCAGGTCCCGGACATACTCTGCGTCGGTCTTCTGCCGTCCCTCCCGGCGGGAGTCGTAGTAGAACTCCCCCACCCGGTACCAGATCTCTCCCTGCCGGCCCCACAGGCCGAAGGAGGCCGGGTTGGCGGTGCCGTAATCCACAGAAATCCGCCACTCCTGAAAATCTCCCTCCGGCACAGGCACGCTGTCCCGGTCCCGGTCGAAGAAGTCGTACACCCGCCCCTGGGCGGCTGTCCACTCCCCCAGCACGAATCGCCGGTAAAAAATGCCGGAGTAGGCGCTGCGATAGCGGGCCCGGATCCGGGGCGACAGGGCGGGGTTGTCCTCCATGGTGAAATGAAGGTACAGGGCCCGCCGTTCCCGCGCCCTCAAAATCCACTCTCGGTAAAACCAGTGCTGAGGGTTCTCCGGATTGCAGTTGAACCACAGGCGGCTCCCCGCCACGCTGCACCGGGCGACGGCCTGCTCCACAAAGCTCCGGGGCATCAGGGCCGCCTCGTCCAGCAGCACCCCCGCCAGGGTGCTGCCCTGGATCAGCGCCGCGCTGGACTCGTCCCGCCCGCCAAAGAGCAGGAAACGGTTTTCATGGCCCCCCAGCCGCACGGTCAGCAGGTTCTCCGACCGCCGCTCCCAGCAGTCGAAGCCCAGCCGCCGCAGATAGGGCACCAGCTCCGCCAGCAGGTTCCGCCGCAGGGAGGTGATGGTCTTTCCGCACAGTCCCAGCTGCCGTCCGTTGAACCTGGCCATGGCCCAGAGGAAGAAGGAGAGCCCCATGGAGAAGGTCTTGCCGCTGCGGACGGCCCCGTCGCAGATGATAGCCTCCCAATCTCCCGGGCGGCACCACCAGGTCAGCACCCTTCGCTGCTTTTGGGAAAACCGCATGATCTCAGCCGTCGTCCCACCCTCCTTCCTCCCCGGCAGCTTCCGTCAGCACCCGGTACAGCTCTCCGGCCCCCTCCGCCTTTTCCTCGCTCAGGAGTCCGTACAGAGCCTCCAGAGCCCGGATGCGGTCAATAAGCTTCACTTCCACGCCGCCCTTGTCCGTCACCTTCAGCTCCGCCACGGCAGACAGATCCAGCGTCTCCAAATCCGCCTCTTCGCTGTGCAGGGCCAGCCGCGCCGCATCATTCACCCGGCCGAAAGCCAGCTGGGCCAGACGCCGTACCACGTCCTCCCGGTGCACCTGCCCAGCCGCTGCCTCCCGCATCCGCTCCAGCCGCCTGCGCACCATCTTCGTCTCCAGCACGGCGTATCCATCGGCGCAGCCAGCCATTGCCGCTGCCTGGTCCGGGTCCATGCACTGGAGATACTTCCGGCAGAATGCTTCGGCCTGCCCCTTCAATTTCTCCAAGGACGCGTACCTCCTTTCTCAGTCGTTCGATAATAACCGCCTTCCGGCCAAAAGTTGCACGCCGCCGGGCATCTCTTTTGACTTAATAATAAAAAAACGCTGTACCGCGGGCAGGAGATCCCCGCGGTACAGCGTGTTGCGCTCCAGATTCAATTGTATGGCTGGGTGAGCCGCCGGTTGGAGCCGGTCAGGCTGCCTCGCCGTCTCTGCCCTGCCGCAGCAGCTCCGCCGCCGCTTCGGCTCCCTGGACGCCATAGAAAATCATCCCCAGGGCCCGGTCCGTCTCGTCATGGCTCTGGACGTCGACCTTGGGATGGCAGGCCCGCCAGCGGAGCAGCTTCTTGGCCTCCTCAAACAGGCATCTGCCCAGAACCAAGCTCTTTCCCTTTGTGGTTCCACCCACTACCTGAAGATCGTCGATGTCAGACAGTTCCATGTAGAAAAACGTCTTGTCCCGGGTCATCAGAATGGCCCGCTGGTTGGTGATCCAATACTGCTCCCCCATGAGGTTCCGGCGCTCCGCCACGGGCGAGATCAGAATCACCGCAGCCACCAGCAGCACCAGGCCGATAAATCCCATACTGGGCGCCTCGGTCCCGGAAAGATACACGGCCAGCAGCCCGCCGCCCAGTGCCACCGTCAGTCCCCACTTCAGCAGGATCTGCTTTTTTGCCTCTGCCTCCAGAAGCGAAAACGGGGCGGGACGGCCCTGCCAGCGGACCTGCTCTCCCGGCCGCAGATATGTTTTGAGTCTTTCCTCCATACTGATACACACTCCTTTTGTTTTTCGGCAGCTCCCTGCCATCCATTATTATACGCATTCCGTCGTTCAACCGCTGACAAGGTCCATTTGGGGCTTGTTAAACGTATGCAAAAATCCACAGGTTTCCCGCCTATGTTCTTTAACGTTTTTTAGTGGAATCTTAACACCTCTTTCTGCTATAATAATGTTTCAAGCCCCACAGATGTAAGGAGGACCTGCTGTGAAGATCACCCGTTCCAGTTTGAAGCGTACCTTTTCCTTCTCCTGGCGCGACCTTCTGGTCTCCGCCGCCATTCTTCTATGCGCCACGGGGGCCTGCGCCCTTCTGCACCAGACGGCGGACACCATCGACGGCTTTGCCTCTCCGGTCTATGTGCTGGCCGTGCTCCTGATCTCCCGCTTCACCAGCGGATATCTCTTCGGGCTGATTGCGGCGGTGCTGGGTGTCATCGGCGTCAACTATGTGTTTACATATCCCTATATGGCGTTTAACTTCACCATTTCCGGCTATCCGCTGACAATGTTCACCTTTCTGGTGGTCTCGCTGGTCACCAGCACCCTGACCACCAAGACCAAGGAGCAGGACCGCCTCCGGATGGAAAACGAAAAGGTGAAGATGCGGGCGGATCTGCTCCGCTCCGTCTCCCACGACATTCGCACCCCTCTGACCTCTATCATGGGTGCCACCTCCGCCATTTTGGAAAATCCCGCCCTCTCCCCGGCCGAACAGCAGTCCCTTCTGGTGGATGTGCGGGATGACGCCCAGTGGCTCATCCGCGTGGTGGAAAATCTGCTCTCCATCACCCGGATCGGCAACGAATCGGCCAAAATCACCAAGGAGCCGGAGGCTGCGGAGGAAGTCCTGGACGAGGCGGTCCGCAAATTCCGAAAACGGTTTCCCGCCGTGTCCGTGGAGGTCCACGTGCCGGACGAGCTGCTCCTGGTCCCCATGGACGCCATCCTCATCATGCAGGTCCTGTCCAATCTGATGGAGAACGCCGTGTTCCACGGCGGAACCACCACGCACATCGCCCTGTCCGCGCAGCGGGATGGCCCCTGGGCCCGCTTTTACGTGCGGGACAACGGCCAGGGCATTCCCCCCCAGAAACTGCACACCCTGTTCAGCGGTGCGCTTCGCTGTGAGGACTCGTCCCCCGGCGACGGAAAGCGGAACATGGGGCTGGGCCTATCGGTCTGCATGGCTATCATCCGTGCCCACGGCGGCACATTGGAAGCAAAAAATCTGGAGTCCGGGGCGGAATTTTCCTTCTGCCTGCCGCTCACTAAGGAGGAAGTATCATGACGATTCGTGAAAAAATTCTGGTAATTGAGGACGAGAAGAGCATCTCGCACTTCATTTCCACGGTCCTCAACAACAACGGCTATGAAGCCATGCAGGCCCAGACCGGCGAGGAGGCGCTTTCCATGATCTCCTCCCACTGTCCCGACCTGGTCATTCTGGACCTCGGCCTGCCGGACATGGATGGTCTGGACATCCTCCGCAGCCTGCGCAGCTGGTCCAGCCTGCCGGTGGTGGTGGTCTCCGCCCGCTCCCATGAGCGGGACAAGGTCGCCGCATTGGATCTGGGGGCGGATGACTACCTCACCAAGCCCTTCGGCACGGACGAACTCCTGGCCCGGGTCCGCACCGCGATCCGCCACACCCGCACCATCTCCGGTAATGACGAAATCGCCCGGAACGGCACCTATACAGTGGGAGAACTGGTCATCGACTACAATAAGCACCAGGTCCGTGTCCGCGGTGAGAATGTCCACCTCACCCTCAGCGAGTTCCGCATCGTGGCCCTGCTGGGCAAATACGCTGGCAAGGTTCTGACGTATGATTTCATCATCAAGGAGCTGTGGGGCCCCCGGGCCAGCGGCGACAACCAGATTCTCCGGGTAAACATGGCCAACATCCGCCGGAAGATCGAAAAAAATCCCGCCGAGCCGGAGTATCTCTTCACAGAGATGGGCGTCGGCTACCGCATGGCGGAGGGCAGCTGATCCGCTCCGCCGTCCGCACAGGCGCATGAAGAGCTCCCAACCGGGCTTCTTCATGCGCTTTTTGTGCATCGCTCCCCAAAAGTAAGCGCATTCTTGATAAGGCTGTCGTTTTCTTAGCGACATCTTAATTTCCGTGAACTATTTTTTAACGCTTATGCGGCCAAAAATCTGCTATGCTTATAGCCAGAAGCCCGCGTGTCCAAATCGAGGACCTGGCCGCGGGTTAAGGAAAAGGAGTGTGTGTTTTTATGGCAACTTTCTTGATCGGCCTCGTGGTCTTGTTCGTAGGCGCAGCCATCTATGGCAAGTTCTGCGAAAAGGTCTTCGGCCCCGATGACCGGGAGACGCCCGCTTATTCCAAGCAGGACGGCGTGGACTACGTTCCCATGCGGGGATGGAAGAACAGCCTCATCAACCTGCTGAATATCGCAGGCACCGGCCCCATCATCGGACCCATTCAGGGCATCCTGTTCGGGCCCATCGCATTCATCACCATCCCCATCGGCAACGTAATCGGCGGCGCTATGCACGACTATTTCTCCGGCATGATCTGCCTCCGCGACGGCGGCACCCAGATGCCGGACATGGTCCGCAGATACTCCAACAAGGGTGTCTTTACCGTCTATAACATCTTCCTGAGCGTGTTGCTGCTGCTGGTCGGCGCGGTGTTCATCTATAC
Source organism: Oscillibacter sp. PEA192 (assembly GCF_003574015.1). Lineage (NCBI taxonomy): Bacteria > Bacillati > Bacillota > Clostridia > Eubacteriales > Oscillospiraceae > Oscillibacter > Oscillibacter sp. PEA192. The sequence continues at coordinate 648,523 of NZ_AP018532.1, read as the reverse complement.
CCCCGGCGACATCGCCGCCACCCAGGTCTTCGGCTTCTCCGGCGCGGTGAATGATCCCACCACCTGGATCATCTACGGTGTTATCTTCGTCTACTATCTGATTGCCACCGTGTTCCCCATCGACGCCATCATCGGCCGCATTTATCCCATCTTCGGCGCCATCCTGCTGTTCTCCGCCGTGGGTGTGTTCATCGGCCTGTTCGTCAAGGGCTATCCCCTGCTGAACCTGTGGGATGACTGGCATGGCATCGCGTTCGACGCGTGGGCTGTTGATGCAGCCACCGGTGAGCAGGCGGCCTTCAGCTATGGTCAGTACTTTGACGCCAACCACTTCATCCCCATCTTCTTCATCACCGTGGCCTGCGGCATTCTCTCCGGCTTCCACTCCACGCAGACCGCTATCATCTCCCGCACCATGAAGAGCGAGCGGCAGGGCCGCATGACCTTCTACAATATGATGGTCCTCGAGGGCTTCATCGCCATGATCTGGGCCGCCGCCGCCATGGGTGTGTACAACCTGGGCCTGCAGGAGGTCAATGCCTCTCTGGCTACCGGCACCATCGGCGTGATCTGCAAGGATATCCTGGGGCCTGTGGGCGGCATCATCGCTCTGCTGGGCGTTATTGTTCTGCCCATCACCTCCGGCGATACCGCGCTGCGCTCCCTGCGCCTGTCTGTTTCTGAGTCCCTGCACATCGACCAGAGCTCCAAGGCCAAGCGCCTGGGCCTGTCCGCCATCATCTTTGCGCTGGTGGCTGTGATCCTGGTCTTCGCAAAGAGCAGCCCCAGCGGCTTCAACACCCTATGGCGTTACTTCGCATGGTCCAACCAGACCCTGTCCCTGTTCGCATTCCTTGGCATCTCTGTGTGGATGTTCGAGAACAGCAAGGCCAAGTGGGTGTGGATCCCCCTGATCCCCGCTGCCTGGTACACCTTCGTCACAGTGACCTACATCGCCAACGCGCAGATCGGCTTCCATATTCCCTGGACGCCCGCTTACATTATCGGTGTCTGCGCTGCTGTGGCCTATGTTGGCATCGTTGTCTGGTACGGCAAGAAGCGCGCTGCCCGGCTCCAGAAGCTGTAAGCTGCAGTGTCTTCCAAAATCAAACCCGTCCCGCCAAAAGGCGGGACGGGTTTTTTACTGCCTGAACTCCCGCATATTTCCAGGTCCGTCCAGCACAAATATTCGTGTTCACATCCGGTCCTTAAAAAAATTTGGAACTTTGTTAGGTGAGGTAAACGAATTTTTAATTGTTTTCTCTGCGATATTAACAAATTCTTTATAAATATGAATAAATTATTTACAACTCCTTTCTTCAGTGCTATGATAAAGCCAGAATCTGTCCGGGAAACTGGGCATAAAGGAGTGTGTGTTTTCTATGGCAACCTTTCTCATCGGCCTGGTGATTCTGTTCGTAGGCGCAGCCATCTATGGCAAGTTCTGCGAAAAGGTCTTCGGCCCCGATGACCGGGAGACGCCCGCCTATTCCAAGCAGGACGGCGTGGACTACGTTCCCATGCGGGAATGGAAGAACAGCCTCATCAACCTGCTGAATATCGCAGGCACCGGCCCCATCATCGGACCCATTCAGGGCATCCTGTTCGGGCCCATCGCATTCATCACCATCCCCATCGGCAACGTAATCGGCGGAGCTATGCACGACTATTTCTCCGGTATGATCTGCCTCCGCGACGGCGGCACCCAGATGCCGGACATGGTCCGCAAGTACTCCAACAAGGGTGTTTTCACTGTTTACCAGATTTTCCTGAGCGTACTGCTGCTGCTGGTCGGCGCGGTGTTCATCTACACCCCCGGCGACATCGCCGCCACTCAGGTGTTTGGTTTTGACGGTGCTGCCACCTCTGTCTCCACCTGGGTGATTTACGGTGTCATCTTCGTTTATTATCTGATCGCCACCGTGTTCCCCATCGATGCCATCATCGGCCGCATCTATCCCATCTTCGGTGCTATCCTGCTGCTGTCTGCCGTGGGTGTGTTCATCGGCATGTTCGTCAAGGGCTATCCCCTGCTGAACCTGTGGGACAACTGGCAGAGCGCCACCTTCAATTATGGTGAGTATTTCACCGCGCAGCACTTCATTCCTGTGTTCTTCATCACTGTGGCCTGCGGCATTCTCTCCGGCTTCCATTCCACGCAGACCGCTATCATCTCCCGCACCATGAAGAGCGAGAAGCAGGGCCGCATGACCTTCTACAATATGATGATTCTGGAAGGCTTCATTGCCATGATCTGGGCCGCCGCCGCTATGGGCGTGTACAACCTGGGTCTGCAGGAGGTCAATGCCTCTCTGGCCACCGGCACTGTCGGCATCATCTGCCGCGATCTGCTGGGCCCCGTGGGCGGCATCATCGCCCTGCTGGGCGTCATCGTTCTGCCCATCACCTCCGGCGATACCGCGCTGCGTTCTCTGCGCCTGTCCATCTCTGACTCTCTGCACATCGATCAGAGCTCTAAGCCGAAGCGCTTGGGCCTGTCCGCCATCATCTTCGCGCTGGTGGCGGTGATTCTGGTCTTTGCGAAGAGCAGCCCCGATGGATTCAATCTGCTGTGGCGTTACTTCGCATGGTCCAACCAGACCCTGTCCCTGTTCGCATTCCTGGGTATCTCCGTATGGATGTTCGAGAACAGCAAGGCCAAGTGGGTGTGGATCCCCCTGATTCCCGGTGCTTGGTACACCTTTGTTACAGTGACCTTCATTGCCAATGCACAGATCGGCTTCCATATTCCCTGGACGCCCGCCTACATCATCGGTGTCTGCGCTGCTGTGGCTTACGTTGCTATCATTGTCTGGTACGGCAAGAAGCGCGCTGCCCGGCTCCAGAAGCTGTAAGCTGTAACTATTTTCTGAAACAAACCCGTCCCGCCAAGTGGCGGGACGGGTTCTTTTTATCCCAAAACCACGCCCATGCCTGTTAGAACCCCCAGCACCGCCGCCATCACGGGCGCTGGGGATCGGCACAGGCGGAAGGACTCCGGCAGCAGTTCACCGAATACCACGTACAGCATCGCCCCGGATGCTCCGCCCAGTGTGAGCATCTGCAGGCCCGGCCCCATCGTTCCCAGGCAGAAGCCCAAAACCGCCCCCAGCACCGTGGGCGCGCCGGCTGCCGCTGTGGTCAGGACTGCCCGTCCTCTGCTGGCACCGCCTGCCGCCAGGGGAACTGCAACAGCCATTCCCTCTGGAATGTTGTGGAGCCCGATCACCAGTGCCATCATTCGCCCATCCTCTCCCGCTTCGGCCAGATCCGCAGCGTAGGAGGCGCCGATTACCATCCCCTCTGGCAGGTTGTGCAGGGCAATAGCGGCTGCCATCACCACACCTGCCAGAAAGAGCCCTCCCCGCTTCGCACCTGCCTGCAGCCCGCTTACCAGCTCCTCCAGGAGCCAGATCCCCCCGCAGCCCGCCAGTACGCTGGCAGATGCCGCAGGAAGCGCGGAGAGCCCTGGCCCCGCCTGAATGGCATCGGTCAGCAGGTCTGCACACACCACAGCAAGCATCATGCCCGCCGCAAAGCTCAGCAGCACACTCACGGTCCTGTCCGTACCTCTGCGGAACAGATAGGCGGCCAGGCCCCCCAGCCCGGTCCCTCCCATGCCTGCCGCGGCCGTGACAGCTATGATCGTACCCACAATCTTCTCTCCCTCCCATAAAGATGGGCCAGGAACACCGCATAAGCGGCATTCCTGGCCTTTCGCGTTCTTCTGTATCCGTTGTCGACTCACAGCAGCATATACAGCAGCAGGAAGATCAGCCCTCCGCCTGCCAGCATGAGATCAAAGGAGAAGGTCTCCTCCGTTAGGAAACGGAGGGGTTTCCGTCCGTATGTGCCGAAGTTCTCGGCCCGCTTCGGCACAAAGATGCCGGGGGCCTTGGTAAAGAGGATCCGCTCCCCCAGCAGCACCAGCCAGTCGCCTACGGAGGCGGCCACCCGGGCGCAGAGGGCCCCCACAAAGGTCAGGGCCGACAGCAGCGGGCGGTATACCAGATTCTCCAAATCCAGCCGGGCCGGCCAGCGGTCCAGATAAACCATGCCATCCGCCTCCCGCCGCATCAGCAGCCCTCGGACCACCAGGAGATAGACTGCTGCGCCAATAGCTAGGGAGATGCATGCGCCCTTCAGGTTGACCCAGGCAAAATAATGGACGCTGTGACCAGGATCTGCCCGCAGGAATCGCCCCGCCCATTGGGCCAGAGGCTCCATGGTCAGTCCCGGAGTCAGGCCCAGCACCAGCAGCAGGGCTGCGCCCACACTCAACGCCGCATGGGTGCCCGGGGACATATAGTCCTTCAAGGCCGGCCGTTGGCCAACAGCACGGCTGGAGACAAAAATCGCCACGAACAGCTTTGTCATGTACGCCGCTGTCAGTCCGCCGGAGAGCAGAAACAGCCACTCCACCGTCGTGAACCAACCTGCGGCGGCCCCCGCGTGCTCCAGCACATGGATGTACTCCACGATGCTCTCATGGAGCAGGGTCTTGCTCACATAGCCGGAAAAACCCGGTACGCCTGCAATGGAGGCCGCCCCCACGAAGAACAGGACCTTCAAAACCGGCTTGTTCCGCCCCCAGCCCCGGATGTCATTGAGATTCAGCGAGTGAGTTCCCAGATACACCACACCTGCCGCCACAAACAACACCAGCTTGATGAGGGAGTGGTTCAGCATGTGCAGCACCGTGCCCCAGGCCGCCAGGGCGTTCTCGCCGTTCAGGAAGCCCTGCATGGCTGTGCCCACCAGAATAAAGCCGATCTGGGACATGGAGGAGCAGGCAAGCGTCCGCTTCAGATCGACGGAGAACAGCGCCAGCACAGCTCCCAGCACCATAGTCACCACGCCCAGGGCCAGTACCACTGTATTCCAGGGAAGCTCTGTCCAGAACAGATACCGGCAGAGAATGAGCACACCGAAAACACCGCTCTTGGTCAGGATGCCGGACAGCAGGGCAGACGCCGGTGCCGGCGCCACGGGATGGGCTTTTGGCAGCCAGATGTTCAGGGGGAACATCCCGGCCTTGGCGCCAAATCCCACCAATGCGCATCCACCGGCCACGTACAGGGACCCGCGCTTTTCCGCAGGCAGTGCGGATACCGCCTCCGCCATAGCAGAAAACTCCAGCGTCCCCAGCAGCTGCTGGAGGAGCAGCAGGCCCGCCAGCAGCGCCATGCCGCCGATCACGGCCACAGCCAGATACGTCTGTCCGGCCTGCCGGGCCTCCTCCGTCTCGTTTTGCACCACCCATACATAGGAGGTGAAGGACATCATCTCAAAGAACACGAACAGCGTGAACAGGTCCGCTGCCAGAAACACCCCCATCAGAGCCCCCAGCGTCAACAGCCAGAAAAAGTAGAAACGATTGCAGCCCTCGGCGGCGGCAAAGTAGCTGGGGCAGTTGAGGCCGGTGGCCGCCCACAGGAAGGCGCTCACCAGCGCCAGCAGGCTCCCCAGACTCCCGGCCTGAAGCCGCAGGCCAAAGCCAAAGACCCCCGGCAGCTCTAGGGCAGCCCCGGGCCACAGCAGAAGCAGCAGTGCAGCGGCCAGCTCCACTGCGGGAATGATCTGGATCAGCCAATTCCGGTATCTCCTGTCCCGCCGCCGCAGCGGGAACACCCAGGCAGAGAGCAGCATGGGGAACAGGACCAGAAACAGCAGCAGAATGTTTCCCATCGTCTCCCTCCCTTACCAGTTCCGCGGAACCGCGTTCCATAAAAAGCCGATCACTTCGTTGGACAGCAGCGCCAGAATCACACCGGAGGCGGTCAGCAGCACCAGCGGGATCCACATGGTCCTGGCCGGGTCGTGTACCCGGGCCAGTGCCGCCCGGTCCAGCTCTCCCACCGGGAAATAGGCCCGCACCACAATGGTCAGCATGTACAGCGTCGTCAGCAGCGTGGACAGAATCAGCGCGGCGATGCCCGCGTAGGCCAGCGGATTCACCGAGGCCACTGCCGCCTCCGCAATCATCCACTTGCCTGCGAAGCCTCCCAACGGCGGCATTCCGATCAGCGCAAAGGAGGAGACGGTGAATGTGGCAAACACCACCGGCATGGCCCGGCCGAAGTCCTCCATCTCATAGATATACTCCTTCCCGCTCTTGAGAATAATGGCGCCGGCGCAGCAGAACATGGTGATCTTGGTGAATGCGTGGTAGACCATGTGGGTCATGCCGCCCACCATCCCTGCCGGGGTCATCAACGTCAGGGCAAAGAGGATGTAGGAAAGGTTGCTCACCGTGGAAAACGCCAGCCGCCGCTTCAGATGGGGTGTCCGCAGCGCCCGAGCGGAGCCGTAAACAATGGTCACGATAGCCGCCGTCATCACCACCGTCTGGGCCCAGCTTCCCCGCAGGAAATCCGCCCCGAAGCCGTAGTAAATTAGCCGCAGCACTGCGAAGGCGCCGGCCTTGACCACCGCCACTGCATGGAGCAGTGCAGACACCGGCGTAGGTGCCACCGAGGCGTCCGGCAGCCAGCCGTGGAAGGGAAATACTGCCGCCTTCACCCCGAAGCCGAAAAAGGCCGCCACAAACACCAGCTCCAGCGTCCGCTCGTTTCCCGCCGCCAGACTCTGATCCAGAATGCCGCCGTAGGTGAAGTTCAGGTGTCCCACGCCGTAATTCAGCAGAAAGACGATCCCGATAAAGGCAAACGCCGCGCCGGAAAGGGAGTACACCAGATACTTCCGCCCGGCATACCGGGCCTTCTCGTCCATGGCGTGCATCACCAAAGGCAGCGTGGTCAGCGTCAGGACCTCATAGAAGAAATACAGCGTCAGAAAATCCTCGGAATAAGCGATACCCAGCACCACACCGTAGGCCATCAGCCAAAAAGCGAAGAACCGGTTCTCATGCCCCTCGTGGGACATATAGTCCAGCGAGTACGCCGTCACCAGCGGCCACAGCACGGACACGATGGCCCCATAGACCATGGACGCCCCGTCGATCCGCAGGGAGATGGAGAACGCCTCGTTGAATCTCACCATGATGCAGGCCAGAAAGCCGCTCCCATAGAGATAGGTCAGCACGATACAGGCCAGAGACAGTGCTGTCGTCGCCAGGGATGCCGCCATGATATAGATGCTCCGCACCCTCCGGCTCTTGGGCTGCAGGATCAGCAGCGCGATTCCCAGCACGATGGGAACCAGAATGGGCAATGTCAGAAATTGGCGCACAGACGTACCTCCCTTCTCAAAGCTTCCCCACTGTCAGGGGAACAGCCGGGCCGCCAGAAGACCCAGCCAATGCAGCAGGCCGCCGGGCAGCAGACCGATCAGCACCACAGCCGCGGCAAAGGCAATCATGGGCCATGTCATCTGGACTCCCACTTCCCGCCGCTCCGTAATAAAATCCCGGCCGGGGAAGAATCCCTCTGTCACCACCGGCAGCAGGTATCCCGCCGTCAGCAGGGCGGAGACCACCAGCACCACCAGCCCTGCGACGCCAAAGGCCTGGATCGGTGCCTCCAGGCTGGCGGTGAGCAGGTACCACTTGCTCACGAATCCCGCCATGGGCGGAATCCCGATCAGGGAGAGGGCCGCCAGGGTGAAGCACCACATGGTTACCGGCATCCGCCGGCCGATGCCCCGCAGTTGATCCACCCGGGTGCAGTTGGTGGAGAAGATGATGGCGCCCGCCGCCAGGAAGAGCGTATCCTTGGCCAGGGCATGGAAGACCATCTGCAGAAGAGAGGCCTGGACGCCATCCGGCGTCAGCAGCATCAGGCCGAACAGCACATAGGACACCTGGCTCACCGTGGAATAAGCCAGCCGCCGCTTCAGCTGCTTTTCCCGATAGGCCAACATGGACCCCACGAACACCGTGGCCAGCGTCAGCGTCAGCAGCACATATTGGGGCCAGCTGCCCGCCAGAAACTCCGGTCCAAACATATAATAAGTAACCCGGATCACAGCCACCACGCCACCCTTGGTAATGACACCGGAGAGCACGGCTGAGGCTGGGGCCGGCGCCACCGGATGGGCGGCAGGCAGCCAGGACTGCATGGGCATCATGCCCGCCTTGGCCCCGAAGCCAACGATCATCAGACAGTATGCCACCAGCAGCAGCGGCTGGTGCTCTGCAGCCCGGGAGAAATCGATGGCCCCACCCGGCTGAAAATCCGGCACCGTCAAGTAATAGGCGATAAAGAAGTAGCCGGCCAGGGCCATGCCCGCGCCGAATACGGAATACCCCAAGTATTTGAAGCCTGCCCGGCGGGCCGCCGGCGTGGCATTGTGCAGCACCAGCGGCACCGTAATCAGGGACATCATCTCGAAGAACATATACATGGTCACGAAGTTGGCCGCCTGAGCAAGGCCCATCAGTACCCCCAGCGTCATGGTATAAAATCCCATGAACTGGTTGCCCTGCCCCGCATGGCGGATGTAGGGTTTTGTAAAGACCACCACCGGCGCCCAGATGCACACTGCCAGCACCATGAAGAACTTGGACAGCCAGTCGCTGTTCAGCACCAAGCCCAAGTCCCCCTGGATGGTCAGCAGCCACAGCCGCTGGGTGGGCATCGTGCAGTTAGCCAGCACCATCACGGCGGTAATCACGATCAGCGTCACCACCAGCCAGTCACGGTAAGTCTCATTTTTCTGCCGGAATACGAAGATCCCGCCGATCAGCGGCACCAGAATAGGCAGCAGCAACAGCATGGGCGCACTCCCTCACAAACAACAAGTCTCAAATCAGCCGGACACCCGCCTCGATCAGGTCTGTGATCGGGTGGTAAAAAATGCCCAGCACAAAAATTCCCACGATCAGGATGGCGGCAGCCGCGGTGAAGGCCCGGTCCGCAGCCAGATCCCCCGGATGCACGTCGGCTAGGACCAGCGCCTCATCCTCCGCCGGGGGCTTCACCCAGATGGCCAGCAGCGCCGGAACATAGTACAGTGCGTTCAGCACCGTGGACAGGGCGATGGTCAGCAGGATCATCGCCGTCATACCGGTGGGCACGGCCGCGCTGGCAAAGTAGAGCTTGGAGACAAAGCCGCCGAACAGGGGGATGCCGATCATGGACAGGGCCCCCACAGTGAAGCCCAAGCCCGCCCCAATGTCCCGGTAGGCGCTGCCCCGCAGGTTCTTCAGGCTCTTGTGGTGGCCGCTGACGGCGGAGAGTCTGCCGGCGCAGAGAAACAGCAGCGGCTTGCAGCAGGCATGGACCAGGATATGGAAACAGGAGGCGATCAGCCCCTCGATGCTCCCCAGGCCCACACCCATGAAGATATACCCCACCTGCGCCACGGAGGAATACGCCAGCATCCGCTTGATATGGTTCTCCCGCATAGCAGCCAGAGAGCCCAGAATCATTCCCAGCAGCCCAAAGGCCAGGATCACGTCGGTGACTCCCAGCTCCACCATCAGCTCCATGGAGAAAACCCGCAGGATCATCACCAGCAGCAGCACGATGTACCCCTTCAGCACCAAGCCGGACAAGATGGCGGAGGACGCTGTGGTGGCGCCGCCGTGGGCATCCGGCAGCCACAGGTGGAAGGGGAACATGGCGCTCTTGACGCCCAGCCCCGCCACCAGCAGCCCTACAGCCACCGTCAGCGGGAGCGTGTAGCTCTCCGAGAGCCGCAGCTCCGCCACTGCCTCCGCCAGAGAGGGCATCAGCAGATAGCCGGTGATGCTGTTCAAAATGGTCAGCCCGATCAGGAACAGCCCGGACCCCACCAGGCTCATGAACAGGTACCGGATGGTGGCGATCAGATTGGGGCCGTTGTCCTTGGCCATCACCAGCGCGCAGGCCGCGATGGTGCTGGTCTCGATGAACACATACCCGGTGAACATGTCGTTGGTGTAGGTCAGTGCCAACAGGGACGCCTCCAGCATGTTCACCATGACAAAGTAAAACTTCTGCTTCTCCGGCAGGATGTCCTGAAACAGGTCCCGCCGCCCGCCCGCCAGAGCAAGGGCCATCACCAGGGAGAACACGGCGGCCAGCAGTGCCTGAAGCGGCCCGCAGTTGATGGCGTTGCCGTACGGCGCCAGAAATCGCCCCATGGCGTAGGTGAAGCTCACTCCCTCTGCATAGGTGTATTCCAGTACCCAGCCGTTCAGCAGCGCGGATGCAGCGCACACTCCGATGGTGATCCAGTAGCTGATCCGCCCGCTGCGGATGGCCGCGGTCACGATGGCCGCCAGGATAGCCAGAAAAATCGAAAAGAAGGGAAAGTTCTCCACAAACGGCCGCATCAGTCGTCCTCCTTCTTGGCCCGCTCCAGCAGTTCCCGCATCTCAATGGTGCCATAGCGGCGGTAGATCCGCTGGATCAACGCCAGGGAAAACGCCGTGATGGACACAGATACCACAATGCCGGTCAGCACCAGGCCGCTGGGAATCGGATTGATGTACAGCGGGTCGAAGCCCCGGTCCCCCACGATGGGCGCGACGCCCCCGTCAATATACCCCAGCGAGGCCAGCAGCAGGAAGACGGCCGAGTCCATGATGTTGAATCCGATCACCTTGCGCAGCAGATTCTGCTGCAGCATCAGATTCGTGAAGCCGATGCCAAACAGGATGACAGCAGTGACCGCGTAGCGGTTCTGGATGATCTCCTCCAGCATTCTCTTCTCCGCCTCCTCTCAGATCTCTCCCCTGGAAAACAGGGCGTAGAATCCATATACGGTGCAGGCCACCACCAGCCCCACCGCCAGGTCGATCAGCAGGATCATCCCGGTGAGGTAATTGGGCAGGCCGTTGGCCCCGATGAAGATGTAAACGCCGTACAGCACAGCATACAGCAGCAGACCGAAGGTCCGCACCGCGCTGTACCGCCTCTGGTTCATCAGCACCCGCGTGTGTCCGGGGCCAAAGGCAGCGGAAAACAGGATCAGTCCCGCCCCCAGGATAGTCCCGCCGGAAAACCCGCCGCCCGGCGACGTCTCGCCGTTCAGCAGCACATAGATGGCAAAAAGGAAAATAAAAGGAAGCAGCACCCAGGCCACCTGCTTGAGGATCAGGTCAGAGCGGCCCTGCACGGCGGTCTCCTCCCGCTCCATCTGCTGGAGCTCATGCTCGCTGGTGTTCTTCCGGTCCCGCAACAGCAGGATCATCACCGCCGACACCGCCAGAAACAGCACGCAGCTCTCCCCCAAAGTATCGAAGCCGCGGTAGCCGATAATCATGGCCGTCACCACGTTCTCAGAGCCCGTCTCCTCTTCGCTGTGCTCCAGATATCGCTCCGCCACCTCGTTGTTGATGGGGTTGTCTTCCTGGCCGAATCCGGGCATGTTCATCACTGTGGTGAACAGGATAATTCCCAGCGCCACGCAGATCACCGCCGCGGCGATGGGATACCAGTTGAAAAACTTCCGCAGCCGGTCCTTTTCCCGCCGCTCGAACTCCTCCTCTGACGGGCGGAATTCCCGGTGGGGGCGCTGCTCCATGACGAACAGTGTCCGGTCCTTGGGCTCCCGATCTCCGTCCACCCAGGAGATAAACTGTTTCAGCCGGTCCGGCTGCTCCTCTTTTTTACTCATCCCGTGTCCCCTTCAGCGCGTGGATCTTCTTCAGCGTCAGGAAAAAGAGGATGCTGGTCACACCGGCGCCCACAGCCGCCTCCGTAATGGCCAGATCCGGGCTCTGGAGCAGGCTCCACAGCACCGCCATCATCAGGGACAGCGCCATATACACGATTACCGATGCCAGCAGCCGCTTGCACAGCGGCGCTGCAATAGCACACACGATCACCCCGACCAGCAGGATGTATTCCAGAACGATCATCGTACCTCCACCTCGCATTCCTTTTCCAAATCCGGGACTGTGGATACCTCCATCTCCGCGACCAGATGGCTGCACACCGGACTGGTCAGCCATAAAAACACAAAGATCAGCAGCGTCTTTGCGGCGGACAGGGACCAGCCGTGCAGCAGCATCAGCCCGATCAGAACGCAGAAGATACCCAGGGAGTCCCCCACTGCGGCGGCGTGCATCCGGTTGAGCACATAATCGAACCGGAACAGCCCCAGCACAGCGGAGAAAAACACGAACAGGCCGAACAGGAAACATGCCAGCCCGGCTGCGGTCACCAGATTATCGATCATGGGCGTTTCCTCCCGTCTTCTCCCGCTCCGGGCGTTTCCGCCGCCGGGCCGCCACCAGACGGGAGACCACCACCACCGCCAGAAAGCTCAGCAGCGCGAACACCAGGGCCACATCCACCAGAAAGTCCTCCCGCAGCCAGACGGAGAGCAGCACCAGCTCCGCGATCACCAGCGTACTGATGACATTCACGGCCACGATGCGGTCCGTAAACCGGGGGCCCAGCACCGCCCGCACCAGCGTCGCCAGGATCAGCAGCGCCAGCACCACGGCGCCCGCGGTCAGCACCCAGGTCCTCACTTGTTCCATTGGGCCGCCTCCATCCTCTCCAGCCGCTGCTGGAAGGAACTGTCCTCAATCCCCTCTGCCAGCGGCGTGTCCAGTGTGTGCACCAGCATCCGGCCGTCCTCGGCCCGCACGGTGATTGTCCCCGCGGTGAGCGTGATCGAGTCTGCCAGCATTGCCCTGCGGCGGTCTGTCTTCAGCGGGGTGTGGAACCACACCAGCTTGGGTTCGATGCCCTTGGGGCGGGTGTAGATGATCCGCATGATTACCAGTCCGGCCTTCAGCATCTCCGCCAGCAGGTGAGCAAAATACCGCGCCATGGCCCAGATTCTGGAAGGACTGCCGCAGAACACCCGCCACTGATAGCCCAGCACCCGCTTGCAGAACCAGGAGATCAGCGCCGAGACTGCAACGCCCCACAGGCAGGTATGGACACTGATCCCGCCGGACAGCAACAGCCACAGCAGGAAAAACAGCAGGAACATCGCTTTGCCTCCCTCTTTGCGCTGTATACAAAAAGAGACGTCTCAGCAAGTGGTGTGTTTCCTCCCTCAACGGCGGATGGCACACGCTTGTTGGACGTCATCGTCTACCCGTTTTTCGTTAAAAAACGCACAAGCTTTAACATTATTTTAACGATTCTCCACGTCTCTGTCAACTATTTCAGCGGTTTTGACCCTCCTGGCACGCCGGAAAATATCCACAAATCTCTGAATCAAATTTCGGCGTTCTGACAAAGCGTCACAATTCTTCCAAATGTGCTCTGTCAAGCAGCCGTCTCTTCCGTCATATTTTCCAACTCCCTCCAGTGGGCACCGCATATCCCCACCCCGGCCTGCATAGTCTCCAAAGGAGGTGATGTCCAACATGACGATCCATGTGGTCCAAGCCGGCGAGACGGTCGGCTCCATCGCGGAATCCTACGGCGTCGATCCCGCCCGCCTGGCCGCGGACAACGCCGTGCCCCCCAGCGGCGCCCTGGCGGTGGGACAAACTCTGGTGGTCCGCTTTCCCCGCCAGGTCCACGCTGTCCGGGCCGGGGAGACCCTGGCTTCCATCGCGGAGGCATACGGCACCACAGTCCGCCGCCTCTGGCAGAACAACTGGCCTCTGGGCGGCGGAGCAGCCCTCCAGCCCGGACAGGTCCTGGTGATCTCCTACTTTGACGAGCCCCTGGGCGCCGCCGCCTTCAACGGTTATGCCTACCCCTACATTGATATGTCCCTTCTGAATGCGGAGCTTCCCTATCTCACCTATCTGACCCCTTTCACCTACGGGATCACCGCCGACGGCGATTTGCTCCAGCTGGAGGATGACGCTCTCCTCTCCGCTGCCCGTCAGCGGGGCGTCCGCCCGGTGATGCATCTGTCCACCATGACAGAAACCGGTCAGTTCGACACCCAGCGGGCCACCCTGGTCCTGACAGACAGCGCCGTCCAGGACCGCCTAGTGGATCAGGTCCAGCAGACACTCCGCCGCCGTGGCTACGCCGGGCTGGATGTGGACTTTGAATTTCTCCCCGGCCAGCTGGCGGCGGCCTACGCCGCCTTTCTCGCCCGCCTGCGGCGGCTCCTGAACTCCCAGGGCTTCTTTCTCTGGGCCGCTCTAGCCCCCAAGACCTCCGCCCGGCAGGCGGGACTTCTGTACGAGGGGCACGACTATGCCGCTGTGGGTGCCGCTGTGGACGGCGTGCTTCTGATGACCTATGAGTGGGGCTACACCGCAGGACCGCCCATGGCGGTATCCCCCCTGCCCAACGTCCGGACCGTGCTGGACTACGCCGTGACGGAGATCCCGCCGGAGAAGATCTTCTTGGGCCTTTCCAACTACGGCTACGATTGGCCCCTGCCCTTTGTCCAGGGCGTCACCCGGGCGCCCTCCATCTCCAATCAGCGGGCCATCGAGCTGGCCATTGAACATGACGTGGCCATCCAGTACGATGAGACGGCCCAGGCCCCCTTCTTTCACTACACCGCAGCAGACGGCACAATTCACGAAGTCTGGTTTGAAGACGCCCGCAGTCTTTCCGCCCGTCTGTCCCTGATCGCGGAATACGGTTTCCAGGGTGCCGGCATCTGGAACCTGATGCGCCCCTTCTCCCAGCTCTGGCTGGTCATATCCTCTCTGTATCATATTGAGGATTGATTCCCCTGCGGAGTATTTGAAAAAGCACTTGACTTGGAGTAGACTCCAAGTGCTAAAGTGTTCTCATCAAAAGACAGCGCCCCGCAGGCGCAAAGGAGGCTTTTCAGTATGGCGCTTTCCGCATCTGCCAAAGACTATTTGTCCCGTTTCTTTCCCGGCCCTCCTTCCCCGCTGTGGGAAACGGATCCGGAGTTTATGGAGCTCTTCGCCAATTTCGCCCTGGACGAGGTGGTGAACCAGGGGGACCTGGATGACGCCGCCAGGATGATGGCCATTCTCGCTGCCCTACTGGGCTGCCAGGGTGTGGAGGAATACCGCGTGCTGCTGCCCGCCGCCCTGCGGGCCGGCATCACCCCTGTCCAGGTAAAGGAGATTCTCTATCAATCCGTGGCCTATCTGGGGATCGGCCGGGTGCGTCCCTTTTTCTCCGTGACGAATCAGGTGCTGACGGAGCAGGGCGTCGCCCTGCCGCTGGAGCCCGGCTCCACCACCACGGCAGAGACCCGGCTGGCCGCGGGCAACCAGGCCCAGGTGGATATCTTCGGTGAGGGGATGCGGGGCTTTCAGAACAGCGGCCCGGAGGAAAGCCGCCACATCAACCGCTGGCTGGCGGACAACTGCTTCGGCGACTACTACACCCGCGGGGGGCTGGACTATAAGCAGCGGGAAATGATCACCTTCTGCTTCCTGGCCGCCCTGGGCGGCTGCGAACCCCAGCTCACCAGCCACGCCGGTGCCAATCTGAGGATTGGAAACGACAATGCCTTCCTGATCCAGGTCATCTCCCAGTGCCTGCCCTACATCGGCTATCCCCGCAGCCTGAACGCCCTGCGGTGTGTGAACGACGCGGCCCAGGCCGCCCGCTGAGAGGAGAACGGCCATGACCATCGCCGAAGTGAGCAGGAAGTATGATATTTCAGCGGACACCCTTCGCTACTACGAGCGCATCGGCCTGATCCCGCCTGTCCCCCGCACCAGGGGCGGCCTGCGGGACTACGGGGAGGAGTCCTGCGGCTGGATCCAGCTGATGAAGTGCATGCGGGCCGCCGGGGTGCAGATCGAAGCCCTGATCGAATATGTGGACCTGTTCCAGCAGGGAGACGCCACCCTGGACGCCCGCAAGGCCCTGCTGGTAGAACAGCGGGACCAGCTGGTGTCCCGGATGGCGGAGATGCAGGCCTCTCTGGACCTGCTGAATCAGAAAATCGACCGGTACGAGCAGGGTATGATGACAGCTGAACAGCAGCTCCGCCGTCTTCACGCGGAGCGCGAAGGCGCCTGAGAGGCCCAAAAAGGACAATATACTGTCGAAGTTCGACAATATATTGTCCTTTTATCCTTTATTGGAGCGTTTCAGCGGCCGTCTGCTCCAGGCCAGCCACAGCGCCCAGGACGCCGCCGCGCTGGAGGCCAGCACGGCCAGGAAATGCCCCATGCTGTTCTCCACCAGCGGACCTTCCAGGCCCAGCACCTCCGCGCCGCCCCGGACCAGCACGATGCACCAGGGGTGCAGGACATAGATCAGTGAAGAGAGCTTGCGGCAGCTCCGCCTTTCTCCGCGATTCAGCCCCAGCAGAAGGGAAAACAGGCAAACCATCACCAGCGGCAGCAGCATGTACATGCTGTCGTGCCGCTGGACCTGAAGCCCATGGAGCCAAAGCCCCTCTGCGGTCATGGCCGCGAAGGCGGCGCACAGGCCTGCAGCGGAGGTCCTCACGCTCCACCGCACACCGGCGGCTCCCAGCAGCAAAAATAGCGGCGTGAAAAACAGTCCGTTCCGCGTATAGGCAAAGATTTGGAAAATCTCCCCGTACAGCGCCTCCAGCGCCGGGAGCTGGCAGGTCAGTCCATAATAGCTGTCTCCGCCCAGGCCCACCAGGTAAAGGAGCCCGGCCGCGGTCAACGCCGTCCGGGAGCCCAGCCGGAGCAGCCCCCTGGCCACTAGAACACCCAGAATCACGCCTGGAAAATACCACAGGTGATAGAAGGTCCCATCCAGCAGGAGCTTTTTGACCCACTCCGCTGGCCCATAGCCGCCGTTGTACCAGTTCAGCGGCAGATACAGCAGCACCGCCGCCCCGTAGAGCAGACAGGTCTTTTTCAGAAAGACGCCGGTCCTGCGCCACTGGTCCTTTGCCAGAAAATAGCCGCTGACCATCAGGAAAAACGGCACCGCCACCCGGGCCAGCACCCGGGTGAACCAGAAGTCCCACAATGGGGAAACAGACACCAGCGGGGAGGTGTGGTTCGCCACCACCAGCATCACCGCCGCCAGACGGAAGAGATCCAACGCCGCGCCCCGGCGTCCGTCTGCCATACCTACACCTCCCAAACTGTCACGACAAATCCGTTCCGGTTGTCGCCGGAGACCTGGCAGCAGCCCTCCGGCAAGCGGAGCTCCGTCTCATCGCCGGCGCAGGGCATGTAAAACACCCGTGCGCTCCGCCCATGTTCCAGGCGGCACGTCCTGGGCGCTGTCTGCACCCAGTCCAGATACTCCTCCAGGCACAGGCCCTCCCGCTCCATCAGCAGGGCATGAGGCGTCCCCACATACCGATAGTGCCACGGCTCACAGGCGATACCGGTCAGGGACTCCTTTTCCCGGTGGTACCGCTGGATGAAGCCATACCGGGGCGCCAGTCGCCGGAACCGCCCGCAGGCGCCTTCCTCCGGAAAATCGGGCCGGATGAAGTCGATCTCCCGCGCTGCCCGGCCCAGGTCGATGGCAAGCCCCGTCTGGTGCTCGCTGCACCCGGGGACCGCCACATACTGCCGGGTGAACGCCTCTCCCCGTCTTTGCAGGGTGTCCTCCCAAATGGCCTGCTGCTCCGCCTGACTGCGCCAGCCGGAGACCGGCACGATCTCCCGCGCCCCGCCTGCTGCCTGGATGCAGGCGGCCAGCAGCCGGGCGGCCTGCCGCTCCAGCAGGATATTGGGATACCGCTCGTCCGCTGCTGTCAGCAGCTGCCGCGGCTCCTCCGCCAGGGGATGCTGACGGTTCACCAGCACCAGCGGCCCGGAGCGCATCTGCCGCCGGCTGTACCGCGCCGCCCTCATAGCTCGGCCCCCAGCTGGATCAGGCGGCTCACCAGCTCCCGGAAGGGGATGCCGGCGGCACGCATCATGGCAGGATAGCGGCTGTGGGGCGTGAAGCCCGGGATCGTGTTCACCTCGTTGAACACAATCTCCCCCCAGGGGGTGAGGAACAGGTCCACCCTGGCAAATCCCCGGCAGCCCAGTGCCCGGTAGAGGACCTTCGCCGTCTCCCGGATCTCCGCTGCCTTTTGCGGGGCGATCCGGGCGGGGCAGTGGATGGCCGATGTCTGGAGGGTGTATTTCTCCGTATAGTTGAAGAAGCCCCGGGACAGCTCCACCTCATCCACCGCCCCGACGGTGAGCTCCCGGTTCCCCAGCACCGCACAGCCCACCTCAAAGCCGGGAATGGCCTCCTCCAGCAAAATCTCGCCGTCGTGGCGGAAGGCCGCCTCCACCGCCGGAGCCAGCTGTGCCGGCTCCTCCACCCGGCTCACGCCGAAGGAAGAACCCGCCCGCACCGGCTTGACAAACAGCGGCCAGCCCAGTGTTTCGGCTGCCGTCCGGAGCTCCTCAAAGGCACAGTCCTCCGGGAAGAGACGGCTCCGGGGCACCCGTACCCCCGCCAGAGCCGCCAGCTTGTGGGCTCGGTCCTTGTCCATACACAGGGCGCTGGACAGCGTCCCGCAGCCTACCAGGGGCACACCGGCCAATTCCAGCGCCCCCTGAACCGTGCCGTCCTCACCGTTCCTGCCGTGGAGAACCGGGAAGGCCAAGTCAAAAGCCACTTCCCGGCCGGAGCCGTCCAACAGCACCAGGGCCTGGTTCCCCCGGTCCAGCCGCAGAGTGCAGGGCACGCACGCCGCCTCCCGCTGCCATCTTCCACCGGGAATGGCATCCAGCGGCCCTGTGTAAACATACCACGCCCCCTCCCGGGTGATCCCTACCGGGATGGGGCAGTACCGCTCCGGGTCCATGTGCGTCAGCACGCCGTGGGCGGACTGCAGAGACACCTCATGCTCTGAAGAGCATCCGCCGAACAGCACCAATATCCGCAATCTTTCCATCTCATGTCCTTTCCGGCGCCCAGCGCCTTTCCTGATGGAAAGATCGTATCAGATTCGCTTCCCGCAGATCTGTGGACGTTCCTGCAAACCTCCTGTGATTTTCCTGCGGAAATCTTACGAATTTCTTGCGGCGGCCCCCTGCAGGGGCAGGCGGACGGTAAAGGTGATCCGGTTGTCCGCGCTGGCAG
Source organism: Oscillibacter sp. PEA192 (assembly GCF_003574015.1). Classification (NCBI taxonomy): domain Bacteria; kingdom Bacillati; phylum Bacillota; class Clostridia; order Eubacteriales; family Oscillospiraceae; genus Oscillibacter; species Oscillibacter sp. PEA192. The sequence continues at coordinate 629,738 of NZ_AP018532.1, read as the reverse complement.
CCCGGATCGTCCCGCCGTGGAGGGCAATGATTTCCTTGGCTATGGCCAAGCCAAGGCCCGCGCCGCCCGTGCGGGTGGCGCGGGAGCTGTCCAGCCGGAAGAACTGGTCGAAGATGCGCTCCAGCTTCTCCGCCGGAATGGTCCGCCCCTCGTTGGTAAACGTCAGGACCACGGTATCCGCCTCCTGCTGTCCGGTGATCCGGACTGTGGACCCCGGGAAGCTGTAATGGAAGGCGTTGCGCAGCAGGTTATCGAACACCCGGGCCAGCTTGTCCGGGTCGCAGTCGTATGCCAGACGGGGCGGCAGCTCCAGTTCACACCGCAGGTCCTTTTCCGCGAACTGGGGGGCAAACTCACTGGCCACCTGCTCCAGCATCCGGGTCAGGTCCGTAGGCTGCTTCTCCAGCTCCAGATGGGTCAGGCTGAAGCGGGTGATGTCAAAGAACTCATTGATGAGGTCCTCCAGCCGCTCCGCCTTCTCCAGGGCGATGCCGGTATACCGGCTCCGCAGCTCCGGGGAGAGCTGCGGCTCGTCCCGCAGCAGCGTAAGGTAGCCGATGACGCTGGTGAGCGGCGTCTTCAAATCATGGGCCAGATAGACCACCAGATCGTTTTTCCGCTGCTCTGCCTCCCGGGCAGCCCGGGCGTCCCGCAGGGCCCGTTCCCGGACGGCGTTCAGCTGCCCCTCCAGATCCTCCATGGGCTCCGGCAGCTCAATGGGCTCCTCTCCCGGCTGGGCCAGCTGCTCTGCCGCCGCGGCCAGCGTGTCCACCAGCCGCATGGGGCGGGCAATGAAGGAATAGCTGATAGCCACCCAGCCCAGCAGGATGACCAGCATACACACAAAGACGATGTAATCCCGTACCCAGTTGAGGAACTGGTAGAGCGGATCCCACGCATACCACGTAAAGGCGCTGCATACCAGATACCCCAGGAAGACCGCCGCCAGCACCACCGTCACCCAGGCCGTCAGTGCCAGCAGATAGAATCCCCAGGTCCGCAGGGCCCGGCGGCGGCCCCGGTCCGACAGCGGGGGCCGTTCTCTTCTCTTATTCAATGGTATACCCCACCCCCCAGACCGTCTTGATGAACTTCGGCTTCCGGCTTGGCTCGTGCATCTTCTCCCGCAGGCGGGCGATGTGGCTCATGACCGTGTTGTTGCTGTCCATGTACTTCTCGCCCCACACCGCCTCAAACAGCTCCTCACTGGGCACCACCTGTCCCCGGTGCTCGCAGAGATACCAGAGAATGGCAAACTCCAGCGGCGTCAGCGCCAGCTCCTCGCCGAAGAGAACGCACTTATGCGTGGTCCTGGAGATCTGCAGCCCCCGGAAGTCATGCTCCGCGGTCTCCCTGGGTTCCGCCGCCTCGCCGGTGTTGTACCGGGTATAGCGCCGCAGCTGGGTCTTCACCCGGGCCACCAGCTCCAGCGGATTAAAGGGCTTGGTAATGTAGTCATCCGCCCCCAGGGTCAGGCCCATGATCTTGTCCATGTCCTCCACCCGGGCGGTGAGCATGAGGATGGGAAAGAGGTGTTCCTCCCGGATCTTCTGGCACAGGGTAAAGCCGTCCAGGTCCGGGAGCATCACGTCCAGAATGGCCAGGTCCAAATGCTGCCGCGCCACGCAGGTCAGCGCCGCCTCCCCGCTGCCGCACTTGTACACTGTGTAGCCCTCATTTTTCAGGCAGACCTCCACCAGATCCGCAATCGCCGCTTCGTCATCCACCACCAGGATCTCCGCCATGCCTTCGCCTCCGCTCTTTTCTTGCGTGATACATCCATTATACCAGACCCGACAGGGAATGCAAACCGGCCTTTTCCGTCCCGGCGTGAAAAAGGCAGAGCCGCCAACAGACGGCTCCGCCCAGCTGCGTCAAAAGTGCAGGAACTTCTGTACATCCCGGTCCGCGCCCAGAACCAGCATCGTCTCCCCCTCCCGGAAGCAGTAGTCGCCGCCCGGAATGGGGATGAGCTCCTCTCCCCGCTTGGCGGCCAGGATGTTGATATTGTGCCGCTGGCGCACCCCCAGCTGGCCGATGGTCTTGCCCACCCAGGCCGGCGGCACCGCCGTCTCGTAAATGGCGTGGTCCGGCGTCAGCTGGATGTAGTCAAAGATATGGTCGGAGCTGTACCGCACCGCCGCCCAGCTGGCGGTCTCCCGCTCCGGATAAACCACGTCATCCGCGCCGTTGCGCAGCAGAAATTTGGCGTGGACATCCCGTGCCGCCCTGGACAGGACGAAGCGTGCGCCCTGCTCCTTCAGCAGGGCCGTGGTCTCCAGAGAGCTCTGGAAGTCGTCTCCAATGGCCACCACGCACAGGTCAAAGTTCCGCACCCCCAGGGAGGCGATGAACGCCTCGCTGGTGCTGTCCCCGATCTGCGCGTGGGTCACCAGGTCCAGCGCCTCGTTGACCCGCTCCTCGTTTTTGTCCACCGCCAGCACCTCGTGGTGCAGCTCCTGAAGCTTGGCGGCCATGTGCCGCCCGAAGCGGCCCAATCCGATCAGCAGTACCGATTTCATCCTCACACGTCCTTTCTCAAGCGTACCGCTCAGCCCACAGTGACCCGCTCCTGGGGCAGCTGCGCCGGGGCGGCGCCGCTGTCCGGCAGGACGGCGTAGATCAGCGTCAGGCCGCCCACGCGGCCAAAGTACATCAAAAAGATCAGAATCAACCGGGAGACGCCGCCCAATCCCGGGGTCACCCCCAGCGTCAGCCCCACGGTCCCGAGGGCGGAGGCGGTTTCAAACAGCGCCGCCTCCAGGGAGATGTCCTCCACGCAGCAGATGGCCATACCGCCCAGCAGAAACAGCCCCAGATACATCATAAGGACCGCCGCGGCGCTGCGCAGTGTCTCCGTGGGGAGGCGGCGGCCGAAGCACTGGAGATCCGCCCGCCGGCGGAACACCGCCCGGGCCGCCAGCACAAATACCGCCAGAGTGGTGACCTTGAATCCGCCGGCTGTGGAGCCGGGGGAGCCACCCACCAGCATCAGCAGCGTAATCAGCAGCCGGGAGGGCTCGCTCAGCTGGGAGAGGTCCAGGGTGTTGTACCCTGCGGTCCGGGGGGTGACCGCCTGAAACAGCGCCCCCTGGACCTTCTCCCCCAGGGTCAGCGTCTGCCACTGGGGCAGCCGGAGCTCATAGAGCAGGAAGAACAGCGCCGGCAGCAGGATCAGTGCCGCAGTCACCGCCAGCACCAGCTTGCTCTGAAGGCAGTAGGCCCGCAGGTGCCACTTGTGCTCCCGCACGTCTCCCCAGGTGAGGAATCCGATGCCGCCCAGGACAATCAGCCCCATCACGGTGAAATTCACCAGTGGGTCCCCCGCATAGCCGGTCAGGGAGACGAAGGGCGTGCCCGCCGCCCCCATCAGGTCGAACCCGGCGTTGCAGAAGGAGGACACCGCATGAAACACCGCGTACCAGAGTCCCCGGAACAGCCCCATCTCCGGGCAGAACCGCAGAGCCAGCAGCAACGTCCCCGTCCCCTCCAGGACCAGCGTCACCGCCAGAATGAAGCGGGTCCGGCGAACGATGCCCCCCACCTGGGGTGCGGAGATGGACTCCTGCATCACCCACCGCTCCTTCAGCCCGATCCGCCGCCCGGCCAGCATGGAGATGGCCGCCGCCGCGGTCACCACACCCATGCCGCCAATCTGAATCAGCATGAGGATCACCGCCTGGCCGAAGCCGGACCAGTACAGCGCCGTGTCCTGGACCACCAGTCCTGTCACGCAGGTGGCGGAGGTGGCGGTGAACAGCGCGTCGAAAAAGGCGGCGCCCTGCCCGTCCCGGGTGGAGATGGGCAGGGTCAGCAGTAGTGCTCCCGCCAAAATCAGCAGCGCAAAGCCGATCAGGATGATCCGCGCCGGCGCCATGTGGTTTTTTCTGCGCATGAACACAGCGATCCCTCTTTCCGTTTTATCAGAAGCCGCCCGTGGACAGCAGGACCATGATAACACGGATGGGCCCGCCGGTCTGTAAAAAGGCGGCCCCTGCCGTTTGGTTCCCGTTAAAGTTTTCCCAAAAAGGGACTTTGCAGCACGCCCATTGTAGCACAGCGCCTCCCGCCCGTCCACCGCTTTTTTCCCGGCTGCCGTTGCATTTTCTGCAGTCCGTGATATAATGGTTAGATAGAACAAACAAGGACATTTCGTCCGCTGCAGAAAGGAAGCGCATACAATGCTGAACGAAAAAGTATCCCAGCTGTTGAACGATCAGGTGAACAAGGAATTCTACTCTGCGTATCTGTATCTCCAGTTCTCCAATTTCTATGTGGAGCAGGGCCTTGCCGGTTTTGCCAACTGGTACAAGGTCCAGGCCCAGGAGGAGCGGGACCACGCCATGCTGATGCTCCAGTATCTCCAGAACAACGACGTGCCCGTAACGCTGGAGGCCGTCGCCAAACCGGATGCGGAGCTGAAAGCCAACATGGACCCCCTGAAGGCCGGTCTCGCCCACGAGCAGTATGTCACCTCCCTGATCCACGCCATCTATGAAGCCGCGTACGAGGCCAGGGATTTCCGCACCATGCAGTTTTTGGACTGGTTCGTGAAGGAGCAGGGTGAGGAGGAGACCAACGCCACCGATCTCATCAAGAAGATGGAGCTGTTCGGCTCGGACCCCAAGGGGCTCTATATGCTGGACCAGGAGCTGGCGGCCCGGACCTATGCCGCCCCCTCCCTGACCCTGTGACCCGCGATCCCGCGACCCACGCACGGCGGCCTGTCCGCCGTGCGTTTCTTCTGCCCGCTCTGGACGGCGGCGGCCGCCCGTGGTATACTGGGCGCAGTTTGATCCCAAGGAGGTTCCCCGATGAAAGACCTGCTGATCGTGGAGGATGACCCGACTCTGGGCGAGGGTATCCGCCTGGCCCTCCAGGCGCCGGAGCTCCGCCCCCAGCTCTGCCGGTCCCTGGCGGATGCCGGGGAGCTGCTCTCCCGCCGGAGCTTCGACCTGCTGATCCTGGACATCAACCTGCCTGACGGCAATGGACTGGACCTCCTCCGTGCCCTCCGGCGGGAGAGTGAGGTTCCCGTAATCCTGTTGACTGCCAATGACCTGGAGACAGACATCGTGGCAGGTCTGGAGCTGGGGGCGGATGACTATATCACCAAGCCCTTCTCTCTGGCGGTGCTGCGGGCCAGGGTGAATACTCAGCTGCGCCGGACCGCCGCCCCCCAGGCGGAGCGGGTGCAGCTGGATGGCTTCACCTTCGATTTCGGCCGGATGGAGTTCTCCCGGAACGGCGTTCCGGTGGAGCTCAGCAAGACGGAACAGAAGCTGCTGCGGCTGCTGGTGGAGCACCGGGGCCAAACCCTTACCCGGGCCGCCCTGGTGGACCGGATCTGGACGGACGGGGCGGAGTATGTGGACGAAAACGCCCTCTCCGTCACAGTGAAGCGGCTGCGGGACAAGCTGGAAGACATGCCGTCCAAGCCCCGCTATATCAAGACCGTGTACGGCCTGGGCTACACATGGGCGGTGAACTGACATGACAGTGGAATATACCCTGCTGGCCCTGGCGGTTCCGGCCCTGCTGGCAGCGGCAGGATTCGCCGTCTGGACCCACCTGCGGACCCGCCGGATGCTGGACACTCTGGGCAAGATGCTGGATGACGCCATCCGGGGCGAGTTCCGGGAGTCCCTCTATGACGAGAGCCGCCTCTCCGCCCTGGAGACCCGGATGGCCCACTATCTCTCCGCATCCGCCGTATCGGCCAAAAATCTGGCGGAGGAGAAGGATGCCATCAAGACCCTGATCGGGGATATCTCCCACCAGACCAAGACTCCCATCGCCAACCTCCTGCTGTATGCCCAGCTGCTGGAGGAGCAGGACCTGCCGCCGGAGAGCCGGGAGTATGTCTCCGCTCTGGAGCATCAGGCGGAGAAGCTGCGGTTCCTCATCGACGCGCTGGTCAAGACCTCCCGGCTGGAGAGCGGCGTCCTTGCCATGACGCCCAAGCGTCATGGCATCCAACAGCTGTTGGATGCCGCCTCGGCCCAGGCCGCTCCCGGAGCGGAGGCCAAAGCGATCACCCTGACGGTAGAGCCCACGGACCTGACCGCCCGGTTCGACCCCAAGTGGACGGCGGAGGCCCTGTATAATCTGGTGGACAACGCGGTGAAATACACCCCGGCGGGCGGCGCCGTCACCCTCCGGGCCGTGGGGTATGAGCTGTTCTGCCGCGTGGACGTGACGGACACCGGCCCTGGCATCCCGGAGTCCGAGCAGGCCAGGATCTTCCAGCGGTTCTACCGCTCCCCCTCCGCCAGCGAGGCGGAGGGCGTGGGAATCGGCTTGTATCTGGCCCGCCAGATCGCCGCCGGTCAGGGCGGATACCTGAAGGTCAGCAGCCGCCCCGGGGAGGGGAGCACCTTCTCCCTGTTCCTGCCGAGGGCGGAGGAGAGGACATAGAAGGCGGGGCGTTCCGGCCCGGACATCCCAAATCTTTCAGAACTGTTAGATTTCAGAAAGAATGTGGAAAGATTTCTTTGGTACAGTCTGTATTGTCGAAAGGCAATACAGACTTTTCCTTGGAGGAATGAACAATGACGATCTTGGAAACAAAGGATCTGCGGAAGGTATATGGCTCCGGCGATACGGAGGTCCGGGCCCTGGACGGGGTCGATCTGACCGTGGAAAAGGGCGAATTCGTGGCGGTGGTGGGCACCTCCGGCTCCGGCAAGTCCACCCTGCTCCACATGCTGGGCGGGCTGGACCGCCCCACCGGCGGCACCGTCACGGTGGACGGCAAAGAACTCTCTGCCATGCGCGATGAGGAACTGACCATCTTCCGGCGGCGGAAGATCGGCTTTGTGTTCCAGAACTACAACCTGGTGCCGGTGCTGAACGTGTATGAGAACATCGTCCTGCCCATCCAGCTGGACGGCAACGCGCCGGACAAAGCCTATGTGGAACGGATCATTGAGACGCTGGGGCTGGAGGCAAAGCTCCAAAACCTGCCCAACAACCTCTCCGGCGGCCAGCAGCAGCGGGTGGCCATCGCCCGGGCTCTGGCGGCCAAGCCCGCCATCATCCTGGCGGATGAGCCCACCGGCAACCTGGACTCCGCCACCAGCCTGGACGTGATGGGACTCCTGAAGGTCACCGCCCAGAAGTTCAGCCAGACCATCGTCATGATCACCCACAACGAGGAGCTGGCCCAGATGGCGGACCGGATCATCCGCATCGAGGACGGGCGGATCGTGGTGCGGGGGTGAGCGCCATGATGAAGGTATCCAACGGCAAGACCATCCGCCGTCTGGGCTGGCGGTCCATGAAGGCGGCCAGGACCCGCAACCTCATCGCCGTTCTCGCCATCGCCCTGACCACGGTGCTGTTCACGTCCCTCTTCACCATCGCCATGTCCATCAACGACGGGTTCCAGCAGTCCAACTTCCGTCAGGTGGGCGGCTTCTCCCACGGCGGCTTCAAGTACCTGACGGAGGAACAGTTTAACAATCTGAAGGATGACCCCCTCATCGACCAGTGGGGAATGCGGCGGTTTATCGGAATGCCCACGGAGGTGCCGTTCAACAAATCCCACGTGGAGGTCAGCTACGCCGACGCCAATGAAGCCCACTGGATGTACTGCGACCCGGTGGAGGGCCGTCTGCCCCAGGAGGGCACCGACGAGGCCGCTACCGACACCCACGTGCTGGAGCTGTTGGGGGTGGAGCCGGAGATCGGCGCCAGGTTCACCATCTCCTTTGACGTGGACGGCCATACCACCACCCAGACCTTTACCCTCTGCGGCTGGTGGGAGTATGACGAGGCAATTGTGGCCAACCACATCCTGATTCCGGAGAGCCGGGCGGACGCCATTCTGGACGAGGTGGGAACCGTCCCGCCCGGAGAGGATGGCATGACCGGTTCCTTAAACCTGGATGTGATGCTGAAAAGCGGTTCCCGCCACATTGCGAACGATATCGCTCAAATTCTGGAAAGTCACGGCTATCAGGATCAGAGCGCCGGAGCGCCGGATTATATCCACACTGGCGTCAACTGGGGCTATACCGGCGCCCAGCTCAGCGATAATCTGGACCCCTCTGTGGTGATTGCTGTGGCCGCCATGCTGCTGCTCATCATCTTCACCGGGTATCTCATCATCTACAACGTGTTCCAGATCTCCGTCACCAACGATATCCGGTTCTATGGCCTGCTGAAGACCATCGGCACCACGCCCCGGCAGCTGCGGCGGATCATCCGCCAGCAGGCGCTGACGTTGTCCCTGGCGGGCATCCCCCTGGGGCTGGTGCTGGGTTGGTTGATCGGCGGCCAGCTGACGCCGGCCATTGTGTCACAGCTAAACGGCGTGGTGCCCATGACCTCCGTGAGCCCGGTGATCTTCATCGGCGCGGCGCTGTTCTCTCTGGTGACGGTGCTGCTCTCCTGCCGGAAGCCCGGCCGCATCGCCGGCAAGGTCTCTCCCATCGAGGCAGTGCGCTACACCGAAGGCGGCGGCATCAAGCGCAAGACGAAAAAAGGCCGCAGGGGCGTGTCCCTGCTGTCCATGGCCTGGGCCAACCTGGGCCGCAGCCGGGGCAAGACCGCCGTCACCGTCACGTCCCTGTCTCTGGCGGTGGTACTGCTGACAGTGACGGTGAACTTCACCAACGGCTTCGACATGGACAAGTACGTGTCTCATTTCGCATCCAGCGACTTCATCGTGGCGGACGCCGGCCAGTTCCAGACCGGCGGGGACATCTTCAACACGGATATGGGCATCCCCCAGTCCGTCATTGACGAGATCAATGCCCAGGGCGGCATTATCGACGGCGGCGTGATCTACGGCAAGACGTTCGATGCCCTGGAGTACGTTACCGAGGACTGGTTCCGGCAGAACAAGGAGCACTTCTATACCCAGGAGCAGATGGACAATCTGATCCGCCTGACCGGGCGGAACGAAGAGGGCCTGCTGGCCGACCGGATCCAGTTCTCCGGCATGAGCGATTTCGCATTGGACCACCTGACGGTACTGGAGGGAGACCTGTCCAAGCTCTATGAGGACGGCGGGCGGTATGTGGCCGCTGTGTACAGCGATGATGATTACGGCAATCCGGAGATGGACTCCCACTGGGCCCGGCTGGGGGACATCGTCACCGTCCGGTACGTGGAGGAGACGGAGTATGTAGATCCGGACACCGGCATCGCCTACGCCAGCCCGGAGGACGTGCCCGCCAGTGCCAACTATGTGGCGCAGCCGGTGAAATACCGGGATGTGGAATACGAAGTAGCCGCCCTGGTTGCCGTGCCCATCTCTCTCAGCTACCGCTACTACGGCGCGGACGAGTTCATCCTGAATGACCAGACCTTCATGCAGGACAGCGGCACAGACAGCGTGATGTACTACGCCTTTGATACCACCGACGAGGCCAACGGCGCCATGGAGAAGTTCCTGGCAGACTACACGGAGAACGTGAATCCCCAGTTCGACTATGAGAGCAAGGCGCTCTACGCATCGGAGTTCGAGGGGATGCGCTCCATGTTCCAGCTGTGCGGCGGGGCCCTCAGTTTCATCGTGGGGCTGGTGGGCGTGCTGAACTTCTTCAACGCCATCCTCACCGGCATCATCGCCCGCAAGCGGGAGTTCGCCGTGCTCCAGTCCATCGGCATGACCGGCAAGCAGCTCAAGACCATGCTGGTGTATGAGGGGCTGCTCTATGCCCTGGGGGCGGCGGGGATCTCCCTGGTGCTGACCCTGATTTTCGGCCCGGTGGCCTTCAAGGCGGTGGGGAGCATGTTCTGGTTCTTCACCTACCGCCTGACGCTGACCCCGTTCCTGATCGTGGCCCCGGTGTTCGCCCTGCTGGGCGTCCTGGTTCCCCTGGCGGTGTACCGCTCCGTCTCCAAGGCCACCATCGTGGAACGGCTGCGGGAGGTGGACTGATCCCCAGGGACCACTTTCCCGCAAAACAGCGGCACGGCTCTCAAGAGCCGTGCCGCTGTTCAAGTTCTTTAGCAGTATCCAGCTTTCAAGGCAGGTCCCGCTTGTATTTTTTGGGGGATTAGACTATACTGTAAAATTGAAAACCCCAGAGAGAAGGTGCTATATGGAATCTGTTAAAATCGGCTCTGTCGGCCTGGGCCGTCTGGGCTACGAACATGCAAAAAACTTAGCCGCATCCATTCCCGGCTGCGTCCTCCACGCCATCTGTAACGTGGATACCTCCCGTCTCCGGGCGGTGGCAGAGGAATTGGGCGTTTCTCATACTTACACCGATTTTGCCGCCATGTGCGCCGATCCGGAGTTGGACGGCATCGTCATCGTCTCCCCCTCTTTTCTTCATGTGGAGCAGATCAAAATTGCCATGGAGCACGGCAAGCACGTTTTCTGTGAAAAGCCTCTGGGCACCAATGTGGCTCAGTGCAAGGAAGCTGAAAAGGTTGTTGAGGCCCATCCGGAACTGGTGTTCCAACTGGGCTTCATGCGCCGGTTTGACCCCTCCTATGCTGAGGCCAAGCGCCGTGTGGACGCCGGTGAAATCGGCAAAGTGGTGCTGGTCCGCTCCTGCACCCAGGATCCCCGCAGCACCATTGAATCCACACTGAAATTTCTCCCCCACTCTGGCGGCCAGTTCCTGGACATGTGCGTCCACGATCTGGATCTGATCCGCTGGTTCACCGGCTCTAACATCCGTAACGTCTGGGCCATCGGTGGTGTCTTTGAGTTCGACCTCTGTCGGGAACTGCATGACACAGACAATGCCGCCGCCATGGTCCAGTGCGAAAACGGCGCCATGGGCTTTCTCTTTGCCAACCGCACCCATGCAGCAGGCTGCAATGTAGAGACGGAAATCGTCGGAACCCACGGCACGCTGCGCATCGCCCCCGTGGGCGCCCGGAACCTGCTGCAGGTCGTGGATGAGCATGGTGCGCGGCAGGAGTACTATCCGGACTTCATGTCCCGCTGGCACACCGCTTTTCTGGCTGAGATGCAGGCGTTTACGGACCACATCCGTACCGGCACACACCCTGCGGACCTGACGGTCTACGACGGCACCGCCGTATCCGAGGCGGCCTATCGCTGCAAGGAATCCTTTGAGACCGGCAAAATGCTCCCCATCCGCTGAGCCGCACTGCAAAAGTAATACTTCTTCCAACGCAAAAGCAGGAGGATCGTCCCGGAACTCCGGGGGATCCTCCTGCTTTTCAAATGGCATACAGGCCCCGTTATATCTGTCTCTTACCGGCGCCCGCCGCGGAAAGAGCCTCCGCGTCTCCCCCCGCCGCTGCGGAAGGAGCCTCCGCCAAAGCCGCCGCGACGGCCGCCGCTTCCCCGGAAGGTCCCTCCGCCGAGGCTGCCCCGGGACCCTCCGGCACTCCCGAAGGAGCCTCCGCCGAACATGCCTCCCCGGCTGCCGCCGAAGCCGACCCCGCCGAATGTTCCGCCGGAGGGCGGCCGGCGCGGTGGCTTTGGCGGTCTTGGAGGACGGGGTGGCCTGGGCCGCTGGGGCCGTCCCCAGAAGATGGGGTAGTACAGCACCGTGGGCCGTCCCATACCGGGCCGCAGATACCGCCGGCGGTAGCGGGAGTACCGCATTCCGTCCAGGATCACCCACAGCACCAGCAGCACCACTAGCAGCACCACAACGCCGCTCACCAAGGACCCAAAGGCCGGCGCCACATAGCCGTGGGTCTCCGTATAGTAGTACCCGCTGCCGCTGGAATAGGTCTCCCGGACGGCAGGGATATACCCCTCCCGGATCGTGACGCCGTAGAAGTCGGCAAACCAGGCGATGAAGGCATCAAAAGTCGCCTTCACACCGGCGTCGTACTCCCCGGCAGCGAAATCATTCTCCAGGTAATAGGACTGCAGACTCATGAAATCGTCCGCGTGGCTCTCCAGCCCGGTCCCCACCACCACGCAGTAGTCGCCCATCAGGCCGCTTTGGGAGATGTTGTCCAGCGCCAGCAGCATCACCACGCCGTTGTTCCGCTCTGCGGAGCCTACGCCATAGCTGTTCCCCAGATCCGAGGCATAGTCCATGATGTCCGCGCCGCCAGTGGAGTTCACCACACTTACCAGGATCTGGGCCCCGGTCTGGGCAAACAAGGAGGCGTTCATGGCGTCGATATGCTCCATGGTCTCATCCGTCAGCACCCCGGCGTAGTCATATACATACGTATAGGACCCCACAATGGCGGTGGACGCCTGGCCTCCGGTGTCCGGCTTCTTGGCCTGCCCAATCACCACCCCGGCCACGATGGCTAAAATCAGCACCACCGCCGCCACGGCCCGTTTCTGAAAAAACTTCATAAGCGTATGTCCTCTCCGTCCCTTCCCCGCAAGCGGGAAAGGGGGCTAAGGGAAAGCCTCCGGTTTTCCCCAGTTCTTCCGCCATTGGCGAAAGAAGAAATTTGAATCATTTTCACCGCAGCGTGTACGTGGCGAAACTACCTTGATCCAAGCGCCCCGGGCGCGTTCACCAGTCCGCAGACTGGTGGGGATTCCAAAGGGGGATCCTGCTCTCCCTTTAATTTCTCAGCTCCAACAGCTTTTGCTTCAGCTCGCCCTCGATGCGGCCCAGCTCCGCCTCGGCGGCCCTGCGCTTCTGGGCGCCCTCCCGCTGGATGTTCAGCACCTCGTCCAGCGTGGAGATCAGCTGTTGGTTGGTGTGCTGCAGCGTCTCAATGTCCACCACGCTCCGCTCTGCCTCCTTGGCGGTCTCAATGGTGCCCATCTTCAACAGATCCGCGTTCTTTTTCAGCAGCTCATTGGTCATCTCCGTCACGGCGCTCTGGGCCGCCGTGGCCTGGCGGCCGTGCTCCAGCCCCAGGGCCAGCACCATCTGACTCTTCCACAGGGGGATGGTGTTCACCAGGGAGGACTGGATCTTTTCCACCATCAAGGTATCGTTGTTCTGCAGCAGCCGAGTCTGGGGGCCCATCTGCACAGAGATCATCCGGGTCAGCTCCAGGTCGTGGAGCTTCTTCTCAAACCGCTCACACATCTGGACCATGTCGTTGTATGCCTGGGCGTCCTCCTGAGCGCCGGACTGTTCTGCCTTGGCCTTCAGAGCAGGCAGTTCGCCCGCCCGCATGTCCTCCAGCTTCTTCTTGCCCGCCAGAATGTACATGGTGAGCTCCTTGTAGTATTTCAGGTTCAGCTCATACATCTGGTCGAACATGGCCACATCCTTCAAAAGCGTGACCTGATGCTGCTCCAGCTCCCGGGCGATCTTGTCCACGTTGGACTCCACCTTGGCGTACTGGGCCTTCATGGCCTCCAGCTTGCTACCCGTCTTTTTGAAGAGGCCGAAGAGCCCCTTCTTCTCCTCTTCCTCGCCGAAGCCCTTCAACTCCACCACCAGCTCGCTGAGGGACTTGCCCACCTCTCCCAGGTCCTTGGTGCGCACAGAGTTCAGGGCATTCTCAGAAAAGCTGGCCACGTTCTTCTGGGCCGCCGCGCCGTACTGCAGGATCAGGTTGGAGTCCGTCAGGTCGATCTTCTTGGAAAACGCCTCCACCGCCTGTTTCTCCGCGTCGTTCAGCAGGTTCTCGTCCATCCGCACCGGCGTCGCCTCCGGCTTGGCGGCCTCCGGTGCGGGGGCGGCGGGCGCTGCCGGGTCCAGAGTCAGTTGGGGCACCGCATCCGTCCGGCTGGGATCCAGGGTCAGTTCAGGCATCATGCTCTTCTCGTCTGCCATTGTGTCATCCTCCATCATAGTATCATTCACTCTCTGCCATTTTCTTCATTCCGGCGGGCTTCTCCCGCCGCCCGCACACCGCAGACAGCATAAACCACTGCGTACACCACCCCCAGCACACCGCAGAGGGTACAGATGCCCGGGGCCTGCTTCATAAAACCGATACCTAGCAGCAGCCATATCACAGAAGAGAAAAAGTGATGGGCAGCCTCTCCCCACCTTCCCGCCTGTTTACAGGCCTTGTCCAGCCGAAGGCCCAAAGCCACCGCCCCCGCCAGCCATGCCAGCGGCAGCAGGAGCTCCGCGTTATGCAACCCGCCACGCTCCAGTTTCCAGAACAGAAGGACAAATCCTGCGGCCATATAGAAAACCAGGCCCGCCATTCTGATGGCGATCTTTCTCATGGCGTTTCCTCCGATCACAGCTCCAGCCGGATATCGGTCTCTTTCTTCTCGTCCGGCTCCGCCTTCAGCGGGCTGTCCACCAGTCCCTCCCGGGCCATCATGTTCTCCAGCACCGTGATATCCGTGGAGATGTCCAGGGCCTCGGCGCCGTACAGGCTGTCCAGCTGCTTTTCAAAGGCCGCCACGATGGTCCGCATCATCCCCTCCACCTTGGCCAGGGTGGTGTCGATGTTCTCTCCGGAGACCCCGGTGCCGCTCATGCGGTCATAGGCATTCAGCAGCTTCAGGGTGGTAGGCAGGTAGTAGTCCAGAAAGCGCCTGATCTGGGGCAGCTTCTCCGGGTGCGTGCGCACCTCGTCGAAGATTCGGGCGCTCACCTGCTCCAGCCGCACGATGTCGGCGGAGATGCCGGGGTCCGCGATATTCTCATCCAGCCGTTTCATCTCCCGGATGGCCATCTCCCCGTCGCGGACCATCTTGTCCAGCTCAGGATTTCCTGTAGAGGCCGGTTTCTTTTCAATGGGCTCCTCGGCCTTTTCCGGCGGCGCCTTGCCAGCCTCCTCTCCTACGGGGCCGCCCCGGCACAGGGCGGCCGCCGCCGCGAACGCCAGAAGGGAGGCCCCCGCCGCCAGGGCATAGTGCAGCGGCTCATACAGCGGCAGCACCAGCGCGTAGGCCAGCCATACCGCCGCAGCGGCGTAAAAAGGCGCCGCACGCTTCTGTCTTGTGGTCTTCATCCGCTTCAGCCTCCCCAGGTCGCTTTTAACAATATTATACCCCGCCGGAGAGAGCCGGTCAACGGCAGGGACAGAAAATCCCCGGAAGCAAAGCGGCGCCCCTCTCGAAGGAGGGGCGCCTGCTTTCATTTGGGGAGCCCATAGCCCAGCGTCACCGGGTCCTGCCATAGCCCCAGCTCCGGCGGATGGAACGTGCAGTAGACGAAGAGGAACGCCAGCCCCCATAGCGCCAGCAGGCCCAGGATCTGCTGCCAGAGAGAGGTGAAGCGCCCCCGCCGCAGAAGCCGGAAATCCAGGGCGAATGCCCCCAGCACGGAGAGGTAGAACACGGCGATGTCCGCCCAGAGCAGATGCCGCCCCAGCACGCCGGTGTACGTATAGAACAGCACCGGAATCAGCGCAACCCCTGTCACCGTGCTGACGCCCCGGGCTGCCAGAAAGTTCGGATAGTTCCGTCCCAGGCAGCACACCTGCACCACGGAAAAGAGAAACATGGGGAAAAACAGCAGCTTCATATGTTCCCAGGTGGACTCATTCACCGCAGAGAAGGCAGCCGCCGCGCCCCATCCGCCACTCCAGTCGTAAACAAAGTGCAGCAGCGTCCCCATCGCCGCCGTGAACAGCGCACCCGCCAGCTCCCAGTAAAACAACCGCTTCCCCATATCCACCTCCACGACAAAACAAAAGGACTGCGGCCTGGCCGCAGTCCCAGTTTATACCGGCGTTGGCAGATTTATGCATCCAGATACGCCCCATAGCTTCCCAAGGCCGCCGCCAGCGTCTCCGGCGTCCAGTCCCAGTAGTCGGCGTCCCGCAGGCACCGGCCCAGGACAGCGCACAGCTCCCGGGCCTCTGCGTCTGTCCAGGCGTCCAGCAGGGCGGGCAGGGCCGCCATGTCCTCTGCCGGGCGGCCCAGGATGTAGTTGGGCAGCAGCCAGTCATGGGAGACCCCCTCAGTCAGGAAGAACGCGTCCACCAGCTCCGAAAGCGGGGCTTCTTCCCCAGAGCCGGACAGCGGCAGCGCCACGGCGCTGCCGCCGGTGGCCAGACCGCCGCAGGTCCAGTCGCCGTCCTCATTTTTCTGGATGCCGGTCTCGCCGCCATAGCCGTAGTACCCGTCCGCATCCGGTTCTCCCAGCCCTGCGCCCGCCTGCCAGCTGTTGGCCATCTCTCCATACGGATCATCCACCAGCAGCCGGAACCCCAGCCCGGCACAGAAGTTCTCCGGCTCACCGTAATAGGCGTCAAACACGCTGGCACCGTTGGCCTGGAAGTCCAGGGGCTTCCAGCTGACCCAGTCCGGCACATGGCGGACATTCTCCGCCATGGCCTCGTTCAGCTGCCGGGCGATCTCTTCGTAGTCCATCTCTGCCCCATCCACCGTGGGACCGCAAAACGCCGCGTCCCACAGGGCGTCCTCGGCGATCCCCTGCAGCAGCCCGCTCAGACCGGATTCCCCCTCCGCCGCAGCCGTCACACAGGCATAGTGGGTCTCCCCGTCCACGGTCCACAGCACCACGTCCCCGCCGGTGCAGCACTGGAGGGTGGTCTCCCCGTCCGGGGCGGTCATGGCAAAGAGCCGTCCTCTGCTTTTGATGTCGCTCCACTGGTCTCCCCAGGCCTCCGCCGAGGCCGGCTCCCACTGATAGCCGATGGGGAACAGGTTCTCCCGCCCCGCCACGTTCCAGGCGGCCTCCGGGGTGATGGAGAGGCTGATGCCTGTGGCATCTTCCTCTTCCACATACAGGGTGAAAGTCAGGTCCTTCGTAATCTCAGCGTACGCCGCCATGGCGGAGGGCGTCAGCTCCTCGCCGGAGAGGGGCTCCGTCTCTTCCGTGACTTCCTCCGGCAGCTGCTCCCCGGCAGTGCCGCAACCAGCCAGCAGCGCCAGCAGCACCCCGCAGAGAAGAAATCGCTTCATGTTCCGCACCTCGCTTTCCAGGTCCTGGTTTTTGTGCTCCGTTCTCTGTATTTCATGCCCAGAATACCCTGATTTTTCGCAAAAATCCCCTCAGTTTCACAACAAATTGTAACGATTTGGAAACAAGGAAGCCTCTCCCGGCGCTGAAAAATGCCGGTCGGACTTCCGCCGGCCGGCATCTCTTCTCTTTTTTCACACAAACACCGCCTGTACCAGCACCATGTACAGTACAGTACCCCCAGCGATAGACAGAAGCACATTCCGCTTCCAGAGGTGGAGCCCTGCCACCGCCGCAATGGCGATCAGCTCCGGCGCTCCGTGGGGCACCGACAGCCAGGAGATGCTGCGCAGGCAGTACACCACCAGCAGGCCCATCATGGCGGGCGGAAGGACTTTCCCCAGGTATGCCACTACGGCAGGGGGCTGTTTCTTCTCCGGAAACAGCCAAAAGGGCAGCCATCGGGTCAGCTGGGTCCCGGCAGCCACCGCCAGGATGATGCCCAGCGTCTGCAAAGGCGTCAGCGTCACAGGACTCCCTCCTCTCCGCTGCGGTCCAGGCGGCGCCGTGCACCCAGCAGCACCGCCAGCACCAGCACCATAGCGGGGATCACCATGTTGTCCGCTCCGAACACCGCCAGGCTGGCAGCGGCGCAGAGGATCCCCATCACCCCGGCGGGCCGGTTCTCCGGCTTCTTCCACTGCTCCAGGAACAGCACCACGAACAGCGCCGTCAGAGCAAAGTCCAGGCCCGTAGTGTCAAAGGTGAGGAAACTCCCCAGCAGGCCGCCCAATGCTGTGCCCGTAATCCAGTAGAGGTAGTCCAGCAGGGAGATCCAGAAGTAGAAGTCCCTCCGGGCCACGCCTTCCGGCGGCTCCAGAGTGGACATCAGGGAAAACGTCTCGTCGCACAGCACGTAGATCAGAAACGCCCGAACCTTTCCCAGGCCCTTGTATTTGTCCAGCAGGCTCAGCCCGTAGAACATGTGCCGGGCATTGACCATGACGGACAGCAGAAACGCCTGCACGGGGTCAAAAGCCGTAGTCAGCAGCGTGACGGCCACAAACTGCATACTGCCGCCGAAAGCGATGGCGCTCATGAGGACGGACCATCCCGGCCCATACCCCTTGGACTGCATCAAAAGGCCATAGGCAGTCCCCAGGCACAAAAAGCCCGTCATCACCGGGATGGTGGCGGGAAACGCCGCCCGCAGGGCTCCATTGTGACAGCTTGTACGGCGAATTCTCTCCATAGGCTCTCCTTCTGCATTGGTGGCTGCTACTGCTCTGCGGGCAGGCCGCCACACAACACCACCAGGAACGCCAGTGTCAGCAAAACCGCCATCAGTAAATTGGGTGTGGAGTTGACAAAGCCCATCCGTCCTACCTCTGTCTGCCTCCCCTTTGGGTCCTGGGCCCAGTCGATCCATGCCGCCGCACACAATACCCCCAGGAAGGCGATCTTCCAGCCCGAAAACACGCCGGCCAGCCCGGCCGCCAGCAGGAGCGCGGCCAGCGTCAGCAGGATGATCCGCACCAGCCGCAGGCCCCTTTGCTTCACCACTTCACCCCCAGGTCTGGAATGCGTCGCTTACATCTTCTCCGGTGCGTCCACGCCGATGAGCTTCAAGCCGTTCCGCAGGACGATCCGGGTATCATCCGCCAGCTTCAGCCGGGCGTCCCGGACCGCCGGCTCCTCGCCCTTGATGCGGCAGGCGGTGTAGAACCGGTGGAAGCAGGCCGCCAGCTCCTGGAGATAGCGGTTGATGTGGCTGGGGTCGTAATCCCGGGCCGCCAGCTTGATCTCCTCGCAGAACTGGGCGATCTGCTTCAGCAGGGCCCGTTCCGCCTCGCCGGAGAGCAGGGACATGTCCACGTCCGCCTGTCTGGGCACGGAGGTGCCCTCCTCCGCCAGAGCCCGCAGCAGTGAGCAGATCCGGGCGTGGGCGTATTCTACGTAGTAGATGGGGTTTTCGCTGTCCTCCCGGACCGCCAGGCCCAGATCGAACTCCATCTGGGTATCCGGCTTGGCATTGAAGTACCACCGGGCAGCGTCCACGCTGACCTCGTCCAGCAGGTCGGACAGGGAGATGGCCTTGCCGGTACGCTTGCTCATCCGTACCACCTCACCGTCCCGCAGCAGCTTCACCAGCTGCATCAGCACGATATCCAGCCGCTCGCTGCCGTTGAGGCCGAGCGCGTCCAGGGCGCCCTTCAGCCGGGCCACGTGGCCGTGGTGGTCCGCACCCCAGATGTTGATGACCTTGTCGAAGCCCCGGACAGCGAACTTGTTCCGGTGATAGGCGATGTCCGCGGCGAAGTAGGTGTAAAACCCGTTGGCCCGGCGCAGTACGTCATCCTTCAGGTCCAGCTTCTCGATGTCCGCCTCTTTCTTCCCCTGCCTGCGGTAGTGGTCCCGTAGGATGTCGGCCGTGCGGAGCCACAGGGCGCCGTCCTTCTCATAGGTCCAGCCCCGCTCCGCCAGCAGATCCACTGTCTCCTTCACATAGCCGCTCTCATGGAGAGAGGACTCGTAGAACCAGTTGTCATAGTGGATCTTGTACCGCTCCAGATCGGTCTTCATCTTAGGCAGGTTGATGGACAACCCGAACTGGGCCAGCGCCTCCTGGCGCTCCGCCTCCGGCACATCCAACAGCTTATCTCCGTTTTTCTCATAATAGGCCCGGGCCAGGTCCTTGATGTCCTCACCCTGGTATCCGTCCTCCGGGAAGGGCACCGCGTCCTCCCCCCGGATGATCTGGAGATACCGGGCTTCAATGGAGTGGGCGAACTTATCGATCTGGTGGCCCGCGTCGTTCACGTAAAACTCCCTCGTCACGTCGGCGCCGCACGCCGCCAGCACGCTGGCCAGGGTGTCTCCCAGCACGCCGCCCCGGGCATTGCCCATGTGCATGGGGCCCGTGGGGTTGGCGGAGACGAATTCCACCATGATCTTCTGCCCCTTCAGGTGGTCGGCGGTGCCGTAGCCGGCACCCTCGCTCTCCACCGCCTCGCAGACGGCAGCGTACCAGCTGTCGTTGAGACGGAAGTTCAGAAAGCCCGGTCCCGCAATCTCCGCGGAGGCAAAGTAGCTCCCCGCCAGGTCCATGTGGTCCAGCAGTGCCTGGGCGATATTACGGGGCGGCTGCCGCAGCGCCTTGGAGGCCGCCAGGGCAAACGTGGTGGTGAAGTCGCCGTTGGCGGTGTCCTTGGGGATCTCCACCGGGGCGGTCTTCACCTCCGCCTGGGGCAGCGTCCCGTCCGCCACTGCCGCCTGATAGGCGGCCATGGCCAGCGCCGCCGCCTGGTCCTTCGCGTTTTGTACCATGTTGATCATATCGTTCCCTCTTTCGTGAATGAGGAATTCAGAATGAGGAATTTTGGTGTCCGGCAAAGCCGGACAGATTCCAATTGCCACCTGCGGCGGCACCGCAATTCCTAATTCCCAACCCCTGTTTTTCCCGTTTTACCCGGGTCTTAAAGCTGTTTTTCCCTGTCACCGTGCGCTTCCCACGGGACAGATCCCGGGGGACCCCTTTTCTCGGAATCCCCGGGCGAAATGAATTCGCCCTCCGCCAAAGATTTTGGCTCCTCCAAAATACTTGGACGCGCTGCCGCACGGTTTGCCGGAACGCTCTCTTACTTTCGCTTTACCCGGATCTTGAAGCTGTTTCTTCCTGTCACCGTATGCTCGACCGCGATGGAGTACTTGATCTCCAGCAGGCCGCCCCGCTCGCTGAGGTTGTGCCGCAGGGCGCTGGTCTGGATATCCACCGACAGCTCCCCGTAGGGGGTCTCATACAGGGACGTGTGCTGCCGCCCCTCCTCAAACACCATCTGGGAGTTCACACTGCCCACCCGGCGCAGGATCACCTGGGGCCCGCTGACCTCAAAGGTGGTGGTCGTCCCCTCCATGCCGGTGAGGGCTGTCTCCTGATAGGTCAGCAGCAGGCCCTCCTCCGTCAGCTCCAGGGTCCCCTCCGTCGTCAGCTCCGTGGCATCCGGGTCCACATCGTCAAAATACTGCTCTCCCCGGATGAAGAGCAGCACCGGCAGCTTCTTCTGCCGCGTCTCAATATCGCTCAATGTCAATCCTCCGTGCTGTATGGCGCAGGTCCTCCTGCAGAAACAGCGAGGCCGTCCGCTCAAAATCCTCCACCCGGTCACTGACGTAGAACTCCGTCTCGCCGCGGCGGCGCTCGTCCGCCCGCAGCTCCCGGGCCTTCAGCATCCGTTTCAGCTCAAAGGCGGACTCCTCCCCGGCGGACACCAGCTCCACGCCCGGCCCCATCACGTCCCCGATCACATCCGTCAGTAGCGGGTAATGGGTACAGCCCAGAATCAGGGTGTCCACCCCCGCATTCTTCAGGGGCGTCAGATACTCCCGGGCCACGGTCTCGATCACCACGTCTCCCCGCCGGATGCGCCCGGCCTCCGCCAGGGGCACGAACAGGGGGCAGGCCCGGCTGAACACGGTCACCTCCGGGTCCAGCCGCCGGAGAGCCGCCTCGTAGGCACCGGAGCGGACGGAGGCCGCCGTGGCAATGAGCCCTACCCGCTTGTTTTGGGTCATCAGCACCGCCCGGCGGCAAGTGGGCTCTACCACGCCTACCATGGGCAGGTCGTTTTCCGCCTGCAGCGCCGCCAGCGAGGTGGTGGTCACCGTCCCGCAGGCGATGAGGATGGCCTTCAGATCGAAGGAGCGCAGGAAACGCACATCCTGGCGGGCGTATTTCAAAATGGCCTCCCGGGAACGGCTGCCATAGGGCACCCGGGCGGTGTCGCCGAAGTAGATCAGGTCCTCCTCCGGCAGGATGCGCCAGAGGGAGTGCACCGCCGTCAGACCCCCCAGGCCTGAATCGAATACCCCGATGGGACGCTGGTCCATCCCGCTCCGCCTCCTTCTTCTCCCGCCGCCGGACCGGCGGCCGCTTCATGCTCATTTTGCATCTGGATTACATATTATACTATGCGGCGCCTTCTGCCGCAAGACAGATTTTAGTCTTTTTGCCCTGTTTTTTATGTGGAATTCTGCGTATGTCTCTGCTATAATCGTGACAGTATCATCTATTTGGGAGGTGTCTGCCCCATGAAGATCGAACTGACGGAACAGCAGTTCCGGTATCTGCTGGATCTGGTATACATAGGAAACTGGGTCATCAATTCCACCCGGGAGAACGACCGCATCCAGGAATACGACCAGGTGGAGAGCCTGATTTTCTCCCACTGCCTGCACCACAAGATGAGCAAGCTGGTGGAGCTGTACCGGGGGGAGCTGATCCCCTCCCGGGCCTTTGCGGACGGCGGCATCCACGAGGCCATCGAGCAGTATGAGGACGTGGTGTTCTATGAGATCCTGGCGGAGGAGCTGGCCCTGCGGGACATGGATGGGGAACCCCTGACCCGTGAAAACTATGGGGAGCTGATGGAGCGGATCGACGCTTATCTCTCCGAGTTTGACGAGCACGGCACCGACAACATCTCTGTGGACCTGCCGTAAGGCGGAAGGCACGCCGCCCCGGCACCGGAGAGGTTTCTCTCCAGGCTTGTTTCAAAGAACAGAAAGAGAAAAAGGAGCAACGAGATCATGGCTGAAAAATCCAAAGTCTACTTTGCGGACTTCCGCGCCCCCAGCTGGCGGGAGAACCTGCCCCAGAAGCTGGCCCGGCTGATGATGACCGCCGGCTTCGGCGATATCGATATGGACGGCAAGTACGTGGCCATCAAGATGCACTTCGGCGAGCCGGGCAACCTGGCCTACCTCCGCCCCAACTGGGCCCGGGCCGTGGTGGACCTGGTGAAGTCCCACGGCGGCAAGCCCTTCTTGACGGACTGCAATACCCTGTATGTGGGCGGCCGGAAAAACGCCCTGGACCACATCGAATCGGCTTATATCAACGGCTTCACCCCCTACTCCACCGGCTGCCACATCCTGATCGCCGACGGCCTGAAGGGCAACGACGAGGTGGAGGTTCCCGTGGAGGGCGGGGAGTATGTGAAGTCCGCCAAGATCGGCCGTGCGGTGATGGACGCGGACGTGTTCATCTCCCTGACCCACTTCAAGGGCCACGAGCAGGCCGGCATGGGCGGCGCTCTGAAGAACATCGGCATGGGCTGCGGCTCCCGGGCCGGCAAGATGGAGCAGCACAACTCCGGCAAGCCCTTCGTCAAGCAGAAGAAGTGCATCGGCTGCCGGGCCTGCGCCAGGATCTGCGCCCACGGCGCGCCCCAGTTCGGTGCCGACGGCAAAGCCACCATCGACACGGACAAGTGCGTGGGCTGCGCCCGGTGTCTGGCGGTGTGCCCCAAGGATGCCATCCAGTGCCTGTATGACGAGGCGCCCGCTATTCTGAATAAGAAGATCGCCGAGTACACCAAGGCCGTGGTAGACGGCCGCCCCTGCTTCCACGTGTCCCTGGTGGTGGATGTCTCCCCCAACTGCGACTGCCACGCGGAGAACGATGTCCCCATCGTCCCGGACGTGGGCATGTTTGCCTCCTTCGACCCGGTGGCTCTGGACCAAGCCTGTGCCGACGCCGTGCTGGCCCAGACTCCCGCGCCCAACTCCGCCCTGTTTGACGAGGGCTGCGACTGCTCCTCCGGTGACTACTTCCACGCCGCCCATCCGGACACGGACTGGGCCGTCTGCCTGGAGCACGCGGAGAAGATCGGCATCGGCACCCGGGCATACGAGCTCATCAAAATCTGATCGGAACGAAACGAAGCAGGACTTAAAAAGTCCTGCTTCGTTTTCCGCATTGCGGGACCCCACTCAGGCGAACAGGGCGTTGAACTGCTCCACCACCGCGTCCGCGCCGGTGTGCGCCACCAGCATCACAAAGTTGCCATTGGAGACAATCCGGGACTCGTTCCGCCACATCTCCGTGGGCGCGGGGTACCAGGCACCGCCGGGGCTTGTGCCGTCCCCCACCTGATAGTCGATTCGGGCCTGGAAGATGTCCTTCACCGCCTGGACATCGCCGCTGTTCTCCACCTCTACCAGGGCAATCTCGTCACCGGAGGCGGAGATCATGGCCATCTGCACCAGACACTGCTGGGTGGCGATGGCGGAGAGTCCCGCATAGAACGTATCCAGCGTCTCACCCTCCACGGCCATCAGGGCGGGCCACGTCTCCTGGTCCCCGGTCACGGAAGCGCAGAAATCCGCTAGATCCACGCCGGAAGCAGACTCCGCTGGAGGGGCAGGGGCGGGCTGGGCCGGCGTCTCCGGCTCCTTGTCCGGCTGCTGGGGCTTTGTGTCCTCCACCGGCTGGTATATCGGCTTCTCCGCCGGGTCTGCCGGACGGCTCCCCGTCTCCGGCTCCTTCGCCGGGTCCGCGGGGCGGGAGCCCAGATCCGGCTCGTCCTCCTGGAGCTGCTGGGAATCATCCGCCGTCTCAGGGCCCTCTATGGTCACAGGGACGCCGTCCTCCCCATCGGTTTCCGAAGTCTCTTCCTCCTGGGGCGGCGCAGCTTCCTCCATCTTCTGGTCCTGGGCGGCGTCCTCCTGCGCCTCCGTTCCTCCACAGGCACCCAGCGCCAGTATCAGCGCCAGAGCCAGCAATCCTGCAAGTCCTCTCTTTTTCATGTTTTTCTCCTAACCTCTCACGGGATTTCACGGCGCTCCGCCGCGGTCTGAGAGGTTAGACGGGCTCTACGGAAAAAAGTTCCCGCTCCGGCGATTTTTCTCCGCTGCTCCGCCCATGACCGCCTCGGTGTGTATAACATTGACTTTTTTCGGAAATTCAAATATAATTGTTTCAAGCATAAACATCAAATAAATACACAGGCCGCGCGTCGTCCGCGCGGCCGCTTTGCCCTTATTCAGCGGACATCCGTCCACCTGCAAGGCAAGAGGAGGTCTCCTATGAAGAAACACCTTCAGGACAGCTTGGTCATCGGTTTCGCCCTGTTCTCCATGTTTTTCGGCGCAGGTAATGTCATCTTCCCCCCTTATCTGGGACTGGAATCGGGTCCGGAGTGGCTGGCCGGCTTTTTCAGTTACTTTATGGCCGACATCGGACTGGCCCTGCTGGCTATGTTTGCCATTCTCCGGCAGGGAAGTCCCGACGGGATCACCGCCCGCATCGGCAGGATTCCCTCCACAGCGCTCATGTGCGCCATTGTGCTGTGCATCGGTCCCATGCTGGCCATTCCCCGGACTGCCGCCACCACCTACGAAACCTCTCTGGCCCCGCTGGTGTCCGGCTTCAGTCCGGCGCTCTTCTCCATCCTCTTCTTTCTGCTGATCCTGCTGCTGTGCGTGCGGGAAACAGCGGTGGTGGACATCGTGGGAAAGATCCTGACCCCCGCCCTGCTGATTGGCCTGCTGATCCTGATCGTGGTGGGTGTGGTGAATCCCATCGGGCCGGTGGGTGAGCAGCCGCTGGTGGAGAATGTGGCCGCCACCGGCGTGGAAGCCGGCTATCAGACCATGGACGTGCTGGCGGCCATCGTGTTCGGCTATATCATTCTGAAGAGCGCTCGGGAGAAGGGACACACGACTCCCGGCGCCCAGCTCCGGGTGGTGTCCGGCGCCAGTCTGGTGGCAGGCATCGGCCTGCTGGTGGTCTATCTGGGGCTGACTTATCTGGGCGCCACCACCGCCCGCTTCTTCGACATCACCGTGGACCGCACGTTCCTGGTGGTGTCCATTGTCCGGAACCTGTTGGGGCAGGCGGGCATCATCCTCTTTGCCGTGGTGGTGGCTCTGGCCTGCGTCACCACCGCTGTGGGGCTGGTCAGCGCATGCGCCGATTACTTCTCCGGCCTCTCGGGGGGCCGCGTTTCCTACCGCACGCTGGTGTGCGTCATCTGCGTGTTCAGTGCCGTGGTATCCAACTTTGGTCTCAATGAGATCATCGCCATCGCCTCCCCCATCCTCAGCGTGGTCTATCCCCCCACGCTGGTGCTGATCGTGCTGGCCCTGTTCGGCAGCCGCATCCGCCGGGACTGGGTGTTCCGCCTGGCGGCCCTGGGCGCCCTGGCAGTGAGCCTGCTGGAGGTAGTCCGCACCTACACCGGCGTGGAGCTGGCCTTTCTGGACCTGCTGCCCCTGGCGTCTCTGGATTTCGGCTGGGTGTTGCCCGCCGCTGTCTGCGGCGCAGTGGGCGCCCTGATCCCCGGCGGCCGGACTGCCGCCTCCTGATGCCATATTTTCATTTTTCACATACTGGAGGACTGATTGTATGAAACAGCACTATCAAGGTCTCGGCCACATTGCCGTGTATACGGCGGATATGGATGCCAGCATCGCCTTTTACGAGAAGATCGGCGGCAGCCTGCATCTCCGGGCCCCCGCCTGCCCGCCGGAACAGCAGCGGGAGCTGGCCCTTGTGGAGTTCGGCGGCTTCCTGGTGGAGTTGATCGCCGCCCCTGTGCCGGAGGGTGCGGGCTGCATCCCTCATTTCGCCGTCTATGTGGACGATGTGGACCAAGCCGCCGCGGATCTCCGCGCCGCCGGCGTGGACACCTTCCAGACCGCAGAGAAGTGCGTGATGCCCAACACCTTCGGCGGGTTGGAGAACTGGTTCTTCACTGGCCCCTCCGGGGAACAGATCGAACTTTTGAAGATGCTTTGAGTCCGCTTTGGCTGCGGAGCAGGGAGACCGTCCATTGGACGGTCTCCCTGTTTTTCTGTGCAAATACACCGCAGATATGGAAAATCGAGCTCTCTCCTGTGTCTGCGGCGGCCGTCAGCGCATGGGGATTTACAGTGTTTCGGCCTGCCCTGCCAGGGGCAGGCACACCACCAGCTCGAACCCGTTGTCCCGGACCCCGGCGTCCAGGGTGCCGCCATAGCGCTCCGCGATTTCCCGCATCCCGGGGATGCCGAAGCCGTGGGCGGCCTTGTCCGTCTTGGTAGTTGCAAGATCCGGCTGCACCGCGCCGCCCAGGGTGTTCTCCACCCGCAGCATGAAGAGTCCCTTGTCCGCCTTGCAGCGGATGGTGATTCGCCGTTCCCCGGTGCCCCGGCTGCCCTCGATGGCGTTGTCCAGAGCGTTGCCCAGCAGGGCGCACAGATCCATATCCGCCACAGGCAGGTCCCGGGGCAGGGAGACGGCGAAGTCTGCGGCGACTCCCTCCCGCTCCATGGCCTCCGCCTTGGCGGTGAGGACGGCATTGGCCGCCTCGTTTTCACAGAGCCGTCTGGTTCCCCGCAGGGCCGGGGAACCGGCTATCTGGTCCAGATAGCCGATGGCCCCCTGTTCATCTCCCTGCTCCAGAAAACCCCGGACCGCCGTCAGGTGATTCCGCAGATCGTGGCGGAGACGGCGCACCTGGGTCTCCTGCTGCCGGAGGCCCTGATAGTAGACCTCCCGCAGACCTGCCAGGCGATTTGCCTGCTCCAGCCGCTCGTGATCCGCCAGGATCAAAATGGCGAACAACAGGACCAGAGAGGTCAGAAATACAAAGGGCAGCACCACCATGCCCTGGTACATCGCCACGGTATTGACCTCGATAGAGTCATACCGCCGGAAGGTCAGCAGCACCACGGCGATCAGGGCGCACAGGGGCATGGCCGCTAGACCCAGCACCAGCTTCCACAGCCGCCGGGAGAGCACCACCGGCTCCCGGGGCAGGCGGCGGCGCAGCAACAGCCACAGCGGGCCGAACACCAGCGGGCGGGCCAGGCGCACCAGCACGTCATAGAGCGCATTCCTGTTGATCCGCTCCACATAGGTGTCCAGCAGGGCACACACGGACATCTCCAGGCAGAAGAGGATGATGCACACCGCCACCCGCCCTATCCGGTCACCCCGGGTAGAGAGGAGGAACAAGGCGAAAAACGCCGGCAGCGTATAGAGCAGGTTGGGGTCGCCGATCCAAATCACCATGCCGGTGGACCCCGCCAGGGTCAGAAAGAGCAGCACCCTCCAGAAGCGCCCATTCCGGGGGCGGACAAAGGGGGCACAGAGCTTGTAGAGGAAAAAGCCGCTGGCCGCCACGGTCAGAAAATAGCCGCAGTTGAGCCAGATCTGCCAGAGAACATCCCGCATCCTCATCCCTCCAGCTCCGCCCGGGTAAAGGCCAGCAGGGCCGAGGGCTGGCAGGACCGGCTGACCGGCAGCCGCCGGCCGTCCCGCAGCACCACCTCGCCGCCCTCCATCCGGTCCACAGCTCCTGTCCGAACCAGATACCGCTGGTGGATGCGGACAAAGTCCGCCCCCACCTCCGCCGCCACCGTGTCCAGCTTGCCGTAAAACGTGTACTCCCGTCCGGCGGTGACACAGGCCACCTGCCGCCGGTCCGAGACAAAATACAGAATGTTGGCAATGGGGATCCGGTAGTGGGTGTCCCCGCTGCGGCAGATGTAGGCCCGGTCCAAATCC
Source organism: Oscillibacter sp. PEA192 (assembly GCF_003574015.1). NCBI lineage: Bacteria > Bacillati > Bacillota > Clostridia > Eubacteriales > Oscillospiraceae > Oscillibacter > Oscillibacter sp. PEA192. The sequence goes on along the minus strand of NZ_AP018532.1, from coordinate 601,694 downwards.
CGGACCAGCGCCGCCTGTGCCCGGTCCAGCACCTCCTCCAGCTGTTCCGCCTTCGGGGGCTTTAAGAGATACCCCAGGGCCCCCACGGAGTACCCGTCAAAGACGTGCTCTGCATATCCGGTGACGAACACCAGCTGCAGTCCGGCGTCCGCCGCCCGGAGCCGCCGGGCGGTCTCCATGCCGTCCAGCTCCCCCATCTCCATGTCCAGAAACACCAGGTCCAGCTCCCCGGCGTGGCTCTCCAGCCAGCGGAGCAGTCCCTCGCCAGAGGAGAACTCCCGGAACTGCCCTTGAACGCGCCGCTTTTCCAGGACCCGCTCCAGAGCGGCCCGAAGCACCAGCCTGGCGTCGTAGATATCGTCACAGATGCCGATCCGCAGCATCCCCATCACCTCAAACCGAAAACTGCCCGCCGGGGTCCGGCAGGGGGCGCTTTTCGCCCTAAACTACCTGCCCATTCTACCACAGGAACCGCCGTCTGCCAAACCAAACTTGACGGCAAATCCGCCAAACTTGACATCCCCTCCCCTCCCAACGCAAAACTTGACATCCAGGCCGCCGCAGATGACACCCCCGTTTGCGGCGGCTCTTTTTTCGCGGTACGCTGGTGTCAACAAGGAGGGAAACACCATGACAAACGCCACTGCCATCTCCCGCTCCCGTGTGTGGAGCGTGCTCACCACTCCCGCCGCCATCCCCCAGACGGGGCCACGGCTGAAAACCAATCTGGACACGGATCTGCTGAAGCTCATCGCCATCGCCGCCATGCTGATCGACCACATCGGCGGCGCCTTTTTCCCGGAGGTGGGCGTGTTCCGCTGGATCGGCCGACTGGCCTTCCCTATCTTCTGCTACTGCCTGACGGTGGGCCTGCTGTACACCCACGACGTGCGGAAGTACCTGACCCGGCTGGGCATCTTCGCCCTCGTCAGCCAGCCCTTTTACATCCTGGCCTTCCACCCGGTCGGCGAATTCTGGGCCAACCTCACCAACTGGAACATCTTCTTCACCCTGTTCCTGAGCCTGCTGGGCATGTACGGCCTGAAGGAACGGAAATGGTGGCTGTTCGCCCTGGCGCTCTTCACCGTCAGCTGGTGGAACTTCGATTACTCCGGCACCGGCATCCAGCTGATGCTGATTTTCTACCTCTGCCGGAACCGGCCCCGCCTGGGCGCGGCCCTCTACCTCCTCAGTTATCTTCCGGCCCTGATGAACGGCTGGCCGGAGGATCCCCTGTGCCTGACGGTGGGCGGCCTCTGCATCGACTGGTCCATTTTCGCCGTGTTCGCCGCGCCCCTGATCTTCTGCGCCACGCACTCCCGCATCAAGATCAACCGCTGGTTCTTCTACGCCTTCTATCCCGCCCATCTGGCGGCCATCGCCCTGGCGGGGAATATCCTGTGAGACAGAAAGGAAGAGTTTTATGTTAACAGTCAAAGATCTGCACAAATCCTACCAAGTGGGCAAGACCACCTATGAAGTCCTCAAGGGCGTGTCCCTCACGGTGGAGAAGGGGGAGTTCGTGGCTGTCATGGGCCCCTCCGGCTCTGGCAAGACCACGCTCTTAAACTGCATCTCCTGCTACATCCCCATCGACAGTGGGGAGATCATGCTGGGGGATCGGCAGCTGGCAAATCTCAGCGAGGACGCTTTGGCAAAGGTCCGCAACCGGCAGCTGGGCTTTGTGTTCCAGGACTTCCTGCTGCTGGACGGTCTGACGGTCCGGGAGAACATTCTCCTGCCCGCCATCATCGGCGGCGCCGTCACCGGCCAGACGGAGGCCCGGGCGGACCAGCTGTGCGATGTATTCGGTATCTCCGCCATCCGGGACAAATACCCGGCGGAGATCTCCGGCGGTGAGAAGCAGCGTACCGCCGTGGCCCGGGCGCTCATCAACCATCCCCTGCTGATCCTGGCGGACGAACCCACCGGCAACCTGGACAGCAAGTCCAGCCGGGCGGTGATTCGCTCCTTTGAACAGGCCAAGGAATCCCTGGAGGCCACCATCTTCATGGTGACCCACGACTCCTTTGCCGCCTCCTTCTGCGACCGGGTGGTCATCCTCCGGGACGGAGTGGTGTGGCGGACCCTGGAAAAGGGCGCCACGGACCGCACCGCCTTTCAGGACCAGCTGTTGGACGCCATCCGGGACATGGGGAAGGAGTGAGACCATGCGGCACTTTTCCGACGCCTACGCGGCCCTGCGCCGCAAAAACAGGGGCCAGTACGCCTTGCTGGCAGGGTGCAGCTTCTTCTCCGTGCTGCTGATCACTGCCTATGTCTGCATGATGCGCTCCCCCACCATCCTCTCCGTCTTGCCGGAGGGCGGCGACAGCCGCAAGCAGGTGATGATGGTGTTCGTTCTGGCGGTCATCGGCTGCGCCGTGTTCACCGCCTATGCCGCCGGGCTGTTCTTCCGGCAGAAGTCCCGGGAGACCGGCGTGTTCCTGGCTCTGGGGGCCACCCGCCGCCAGCTGCAGCGGGAGATGGGCAAGGAGCTGGCGGTGATCTCCCTGGGCTCCTGCGCCGCCGGGGCGGCCTTAGGCGGCCCTCTGGCTTGGGGCGTGTGGCAGCTGTTCCGCCTGTTCCTGGTGGACTCCCAGGAGATGGCCCTGTCCTTCGATCCCCGGTCCTATCTGCTGTCCATGGTCTTTGCCGCCTACGTGGTGGGGATGCTGTTCTTCCTGGGCGGCCGGTCCATCCGCCGCACCAACATCATCGACATCGTCCAGGAGTCCCACAAGTCCGAGCCTATCCGCGAGGTAAAGCGGTGGTATGGAAGCGTGGGCATCGTCCTGGTGGTGATCGGCGCCCTGGCGGGGTATCTGATGCCGTCGTTCTTTGTCACAGTTCTCCAGTGGTATCCCCCCTCTGGGGTGGAGGCCGTCTTTTACCTGCCGGCGCTGGTCGGCATGTACATGATCCTGCTCCACACGGTGGTGAACGGCTGGCGGAAGCGCCATAAGTACCGGGACATCATCGCCACGTCCATGATGAAGTTCCAAGGCCGCCAGACGGTGCGGAACATGCTGGTGATGACGCTGCTGATCGCCGGTGCCTATTTCGCCTCCTTTTACGCCCCCATGCTGAATACCAGCTCCACCTACAGCTTCTCCACCCGGCCGGTGGACTTCGAGTACCACTGGCGGAATGATCAGAACTGGCCGGAGCGGGGTGAGGTGGAATCTCTGGCGTCGAAGCATGGTGTTGACATCACCTCCTGGACCCAGGTGGACGCCGCCACCCTGGGCTGTGACGGCACCGTCTCCATCGAGCAGAGCGCCGGAGCTCTGGGCACCACCTACACCAAGGAATACCGGGAGATCCAAGGCGGGGCCACCTATTTTTCCGAGAGCGCCTGGAACGCCCTCACCGGCCAAGCTGTGGACCTGGCCCCCGGCACCTGTGCCAATGTGCTGGATGATGAAGGCGGCAGCGACTACCTCTCCGGCGGCGACGTGACGCTGGTCACCAATATGGTCACCGGGGCCAGTCTGTCCGTTACCCCGGCGGAGCCTCTGTGTTTCACCATGCTGCTGGGCTGCTACGTGCTGGATGACGCCGACTACGAGATCCTCACCGCCGGACTCACCGACCTCTGGCGGGAGACCTGGGTATTCTTCAATGTGGCGGACTCGGAGGCCAGCTATCCCTTTGCCGACGCCCTGTTCAACGAGATCGTGGACCGCTCCGGCGACGATGTGCTGCAGATGGACGCCTACGACCTGGTAAGTGCGGCGCTGGCGGAGGAGGCCGGCGAGGTCTATGACTACGACCGGGCACATATCGCCGCCCATGGCTTCCCGGTGATAGAGCGGGAGGACCGGGACACCTCGGAGTTCCGCAACTACTGGCTCTACATGCCCCAGTTCCGGGTGCTGGATCAGAACGACTTCGTCACCACCATGGCGGTGTTTTTGGTGCTGTTCATCTTTATCGCCCTGATCTGCTTCGCGGCGGTCATCGTCATTGCCTTTACCCGGTGCATGACCATCGCCCTCACCAACGCACGGGTGTACGACGACCTGCGGCACCTGGGGGCGCCGAACCGCTATCTGTTCCGGTCCGTAAAGGGGCAGGTGTCCAAGGTGTTTCTTGTGCCCGCCATCGTGGGCACGGCAGTCATCTCCGCCTTCTACCTCATGATTATGTACTTCAATGATAACCGCTTCACCCCCGGCGAGATGGCCGGCATGGCCGTCTGTGCTGCGGTGATCGCCGTGCTTTCGGCGGTGCTCTATGGGGTATACCGCATCACCCGCCGCAGCGTCTGCCGCGCGCTGGGAATCCAAGGCAAGTGAAGCTTCCGCGCTGCCGGAAATTTGGTCCGGGGGCACAGGGATATTCCCTGTGCCCCCGGACCTTTTTGTTTATTTTCCGCCGCTGCCGGCGATCTTTCTCCACAAGGTGCTTCGGCCGATTCCAAGCCGCTTGGCCGCAGCGGACTGATTCATGTTCTCCTCCCGCAGCACCTGTTCGATCACTCTCCGCTCGATGTCCTCCAAGGTCCCGGAGAGATCCACCGCCGGCGGAAGGGCACTCACTTTCCGCATCTCGTTCTGCAGGACCGCGGCCACCTCAGCGGCAGTGATATAAAATCCCGAGGACGCCGCGATCATCTGGCGCAGCACCTTTTCCAGCTGCACCAGATTCAGCGGCCACTCAAATTCCACCATCAGCTCCATGGCATCCGGCTCCATGCCCACGGTGGATTTGGCCAGCGCGGTATTGTACTGGGGAATCATCATATTGACAAAGGCGGGAATATCCTCCTTCCGCTGGGCCAGAGACGGCACATTGATGGTGAATCCGCTGAGCTGCAGATAGAGCCGGCTGGAGAACTGTCCCCGGGCCACCTCGGCAGACAGGTCACAGCAGCTGGAGCTGATTACCCGATGGCGGTGGGTCATCTTGGTATCCTCAATATAGGTCCCCACCTGCTGCTGCAGATCCTTCGGCAGCGTATCCACGTTTTCCAGATATACCGTGTATCCCGTGGCATGAATGGGAGACGCGGCATTATTCAACAGCATGTCCCAGTTTTTCTCCGTCAGGTCCCTGCACTGCAGGCGCATCAGCGTGGTCCCCTCCGTGGCGCTTTTGGTGTGGATGCGACGGGCCACCACGCCCTTGTGGGTCCCCACCGCCCCCTGGATCAGAACGGGCAGCGCGGAACTGCCGGCAGTCTGGATGAGCTTGTCCATTGGGCGCAGATACAGCTCGCTGGAAGCCGGCAGGCTCTGCGCCTGGCGGATGTCCTCCGGGCCCTGGGCGATGGGGAGGCGATCGACGGCCATCTGGATTTTGTCTCCAAGCTGGATTATGAAGTGGAGCTGGCCGTTGTCCTGGGCAGGGACGCGCTCCATGTCCGGGAGGAAGATGTGGGCGACTACATCTTCGGATACAGCGTGGCCAACGACGTCAGCGCCCGGGACGTCCAGTACCGCCACAAGCAGAACTTCCTCGGAAAAAGCCTGGATACCTTTTTTGCCATGGGGCCGGTCATTGTCACTGCGGACGAATTCCCCTGCCCGCCCGCGCTATCCATCAGAAGCTTTGTCAACGGAGAGCTGCGGCAGAACAGCGTGACGGACCAGGTGTTCTTCAATATCCGCCACATCGTCAGTGAGCTCTCGCAGGGCATGACGCTGCCGGCGGGCACCATCCTCATCACCGGCACCCCCGCCGGAGTGGGGATGGGAATGGATCCCCCCTGCTTCCTCAAGCGCGGAGATGTGGTCACCTGCGAGATCGACGGGATCGGTCGCATCTCCAACCCCATCCGCTAGCGTTCTGTTTTGAAACGATTCCTGTCCAATCCCTTCAAGGGGCCCCGGAGGTTTTGCCATTGTCCTCCGGGGCCCCGCTCTTTTGATTCCACAGCTCCGCCGGGGTGCAGCTTCTTCTCGCCCATCAGGATCCGGGCCGGGCGTCTCTCCAGAGCCCGCCTCTGTCCGGATGCCGCCGTCTACTTGCCTCCTCTTCGTATCCGTCAGCCGATCCTTTAGCCGCCGTGATGCCCGAAGCCCATCCCGCGGGACGCCGCTCACAGCGTCCCGCAGGCCCTCCTGTCCGCTTGCCGGTGGGGCGGCGCTCCGGGGAAACATATTCCTCTGTTTGGGGCGGGCAGCTTTGGAGACGCGGTTGCCGGTGGCCGTTGTCCCGCGCTGCCCGGCAATTTCCCCCCACCGCAGAAAAAAAGCGCCCTCCGCGGCGGCGGGCGCTTGACAGGACGGCAGGACTGCCGCAGATCTCCGCGGCGGTCCTGTTCCGTTGGATTTGATTTTCAGGCAAGTCAGTCCACCAGCCTGCGGGACGGCAGCCGCCGTTTCCAGATGGAAGGGGCGAACAGAAGCAGCATGGGGAAGATCTCCAGCCGTCCCACCAGCATGTCGAAGGACAGCAGCAGCTTGGACCAAGGGGAGAAGCTGGAGAAGTTACCCATGGGACCTACAATCTCCAGACCGGGCCCCACGTTGTTGATGCAGGCAGCCACCGCTGTGAACGTGGTCACCAGGTCCAACTGCTCCAGAGACACCAACAGGCAGGACGCCACGAAGACCATCAGGTACACCGCCAGAAACAGATGGACGCCCCGGATGCTCCGCTCGTTCAGGGGCTTGCCCTCGAACTGGATGGCGGGCACCGCATTGGGGTGGAGCATCCGCCGCATCTCGCTGACAGACACCTTCTGCAGGATCACCACCCGGGCCACCTTGATGCCGCCAGCGGTGGAACCGGCGCAGCCGCCGATAAACATCAGCGCCACCAGAATGGCCTTTGAAAAGGTGGGCCAGGTGTTGAAATCCACCGTGGCATAACCGGTGGTGGTGATGATGGAGGACACCTGGAAAAACGCGTGCCGCAGGCTGGTGCCCACCGACTCGTACATGTGCACGATATCCAGGGTGATGGCAGCCACTGCCGTCGCCACAATGAGGACATAGGCCCACAGCTCCTCGGACCGGAACACGTCCCGGAACCGCCGCACCAGCAGGAAGTAATACAGATTGAAATTGATGCCGAAGAGCAGCATGAAAATGCCGATCACAATTTCAAAATAGGGGTTGTTATAAGCTCCCACACTGAGATTCCGGCTGCTGAAGCCGCCGGTGCCCGCACTGCCGAAGGAGTGGATGCAGGCGTCAAACAGCGGCATCCCGCCCGCCAGCAGTAGCACGATCTCAATGACAGTCATCACCAGGTAGATGCCGTAGAGGATTTTGGCGGTGTCGCTCATGCGGCTCACCAGCTTTCCCACCGCGGGTCCAGGCATCTCCGCCCGCAGCATGTGCATCCCGTGGCCATCCCCGCCCATAGGCAGAATGGCCATGACGAACACCAGAACACCCATGCCGCCCACCCAGTGGGTGAAGCTGCGCCAGAACAGAATGCCCCGGTTCAGCGACTCCACCTCCGTCAGGATGGTGGCCCCCGTGGTGGTGAAGCCGGAGACTGTCTCAAAGAAGCAATCTACAAAGCTCTCTATGGAGCCGGAGATGTAAAAGGGCAGCGCACCGAAGAGGGACACGGCAATCCACGCCAGCGCCACTACCGCCAGGCCGTCCCGTGCGAACAGAGACGCCTGCCGCGGCTTTTTGAAGCTCAGCAATCCTCCGCACAGCACCAGCAGCGCCGCAGGGAGCAGATACGGGACAGGGGATTCCCCATATCCCAGAGCCACCGCCATGGGAAGCAGCAGCAGCGCCGCCTCCACCAGCAGGATACGGCCAATGGCAAAGCCGATCATTCGATAATTCACAGAACTTACCTGCCTTCTCACTCTGCAAGGATATCCCGAAGATCCTCCAGCTGGGTGTCCGTGGTCACTACGATCACATCGTCGTGGAGGTGCAGGACATCATTGCCGGAGGGGATGACGATCTGCCCGTTCTGCCGCACGATACCTGCCAGTAGCAGGCCCCGCTTCAGATTCAGATCCCGCAGGGGCACGCCGGCGAAGGAGATGTCCGGCGTCACGCTGAACTCCAGAGCCTCCACCTTCTCATCCACGATGCGGTGCAGCGTTTTCACCTTGGAGGCGGAGGCGTTCTTCATGGCCCGGATATACTGGAGGATCAGCTCTGTGGTCACCGCACCGGTGGACACCACACTGTCGATCAGGCTCTCGGTGGAGACCAGCTCCAGCAGGGACTTGCGGTTGATCTTCGCCACCACCTTACAGCAGTCGCCGGACTGCTTGGCGGCGCTGAGTGCCATGAGGATGTTGGCCTCGTCCAGGCCCGTGATGGCCACGAAGGCGTCCGTCTGGCTGATTCCCTCCTCGCTGAGGAGCTCGCTGTCCGTCCCGTCTCCCACGATCACCAGCGCGCGGGGCAGTTTCTCGCTCATCTCCACGCACCGCTGCTCGTTTTGGTCGATGATCTTTACGGACATGCCCATCTCCAGCAGCTCAGATGCCAGATAGTAGCACATTTTGCTGGCGCCCACGATCATGACCGAAGAGGCCCGGGCCCGGAATACGCCCAGAAGCCGGAAGAACTTCTCCAGTTCCCGGGGTGCGGCGGTGAGATAGATCTTGTCTCCCGCCCGCAAGGTGAAATCGCCGGAGGGAATGATCGTCTCCCCCTGCCGGGCCACGGCGCAGATCAGCACCCGGACCTTGAAATTCCGGTACAGTTCCGAAAGCCGGGTGCCGTCCAGGGCCGTGTGCTCCGCCACCCGGTACTCCACCAGCTCCAGCCGCCCCTTGGAGAAGGACTCCAGCTTCATGGCGGTGGGGAACCGCAGCACACGGGCAATCTCACGGGCCGTTGCCGCCTCCGGATTGATGGCCATGGACAGCCCCAGCTCACTGCGCATAAACCGCAGCTGGCGGCCGTATTCCGGGCTGCGGATACGGGCGATGGTGTGCTGCACACCCATTTTCTTCGCCACAAGGCACGTGAGGATATTAATCTCGTCGCTGGAGGTAGTGGCGATCAGCAGATCGGCCTGCTCCACATCCGCCTCCTTCTGCACATCGTAGCTGGCGCCGTTGCCGCATACGCCCATCACATCATAGATGTTGATGATGTTCTCAACCAGATGTGGATTTTGGTCGATCACTGTGACCCTGTTCTCCACGGCCAGATGGCGCGTCAGGGCCACGCCCACCTTGCCCGCGCCCACAATGACGATCTTCATGCGGTCCTCCATCCTTTCTTCCGCCGGGACAGGTTCCGTTGGGGATCCTCCGGCGCAATCCTCCCACATTATAGCGGATATATCGGCAAAAGCAAATATCTTTTTCGTCAAATCTCCAAAAAATAGGACGCCGTCTTTCCCCCTGCCTCCCCTTGTGGTATGCTGTTCTGCGGAATATGGGCCCCGCCCGGAGAATAAGGAGACGATGAAATGAGCACCCCTGTCAAACTGCGCCTGTACTGTTCCATCTGTGCCCGGAACGACTTCTACATGGACCGCATCCGGGCCGTTGCCGACGGTCTCGGCCTGGACTACACTCTGGAGAAAATCACAGACGACGATGTGATCGACCGGATGGACCTGCTGATGCCCTGCCTGTACGCCTACTGCCCCGGCTGCCGGGTGCTGAACGAACAGGTGACGAGTGAGCATCCGGAGACCCTCTGCACTCCCGCCCTGGAGATCAATGGAACACTCCGGTTCTGGGGCGTCCCCGCCAGCGACGACGCGCTGCGGCAGGCGCTGTCTTCCTTATAATTAAATAAGGTGCGGCTGCCACGTCCCGGAGAAGGCGGGCGTTCTCCAAAATTTTACTTGACAAACCGGCATAAACCGCATAAAATCAACGTGAAATTATTTTAGTTAAATTATTTTAATTAAAATAATTTCATCATTTTTCGACATAAGGAGTACCAATATGGAATTCGAGCAAGTACGTGATATCATCGTGGAGACCCTGGGCTGCGACGCGGAGCAGGTCACAATGGACGCCTCCCTGGCTGACGATCTGGGTGCTGATTCCCTGGCTTCCGTGGAACTGGTGATGGCTCTGGAAGAGGCCACCGGCATCTCCATTGAGGATAGCGCCCTGGCGGAGATGAAGACCGTCGGCGACGTGATGAACTACCTGAACGCCCACAAGCAGTAATCCCTGCCCCGCCGGCGGGCCCGCGCCCTCCGGCGGGTTCACTTTCCGCTGAGAAAGGAATGCGCTATGACCAACCAAGAGTTTTTTGAGATTGTCGCCTGCTTCGACCGCAGCACCGCTCAGACGATGAAGCTGTCCACGCAGGAGTTCACCATAGAGCTGACCCGTGGCGGCGCGTCTGCGCCTGCGGCCAGCGCACCTGCGGCCGCTCCGGCTGCCGCCGCTGCTCCGGTGCCTGCGCCCCAGAGCAGCTCCTCCTCTATTGACGCGCCTCTGGTGGGCACGTTCTACGCGGCGCCCGCCCCGGACCAGGCCCCCTTTGTCCTGCCCGGCGACCGGGTGTCCAAGGGCCAGACCGTCTGCCTGATCGAGGCTATGAAGATGATGAGCGAAGTTCCCGCTCCCTGTGACTGCGTCATTGAGAGCGTGTGCAAGAGCAACGGCGAGCTGGTGGCCTTCGGCGAGCCGCTGTTCCGTTATCGGCCATGCTGAGGCGGGTATTGATCGCCAACCGGGGAGAGATCGCCCTGCGGGTCCTGCGGGCCTGCCGGGAGCTGGGGATCGAGACGGTGGCCGTATACTCCCAGGCGGACGCGGACGCGCTCCATGTCCAGCTGGCGGGACAGGCGGTGTGCATCGGCCCTGCCCGGGCGGCAGACAGCTATTTGAATCAGGATGCTCTTCTGACAGTGGCCAAAGCCACCGGGTGCGACGGCGTCCATCCCGGCTATGGCTTCCTCTCTGAAAACGCCGACTTTGCAGACGCCTGCGCCGCAGCTGGCCTGACCTTCATCGGCCCCTCCGGCGACGCCATCCGCAAGGCCGGCTCCAAATCTGCCGCGCGGGACCTGATGCGCGCCGCCGGCGTGCCCGTGACCCCCGGCTCCGACGGCCCGGTCGCCTCTGTGGAGGAGGCGCTGACCGCGGCAGAGTCCGTAGGCTATCCTGTGCTGCTGAAGGCGTCCGCCGGCGGCGGCGGGCGGGGCATCCGCCGGTGCGACCGGCCGGAGGATCTGTCCGCGGCCTTTGCGGAGGCCAAGGCAGAGGCCCAGGCCTGCTTCGGCAATGACGAGATGTATCTGGAGAAGCTGGTGCTCCGGCCCCGGCACATCGAGTTCCAGGTGCTGGCGGACCGCTACGGCAACGTCATCCATCTGGGGGACCGGGACTGCTCGGTCCAGCGGCGGAACCAGAAGCTCATCGAGGAGGCCCCTGCCCGGTGTTTGACGCCGGAGCTGCGGGAGCGGATGGGCGCCGCCGCCGTAAAGGCGGCCAAAGCCGTTGGCTATGAGAATGCCGGCACAGTGGAGTTCCTGCTGGACCCGGACCGGGAGCATTTCTATTTCATGGAGATGAACACCCGCATCCAGGTAGAGCACGGCGTCACCGAGCTGGTCACCGGTGTGGATCTGGTGCGCCAACAGCTGCGGATTGCCTCCGGCCTGGCGCTGCGCCTGCGGCAGGAGGATGTGACGCTCCAGGGCCATGCCATCGAGTGCCGCATCAACGCCGAAGACCCTGTGCAGGGGTTCCGCCCCTGCCCCGGACGGGTGGATTTCCTCCATTTCCCCGGCGGCCCCGGCGTGCGGGTGGACTCCTGCCTGTACAGCGGGTGCGAGCTGTCTCCTTACTACGACTCTATGGCAGCCAAGATCCTGGCCTACGCCCCCACTCGGATGGAGACCATCCGGCGGATGCGCCGCTGCCTGGAGGAGTTCACTCTGGAGGGCTTCCCCACCAATGCGGAGCTCTCCTATCAGATTCTGTACCATCCGGAGTTCATTCTGGGAGAGTGCACCACTGCCTTCCTGGATGAACACCTGTCGGAGCTGCTGGAATTCAGCCGCAAGCTCAGTGAAAGCGGGGTGGATGCATGAGTGGGATGAACGGCGTCTTCGCCAAGCGCCGGGCGCGCCTGCTGGCCATGAAGGCCATCCGGGACAATCACATTCCCGGCGATAAAGCCATCACCTGTCCCAAGTGCGGGCAGGACAGCGACCGCAAATCCGTGGCGCAGAACCTGTCGGTCTGCCCCAAGTGCGGCTACCATTTCCCCATCGGCGCCTACTATCGACTCAGCACGATTCTGGACCCCGGCTCCTTCCGGGAGCTGTTTGAAAAGCTGCCTGCGGCGGACCCGCTCTCCTTCCCCGGCTACCGGGCCAAGGTGGAGGCCGCCCAGCGCAAGACCGGCCTGACGGAGGCCGTGGTCACCGCCACCGGCACCATCGGGGGCCGCAAATGCGTAGTGGGTGTGCTGGACAGCCGCTTCTTCATGGGCTCCATGAGTGCCGCCGTGGGTGAGAAGATCACCCTGGCCATTGAGTACGCCACCAAGAACCGCCTGCCCCTGATCCTGTTCGCCGCCAGCGGCGGTGCCCGGATGCAGGAGGGCATCCTCTCCCTGATGCAGATGGCCAAGACCAGTGCGGCGCTGGCCCGCTTCTCGGAGAAAGGGCTTTTGTATATTTCCGTCTTTACGGACCCCACCACTGGTGGGGTCACTGCCAGTTTCGCCTCTCTGGGCGATATCATCCTGGCGGAGCCCGGCGCTCTGATCGGCTTTGCCGGTCCCCGGGTCATCCAGCAGACCATCGGCCAGACCCTGCCGGAGGGCTTCCAGCGGGCGGAGTTCCAGGAGGAGCACGGCTTTGTGGACGCGGTGGTGCCGCGCCTTCAGATGCGGGACACCCTGTCCCAGCTGCTGCGGCTCCATGAGAAAGGGGGACGCACATGAGCGAACCGCTGACCGCCGCCCAGCGGGTGGCCATTGCCCGCCACCCCCAGCGGCCCAATATCACAGATTATATTCAGGCGCTGTTCACAGACTTCTTTGAGCAGAAGGGCGACCGCCTCTGCGGCGAGGATGCCGCGATCTTGGGCGGCGTGGCCCTGTACCACGGCCGCCCTGTGACCGTCATCGGCACCCGGAAGGGCAAAACGCTGGAGGAGAACCTCAAGTGCAACTTCGGCATGCCCAATCCGGAAGGGTACCGCAAGGCTCTGCGGCTGATGCGCCAGGCGGAGAAGTTCCGCCGCCCCATCCTCACGTTTATCGACACCTCCGGCGCCTATCCTGGCCTGGAGGCCGAGGCCCACGGCCAGGGCGAGGCCATCGCCCGGAATCTCTATGAGATGAGCCGCCTCACCGTCCCCGTCATCGCCCTCATCACCGGCGAGGGCAACAGCGGCGGCGCGCTGGCGTTGGGCGTTGCCAACCGGGTGCTGATGCTGGAGAACTCTGTGTACGCCATCCTCTCTCCGGAGGGCTTCGCCTCCATTCTGTGGAAGGACTCCGCCAGACATGAGGAAGCCTGTGAGCTGATGAAGCTGACGGCGCCGGACCTGCTGGAGCTGGGCGTCATCGACGGCATCATCCCTGAGCCGGAGGGCGGCGCCCATCTGGCTCCCGCCGCCCACATGCGGCAGGTGGATCGGGCTCTGAGCCGCTGCCTGGCGGAGCTCTCCAAAGAGAGCGGAGCCGCTCTGGCCGCAGGCCGGTATCAAAAATTCAGACGCATGGGCGCAGCACCCCAGAAGGAGGAAGCATGAGCGGAATCAAAATCAGAGGCACCGGCCGGTTCGCCCCTGCGAAAATCGTCACCAACGACGACCTGGCAAAAATCGTGGATACCAGCGACGAGTGGATCACCACCCGCACCGGCATCCAGACCCGCCACCACTGCACCACGGAGACCCACACGGATATGTGCGTGGGCGCCGCCCGGCAGGCGCTGGAAAACGCCGGGATTTCCCCGGAGGACATCGGCGCCTGCGTGGTGGCCACTTTCTCCTCCGACTACCTGTCCCCCTCTGCCGCCTGCATGGTGCAGCGGGGGCTGGGGCTGCCCCACGACGCGGTGTGCTTTGACCTGAATGCCGCATGCAGCGGCTTCCTGTTCGCCATCCACACCATGGAGTGCCTGCTGGCCCAGGCCCCCCGGAAGTACGGCCTGGTGATCGGCGCAGAGATGCTCTCCCGGTTCATCAACTGGGAGGACCGGGGCACCTGCGTCCTCTTCGGAGACGGCGCCGGCGCTGTGGTGGTGGAGTGGCGGGAGGACTATCCCTCCATCCACGCCGTTCTGGGCTGCCACGGCGACCCGGACATGCTGGGCGTCACCGGCGCGGAGAAGCCGGCGCCGGCCCGCATCTTCATGCACGGCCAGCCCACCTTCAAGTTCGCCGTTAAGGCAGTGCCCTACTGCATCGACCAGGTGCTGGAAAAGGCCGTCATGGCCATTGAGGACGTGGACTTCTTCGTCTTCCACCAGGCCAACGCCCGGATCATCGACCTGGCAGCCAAAAAGTACCACATCCCCCCGGAGAAGTACTACAAGAACATCCAGAAATACGGCAACACCTCCGCCGCCAGCATCCCCCTGGTCATCAGTGAGCTCCATGACCTGGGAAAGGTGGGGCCCGGCTCCCGGGTCCTGGTGGTGGGCTTCGGCGGCGGCCTCACCTGGGGCGGCGCCCTGGTGGAGTTCGCCTGACTCCCTGCACGTCAAGCAGGCGCTCTGGACGCAAGCCTGTTACCGGCGAAAACTTCAGCTTTATTTAGGCCGCGCACAGCGGCGAATGGGAGATTTTTATGAAAAAGCTCAATGAAATCCTGGGAACCAAGTACCCCTTTATCCAGGGCGGTATGGCCAACATCGCCACCGGCGAGTTCGCCGCCGCCTGCTCCAACGCCGGGGCCCTGGGCATGATCGCCACCGGCGGCTGGGACGGCGACCGTCTCCGCCAGGAGATCCGCCGGGCCAAGGAGCTGACGGACAAGCCCTTCGGCGTCAATCTGATGCTGATGAGCCCCTATGCCGACGACATCGCCCAGATCATTCTGGAAGAGGGCGTGAAAGTGGTCACCACCGGCGCCGGCAATCCCGGCAAGTACATTCCCGCCTGGAAGGAAAAGGGCATCAAGGTGATGCCCGTAGTGGCGGCGGCGGTTCTGGCCAAGCGGCTGGATCGCTATGGCGTGGACGCCATCATCGCCGAGGGCACGGAGTCCGGCGGCCACGTGGGCGAGATGACCACCATGGCCCTGGTGCCCCAGGTCATCGATGCGGTAAGCGTTCCCGTGGTGGCGGCCGGCGGCATCGCGGACGGCCGTCAGGCGGCTGCGGCCTTTGCCCTGGGTGCCTGCGGCATCCAGGTGGGCACCTGTTTGCTTGCCAGCGAGGAGTGCCCCATCCACCCCAATTACAAGCAGGCTGTGCTGAAGGCCAAGGACAGTGATACGGTGGTCACCGGCCGCTCCATCGGCGGCCCGGTCCGAATCCTGAAGAACAAGATGGCCCGGGAGTATCTGGCCCTGGAGAAGCGCGGCGCCTCTCTGGAGGAGCTGGAGAAGGTCACCCTGGGCGGCCTGCGCCGGGCCGTGCTGGAGGGCGATGTGGAAATGGGTAGCGTCATGAGCGGCCAGGTGGCTGGTATGCTCCACGAGATCCGGCCCGTGGCCGAGATTTTCCGTGATCTGTATGAGAGCGGTATCGCACGGGCGAAGGCCACCGCCGCAGAATGGAGCGACGCAGAATGAAACTGGGCTTTTTGTACGCCGGTCAGGGCAGCCAGCATGCCGGCATGGGCGCCGATCTGTACGAGGCGTTTTCCGCTTTCCGGGCTGTTTACGACCATGCGGAAGTGGATTTTGACCTGAAGAAGGTCACCTTTGAGGACCCGGACGGCATCATCAACCAGACCCGCTACACCCAGCCCTGCATGGTGGCCTTTGCCGCCGGTATGACGGCGGTGCTGCGGGAGAAGGGCATCACCCCCGCTGTGGCGGCGGGCCTCTCCCTGGGTGAGTACTCCGCCCTTCACGCCGCCGGTGTGTTCGACGCCGCCACAGCTATCCGTCTGGTGGCTTTCCGGGGCAAGGCCATGGAGGAGGCGGCTGCCGGCCGGGAGAGCGCCATGATGGCCGTCCTGAATCTGGACCGCAGCCCCCTGCAGGATGCCTGCGACGCGGCCTCTGACCTGGGGTGCGTGGTAATCGCCAACTACAACTGTCCCGGCCAGCTGGTCATCGGCGGTGAGAAGGCCGCTGTGGAGAAGGCCGCCGCCATTGCCAAGGAGAAGGGCGCCCGCCGGTGCCTGCCCCTGAAGGTCAGCGGCCCCTTCCACACCCCCCTGATGGCCCCTGCCGGGAATGCCCTGCGGGAATACTTCCAGGGCGTGGCGTTTGCGGATCCCCAGATCCCCGTGATCTTCAACTGCCTGGGGGATGTGAAGGATGACAGCACCCCCATCCAGGAGCTGTTGGTGAAGCAGGTGCAGAGCAGCGTGTTCATGGAGGACTCCATCCGGAAGATGGCCGACATGGGCGTGGACGCCATCGTGGAGATCGGCCCGGGCAAAGCCCTCAGCGGTTTTGTGAAAAAGACCGTTCCCGGCATACCGGTCTGCGCGGTGGAGACCGCAGCGGATGTGGAGAACCTGCCCGACACGCTGGAACAACTGATAAAGGAGAAGGCATGATGAATTTTGCTGGAAAGACCGCCGTGGTCACCGGCGGCAGCCGGGGCATCGGCCGGGCCATCTGCGAGGAGCTGGCCCGGGGCGGCGCCAATGTGGTGCTGTGCTACGCCGGCCGGGCGGAAGCTGCCCAGGAGACCGTGACCGCTTGCGAGGACCTGGGTGCCAAGGCCCTGGCCGTGCAGTGCAACGTGGCGGACGAGGCCCAGGTGAAGGCCCTGATGGATGCCGCTGTGAAGGAATTCGGCCGGATTGACATTCTGGTGAACAATGCCGGCGTCACCCGGGACGGCCTTGTGATGATGATGAAGGAGGCCGACTTCGACGCGGTGATCGACACCAACCTGAAAGGCACCTTCCTGTGCATGAAGGCCGTGTCCCGAATCATGATGAAGCAGCGGTACGGCCGGATCGTGAACCTCTCCAGCGTGGTGGGCCTCCGGGGCAACGCCGGCCAGGTGAACTACGCCGCCAGCAAGGCGGGTGTGGTAGGCATGACCAAGTCCCTGGCCAAGGAGCTGGCCTCCCGGGGCGTGACGGTCAACGCCGTGGCCCCCGGCTTCATTGAGACGGACATGACCGCTGCCATGCCCCAGGCCGCCAAGGACGCCATGATGCCCACCATCCCTATGCAGCGGCTGGGTGCACCGGAGGATGTGGCAAAGGCCGTGGCCTTCCTGGCCAGCGACGAGGCCGCCTATGTCACCGGCCAGGTCCTGGCCGTCGACGGGGGCATGGCGATGTGAAGCATTCAAGGGGGACAGTGTCCCCCTTGGACGCTCCGCCGGTATGCCACCGGCTCCGCTGAACCCCCATCACCAGTCTGCACCCCAAGGGCACTTCTGCGCCGCTTTCAGCGGCTTGGGTCAAAGTATTTTCGGCAGGTACAGAAGGTGAATTGCCCCGCAGGGGCAAGAGAAGCCGCCCTGGGGTGCGCCCTGCCGAAAATGATTGGAATTTCTTGATCTGCCTCTGGCAGATCAACCGGGGAACCCCGAATGGATTTCCCCAGCCCCCTTCCTTTTGCGGGGCCTTTTGGAACACCTTTTCCGGGTGCTCCCAACTCTATCTACAGGAGGTATACTATGGAACGACGGAGAGTCGTGATCACCGGCCTGGGGGCCGTGACCCCCATTGGCCTTACCGCGGCAGAGAGCTGGCAGGCTGTGAAGGACGGTGTGTGCGGCATCGCTCCCATCACCCAATTCGATCCCACCGATCTGAAGGTCCATCTGGCCGCGGAGGTCAAGGGCTTCGTGCCGGAGAACTACATGAGCAAGCCAGAGGCCAAGCGGATGGGCCGCTTCACCCAGATGGCCGTCGTCTCCGCCAAGGAGGCACTGGACGGTGCTGGCTTCACGTTGGATGAAGCGGAGGCGGATCGCTGCGGCGTCATTGTCTCCAGCGGCATCGGCGGCCTCTCCATCACGGAGGCAGAGCACGACAAGGGCAAGGAGAAGGGCTGGGACCGGGTCTCTCCCTTCTATATCCCCACCGGCATCTGCAACATGGCCGCCGGCCAGATCGCCATCCACACCGGCTTCCGGGGCATGTGCTCCTGTCCGGTGACCGCCTGTACCGGCGGCACCAATGCCGTAGGCGATGCCTTCCACTATATCCGGGACGGTTATGCTGATGTGATGCTCTGCGGCGGCACGGAGTCCGCTGTGACACCTCTGGCCATCGGCGCCTTCACCTCCATGAAGGCCCTGACCCAGAATCCCGATCCCAAGCGGGCTTCCATCCCCTTTGACGCGGAGCGCAGCGGCTTCGTGCTGGGCGAGGGTGCGGCCATCCTCCTGCTGGAGGAGCTGGAGCACGCCAAGGCCCGGGGCGCCCGAATCCTTGCGGAGGTCGTGGGCTACGGCGCCACCTGCGACGCCTATCACATGACCGCTCCCCGGCCCGACGGCAGCGGGGCCGCCAAGGCCATGGAGATGGCCCTTGCAGACGGCGGCGCCAAGCCGGAGGATGTGGACTATATCAACGCCCACGGCACCTCCACCCCCCTGAACGACGCCGGCGAGACGGCCGCCGTCAAGACTGTGTTCGGTGACCACGCCTACAAGCTGGCCATCAGCTCCACCAAGTCCATGACCGGCCACATGCTGGGCGCCGCCGGTGCTGTGGAGGCCATGTTCTGCGCCATGGCGCTGCATGACGGCTATCTTCCCGCCACCATCAACTATCAGGTGCCGGATCCCGCCTGCGACCTGGACGTGGTGCCGGGTCACGGCCGCAGCGCCGATGTGCGCTACGCCATGTCCAACTCTCTGGGATTCGGCGGCCACAACGGCAGCCTGCTGTTCAAACGATGGGAGGCGTGAGACCATGGCAAACGAATTGAATTCCAACCAGATCGCGCAGATCCTACCCCACCGGTTCCCCTTTGCTCTGGTGGACCGGATCACCGATTACGAGCCCGGCCAGTGGGCCAAGGGCCGCAAGTGCGTCAGCGTCAATGAGCAGTTCTTCTGCGGCCACTTCCCCCAGGAGCACGTCATGCCCGGTGTGCTGATCTTGGAGGCCATGGCCCAGGTGGGCGCCGTGGCCATCCTCTCCCTGCCGGAGAACCAGGGCAAGATCGCCCTGTTCGGCGGCGTGAAAAACGCCCGCTTCCGCCGGAAGGTGACCCCCGGCGACGTGCTGGAAATGGAGTGCGTTCTCACCAAGCGCCGCGGGCCGGTGGGCATCGGCGAGTGCAAGGCCACGGTCAACGGCGAACTGGCCTGTACGGCGGAACTGACCTTCGCCATCGGTGCGGAATGACAGCCGACGCTTTCCCGCCATGCGGGCAAGGCGCGGGAAAGAGGGCTTGCAGCCATGCTGAAAGACGCTTTTTTTAACGTGTACACCAAGTTCAAGCTGCACTTTTACCAGGAGATCTTCAGCCGCTTTCAGGATCGTGAGGCCAGTCTGACGACGGTGGAGACCTTCTGCATGGAGGCCATTCAGGCTCTGGGCAGTCCCACGGTGAATGAATTTGCCACCTTCATGCGGATCTCCCCTCCCAACGCGGCATACAAGGTCAACAGCCTCATCAAGAAAGGCTACATCCGCAAGGTCCAGTCTTCCGACGACCGGCGGGAATACCATCTGGAGATCACTCAGAAGTATATCGACTACTACAACATCAGCACGGCCTACATGACCGCCGTCATGAACCGCATCACGCAGCGGTTTACCCCGGCGGAGTGCGCCAAGCTGGAGGAGATGCTCACCATCATCAGCCGGGAGCTGATGGCAGAAGTGGAGATTCCAGACGCCCTTTCGGGACAAAGCAACTAAAGAAGCGGCACAGGCTGTCAGCCTGTGCCGCTTCCTTTTCAAAACAGTCCCTCCGGAATGCGGATATCCGCTCTGGGGACCTTCTCCCAGGCAAAGTCCTCCAGCAGGCTCTCCCCGCTTCTGGGTTCTGCCGAGGGGTTGAAGCCTGCGAGATATGCCAGCTTTCCCAGGATTTCCGGTGCCGTATACCGCTCTCCCAGCGTGTCCAGCCCTGCATCCGCGTTCCGCTTGCTGAGCCGCTGTCCATCGCTTCCCAGAAGCAGCGGGAAATGGTAAAACGCCGGTGCCTCCAGTCCCAGCAGCCGATACAGCAGCAGCTGTCTGGGGGTGGACGCCAGCAGGTCCGCCCCCCGCACTACTTCTGTGACGCCCATGGCCGCGTCATCCACCACCACCGCCAGTTGATAGGCAAATATGCCGTCCGACCGCCGCAGCAGAAAATCCCCGCAGTCCGCAGGCAGCCACTCCCTGTACTCCCCCATGTGGCCGTCGGTGAAAGTGATCTCCTCCTCCGGCACCCACAGCCGCAGGGCGGGGGCGCGGCCTGTGCGCCGGGCCCGCTCTGCCGCCTGCTCCGCGGTCAGACCGCGGCAGGTCCCCGGGTAGACCACCTGTCCATCCTCCCGGTGGGGAGCACTGGCGGCATGGAGCTCCGCCCGGGTACAGAAGCAGGGGTAGACCAGCCCCTGGGCCTCCAGTCGCCTCAGAGCAGCCTGATACAGCGCCGTCCTCCGGCTCTGCTCATAGGGGCCGCTGGGGCCGCCGATGACAGGTCCCTCGTCCCAGTCCAGTCCCAGCCACTGGATGTCCCGGCACATCTGCTCCCCATAGCGCCGCGGACATCGCGCGATATCCAGATCCTCGATCCGCAGGATCACTCTCCCGCCCTTCTGCCGGGCGCTGAGCCAAGCCAGCAGGCAGCACAAAATATTCCCCAAATGGATGCGCCCGCTTGGCGACGGCGCAAACCGTCCGGTCACCGCCATGGTCTCCTGCCCTCCTTGTCCGTTCATGCCACCCCATTATAGCGGGATTTCTCCGCTTCTTCAAGGCCGTTCCTCCCGTTTCTCCATGGTGAAATGTATCAGATGCAAAACATGCGCAATATCTTCACTCTATTTATGATATAACCATAACGACAGGCAGGTATATGCCAGAAAAGCGTGAACATGACAGTTGAATCCCCCCGCCTCATCCCATGCTTCAGCGTTCAGCGTGCATCTCCTGATCGGCATTTCTCATAAAAGATCGGCGTGGACAAGCAAAGGAGAAAATGAAACGCCCCGTCTTTCCCGACCGGTACAGTACCCCCTGCAGCTCCACACGCTGTATTCCTGTTACGCTGTCAGGCAAATCTGGAGGTATACGGGGGCTTCCCGCATTTATATCCTCCTGGACTGCACACTGGAGTTTTGCCGCGCCATTTAGGCACCATACCGTTCTTCACGCAGCAACAAGGGCCGCCACTTGATAGCGGCGGCCCTTGTCATCGGGAAACGCAATCAGTTCTTGATGTGGATGGCGCGCTTCTGGACGTTCAGAGCGCACTCCCGCACGGACTCGGAAACCGTGGGATGAGAGTGGATCGTGGAGATCAGCTCATCCACGGTGGCCTCCAGCCGCAGAGCCAGAGCACCCTCGGCAATCAGGTCCGTAGCCCGGGGCCCGATGATGTGCATACCCAGCACTTCCTCGTACTTGGCGTCAGCGATGATCTTCACCAGACCCTCGCCGCCATTGATGATGAGGGACTTGCCGTTGGCCACCAGCGGGAACTTGCCCACCTTGTAGTCGATGCCCTTGGCCTTGCACTGCTCCTCGGTCAGACCGACAGAGGCAGCCTCCGGCTCCATATACACACAGGTGGGGTTGGTCTTTTCGTCATACACGGCAGGGATCCCCATGATGTTCTCCGCAGCCACTTCGCCCATGGCGCTGGCGGTGTGGGCCAGCTGGGCCTTGCCGAAGACACAGTCGCCGATGGCGTACACGCCGGGCACGCTGGTCTCCATCTTGTCGTTGACGATGATCCGGCCCCGGTCGTTGGCAAGGCCGGCAGCCTCCAGGTTCAGGCTGGCGGTATTGGCCTTCCGGCCGATGGCCACCAGCACCTTCTCCGCCTCAAAGCTGACGGTCTCGCCGGCCTTGTTCTTGCAGACCACCTTGGCGCCCACGGGAGAGGCCTCCACGGCCTGCACCGGGCACTCCAGGTTGAACTCCATGCCCATCTTCTTCATGTGCTTCACGCCGATGGCAGTCAGGTCGCCGTCCAGCATGGGCAGCATGTGGTCCAGTGCCTCCACCACGGTGATCTTGGTGCCGAAGGCCGCGTAGGCGCAGGCCAGCTCCAGGCCGATGACGCCGCCGCCGATGACCACCATGCTCTTGGGCAGCTTCTCCAGGCTCAGCGCACCGGTGGAGTCGATGCAGTTGGGATTCTCCTTCAGCCCGGGGATGGGCGGCTGGGCGTTGACGGAGCCGGTGGCCACGATGATGGCGTCGGCGGTCATCTCCTCCACGGAGCCGTCGGACTTCTTCACAGAGAGGGTCTTGGGGCCGGTGAAGCTGGCCTCGCCGTCCACGCGGGCGACCTTGTTCTGCTTCAGCAGACCGGCAACACCCTGGGTCAGCTGCTTGCTGATGGCGTTCTTGTGGGCGATCACCTGGGGGAAATCCACTTCCACACCGGAGACCTTCACGCCGATGTCAGCACCCTGTTCCTTGATCTCGGACACCAGCTCCGCGCTGTGCAGCAAGCACTTGGTGGGGATGCAGCCGATGTTCAGGCAGGTGCCGCCGATGTGCTCGCGCTCCACCAGGGTCACCTTGGCGCCCAGCTGGGCCGCCCGGATGGCAGCCACATAGCCGCCGGGGCCGCCGCCCACGACGATAACGGTCTTCTGGCCAGCTGCGGCGGGGGCTGCAGCCGGGGCAGGTGCAGCAGGAGCGGCGGGAGCGGGTGCGGCGGGAGCCGCGGCGCCGGCAGCATCGGGAACCGCCTCTCCGGCGGCGCCGATCCAGGCGATCACGCTCTTGCAGGGGGCGGTCTCGCCCTCCGGCAGCAGGATCTTCAGCAGGGTGCCGTCCTCCTCGGCCTCCACGTCGTTGGTCAGCTTATCGGTCGCCACGGAGAACAGGATGTCCCCCTTCTTGACGGTGTCTCCCTCTTTGAACTTCCACTCTTCAATGGTGCCCTCGGTCATCGTCAGACCCAGCTTGGGCATCAGAACTTCAGTTGCCATAATTTCTGTCCTTCTTTCATGAACTTACCCAAAAACCGCCTCTAATTCGGCCTTTGAGTTGTTTGGATCGTCAAATTTTGGACAATGACCCCTCAAAGGGAACCCGGCACAGGCCGGGTTCCCTTGAATGGGTTGTTTGATCTCACACCAGGAGCATGTAGGGGTTCTCCAGCAGCTCCGCGATCCGCTTGAGGAACTTGGAGGCCATCACGCCGTCGATCACGCGGTGGTCGGCAGTCAGGCTCAGGTTCATCATGGTCCGGATCACGATCTCGCCGTTGCGCACCACAGGGGTATCCACCATGTCGCACACGCCCAGAATCGCCAGCTCAGGCTGGTTGATGATGGGAGAGAAGCTGGTGATGCCATAGGGCCCGAGGCTGGAGATGGTGAAGGTGCCGCCGGTCATGTCCTCCATGCCCAGCTTGCCGGTGCGGGTGGCCTCGATCAGAGCCTCCGTCTCCTGGGCGATCTGTGCCAGGGACTTCTCCTCGCAGTTCTTCACATTGGGCACGATCAGGCCATCGCCCTTGGCGACCGCCAGGCCCATGTTCACGTGCTTGTGGCGGGTCAGCATATTGTCCGCGAAGCTGGCGTTCACGTCGGGGAACTCGGTCAGGGCCTTGGCAACCACCTTCATCAGGATGTGGTTGTAGGTCAGCTTGATCCCCTGCTCCTTCAGGCCGTCCTTCAGCTTGGCCCGCAGGTCCTTCATAGCCGTGACCTCCACCGGACGGGTGTAGGTGACCCGCGGAGAGGTGTGCCAGGAGTTGGTCATGTTGGCAGCGATGCTGCGGCGCAGCGGATTCACCTTCACAGGCTTCTCGTCGTTGCTCTCAACAGCGGCAGCGGCCTCAGCGGCGGGAGCTGCGGCTGCACCCACACCGGCGGCGGCCAGCACGTCCGCCTTCATCACGCGGCCCTGGACGTCCAGCTTGCTGACGTCCACGCCCAGCTCGGCAGCCAGCTTGGCAGCCATGGGGCTGGTCTTGGGACCGGCCACAAAGTTCTCCACGTCCTTGGCCACCACGGTCCCGTTGGGGCCGGTGCCGGGGATCTGGGAGAGGTCATAGCCCTTTTCCTTCGCCAGCTTCTTGGCGTAGGGAGTCGCCAGCACGTAGGCACCGGCGGGACGGTCCGCATGGGCCGTGGGGGCGGCGGCAGGAGCCGCGGCAGAGGCTGCGGACGGCGCAGCGGCAGGAGCAGCAGGCGCGGCCGCGGCGGGCGCGGCGGCACCGGAGGCATCCGGAATCGCCTCGCCGGGCTGGCCGATCCAGGCGATCACGCTCTTGCAGGGGGCGGTCTCGCCCTCCGGCAGCAGGATCTTCAGCAGGGTGCCGTCCTCTTCGCACTCCACGTCGTTGGTCAGCTTATCCGTCGCTACGGAGAACAGGATGTCCCCCTTCTTGACAGCGTCGCCCTCTTTATATTTCCACTCTTCAATGGTGCCCTCGGTCATCGTCAGGCCGAGCTTGGGCATCAATACTTCAGTTGCCATACTTGAAAATCTCCTTTTCAACAGGCATTAAAACATGCCCTTGATGCCCTTTACCAGGTCCTCCGGAACCACTTTCACCATCTTCTCCAGGGTGGGAGCGAAGGGGATCGGGCAGAAGGGAGCGCCGTACCGCAGGATGGGGGCATCCAGATACTCCATGGCCTCCTCCGCGACGGTGGCGGAGATCTCCGCGCCGAAGCCGCCCTGCTTGACAGCCTCGTGGACGATGCAGAGGCGGTGGGTCTTCTTCACACTGTTCAGCACGGTCTCCTTATCCCAGGGAGACAGGGTGATCAGGTCGATGACTTCGGCCTCAATGCCCTCCTTGGCCAGCAGGTCCGCAGCGCCGCGGGCATTCTTCATGCCGATGGAGTAGGACACGATGGTCACATCCTTCCCCTCACGCTCCACGCGGGCCTTGCCCAGGGTGTAAGGCTCCTCCTCGCCGATCTCGGGCACTTCGCCTTTCTCCTTGTACAGGATCTTGTTCTCGAAGTACAGCACGGGGTCGTCACACTCGATGGCGGCCTTCAGCACCATCTTGGCGTCATAGGGATTGGAGGGCGCCACAACCTTGATGCCGGGGATGTGGGCGAACCAGGACTCCACGCACTGGGAATGCTGTGCAGCGCCGCCGCCGGCAGAACCGTCGGGCGCACGCAGGACCAGGGGCACCTTGGCCTGGCCGCCGAACATGTAGCGGACCTTTGCCATCTGGTTGAAGATCTCGTCCATGGGCACGCCGATGAAGTCGGCGAAGTGCATGTCCACCACGGGACGGGCGCCGGCCAGAGCCGCGCCTACGCCGCCGCCGATGATAAAGGTCTCGGAAATGGGGGTATCAATGATCCGGCCGGGGAACTGCTGGGGCAGGCCCTTGAACTGACCGAAGATACCGCCCTGACGGGCCAGGTCCTCGCCCATTGCGAATACAGTGGGGTCTTTCGCCATCGTCTCGGCCATGGCCTCTTGAGTGGCCTGAGAAAAAGTGATCTTACGCATCGTATTTGTCCTCCTTCGCCTTAGTCATCCACGTAGACGTACTTCATGTACTCGGACGCATCGGCGTACTCGCTCTGCATAGCGTACTCCTTGGCGTCTTTGATCTTCTGCTCACACTTGGCATCGATGGCGTCGCACTCCTCGGCGGTCATCAGCTTCAGCTTAGCGGCCTTGGCGCGGAACATCTTCAGAGGATCGGTGTCGTGATAGATCTTCTGGGTCTCGGCGTGGTCACGATACAGTTCAGGGTCGCCCACGAAGTGGCCCTCAATGCGGTAGGTCTTGGCCTCGATGAACGTGGGGCCTTCGCCGGCACGGGCACGGGCAACAGCCTCCTTGGCGGCCTCATACACAGCAAAGACATCCTGGCCGTCCACGATCACACCGGGCACATGATAACCCGCCGCGCGGTCGGAGATGTTCTCCACATTGCAGGTGGTGCGGTAAGGCGTGGTGGAAGCCCAGCAGTTCATCTCGTTGACGAAGATCACGGGCAGCTTCCAGGCGGAAGCGACGTTCATGGCCTCGTGGAAAGTGCCGCGGTTGGAGGCACCGTCACCGAAGAACACCACGGAAACCCGGTCGTTCTTCAGGATCATCTTGCTGGCCAGGGCAGCGCCGGTGGCCAGGTTGTAGCCGCCGCCCACGACGCCGTTGGCGCCCAGCATACCCACAGAGAAGTCGGCAATGTGCATGGAGCCGCCGCGGCCCTGGCACAGGCCGGTCTTCTTGCCGAAGATCTCAGCCATCATGCGGTTCACATCCGCGCCCTTGGCCACACAGTGGCCGTGGCCGCGGTGAGTGGACTCGATCATATCGTCCTTCCGCAGAGCGGAGCACACACCAGTGGCGATGGCCTCCTCACCGATGTACAGGTGCACGAAGCCGGGAATCTCACCATTCAGGAAGTCGTGCTTCACGCTCTCCTCAAACTTGCGGATGGTGCACATGGTCTCATAAAAGTGCTCCGCCAGTTCCTTGGTGTATTTTGCTGCCTTTGTTGCTGCCATAGGAAAAACTCCCTTCTGCCGACTCTCCTGTCGGCACTCTTTGAAATTTGCTGGGACAGATGCGCTGGGCGGTGAAATCGTCAAAATTTTCACCTATGTTCTCTGAAAAGACGTGGCAACAGTTTCCTGCAGCCACGTCCTCTCAGCTAACGCAACTTACGAAACCTTAACCGTTGTTTATACGGAAACGCAGGCTGCCTCTTCAATTAGGCGGCGGGCTCAGTGGTGCCAGCATCAGCCTGAGTGACGCTGGTGAAAGCCTCGATCAGCTCGGGGGTCAGCTCGTCGGCGAACTCGTCGTACACGGGGGCAGAAGCCTCAGCGAACTCAGCAGCAGCCTCGGGAGTCAGCTCGGTGATCTCAACGCCAGCCTCGGCCCACTTGTCCATGATCTCCTGATCCTGGCTGCGGTTCAGCTCACGCTCGTACTCGCAGGCAGCCTGGCCGGCCTCGTCAACGATGGCCTGCAGCTCGGGAGACAGGGAGTTGTACAGCTCAGCGTTCATGCAGAAGAACAGGCAGTCATAAGCGCCGGTCCAATAGGTCAGATAGCTCTGGACCTCCTGGATGGAAGCGGCATCAGCGGTGGGCAGGGGGTTCTCCTGGCCGTCGTAGGTGCCGGTCTGCAGAGCGGTGAACACCTCGGACCAGTTGGCGTTGGTGTAGTCGGCGCCCCACAGCTCATAGGAGCGGTTCAGCAGCTGGGAACCCGCGACACGCATCTTCAGGCCGTTCATGTCAGCCTTGCTGGCGATGGCGTGCTTGCTGTTGGTGATGTGGCGGAAGCCGTTCTCCGCAATGCCCAGCAGGTGCACGTTGTAGGTGCTCTCCAGAATCTCGCCCAGAGCCTCGCCGCCGGCGCCGTCCAGGGCCGCGTCAGCCTCTTCCGTGCTGCTGAACAGGAAGGGCAGGGAGACCACGTTGAACCGCTGGTCGAAGGAGGACCAGATCAGGTTGGAGTGCATGGACAACTCGGTGGTACCGTCCATCAGGGCCTGGATGCCGTCGGTCTGGTTGCCGGCGGTCAGCTGGTCAGCGGGATAGTACTGAACGGTGATGGCACCGCCGGTCTTCTCGCCCACGATCCGGGCGAACTCCTTGGCGCCGTCCACCCAGGGAGAGGTCTCCGTGGCGGAGCAGGCGAACTTCCAGGTCATTTCCTCGAACTCGCCAGTGGAAGCGGCAGCATCATCGCCGCTGTCGGCAGTGGTATCGCTGGCAGCGTCATCGCCACCGCCGCAGGCCACCAGGGCCAGAGCCATGGTGAGCGCCAGGAGCAGTGCAAGAAACTTTTTCATTGTTTTGCCTCCTTAAAATAGTTGTAGCAGGTATTATCTGAAACCGCAAAGCGCGGTTACAGCCAAGTCAGGAGATGCTTATTTGCCGAACAAGAGCACGGTAGAGAACCAGGGCACATAGGTGATGAGCAGCAGCGCAATAATGCATGCCACAATCTGGGGCCACACAGCCTTGGACATAGAGACAATGGTGACCTTGGTCTTGTCCCGCAGGCCCTGAAGCTTCTCGGACACACCGATGGCGACGAACAGGTTGACACCCACGGGAGGAGTCACCTGGCCGATAGCCAGGTTCACTGTGGCGATCACGCCGAAGTGGACGGGGTCGATGCCCAGCTGGGTGGCTACGGGGTACATGATGGGGATAAAGATGTACATGGCGGAGTTGGCGTCCACGAAGCAGCCTGCAATCAGGAAGATCACGTTGACGATCAGCAGGAAGATGTACTTGTTGCCGGAGATCTCCAGCAGCAGAGCCTGGGCCGCCTGCGCAATGCCGAACACCGTGCACACATAGGAGAACAGGGTGGCCGCGCCGATGATCAGCATGATGCCGCCGGTGGTCTTGCCGGAGTCGACCAGAATATCGATCATATCCTTCATCTTGACCTCACGATAGATGAAGACGCCGACCACCAGACCGTATACCACGGAGACGGCAGCCGCCTCGGTGGGGGTGAAAACGCCGCCGTAGATGCCGCCGATGATGATGACGGGCATCAGGAAGCCCCAGAAGGCCTCACGGAAGGACTTCCAGCGCTGGCCCCAGGAGGACTTTGCCTTGGATGCCTGGATGCCCTTCTTGCGGCACTCGATCATGATGATGATCACCAGGGACAGGCCCATCATGATGCCGGGAATCCAGCCGCCCATGAACATATCGCCCACGGAGACGCCGGTGATGGAGGCGTACACCACGAATGCGATGGAGGGCGGAATGACGATGGCGATGGAGGAGGCGCTGGCCATCAGGGAAGAGGCGAAGGGGGCGGAGAAGCCGCCGCGGTTGATCATGGCGGGAATCAGGATAATGCCCAGAGCCGCCACGGTGGCGGGACCGGAGCCGGAGATGGCGCCGAAGAAGCAGGCCACGATAACAGCCACGATGGCGATGCCGCCGCGCCGATGGCCGACGCAGTCATCAGCAAACGCCACCAGACGGCTGGAGATGCCCGCCTTGGCCATGATGTTGCCGGACAGAACAAAGAACGGAATAGCCAGCAGCAGGAACTTTGCCATGCCGCTGTACACGTTGGTAGGGACGACCGTCAGGGGGGAACTGCTGAAGAGCAGGGCGAAAATGGAAGACATACCCAGGCTGACGGCAATGGGGATATTCAGCAGCAGCATCACGAAGAAACTGCCGAACAGGATCAAGTTAATCATACAGTCTCTTTGCCTCCCTCTGTCTCAGCCGGCTTCACACAGGCGGCCTTGTTGCTCATCACGTCGACCAGATACTCGATCGCATGGAGCACCAGGAAGATGGAGCCGATGGGCAGCAGGATGGTAAACACCCATTCGGGCCAGCCCAGAGAGAAGGTCTCTTTGCCGGTGCTGATCTGATCGAACACCTTGTTAAAGCCGGTGTAGATCAGGATGGCGTAAAAGATCAGGTTCACGACCGTGTCAATCACGGTCAGAATCTTTTTACCCCCGACGCCCACATTGTCGAAGATCAGGGACAGCGTAATCATGCTGCCGTCTCTGGTAGCTAGGGCGCAGCCCAGCATGATCATCAGGATGAACACGTTGATGACCAGCTCCTCGGACCACGCGAAGTTGGAGTGGAAAACATACCGAGAGAGCACGTTGATAAACGTGATCGCTGTAACCACGACGGTAATCACACAGAGCACGAATTCCTCGACTTTGGTGAGCCCGTTCATGATCGTCTTGTAGGTTTTCATTCGATCAATCCCTTCAGTTAGTGTGGCGCCCCGTCTTAACAGAATATTTATACGTCTCCTGCGCATGAATAGTTGCCTGTCTATCATGCCGTATGAATAAACTGCCGCAAAGCCGCCTGTTTCACAGAAATACATATTAAATTTCTGTTAACGGAGACAAGTATATCATTTTGCCAATTCAATATCAATCAGCAATCAGAAATTTGTCATTTTGCCCATTTTTGTTCTGTGGCTCTTTGCCAATTTTGTACAAACAGCAAAAATATGGCAATTTTAACAGAAAAATAAATTATTTTTGGACTTTTTGCTGATTTTTCGGAAAAAGTATGGTATAATCAACCATAAAACCGCAAAGCGCCGATTCTTACGCAAACCTTACGCAAATCATGGCATTTTGAAATTTTATTCTGAAAGACGTTTGTCCCGCAAGTAAAAATCCTGTACACACAAGGAGCGACATCATGTCCCATTGCCAAATCACACTCAGCGTCAACGCCGGGGTCGCCCTGCATCTGGGTGCCATGCGGGTCTGGTCCGACGCGCTCCACGACCGTCGGGTTGTGGGGTTCTCCACTGTCACCCCTGAGCGCTGGAACATTCTTCAGGCTCATCCGGACTTCGCCAGCCCGGATCTGCTCTTTTTCACCCACTGCCATCCGGACCATTACTCCCGCGCCCTGACAGAGCAGGTGATTGCCCGAAATCCGCAGGTGGCCCTGGTGCTGCCGGAGCAGGAGTTTGACCGCCAGCTGGTGCTGGCCGGTCCCAGCAGCCATCTCACCCTGGAGGGGCTGCACATGGACTTCATGCGCCTGACTCACGAGGGTGCACAGTACCGGGAGGTCCCCCACTACGGCTGTATCCTGGAATATGACGGTTTCCGGGTCCTGATCGCCGGAGACTGCGCCGTGGCGGACCCGCAGCTGCGGGATTTCATCGGCAGCCGCCCCATTGATCTGGCCCTTTTGAACTTCCCTTGGGTGACTCTTCGGAAGGGCCGTCACTTCATCGAACAGGCCATCCGGCCGGAGCATCTGGTGGTATACCATCTCCCCTTCTCCCACGATGACCGCTGGGGATATCGGAATGCCGCCGTCAAGGGTGCGGGCCAGCTCCAGGGGGTGCCGGATGTCCGGCTGCTGCTGGAGCCGTTCCAGCGGGAAATCCTGGCCTGACAGAAGCAAAAAGAGAGACGCGCCGGGCGCGTCTCTCTTTTTGCTTCTGCGGACGCTGTCTCAGTCCACATAAAATATTGTATCCAGCACCTGGTCCCGGGTGATGGTTCCGAAATAGTCCCGAAGGGGGAAGCGGTCCAGCACCGCCCCCACGTCCTCCCGCCGGAATGGCGTGCCCATCAGGGCGCCGGTCACCTCGTCCATGGGGCTGACAGCCAGAAAATCTCCGTAGAACACGATCTGGCGGATGATCCCCTGGTCCACCTCCACGCAGGGCTCCAGGGTGCCGCCGTCCCAGCGGCGCTTGTTCCGCAGGTTGTACTTGGGGGAACGGCCGAAGTTCCACTCCCAGGTGTCGTACTTGGTGCGCTTCAGCTCATCCACAGCAGCCAGTTCCTCATCTGTCAGGTGATCCTCCACCAGACCGCTACCAGCCAATGTTTTCTTCAGATAACTCCAGAAGGCGGGCATATCCATATCCGTCTTCAGGAACTCCCGGATGTTGCCGATCCGACTGCGCACGGATTTTGCGCTCTTGGACTCGAACTTTGCCGGGTCCACATTCAGCGCCCCGGACACCATGCCGGGGTTGGCGTCGAACAGCAGTGTCCCATGATACAGGAAGCGCCCGCGGAGCAGCCGCTGGGCTGTGCCGGACACCTTCCGCCCCTCCACCAGGATGTCATTGCGGCCGGAGGCCTCCGCCTGCAGGCCCAATCCCTGTAAGGCCTCCACAATGGGACGGGTGAACCGCTCCATGGTCAGCCGCTCCGCGTCTCCCACGTCGGTGATGAAGGAGTAGTTCAGGTTGCCCAGATCATGGTACACGGCACCGCCGCCGGTGGTGCGGCGCACCACATGGATTTGATGGGCCTCCACAAAGGCCCGGTTGATCTCACCCTCGGCGTTCTGGTTCTGCCCGATGACGATGGTGTTGTCGTTCTGCCACAGGAGCAGATACTCCCCCGACCGCCGGCTGCGGAGTACCGTCTCTTCAAACGCCAGATTGTAAAAAGGGTCCTGGGATCCGGTCTCCAAATAGTGAATCTCCTGACTCATAGCCGCCTCCTCTGCAAAAAGTGCCGGATGTTTTTTCTTATTGTATACCGTCCGGGCGGTCCCGGCAATGTGCAGAACCACCGAAAATGCCCGCCATCTTTCCGCTGCCCGGATGCGGGAGCGCCCGTTGCGGAATCGGACACAGCGGTCCGGGTTCGGCCCCGGGCCGCTGTGAGGGGAACGCATTTTTACCAGATGGCCTTGGTGTCCACGTCCTGCTTCAGCCGGGCGGCAAAATCCGCCACGGACATGGCGCCCAGATCCTCACCGGTCCGCAGGCGGACGGAGACGGTCTGGTTTTCCATATCCCGGTCGCCCACTACCAGCATATAGGGGATCTTCTCCAGGGTGGCCTCCCGGATCTTCTTGCCGATCTTCTCGTTGCGGCCGTCCACCTCCACCCGGAAGCCGGCGGCATCCAGCTGCTTTGCGATCTGATCGGCGTATTCCAGGGCGCGGTCTGTAATGGGCAGGACCTTCACCTGCACCGGGTTCAGCCACACCGGGAACGCGCCGGCAAAGTGCTCGGTGATGACGCCGATGAACCGCTCCACGCTGCCCAGAACCACCCGATGGACCATGACGGGGCGGTGCTTCTGGCCGTCCTCTCCGGTGTACTCCAGTTCAAACCGCTCCGGCAGCTGGCTGTCCAGCTGGATGGTGCCGCACTGCCAAGTGCGGCCCAGGGAATCGGCCAGATGGAAGTCCAGCTTGGGGCCATAGAAAGCGCCGTCGCCCTCGTTGACCTCGAAGGTCTTGCCCATGTCGGTGATAGCGTTTTTCAGGATGTCCTGGTTATGCTCCCACTCCTCCACAGTGCCGATGTGATCCTCCGGCATGGTGCTGAGTTCAATGGTGTAGCTGAGGCCGAAGGTGGAGTACACTTCGTCGAACAGGCGGACCGTCTCCTGGATCACGTCCTTCATCTGGTCCGGGGTCATGAAGATGTGGGCGTCGTCCTGGGTGAAGCAGCGGACCCGGAACAGGCCGTGGAGCGCACCGGACAGCTCGTGCCGGTGTACCAGGCCCAGCTCGCCCACCCGCAGGGGCAGCTCCCGGTAGGAGTGAGGCTCGCTGGCGTAGACCAGCATGCCGCCGGGGCAGTTCATGGGCTTGATGGCGTAATCCTCTTCGTCGATAACAGTGGTGTACATGTTCTGCTTATAGTGGTCCCAGTGGCCGGAACGCTCCCACAGCTGACGGTTGAGGATGATGGGGGTGGAGATCTCCACATAGCCGTACTTCTTGTGGACCTGGCGCCAGTAATCCAGCAGGGTGTTTTTCAAGGTCATGCCCTTGGGCAGGAAGAAGGGGAAGCCAGGCCCCTCGTCCCGCAGCATGAACAGGCCCAGCTCCCGGCCCAGCTTCCGGTGGTCCCGCTTCTTAGCCTCTTCGATCCGCTGGAGGTAGGCATCCAGCTCGTCCTTCTTCGGGAAGGCGATGCCGTAAATCCGCTGGAGGGTCTCCCGGTTGGAATCACCCCGCCAGTAGGCGGCGTTGCAAGCGGTGAGCTTGAGGGCGTTGCCCTTGATGCGGCCGGTGGAGTCCAGATGGGGGCCGGCGCAGAGATCCGTGAACTCGCCCTGCTTGTAGAAGGAGATATGGGCGTCTGCGGGCAGGTCGTTGATAAGCTCCACCTTGTAGGGCTCTGCCTTCTCCTCCATGAACTTCAAAGCCTCCTCCCGGGGCAGTTCGAACCGCTCCAGCTTCAGCTTCTCCTTGCAGATCTTCCGCATCTCTGCCTCGATCTTCTCCAGGTGCTCCGGCGTGAAGGCGAAGGGGGCGTCCAGGTCGTAGTACCAGCCCTCGTCGATGGAGGGGCCGATGGCCAGCTTCACCTCCGGCCACAGGCGCTTCACGGCCTGGGCCATCACGTGGGAGCAGGTGTGCCAGTAGGTCTGGCGGTACGCCGGATTCTCAAAGGTAAACTCGTTGTTCTTCACTTCTTCAGACATGGTTGATCCTCCTTTTGTTCAAGGGGCAGAAAACAAAAATCCCACCCCTGAAAAATCAGGGGTGGGATACAAAATCGTATTCCACGGTTCCACCCTGCTTGCATCCCCGGAGGGATGCCGCTCGTGTCCTCTATAACGGGAGGTCCCGTCCCAGCCTACATATCGGTGGGCGGCTCCAAGGCGGTGGCTGTGTTCCGGGCTCTGGCGGGGTCCGCTTTCAGCCAGCGGCGGTCCCTCTCTGCTGTCGAGTCCCGGACAGCGTCCTTTTCAATGCTTTTTTCAGTAAAAATAAATATATCACGGGCCTTTTTCCTTGTCAAGTGGGGGAACCTGCCTTTTTCCGGACGTCGGTTCCCTCTGTCTTTACAGGCCGGGCCAGAGGATGTCCCGGGCCACCGGTGTGTAGAACAGCCGCTCCACTTCCTCCCGCCGCCGGGTCTGCCCCAGGATCCACATGAGCTTGGCCACCACGGCCTCCGTGGTCATGTCGTAGGCCTCCAGCACCCCCAGATCGCTTTTGAGGCGGTAGCCCACGTGATACACCCCCAGGTCGCTGCCCTCATTCTCCACCTGGGTGGTGAGAACGACGACCCGCCCCGCCTCCATCCAGCGGCGGACGCAGTCGTAAAAGCCGCCCGCCTCCGGCAGGCCGCCCACGCCGAAGCTCTCGATAATCAGGGCGTCGTTCCGCTCCAGCAGGAAGTCCGCCGCATCCCGCCCGGTGCCGGGCACCAGCTTCAGCAGGGCCACCCGCGGGTCCAGGCGGTCGTAAAACACCGGGGCCTCCCGGCAGTCCTGGCGGATGTACCGCAGCAGCACGCCGTCCCGCAGGACGCCCAGCTCCGGGTGATTGATGCTGGAAAAGGCCTGGAAGCTCTTGGAGCGGGTCTTCTTGGCCCGGGTCCCCAGGATCACCCGGCTGTTGAACACGATAGAGACCCCCGGCAGGTCCTCCGCCGCGCAGCGGAAGGCGTCCGCCAGATTTGTCTTGGAATCCGTGGAATCAAATCCGATGGGTCTCTGGGCGCCGGTCAGCACAATAGGCTTAGGACTACCCTGGATCAGATAGCTCAGGGCCGCCGCCGTATACGCCATGGTGTCCGTGCCGTGGGTGATGACAAAGCCGTCATAGCAGCCGTAGTGCTCCCGGATACAGGCGGCGATCTCCAGCCAGTGAGCCGGGGTCATGTTGGTGCTGTCCAGGTTCAGCAGCTGGAGGCAGTCCACGCCGCAGATGTCCGAGATCCCGGGAATATGGGAGAGCAGCTGCTCCGTGGTCAGCTCCGGCGCAAGGCCGCTGTCCGTCACGTCCGAGGCGATGGTGCCGCCAGTGCCGATCAGCAGAATCTTCTTCATCTCATTCATTTCATCCGCTCCTCCGCTCACCCCAGATCCCGGTGGTCCAGCGCTGCCAGGCCGAACCGGGCCGCCAGGTCGATCTCCGCCCGTTCCGCTTCCGTCTCCGCCTGCTTCCGCCGCTGGCGCAGCTCCCGGAGAAACAGGCCCCGGAGGGAGTCCTCCTCCGCCCGCCGCCACAGGTCCTCCGCCATACGGGTGCGGTCCCGGACCTCCAGGGCGTAAAACCGGTCCGCCAGCGCCTCCTGGATGGCCGCGGCGCCAGCGCCGCCCTCTCCGGTCTCGCCGGTGAGGAGGATGCGGTACAGGTCCCCGGCCGTCTCCGGCGGCAGAGCTGCCTCCACGGCGGCCCGGGGCTCTTTTCCGGTGACGTCCACCTCTAAAACCTCATACCGGTGCCGGGCAAAGGGCACAAAGGTCAGGGAGACCTCTCCGCCGTCGGAGATCGTCCCCTCGTAAACCCCCTTCTCCCCCAGCTCGTCGAACCCCCGGCCCTCCGGACAGCCGGGCCAGGCGCAGACCGTCCGCCCCAGTGTCAGGGGCGCCGTCCGCTTGTGGACGTGGCCCAGTGCCAGATAGCAGAGGCCGCTGGCCGCCGCCTCTTCCCGGCGGATGGGGCCGTACCGCGCCTCCGCCCCGTCCAGCTCCCCATGGAGCAGGCCGATGTGACACTTTCCGTCTGCCGGGGCGGTGAAACCCGCCAGCAGGCTCTCCAGCTGTTCCGGGCCGGAGAATGCCGCCCCGTGGATCACCAAGTTCCGCTCCGGCACCTCCACGGCCGTGAGCCTGTTCTCTTTGAATACGTACACATTCTCCGGCCAGTCCACCGTCTCCCAGGGACTGCCGGGTCCGTACCAGTCGTGGTTGCCGGGGGAGATGAACACCCTGGTCCGCATCTGTCCCAGAGCGGCGGCCAGCTGTTCCCCCGTCTCCCGGAAGGGGCTGGCGCTGTCGAACAGATCCCCCGCCAGCAGCACCAGATCGATGCCGTGTTCCTTCACGTAGTCCGCCAGACGGAGAGCCAGCTCCCGGCTCTCCCGGCGGCGGGCCGCCGCCTGTCCGGGCGGCAGGGCGCCGAAGGCGCTGTCCAGGTGGAAGTCCGCGCCGTGCAGAAACCGGATCATCCCTGCTCCTCGGGCCGCCAGCCCTTGCACACATCCACCCACGCGGCAAAGTTGGAGGCGTACCGCTCCAGCTCGTCGCAGGTCATCTCCACGGCGCTGTTGCTGCTGCCTGCGGCGGGGAACACCGTCTCGAACCGCTTCATGGACACATCCAGGTACACCTTCACATCCTCCGGCAGGGCAAAGGGGCACACGCCGCCCACGTCGTGGCCGATCAGCTCGTGGGCCTCCTCATGGGTCAGCATTTTGGCCTTGGTGTGGAACTGGGCCTTGTAGCGGCTGTTGTCCACCTTGGCGTCCCCCGCCACCACAATGATGATGGGCTTGTCCTCCACCTTGAAGCTAAGGCTCTTGGCAATGCGGGCGCCCTCCACACCCACGGCCACCGCCGCCAGCTCCACCGTGGCGGAGGAAACATCGAACTCCCGGATTCGCTCTTCGATGCCGAGGGGCTTGAAATATGCTCTGACTTTTTCAATGGACATGATGGTTCGTTCCTCTCTATCTGAAATTTTAACCAGCCGGTTTGAAATCGTCCCGGTCACCGTACGTCAATCCGCTCCACGGCGGTGCACAGTCCGGTGGCGCTGTCCAGCGTGAAGATGGCCCCCTGGAGCTTGGCGGGTCCCTCCGGCGCCCGGTAGCGGCCCGGCAGGCCGCCCAGGAATCCCTCCACGGACTGCCGGGGGTCGATGCCCAGCACCGACTCGATGGACCCGGTCATTCCCAAATCCGTAATATAGCCCGTGCCCCTGGGACACACCCGCTCGTCAGCGGTGGGCACGTGGGTATGGGTCCCCCACAGGGCGGACACCCGCCCGTCCAGATAGTAGCCCATGGCCAGCTTCTCACTGGTTGCCTCCGCGTGGAAGTCCACCAGGGTGAAGTCCGCCGCGTCTCTCTCCAGCAGCCGGTCCGCCGCCGTGAAGGGGTTGTCCGCCCCCCAGGCCAGGTCGCACCGGCCGATCAGGTTCAGCACCCGGATCCGGACGCCGCCCAGGTCGTAAACACCGCAGCCCCGGCCCGGGGCCCGGCCGGTGTAGTTGGCGGGCCGCAGCAGCCAGGGCGCGTCCTCCAGGAAATCCGCAATCTGGCTCTTGCCGAAGGCGTGGTTCCCCAAGGTCACCACGTCGGCACCGGCGTCGTAGATCCGCTCCGCCTGGTCGCGGGTCAGCCCCACTCCGGCGGCATTCTCGCCGTTCACCACCGTGAAGTCGATGGCCTTCCACTTCTGGAGGGGACGCAGGTGCCGCTCCAGATGGCGGAGGCCGGGCTCCATCACCACGTCGCCCACTGCCAGAATGTGATACAGCATAGCGCGCCTCCCGTCTTTACAATCTAATGTGTTAGTATACCAAAAACCGTCCCGCTTGCAAAGAAAAACCGAAAATTTTTCCGCCGCCGTTGCGTTTCCTCCAGTCATCCCTTATAATGATTCCGGACACTATAAGAAATTCTGATTGCTGGAGGGATGATCCATGGCGGTCAAGCTGGAGCTGTACCGAGTGTTCAAAGAGGTGGCGGAGACGGGCAACATCTCCCTGGCGGCAAAAAACCTCTACATCTCCCAGTCGGCGGTGAGCCAGTCTATCAAGCAGCTGGAGACGGCGCTCCAGGCCCGCCTGTTCGCCCGCAGTCCCCGGGGCGTCTCCCTCACCTGGGAGGGGCAGATGCTCTACCAGTATGTCCGCAGCGCCCTGGGCCTGCTGGCCACAGGGGAGGACAAGCTGTCCCAGGCCCAGCAGCTGTTGCTGGGCACCTTGACCATCGGCGCCAGCGACACTGTCACCAGCTTTTTCCTGACGCCATATTTGGAGGCCTTCCACCGCCAGCACCCGGGCATCCGGCTGAAGATTGTCAGCGGCCGCAGCGCCAAGGTGCTGAGCATGCTGAAATCCGGCGCTGTGGACATCGCCTTCGCCTCCTCCCCCACGGACCCCGCCGCGCTGCATACCTGGTCCTGCTTCGCCACCCACTCCGTCTTTGTGGCGGGCAGCGGCTACGACTGTGACTTCGACCACGTGTATACCCGGCAGGAGATCGCGGAGTTCCCCCTGATCCTGCTGGAGCGCAAGGCCAGCAGCCGGGTGTTTCTGGAGCAGTACTTTCTGCAAAGCGGCATCACCCTGACGCCGGAAATCGAGCTCTCCTCCCGGAGCCTTCTGGTATCCCTGGCCCGGATCGGCCTGGGGGTGGCCGGTGTGACGCTGGAGTTTGTGCAGAAGGCCCTGGACAGCGGGGACATCCGCCTGCTGAAAACCGACTTCACCATTCCTGCCCGCAGCGTGGACATGTGCACCCTGCGGGACGTGACGCCCACCGCCGCGGCCTCCGCCTTTATGGAGATGGTCCGGCAGGACGCCCGGTGACGGCCATGGAACAGCTGTTTCTGATCCTGGAGCTGGTTGGGACGCTCGCTTTTGCCGCCTCCGGCGCCATCACCGGCCTGAAAAAGAACATGGACGTTTTCGGCGTCTGCATTCTGGGCCTCACCACCGCGGTGGGCGGCGGCGTCATCCGGGACCTGCTCTTGGGCATCACGCCGCCGGGCACCTTCCAGGATCCCATCTACGCCGTGGTGGCCCTGCTGACCTCCCTGGTGCTGTTTCTGCCCCGCATCCGGCGGCTCCTCATGTGGGACCAGCGGCTCTACGACTTGGTGCTGCTGATTATGGACTCCGCGGGCCTTGGCATTTTCACTGTGGCGGGCATCCGCATTGCCTATGAACACGCGGCCCGCCCCACCCTGTTCCTGCTGGTGTTTGTGGGCGTGGTTACCGGCGTGGGCGGCGGCGTGCTGCGGGACGTGCTGGCCGGGGACACGCCCTACATTTTCGTCAAGCATGTCTATGCCT
Organism: Oscillibacter sp. PEA192; assembly: GCF_003574015.1. Classification (NCBI taxonomy): domain Bacteria; kingdom Bacillati; phylum Bacillota; class Clostridia; order Eubacteriales; family Oscillospiraceae; genus Oscillibacter; species Oscillibacter sp. PEA192. The sequence goes on along the minus strand of NZ_AP018532.1, from coordinate 562,367 downwards.
CCGCCTCCCTGGCCGGGGCGCTGGCCTGCGTGGTCCTCTGGCCCCTGGCGGGAGAGATGGCCGCCATGCTCTGCGGCAGTGCGCTTGTGGTCGCCGTCCGCATCCTCTCCGCCCACTTCCGCTGGAACCTGCCTCACGCCCATGACTGAACAAACGGCCTCTCCGGATCGGGAGAGGTCGTTTTCTGTCCGGGGGACTCTTTTACAGGCCGTCAATGTTCGAGCCCGGATCCGCCGCTTTTCCCACGCCGCCCAGTGGAGATGCCAGGTTCTCTTCTCCATCTCTGCCATCCATGCCGGGATCGTATCTATACCCTCCGCCTTCCTGACAAAATAAACAGAAATTGAAATCAGGTTTCTAAGCAGCGGAAATGGGCACTCTGTTGCAAAAGAGGGTTGTGCTGTCCCAGTTTTTTTGATATACTAGATTAGTTTTCGGCCATTTCGGGCGGTCTTTCCGCCGAATGGCCCTGCACAACAGTTCACCAAGCAAAGGAGCGCGTATATGAAGCAGAAAAAAATTCCTCTCTCCCTCCAAATCTTTCTGGCGCTGGGGCTAGGCATCGCGGTCGGCATGGCCTTCACGGGAAATCCCACCTTTGCCGTCAGCTATATCAAGCCCTTCGGCACCATTTTCCTGAACCTGCTGAAGTTCGTGGTGGTGCCCATCGTCTTTTTCTCCATTCTCTCCGGCATCATCTCCATGAGCGATATCCGCAAGGTGGGTTCCATCGGCGTCAAAACGCTGGTGTATTATACCTGCACCACTGCCGGGGCCATCGTGCTGGCCATGTTCCTGGCCAACCTGTTCAAGGGCTTCTTCACGGTCATCGACCCCACCGGTGTCACCTTTGAGCCCGGTGAGACCGCCAGCTTCATGGACACGCTGGTGGACATCTTCCCCTCCAACATCATCGCCCCCTTTGCCAACGCCTCCATGCTGCAGGTGATCGTGGCGGCGCTGCTGTTCGGCTTCGGCATCCTGGCCGCCGGAGAGAAGGGACGGCCCGCAGCGGCGCTGGTCGACAGCCTTACAGAGGTCTGCATGAAGGTCATGGACATCATCCTGCGCCTCTCCCCCATCGGCGTGTTCTGCCTGATCCTGCCGGTGGTGGCGGAAAACGGTCCCCAGATCCTGGGCAATCTGGGCCTGGTGCTGCTGTGCGCCTATATCGGGTACTTCCTCCACGCCGTCATCGTCTACTCTGCCACGGTAAAGGCCCTGGGCGGCGTGAGTCCGCTGGCCTTCTTCAAGGGGATGTTCCCGGCCATGGCCATGGCGTTCTCCTCTGCCTCCTCCGTGGGCACCCTGCCTTTGAACCTGGAGTGCACGGAGCGGCTGGGCGCCCGGCGGGACATCGCCAGCTTCGTCCTGCCCCTGGGCGCCACCATCAACATGGACGGCACCGCCATCTACCAGGGCGTGTGCGCCGTGTTCATCGCCACCTGCTACGGAGTGGACCTGACCCTGGGCCAAATGATCACCATTGTGCTCACCGCCACCCTGGCCTCCATCGGAACCGCGGGTGTCCCCGGCTCCGGCGTGGTGATGCTGACCATGGTGCTGGAGAGCGTGAATCTGCCGGTGGCAGGCATCGGCCTGGTCATCGGCGTGGACCGCATCTTCGACATGGGCCGCACCACGGTGAACATCACGGGCGACGCTGCCTGCGCCCTGGTGGTCTCCAACCTGGAGAAAAAAGCGGAGGCCCGACGGGCTGCCCGCAGGCCCCGGGCCTGACCCCAGCCGAAAACGAGCGCGGCGCGGAATTTGTTCCGCGCCGCGCTCACTGTTCTTTTCACAGAGGACCGGTCAGCCCATGCGGAGGGTGTCCCGCACGTCGCTGTCAAAATAGGCCACCGGGTTCTGGGGCTCTCCGTCCTGGCGGACCTCAAAGTGGAGATGGGCCCCTGTTGCCATGCCGGTCTTCCCCACGGCACCGATCATCTCCCCGGCCCGGACGGTGTCGCCCTCCTCCACCGTAAAGTCCCGGCACTGGCCATATAGGGTAGAAAGGCCGTCCCCGTGGTCGATCACCACATAATTGCCTCGCTCCACGTCATAGCCGGACTCCACCACAGTGCCGCCCGCTGCGGCCAGGACTGCCTCGCCCTCCGGCGCGGCAATGTCGATTCCGGTGTGAGTTTCACAGGTCTTGCCGCCCGGCTGCCACCGGGGGGTACCATAGGGGTTGGAGAGGCTGATGGTGTTGGCTCCCTGCACCGGCCACTGGAGGAAACGGCTGGCCGTCTCATCCACCGCATAGACGCCGTAGAGCCACGGGTCTTCATCACCGGCCAGCTGGGGCAGGAGGATCCCGCCGGGGCTGTTTGCGTCATATTCCACCTTCAGCCGCCCTGTGGACAGCGTGTAGGTCTTGGTCTGCTCCGAACCGTCAGTGAAGGTCACCGTCACCGTCAGCCGGGCGCCGTCCATCCGGTCGATGCTCTCCTGATTCGCCACCCGGGGATCCCTGTCCCAGTCGATATCGCCGGTGTCCGGAATCAGGAATCCATAGCGCACCTCCGGGTCATAGCCCTCCGTGACGGCAGCGCCCAGATCCGTCACCACCTCCATGGTCAGGGGCCCCTCTTCCTCCTCGCCATAAACGGCATGGATCACTCCTTCGCCGCTGGAAAGCCGGTACTCCGTGCCGTTGGCCTCGGCATCGAGATAGTTCTGCACCTCTTCTCTGGAGAGGTTGGTCAGAGTTCTGCTGCGGTACAGCGCCTCTCGGTCAATGGCAAGGGAAATAGTTCGAATGTTCTCCCCTGTCACCTGGAACAGACAGCCGGTGTAGTGGCCGTCCTCGGCAGACCAGGAGACTTGACCGGCTGTACTGAAGGCCAGCCCCCCGTTGGCGTTCGCCTCGTAACGCTCCCCCGTGTCGGCGGCATAGGCCGTCAGGCCGAAGGAGAAGCTGGGCAGGGCTGTTACCGGCGCGCCGCTCTCTCCGGGCTCTCCGCCGCCAATGGGCCCCAGCGTTACAGAACCTACCACCAGCGCCAGTGCACAGGCGGCGCATACTGCCGCCCGGAGCACCGGGCGCCGCTTTCCGGGCGCCAGATGTTTGGGGCCGGTCGTCTCCTTCTGCGCTCCCGCCGTCTGCCGGGCGGCGGACAGCACCCGGTCATTCAGCCCGGCGGGGGGCTGGATATGCTCCATCAAATTCTGATAGTCGTTCTTCTTCATGGTCGTCTCCTCCCAGCAGGTCTTTGAGTCTTTTTCGGGCCCGGCGGAGCCGGGTGCGGACCGTGGCCGCCGGAATGTCCAGCAGCCCGGCGATCTCCTCCGTGGAATACCCCTCGGCATAATACAGGTGGATGGGGACGCGCAGCTTTTCCGGCAGGCGGGCCACTGCGTCCCACAGCTCTGCGGCGCCGCTGTCCGCTTCCGCGGCCGTCTCCGGCAGGTCCGCCAGCGCCAGCACCGGACGCCGCAGGCGGAAGCGGTGCAGGTCATGGCACCGGTTCACCGTGCACCGCAGCAGCCAGGCCCGCAGATGCTCCCCGTCCCAGGCAGATGCCTCCTGGCCCAGCAGCCGGAGAAACACGTCCTGGTACACGTCCCCTGCGTCCTGGACGCTCTGCATCCGGCACAGGGCCAGCCGGTAGACGGCGGCACCGTGGTGTTCCATGGCATTGCGCAGCAGGATTTCAGCCTCTTCCATGCAATGCCTCCTTTCTCTCGTTTGAAAAGCGCTTTCAACCTATATACGCCGGGGCGGGCCGAAATGTTTCCCCCTGGGAATTTTTCTGCCGGACAGCGGACGGCCGCCCGCTATATGGAATGCTGTCCTGCCAGACGCCCGGTCCCTTTTGCCCATGAGGCCGGCCCCTGTCCGGCCTGCCGTCAGGAGATCCCTCTCCGCAGGCAAAACAGGCAGGCGCGTTTGCGCCTGCCTGTCCCTCACGCTTCTTTGATTCCGTAGATCTCAAACCGGCCGATCAGGTTCTGAACCGTCAGCTTCTGGGCCAGCAGCTGCTGGTAGGTGGTTCCCCGATTCCTTCCCGCGGCGCGGAGCTTGTCCATGTCCGCCAGGACCTTGTCCCGTTCCTTCAGCAGGTCGGCGTACATGCGGTCATAGGCCGCCAGTCTCTCCGCCTCCGTCATCATACGTTGAACCGGAAGTAGACCATGTCTCCGTCCTGAACCACATACTCCTTGCCCTCGCTGCGGAGCAGCCCTTTCTCCTTGGCGGCGTTGACGCTACCGCAGGCGATCATGTCCTCATAGGCGATGACCTCCGCCCGGATGAAGCCCCGCTCGATGTCGGAGTGGATCTTGCCGGCGGCTTGGGGGGCCTTGGTGCCCTTCTTGATGGTCCAGGCCCGGCACTCGTCCTTGCCGTAGGTCAGGAAGGAGATCAGGCCCAGCAGAGCGTAGGAGCACTTGATGAGCCGGTCCAGGCCGGACTCCTCCACTCCCAGCTCCTCCAGAAACATCAGCTTCTCCTCGCCCTCCAGCTCGGCGATGTCCTGCTCCATCTTGGCGCAGATGGGCAGCACCTGGCTGTCCTCCGCGTCGGCAATGGCCTTCACCTGCTGGTAGTACTGGTTATGCTCCAGATCGGCGAAGCCCGCCTCGTCGGTGTTGGCGGCGTAGATCACAGGCTTCAGGGTCAGCAGGTCACTGGTGGCGATCAGGGCCGCGTCGTCCTCGTCACAGGCAAAGGTCCGGGCCAGATTGCCCCCGTCCAGATGCTTCTGCAGTGCGGTGAACACGTCCACCTCATGCTGGAACTTCTTGTCGCCCTTCAGGGCTTTCGTGGCCTTCTCCACCCGGCGCTGGACCATCTCCAGGTCCGCCATCACCAGCTCCATGTTGATGATGTCGATGTCCCGCCTGGGGTCCGTGCTGCCCTCCACGTGAATGACGTTCTCGTCGTCAAAGCAGCGGACCACGTGGACGATGGCGTCGGTCTCCCGGATGTTGGCCAGGAACTTGTTGCCCAGGCCCTCGCCCTTGCTGGCGCCCTTCACCAGTCCGGCGATGTCCACGAATTCGATGACCGCCGGGGTCTTCTTATCCGGCTGATACATCTCCGCCAGCTTGTCCAGCCGCTCGTCCGGCACCGCTACCATGCCCACGTTGGGGTCGATGGTGCAGAACGGATAGTTGGCGCTCTCGGCGCCGGCGTTGGTGATGGCGTTGAACAGGGTCGATTTGCCCACATTGGGCAGACCCACGATTCCTAATTTCATAAAAGCAGCGCTCTCCCTTGCTGATATTTTCGGACAATTATTGTACCATTTCAGGCCCAAAAGTGCAAGGGTCAGCCTGCGTTCCCCGACGTTTTTCTATCCTCTTTGCAAAAATGTAAAACACTATTGACATTTTGCATCTGCCGTACTATTCTAAAAATGTCAAAAGAACTTGACAATTCAAAGCAAGGAGGCAGTTCTATGAAATTCTTTCGGAACATGGATGAGATGGAACTTCACCTCTCCCTGAACGCCATCCGGGTGGCCTGGTTCTTCACGGTGATGGCCCTGTTTATATGGGGGATCTGGGACTGCGTCCAGACCGGCCGCGTCACCGCGCCCATGTACCTGTTGATCTTTCAGAATCTCCTGTATTTTCTGGCCCTGCAGGTGGGGAGATGGCGCGCCGGGGACCGGGACGGCGCCAGGAGCTTCCTGCTGTATGTCCCGCTGCTGGTAGTCTTCCTGCTGGCCTTCGGCCTGCTGCTGCGGTGCGCGGGGCTGTGAGCTATGGAAAACCGGATTCGGGAGCTGCGGAAGGCGGCGGGGCTCCGGCAGGAGGACCTGGCACGGGAGCTGGGCGTCACCCGCCAAACCATCAACGCCATTGAGAACAACAAGTACGATCCCACCCTGGGGCTGGCCATGCGGCTGGCCCGGCTGCTGAAAACCCCTGTGGAGGATATCTTCCATCTGCCGGACTGACGCAGAACACCCCCGCCGCGATGCGGCGGGGGTGTTTCAGGATCGTTCAGCATCTCCGGGCCGGGTCAGGGTCCGCCGCAGAATGGGCACAGTCTCCTCCTGCCTGTTCTGCGGGGCGGGATCAGGGATACAGGATCATCTTGCCGGGCACGCCGCTGTGGATCTGCGCCAGAGCGGCCTCAAAGTCCTTCATGGGGAAGCGGCCACCGATGACCTGATCCAGCTTGAAATAGGGTCCCTTCATGACCTTGGCGAAGTCCTCCCAGGTCTCCCAGATCTTCCGTCCGGAGACGCCGGTCAGCTGGACCTCCCGATAGACCAGGTCGTCGGTCATGTCGTGGAAGGTGATGGGCTTGGTGGGCAGTCCCACGCACACCAGACGGCCCGCAGCCCGCAGGCACTTGAGGGCGCTGTTGAGGGCGGGCTCCGCGCCGGTGATGTCGATGGCCGCGTCCACGCCCACGCCGCCGGTCAGAGTCCTGACCTCCGCCGGCAGGTCGCACTTGGCGCTGTTGAGCACCGCGTCGGCGCCCATCTTCTTGGCCACCTCCAGCTTCTCATCGATCAGGTCGCAGGCGATGACCTTGACAGCGCCGAAGGTCTTGCTGGCGCTGATGGCTGTCAGACCGATGGGGCCGCAGCCGCTGACCAGCACGGTCTTTCCGTTGACCTCCGCCGCCTCCACGCCGTGAATCCCAGCGCCCATGGGCTCGAACATGCAGGCCGCCTCGTCGGTGACGTCATCCTCCAACAGGAACGTGCAGTCCCAGCGGATCTTGGCGTATTCGGCGAAGGCTCCGTTCTGGGTGCAGCCGAACAGCTTCACGTTCTTGCAGATGTGTGGCATCCCGTTCTTGCAGAAATAGCACTCGCCGCAGGGAATATGGGACTCGCAGGACACCCGGTCGCCCACCTTGCGCTCCGTGACGTTTTTTCCCACCGCCACGATCTCGCCGGCTGTCTCATGGCCCACGGTAACGGGGGCCTTGATCCGCTTCTGGGACCACTCGTCCCATTCCATGATGTGCAGATCCGTGCCGCAGATGGCCGAGCAGTGGACCTTGATGAGGACTTCATCGTCATTGATCTCCGGGATCGACAGGTCAGTGTGATAGACCAGGCCGGACGGGGCGTTGACCTCCTTGACAAGGCCGCACATGGTATCCTTCATTGTCAGCTCCTCCTTTTTGATCCGCGCCGCGCGGCATTCTGACCGAGCCGCTCAGTCGGGATATGCTTATTGTAAAGGGAGAGCCGGCGGCCAGATTGTAACAGGTGATACAAATGCATCTTGTGGAATGGGAGAAAATCTGCTACTATTTTTGTTGATGTTGATATGGAATCCTCTCAGGAAAGGAGGCGGGATGCCCCGTGTCCGGCGACATCCAGATCAGCCCCCACGTGGGGGAGCTTTTTGTCAAATACGGCGTCAGACGCCAGTACCGCAGCGGCGAGGTCCTGCTGGAAAAGGGTGCGCTGTCCGCACAGGCAGGCTTTCTGGTCAAGGGGCAGCTCCGCACCTTCTGCCTCGGTCCCAGCGGAGATGAGATCTCCCTCTTTTACCTGGGACCCGGCAATCTGTTCGGCAGCAGCGCCCTGGTGTATCACGCCAAGGTCATGGTCAGCGTGTCCGCCATCTCTCCGGCGGAGGTCTATCTGCTGGCGGCAGACCGCTTTTGGAAGCTGTGGCAGGAGCACGGCTATCCTCCCCAGGACCTGATGGCCCATTTTGTGCGGCGGATCACCATGCTGTCCGACTATATCTGCTGTTCCCACTTTCTGGAGGATGACAAGCGGGTGGCCTATTTCCTGCACACCTGCTGCGCCAGCTCCGGTCCCTCCATTCCGTACACCCACGAGCAGATCGCGGCCATCACCGGTATGAGCCGTGTCTCCGTCACCCGCATCCTCAAACAGTTTCGGGAGGCCGGCATCCTCCGCCAGTCTTACCGCAGGATCGAGATTCTGGCCCCCCAGCGGCTGTCTGAGGTCTTTGCCTCCCTGGGATATTTTCTGGACTGAGCCCCTTTCGGAAAGCGCGAAAAATTTTTCCGAAAAGGGGCTTGCTTTTTTGGCTCATTGGCGCTAAGATATCGTTAAGAGGTCGTTAAGAATCCGTTAATATTTTTATATTCATGACAACTTTTCGTAAATAAATCCTCGAATCCGAATCGGGAAGGAGGTGTCCTCTCATGGAAGTCGGCGGCTATGTGATGCTCGCAATCGTTGCTGTCTTGGCGCTGGGCTGCATCAACAGCTCCATCAAGGCCCACAAAAACAAGCAGTCTGCTAAAGAGGAGGAGCCTGCCTCCAAATGATTCTGCTTTCCATCTCTCCCTTCATTTTTATTCAGTGCGGAAGCGGCGTCCATTTCGATGGACGCCGCTTCCATACTGGAAAGGCGCACCGCGGTTCCGCGGTGCGCCCTTTTCGTTCTATCTGAAATCTCCGCCGCCCGCCGCATCCGGCGGCTTTTTGCCCTTCCGCAGCATCTGCCGCAGAGCCGCCACCGGGCCGCAGAGTTATTTCTGGCTGCGGGAGTCTCCCGCCATCAGCCGAAGAAGTACTCGAAGAGGTCGTAAGGATTGGTGTACCCGCCGCCGTTCTGGGTGTTCTGATCCTGCTCCGTCTGGCCCTGCACAGCGGACTGCTGATCGGCAGACACGGCGCCCCAGGTCAGCTCCAGAGTGATGGTCTCACCCTGGCGGTAGACGGTCAGTGTGGAGGTATCGCCGGCCGCATAGCCCTTCTTGGCAGCGGTCAGGTCCTCCAGGGAGGTGATCTCCGTGCCGTCGATGGCGGTGATAACGTCGCCCAGCTGCAGGCCCGCCGCAGCCGCCGGACTGCCGTCCTCCACAGAGTATACGAAGGCACCCTGGCTGATGTCATAGCGGTACTGCTGGGCCATGCCGCTGGTCAGGGTGCCGATGGTGGCGCCCAGATAGGCCTTGTTGCTCACATAGCCGTTGGTCATGATGTCCTGGATCATGCTGATGACGTCATTGATGGGGATAGCGAAGCCCAAGCCCTCCACACTCTCGCCGGAGCTGCCGTAGCTGGAGTATTTGGCGGACACGATACCCACCACCTCGCCGTAGCTGTTCAGCAGCGGACCACCGGAGTTGCCGGGGTTGATGGAGGTATCGGTCTGGATCATATTGAAGGGCGTGCCGTCCACGTTGATGGTGCGGTTCACGCTGGAGACCATGCCGCCGCTCATGGAGAACGTCAGGTCCCCCAGGGGGTTGCCAATGGCCAGAACCCGGTCGCCCACATTCAGCTTCTCACTGTCGCCCAGGGTGACGGCCTGCAGGCCGGAGGCCTCGATCTTGATGACCGCGATGTCGTAGTCCTCATCCCCGCCCACATACTGGGCGTCGTATTCATCGCCGTTGTACAGGGTGACCTTCACGGTCTGGGCATCCTCCACCACATGGTAGTTGGTGACAATATAGCCATCCGTGGTGAGAATAAAGCCGGAGCCGGAGGATGCCGTTTGTACCGGCTGACCGAAGAAGTTGTTGCTGTTGGTCCCGGTGACATTGATAGACACCACGCTGTTGACATTGGCGGCGTAAACCTCCGCGTCGCTCATCGCCGTCTTGCCGTCCACGGTTTTCAGTGCGACCTGACTGACGGTGCGGCCGCTGACGTTGACCGAGGTCTCGTCGCCGCTTCTGCCGACGCCCCAGACAATGCCGCCGCCCACGGCGCCGCCCAGCAGGGCGCAGCACAGGGCCAGGGCCGTCACCTTCAGTCCAATGCGGTTTTTCTTCACAGGCTTCATCTCCTGCACGGGCTGCTGCGGCCCGCTGTTATGGTCCTGTACCGGGCCGGGCTGGGGAGCCGAATGCGCCTCCGCCTCGCTGCCGTCCTTCCGGTAGGTGTAGTGATAGAGATTGTGTTCGTCGTTATACATAATGATTGCCTCCTATTATGTATCCCGCTCATCCATTGTTTAGAACAGAGGATAACATGGGATCGTGTCAAAAGTATGAAGTTTCTGATTCCAATTTTTGAATTGTCCTGGACGGCGCTCCGGAAAAAACCGGAAGCTTTTCAGGGGCTCTTCCTTGAACCTTTGACTGAAGTATAGTATGCTTATCTTAAACACATCTGAAAGGAACTTTGAACAAGGTGTTAAGAATCGATTCCATCAAGCTCCCGCCGGAGGCCGGCATGGCGGAGCTGGCCGCTGAGGCCGCCCGGCTGCTCCGGATGCGGGAGAAGGACATTCTCTCCCTGCGCTTACTCCGCCGCAGTGTGGACGCCCGGGAAGAAGTCCGCCTGGTCTACACGGTGGAGGTCGCGGTCAAGGAGGAGTCCGCTATTCTCCGCCGAGCCAGGAGCCGGAAGATCAGCCGGGCCGCACAGGCCCCGGCGTACACGCCGCCGTCTCCCCTGCCTGCGCCGGCGGTGCCTCCCGTGGTGGTGGGCGCCGGGCCCGCGGGGCTCTTCGCCGCCCTGGTGCTGGCCCAGGCGGGGCTGCGCCCCATCCTGCTGGAGCGGGGCCGCCCGGTGGAGCGGCGGAAGGCGGATGTGGAACGGTTCTGGGCCACGGGAGAGCTGGACCTGACCTCCAATGTCCAATTCGGCGAGGGCGGCGCAGGAGCCTTCTCGGACGGGAAGCTGAACACCGGCACACGCGACCCCCGCCACCGCTTTATCCTGGAGACGTTGTTATCCTGCGGCGCTCCGGAGGATATTTTGATCGATGCCAAACCCCATGTGGGCACGGATTATCTCCACACCGTTCTGGTAAACCTGCGCCGCCGTCTGCTGGAACTGGGAACGGACATCCGGTTTGAGAGCCGGCTGGCGGATCTGGACATCCGGGACGGCGCCCTGCGGGGCATCACCGCGGAGGGGCCGGAGGGCGTTTATACCCTTCCCTGCTCCCACCTGCTCCTCTGCCCAGGGCACTCCGCCCGGGACACCTTCGCCATGCTCCATAAAAGGGGTGTGCCCATGGAGGCCAAGCCCTTCGCCGTGGGGGTGCGGATCGAACACCGGCAGGCGGACTGCGACGCCGCCCAATACCGGCAGTACGCCGGGCATCCCGGGCTTCCGGTGTCTACCTACAAGCTCTCCTGCCATCTGCCCGGCGGCCGGGCGGCCTACTCCTTCTGCGTCTGCCCCGGCGGGGAGGTGGTGGCGGCCGCTTCTGAGGCGGAGCGGGTGGTCACCAACGGCATGAGCGAATTCGCCCGGGACAAGGAGAATATCAATGGCGGCCTACTGGTGAACGTGACGCCAGAGGACTATGGCGGGGCGGAAGATCCCCTGGCGGGTATCGCCTTCCAGCGGAAGCTGGAGTCTGCAGCCTACGCTCTGGGGGGTGGGGACTACCGGGCCCCGGCCCAGCGGGTGGGGGACTTTCTGGCGGGGCGCCCCTCCGTCGGCCCAGGCCGAGTGCACCCCAGCTACCGCCCCGGCGTCACCTGGACGGACCTGCGCCGGTGCCTGCCGCCCTTCGTGGCGGATACCATTGCCGGGGCGCTCCCCCTGCTGGGGCAGAAGCTCCGGGGCTACGACGATCCGGACGCCGTCCTGACGGCGGTGGAGAGCCGTTCCTCCTCCCCTGTGCGCATCCCACGGGATGGGACCTGCCAGTCCTCTCTCCGGGGCCTGTACCCCTGCGGCGAGGGAGCCGGCTATGCCGGCGGCATCCTCTCCGCCGCCGCGGATGGGATGCACTGTGCCGAGCAACTCTGTCAATCCATTCAAAAGGAGTCTGATTGTTTATGAATCGCAATATCTGCATCTATCAGGAATTCCTCACGGAAGCCCACAAGGACCGGATCCGGGAGACCGCCCGCCGGACGGGCTTCACCCCCCATTTCTTCAACCTGGACCAGTTTGAGGAGGCGAAGGACTGCCTCCAGCACTGCGAGGTTCTGTACGCCCATTCCGCTGACCTTCTGCGCGCCGCTCCCGCTACGCTGAAGTGGTACTGCTGCTCCTTTGCCGGGGTGGACCTCTACTGCAAGGACCCTGGCCTGTTCGCCAACCCGGACTGCCTGCTGACCAACTCCAACGTCTACGGCGTTACCATCGCCGAGCATGTGGTGATGGTGACCCTGATGCTGCTGCGGCGGATGCCGGAGTACATCGAAATCGTCCGAGGCCACGGCTGGTCCAATCAGTTGCCCGTCCGCTCCATCCGGGACAACGAATTCACCATCCTGGGCACCGGGGATATCGGACGCCATGTGGCGGACCGGCTGCGGGGCATGGGGGCCGCGAAGATCGTGGGTCTCAGCCGCAGCGGAAAGCCCCACCCCGCCTTCGACGAGGTGTATCCCATCTCCGCTCTGGACGACGTGCTGCCCCGCACAAAAATCCTGGTGATGGCCCTGCCCAGCACGCCGGAGACCGTTCACATCCTGAACCGGGAGCGGATCGCCCTGCTGCCCGCCGACGCCTGCGTCATCAACGTGGGCCGTGGCACCGCTCTGGACCAGAAGGCCCTGGCGGAGGCCCTGAACAGCGGAAAGCTGGCAGGCGCCGCCCTGGACGTGATGGACCCGGAGCCTCTGCCCCAGGACGATCCTCTGTGGGACGCCCGGAACATCATTCTCACCCCCCACGTCTCCGGCAACATGACCCTGGGCTACACCTGCGACGAAAACGTAGCCCGCTTCTGTGCCGATCTGGAGAACTACGCCGCCGGGCGCCCGCTGGCGGGACTGGTGGACCGGAACCGGGGATATTAAGCAGTCCGCCGGGGCAGGCCAGTGATATACGAAAGCTATTTGCGAAAGGAGTTTTCCCATGACCATCGGCGAAAAAATCACCCAGAGGCGGCTGGCTGCCCACCTCTCTCAGGAGATTCTGGCAGAGCGGCTGGGCGTCTCCACGCAGGACGTCAGCCGCTGGGAGAGCGGCGAGGTCCTTCCTGATGCGGAAAAGCTTCTCCAATTGTGCCGCGTCTTCGGCATCTCCGCCGATGAACTGCTGGGGGAGAATGCCAAGGCTGATGATGCGTCCGACTTCCTGTCTCTTCCACTGTGGCGGTGGAGTCTCCGGGTGATCTCTCCGCCTCTGGCCTTCGCAGGAACAGCAGCCGCCTTGACAGGGCTGACCGGAGCTGTCTATCATGCACTGACCGCAGACCAGTGGTACACCGATTTCGGCCGCTTCGGCACTGCTCTGCGCAGCACCTGGTGCGGGGCCGTTCTCTCAGCGGGGCTTCTCCTGCTGGCGATAGCTCTGGCCCTGCTGGTATTTGAGGTGCTTCTATCCAAGCGGGACTGATTATGTTGTTGAATTTTTAAGGAAAGGAACTTCATCCATGAACAACTTCACCTTCTACTCCCCCACCCTCTTCACCTTCGGCGATGGAGAAGAGAAAAACACCGGCGCGCTGGTGCGCCGGTTCGGCGGCAGCCGGGTACTGCTGGTCACCGGCGGCGGGTCCGTCCGCCGCAACGGCGCCTATGACGCCGTCACCGCCTCCCTGGAGGCCGCGGGCATCCCCTTTACAGAGCTCTCCGACGTCCAGGCCAACCCCCGCAGCGGCAAGGTATACGAGGGCATCGACCTGGTCCGGCGGACCGGCGCGGACTTCCTGCTGGCACTGGGCGGCGGCAGTGTCATCGACACCGCCAAGGCCATCGGCTTCGGCGCGCTGTACAAGGGGGATTTCTGGGATTTCTTCACCGGCGCCGCCAAGATCGAGAAAACGCTGCCCGTGGGCGTGGTGCTGACTATTTCCGCCGCCGGCAGCGAGGGGTCCGACAGCTGCGTCATCACCCAGGAGCGGGGCAACCTGAAGTGGGGCTGCCCCAAGACGGATGTCATCCGCCCGAAATTCGCCGTGCTGAACCCCCGGTTCACCTGCTCCCTGCCTGCCTACCAGACCGCCAGCGGCGCGGTGGACATGATGGCCCACATCATGGAGCGGTACTTCACCAACACTCCCGACGTGGGGCTGACGGACCGGCTGTGCGAGGCCCTGCTGAAGACCGTGCTGGACGCGGCCCCCAAGGCCATTGCCGATCCCAATGACTACGCCGCCCGGGCGGACCTGATGTGGGCAGGGATGCTGGCCCACAACAACTCCTGCGGCGTGGGCCGGGAGCAGGACTGGGCCAGCCACCAGATCGAGCATGAGCTCTCCGCCTTCTACGATTGCGCCCACGGCGCGGGTCTTGCGGTGATCCTGCCCGCCTGGATGGAGTACGTGCTGCCCCATGATCCCGTCCGGCTGGCCCAGTTCGCCGTGCGGGTCTTCGGCTGTGAGATGAACTTTGCGGACCCGGAGGCCACCGCCCGCCAGGGCATCGAGAAGCTGTGCCTCTTCTTCCACTCCCTGGGGATGCCCATCACCTTTGACGAGCTGGGAGCCAAGGCCAAAGACATCCCGGACATGGTGGCCCACCGGGCGGAGAAGCCCGGCGGCTTCCCCTTCGGCGGCTTCGTGAAGATCCAGCCCGCGGACATGGAGGCTATCCTCCGCCTGGCAGCCGGCGAGGCCCAGTAACAGCAAGCCCGCCCGGGGATCGCTCCCCGGGCGGGCTTTTGCCGTATCCTCGTCACCGGAACTCCCGGGGACTCATGTGGAAGGTGCCGCGGAAGGCCCGCAGGAAGGTGGAATACTCCTCAAATCCGGCCTGCTCCGCCGCCTTCATCACCGGCACGCCGGCGCGGATTAGCTCCCCGGCCCGCAGCAGCCGCTTCTGGCTGATGTACTGGTGGACCGTGTAGCCGGTGACGGCCTTGAACCGGTGCATCAGATAGTACCGGCTGATGAAAAACCGCTTGGAGAGGGACTCCACCGTCAGCTCCTCTCCCAGATGGTCCAGAATGTACCGGAGCACCTCCTCCATCTTGGGGTCCACCCGGTAGCTGTCCCGCTCCTCCTGGGCGGTGCGGGAGCGCAGCACATCCCGGTTCACGTCGATCAGCATCTGCTGGCAGAGGGTATCCGCCATGCGGGCGGCGCCGAAGCTCCGGTCCCGCAGGGCCTCCTCCAGCTGCTGGATGCGCTGCATATAGTGGAGCCGCCGCTCTGCGTCGAAGCGCAGCAGGTGGAACCCCCGCTCCCGGGTGGTGTCGAAGCAGGTGTCCAGCGCCTCGCCGGGGTCGCTGCGCCGCTCCAGCCACTCCCGTCCCAGCCAGATCACCACCCGCTCATAGGGCTCCGCCGGGTCGATGATGGGCCGGTGGATCAGGTCGTGTCCCACCAGCAGCAGGTCCCAGGGCTGAAGGAAGTAGGTGACGCCCTCCACCACATAGGTGACCTTTCCCCCCAGGAGAAGGATCAGCTTGTCAAAGGCGTGGTAGTGATAGTCCACCTTCTGGGCCCGGCTGTCCTTCAGGTGGAACAGCCGGAAGTCCTCCTTTAGATAGCCCCGCTTGTTGATCTCCTTCCGGTCCGGCATCTCCCGCCTCCTTTTCCGCCCGCCGGAGCATCCGCCGGGTCACTCTTCGGCCGTGGAACCGGGCGCCGCGCCCGATGAGGCAGGGCCCGTTTTGCAGGTATTCTACCACACATAGCCGATTTTCACAACAGGCACAGGAAAAGACGCCCCCAATTTGGCGGCCGGGGCTTCATCTGCCGATTGTGTTTTTCTCCCGGATTTGCTATACTGAAAAAAATACCCAACGCTGAGGAGGGACCCCCATGAGCCGTGCCGATGCGCTCTTTCTGCAAAACTGCCGGGACATTCTGGACCACGGGGTCTGGGACACAGACCTGCCCGTCCGTCCCCATTGGGAGGACGGTACTCCCGCCCACACTGTGAAAAAATTCGGGATCGTCAACCGCTATGACCTTCAGGAGGAGTTCCCCATCCTGACCCTCCGCCGGACCTACTGGAAGACCGCGGTGGACGAACTGCTGTGGATCTGGCAGAAGAAGTCCAACAACATCCACGACCTGAACGGCCACATCTGGGATGAGTGGGCGGATCCGGACGGCTCCATCGGCAAGGCCTATGGCTATCAGCTCTCCATCAAGCACCAGTATCCCGAAGGGGAGATGGACCAGGTGGACCGGGTGCTGTACGACCTGAAGCACAACCCCGCCTCCCGCCGCATCCTCACCAGTCTCTACAACCACCAGGATCTCCATGAGATGAATCTGTACCCCTGCGCCTGGTCCATGACCTTCAACGTCTCCGGGAATGTCCTCAACGCCATTTTGAACCAGCGGAGCCAGGACATGCTGGCCGCCAACAACTGGAATGTAGTGCAGTACGCGGTGCTGGTCCACATGCTGGCCCAGGTCAGCGGCCTGGTGCCCGGCGAACTGGTCCACGTGATCGCGGACGCCCATATCTACGACCGCCATGTGCCCATCATTGAAAAGATGCTGGCCCAGACGCCGTCCCCGGCGCCGGTGTTCCGGATGGACCCGTCCGTGACGGACTTCTACGCCTTTACCCGGGACAGCTTCTCCCTGGAGGACTACATCCCCGCCCCCTTCGAGGACCAGATCCCCATCGCTATTTGAGGAGGCCTGCGCTGTGAATGCCATCGTCGTCGTCGATCAAAACTGGGCCATCGGCCGGGACAATGATCTGCTCTTCTCCCTGCCTACGGACATGAAGCGCTTTCGCTCCCTCACCCTGGGGGGCACGGTCATCCTGGGCCGCCGGACGCTGGACTCCTTTCCCGGCGGGCGGCCCCTGCCCAAGCGGCGGAACATCGTCATCACCCACTGCCCGGACTTTTCCCGGGAGGGGGCGGAGACCGTCTCCAGTCTGGCGGCCATGCGGGAGGCCACAGCCGGTACCCCGCCGGACCAGCTGTGGGTCATCGGCGGCGGCAGCATCTACGCCGCTCTGCTCTCCCAATGCGCACGGGCTTACGTGACCCGGGTGGACGCCGCCGCGGAGGGCGCGGACTCCTTCTTTCCCAATCTGGACAAGCTGCCCGGCTGGACTGTAAGAGCCGTCAGCGAGCCGGTGACGGAGAACGGGCTCACCTATCGGTTCTATGACTATGTGAATACGAAGCTGTGCGATTGAGCAGCGGCCCGCCGGGAGATCCCGGCGGGCCGCCTGGTTTTTGCTCCATGGCCTGTGAGTCACGGCAGGCCCCAGATCTCCCGGGCCCGGGACAGCAACGTCTCCACGTTCTCCTGGTGCTCCGCCAGCAGCTGCGCATTGGCCGCGTCCTCCGCCGCATCTCCATAGGGGCGGTACTCTCCCGCCGCCGTAATGTAGAGCTGGTGGCCGGCACAGGTGACGCCGTCCTCCTGAAAGTCATACTCAAAGAGAAGGACGCCCAGTTCCGGCTCGCCGGTCATCCGGGGCCAGATCAGGAGGGAATCTGTGAAGCCCACCTCCTCCCCGTTTTCCAGCGTCAGGTTCGGCATGCCAATCCCCAGATTCCCCGTCCAATGGAGAAATCCAGGCCGGGCCACATTACAGTTGTAACCCTCCCCATCCGTGCCGCACCCCGGGAGGGCCGGAGCCTCCCGCCACCCGGGCTGGGCCCGCAGGGCCTCCATGTAAACATCATAGGGCCGGTAGGCTGTGAAATACCACACAGCGGAGAGCAGGGCGAAGGCGGCGAGGAGCAGGGCCAGAAGACGGAGGAAACGCCGCGGGCTGCGCGGCCCGCCCTGTGCATCTTCCACTGGAATGACATCTTTTCTCATTCCTGCGGCACCTCCTGCGGTGGCAGTTCCGCAATCGCCCACATCTCCTCCTGGGCGGCGGTGGCGGCGGGCAAGTCCACCTCCTCGCCCTCTTTCCACAGCAAGACGGCATCCTCACCCAAGCCGAAGTAGATCGCTTCGGTCTCCATGGCATCATCCGACCAGCTTTCAAACATGGCGTCCCCGCCCCGGTTATAGTTGCTGTCAAAGTCAAACAACTCCACCCGGAGAATGGGCCGCTCCAGATAGTAGTGAAGTCCGTCCGCCTCCTCCCGGAATGTCAGGGCATACCAGGTCTCCCGGCCCTCCCGAAAATCCCAGTGGACCCCCACGCCTCCGCTCTTCAGCCGGTAAACATCCAGCGTATAGTCCCCGCCATCCATGGGGATGCACGTCCATGTAGTGAGGGTCCAAATCCCCACTGCGGCGGCCGCGCATACCACCACGGCAACAATCACGCCAATGATATGGGCCCGGCGCTTGCCCCTCTTCCACTCACCGGATATTTTTTTCACTGCTACCGCCGCGTCATCGGCGGCCTTTTCCACCTCCGGCAGGGGCGCGTCCATAGCCGTTAGGGCGGCACGGCACGCCTCACAGGTTTGCAGGTGTTCTTCCACCGCCGCCCGGCTCTTGTCCGAGCAGACGCCGTCGTGGTACAGGGGCAGCAGGTCCTGTACGATATCATGGTCCAGCTGGTCCATCAAATCCCTCCTTCAATTTCTGGCGGGCCCGGAAGTAGGTGACCCGGGCCCAGGACTCCGTCTTGCCGAAGAGCTCCCCGATCTGGGCAAAGGGCAGCTCCCCAAAGGTCCGCAGGGAGAACACCTCCTTGTAGGGTTCCGGCAGGTCATGGAGCAGCCGGTGGAGCCGCTTGGCGGCGTCCCGGTCCGCAAAGCCGCACTCCAGCCCGTCGTCCCCCGGCTCCTGCTCCAGCTCTCCCCGGTGCTTTCGCTCCCGGCACAGCGAGAGGTACTGGTTCCGGGCGATCTGGCACAGCCACACCCGCAGCTGGCAGTCCCCCCGAAACTGGTCGATGGAGGCCAATGCCCGGAAGAAGGTCTCCTGGGTCACCTCCTCCGCCGTGTGGGCGTCCCGGCTGAGGGCCAGGATGTAGCGGTACACGTCGGCGAAATACGTCTGATAGATCTCCTCAAAATCCGGCACGGCCTCCCCTCCTCTCTGCCATAGGACGCATGGGCAGTAGTTTTGTTACAAAAAAAGTGCCCGGGATTCCGGGCTCTTTTTTATGGCTCTTTTCTGCGGCATTCCCCTACGGGAAACATCGCTCCACAAATGTGGCAATACATGATTTTACTCCCATCCAGGCTCCACTTGGATGATCGGAAGTCCTGTCCCGATAACTCTGCGCCGCAGGAGGGGCACACAAACACCGTTGCATATCGTCGGCTCCACAGGACCAGCCCCACGGCGCCTGCGACAACTGCCGCCACTCCCAGGGGCCACAGGTCCGTTCCGGCCGCGATCATCCCGCCGAACAGGAGCACGCACCAGATCACGAAGCCCGCCCACTTCTTCCATCCGCCCATGCACCCATCTCCTTGTTTTTTCTCTGGCGCCATTATATAATGGAGGCCAGTGATTTGCAAGGCGGGAGGTGATTCCATGGCGGACCTGAACACAGATGTGCGGTACATCAAGGGCATCGGGGAGCAGCGGGCCAAGGCCCTGGGCAAGCTGGGCATCGCCACCCTGCGGGACCTGATCTCTTACTTCCCCCGGGCCTACGACGACCGCTCTGCCCTGCGGCGCATTGCGGACCTGGTGCCCGGCGAGACCGCCGGCGTGGCCGCCATGGTAGCGTCCCCGCCCACCATCTCCCACATCCGCAAGGGGCTGGATCTGGTGAAGCTCCGGGCGGTGGACGACACCGGCACCCTGGATGTGACCTTTTTCAACCAGGCGTGGCTGAAAAACAGCCTGCACCAGGGAGAGACCTATATCTTCTATGGCCGGGCGGAGGGCTCCCTCCTCCGGCATCAGATGGCCAATCCTGTGGTGGAGCCGGAGGGGCGGCGGGAGGTCACCGGCCGCATCGTGCCCATCTATCCCCTTACCGCCGGAGTCAGCCAGCTGATTTTGTCCCGGTCCATCCGCCAGGGGCTGGACGCCTGCGCGGACATCCTGCCGGACGTGCTGCCGGACCGTGTGCGGCAGCATCATCAGCTCTGCCGCATCGAGTACGCCTATGAGAACATCCACTTCCCGGAGAGCGCGGAGGCCCTGGACCTGGCCCGGCGGCGGCTGGCCTTTGAGGAGCTGTTCCTCTTCACCATCGGGCTGGAGCGGCTCCGCTCCCGCCGGGAGGTGGTCCACGTGCCCCCTTGTGGCGGCGTGGACATGGAGCTTTTCTACCGTGCCCTGCCCTTCACCCTGACGGACGCCCAGCGCCGCTGTGTGGAGGAAGCACTGGCGGACATGCGCTCCGGCACGCCCATGAACCGGCTCTGTCAGGGAGACGTGGGTTCCGGCAAGACCATGGTGGCCGCCGCCTGCGTGTACTTCATGGTGAAGAATGGCCGCCAGGCGGCCCTGATGGCCCCTACGGAGATCCTGGCCCAGCAGCACTACCAGGGCCTGGCCCCTCTGCTGGAAAATTTGGGTATCCGGTGCGCCCTGCTGACCGGCTCCACCACCGCCAAGACGAAACGGTCCATTACTCAGCAACTGGAGAGCGGGGAGATCGACTTTGCCATCGGCACCCACGCCCTCATCACCGGCAGCGTGGCCTACCGCGACCTGGGCCTGGTGGTGACGGATGAGCAGCACCGCTTCGGTGTGGCCCAGCGGGCGGAACTGGCCGCCAAGGGGGACCACCCCCACATTCTGGTCATGTCCGCTACCCCCATCCCCCGGACCCTGGCCCTGATCCTTTACGGAGACCTGGACGTGTCCATCATCGACCAGCTGCCCCCCGGCCGCCAGCCGGTGCAGACCTTCGCCGTCACCGGGGGCTATCACCAGCGGGTGTACCGCTTCATCCGCAAGCTGGTGGGCGAGGGCCGCCAGGCCTACATCGTCTGTCCCATGGTAGAGGAGAATGACCAGCTCCCCGACGAGCGCAAGGCGGTGACGGAATACGCCAAAAAGCTCCAGTCCGAGGTGTTTCCGGATCTCAAGGTGGCCTTCGTCCACGGCAAGATGAAGCCCAAGGAGAAGGACGCCGTCATGGCCGCCTTCGCTGCCCACGAGACGGACATTCTGGTGTCCACCACCGTCATCGAGGTGGGGGTGGATGTGCCCAACGCCGCGGTGATGGTGATCGAGAACGCGGAGCGGTTCGGCCTCTCCCAGCTCCACCAGCTGCGGGGCCGGGTGGGGCGGGGGAAGCATCAGTCCTACTGCATCCTGATCTCCGACAACCGAAACGAGGAGACGAGGCAGAGGCTGAAGGTCATGACCAAGACCACTGACGGTTTCCAGATCGCGGAGGAGGACCTGCGGCTCCGGGGCCCCGGTGACTTCTTCGGAGCGCGCCAGCACGGCCTGCCGGGGCTGAAGGTGGCGGATCTGGGCTGCGACACCCAGCTGCTGCAGGAGGCCCGTCAGGCGGCGGAGCAGCTGCTGGCACAGGACCCGGCGCTCACCTCCTGCCCCGCCACGGCAGAGCGGGTGACGGAGCTCTTCACACAGCAGGCGGATGCCCTGAACTGAAACTCCCCGGCAGAAGCCGGGGAGTTTTTGCAGTTCTTTGTGACCTTTTGCCCCGCTCACTCGTAATCACAGCAGAAGGAGGTGAGGCCAGTGACCGAAGCGGAACAGCTCTTTGAGCAGGTATACCGGACCTATGGGCCGTCCCTGTACCGTTTCTGCCTGATCCAGATGAAGAACCCGGCGGATGCGGAGGATATCTTGCAGGAGGTGTTCTGCAAGCGGCTGTACCGGGCGCCGGTCTTTGCCTCGCCGGACCACGAGCGGCGATGGCTGTTCCGGGTGGCCCTGAACCAGTGTCGGGACGCCTGGAAGCGATCCAGCCGGTCCGAGCTGCCGCTGGAGGCCGCCTCCGCCGCCGTCACGCCGGAGGAGCTGGGCCTGTTGGACCACGTGGCCGCCCTGCCGGAGTCCCAGCGGACAGTCCTTCACCTCCACTACTACGAGGGCTACACCCTCCGGGAGATCGCGCGGCTCCTGGGGGTGACGGTGCCCACGGTGAAAATGCGGCTGAAGCGGGGCCGGGACGCCCTGCGGAACACATGGGAGGAGAGCTTATGAATCGCTATCACGAGTCAATGGAACACTGCGCGCCCCCGCCGGAGCTGGAGGAACAGCTGCGGGAGGCTGTTTTGTCCGCGGAGCCGGAACCTCAGGCCCGGACCGCCGTCTACCGCCCCCGGGGATTTTTCCGAAAGGCGCTGCTGGCTGCGGTGCTGGCTGTTGTACTGACGCTGTCCGTGGGGGCAGCAGTGCTGGTGGACTGGGATGACATCTTCTCAGACCGGTTTGGCCCGGAGGGGGCGGAGACCCCCATGGCCGAAAAGGCCTTCCAGCCAGTCAACATGACCTCCGTCTGTGATGACGTAACACTGACCATCCGGGAGGCGCTGGTGGATGAAAAGAGCATCTACCTGATCCTGGACTACCAGCTGCCGGACTCGGTGGATCCGGAAACCGTGGAGATAGCTTACAACAGCCGGGAGAACACCCAAAAGGACGACATCAAACTTCCAATGGTCACCTATTACGCCACAGACGATATTGCCTGGGAGGATTTGAAAGCGGCCGAGCAGGATACCTGGGCAACACTGGACTGGACAGATCCGCTCACCCGTATCTTCTACGGGAAGTCGGAAAGCACGCTGAACCGCATTGGCAGGGTCAATGGCTCCAGCGGCCTGGGGGAGACCGGCTACGATCCAGCCACCAATACACTCTCCTATCTCTGTAATATCACCGGAGACGCGGACAGCCTGGACTTCACCGCCCAGCCCCTGACGTTGCTGGTGACGCCGCCTGTCCTACGGGTGAACGGTGTGGACACAGCGGTGACAAACCACCCCGCTATCCTCACCTTCCAGCCGTCCGCAGTCTCGCAGACCCTGACGGGATCCTACCGGCACGGCGGCTTCTCCGCCCGGGCCGTCCTGTCCCCCCTGTCCATCTATGTGGAGGTCTCCGGCGGCACCGCCTATCGGGATACAGAGGAGCTGGTGTCGGACACCTCCCTGCTGCTGCGGGATGGCAGCATCCTGCCAGCCGTGGACCTGATCTTCGGATTTACCGGAGGCGGCAGCCATAATACAGAGGACGAGTATCTCTCCTCAGCAGACTTCACCAGCCAGTTCCAGGACCTGCTGGACGTGAGCCAGGTCGCCGCCGTGCAGGTGGGAGACATCCAAATTCCCCTGGAATGACCATCCTCCCGTCCCGGGGCATTGCCCCGGGACGGCTTGTTTTTGGGGAATTGAGTTTTCCCGCCTGGTGTGGTATACTGAAACGATCAAATCACACAGCGGCGCGCCGGAAGGGCGCGCCCTTGAAATGGAGGACAGCGCAGAATGGTGCCTTATGCCAAGCGTATGGAAAAAATGGCCTTCACGGCCAATGTGGTCAAAGGACTGTTCGGGTCCATGACCAACCCGGACATCATCTCCTTCAGCGGCGGTTCCCCCGCCAGAGAGGCCCTGCCGGTGGACACCATCCGCCAGCTGGCCGACGAGGTGCTGCGGACGGACACCCGGGGCGTGGAGGCCCTGCAGTACGGCCCCATTGAGGGGATCCGGGACCTGCGGGAGGTGGTGGTCCGGGAACTGCTGGCTCCCAAGGGCATCGACTGCGGCGTGGACAACGTCATAATCATCACCGGCGGCCTGGAGGGCATCAACCTGGCCTGCCAGGCGTACATCGACCCCGGCGACGTGATCCTGGTGGAGGCCCCCACCTTCGTCCAGTCCGTGGAGATCTTCGATATGTTCGAGGCCAGGTGCGTGGGTGTGGCCATGGATGACAACGGCCTGATCCCGGAGGATCTGGAGCGGAAGATCCGGCAGTGCCATCCCAAGATGATCTATGTCATTCCCACCTTCCAGAACCCCAGCGGCCGCACCCTCAGCCTGGAGCGGCGGAAGGCCGTGGCGGAGCTGGCCGCCAAATACGACGTGCTGGTGCTGGAGGACGACCCCTATCGGGATATCCGGTACAGCGGAGAGGACCTGCCTCCCATCAAGCACTTCGACACCACAGGCCATGTGGTGATGGCGGGCAGCTTCTCCAAGATTTTCTCCCCCGGCTCCCGCCTGGGCTATGTGGTGGCGGATACGGAGACCATCCAGCATCTGGTGGACGTGAAGTCCGCCACCAACTCCCACACCTCCATGCTGCCCCAGATCCTCTGCGCGGAGTTCTTCAAGCGGGGCTGTTACCCGGCCCACCACCAGATGATCTGCGACCTGTACCGCAGGCGCCGGGACGTGATGCTCCAGAGCATCGACCGGTATTTCCCCGCCGGTACCAAGCACAGCAATCCGGACGGCGGCCTCTTCACCTGGGTGGAGCTGCCCGGCGGCATCGACACCTCCGCCCTGCTGCAGGAGTCTTCCACAGACCCGGCTGTGAACGTGGCTTTTGTGGCGGGAGAGGGCTTCTTCTCCGACCGGGACGGCCAGGGGAAGAACTGTATGCGCATGAGCTTCGGCAACACGCCGGAGGACCTGATCGAGGAGGGTGTCCGCCGCCTGGGCGGGCTGATCTGCTCCAAGCTGAACAAGTGAACAAAGAACCGCCCTGGCGCTGTGCGCCAGGGCGGTTCTTTGTTCACTGCAGCTCGTCCAGGGTCAGGGAGAAGCTGTCCATAAAGGTCTCCAGAAAGTACGTCACTTCCGGCAGTTCGTAGCCCTCCAGGGCTTTCCGGGTCTGGCCGGCGGCCTGCCGGAATTCGTTGTTGCCGGCTTTCAGCTCCTCTACACACTTGATATAAGCGGAGAGCTTGTCCGCCGCCTTCACCACCTGCCGCACCTCCGGGTCGGACTGCGTCAGGATGGGCCCGTACACCCCCTGAAGCTCCGGCGGCAGCATGTGGAGCAGCTTGCCCTCCGCCACCGCCTCCACGTCCTTGTAGGCGTTTCGGATGGCCGGGTTGTCGTACTTGATGGGGGTGGGCATGTCGCCGGTCAGGATCTCGCTGGCGTCATGGTACAGCGCCGCCACCGCCACGGCGCCGGGGTCCAGGCGGCCGCCGAACTTCTCGTTGCGGATCACCGCCAGAGCGTGGGCCAGGACGGCCACCTGATGACTGTGCTCCTGGACGTTCTCCGGCGCGGTGTTGCGCATCAGGGCCCACCGCTGGATGAACCGCATCCGGGAGATGTAGGCAAAGAAATGGCTCTTCATGTCAGTCCTCCAAAAGCTCACCCAGCAGGGATGCTCCGTCAGTGCCGGTGACTTTCACATTCCGCACCTGGTTATGCAGGTCCGTCCCGTCCGCCAGCACCTCCATATAGTTGGGTGCGTGGCCGAAATACCTGCCGTCCTTGGGCTGTTCAAAGAGGACGGGATACACCGCTCCCACACAGGCCGCGAGATAGTTCCGGTGGAGCGCCTCCGCCACCGCCGCCGCCTGGCGGGCCCGCTCTTCCTTCACGGCCTTCGGCACCTGACGCATCTTGGCCGCCGGGGTGCCGGGCCGGACGGAGTAGGGGAAAATGTGCATCTGGGCAAAGCCGCACCGGCGGATGAAGTCCAGCGTCTGGGCAAATTCCTCCTCCGTCTCCTCCGGAAACCCGGTGATGAGGTCCGTGGTGACAGCGGGGTGGTCAAAATATTGATTTAAAAGTGCAACGGACTGCGCATATCGAGTGGTATCGTATTTCCGGTTCATTCGCTTCAGGGTGTCGTCGCATCCGGACTGCATAGACAAGTGGAACTGGGGGCAGAGGTTCGGCAGGGCGGCCGCCCGGCGGCAGAACTCCTCTGTGATGGTCCGGGGCTCCAGGCTCCCCAGCCGGATGCGGACAGCCGGTGCGGCGGTGCAGACAGCCTCCAGTAGGTCGATCAGGGTCTCTCCGTTCTTCAGGTCCTGGCCCCAGGAGGAGATCTCGATGCCCGTCACCACGATCTCCCGGTAGCCCTCTGCCGCCAGGGCCCGAGTCTGCTCCACGGCAGTGGGGACGGGCAGGGACCGCACCCGTCCCCGGGCGTATGGAATGATGCAGTAGGTACAGAAGTTGACGCACCCGTCCTCCACCTTCAGCATGGCCCGGGTGCGGCCCCCCAGGCCGCCGGCGGGCAGGACCTCGAACACCCGCCGCTCAAAAGGCTGGTCGATGGCCTCGATCTGCCGCTTCTCCGCCGCGGCCTCTTCCAGAAGGCGGATAAAACCCGTCCGGTCGCCGGTGCCGGAGATCAGGTCCACCCCCAGCTTCCGCACGTCGTCCGCGTGGGTCTGGGGATAGCAGCCGCACACCGCCACCACGGCGCCGGGGTGCTTCCGCTGGACGCCGTGGATCACCTGCCGGGACTTCTGGTCGCTGACTGCCGTGACGGAGCAGGTGTTCACAATATAGGCATCCGCCTCATCGGAAAACTCCGTGAGCGTGTGCCCCCTTGCCAGCAGCTCCTGCTCCATGGCCTGAGTCTCATATTGGTTCACCTTGCAGCCCAAGGTATAGATGGCAACTTTCATGGAATCTCCTTGCACTTTCCGCAAAACCTTTATATAATAACTTGATGCGTTTCGATTATACTGTAATTTTTACTGTTGGGCAAGGCCCAACTGCAAGGAGATCGTTTTTCATGATTTATCTGGACCACGCCGCCACTACGCCCGTTCCCCGGGCGGTGGCGGATGCCATGTATGAGGTGCTCACCGAACAGTTCGGCAACCCCAGCTCCCAGTACCCCATGGGGCTGGAGATGAAGCGCCGGGTGGAAGTCTGGCGGAAGACCGTGGCGGACGCACTGGGCTGTGGGGCCAAGCAGCTGTTCTTCACCTCCTGCGGCACGGAGGCGGACAACTGGGCTGTCACCGCCGCCTGCTGGCAGAACCGCCACCTGGGCCGCCACATCGTTACCACCGCAGTGGAGCACAGCGCCGTGCTGGAAGCCTGCCGCTGGATGGAGCGGCAGGGATACGAGGTGACGTATCTTGTCCCGGCTCAGGACGGCTCCCTCTCTGCGGAGCAGGTCCTCGCCGCCGTCCGGCAGGACACGGCGCTGGTGTCCTGCATGCTGGTGAACAACGAGCTGGGAAACATCTATCCCATCGCTGAGATCGCCCGGGGCCTGGCGGTGAAGAACCCACAGACGTTGCTGCACACCGACGCGGTCCAAGGCTTTTTGAAGGTCCCATGCTCCGCAAAAACGCTGGGGGCGGACTTCCTCACCATCTCCGCCCACAAGATCGGCGGGCCCAAGGGCATCGGCGCTCTGTACATCGGTCCCCGGGTCCGGAATCCAAAGCCGCTGCTGGCCGGCGGCGGGCAGGAGGGCGGCCTCCGGGCCGGCACCGAAGCCACGGCCCAGATCGCGGGCTTTGCCAGGGCTGTGGAGCTGCGGCGGGAAAATTTGGAGGAGAAACTCCTCTGCATGGCGAAAATCCGGGACTATGCCGCAGAGCGGCTGTCTGCCATCCCCGACTTGAAAATCCTCTCCGCTCCCGGCGGCGCGCCCCATATCCTCTCCATCTCTCTCGTGGGCTGGCCCAGCCAAAATATTGTCAATGACCTGGGCAGCCAGGGCGTCTGCATCTCCGCCGGCTCCGCCTGCCATCAGGGCAAGCCCAGTCACGTGATCGCGGCCTTGAAGCTATCCAAGAAGGTCTCCGGCGGGGTGATCCGCCTGAGCTTCGGCCCGGAGACTGACAAGGGCGACATCGACGCCTGTGCGGACGCCCTGCGGCGCCACCACGACACGCGGATGCCCATGCTGTAAGGCAATTTTACTTTTCAGTTTCAAGAGGTTTCGTCTTTTATGTTTCGTCATCTTCATCGGGAGCCCGGCTTCTACAAGCGGCTGTTCTTGCTGGCTCTGCCGCTGATCCTGCAGAATCTCATCACCACTTCCCTGGGATTTGTGGACACCTTCATGGTGGGTATGCTGGGGCAGAATGAGCTGTCCGCTGTCACTGCCGCCAACACGCCCATCTACCTGCTCCAGATCATCATCCTGGGCCTGCTCAGCGGACTCTCCGTCCTGGCCAGCCAGTACTGGGGCAAGGGGGACACCGACAGCATCAACCGCTGTATGGGCGTCAGCCTTTACGCCGGGCTCATCATTGCGGTTTCCGTGGCCGCTGTGCTGTTCTTCTTCCCCCTCCATGTGATGGCTCTGGTGACCAACAACGACCTGCTCATTGAGTTGGGCGCCCCCTATCTCCGGATTGTTGGCCTCAGCTATATCTTCAACACCATCAGCTCCGTCTACATCGGCATGCAGCGCAGCACGGAGAATCCCGCCATGGGCATGATCGTCTTCGGCATCTCCATGCTGACCAACACGGGCTTGAACTACATTCTTATTTTCGGCAAGTTCGGCGCGCCTGCGCTGGGGATCACCGGTGCTGCCATTGCCACCCTGACCTCCCGGGTGCTGGAGTTCGTGATCGTCGCGGTCTATGCCCCCCGCTACCGCCGAGTGCCCCTGATGCTCCGCCTGCTGCTGCGGCCCGGCGGGGCCATGGCGCGGAGCTTCCTGAAATACGCCACCCCCGTTCTGGTGAACGAGGTGCTGTGGGGTCTGGGCGTCAGCGTTATGACCGCCGTCATGGGCCACATGGCCATCAGCACGGATATGCTGGCGGCCCACGCCATCATGGGCAACATCGACAAGTTCTCCACTGTGGCCTGCTTCGGCATCGCAGGCGCCACCGCCGTGATTGTGGGC
Organism: Oscillibacter sp. PEA192; assembly: GCF_003574015.1. NCBI lineage: Bacteria > Bacillati > Bacillota > Clostridia > Eubacteriales > Oscillospiraceae > Oscillibacter > Oscillibacter sp. PEA192. Next base: position 534,011 of record NZ_AP018532.1, on the reverse strand, counting down.
AAGCGGATCGGTGAGGGCGCCGGCCGGGAGGAGGTCTACTCTCTGGGCTGCTGCCTGCTGACGGTCTCCTTCGGAGTGGGTCTCGTGGTGTCGGTGTGCCTGGCGGTCCTCCTGCCTACGGTGTTCATCCCCTATCTCTATCCTCTGTTCCATTTGGAGGGGCTGGCGCTGGAGATCGCCGTCACCATGTGCGTCGTATATCTCTTCATGCTGCCGCTGAAGGCCTTTGACATCACCAACATCACCGGCCTGCTTCGGGCGGGCGGCGACTCCCGCATGGCCTCCATCATCGACCTGAGCTGCCAGTGGGTCATCGCTGTACCTCTGACCTTCCTGACTGCCCTGGTGTTCAACGCCCCGGTAGCGGTGGTGTGCCTATGCATCCAGTCGGAAAATGTGTGCAAGTGCCCCTGGGGTATCCTGCGGCTGCGGAGCCGGAAGTGGATCAACGATGTGACGGGCGAGGACACGTGATGGAAAGTCTTTTCCGCTGCCCCGTCTGCGGGGCGCCGCTGGACCGCGGAGACCGGGCCTATCGCTGCCCGGCCGGACACAGTTATGACATCGCCCGGGAGGGCTACACCTATCTGCTGCCCCCCAATCAAAAGCACTCCGCCGCGCCGGGGGATGACCGGGATATGGCCGCCGCACGGCGGGATTTCCTCTCCAAGGGGTATTATGACCTGCTTCTCAATACGCTCTGTTGTCAGATTTTGTCTCTTTCCGGCGAATCGCCGGTGATCTGGGACGTGGGCTGCGGCGAGGGATTCTACACCTCCGGCATCTTCCGGACCCTGGCCGCCGCGGGAAAATCCCCCCGGATGGCGGGAACCGACATTTCCAAGCCCATTCTCCGATCCGCCGCCAAGCGGGAGAAAGGCATTGCGTGGGCTGTGGCCTCCTCCTTCCACCTGCCGGCGGCGGACGGCGCGGCGGACATTCTGCTGGACTGCTTCTCCCCCCTGGCGCTGGAGGAATTCCGGCGAGTGCTGAGGCCGGGCGGGCACTTCCTCTACGTGGTGCCCGGACCGGACCACCTCTGGGAGCTGAAGCAGGTCCTCTACGACCGTCCCTATCCCAATGAGGAAAAGGAGACCCCCTATGAGGGGTTCGCCTATCAGTCCATCGTGCCGGTGGAGGGCACCATCACCCTCCCCTGCCAGGCAGACATCCGCGCCCTGTTCCAGATGACGCCCTATTACTGGAAGACCCCCAAGACAGGTGCAAAGCGTCTGGCGGACCTGGAGTCTCTCACCACCCGTATCTCCTTTCGCATCCATATTTTTCAAAAACTCTGACAGGAGGTTCTGCTGATGAAACCCAATCCCACCCGCTCCGCCCTGCTGGTCATCGATATGGAAAACGGCTTTGTTCATCCGGAGGGCGGACACTGGATCCGCTTCGCCCAGTCCATGGTCCCCAACTGCGTCCGGGCCGTGGAGCTGGCCCGGGCCAAGGGCATTCCGGTATTCTTTGTCAAGCGGCTCTACCGCGCTGACGGCAGCGATGTGGAGCTGACCCGTTACCCCGGCTGGGTCGCTGGCGGCCGGGCCTGCCGCCCCGCCTCCACCGGTCCCAACAGCGCCCAGGCACCGGAGGGCCTGCGCCCCCAGCCCGGGGACTACACCATCATCAAGCCCAGGTGGAGCGCCTTTTTCCAGACGGAGCTGGACCTGATCCTCCGGCGGCTGGACGTGCGGACGGTGATCCTCACCGGCACCACCACCCCCAACTGCATCCGCACCACCTGCTATGACGCCATCGCTCTGGAGTACAACACCGTGGTGCTGACGGACTGCTGCTCCTCCCATACCGAGGAGATCCAGCGGGTGAATCTGGAGGACATGGCCCGGGCGGGCGCCATTTTGATGGACTCGGCGTCCTTTGCCGACTACGGCCCCGGCACAGTGGAGGACCTCTCCGCCGCCATCCGGGCCCGGATGCTGGAAGAGGACACGGTGCCCGAGCCCTTCCGGTCGGAGGACGGCCAGGTATTCTGGCCCGACCTCTGGTAATCACAAAGGAAAACGGACGCCCTCCGCACAACTGCGGAGGGCGTCTTCTTGTTTCGAGTCATTCCCTCTGGATCCGGATGCGCCGGGTGGCGATCTCGTCGCAGAAGCGGGCGTCGTGCTCCACGAACAGCAGGGTCGGCCGACAGGCCAGCAGCAGATCCTCCACCTGCATCCGGGAGATGACGTCGATAAAGTTCAGCGGCTCATCCCACACGTACAGGTGTGCCTGTGTGCAGAGGCTTGCGGCCAGCAGCACCTTTTTCTTCTGGCCGCTGCTGTAATCTGCCAGGTCCTTCTCAAACTGCTCCCGTGGAACATCCAGCTTCCGCAGGATGGTCCGGAACCGGCTGCCGTCCAGACCCTGGGTCCGGACAAACTCCGTCAGGCTGCCCCGCAGGTGGTCCGTATTCTGGCTGACATAGGACACCACCAGGCCGCGCATGGTCTCCACCGTGCCGCTGTGGGGGATCTCTTCCCCCAGCAGCAGCTTCAGCAGGCTGGACTTGCCGCAGCCGTTTGCGCCCTGGAGGGCGATCCGCTCCCCCGCCAGCACCTCGAAGGTGATCTCCCGGCAGACCCTGCGACCGTTGTAGCACACGGCTACGTCCCGGAACTCCGCCAGCCGCGCACCCGTCCGGCAGGGCAGGGGCGTAACCGCCAGCGCCTCCTGCCGCTCCAGGTTCTGCAGCAGCTGCTTCTTCTCCTCCACTGCCTCCTCCCGGCGGCGCTGGATGGATTTGGACCGCTGCATCAGCTTGGCCGCCTTGTGGCCCACAAAGCCCCGGTCCGCTGCCTTGGCCCCGGTCTTGTCCACACCGAACTTGCTCTTCTCCGTCCGGTCCGACCAGCCGGAGGCACGGCGGGCGGACTCCGTCAGCCGCCCGATGTCCTTCTGCAGCTTCTCCTGCCGGGCCAGTTCAAAGGCGTCCTGCCTCCGGCGGTTCTCCCACCAGGAGGAGAAATTCCCCCGCTGGATCTCAATATTGGTCCGGTTGATGGCCAGAATATGGTCCACACACTGGTCCAGGAACGCCCGGTCATGGGATACCAGCAGAAATCCCCGCTTCCGGGCCAGATAGCTCCCCAGCTTCCGCCGTCCCTCCAGGTCCAGATGGTTGGTGGGCTCGTCGATCAGCAAGAAGGCATTCTCCTTCAAAAACATGGCCGCCAGCAGCACCTTGGTCCGCTCCCCGTTGGAGAGGCTGGAAAAGGGCAGCTCCAGTGATCTCTCTGCCAGGTCCAGAAGCCCCAGCTCCCGCTGGATCTCCCAGTCCTCCGCCTCCGGCGCGATCTCCCGCACCACCTCCAGGCCCGTCCGGGACAGGTTCGCCACCTCGTAGGGGAAGTACTCAAATTCCACAGAGGCGGAGATGGTGCCGCTGTACGGGTACTCCCCCTGGAGCAGCCGCAGGAAGGTGGTCTTTCCCCGGCCGTTCCGCCCGGTAAAGCCCAATTTCCAGCCGCTATCGATCTGAAAGCCCACATGGTCAAAGATGAGCTCCGGACTGCCCTCGTATCCAAATGTCAGATTCGAGACGTCGATCATGGACATATCGCATTCCTCCTTTGCGCAGACCCTCATGTGCGGTCTGGCGCACCGCAGACTTCGGCAAATGCCGCGCACATGAGCGTCTCATCCGTCATTTCCGATTCGCCGTGCTTTTGCGCAGCAAAAAACGGCCGCGGGAGAGCAGACCTCTCCCGCGGCCGGGCATACGGCATTCACCCCGCATCCGGGGCTGTGCGATACCTGGGTGAGATCAGCGGTCTGCCTTCCCTGCAATGGCATGGAAAAAGACGCTGCGTCTTCGCCGCAGCAACCCTCTATGCCAAAACACGAAGGTCAGATCCGCATCTTCACACCCCTCCAATCATTCATCAATCTCCGGTTATCCTAGCACACTTCCGCCGGGATTGCAAGCCCCCCCTCATGCTCCCGCCTTCGGAAAGGTAAGCGTAAAGGTGCTGCCGTGGCCCGGTTCGCTGTGGAGCTCCACCTGGGCACCCAGATAGGCCGCCCCGTGCTTGACGATGGAGAGCCCCAGTCCCGTGCCGCCGGAGGAATGGCTCTTGTCCACCCGGTAAAACCGCTCGAATACCCGGCCCTGGGCCTCCCGGGGAATGCCGATGCCGGTGTCCGCCACCGTGATCCGGGGGCCGAAGGCGGTATTTTCCACCGTGACGGTGACGCTGCCGTTCGCCCGGTTGTAGGCGATGGCGTTGTCGCAGAGGTTGTAGACGATCTCCTCCACGATCTGGGGTACGCCCCGCACCAGAGCCTCGCCGCCCTGGAGCCGGGTGGTCACCTGTTTCCGCTGGGCCGCCGGAGCCAGCTGCTCCAGGACGGCTCGCGCCTCCTCGTACAGATCCACGGTCTCCCACTGGCCCAGGCCGCCGCCCTCGTCCAGGCGGGACAGCTTGATGATGTCGTTCACCAGCCCGATGAGCCGCTCCGTCTCCCGGTGGATGTTCCCGGCGAAGTGGGGGACGTCCTCCGGCTTCACCAAACCGTTCTGCAGGATCTCCGCCGTACCCAGGATGGAGGTCAAGGGCGTCTTCAGCTCGTGGGAGACGTTGGCGGTGAACTCCCGCCGCAGCCGCTCCCGCTGCTCCTTCTCCGTCACATCCAGGATCACCAGCACCGCACCCGCGATCTGGCCGTCCTGTTCCACAGGACTGGCGATGATCTGGCGGCAATCATCGTCCTTTTCCAGCAGCTGCTCACACCGCCGACCGGCCAGAGCCTCCTCCACGCAGCGGCGGAAGCCCGCCTCCCGGTTCAGGGCGTAGACGCTCTCTCCCTCCTCTGTGGGGACCTGCGCGTAGAGCAGCCGCAGCACGGCGGAATTGTAAGTCAGCACCCGCGTCTCCTGGTCGATCACCAGGAAGCCCTCGCTCATGTTCTCCGTGATGGCGGTGAACTCCTCCTGCCGGCGCTTTAAATCCCGCATCTGCCGCTGGATCTGCCTCTGCTGGCTGCGGAGCTTGGACAGCAGGGGCGTCAGCTCCTCATAGGTCTCGCTGCCGGCGGGGTCATTGAGGTCGATGGCGTTGATGGGCTCCACCAGCTGCCGCGCCACCCGGGAAGCCAGCGCCATGGCCAGGATGAAGGCCAGCAGCATCATCAGCGCCACCGGCTGCAGCGCCTGCAGTACCAGGACCCAGACGGAATACTGGGCGCTGGACACCCGCAGCACCGTTCCGTCAGCAAGCCGCTGGGCCGCATACAGCGTCTGCTGGGAAAGCGTGTCCGAATAGCGGACCGCATGTCCCTTCCCCAGGATCAGCGCCTCCCGGATCTCCTCCCGCTGGGCGTGGTTCCCCATCTCCTCCGGGTCCTGCCGGTTGTCGAAGAGCACGGTGCCGTCCGCATCCACCCAGGTAATCCGGTAGCTGCCGGGCAGATCCTCTGTGAGATAGTCCGTGCCATTCTCCTCTACCCCATGGGCGATGTACTCTGCCAGACTCTCCAGCTCACCGGAGACCCGATCCTGGAAATAACCGTGGAGCACGCCCACGATCAGCACCAGGCTGGCCAGCAGCACTGCCAGGGACACGCCCAGGATGGAGCGAAAGATCCGTTTCGTCATGTCTCTCCAGCCCTCCTGTCAGTTCACAGGGCTGATCTTGTAGCCATAGCCCCGGACCGTCTCGATGTAAGCGCCCGCCTCTCCCAGCTTCTGGCGGAGGGTCCGCACGTGGACGTCCACGGTCCGGCTCTCGCCGGTAAAGGCGTAGCCCCAGACGTTCTCGATCAGCTGCTCCCGGGAAAGCACCTGGCCGGGGTTGCGCAGCAGCAGGCACAGCACTTCAAACTCCTTCTGGGTCAGGATGGTCTCCTGTCCCCGGACCCGGACGATGTGCTGCCCCGGATCCACCTCCAGAATGCCGCAGCGGAGGGTGCCGTTCTCCGTCTCCGTCCGCCGCAGCAGCGCCCGGATGCGGGAGAGCAGCTCCATCATGCCGAAGGGCTTGGCCACATAGTCATCGGCGCCGCCGTCCAGACCCACCACCTTGTCGTACTCCGTGCCCTTGGCCGTCAGCATGATGACCGGCAGCTTGGCCGTGCGGGGCGTGGCCCGGAGCTTTTTCAGGACGCTGAGTCCATCCTCCTCCGGCAGCATGATATCCAGCAGCACCAGGGCAGGCATCTGCTCTCCCACGGCCTGCCAGAACAGGGAGGGCAGCGGAAAGCCCCTGGCCTCCATACCCTGGCTGTTCAATGTATAGATCACAAAATCCCGGATACTGTCGTCATCCTCCAGCAGATAGATCACAGATATCCCTCCCCATTCAATCTCTCCGCCCCGCTGGAGGGACGGAGGGTGTCTCCCTCCGGCGGCCGGTCAGATCAGCTGCTGCTCGTTAATCATCAGCTTGAACTGCAGGCCCAGCTTCTCCGCTGCCTTTCGACAGAGGAGCATCCGGCCCATGAAGATCTCAAAATAGTCCATGACAGAGCCGTACTTCGTGTCCACGGACAGCTTCAGCTTGATGAGCGTGTGCTCCTCGTTGATCTTCAGGACGGACTTCTTCACCGAGTAGTTCACCCGGTCATGGATGTCGAAGCTGGCCATATCCGGATTCCGGACCCGGCTGCGGCGGACGTCGGACTTGTCCGCCAGGATCAGTGCCGCCGCCACGGCGTTCACCGGCATGCCGGTGCCCTCGTCGTGGTTGCCGATGGCGGTGACGATGGTGGCGATCTCCTCCGGAGGACAATCCATGTTGTCCAGAATGCGGAAGGCCATGACCGCACCGGACTGGGAGTGATCCACCCGGTTCACCAGGTTGCCGATGTCGTGAAGAAACCCGGCGATCTTTGCCAGCTCCACCGTCCGCTCCGGATACCCCAGGGTGGAGAGGATATAGGCGGCGTTTTCCGCCACCGCCGTCACGTGGGCAAAGCTGTGCTCCGTATAGCCCAGAGCGGTCAGAGACTCGTCCGCCCTCTGGATATAGGTCCGGACCGCAGAATTGTTTTTCACATCCTCATAGGTAAGCATGGCCCCTCCCCCTTTTCAATATCGGCGCCGCGCCTGTGCGCAGGCCGCTCAGTTGTTGGAGGGGTGATTCCCCGTAATGGAGTACTCCACCCACTCCGCCACGTTGGTGGCGTGATCGCCGATCCGCTCCAGATACTTGGCCACCATGATGAGATCCAGCCACAGCTCGCCGGAGTCGGCGTCTGCGGCGATCAGCCCGATCAGCTCCTTTTTCACCTGGTTGAACAGGTCGTCCACCTGGTCGTCTTCCCGGCAGACCTCCCGGGCCAGCTCCAGATCCCGCTTTACAAAGGAGTCCACACTGTCTGTCACCATCCGGATGACGGCCTTGGACATCTCCTCGATCCGCTGGCGGCCGGGGCCGTCCGGCAGACGCACGAACCGGGTCAGCTCCGCGATGTCCGCCGCCTGGTCCCCGATCCGTTCCAGATCGGAAATCATCTTCAGCGCAGAGGAGATCTCCCGCAGGTCCCGTGCCACGGGCTGCTGCTGCAGCAGCAGCTTCAGGCAGAGGTTCTCCACCTCCCGCTCCTTCTGGTCGATCTCCCGCTCCGCCTCCCCGGCGGCGCGTGCCAGGTCCTCGTCACCCTTCATCAGGGCCTGGGCCGCGGCAGAGATGGCATCCTCACACAGGGCGCCCATCTGGATCATTTCCACGTGCAGCCGCTCCAGCTGCTCGCCAAATCTGTTTCTCACCTTACGTCCCTCCTTAGCCGAACCGGCCGGTGATGTAGTCTTCTGTGCGCTTGTCCGTGGGGGTGGAGAACAGTGTCTCCGTCCTGCCGAACTCCACCAGATCCCCCAGCAGGAAAAACGCCGTGTTGTCGGAGACACGGGCGGCCTGCTGCATATTGTGGGTCACCATGATGACAGTATACTTGCTTTTCAGTTCCACTGCAAGGTCTTCGATCTTGGAGGTGGAGATGGGGTCCAGGGCGCTGGTGGACTCATCCATCAGCAGGATCTCCGGCTCCACTGCCAAGGCACGGGCAATGCACAGCCGCTGCTGCTGGCCGCCGGAGAGGCCCAGGGCACTCTTCTTCAGCCGGTCCTTCACCTCGTCCCAGATGGCGGCGGAGCGGAGAGAGTTCTCCACGATCTCGTCCAGCTTGGCCCGGGAGCGGATGCCGTGGGTCCGGGGGCCGTAGGCCACGTTGTCATAGATGCTCATAGGGAAGGGATTGGCCTTCTGGAACACCATGCCGATCTGCTTGCGCAGCCAGGTGGTGTCCACATTGGGGGCGTAGATGTTCTGCCCGGCGTAGTTGACCTCCCCCTCAATGCGGATGCCCGGTACCAGGTCATTCATCCGGTTCAGGGTCTTCAGAAAGGTGGACTTTCCGCAGCCGGAGGGGCCGATCAGGGCGGTGATCTCATGCTCCGGAATGTCGATATTCACACCGTGGAGGGCATGGTGCGCCCCGTACCACAGATTCAGGTCCTTTACTTGAATGATGGTGGACATTTCGTATCCTCCTCGTCAGTTTTTCTTCAGCTTCCGGCCCACCAGATTGGCGGACAGGTTGATGACCAGCGTCAGCAGCATCAAAATGGTGGCGATGGCGAAGGCGATGTCTGTCTCGCCCCGCTCACTGGCATACACATACAGGGCCACGGTCAATGTGGCGGAGGAGGATTCCAGCGCAGTCACAAAGTTATTGAGCACCAGGCCGAAGCCGGCGGTGTACAGCAGCGCCGCGCTCTCGCCCACAATGCGGCCCACCGCCAGGATGCAGCCGGTGACGATGCCGTCCACCGCGTTGGGCAGCACCACAGTGCGGACCATGTGCCATTTACCGGCGCCCATGGCCAGGGCGCCCTCCCGGTAGGAGTCCGGCACGGTCTTCAGGCTCTCCTGGGTGGTGCGGACGATGGTGGGCAGGATCATCACCACCAGGGTCAGGCCGCCGGCCAGCACACCGGTCTTCAATCCCATCATCTGGATGAAGAACAGCATACCCACCAGGCCGAAGATGATGGAGGGGATGCCGGTGAGGGTCTCGGTGGCGAACTCGATGACAGCCACCAGACGCCGGTTGGTGGCGTACTCCGTCAGATAGATGGCGGCGCCCACGCCCAGGGGCAGCACGATCACCATGGACAGCAGGATGATATAGAGCGTGTTGAGGATATTGGGCAGGATACCGATGGTGTCGTTGATATAGCTGGACTGGGTAGACAGCAGCTCCCAGCTGATGAATGGGACGCCCCGGTAGAAGATATAGCCGATGATCAGAACCAGCAGCGCGCAGGTGAGGAAGCCGCAGAAGTACAGCACCACCCGCAGGCCCTTGTCGTACAGCTGGCGCCGGGGGGACAGGGTATGAGATTCCATGTTCGGTCAGTCCTCCTTTTTCCGCTTGATAAAGACGTTGAGGAACACATTGATCAGCATGATGAAGAGGAACAGCACCAGGCCGATGGAGAACAGGGCATTGCGGTGGAGGGAGCCCACGGAGGCGTAGGACATCTCCGAGGCAATGGCGGTGGTCAAAAACCGCACCGGCGTCAGCAGGCCCGGCATATTGGCCACATTGCCCGCCACCATAATGATGGCCATGGCCTCACCGATGGCCCGGCCGATGCCCAGCACAATGGCGGTGGCGATGCCGCTGCGGGCAGCGGGCACGCTGACGCGGAACACGGTCTCGATATGGGTGGCCCCCAGGGCCAGAGACGCCTCCTCATACTCCCGGGGCACGGCGCGCAGCGCCGTCTCCGACACGGAGACGATAGAGGGCAGAATCATCACCGCCAGCACGATGATAGCCGCCAGGAGCGTGGCGCCGGAGGGCAGGTCAAAGGCCACCCGGATGGCGGGCACCAGCAGGATCATACCCACCAGGCCGTACACCACGGAGGGGATGCCGGCCAGCAGTTCCACTGCCGCATGAACTACGGCGGCAAACTTAGGCGGCGCCACCTTGGACAGGAAAATGGCCGTCATCAGGCCGATGGGCACCCCCACGAGAATGGCCCCCGCCGTGCCCGCGAAGGAGGTGAGGATGATGGCGAAGATGCCGAAGTCTCCGGTAGAGGCATACCAGCGGGTCCCGAACAGGAAGTTGATGGGCCCGATCTCCAGAATGGCCGGCAGGCCCGAGATGATAAGGTAGATGCTGATGAGGAGCACGAACGCCACAGCCACCATGCCGCAGATAAAGAAGAGGGCATTCATCACCCGCTCCATGGCCTTCAGGGCTTTTTTCCCGGTCATGGGCTCCTTTTTCCTGTCGGCGGTGCCGACCAGCGCGCCGTCCATGGCGGCCTTCACAGCCTGCCCCGCGATTTCATGTTCCATAAGGTTCTCCTTTGTTCCCGGACAAGGCGTCCGTCCAGATTTCAGCGGAACGGCCGCCGCCCCAGTGGTGGGCACGGCGGCTGACCGTATATATGAGGGTGGAAAACAAGCGTTGTCTTACTGGGCCACGGGCACGGCGCCGGCGTTGGCGATCAGGTCGCTGGCGGCGGTGGAGGTGGCGAAGTCGAAGAAGGCCTGGGCCGCGTCCGACAGGGCCTCATCGGTGCGGGTGGCGAACACGAAGGGACGCTGAATGGCATAGCTGCCGTCCAGGACCGTGGCCTCAGAGGGAGCCACGCCGCCCACAGTCAGGACCGTGATGCCCTTCTGATCCTGCACGGCGGAGAGGGAGGCATAGCCGATGGCGCCGGGGGTGGTACGAACCGCCTCGATCACGGCGCCGGTAGAGCTCAGCTCCTGGGCCAGCACGCACTGGTCCTCAGTGCCGGTGATAGACTCGAAGCCGTCACGGGTACCGGAGCCGGACTCACGGCCGATCACGGCGATGGCGCCGGCGTCGCTGCCGAACTCAGACCAATCGGTGACAGCGCCGGTGTAGATGGAGGCGATCTGCTCCAGGGTCAGGTCGGAGACGGGGTTCTCAGCGTTGACGATCACGGCGATGCCGTCCAGGGCCACGATGGTCTCAGTCAAGCCGCCCGCCTTCTCGTCATCGGTCAGTGCGCGGGAGGCCAGGCCGATGTCGCAGCTGCCGTTGGACACGGCCTCGATGCCGGCGCCAGAACCGGTGGGGTTGTAGGTGACGGACACGCCGGAGTTGTCGGCCATAAACTGCTCACCCAGGGCGCCGATGACCTCCTCCATGGAGGTGGAGCCGTCGGTGGCCACAGTGCCGCTCAGCTCAGCGGTCTCCTCCTGGGCGGCGTCGTTGGAAGCGGTATCATCCGTGGTGTCGTCAGCCGTGGTGTCACCGCCGCAGCCGGCCAGCAGAGCCATGACCATGGTCAGGGACAGCAAGAGCGAAAATACTTTTTTCATATCGAAGATTACTCCTTTTCCTATGTCTGTTGCTCAAGGGACGGTCTTAGTATAAACAGCCGGAAGTAAAATCCGACACCAGGACTCTGTAAAGTCTATGTAAAATCCTTGCAAGCGCATACAAAGGCAAAAAAACAGCTCCCGGATTGCTCCGGGAGCTGTTTTCAAAAACGAATCAGGCATTTTCAGGCAGCGGGGATGGTCAGCACCTGCCCGATGTGGATCATGCCGGGGTCACGGATGGTATCCCGGTTGGCCTCGTAGATCACAGTCCAGCGAGTGCCGGTGCCGTACACCTCATAGGCGATGTTCCACAGGCAGTCTCCCGCCTCCACGGTGTAGGTCTGGGCCTGGGGAACAGGCTCCTCCGGCGTCTCCTCCGCGGGAGCCTCGGTCTCTACCGTGTAGTCCTTAGCCAGGTTCGCCTTCAGGGCGGTCACCTCGTCTGCGGTCAGGCCGGCGTCCAGCATATAGTCCTCTGCCGCAGCGGCCAGATCCACAGTGGTCAGATCCGTGCCCTCCGCAGCGCCGGTGATGTTGGTGAGGATGGAGACGATGTTGCTGTTCTTCACCGCCTCATACTGCTCGCCGCCTTCTTCCAGGTGATAGTAATTCACATAGGTGGTCATGTAGTCCGCCACAACCTCGTCATAGGTGGCGCCCATCAGGCACTCCAGCAGGGCGGAGACAAAGCCGGCCCGGTCCTTGCCCTCGGTGCAGTGGACCAGATAGGGCCCCTCATTCTCCGCGAAGAAGCGCAGGCCCTCCGCCAGGCCGGACTTGAAGTCGGCAGCGGTGAAGTCCACGCCCAGGTTCAGGGCCTTCACCTTCCCCGCCTCGTACAGAGACTGGTAGTAGGGGGAGTCGAAGCCCTCGGCGGCGATGTAGCCCTCGATCAGCTCGTTGGAATCCGCCAGGTTCATGACCGCCTGGATGCCGCCGGCCTCTGCCAGGTCATCGGCATAGGAGGCGCGGCCCAGCTCGTTGTTCACGGGGCTGCTGCTGCGGAAAAAGGCGTTCTCCCCCAGATCGCCCACAGCCACGTTGCGGAAGTTGGCGAACACCGCGTCGGAGGCGTAGTCCGCCCGCTCGTCGGTGCGGGTCAGCTGGTGGATGAGGTACTGGTCATAGTAGCCGCCCTGCTCCTTCATGGAGATGGAGACGGTGATGCTCTCCAGGGACTGGCCCTCGGGGAACTCCCAGGTGTAGGAGCCGTCCTCGGCGGTGACCTTGGCGGCCAGGCCGTTGCTGGTCGCAAAGTCCCCCATGTTGATGGCGGCGATCAGCACACCCTCGCTGTCCCGCAGCACCAGCGCGCCGGTGTCCACATCGGAGTAGTTGGTGCACAGGGGCATGTCATACCCAGTGCCGTTGACGGTGACGGTCAGCAGGTCGCCGTATGTGTAGCCGCCGTCCTTCAGGTCCGCCGGATCGATGTCCAGGACGATGTTGCCATACTTCTGGATCTCGGTTACGCCGCCCTCCAGGGTGGGGTACTCCGTCTCCGCAGCGGATGCGGGCAGCGCCAGGCTGAGCATCAGCACCAGGGACAGGAGCAGGGACAATGTCTTCTTCATACGCATTCCTCCCAAATTCTCGTCGGTCCTGTTGCGGGACCTTCTGTTTCGTATCATAGCACAGGCGCTTCCGCTTTTCCAGAGGGTTCCCTCCTTTTCACGCATTTTTTCAGGTCTTCCCGGAGCTGGCATCCGCTCTTGCGGTCCGCTTTCGGGTTAGATATAATAGAGGGGTATTTCATGGAACCTGGGAGGCACGACTATGGACTTCACGGAACTCCGCCATTTGGCGGAGCAGATCGAGACAGAGTGCGGCAAGGCCATCATCGGCAAGGGTGAGCAGATCCGCCTGGTACTCACCAGCCTGTTTGCCGGCGGGCACGTGCTGATTGACGATATCCCCGGCGTGGGCAAGACCACGCTGGTGAAGGCCCTCTCCGCGGTGCTGGGCTGCGGCATGGTGCGGGTGCAGTTCACCCCGGATCTGCTGCCCTCAGACATCGTGGGCATGAACATTTACAGCCAGAAAACCGGGGAGATGGTCTTCACCCCCGGCCCCATCATGACCAACATCCTGCTGGCGGACGAGATCAACCGGGCCATCCCCCGTACCCAGTCCGCCCTGCTGGAGGCCATGGAGGAACGGCAGGTGTCCGTAGACGGCGTCACCTATCCCCTGGCCCCACCCTTCATGGTCCTGGCCACCCAGAACCCCGTGGAGACGGAGACCACCTTCGCCCTGCCCGCTGCCCAGCTGGACCGCTTCCTCTTCAAGCTCTCCATGGGCTACCCCACCCCCAGGGAGGAGGCCGCCATGCTCCGAACCGTGGGAGATGGAGCCGCCTTTGCGGACCTCCGCCCCCTGCTCTCCCCGGAGGAAGTCAATCGGTTCACCCGGGAGATCCGGCAGGTCCGCCTGTCCGATCCGGTGGTGGCGTACATCGTGGAGCTGGTCCAGGCCACCCGGGAGCAGCCGGAGCTGGCCTGCGGCGCCAGCCCCCGGGTGTCCCGGGACCTGTTCCGGGCCTCCAAAGCCTATGCCGCCCTCTCCGGCCGGGACTATGTCACCCCGGACGATGTGAAGTATCTGGCCCGCTACGTCCTGCCCCACCGGGTACTGCTGTCCCATCAGGCGGCGCTCTCCGGCCTGGAGGCGGCCGGCGTGGTGGAGACCGTACTGGCCCAGGTGCCCTGCCGGGAGACCGGGGAGGTCCTTGCCCATGGCCAGAACGCCTGAGTCCGCTGCAGTGGACTTCGCCGAGTCCAGCCTGTTCACGGGGCGCTTCTCCATCCTGGCCCTGGCAGCCTGCGGAGTGGGCTTCAGCCTGAGCGGGCGGCTGCCCGCCGCCATCTTCTCTCTGGCGGCCGCCGCCGTGGCCGCCGCGGCCCGCCTCTGGGCCCGCCATGTGCTGGACGGCGTGAACGCCGCCCTCCAGGCGGAGCGGAGCTGCGTCTTCCCCGGGGAGCCCTGTCCTCTGCGGGTGACGCTGGACAACCCCAAGTGGCTGCCCCTGGTCTGGCTGACGGTGCGCTTCCCCCTGGAGCCGGGCGGCGCCCTCCGGCCGGAGCACCGCTGGGAGACCGTGGAACTCCCGGAGGGGGGCGTGCAGAAGCCCTATTATGAAAAGAACGTCTCCTTCCTGCTGGGGCATCAGCGGATGTCCTACACCAGCCGCCTCCAGGCGGAGCACCGGGGCCTGCTGTCCTTTGACCGGATCCGGCTGCTCTCCGGCGACGGCCTGTGCCTCTGCGTCCGGGAGAAGGAAATCCCGCTGCCCAGGCCCGTGACGCTGGCGGTGTTTCCCCGGCTGGTCCCCGTGTCCACCCGCTGGTTCCTGCGCAACAGCTGGGAGCTGGAGACCGGCGCCCGGGGCTTTCAGGATGACCGGACCGTGATCCGGAACGTCCGCGCCTACCAGCCGGGGGACAACGCCCGGTCCCTGAACTTCCGCCTGATGGCCCGGGGGCAGGGCGCCATGGTGAACATCTACGAGAAAATCTCCCCCCGCCGGGCCGCGTTCCTGCTGGACGGTGCCTCCTTCGCGGGCCTGCCGCCGGAGGACTTCGAATCTGCCCTGGAGATCCTGGGCTCCCTGGCGGCGCAGCTGATGGAAGAGGAGGTGGCCGTGTCTCTGCTCATCTCCCGCCCCGCCGGGCGGCTGGAGCAGTTTGCCACCTGCCGGGACCGGCTGCAGCTTCCCGCAGTCCTGACGCTGCTGGCCGCCGCAGACACCGCTGTCTCCATTACGGCGGACGAGATCCTGCCGCGCCTCCGCACCCTCTCCGGCGCCTTTCTGATCTGCGGGGATGTCCGCCGCCTGGACGCCGGTACCTGTGCGCTGCTGGAGCGGCACCGCGTCCCCCTGCTGGCCTGGGGGGAACAGTCTCACCCCCTCCTGCGGGTCCTGGACCTGAATGCTTTTCGGGCAGGAGGCGGCCTATGAGACATGGAAAGACCACCGCCCTCAAGTGCCTGCCGCTGGCCACCGAGCTGCTGATTGTCTTCCTGACGGCCGATATTCTGTGGCAGCTCCTGTGTGGCCGGCCGCCCTTCTCCATGTGGGGGTTTCTGCTCTCTGGCGGGCTGATGACCGCAGGCAACAGCCTCTTTCTCCAAAAGCCCCGCCGCTTTTGGCAGATTCTGCTGCTGAACGTTCTTCTCTGCGCCGTCTGGATCCCCCTGCTCAGCCGCACGCTGGACCTGACCTATCCGCCTCTTCTGGTGATTCAGGTGCCCCTGTACCTCTTCCCCCTGTGCCGGGGATACCACTGGGGCGTCACGCCTGTCACGGTCCGCCACCTCCACGGGGCCGGGGAGTACATGGGCCTGTATGGGCTGTTCTATCTGATCGTGGCCTCCTTCGCCCCTCAGCTGCTGGACCGGGTGCCGGTTCTGTTGGCGCTGCTGGCGCTGGATCTGCTGGCAGTGGTGGGGATGCGCACCTCCGGACGCAACACCATTCGGGCCGGTTCTCCCTTCGGGCGGCTCCCGGCCCTGCTGGTCCCAGCGGTCCTGGCCGTGCTGGCTGTGGCCGCCTGCGCTCTGCTGCTGGCCGCCAGGGGGGAGCTGATCCCCATCTTTCAGGCCGTCGGCAGCCTTCTGGAGGGCGCCCTGACCGCTGTATTCCGGTTCCTGACGTCTCTCTTCCAGGGCCGCTCCGCCGGGTCCGCAGGGATGTCCTCCGCCGCCGGAGGCGGCAGTGAGGCCGCTCTGCCTGTGGAAAGCGCCTCCGGCCCCGCCATCGCCCCTCAGCTGGTGACGGCGTTGCTGCTCCTGTCCCTGGCCGCGCTGGTCCTGGCCGGAGTGGCTGCTCTGGTGCGCTGGCTCTGGCGCAGCCGCAGCCGCATCAGATTGCCGGAGGAGGATGATGACGACGGGCTCGTCAGGCAGCGTCTGGGCCGCCGTGGCCTGCTCTCCCGGCTGGGCCAGCGCCTGCGGGTCAGGGCATTTCTGCTGCGGTACGCCGGAACCCCCCGTGCCGCCCTCCTGGAACTGGAGCACTGGGGCGCCCGCCGCCGCTGCCGCCGTCAAAGCCAGGAGACCCCCCGGGAGTATCTGGAACGTCTGGCAGGGGGGCCCCTCCGGGACGCGTTGGATGCGCCCATGCAGGCTCGGTACAGCATTCTGGTGGACGATGTGGAGCGGAGCTTGTACAGCACGCTTCCGCCCCGCCTCTCCCGGGAGCAGGTGCGGGAGCTGCTCTCCACTGTCCATAGAAGCGCCCGCACGCCTCCTGCACGTGCGAAGTGACCGCCGACCGGTCCGCGCCTCCAGAAATGCCCGAGATTCCCGATAACCGAAAATTCAAGAAGGCAGCCGTTCGCATGAACGGCTGCCTTCTTTGTATCCAGGTCGAACCTCGGCACCGGGCATTCCTCTCCGGAGTCTGAAAATACAGCCGACGCCCGCGCTTATGTAGAGGACAGCGCCGGACGGGGCGAACCGCCCCGGGTCTTTTGGGGTGCCGGTTCCACACTAGCTGCGGAATGCTCCGCCTCCGCGGTCTGATTCATGATGAGCATCTGGAGCCGGTTCTCCACATTGGCGTAGCTGGTGTCCGGATCCAGGTCCAGGGGCAGGATCTGCACGCCGGGGAACTCCTCCTTGAGCCGCTTGGTGACGCCCCGGCCGCACACGTGGTTGGGCAGGCACCCAAAGGGCTGGAGGATGATGAAGGACCGGACCCCCTGGTGGGCGTAGTGGGCGATCTCGCCCGCCATCAGCCAGCCCTCGCCGCAGGTGAGGGTCTTGGGGATGAAGTGCTCCACGTCACTGTACAGGTCCTGAGGCCGGGCCGCCGGGTGATACAGGGGATGGGACCGGGCAATGCGCTCCAAAAACCGCTGGATGAACTCCACGGCGCCGTCCAGGGCGAAGGGATAGGGCGCCAGATGGGCACCGAAGTCCCGGATCTCGCTGATGGCCGCCTGGAAGTCCTTGCGGAACTGGTAGGTGATGCGGGGCAGGATGACCTCCATGTCGTTGCGTTCCAGGTACTCCTCCACGTGGAAGTTGGTGCCGGGATGAAAGTTCACCAGCAGCTCGCCGGTGACCAGCACCCGGGGCTTGCGGCGGGAGCGGTCATAGCGGAGCCCCCGGAATGCCTCGATGGCCCGCCGGAAGGCACCGATCATCTTGCCCAGCCCCTGCTTGGATGCGGCGGCAATCCACTCCACACATTCGCTGAACACGCGGTTCGTCTCGCCTGCCGCCGTCTCATAGGGGCGGATCTTCCGGCACAGCTCCTCCAGAATGTCCAGCATGGAGAAGGCCCACGCCGCCAGCAGCACAGACCGGGCCCCCAGCATGGACACGCCGGGGTGGATACCCTTGGTGTCGCCAGGGTCTGTGGTGAGGATGGGGACGTTTTCAAATCCGGCGCTGTCCAGCGCCTTGCGCAGAATCGCGGTGTAATTGGCCATCCGGCAGTCGCAGCTGAGCTTGGCCATGCCCACGGCCACGGAGTCCTCCGGATAGTTTCCCTTCTGCAGGGCGTCGATCAGCTCGCCGATGACCATCTGACAGGGGAAGCAGATGTCATTGTGGGTGTACTTCTTCCCCACCCGGATCTGCTCCACGCCGCCCACCGGCAGGCTCACCGCCCGAATACCCTCCCGGTCCATCAAGGCCGTGAGAAGAGTGGACACCGGGGCGGAGATATTTGGCACCAGCACAGTCCGCAGCTTCCGGTCCTCCTTGCGGTACTTCACCGCGTAGGGCTCCGGCAGGCGGCAGGCCGCCTGCTCCGCCTGGGCAGAGCGGCGCAGCTGTACCGTCTCAATAAAGGACTGGACCCGGATGCCGAGAGACCCGGCGGCCTCGCTCTCATCCACCTTCAGGATCAGGGGCGGCTTGCCGCTGCCCTCCCCCAGCAGGCGGATGATCTCATCGGACAAAATGGCATCATGGCCGCAGCCAAAGCTGACGATCTGCACGTACTCCAGGCAGGGCTGCTCCGCTGTCACCATGGCGCCGGAGAGCATCCGGGCGTGGAAGTCATTGGTGATCTCCACACGGGACCGGCGCAGGTCCGCCTTCTCCAGTCCGGGCAGGCTATCCACCGTCAGCACCGGGATGCCCCGACGGGTGAACATCCCGGACAGGTCGTGGTTGATGAGGGGGTCTGTGTGATAGGGCCGTCCCGCCAGCACCACGGCGAAACCGCCCGCCTTTCCGGTGTCCGCGATGACCCGCTTTCCCTCCTCCACCAGCTGATGGCGGAAAGAGAGGATGGCCGTCTCCGCCTGACGGTAAGCGGCCTCCGCCTGCCGCTTTGTGGCGCCGCAGTGTTCCACGGCATACCGGCAGATCTGCCGCTTCCGGTCCTGCTTGCTGAACCAGTGGAACACCGGCGTCTCAAAGCCCACGGAGAAGTGCTCCCCGGGGGACTGGAAGTTCCGCACCACCATGGAGTAGCCCATGATGACCGGGCAGACGTAGGGGCTCTTCTCCCCTTTGTTCTCTGTGGGCATGTGGAGGATATAGGGCAGGAAAATCCGGTCTACGCCCTGTTTGGACAGGTCCAGCACATGGCCGTGGACCAGCTTGGCCGGAAAACAGATGGTGTCCGACGCCACGTACTGCAGTCCGCTCTCATACTGTCTGCGGCTGCTGGGATGGGAGAACTTCACCCGATATCCCAGAGCCCGGAAGAAGGTACTCCAGAAGGGCATGCTGTCCCAGAACTCCAGCACCCGGGGCAGGCCCACGGTCTGGCTCTGCTCCTCCCGCACGGGGGATACCGGATATGTCTTGAACAGCAGCTCCTGCCGCAGCCGGAACAGGTCCGGCACTTCCTGGGCCTTATGGGCAGGTGCCGCCTCCATCACAACGGCGCCCCGGTCGCACCGGTTGCCGGTGACATAGCAGCCACCGTCCGGGAAATGCAGGATCGTCCGGCTGCAGTGGTTGGTGCAGTGGGGGCAGAGTACACCGCTCTCCCGGGTGTATTGGAAGTTTTTCACCGCGTCAAAGCCGATGAAGGCGGAGCAGCGGCCGTTGGCGTAGCCGTGGGCCTCCACCTCCTGCTTCACCGCGAGAGCCGCACCCAGAGCGCCCATCTCGCCGGGATAGGGGGCCAGGGTCACGTCCCGGCCCAGATACTCCTCCAGGGCCCGCAGGACGGCGAAGTTCCGGAAGGTGCCCCCCTGGACCACTACCCGATCCCCCAGCTCCGCCACGTTGGCGATGCGGACCACCTTTGTAAACACGTTCTCGATGATGGAGCGGCACAGCCCCGCCATCAGGTCGTCAGGCTGCTTGCCGTTGCGCTGCTCGTTGATGATGGTGCTGTTCATGAACACAGTGCACCGGCTGCCCAGCTCGGCAGGGGCCTGAGATCGGAAGGCGGCGTCCGCCACCTGGTCCACCGGCATCCCCAGGGTGGCGGCGAAGTTCTCCAAAAAGGAGCCGCAGCCGGAGGAGCATGCCTCGTTCAGCATGATGTTCGTGACCACGCCGTCCTTCAGCCAGATGGCCTTCATGTCCTGGCCGCCGATGTCCAGCAGAAACGTGGCGTCCGGGAAGAAGCGGCGGCAGCCCCGGGCGTGGGCCACGGTCTCTACTGTGTGGTAGTCGGCGTGAAAGGCAGCAGAGAGCATCTGCTCGCCGTAGCCGGTGGTGCCCAGGCCCAGCACCTCCAGCTGGATGCCCAGCTTCTCATACTTCTCCGCCAGGGCCAGCAGGCCCTCCCGGACCACCTTCAGCGGCTCCCCCTGGTTGTTGTCGTAGAAAGTGTCCGTCACCTGCTCGTTCTCGTCTATAAAGACGAACTTGGAGGTGGTGGAGCCGGAGTCGATGCCGATGTACCCCCGCAGAATCTGCCGGTCCGCGGCATCCACCGGCCGGCGCAGCTCCGTCCGGTGGCGGCGGAGAAAGACCTCCCGCTCCTCGTCGCTGGCAAAGAAGGGCCTGCCGGTGCCGGAGGGCCCTTCGGTCTGGGCCGGGGCCTTGTCCAGCCGCTCCATGGCCTCTGCCAGGGTCATGGCGTCCTCCTGTCCGGGGAACAGCTCGTCGATGGCGATGGCGGTGCCCCGGGCCACGATGGTCTCCGGGTGGTCCGGTCGAACGATATCCCTTTCCTCCAGATTCAGCCGCTCCGCAAACACCCGCACCAGCGTGGGGTTGAAGGTCAGCGGGCCTCCCTCAAAGATGATGGGGGCCGTCAGCTCCAGTCCCTGGGACAGGCCGCCGATGGTCTGCTTGGCGATGGCGTGGAAGGTGGAAAGCGCGATATCCGCCCGCTCCGCCCCCTGGATCAGCAGGGGCTGGATGTCTGTCTTGGCAAACACGCCGCAGCGGCCGGAGATGCTGTAAACGGTCTTCCCGCGGGCAGCCAGCTGCTCGAACTCGTCCGCCGGCACGTTCAGCAGCGCGGCGATCTCATCGATAAACGCGCCGGTGCCTCCGGCGCAGCTGCCGTTCATCCGCATATCGGAGGTCTGGAGCTTTCCGCTGGCCTCGTCATAGCGGAAGAAGATCACCTTGGCATCCTGTCCGCCCAGTTCCACCGCGGTGCGGACCTCCGGATACAAGGCCCGGACTGCCGCCGCGTTGGCCACCACCTCCTGGACATAGCAGGCCCCCAGGGCGGCGGCAATGGGCCGTCCGCCGGACCCGCACACGCCGATACGGAACCGCATGCCGGGAAAGTGACCGGCCGCCTCCTCCAGCAGCTGCCGGACGGTATCCGCCTGATGGGCGTTATGCCGCTGATAGCGGGTGAACAGTACGCTGTTGTCAGCCGGGTCCAGGGCCACTGCTTTGACGGTGGTGGACCCCACATCCACGCCGAGGCGCAGAATATCCGAATTGATATGTGCCATATACACTCCTTCTAGGGAAAACGCCCCAGACCCGTACGGCAGCCTGGAGGGCGCGCCGGCGGATCGGGGGCTGGTCTCCCACATCTCTGTTTATTCGAACTCATTATAGCACGTTTTTCTCACAGGCTCTTGTATATTTTTCGTAAAGAATTTGCCGTTTTAGCTATCTTTTTCCCCAAAAAAGTCCGCCATCTTCCCATCCATTTTCGTCAAAGCAGCATCCGCAGGCACACGTCCCCGCAATCGAATCGCATAGGCGAGCGGAGCCGTATTCTTTGCGGTCCGATTGCGGGGCAGAGCCTTTCCGCCGTGCGGATGGTTCCGCTGAAAAAGAAAAGCGGGCACAGGCGGAATCCAATCCCCTGCGCCCATGAATGCATTTAGACAAAAAAACAACCACATCTTTTCGATGTGGTTGTTTTTTTGGAGGTGACACCCGGATTTGAACCGGGGAATCAGGGTTTTGCAGACCCTTGCCTTACCACTTGGCTATGTCACCGTTGCTTCTATTTTATTATATGCAGTTTGAACCGAAATGTCCACTGCTTTTTTAAATTTTCTTTTCCACTGAGAATGCCCACACGATCTTGTGTGGGCATTCTCAGTGGAGCGGGCAACGAGGCTCGAACTCGCTACCTCCACCTTGGCAAGGTGGCGCTCTACCAGATGAGCTATGCCCGCAAGTGGTGCCCAGAGCCGGAATCGAACCAGCGACACGGGGATTTTCAGTCCCCTGCTCTACCAACTGAGCTATCTGGGCAAATCTTTTCCGCGCCGCACGGCGCGGGAGGGGAATTGCAACCCCAAGGGGACCCACGAGATGGAACTCCATCTCGTGGGAGATGGCGACCCGGAACGGGCTCGAACCGTCGACCTCTAGCGTGACAGGCTAGCGTTCTAACCAACTGAACTACCGGGCCATGTATAACTTTGGTGGGAACAACTGGACTCGAACCAGTGACCCCCTGCTTGTAAGGCAGGTGCTCTAACCAGCTGAGCTATGCTCCCCGATTGCCGCTCATTTCAGACGGCAAAAGTTATTATACTCAAAGACGCCCGGTCTGTCAACTGGAAATTTAATTTTTTTACATTTTTTTCTGGAGCCCCCGGACCATGGCCTCCAGATCTGCTCTGGAGAAGTGCTGCACATTGTCACAGAAGCGGCAGGTGAGGTCCGCGCTGCCCTGCTCGTCGATCATGGCCTGAAGTTCCTCCGGCCCCAGGCTGATGAGGGCCCGCTCCATCCTGTCCCGGCTGCAGTAGCAGCGGTACTCGATGGGGCTCCTCTCCAGGATCTCCAGGTCGAAATCCGACAGAGCGTGCCGCAGCATAGCCTCCGGGTCCGGATCGTTCCGCAAAAGTCCCGTCACCGGCCCTGCGGCCATCAGGCTGCCCTCCACCTTGGCGATGACATCCTCGCCGGCGCCGGGCAGCAGCTGGATCAGATACCCGCCGGCGGCCAGCACGCTCTGGTCCCGGTCTACCAGCACCCCCAGGCCGCAAGCCGTGGGGATCTGTTCGGACTCCACGAAATAGGCCGCCAGGTCCTCCGCGATTTCGCCGCCCAACAGGCTCACGCTGCCCACATAGGGCTCCTTCATGTTCAGGTCCCGGATCACCGTCAACGTACCCTCATGGCCCACAGCGGCCCCCACATCCAGCTTGCCGTCGGGCCGCAGAGGCAGGTCCACGACAGGATTGTCCACCGTTCCCCGGACGTTGCCCTGGTTATCGGACACCGCCAGCAGCGTTCCCAGCGGGCCTCCGCCCTTGATCTGCAGCGTCACGCTGGCCCCGTCCTCCTTCAGGGCGTTGCCCATCATGGAGACCGCAGCCAGCGTCCGGCCCAGCGCCGCCGTGGCCACAGGCAGAGCCTTGTGGATCTGACGGGCGCGCTCTGTGAGCGCCCGGGTGGAAACTGCCGTGGCCTTGATATGGCCATCCTTGGAGATGGCCCGGATCAACTGATCGCTCATTGTACAAACTCCTGTTTTATCTTGGTCTGACCGGCTTTTGACACCGGAAAATCCAGCGGTCCTCCTCCGCCGCCGGTGGACGGCTGGTGAGGTCGCCGGTGACGGTGACAGCGCCGAAGCCCGCCTCCGTCAGATACGTCTCCAGCTCCTCCCGCCCCCAGGCCCGCTCCCGGTGCTCCTCAAAGGCCCGGTCCCAGCTCCCGTTGGCGTTCAGCCGGAACAGGTCCACCTGATAGGTGCAGATCTTCCGGCCGGGGGCGTAGAAGGTCCGCCAGACGCAGTAGCTGTCCTCTGTCTCGTCCAGATAGACCTGCCCGTCCATCCGCCGGAGCTTGTAGGGGGTGTTCACATCGAACAGGAACAGTCCGCCGGGCCGCAGCCAGCGGTATACCCGCCGCAGCGTCTCCCGCAGGTCTGCCGTCCGGGTGAGGTAGTTCAGCGCGTCCAGGGTGGAGATCGCCGCATCCACCTCCATGCCCAGGTGCAGGCGGGGCATGGACTGGTGCAGGAACATCGGCGGCTGCTCCAACGCCGCCGCCTTCCAGGCCGCCTGGGTCAGCATCTCCTCGGATCCGTCCACGGCGATCATCCGGTATCCCCGCTCCGCCAGCAGGCAGGCCATGGTGCCGGTTCCGCAGGCCAGGTCCAGCACCGTCTCCACCGGGAGGGCGCTTCTGTGGAACTGCCGCGTCAGGTAGTCTGCCCGCCGGCGGTATTCCACATCCACTGTCAGGGCATCGTAGCTGGCGGCCAGGGCGTCATAACTGCTCATTTGTCCCGCTTCTTGTACCGGGCGAAAATCTTCTCGTAGGCCCCGGTGCCGTAGCTGAGGGACCGGTTCACCCGGCTGATGGTGGCGCTGGAGGCGCCGGTGCGCTCCAGGATCTCGTTATAGATCATGCCGTCGTCCAGCAGGGAGGCTACCTCGAACCGCTGCTCCATGGCCCGCAGCTCCGACACGGTACACAGATCCTGGAAGAACTCATAGCACTCCTGCTCGTCCTTCAGCAGCAGAATCGCCTTGTACAGCTCGCCGTTCTTTTCCTTCTTGCCGATCTTTACCATATCCAGTACCCTTTCTGGGAGGCTCCAACAGATTTGCGGCGCTTCGCCGCCAAGATGTATTTTAACACTCTGCCGCGTGAAAGTAAAGGGCTCCGGACAGAAAAAATTTCTTGCACTTTAAAGCGTGTCCAGTCACCCCGCCCGGCGGCAGGGCATAGGCTGGTGCAGAACAGCATCTTTTCGGAAGGAGCGGCGCCTATGAACGAACCTCTCACCCAGCTGCACGCAGAGGCCATGACCGCGGAGCGGGAATGGACCGTAGAGGAGATCCCTGTGCTCTCCGCCTCCATCTCCCTGCCGGAACCAGTTCCAGCAGCGGACAAAGTCTCCCGCCGCATCCGGCGGTATTACCAGCTCCAGTGCCGTTCCTTCCTACGCTATTGTGAGACGTACCTCCTGCCTGCGGCGGCGGAGGAATACCGCGCTGCTCTGGCGGCCAGCCTGCCCCTGCCCCACTTCCGGGCGGAGCTGACCTATCAGGTCACCTACAACGACGGCGGCCTCTGGAGCCTGTATACCCAGTCCCGGGAGAGCGGCTTTTCAGGGCGCCCCACGCTTCTGCGCCATGGGGATACCTGGGATCTGATCTCCGGCTATCCGGTGCCTCTGTCCGCCTTCTTTCCCCGCCGCAGCGGATGGAAGCGGCGGCTGATGGAGGCAGCGGAGGCGGAGATCCAGCGGCAGGAGACGGCTGGGATCTCCCGGTACCATGAGGGCGTCCGCCGGCTGCTGCGGCGCCATTTCAACCCGCAGAACTTCTATCTTACGGCGGAGGGTCTGTCGTTTTTTTATCCCATGTACGCCATCGCCCCGGCCATGGAGGGCATCCCGGTCTTCACCCTCCCCTACGGCCAGGGCGGTCCGGCCCTCCCCGCCCGGGATGCTTGAAGAGACCCTCCGCCCGGAACTTCGGGCGGAGGGTCTCTTTCTGGGCGGGGCGCTTATTTGCGCAGGGCGTCCCCTCCCCTGGCCGCCTTGGCCACCAGCCCGCTGAGGGCCAGCAGCGCCAGCAGGTTGGGGAACACCATCAGCGCATTGAACAGGTCGGAGAGGTTCCAGACCAGGGGAGCCTCCAGCACAGCCCCCAGGGCCACGCACACCACCGCAATGCAGGCGTAGACCTTGACAGCCTTCACACCGAATAGATACTTCACGTTCTGCTCGCCGAAGAAGTACCAGCCGATGATGGTAGAGAAGGCAAAGAACAGCAGGCAGATGGCCACATAGAAATTGCCGAAGCTGCCGAACACAGTGGAAAACGCCACCTGGGCCATGTTCTCCGCCGCCGGATTGGCAGCCATGTCGCCCACGTTCAGCGCGCCGCTGGTAATCATCACCAGGGCGGTTATGGTCAGGACCACAAAGGTGTCGATAAACACACAGACCATGGCCACAACGCCCTGGTCCTGGGGCTTTTCCACCTTGGCCATGGCGTGGGCGTGGGGGGTAGAACCCATGCCTGCCTCGTTTGAGAACAGGCCCCGGGCCACGCCGTAGCGCATGGCCTCTCGCACGCCGATACCCACGGCGCCGCCCAGGATGGCCTGGGGGTTGAAGGCACCCTCAAAAATCAGGGCAAAGGCGTGAGGCAGGTTGGTAATATTGGCAATCAGCATGACGAGGCCGCCCGCCAGATAGAAGCAGGCCATGACAGGCACCAGCTTCTCCGTAACGGAGGCAATGCGGGTGACGCCGCCCAGGAAGATGAAGGCGGCCACCACCGCCAGCACCACGCCCACGATCCAGGTGGGGATGCCCAGCGCCTCCTGGAAGGCGTTGCTGATGGCGTTGGACTGGACCATGTTTCCAGTGAAGCCCAGGGCGAAGATGATAGCCAGCGCGAAGAAGCCCGCTAGGATCTTGCCGAAGGTCCCCTTGAATGCCTGCCGGATGTAGTAGACGGGTCCGCCGATGACGTGCCCCGTCTCGTCCTTGGTCTTGAAGGTCTGGGCCAGCACCGCTTCGCCGTAGATGGTGGCCATGCCGAAGAAGGCCGCCAGCCACATCCAGAAGATGGCGCCGGGGCCGCCGGAGATCATGGCGGTGGCGCAGCCGGTGATGTTGCCTGTGCCCACCTGGGCGGCGATAGAGGTTGCCACCGCCTGGAAGGAGCTCATGCCCTCCTTGCCGGCCTTCTCGCCGTTGAGGTTCACGCTGCCGAACAGCCGCCGGAAGCCGGCGCCGAATTTGCGCACCTGGATGAACCGGGTGCGGATGGTGAAGATGATGCCGGTACCCACCAGCAGATACAGCAGCAGGCCGTTCCACACAAAGCCGGCCAGTTCGCTGACCTTTGCGGCCAACAGATCCATGTCCATGTTTTCTCTCTCCTTGTCCGCAAACGAAAAGGGCCGGACAGACCCTGCCCAGCCCAACAAAGCGCCGGCCCCCTCCGCTGTGCGGAAGGGCCTGCCCTTTACTCTGTCCTTTTACCTGAGAGATTCAGCGGGATTTCCCGCCTTGCACCTTCGGTACTCATCTGAGCTTCTCCAGAGCCACATCCATCCCTAGTCCTCATCCCGTGCCGGGACACCTGAGAGTTTCACTCCTTCGGCAGGCTTGCGCCGTTTCTCTAGGGACTTCGTTTGCCTTTATGTAATTGACACTTGTTACCTTATCACGGACAATACCCATTGTCAATGGAGTTTTTGTACAGGAGCCGTCCGCTGTCTGCGGACGGCTCCTGTGCCTTCTCAATAAAACTCCCGGATATAATCCAGCACATCCTGTCGGGTGCCCTGGAAGGGGCCCGGCGTCTCCATCTTCAGGGAGACCAGGGCCGTGCAGTACCGCAGAGCCTCCTCCACCCCGGCCCGCTGGCGCTCCGTGATATAGCCGGCAAAGGTGGTGTCGCCCCGCCCGGTCCGGCCGGAGAGGTTCCGTGCCTTGATGGGACAGGTGTAGGTGGTCACCCCGTCGTAGGCCAGCACCTCGGTGTTGTGGGTGATGAGGACCTCCTTGGCGCCCCAGCTGTGCAGGAGCTTGGCGGCCTCCGCCCGATCGGTGAGGCCCGTCAGGATCTCCGCCTCCGCCGCGTCGGTCTTGAGGTAGTCGATCACCGGCAGGTACTGCTTCTTTTCCGCCCAGTCGTGGAAGGCCATGGTCCTGTCCGCCTCCACATGGCGCAGCAGGCACTGGACATCCACCGCCACCTTGCCGTGCCTGGCTGCCTCGGCAAAGAGGGCACCGTCGAAGTCGCCGTACACCAGGCCGGCGAAGTGATAGATCTTGGTCTCGATATCCGGCAGCTCATCGAACCGAAAGGGATCGCACACCCCCATGGAGGTGCAGGCCCGCTTTTCTTTGTCGGCGGTGAAATACTGGTTGCGGATGGAGCAGGTGGCCTGAGACGGCTTCCAGTACACATCCGCACCGGACCCGGCGAACCGCTCCTCCACATCCGCATCCGCGGGATTCAGCTTGGTAAACACGGCGGTGCGGTTGCCGCTTTTGGCAGCCGCAAAGCCGGAGGCCACCACGGCGCCGCCCACCTCCTTGCGTTCGTTGCCCTGATAGTCGATGTTGTGATCCAGGGACACCGGGCCGATCACCAGTACGTCATACGTTTTTTTCATAGTCTCTCTCCTATTCTTCCGGCTTGCGCCGCTGTTACAACTCCTCTACCGACACCACGCCCTCCGTGGCGTTCATCTTGGGGATCAGCTGCTCCACCCGGCACCGCTTGTTCAGCCGCAGGGTAAAGAGGGCGCAGGCATTGTGCGTCTCCGTCTCCGTAGAGCGGGTAATCTCCATGTTCAGCACTTTCAGGTTCAAATCCCGGAACAGCCGCAGCACATTGTCCAGGCAGGTCTTGTTACTGTACTCCATATAGAGGTTCACCTCCGGGGCGTTGTCCAGCATCCGGTACTCCAGCTTGGACAGGAACATCTCCGCCGCCAGAATCAGCGCCGTGGCGAAGATGCCGCCCTCGTAGAACCCGCCGCCCAGGCACAGGCCCACAATGGCCGCCGCCCAGAGGCCCGCCGCCGTAGTGAGCCCCTTCACCCGGCGGCGCCGGGTGACGATGATGGCGCCTGCGCCGATGAAGCCAATGCCCGCCACCACCTGGGCTCCCAGCCGGGCCATGTCCGTGTAGTAATGGAGGTTCAAATAAAGGAACTGGCTGGTGAGGGTCGTCATGGCCGCCCCCAGGCAGATCAGGATATGGGTGCGGAACCCCGCCGGCCGGCGCTTGTACTCCCGCTCCAGCCCGATGAGACCGCCGCACACCACCGCCAGCAGCATCCGCAGCGTGGTGGACAGCACGGTCACATCCCGCACACCGTCAAAAATCGGCAGCAATCTCCGCACCTCCCTCAGATTTCATCAATGGTGTAGACGCTCTCCAACTCGGAGATCGCCGCCAGGACCCGGACGTGGTAGTGCCTGCCGGGCAGCCGAATGGAGAACACCGCGCTGGGATTCTTGGACCGCTCCTCCCGGCCCCGGTCCAGATCCACTTCATAAATCTGTCCGCCCTGAGACTTGATGCGGGCAATGATGTCCCCCAGATTGTCCAGCGTCTGGAATTCCACATAGATGTTCATGTTCCGGGCGCTTTCGATGATGGCATCCTCCACGAAGGGCAGCAGCCGGTTGGTCAGCAGGATCAGCAGGAAGCCCAAAAGTACGCACTCGTAAAATCCCGCGCCGATGGCCAGACCCATACAGGCGGACGCCCAAAGGCCCGCCGCCGTGGTCAGTCCCTTCACCTCCTGCTTGCCGGTGACGATGATGGTGCCCGCACCCAGAAAGCCGATGCCGTTGATGACCTGGGCGCCGAAGCGGGACACATCCGTCCGCAGGCCGATCTCCATGGCGGTCTCATGCCAGGCGTGGGTCACCATATAGCTCTCATACTGACTGAGCAGCATGGTCAGCGCCGCGCCCAAGCATACCAGCATATAGGTCCGGAAGCCTGCCGGCCGGCGCTTCCGCTCCCGCTCCAGTCCGATGAAGCCCCCGAAGAGCATGGCCACAGTCAGGCGCAGCAGGACGGAGGCCACGTTCATCTCCCGCAGGTATGCCAGTCCTTCCATCATTCTGTGCACACTCCTCTCTCCGCCCCGCGCCGGGCAGTCAAACAATAAAAAGGGGAGGAATGGCTCCGCCAACTCTCCCCTCTCTTTCGGCAGGTCACCTCTGCGGCAGATGTTGCCGCATATTCCCGGAAACGGTTGCATGGTTAAATAAAGCTGTTTGAACGGCGCCATTCTCAGCATTCTTGACAAATTTCGACGAACCCAAAGCGCCCAAATTGTTTCTTTTATGTTTATCACAAGCCGGAAGAGAAGTCAATATCTTCCACACTCTGGCGGAAATCTTCGGCTGATTGCCTAAAGCCTGGAGAAAAATTTGGGCAATTTCAGTCCAGCCGGGTCCCGGGGATACGAAACGGTTTTGAAGGGCACGTGTTTGAAAGTAAGCGCTGTCATAAATTTTATAGTTTCACCAATTTCCCCTTCCGCTTTTTAACAAAACTTCCGGAAAAAGCCAGCGCCGCCGCCATTTTTGTCTCTTATACAAATACATTTTTTCTATTTTTGTCTTTGCTTTATGGGGTTCCTCCTGTGTGCAAACGTTACCAATTATTGACACTCTTTTCCGGAGATGCTACAATATCCCTAAAATCCCGGAGGATCCGGAACCTAAAATTGGTGAAAAGGAGACACTCTTATGAAACAGAGCAAACGTCTATTCGCGCTGCTCCTTACCCTGGCCATGACGCTGGGAATGCTCACCGCCTGCGGCGGCGGCAACAGTGACACCTCCTCCGAAGGGGACGGCGGGGAGTCCAGCGGCAGCAACGAGCTGACCGTCTACACGGCATTCCCCGAGGCCGAGGTGGCCTACTACTTCAACGCGTTTGAGGAGGCCACCGGCATCAAGGTCAACGCTCTGCGGCTCTCCGCCGGTGAGATGCTGACCCGCGTGGCTGCTGAGAAGGACAATCCCCAGGCCTCCCTGATGTTCGGCGGCTCCACCGATAACTACATCGCCGCCTCCAGCCAGGGCCTGCTGGAGGCCTATCAGTCCCCCGAGCTGTCCAACACCCCGGAGAACTATCTGGACCCCGACGGCGTGTGGAACCCCATCTATGTGGGCGCCATCGCCTTCGCCTGCAACAAGGACTGGTTCGCGGACAAAGGGTATGATTATCCCACCAGCTGGGATGACCTGCTGGATCCCAAGTATCAGGATATGATCATTATGGCCCACCCCGCCACCTCCGGCACCGCCTACACCGTTCTGGCCACGCTGATCCAGCTGAAGGGTGAGGATGCCGTGTGGGATTACCTGAAGGAGCTGGACAAGAACATGTCCCAGTACACCAAGTCCGGTTCCGCCGCTCCCAACGGCGTGGCCCTGGGCGAGGCGGCCATTGCCCTGACCTTCTCTCACGACGGTCTGCAGCCCACCACCGAGGGCTATCCCATCGAGCTGTCCTTCCCCACCGACGGCACCGGCTATGAGGTGGGTGCCATGGCCCTGATCAAGGGCGGTCCCGCTGACGAGCAGGAAAACGCCAAGAAGTTCATCGACTTCATGTGCTCTGCAGAGGGTCAGAACCTGTATGCCGAGAACAATTCCTTCCGGGTGCCCACCAACTCCCAGGCCACTCCGGCCGAGGGTCTGGTGACGCTGGACTCCGTGGCCGTCATCGACTATGATGCCGTCTGGGCTGCCGAGCACAAGGACGAGTTCGTCGCGCAGTTCGAGGCGAACATCGCCAGCTCTGAAAATCTGGAGTAATTCCGGAAGATTCTCTCTATGCCTGCAGGACTTCCTCCCCGGCGGGGAGGAAGTCCTCTTGCCAAACGCTTGAAAATCAACAGGAGGAACCCAAATGGCAAACGCTGCTGGTTCGGGCGGCAAAAGCGCCGCCCGCCTGAAAAGGCGGAACGAATCCAAGATGATCATGCGTCAGCCCATCATGCTGATCTCGATCCTTACGGTCATCGTGCTCCTGCTTTTATTCGTCATCTATCCCCTGGTGAAGATTCTGCTCTTCAGCCTGACCGATGCGTCCGGGACTTTCTCCCTGGCTACCGCGGCGGAGATCTTTTCCACCTCCCGGTATTTAAAGACGTTCGGCCGCACCATGGTGCTGGGAGTGATCGTGGCAGTGATCGCCACCTTCATCGGCTACATCTTCGCCTATACCATCACCCGCACAAACGTCCCCTGCAAGGGCTTTCTGAAGACCATCGCCACCCTGCCCATCCTGTCCCCGCCCTTCATTCTGTGCCTGTCCATCATCTTTCTGTTCGGGCGGCAGGGGCTGATTACCAACGGGCTGCTGAAGATCACGGACAACGACGTCTACGGCATGGGCAGCCTGATCGTGGTGCAGGTGCTGAGTTTCTTCCCCATCGCCTATATGACCCTCTCCGGCATCCTCTCCTCCATCGACGCATCGGTGGAGGACGCCGCCTGCAACATGGGCGCCAGCCGGTGGCACACCTTCTGGACGGTCACCTTTCCGCTGTCCCTGCCGGGCATCATCTCCGGCTGCCTGCTGGTGTTCATCCAGTCTCTGGAGGACTTCTCCAATCCCGCCACCATCGGCGGCGATTTCACCACCTTATCTGTGGAAGTCTATCAAACCATCACCGGCAGCTATGACATGCAGAAGGGCTCCGTGCTGGCGCTTTTGATGCTGGTGCCTACCATGCTGGCCTATCTGCTGAACAAATACTGGGTCAACAAAAAGAGTTTCGTCACCGTCACGGGCAAGCCCACCCAGGCCCGCAAGCTCATCGATGAGCCCCATATCAAATGGCCCCTGTTCGCTGTCTGCCTGGTGGTGGCCGCGGTCATCATCCTGTTCTACGGCACAGTGGTCTTTGGTTCCTTCGTCAAGACCTGGGGCTACGACTACACCCTCACCCTGGACCAGTACACCCGCGCCTTGCAGCAGGGCTGGGACAGCCTGCGGAACTCCATTATCCTGGGTCTGATCGGAGCGCTGATCGGCGGCCTGCTGGGCATGGTCATCGCCTACATCACCGCCAAGCGGGACTACTACGGCAAACGGTTTATCGAGGTGTCCTCTGTTCTGATGTTCGCCGTCCCCGGCACTGTGCTGGGCATCGCCTACATCCTGGCCTTCAACACCGGCTTCCTAGTGCTCACCGGCACCGCTGCCATCCTGGTGATCGTGTTCGTGTTCCGGAATATGCCGGTGGCGATTGAGTCCGGCACCACCACGCTGCTGCAGATCGACAACTCCATTGAAGAGGCCTCCACCATTCTGGGTGCCGGCAGCGGCTACTCCTTCCGCCGGATCTCCCTGCCTATGCTGCGCAACGCCTTCTTCTCCGGCCTGGTGTACTCCTTCGTGAAGGCCATCACTGCCGTCAGCGCCATCATCTTCCTGGTCTCTCCCCGCTGGGATCTGGTCACCAGCAAGATCTACACGCTCTTTGACCAGGCAAAATACAGCCAGGCTGCGGCCTTCGTCACCATGATGGTCGTAATCCTGCTGGTGTTTATCGGCATTTTCAACGGATTGATCAACCTGCTGCTGGCCCCCCGCTCCAGGGTGCCCAAGGGCGCAGGCATTCACGAGAAAACGGAGGAAACAAAATGAGCAAGCAGATGGAAAAGTCGGCGCTGGGCAAAAAGAGCTCCGGCGTGGTTTTAAAAGAGATCACCAAGATCTTCCAGCAGCCGGATACCGGCAAGGATTTCGTGGCTGTGGACCACATCAACCTGAACATCCAGGACGGCGAGATGGTGACGCTGCTGGGCCCTTCCGGCTGCGGCAAAACCACCACGCTGCGGATGATCTCCGGCTTTGAGTACCCCACCAGCGGCAGCGTGTTTATCGGTGAGCGGGATGTTGCCAAGATCCCCCCCAACAAGCGGGGCATCTCCATGGTGTTCCAGAGCTACGCTCTGTTCCCCCATCTGAACATCTGGGAGAACGTGGCCTACGGTCTGAAAGTGGCCAAGGTCTCCCAGGATGAGGTGGTCCGCCGCACCAACGCCGTCATGGAGCTGATGCAGCTGACCGGTATGGAGCGCCGGTTCCCCAACCAGCTCTCCGGCGGACAGCAGCAGCGGGTGGCCCTGGCCCGCGCCGTGGTCATTGAGCCCAGCGTGCTGTTGTTTGACGAGCCCCTGTCCAACTTGGACGCCAAGCTGCGGGAGAGCATGCGGGACGAGCTCCGGGCCCTTCAGAAACGGCTGGGCATCACCTCCCTTTATGTCACCCATGACCAGTCCGAGGCCATGGCCATCTCCGACCGGGTGGTCATCATGAAGGACGGCGTCATCTGCCAGCAGGGCACGCCCACAGAGATCTATGAGCAGCCCAACAGCCGGTTCGTGGCCAACTTCATCGGCAAGGCCAACTTCATCGACGGCACCTTCCGCGGCATGGACGGCGAGAACGCCCTGGTGGAAGTGGGCGGCCACACCTTCCCCATCCCCGCCCCCGGCAAGATGGAGGGCGTCCAGAAGGACGGCCCCTGCTGCCTGGCGGTTCGTCCGGAGTCTATTCTCCTCTCTGAGGAAGAGGGCCCCCTGTCCGGCCGTGTCTCCCGGGCCACTTACTACGGTGCCAAAGTGGAGTACGAGGTCATGCTGGGCGACCAGCCCATCATCGTGGAGGTCTACAACCCCCAGCTGTCC
The DNA here is from genome assembly GCF_003574015.1 of Oscillibacter sp. PEA192. Lineage (NCBI taxonomy): Bacteria > Bacillati > Bacillota > Clostridia > Eubacteriales > Oscillospiraceae > Oscillibacter > Oscillibacter sp. PEA192. The sequence continues at coordinate 500,168 of NZ_AP018532.1, read as the reverse complement.
AAGCGCTTCGCAGAGGGCGAAGCGGTCCACATGACCCTCATCGACCGCTGCGTGCGGGTGCTGGCCTGATCCGGCACAGTTCTTCATCTAACTGAAAGAGAGCGCCCGGGCCACGTGGTCCGGGCGCTCTCTTTCACGCGCACTCCGGGGCAGCGCCTATTCCTCCCGCAGATAGTTCAGCTTCCCCAGGTCCAGGCCCATTTGCAGCCCCAGAAAGAAGTGGGCGGCGCAGGCCCGTTCTCCCGCGCCAGCCCAGGCGTCCTCCATCTCCAGGACCTCCTCCAGCAGCGGCACGTCCCCGCCGTGGGTTTCCCGGAAGCTGGCCATCAGTTCTTGCTGCTTCCGCTCCAGCGCCTGCCACTCTTCGTCCCGTCCCTGAAGCCTGGGCCGCAGATGCGCCAGCATCAGGCGCAGAAGTTCCATTGTATCGCTTTCCATTTTTTTCCTCCTTTTGAGTTTTTCCTAACTATACACTAGGGCCCCGCCTCTCCTCAAGAAAAACTGTTGCAGCGGACCGCCGGCAATGCGCAGAAGGGTACCGCCCTCCGTCCCCACAACCGCAAAAAACGGCGCCCTGTCCAAGCAGATGGACAGGGCGCCGGAGTCGATTTTATTTTTTAAAAGTCCGCACTGCCGACCGTTCTCGGGTGGGGCAGGACGTCCCGGATGTTGCTGACGCCGGTGAGGTACATCACCAGCCGTTCAAAACCCAGGCCGAAGCCCGCGTGCTTGCAGGAGCCGTAGCGCCGCAGGTCGCAGTACCACCAGTAGTCCTTGGGGTTCATGCCCAGCTCCCGGATGCGGCTTTCCAGGATTTCCAGCCGCTCCTCGCGCTGGCTGCCGCCGATGATCTCGCCGATGCCGGGTACCAGGCAGTCCGCCGCGGCCACGGTTTTCCCATCGTCGTTGAGGCGCATGTAGAACGCCTTGATCTCCTTGGGATAATCCGTGACGAACACCGGCTTCTTGTACACCTGCTCGGTGAGATACCGCTCGTGTTCCGTCTGCAGGTCGCAGCCCCAGGAGACCTTGTAGTCAAACAGGTCGTTGTGCTGCTCCAGAATCGCCACTGCCTCGGTATAGGTCACCCGGCCGAAGTCAGAGGAGGCCACGTGCTCCAGCCGCTCCAGCAGGCCCTTGTCCACGAAGCTGTTGAAAAAGGCCAGCTCCTGAGGGCACTTTTCCATCACCTGACGGATGACGAACTTGATCATGGCCTCCGCCACATCCATATCGCCCTTCAGGTCTGTGAAGGCCATTTCCGGCTCGATCATCCAGAACTCGGCGGCGTGGCGCTGGGTGTTGGAGTTCTCCGCCCGGAAGGTGGGGCCGAAGGTATATACGTCCCCGAAGGCCATGGCGAAGTTCTCCGCGTTCAACTGGCCGGAGACGGTGAGGTTCGCAGGTTTACCGAAGAAGTCCTGGGAGAAGTCCACCTCCCCATCCTCGGTCATGGGCGGATTTTTGGGGTCCAGCGTGGTGACCCGGAACATCTCGCCGGCGCCCTCACAGTCGCTGGCAGTGATGATGGGGGTGTGGACGTAGACGAAGCCCCGCTCCTGGAAGAACTGATGAATGGCGTAGGCCGCCACGCTCCGCACCCGGAACACGGCGGAAAACAGGTTCGTCCGGGGCCGCAGGTGCTGGATGGTACGCAGAAACTCCACGCTGTGGCGCTTTTTCTGCAGGGGGTAGTCGGAGGTGGAGGTGCCCTCCACCTCGATGGAGGCGGCCTTCAGCTCCAGGGGCTGCTTGGCCTCCGGCGTCAGGACGACGGTGCCGGTGACGATCAGGGCGGCGCCCACGTTCTGGGCGGCGATATCCTTATAGTTCTCCAGCGTCCCGGCCTCCATGACCACCTGGAGATTCTTGAAGCAGGACCCGTCGTTCAGCTCGATGAAGCCGAAGGTCTTCATGTCCCGGATGGTGCGGACCCAGCCGCCCACGGTGACCGTCTGGCCGGAGAGTGCCTCGCTGTCGGCGTAGATGGCCGCGATTTTCGTATAGCTCATAAACTTCACCCGTTTTCTTGTTTTTGCTGGAAATGGCTGCATAATCATGGATATTGTACTCCATTTCAAATAGTTTTACAAGAGGGAACGGGCGTTTTCCCGGTTTTCAGGCGATCGCCTCCGCCCCCACGGTGTAATCGCCCCACTGGCCGCCGCCATTTCGGACAGCGGTGCAGTCTGTGAAGAAATAGGCCCCCAGGCCGCTGCGCCACTTCTCCGCGTCAAAGCGGACGCCACTGTAGTCCGGCATCTCGTCCCCAGGACCGAAACTGGGCAGATTAAAGGTCACCGGGTTTTCATCCTGGGTCTCTTTGACGGAGAACAGGCAGCCGTCCTTCCAGAACAGTGCTTCCCCGTCGATATACCCGCTGTCCACGAAGTCCTGATATGTGCCCTCCATAGCCATCAGCCCGTGGGCGGAGCCGAAGGCATAGGCCACCGCGGCCTGTTCGCTTTCCGGCAGGGAGGTCCCGGACAGGTCCACCCCCAGCTCCGTGATGCCATCATTCAGGCTGGGGTCCACCTCCCAGAGATCGTTCAGCACGTCCAGGTGCAGCCGGCACAGATCGTCAAAGCCGTCCTCCAGGATGCGAACGGAGGCCACCGTGCCGAACCGCATGGGGTAGGACTCCATGACGGAGCCGTCCCAGGTGACCTCCACCAGAGCGCCAGGCATGGGAGACCAGTCCAGCAGGTCCATCTCCTCCTGGGTGTATCCCTCGATAGTCAGGTCTTCCACACTGAAGAGGTCCAGGGTGTACACAGCTCCGGCCCCGCCGTCCGTCCCGGCCAGCACAGAAGCCGGATCATCGCCGTCCCCCACAGTCACCAGCCGGAAGGTCTCCGTCACCCGGCCGGGCTCCGTCGTCTCTCCTCCGGTCCGGGTCTCCTCCGCGGGTGTGCCGCCGGAATCGGCCCCCGCACCGGCGGAGACGTCCCCTCCGGCGCAGGCTGCCAGCAGACAGATACAGAAATACAGGCTCAAAAACAGGCACCATTTTTTCATGAAGCATCGCCTCCTCTGCCTGTATAGTCGGCAAAGGCGGCGGTTTGGTTCCACTTCCGGCGCGATTTTTATTCCGCTGGGAGAACATGAAGCTCCCGCCCCATCAGCACCTCTCTGTCCGGTACCTGCGGCAGGCGAAGCGGGCATCCCCGTCCCACAGACGGCTGACGGCTAAAAATTGGGTCTTGACTTTTTCAAAAAAACAGATAAACTAAGCATTAGATTATATATCTTAATTTTTGCTTACAAGGAGGCGGCGCCATGACCCAGCGGGAACGGCAGATTCTGAACTGGATCGAAGAAAACCCTCTCATCTCCCAGCAGGAACTGGCGGAGAAGGCCGGCATCACCCGGTCCTCCGTGGCGGTGCACATCTCCAACCTGATGAAGAAGGGCTACATCACCGGCAAAGGCTACATCGTCCATACAGCGCCCTATGTCACGGTGGTGGGCGGCGTCAACATGGACATCGGCGGCTGGCCGTCGGAGGTGCCGGTGGACCGGGACTCCAACCCCGGCGCGGTGCGGATGAGTCTGGGCGGCGTGGGCCGGAACATCGCCCACAACATGAGCCTTCTGGGCCTGGACGTGCGGATGGTCACCGCCTTCGGCGACGACCTGTACGCCCAGAAGATCGCCGCCAGCTGCGGGGAACTGGGCATCGACATCTCCCAATCCCCGGTGATCCCGGAGGGGCACACCTCCACTTATCTCTTCATCAATGACGAGAAGGGCGACATGCTGCTGGCGGTCAGTGACATGGACATCTACCGCCATCTGACACCCCAGCTGCTCTCTCAGCGGCAGAAGCTGCTGTCCGGCAGCCAGGTGCTGGTGATCGACACCAATATTCCCGCGGAGAGCATCGCCTATCTGGCAGAGAACTGCCCGGTGCCTATCTTTGCCGACCCGGTCTCCACCGCCAAGGCGGTGAAGTTGCAGCCGGTGCTGGGCAGGCTCCACACCCTCAAGCCCAACCGCATCGAGGCGGAGCTGCTCTCCGGCGTGGCCATCACCGATGAGGCCAGCCTGCGCGCCGCCGCGGACGCCCTGCTGGCCACCGGTCTTCACCGGGTATTCATCTCTCTAGGCGGAGACGGCGTGTTCGCCGCCGACCGTTCCGGGGAGCGGGTGCACCTGCCCGTCCTGCCGGCGGAGATGGTGAACACCACCGGCTGCGGGGATGCCTTCATGGCAGCCATCACCTGGGCCTATCTTGCGGGCACGGATCTGACGGGCACCGCCAAGGCGGGTCTGGCAGCCTCCGCCATCGCCATGGAGGGGGCGGAGACCATCAACCCCGCCATGAGCGCGGAAGCGCTGAAGCTGCGGGCTGGGCTTTAAAGTTCCCGGTCCCCCCATTTCCAATTCCTGACACCCCATTCCCCATCGAATAACCAAAATTCAAATCTGGAGGTTTTTATCATGGCTCTGAACAAGTATCTCGACATCGCCCCTGAAGTGCAGAAGGCCCTGGACGAGGGTCGTCCCGTGGTGGCACTGGAATCCACCATCATCTCCCACGGCATGCCCTATCCCCAGAATGTGGAGACGGCCCTGAACGTGGAGAAGATCATCCGGGAACACGGCGCCACCCCTGCCACCATCGCCGTCATCGGCGGGCGGCTGAAGGCCGGCCTCTCTCCCGAGGAGATCGACTACCTGGGCAAGACCGGCCCTGCCGTGGCCAAGGCCAGCCGTCGGGATCTGCCCGTGCTGGTGGCGGAGGGCAGGGACGGCGCCACCACTGTCACCACTACCATGATTATCGCCCACATGGCCGGGATCTCCGTGTTCGCCACCGGCGGCATCGGCGGCGTGCACCGGGGGGCTGAGACCACCATGGACATCTCCGCCGATCTGGAGGAGCTGGCCCACACCCCCGTGATGGTGGTCTGTGCCGGCGCCAAGTCCATTCTGGACCTGGGGCTGACCCTGGAGTACCTGGAGACCCACGGCGTGCCCGTCATCGGCTACGGCACCCGCGAGCTGCCCGCCTTCTACACCCGGAAGAGCGGCTTTGCCGTGGACTATGAGATCGACACCCCGGCGGAGCTGGCCAAAGCCTTTTATGTCAAGCAGGATATGGGCCTGGGCGGCGGCATGCTGGTGACCAACCCCATCCCGGAGGAGTACTCCATGGACGCGGACGTCATCAACAAGGCCATCGACGAGGCCGTGGAGGAGGCCAAGGCTCAGGGCATCCACGGCAAGGAGACCACGCCTTTCCTGCTGGCCAAGATCAAGGATCTGACCGGCGGCGACTCCCTGGCCTCCAATATCCAGCTGGTGTACAACAACGCCAAGCTGGCGGCAGCCACTGCTGTGGAACTCAGCAAGCTTGCCAAAAACTGAAACTTCTGCTACACTGGACTGGCTGGGAACTCCCGGCCAGTCCAGTGCTGTTTCAGGAGGCGGCCGTTATGGAAGAAAAGACACTCTATCTGCCCACAGAGCACAATGACCGTATCGTTGCCTTCATCGGCTCTCCCCTGGGGCTGCTGGCCGCCTGGCTGGTGCTCATCAACACTGTGACCTTTTTGATCTTCGGCGTAGACAAGCTCCTGGCCAAACACCCCCGGTTCCGCCAGCGGGTGCCGGAGAAAAATCTGTTGCTTCTGGCCGTGGTGGGCGGCAGCGTGGGTGCCCTGCTGGGGATGTACCTCTTCCGCCACAAGACGCTCCACCGGGTCTTTCGGGTGGGCGTGCCGGTGATCCTGGCCGTGCAGCTCCTGCTGGCGGCGGCCATTACCCTGTACTGGAATTTCCTGCGGTGATCCTGTTCTGAAAAAAGCCCCGCCTCGTTCGTGAGGCGGGGCTTTGCGTATTTCAGGCGGGCAGCGCCTGCCGCAGCAGGGACACGGCCTTCTGCAGGGCCTCCTCCAGCGGGATGGTGTAATCCTCCTGTTCGATGCTGAGGGCGCCGTCGTAGCCGCAGTCCTGCAGCGTCTCCAGAAAGCGGCGCCACCAGGCGGCGTCGTGGCCTGTGCCGGGGGTGACGAAGTTCCAGGAGCGGCTGGCGAACTCCAGCACGCCCTTGGTGTCCAGCAGGGTGTTCTGCCCGGCAGCCGGCTCCAGGCGCACGTCCTTGATGTGGACATGGTAGATGCAGTCCGCCAGGGCGCGGGCCACCTCCACGGGGTCCGCCCCCATCCAGAAGAGATGGCTGGGGTCCAGATTCACCCCCAGAATGTCGTCTCCCACCTCACTCCGCAGGCGGCGGAGCGTCTCCACATTGTACACCAGCTGCCAGCCATGGAACTCCAGGGCGATGCGCTTCACCCCGTGGTCCCGGGCCCGGGCGGCCAGCGCCTTCCACACCGGGACGGCCGCCTTCCACTGGTAGCGGAGGATTTCCTCCGTCTCCGGCGGCCAGGACGTGACGATCCAGGTGGGAGTGCGGTCCTCCGGGCAGCCGCCGGGCAGGCCGCTCATCATCACCACGGTCTCCACCCCTAGCTGCTCCGCCAGGAGGAACGTGCCCTCCGCCACCGCCCTGTCTCCGGCTCCCTTCTCCCCGGGGAACAGGGGGTTGCCGGAGCAGTTCAGGGCGGAGATCGTGAGGCCGTTTTCCCCCAGAGTATCCAGCAGCCGGTGCCGGGCACCGGCGTCCGCCGTCAGCCCTTTCAGGTCCACATGGGGCGCCGGGGACCAGTTGCCGCAGCCCAACTCCACCTGCTCCAGCCCCAGTCCCCGGCAGACGGCCGCTGCCTCTGCCAGGGAGCGGTCTACCAGGCTGTCCGTCACCAAGCCGAGTTTCATGTCGATTCCTCCTCCGTCTTCGTTCTTGATACCCTGATGATACCAGAACCTCTGCCCCGGCGCAATCCTGAACTGATGCTTGACGGCGGCGGTTTTGGGTTGTATGGTAATAAGGGGAAAATTTCCTCCGTATTCTGACAAAAGGAGATCTAGCCATGGGATGCTTTTACTGCGATGAACATCACGAGGGCCGGGAGGCCATCATGTACAAGGTCGGCGAGATGGAGGCCGGTGTGCTCTATCTCTTCAAGGATCAGGCCCACAAGGGCCGCTGCGCCCTGGCGCTGAAGAACCACCGGAAGGAGCTGTGCGAGTGCGGGCCGGAGGAGCTGGCCGCCTTCGCCCGGGATCTGGCCCGGGCCTCCGGTGCAGTGAAGGAACTGTGGGGCTGCGACAAGATCAACCTGGGCTCCTTCGGCGATACGAATCCCCACCTGCACTTCCATATCGTACCCAAATACGAGGGCGGATTCGAGTTCGGCGGTTCCTTTGCCATCACGAATCCGAAGCCGGTGCTGCTCTCCGAGGGCGAATATCAAGAGATGATCGCCGCCCTGCGGGAAAAGCTGGGGATGTGAGCCTTCCCGCGCTGACGGGCCTTTTGGCGGATCCCTCTTGTTTATTGAACACTTTTCCACTTTTTTGCGCTGCGGCTTTGTGATAAACTGTCTTACAGTTTGTATCCCTTTTGACCGAAAGGTGGATTTTTATTTATGAGAAAGACAAAGATCGTGTGCACCCTCGGTCCGGCCACGGACAGGGAGGGCGTCCTGCGGCAGATGCTGGAGGCCGGCATGAACGTGGCCCGGTTCAATTTCTCCCACGGCAGCCACGCGGAGCACAAGGGTCGTCTGGACGCCCTGAAGGCCCTGCGGGCGGAGCTGGGCCTGCCGGTGGCCGCCATGCTGGACACCAAGGGGCCGGAGGTCCGGCTGAAGTCCTTCGCCGCAGGTTCCGTCATGCTGCGGACCGGCCAGGAGTTCACCCTGACCACCCGGGACATCGTGGGGGATGAGCAAGGCTGCTCCATCACCTACGCCGACCTGCCCGGGGACGTGAAGGCCGGCGACACCATCCTGCTGGACGACGGCCTGGTGCGCCTGACGGTGCTGGAGACCACAGCGGCGGACGTCCGCTGCCGGGTGGAAAACGACGGGGCCATGAAAAACAACAAGGGCGTCAATGTGCCGGGCATCCGCCTGTCCATGCCCTACATGAGCCAGCGGGACCGGGAGGACATCCTCTTCGGCGTGGAACAGGGCTTTGACTTCATCGCCGCCAGCTTCGTCCGCACGGCGGACGACGTGCGGGAGATCCGCCGCCTGCTGGATGAGGCAGACTCCTCCATCCAGATCATCGCCAAGATTGAAAACCAGGAGGGGGTCAGCAACCTGGCGGAGATCCTGTCCGTGGCGGACGGCATCATGGTGGCCCGGGGGGATATGGGCGTGGAGATCGACTTCACAGAGATTCCCATCATCCAGAAGGACATGATCGCCCAGTGCGTGGCCGCCGGCAAGCCTGTCATCACAGCCACACAGATGCTGGACTCTATGATGGAGAATCCCCGCCCCACCCGGGCGGAGATCACCGACGTGGCCAACGCCATCTACGACGGAACCTCCGCCATCATGCTCTCCGGCGAGACAGCGGCGGGCAAATACCCCGTGGAGGCGGTGCAGACCATGGATGCCATTGCCCTGCGGACCGAGGCGGACATCAACTACGCCAAGCGGATGCGCAACCTGCCGGGTTCCAGCCGCCTGTCCATCGCCGCCGCCACGGCCCATGCCGCCTGCACCACTGCCATGGACATCGGTGCCGATGCCATCCTCACCGTCAGCCAGAGCGGTGCCACCGCCCGGCTGGTGAGCCGTTTCCGCCCCGGCACCACGGTGGTGGCCTGCCTGCTCAGTGAGCGGGTCCAGCGGCAGATGGCCCTGTACTGGGGCGTGGTGCCCCTGCTGATGTCCTATGCCCAGAACACCGACCAGCTGATCGAGTTCGCCATCCAGGCGGCAGAGAAGGCAGAACTCGTGAAGCAGGGCGATCTGGTGGTCATTACTGCCGGTGTGCCCGTGGGTGTCTCCGGCACCACCAATATGATCAAGGTCCATCTGGTGGGCGGGGCCCTGCTCAACGCCGTCGGCGTGGGGGCCAGCAACGCCTCCGGCCCCCTGTGCGTCTGCCGCTCACTGGAGGATGTGGCCGCCAAGTTCCGCCCCGGGGATGTGCTGGTGGTGCCCTACACCACCAACGACCTCCTGCCCTATATCCGGCAGGCGGCCGCTGTCATCAGCGAGGAGAGCGGCACCAACGGCCATGCGGCCACTGTGGGCCTGACGTTGGGCAAGGCGGTGATCGTGGGCGCCGCCGGCGCCGTCCAGCGCCTGAAGGACGGTGCCATGGTCTCTGTGGACTGTGCCCGCGGCGTGGTCCAGACGCTGCCCCAGTAAACGCGCCAAAAGCGCCTCCGGCTTTTGCCGGAGGCGCTTTTTCTCTTCATCGGCGGCCCGCAGAACCGGAATGGAAGCGGGCGCTATGGGGAACCATCCCTCGCCAGGGTATCCTTATCCCGTAGGAATACCGGGAATTAAGGTGTGAAGCTGTGCTGTACGGGTCTCTCCGCCTGAGGGAGGTTCGTTTTTGCCGCCGGCTGCGCTGCCGGCAGAATGTCCATCCGCCGGTAGACCTCCCGCAGGCGCTCCCCCATCACCGACAGGCTCCGCTCCTCCGCCACCCGGCGGCCGGCGGCTGTCAGATCCGGCAATGTCCCTGTCAGAAGTCCTTCCGCCTTCTGCTGGAACTCGTCTGTGCCGGAGGCCTTGTAGACATTCTGTCCCTCCCGCAGCCAGCCGTTGTAAACAGGGATGTCCCGCACCACTGTGGGAATGCCGCAGGCCAGGGCTTCCAGCACCACGATGCCCTCGGTCTCCTCATGACTCATGAAGGCGAATACATCCGCGCCGCAATATGCCTCCCGCAGCGTCTCCCGGTCTACAAAGCCGGCGAAGGTCACATTCTCCGGCGCCTGTTCCATGGCCTGCCGGATCTCCTGGGGGATCAGATGGGGATCCGTCCAGCCGAACCAGAGGAAACGGGCCTCCGGCATCCGCCGGGCCAGCTCCAGGAATTCCGGCAGTCCCTTCCGGGCAATGGTGTGACCCACGGAAATCACCGCCCGCTCCCCTTCCCGGAGGCCCCAGCGGCGGCGGAAGGACGCCCGCCGGGTGGGATCCGGCGCGAAGAACTCTGTATCCACGCCGTTGGAAATGCTGTACACCGGCGGCTTGAGGCCGTAGCTCTCCAGCAAACGGCGGGAGTATTCCGTGGGGGTCAGCACCACGTCGCCCAGGCTGTAGCAGAAGGTGATCCACTTGCGGAAGAGGGGTGCCAGCCGGTCCGAGCCTCGAAAGGATCTGCGGAAATCCTCCATAGTGGAGTGGCCGTAGTAAATGACCTTCCGCCCCATCAGCTTGGCCGCCAGAGCCGCCAGCACCGAATCCGGCAGCACCGTGTTGATATGGACGGCCCCGGCCCGCTGGCACCAATGGTCGGCAGTGTCGATCCGGGCCCGGCGCAGCATCTCCCGCTGGTGGAGGATGGCCTGTCCCACACCGCTTTTGCCGACCAGGCGCAGGCCGCCATTGTAGATAAAAACGCGCATGTGTGTCTCCTTTACCGATCCGCCCGTCCGCGGATGTCTTTACCCCAGCCAGCCTGTGATCTGCTGGAACAGCACCGTCAGCCCCAGGCTGTACAGGGCGATGGAAAGGGGCTTGCCCAGCAGGATGATGGTGGTGAACCGCCGCCAGGTCATGGAGGTGGTACCCGCCAGATAGCACAGGAAGTCGTCCGGCGCCACCGGGAAAAAGATCGCCAGGGCGAACAGCCGTGCAAACCGGTCATTCCGCTCTGTCCAATCGCTGTACTTGGCGATGAGCTTTTCCGAAAACAGCAGGCTCAACAGCGGCCGCCCGCAGTTGCGCGCCACGGCAAAGGCCAACAGCGAACCGATGCAGATGCCCACATAATTGTAGACAAACCCCATCACCGGGCCGAACAGCACCACGCCCACCAGGCAGCCCAGGCCGCCGGGCAGCACCGGCACCACTACCTGCACCATCTGGAACGCCACGAACAGCAGCCCGCCGGCGGCGCCGCAGCTGGCCACAAAGGCCTGCAGCCGCTCCTGGGAGGTTAGCAGTCCTGCCTGCCAGGCCCAGATTCCGGTCAGCACGCACAAAATCAGTCCGAAGAGGGACGCCGCCTGCAGAGCGGTCTTTTCCACGCCCCGGCTCATGCGGTCACCCCCTGGACACAGCTGGCCGCCCGCCGGGCCAGCTGCATCTGATAGATGCGCTCCACCCGCTGGGCAAACCGCTGGGCGGAGAACTGCTCCGCACTCTCTGCGGCCCGCCGCTTCAGCGCTTCGTGGGTCTCCGGGCTGGCCAGGAACTCCTCCAGCCGCTGCCGGAACTCCACAGTGCTGTGGTACTGCCAGCCGTTCTCTCCCTCCAGGATGACGCCCTCCAGGCAGAGATCCGCCCGGCACAGGGCGGGCACGCCGGCGGCCAGTGCCTCGATGTAGGTCAGACCCTGGGTCTCGCTGGAGGAGGCGCTGACGAACAGGTCCCCCAGCCGGTACCACTCCGGCACCTCCTCCGGGGGCACCATGCCGGCAAAGATCACTGCCGGGGCCTCCAGCCGCAGATCGTGGGCCACCTGCTCCAGCCGGGGCCGGTCAGGACCATCCCCCACCAGCAACAGCGTCACAGGGCGGCTGCCCAGGGAGGCCCGGAGCTTCAGCAGCTCCTGGATGTTCTTCTCCTCCGCAAGGCGCCCCACGCACACCAGCACAGTGTTTTCCGCAGGGATGCCCAGGCTGGCCCGCAGAACCGCCCGGCGCATGGGATCGCCCTCCTGCTGGAAGCGCCGCAGGTCGATGCCCGTAGGCACCACGAAGACCGGGCAGCGAACGCCATAGCCCTGCAACAGTCCCCGCACCTTGCCGGTGGGGGCGATCATGCCGTCCACCTGGGCAGCTACCCAGCGGGAGAAAGCCGCCACCGCACATCGGCCCCACCGGACGCTGGGGGAGAAGTAGTGGGTGTAGTCCTCATACACCGTGTGGTAGGTGTGGACCAGGGGGACATCCAGCTCCTCTGCGATGCGGCGGGCCAGGAAAAAGGTGCTGAACTCACATTGGGAGTGGATCACATCCGGCCGCCAGTCCATCAGCTCCCGTACCCAGCGGCCCGCCATGGCGGTGCGGAGGCGGGCGCCGGGATAGATCCGTCCGGCGTTTACGGAGCCGATGGCGGTGACGCCGTCCCGGGACCAGGAGTGGAGCGACTGGGACAGCGTCAGGATCCGGACCTCATGGCCCCGGCGCTCCAACTCCCGCTGCAGGTTTTTCACAGAGGTGACCACACCGTTTACCGCAGGCGTATACCAATCTGTGGTAATCAGGATCTTCATAACAGGTTCCCTTCTTTCGTCTTGTTCTCCTATACGACGCAGCCCCGCCGAACGCTTCAACTTCCGGAACATTTTTTCAGTTCCAGTATAACGCCACCAGATCAACATCCCACGGCGTTTGCGTCAAATGTCTGTAAAATGTCTCACATAAGACGCGGCAGAGTGCGGTCCGTTACGATGTCTCTTTTTGTATTATTCTAATAATACAGTAACACAATTTTGAAATTTGTCAATGACAAATTTTTAAGCCATTCAAAAAAACTGTACTGCCCGTACTAGTACAGTTAGTATATACACAAACACAACTAATTGTCAATTTACAAATCAGTTACAGTTCCGTGTTTTTTTCGTAAATTCAGTATAGATTCCCTTGGTTTACGAAAAAACTGTGAAATTTCTTAAATTTTTATGAAGAGAGCCGCCCTGCGTGGAATCACGCAGGGCGGCTCATATTACTGCCTTCTGCGGCGCAGCACCATCAGCACAGCGCCCAGGAAGATGGCCAGGTCCGCCAGATTGTAGGTGTATTTCTTCAGCGGCCCCGGCGCCTTTGGAAAGCGCAGATAGTCCAGGACCCGTCCATGGCGGATCCGTTCCCACAGGTTGCTGAGTCCGCCGCCTAGCAGCAGTCCGGCCCCCAGGCCCCGGCCGCCGCACACCCCCAGCAGCGCCCACAGCGCCGCCAGGGACAGGGGGGCCATCTGCCGGCCGTTCAGCGGGACAAGGCCGAAGCCGGAGCCCTGGTTGTACCGGGGTTCGATCCGCACCCGGCCGCCGTCCAGCTCCTTTTGGGGCAGCCCCTTGCGCTCCAGGGTTCCGCGGACCTGGCCGCAGAGGGCCAGCACCGCGCCTGCGGTACAGCTCAATCCGATCATGGCTTCTCCTCCTCTGTCTGTCTCTGGGCCCGCTCCAGGGCGGAGCGGACGTTTCCGGTCTTCTGCCTGCGGTTGTTGGCGGCCAGGATGTCCGCGATCTGGCCTTCCACCTGCTCCACCTCCTGCCGGAAGGCGCTGGCGGAAAGCCGCAGGGCCCCGTGGCCCAGAATGATCAGCTGCTCCGGGCCGTCGGAGGTAGCCACCCGCACCCGATGGCGGCGGCCAATCTCGTAAGTGGCCCGCTCGATATAGGCGTCCGCCGTCTCCGCCTCCTTGGTGTAGACCACGTGGATGTCGTGGTACTTCTCCACGCTGCCCTGGCCGCCCTTGACCTTATAGGCGTCAAACACGGCGATGACCTCGCACTTCCGGAAGCCCCGGTAGTTGCTGAGGAGATCGCACAGCTGCTTGCGGGCGGCGTCCAGATTGTCCCGGGCGATGGCCTTCAGCTCATCCCAGGCAAAAATGATGTTGTAGCCGTCCACCAGCAGGTACTCCGGTCCGGAGAACTGCTCCCGGATGGTCCGCTTTTCCTGCTCTGCCTCCGCTGTCGGAGCAGGGCGCCGGGGGTCTTTCGGGGGAATAAAGGCCCGCCGCTTCACGGGGCCGTAGGTCCGCTCGAAGATGGCCTGGAGCTCCTTATCCTGCTCGATGGTCCCAGCGTAGACAGAGGCGCGCCGGGTATCAGACCTCCCCGCCAGCTCCTCTTTCTCCGGTCCCAGGTCCAGGCCGCTGGACACGTGCGCCCGGGCGGGCACTTCATCCCAGGGGACGATGACGCCGGCGCCGTGGCTACAGAACACGGAGTCCGGGGAGTTGTCCAAATCCGCCGTCGGGTCGTAATCGACGGACGCCAGCACAGCGTCCTGGTCCGCGCAGGGCGCATAACCCCGGAGGGAACAGAGCAGCCGCCCCCGGCCCTGGGTGTAGGCGGCCACCTCCCGGGCGTAGTCCCCCAGAGCGGACACCGCCACAGCACCAGTGAGCACAGCCTCCTCCCCCGCTGTCTCCGGCGGAGACAGCTGCGCCCCCATCTGCTGGAGGTCCGTCATGGCCCGGCCTACCTGAGGTGCGGGCAGCTCCAGGCGGAAGTCGTACCAGGGCTCCAGCAGGATGCTCTCCGCCTCCATCAGCCCCTGGCGCACCGCCCGATAGGTGGCCTGGCGGAAGTCGCCGCCCTCCGTGTGCTTCACGTGGGCCCGGCCCGCCGCCAGGGTGATCTTCATATCCGTAATGGGGGAGCCGGTCAGCACCCCCAGGTGCTCCTTCTCCGCCAGATGGGTCAGGACCAGCCTCTGCCAACGGCCCTCCAGCTGGTCCTCCGGGCAGGCCGTCCCGAACTCCAGGCCGCTGCCCCGCTCCCCAGGCTCCAGCAGCAGATGGACCTCTGCATAGTGGCGCAGGGGCTCAAAGTGGCCGATGCCCTCTACTGGGGCGGCGATGGTCTCCCGATAACAGATGGTGCCGGGGCCGAAGGCCACCTCCAGGCCGAACCGCTCCCGGATCATGCGTTGTAAGATCTCCAGCTGGATCTCCCCCATCAGCTGCACGTGGATCTGGCGGGTCTGCTCATTCCAGGCAATGTGGAGCTGGGGATCCTCCTCCTCCAGCTGGCGCAGATTGCCCAGGGCAGTGTGGGGATCCGTCCCCTCCGGCAGCAGCACCTGATAGGTCAGCACCGGCTCCAGCGCCGGGGCAGTCCAGCCGGCCTCAAGCCCCAAGCCCTCTCCCGCCCGGCTGCGGGAGAGACCTGTCACGGCGCACACCGTCCCCGCCGGGGCCTCCTCCACCGTGCGGAACTTGGCGCCGGAGTAGATGCGGATTTGATCCGCCTTCTCCTCCCACACCTGGTCCTCTCCCAGACCGGGGCGGCGGTTGGTCAAAAGGCTCTTCACCCGCAGGGTGCCGCCTGTCACTTTTAAATAGGTGAGGCGGGTGCCCTGGCCGTCCCGGGCGATCTTGTAGATCCGGGCGCCGAAGGTCTCCGGATAGGCGGGAACCGGGGCATACTGTTCCACCCCCTCCAGGAATTCCGAGACCCCCTCCAGCTTCAGCGCAGAGCCGAACCAGCAGGGGAACAGCTTCCGCTTCCCGACCATTCGCCGCAGGTCGCCGTCTGTCAGAACTCCGGTCTCCAGATACCGCTCCAGCACTGATTCATCGCAGACGGCCGCCTCCTCCCGGAACGATTCGTCCCGTTCGCCGCTGAAATCCACACAGCCGCTGCCCAGACGCTGCTTTAAGCCTGCCAGAACTGCGGAGCGGTCTGCCCCCGCCAGGTCCATTTTATTGATAAAGAGGAAGGTGGGGACGTGATACCGCTCCAGCAGCCGCCAGAGGGTGCGGGTGTGGGCCTGGACCCCGTCGGTGCCGCTGATGACCAGAATGGCACAGTCCAGCACCTGAAGCGTCCGCTCCGCCTCAGCGGAGAAGTCCACATGGCCCGGCGTGTCCAACAGGGTAACCTCCGTGTCCTTCAGGGAAAACACCGCCTGTTTGGAGAAGATGGTGATGCCCCGTTCCCGCTCCATGGCGTCCGTGTCCAGAAAGGCGTCCTGGTGGTCCACCCGGCCCAGGCGCCGCAGGGCGCCGCTCTGATACAGCAGCGCCTCCGACAGGGTGGTCTTCCCCGCGTCCACGTGGGCCAATATTCCAACGACCAGCTTTCTCATGTCTCCACTCCATCTTTCGTGTTCATACAGGTTTATCATATCATCTCCCGGCGGCGGGCGCAAGACGCCGTCCGGGGCGTTTTTCTTGCATTGCCGGTATCCCCATGCTAAAATAAAGGGTCAGAACATCGGGCGCCCGGCGCCCTTTCGGGAAGAGTTGTGCTTATGGAAGATCATGTGGAAAAATTCCGCCAGGCGGACGCCCTGGCTCAGAATATCCTGCGCCTGACCCGGAACACCCTGCTGGTGAACCTTCGGTTTCTGGATCTGGCCCTCAGCCAGTTCCAGCTGACCTCCTATCCAGGTACCCTGGCCACGGACGGCCAGCACCTGTTTTACGACACGTACTACGTCCTGTCCATGTACAAGCGGGAGCGGGGCCGGAATGTGCGGGACTACCTGCACATCGTGCTCCACTGTGTGTTCCGGCACCTGTTCACCAGCGCCAACATCGACCGTCGGTGCTGGGACCTGGCTTGCGACATCGCGGTGGAAAGCGCCATTGAGGACCTCCACCTGGAGAGCGCCGCCTGCAACCGGGCCTATGCCCAGGAGGAGACGCTGAAGGAGCTCCGCTCCCAGGTGCGGCTCCTGACGGCGGAGAAGCTCTACCGGTACTTTCTGGACCGGCAGCTCTCCGACGATCAGATGGCCCGGCTGCGGGACCCCTTCCTGGCGGACGACCACCGGGCCTGGTATCTGCCGGTGAAGAGCGGCCAGGGCGCCGGAGGAGGCAGCCAGTCCAACGGCCGGACACCGGAGACCGGCACCCCCGGCAAGCAGAAGTCCGGCCGGGGCAGCCAGGGCAGCCGGGCCCAGACGCCCAAGTCCGGCACGGAACGGCGGGACCGTGACCTGGAGCAGACCTGGCGGGAGATCAGCGAGCGACTCCAGGTGGACCTGGAGACCATATCCCGCCGCCACGGCACCGATGCCGGCAATCTGGTCCAGGAGCTGAAGGCGGTGAACCGGGAGACGTATGACTATGCGGACTTCCTCCGCCGCTATATGAGCCTGGGCGAGGTCACCCAGGTGAATCAGGACGAGTTCGACTATATCTACTACACCTACGGTCTGTCCCTGTACGGCAATATGCCCCTGGTGGAGCCGCTGGAGTACAAGGAGGTCCGGCGGATCAAGGAATTCGTCATCGCCATCGACACCTCCGGCTCCGTCAGCGGCGACCTGGTGCAGCGGTTCGTCACCAAGACCTACAACATCCTGCGCCAGCAGGAAAACTTCTTCACCAAGATCAATCTCCACATCATCCAGTGCGACGCGGAGGTGCAGGAGGACCGGAAGATCACCAGCCAGAAGGACTTCGACAACTATCTGGACACCATGCAGCTCCACGGCTTCGGCGGCACGGACTTCCGCCCGGTGTTTCAGTACGTGGACGAGCTGGTCCGGGCCGGAGAGTTCACCAACCTCAAGGGCATGATCTACTTCACCGACGGCCGCGGCATCTTTCCGGAGAAAAAGCCGGACTACGACGCGGCCTTCGTTTTTCTGGACGACGGGTACGACCCGCCGGACGTGCCGGTGTGGGCCATCAAGCTGGTATTACAGAGCGAGGAGATCTGAACCATGGAAACACAAGTGGAATGCCTGCGGCTGGAGGGCCGCCGGGCCGTGGTGCAGCCGGAGGGGCCGGTGGCCCGGGTCAGTGCCAAGGCCGTGCCCGCCCTGCGGGGCGTGGAGATTCTGGTGATCCCCCCGGATGTGGATGCCTTTTACGGCCTGAATCGCTTTGAAAACCTGCGGATCGTGGAATACGGCGGCACGGCGGATGTGTTCGCCTTTCAGGACAGCCTGGACTGGCTGTCGGAGAAGCTGGCCGACGAGGAGGCCTTTCTCTTCCGGCTGGCCACCAACGCCATCGGCGCCCGCCCCATCTCCCCGGCGCTGACCGCTATTGCGGCCCCCCGCATGCGCCCCATTCACGCCATGGTCCACTGGGACTGCCTGATGGCCGCCTTGGACGAGCGGGCCGCCAACGGCACCGTCCGGCAGGACACCTCCCGGGAGAATATCTTCCTGTGCCAGGGCTACGCCCAGTTGAAGCGGCTGGAATACGCCTTCTATCTGGGTTTCTCTTTGGAAGAGGAAGGGTACGCCCCGGAGATCGGCGCCTGCTACCGGCAGGAGGACCGCTTCACCGGAGAGGAGCGGCTGATCTACGCGCTGGCCCTGCTGCGGGGCCACTCCTATCAGGAGTTCTACACCAACGGCGGCACCAACGACTTCCGGCACATGCGGCCCAAGGAACATTATCTGGAGCATCTGCGCCGGAACTTGGCCCTGACGGACAACGACGCCCTGCGCCGCCAGCTGCTGCAGCTGGCAGACCTGGGCTTTCTGGACCAGGACAACTGCCGGGCCGCGGTGGACCTGTTGCTGCGCAGCCGTCTGACAGAGGCCACCGCCTTTCTTCTGGACTACTGCAACCGCCGCTGGCCCCGGGAGACGGCTGGGGCGGACACAGATTTTCTGGACGCGGAATTTGCGCTTTGAATCATACCGATACTGAGGAAAGTCAGGTTGAATGACCATGAACATCAAAGAGGCCAAGGAACAGATCAAAAACGCCATGACGGCATACTTCACCAAGGATGAGTTCGGCAGCTACGCAGTGCCGGTGGAAAAGCAGCGGCCTGTGTTCCTCATGGGCCCTCCGGGCATCGGCAAGACCGCCATCATGGAGCAGATCGCCCAGGAGTTGGACGTGTGCCTGGTGTCCTACTCCATGACCCACCACACCCGGCAGAGCGCCCTGGGTCTGCCCTTCATTGAGAAGAAGGTCTTTAACCGCAAGGAGTACCAGGTCTCCGAGTACACCATGAGCGAGATCATCGCCTCCGTGTACGAGACTATGGAGGCCACCGGCAAAAAGGAGGGCATCCTCTTCCTGGACGAGATCAACTGCGTCAGCGAGACGCTGGCCCCTTCCATGCTGCAATTTCTGCAATATAAAATCTTCGGCCGCCATCGGGTGCCGGAGGGCTGGATCGTGGTCACTGCCGGCAACCCGCCGGAGTACAACCGCTCCGTCCGGGAGTTCGACATCGTTACCTGGGACCGGCTCAAGCGCATCGACGTGGAGCCGGACTTCGATGCCTGGAAGGAGTTTGCCTACCAGAAGCACGTCCATCCGGCGGTGATGACGTACCTGGAGATCCGGAAGGGTGACTTCTACAAGGTGGAGTCCACGGTGAACGGCAAGCGGTTCGTCACCGCCCGGGGCTGGGACGACCTGAGCCAGATGATTCACCTGTACGAGCAGAACCACCTGCCGGTGGATGAGAAGCTCATCATCCAATATCTCCAGAATCCCAAGATCGCCAAGGAGTTCGCGGTTTACTACGACCTGTTCAACAAGTACCGCAGCGACTACCAGGTGGACAAGATCCTCGCCGGCAAGGCCACCAAGGCCATCCGCCAGCGTGCCTCTGCCGCCAAGTTCGACGAGCGGCTGTCCCTGCTGGGTCTGCTGCTGGACGCCGCCACCGGCGAGCTGCGCTCCGTGGTGGAGCGGGAGGAGATGCTGCGGGAGCTGCTTGGCATCCTGAAGGACGTGAAAGCCGCCCTGACCGCGCCGGAGGCGGATCTCGCCGCTCTGCTGGAGGAACAGCTGCGCCGTCAGAAGACCCGCATCGACACCGGCAGGCGGTCTGGCAGTCTCTCCCAGGAGGCGGAGCGCTCTCACCGCCGGATCATCGCCGCTCTGGAGCGGCAGAAAGCCCTGGCTGGACAGACCGTGGACAGTCAGACGGGCTTTGCTGCAGTGAAGGCGGACTTCGACCAGATGGTCCAGGGCCTGAAAGCCCAGGCCAAGACCGCCGGGGAGATGCTGAACAACCTCTTCGCCTTCTGCGAGGAGGTGTTCCCGGAGGGGCAGGAGCTGCTGATCCTGGTGACGGAGCTGACCATCAACTACTACGCCGCCACCTTCATCAGCCGCTACGGCTGCGACGCGTATTTCACCCACAACCAGGAGCTGCTGTTCTACGAGCGCCAGCAGGAGATCATCTCCCAGCTGGAGTCCCTGGAGCTGAACTGACCGCGGGGGGAGAGGAGGGGCTCATGTACCGCATTTTCATCGTGGAGGACGACGCGGCCATCGCCGGGGTCATCCGCCGCCATCTGGAGGGCTGGGGCTACACCGTCCGCTGCGCGGAGCGGTTCGACGACGTCTTGTCGGAGTTCGCCGCCTTCGACCCCCATCTGGTGCTGCTGGACGTCTCCCTCCCCTTCTTCAACGGCTACCACTGGTGTCAGGAGATCCGCCGGGTCTCCAAGGCGCCCATCTTATTTCTCACCTCCGCCTCGGACAATGTGAACGTGGTGATGGCCATGCAGCTGGGCGGGGATGACCTGCTGGCAAAGCCCTTTGATTTACAGGTGCTCTCCGCCAAGGTCCAGGCCCTGCTGCGGCGGGCCTACGACTTCGGCCCGTCTTCCCACCTGCTCTCCTGCGGCGCCGCGGTGCTGAACGTGTCTGATGGGACGCTGGATGCCCACGGGCAGCGGGTGGAGCTGACGAGGAACGAGTGCCGGATTCTGCAGCTCCTGCTGGAGCACAAGGGGGAGATCGTCAGCCGGGACGCATTGATGACCCGGCTGTGGGAGTCCGACAGCTTTGTGGATGAGAACACCCTGACGGTGAACATCGCCCGGCTGCGGCGGAAGCTGGAGGCGGCGGGCCTCCCGGATTTCATCCGCACCCGGAAGGGCGCCGGATATCTGGTGGAGGGGTGACGGAATGCTGACAGCCTATCTCAAGCGCCAGTGGAAGCTGCTGTTGCTGCTGGCCGGGGCGGTGGCGGTGTTCGCCGCCGTGTTCGCCCTGTACAGCCTGCCGGTGGAGGCGGTTGCCTATGCAGGCCTTCTCTGCCTAATGCTGGGGCTGGTCCTGTTTGCCCTGGGGTACTCCGCCTTTCTCCGGCGGCACCGGGAGCTGGAAGGGCTTTTACGAAAGGTCCATGAGTCGGTGCTGCCCCTGCCGCCGCCCCGGGGCGTACTGGAGGCGGACTATCAGGCCCTGCTGAGGGCGGTCTGCGCCGACCGGGTGCGTCTGGCGGCGGAGAACCGGGACCGGCTGGAGGACATGACGGATTACTACACCCTCTGGGCCCACCAGATTAAAACCCCCATCGCCGCGGCCCGGCTGCTCTTGCAGGAGGATCCCGGCGCTGTGGGCACGGAGGTGGAAGTGGAGCTCCTGAAGATCGAGCAGTATGTGGACATGGTGCTGGGCTACCTGCGGCTGGACAGCGAGAGCACGGACTATGTCCTCCGGGACACGGACCTGGACGGCCTGCTGCGGCAGGCGGTGCGGAAGTTCGCCCGGATGTTCATTCTGAAAAAGATCACCCTGGACTTTCGGGAGACCGGGCGGACGGTGCTGACGGACGGGAAGTGGCTCTCCTTCGTGGTGGAGCAGGTACTGTCCAACGCCCTGAAATACACCCCCGCCGGGGGCCGCATCCGGATCTACGGGGACGGAGAGACGCTGGTCATCGCCGACAGCGGCATCGGTATCCGGCCGGAGGACCTGCCCCGGGTGTTCGAGAAGGGCTTCACCGGCTACAACGGCCGGGAGGACAAGAAATCCACCGGCATCGGGCTGTACCTGTGCCGCCGGGTGATGGACCGGCTGAACCACGGGATCTCTATCGTCTCCCGCCCCGGGCAGGGGACGCTGGTGCGGCTGGACCTCTCCCGGGGCCGACGGGTGGTGGAGTGACCCAATGTGACGAAACTGTAAGGAATCGGGCCGGACTGTAAGCCAAATCCATGGCAGACAGTCCGGCCCTTTGGCTACAATAGAGGCATGATCCGATACGAGGAGGAATCTTGATGCCATTGTTGGAAGTACAGCATGTACAGAAAATCTACACCACCCGCTTCGGCGGCACGCAGGTCCAGGCCCTGTCCAACGTCAGCTTCTCCGTGGAGGAGGGGGAGTACGTGGCCATCATGGGTGAGTCCGGCTCCGGCAAGACCACCCTGCTGAACATCCTGGCGGCCCTGGACCGCCCCACCGCCGGGGAGGTTTTACTGGAGGGCAGGCCCCTCTCTGCCATCCGGGAGCGGGATCTGGCGGCCTTCCGCCGGTCCCACCTGGGGTTCGTGTTCCAGGACTTCAACCTGTTGGACACCTTCTCCCTTCAGGACAACATCTATCTGCCCCTGGTGCTGGCGGGCACAGACTACCGGGAGATGCAGCAAAAGCTCCGCCCCATCGCAGATCAGCTGGGCATCTCGGACATCTTGGCGAAATACCCCTATGAGGTCTCCGGCGGCCAGAAGCAGCGGGCTGCTGTGGCCCGGGCCCTCATCACGGACCCCCAGTTGATTCTGGCAGACGAACCCACCGGCGCTCTGGACTCCCGGTCCTCCGACGCCCTGCTGGAGCTGTTCGGAGAACTGAACGGCACCGGGCAGACCATTTTGATGGTCACCCACTCGGTAAAGGCGGCCAGCCACGCTGGACGGGTGTTGTTCCTCCGGGACGGACAGGTGTACCACCAGCTCTACCGGGGCGGCGAGAGCCAGGAGGCCCAGTTCCGCCGGATCTCCGACACCCTGACGGTCCTGGCGGGAGGCGGTGAGCCCCATGCGTAAGTCCGGATTCTTTCCCCGCTTGGCCCTGGTGAATCTGATGCGCAACGGCCGGTTCTATGGGCCGTATCTGCTCTCCTGCGGCATGACGGCCGCCATGTACTACATTCTCTCCTACCTGACCTTCAGCGACATTGTGGCCTCCGTCCGGGGGGCCGGATATCTCCAAAGCCTGATGTACCTGGGCCGGCTGGTGGTGACGCTGTTCTCCGCGGTTCTGCTGCTGTACGCCAACAGCTTTGTGATGAAGCGCCGCCGGCGGGAGCTGGGGCTGTACAACATCCTGGGTCTGGAGAAGCGCCACACCGCCCGCCTGATGGTGTGGGAGACGCTCTACTGCGCCGCCGCGGCCATTGTGGGCGGGCTCGCGGCAGGGGTGCTGTTGAGCAAGCTGGTGCTGCTGCTCCTATTGCAGCTGTCCCACCTGCCGGTGGAGTATGGCTTTGAGATCAGCCTCTCCGGCATGGCCGATACCGCCGCTCTCTTCGGCTTCCTCTTCCTGCTGACGCTGGTGTGGAACCTGTTCGGGCTGCTCCGGTCCCGTCCTGTGGAACTGCTCCACAGCGCCAGTGCCGGGGAGCGGGAGCCCCGGACCCGCCGCCTGCTGGTGGTGCTGGGGGCCGTCACTCTGGGGGCTGGCTATGCCACCGCTCTGACGGTAGAGGACCCCTTTACCGCCCTGGCCTATTTCTTCCTGGCGGTGGCGCTGGTGATGGTCGGCACCTACTGCCTGTTCACCGCCGGGTCCATCGCCCTGCTGAAGCACCTGCGGAACAGCCCCCGGTACTACTACCAGCCCAAGCACTTCACCGCCGTGGCGGGGCTGCTGTACCGGATGAAGCAGAACGCCGTGGGCCTGGCCAACATCTGCATCCTCTCCACCATGGTGCTGGTGACGGTATCCACCACCGTCAGCCTGTACGCCGGGCTGGAGGGAGCTTTGGAGCGGATGTATCCCTATGATGTGGACGTGGTCCAGTCCCTGGACGAAGTGCCGCCGGAACAGGAGACAACACTGAACGAGGACACCCTGGAACGGGTCCAGGCCGCAGCAGCAGACGCGGGCCGGAAGGTGGAACTGCTCCAGTGGTCCACTCCGGGGGACACCGTCGGCTATTACACAGGAAACACCTTCACCCTTGTGGCGCAGGAGGGCGTCAGCACCGAAATCCGGTTGCTCACCGCCGATGACTACGGCCGCCTCACCGGCCATACCGTGGACCTGGAGCCGGAAGAGGTGCTGGTCCAGGCAGAGAATCTGGACCTGCCGGATACCTTCTATATCGAAGACCTCCCTTTTCACATCGCTGGGACCATCATGGACTTTCCCCGATACAACAGCTCCATCCTGATCTCCGGCCAGACGGCGCAGCTTTTCCTGGTGGTGGCGGATGAGACCGTAGTCTCCGCCATCAGCGACCGGGATGCCAGCAGAGTCCACCGGGAATTTCGTGTCCAGGTGGACCTGGACGGCACGGAAGAGGAAAAGCTGGCCTTTGTGGACCCCCTGCTGGCGGCGGACGCCAATGACGTGTACTCCGTCATCAGCCATCAGGACAACGCTGTGGACCTGTACACCATGTACGGCGGCTTCCTGTTCCTGGGCGTGTTTCTGGGGCTGCTGTTCCTGCTGTCCACGGTGCTCATCATCTACTACAAGCAGATTTCCGAGGGATATGAGGACCAGCGCCGCTATCAGATCATGCAGCAGGTGGGCATGAGTCCCCGGGAGGTCCGCTCCTCCATCCGCAGTCAGGTGCTGCTGGTGTTCTTCCTGCCCCTGGTGACGGCGGGCATCCATGTGGCGGCAGCCTTCCCCATGCTGTGCAAACTGCTGGAGCTGTTCAACCTCTTTGACGTCCGTCTGTTCGCCCTCTGCGCCGCCGGGACGCTGCTGGTGTTCTGCGCCATCTACGCCTTGGTCTACGGCCTTACCACCCGCACGTACAGCCGCATCGTGGGCGGACAATAGGACACATGGAGCGCCCCCGGAGATATCAGATATAAGATAAAGGATAAGAGATGCCCTTGTTTGGGAAGATCTCTTATCCTTTATCTTTTCACTTTTATCTGTTACTTTGCAGGCCGGATCATGGCCCGGCGCAGCAGCAGCCAGCTGAGGGCGAAGAACGCCGCCCCCATGGCCAGCAGCACCGCCGCCGCGTTCCAGGGGGATGCGGCCAGGAACTGTCCGAAAGCCGCCAGGGCCTCCACCGCCGCCCGCCCGGCGGAGGTGGTGCCCAGCCAGCTAATCAGCGGCACACTGCCGAAGATCAGCACCAGCGGCACGGTCACGGAAATCAGGATGGTCCAGAACTTGTTCAGCCGCCAGTACAGGGCGGAGCAGAACTGCCCCAGGGCCGCCAGCATCCAGCCCACCGCGGCGGAGAAGATCGCGCCCCGCACCAGGCCACCGATCCCGGCACCGGCGGAGGGTCCTTCATAGATCACCTGGTACAGATCTGTAATCAGCAGCCGGCCCTGGCCGCCCAAGACTGTTTGATAGGCGCCCATAATCACCGTGACACCCGCTGCCACCAGCACCGCCGCCACCGCCAGGGCGGCCACGTCCGCCAGGAAGGCGGACCGACGGGACACGCCGTTCTGGTTCAGCACCCGCTGATTCTCCCGCAGGCCCACCATGCCCAACACAAGGCCGAACATCCCCACGGCAATGGAATAGCCGTTGAAGCTGCCCTCCATAGCCGTCTCTCCGGCCAGGAAATAGGTGATTGCCAGCATCGCCGCCGGGATCAGCGCCATGACCAGCCACAGGATCGCCACTGCCCGGAAATAATTCCGGACCTCATACCGGAAGGCCCGGCCGAATCGCGTGTTCATCTCTGATCCTCCTCTTCCATCAGGCTGATAAAATACTCCTGGAGCCCCACGCGCCGCCGCTCCAGCCCGGCGGGCAGGTCCTCTGTCCCCCCGCCCCGGATGCAGACGGTCTTGAGTCCGCCCAGCACAGAGGATGTAAACACGTCCCGCCCGGCGGCCCAGCTGTCCACCACCCCGGCAGGGCCGGACACCGCCCAGCAGGCGGCGGTCAGCTCTTCCGTGGGCGCGTCCTGCAGGATGCGTCCCTTCCGGATGATGACCGTGTGCTCGATGAGGTCCGCCACCTCCGCGATCAGGTGGGTGGAGACCACCATGGTGCAGGGGTGCTCCGCGTATTTCTGCACCAGCAGCTTGTAGAACAGGTCCCGGTGCTGGGCGTCCAGACCCAGAACAGGCTCGTCAAACAGCACATAGGGGGTGTTGACGCTGAGACCCAAAATCAGACGGAAGATGGACCCGTAGCCGGTGGAGAGGCCGTTGATCTTCTTGTTCAACGGCAGTTCGAACTGCTTTGCCAGGCTCTCCGCATAGCTCCGGTCGAAGTCCGGGTAAAACACGGCCGCCGTGTCCAGGGCCCGCTTCACCTTCATGTCGTCGGGATACAGGTTCTTCTCCCCCACCAGGAACAGCTTGCCCAGCGCCGCGTCGCTGTCGGCGGGAGCGCCGTCCACGGCGACGGTGCCGCTATCTGGGCACAGCCGCCCGGTGAGGATGTTCAGCAGCGTGGACTTGCCGGCGCCGTTGTTGCCCAGCAGCCCGTAGATCTTCCCCTCCTCAAAGGTCAAAGACACATCCTCCAGGGCGCGGGTGTCCGCAAACCGCTTGGAGATGTGCTGAAACTCAATGGCCATCTTCTTTCATTCCCCTTTCCAGAAGTTCCAGCAACTCCTGATCCGTCAGCCCCAGATTCCGGGCCTCCCGCACCATCCGCTGGACGTAGTCCTGATAAAACCGCTCCCGCCGGCTCTGGCGGAGCTTCTCCCGGGCGCCGGAGGCCACAAACATCCCCACGCCCCGTTTCTTGTACAGCAGCCCCGCGTCCACCAGCAGGTTGATCCCCTTCAGGGCGGTGGCGGGATTGATCCGGTACTGCACCGAATACTCCGTGATGGACGGCACCTGGCTCTCCTCCGGGTAGGCCCCGGAGAGGATCGCCTCCTCCAGCTGCTCCGCGATCTGCTGGAAGATGGGCCGGTCTTCCGTCAACGTCAAGGCGGTTCCCCCTTTCCTGCCGGCTTGTTATCTGGTTAATTAGTCTAGTAACTAACCGTGTGGCTAATATAGCATGAGCCGCACCTCTTGTCAATAGGGCTGGCAGAATTTTTTGGCCCGCGGCTTTCAAATAGAAGACCGCCCGCAGGGACAAGCATCCCCACGGGCGGTCTCTCTCTCCTTCAATCCGGAAACAGTTTGGCGGCGGTTTCCTCCAGCTCTTTGAAAAAACCGCTGATGTGGCCGCCGTCGTTGACGGCATGGGCAAACTCTCCGCCTACCGGCAGCACCGTCCGGTCCCCTGCCGGGTGGACCTTCCCCAGCAGGACGAATGGCGTGAAGTCCGGCTTGGGGTCCCCGCCGAAGCTGAAGGCGGAGAAGGCCAGCCCCGGCATGGCGGAGATACCGCAGACATTTGGGGGCAGGGTCTCGTCGCAGAGCAGCCGGCCGCAGGTCTCCGCCCGGGCGTAATCCTCCCGGAACCGGGAGAGGAACGCATCGTAGTCCGGTGTAAAGCGGGTGACCTTCATGGCGAACAGATCCGGGGCGTCCCGGCGGGGCACCGTATAATAAGGGTGCAGCTCATCCCAAATCCCGATCCGCCCCGCCTCATCCCGGCCATACCGGAAATGGGCGTGCCGGTTCAGCACGGCGGCCACACACCACACCAGAGCCGGGTACAGCTTTTCGCCCCGGGCCTTCGTGTGCCGATACAGCGGTGTGATATCCACCTCCGCCGTCAGATAGATGGCGGTCTGGCGGAAAACCTCCAGATACTCCCGGCGCTCCCAGGTCTGCTCGTCGATGGGCGTAAAGGCCATGGCGCTCCTCCCTCTCCGGCGTCCTCCGCCGGCCGTTTGGGCCATCGTACCACAGGCCGGGCCAAAAGTCCACTGCCGCCGCGGTCCATGCGAGGCGAAAATCCGCAGTTGACAAACTTGCCGCGGCGTGGCTATAATATGTTCCAAAGCGATGATGGAGAGGGACGGAGACCGGCGCCCTCAGAGAGCCGGCGGGCGGTGGAAGCCGGCGGCAAGGGTCTCCAGGTCCTATGGCTCCTGAGCCGAGGGTTCGAGGGCGGCGCGCCGCCGGTAGGGCCTCTCCGAGGACTGCCGCGTCAGGGCAGAGGGGTTGCTGGACCCCAAAAGGGGCGTCGGGCCGTGAGGACGGCGCAATTTGAGTGGTACCGCGGAAGCCTGACGGCTTTCGTCTCAAAGTTTTTCTTTGGGACGAAAGCCGTTTTTTCGTCTCCAAAGTCATCTTCATCCAGTCGAAAGGAGCACACACCATGAGCGATTACCGCATCGAAACGAAATGTGTCCAGGGGGGCTACACCCCCGGCAACGGAGAGCCCCGGCAGATCCCCATCGTCCAGTCCACCACGTTCAAATACGCCACCAGCGAGGACATGGGTAAGCTCTTTGACCTGGAGGCCAACGGCTACTTCTACACCCGCCTCCAGAACCCCACCAACGACTATGTGGCCGCCAAGATCTGCGAGCTGGAGGGCGGCACCGCCGCTATGCTCACCTCTTCCGGCCAAGCGGCCAACTTCTTCGCGTTGTTCAACATCTGCTCCTGCGGGGACCACATCGTCTCCTCGTCCTCCATCTACGGCGGTACCTTCAATCTGATCTCCGTCACCATGGCGAAAATGGGTATCGAGGTCACCTTCGTCTCCCCGGACTGCACCGACGAGGAGCTGGAAGCCGCCTTCCGGCCCAACACCAAGGCGGTGTTCGGCGAGACCATCGCCAACCCGGCCCTGACGGTGCTGGACATCGAGAAGTTCGCCAAGGCCGCCCACACCCACGGCGTGCCGCTGATCGTGGACAACACCTTCGCCACTCCGGTGAACTGCCGGCCCTTTGAATGGGGCGCCGACATCGTCACCCACTCCACCACCAAGTACATGGACGGCCACGGCGCGGCGGTAGGCGGCGCCATCGTGGACTCCGGCAAGTTCGACTGGATGGCCCATGCGGACAAGTTCCCCGGCCTCTGCACCCCGGACGACAGCTACCACGGCATCACCTACGCGGAGAAGTTCGGCAGGGAGGGCGCCTTCATCACCAAGTGCACCGCCCAGCTGATGCGGGACTTCGGCGCCATCCAGTCCCCCCAGAACGCCTTCTATCTGAACCTGGGGCTGGAGAGCCTCCATGTGCGCATGGCCCGCCACTGTGAGAACGGCCAGGCGGTGGCGGAGTTCCTGGCGGCACATCCCAAGGTGGCCTCCGTCAGCTACTGCGGCCTGCCAGGGGACAAGTACCATGCCTTGGCAGAGAAGTACCTGCCCCACGGCTCCTGCGGTGTGGTGTCCTTTGAGCTGAAGGGCGGCCGGGAGGCAGCGGGCACCTTTATGAAGCATCTGAAGCTGGCCGCCATCGAGACCCATGTGGCGGACGCCCGGACCTGCTGTCTGAACCCCGCCAGCTCCACCCACCGGCAGATGACTGACGAGCAGCTTGCCGCCGCCGGCATTCCCGCGGGCCTGGTGCGGATGAGCTGCGGCCTGGAGAGCAAGCAGGATCTGATCGGCGACATCGCCCAGGCGCTGGACCAGGTGAAGTGAGATGCCCATCAAAATCCCCAACCAGCTGCCCGCCACCTCCGTTCTGACGTCGGAGAACATCTTTGTCATGACGGAGACCCGGGCCATCACCCAGGATATCCGCCCCCTGCAGATCCTGCTGCTGAACCTGATGCCCACCAAGATCGAGACCGAGACCCAGCTGGCCCGGGTGTTGGGCAACACCCCCATCCAGATCGAGCTGGAGTTGATCGCCCCCAGCGGCCACGTGTCCAAGAACACCTCCCAGGCCCACATGCTGGCCTTCTACAAATCCTTTGACGAGGTGCGGGACCGGACCTTTGACGGCCTGGTCATCACCGGCGCGCCGGTGGAGAACCTTCCCTTTGAGGAGGTGGACTACTGGCCGGAGCTGTGCGAGATCATGGAGTGGTCCAAGACGCACGTCCACTCCACCCTTCACATCTGCTGGGGCGCTCAGGCGGGGCTGTACTACCACTACGGCATCCCCAAGCGGCAGCTGCCGGAGAAACTCTTCGGCGTGTTCCGCCACACGGTGGAGGATCCCAACTTCATCCTCTTCCGGGGCTTTGACGACGAATTCTGGGTGCCCCACTCCCGGCACACCACAGTGCTGCGGGAGGACATCGAGGCAATCCCGGAGCTGAAGATACTTGCCTCCTCCCCGGAGGCCGGGGTCTACGCCGTCAAGACCGACCAGGGCCGGCAGATCTTCCTCATGGGCCACGCGGAGTATGACCGGGACACCCTGCGGAATGAGTACATACGGGACCTGACCGCCGGAGCGGACATCCGGGTCCCCAAGAACTACTTCCCCGGCGATGACCCCAGCCGCAAGCCTGCGGTGACCTGGCGCTCCTGCGCCCACCTGCTGTACTCCAACTGGCTGAATTACTTCGTCTACCAAACCTCCCCCTACAATATCCGGGATATTGAACGGGGCATCCGCACCGACGACTGAGCCCACCGCCGTTCCGGCCGCTTCTGCGGCCGGAACGTTTTTTCTCTCATCGCAACTTTGAAAAAATTCTCTTGACTCTCACACAGTGGCAGGGCATACCATAGCAGTGAGCTCAAGAAAACGCATATATGCGGAGGGATCCTATGTTCAAAATCGGAGAATTTTCAAAGCTGTCCAGAATCAGCATCCGGATGCTGCGCCACTACGACGAGATCGGCCTGCTGGTGCCGGAGGAGACCGATCCCTGGACCGGCTACCGCCGGTACGCGGCGGCCCAGCTGATGACCGCCAACCGGATCACCGCCCTGCGGGGCCTGGGGTTCTCCCTGGCAGAGACGGCCGCGCTGCTGGCCTGCTGGGAGGACCGGACCGCCATGGAGACGCGCCTGCTGGCCCAGCGGGCAGCGGTGGAGGCCTCCATTCAGGAGGCATTGGACCGGCTGCGGCTTCTGGACACAACCATCGAACGGCTGAGAAAGGATGAAAAACAGATGAACTACGATGTCACCATCAAGACCCTGCCGGAGCGGCAGGTAGCCAGCGTCCGCCAGATCCTTCCCTGCTACGACCGTGAGGGAGACCTGTGGCACATCTTTGTGAGGGAGACCGCCCTTCTCCACATCCAGGACGGCGATCCGGCCCTGTGCATCAGCGTCTACCACGACGGGGAGTACAAAGAGGCAGATGTGGATGTGGAGATCCAAAAGACGGTGAAGGGCACATACCCTGACACCGAGCACGTCAAATTCAAAACCATCCCGCCGGTGACAGTGGCCTCCGCCACCTTCCAGGGCCCCTACCGCCAGATCGGCGAGGTGAATCAGGCGGTAGCATCCTGGGTAGAGGACAACGGCTATGCCTTTGACGGACTGTTCTTCAACATCTACCACGTCAGTCCCCACGAGACCCGGAACCCAGAAGAATTTGTCACCGAGGTCTGCTACCCGGTGCGGAAGCGGTAAGCAAGCAGGCGGCGCTTTCCAGCGCCGCCTGTCTTTTTTACAGCGTGTCCCACAGATACCATCCCAGGCATCCCAGGCACAGAGCGCCGGTAAAAATGCCCATGCCCAGAGCGGACCGGTCCCGGTCAGTCCGGTACCGGGCAAAGGCCCCCACGGAGCAAAACACGAACAGCATCGCCGCCACGTCTCCAAATACCTGCCCGGTAAACGCCTGGTAGATCATCAACAGCAGCGCCAGGACACACATGGCGTAAAAGCCCGCGTCGTCTCCCCGGCGGTTGACCTCCTCCCGGCCCTCGTCCACGCCCTCTTGGCGGTATCTTTGCAGAATTTTCTCCTTCTCCACAGAGATCTCTCCTCTCTCCGGAACGACCGGCCGTCAGTTAGGGATGCGGAAGGATTGTGCTCCGCCGCAGGCAGGATGATTTGCCCCGGTCAGCGCCGCTGGACACCCAAACTCCTAATTTCTCACTCAAAATAGAACAGTTCCTCGAACTTCTTGTCCAAGGCGATGCAGAGAATCAGCGCCAGCTTGGCGGTGGGATTGAACTGCCCCGTCTCAATGGAGCTGATGGTGTTGCGGGACACGCCCACCAGCTCCGCCAGCTGGGTCTGGGACAGCCCCTTCTCCGCCCGGGCCACCTTCAGCCGGTTTTTCAGGATCAGCTGATCGTCCATGGCGCTCACCCCAGCAGGAACATGGCCAGGTTGCCCGCGAACACCAGGCCGCAGGCCGCCGCCAGCAACGCCAAGCCCCGCCGCCGGGTCCTCCAATACAAATGCAGCTCTACGCCCGCCAGATACAGAAACACGATGGCCGTGTAGTCATAGGCATCCTGCCCGTTCACCAGCCGTATAATGGCGAGAATGACACACAGCAGTACCATCAGGATCCCGCCGATACCAAAGGACAGCCCCAGTACCTGCTGCTCCCGCTCGTCCATTCCAATCGCCCCCGCCTGAGCCTTTTTCAAAATCTCATCCCGGTCCATGCGCTACCTCCTCTCAGGCCATTTGAAAGAATTTTACCAGATTCCAGATCAAAAACGCAAGAGAGATCAGCAGCGTCACGATGTCGGAGGTATTCCGCCGCCGGGCCAGCCGGTAGACCCGGTTGGCCACGCAGGCCGTCCAGAACATGGTCAGCACATCCTCATGCGGCAGCCCATGGACCCGCTTCCAGGTCAGCAGAATCAGGCCCATCAAAAACACGAAGAGCAGGCTGAAGGACTCCCCCTCCATGCGGATGGTCCGCTCCCGTTCGTCACCCTTCTGGTTCTCCCGCCGGCTCTTCTCCAGAATTTCCTGTTTTTCCATAGCGTTCTCCCTTTTCTTTCTTTGCCAAGCCATAGGGCCTGCCTCTCATCCCAGTACGCCCCGTACATAAACGGCCAGATTCAACAACGCGGCTCCCGCCAGCAGCAGACTCAGGATCAGAACCAGTCGCCAGCCGCCCGGCTGTGCCGCAGGATCTCCTCCCGATCCATGCCGAACCATTTTGCATAGTTTACTTTTTATTTTACCAAGTTTTCTTTACAAGCAGAGCATACCATATACCAAGTAAACTTGTCAATGGGGAATCAAAAAAGATGCCCGGAAATTTCCGGGCATCTTTTTTCAAAAACGCAGCCAATTACCGGCCCGCCTTGCGGTCCGCCTCAATCAGCAGCTTCAGGGCCTCCACAGACACCTTCACGGAGGAGGATGTGTCCTCACTCATCTTCTGGTCCAGGCCGGCGGCCTCCCGTTCCTGGTTCCACACCACATGGAAGCAGGAGCCGCACCGGCAGCCCAGAGCCGCCGCCACCACGAACAGGGCGGCGGACTCCATCTCACTGGCCTTGACGCCCAGCCGCTTCCAGGATTCCCACTTCTGCTGCAGCTCGTAGTACACGGGCGAGGCAGCGGGGTCGTGCTGGCCGTAAAAGCTGTCCTTGCACTGGACGATGCCGGTGTGCAGGGGGAAGCCCAGCTTCTTGGTGGCCTCCACCAGGGCGTTTGTCACCTGGAAGTCCGCCACCGCCGGGAACTCAATGGGGGCGTACTCCCGGCTGGTGTGCTCATACCGGATGGCGCCGGTGGCTACCACCACGTCGCCGGACTGGACGTTCAGATCGATACCGCCGCAGGTGCCGGTGCGGATGAACGTGTCGGCACCGCATTTGTGGAGCTCCTCCATAGCGATGGAAGCGGAGGGACCGCCGATGCCGGTGGAGCAGGCGGTGACCTTCTCCCCCAGCAGGGTGCCGGTCCAGACGTTGAACTCCCGGTTATACGCGATCTGCTTGGCGTCGTCAAACAGGGCGGCGATGGCCGGGACCCGGCCCGGGTCACCGGGCAGGATGCAGTAGCGGCCGATATCCCCCTGAGCACAGGCAATGTGGAACTGCTTTGCAAGCTCTTGCATAAAATCACCTCATTGTGCAATTTCCAGAATGTGTGTTTTAGTGTGACTCCAGTATATCAAATCTCATCGGTTTCCGCAACCGGAGATTCCGGTTCTGCCAGCCTCTGCAATGCCGGTCCGGTAAGGCGGTAAACGGTCCAGTCCTCCATGGTCTCCGCCCCCAGGGACTTGTAGAAGCCGATGCTGGGGGTGTTCCAGTCCAGGCACCACCACTCCAGGCGGCCGCAGTCCCGCTCCGCGGCGATGGCCGCCAGCCGCCGGAAGAAAGCCTTGCCATATCCCTTTCCCCGGTGCTCCGGCCGGACATACAGGTCCTCCAGATACAGGCCCGCCCGACCCAGGAAGGTGGAGAAGTTTTGAAAAAACAGGGCGAAGCCCACCTCTGTCCCGTCCTCCAGGGCAAAGAGGACCTCGGCTCGGCGCTTTTCAAACAGCTGGTCCCGGAGGGTGGCCTCATCGGCCACCACCTGGTCCAGCAGGTGCTCGTAGTCGGCCAGCTCCCGGATGAATTGCAGGATCAGGAGCGTGTCGGTCTCCTGTGCAAATCGAAAGGTCAGTGCCATGTCAACCCCCTCATTTCAGTGTTGCCGGGCTCGCCGCCCCCATGGGGAGCACCCCACAGGAATCCCGCATTTAATTGGGGCGGTCAGGCAGAGCCCTCACACTCCAAGGTCCCGCCGCGCAGGACGCCTGATGCCGCACCGCGGCGACAGGCTCCGGCTCACTTCAGCGTCACCACGGTGACGCCGCTCTCTCCCTCGCCGTAGACGCCCAGGCGGAAGCTCTTCACAGCCTTATTCCGGCGGAGGATGTCGTGGACGGCCTTCCGCAAGGCCCCGGTGCCCTTGCCGTGGATGATGGTTACGGTCTCCAGTTTGCCCATGACGGCGGCGGAAATGAAGTTTTCCACCACGCTCTCCGCCTCCAGTGTCTCCATCCCTCGGATGTCCAGTTCCCGGGCGGCAGAAGCCCGCAGGGCGCGGTCGGCGTTCTGGCGAATGGTGACAGAGGGCGTCTTCTTCCTGGCGGCCCGCTCGTCATCCTCGATAAGACGCACTTCGTCTACCTTGGCTTTCATCTTCAAAATACCGGCTTTCAGCTGCAAGGTGCCGTCCTTGCCCACGGACACTACCTCCGCCGGCGTTTTGACACCGGGGATCTCCACCAGATCCCCCGCCCGGATGGGGCGGCTGGGCTTGGGGATGGGCTCCTGCCGGGCGTCGCGGCGGGACACGGCCTCCTCCGCCTCGTTCAGCGTGCGGCGGAGGGCCGCACGGGCCTCATTTTCGTTCAGCATCCGTTCGGCCTTGGCCTGGGCCTTCCGCATCTCGCTGAGCTCCTGGAACACCTGGTCCGCCGCCGTCCGGGCGTCCCGGAGGATGCGCTTGGCCTCCGCCTCGCCCCGGCTCCGGGCGTTGTCCTTGGCCCGCTCCATCTGCTCCCGGAACTCCCGGGCGCGCCTGGCGTCCTCTTCCCGCTGGCGCAGCAGGCGGTCCGCCTCCTGCTCCCGCTTCTCCAGGGCCTGGCGCTTCTCCTCCAGCTGGGTCAGGATGTCCTCGAACCGGACGCTCTCGCCGCTCATCTGCCCCTGGGCGGCGGCAATGACGTCCTCCGGCAGCCCCAGCCGCCGGGAGATGGCAAAGGCGTTGGATTTGCCGGGAATGCCGATCAGCAGCCGGTAGGTGGGCGCCAGCGTCTCCACGTCGAACTCGCAGGAGGCGTTCTCCACCCCTGCCGTAGTCATGGCGAAGGTCTTCAGCTCCGCATAGTGGGTGGTGGCGGCCACCTTGGCCCCCAGCCGCCGCACGTGCTGGATGACGGCGATGGCCAGGGCCGCGCCCTCCACCGGGTCCGTGCCGGCCCCCAGCTCGTCAAACAGCACCAGGCTGTGCCGATCCGCCTCTTTTAAAATCTCCACGATGTTCACCATGTGGGCAGAGAAGGTAGACAGGCTCTGCTCGATGCTCTGCTCGTCGCCGATGTCCGCCAGCACCCGCTCATAGACGGACACGGCGCTCCGGTCCGCCGCCGGGATGTGGAGGCCGCACTGGGTCATCAGCGTCAGCAGGCCCAGGGTCTTGAGGGTCACGGTCTTGCCGCCGGTGTTGGGACCGGTGATGACCAAGGTGTCAAAGGTGTCCCCCAGCTCGATGTCGATGGGCACCGCCGTCTTGGGGTCCAGCAGGGGGTGGCGGGCCTTGCGCAGATGGATAGCGCCGTCCCGGCGGACCTCCGGCCGCACGGCGTTCATCTTGTAGCTCAGCTGGCCCCGGGCGAAGATCAGGTCCAGGTGGACCAGGGTGTCGTAGTCCCACTGGATGTCCTCCCGGTGGGCGGCAGCCTCGGCGGAGAACTCCGCCAGGATGCGGTCGATCTCCTTCTGCTCCTTGGCCTGCAGCTCAATATACTCGTTGTTAGCCTGGACCACCCCCATAGGCTCCACGAACAGCGTGGCTCCGGTGGAGGAGATGTCGTGGACCAGTCCCGGCAGGTCGCCCTTGTGCTCCGCCTTCACCGGCACCACGAAGCGGCCGTCCCGCTGGGTGATGATGGTCTCCTGCAAAATTTTCCCATAGCTGGGGGAGGAGATGATCTTTTGAAGGATCTGGCGGCTCTTGGCCTGGGCCGCCCGCATGTGGCGGCGGATGTCCGCCAGCTCCGTGCTGGCGGCGTCGGCGATGGTGTCCTCGTCCGGGATGGCCCGCTTGATCTTCTCCTCCAGAAAGCGGTTGCCGTGGAGGGAGAGGAACAGGTGGTCGATGGCGGTTTTCTCCGCCGCCTCGTCGTTGAAGTACTCCTTGGCCCGGCGGGCGGCGGTCAGCAGATCCGCGATGGTCAGCAGCTCCCGAGTGTTCAGGGCGCCGCCCCGGTCCGCCCGGTCCAGGGCCTCCGCCACCGGCTTCACGCCGGAAAACGACGGACTGCCCCGCAGGCCGATGAGATTTCGGGCCGCGTCCGTCTGGTCCAGCAGGCGCAGCACCTCCTCCGGCTCCGTCTCCGGCCGGAGGCGCAGGGCCCGCTGCTTGGCCTCGGCGCTGACAGCCTGCTCGCTCAGCAGCTCCAGCACCCGGGGCAGCTCCAGGGTGCGGATGGATTTGTCAAATAGGTCACTCATGGTTCGGTTCTCCTGTCAAGGGTTTTCACTTCATCGTCCCTGTCGTCAGCTGCTTCATCTGCCGGTTCCTCCAGCACCCAGGGCAGGGTCATGGAAAGCCAGCACTGGAAGCAGGGCTCCGGGAAGTTCCGGAGGAACGGTCCCATATCTGTGGCGAACCCGGCGGTGACGCCGGGGGCAACGGGCAGCTCTCCCTCCCCCGCTTCCAGCAGGCGGCCTGCAATGTGCCACATGGGCATATACCACCGCCCGCCCTGGCGGGGACCATACTCGCCAATATCTCCGGGCCTGCGGAGGTTAAGCCCCAGGGGTTCCAGAAACGCTGCTGCTTCTGGCGGCAGGACCCCAACTGCGGCAGCATAGTTTCGGCAGTAGGCGCAGCCGCAGCCCCCGGTAGCGTTACCGTAACGGCCATACCAGGCCCGGGTGGCCTCCACGTCCACCTCCAGCCGGTAGGAGCCGAGGACAAATTCTGTCATATTCCGCTCCGTTTCGTATAAATCAGCAAAAGAAATACAAAATGTATCTTATTTCGACAACTCTTCCGGCGGCTGGAGGCTCTTGTAAAATTCCAGCGTCCGGAATCCCCGCTCCAGCTGGGCGGCCACGAAAGCCTCCGCCGCCGCGGAGAGTCGCTCCAGCGCCGGGCCTGTCAGCCGGAACGAGTAGAGCCGCTTGGGGTCCCCGTACACGATATGCCGCAGGGCCGCCAGGGAATCCGGGCACAGGGGCATGGAGAGGGCACTCTCCTTCGCGCCGCAGCTCCGGCACCGCAGGATGCCCTGTACCACGTCCAGCAGGGGCTGCTCCGGGTCCGGCCGGCCGCAGTAGGCGCAGCTGTCCGCCAAAGGTTCATATCCCGCCAAGCACAGCAGTTTGATCTCAAAGGCGGGCTTCACCAGCGCCGGCGGCTTCTGTAAAGCGGAGAGGGCGTACAGCCCGTTCAGCAGATGGGGCAGCAGTGCCCCGGCAGGGACCTCCGGCGCCGTGACGGTCTCTGTCAGCTCCGCGAAGTAGCAGCCCAGGGCCAGCGCCTCCAGATTCGTCCGCAGGCCGTTGAACAGCTCCGCCGTGGCTCCTTCATTGGCGTAGTACCACTCGCCCTTCTGATAGAGGGTCCACTCCGAATAGACCATCTGCTGGGCGCAGGCGGCGTACTTGCAGCTCTTCCGCCGGACGCCCCGGGCGATGACGGAGATCTTGCCCCGGTCCGCTGTCAGCAGCGTCAGGATCTTATCCGCCTCTTTCGTCTCCGTCTCCCGCAGGACCACGCCCTTTGTCACGATGTAGGCCCGCTCGGCCAACGCGCTCCCTCCTTATGTACGGAGAGCGTCCGCCCTCCGTTCTATGCGCTGATCCCGCCGCCGGACTCCTGGTCCAGAGCGGCCTGATACAGCAGGTACACCAGCGGTTCGCCGGTGAGGCAGAAGCACTCCCAAAGCCTTTGTGTGTCCATTCCGCAGACCTCCTCCCAGGAGTAGTCTGCGAATGTTGTCGGATTTTTATGGCTGGAAATCTCTAGCCTCCCTCGATCTCCATGGTCCGCATCTCTCCGGCGGTGATGTTGTTTTTCGCGCCGTAATCAGTCCAGTACCGGCCGGAGGCCCAGACGAACATCCGCCTGTTCAGCGGCATCCGCACCGACAGCACCTCGCTCCGTCCCGCCCGCATACCAGCGGCCAGGCGGCGCAGGCCCCGCCGCACCAGAAAGGAAAAAGGCGTATTCAAGATCGCCTCTCCCGAGCCGATCTGCAGCGCCATCCCCCAGGGAAATCC
This sequence comes from Oscillibacter sp. PEA192, assembly GCF_003574015.1. NCBI lineage: Bacteria > Bacillati > Bacillota > Clostridia > Eubacteriales > Oscillospiraceae > Oscillibacter > Oscillibacter sp. PEA192. Next base: position 461,908 of record NZ_AP018532.1, on the reverse strand, counting down.
ATATCGTTTGCAGAAAAAGCGCACCATTTCTACCGCAGGCCGGGTCTGCTCCGGCTCCAGAAAGCCGCAGTTCACCAGTACGTGGATCCTGGGGCGGGCCGTTCCCCTCCATACTGCGAGTTCCTTCAGGGTCCTCATCAGCACCGCCGGTATGCCGTCTGCGTACAGGGGGAACACCAGCAGCAGATCCGTACAGTCCTCTGGGGAGAGCGGTCCACCCCTCAGCGCGGTATACTGGTCCGCCGTCTCTCCCCAACACGGAAGAAACTGTTCGATATACCTCCGGGAGTTGGAACGGGGCGCCCGGGGACTCCCATTGACGATCAGGAGCTTTCCCATGCGCGTACCTCCTCCCTAATGGCCCCGGCCAGCTCCTCTTCCCGAAGGAAGCGGACACTCCAGCTCCGAAACAGCATATTATGGGCGTTGCGGGCCGCCAGCAGACGGAAGAGCGCCTGCTCCTCGTCTCCGGTATCTCCATAGGCCAGAATCACCGCGTCTTTCTCCGCCACCGCCCGCTGTATATGGTGCGTCTCTCCGTGGTGTATCCGAATAAACGCCTGCTGGATGGGAATGGCCCGCTCCAGCATGGTCTTCATCGGTACGTCATAGGACCCGCAGAAGAGACGGCTGACATAGATCACATGGTCGCTGTGGGCAATCAGGGGATATACGCCTACAGCGTCGTCCCGGATCACGCACCGCCCCGGCGTTCTGACCCAGCAGCTGAAGCAGCCCATACAGTCCGCGATTTTCAGCTGGCTCAGGTCCACATAGTGCCAGTCCTCCCGGACCGGCAGTCCGGTTGGCAGTGCCGTGTCGCTCAATACCAGTCTCATATTCTCACTCCCCGCACGGCAGCCTGCGGAATACCGGAGACCGCACGCTTCCTCCTTATTCGTCCCGGTACCCGAAGCTCCGCACGTAGTTCACGTTGTCCCGCCAGTTCTCCTTGACCTTCACCCAGGTCTCCAGATACACCTTGGTGCCCATGAACTTCTCCATATCCTGCCGGGCCAGGGAACTGATCTTTTTCAGCATGGCCCCCTGCTTGCCGATAATGATCCCCTTGTGGCTGGCCTTCTCACAGTAGATGGTGGCGTCCACGTCGATGACGCCGCTGTCCCGCTCAGAGAACTTCGTGATCTCCACCGCCGTGCCGTGGGGGATCTCCTTGTCCAGGCACAGCAGCAGCTTCTCCCGCAGGATTTCCCCCATCACCTGCCGCTCCGGCTGGTCCGTCGTCATCCCGTCCGGGAACAGCTGAGGGCCTTCCTGGGCATACTTCCGCAGTTCCTTCATCAGATCCTTCAGGCCGCTGCCGGTGTGGGCGGAGATGGGGATGATCGCGTCAAAGCCGTCCCATGCCTGGTTGTAAGCGGCGATCACCGGCAGCAGCTCCGCCGGTTCCACAGTGTCAATCTTGTTGACGCAGAGGATGCAGGGGATCTCCTCCTCCCGGATCCGGTCGATGAGTGCCTGCTCCGGGCCGCCCACATGGGGGATGGGCTCCACTAGCAGCAGGGCGCAGTCCACGTCGGAGAGGCTGGAGGTGACGACCTTCACCATGTAGTCCCCCAGGGCGGACTTGGGCTTGTGGAGGCCGGGCGTGTCCAGCAGGATATACTGGGTGTCCTCCCGGTTCACCACGCCGTAGATGCGGTTCCGGGTGGTCTGTGCCTTGTTGGAGACGATGGCCACCTTTTCCCCCACCAGGGCGTTGGTCAGGCTGGACTTGCCCACGTTGGGCCGTCCGCACACGGTAATCATGGCGACGTTTTTGATGTTTGACATAGGTGATCCTCAACTTTCTTTGAGCATTTTCGCGGGCGATCCCGCCCCGCCTGTTTCACAGTATCACACGCCCGCCGGAAAAACAACCGTTCCGGCGGCATTTCTTCGGGGAGATGCGGGAATTTCAGCAAAATTGCGGCGCTTCTGCTCTTGCCAGGGGCCTATGGAGCTGGTATACTGATAGAGATTTTGTCGAATTTACTCCGGGAGGTGCATATATGTCAGCCTCGGTCCCCACTCTCTTCACGGAAACCACGCTGGACGGCTTCCCCCTGTGGGTGGTCCTTCTGATCTGCGGCGGCGTCTTTCTGGCCGGCTTTATGGACGCCATCGCCGGGGGCGGCGGCATTATCTCCGTCCCTGTATACCTGATGGCCTTCTCCGGCCTGCCCACCCACTTTGTTTTGGGCACCAATAAGCTCTCCTCCTGCATCGGCACCGCGTTTTCCACCGCCCGCTTCATCCACCAGGGGTACGTTCACTGGCGGCTGTTCCTGCCTGCCGCCGGGCTGGCGGTGGCAGGCTCCGTCTGCGGGACCCAGCTGCAGCTTCACACGCCGGATGTGGTGCTGAAGTATCTGCTGCTGGCGGTGCTGCCGGTGGTGGCCTTCTTCACCCTGCGGACCAAAATGTGGCCGGAGGAGCCGGCCCCCATCCCGCCCCGGCGGCAGGCGGCCATCGTCTGGGCCGCCGCGCTGCTCATCGGGACGTATGACGGCTACTACGGCCCCGGCACCGGCACCTTTCTGATGCTGGTGTTCATCCACTTGGGCAAGATGGACACCCGCCACGCGGCCGGCGGGGTAAAGGTCATCAACCTGGCCTCCAACATCGGCGGTGTGTGCTCCGCCCTGATGGCGGGGACCGTCGTTCTGGGTGTGGGGCTGGCGGCCGCTCTGGCCTCCATCCTGGGACACTATCTGGGCGCCGGCCTGGCCATCAGGAACGGCAGCAAAATCGTCCGGCCTGCGGTGGTGGTCGTGCTGCTCCTGCTGCTGGTGAAGGTGATCTCGGAGCTGCTGTTTCCGAACTTCTGGAATTGACGCCCCATAGACAAGGGCCTCCGCATACAGCGGAGGCCCTTTTTGCGCGGTCTTACCGCTCCAGCAGCTTTTTCAGGTACCAGCCCGTGAAGCTCGACCGGCAGGCGGCCACCTCCTCCGGCGTGCCTGTGCGCGTCCTCGCCTGCTCCGGATCCCGCGCCCCGGCCTTCGGCTTGCTGCCTCCGCGGCCCGTCCTTTCCCCACCGGACCCGCTTCGCTGGGCTCCGGCGGGGGCTCCAAGGGGATCGTCTGCCCCGGCTTACTTTTCCAGCACCTTTTTCAGATACTGACCTGTGAAGCTCGACCGGCAGGCAGCCACTTCCTCCGGCGTGCCCGTGCAGACGATGGTGCCGCCGCCGTCTCCCCCCTCGGGACCCAGGTCGATCAGGTGGTCGGCACATTTGATAACGTCCAGATTGTGCTCGATGACCACCACGGTGTTGCCGCTGTCCACCAGCCGCTGGAGCACCTCCAGGAGCTTGCGCACATCGTCGGTGTGGAGGCCGGTGGTGGGCTCGTCCAGGATATAGATGGTCTTGCCGGTGGCGATTTTGCTGAGCTCCGTAGCCAGCTTCACCCGCTGGGCCTCACCGCCGGAGAGCTCCGTGGAGGGCTGGCCCAGCTTCACATACCCCAGGCCCACGTCGCACAGGGTCTGGAGCTTGTTGCGGATTCTGGGCAGAGGTGCGAAGAACTCCACCGCCTCATCCACGGTCATCTCCAGCACATCGGCAATGTTCTTGCCCTTGTAGCGGACCTCCAGGGTCTCCCGGTTGTACCGCCTGCCCTTGCACACCTCGCAGGGCACAAAGATGTCCGGCAGGAAGTGCATCTCGATCTTCAGCACACCGTCGCCGGAGCAGGCCTCGCACCGGCCGCCCCGGACGTTGAAGCTGAACCGCCCCGGGCCGTAGCCCCGGCTCTTGGCCTCCTGAGTGGAGGCGAACAGGTCCCGGATGTCATTGAAGAGGCCGGTGTAGGTGGCGGGGTTGGACCGGGGTGTCCGGCCGATGGGGCTCTGGTCGATGTCCACCACCTTGTCCAGATACTCGATTCCCTCGATCCGGTCGCACCTGCCGGGGTGGACCTTCATCCGGTTCAGCTCCACGCCCAGCTTCTTGAACAGGATCTCATTCACCAAGGAGCTCTTGCCGCTGCCGGACACGCCGGTAACCACGGTAAAGGTCCCCAGGGGGAACTCCACGTCGATGTGCCGCAGGTTGTTCTCCGCCGCGCCGATGACCTTCAGGCTCTTGCCGTTGCCCGGCCGCCGGGTCTCCGGCACGGGGATCCTCTTCTTGCCGGAGAGATACTGACCCGTCAGGCTGTTGGGGTTGGCCATGACCTCCTCCGGTGTACCGGCGGCCACCACCTCGCCGCCGTGGATGCCGGCGCCGGGACCGATGTCGATCAGGTAGTCCGCCGCCCGCATGGTGTCCTCGTCGTGCTCCACCACCAGCAGGGTGTTGCCCAGGTCCCGCAGGTTCTGCAGCGTCGCCAGCAACTTGTCGTTGTCCCGCTGGTGCAGACCGATGGAGGGCTCGTCCAGGATATACAGCACCCCCATCAGGCTGGAGCCGATCTGGGTGGCCAGGCGGATCCGCTGGCTCTCGCCGCCGGAGAGGGTCCCCGCGCTGCGGCTGAGGGTCAGATAGCCCAGGCCCACGGACTGGAGGAACCCCAGCCGGGACTTGATCTCCTTCAGGATCCGGTCTGCGATCAGGTGCTGCTGGTGCGTCAGCTCCAGCCGGTCCACCCATTGGAGCTCGTCCACCACGGACATCCGGGTCAGGGCGTCGATGTCCTTGTCCCCCACGGTCACCGCCAGGGACTCCTTCTTCAGCCGCTTTCCCTTACAGGTGGGACAGGGGCACTCGGCCATCAGCTCCTCCAGCTCCCGCTTGCTGGCATCGGACTGGGTCTCCTTGTAGCGGCGCTCCACGTTGTTGCAGATGCCCTCAAAGGGCTGATACAGCACGCCCTTGCCCCGGGGCTGGTCGTAGTGGAGCTCCAGCTTCTCCCCGCCGGTGCCGTAGAGGATGATGCTCCGCACGTCCTCCGGCAGGGTCTCCCAGGGGTCGGTGAGGGAGAAGTGGTATTTCTTCGCCAGGGCGTCGAAGTACATCCGGGAGATGCCGTCCCCCCGGATGTTGTTCCAGCCGCTGGCCTGGATGGCCCCCTCCAGGATGGAGAGGGACTTGTCCGGCACGATCAGTTCCGGATCCACCTTCAGCTGGCTGCCCAGACCCGTACAGGTGGGACAGGCACCGAAGGGGTTGTTGAAGGAGAACATCCGGGGCGTCAGCTCCTCGATGGAGATGCCGCAGTCCTCGCAGGCATAATTCTGGGAGAATGTCAGATCCCGCTCCTCCCGCAGGAGGTTGACGACCACCAGCCCGCCGGTGAGGCCGGAGGCGGTCTCCACGCTGTCCGTCAGCCGCTGCTGGATATCCGGACGGATGATGAGCCGGTCCACCACAATCTCGATGGTGTGCTTCTTGTTCTTCTCCAGCTTGATCTCCTCGTCCAGCTCGTACAGATTCCCGTCCACCCGGGCCCGGACGTAGCCGGACCGCTTGGCGTCCTCAAAGATCTTGGCGTGCTCACCCTTCTTGCCCCGGATGACGGGGGCCATCACCTGGATGCGGGTGCCCTCCGGCAGAGAGAGGACCTGATCGATGATCTGGTCAATGGTCTGCTGGCGAATCTCCTTGCCGCACTTGGGGCAGTGGGGGGTGCCCACCCGGGCCCACAGCAGGCGGAGGTAGTCGTAGATCTCCGTCACCGTGCCCACGGTGGACCGGGGGTTCTTGCTGGTGGTCTTCTGGTCAATGGAGATGGCGGGGCTGAGACCCTCGATATAGTCCACATCGGGCTTGTCCATCTGGCCCAGGAACATCCGGGCATAGGAGCTGAGGGACTCCACATACCTTCTCTGGCCCTCGGCGTAGATGGTGTCGAAGGCCAGGGAGGACTTGCCGGAGCCGGAGAGGCCCGTCATGACCACCAGCTTGTCCCGGGGGATGGTGACGTCGATATTCTTCAGATTGTTGGCGCGGGCGCCTTTGACGATGATCTTGTCCTGCATAATGTGTATGATTGACTCCTTTCAGGAGAGGTTTCTCTTTTCAGTGCCGGAAATGCCTCCGGCGGAGGTGTAGAGGCGCTTTTCAACCGCCCGGGGAGACTGGCTCCCGCCAGGGGGCCGTTTCCACGGGGGATGCGCCCCCCATTCTCTTTTTGTCAGCGCCAAAAAGAGAACGCGCCGCGCCCGGTGTAAGAGAAAAAACGCTTTTGGTCGCAACTTTGCACGTCCGTGCAAAGTTGCTGTACGGGAGTTGACGAGAGATGGTGCCTGCGGGTTTGCGATGACCTCCCGACGGGCGCGGCGGGGTGCGGTACAGGCTTGAACGCGGATTCCCGCGGCGCGGGTGCAAAGGTCAACGGGGTGCAAGGACGCATTTGGTCTGCTTCTCTTTCCGCGCGTTCCGCTGCGCTACGCGCTGCCGGATTCTTCGCGGGAGCGTGAGCGGTAGCGAAAAGAGAAGCAGCTCCATGCGACAACCACCCCGACGAGGTCGGCGCCATCCGCCACGGGACGGCAGCAACAGGAATCGCAGAAGAGCATAGCGTGCCCGAAGGCCAGTCCAAATCGGAGCAGGCACCGATACGCCGACCCCCGTTGCGCGCGGAGGGTCACTGCACCGGAGCGCGTCCAAGCGGCCTTTTCTTTTGGACCGTGCACGGCCCGTTTTCTTTTCCGCAAGTCGGAAAAGAAAACGGGGGGTGCATCCCGGCTGGACAAGCCCCCTGCGGGAGCAGAATCCCCGTGGCCGCCGGACGGCGGCCCAAATTTCCACGGGCGGTTTGTAACCTCCCTTACACGCTCCAGGGGCGGCCATACCATCGGGCCGCCGAGGGCGGTGGCCCCTACGGGTGCACGGAACGGATTTACCCCCGCGCGTCGCTGCGCCCCAGCAGATAATCCGTGGTGACGCTGAAGTAATCCGCAAGAAAGCAAAGCGTCAGCGATGGGACATTGACCTTTCCATATTCCATTCTCTGATAATGGACAAGGGTAATTTGAAGCACTTCTGCCATATCCGCCTGCCGCAGATGCCGTTCATCCCGCAGGGCACGCAGTCTTTCTCCAAATATTTTTAGTGTTTCCATGGAGTTCTCCTTGACATATATCATTTAATGATGTATCATCAATACATCATTAAATGTTGTTTGAAGGTGATCCAATGAATCCCATCTATCTCCGCCTCTTCGACGGCTACGCCGCCGACATTCTGCAGAAAGCAGACCCCTTCGATTCCAAATCCGTGGATCAGCTGGCGGACAGCCTCTCCCTCTCCGGGGACGCCCGCCTGTGCCTTCAGGACGCCTTTCTGGCCCGCTACCTCCAGTGGTCCACCGACGCCTTCACCCTGGGACTCCACCTGGGCCTATCCCTGGTCCACGACAATGTCCGCCGTGGAGGCCCCCAGCAGGTCTAGCAGCGCCCGGGGCGCCAGCTCCACCTGGGCGCCGATCTTCCCGGCGGAGATATAGACGGTTTCGTAGTCCAGCGCCGTCCGGTGGAACACGGTAGGATACTGCTTCTTCATCCCCACCGGGGAACAGCCGCCCCGGATGTAGCCGGTAACGGCGTTGATCTCCGCCACGTGCAGCAGCTCGATGGACTTCTCCCCCACCGCCCTGGCGGCCTTCTTCAGATCCAGGTTCTCCGGCGCCGGCACCTCGAACACGTAGATGCCCTTGGACGCCCCCCGGGCTACCAGGGTCTTGAAGCCTCTGGCTGGGTCCTGCCCCAGAGCCTCCGCCACGTGGACGCCGTACTCCCGGGTGCCCTCCGGCCCCTGGCTGTCCTCATAAAACCGGGCGGTATAGGGGATCTTTCTCTGGTCCAGGATCCGCATCACATTGGTCTTTTCCTCTTTTTTCTTCGCCATTGCAAACACCTCAGCTCTCCGCGGGCTGCTCCGCCAGCTCCCGCCGGACGTATTTGGGCAGCTTCTCCACCGCCAGGGCGTATGACCGGCCGCACAGGTCCCGCAGGACCTCCTCCGGCAGTTCTCCGTCCAGCAGGCAGGAAATCCAGGTCCGCTTATCCGAATAAAATCCCGGCAGGATGTCCGGATACCGGGCCCGCAGCAGCTCGCCCTCCGCCGCCCCGCATTTCAGATTCACCAGATCGTGGCCGCCGTAAATTTTGTACTCCGGCCCCGGCGAACAGACAGCGGCAAACAGCCTGCCCCGGACCTTATAGCGGAACCACTGCCACACCGGCTGATAGTCCTTCTCCACGCCGGGAAACGACAGCAGGTATGCGTCCAGCCATTCGTAGTGCATTTACTTCTCCCCCCGCAGCTCGATGATCCGGTCACGCAGCACCGCGGCGTACATTCCCACACGGCTCCGCCGTGCGGGAGCCCTTTTCATTTTACCAACCGACCAGAAGTGAATTCTGCCCGCTTCAAGGTTTTGCCTCCGTCAAAACGCTTGTACGCCGGACTCCCGGCGATTCGAGTACGCCATACACCCCTGCTCTTTGCGGAGGTCACTTCTCCCCCCGCAGCTCGATAATCCGGTCACGCAGCACTGCGGCGTACATTCCCACACGGCTCCGCCGTGCGGGAGCCCTTTTCATTTTACCAACCGGTCAGAAGTGAATTCTGCCCGGTTCAAGGTTTTGCCTCCGCCAAAACGCTTGTACGCCGGACTCCCGGCGATTCGAGTACGCCATACACCCCTGCTCTTTGCGGAGGTCACTTCTCCCCCCGCAGCTCGATGATCCGGTCACGCAGCACCGCGGCGTACTCGAATTCCAGCATCTTGCTGGCCTCGCGCATCTCCTTCTCCAGCTTGGCGATCTCCGCCGCCCGCTCCTGCTCCGTCAGCTTGCGCTTCTTGTGGGCCCGGAGGGTGTCCTCCTCCGCGGTCTTGGAGATCTCCAAAATCTCCCGGACGCCCTTGATGATGGTCTTGGGCACAATGCCGTGCTCCTGATTATAGGCGTCCTGGATGGAGCGGCGGCGTTCCGTCTCGTCGATGGCCGCCCGCATGGAGGGCGTGATCTCGTCGGCGTACATGATAACGAGGCCGTCTGCGTTTCGGGCCGCCCGGCCGATGGTCTGGATCAGGCTGGTCTCGGACCGGAGGAAGCCCTCCTTGTCCGCGTCCAGGATCGCCACCAGGCTGACCTCCGGCAGGTCCAGCCCCTCCCGCAGGAGGTTGATGCCCACCAGCACGTCGAACTCTCCCAGCCGCAGGCTGCGGATGATCTCCATGCGCTCGATGGTCTGGACATCGGAGTGCATGTACCGTACCCGGATGCCGGCGTTTTTCAGGTACTCCGTCAGGTCCTCCGCCATCTTCTTGGTGAGGGTGGTCACCAGTACCCGCTCGTCCCGGGCGGCTCTTGCACGGATCTCGTCCATCAGGTCGTCGATCTGGCCGGTGACAGGCCGGACCTCCACCCTGGGGTCCAGCAGGCCCGTGGGGCGGATCACCTGCTCCACCACCTGGTCCGCCCGCTCCCGCTCATAGGGGCCGGGCGTTGCCGAGACAAACACCGCCTGGCCGATCCGCTCCTCGAACTCCTCGAACTTCAACGGTCGGTTGTCGTACGCACAGGGCAGGCGGAAGCCGTACTTCACCAGGGAGTCCTTCCGGGCATGATCGCCGTTGTACATGGCCCGGACCTGGGGCAGGGTCACGTGGCTCTCGTCCACGAACAGCAGGAAGTCGTCCGGGAAGAAGTCCAGCAGGGTCATGGGGGCGGAGCCGGCGGGCCGGTCGGAGATGATGCGGGAGTAGTTCTCGATGCCGGAGCAGTAGCCCAGCTCCGCCATCATCTCCATGTCGTACTCCGTCCGCTGACGGAGCCGCTGGGCCTCCACCAGCTGGTTGTTGTCGGTGAAGTATTTCACCTGATCCTCCAGCTCCTGGCGGATCTCCAGAATGGCTTTGTCCATCTTGTCCTTGGTGGTGACATAGTGGCTGGCTGGGTAGATGGCCACGTGGTTCAGCACCCGGTTCACGCTGCCGGTGACCGGGTTGAAGTCGCTGATCCGGTCGATCTCGTCCCCGAAGAACTCCACCCGGATGGCGTGGTCCCGGTAGTAGGCGGGGTAGATCTCCACCGTGTCCCCCCGGACCCGGAACATGTTCCGCTCAAAGGCGATGTCGTTGCGCTCGTAGCGGATCTCCACCAGGCGGCGCAGCAGCTCATCCCGGTCCCACTCGGCCCCCACCCGGAGGGACACCACCAGGTTGGCAAAATCGTCCGGCTCGCCCAAGCCGTAGATGCAGGACACGGAGGATACTACGATCACGTCCCGCCGCTCCAGCAGGGCACAGGTGGCACTGAGCCGCAGCCGGTCGATCTCGTCGTTGGTGGAGGCATCCTTGGCGATATAGGTGTCCGTATGGGGGATATACGCCTCTGGCTGGTAGTAGTCGTAGTAGGAGACGAAGTACTCCACCGCGTTGTTGGGGAAGAACTCCTTGAACTCCGCGCACAGCTGGGCGGCCAGGGTCTTGTTGTGGGCCAGCACCAGCGTGGGCCGCTGCACCTGCTCGATGACCTTGGCCATGGTAAAGGTCTTGCCGGATCCGGTAACGCCCAGCAGCACCTGCTCCTTCAGCCCGTTCTCGATGCCCTCCGCCAGCGCGGCAATGGCCTGCGGCTGGTCCCCGGAGGGTTGATATTCAGATACGACTTCAAATTTCGGCATAGCTCTTCTCCGCAATTTTTTCTTGCTATGGTCTCCGGGGACCAGCCCCGGCCCAAAGGGCCGGCGCCGCGGCCGCGGCGCACAAGCGTTTTGGCGCAGTCAAAACCTTGGACTGGGCGGGCTTTGCCTGCCCGGTCCATCCGAATCACGGGGTCCCCGCAAAAGTGCCGCTTTTGCGGGGTTCCCCGGAGGGCTGATATTCAGATACGACTTCAAATTTCGGCATAGCGGCATTCCCTCCACCCATCAAACAGATTTTCAGCCACGGCCATCCTATCACACCCGTCATCTTTTTGCAACATTTGTTCGACTTTTATCAAAGGAACCATGCCTTGAAAAAAGCGAAGGGACAAAAAAGGAAGGGGGGCTAGGGGAACCCCTCCGGTTTTCCCCAGTTCGTTCGCCAGCGGCGAAGGAAGAACTTGAAGTCATTTTCACCGCGGCGTGTACGTGGCAAAATACCCCGACCCAAGCGCCTTGGGCGCGTTCGCCAGTCCACAGACTGGTGGTGGGGGTTCTAAAGGGGGAGCCTGCTCCCTCTTTACCCCAGCAGGTCGCCGCTGTCCGCCATGGAGACGAAGTCCCGGTCCGCCACCACGATATGGTCCACCAGGCGGACGCCGATGGTCCGCAGGGCCTCCGCCACCTGGCGGGTGGCGGCCTCGTCGCTGGAGGAGGGCACCGCCACGCCGCTGGGGTGGTTGTGGGCCAGGATCACCGCGCTGGCGGAGGTCAGCAGCGCCATCTCCACCACCTTGCGGATGTTCAGATCCGCGCTGGCCACGTCCCCCTCCGCCAGCCGCTTGCAGGCCAGGAGCCTGCCCTTGCGGTCCAGGCACAGCAGGAAGACCAGCTCCCGCCGCTCGCCGGCAAATCGCTCCAGCAGATAGGCCCCCGCCCGCTCGGAGGAGTTGAGGATGGTCTCCTGGGACGCGTCCGCTATGCGGGCCTTCCGGCTGAGCCGGGAGACCAGGGACAGCAGGATGGCCGCGCTCTCCCCGATGCCCTCCACCTTCTCCAGATCCTCCACCGGGGCGTTCAGCACGCCGGAGAGGGAGTCGTACCGCTCCATCAGGGCGTGGGCGATGGGGTTGGTGTCCCGCCGGGGGATGGCGTAGTACAGCAGCAGCTCCAGGGCCTCGTGGTCCGCAAAGCCCTCCAGCCCCGTCTCCAGAAACCGCCGGCGCATCTTCTCCCGGTGTCCGTCGTGTATGCCCATGGAGGGCCTCCTCTCGCTGAAACGCCCCGTTTCGGGCACAGATTTGGAACATCTTATTATACCACAGGCCGTCCTCTATCACAAGCGGGATTCCCATTTGTAAAATGGAGTGCAGCGGTATTTGAGGGGCCTGTAAAATTGTGGGGAGTTTTTTTCTGCCGCCTTGACAGGGGGCAGAAATTGGCATAATATGAAGAAAGAGTTTCGGCAAAACTGCATACCGTCCGGTAGGTAAGGCTACCACAGGGATACGGATCGCTGCCGCGGAGTGATGGAGACATCATGAGAGGGTTTGAACAGGTGCTATCGAACACGAAGGTATCATCTAATGTGATTTCACCGCCTTGTGAGGCTAAAGCTTGAACGGCCGCAGGGTCCGCTGATGCGGCGTCCCTGTTTTCACAAGGAAATTTCCGACTGCACCGGACAGGAGCGGCCGGGTTTTTTTGTTTTCTCAACCCCCAGCTTCACGGAGAGGAGGACGCGCATGTTTGAGCAGGAAGAGCAGCGGGACGAGCTGCTGGAAAAGATCGAGGATCTGATCTCCCGAAAACGCTATGCCGAGCTGCGCGACCTTCTGCTGCCCCTGGAGGCCCAGGACATCGCGGGCCTGTTCATGGAACTGGACGACAAGGTGCCTATGGTGTTCCGCCTGCTGCCCAAGGAGCAGGCGGCCGAGGTGTTCGTGGAGCTGGATTCTGAGGAGCAGGAGGTGCTCATCCAGAGCTTTTCCAACACGGAGCTGAAGGAAGTGCTGGACGAGCTGTACCTGGACGACGCGGTGGACATCGTGGAGGAGATGCCCGCCAACGTGGTCAAGCGCATCCTGCGCCACGCGGACCCGGACGTCCGCAAGAGCATCAACGAAATCCTGAAATACCCCGACGACTGCGCCGGCAGCATCATGACCACGGAGTACGTGGATCTGAAGGCCACCATGACCGTGGAGGACGCCCTGAAGCGCATCCGCCGCACCGGCCCGGACAAGGAGACCATCAACATCTGCTACGTCATTGACGAGGGCCGCCACCTGCTGGGGTATCTCTCCATCCGCACCATTCTGCTGTCGGAGGAGGACGACGTGGTGGGGGACATCATGGATACCCATGTGATCTCCGCCAACACCCTGGACGACCAGGAGGATGTGGCCCAGACCCTGAACAAATACGACTTCCTGGCCCTGCCCATTGTGGACACGGAGAACCGCCTGGTGGGCATCGTCACCGTGGACGACGCCATGGACGTCCTGCAGGAAGAGGTCACCGAGGATATCGAGAAGATGGCCGCCATCCTGCCGGGCGACAAGCCGTATCTCAAGACCGGCGTGTTTGAGACCTGGCGGGCCCGGACCCCCTGGCTGATGATGCTGATGTTGTCCGCCACCTTCACGGGGATGATCCTGACCCACTTTGAGAATTCCCTGGCGGCGGTGCCCATTCTGACCTCCTACATCCCCATGCTCTCCGGCACCGGCGGCAACAGCGGCACCCAGGCCTCCACGGCGGTGATCCGCGCCCTGTCGCTGGGGGAGGTCCGATTCAGCGATCTGCTGCGCGTGGTGTGGAAGGAGTGCCGCGTGGCGCTGATCTGCGGCGTGTGCCTGGCGGCGGCCAACTTTGTGAAGATGATGGTGGTGGACTGCTGGCTGCTGGCCAATCCCACCGTAACGCCCGCCGTGGCGGCGGTGGTGTGCTGCACCCTGGTGGGCACGGTGGCCTGCGCCAAGCTGGTGGGCGCCTCCCTGCCCATTTTGGCGGAGAAGATCGGGTTCGACCCGGCGGTGATGGCCTCGCCCTTCATCAGCACCATCGTGGACGCGCTGTCTCTGCTGATCTACTTTCGGTTTGCAACTTGGATCCTAGGCGTATAAATCACCTGAAAAGGCTGCGCCTTTTATGTAAAAAACGAGGAGCTTATAGCTCCTCGTTTTCTTTTATAACGCAGTTTTCAGCGGCATATTCCAAAAACATACCAATCAATGCGTTTCTTGTGTAACCGCTTTTTTTCGCAATGGCGTCTAGTTTCTCCACGGTTTCATTTTTGACCCGCACAGAAAATGTACGGTATCCGTCATCCCCTTTTGGGCGTTCTTTTTTCACTTTGATTTCAAACTTTTCCATATAGCCACCATATATAACATATATTCATAACATATTTTACTATTGACCTGTCGCTGTGTATATGTTATAGATTATATCATAATAATATGTGAGGTGATTGTATGGAAAGATCTTTAACCTGCTCCGACTGCGCACACTACTACCAGCACTACATCCGAACGCACCGCCGTTTTGTGGAGATCCATGACGGCCATTGCGTCGCCGCGCCCCGCGCCAGGAATCGGACGCCGGACACGCCCGCCTGTGACAAATTTTTACCCAGGCCGGACCGTACATAACCCGGCCGCGCCTGCGCACACTAGAGAGCGGCGAAAGCCACACACTTTTTCACGCAGGAGGATCTTTTGTTATGACGAATACCAACAACGGCTGCGCCTGCACCCCCAACCAGAGCATCAAGTGCACGGTCACCAACTGCGCCCACCACTGCCAGGACCAGAACTACTGCGGTCTGAACGCCATCACCGTGGGCACCCATGAGACCAACCCCACCAAGGTGGAGTGCACCGACTGCCAGAGCTTCCAGATGAAATAAACCAGGTCCGACGGGCTTCGGGCGTCCTCTTCGGCTCCCGAAGCCCGCCGCTTACATCCTTGAGGAAAGGCGGGATCACATGGAACATCGCTGGCCGGCGCGGATCGCCGGCACTGCGGCGGGGCTGGCCAACGGCCTCTTCGGCGGCGGGGGCGGCATGGTCTTCCTGCCCATCCTCTCCCGCTGGGGCGGCCTCTCCCAGCGGAAGCTGTACGCCACCTGCGTGGGCGTCATCTTTCCGGTGTGTCTGGTGTCCGCCGCCGTGTACCTGTTTCGGGGGGAGCTCTCCCTCCTGGCGGCGCTGCCCTATCTGGCGGGCGGCCTGGTGGGCGGCTGGATCGGCGGCAAGCTGTACGGCAGAGTCTCCGTCAAGTGGCTCAAATGGCTGTTCGCCGGTTTTCTGTTCTACGCGGGGGTGAAGTATCTGCTGTGACGGACTGGATCATTCCCTTTCTCTGCGGCCTGGGGGCCAGCATTCTCTCGGCCTGGGGTGTGGGCGGCGGCACGCTGCTGCTTCTGGTCATGACGCTCTTTCTGGATGTGGACCAGCGGACCGCTCAGGGCATCAATCTGCTGTTCTTCCTGCCCACCGCCGCCTCCGCCCTGGTCTGCCACGCCAGGGGCGGCTATCTGGACAAGCCCACCCTGAAAAGCGCCGTCCCCCTGGCCGTGGCCGCCGCCCTGGCCGGGGCCTGGATCGCCACCAATCTGGACGTGGCGGTCCTGCGCAAGCCCTTCGGCGTGTACCTGCTGCTCTCCGGTGTCAGCCTGCTGTGGCCCCAGCGCCGGAAGAAACAGGCATGACACAGGCCGCGGGAGAAGTCCTTCAGGGCTTTTCCCACGGCCTCACAATGTTTTTTCCACACTGCCCCGCAGGGCAGACACCCCGCTCTTCCGCCCCGGGCCGGGAGCACTTCCGGCAAGCAAGGGCGCGGCCTGCACCGCAGGCCGCGCCCTCGTTCTTTATTCCACCGGGTCGTTCAGAGTCAGCGTCACTTCCATCCGCTCCCCGTCCCGCCAGATTTCCATGGTCACCTGATCGCCCACATACAGCTGCCGCCGGATGCGCAGCAGCTCCTGACTGGTTTCCACCGGCCTGCCGCCGGCGGCGAGGACGAAGTCCCCCTCCCGGATGCCCGCCAGGTCTGCGGCGGAGCCGGGCGTGACCTCCAGCACCTGCAGGCCCCAGATGTCGTCCTCCAGCCGGGTGCCCGTCTGGAGCACCGTCACGCCGAAGGAGGGCTCCGGCCGGACCTCTCCATAGGTCAGCAGGTCGTTCACCAGCCGCCGGATGGAGGCGGAGGGAATGGCGAAGCCCAGACCCTCCACATTGGAGTAATCAGAGCTCATCTTGATGGTGTTGATGCCCACCACCTGGCCGCAGGCGTTGATTAGGGGGCCGCCGGAGTTGCCGGAGTTCAGGGCCGCGTTGGTCTGAACCAGCGTCATGGTCCGGCCGTCCACCTGTACATCCCGGTTGATGGCGGAGACGATGCCGTCTGTCAGTGTGCCGCGGAGCTCCACGCCCAGCGGGTTGCCGATGGCGTAGACCTTGTCGCCCACCACCAGCTGGTCGCTGTCGCCGAAGGTGGCGGCGGGAAGCCCCGTCAGCTCCACCTTGAGGACCGCCAGATCGTTCCGCTCGTCTCCGGCCACGTACCGGGCCTCATAGGTCCGGCCCGTGTCCATGGCGACGGTGCAGTCCCGTCCCCCCGCCAGCACGTGGTAATTGGTGAGGATATAACCGTCCGCCCGGAAGATGACCCCGGTGCCCACGGAGACGCTGTCGTCCAGCTGGACCATCACAGTCACCACCGACGGGTTCACCCGCTGGTAGATCTCCTGGGCCGTCAGCTCCCGGCCGTGGTCCGTCTCCACCTCCAGCACGGCGCCCTCCCCGAACGGATAGGTGGGGATGGTGACTGCCCCGGACGCGTCCTCTTCCTCCTCCCAGCCGTGGTCGTAACGGTACTCAAAGGGATCGGCACTGCTGCCGGCCGGCAGCAGATACCAAATCCAGGAGCCCGCCGCCACGCCCAGCACCACCGCCAGGCAGGCCAGGAAAATCCACAGCCCGGTCCTGCGCCGCCGGCGGGGCTGCCCGGGCGCGGCAGGCCGTCCCGGCAGGGGGCGGCTGTACCGCTCCACCACCTCCCCGGGCAGCGGCTGTCTGTATACCTCTACGATCTCTCCGGAGAGACGGTCCTCTCCGGCCAACTGCTTTTCTTCCTCCATGCACGCCTCACTCTGTGGCCAGTGAGAAGGAGAACGCGGTCACGCCGTCCTCGCTGGTCACACTGATCTTTTCCTTATGCTGCTCTAAAATCGTCTTGACGATGTACAGCCCCAGGCCGTAACCATCCTTGTCCTCGCTGCGGGACTTGTCGCTTTTGTGGAACCGCTCGAACAGCAGCGGCAGCTCCTCTGCCGGGATGGTGTCCCCCTCGTTCCGCACCGTCACCCGGGCCTTGCCGTCGATGGTGGTGACGCCCAGATAGAGAGTGGAGCCCTCCCGTGCGAACTTGGTGGCATTTTCCAGCAGGTTGTAAATCACCTGCGTAATCATGTCCTTGTCCCCCAGCACCAGAATGGGCTCCTCGGGGATATCCGCCTCCACATCCAGATTCCGGTCTGTGATCTTCCGCTCCATGGAGATCAGCACCCGGCGCATACTCTCGCAGATGTCGAAGTGCTTTCCCTCCCGCAGGGGGTCGATGGCCTGCAGCTGGCTCACGTCCAGCATCCGCCGCACCAGCCGGCTCAGGCGGCGGCTCTCGTCGGAGATGATCTGGAGATACTGCCGCTCGTTCTCCGGCGGGATGGTGCCGTCCAGAATGCCGTCTGTATAGCCGGCGATGGTGGTCATGGGCGTCTTCAGCTCATGGGAGATGTTGGTGATGAACTCCCGCCGCTGGCGCTCCGTCTGCTGCAGGTTCTCCGCCATGTTGTTGAAGGAGGCCGCCAGCTCTCCCAACTCGTCATCCCGGCCGTAGTCGTTCATGCGGATGTCGAAGTCCCCCTCCGCATAGCGGCGGGTGGCCTTGGCCATCTCCCGGATGGGCTGGATCTGCCGCATGGTGGTGATGGAGGACGCCATGAAGGAGATCATCAGCACCACGAACGCCGTCATGAAGAACAGCCCGATGAAGCCGGACCACATGGTGTCCAGCGAGGTGGTGGAAGACACGGCATAGACCATGCCGACGGGGTCGGGGGTATCCTCGCTTATGGCCGGAACGCCCACCACGAACCGCTTGTTGGAGTACAGGCCGTCCACGTCCGTGCGCCTGGAGCTGATGCCCTCCTCCAGCACCTCTGCGGTCATCTCCTCCGGCATAGTCACCACCAGCCCGCTGAGAGACGCATCCGTGGACAGCAGCACGTGGCCCTCCACGTCGCAGATCAGGAAGTCCACCTCGGACACCGTGGCAGCGAAGGAGGCCAGACGCTGGAAGTCCTCCTCGTGCTGCAGCTCCTCCATGTCCAGGTACCGCCCGTTTTCCAGATAGCTGGCGGAGAGCTGCCCCACCACCTGGGCCTGGGCGGCCAGCTCCCCGTTCTCCTGGCCCCGGGCGTAGTTGTAGCTCAGGGAGAAAAACGAAACTCCCAGCAAAAACAGCGTCAGGAGCACCATGCCGACGGTGACGAACATCTGCCGCCAGTACAGGCCCCTGAACTTGTTGTGCATCCGTTTTGCAATACGCGCGATCCGTACCTTCATGAGACCTCCCTGCCCGGTTTTCCGCCTGAAAAGGCAAAGGTCTTTTCAGGCGGTTTTGTCAGCTCTCCTTTGCCCCGGGGGCGCCTGCCAGCTCGAACTTGTACCCCACGCCCCACACCGTTTTCAGCGCCCACTGGCTGCTGTTTTCCCCGGAGGCCGCAGGCCTCCGGGGGCCCCTTTCATCTCACCAACCTGCCGGAAATGAATTCCGGCAGGTTCAAGGGTCCTGCGGACCGCTTGACGCCGCTTTCGCGGCGCCGGGGCCTTCGTCCCCGGAAACGTCAGCTCTCCTTTGCCCCGGGGGCGCCTGCCAGCTCGAACTTGTACCCCACGCCCCACACCGTTTTCAGCGCCCACTGGCTGCTGACGTTTTCGATCTTCTCCCGCAGCCGCTTGATGTGGACATCCACTGTCCGGCTGTCGCCGAAGTAGTCAAAGCCCCACACCTCATCCAGCAGCTGGTTCCGGGTGTACACCCGGTTGGGGGTGGAGGCCAAATGATACAGCAGCTCCAGCTCCTTGGGGGGCGTGTCGATTTTCTTCCCATCCACGATCAGCTCGTAGGAGTCCAGGTCAATCACCAGCTTGTCGAACGTCAGCCGCTTGCTGGTGTCGTTGGGGATCTCCGTCCGCCGCAGGACTGCATTGATCCGAGCGATGAGCTCCTTCATCTCAAAGGGCTTCACCACATAGTCGTCCGCCCCCATCTCCAGGCCCTGGATGCGGTCGAACACCTCGCCCTTGGCCGTCAGCATGATGATGGGCACCTTGCTGGTCTCCCGGATTTTGGCGCACACCGACCAGCCGTCCATCACCGGCAGCATGATGTCCAGCAGGATCAGGTCCGGAACCTGCTTCTGAAACTCCTCAATGGCCTTGCCGCCGTCTCCGGCGATGCGGACGTCGAACCCCTCCTTCACCAGGTACATGTGGATCAAATCACAGATATTGCGGTCGTCTTCCACGACCAGGATGTTGCGGCCCATGGCGCTCCCTCCCATTTCGATATGTCTCTCTTCGCTGGTTCTGCCGCCCGCGGCGTCCGCCTGTTCACAGACACAGCCGATTCTTGATATCCTCTATTATATCCGCTCCCGGGGCGGTATGTTGAATATTTTGTAAATCTTGGCAGGTCAGGACACCGTCTCCGTCATGGCCAGACAGCGGTCGTCCGCCGCCTCCGCCGCAGACAGGAACGTCCCAAGCCCTGCGGCGTTGGCGCTGTCGCCCAGCCAGACAGTGACCTCGCCGCCCCGGCTGGTCACCCGCTGGAGCAGCGTGTCGGCGGCGCCGGTGCTGCTGAGGGGATACGCCGCCCGGTCCAGATCCGGGTCCAGCGGGCAGAAGCCCGCCGCCTCCGCCGCGG
The DNA here is from genome assembly GCF_003574015.1 of Oscillibacter sp. PEA192. NCBI lineage: Bacteria > Bacillati > Bacillota > Clostridia > Eubacteriales > Oscillospiraceae > Oscillibacter > Oscillibacter sp. PEA192. The sequence continues at coordinate 442,365 of NZ_AP018532.1, read as the reverse complement.
AGACAGACTCCTCCCCGGCGTTTTCAATCCAAGCCAGCCGGGTCTTGACGCTGGCGGCCTGGGAGAGCAGGCGGTTCCCCGTCTCCAGCTGTTCCGTCACCGGGCGGTCCGCCGCGGCGTCCACCGCCAGCCCGATGGCCTGCCCTGTGGCGGTCATTCGCCGCAGCAGGTCGCCGCCTTCCCGCAGAAACGCCTCCGTACAGTAGAAAGCCGCGTGGGCGTCATAGCGGTCCAGAATGTCCAGCAGGGACTTCACCCGCTTCGGGTCCGCGGCCTCCACACAAAGATAAATCCGCTGCCCGGTGACGGTGGAGGGCTCCGTTTCCTCCGGCGCGATGTCCTCTTCCGCACTCTGGTTCCGCAGGTACTGGTTGTACTCGTAGTCCATCCGGGACTTGGCGGCGTCGGCAAAGTACCGCTCCTCCATATCCATATCCGGATTGCGCACCCAAACCAGATAGCCCCGGTCCACCTCCACGGTGGAGTAGAGCAGGCCGAAGCACCGGGCGATCAGAGAGATGGGCAGGAAGATCACGCCACCCCGCTGGATGGGCTTCTGGAAATACAGGTTGCCCTCGTTGTCGATGGCATAGTCCTTGTTCAGGTCAAATACCAGGGAGCTGTATACCGTCTTGTCCACATACAGCAACACGGTCTGCCGGGCAATATTGGGGTAGTAGGACACGCCCAGATCCCGGCCCACGCCAGTGAAGATAGTGCTGGGCACATACAGATAGCCGCCGGACCAGAAGGGCATGGTGTCGTCCGACAGCGTCAGCACGTTTTTGTTGACTGCGGTGAAATACACCGTCTCCGCCGCCCCCGACGGGACCGGCGACAGCTGGAACACCAGCAGCAGGCACAGCAGCAGTGCCGCGAGCTTTCGTCTCATCATGTCCTCCCTTCCGCAGAAGCTCCCCTGGAAGATTGTATTTTACCACATTTCCGGCTTTTTTGTAAAGAGTCACCCCATGGCGGCAGTAGTATAGGGCTCCACGGTGACGCCGGTATAATAGTGGGTGAGGATCGTCCGGTAGTCCGCTCCCTCCTTGGCCATCTGGTTGGCGCCGTACTGGCTCATACCCACGCCGTGGCCGTAGCCAGTGACGAAGAACACCAGCTTGCCGTCCGCCGCCTCCCACTCGAAGCAGGCGGACCGCAGCCCCAGGACGCTCCGTAAAGTGCTGCCCTTCATGCTCACGCCGCCCACGTCCACCGACTCCACGCTGCCGGCGGTGTCCGTCACGGCGTTTTGCAGCCAGCCGCTGATGTCGCCGGACAGGTCCGCCTCCGGATAGGAGGCCAGGACCTTCTCCCGGAACTCCTCCGCCGTGAATTCCACACGGCTGTAATAGTTGGGGATGCTGTCCGCAGGCTCCGGCGAAGACACCGCCTGGAGATAGGGCAGGTCGCTGACCCACACCTGGCCGGAGGAGCGGGTCTGCCCGGCGGAGCAGGAGTGGAACACCGCCAGGATGGGCACGCCGCCGTACAGGATGGTCTCTCCGTCGGTCTCCCGGACGGCGGTCTCGATCTTTTCCTCATAGGCGTCCGCGTTCTCGCCCCAGTTGTTCCGGGCGTTTTCCTCCGAGATATACGCCTGGCAGCAGGTGGAGTCCGTGCAGATGTCCGCGGTGTCGCCGTGGTTGCCGCCGGTCTGCATCTTGTACAGGGTGTACGTCCGGGCTGCCACTGCCTGGGCCTTCAGAGCCTCCGGCTCAAAGGAGGCGGGCATCTCCGCCCGGACCACGCCCACCAGATACTCTCCCAGGGTCATCTCCTCCACCGTGTCCCCCGCCAGGACCTTCAGCACCATCTCTCCGTCCAGGTCCCCTGGCTGAAAAGGCTCCCGCTCCGACTCCACAGCGATGGGATCATCGGAGAAAAGCTCTGTCTGAAAGGGCACTACCACCGCCAGGGGCAGGGCAAACAGCAGCACCAGCAGCACCGCGGAGATGGCGGCGCTCTGGTGCAGATCAGAATGGCGTCTCATGGAAATTCCTCCTCTTTTGTTCCCCGTCTGCGGGCCTGTCCCTTCACTGTATGCGCCCGGAGGGCGGAAAATGAGGCCGGCATGGACAAACAGCCTTTCCCGTGGTATACTGGCTTTTGAAAATCTGTCATGATAAGGAGATCGGCTCCTATGAAGAAATACGTGCTCTGGCCCCTGCTGGCCGCCATTGGCGGTGTGGGGGCATTCCTGCTGCGGCTGCTTCAGCGCAGCACTGGGTTCGAGGTGGACACAGGCCTCCCCATCCCCGGCAATCTGTACGCCATCCTGCTGGTGGCCTGGTTCGTGGTTCTGGCGGCAGTCTGCCTGCTGGTGGCCCGGCCCCTTCTGCCTGCGGACCGAGAGGACCCACCCCTCTTTCCCACAGGCTTCTCCGTGGCTTCCCCCGGGCTGCTCACTCCGGCGGTGATGGGGCTCTTCCTGCTGACAGCCTCCGGCGTTCTGGACCTGCTCTTCGGCTTCTCCGGCGCCAGCGCCCTCACCGGCAGCGGAGAGACGGTGACCGTTTTTGTGACCGCCCAGGGCAGTCAGCTCTTCTCCGGCAGGGAGCATCTGGTGGTGGGTCTGCTGTCTCTTCTCTCGGCGGCCAGCCTGCTTCCCGCTGTGCCTGCCTGCCGCATCCGGCCGGAGGGCGAGACGCGCAAGCCCTTTCAGAGTCCTCTGCTGCTGGTGCCCGTCTGCTGCCTAGTGGTGCGGCTGGTGCTGACCTACCGGGTGGTGTCCGTAGACCCGTCCCTCACAGATTACTACACGGAGCTGCTGGCGGTGGTGTTCCTGGCTCTGGCCTTCTACCGGCTGTCCTCCTTCGCCTTCCGGGCGGGGCGGACCCGCCGCTTCGCCGTCTATGCGGCGCTGGCCATCGCCTTCTGCCTGGCCACTCTGGCGGACCGGCCGGATCCGGCCCGGCTGCTGTTCTACCTGGGCGGCGCCGTGACGCTTTTCGGCTTCCTGCTCCAGCGGACGGCGGTACTGGCCGCGCCCTGGGACAATACCTGACAGTTTATCACAAAATCCCCGCGGCCGGGAGTGCCCGCCGCGGGGATTTTCCGTTTGTTCACAAATACCGGGGAAATCGAGAAACGGACCAGCCTTTCGGCTGGTCCGTTTCCCTATTTTTTGGAAGATTGGATGAAAAGAAGTTTTGTCTCTTGCAAGTATTAAGATACTAGAGAGTTGTTAAGCAAACCAGCATCAATTGTTACAAAAGTCTTAAATCAAATCTGAGGGTCGATTTTTTTCTCCGGCCCGGAGCCCGGCAAAAAAATCCGCCAGCACCCGGCGGCAGTCCTCTCCCAGAATGCCGCCCACCAGGGCGGGCCGGTTGGGGAAGCTCTCCATAAACAGGTTGGTCACTCCGCCGCAGGCACCGAAGGCCTCGTCCCGGGCGCCGTACCAAACCCGGCGGATACGGGCATTCAGGATAGCCCCAGCGCACATGGGGCAGGGCTCCAGCGTCACGTACAGTTCGCAGTCATCCAGCCGCCAGGTGCCGAGGTGCTCGTTGGCCTGGGCAATGGCCTCCATCTCCGCATGGGAGGCGGTGGCCTGCTTCTCCTCCCGCCGGTTGCGGCCCCGGCCCACGATTTCCCCGTCCCGGACGATAACGCAGCCCACGGGCACCTCCCCCGCCGCCGCGGCCTCCGCCGCCAGCGCCAGAGCCTGGGCCATGAAGTTCTCCTGTTCTGTTGGCATGTTCTTCCTGCCTCCTTGTATGAAAGCTGGCATATTTGTCCAAACTCCCCGTAAGAATATGGATAGGAGGGACACTGCCATGAAACCTGTTTTTGCCAAGAAAGCCGCCCGCCCCGACCCGGAGCTGCTGACCCTGAAGGCCGAGCTGCTGGAGGCCCAGGGGGACCTGGCCCAGGCCTATCGCCAGTTCGACCAAGCCCTGGACCCGGAGCTGGTGGAGTCCTGCGTCTACCAGATCAGCGCCGTGAAGGCCCGGTGCAACTATCTGATCCGCGCCATCAAGGAGCGGAGTCCCGAGGCAGCGGCTGCTGCCGGGCTGGAGGGGGCGTCCACATGGACCTGAGTCAGAAGATCATCGCCGCCATCCTGGCGGGCTTCTTTCTCGTCGCTCTGATCCGGGTGTTCAGCTCCCCCTTCCGCCTGGCGCTGAAACTACTGCTGAACACCCTGTTGGGGTTTCTAGCCCTGGGGGCCGTACGGCTGACGGCGGGCCTCACCGGCATCGCCCTGGGGCTGAACCTGTGGAATGCCCTGGTGATCGCCGTCCTGGGCCTGCCGGGATTTGTGCTGCTACTGTTGGTCCAGTGGATCTTGTAGCATTACATATTGTTTTCAAACGTCAGGGCAGTTCTTCGCCCCGGGCGTCAAAATACCGGTCCACCAGGCGCCAGCCCATGTCCCCGCCTGTAAACCGCCAGATGGTCAGGGACGGCGGGGCGGGGATGGAGACGGATTCGTCCAGGCCTGCGTCCACCCGCAGCCGGACCTCCGTCAGTTTTTCCGATTCATTCCCGATGACGTAACAGGCTTCCGTGGCCGGAATAGCCCTCATGGGCTGGGTGTAGACGCCCCGCACCGGGTACGGGCCGTACATCCACACCGGATGCCCATACGCTTCATAGTCCCCATCGACATTCTGCGGGAACCGGACGATGTAACGCTCGTCCGGTTTTCTCTCGCCCAAAAACATGGCGAAGCGGTCCGGCCCATCGTCCCCCACCGCCGGCAGTCAGATGGGGCCGGTGCCCCGGTCCGCCATCTCCCAGCAGAGATAGCGAGCGATCTCCCCAGGGCTTCTGCCATAGCAGCGGCGCAGAGAATCCGCATAAGGCCGGCCGCGCAGAAGATCCAGCGCCCCCAGGCGTTTCGGCGTACAGGGCCTTCCCCCGAAAAATTCAAAATAGAACGTGAGAAATCAGGAGATAATAAGAGGTATCAAGAGAAATTCAGAGATTTATCCCGGTTAAACGAAATCCCCGTTGACATTCCCCCGCCGCCGTGGTATAAATATCCTTGCTCCGATTGTAACCCGGAGCTCTTGATTTGTAAAGCAAAGCAAAGAATTTCAATATACGGAGGAAACACCATGTCCACTTTTATGGCAAACAAGGCCAACATTGAGCGTAAGTGGTACATCCTGGACGCCGCGGGCAAGCCCCTGGGCAAGACCGCTGTCCGGGCTGCCGACCTGCTGCGCGGCAAGACCAAGCCCACTTTCACCCCCAACGCCGACTGCGGTGACTATGTCATCATCATCAACGCCGGCAAGGCTGTGCTGACCGGCAAGAAGGGCACCCAGAAGATGTACCGTACCCACTCCGGCTGGATCGGCGGCCTGAAGGAGACCCCCTACCGCATCCTGATGCAGGAGCAGCCCGAGCTGGCCATGAAGGTGGCTGTCCGCGGTATGCTGCCCAAGAACACCATCGGCAAGGAATCCCTGAAGCGGCTGCACATCTATGCGGACGCCAACTACGAGCAGCAGGCTCAGAAGCCCGTCGCTCTGGACGCGGAATAAGGAGGAGTTTGAAGTATGTATCAGTCCAAGAAGCCCTATCTGTATGGCACTGGTCGCCGGAAGTCCTCTGTGGCCCGCGTCCATCTGTTCCCCAACGGCACCGGCTCCATCACCGTCAACGGCCGGAGCATTGATGAGTATTTCGGTCTGGACACCCTGAAGATGCTGGTCCGTCAGCCTCTGGAGGCCACCGGCAACACCGGCAAGATGGATGTTGTGGCCACTGTCACCGGCGGCGGCGTGTCCGGCCAGGCCGGCGCCCTGCGGCACGGTATCGCCCGCGCCCTGCTGCTGGCCAGCGAGGACAACCGTCCCATCCTGAAGAAGGCCGGTTTCCTGACCCGCGATCCTCGTATGAAGGAGCGTAAGAAGTACGGTCTGAAAGCGGCAAGACGTGCGCCCCAGTTCTCCAAGCGTTAAAAAGTTGCTTTTTCCCCGGAAAACTTCGGTTTTCCGGGGTTTTTCTTTTCTAAAAGTTGGTGGCATGGATTCCGGTATGTCTATTTGTGCCTTGAACTATGTTGCTATATATAGTGGTTTAGATGAATTTTAGACACAATATTTGGGGCTACTTTGAGGTTACGGACCCGTTTGAGGTTACAAATGAGGTTACGGAGATTTTCGATTTTCAGAACTTTTCGAGGCAATTTGCGCACTTCTGCTCCAGTTACGAAAAGGCTTCAAAATGTTATGAAGAAATTGAAATGTGGAATTCCGGTTTTTTGAGAGATAGAATTGATTATCAAACCGTTTCATGTTGTGTTGTGATATCTTTTCCACAAGGTCAAGTGATAAAATCTCGTGTGTTTGAACCGAAGTATTGGCCGTTATGTGTGAAAAAGCAAACGCACTTCCGTGCAGGCTGTCCGCCTGTTGGAAGTGCGTTTGCTCGATGAAAAACTTGTTCTGCTTTCAGCAGCTCATATTTCAAAAGATCGAGGGAGGCCCTGCCTGCATCTGCCCCCAGGCCATAGACCACTTGCAGCTTAACGGGGTCTTTCTCCACCCGCCCGATTGGGAGCGATTCTGCGAGAAGGACTACGAGCAACTTTTTCCTTGCCTTTCCATTTCGATGATGTCCCCCACTTGCCGGTTGTAGACCTCCCATAGCCGGTTGAAGGAGCGCAGCCAAGGAATGGGACGCTACTTTCGATAATCCAGAGGCAGGGTAAGCACAAGAACGATATGGCGCTCTACCATTGCTCGAAGACAAGATACAGCAAATGTAAAGGAGATTGGCTCTGGAACTTTTCACTCTCGGCCCGTTGTCCTTGTGTCAGTCAGGTAATTTATAGTCCGGTACAAACCGCGAATTTGAGGCTTTGTTGTGCTATGGGGGGTGAACTTTACCCTCTGTTTTCTACTGTTATAATGAGGGGCAATTTTCTCCAAAGAAGGATGTGAACACCATGGAATTATACTCCCGAAGTGAGGCTGCCGCTATGCTCGGCATTACAGTTCGAAAGCTGGATGAACTGCGCGCCAGAAGATTGATAGGATACTATCAACGCTGCCCGGGCGGGAAAGTACAGTTTTCTATGGCTCACTTGGAAAAGTATCTGCAACGCATCGAGAAGTCACCAAGACCAGTTACCAAGTCAAGATGAAGAACTAAGAATACAAGTGTTGTTGGAACGGCGGGATAGTCACATCGATTAAGTGCTGAATTCCACAATGCAAAACGGCGCCTGCTCGATATTTAATTACTGAGCCGACGCCTCTTTGTAGTTCAATAGAGCTCCCACCAGTAGTCAAATACCTTACGATACTGGTTCCCTTTCTTTGGTAGACAGCGATATTTCCGGACTTTTCGATTCCCTTTCCGCTTCAGATACTGCTGCCGGTTGCTGGACTTCATATACTGAATGTGCAGACCCGAGTGAAGCAAGGTCGTTATTCTCTCATAGTCCCCTATTATATAACCCATATTCGGCGCGTAACCGCTGTGCTGAATGAGAAACAGAAGGTGATCTGAATGCCTGATACTTTGTGAACGTCGGTATTGGCGACCGGTACGACGCCCGCAGCCATTCTCCGCTTTAGTCGATTCTAGGATCTCGGCGATCCGATTGTTTAACTCTTGCTCTGTCATAGGCCTTTCTACTCTGAACGATCCGGGTGACAGGATTGACTCCGTTCCAAGACCCTCGCTGTTTTGCGTGATATTCCCGTTTGGCCTTCTTACTGCGCTTGTCCAATGGAATCAACTGCTTCACGGGAATTCGCCTCCTCTTTTCTCTGCTGTTGGCATTCGCCCCAAAGCGCACGGCATACATCCAAATAGTCTATATAGCCCAGCAACATCATCTTTTTCGGCAACTCTTCCAGAGCTGCCTGGAACCGCGCCCGATCCCGTTTCCGCACATGGCAGAAGATCACACGGTACGGAGAGTCACCCCGTACATATTCCTCGCAGAAGTGCACCCGCACCTGATGCTTGATGAAAAGCTGATCAGCCAGATAAGCATCCGTGTCCAGGAATGCGAAATAGTTATAGAACAGAGATAGCCTGTCAATGTACTGGTAGAAAAGTGTATCTCCCAATGGTGCTCTCCTTTATGACAATCTCATTACAAATGCAGAGGATCGCTTGCTATTCCAGAGTATATCGGTTATATTTTAATATTCCGTTGCGGCGGAAATCATCCTACTGAATGGAGGCGATCCATATGTCCGTGATTCGGTTTCCTGTGATCGATCCTGTGGCTACCGGAGCAAATATCTGCCGACTTCGAAAAGACCGTGGTCTGACGGTTCGAGATCTCCAGCAGTATTTCGGATTCGAGGAGCCACAGGCCATCTACAAATGGCAGCGGGGGCAGAGCCTGCCCAGTGTAGATAACCTCTATGCGCTGAGTGCCTTGCTCCAGGTCCCGATGAATGAGATCATCATCTCCACTTCTCATATTGTTCCGTTTGAGCAGCAGGCTTCCGCCTGCTGCTCAGGTCATTTTATGCTGGGATTATTTCCGGCACAGTGGGCGTGGCAGAATTTCAAAACCGCTTAGACCCTTATCCGCTTGCTCTCCACGGGCTTGCCCCGGCCCCACTGGACCGCTGCCTACCCAGGGATGAGTCGGCGACTTGAAATATAGATTAGGCGGACAGCTTCATCAGGCAGAGGTTCGGGAAGTTGTGAGAGTCCACGTCAATCAGTCCGATGCGGATATGCGTCACCTCCCGTCAGTGAGCGGTAAACACGGCTTTACTGATGCTTCCCGTCTTGAACAGGCAGAAGCACAAAAGCACTGTGTAGCCCATGCAGCCCCAGATCGCGCCGGAAATGTCCTCCGCCGTCCCGATTTCCTGTATCAGCACCGCATAGATGCCGACGACAACCATAATCAGGAACGCTTGGAAGCCCAGCGCCAAAAGGGATTTCAGATAGTTTTGGCCCATGCCGCGCCACTCCGCGTTTCCCAGCGTGGCAAGGGGGATCGGTCCCAGCGCGGTCACGGCGTATATTTCAATCATTCTCCCGTAGGTCACAAGGAAAATGCAGATGGATAGAATGTTCATCGTCAGCCCCACAACAAGGGTCTGGAACCATAAGCCCAGCAACGGCCCGATGTCCATTGCTTCAAGGCGGCTTTCCAGATCGGGGAGCAGCGTGTCAAAGTCAATGCTGGTTTCTCCGATGATTACCCCGGCGCTCTGGTTGACGACGGCTTGTGTGGCGTCGAAAACGCCCATGACGATATTCCATGTGTTCGTCACAATGAGGATGGCGAAGGCAGATTTGAACATCCAGCGGAAGAACATGGAGCTGTCGAAGTCGTGCATATTGTTTTTCTCCACGATCATCTCGATCAGCTCATAGCACATGACAAGGGCAAGGATGGCTGCCGCTACTCCAGCCCCTCCAGCGCCGCGCATCCCGCGCGCTGCTCCTTCGGCAGGGCATTCACCGCCTCGTCGAATTTTCGCCGCAGGTGCGCCCAGCAGCCAACCACCCGGATATTTTCAGGCAGCCGGTGGTAACCGGCGTAGCCATCCGCATGGAGCCAACCGGAGAAACCCTCCAGAAAGGCAGCCGCGTTCTCCGCCTTCCGGGTAGGCCGGTACTCGTACAACACAATGGGATGTTCCGCATCCCCACCTGTTCGGTACAGCCACATATAGCACTTGCTCCGAGCCGTCCGGCCCTCCAATTTCAGTACTTGCAGCGTGGTTTCATCCGCATGGAGCACCTGCCGTTGGAGGAGCCGCCTGTGCAGTTCCTCATATACCGGTTTCAACCAGTCCTCCGCCACCCGCAGCACCCAGTTGCTCATGGTCTGCCGGCTCAACTGCACGCCTGCCCGGTTCCACTCCTTCTCCTGCCGGTACAATGGTACGTGCATCACAAATTTCTGCACCATGATGTGGGCAACCGCCTCCGGAGAGGCATAGCTGTCGGGGATCAGAGCAGGAAGTCTTTCCGCCTTGCGGATCGGCGTCTCTGTTCCTTCCTCCTTGCATTTTGGGCAGGCATAGGTGAAATAAACGTCTTCCCGGATCTTCACCTGGGCCGGGATCATCACCAATGTGCGCCGGACGTCTTTTCCAATCTCCATCATGGTTGTGCCGCACACAGGACAGTCCAGCTCGTTCTCTGGGATGCGGTGTTCCACCACCTCAACCGGTACATTGTCTGGCAGGACCTCCTCCAGTCTGGAGGAACGCCGGGTATGGGCAGCCACCTTCGTCTCCTTGGACCTCCGTTTGGACACCCAGGCCTCCGTCTCGTCAAACATGAGGCTCAATTGGCCCATCAGCTCTTCTTCCAGCCGCTCCGAAGACGAACCATAGAGTTTCTTCCTGCTCAGGCGCACCTGTTCCAGGAGCCAGTCCAATTTCTGGCTCAACTCGTCTCTTTCCGCTTTCAGAGACTCATATTCCGCCCGTGAAATGGTTACCATTTCCGAGGTGCTTGTCTCATGAATTCTTTCATTTTTCATGAATAAATTATACCATATTTGAACTAAAAAGTCCAGCATTTCCAGTACTTTCAGCCGCTTTCCCCGCCTAAATGATACGCAGACCATCTATCGGGCGATGTGCCTTTGGCTGCTCCACCTTCAGCCCCTCCATCAGCCAGCGGTACTGCTGCGGTGTCAACTGCCGTACCTCATTTTCTGTTCGCGGCCATTGGTACGCGCCCTGTTCCAGCCGCTTATACAGCAGGATGAATCCATCCTGCTCCCAGTAGAGTCCCTTGATGCGGTCCCGCCGTCTTCCGCAGAACAGAAACAGCGTGTTGGTGAATGGGTCTAACTGAAACTGCTGCTGCACCATAGCCGCCAACCCATCGATCCCTTTCCGCAGATCCGTATAACCGCAGGCGATATATACTCTGTCTGCTCCGGTGAAATCACTCAGCATGATTTCAGTACCTGGCAGATTGCCCTCACTACAGCTGCATCCGCACCTGAATAGATGTCTGCTTTCCCTTTTCCGATCTGGATGCTGGCTGCCACTCCACCCACTGTCTGTCGCTCAGGCAGCGATGGGAGTTCTACAAAAGTTGCTGGTGGCTGCGGTGCCGAAACTGCGGGCACAAGTTCCGCGGCTGCCGACGAAAGGATTTCCTTTTCCCAGCGGTAGTAGGTCTTTGTCGATATATTGTGTTCCGCGCACCATCCCCTTACGCTCATGCCGCTGCTGCGGCAGTCTATGATCTGCATCTTCCAATGCTCTAACTTTGCCTGCCGTTTTAATTCACACGCCCCCATCTTTATGACCATTCCTTTCCGCTGCGCTCCAAGGCACCAAAGGGAATGAAACCGAAGTACCTCTGACGCAACTTATCTAAATTTGTTAGACTGTACTTGAGGAAGCAGGCACACTACAGAGCACGTGGAGGTGAGTAGGCCCAGCCCTTGCTGGACTGAATCTTTATGTGTGCCGGACGCTCTTTCAAGCACCAATGAGTAGGGCTTTGCACCCTGTAACCTTATCTTTGGAGAGACGGACTACTTCAATCTTTCAGTGGGCGTCCAGTCCCTGCCTGTTCCCTCAAATACACTGTTTCGAGGGGATGTGTTATGCTCAAAATCGTTTATCGTGTCTGCTGCGGGATGGACGTCCACAAGTCCTTTGTCGTTGCCTGTATTGCTTCTACCACTGAGTATGGAGTAACAACCTACAAGAGCAAGCGTTTTTCCACCTTCACTGGGGACCTACGCCGTTGTGCAGCCTGGTTGGCTGAGAATAGCTGCAAAGATGTGTGCATGGAATCCACGGGAAAGTATTGGATTCCCATCTACAACATTCTGGAGCCAACCTGTAATATCGTTCTTGCTCATCCGAAATACGTGAAAGCGATTCGGGGCAAGAAGACCGACAAGCGAGACGCCAAGTGGATCGCAGACATCTTCAAGCACGACCTTGTCGCCGGAAGCTTTATCCCACCGGCAGATATTCGCCAGCTTCGGGATTTGGTTCGTTATCGTTGGAAACTTACCAACTTCACTACCGGCGAGAAAAACCGGGCACAGAACTGCCTAACCGTTTCCAATATCAAGTTGGATGATGTGTTCTCAGATGTGTTCGGCAAAACCGCCTCTGCAATTACGACCAGGATTTTAGAAAATCCAGCTGAGAAAATTACGGATGTTTCCGGTTTCCGCACCAAAGGCATGAAAGCGACCAATGAACAGGTGCTCGCCGCTGTGGACGGAGAGATGTGTGAAGAACAGGCTGAAAAGCTCCGCATCATCCGTTCCCACATGGATAGTCTCCAACTGTGCAAACTTGATTTGGAATCACTGATTCTGGCAACTGCTGAGAAATATCTTCCTCAACTGGGCCTTGTTATGACGGTGCCGGGTATCCAATCCTTTACCGCAATCGGCATCATTTCCGAAATCGGAGTGGATATGTCCGTGTTCCCCACCTCGAAGCATCTTTGCTCCTGGGCTGGGCTTACGCCGCAGAACAACGAAAGTGCCGGGAAGAAGAAAACCACCAGAATCAGCCGGGCCGGAGCCTACATCAAACCGCTGCTTGTTCAGTGCGCCCTCAATGCGGTTCGTGCCAAGAAATTCCCAGAAGTCCGCAATCGCTACCTTGCTCTCAAGAAACGCCGTGGACACAAGAAAGCAATCATCGCCATTGCCAGAATGCTCCTTACAGCTATTTACAACATTCTCAAGAAAAATGAGTCTTACAATCCTGAACTTTACCGGCAGACAGACCGACCTCCAGCGCACCGTGAGGTTTCCGTGGCGGAAGCCATCTTCATTCTCCAGCGGCAAGGTTATCTGGTAGCTGCTCCACCTACGCCATAGACTTTAAGCATACCTTCGTTTTTCGCCCACTTTTAGTGGGCTTGGTTTTGTGCGCCCTTTTCGCAATGGTGCTTTGACTACAATGTTTCAACCTTCCCGGCTCCTCCCTAAATGAGAATTCTCGAGAAGTCCTGAGACTTCTCGAGAATTAGTATCTCATATCTTCTTCAGCTTTTTAATCCGCCCTCAGCCTTGACGCTGTTATGAAATGACTTTTGTCAAGTAGAAAATTCCTGCCAAAAGCAAAATGTTTGTCCGAGGGCATGTGAGAAGAGCCAAGGCAATTAGAATTCCGGCATTGGCCACTCTGTTATACGTGGATTGGCTACCACAGGTCAATGGTTCGTGCCTGGAGCTCTACCGTCTTACGGCGTGGATCACAAATATTGTGCCATCAAAGCGTCAAATCGTAGATAGCTGAACCTTGTCATTCGCTTGGCTCCTCACAAATGCCCTCGAATGTGGGCAAACTGGTGGTATCCATTCCTTGAATACCACAAATTGCGGATTGAGACTGGGTCAAGGGCGAAGCCGCGTCAGCGGTGTGAAACACCCTTGACGCAGGAATCAAGTCGCAATATCATCTTCAAAGGAATAGATGCTACACTGCCCGGGAGATGTGATTGGTCATCATTCCCCAAACGAAACATGATAGCTCTCTGGCAATAGCTGTTTTGGCAACATTCTTCTTGGATCGAATTGCGATTTTATAGAACTTTCTATGTAACCGTTCATTCGCTTTGTCGGCGTACGCAATTATCTCGGGTGAGTTACCACCTTGTTTGTCCTTCATTACTTTGCTCTTTTTTCCAACAACCCCTCGGCTATAGCTGTTCGCAGACTCCACCAAGAGAGTCCTCAGATGAGAATTCCCCGCTTTTGTAATGTTTGTATGGATCACCTTTTCTCCACTGGACGATTCTCCTGGGACAAGTCCCAAGTAGGCGGAAAAGTGTTGAGCAGTCCGAAAACGGTGGAAATCGCCGACTTCAACAAGCAGAGGAAGCGCAGTATGGGTAGAGACGCCCTTGAAGCAGCAGAGCTTCCGAACATTCTCTTCATACCGTTTCTGATGAGCCAGTTCCTCAATCCGGGCATCATATACAGCAATCTTCTCATCCAACGTATAGTAGAGAGCCAAGTATTCTTGTAAGGTTTCCTTGTAGAGCGCATTTTCAAATACGAGAGAGTCAAGCCACTTGAAATAGGCCTGAGTCCAACGGCTCTTCCCTTCATAATGGAATCCATGGCGGGTGCAGAACGAAATAATCTGTTGCTTCGTTCGCTTCAGATCAGCCTTCACATCATCCCGCATTCGAATATACTCTTTGATGGCATCGTCCTCGGCCGTCGGAACATATACCGGGCTGTACAGGTTGAAGGCCAGACACTTAGCAATATTTTTTGCATCGCGCTTATCGGTCTTAATCGATTTACCCTTTTGCTGGGGCATAGTAGACGGAGCCAAGATAATGCATGCTACCCCGTGTTTGGCGAGTTGGTGATAAAGGGAATATCCAAGGCAGCCTGCCTCGTAACCACAAATAAAATCGCAATTTCCGCCACGCGTCGAACGAACACGCTCCATGTATTTTAGTATCTCATGGTAGTCTGGCTTCACATTTACGACAGCAAATGCGTCGTCCGAATCTACGGTATAGCAACAAAGTGTGTAATTTGTGGTGTGGACATCCATCCCGATATAGATTATACTTGTCATGATGACTCCTCCTTGTATGTGGTAAGTCTGGTTACTTTAGGTGCGCTCCTAAAGTATGGCAGGCTAATCCACGCTTTACAAGTGCAGGGGTCATTTCATATTGTCTTACCATTTGAGGGTCCCGCCGCGGGGCGCCGGAGCGGAAAGCCCGTGGGCCACAGCGGTCCCATGGGCTTTCTCGCGTCCTTCCCCGCTGTCCGGCAGCCTGTTCGGAAATCCAGCGCCTTTGGCATCCGTGCGGCAAGGCAAGCCAGGCTGGTCTGCCGCATCGGGAGCCGCAGAGTTAGGGAACGAGAGGTCCCCCCCCTTTTATGGTCTTCGCCGCACATAGTATTCTGTCGGATCTGCCCGCGTCGGCCGCAATTGCGGGCACACCCTCCAGCGGCTCTGAACGCTCAGTCCCGCTGCGTCGAGCGGATACAGATTATGCGGACAATTTTTCCTATTTGGGGAAGCGGCTGTGCAAATCTTCTATTTTCCTGATACACTGATCTTTTGTAATCAGCCCCATAAGCGTATCCATATATTCGTTGCTTATAAACGAAAAGATATCTATCTCACTTGCCGTCGGGCAAGCTGGCAGGGATGACCTACGTGCATTGTCCACCAGGTCTGCTTTTATCTGGTGCCTTTGGGCGGCAGATATCAAAGTCTTCTGCACTGTTTCGCTGTCATATGCAGGGAACAGCAGATTCTCCGCAGTTAGAGACGCGCCTTGCTCTCCGCTCATGAAAGACACGAACTTCCAAGCAGCCTCAGGGTATTTTGTGTATCGGTATATGCATATGGGAATAATTATTTTTATATTGTTCCCGCTCTTTTCCTCCGGCCAAAACGGCTGCGAAACAACGCCCCAGTCAAAATCAAGCTTTCCGTCTTTCTGCTTGTCAAGCAATAATGGGGCGTAACTGCTGCTGGTGATGAACATCCCATAATTCCCTGTTTCAAATACGTTTTGCTGAAAATTTTGCTCATAGCTTTGTGCGAAGGAAATCGTCGTCCCTTCCGCAAGCAGTTGTTCCATCAAGTCCAGACTATGGCCGAATTGCTGCATATCCCCACCTATCAGAGAAGACAGACCGGGGATCGTCATTCTGAGAAGATCATTCCCGTCAGGTAAAAGAAGGATTGCCTTTTTCTCACTCATTCCAAGTTCTTTTAATTTTTGGTTCATAGCAAATCCTATTTCCTGAAACTCGTGCCATGTAATATTCTGTGTCGGATAAGGAATGCCTGTTATGTCGAAAACATCTCTGTTGTAATACAAAAAGTACTTCTCCACCCTGTAGGGCATAGCATAATGGGTATTGTCAGTAGTGCTTTTTAAATTTTCATATCCTATCAGACTCTCAGGAGATATCCCGCTTTGTGAAACAAGAAAATCTAAAGGTTTCAGAACACCTTCATCGGCCAAATTCCCCAATTGTGAAATCTCTTTAATGAAAATGACATCAACCGGTTGTTGCCCGCTCATGAGTGCTTCCAAATTAGCCGAATAGACAGGCGCAGGAAACGATACGGTCTCTATTTTAATATCGGGATATTGTTTCATAAACTCTTCAAAGAGCATTTGGTCATATTCCGCAGCTGCATCAGCGGCAACGGCAACCCTCAATGTTGTAGCAAGTTCCGCCTCTTCAGAATCTTTCGCTCCTTTTCGGAAAGCAAATGTAAGCATCATTGCGAATAAGCTTAAGCCAATCAAGGCAACCCCTATAAAACGACGCTTCATATTCCGTTTCTCCTGTCAGTTGTTACGCTGATTTTGAATTCTTTTTCGGTATTCCCCAGGAGCTATTCCACAAACGCGTTTAAAAAGGCGATTAAAATAAAACTGATCGGGATACCCTACGGTCTCTGCGATGGCAGAAAGCTTTTGGGAAGAATTGGCCAGCAGACGTTTGGCTTGCTCTATTCGAACATTCGTCAAATATTCAGAATAGCTCATGCCGAGATGTTTGCGCATCAGAGAGCTCAGATAGGAAGGGTCAAGATGAACGCGCATTGCTATGTCTGTAAGCGACAATTTCAAAGAATAGTTTTCATCTATGATCTCCTTTGCCTTGAAAACAACATCCTGATAATCTTTTTTTATTTCATTTCTTACGTAGTTTTGAAGATCCTCCCGCAAATTATCTATCCAAGAAAGTGCTTGTTCAACATTTTTAATCGTCAAAAATTCTGTGTATGTTCTCCAGCTCTGCAAAAGTATATCATGCGTTGACATACTGTAGTGGTCAAACACCTCTCTTACGCAAGTAAACACTTCTATGAGAATAAACAATATCGTTTCCTTTGAATGCCCTGACTTTAAAAGGTTCTCTTTGATTACTTTTAAGCTGGAGGCTATCTCATCTTCCCTCAACACGCTTAATGCATGTTTTAACTGTTGTTTTGCCTCAATTATTTCGTTGCAATCTCCCAAAATGAACCCTTTTTGAATGGGTATTGGACAGTTTCGCCAGTCAATAATTTCATCATTTTTCAAAAAGTAATGGCTCTTTACAGCTTCGACCGCCTGATGGCAAGCTTTTCGAATGCCGTCCAGCGTAGTTTTCCCCCGGCCTATACCAACCGTGCAGTCCAAGTTTAGGTATTGCCAAAGCATTTTATGTAGCCGTCTTGCAGTTAACGCAACCAATTCTTCCTCTTTTCCATTTTTTATATCTTTTTGTGCCGCAATAATAACATAGAATTCCCCGGTTTTTCCTTCTACGCAGTAGGCGTCAAAGCAATCATTGGAGATCTCTGTGATGACATTTATGATGCCATAATTTAAGGTGTAATACTCTTCCTCTGTACTCTCTTCAAAAATCAAAATGTTATTAATTTTGATAAAGAGGCAATACATTGAGTCTGTATCCAAATGAATGCCGCTTTGCTTTAACTGCTTGATCATCTCTTCTTCCGTAAAAAAATAGTTAGAAATAATATTGCGTATTACCTTTGACTGCAATGCGGAAACACCTCCAACAGTCTCATTTTCACATGAGGAGTCCGCAGATGTGATCGTTTTTCGCACTTCATCCAGGCAGGACAGCAGCATATGGACGTCCAATTCCAATTTCAAGAAGTAGTCAACGGCCCCAAGTTTCATTGCTCCTTTGACTAATTCAAAGTCATCATAGCTGCTCAGAACCAAAAAAGCCACGGAAAATCCCTCTTCATTTTTCAGCGTTTTGATAAGGGTTAGTCCGTCCATTACAGGCATTTTCATGTCCGTAATAATAATATGCGGTTGCTCTCTATGCACGATCTCAATGGCTTGCTGTCCATTAGCTGCCTCCCCTACAAGCCTGTAACCATATTGCTCCCAGGCAATGAGAGTCTTCAATCCAATGCGAACCGTAGCATCATCATCCACAATGAGTATCTTTAACAAATTCATCATGTTGAGTCCTCCTTGTAATCAAGAGGGAGCAAAACGGTTGCACAAGTCCCTCCTTCCGCGCGGTTACTTATAGTGACACCATAGCGACTTCCGCAGCGGAGTCGGATTCTTTGTGCAACATTTTTAATGCCCATGCCATTTTCCTGGTGAAAAATCCCGGAAGAATCATTCAGCATAGCTTGTATATATGCCAGGCGGTCTGGTTCAATCCCCACACCGTCATCCAATATGCGGATCCGCAGATCCGTTTTATGTGTATCACAGATAATTAAAATCTCTCCGCCCTGAGGAAGATCTGCCAAGCCATGGATAATCGCATTTTCAACCAAAGGCTGCAGCGTAAATTTCAATATTTTCTGCTGTAGCAAAGATTCATCCTCTATAGACCACTCGCTCCGTATTTTCCCCTTGAATCTAATATTTTGGATATACAAGTAACTGTCTAACAAGTCAAGCTCTTGCTTTAGCGGAATCCATTCCGCCGTAACGGTTTGATTTGCCCTGATCAGTTTGCCCAAAGCATCGACCATAGCAGAAATATTATACGCACTCTGCATCGAGGCCATAATTTTAATAGAGTTCAATGTGTTATATAAAAAGTGCGGGTTTATTTGCGCTTGAAGGACCCGAACTTCCAACCGCCGCTTTTCGGTTTCTCTTTCTTTTTGTTCTTGCAGCAGACGCTGTATGTCTTCACTCATTTTTAATATATGCCGGTTTAATTCTCCAAGTTCGCTATTGTCATCAATCTCTTGCAGATGAGTAAAATCACCTTTTGAAATTTTATTAACATTTTTCGTGATCTGTTTAATTGGATGGTTGAGATTTACGGACAAAAATGTAGAAAGCATCGCAGTAACTCCAACCACAATCGCCAATAATACTATCGTTGAAGTAGTAAGTAGATGAACCTGATTATTGATTAACTGCTTAGAAACAAGTCCCCTCAGTGTAAGTCTGTTCGCATTGTCAATTACCGTGAGCGGTAAATATTCAGAATTTTGGTTTTTGCTGGATAACATTGTCAGTACTTTTATCTCGTCACCTTCGCACCCAGCTAAAGCCAAAATTTGCCCATTTTCTGTAAAGAGCGCAGCATAGTTGTCAGAATCCTCCGTAAAATATTTAAACGCATCTAAAAAAAAGTTTTCGGAAAAAATGATCATTAAGTGGCCGATCGTCTGCCGGCTTTCCAAACTGATAATCGGATGGCAATACATGATGACCCTCTTATTATCAGTAAGCGGTGTGATATTCTCCATCACTCCACTCCAATAGTCTTCGGAAAAACGGTTAATAAATGTTTTTAAATATGTGTAATCGATCAAAGACGCCTCTGCGCCATCTCTTATATCCAGCCCATTATTCCCAATGATAAATAGCGATAACATGTCCTTAGCAATCGGACGATATGATGTTTGCGAGCGCAATTCCTTGATGGCCAGAGCTTTATCTTCACTGTAGGAGGCAGCTTCTGAAGCAGTTAGATTCAACAGCTGCTGGATCTGGGTGTTCTGGGAAACCCAATAAAAGAACATATCTACTTGTTGGATTTTTTCAGAAGTACGTTCAGAAATATCCAATAGGGACAATTGGTTTTCGCTGATAATCGAGGCTTTAAGGTCGCGATTATTTCGATAAAATGTAACCCCTGCTGTCAAAAGTGCCGGGATCAATGACACCAGAATAAAGCTAACCACCAATTTTTTGAGCAAGGTCTGCCGTCTCATCTCATGCACCGCTCCTATATAGTTTACTAATAAGGGAATACAGAATCGCGTTTTTACAGCAGAGAAGTACCTCTCAGACAATGCTGAATATTCTTCTATCCTGCTCCGTCCTTTGCCTTGGTATCTATCACACAGATGTTGCGACACTTGCGGTTTACATGCTTTCGTTCTTTTCCGTACTGTTTGTCAAATCGTAATAATACTAAACTAATATGTCCCAATTCATTTCGTATTCAGGGCGATGCCAAACCTTGTACTTACAAGGGCCGAAACTGCGCAGGAACACAAAACGGAATTGGGAAACTAATATTAAAAACATCAGGATTTTTTGCAGTATGCTTCAAATCTATAGTTTCAATATCACGAGTCTCTTTTATCTAATATTGACTGTCTCACTATTCAAGTGATCAGAACTGTAAACAAGGGCGTATAAAAACACATCCGGATAACGCAGGAATTAAAATGGGCTCTCCGAAATTTTGTGGTAACTCTTTCTCGCATCGCCGGGCACACAATATCGAATATATGGTGCTCGCCCTTCCCGGGGATTTTGAGGCTGCCCACGCAGATGTGTACAAGCCTCCGTATCCCTTCTGCCGCAGGGATTTTGCGGGATTTTGAGGTGCGCGTCCGAAGTTCGGATCTCCCGTAAATCTACACAGATATGGATAAGTCTCGACGCAAATGGTGTAAGAAGCGGTGTATGGAAAATGTCCGGTTTTGATCCTGTCACAGGTTGGCTGCGATCTGATCAAAGGCGTGCTTGACGGAGTTGTAGTCCGTGTGGGTGTAGACATCCAGGGTGACGCTGGCGCTGGAGTGTCCCATGAGGTACTGCAAACTCTTGATGTCGATGCCCGCCCGCTGCAGATTCGTACAGAAGGTATGCCGCAGCACATGGGGCGTGACCACGGGAAAGTCCTCCCCCAGGGCCCACCGGTGTTTCCGCTGGAGAAGACGCATGTAGTTCTCCAGATGCATGGCCACCTTTGGCCTGCCGTCCTTATCCAGGAACAGGAAGCCGCTGCACCCGTCCACCACCATCTCTGTCTTGGGCGGCGTCCGATCCTTCAGCACCCGCTTGAGGGCCATGTAGACCATGTCCGTCATGGGGATGGTGCGGATCCCACTCTTGGTTTTGGGGCTGGTGATGAAATAGGGCCGGTTGGCTGTTCGGCACAGCTGGCGCCTCACATAGAGACAGCGGCGGGTAAAATCCAGATCCGCCTTGGTGAGGCCGTACAGTTCGCTGACCCGCAGCCCGGTGCCCAGCAGGATCACGATGTCGTCGTAATAGCTCCCGCCGCCGTACTCCTGGAAAAACTGGAGATACAGGTCCTGCTGCTCCCGGGTGAGGGCCGTCCGCACAAAGGCATCCTTGGGGATCACGTCCGAGAGCTTGAATTTGAACGGGTTCTTGCGGATCATGTCATCGTCCACAGCCATTTCAAAGGCGGGGCGGACCACGCACTGCACCGTGCTGATGGTGCTCTGTTTGTACCCCCGGTCGTGGAGGGAGACGAACCAGGCCTTGGCGTCGGAGGGCTTGATCTGCCGGATCTGCTTTTGGCTGAAGGGGTCCTTCCGCATACGGTTGATGACCGTATCATAGGCGCGATAGGAGTTTTCCTTCAGGGTGCGCTTCAGATCCATATACCGGGTGACAAGTTCGAGTACTGTCATCTCCCCGGCGGCATAGTCGATCCCGTCCGCCAGGTCCCTCTGGATCTCGGCCTCCCTCCGGCGCAGCTCCTCCAGTGACCTGGCATAGATGTATCTGCGCTGCTTTCGGGTGTCGGTATAGCGAAACATATAGAGACCGTCTTTCCGGTGGCTCTCGCCTGTTTTCAGAATACGGCCTCTCTGATCCCGGCGCTTTTCGGACAAGTTTTGATCCTCCTTTCTCGAAAAGCGCTCGATAGGCTGTATCTTATTTTACCATACAACCTTGGAATTTACCACCTATATGGAATAGGCAGTCTCCAAATATTTCTCCAGCGCTTTTCGTTTGATCAGCCGTTTACTTCCATTCCAGAGCACGAAGGGACAGCTTTCCTCGTTGGTCAGATCCCGGAGCTTGTTGATGCCGATGCCGAAGTAGGCCGCGGCCTCCTCCAGGGTCAGGTTGGCCTTCTCCCAGACTGGAACCATCTCAGCCATCCCCATCACCGCCGCTCTCTGATCCCAATGACGGTAATGACGGTATTTCCTCCGCGGGGGCGGAATCGTCATCATCGTCATCACCGTCATGCTCCTCATCTTCCTCCTCGTCCTCCGTGCGCAGGAAGGTGAGCTGCCGGCTCTCCGGTCTCCGGGACTTCCAGTATTCGATGCCCTTCTCCTCCTTGAGCCGGCGGGTGAGGGCGTTGAGCTTCCGGGTCAGCGTGTTGGCCCGGTAAGGGAGCTCCGGGTCCAGCCGGCGCAGCCGCTCCAGCAGCTCCGTGGCTGTCCCCTGCCACCCCCCGCCGATCACTTGGTCGATGAGATCCAGCAGCGGCTCAGGCGGCTCCGCGATCTCCGCCTCCCGGCTCACCACCGTCCACAGGCAGCGCTGCGGGTCAAAGTCCAGGATCATCCGCTGTCCCGGCAGATCCTTCCCGGTCTGGTCCAGAATCACACGGCCCTTTTCCCGGTACAGCAGGAAGGCCCCGTCCGCCGCCCCCAGCAGGCCGTTTGTGCCGCTGATCCGGTCAAAGGAGTTCTCGCTCTCCGTGTTCTTCCGGGTGTGGTGGACCAGGATCGGCGCCACGTCGTGGATGTCGGTAAATTCCTTGAAGGGGCGGATCTCCTCATAGTCGCTCTGGTATCCGTATGTATCCTGGCATTGGCTTTGCTCCTGACGGCCTGCGGCCCGGCGCCGTCTGACAGCGCAGTCTCCACCGGCGATTCCGCCAGCGGAGATCACGCCTTCGACTATGGCGGTGACGTGACGCTGCGCATCCTCTCCGGCTCGGAGAACCAGGAGCCGGAGGGCATCCTGGATGACTTCGCCCGGGAACGGGGCGTGAACATCGAGATGGAGTACCAGGGCTCCCTGGATATCATGCGGACCCTCCAGGGGGAAACGGTGGACTATGATGCGGTGTGGCCGGCCAGCAGCCTGTGGCTCACCGCCGGAGACACCCAGTACCGGGTAAAGCACGCCCAGTCCATTTCCATCACCCCGGTGGTATTCGGAATCCGCCAGGGGTTAGCCGAGGAGCTGGGTTTCGTGGGCACGGAGGTGTCGGTCAGCGACTTGCTCTCCGCCATCCAGGCGGGGGAGCTGGAGTTCTGCATGACCTCCGCCACCCAGTCCAACTCCGGGTGCAGTGCCTACATCGGCTTCCTCTACGCCCTGCTGGGCAATCCGGATGTGATCACGTCGGAGAACCTCCAGACCCCGGGCCTGGCGGAGCAGATCACCCAGCTGCTCTCCGGCGTGGATCGATCCTCCGGAAGCTCTGACTGGCTGAAGGACCTGTTCCTCACCGGTGGCTACGACGCCATGGTGAACTATGAGTGCCTCGTCATCAGCGCCAACCAGGAGCTGGAGGCGCGGGGGGAGGAGACGCTGTACGCCGTCTACCCCTACGACGGTCTGTCCATTGCCGACTCCCCTTTAGGCTATGTGGACAACGGGGACGCCGAGAAGGAACAGGCCTTTCTGGATTTACAGGAGTATCTCCTGTCCGACGAGGTGCAAAACGAGATCCAGCGCACCGGCCGCCGCACCGGTTACGAGGGGGTGTCGGCGGAGAACGCCGACGTGTTCCGCGCCGACTGGGGCGTCCAGCCGGACCGGGTGCTCTCCCCCATCCGGATGCCCTCCACCGATGTGCTCATGGAGTGTCTGGATCTGTACCAGACGCAGTTCCGCAAGCCCTCCCTCACGGTCTACTGTCTGGACTACTCCGGCAGCATGGAGGGGACTGGCCGGGAACAGATGGTGGAGGCCATGAGCCAGATCCTGATTCAGGAAAACGCGGAGCAAAATCTGCTCCAGGCTTCGGAACACGAGGTCAATATCCTCATCCCCTTTGAGGGCTACCCCCGGGACGTCTACACCGCCGTTGGGAACGGAGAGGAGCTGGAAGCCCTCTATACTCAGGTGGAGGCGGAGGAGGCCGTGGGCGGCACCGACATCTATTATGCCGCCATGGAGGGCCTGCGGCAGCTGAAAAACTACGACCTGAGCCAGTACACCCCTGCCATCATCCTGCTGACGGACGGGGTGTCTGACGGGAGTTTTTCCGACTTCCGGGACGGCTACGAGGCCTTCGGGGCGGATGTGCCGGTGTTCTCCATCATGTTCGGCTCCGCCGATCCCACCCAGCTGGAGGAGCTGGCGGAACTGACCCACGCCCGGGTCTTCGACGGGCGGGAGGACCTGATCGGGGCCTTCCGCAGCGTGAAGGGGTACAACTGAGATGAAGAAAGGACAGCTACGGCAACTGGTGCTGTCGCTGGGCGTGGGAATTGCAGTCTTTTTGGTTCTGGCCCTGGGCCTGCGCTGGAATTTCCTGTTCAGCGCCGCGCTGGGGGTGGGAATTTATCTGGGCCTTTGGTTTCTGCTGACCCCCAGGGCGGACCCCATCACCCTCTATTTCGCCCAGCGGCCAGACGGCGGCGAGATGCAGGCCCTGATGGAGGAGGCGGAGCGGGATCTGAAGGCCATCCGGTCGGCCGCCGGCCGCATTACGGACGTCCGGACCCATGAGGACGCCCTGGCCCTCACGGAGACGGGGGATCGCCTCTACTGCTATCTTCGGGAGCATCCGGAGAAGATTTCGTCGGCCAACCGCTTCCTCATCTACTATCTGGACACGGTGGGCCGGATCCTGGGGCAGTATGTGAACTTCCAGGATGCCGGGCTGGGGACTTCCGAGGTGCGGGAGTTTCAGCGGAAGGTGCGGGCCATTTTGCCAAAACTGAAGACCGGATTTGAGGAACAGCTCAGCCAGCTGATGGCCTCGGAGCGGTTTGACGCGGAGGCGGACATGAAGGTCATGGAGGGCCTGCTGAACACGGAGGGATTCCAATGGGAAGCAAATCAAAATGGATCGGTCTGATCATCCTGCTGGTTGTCATCGGGGCGGCGGCGGTCTATCTGCTGCTGGGCGGCGGCCCCCGGCCGGAGCCAACCGTTCTGCGGGGCTATGTGGGGGGGAGAGAAGATCGGCCTGCTGGAGGACGAGGCGGTACAGGATGTCCTGGAGCGGGACTACGGGCTCACCCTGGACTATGCCAAGGCGGGCTCCCTGGACATGGTCACGGCGGACCATGAGGGCCGGGATTTTCTCTTTCCCTCCAGCCAGACCGCCCTGGAGTACTACCAGCAGCTCTACGGCGCGCCGGGCAAGAGCCAGATCGTATTCAACACCCCCATCGTCCTCTACACCCACCGTCCCATTCTGGAGGCGTTCCAGAAACGGGGACTGGTGACGGAGCGGGACGGGGTCTACTATATGCATATGGCCGGTCTGGTGGCGGAGATCGAGGCGGGTACCGCCTGGGCGGATCTGGGGCTGCCGGAGCTCTACGGTACGGTGGCGGTGAGCACCACCGACCCTGTGCGCTCCAACTCCGGGAATATGTTCGCGGGGCTGCTGGCCAATGTGCTGTGCGGCGGGGTGGCGGATGCGGACAGCGTGGAGACTGTGCTGCCCCGCCTGAAGGCCATCTTCGAGAAGCTGGGCTATATGGAGGCGTCTTCCTCCGACCTGTTTGACCAGTTCCTCAAAACCGGCATGGGGGCCAAGCCTGTGATCGCCGGCTATGAGAACCAGCTGCTGGAGTTCGCCGTGGAGAACCCGGAGGACTGGGCGCAGTTGAAGGATGACATCGTGCTGATCTACCCCACCCCCACCGTCTGGTCCTCCCATATCTACATCGCGCTGGACGAGGCGGGGGAGGCGGGCATCGACGCCCTGCTGGACGAGGAGGTCCAGCGCCTGGCCTGGGAAAATCACGGCTTCCGCACCGAGGTATCCGGCACGGACGCCGACGAAAACCACTTCGGCGTCCCTCACCTGGCCGCGGAGATCACCCAGGTGGCCGCCATGCCCAGCTACGCCGCCATGGAGAAGATCATCGCCGCTCTGTCGTAAACGTAAATTTTACCGCAGGGCTGGATAAATGCGCTGTGCAAAGGGAGGCATTTTCACAGATGGATGGGCTCATCGTCTATGGCAGCAAATACGGCACGACCCGCCGGTATGCGGAGGAGCTCTCCCGGCTCACCGGCCTGCCCGCCATCCCCTGTGGGGAATTCCACAGGCTGGCTGAGGGGAGTATCCTTGTCTATCTTGGGGCGCTCTATGCCGGCGGGGTGCTGGGGCTCAAGCAGGCAATGAAAGGACTTTCCCTCGGGGATGGCCAGCGGCTGATCGTGGCCACTGTGGGTCTGGCTGACCCCCAAATTCCTCAGAACCGGGCGCATATCCTCGCATCCCTGAAACGGCAGATGTCTCCAGAACTTTTCTCTCAGGCAGTTTTCTTCCACCTCCGGGGCGGCATTGACTATGCCGTTTTGTCCCCTCGCCATCGGGCCATGATGGCCGCCATGTGCTTCTCTCTGCGGAGGAAACCGGCGCGGCAGAGGTCCTGTGAGGACCAGGCACTGCTGGAGACTTACGGGAAACAGATGGACTTTACGGATCTCTCTGCGCTGGCTCCCATCGCCGGTGAAATCCTGCGCGGATAAGATATGCCGGGAAAGAAGTGCCTTCGACCAGAGCGGCCGATGATCGTCTGATCGCGTACAGGGGTCAGTGATCCAAACCCGTTAGCAGCTATCCTCAAAATGGCGTTGAGTGATTTTCAGATACTTACAGTCTGAAGAATTTACGACCAGAGTTCTTGTGGTCACGACTGAAAAGTGGATACATAAACATGATCAGCCCGCCGGTTCTTTTCGGAACCGGCGGGCTGATATTCTGCCTATCAAGCGCTGAATTGGTGTAGATTTGGTGTAAATCGGGGACACCAGCCACAGAATATCCAGCGGTATCAAGGGTCAGCGGCTATTTTTTAGTACATGCCGCCCTTATCCCTGGTCAAGGGCTGTTCATCCCGCAGCAGCCTTGCATCGATGCCCAGAGAGGCACAAGTGTCCTGGCAAGTTCTCTTGTTCAAGCGGACTTAAAGACGCTCAAATAATTTGCATATATAGAAGGGTCCTCTGAATATATTCATCATTTTCAAACATTGCAGATAGCCTTCCCTTTGCGTGTCCCCGTCGCTATGCGGTCAGGAACACGCAAAGGGAGCAATAGCCATTCAAATAAACAATTAACTCAAGACCTGTTTAATTGCAGGCAGTCAATCCACAACTCTCATTAATCGCTTCAAAAATCAATTTGCCAACTGCAGCTCCGCCATCCAGTAGCCCCACACTTTTCTCTCCATAATATGCAGCTCTCCCCCAAACCGCTTTCATTGCTCGCGTCTCCTCAAATCCAGCGGCGGCTGCTCTCATGGCTGCTTCAAATGCGACTTTCGGGGCATCCTTCGAATGATCTTCCAACACTTTTACCGCCGGAACCATTGCATCCAGGATCGTTTTTTCTCCCGGTTTCGAACCGGCCTTATTCATAATACTGTCAGTTCCCGCTCTCATCGCATCCGCCAATTCTACCAGATCAAATGTTTCTTTGCCATTGAGTGCAGCCGCCATTCCTTTCATGAAGAAGGAGAGAATGGTTCCAAGGCTGCTGGGGGCATCCCTGTTAAATACATCTGCGGCTAAACCAAGGACTTTTCCCACGTCTTTTTCCTCAGTCTCTCTGACAGATCTCAATGCCCCCTGAAATCCAGTTTTTACAGAAATGCCCAGATCTCCATCTCCCATCTTTTGATCCAGTTCGGTCAGCAGCTCAACATTTCCGGAAATTTTCTCAAATATGTTTTCGAATGCAACTTCTAATGAATGAACGTTCATATCTTCTTCCGCTTCTTTCTACTTATTATGATTGGTATAAAAGGGTGTATCCGCCGGATCATACAATAAGCCTTCCAGCTCATCGTCCAATCTGCAAATAGTAATGGAAATACCAGCCATCTCCATGGAGGTTGCATACTCTCCAATATGCGGCATTAGCACATGGACTCCAATCTCTTTTAGCATCTGAGCAGCTTTGCGGTAGATAATAAACTGTTCTTCAAGAGGAGTTGCCCCCAATCCGTTGATCATGAGCGAAACCTCATCATTTCGATTCAGCGGCATATCTTCTAAAATCTTACCCATGATGATTTCTGTTATTTTATCTGCGGTCATCATTTTACGGACCTCAAGACCTTTCTCCCCATGAATACCCATACCGAACTCTATCTCATCATCAGCAATAAAAAATGTGGGTTTTCCAACTTCCGGTATTACGCAGGAAGAGAGCGCGATTCCCATCGTACGTGTATTTTCCACAGCCTTGCTGGCCACCCTGGAGACCTCTTCGAGCGGCATCATACGATTTGCTGCTGCGCCTGCCATTTTATACGCGAAAAGTAATCCCGCAACTCCGCGTCTTCTTGCCTCTTCCCCCTTTGGGGCCGATGCAATATCATCAGAAACACGAACGCTTTTTACCCTGATATTGTCTGCTTCTGCATCCTCACAGGCCTGATTGAAGTTCATCTTATCTCCGCCATAATTTCCATACAAGCAGAGAACGCCAGCTCCGAAGTCACATGCGCGAATAGCTGTTAGTATTGCCTGGTAGGACGGTGAAGTAAAAACATTCCCAATGGCACAGCCATCGGCCATTCCGTCACCAACATATCCTAAAAATACCGGCAGATGTCCCGATCCGCCCCCTGTGACGATGCCTACTTTTCCTTTCTTATGGGGATATTTTGAGAGAATAACTCTGTTGTTCTCTTCCGAAATCTTTAACTTATCCGGATAAGCTAAAAGAATACCCTCTATGGTTTCCTTCACGAAGTCAGAAGGGGAATTCATGATTTTTTTCATGGCCGTTATCTCCTATAATAATCAACAATTAAAACCGGCTTGTGTCAAACATTCAGAAAAGCTGTGTTCACAAGTCATACGGCTTCATATGTACCTGACTTGTAGCAAGATAGTCAGAATCTATCCTCCAGCAGATACTGTAAGGTCATCAGGGCCTCTCTATCACTCTTTAGAAATGGCCTTTTACCTGAGCACTGACTCCGACACAGACTCCTCAACAATTCCTTTCAGTGCTACACATTTAGTAAGCATCATTTCTTCAAGTGTCAGCATCAATCCCTCTGTACCAATTCCACTCATTTTATGTCCGCCGAAGGGTGTATACAAGGTGCGGTAATCACCGCAGCCATTCACAACTGTCGTCCCGCTCTCAAGTTTAAGCGCTGTACTCAGTGCGGCCTTAATATCACGCCCAATAACTCCTCCGGACAGCCCATATTTTGTTTGATTAGCAATTTTTATTGCCTCATCATTTTCCTCAAACTCAATAATCGGAACAACAGGCCCAAATATCTCCATATCTTTGGCAATGTCCATATCCGCCGTAACATCTTTCAGAACTGTCGGTTCAAAATAAGTCTTGTTATATCGTTTTCCGCCGAAAACACACCTCGCCCCCTGTTTAATAGTCTGGTTCACTTTATTTTCGACTTCACATGCAGCCTGTTCACTAACCAGCGGCCCCATGTCGCATTCTTTCTCATGTGGCTCACAAACCTTTAATAACTTCAAGGCGTTAATCAGTCGATTCGTATACTCCTCAGCAATACTCTTTTGCACCAAGACACGCTTTGATGCGCAGCAAACTTGGCCCGCATTAAACATTCGTCCTTTTATCGTCTCTCTCACAGCGAGATCAAGATCGGCATCTTTCATAATGATTAACGGATCATTGCCTCCCAATTCCAAAAAGACCCGGGTCAAATTTCTGGATGCCCGCTCAGCAACACTTAATCCAACCTCTGTGCTGCCCGTTAAGCTAATCGCGTTAATTTTCGGAGAGGCGGCCAACTGTGCCCCTATTTTTTCACCGCTCCCAGTAATAATCTGAAGCGCTTGCGGTGGGATTCCGGCCCTCAGCAAAAGTTCGGTCATAAAGATAGATGCCAACGGGGTTACAGATGCTGGCTTTACAATCACTGCGTTTCCAGCCGCCAGAGCCGGTGCCGCCTTAAACGCATAGAGGCCAATAGGAAAGTTGAAAGGTATAATACACGCAACTACTCCCAGAGGTTCTCTCTTCACCACAACCATATCTGTAACATCGCTGGGAAGCATTTCGCAGCAGCTGTGTTTTGCTTTTTCTGCAAACGACCGAAAGGTTTCGCCAACGCTGGCTGCCTCGTCTAAGCACTGTTTGTAAGGTCTCCCTAATTCTGCACACAAGAGGTCCGCCATTTCTTTGCTGTTCTCTTCAAGAATACCCGCGGCCTTTATTAAAATGGACACTCGCTCTCCAACCGGTGTTCTTCCCCAGATTTTTGCTCCTTGTTTTGCATAGTCTAACGCAAGATCGACATCTTTTTCAGTTGCATTCGGTACAGTGTCAATTATTTTATGTGTTGCCGGATTGTACACCGGTATTTCGCAATGATTAGTTGCGTCAACTTTTTTTCCGTTCAAAACCATACGCATTTCACTGGGATCCCCTTTCAATTCAAATTGTGTGTTTTGTTCTCTTGATCAGGCTATCCTGCACCTCTTTCGAAAGTGCAATGAAATAAGCGGACAATCCCCCCAACCGGACCCGCAGATTTTGATACTTTTCCGGCTCTCTCTGCGCCTTCTCCATGGTCTCTCGGTCCACGCCGGTCATCGTCAGCATTAAACCGCCAAGTTCCAGAAAAGATTTCATAAGAGCAACAAGCCTGATCAATCCCTGCTCACCGCAAATTTCTCCCGGATTAATCTGCAAATCCAACGGTCCTCCGATTGCATACGGCAGCAAGTCCGGTTTTGTTACAGATTTGACTGCTGCAGTGGGGCCAGATATATCCATGCCAATAGCCGGTGAAAAATTGCTGCCCAGCGGCTCCTGAGCCAGTCTTCCGTCAGCTGTTGCACCCACATCGTGCCCAAACTTAGCATAAAACTCAAATGTCGCAATTCCGCAGCCAAGAATATAGTCGGATGGACAATCCTTGCGAACGCGCTCCACAATTTTTGCGTAGTCGTCTAAGAGCCGAACCGCCAGGTCATCAACCTCAGGCTCGTCATTCCCAAATTTGGGGATTCTGTTTAAGAGCATTTGTCGGAAGCTTTCCTGTCCGGCAAAATTACTCTTCAATATTTTTGCAAAATCAGCCAGAGTCAACGCCTTATCTTCAAAAACCAGTTTTCGGATTGCTGTCAGAGAGTCTACCGTGCTTGCAAATCCTGTAATCATGAAGCAGAAAAACTTATACTTGGCTCCGCCGTTTGAATACTCTCTGCCTCGTGTGATACAATCATCCATCAATGCGGAAAGCAGGGGTGAGGGTGCAATTTTATAGCGCGCCTTACTGTATTTAATTTTATTTTTCATCTCCAGGCGCACAAAGCGTTCTAATAAAGCAAGATAGGATCTGTAAAACGCCTCAAATGAATCATAGCTGTCTATTGGAGGAATATCTTCACATTCCAGCCGGTTGCGCACCAAGCTATATCCATTTTGCAGCAGATATTCTAACTGTTGCAAAATCTCTGTACCGCAGAATCCGAAATTCGTCTTCCCAGGAATCAATGTCTCCCAGCAGCCATCGTTGGCATAGTCGCGCGCATCCTCAAGGGGAATGCCCATTTTGCACAGTCCAGGAATGATTTCATCATCATTATACAAAACCGGTTCTCCCGATCCCTTCCGCAGAATATCCGCACACAGTTCAAACAATTCTTGCGGGCTGTTTTTATGCAGCCGTACGGACATTACAGGAACTATCGCCTCAAGATATGACCAATTTTTTAAAATCATATATGTCAGCTCATTTGTTGCATCTTTGCCATCCCGTGTCTGTCCGCCTAAAATCATATTAATCAGCCAGTGATTAGCGGATGTGCCAAAATTGTAGGATTCGTCATTCGCATAGCCTGCGGAAGCAGCTGACCCTTTCAGCCTTTCGGGATCTGCTCCATTATATTGTGTATCCTGTTCGGTCAAATGCATTTCCCATTGTTGCGGATCAAGCTGTACCCGCTCGCTAAATTTTGCAAGCCAACTGCCAACCAGTTCATCGGCTTGTTCCGCTGTGATGACATGATTATCAATATCGCGTCTGTAGTATGGGTAGAGATATTGGTCGGAGCGTCCAATCGGCAAGAATTCCATCGTACTGTGAAACAGTACAAACGTTATCCAAAGAGACTGCAGAGCCTCATGAAAACTGCTCGGCGGATTTTCCGGAACTCTTGTGCAAATTTTTGACATCTCAAGCAATTCCGCCCGCCGAGCCATATCGTCGCAAATCTCTGCTTTTTCCATCAATAGTACGGCGTAGCGCCGAGCCAGTTCGCCAACTGCATCCAAGCTGATCAAAACAGATCTGTAGAAATCATACATTTCTTGATCTGTCTCCCGCAAATCCTCTTTCTGCTTCAGGCTCGTGTAAATCTCTTGTCGGATTCCTTTGAGGCCCAAGGTCAAAAGCTTTTCGTAATTTGCCGGATGATGTCCAAAAACGGATTTCTCCGTATAAGATGATTGGGCCGCCTCTTCCTTTTCCTCGGGTAAAGCATAGGAGGGAAAACATTTGCCGAAGCCAACCGAGGCCATCGTCGGAACACCAACAATCAGCTCATCATCTTTAACTTCGATTGGCATATTCCTCGCTACATGTAATACGGCCAGAGACTTTCTAACAATAAGCGGCTCAGACTTTACCTCTTCGTTTACAAGAATTGTCTCCCCTTCACCCCACCATGATTTACGAGTTACATACTCTCTGTTAAATAATCTCTCTTTAATTTTCTCAATTCTTTTCATATATGCCTCCTATCAGTGCAGAGAAAGTTTTAAGTCCTCCAGCGTTGCACCACGCTCACATTAGTAAAGGCAAGTAGACTTATTTATGGTATAATGCGGTAACCTATAAGGTCACCGCATTATACCTACTTTACTACCGTAGCTTTATTGCTCCGCAAGAACCTCATCCAAGTCAATATAAGAGCCTTCCAAAACTTCAGCCATATTGTCTTTTGTAATAACGCTTGCGCCCATGCTGATCGTGGGAATGTTTCCGTAGCCATTGTTCGTATTATAGTTCGGCTCAATATGGGGCTTAACATTCAGTTTTGCAGCCAGGCAGCTGTTCGCCAGTTCCTGAACCATCTGGGTAATATCCTTATAAATCGTCATGGACTGAGTTCCTTCCATCACCCGCTTAAGCGCAGCGCCCTCACTGTCCATACCCGTGACAACCACTTTCCCGGCCAACCCTTTTTGCTCGAGGACAGAGATAACACCAGAAGCAATGCTATCATTCATACACATAAAAACGTCAATGTCATTGTCCGCCAGTGTCAAAGCGGACTCTGCGTGCTTCATCGCCTCTTCCGCTTTCCAGTCCTCGCAATTCTGCTCCAGAACGATATTGATGTCACCGCTGTCCACATACTGCTGGATATCGGTCATCATGCCGGCATAAATCTGGGGAACATCAGTAATTTGCCGTGCATCACCTTTCAAAATCACAAAATTCCCGGAAGTAATGCCTAATGTATCCACAATATACTGGGAATGCAGCTGACCAAGGAGCGTGTTGTCAGTATTGCAATGATAGGCCACTGGGCAATCTACCGGGAGGCGGGTCTGGCTGACAACGGGAATTCCCATCTCAGCAATTTCAGTAAGAACCGGCCCAAGCATGGAAGCGTCATGAGCGCCGACCCAGATGGCATCTACTCCCTGTGCCGCGAGACTCTGGAGCTGCTGAATCTGGCGATCAGCATCATTATCCGCAACCAAGATCACGGCCTCATAACCACGCTTTTCGGCATCCTCTTCAATCAGAGTCATCTGAATCTGCCAAACTTCTTCCTGCACAGTAGGCATAGACATGCCAATCTTGTATTTTTCACCGTTTTCCTTCAGCGGCCACTTTCCGTCCTCCTGCAAAATGGAATCAAATTCCGGGAGATTGGCCCACGCTTCCTTTGAAGGGTCTGTAATCGGCACCGGGTCATTGCTGGACGTTGCTTCCGCATCATCAGTCCCGCTATCAGCCGTATTATTTCCAACGTTTTCTTCCATTTCTCCCTGCGGAGTTGTATCCTCCGGGCTCTCCTGGCTGCAGCCCGTCATCAACAGCATACACATTACCAAGATCATCGCCAAAATACGAGTCATTTTTTTCATACGTGTCATCTCCTTCAAGTAATTCGTCATAACAATGTTTGGGGCTAATTGGCGTTACCCTCCATATCCTCCTACATTGACGTTCAAACCGTAGCCCTCAAAAATACTGCGGGCACGCTTTAAAATATCGGGGCTTGGTTCATCTTTTCCCGCCAGCAGATAATGTCTGTCTAACGATTTCCATTTAGACTCTCCCAATTGATGGAAAGGAAGCAAATGTACCTGATATGCCCCAAACTTCAATGCATACTTTGCCGTATTGCGCAGGTTCTTCTCGTTGTCATTAAAATTTGGAATCAGCGGAACCCGGATAATTAGAGGTTTCTGCATTTTTTTAATTACCTCTAAATTTTTCAAAGGAAGCTCATTTCCAGACCCCGTATACTTTTTGTGCATTTCTGTGTCGGTATGCTTCAAGTCAAACAGTACCAAATCTACATTTTCCAGCAGGCGTGTAAAATCTTCCTCACAGCACACACCACAGGTTTCTATGGCGGTATGGATCCCGAGCTGCTTTAACCGCAATAACAGTTCGCAAGCAAATTCAATGTGTGCCACAGGATCTCCGCCGCTTAGCGTTACACCGCCTCCTGAATATTTATAAAAGACCTCATCCTGTAATACTTTTTCTATCACCTCTTCTACTGTGTATTTCCTGCCAACAATTTTTCGTGCTCCAGAAAAACATACTTTGACGCATTCTCCACATTCAACGCAGCGGGTCCGGTCAGTTACGATTTCTTCTCCCTTCACACTCACTGCCTGCTTCGGGCAAGCAAGGATACATGCGCCGCAATGGATACATTTGCTTTCAATACAAAAAAGCTGCGGCTGCTTACGCTGGGTTTCCGGATTATGGCACCAGATGCATCTTAAAGGACATCCTTTAAAGAATACTAATGTGCGGATTCCCGTCCCATCATGAACCGAAAACCGTTGTATGTCCGTTATCTCTGCCTCTGCATTCATCTCCTCTTTCACCCCCATTGCTTTGCTGAAATCCTCGCATCCCATATTTCTCACAAGTACCTGCTGTGTGAAAGGCATCAGTGGCCATGCCAAATTTGTTCACTTACTCGGCATTTTTCTTGCTGGAAATATCGATACTAACCGCAATCAAAAGAACTGCGCCTTTTACGATATACTGAAATGTCGAATCCAAATTCATGAGACTCATGCCGTTTTCCAGGCTTGCCATCATCATCGTACCGATAATGGCGCCTATAACTGTACCAGAGCCTCCTAAAGTACTGGTTCCGCCAACGATGCAGCCGGTAATTGCGCTAAACTCAAAGCTCTGCCCAACCATGGCAGTTGCCTGCCCCACACGCCCAAGGAATACAATGCTGGCAATCGCTGTGATCAGGCCCATAAACGCATAAACAATCATCTCTGTGCGGGGAATATTGATGCCCGCCAGCCTCGCCGCATCTCGGTTACTCCCCAGGGCATAAATGCTGCGGCCAAGCGTCGTACTCTGTGATAAAAATGTAAACATGGCAGCCAATAGGAACAGCAACACGATTGCATAGGGAATTCCCTTATACTCCAGAAGCACTACGAGCAGCAAAATCGAAAGCCCTACGACTACAACTATTTTGAAACTCTCCAGCCGGACACTTAACACAGGAAGCCCATAGCTTTTCTGTGAAAGTCTCTTTTTCAATGTGTACGCAACAAACAGGCACATAGTCAGCACTACAAAAATGATGCTGGCACTATTTAGCAGAAACCCACGGCCCATTTGCGCAAAAGAATCGCTTACCGGCCCTTGAGCCTTTCCCTCGCCAATCAGCAAAGTCAGCCCTTTAAAGATCAACTGTCCGGCCAATGTTGCAATGAACGCAGGAATCCTTCGGTATGCGATCCAGTATCCATTCCAGCAGCCGATGAGAGTTCCTATAATCAATGTAAAAAGAATGGTTGGCGTTGTCCCCAAATTATGCTGCGTCTGCAGCACTGCTGCAAAATTTGCCAAAAAGCCGAGCACTGCACCCGCCGAAAGATCAATGCCGCCTGACACCATTACCCAAACCATACCGATTCCTAAAATTGAAAAGGTGCATCCCTGCAGCAGCAGATTGCTGAGATTCAGGCTTGAGAGAAACACACCGTCTGTCAATATCTGAAACAGAAGGAAAATACCCGCCATTTCTATAACCATTGCAAACTTCGTGATATTTCCCCGGATGTCGATCTTTAACACTTGGTGTTCATTCTGCTGAGCTTCCAACATATTCACCTCTTTCTCCTGACGCACAATACAATATTTTTTCCTGAGTTGCATTTTCTCTTGTCAGTTCTCCATTGATCGTTCCTTCATGCATTACATAAATTCGATCACTCATTCCGAGAATCTCCGGAAGTTCCGAGGAAATCATAATAATCGCAACGCCTTTGGACACCAATTCATTCATAATCTGGTATATTTCGTATTTTGCGCCGACATCCACTCCTCTGGTCGGTTCATCCAAGATCAGCACTTCTGGTTTTGCCAACATCCATTTTGCCAAGATTACTTTCTGCTGATTTCCGCCGCTTAACGTCTCTGTGCATTGATCAACATCTCGCACCTTGATATTGAGGTCTTTTACATACTGCTGGGCCTGTGTAATTTCCAAATTTTGATTGATGGTCCATAAGTGTGTCAATCGCTTTAGACTTGCCAAGGACATATTGCGTTTAACGTCATGCGATAATATTAGGCCGTATTGCTTTCTGTCTTCTGACACATAGCCGATCCCCATTCGGATAGCTTGCTCCGGTGATCTGATTTGGACTTTCTGTCCATTAAGCCACAATTCACTTTTTTCATCTGCCTTGAGCATTCCAAATAAACTCAGTGCAAACTCCGTGCGCCCGGCACCCATCAGTCCAGCAATCCCGAGTATTTCCCCTCTATATACGCTTATGTTGACATCATCAACCAACTTTTTCCCAGGCTGCTTTGTGTTCATAACGGTCCACCGGTGAGTTTCCAAAATCTTTTCCCTGCGCGTGTGTGCCTGGTGTGGAAATCGCTGAACCAACTCACGGCCAACCATATAGGATATCAGCTTTTCTTCATTAACTTCACTAATCCCCTTTGTAACGATGGTCTGGCCATCTCTAAGTACTGTAACGCTGTCTGCAATTTGAATAACTTCATTTAACTTGTGGGAAATATAAATGCATGTTGTTCCATCTCTTTTCAATTCCTTCAATATCCCCATCAAGATTCCCACTTCTATTTCGGTTAAAGAAGCTGTTGGCTCATCGAGGATAATCAATTTTGCTTTTTTATTAAGAGCTTTGGCAATTTCAACCAGCTGTTGTTTGCCTACTCCCAGTGAACTGACCATGGTTTTGGGCGATTCTTGCAGCTTTACCGTTCTCATAAGGTCTGCTGCAATTTTGTATTGTTCGTTCCACTGGATTACCCGCTTTTTTCTCAATTCATTGCCAAGAAAAATGTTTTCGCAGATGTTCATGCTCTTAACCAAATTCAGCTCTTGATAAATAATCGCAATCCCGGCAAGCTCCGCATCCTTTGTGCCCCGAAAATGCTGCTCTTCGCCACCGAGTATCAATCGGCCTTCATAGCTTCCATCTGGATATACTCCACTGAGAATTTTCATCAATGTGGACTTACCTGCTCCATTTTCTCCGACTAAAGCGTGTATTTCCCCTTTTTCCACCTCGAAGGAAACATCATCTAGTGCTGTAACACCATGAAATCTTTTGGTGATATGTTCCATTTTTAGCATGCACTTTTCCAATGTATCGTCTCCCCCATTCTAAATCAAGCGTCATCCGAAAGCAGGAATATCTATAACCTTACCGCCCTGCATAGCAGACTGATGGGCACAAATTCCAACGCCGGTCCAATACGCTCCCATGATGTCATCCGGTACGCAGGGACGCTCCTCTATGATGGATCTTACGAATTCATGCACTAAGTGTGGATGAGATCCACCATGCCCGCCTCCTTGCTTAAAGGATAAATGCGTGTTTTTGTCGTTATAAACCGTCTGTCTCGTAAAATGGGCAATTTCTTTCGGCAACCGGTCTGCGAAATCAGGGATCTCCACCCGTTCTTCTTTAATTTCACTGCCGCGGAAAAACCGTTCCGGGTCTCCATCTAATTTATAAGTTTCCACCTCACGAAGCGCCCCTGTTCTCGTATAGAAAACTGGAGATTCACTCGCTAACTGTTGCCACTCAAAGCTCTTCTTCTCACCATAGATGCGAAAACATTCAGAATAACTGCGGGCAACGCCATACAAAAAGCGCTCCATTTCTATCGTCAAATCACTGTTTTCAAGTTCAATCAGCGCACTTTCGAATGCAAACGGAGAATTATACTGCGCAACTAACTCATCCCGGATTTTCCCGGAACCTCGTCCATACACACGTTTGGGCAAATGTCCCGCCAGCATCAGGCAGGGTGCTACTGCATGCGTGGGATGCATAAGAGGAGGAAAGCCATTCCAGTAGGAAGGCCAGCCTTCCATATCCTGATAATGGGCGCACGTCATATACTGTATGCGCCCCAACTCGCCCTTTTCATGCAGCTGCTTCACATATAAAAATTCCCTCTGAAAAACCGTAGTCTCCATAAACATATAATTTTTATTGGATTCCTTGCGCGCTGCAATGACCGCATTCAATTCATCCAAAGATAACCCCATTGGGATCGTACATCCGCAATGCTTCCCGGCTTTCAGCACTCGAATTGAGAGCGGTGCATGCGTTGCTGGTGGCGTGACAAGGTGCACCGCGTCAATGTCTGGGTCATCCAAAACTTCCTGGATTTCGCATGTACAGTTCTCTTCCGGGATTCCATACCGATTTTGTGCAACGTGCAGTAAAGATGCGTCCGTATCCACAAGATAAACTTTCTCTACATCGGGGTGTTCCAGATAAATCGGAACAAATTCCAGTCCAAAGCTTAATCCGACAACAGCAACGTTTAGTTTTTTCATTTTTGATCCTCTCCTCTTTTCCAAAATCTTTTATATGTTGGTTTACATGTTGTAAAAATTACGAGTTTTTAGGGTCCCTGCATTCCTATGAATACGAAAGGGGAATCAAGTTTCCATGCTCACAAAAGTTGAATCCGGGTTTTGGTTATTGAAATGGTATCACCAAGGAATCCTTGAAGAAATAGATTATTACTCGAAGCTTTTAGACTATTCCGAGAATCTTCTGAAAAATATGATTTGGAACTGATAAAATTTTTGCTCTTCTCTGTCTGCCCTATATAATAAAGCAACTCCTCATTCAATTTCGTGTTGTCAATTGCGCCAGAGGCATATGCTTCCATGAGCCAAAAAGGCCAGAAATACAGGAGAAAGTTGGGATTATAGAAAAGCACCTCGAAAAATATGTGAGCAGGTCCAGAAAAAACGGGCAGTGACAAAAACCCCCTGATGTAGGAAAACAGACTACATCAGGGGGTATTGCTGTGAGCAAACGAAATCATACACATATACAGGTAGTGCTGCCTGAAATCAAAGCTATGCTGGCAGAGGGGAAGGCGCAGCGGGAAGTAGCGTCATATTATAGATTTTTAATAAATATGTGGTGAAACATTTGCTGGCACGAGAACGCAGGAAAAAACGAAAACAGGAATCAGGGATCCTTTCTCGGCCCAAAGGACGGCCAAGGAAAGACGCCTTGCCGAGAGATATTGCAGCGGAGCAGGCCAATGAGATCCGGTAGCTGCGCATGGAAAACAAGCTGCTGCGGGATTTTCTGCGATTCATGGGAAGGAAGTGATGCCGAGGGTAAAATGCCACATCATCTATCGGCACAGAGCAGAGTATCCAGTAACAGTTATGTGCAAATTCTTTGAAGTATTCAGGAGCGGCTATTATGAGTTTGTCCAGTGCCTTGGCAGACCGGGGAAGGACACAGCTCTTGCAAAAATCATTGCCGAGCAGAGAAAGCGCAGCTTCCGCACCTATGGCTACCGGCGGATGTGGCCATGGCCGAAAAGCCGGAATATCTTCTGTAATCCCAAAACCGTGCTGCGGATCATGAAGAAGCATGATCTGCTGTCTGATATCCGCCGGCGCAGAAAGTGGCAGCAGATGGGGCAGCAGGTCCACAAGTACAAAAATCTGCCTAACAGGGAGTTTCACGCGGACAAACCCAACAGCAAATGGGTAACGGACATCTCCTGCATCCACGCCAGGCAGGGCGTACTGTATCTGTCCATGATCCGGGAGCTCTACGGCAACAGAATCGTCGCCTACAAGACCGAAACACAGCAGACAGTAAACCTGGTGTGGGACACCATTCGCCTGGCCATGAAGAGGGAGAAAAAGAGAGCCTCCGCGGAGTTGCAGCTCCACAGCGACCAGGGATTTCAGTATACCTCTCAGGCGTACTTCAACCTGGCCCAAGCATACGGCATTACACCGTCCATATCAAGACGAGGAAATCCGTATGAAACGCCATGGCGGAAAATTTCTTTTCCATCCTCAAGACTGAGTGTATCTGCCGCCATAAACCGGCCTCATTACGCGAGGTCAATGAGATGATTGACCGCTATATCCGCTTTTACAGCCACGAGCGTATCCAGTTAAAGACTGGAGAGGCGCCGCCGATGCGACGCCTCTCCGCTTAAAACTTGATTTTTCCTGCCAGGGTTCTTTTTTGTGCTGTCCGCATAATTTGGGGCGGTTCAATATCGTCTTCGGGGTGCTTTGGAGAGAACTGCTAAAATTTAGATATTTCTAAAAACTATATTGGTTATCCTGTTTTACAGTTGATTGCCCTAATTGCTTTGGCTATTAAGCCCAAGCAAAGATAAAAGAACTTTTTGCTGATGACCTGAAAACCGTTGATACATTTAAGCCCTATAATTACATTCCGACTGTAGGAAAACCTCAAAGCCATAACGGCTCTAAGGCTTTTTCCTTTTCCGCTGTGTGCGTTGCGTTTACACCATTTTGCACGATTATATACACTTTTTGCTGTCTTGCGTGGTACATATGGGGTACAGGTCCGGGGGATAAAATAAAAGCAGGGAGCTTTTTTAGCTCCCTGCTTTCTTCTTTTCCGGACGGGGCAGATCCCCGCGAAAGTAGCTCTCGGACCTTATCGAGGGTTTCCTGCTGGTGATTTTCTGCTGAAGAAATACTTGTTTAAATTGAAACGGAAATGTGAATCTGTAAGAGGATAAATCTTTTAATCCAAGGATTAAAAATAATTGGTATATGCAGATTACTGGATTGCCCTTCAGGAAGGACATCTGACCTACGGTACTTTTGAGGATTATAAGAGCATCATCAATAGGCATATCAAGCCATCAATGAAGGGACTTCGAATGCGCGATGTGTTGCCAGATGACATCACACGAATGATGAAAGAAGTGGCCAATTTTAGCAAGTCAGTCCATGATAAAACCTATATGCTTGCAAAGCAAATGTTCACAAATGCCTATGACAATAAGCTTATCTCTGAAAATCCATGCCCCAAAATGCACGCAGGAGGTCGTGATCCAGTGGAACGTCAAGCTCTTACGAATGAACAGATGACTACCCTTATTGAGGCGGTCAAGGGCACAAGGGCCTATGTCTTTTGTATGATAGGCTTATACTCCGGCCTTCGCCGCGAGGAAATCCTTGGCCTCAAGTGGGACTGTGTCCGGTTGACAGGGACACCTTCAATCCTTGTAAAAAGGGCCTGCCGGTTTGTCCACAATCGTCCAGTTGTTGAAGAGCGCCTAAAAACTAAGGCGAGCAGGCGCGTGATCCCTATTCCGCCACAGCTGGTACAGTGCCTGCAGGAGGCTAAGGCAAGTTCCAAGTCCTGCTACGTCATAGGAAATGAGGATAACACTCCTTATACCGAGACACAGTTTAGGAGCATGTGGGACTATGTGCGGAATCGGACAGTAGGCAACAAATCCTACTATCGGTACCGTAATGGTAAAAAGGAACTATACTCGTTTGAAGCCAAATTGGGAGAACAGGCTCAAAACAATCCAAAGGTAAAATATACGATTGATTTCAAAGTCACCCCGCACATTTTGCGACATACGTACATCACAAACCTATTGCTTTCCGGTGCCGATGTCAAAACAGTTCAGTATTTGGCCGGCCATGAGCGGGCATCAATCACCCTCGACATATACACGCATTTGGTATACAATAAGCCTGAAGAGTTGATGGAAAAAGTTCAAAGAGCGTTTCCATCATCAGAATGAGGCCTCTTTGTATGGACATTGCGGAAGCTGAGAAAGATGAGGGAGCAGGAATGAAGGTGTACATCGAGAGGACGGCCGTAATGAACGTACTTGAGCAGTACTATCCTGGCGTAAATGAGCGATTGTACATTGTCAAGGATATTACTTCTCTCCCCGCCGCCGACGTTGCACCGGTGAGGCATGGAGATGGGCGGAATACGATGGGGCCGATAAAGGGTTCCACTACTGTTCCGAGTGCAAAGGGCAAGCTTTCAATTACGAGGAAAATGGAGAGGTGATTGAGATTCTTTCAGGTTGGTGCCCCAACTGCGGCGCTCGCATGGACAAGGAGGACAACTATGTACGGAACGACTGAAAAGAAAATCACTCACATCATAGATGAATCCCGCGAAAAGGGATGGGGCGGATTTGTCAATACTGTTTGCGGGAAGTGGATTCGCCCAGACTGGTTAACTCAGGACAGGCCGGATGGGACTAGGATGTGCAAGCTGTGCGCCAAGAAGGAGGCCACCATGAAGTTTCGGAACCCTTAGACGGGGAAGGTTTTTGATGTTACTGAAGGTGCACCAGGGACAGGATTCTGTAGTGGGATTCATTGCTTTGACTGTCCAATACATAGTGAACACCCGTATTGTAAGGAATTTATCAATGCCCGCCCCCACGAAGCCGCTCGCCTGATGGGGTACGAGGTGGTGGAGGACGATAAAGTGGTCGAAACCGACACGGTTAAAAAGGAGGCCAACATGGGCAAGCCATTGAAGGACTGAACGCTTGGAGAGATCCAAGAGCGGTGTTATCAATACAGGAAATCCCACACAGACAAGCCGTGTGAGCAGACTTGTCCCAATTTATCAGAGGGGTATTTGCTCTCTTAAATGGGTGCACTAGTGGAATTTAGACGACAAGCCCCGCTTCACCCAGAAGGAGGTGGAGAGGGCGAAGGCGATTAAGGTGTTGTACCCAGAGGCAGACAGCCTTGATGAATGCGATCCGCAAGTTAAGGTATTGAACACCAAATTTGTTATGGCAACGTTAGATACAGCATTGTTTCCATCTCTTCGTCCCAGCGAAACCGTCACCCTTGACGAGATCATCGGAGGCGCGGCCAATGCCCAAACCTAACGCCATGCTTGCCCGCATTGAAGCCGCCGCTAAAGCACGCTATCAGGCTCGCCTTCATACTTCTATGGACATGCTCCTTCAGCTGGGACAGGATGCTGCCGCTATCGCTACCCATGTAGTCTTTCAACTTGGCCCAGGCGGAGCAGAGCAGTTTTTTGTGGCCTACCGAGAAGCTATCAACGATATGGCCCGCCGTGTTGTAGATTCGGAACAAAAAAACGATTTTGGAAAAACTGTTTGGCCGAAGTTTGAGGTTACAAATGAGGTTACAGACGAAATAAATCGAAAAAAATCCAGTGTTTTCAAGGGTTTCCGACGTCAGGGCGTAAAAAATACGGCCTCAAGGCCGCCCGTCGGGCTCCCCAGTTCTCCAAGCGCTGATTCTTCGATTGCACTTTCAAAAATCCCGCCACAGCAATGTGGCGGGATTTTTTCTTGTACTCCTGCAGCCCCTGCACAACGGAGCGGCACTTGCCTTCACGCCCTCCGTGTGCTACTATATCCCACAACGGCAAATTTCGACAGGAGGTTTTTATGCAGACAAAGGATCTATTGGATTGCAGTCAGGACGTCCTGCGTGCGGAAAAGGCGCTGGAAGTTCAGTATGAGGAGTATTACGAACAGCTGGCCGACCAGCAAAGCCTCTCTCCGGAGGAGCAAGCCGCCCTGCGAAGCGACGTGACCCGGGAGGTGGAGATGCTGGAGGATGCCTCCTCCTGCCTGCGTCAGGCCCATCAGTGGGCCTCCGACAAGGCCGACGAGCTCACCACCCGCCTGCGGGAGGGGCAGGAGAGCTCCCAGCGCAAGGGCCTCTTCCGCCGTGCCCCCGCCAACTCCGTTATCGACCTGGAGGAGGAGCAGGCGGATAGCTTTGCCTCCGGCGTCAACTTTTACAAGGTCGCTTTGATCTGCATCGCCGGCAGCTTTGCGGGCGTGGTGGTGGAGATCCTGTGGTGCCTCTTCCGCAACGGGTATATCGAAAGCCGCTCCGGCCTGGTTTACGGTCCCTTCAACCCTGTCTACGGTATCGGCGCAGTGGTGATGACCCTGGCCCTGTACCGCTATCGCAACCGCAGCTCCTCCATCTCCTTTTTCGGCGGAGCTGTGGTGGGCAGTGTCATTGAGTACCTGCTCTCCTGGGGGCAGGAGACTCTCTTCGGCTCCACTTCCTGGGATTACAGTCG
Source organism: Oscillibacter sp. PEA192 (assembly GCF_003574015.1). Lineage (NCBI taxonomy): Bacteria > Bacillati > Bacillota > Clostridia > Eubacteriales > Oscillospiraceae > Oscillibacter > Oscillibacter sp. PEA192. The sequence continues at coordinate 397,973 of NZ_AP018532.1, read as the reverse complement.
GATGCCCTTCAACCTCGACGGCCGGATCTGCCTGCTCTACTCTTTGTTCTGGGGCATTCTGGGCGTCCTGTGGATCAAAAGCCTCTATCCCCGGGTCGCTCAGGTGATTTTGAAGATCCCCAACCGGTTCGGCAAGGTCCTCACCTGGGTCCTCACCATTTTCATGGTCTTCGACTGCGCCATGAGCCTGCTGGCAGTGGACCGCTGGTCCGAGCGGGTCCGCGGAGAGACCCCCGTCTCCGCCGTGGATGTGTTTTTTGACGAGCATTTCCCAGACAGCCGCATGGAGCGCATTTACGCCAATATGGAATTCGGCACGAATCCAGCCTGATCGGCGCAGCAGAGCGGCGGGCGCTATGCGCCCGCCGCTCTGCTTTCTCTTACGTATAGGACCGCTCCACGTTCACCACGGCGTAGTAATTGCCGTCCAGCGCCCGCACGGCGCTGCGGATTTTCTGCTCCACCTCCTGGTCCGTGAGGCGGAAGCCGAAGGGCACCACCGCGTCGAAGATCAGGTTCGTATGGGTGGGTCCCGCTACCATGCGGAAATCGTGGATGTCGATGGCGTCGTCGATGCAGTGGATCAGGGTCTGGACCCGCCGCCGGGTCTCCTCGGTGACGCCGTCGTCCGTCACCACCGGGTCCATGTGGATCACTGCGTCGCAACCCAGCTTCTCCCGCAGCTCCTTCTCCACGTTGTCGATCTCATCGTGGAGGGCCAGCACGTCCTCGTTGGCGGGCACCTCCGCGTGGAGGGAGATCATCACCCGGCCGGGGCCGTAGTCGTGGACGATCAGATCGTGGATGCCTAGAATGGTGCTGTGGGCCATCACCAGATCCCGGATGCGCTGGACGAACTCATGGGTGGGCGGCGTGCCCAGCAGGGGGTCCAGCGTGTCCCGCACCGCATTGATGCCGGACCAGAGAATAAAGGCCGCCACCAGCACGCCGCACCAGCCGTCGATCTCCAGGCCCGTGAAACGGCCCACCAGCGTGGCGATCAGCACCGCGGCGGTGGCCACACTGTCGCTGAGGGAGTCCATGGCGGTGGCCTCCATGGCGGGAGAGGCCAGCTTCTTCCCCAGCCGCCGGTTGTAGAGGAACATATACAGCTTCACCAGAATGGACGCGCAGAGGATCGCAAAGATCAGCGGGCTGGAGTCCACCGGTTCCGGATGCAGGATCTTCTCAATGGACGTCTTCCCCAGCTCCAGGCCCATCAGCAGGATCAGGACCGATACCGCCAGGCCGGAGACGTACTCCATCCTCCCGTGGCCGAAGGGGTGTTCGGAGTCCGGCTTCTGCCCCGCCAGCTGAAACCCCACCAGTGTCACGAAGGAGGACCCGGCGTCCGACAGGTTGTTGAAGGCGTCCGCCGTGATGGCGATGGACCCGGAGAGGGTGCCCGCCAGAAACTTTCCGGCGAACAGCAGCACGTTCAGGCAGATGCCCACAATCCCGCAGAGGACGCCGTAGGCCCTGCGGGTCTCCGGCTCTTCCCGGGCCGGGTCCGGTTTGATAAACAGCCGCGCCAGCAGTGAGATCAAAGCAGGTTCCTTCCTTTCCATGGGGCCGCGGCCCCGGTGTCTATATCCAGCCGGGCATCTCCGGCCAGGAAAAAGCCGCCCTGCGGCGGCGTGGTTTTGGGCCAGGGTGCGCTTTTCCGTCCCATGGCCGGACCGGTGGAGCGGATCAGTTCCGCTTTCCGGGGATCACCAGCTTCATGTGGCAGCAGAGATCGTCCAAGTCCCGGTCCGTGGCGGCCGGGATCCGAAGCTTGGCCCCGCAGTCCCGGCAGATGAGATCCACGGCGCTGCGGCGGATCTCCATACCGTACCGTCCGCTGCCGCAGGCGCAGGTGATTCCATCCGGCCGGGCGGCGATATCCTTCAGCTCAGACAGGATCTCGTACATGATGACGTTGTCCACAAATGCCTCTTCGCCGTCCTCCTGCTGCTGGTGCTCCTTCTCCGCCAGCACCGCCAGATCCCGCAGGTTTTTCTCCACCGTCCCCTCCGGGCCGATAAAGCAGCAGAATTGCCGCGTCTTGGCGCAGCCCAGGGCGGTGGCGCCCCGGAGCACCCGCTCCGGCGGGCAGTGGGCCTCATGGGTCTCCCCGCAGATGCCGCAGGGGACGTAGATGTGGTACTCTGTCCCGTCGAACTCCACCTTCAGGGCAGACTTGCCGCAGGCGCACTCCACCTCGGCGTTGGATGCCTCCAGCGCAAAGACAGATCGGGTCCCCATGACGGTTTTGCCGCACTGGGGGCAGAGGTATCCAAATGTCCGCATCTCTTCTTTCATGGTATGCGCCTCCTGACCGGGATGTTTCCATTAGATGAAGATTATACCACCACGCGGAACAGTTGTACAGAGTTTTTTGAACATTAGCAGAGGCTAACTGCCCGTTTTCTCTGAAAACAGGTCTGTTCAAGTCGTTTTTTCTGTGCTATGATGGGGCAAAAGGAGGGAGCTGTATGTATCATCTGCTGTCCGTGTCCTCTGCAATGCTCATCTCCTTTTTGATCGGCCTGCTGTTTGCCGCTATGTGTGCCATTGTGGGCCGCCAAAAAGGGTATTCCACTGCATTGTGTATCCTGCTGGGCTTTTTTGGCAGGCTCATTTGCTTGCTTATTCTGATTCTTCTACCAGATCGGATGCAGGAGCAGTACGAGTCCGACCATCTGAAGCAGGAGCTGTCCTCTCTACGCCAACGGATGGCCGAACTGGAGCAGGCTTTGGAACCAACGCCCGCCCCGGAGCCTGCCGCCCCGGCAGCGGATGCTCAAGCAGCGCCCCCCAAGCGTCCGCCGGACGCCCCTGCCGTCTTTCCCGCCCGGACGGAGGAGGTCATCGCCTGCCCCCGGTGTGGCCGCCACCAGAAGGGCAATCGGGATTCCTGCTACGCCTGTGGCCTGCCGTTTCAATATGAACATGAATAAGTACAGGAGGTGCCGCTATGTTTGCTGCGCTGAACCTTGATGCGAACGACGCCTCGATCTCTCCCTCCTGATCGTCATGGCCTGGGCAGTCATCAGCTTCTTCTGTGGCCGTTATGGCCGGGAAAAGGGCTACTCCTTCTGGTTCAGCTTCCTGTTGTGCCTGTTGGGGCAGCTGATCGGTCTGCTGGCAGTGCTCCTGCTGCCGGACATCGCCCGTATCCGTGCGGACGCCGTAGGACGTGACCGCGCCCAGGATCAGGAGATCGCCACATTAAAGGCGCGCCTGGCTGTTTTGGAGAGCGGATCTGGCACACCTGCTGGCACCCGAGTTGAAAGCCCGCCTGCCGCCCCCGCCGTCTTTCCCGCCCGGACAGATGAGGTCATCGCCTGTCCCCGCTGCGGCCGCCGCCAGAAGGGCAATCGGCATTCCTGCTACGCCTGTGGCCTGCCGTTTCGATATGAACAGGAATGACCTTTCAGAGGTCCGGCTTCCGCCGGGCCTCATATTTTTGCCTCTTTGGGACAATCTAGCTACGAAAACTTTCTTCAATTGCGAGGTGGCGCATCATGAATGACAAGCGTCTGGGCCGCCAGACCGTGGCCCTGGCCCATCCCCCCTCCGTCCTCTCCTTTTCCAATATTGGGGGGAAATTCGAGGGCCAGGGCCCCCTGGCGGACTTTTTTGACGAGATCAGCAACGACTCCTTCTTCGGGGAAAAGACCTGGGAGAAAGCAGAGTCCGCCATGCAGAAGACGGTCCTTCAGCGAGCGCTGGAGAAGGCGGAGCTGACGCCGGAGGACCTGGACTATATCCTGGCCGGAGATCTGTTGAACCAGTGTATCGGCTCCTCCTTCGGCCTGCGGGACTTCCGGGTGCCCTTCTACGGGCTCTACGGTGCCTGCTCCACCATGGGAGAGAGCCTGAGCCTGGCGTCCCTGCTGATCGATGGCGGCTACGCCGACCGGGCCGCCGCCCTGACCTCCTCCCACTTCTGCACCGCCGAGCGGCAGTACCGGATGCCGGTGCCCTACGGCAGCCAGCGGACGCCCACCGCCCAGTGGACGACCACTGCGGCTGGCTGCACCATCCTGGGCAGCGACGGCCCCGGCCCCTACGTCACCCACGTCACCTGCGGCCGGATCGTGGACAAGGGCATTACGGACGCCAACAACATGGGCGCCGCCATGGCCCCCGCAGCCTACGACACCCTTTCCGCCTTCTTCCGGGACACCGGGTACAAGCCCGCGGACTTCGACCTGATCCTCACCGGTGACCTGGGAGAGCTGGGCCACGCCATCGTCCGGGACTTCTTCCAGCGGGACGGTGTGGACATGGGCCCCCAGTTCCAGGACTGCGGCCTGCTGCTGTATGACCGGAAGCACCAGGATATGCACGCCGGAGCCTCCGGCTGCGGCTGCTCTGCCTCCGTGCTCAACGGCTATCTCCTGCGCAAGATGCGGGAGGGCAAGTGGAAGACCATTCTCTTCGCCCCCACCGGGGCGCTGCTCTCCCCCACCTCTTCTGGCCAGGGGGAGTCCATCCCCTCCATCTGCCACGCCGTGCGCCTGAGCGCCGTCCGGGAGTAATTGGTCAACCTATATAAATTTCGGATAAATTTTTGGCGGATTCAGCAGATTTCTTGTGAAGAACGTGTCTTGACGCTGTCCGTCTACCGTGGTAAAGTGTTCTCCATCAAAGGCAAGGGCGCCTGTGAGACCATCTCACAGACGCCCTTGCCTGTATTTGTTCCAAGGCGCGGCGTGACGCGCGGCCGCCGCCCGTGGTGATTTAGGAGGGAACACGATGTATTCATCAGTCAACACCATCTGGGTCCTGCTAGGCGCGGCGCTGGTCTTTTTGATGCAGGCGGGCTTCGCCATGTGCGAGGCCGGCTTCACCCGGGCCAAGAACACAGGCAACATCCTCATGAAAAATCTCATGGACTTCTGCATCGGCACGCCGGTCTACTGGCTGCTGGGCTTCGGCCTGATGTTCGCCAGCGGCGGGGCCCTGATCGGCGGCCTGGACCCTATGGTCCAGGGGGACTACTCCGCCATCCTGCCGGAGGGCGTGCCCCTGTTCGCCTATCTGATCTTCCAAACCGTTTTCTGCGCCACATCCGCCACCATCGTCTCCGGCGCCATGGCGGAGCGAACAAAATTCCTCTCCTACTGTATCTATTCCTTCTGCATTTCTGCCTTCATCTATCCCATCTCCGGCCACTGGATCTGGGGCGGCGGCTGGCTCAGTGATCTGGGCTTCCACGACTTTGCCGGCTCCACGGCGGTCCACATGGTGGGTGGCATCTGTGCCTGTATCGGCGCCGCCATCCTCGGCCCCCGACTGGGCAAATACGACAAGGACGGCAAACCCCGGGCCATCCTGGGCCACAGCCTCTCTCTCGGTGCCCTCGGTGTGTTCATCCTGTGGTTCTGCTGGTTTGGGTTCAATGGGGCCTCTACCGTCTCCATGACCGGAGACAACACCCTGGTCTCCGCGGGGCTGATCTTCGTCAACACCAATATGTCTGCTGCCGTCGCCTGCTGCGTCACCATGCTGTACACCTGGCTCCGCTATAAAAAGCCAGATGTGGGCATGACGATGAATGCCGCCCTGGCGGGACTGGTGGCCGTCACCGCCGGATGTGATGCGGTTTCCATCGGCGGCGCCGCCATCATCGGCATCGCAGCCGGCCTGCTGCTGCCTATCTCCGTGAACTTCTTTGACTCTGTGCTGAAGATTGACGACCCGGTGGGCGCCATCTCTGTCCATGGCGTCTGTGGGGCCGCAGGTACCTTGCTCACCGGACTGCTGGCAGTGGACGGCGGTGTGTTCTACGGCGGCGGCTTCCATTTCTTCGGCGTTCAGTGCCTGGGTGTAGCGGCCACGGCGGTCTGGACCATTGTCACCATTACCATTGTGTTCCAGGTGCTCAAGCATACCATCGGTCTGCGGGTTTCACCCGAGGAGGAGGTCAAGGGACTGGACATCACCGAGCACGGCCTGCCCACCGCCTATGGCGGCTTTGCCTTTGCCTATGACGATACCCCAGACGGCGCTGCTGTACTGAATCCTGCCGCCCCGGCCGCCGCGCCGGTCCCGGTGCAGGAGGCGGTGCCGGTGGAGGTGGTCACTGCCCCGGCAGATGCGGTATCCGCTTCCCCCGGCGTCAAGATGACCAAGGTAGACATTCTCTGCAAGATGGAGCGGTTCGATGCCCTGAAGCGGGCCATGTTCGACATCGGCATCACCGGCATGACTGCCATCAACGTCATGGGCTGCGGCGAACAGCGGGGCAAGACCGAGGGCTACTTCCGGGGGGCCAGGGTGGAGGCCACTATGCTGCCCAGCATTCAAGTGTCCATTGTGGTGTGCAGGCTGCCTGTGCGCCTGGTGGTAGAGACCGCCAAAAAAGTTCTGTACACCGGCCATATCGGCGACGGCAAGATCTTTATCTACGACGTGGAGAACGTCATCAAAGTCCGAACCGGAGAAGAGGGATACGGCGCACTCCAGGATGCGGAATAAACATCTCTTTTCGCCCCATGGTTTCATCACGGCCCGGAGATCTGTGTCTCCGGGCCGCACTGCATAATCCCGCCGGAACCGGGCACACTGCTCTTATGAAAAGAGGGGGAGACATCTCATGGAATATCTCAACGCGTTTCTCTGCGGCGGTATCCTGTGCGCCGTGGGACAGATCATCATCGACAAGACTCAGCTGACCCCCGCCCGCATTCTCACCGGATACGTGGTAGTGGGCGTGCTGCTCAGTGCCCTGGGGCTGTATGAGCCCCTGGCCCAGTGGGGCGGCGCCGGGGCCACGGTCCCCCTGACAGGCTTCGGCCACACGCTGGCCAAGGGCGTCCGGGAGGCGGTGGCCTCCGATGGCTGGATCGGCATCTTCACCGGCGGGCTCACCGCTGCGGCGGGGGGCGTCACGGCCGCCGTGGTGGCGGGCGTGCTCATGGCGGCCATCTTCCGGCCGGGGGACAAGCGGTAAGGGAACCGGGGCCGCCGCGGCATTCGTGCCCGCAGGCGCATCAAATTCTGGGTTCAGCCGCCTCCTGCGCACGGCCGAAACCACTTCCCGCCCCATCTGTGCAAGACCTGTCCGTCTCCTATGGCGGGCAGGTTTTGCGCGCTGGGTCTGCAGCTCTAAAAGAGTGGCTGCAGCCACTTTTTTGCGGTCTCAGGGCAACCGTTGCCGCCCTGTTCTTATTTTGTCATTTTTTTGTTGTTCTTTCCTGTCCGGTTTCCTGCTATACTATGGTCACCGACAAAAATCGACAGAAAGGAACATCCGATCATGCGCCGTTTTACCGCACTGCTGCTTGCCGCGCTGATGCTGCTCTCCCTGGCTGCCTGCGGGCAGGGAGCCTCCGCTGGCGGCTCCGCTCAAAATGCCGCCGGAGACCCGACTCCGGAAGAGGAGGCCCCGGAGTTGCCGGAGCCGGAACCCTATGAGATTTCAGACCCCACGGTCATGCCGGAGGGCGGCGTTCGGGACGGTGTCACCTACGCGGCCTATGACGGCATCGTGGAGCACCTGTTCTTCCATCCAGTGGTGGCCTATCCGGAGCTGGCCTTTGACGGAGACGCCCAGGCCAACGGCATTGACGATTACATGGTGACGGTGGATGAGTACAACAAAATCCTCCAGAGTGTCTATGACAAGGGCTACGTGCTGGTGGACATCGGCGATGTGTGGAGCGAGACCACCGGCGAGGACGGTCAGCCTAAGATGGTTCGGAACACCCTCTACCTGCCGGAGGGCAAAAAGCCCCTGATCCTCTCCTACGACGACACCAACTACTATGAATATATGCTTGCCAATGGCTTCACCTACAAGCTGGTGATCGGGGAGGATGGCAAGATCGCCTCCTGGGGCAAGGACCCCCAGGGCAATGAGGTGACCTCCCGGGACCTGGACGCCATCCCCATCCTGGACAAGTTTGTGGAAGAGCACCTGGACTTCTCCCCCTTCGGCGCCAAGGGCTGCCTGAGCCTGACGGGATATCAGGGCATCCTGGGCTACCGCACCCAGACGGATCAGGATGTGGAGTGGACCGCGGAGCGGGAGGCCAACCGCCAGAAGGAGATCGAGGCGGTGAAGCCTATTATCGCAGAGCTCAAGCGCACCGGCTGGACCTTCGGCAGTCACACCTGGGGGCACATCCGCCTGGGCACCAAGAGCCTGGAATCCATCCAGGCGGACACCCAGCGATGGTTTGACGAGGTGGGCAGCCTGGTGGGTCCCACTACCATCCTGTTTTACCCTCACGGGGAGCGGCCCGACGGCAACGACTGGCAGAACACCGGCCCGGTGTTCCAATACCTCCAGAGCCAGGGCTTCCGAGTCTTTGCCTCCGTGGGCATTGAGAGCTTCAGCTATATCAAGAAGGATCTCTGCGCCGTCATCTGCGACCGGCTCCACCCGGACGGCACCACCCTGCGCCATTCCAGAGACCGGTACTTGCAATTTTACGACGCAAAGGATATCATGGATGTAACGGTTCGTCCCCAGCGGGAGATCGACTGGGCGTAAGGGGGGAGAGCCACCGTGAAAAGGTGTGTCTATTTGTTTCTGCTGTCCATCCTTCTGGTGGCCGGGCTGACGGCCTGCGGCTCCGGGAAAGCAGAACAGGAGGTTCCCTCCCTGACTGAGATCGAGGGCATGACGAATGATGAAGCCGCTGAGGCCCTGTCCGGTTTTTGCCGCCAGGACATTCTGGACGCCTGGGGAAAGCCGGGCGGCGGCCTGTCCGGCCTGTTCGGGGACATTTATGATGCCCCCACCCTGGGCGGCTGGGTGATCGTCCAGTATGATATCCCGGCCACCACCAGCACGGACACCGACCTGAATGCTCTGCCGGTGAGCTGGGTGTCGCTTCCGGCCGTCAGTTGAGCGCATCTTGCAAAGGAGTGTATTTCCATGACCCGTGAAGAACTGAAGGCCGCGGCCGTCGCCATGCTGGACCGGGCCTACATCCCCTATTCCCACTTCCCCGTGGGCGCCGCCCTGGAGTGCAGCGACGGTACGGTGTTCACCGGCTGCAACATCGAGAACGCCTCCTTCGGTCCCACCATCTGCGCCGAGCGGACCGCGGTGGCCAAAGCCGTCAGCGAGGGGCACCGGGACTTTGTCCGCATCGTGATCGCCGGGCGGAGCCGTGAGCTCTGCGTCCCCTGCGGCGTGTGCCGCCAGGTGCTGCGGGAGTTTGCCCCCAACATCGAGATCATCTGTCTCAACGGCGCCGGAGAGGAGCGGACCTTCACCCTGGAAGAACTGCTGCCCCACAGCTTTGGCCCGGAGTACCTGCAGTGACGGCTCCCGCCGAAGGGGCGCTGCGCATCCTGAAACTGGAGCCGGTGGACTTTTGCTGCGGGGAGGTCCTGGCCGAGTCCCAGATATGGGTGCTGGCAGAGGACCGGACCGGAAAGCGCCTCTCCCGCCGGATCCCAGCCACCAAGGCCGCGGAGCTGGGCCTTCTCCCAGGCGGTTTCTGCCGCCGGTCGGATCTGCACATCTGAATCAAAACATGCCGCCGGTGCTGAGGCACCGGCGGCATGGGCTTTATACTAGCTTTTCAAAGTAGAAGAAGGTGTCGTCCTCCCCCTTCTTCCGCATACAGGCCGACAACATCTTGTAGGACGCCTGGTTCTCCTTGTAACACTTGGCCACCACCCGGCTCAGATGGATTTTGTACAGGCCCCACTCCGCCACAGCAGCGAAGGCCTCGGTGCCGTATCCGTTTCCGGCGTATGCCTTGTCAATCCGGCAGCCCAGCTCCGCGCCGCCCCGGCAGTCGAACCGGTACAGCACCGCCTCGCCGATGAGCTTCCCATCCAGCCGGACGGCAAAGTTCACCGCCTGCCGGTTTTCAAAATCCCGTTTCGCCACGTCGAAGAAGCTCCGCTCCTCCACCCGGCCGCCCAGGCCGCCCACATCGTCATAGCCCCACCAGCGGTTCCGGTCGGCGTCCAGCACCAGGGCGTTGTAGGCGGGGATATCCGCCTCTGTCAGGGCGGAGAGGGTCAGCCGCTCCGTCTTCAGCTCCGGAATGGCCTGCACGTGGTTCAGCAGCTCATTCTGGGGATCGAACCGGTACTTGGGCGCCAGCCTGGCCGGGCCGTACTGGAGCTTGGAAGTCCTGAGGCCCTTGTCCGCCGCGTCATCCTCCCGGTTGATCCACTGGCAGCCATCGCCAAAGGCGTCGGCGAATGCCTGGACCAGCGCAGGATATACACCGGTATAGGAGTAGAGGGCCTTTTCAATGTGGATGATCAGGGTGTCCCCACACTTTTCCGCCAGGGACAGGGCGATCAGCTTCTCCCCGTCAAACATGCCGCCGGTGAAAAAGTAGGGCTTGCCGGTCATCTTCAGCATCTTCTTGGCCAGCTCCAGCTCATTTTTGGCCTTGGCGTTGCTGTCCTTGGGGAACTCCGCCTCATAGTCCTGCCAGAACTGCTCGATCACCGGTGCGTCCGCCGCCGTCAGGGGGCGGAACTGCGCATCCGGCCACTTGGACCGGAACTTGTTGATGTGGTTCCGCTGGCCGGAGTACCGCCGCCCGGCGAAGAACTGCAAATCCTCCCGGTAATAGACGTAGTCCCGCCAGGTCCGCACATCGCTGACCCGCACATAGGGATACCGGCCCAGCAGCTTGGCGGCCCTGCACTCCGGCACCACAGAGATCACCGGGGGGATACCCCGCTCCAGACAGTCGTTCTCAATGGCCTCCAGGGCCGCATCCTCGTCCCCCTCCGGGCCGGGAACCGGGTAGTCGAAGACTACCTGGCCGTCGATCTCATTGCGGACCACCAGGCATCCGGCAATCTCCGCCCAGGCCGGGTGGAGCGCGGCCTTCCACATGAGCTTGGTGCCCACGGAATACTCACACAGGCCGAACTCACAGGTCTGGTAATACCGCCGGAGGCGGGGGGCCTCCTGCTTTGTCACTGGTTTGAACTCTAGCATACTTTCATTCCTTGTCCTTGATCGTAAAGCACGGGATATGCCTGTGCCGTTTCCTACTCTTCCCGCAAAGTATATGCCCCGCTCCGCAGGGGTGCAGTCGTTTTCGCAACAGCTCTCCGGGCTGTCAGCGGAGAAAACGGCCGCGGGTGCCAGCCCGCGGCCGCTGCGTCACACATCAGTTCATCTGCTTGCGGCGGCTGAGATTCATCGTGCCGTCCTGCATGGCGTTCAGGGAGTCCAGACTCTTGCCGGTGCCCAGCGCCACACAGCTGATAGCGTCGTCGGCAATCACTGTGTGGATGCCGGTCCGGGCCGTCACCAGCTTGTCAAAGCCGGAGACCAGGCTGCCGCCGCCCGTCATGACGATGCCGTTGGTGGAGATGTCCGCCACCAGCTCCGGCGGCGTCCGTTCCAGTACGGAGTGGATGGCCTCCATGATCCGCTCCACCGGCTCCTCAAAGGCATCCATCATCTCCGTGGAGCTGACGGTGACCACCTTGGGCAGGCCGGTCAGCAGGCAGCGGCCCTTCACGTCCATGGTCTCCTCCTCGTCCTTGGGGAAGACACAGCCGATCTGCTTCTTCATCTCCTCAGCGGTGCGCTCGCCCACCAGCAGGTTGTGCTTGCGGCGCATGTACTTGACCACGGCCTCGTTCAGCTGGTCGCCGGCGATCTTGATGGAGGCGCTCTCCACCACGCCGGACAGGGAGATGACAGCGATGTCCGCGGTGCCGCCGCCGATGTCCACCACCATGTGACCGTCGGGCTGGGTGATGTCGATGCCAGCGCCGATGGCTGCGGCCACCGGTTCTTCAATGAGGTAGACCTTCCGGGCGCCAGCTTGGATGCCCGCGTCGATGACGGCGCGCTCCTCGACCTCCGTAATGCCGGAGGGCACGCAGATGATGACCCGGGGCTTGAAGAAGGACACGCCCGCCACCTTGTGGATAAACTCCCGCAGCATCCGCTCCGTCATGTCGTAGTCGGAGATGACGCCCTCCCGCAGGGGGCGGATGGCGATGATGTTGCCGGGGGTCCGGCCCAGCATGGCCTGAGCCTCTGCGCCCACCTTCAGCAGCTTGCCGGTTGTCTTGTCCATGGCCACCACGGACGGCTCGTTCAGGACGATTCCCTTCCCCTTTACATATACCAAAACCGACGCGGTACCCAGATCGATACCGATATCCTTCGTCATGGACATACTGACTCCACCTCATTTGATCTTTCTGTCTTATAGTATAAGCGGTTTTCCCGCGAACAATCATACAGTCTTTATTATACTGGCAGTTTCCTGGGAATGCAACACTAATTTGTGAACAATTTCCACCGATTCAGGCCTTTTTCCCGCTGTCCCTCTCCAGCGGCGTCAAGGCCGCTGCGGCGCAGACCACGTCTGCCGCTCCGGCCTCCCGCAGCACCCGGGCGCACTCTGCCAAGGTGGCGCCGGTGGTGCAGATGTCGTCCACCAGCAGGATACGATGCCCCGAGATCCGCTCCGGGTCCACCGCCTCATAGACCCCCAGCACATTGGCCCGGCGGGCGGCAGCTTCCTTCAGTCCCGACTGGGCGGGGTTGTGGACGGTCTTGCGCAGCAGCGGCAGCGGCTTCGTCTCCCACAGGCGGCAGGCGCTCTCCGCCAGCAGGCGGGCCTGGTCATACCCCCGCTGACGCAGGCGCCTGGGGCTGACAGGTACCCAGGTCACCGTGTCGAACGCTCCGGAGAAGTGCTCCGCCGCGCACCCGGCGATCAGCTCTCCCAGGGGCGCCGCAGCAGAGGACATCCCCCGGAACTTGAAGCGGTGGAGCCCCTCTCGGGCCAGGCCCTGGTACCACAGAGGCGCCGCGCAGAGAAAGCCGCCGGGCCCCCGGCGCAGGGCGTCGGCTCCCTCCGTCCAGGGAAGCTCCCCGCGACAGGTGTCACAGATGCCCGGTCTGTCCAAAACACGGCCGCAGAAGGGGCACTTGGCTGGGAAGATGAGGTCCAGGAGGGCGGACAGCAGGCTCATCGTTTCTCTGCCTCCGCCAGCAGTTCGTCATACGTGGTATGCAAAGCGTCACGGATACCCCGGAGCTGGGAAGCCTTGATATGCTGAGCCCCTCGTTCAATCTTCACCAGCGATTCCCGGGTGATTTCCACGCCCTCCAGCTGGAGCAGGCGGACCAGTGCCATGGGCTTGATGCCTCGATTTTTTCGGATCCGCCGAATATTGGCTCCAATCCGGATGTCCTGCTTGATCTTCTGCTCCTCCATAGACGCCTCCGCAACAGGACCTGTTTCGGTCCGATTTTGCTTTATTCTATGGAGGAAAGGTAAAAAAATGGGACCCATATGGGTCCGTGTTGCACGCCTGTTCTATGAAACCGTTGGCGTCAGTTTCCATCTGCAAAACTCAGCCATGACGGCTGGGCGGATACGCAGGGGACGCCGGATGGCGGCCTCGGGGTGTCTGCTCCCGCAGGGGCTGGTCCAGCAGGGATACAGCCCCCGTTTCTCTTTTGTCTTTCCAAAAGGGAAACGGGGGTGTATCTGCCCAGCCAGCAGCATAACTGCCCGTCCCGCGTCCAATGGGACGCACCCCATCCTCCACCGGCAGCAAACCTGGCGGCCTTTATCTCTCCGCCGGATCCGCAAAATGTGCCAGCCTCCACCGGAGGCCGGAATACCGCCGCTGCTGACGGTCGTTGGCCGCCATGGCCCGGATGGCCGCGTCGTCCCCCACCACGATCAGAAGCTCTCTTGCACGGGTCAGGGCCGTGTACAGCACTCCCCGCACCATCAGGGACGGCGCTGCCGGCATGGCCGCCAGCACCACGCACTGGTACTCGCTGCCCTGGGCCTTGTGGACCGTCATGGCATAGGCCAGATCGATCTCATTGAGCATATCCAGCGTGTACGTGGCGATCCGGTCATCAAAGTTCACCACCAGCAGCTCTCCGGACGGGTCGATCTCCACGATCCTTCCCACGTCTCCGTTGAACATGCCGGTGCCCACGGTGCCGTCCGCCTTTTCCCATACCACGTTGTAGTTGTTTTTCGTCTGCATGATCCGGTCTCCGGTGCGGAACAGCCGCTCTCCCCACTGGATCTCCCGTTTGTCCGCCGCCGGCGGGTTCAGCGCCGCCTGAAGACAGCGGTTCAGATTCTCCGTGCCGCTGGGCCCCTTCCGGGTGGGCGTCAGCACCTGGATCTGGTCCGCCGGGATGCCCATGTGGTCCGGCAGCCGGGTTTTGCACAGCTCCACCACCGTGGAGAGGGTCCGCTCCCCATCCCGGCGGCAGAGGAAGAAGAAGTCTCCCTGGTTGTTGGCCAGCTGGGGCGGCTGGCCCAGGTTCACCGCGTGGGCGTTGCGGATGATGGCCGACTGCTCCGCCTGGCGGAACACCTCCCGGAGGAACACCGTCTCCACCCTGCCGCTGCGGATCAGGTCGGAGAACACGTTTCCCGCCCCCACGGAGGGCAGCTGGTCCGCATCCCCCACCAGCACCAGCCGGGTGCCGGGCCGCAGGGCCCGCAGCAGAGCGGAAAACAGCGCCAGGTCCACCATGGACATCTCATCCACGATCACCGCGTCCGCCTCCAGCGGCTCCTTTTCCGTCTTTTGGAACGTCACCTGATGGGTGACGTCGTTCCAGCTCATCCCCAGCATCCGGTGGACCGTCTGGGCCTCCATGCCGGTCAGCTCGCTCATGCGCTTGGCCGCCCGCCCGGTGGGGGCCGCCAGGACGATCTCCAGGCCCATCCGCCGGAACAGGGCCACGATGCCCCGGACTGTGGTGGTCTTGCCGGTGCCGGGGCCTCCCGTGAGGACCAGCACCCCCGTCCGGGCGGCCAGCTCCACCGCCTGCCGCTGCAGGGGCGCATAGGTGATGCCCTGCTGGGCCTCCAGCTCGTCCACCGCCCGGCCCGCCTGGGCACTGCGGTCTGTATCCGCAGCCAGCAGCCCCGCCAGGCGGATGCAGGCGGAACACTCCGCCTCCCACAGCCGCCGGAGGTAGCAGGCCTCCACATGGGCCACCTGTTCCTGGACCACCGCGCCCCGTTCAATGAGGCTGTCCAGAGCCTGCTCCACCAGCTCCGCCCCGCTGTCCAGCAGCTGGGTCGTGGCGGAGATCAGCTTGTTCCGGGGCAGGAACACGTGGCCGTTGTTTTCATTGTGGCTCAGCTCAAAGGTCACCGCCGCCTGGAGCCGCTGGTCGCTGTCCGCAGCCAGCCCCATGCCCATGGCGATCCCGTCGGTGACGGAGAACTCCACCCCGCACGCCTCGCCGGAGAGGAGGTAGGGATTCTCCCGCACCTTCTCCAGCGCCGCGTCGCCGTACTGCCGCCGCAGCTCCATAGCCAGGACAGGAGGCAGCTGGTACTGGGCCAGAAAGGCCATCAGCCGCCGCAGGCCCATGTGCTGGCGGAAGCTCTCCGCGATCTCCTGGGCCTTGCGGGCGGTGACGCCTTTGAGCGTGGTCAGGCGCTCCGGCTCCCGCTCCAGAACGTCCAGGGTCTCCGCCCCGAACCGCTCCACAATCCGCCGCGCGGTGGCGGGGCCCACCCCCTTGCAGATGCCTGAGGAGAGATAGCTGAAGATCTCCTCCTCGTCCTCCGGCAGGCTCCGCTCCAGCTCCACCGCCCGGAGCTGTTCCCCGTGCTGGGGGTGGGTCTCCGGCACGCCGGAGACCGCCAGGTGCTCTCCCGGCGCCACGCAGGGGATACAGCCCACCACCGTAATCACCTCACCCTCCTCCGTCAGGAGGCGCAGGACCGTATAGCCGTTCTCGGCATTTTGAAAAATGATGCTATGTACCGTTCCCTCACAGGTGACCAGCTCTTCCATGCTCTTCCTCTTTCGTATGCTCGTTTTCGTCCAGACGGATCACAGCGCCGTCCGTCAGCGCCACCCCCGGATCCCGGTCCGCCAGATAGGCCGCCAGCGCCCGGGCGTCCCGGGTTAGCCCACAGTCCGCCAGCACGATTCTGGCCCCGGGCAGGCGCCCCCGCAGGCGCCGCAGCTCCCGCACGTCCGCCTCCATGGCCAGGGCCTCTCCCCGCAGGGGCAGCACCAGCAGCAGCCCCGGCACCGCCGGCCGCCCCGCCCGGAAAAAGGCCCCTGCCACGATCCACACCAGGGTGGTCACGCCCACCGCGGAGAAGAACGCGATCAAACCGTCTTGCAGCAATGTCATCCCAAATCACCTCGGGATAGTGTATGCAACGGGGCAGATTCGGTGTTCCGGGGCGGGAGTGTTTGGGGTGCGTCCCATTGGACGCGGAATGGCAGCTATGATGATAGCTGGGCAATGCACCCCCCATTTTCTTTTCGGTCTTGCCGAAAAGAAAACGGGCCGTGCACGGTCCAAAAGAAAAGGCCGCTTGGACGCGCTCCGGTGCAGTGGCCCTCCGCGCTGACGGGGGTCGGCGTACCGGTGCCTGCTCCGATTTTGCCTAGCCTTCGGGCACGCTTAGGTCTTCTGCGGTTCCCCCAACTGCCGACCCGTGGCGGATGGTGCGGAGGTCGTCGGGGTGCAAGATCGCATTTGACCAGCTTCTCTTTTCGCGCGTTCCGCGTCGCTACGCGCTGGCTGGTTCTCCGCGGAAGCGTGAGCGGCAGCGGAAAGCGAAGCAGGGGTATCCCTGAACCTCCCCGGGCCTAAGGATTCCCCAAGGGCGGCGCGTTTCCGTCCCTGACTTCTGCAAGGGAGTGCCAACCATCCCCCGCCGGCGGCAGGAGGTCTGCGCTGGCGCAGACCGCCCCGCCGAAGCGCTTTTTCTCTTCCACCGGGCGCGGCGCATTCTCTTTTTGGCGCAACCAAAAAGAGAATGGGGGGCGCATCCCGCCGGACAAGCCCCCTGCGGGAGCAGAGATCCCCGAGGCCGCCGCGACGGCGGCCCATCTCATGTTACCCCCGCTTGTCGCTTCGCCCCACCAGATAGTCGATGGTGACGCCGAAGTGGTCCGCCAGCTTCCAGGCGTTTTCCAGGTTGGGGAGGTTAACACCACCCTCAAATTTCTGGTAGTGCTGCTCAACAATCCCAATCGCCTCAGCTACCTGAACCTGTGTCTCTTTTTTCTCCTTGCGCAATTCTCGCAGTCTTTCTTTCAAAAGCATTTTGTTCCTCTTGACACCGCGAATTAACTGTGTTATCTTTTCATCATAGCACAGTGAAAATGGTGTTTTTTGAAAGGTGGTTTCTATGTCAGACTTTATGATATGGCTTTATCTCCACTACATCAAGCCCTACCTGGACACTGTCCCAGCGGACGACTATAACTTCCACATGGATATGATTCATAACGAGTTGGGTTATCACGCCTTGGAAAGCTATGAAAAAAACCTGGAGTTCACCGCCATCCACGCTTTCCTGCTGGGCCTGCGCACCGGCCGGGGCCTGCCCCGGGAGTGATTCACCGCCCGATGCCCAGCTCCCCCAGGATGGCTTCCTCTCTCGCCCGCATCCGGGCCTTCTGGGGCCCCTCGTCCAGATGGTCGTACCCCAGCAGGTGCAGAACAGAGTGCACCACCAGATAGCTCAGCTCCCGCCGTTTGGCGTGGCCGTACTCCCTGGCCTGGGCCGCCACATGCTCCATGGAGATCACCATGTCCCCCAGGGGCACCAGGCCGGTGCCCGGGTCCGCGTCCTCCGGTGCGGGCAGCTCCCCGGGCCGAAGGTCGAACTCCGGAAAGCTCAGCACGTCCGTAGAGGCGTCCACCTGCCGCATCTCCCGGTTGATTTCGTGAATGCCGCTGTCGTTCGTCAGCAGCACGTCCACCTCACAGGGAACGTCCACCCCCTCCGCCGCCAGGGCGGTGCGGATCACCTTGCGGATCAGGGCGCAGTTGCCCTCACTGGCGGCGCCGGGCACGTCGGCGGTGACGGGGATATAATGCCGCTTCGCCATCACTTCCGCCCCTTTCCGCCGTTTTTCGCGGTCTCGTACCGCTCATAGGCCTCCACAATCCGCTGAACCATCACATGGCGGACCACGTCGGCGTTGGTCAGCTCGCAGATGCCGATGCCCTCCACGTCCCGCAGGACCCGCATGGCCTCCTTCAAACCGGACGCCTTGCCGTCCGGCAGGTCGATCTGGGTCACGTCGCCGGTGATGACGATCTTGGACCCGAAGCCCAGCCGGGTCAGGAACATCTTCATCTGCTCCCGGGAGGTGTTCTGTGCCTCGTCCAGGATGATGAAGCTGTCGTCCAGCGTCCGGCCCCGCATATAGGCCAGAGGGGCCACCTCAATGTTGCCCCGCTCCAAATACTTCTGATAGGTCTCCGCCCCCAGCATGTCGAAGAGGGCGTCGTACAGCGGCCGCAGGTAGGGATCCACCTTTGATTGCAGGTCCCCGGGCAGGAAGCCCAGCCGCTCGCCGGCCTCCACCGCCGGACGGGTCAGGATGATGCGGTTCACCTGCTTGTCCCGAAACGCCTGCACGGCGGCGGCCACGGCCAGATACGTCTTGCCGGTGCCCGCCGGGCCCACGCCGATGGTGACGGTGTTCTTCAGGACGGACTTGATATACTCCTTCTGACCGATGGTCTTGGGCTTGATGGGCCGGCCCTTGGCGCTGATGCACAGTACGTCGCCGGTGAGCTCGGTGATCTGGGACTCCTTGCCGCTGCGCACCAGGCCGATGACGTAGCGGACGTTCTGCTCCCCGATGGCCTCCCCCCGCGAAGAGAGGGTCAGCAGGGCCTGGATGGCCTTGCAGGCCAGCATGGTGTCCTCCGGCTCGCCCTCCACCCGGAGCTCCCCGTCCCGGTTCACCACCGTGACGGAGAACTCCTGCTCCAGCAGGCGGATGTTCTCGTCAAAGGAGCCAAAAATATTCACGGCCTGCTCCAGCCGCTCAATGCTGATTCGCTGTTCCAAGGTATCACTCCTGTATCTCCCGGGCATCAGCCGCCCGATTCTTCTGTGGGGTCTGTGTAGATGGGCACGGCCCGGCCGATCTCCTCCACACACTCCGCCGTCAGTGTCACCAGCAGTCCGTCCCCCTCCCGGCGAGAAGTGCACAGGGTAGAGCTGACGGTGCCGTAGGGGTCCACCAGAGTGTGGAGGTAGTCCGTGAGGATCGCCTCACCCCGGCTCTCCGCCTGGGCGGCGGAGACCTCGGCGGGGACCGTCTCGTAAAAACGAAAGGTCTCCTTCACAAAGGTGACCGGCAGCGGCAGCCCGAACAGGGACCACTGGGTCCTTTCGGTTATTTTATCATAGTTTCCCGTCCCGATGCTACTGTTTAAAAAGAATTTTACCCGATTTGTCCCAAAGACCAGGGAGTAGCCCTGTTTCTCCTCTCCGGTGTACTGCTTTTCCGCCACCGTCAGAGGCATTACTGTGGAGAGGGTGTACCAGGTCCGGGCCTCCACTTTCCCCATGCCGGTCAGGACCCGGGCGCCCACGGTCTCCGTGTCCTCCACGCCGGAGATCAGCAGCTCGCCCGCCTCCACCGACGTCCCGGGCAGCACGCACCGGACCCCATCCATCGCCTGGATGTCCAGGATCAGCCCGTCCCGGCGGGCCACCACGTTGGTGGGCTCCCGCTCGTCCACCGGCTCCGGCGCCTCCACCCGCTCCCGCACCTCTACATAGGCCCGGCAGCCGGAGACGTTCACTGTGATCCACAGCAGCTCCGGAATCTCCAGCAGCACATGGTTGCGGATGTCCTCCGTGTCCAGGGAGATGCCGAAGGTCCCGATCCCCACCCCCTGCCGCTGCAGCGCCCGCAGGATCTCCTCGTCTGTGACCCGCTGGTTCCCCTCCACCGTGAAGTCCCAGATGAAGAAGGAGCCGAAGAACAGCAGTGCGCTGCACAGGGTCAGTCCCGCCAACAGCGCGTGCCGCCGCCGGAACCGGCCCAGGAAGAAGGGTACCCCCTCCTTCCGCACCACGGTCAGCCGGCAGTCCAGCTGTTTCACCGCCCGGCGCAGGGCGTAGTAATCCCGCCGGTTCAGCCGGCAGGTGAAGGCAGTCTCGGACTCCCACTCCATATCCCAGAAGGCCAGGTTCCGGGCGCCGCACAGATTCAGCACCCGCTCCGGAAAGGGGGTCTCCACCCGGATCCGGACCTGGCCCTGGAGCCGGTTGACGATCTGATTCAGCATGGTGTCACCTCACCCACTCCACGGCGGCAATGTCCCCGCCGATCCGCAGCTCCTCCGCCGTCATGGCCATCAGGGCCAGGCGGGCGCCCCGGACCCGCAGCACGCCGCCGGTGGTGTTTACGTCGATCTGCTCGTCGCTGTACGCCAGGATGCCTGTGTGGTGCTCCAGATACAGCTGGCGGCTGCCCATCATCTCCAGGTGGGGCAGGCCCGCCACCAGATCTGCCGGCAGGTCGAACAGCTCCGCCACCGTGTCCAGCACGCCGCCGTTTCGGTCCTTTCGATTCCGCTCCATACGTTCACCTCTTCCCGACTGTATGCACAAACGTCCCGCAACATGCCGGGGGCATAGTGTCCCCCGCTCCGGCATAGGGTGTGGAGAGGTGATGCGGGATGCGGATTCGATGGCGGATACTGGCCTGCCTGTGCCTCGGCGGCCTGCTGGTGTGGTTTCTGGCGGACGCCGGGGCCGTGCGGGACAGTGTGGCGGAAGCTTTGGCCCTCTGTGCCCGTTCCGTGGTCCCCTCCCTGTTCCCCTTCCTGGTGGCCTCCTCAGCGCTGCTGGCTCTGGGGTTCGGGGAGCTGGCCGCCCCCTGGCTGGCGGGGCTGATGGAGCCGCTGTTCCGGGTCCCCGGTGCTGGCAGTGCTGCGCTGGTGCTGGGGTTGGTGGGGGGCTACCCCATCGGCGCCAAGACGGCAGCAGACCTCTACCGGGAAAATCTGGTCTCCCGGGAGGAGGCGGAGCGGCTGCTGGCCTTCTGCAACAACTCCAATCCGGTGTTCCTCATCAGTGTGCTGGGCGTGGGGGTGTTCGGCAGTGTGCGGGCCGGGGTGTGGCTGTGGCTGATCCATGTGCTCTCCGCCCTTCTGACGGGACTGGTGTTTCGGGGCAGCGGAAAATCCGCTTCCCGGCAGGAACTGACAAGGCATCCTCCTTTCCAGGCTGTCAGCTTTGCGGAGGCCTTCACCGGGGCTGTCCGGTCCTCGCTTGCCGGGATTCTGTCTGTGTGCGCCTTCGTGGTGTTCTTCTATGTGCTGGCGCAGCCTCTCACCGCCATGGGCGGCCGCCTGGGGGCGGTCCTGGTGGCGGCGCTGGAGCTCTTCTCCCTGACGCCCCTGCTGACAGCTGATGCCTTCGGCTTTCTTCTGGCGGCGGCAGCAGCGGGCTGGGGCGGCCTCTCGGTCCTGTGTCAGACGCTGGCGGTGCTGGAGGGCAGCGGCCTGCGGCTGCGGAACTGCTTCCTGGGCAAGGTGGTGCAGAGTGCCTTCTCCCTGCTGCTGGCCGCTTTGCTGGTGGGCTACGTGCTGGGATAAAAACAGCCTCCCTGTTGTCGAAGCCGATAACAGGGAGGCATATTTTGTCGTGAAATTCCGTTTTGTGATGGAATTACCGCTGGCCCTTGTCGTAGGGAATGCCCTCCGCCTTGGGGGCACGGGACTTCTGAGATGTGAAGGCCAGCACCACCAGAGAGATGACATAGGGCAGCATGTTATACACGGAGCTGGGCAGGTTCAGATTGCTCAGCAGGTCGAAGCCGCTGTACACATTGCCCAGGGCCCGGAAGAAGCCGAACAGCAGCGCCGCCAGGGCGATGCGGGTGGGCTTCCACTGGCCGAAGATCATCACCGCCAGGGCCAGGAAGCCGAAACCGGCCACGCCGTTTTCAAACTTCCACTCGCTGACGCCCGCGATGATATACACAATGCCGCCCAGGCCGCCCAGCACGCCGGAGATCAGTACGCCGGCGTAGCGCATCCGGTAGACGTTGATGCCCACGGAATCCGCTGCCTGGGGATGCTCGCCGCAGGCGCACAGCCGCAGGCCGAAGCGGGTCTTGTACAGCACCACATAGGCGATTACCAGGGCGATCACCGCCAGCAGCATGCACCAGTTGAACTCAAAGCCGCCGATGTTCACCAGGAATGCCTTGCGGCCGTCCAGGTACTGGATGGTGGAGGACACGTTGTCCGGATCGGCGGCGGTGTTCATGGCCTTCACGAACACGGTGGCCGCGGCGGTGCCCAGCAGGTTCATGGCCGTGCCCACCAGTGTCTGGTCCGCCTTGAAGTTCACGGCCGCCACCGCCAGCAGCAGGGAGTAGATCATGCCCAGCAGGATACTGGCCAGCACCGTCAACAGCACCACCACAAAGGCGGAGGTGCCTGCAGGCAGGAACTTCATCATCAGCGCACCGCCCAGGGCGCCCATGACCATGATGCCCTCCAGGCCGATGTTGATGACGCCGGAGTGTTCAGAGAAGCAGCCGCCCAGCGCCACCAGCAGCAGGACGGAGGCGAAAATCAGCGTGTATTGCAGCAGCAGTAACATTACGCCTTCCCTCCTTCCTCAGAGCCGGGCCGGTCTTCCTTTGCCCGCCGCTTTTCATCCCGCCGGTCCAGCCGGCTGTTCATAAAGACCTTGAAGAACAGTACGAAGCCGCACAGGTAGATAATCAGGGCGGAGATCAGATCAGAGATCTGGGCGGAGTACATGGTCTTGTCCACATACGCGCCGCCGTTGGTGATGTGCTGAATGAAATACGAGGAGAAGATAGCGCCGATGGGATTCAGTCCGCCCAGGAAGGCGGCGGCGATGCCGTTGAAGCCCATGGCCGGCACTGCGGACTGTGTGACCTGCCACTGCTCGAATCCGGTGAGGAACAGCGTGGCCGCGCCCATGCCGGCAAGGCCGCCGGCGATGGCCATGGTGAGGATGATGTTTCGCTTCTCCTTCATGCCGCAGTACTTGGCCGCAAACTTGTTGCAGCCGGTGGCCCGCAGCTCATAGCCCAGCTTGGTCTTCTCCAGCAGGACCCAGATGCCCACGGCCACGATCACCGTCAGGGGGATGGCGATGGTCACATACTGGTTGTCGGAGAACAGGGCGCCCAGGCCCAGAGAGGGCAGGATGGCGTCGGGGTTCGTGCTGCTCAGGGTGAAGGTGTAGGGACTGGCTGTCTCCTTCACCTGGGACAGCAGGGCGTTCACCAGATACAGGCTGATCCAGTTGAGCATGATGCAGGAGATGACCTCATTCACATTGCGGTACGCCTTCAGGAGCCCGGAGATGGCGCCCAGCACCGCACCGGCAGCAATAGCCGCCAACAGGCACACGTACCAGGGCAGCCCGAAGCCCAGGGCGCAGTACAGGCTGGCGCCGGCGCCGATGACGTACTGGCCGGCGGCGCCGATGTTGAACAGGCCCACCTTATAGGCGAACAGCACCGACAGGCTGCACATCAGCAGCGGCGCGGTCTTCACCAGCGTGTTGCCCAGATACCGCAGCCGGGCCGCGGCGCTGGGATAGTACAGGAAGTTCTCCACAATGGTGCGGATGGCCTCTCCCGCGCCGGCGGGGTTGATAATCAGCAGCACGATGTAGCCGATCAGCAGGCCCAGCACGATGCACAGCAGGGATGCCAGCAGGGACTGGAATCCCTTGTTCCGCAGGAGGGATGATTTTTCTTGTCTCATGGTTTCTCAAGCCCCCTTCCGCTTGGCGCCGGCCATGTACAGGCCCATCTCTTCCGCCGTGGTGGTCTTGGGGTCCAGCTCGCCCACGATCTCGCCCTCATAGATCACCAGGATACGGTCGGACAGGGACATGACCTCGTCCAGCTCCAAGCTCACCAGCAGCACCGCCTTGCCGGCGTCCCGCTGGGCCACGATCTGCTTGTGGATATACTCGATGGCGCCCACGTCCAGGCCGCGGGTGGGCTGCACGGCGATCAGCAGCTCCGGGTCCTTGTCGATCTCCCGGGCGATGATGGCCTTCTGCTGGTTGCCGCCGGACATGCTGCGGGCCACTGTGACAGGCCCCTGGCCGGAGCGGACGTCGTACTGCTCGATCAGGCGGTTGGCGTACTCGCGGATGGCCTTGCGCTTCAGGAAGCCCGCCTTGCTGACGAACTGAGGCTCAAAGTACCGCTGGAGCACCATGTTGTCCTCCAGGGTGTAGTCCAGCACCAGGCCGTGCTTGTGGCGGTCCTCCGGAATGTGGCTCATGCCCAGCAGAGACCGCTGCCGGATGGGGGCGCGGGTGATGTCCTGGCCGCAGAGCGTGATCTTGCCGGACTCCAGGGGCTCCAGGCCCGTCAGGCCGTAGATCAGCTCCGTCTGGCCGTTGCCGTCAATACCGGCAATGCAGACAATCTCTCCCGCCCGGACCGTAAAGGAGATATTCTTCACAGCATTGTTGTTATGGAGCTTGGAGGCCACGGTCATACCCTCCACCACCAGGATGGGATCCTTGGGCTTGGAGGGCTCCTTGTGGACTGCGAACTCCACGTCCCGGCCCACCATCATGCGGGACAGCTCTTCACGGCTGGTCTCGGCGATGTTCACCGTGCCGATGTATTTGCCCTTCCGCAGGACCGTGCAGCGGTCCGCCACGGACATGATCTCATTCAGCTTGTGGGAGATGAACAGGATGGATTTGCCCTCTGCCGCCAGGTTCTTCATGATCTGCATCAGCTCGTCGATCTCCTGCGGCGTCAGCACAGCGGTGGGCTCGTCGAAGATCAGGATCTCATTGTCCCGGTAGAGCATCTTCAGGATCTCCGTGCGCTGCTGCATGCCCACGGTGACATCCTCCACCAGTGCGTCCGGGTCCACCTGCAGGCCGTACTTCTCCGACAGGGCCAGGACCTTCTCCCGGGCCTCCTGCTTCTGCAGGAAGCCGTTCTTGCAGGGTTCCACGCCCAGGATGATGTTGTCTAAAATGGAAAAGCATTCCACCAGCTTGAAGTGCTGGTGGACCATGCCGATCCCCAGTGCGTTTGCATCGTTCGGGTCCTTGATCTGCACCACCTGGCCGTCTTTTTTGATGACGCCCTCCTCCGGCTGGTACAGGCCGAACAGCACGCTCATCAGCGTGGACTTTCCGGCGCCGTTTTCTCCCAACAGCGCGTGGATCTCGCCCCGCTTCAGTTGGAGCGTGATGTTGTCGTTTGCGACAATTCCCGGAAAGCGCTTGGTGATATTCAGCATTTCAATGGCATATGGCTGTTCCAAGCTTACCGCCCTCCTCCTCTTGTATAGTGTATTTATTGTACTATATCTTCCGGAATATTTCAAAGAAAAAATGCAGGAATATCAGGTTTGTTTTGTAAAATTTGTCCAGAGGCAAAAAAAGAGGACGGGATTGCTCCCGTCCTCTTCCTGCAAAGACTCTGATCCTTACTTGATGTTGCCGGCAAAGTTCACCGTGATGGTGGTTGCGGGCATGGCGGAGATGTCGTTGGAAACGGTGACATCGCCGTCGTACATGGCCTTCACCAGGGCCTTATAGTCGTCCTGGGTGAAGCCGTCGCCCCACTGGGTGGTCTCCATGGGCAGCTGGACATAGTTGGCGGTGGGATCATCGCCGTTCACCAGGCCCAGGGTCTCCACCTGGCCGCCGTAGTTGGCAAAGTTGCCTGCCACGACCTCGCCCAGCATGTGCTTGACGGTCTCGGCCAGACCCTTCATGGCGGAGGTCACGCACATGCCCTCGCCATAGGTGTCGATGTTGGCGGACTGGTCCACGTCCACGCCGATCAGCTTGCCGCCGACCTTGGCAGCAGCCTCAGCCGCGGAGGTGTAGATGCCGCCGCCGCTGGCGAAGACGACCTCCACGCCCAGGGTCTGATACCAGTTGTCCATGTAGGCGGTGATATCGCTGTCGCCATAGAACTGGTTGCCATAGGCATACTCCATCACGACCTGGTCGGCGATGCCCATCTCCACGGCAGCGGCGTCAGCGCCCTGCACGAAGCCATAGCCGAACCGCTGCACGGCGGGAACGGCCATGCCGCCCAGCACGCCCAGGTGGGTGTAGCCCAGCTTCACGGCGGCGTAGCCGGCCATGTAGCCGCACAGCTCTTCCTGATACACAGCGCAGTACACGTTGGAGGGCACGGTGTAGTCCTCGCCCAGATCGCCCTGTGCCACGTCCAGCGCGATGAAGGTCACGTCGGGATACAGCTCCGCGGTCTCCTTGATGGTCTCGGCAAAGGCGTAGCCGGGCATCACGATGACGTTGTAGCCGTCAGCCACAGCGGCGTCCACCATGGCCACACGCTCGGCGGTGGAGTCACCGGCGGGCTTGTAGTACTCGAACTGCAGGCCCTCGGCGTCACAGAACTCCTGGCAGGCCTCATAGGTGGTCTGGTTGAAGGACTGGTCGGTGATATCGCCGTAGTCAGTAATCATAGCCACCTGATAAGCGGCGGTCTCGGCGTTGCCGCCATCCTCCGCATCGGCGCCCCCGTCAGCGGCGGTGTCGTCCCCGCCGCCGCAGGCGACCAGGGACAGGGACATCACCAATGCCAGGAGCAATGCAAGAAACTTCTTCATTGGAATCTACCTTCCTTCGTTTTGTTATCCGCGCGAAAATCTCTCCGCGCAGGATGACCTCAACGGGTCAGGCCCATTATAACAACTCTTCCTGAGGATTGCAACCGCATTTCCAAATTGTTTTCTTTTTCGCCACATTTTGTTGAAATTTTTATGAATTTCGGATATCTTTTTTACGGTTTTGTAAAAAGCAGAACCAATTCTGCAAAATTTTTGCTGTGGTTTGTCACAGCTCTGTTTCCATTGTCACCGGTCATTTCCCGGAGAGGTTCGGCCTGTGCCGGACCGGGAAAATATGGAAAAGATGCTCCGCGTCCCGGCCCGGCGGCTTTGCCGGCGGGCCTCCCGCTTTCACCTTTGCCGAAAGTCGCCGCTGCGGCGGGCCGATTAACTATGAAGGGGGACTCAACGTCCCCCTTCATGCTTCCCCTGCGTGGCCGCGGGGTCTGATTCTTCTTTTTTGAACTCGCCTTACTTCTTCTCCATCTCCACAGCAACGCCCAGGGCGATCTCCATCATCTGGGTGAAGGTGGTCTGGCGGTCGGCGGCAGGCAGCTCCTCGCCGGTAATCAAGCTGTCGGAGATGGTACAGATGGCCAGGGCCCGCTTGCCCGCCTCGGCGGCGTTGCAGTACAGGGCCGCGCTCTCCATCTCTACGGCCAGCACGCCCATCTTGCCCCAGTCCAGAGTGTTGCCCGCCTTGTTGTAGAACACGTCGGAGCTGAGCAGGCTGCCCACATGGGGCTCGATGCCGAGCTTCCGGGCTACCGTCACGGCGGTCTCCAGCAGGGTGAAGTCCGCGATGGGGGCGAAGGTGCCGCCCAGGCCGAACTGGTGGGCGTAGTTGGAGTCCGTGCAGGAGCCCTGGCCGAACACCACGTCCCGCACCTTCAGCTGGGGGGAGATGGCACCGGCGCTGCCCACCCGGATGATGTTGTCCACATCATAGAAGTGGAACAGCTCATGGGAGTAAATGCCGATGGAGGGCATCCCCATGCCGGAGGCCATGACGGACACAGGCGTGCCCTGATAGGTGCCGGTGTAGCCCTGGACGCCCCGGACGTTGTTCACCAGCTTCGCGTCCTGCAGAAAGGTCTCCGCGATGAATTTGGCCCGCAGCGGATCGCCGGGCATCAGAACGGTCTTGGCAAAGGCCCCCTGGGCCGCCTCGTTATGGGGAGTTCCCATGCTTTCATTTCCTCCTTATTTCTCTTCCATGGCCTTCACGGCCTTGACGATGCGGCTGGTGCCCAGGCGGGAGGCACCCAGGTTGATGAAGTCCTCCGCGTCCTTCAGGTCGGCGATGCCGCCGGCGGCCTTGATCTTCACATCGGGACCCACGTGCTTTGCAAAGAGGGCCACGTCCTCCCGGGTGGCGCCGCCGGTGCCGAAGCCTGTGGAGGTCTTGATATACTCCGCGCCGGAGGCGGTGACGATCTCGCACATCTTGATCTTCTCCTCGTCTGTGAGGAAGCAGCACTCGATGATGACCTTCAGCAGCCTGCCCTTGCAGGCGGCCTTCACGGCCTTGATCTCGGCGAGCAGGTCATCCCACTTCTGATCCTTCACCCAGCCCAGGTTGATGACCATGTCCACCTCCTCGGCGCCGTTCTCCACGGCGTCCGTGGCCATGAAGCACTTGGCGGCGGTGGTGTCATACCCGTTGGGGAAGCCGATCACCGTGCAGATGGGCAGCTTTCCCGCCACATACTCCGCCGCCTGCTTGACATAGCTGGCAGGGATGCAGACGCTGGCGCAGCCGTACTTCATACCATCGTCGCAGATGGCCCGGATCTCCTTCCAGGTGGCCGTTTGGGCCAGCAGAGTGTGGTCGCACTTGCTCAGAATCTCTTTCACTTCCATTTGAAGCATCTCCTTTATCATTCATATTTTGTCGCCCACGCCGGCGAAATATACCCGTTTTCCATGTATCTCCTGGCGGAAGACCCGCCCTTGGGCCTCCAGATGGTCCAGATGGGCCAGGGCCTCTCCCACGGCAAAGAACTTCTGCGCCAGGGGAAAATCCGCCCAGTTCCGGCAGCGGATGCTCCAACGCATCCGGCCTGCGATCTGATAGGCGGTGAGGCCCGGCGCCTTCTCCACGGTCCGCAGGGTGTCCTCCAGCCGGCGGGCGTGGTGGGCCTTCAGCTCCGCCGTCCGCTGCCGCAGGTCCCCGGTCTCCGCCCGGTGGGCGGGATACAGCTCCGCTGTGTCCAGAGCGGCCGTCCTGTCCAGACTGCTGAGATAGTCCCCCAAAGAGTCCTCCACTCCCTGCCAGCGGCAGATGTTGGGCGTGATGTGAAACAGCACATGGTCGCCGCAGAACAGCCGCCGGCGGGCCGGGTCATACAGGCACAGGTGCCCCGGCGTGTGGCCCGGCGTCAGCACGCACCGCAGCATACGGCCGCCGTAATGGAGCGCCGCGCCGTCCTGCAGCTCCGTATAGAGCCCTTCCCGCCAGGGCGGGGCCGCCGTCTGGGCCGGATTGTCTCCCCACAGGGCCTCCATCTCCGCCTGGGTGAAGCCGTCCCGCGCATATTCTCCGTAAAGCCGCTTCCAACAGGACGGATCCGAGGCGTTTTTCACGCCGGGGCTGTCGATCTCCCCGATATAGATCCGGCAGCCGGGGCGGATCAGCTCCGGCGCCAGCCCTGTGTGGTCGCTGTGGAGGTGGGTGCAGAAAATGTCCAGCCGGTCCCGGTCCACGTGCGTCTCCGCCAGCTGGCGCTCCATGGCCTCGCGGCAGGACTGCTGGCGGAAGCCCGTGTCGATCAGCAGGCTCCGCTCTCCGGTCAGCAAATAGCTGTTCAAGTTTTTCAGCGGGTTCCCCACCAAGGGGATGTCCAGCCGCCAGAGGTCCTCCGCCAATCGCTCCGCCATGGGCCGCTTCCTTTCCAAAAGGTAGATTCAGTATAGCAGACTTTGGCCCGCCTGTCCAGTGAGACGGGCCTTGCTCCCCCGCCTCCTCCGGACGGATGGGCAGCTCCGGCGCTTTCGCTGAAGGGGCCCGCTTCCAAACCTTGAAGCAGCCAGACGTATATGATATCATATAGAAAAGCAACCATTTCCGTATAAAAGGGAGGCCATCCACATGAAGCCATTGATCTTCTGGTCTATATTGGCAATGCTGTTGATGATAGGCTGTCCGTGGTTGGCAGCAACATTTGCAGGCAGCGCGGGAATGGCCGTCTGCCTTCTGCTGTTCTTTGGGGTCAATCCCATATTTTCTGCTGTATGCGGCGTATTTGCAGGAAAGGACATCAAGCGGCTGTGGCCCCTTCCAATTGTTGTCGCGGGATTATTTCTGGCAGGGGCGTGGCTATTCTTTGCGATGGGTGAAACAGCGTTTTTGTTGTATTGCGTCTGCTATCTCATGATTGGCATGATCGCGATGCTGATGCGTTCTTTTCTGAAGGGCAGAAGAGCATGATCCCAATATACAGAATAGTGGAACCAAGGCCCTCATGTGCGGCAGCGGGGCCTTTTATATACCGTTCTGTTCCGTCTTTTCCGCCAAGAGAGTCTTGGGAACGTCCAAATCGGCCCGGGCAGTAAAGGGACCGGGCCTTGCCAAGCGCTCTGCCCGGTGCTAAAATGGAGCCATTCTCAAGATTTGGAGGCTACCCCATGAAAAAACGACTTCTTTCGCTCCTCTGTGTCCTTGTCCTGACGGTGAGCGTGATCCCCGCCGCCTCCGCTCTGGAGGGGGAGGCGGCCCGGGCCGCGGACACCCTCTCCACCCTGGGACTGATCGACTCTACATATAATCTGGACGCCCCCGCCACCCGGGCACAGGCGGCCGTGCTGCTGGTGCATCTGGCCGGGGCAGAACAGGCCGCCGCGGCAGACAACTGGCTGGCCGGCTTCCGGGATGTTCCCGCCTCCATCGCCCAGGAGGTGAACTACGCCGCCCGGCAGGGCTGGATCACCGGCGTCACGGCGACAGCCTTCCGGCCGGACGCGGCCCTCACCGCCAACGCCTGGAGCGCCTTCCTGCTGCGGATGCTGGGGTATTCCGACAAGGCGGGCGACTTTACCATTGCCGACGCCGCGGGTTTCGCCCAGCGGATCGGCCTCTTCCCCATCGCCTATACCGGCACCCTGACCCAGGGGGACCTGTTTGAGATGGCGGCGGACGCTCTGTCCTTCTCCTACCGGGACGGCAGCGCCACAGTGATCGGGCGCCTGGTGAGCCAGGGGACCGTCTCCCGGGCCGCGGCCAACGCCCTGGGCCTGCTGACCCCCGCCCTCACCGCCCGGCAGGTGGCGGACCGCTGCGCGGCCGCCGTGTTCCGTCTGGACACCTATGAGACGGAGGCGTACCGGGACGAAGGCCTTGTCACCGGCGAGGCCAGCGGCTTCTTCATCACGGAGGACGGGCTGGCCATCACCAACTACCACTCCATCGCGGACGCGGTCTCCGCCACCGCCACGCTCTCCACCGGGGATGTATATGAGGTGGAGCGGGTCATCTACTACGATCCGGACATCGATATCGCGGTGATCCGCGTCTCCCACGCCGCCCTAAAGGGACACGACACCTCTGCTTTTGCCACGCTGGACATCGCGGATTCCGGCACCGGAGACCTGCGGGCGGGCGACACGGTCTACGCCATCGGCAATCCCCTGGGCCTGGGGCTGGCAGTCAGCTCCGGCATCGTCAGCGCCACGCAGCGGGATGTGGAGCGGTACGCCCTGCCCTGCGTCATGAGCACCGCCGACATCTCCGAGGGCAGCAGCGGCGGCGCCCTGCTGAACGTCTACGGTCAGGCGGTAGCCGTTACCTCCGGCGCCTATGTCTACGGCAATAGTATGTATCTGGCGGTGCCCATCGACCCCATCCTCACCGCCGATCTCACTGGTGAGGGCCTGACCCTGCCGGAAGTCCTCGAGGCGGAAACCGTCGGCTGAATACCGAAGCGCCTGAAAGAGGCGGCGCCCCATGGGCGCCGCCTCTTTTTTCGCATTCAATGGGTCAGGATGAACTGCTCCAGCTCCTCCGGTGTCCGGACCACGGCCACAGCGCCGCTCTCCGCCAGCTCGCCGGGGGCGGCGTAGCCGAAGAACTCCACGCCCGCGCAGGCGATGCCGCACGCCTTGGCGCCCAGCACGTCGAACTTCCGGTCCCCCACCATCAGGATCTCCGGCTTGTGGGCCTCCGTCAGCTCCAGGCGGCGCATAGTCTCCCGGATCACGTCCGCCTTGCTCCAGTCCCCCACGGGCGGGCTGCCCGTCACAACAGCCAAAGACGGCGTGAAGCCGAACTTCTCGCAGATGGGCACACACAGGCTCTCCGGCTTGGAGGAGGCCAGAGCCAGCACATAGCCCCGGGCCTTCAGCCGGGCGCACAGGTCCGCCATGCCGGGGGCGGCCATGTTCTCAAACTTGCCGACAGGCTCGTACCGCTCCCGGAAGGCGGCGATGGCCTCCGCGGCCCGCTCCGCCGAAAAGCCGCAGAATTCCGCGAAGGAGTCCTGCAGGGGCGGGCCGATGAATTTGATGAGGGTGCTCTCCGGCGGCACCGGCTCCCCCAGCTTGTCAAAGGCATACCGCAGGCTGTTGAGGATGCCCTCCTTGGAGTCTGTCAGCGTGCCGTCCAAATCAAAGAAAATATAGTGATACATACACTTCTCCCCTTATTCTTCGCCGGAGAGATTCTATCATGTTTCGCCCTCCTCCGCAAGAGGGGGGCGGCGCTTTTTCCAATGTAGCAGCGTCCAAACCAGCACGCCAGCCCCGGAGACGGCGCCGGCGATCAGCACCCCCTGCCGCAGCCGGAGCCAGAGTGCCACATCCGCCTCCAGCCGCCCCCGCAGGATGGTCCAGCTCTCCGGGAAACCGCTTTGGACCAGCTCTTCCCCATATCGGGCGATCCAGGGCGCCAACACCCGGTCCAGCTGGCCGTCCGCCAGGAACCACAGCCCCGCCAGAAGTACCGCCCACGCCAGCCACACCAGCCAGAGCCGCCGGGTCCGCCGCAGGAAGCCGCCGCTCCGGTGGAGCATTGGCCGCAGCCGCTCCGGTATCCACAGCAAAGAGGCATCCGCCCCCGCCCGGCGGCGCAGGGCCCGCTCCAGCACGGCGCACAGCAGCGCCAGCCCCACGGCGAAGAGCAGCGGCTTCCAGGCTTGCATGGTGTCGTAGTACCGCATCTCCGCAAAGTCCACCTCCAGCCTGCCCAGCCGCACCAGCCGCAGCAGGGCCCACCACTGGACGGCGGAGGCGGCCAGCAGCTTGCGGTACAGGTTTTCCCAAATTTTAGCATCCAACGATATATCACCGTACCGGGCCGGATGGACAGCCAGCACATAGCCGATCCATAAGAGGCCCACCGACAGCGGCCAGGCCGCCAGACTGACATAGGCCACCCGGAATGCCGCCAGCACACCCAGCGCCAGGCTGCCGATGAAACAGAGGTCGAACCGGGTCCGCAGCCGCAGCAGCAGGAGGCGCCGCCGTGCCGGTCCCTGGGCCTCCGCTGGCCGGCCCCGCAAGGTCTCTCCCGCCAGGATATCATCGGCGGTGACGCCGTACAGCTCCGCCAAGGCAGGCAGCACGGTGATATCCGGCAGCCCCGCGCCGTTTTCCCACTTGCTCACGGTCTTGTTGGAGACACCCAGCTGATCCGCCGCCTCCTGCTGGGTCATGCCCCGGGCTTTCCGCAGCGCCGCCAGATAGGCGCCTGTCTTTCCGGCATCCATGGGCCTCCCTCCTCTCTGGCCTCAGCATACCGCAAATCAGGCTGTTTGACCATCCCCCGCCCTTGAATTTTGTCTGCGGAGCGTAGAATCGGGCCGGGGACGGCAAAAAACGGCAGAGCGGGCGGCCTGCTCTGCCGTTACGCTTTCCCGTCCGGAATATGCCGCATAATGTCCCCCACCTCACACTTCAGGATCTTGCAGAACATCTCAATGGTGTGGGGGCTGACGCTCTCATTCCGCTTCAGGCGGGTGATCTGGGCTGGATTGATGTGCCAGCGCCTAATCAGGGCGTATTGAGAGATGCCTTTTTCCCTCATTTTGTCCCGCAGGCTGTCATAGGAGATCATCACACGCAAGCCTCTCTTTCTGCCTGCATGTTAACCGAAATTGATGTATGACCAGATCAACCAACATCAGTTCATGTATATGGGAGCAGAAAAGCAAGCGCCCCTCAGGGCCTTGAAAGATGTTACAGATTCTGATTAGTTTCGTGCGGCGCGAACGGTCTTACCTCTCTTTTTATAAAAATCCCCCCGGCCGGCGGCCGGGGGGATTTGCCGTATGGACTTTTCGAATCAGCCGAAGTACCGCTTCAGCAGGCCCTCGAAAGCCTTGCCGTGACGGGCCTCGTCGCGGGCCATCTCATGCACGGTGTCGTGGATGGCGTCCAGGTTGTACTGCTTGGCCAGCTTGGCCAGCTCGAACTTGCCCAGGGTGGCGCCGTTCTCGGCCTCGACCCGCATCTCCAGGTTCTTCTTGGTGGAGTCGGTCACCACATCGCCCAGCAGCTCCGCAAACTTGGCAGCGTGCTCGGCCTCTTCCAGAGCGGCCCGGCGCCAATACTCACCAATCTCGGCATAGCCCTCACGATATGCCACGCGGGACATGGCCAGATACATGCCGACCTCAGTGCACTCGCCGGTGAAGTTGGCGTTCAGACCGTCGATGATCTCCTTCTGGACCTCGGCGGGAACAGACTCGCCGAAGGACTTGCCCACGCCGACCACATGCTCGGCAGCCCAGCTCAGCTCACCCTTCTGCTCGGTGAACTTGGAGGCGGGAACACCGCACTGGGGGCACTTCTCGGGGGGATTCTCGCCCTCATAAACATAACCGCAGACAGAGCAGACCCACTTCTTCATAGTAAATGTCCTCCTTTTATACTTATCTTTTTTGAAAGCCTTTTTTCCTCAGTCCCCTTGGGACAGTTTGAGTATAACAGGATATTCTAATATTTTGAAGTTGCTTTTGCAACTAATAGAAAACTTTTCCTGGATTTTAAGTCGGCAATTTACGACTCCGTTCAAAGATCAGGTCCACCTGGCTAATCCCGCCATGACTCGTGAAGCTCACCGGGAAAAATCCCACATACCGCCAGCCTTCTGCGGCGTATGCGTCGATAAGCTCCCGGTGTTCCCGGGTGTCCGACAGGAAGCCGCCGGTATCCACCGGAATGTATTTGTATTGATACATGTGCCCGCTCCTTTCATGCAAATTAACAGCTTGTGGCATTTCTGCTTACAGAAACGGCGGGGAGCAAACTCCCCGCCGTTTTGGTTTTTGCAAATGTGCGTTATCTTTCCTCCTCCGCCTGGAGCGCCTTCGCCTCCGCGATGGCCTTCTCCTGGGCCGCAGGCGGGCAGTCGCCCCGCAAGCCGCTTTGCGCCCTGCGGGGACCCCGCATTGGACGCAAATCGTCCGAAGTGAATTCGGCCGATTTCAAGATTTTGCCTCCGGCAAAATACTTGTACGCCGGACTCCCGGCGGAGAGACGCGGACTGCCTCTTCCTTACTTCTCCTCCGCCGCCTGGAGCGCCTTCGCCTCCGCGATGGCCTTCTCCTGGGCCGCAGGCAGGCAGTCGCCCCGCAGGCCGCTTTGCGCCCTGCGGGGACCCCGCATTGGATGCAAATCGCCCGAAGTGAATTCGGCCGATTTCAAGATTTTGCCTCCGGCAAAATACTTGTACGCCGGACTCCCGGCGGAGAGACGCGGACTGCCTCTTCCTTACTTCTCCTCCGCCGCCTGGAGCGCCTTCGCCTCCGCGATGGCCTTCTCCTGGGCTGCCGGCGGGCAGTCCTCGTAGCGGACGAAGTGGAAGGTGAAGCTGCCGCGGCTCTGCGTCATAGACCGCAGATCGATGGCGTAGCTGCCCATCTCAGCCATGGGCACCTCCGCAGAGATCACCTGGTTGCCGTCGCCGGTGGGATCCATGCCCATGACGCGGCCCCGGCGCTTGTTCAGATCGCCGATGACGTCGCCCATGTAGCTGTCGGGCACAGTGACCTTCAGCTCGCCCACCGGCTCCAGCAGGACCGGGTTGGCCTCCGGCAGGGCGGCCTTGTAGGCCAGCTGCGCCGCAGTCTTGAAGGCGATTTCGGAGGAGTCCACCGGATGGTAGGAGCCGTCGTACAGCACGGCCTTCAGGTTCACCACGGGATAGCCCGCCAGGGGACCGTGGGCGCAGGCCTCCCGCAGGCCCTTCTCCACCGCAGGGAAGAAGTTCTTGGGCACGCTGCCGCCGAAGACCTCCTCGGCGAAGATCATGTCGTCCTGCTCCGTCTGGGGTTCAAACCGGATCCACACGTCGCCGAACTGGCCGCTGCCGCCGGTCTGCTTCTTGTGGCGGCCCTGCTTCTGGACAGTCTTGCGGATCTTCTCCCGATAGGGCACCCGCACGGGCTTCAGATCCGCCTCCACATTGAAGCGGCTCTTCAGCTTGCTGACCAGCACATCCACCTGCATGTCGCCGGAGCCGTTGAGCACCATCTGGTGGGTCTCGGCGTTGTTGGTGACGGAGAAGGTGGGATCCTCCTCGTTCATACGGGCCAGGCCCTGGGCGATCTTGTCCTCCTGGCCCCGGGTCTTGGGCACGATGGCCACGGAATAGCAGGGCTCTGCGAAGGGCAGTTCCTTCAGGGCGACGACCTTCCGGGCGTCGCACAGGGTATCGCCGGTCTTGACCTTCTCCATCTTGCCGATGGCGCCGATGTCGCCGCAGCCCAGCTCCTTCACCTCGGTGGCCTTCTTGCCCCGCATGGTGTACAGGCGGCCCAGTTTTTCAGAGACGCCGGTGCGGGCGTTGACCATGGGCAGATCCGGCGTCAGGGTGCCGGAGAGCACCTTGACGAAGCTGTACTTGCCGTACTGGTCAGAGACGGTCTTGAACACGAAGGCCGTAGGCACGCCGCCGGGGGAGACCACAAAGGGCTCCGTCTCGCCGTCCTGGCGGGTGGCCTTGTGATAGTTGCCCTCCATGGGGTTGGGCAGCAGGTCCACGATGTCGTCCAGCAGCATCAGGCTGCCCATGCAGTTGACAGCGGAGCCGCACAGCACGGGGAACAGGCTCAACTCCCGCACGCCCTGGCGCAGGCCCTGAATCATCTCGGCGTAGGTGAAGTCCTCGCCGCCGAAGAACTTGTCCATGAGCTCCTCGCTGGTTTCGGCCACGGACTCCTTCAGGGCGTTGTTGAACTCCTCGATGACGGCGTCCTTGCCCTCGGGGATCTCGATCTCCACCCGCTTTTGGTCCTGCATCTCATAGGCGCGCTTGTTCAGCACGTCGATGATGCCGGTGACCTTCTTGCCCTCGTCCCAGATGGGCACCACCAGAGGCGCGATCTTGTTGCCGAACCGGGCCCGCAGAGCCTCGAAGGTGGCGTTGTAGTCGCTGTTGTCCTCGTCGGTCTTGGAGATATAGATAAAGCGGGGCATATTCCGCTCCTCGCAGTATTTCCACGCCTTCTCCAGGCCCACGGACACGCCGTCCTTGGCGGAGCAGACGATGATGGCGGCGTCGGCGGCCCGCAGAGCCTCGATCACCTCGCCGGCGAAGTCGAACGCGCCCGGCGTGTCCAGCACGTTGATCCGGCACCCCTTGTACTCCAGCGGCGCCACAGCGGTGGAGATGGAGATCTGCCGCTTGGTCTCCTCCGGATCATAGTCGCAGACCGTATTCCCGTCCGCGCCCCGGCCCATCCGGTCGATGGCCCCGGTCATATACAGCAGGCTCTCTGCCAGGGCGGTCTTGCCGTTTCCGCTGTGGCCCAGCAGACAGACGTTGCGGATGTTTTGTACAGAATAGCTCATGTTTGTTCCACTCCTTATGTTGTGCTGTTGCCGCGGCCAGTCCCACCGGCCGCCGGGGATGCCTAATGTAGAAATTATACAACCTTTGCCGGTGCAATACAACAAAAATTTTGGCACATTCCCCGTTTTGGGCAGGAGAGTGAAAAAACAGCCGGAAATTTCGTCAAGTCGGCGAAAAACAGTTTCCCCCCGCCGGGCGGCGCCATGCAGGCACGCACGGCCGTCTCCAGCGCGGCTGCAAAGACGGCAGCCGGGCCGTCCGGCCACCGGAGCAGCTGTGGCGGCCCCTCATTTCTCTCCGCCGGCTGCATCTCTCCCGCCTGTTCAAATTTCCCCTCCATCCAAAGCTGAAGGGGTGTAGAAGTTCATGATGATCCGTGATATGAGTCCCTTCTCTCCTCGTCAAACGCACCGGGGCGGGCTTTTGTCCCCGCAGTCCGTTTCATCAGAGCGCCCATCTTTTCCAAAAGGGGTTGGAAATGCCACAGTTTGAAAAATTTTCTGCTTTCGGGGAAAAAACGCGCCGGACAGAATCCTGTCCGGCGCGTGCTGGAAGGAGCGGGTCTCTCAGGTGTTGTCCCGATTGATGGGTTCCCGCACCAGCAGCCGGCGAAGCGCCTTGCCGTTGAAGGGGATCAGGGGATAGAGATACCCGTGGCCCACCAGGGGTTTTGTGGTGGCCAGCAGGACTAGGATGCCCACGAACCCCAGGCAGAATCCCCAGACGTCGAAGGCCGCTGTCAGCAGCAGCAGCGCCACCCGCAGCAGCTTGAAGGCGTACCCCAGCTCATAGCTGGGCTGGGCGAAGCCCGCCACGGAGACGAATGCCATATACACCAGTACTTCCGGCCCCAGCCATCCGGCCTGCACGGCAAAATCACCCAGGATCAAGGCCCCCAGCATGGAGAAGGAGTTGGACAGCGTATCCGGCGTGTTCAGGGACGCCAGCTTCAGCACGTCGATCAGGAATTCCACCACCAGCAGCTGGGACAGCAGAGACAGCGCCGCCGGCTCCGGGGAGGAGAGGAAATCCAGCCAGGACGGCAGGCGCCCCGGCGAGCTGACCATCAGGTACCAGGCAGGGGTAATCAGCAGGGAGATCAGGAACACCGTCACCCGCAGGACCCGCAGATACGTGCCCACCAGCGGGGGAAAATAGAAGTCATTGGCCTCCTGGGTAAAGTCAAAAAAGGTGGTGGGCAGGATCATCACCGCCGCAGAGTTGTCCACCATCAGGATGATGCTGCCCTCCATGACGCAGGCGGCGGCGGTGTCCGGCCGCTCAGTGTACCGCACCTTTGGGAAGGGGTTGTACCACTGCTTGGGGCGGATGGCCTCCGCCACGCTCTCCTGCGCCATGGTGAGGGAGTTGGCCTGGATGTTCTGGAGCTTGTGGCGCAGCTCGTCCAGCAGGGCGTGGTCCACCCGGTCATCCAGGTAGCACAGCGCCACGTCGCTGTGGGTCCGCTGGCCGACCTTCAGCCCCTCCATGGTCAGGTGGGGATCCCGGATGCGGCGGCGCAGCATGGCCATGTTGGGCACCACCGCCTCAATGAATCCGTCGTGAGAGCCCCGGAGGACCTTGCCGTCCGGTGGCTCTCCCACGCTGCGGCTGGGATACTCCTTGGCGTCGATCAGCGCCGCGCCGGACAGCCCCTCCATCACCAGCAGGCTTTTGCCCATCAGCACGGAGGTGACGATGTCATCCCGGTCATAGCTGACGTTCACCTCCATAAAGGTCACATAGCGGTCCGCGAACTGCTGCATCTCCGTCAGGCCCTGCACCGCCTCCGGCTGGAGCGACAGCCAGAAGGCCCCCATCCGCTCCAGGATGGCGTCCCCGCCGAAGCCGTCGATGACCCAGAACCGGGCCCGCCGGCCGCCCACATACAGGTCCCGACATACCATGTCGCAGCTGCGGCCTGCCCCTAGCACGTCGTTGAACCATTGCACATTTTCCTCATAATTGGATGAAATCCGATTCATGCTCCACCTCCGTGATCCCCGCTAGTATGTGCCGCGGCGGCGCGGTGTATGCCCGACAGCGAACACAAAACGGAATATCATCCGTCAAAAATCCACATCATTTTCAAAAATCCGGCAGGAAAACAGCGCATCCAACGCCGGATGCGCTGTTTGTTCCGTTCTGTCTTACGGCTTGTTCTCCGACTCCTTGGAGGCGGCCTGCCGCTCCCTGCGCCTCCTCTTCCAGAGAAGGCGGCCCGCCACGGTGCCAACCGCCGCCAGAAGCAGCAGCCACACCCAGCCGTAGGCCAGGGCCACGGCCAGACTCTCCAGTGCGCCCACAAACCCCCGCCAGCCAGAGGCAAAGGCCGCGCCCATGCGGCTTGCAAAACTGGTAGCCGGCTCCTCCACATTGGAGAGCTGGTACACCTCCTGGAGGGAGAGATAGACAGTGGCGTAGTCCACCAGGGCGTCATACTGCCGCAGGGTACCGGTGAGCCGCTCGATCTCCAGCTCCGTGTCGGAGATGGCGGATTCGATGGTGATAATGTCCTCCATATTCTCCGCCTGGGCCAGCAGGTTCTGCAGCCGCTCCAGCTTGGTCCTCTGAGTGGCCAGGCGGCTCTCCGCGTCGTAGTACGCCTCGCTGACGTTCTCGCTGGTCTGCTCCTGATAGGTGACGTGGCACAGTGTCCCCACCCGGTCCAGGAAAGGCTGGAACTGGTCCGCGGGGATGCGCACTTTGTAGTCGCCGGAGCGATAGCCGCTGCCGTAGTCATGGACCGCCGCCTGCTCAAAATAGCCCCCCAGGACCTCCACCAACGTCCGCAGGTCCGCGTCGGCGGTGTCGAAGGCGGTGGTCTCCACCTCCATCCGGGCGGTGTAGATCATCTTGGCGTTTTCCAGACGGTCGGAGGCACCGTCCTCCGCCGTACCGCCGGAGTCCTCAGCCACTTCCGCCTCCGCCCAGGCGCCGTAGGAGCCGCCCGGGTCGTCCGCCCCATCCGTGGCGGCGCTGTTGGAGGCGGTGTCCGACGCAGTCGTATCACCACCACCGCCGCAGCCGGACAGCAGACCCAGCAGCGCCAGCAGCGTCAGCAGCCACGCAAAGCCTCTTTTCATTCCAATACCCTCCTTTTCACGCCCCGCTTCCAAACCGGGGCCTCTGCCTATTCAGACGGAAAGGCGGGCCGTATGCTGCAGGAAAACAAAAAATTTTTCCAGCCTCTTTTTGCGCCCGGGAACTTCTCTGCCAAAGGTTGCCTTTTTCTCCCAAAGGGAGTACAATCAAGGCAGCCTTCCGCGGCGTGCCGCGGTTTTCGGAAAACAATTCGGAGGGGAAAATCTATGACATATCAGGAAGTTCTGGAACAAGCGCGGGGCGCCATGGGTCCCTACTGCAAGGCCTGTCCCGTGTGCAACGGCCTGGCCTGCAGGAACACCGTCCCCGGCCCCGGCGCCAAGGGCATCGGGACCGGCTTCATCCGTAACTATCAGAAGTGGCAGGAGCTGTGCGTCAACATGGACACCATCTGCGAGAACAAGCCGGTGGACACCTCCTTCACCCTGTTCGGCCGCACGGTGGACCTGCCGGTCTTCGCTGCCCCGGTGGGCGCCATGACGCTCCACTACGGGGACAAGTACAACGATCTGGCCTATAACGATATCCTGGTGGCCGCCTGTGCTGAAGCGGGCATCGCCGCCTTCACCGGCGACGGCACGGACCCTGCGGTCATGGAGGGCGCTGCGGCGGCCATCGCCAAGAACGGCGGCTGCGGCGTGCCCACCGTCAAGCCCTGGAACCTGGAGACCATCCGGCAGAAGATGGACCTGGTGAAGGCCGCAGATCCCTTTGCCATCGCCATGGACATCGACGCGGCGGGCCTGCCCTTCCTGAAGAACATGACGCCCCCCGCCGGCAGCAAGACTGTGGAGGAGCTGCGCGAGATCGTTGCCATGGCGGAGAAGCCCTTCATCGTCAAGGGCATCATGACCGTGGCCGGGGCCAAGAAAGCTCTGGAGGCCGGGGCCAAGGGCATCGTGGTGTCCAACCACGGCGGCCGGGTGCTGGATCAGTGCCCCTCTACCGCAGAGGTGCTGCCCGCCATCGTGGACGCTGTGGGCGGCCGGATGACCATTCTGGTGGACGGCGGCATCCGCACCGGCATGGACGTGTTCAAGGCCCTGGCCCTGGGCGCGGACGCGGTGCTGATCGGCCGGCCCTTCGTCACCATGGTGTACGGTGCCGGTGCCGAGGGCGTCAAGACCTATGTGGAAAAGCTGAAGGCCGAGCTGGCCGACACCATGGCTATGTGCGGCGCCCACTCCCTGGCGGACATCAGCCGCTCCATGCTGTACGGGTTCTGAGCTCTGCTCCCGCTTCAAATCACAGCGCCGTCCCGCGGATGCGGGGCGGCGCTTCGCTGTTCTCTTATTCCAGGTCCGCCAGGCAGGCACGCTGCCAGCGGTCCACCACCGCCAGCTGCTCCGGCGTGTGGAACCAGTGCTCTCCGGCCTCCTCCACAGTCAGGCGGCAGCCATTCCGGGCGGCAAAGGCCTCCACGGTCTCCCGGTCCGTCAGATGGTCCCGGGCGCCGTACAGGATGGCCGTGGGCGTCCGCCACCGGCGGGCAGGGTGGGTCCGGACGTATCGCAGATATTCCCAGGAGAGGGTCTGGCCGAACGTTGTGGGGATGCGCCCCTCCCGGGCCAGCCGCTCCTCACTGACACCGGCCCAGCCCATCATTTTGCGGATCAGGGCCTCCATGTCCACCACCGGAGAGAGGAACAGCGCCCCCGCCAGGGGCGCGTCCGGATATGCCAGCAGGCCGAACCAGGCCCCCAGGCTGGAGCCGAAGAGCCCCACCCGGTCCCATCTGCCCCGCAGCTCCGCCAGGGCGCACCGCAGCTCCGGCACCACCTGCCAGGGGACCAGAGCCGCGGCCTCTGACTCCCGGTCCCCGTGGCCGGGCAGATCCACGCTGACGGTCTGCCACCCGGCGTCCGCCGCCGCGGCGGCAAAGAACGCAGCCTCCGCCTTGCTTCCGCCCTGGCCGTGGAGGTAGAGGATCCCCTGCCGGCTGGGCCGCCCCCAGCGGAGGGCCGGCATCCCGCCCAGGGAAAATGGTTCCGCCCGCATCTTAAAACACGCACTGGGCGGAGAAGCAGACGCCCTCCGGGCCCAGGCCCTCCATCAGATACTCGCCGCCCTTGCGGCAGCCCACCATCCGCAGCTCCTGGCCCAGGGTGGCTTCCTTGCTGTAATTGATGAAGAACTCCCGGGGCACCTTTTCCTGCAGGTCGGCGGGCAGGTAGTCCCAGACGAAGTCACCGTAGTTGCCGCTGTACACATGGCCGTTACCGTCCAGGTCGGACCAGACCACCTTCCGGGTGCCCAGATCCTCAACCCCCTCCCGGGGCAGCAGGATCTTCCGGGGCTCCGGAGCGTCGATGGCCTTGGGGCAGGTGCCCAGCTTCTTGGCTGTGAAGGTGCCGGGCCGCATGATGCGCCGGGTCTGCGGGTCTACCAGAATCCAGTCGCTGCGGATGGACACCAGAAGCCCCTCCCTGTCCGTGATCTCATACACCCGCTGCATGTGGGCGGCCTTGACGCCGTCCTCCCAGGTGGTGACGTCCACCACCTGCAGCGCCCTGGGGCAGCGATGGATCCGCAGGGCGATGCGGGAGAGCAGGAACACCTCCCGCATCTCATAGAGCTTCTCATAGGTCAGGCCCCGGGCGTCGTAGTCCGCCCCGGCCACGGCGGCGGCGATGCTCAACAGCGTGCTCACCCGGGCCCGCTGGTACCGGTCGCAGTCCGCGAAGATCAGCTGCTTCTGGCGCAGATAGCTGTTCTCCTGAAGGACTTCCCTCAAATCGCTCATACTTGCTCTTCTCCTTCCGGCGGGCCGTCCGCCCTTCCTGTAAGACATTCCAAAAAAGTATACCACGATTTTCCCTTTTTCACAAGCGCCGGTAGTTGACTTTTCTGCGGCGGATGTTATGATGAAGGTATCCAAATCGATCAAAGGAGGGTTTTCCCATGAAAACCGTGATTTCCACCCCCAACGCTCCGGGCGCCAT
Source organism: Oscillibacter sp. PEA192 (assembly GCF_003574015.1). Lineage (NCBI taxonomy): Bacteria > Bacillati > Bacillota > Clostridia > Eubacteriales > Oscillospiraceae > Oscillibacter > Oscillibacter sp. PEA192. Next base: position 354,781 of record NZ_AP018532.1, on the reverse strand, counting down.
CGGCCCTTACTCCCAGGGCTACGCCTTCGGCGACCTGGTCATCACCTCCGGCCAGATTCCCGTGGACCCCGCCACCGGCGCTATCCCCGAGGGCATCGCCGCACAGGCGGAGCAGAGCTGCAAGAACGTGGGCGCCATTCTGGAGGCCGCCGGCGTCACTCTAGAGAGCGTGGTGAAGACCACCTGTTTCCTGGCGGACATGGGCGACTTCGCCGCCTTCAACGAGGTGTACGCCAAGTATTTCACCTCCAAGCCCGCCCGCAGCTGCGTGGCCGTGCGAGAGCTGCCCAAGGGCGTGCTCTGCGAGATCGAGGCCATCGCCGTCAAGTAAATCTGATTTCCAGCAAAGAGAGCCGGTCCCCAGAGGGGCCGGCTCTTCTGTTTGATGCCAGGGCGCGGGAAGCGGGCCGCCGGGCCTGCCGCCCGCAGCGCGCACGGTCTCACGCCTTCCGCAGGAAGATCACGCCCAGGGTGCCGGGGCCGCAGTGACAGAAGATGGTGCACCCCGCCTTGGCCTCGATGATCTCCTGGAACCGCCCGTCCTGACGCAGGACCTCCCGGGCGATGGAGGCCAGGTGGTCGTCCGGGCAGGTGTCCACCAGAAAGGCCCGGTGGGTGTCCAGGTCCGCGCGGTCCCGCAGCCGGTCCCGGACGTACTCCTCCACCACCTTCTCGATGGAGCCCCGGTACTTCTTCGTCACCGGCAGCTTGCCGTCCACTACGTCCAGGCAGGGGTGGAGCTTCAGCAGGCTGGCACCCAGGGCCGTGGCGGTGGAGCAGCGACCGCCCTTTTTCATGTAATCCAGCCGGTCCAGCACAAAGCTGGTCTCCACCCGGGGAATCATCTCCTCCAGCATCGCCAGGATCTCCGTCACAGACTTCCCGGCCTCCGCGGCCTCTGCGGCGGCCAGCACCAGCATCCCATGGCCCACCGTCAGGTTGGCGGAGTCCACCACATACACGCCGTCCACCTCCTCCGCCGCCAGGCGGGCGTTCTGGTGGCAGCTGGAAAAGCCCATGCCGATGTTCAGGTGGATGACCGCGTCATACTCCTCCATCAGACGGCGGAACAGCTCCTCATAGTCCGCCACATTGACGGCGTTGGTGGTGGTGATCTCGCCGCCGGCGTCCACATGGGCGGCGATGTCCCCGGTGCGGATGTCCACCCCGTCCTGGTACAGCTTCCCCGCCTTGATGATCCCCAGCGGGGTCACGGTGATATTGTATCGCTCCAGCAGCTCCCGCGGCAGGTCGCAGGTGGAGTCGGTGGTGATCTTAATCATACAGACAGCTCCTTTTGGTCGCATCCCCGGACGGCCGTCCGGGGTTGAGGTTGTTGGATGGTCGGCCCCCCCACGGGAGCGGTGCGCTGACGCTGCGGCTGCTGCGCCACCCCCCGCGGGGATCTGGTGCTCCGGGCGGCTGTCCCGCAGGAGGCCGGGCGTGGTCCCAGCCATGGCAGGCGCCCTCCCGCCGCTTTGCGGCCATTGTACCATAGTCTCTCCCAAAAAGCTAGTCCTATGGCGCACCGCGGCGCCGCCCGGAGGCGGCGCCGCGCTCTGTTCTTCCTTACAGCGTGACGACCGGCGATCCCGCCGCGTCGGCGGCATCGTGGGTCACCAGCAGTACCGGCCGATCCCCCGCCGTCTCCCGGATGCAGGCCAGGGCCAGGTCCCGGTTCTCCCGGTCCAGGCCGGTGAAGGGCTCGTCCAGCGCCAGCGCGTCAAAGGGCGCCAGCAGCGCCCGTGCCAGGGCCAGCCGCCGCTTCATGCCGCCGGAGAACTCCCGCACCGGCTGCGCGCCCGTGTCCGGCAGGCCCAGCCGGTCCAGCAGGGCCCGGGCCGCGGCGGGGTCATAAACCCGGCCCAGCACAAACCGGAGATTGCCCTCAGCGGAGAGGTGCTCCAGCAGCCGGTCCTCCTGGAACACGGCGGTGAGCCGCTTTCCCGCAAGCCCCTCCACCGTGCCGCTGTCCGGCCGCTCCAGCCCCAGCAGGATGCGCAGCAGGGTGGTCTTGCCGGTCCCGGAGGGCGCCATGACCGCCGTAATGCCGGGTCCCGCGGTAAAGGTCAAGTCCCGCAGCACCGTCCGGCCCCCGAAGGATTTGCACAGGTGCTTCACCGCAATCTCCATCAGCTGCCCGCCTTTCTCACTGCGGCGTCCACCAGGCGGAGGAACAGCCGCTCGAATATCACCGATACCGTCACGATCACCGCCGTCCAGGCGAAGAGGTCTCCGGTCTGGAAGTACACCTTGGCGGTGTACAGCGCCTCGCCGATAGACCCGGCAGGCAGGCCGATGACCTCCGCCGCCGCGCCGGACTTCCAGCACAGGCCCAGCCCCAATGACACGGCGGAGCGGAAATAGGGCAGCACCGCCGGCAGGTAGATGCCCCGCAGCTGCCGGGAGACCGGCACCCGGAACACCCGGGCCATCTCCAGCAGCTGCCGGTCCGTGTGCCCGATGCCCTCCAGCACGTTCAGATACACCGGCGGGAACACCATCAGGGCGGAGATCAGCAAAGACAGGTTCTCCGACGAGAAGAAGATCAGCGCCAGGATGATGAAGGACACCACCGGCACCGCTTTCACCACCGCCACCAGGGGGCTCAACAGGTCCCGGATCCACTGGAAACGGGCCGCCAGCGGTGCCAGCACCGCCGCCAGTGCGCAGGCCAGGAGAAAGCCCCCCAGGATGCGGAGGGAGGAGAAGGCCACCGCCTGCCAGAAGGCCGCCGTGCCCGCCAGGGCCAGCAGCCGCCCCAGCGCCTGCACCGGAGAGGCCAGCAGCAGCATCCGCCCGCCGGTGGTAGCCGCCAGGGCCAGACTGGCCCCCTCCCACACCAGCAGCCAGAAGGCCGCCGCCCACAGCCGGACAGAGCCTGTTCGCCGCTTCATCTGCCTCCCCCTTTCTCCTGGAAACCACCGCGCCCCGGGTGTTCCCGGGGCGCGGAAAATTTGTCAGCCGTTACGCGCCGTAATAGAAGTCGTCGTTGGGCATACCGCCGCCCACGGATTCTGCGTCCTGCTCCCACAGCACGCTCAGATAGCCGGACAGCATATCCATCATCTCCGTGCCGGTGACGCACACGATATTGCAGTAAGGCAGGGCCTTCTCCGCCACAGTAGCGTCCACGATGTCATAGCCGCCAATCAGCTCCGCCGCCTCCGCGGTGTTGGCGTTCACCCAGTCCACGCTGGCGCTGTACTGCTCCAGGAAGTTGCTGACCGCCGCCGGGTGCTCTTTCACGAAGTCTGCCCGGGCCACCACCACGCCGGTGAGCAGGGCGGAGCCGTTGTCCAGGGCGTCCCACTCCTCTGTCAGGTCCAGGGCCACCCGCAGGTCCGGCAGCTGGGTCTGGGCCACGGTGACGAAAGGCTGGGGCAGCATGGCGATGGTGGCCGCGCCGGATGCCAGGGATGCCACGCATTCGCTGTGCTCGCTCTTCCAGTCGATGGTGACGCCGGTGTCCGGGTCGATGCCGTTCTCCGTCAGCAGATACCGCAGGGCGTACTCCGGCGTGGAGCCCTTGCCGGAGGCCACGATGGTCCGGCCCGCCAGATCCGCCATGGACTGGACGGAATTGCCATTCTCCACAATATACAGCACGCCCAGGGTATTCACCGCCAGGGTGACGATGCCGCCGTCCGTCCGGTTATACAGCACGGAGGCCAGGTTGGCCGGCACGCAGGCGATGTCCAGCTCCCCCTGCATCAGCTTGGGGGACACCTCGTCGGCGGAGGCGGCCAGGGTGAACTCATAGGTGTTTCCGCCGCCAGCGGTCACCACATTCTCCTTATCCTCCAACGCTTCCTCCACAGGAGCATAATCGCTCATCAGCTTCACCATGCCCATGGCGGTGGGTCCCTTCAGGGCCGCCACCCGGACGTTGACGGACTCCTCCGCGGGCGTCTCGCCCTCCTTCCCGCCACAGGCGGCCAGGGTCAGGCACATAACCAGGGCCAGGCAGGCCGCCAGACTCTTCTTCATCCACTGTTTCATCTTCTGTTTCCTCACTTTCCTTGTTGCAGCGCATCCTCCGGCGCGTAAACGGTCTTGGCCGTGATCCCCGCCAGCCGGCCGATCTTGCCGGACAGGGCGGAGATGGCGTCCGCCGGTGCGTCCACCGCCACGCTGATGATGTTCACGCCCCGGGCGTGGTAGGGCACCCCCATCCGCCCGATGATATAGGGGGCGTACTGGTGCAGCAGCTCGTTCAGCGCCGGGACAGAGGCCGTGTCCCGGACGATGATCGCCAGCACGGCCACACGGGTCTCCACAGAGGATTCCTCCTTTTTCCAAAAAGTAAACCCCTCCGCCGCGCTGGCAGAGGGGGATTTTGACATGCGCCGTCCGCCCGGCACCGCCGGGCGCTTCCCCGTCTTGCGGCCGGGGCTGGCCCGTGCCGGTCAGAGCGACAGAAACCAAATTGTCCGGTCCGCCGGTCAGAGCTTCTTCCCAGGGACAGGGAAATGATACCATGGAACGCCCCCGCCGTCAAGGGCGGCGCTCAGAAGTCGTGCCGCCTGCCGCAGCCGACCCCCAGCTCCTCCAACACAGAGATGATTTTTTCGATTTCCGCAAAACATTCCGGGTCCGTGAGACCGCTGTCGTCCAGAACATTCCGGATTTCCCGCAGGGCCTGGAAGCAGCGCTCCTCCGCCAGTTCCCGAATCATTTTCCACGCAGCATCGCTGCCCAGCACCAATTCGATTTGATTCCGTGCAATCAGCTCCCCCACGACTGACGCGGTAAACCGGAGCTGTTCCACCCGGTCCCGGTTTTCCAACAGTTCCCTGTCGCTGATAGAATTCATTTTGATTCCCTCCTCGCATTATAACAGGACGAAATAATTATAAATCACCAGGCATGATATAGTCAAGAAAATATATCGTGTTGGTGTAAAACATGAACAAGTCCTATTACAACGCCGAGTCCAATCTCATTGCCAAACGCCTCCGACAGCTTCGGAAGGAGCGCGGGTTCTCCCAGGAGGAATTGGCCGCCCAGCTGCAGCTGCTGGGCGTGGACATTAACCAGCCTCTTATCAGCAAAATTGAGAGAAACCGCCGGTTTGTCAAGGATTATGAGCTGGCCTGCCTGTGTCAGGTCCTTCAGGTGTCCGAGCGGGATCTGCTGGCAGACTTTTACAATGCCACAGAATGATAAAAGAACCCCCATCTGGGGGTTCTTTTGCTTTACCGTCCGTAGACCTCCGTCAGCCGCCGGATGTCCGCCGCCAGCCCGGCCGCGGCCGCGCCGGGGGCCATCCGCCAGCGCCAGTTGCCCGCCGCCACGCCGGGGACGTTGATCCGCCCCTCGCTGCCCAGGGCCAGGTAGTCCTGCATCTGGGCCACGAACAGCTCCGCCGTGCTGCCCATGCCGCACCGCAGCAGCGCCTGCCGGACATTCTCCCGGCCGGAGGCCCCCAGATACCGCTCCGCGAAAGCCCGCTCCGCTTCCCCTGCGTGGTCGTACCAGCCCAGGGCGGTGTCGTTGTCGTGGGTGCCGGTGTAGCAGACGCACCGGCGGCTGCCGTAGTTGTGGGGCAGATAATCGTTGCCGGGGCCTGAAAAGGCGAATTCCAGCACCTTCATGCCCGGCAGGCCCGCCGCCTCCCGGAGCTGGTGGACCTCCGGCGTGAGAAGCCCCAGGTCCTCGGCAATATAAGTGATGTGGGGGAACCAGCCGGTCAGGACCCGCAGCAGGTCCATGCCGGGGCCCGGCTCCCACTGCCCTTCCTTGGCGGTCTCCGCCCCGGCGGGGATGGACCAGTACCGCTCAAAGGCCCGGAAATGGTCAATGCGGATGGCGTCGAACAGGCGGGAGGCGCCCTCCACCCTTCTGATCCACCAGCCGAAGCCGTCCCGCTTCTGGGCCGCCCAGTCGTACAGGGGGTTGCCCCACAGCTGGCCCTCCTCCGAGAAGTAGTCCGGCGGCACGCCCGCCACCCGGCTGGGCCGCCCCGCCTTGTCCAGCAGGAACTCCCTCCGCTCGCTCCACACGTCGGCGCTGTCCAGGGACACATAGATGGGCAGATCCCCGATGATCCGCACCCCCAGGCCGTTGGCGTGGTCCTTCAGGGCCTTCCACTGGGAGAAGAACCAGAACTGCACCGCCTGGTGAAAAGCGATATCCTCCGCCAGCTCCTGCCGGGCGGCCGCCAGCGCCGCCGGGTCGTGGTTCAGGAGGTCCTTGTCCGGCCAGTCGAACCAGGCCGTCTGGCCGAAGCGGGCCTTGAGCGCCCGGTACAGGGCGTACTCCCCCAGCCAGGGATTGGCGGCGGCAAAGTCCCGCACGGACTGGGCCTCCGCGCCGCCCAGCCGGGAGAAGGCCCGCCGCAGCAGCGCCTCCCGGCTCTCATAGAGGGCGGCGTAGTCGATGGGCGCTCCCTCCGGCACCCGGGCGGCGGACAACTCCGCCTCCGTCAGCAGGACCCGGTCCCGCAGGTCCTCCAGGTCGATGAGCAGCGGGTTCCCGGCGAAGGTGGACTCGCTGGTGTAGGGGGAGTTCCCCGCTCCGGTGGGCCCCACCGGCAGCACCTGCCACCACCTCTGCCCGGCGTTGTGGAGAAATTCGGCAAAGGCCCGGGCCTCCCGGCCCAGGGAGCCGATGCCGTAAGGCCCCGGCAGGGAGAACACCGGCAGCAGGATGCCAGCGGAACGCTCCATATCAGCCCCTCCTTTTTGTCAGATTCCGTTCTATTGTATGCAGCCGGGCGGCGGGTGTCAAGGGCGGCTGTCCCCCCGCTCCACTGGGAAGGGAATCTCCCGGAAGGCCGTCCGCCCTGGGTTGCCCTCCGCCAGCAGGCAGCGCCGCCGGGTCAGGTCGCAGGCCGCGGACCAGACGGTGTCCCGTCCCGCAGCCCGGTCATACTGGCATAGAAAGCCCTTTCGCCCCGCCAGTAGGGCCTGGACGTCGGAAAGAGCCAGCGTCTCCCCCTCCCGCTCCAGCACCCGGCGCATCGTGTCGTACCGCTCCGCCGCCCGCCAGGAGTCCAGCCCCGGCGGCAGCGGGACCGCCAGATCCGAGTGAAAGAGATTCGCGGCGCAGACGAAGGGTCCCGCCGGGCCGGGACGCTCCACCCGCATCCCCTCCGGGCTGCACTCCGCCACGGCAATGTCCCCGGCGGCATCCGCCAGCGTCAGCGTCTGGCAGGAGGCCAGGGGCAGCACCCGCAGGCGGTCCAGGGCCTCCGGCACGGCGGCGCAGGTCTCTGCCAGCAGCCGCAGAACCATGCCGGCGTTCAGACCCGGCCGGGGCCTGGGCGTGTAGACAGAGGTGAGCCCGATGGCCAGTCCCCGGGCGTTGACGGCGTCCTCCATCTGCACAAACGAGGTGGTGTTCCCTGTAAAGGGGATCGCCCTGTCGGAAAATCCGTATGTCACATGGGTGTAGTCCGGCTCCAGCGCCGTCAGAAAGTCGCTGTTCCGTCCGAAGAACACCCCGTTCCCGTTGGACACCGCCAGGCAGGAACAGCCGCAGGCGGGCGGCGGGGCGTAGGTGGTGAAGAGGACCGTCTCCAAGTCCTCCTGCCGGCAGTTCTGCCCCGCCGCCAGCCCCTCCAGCTCCTCCAGGGCGGCGGGGAAGTGTTGTTCGTACGCCGGGCGGCAGGCAGCCGCAAAGGCCCGCCGCTCCGCCTCCAGGGGAAAGGGCACATGGTCCAGCAGGCGCAGGCCGCGCTCCGCCAGCCGGGCGCCCCACTGAAAGCCCATCTCCCGGTGGGTGCCCCGCAAGGTCAAATGATTCATGTGTATTCGCTCCTTCCAGTTCTGTCAGGAGCCGCCGGCAGCTCTGCCCTTACCATAGAACAATAAAAAATTGTTGTCAAGCAGAGATTTTTTATTTGTTTTTTCAGGAGATTCAGGGGAAATTATTTTCTTTTTCCCATCCGCAACCCGTGGTTGACATCTGGGAAACCCGCCGGTGGTTGCGCTTTTTCCCGCTCTCTGGTATGGTGGGGGCAAAGGAGTTGATACCATGCGGGAGCAGCAGACCCTGGGCCGCCGCATCCAGGAGGCCCGAAAGGCCGCCGGCCTCTCTCAGGAATCCCTGGGGGAGCGGCTGGGCGTCAGCCGCCAGGCGGTGAGCAAGTGGGAGGCGGACGCCGCCGTGCCGGAACTGGAGAACCTGATCGCCATGAGCCGGATCTTTGGCGTCACCATCGGCGCCCTGCTGGGAGTAGAGCCGGAAGCGGCGGAGGACCGTTCCGAAAAAGATGCCCCGGAAGCCCCCGGTGAAGGCGTGGAGGGCACCGCCCCGGCGGGGGAGCTGACCGACCGGGAGCTGGCGGCGGTGGAGGCCATCGTACAAAAATATCTGGAGGCGGTCCGGCGCCCCCGGTGGAGCCGGCGGCGGAAGTTCCTCGCGGGCGCGGCAGTCTGCGCGGTCCTGGTGCTGGCGGCCGCAGGTCTGTGTCGGCACTATTCTAACCTGCGGGGCCAAATCGATGAGATCCAGTACCAGGTCGGCGACATCATCAATATCCTCGGCGAGCAGCATGTCTCCCTCTCCGGCCTTATGCGGGAACAGCGCAGCATCATCAGCGACTATTCCGTCCAAATTCAGGACTATGATCTGGAGAAAGCGGTGTGGTATCTCACCGCCAGTGTGACGCCCAAGGAGTATACGGCGGACACCGTGGCCACCTTCACCGCCCAGACCAACACCGGCAAAACGGAATCGGCCCAGGCCCGGAACGACGGCGGCGTCTTTACGGTGGAGAACTGGGCCGTGCCCATGGGTGAGCCTGTGCCGCCTGGTGTCATGGATGCGGACGATGATGAGAGCGGCTCCCTGGTCCAGGTATCCGTGACCCTCACCGACGGGGACACCAGCCAGATAGAATCCCTGGAAACGCTGTACGAGGACCCGTCCGCCTATCAGCTGTGGATAAACGGCAACTGGGGGGAAGAGTGGGAGAACAGTTGTCTCCTGTTCCAGGAGCTGGACCTGCAGATCAGCAACGAAACCGACATTCCGTTGGAGCTGACAGATGCAGAGCTTGCGCTCTTTTCCAACGACGATGCCGTCCCGGTGTGGTCCGCGCCCCTCACCACCGCCGTGGACCTGTGGAACCAGCAGGGCTATGTGCAGATGCACGTGCCCATGGGGCCGGAGGACCCAGTGCCGCTGCACCCCGGAGACACCCTGGTAGTGGCCGTCCGCATCGCCGACAACCACGGCCGGAACGACTGGCGTCCGTTTTATTACTGGCAGAACGACAACGGCACACTGTTAGGCTATGTTTCCGCACCTGACGACTGGCAGCCCGGCGACCTGATCCCCATTGAAAATTCGTAAAAACCGCCCCGGAGTTTTGATACTCCGGGGCGATTTTCCGTTCTCTTACTTCATCAGCTCATACATGACGGCCTTGATGGTGTGCATCCGGTTCTCCGCCTCGTCAAAGACGATGGAGGCCGGGGACTCGAACACCTCGTCGGTGACCTCCATGGCCTCCCGTCCGAACTTCTCGCCCATCTCTTTCCCCACCTTGGTCTTGTGGTCATGGTAGGCGGGCAGGCAGTGCATGAACCTGCACTGGGGCCCGGCGTTGTCCATCAGGGCCTTTGTCACCTGATAGGGCGCCAGGGCGGCAATGCGCTCCTGCCAGACCTCCATCGGCTCCCCCATGGAGACCCAAACGTCCGTGTACAGCACGTCGGCGTTCTTGACAGCTTCCATGGGGTCTTCAATGAACTCCAGCACCGCGCCGGTCTCGGCGGCGAGACATAAGCAGGTATCGATCAGCTTCTGGTCCGGCATGTACGCCTTTGGGGCGCAGGCCACAAAGTGCATCCCCATCTTGGCGCAGCCCACCATCAGACTATTGCCCATATTGAACCGGGCGTCCCCCAGATACACCAGCTTGATGCCCTTGAGTCTCCCGAAGTGCTCCTGGATGGTCAGGAAGTCTGCCAGGATCTGGGTGGGGTGGAACTCATTGGTGAGGCCGTTGAACACCGGCACCCCAGCGTAGTTTGCCAGCTCCTCCACAATTTCCTGTCCGAAGCCCCGGTACTCGATGCCGTCGTACATCCGGCCCAGCACCCGGGCGGTGTCGGCGATGGACTCCTTCACACCGATTTGGCTGCCAGTGGGACCCAGGTAGGTGGAACCCATGCCTAAGTCCTGGCAGGCCACCTCAAAGGCACACCGGGTCCGGGTGGAGGTTTTTTCGAAGATCAGAGCCACGTTCTTCCCCTCCAGATACCGGTGGGGAATGCCGGCCTTCTTTTTGGCCTTCAGATCTGCTGCGGTGTGCAGGAACTGCTGGATCTCCGCCGGGGTAAAGTCCAGGAGCTTTAAAAAATGGGTGTGGTTTTCCATGGGTGTCTCCTCTCTGTCCCGCCATGGGCGCTTTTATCATTTAGTCCGGGAAAATTGTGTAAAATTCTCCGGTTATAGTTAGGGTTATAGTTAGTGTTATAGTTAGTGTTAGTGTTAGAGTTATAGCGGGTGTTCGTGTAAGTGCCGGAGTCACGGCGGGGCGCAGCAGGTCCCCGGCCGGAGCGAAAAAGACAGATTCAGGAGAGCGTCTTTTTCAGGATCTCCAGCCCCTGGTCCATCTCCTCTTGGGAGATCACAAGAGGCGGCAGCAGCCGCATACCCGGTCCGGCGGTCAGCACCAGCAGGCCGTTTTCGATCAGCTTGCTTGCGATCTCCTTATTGGTCCAGCCGTCCTTCACCTGGATGCCGATCATCAGCCCCATGCCCCGGGTGGCGCCGAAGCAGGGCAGGTCCAGCGCCTCGATCTGGTTACGCAGATACGTGCCCTTGGCCCGGACGTCCTCCAGAAACGCGTCCGTCAGCGTCTCCTGCACCACCAGACCGGCGGCAGCGCACACCGGATTGGCGCCGAAGGTGGTGGCATGAGTGCCGGGGCCCAGCACGTCCCGGCATTTCTCATTGGCCAGAATGCCGCTCATGGGCAGTCCCCCGGCAATGCCCTTGGCGAAGGACGCCACGTCCGGCAAAATGCCGTACTGCTGGAAGGCGAAGAGGCTGCCCGTCCGCCCTACGCCGGTCTGGACCTCGTCCACCAGCAGCAGCCAGTCCTTCTCCGCGCACAGTCTGGCAACGGCCTTCACATAGTCACGGTCCAGGGGCAGCACGCCGCCCTCGCCCTGGACCAGCTCCATCATGACGGCACACACGTCGTCCCCCGCCGCGGCCTCCAGGGAGGCAAGGTCGTTGGCGTCGGCATACCGGAACCCCTCGGTGAAGGGGAAGAAATAGTTGTGGAACACGTCCTGGCCGGTGGCCGTCAGGGTGGTGATGGTGCGGCCGTGGAAGGAGTTGTTCAGAGTGACGATGGCGGCACGGCCCCTGCCGTACTTGTCGAAGCTGTACTTTCTCGCCAGCTTAATCATGCCCTCGTTGGCCTCGCCGCCGCCGTTGGCGAAGAATACGCTGCTCATGCCGGTCCGCTTGCAGAGGATCTCCGCCAGCCGGGCCGGTGGCTCGGTGTAGAACAGGTTGGAGGTGTGGCCGATCTTCCCCGCCTGCTTGGCGATGGCGTCCACCCAGGGCTGACAGCCATAGCCCAGATCGCTGACGCCGATGCCGCTGGTGAAGTCGATGTAGGCGTTGCCCTCGGGGTCGTAGAGCGTGGCGCCCTGTCCATGGTCGATGGCCACCGGGAAGCGGCCGTAAGTGTTCATGATGTACTGCCCGGTCAGGGCCTTGATCTCTTGGCTGGTCATGGGATCAGTCCTCCTTTTTCAACATGGTGCCGATGCCCTCATCACTGAGGAGCTCAATGAGAATGGAATGGGGAATGCGTCCGTCCAGGATGTGGACCCGCTCCACGCCGCCGGCGATGGCGTCCACACAGCACTCCATCTTGGGGATCATGCCCCCGGAGATGATGCCCTGGGCCACCAGGCCCGGCACGTCGTAGGTGTGGACCACGTGGATCAGCGTCTCCTCGTCCCTGGGATTGCGCAGCAGGCCCCGCACGTCCGTCAGCAGGATCAGCTTCTCCGCCCCCATGGCGGCTGCCAGCTTGGAGGCGGCGGTATCCGCGTTGATGTTGTAGGCGGTGTCCGCGTCCACGCCCTGGGCCACGGTGGACACCACGGGGATATAGCCGCTGAGCAGGGCGTTTTCCACCGGCTCCGGATTCACACCCGTGATCTTTCCCACCAGGCCGTACTTCTCGTCCAGCTGCTCCGCCTGGAACAGCTGCCCATCCATGCCGCACAGGCCGATGGCCTGGCCTCCCAGCCGGTTCAGCTGGGCCACCAGATTCTTGTTGACCTTGCCGCAGAGGACGGACTGGACCACGTCCATGGTCTCGGCGTCGGTATAGCGCAGGCCGTCCACAAACCGGCTTTCGTGGCCGAGCTTCTTCAGCATCTCGCTGATCTCCGGCCCGCCGCCGTGGACCACCACCACCCGAATGCCAACCAGGGACAGCAGGATGATGTCGCACATGACAGCCCGGCGGAGTTCGTCGGACACCATGGCGTTGCCGCCGTACTTGACCACGATGGTCTTGCCGGTGAATTTCTGGATATAGGGCAGGGCTTCCACAAGCGTCCGCGCCTGCTGTGCGTGGGAGGACATCGTAACATCAACTCTTTTCTTGAAAATCGGCGGGATTCCGCCGGAGGGGGAGGGGGTGTCCCATGGGACGCGGGAATGGCAGCTATGATGACTGGACAGATGCACCCGCTACGGGGTGCGGATAGGCCGCCGGACAGCGGCCCATCTCCGCTCCCCGCAAGAGCACTATCGGGCATCCCGGTTTACGTCCGGTAATCCCCGTTGATCTTCACATACTCATAGGTGAGGTCGCACCCCCAGCAGGTGCAGCTGCTATCTCCCTCGCCCATGGTGATGGCAATGGTGACATCGTGCTCCGTCAGGACCCTCTTGGCCAGATCTTCATCAAAATCCAGCCCCCGGCCCTTGGCGCACACCTGGACGCTGCCCGCCTGACTCTGGAAGGCCACATCCACCTTGTCCGGATTGAAGTCCTCCCCGGAATAGCCCATGGCGCACAGCACCCGGCCCCAGTTGGCGTCCGCACCGAAGATGGCCGCCTTGGTGAGGGCGGAGCCGATCACGGATTTGGCGACGGTCTCAGCACTCTGCTCGCTCCCGGCTCCGGTGACGGTGCAGGTGATGAGGTGGGTAGCGCCCTCCCCGTCGGAGGCCATCTTTTTCGCCAGCTCCACACACAGGGCGCGCAGGGCCTCCACAAAGGCGTCGTAATCCGGCCCCTTCTCCGTGATGACAGGGTTCCCCGCCAAGCCGTTGGCCAGGACGCAGCACGTGTCGTTGGTGGAGGTGTCTCCGTCCACGCTGATGCGGTTGAAGCTGGCCTGAACGGTCTCCAGCAGGGCGGACTTGATCATCTCCGAGGAGATGGCGCAGTCGGTGGTCAGGAAGCACAGCATGGTGCCCATGTTGGGGTGGATCATGCCGGAACCCTTGGCGATGCCGCCCATCCGGACGGTCTTGCCGCCGATAACGGTCTCCACTGCCAGCTCCTTCTTGACGGTGTCCGTGGTCATGATGGCGTGGGCGGCCGCGTCGCTGCCCGCCGCCGTGTGGGCCGCCGCCGCGCACAGCTCCGGCATCCCCTGCTCGATGACCGCCACGTTCAGCGTCTGACCGATGACGCCGGTGGCGGCTACCACCACATCCTCCGGCCGGCAGCCCAGGGCCTTGCCTGCCGCCGCGCAGACCCGCTCCGCGTTTTCCTCTCCCATGGGGGCGCAGGCGTTGGCGTTGCCGCTGTTGATAACGGCAGCCCGGGCCTTTCCGTCCGCCAGATGGCGCTTGTCCACATGGATGTGGGCGGCCTTCACGGCGTTTTTCGTATACACGGCGGCGCAGGCGCAGTCCTCGTCGGACACGATCAGCGCCACGTCCTTTTTCCAGGCCGCGTGGGTCTTGACCCCCACGTGGATGCCCCCGGCCCGGAAGCCCTGGGCGGCGCACACGCCGCCGGTGATGAAGTTCAGCATCGTATCATCCTCTCTTCAACAGATAAGGGACATCTCTCCCCCGCCAAAATCAGGGCGCGCCTATCCCTTATCTCTTTTCTTCACTTTTGCCTCACAGCAGTCCAGCGGTCTCCTCAAATCCCAGCATAATGTTCATGTTCTGCACCGCCGCGCCGGAGGCCCCTTTCCCCAGGTTATCGAACAGGGCGGTGATGGTGAATCGCTCGTCATTTCCCGCCGCCACCAGGGTCAGGCCGTTGTCCCCGGCTCTGGCGTTGCCGTACAGCTTGGATCCTGCGTCCGCGCTCCCCTCCGGGGCCACATGGACCAGCTTTTCCCCGGCGTAGTGGTCCGCCAGCGCCTGCCACACCTGATGGAGGGTGGCCTCCCCCGTCAGCTGACTCCTGTGCAGGGGCACTGTGGCAGCCATGCCCTTGTAGTAGTCATCCACGATGGGCGTGAACACCGGGGGCTTTTTCAGGCCGCAGAGCTTCTGCATCTCCGGCAGGTGCTTGTGGGCCTGGGTCAGGCCGTAGAGGCCGGGGCTGTAAAGGCTCTCTGCCTTCTCCGCCGCCTCGTACTGGGCGATCATTTTCTTCCCGCCGCCGGAGTAGCCGGTGAGGGAGAAGCAGCACAGGTCCGCGTCCGCGGACAGCAGCCCCGCCTGAACCAGCGGCGCGACAATGGAGATGAACCCCGTGGCGTGGCAGCCGGGGTTGGCCACATATCGGGCCCCCGCGATGGCCTCCCGCTGGCCGGGCCGCAGCTCCGGGAAGCCGTAGACCCAGCCCGGCGCCGTCCGGTGGGCGGTGGATGCGTCGATCATCCGGGCGCCGGAGCCCTCCGCCAGGGCCACGGCCTCCACAGCCGCCGCGTCCGGCAGGCACAAAAACACGATGTCCGCTTCCGCCATCAGCCGTTTCCGTTCGCCCGGGTCCTTCCGCTTCGCCTCGTCGATCAGCAGCAGGCCGATGTCGTCCCGCGCCGCCAGCCGGTCATAGATTTGCAGGCCGGTGGTGCCGTCCTTTCCGTCGATGTAGACCTTTGGTTTCATATCATCACCCCAGTGAAGATAAGGGATAAGAGATATTACCGGATCTGCCTATCTTTTATCCTTTTATCTGTTCTCTTTGATCTTCTGAATGAACTGTTCGATCTCCCCGATCTGCCTTGCGGTCTCCGCCACCGCCGGGCCGCCGTAGCTGCTCCGCAGGGCCATACAGTTCTCCAGGTTCAGCGCGTCATACACGTCCGCCTCGAAGAGCTCGGAGACAGCCTTCAGCTCCTCCAGCGTCAGTTCCTCCAATGTCTTGCCCCGGGCCGTGCACTGGGCCACCAGATGGCCGGTGACGGTGTAGGCGTCCCGGAAGGGCATCCCCTTTTTCGTCAGGTAGTCGGCGCAGTCGGTGGCGTTGATGAAGCCGTGGCCGGCGGCCTTCCGCATATTGTCCGTCCGGACGGTCATGGTGTCCAGCATGGCGGCGAACACCGGCAGGCACATCTCCACCGTGTCCACGGCGTCGAACACCGGCTCCTTGTCCTCCTGCATGTCCTTGTTGTATGCCAGAGGCAGGCCCTTCATGACGGTCAGCAGGCTCATCAGGTCGCCGTAGACCCGGCCCGTCTTGCCCCGGACCAGCTCCGCCACGTCCGGGTTCTTCTTCTGGGGCATGATGGAGGAGCCAGTGGCATAGGCGTCGTCCAGCTCGATGAACTTGAACTCCCAGCTGCACCAGAGGATGACCTCCTCGGCGAAGCGGCTCAGGTGCATCATCAAAATGGACAGGCCGCTCAAAAGCTCCAGCGCGTAGTCCCGGTCGCTGACGCCGTCCAGGGAGTTGCCCATGGGTGCGGCGAAGCCCAGGGCCTTTGCCGTCTCCCACCGGTCGATGGGATAGGTTGTGCCCGCCAGGGCGCCGGATCCCAGGGGACACTCGTCCAGCCGGGCCCCGCAGTCCTCCAGCCGGGTCACGTCCCGGCGGAACATGGCGGCATAGGCCATCAGATGCTGGGCAAAGGAGATGGGCTGCGCCCGCTGGAGATGGGTGTAGCCGGGCATCACGGCGGTCTGGTGCTTCTTCGCCTGACGGCAGAGGACCGTCTCCAGCTCCAGCAGCTGCCCCACGATGACGGGGATCTGCTCCCGGACATACATCCGGAAGTCCAGGGCCACCTGGTCATTGCGGCTGCGGGCAGTGTGGAGCCGCTTCCCCGCGTCGCCGATCCGGGCGGTGAGCAGGGCCTCCACGTTCATGTGGATGTCCTCGTTGTCGGCGGTGAATGCCGCCTTCCCCGCCTCGATGTCTGCCAGAATGTCCTCCAGACCGCTGGTGATGGCGGCGGCGTCCTCTTTGGAGATGATGCCGCAGTCCGCCAGCATGGCGGCGTGGGCCATGGAGCCGGTAATGTCCTCCCTGTACAGCCGCTGGTCAAAGCTGATGGAGGCGTTGAGTTCATTCACCAGCAGGTCGGTGTCTTTTTGAAAGCGTCCGCCCCAGAGTTTCATAAGCTGTTGTTCCTTTCATGGCAGACGCAGGGCGAAGAAGCCTCTCCGCCCCGCCCCTGTGGTCTTGTAATGGTCTTGCCTCTCCCCGCCGGGCATATTGAAAACATTTTCGGCAGGGCGTGTACCTGCCGAAAATACTTTGCCCCAGCCGCCCTGGGCAGCGTTCACCAGTCTGAGGACTGGTGGTGGGGCGGCTCGGAGGGGAGCCCGCTCCCCTCCGAAATCTCTCAGAGCTTCCCCTGCTCCCGCAGTGCCAGCACTGTGTCGGGCAGGCCCCACAGGTTGATGAAGCCGGTGGCGTTGGTCTGGTCATAGCTGCTCTCGTTGAAGGTCACCAGTTCCTCGGAGTACAGAGACTCGGGCGAGGTGATAGAGGCCGTTATCATGTTGCCCTTATACAGCTTCAGCTTCACGCTGCCGGTGACGTGCTCCTGGGTCTTGTCAGCGAAGGCGCTGAGGGCCTCCCGCAGGGGGGTGAACCACTTGCCGTTGTACACCAGGTCCGCGAAGTCCACCGCCAGCTTGCTCTTCATGTGGGCGGTATCCTTGTCGATGGTAATCATCTCCAGGCACTGGTGGGCCTTGTAGAGGATGGTGCCGCCGGGGGTCTCGTACACGCCCCGGTCCTTCATGCCCACCAGCCGGTTCTCCACGATGTCCAGCAGGCCGATGCCGTTCTCGCCGCCCAACTTGTTCAGCTTGCGGATCACGTCGCTGGCCTTCATCTTCTCCCCGTCCACCGCCACGGGCACGCCCTTTTCAAAGTCGATGGTCACGTAGGTGGGCTTGTCGGGGGCAGCGATGGGACTGACGCTCATCTCCAGGAAGCCGGGCTTCTCATACTGGGGCTCGTTGGCCGGGTCCTCCAGGTCCAGGCCCTCGTGGCTCAGGTGCCATAGGTTCTTGTCCTTGGAGTAGTTGGTCTCCCGGCTGATCTTCAGGGGTACGTTGTGGGCCTCGGCGTAGTCGATCTCCTCGTCACGGCCCTTGATGTCCCACTCCCGCCAGGGGGCGATGATGGGCATATCCGGGGCGAACCGCTTGATGGCCAGCTCAAACCGCACCTGGTCGTTGCCCTTGCCGGTGCAGCCGTGGGCGATGGCGTCGGCGCCCTCCGCCTTGGCGATCTCCACCAGCTTCTTGGCAATGATGGGTCTTGCAAAGGCCGTACCCAGCAGATACTGCTCATAGCTGGCGCCCATCTTCAGGGAGGGGATGATGACCTCGTCCACCATCTCGTCGGTGAGGTCTGCGATGTACAGCTTGCTGGCGCCGGTCTTGATGGCCTTCTCCTCCAGCCCCTCCAGCTCGTCGTTCTGGCCTACGTCACCGGATACGGCGATGATCTCGGGGTTGTTGTAGTGTTCCTTCAGCCAGGGGATGATGATGGATGTATCC
Organism: Oscillibacter sp. PEA192; assembly: GCF_003574015.1. Taxonomy (NCBI): domain Bacteria; kingdom Bacillati; phylum Bacillota; class Clostridia; order Eubacteriales; family Oscillospiraceae; genus Oscillibacter; species Oscillibacter sp. PEA192. The sequence goes on along the minus strand of NZ_AP018532.1, from coordinate 336,916 downwards.
AGTCCGCCGGAATAGGCCAGCACGATCTTCTTGATGTTTTTCTGATCCATAATGAATTCCCTCCGTGGAGTTTTGATTGATGATGTTTGGATTATACATCTTTCACGCATATTTATTCAAGCATCATTTTGCACAACATTTCCAGCTTCTTCCGTGCATTTTTGCATAAAATTTCGATAGACATCTTAGAAAACCGTATATTTATTTCAATATTCAAAAAAATATGAATATATACACTCGCTCACACAATCTCCGCACCCAGCGCATAGGCTGGACTGCGGGGCGGTCGCCCCGCCGGGCGGACCTGCGCGTTTTGATAGAAAGGCTGGTCCTATGAAACGCTGCTTCTGTTATCTTCTGACCCTGGTGCTGGGGTCCCTGGCTGTGGGCGGCCTGGTGTTCGCCCTGCTGCGCACGGACGTGCTGACCCTGACGGCCGCCACGCCCACGGCTCTGTTCTTTTTCGCGGCCACCGCTGCCGCCGGTCTTGGCGGCCTGCTGGCCTATCTGCTGGGCGGCCTGCTGGCAGACCGCACGCCGGCCCTGGCGGACGCCTGGCTCTGCTGCGGGGAGGCCTCCGCTGTGGGCGCCCTGGGGGCGCTGCTGACGGCGCTGATTACCGCCCTCTCCACCGCCTCCGGCGTGGGGCTCCACATCGGCGCGGCGCTTTGCTGCGCCTTCCTGGCCCTGATGGCAGGCGGCATCCTCTGCTTTTTGCGGCGGTATGTCACCACCCGCTTCACCTGTAGCTGCGGCCAGAGCTGCTGACAGAAAAGCCCCGGCGTGCTTTGCACGCCGGGGCTGCTTTTATGAGTGCCGTCCGATCTTCACTTGATCCGCAGGCTCTCCGCCACATGGAGCAGATTCTCCTGATCCACAGTGCCGTGGAGGCGGAAGTTCAGGCCGCCGTCCGTCCAGGCCAGGGTGGCCACATCCGCTGCCTGGGGGCCGGAGATGGTGCCAGACGAGATAATCACGCCGCCCACCGTCTCAGGCTCCCACGCATCCGTCTCCGCCTCGTGAGGCTTCTCCGCCTCCCAGAACCTGGCGGTCACACCGCCGAAGCGCACGGTCTCTCCATCTCCCTCCGGCATCAGCAAGGGGGTGGCAGAGCAGGTCAGGGTGATATTGCCGCCCTGGCCGACCCAGGTAGTCTCCGCCGCGCCGCCGGAGGCGTTGGTTTCAAACCAGCTGTAGCCGCCGGGCAGCCAGTCAGCCTCACAAGCGGGCGCAGTCTTTGATGTGGGCTCCACGGAGGAGGCGGCCTCCACCAGCGTGTCCGGGTCCACGTCCGACCCGGTGAACCAGAACAGCACCCCCGCTTCGTCCTCCCACACCAGCAGGCAGCTGTCGCCGTATTCGCTGCTGTAGGTGTAGAGCGCCGCGTCATGGCCGTTCACGGTGACGGTGCGGCAGGGGATCTCCCCGCTGCCGGGGCTCCAGCCATAGCTCCCGCCGTCGGGATAGGCACAGGAGAAGGAGATGCGCCCGCCGCCATTCCAGTAGCTCAGATTCCCTCTGCCGCCCATTCCGGCCCGCACGGACTCCAGCTCCCAGCCCTCCGGCAGCTTTGTCAGCGCGTAGCCAGGGGCTTCGGTGTAGTCGATCCCAGGGTCCTCGCTGGCGTATGTGACGCCGTCCTCATCGGTCTCCCTGTGCCAGTAGAGCCCTGAAGCGACGGCTGCGGAGGCCGGCGCGGTCTGCTCCCCCAGCAGCACCGTGCGGGTGGCGGAGTCGTAGCCCACCTTCACCCCCAGCAGCTCGCTGATGGTCCGGATGGGCAGGTAGTTGGTCTTGCCGCCAGCCTCATCCACATAGAGGATGGAGCCGGGGACCCGCTGGCCGTTGGGGGCGATGATGTCGCTGCCGGCGGCGATCTTTGTCTCGCCGTTCAGAGCCACCCCAGCGAAGTTGAACTGCACCTGCCCGGAGGCCGCCAGAGCGGTGGCGGTCAGGGCCGTCAGCGCCAACGCCGCGGCCGCGCCGGCCAGGAATGATAGGACTCGTCTTTTCATGGAACTCCTTCCTTTCTGTCTCCGTGTGTTTCCGGGGGACAGGCCCCCGGCCGTTCTATTAGTTGAACGTGCCGTGGGCAGGACGTATCCACGGACTTTTCTATCTTTGTCAAAAATCACAAAGATCTCGTCTCTTTCTGTGGAGTCTGACTGTTTCACTTCCCACCGCCGGCAGTGCCGGTGATCGACTGCGCTCTCTTCGTGGGAGGTGAGAGCTGCGGCTCCGTCTCCTCCGTACGGACAGCCATGTCCCGCAGGTCAAAGCGGTCCAGGGCCCCCTCCAGGAAGAAGGTCGTGTTGGTGTCCGGGTCCGTCCAGATCAGAGTGCCGGTCTCCTCTGTGTCCGGGGAGCCGCCGGTGATGATGGTGACGCCGCCTACGGTGACGGAGGAGCCCTCCGCCTGAATCTCCTCCCCATTCACAGTAATGGTGGGGCCATCGCTCTCCTCCGGCTCCTCCTCCGCCGTCCAATACCAGCCGGTGACGCCCCGCAGGTCGATCTCCTCCGGCTCCCCCTCCGGGGTCTCGAAGGGGCAGATGGGGTCAGTGACATACTGCCAGGTCAGTGTTGTCCCGTCCCTGACCCACACCTGCTGGACGGCTCCAGCGCCTTCATCCCGGTACATGGGTTCATAGCCCTCCGGCACCCAGCCCATCTCCCAGGCCACACCGGGTCCCTCGTAAGGCACCACGCCTTCCGCCATGGACAGCAGGGTCTCGGTGTCGCCAAAATCCGTGGCCCGCAGCATAAAGAGGTATCCCGCCTCGTTCTGCCAGGTCAGCAGGATTGTCCCCTCCGACTGGAAGAGGTCTGCCTGGTACCCCTGCACAGTGACGGTGGTGTGGTTTTCCCCCGCGTCCGAGGCTCCGTCCACATTGGTAGCTACCTCTCCCGCCTCCGGCGTGTAGACGGCAAACCACAGCCATGCGCCGGTCCCCGGCTCATAGTACCTCCAATAGCCCGAGCTCTCCTTGGGACTCACGTCCGTCAGCACAAAGCCCTCCGGGATCTCCGACAGCCGCCAGCCGCCGGGCGGATCCTCTGCCACGGTCCGCTTCGGGTTGATAAAGGTCACCAGATCCTCCTGCACCTGATGGAACCACCCCAGCACCGCCGCCCGGACGGCGGGGCTCACCGCCATCAGGCCCCCCAGGGTCACCAGGCATGCCAATAGCACGCAGGCCGCTGTCCGGGCCGCCCGCTTCCACACCGGCCGGGCCATCCGCTTCGCCCAGCCGAAGGGGTCCGCCAGCAGCCGCGTCCGGTTTCTCAAATACCGGTGGGACCAGTCCGGTTCCTCCGCCGCGTCCAACACGTCCCGGAACCGCTCCAGGTTGGCCTCCATCAGGGCATGGCGCAGCATCCGCTCATCCATGGACGTACCCCTCCTTCTCCAGCGCCGCCGCCAGCATGGTCCGCCCCCGCAGGACGCGGGTGGCCACGGTGGACTCCTTCAGCCCCAGCCGCCGGGCGATCTCCCGGTTGCTCTCCTCCTCCACGCACTTCAGCTCCAGCACCCGCCGGTAGCTCTCCGGCAACGCCCGGATCAGGCTCACCAGATAGCGGTAGTCCGTCTCCCCCGTCTCCGGAGCGGGCGGATCCCAGTCCTCCGGCAGAGCTTCCTCCCGCCGCTCCTTCCGCAGCATGTCCACCGCCACGTTCTTCACAGCGGTCACTAGATATCCCTCCGTCTCGCTCCAGGCCAGGCCGCTCACCCGGTCCCACCGCCGGATGAGCTGCAGCCAAGTCTGCTGCACCGCGTCCTCCGCCGCGGTCCGGTCCCCCAGAACACGGACCGCCACGGCGTATAGCTTCTTCTCATAGGTCCCATGGAGCTTCAAAAACCTTTCCCGGTCCTCCTCCGTCTCCAGCATAGCCAGCAGCATGGAAAGCAACGCGCTCGCCTCCTCTTCTCTCTTGGGGGCGCATCCCCCCCCCGTCCGGTAAACGTCCCGGAAACGCAGAGTATCCCACCGGGAGCGAATCTTTTCGTCCCCGGCGGGATACTCTTCTCTTATACCATTTTCTCCGGCCGTACCGTCTCGTCGAATTCCGGCCCCGTCAGATACCCCAGCGCCAGCACCGCCTCTTTCAGGGTAGTGCCGTCGTGAAGGGCCTTCTTGGCGCACGCCGCCGCTGCCTCGTAGCCGATCCTCGGCGTCAGGCAGGTCACCAGCATCAGGGAGTTGTGCAGGTTGGCCGTCATCCGCTCCACATTAGGGGTGATGCCCTCCACGCAGTGGACCCGGAAGGAATCGCACACATCCCCCAGCAGCCGGGCAGAGAGCAGAAAGTTATAGGCGCTCACCGGCAGAAACACATTCAGCTGGAAGTTTCCCTGGCTGGCGGCAAAGCCGATGGCCGCGTCGTTCCCCATCACCTGCACGGCCGCCATAGTGACGGCCTCGCACTGGGTTGGGTTCACCTTGCCGGGCATGATGGAGCTGCCGGGCTCATTCTCCGGGATGTTTAGCTCTCCCATGCCGCACCGGGGACCGCTGGCCTCGAACCGGATGTCGTTGGCGATCTTCATGAGGTTGGCCGCCAGGGCCTTCAGCGCCCCGTGGGCGAACACCAGGGCATCCTTGCTGGTCAGCGCGTGGAATTTGTTGGCATCCGGGGTGAAGTCCACCCCGGTCATGGCCCGGAGCCGCCCGCACACCATCTCGTCGTACCCCTTGGGGGCGTTGAGGCCGGTGCCCACGGCGGTGCCGCCGATGGCCAGTTTGGTCAGCTCCGGCAGGGCGGTGCGCAGCATCCGGCAGGGGGCCTCCACCAGCTCCCGCCAGCCGGAGACCTCCTGGGCGAATTTCAGGGGCGTGGCGTCCTGCAGGTGGGTCCGGCCAATGCGGATCAGGTCCGGATAGGCCTCCTCCAGCCTCCGAAAGGCCCCTGCCAGCCGCTCCGCCGCTGGCAGCACCTGCTCCGTGACGCTCAGGGCCGCCGCGATGTGGAGAGCGGAGGGGAACGTGTCGTTGCTGGACTGGGAGGCATTCACGTGGTCATTGGGGTGAAGCCGCATCCCCCGGTCCGCAGCCAGGTGGGCAATGACCTCGTTGACGTTCATGTTGGTCTGGGTGCCGCTGCCGGTCTGCCACACCACCAGGGGGAACTCGTCATTCCACCTCCCCGCCCGGATCTCGGCGCACACGGCGGCGATGGCCCCGGCCTGCTCCGCCGTCAGCTTGCCGCAGTCCGCGTTGGCCAGGGCACAGGCCTCCTTCAAATAGGCAAAGGCGGTGATGATCTCCTGCGGCTGGCGCTGGCCGCCGATCTTGAAGTTTTCCAGGCTCCGCTGGGTCTGGGCGCCCCAGTGATGCTCCGCCGGGACAGCAATCTCGCCCATGGTGTCGTGTTCGATGCGGGTGTTCATGGTCCAATTCCCCCTGATCGAAAAATCGTTGCCTCCATTATAACGGGAAACAGCGGCGTGGACAAGCCCCGCCGCCATTCTGCTCCCGCAAGTTTTTCTCACCCCGCCGGGTCCAGTAGTCCCATCTCCCGGACGGAGTAAGTGACTTCTCCATCCCGGTAGCGGACAATAAAGACGATATCAAAGTCCTCTGGGATCGGCCCCGCCTCATTGGGATAGCCATAGCCGGCGGTGATCGAGCCCGAGCCACTGGGAGCCCGGTCCGGCACCTCCCACATGTCTATGACATAGCCCGCCCGAACGATGACTCCATTTTCGTCTGTCTCTGAAAAAGGCTCTATTCTGGACCGCAGGTTCTTCTCATGCGATGAGCAGACATGTATCACGCCGCTCCAGTTCCCCTGTTCCAGCTCTCCCCGGCTCCCGTCTCCTCCGGAATCCTCCCCGGAAGTGAGGCCTGACCATTGCAGTTCCAGAGAGACCTCCACATCCCCCGCCGCCACGCGGCGGCCCCAGAAGCAGGTCAGGAAGATCCCCCCCGCCACCGCCGCCGTCACCACTGCCGCCGTCACGGCGATGAGGACCTGCCTCCGCCGCCACCGCCGCTTGAAGCGCCGCAGGGGCTCCACCCCCTCCGGCTCCGCCGGCAGGGCTGTCCCCAAGCGCCCCAGCTCCTCCCGGCAGGCGGGACAGGACGCCAGGTGCTCCTCCACCAGGGCGACCGTGTCGGCACTGGCCGCCTGGTCAGTATACAGGGGCAGCAGGTCCCGGATCACGTCACAGCTCACTTTCATCTCGCTCCGCCTCCCATTGTCTCAAGATCCGGCTTTTGGCCCGGTAGTAGGTCACACGGGCCCAGCCCTCCGTCTTTCCGAAGACCTGTCCGATGGCCCGGAAGGGCAGCTCCCCGAACACCCGCAGGCCGAACACCTCTTTATAGGGCTCCGGCAGGGTGTGGAGAATTCTGTGGAGGGCCAAGACCTCCTCCCGGTCCTCCAGCGCCCCGGCAAAGTCTCCGCCGCCGGGCAGATCCTCCCCCGGCAGCTCCGTCTCCCGCCGGTGCCGGCGGCAATGGTCCACCCAGACATTTCTGGCGATGGTGAACAGCCACGCCCGGACGTCTCCCCGGCCGTCGAACCGGTCCACCGCTCCCAGGGCCCGGGCAAAGGTCTCCTGGGCGATCTCCTCCGCCAGATGTTCGTCCCGAGAGAGTCCCCGGACATAACGGTAGACATCCCGGAAATACAGGCGATAGAGAATCTCAAAGTCCACGGTCCTCCCTCCCTTCACCAAATTAACGCACAGCGCCCCCGAAACGTTACAGATCCCCGGTGGAAATTTCCTCCGGGGATCTGATACGCGGTTTTTCTGTTGTGCCGGACTCAGTCCGCCAGATACAGGTCCAGCGCCTGGGCCAGCGCGGAGCGGGAGACATAGGTGACACCGGCCTCCTTCACGCAGGTGCCGTAGACCTCCTCCGTGGTGCCGTCGCTGTTCACCGCGGCGATGGCGCCGCCGGGCATGGCGGTCATCAGCGTCTCCGTGGTCAGGGGGGCAGGCTTCACCATGTCATCGCCATAGGAGACCACGGCGCCCTGCTTCGCGTCCCAGCGGACGCTCATGCCCAGGGCCTCCGCCACCGCCCGGATGGGCAGCAGGGTGTCGCCGTCAGCGGTGGTCTTGGCCTTCTGAGTCGTGGACTGGCCGTTGACGGACACGACGCCGTCCTCCGCCACGCTGATATAGCCCCGATAGCCGTAGGCGAACACCAGCACCTTCTCCGGCGTGCCCTTGGAATCGGACCACACCAGGATGCGGGCGCCGGGACGCAGATCGGCCAGGGTGACAATGTTCTTCGTCAGGTAGGGCGTCAGCTTTGCAGAGGCGGGCACGGTGATCGTGTCATTGCTGCCCGCCACATGCAGCACCGCGGACTCCTCCGTAACGGTGGAGCTGGTGATCTCATAGTACTGGGGCACGGCGTAGTCGGCGGGGATGTTGCCCACGATCAGGCTGGCCGTGGACTGGGGCGGCAGGCTCAGCGCCATGGCGGGGCCAACCCAGGCATAGACGGCGTCCCCGTCCTCCAGCGTCTCCAGGTTCAGGGTGTTGCCGGTGACGGCGTCCAGGTAGGGGGCATCCCCCACGTGGACCACCACCGCGTCGCCCAGGCCGTCCTCCTTCCCGCTGTCCAGCAGGAAGGTGTCCTCATCCATCCAGGTGACAGTGCCCCAATAGGCCGCGGGGCCCAGGCGGGCGGGCGCTTCTTCGTCAGCGGTCTCCGCGGCCGCGGCGGGGATCGCCAGCATGGCGGCGCAGAGGATCAGGGACAGGCATTGCAGAATCCGTTTTTTCATTCTCGTTCATCCTTTCCAATGCTTTCGGGGGAGCATCTGCTCCGTTTGCCTGTACTGACGCAGGGCAGCGGGAAAAAGTTCCCGTCCAAGGCAGAATTTTTAACAAATATTTTTGAGGCGCCGCGGAGGGCGCTGTACCCGAGCCTGCGGGGCCCGGCATCCCGGAGCGGCTGGTTTCCCCCGCGGGGCAGTCCACCTCCGGGCCGCCGGGATCATCGCCCCCCTGCGGATGCGGCGCGGTCTTTCCCAACAGCCCCCGCCTCCTGCCCGGGCGGCAAACGAACAGGCCCCGGCCCCCTCCCGGGGGCCAGGGCCCATGCAATGGCCGGTTTACTTCTTGCCGTGCAGCGCCTTCATGCGCTTCTCGTGGTCCAGAATGGCCTTGCGCATCCGCAGGCTCTTGGGGGTGACCTCCAGCAGCTCGTCGTCCGCCAGGAACTCCAGACACTGCTCCAGGCTCATCTGCTTGGGGGGCACCAGCCGCAGCGCCTCGTCGGAGCCGCTGGCCCGCATGTTGGTCAACTGCTTTTTCTTGCAGATGTTGACGGTGATGTCCTCGCTCCGGGGGCTGACGCCGATCACCATACCGCCGTACACCGGCACGCCGGGCCCGATGAACAGGGTGCCCCGCTCCTGGGCGTTGAACAGGCCGTAGGTGACGGACTCGCCGGTCTCAAAGGAGATCATGGAGCCGGTGCCCCGGCGGGAGATGTCGCCCTTGTAGGGGGCGTAGGAGTCGAACACGCTGGCCATGATGCCCTCGCCCTTGGTGTCCGTCAGGAAATCGCTGCGGTAGCCGAAGAGGCCCCGGGCGGGGATCAGGAACTCGATCTTCATCCGCTCGCCCACGGGAGTCATCTCCACCAGATCCGCCTTGCGGGCACCCAGCTTCTCGATGACCGCGCCCACACAGTCGCCGGGCACGTCCACCACCAGCCGCTCAATGGGCTCGCACTTGACGCCGTCGATCTCCTGGTACAGCACGCGGGCGGGGGAAACCTGGAACTCATACCCCTCCCGGCGCATGGTCTCAATGAGGATGGAGAGGGACATCTCGCCCCGGCCCGCCACGTTGAAGGCAGTCTCCTTGTCCGTGTCGGTCACACGCAGGGACACGTCCTTCAACGTCTCCCGGTACAGCCGGTCCCGCAGCTGGCGGGAGGTGACGAACTTGCCCTCCTTGCCGGCAAAGGGGGAGTCGTTGACGGAGAAGGTCATCTCCAGGGTGGGGGCACTGATCTTCACGAAGGGCAACGCCTCCACGCAGTCCGGGACGCAGATGGTGTCGCCGATGGTGATGTCGGGAATGCCGCTCATGGCGATGATGTTGCCGGCGGTGGACTCGGTCACCGGATTCCGGGCAAGGCCCTCGAACTCGTAGATGGCGGTGGCTCTCGCCTTGCGGAGCACAGCCTCCGGGTCGTGGTAGTTGCACACGACGATGTCCTGGTTCTGCTTCAAGGTGCCCCGCTCGATGCGGCCGATGGCGATCCGGCCCACGAAGTCGTTGTAGTCGATGGAGCTGACCAGCATCTGGAAGGGCTGGTCCACATCTGCCTCCGGGGCGGGGATATACTCCAGAATGGTCTCAAACAGGGGCTTGAGGTCCGTGCCCAGCACGTCGGGGGAGTAGGAGGCGGTGCCGTTGCGGCCGGAGCAGAACAGCATGGGGGAATCCAACTGTTCCGGGGTGGCATCCAGGTCCATCAGCAGCTCCAGCACCTCATCCACCACCTCGTGGATCCGCTGGTCGGGCCGGTCGATCTTGTTGACCACCACAATGACCCGGTGGCCCAGCTCCAGGGCCTTGGAGAGCACGAAGCGGGTCTGGGGCATGGGGCCCTCGGCGGCGTCCACCAGCAGGATGACGCCGTTGACCATCTTCAGGATGCGCTCCACCTCGCCGCCGAAGTCGGCGTGGCCCGGGGTATCCACGATGTTGATCTTGGTGTCCTTGTACCGGATGGCGGTGTTCTTGGCCAGGATGGTGATGCCCCGCTCCCGCTCCAGGTCGCCGGAGTCCATGACCCGGTCCACCACCTCCTGATTCTCCCGGTAGACGCCGCCCTGCTTCAGCATCTCGTCCACCAGCGTGGTTTTGCCGTGGTCGACGTGGGCGATGATGGCGACATTTCTCAAATGTTCGTTCTGCATAATTCTCTTCTCCTTCTTCTCTGGCAAGGCCGCGCCGGGCGGCGCGTACAAGTGTTTTGCCTGCGGCAAAACCTTGGCGGAGGCGGAATTCACTGCACAGCCGTTGGCGGCTTTCCCGCCTTACGGATGTGGCGTACCCCTTGCGGGTGCTTCCGCCGGGCATTTCTATCAAACGATCCCCGCAGGGTGTCAGCCCTGTGGGGCAGTCTTGCCGTGGTCGATGTGGGCGTTGATGGCGATGTTCCTCAAATGTTCGTTCTGCACATCTTCCATCTCCTTTTCTCTATGAAGGGGCCACGTGGGGTACGCCGGGCGGCGGATCAACACACGCGGCCTCCCTGCCGGCCGTCCGATTCCGGCCGCCGGTCGAGATTTGCACACAGTTTTGCATTATATGCCGTTCTCTCGATTTTTGCAAGCTGCTTTCAGGGGCTTTTTCAAAAAAACAGGACGATTCCGCAGTTTTCATAGGAAAGCGGCAGTTCCGGAGGCGCAGAACTGCCTTTTTGGGTATTTTCCCAGGCCATTCCAAAAGTAATACCTCTCCAAAAACTTTCGGCCCAACCGGCCGTGGATTTGGCGGTTCGGCACATTGACTGGGACGGCGGCCTCTACCTATAATAGAAGATGCTGCGGCGGAAGCGGTGCCAGCACCGCACGTTCCCCCGCAAGTACCGCGACCCGCTGGGGCCGCCCAATGGAGGCATTCTGCCATGTACCGTATCAGAACATTCAACAAGATCTCTCCCGTCGGCCTGAACCGCCTGGATCCGGCGCTGTACGCCGTCTCCGATTCGGAGACAGACGAGGACGCCATCCTGGTCCGCTCCGCCAAGCTGCTGGACTATGATTTTCCGAAAAACCTTCTGGCCATCTCCCGGGCTGGGGCCGGCGTCAACAATATCCCCCTGGACCGCTGCTCCGAGGCGGGCATCGTGGTATTCAACACCCCCGGCGCCAACGCCAACGCCGTAAAGGAGCTGGTGCTGTGCGCCATGCTGATGGGCTCCCGGGACGTGGACGGGGGCATCCAGTGGGTCCGGCAGCAGGTGGCCTCCGGCGTGGACGTGACCACCGTAGTGGAGAAGGGCAAGGCCGCCTTCATCGGCCCGGAGCTGTACAAGAAGACGCTGGGCGTCATCGGCCTGGGGGCCATCGGGTCATTGGTCGCCAACATCGCATTGTCCCTGGGCATGGATGTGTACGGCTACGACCCCTTCCTGTCTGTGGATGCCGCCCTGCGGCTGGACCGCCACATCCATGTGGTGAAGGACATCAACGAGCTCTACAAGCGGGCGGACTATATCACCATCCACATCCACTACACCAAGGACACGGAGCGCATGATCGACGCCAAGGCCATCGGCGCCATGAAACGGGGCGTCCGGTTCATCAACCTGGCCCGGGGCGAGATCGTGGACGACGATGCCATGCTGGCGGCGCTGGACACCGGCTGGGTAGCGGCCTATGTCACAGACTTCCCCAATAACCGCCTGGTGGGTGCGCCCCACGTGCTGGCCATGCCTCACCTGGGAGCCTCCACACCGGAGAGTGAGCAGAACTGCGCGGTCATGGCGGTGGACCAGCTGCGGGACTACCTCGAAAACGGCAACATCCGCAACAGCGTAAACCTGCCCGCCGTCAGCCAGGAGCGCAGCGGCGTGTGCCGGCTGTGCCTGATTCACAAAAACGTGCCTGCCATGCTGGCCAGCATCACCACCCTGCTGTCCCGGGACGGCATCAATGTGGAGAACCTGAGCAACAAGTCCCGGGGGGACTACGCCTACACCATCGTGGACCTGAGCGCCCCGGCGGACCAGTGCGTCATCGACGAGGTGACGGCGCTGGAGAATGTGATCCGGGTACGGGTCATCCAGTGAGCGCCGAAGGGCTGCCGCCTGCGCGGCAGCCCTTTCCCATTGACAGCAGGGCGGAAAACAGGTACAATGGTTTCTGCCTATTTGATATGCCCCTGTAGCTCAGTCGTATAGAGCGACCGCCTCCTAAGGTTGTGCTCTACCAGCTGCCTTACGGGGAAAAGTGATCGTTGCCAGTCTCAATTTAATATAAGTCTCTGTAGCTCAGCAGGATAGAGCGTTCGCCTCCTAAGCGAAAGGCCGTGGGTTCGAATCCCGCCAGGGACGCCAGCAAACACGCCGAAAACCTTTGATTTATCAGGGTTTTCGGCTTTTCTTATTTCTGCGGCTTTTGTGGCTTTTTTGCAAAAAAACTTGGTTTGCTAACATTTGCTAACGAGATTTGGCCTTTTGCTAAGAAAGGCGGTAAGTCAGAGGTTCGATTTTTACCAAAGGAACTTGCAAACATTTGTTAGCAGAAATTAGAGGAAGTTGCAAACAAAATCGCGAATTTGCTAACATCGCTCAAAAATGCTTTCAGAACCTTGCTAACAAAAAAAGTGTTTGGTCACTGTGCAAAGTGGTTCAAACGAAGAAAACCTCTCACAAAGTGAGAGGCGTTCTTCTGAGGGAGGGACTTTATAAAGCTTTTGCCAGCTGCTTGAGCAGTGCGGCAGTTTCGGGATTTTTAAGCAGTTCCAGTATCTTCGCTGCATCACTTTCATCACTTTCAGTGACGGCAGTATCCGCAGTTTTAGGCTCTGTATCTTCAACAGGGTCAGGAGTCTTGGATGAGTAAAATGCTTCCTCCAATCGCTGAGCGTTTATGCAGCGATCCTCGTCGATGATGTGAGAGTAGACATCTGCAACCATTTTTACCTGAGCATGACCAGAGTCGCCCTGGACGGATTTCATATCGCCACCATTGAGTTTCAGCTTGTAGGTGATACTGGAGTGACGGAGAGAATGGAATACAACATGAGGCAGTCCGTTTTCTTTGATAAGTTTATTGAAAGCACGGTTAATCACCTGGCTTTCCATCGGACGGCCATTGCTGGAGCAAAAGACCAGGTTATTGTCGATGTATTCATCTCCAAACAGATCCATCAGCTCATCAATTTCTTTTTTTCTCTCTACCAGCATATAGGCAACTGTTTTCGGCAGGTACACGCGGCGAATACTGGTTTTGGTTTTAGGCTCTTTCAGGACCAGAGCAGTATGGGTACTGGCTATGCAAGGTGGAAACTTCTTAATAACACCTTTGTCGCTCAAATCGTCCAATGCACCTCGTGTAACCCGTTGCAGCTCTTTGTTGACGAATATATAAGCTGAACCATTTTCTATGCTCTGTGGTGCAATATCAATGCAGTCCCAGGTAAGGCCCAGCATTTCACCAATGCGTAAAGAGCAGGAGAACGCCAGATTTAAGGCAAGGGAGAGGATAGGATCATCACAGACTTCCATAGCCTTGCTCAGCGTTTCGGCAGTCCATATATCCCGTTCTTTATGTTCTTCTTTGGGAAGTGTCGCATTCAGGACAGGGTTACGGCTGATTAGTTCCCAACGCACCGCCTGATTAAAGGCACTGCGAAGTAGCTTGTGAATTTCTCTTACTGTATGCGGGGTCAGATATTCGCTTGTGGGTTTGCGGTTGTTGACGCTTACCGTTTTCACAGAGAGCAGATCACGGTAATACTTATCCATCATCCTTGGAGTGATGTCGGATAGTAACATATCTCCGATAATAGGAGTTATGTAGTTTCTCGCCAGACCACGGCGGCTTTCATATGTTGACATTGCCCAGGTATTTACACCATAGATGGACATATATTCATCGAGCAGATCGTTCAGGGTCTTTGCCGTAGGAATAAAGAAGGTTCCAGAGTCCTGCTCATACTCAATTTGCTTTTTTCGTTTTTTTGCTTCTGCATTTGTGCTGAAGGTTTCCCAACGCTGTCTGCGTTTTCCGTTTTCATCTGTGTAATCATACACCACAGAATATTTGCTTTTACGCTTCACGATAGATGCCATTTTCATTGCTCCTTTCTGAGATTTTCACATAATGAGTTTGCTTTTGATACCAGGCTTCAAAACTGCTGGTAATGATACGAATTCTTCGATCAATCAAGGTCGTCTCAAAATAGCCCCTTTTAACAAGGTCATAAGCTGTGCCAGATTTCAGCCCCAAAAGATCCGCCATTTCCGGAACTGACATCGTAGTATGCCTCCATTTCTCTCCGGGCGGTGTACCATCCACTTTTTTATAGTGGAACTGGCCGGCATACCAATCTTCAAAGCTATCCAGCATAACTCTCATTCGTCCGGCCACTTGAATTGTTTTGAAATAGTTCTTTTTAACCAACCAGTAGGATTCTACTTTACCAAGCCCAAGCATTTTGCCCATCTCTGGTACAGACATACTGGTCTTTACTCTTTGTTTTTGCATGGCTTTTGCCTCCTCTATAAAGTTTTTCTTGCTATGGCCTCATTGTAAGAGAAAGCAGAAAAAAAGTTAAGGATGTCGATTTGGAGATCGGCATCCTTGACAAATCATTCATCTGCGTGATCCAGCCAGTCATCAAAGCTCTTTTTGGAAATGCGGATATGACCGCCGACTCTGACGCTGTGGAATACACCCTGTTTTACCAGATTATATGCTGTGGGACGACTGATACCCAGAATGTCCTGAATCTCATCGACCGTATAGGTTCTTTTGTCATAGCTGACAGGATTTTGTTCATTAAAGCGGTTCAATTCCGCAATTCTTGCTTCAAACATAAAAACGCCTCCTTTATCCGGTAAGTGGCCTTACGGAGCCTCCATTTCCTCCGGAATATGAATATCTAAACTAACTTGCAGAGCATCATCAATCGCTCTCATTTCTTCGCGATATACGCGCCCAATGTACGATAAAACACGCCTTTTATCAATCGTTTTAATTTGCTCCAGCAGAACAACAGATTTCAGTCCAAGCTCTGGAACGCTCTCCAGTGCATAGTGTGTGGGCAGCTCCTTTTTCTTAATCCATTTACTGGTGAGTGGAGCTACGATCAAAGTGGGGCAGAAAAAATTCCCCACATTGTTTTGAAGAACCAGGACAGGACGGGTGCCGCCTTGCTCTGATCCAAAATAAGGGTTCAAATTGGCATAATATAAATCCCCACGCTTATAAATCCAATCTTCTTTCATGTTCATCCTCCTATGTTTTGAGATTTGATTATGTAAGAAGGAGGCTCTGCAAATTACAGAGTCTCCTTCAATTTAGCGCCTGTTTTATCCCTTACTTGTCCACGACACCCCAGGGATTTGGGTAATCATTAAGCCGCAGGTGGCTGGCCTGCTTCTCAGGAGTTTCACCTCCACTTCGTTTGGTCTTACCCATGGCCTGCGACGGTTATTATCACGCTCGGACTATGGCTGTAAGAGAGCTTTCCTCCTTGTTATGCCATGACCGGATGCCATCCGATGTATTCCAGCCTGATATATTTCTGATAAACCGAAAACTCATCTATACAGCAAAAATGGGTTGGCCTGTTATGCGAGTGGCAGCTCTCAGAAAATATACCGCTGATGTAGCGGCTATTACGCCCAAAGAGGATCAAACTTAATGATTCGTATATGAGGTTGTCAAGGTGCAAGTGAAAGGATTTCCCTCTCACTTGCTACTGCCACTTTTTTAGAAAATCGCAACCAACTTTTTTATTTTTTCTTCAATTTTTTTCAATCGCTTATCTGCGGCTTGCCGAGTAATACCATATCGTTGGGCTAAACAAGTTGCATTTGGTATTTTCATTTCATAATAGGACAATATAAAATCTCGTTCTGCTGGACTCAGTTTCAATAGAGCTTGGTGTAAATCCTCAAGAAGTAAATTCTGAATAGCTTGTTCCGCAGTATCAACAGATTCATCCACAAACAAATCTGTATCCTGATAACCTTCCTCTGTGCCGTCACGATCTCCCACATGAGAAGCCGGGAATATAGAGCGACTTTTCTCATGTTCCTGGAGATAGCGGCTGTGGCGGTCCTCCTGTTGGTATTTTTCAAAATCTTTGCGAGAACATTCCATGATAATGCGGTCATCTTCATCACGGAACATTTTGACTGTTTCAACAAAAAAGCGCCCAGTAAAGCAACCATTGCGGCGTGCCTTACTGAACGCTGAAAAACTGATTTCCTCCCATTCCTGTGGGCTGTTATTTTTCCAAATGAATACTCTCGTCATATCCTTTCCTCCGTTCAAATTCTTGGTAGTCAGCGAATTTGAACGGTGTCATGGATATTTTGCTATGTACGCCTCCCAGCGCATACCGGCCTCCTAATACCGGGCAAAGAAAAAGGCCGGAAGTGTTTTCACCTCCAGCCATGTTCCTGCCGCCATATTGCAGCAGGAATGAAAAAAGCCCGGTTAATGCCGGGCCTTATGTAGAAAAGTATTCAATTTAGCGCATTCCTGCCACTATAACAAGTATAGCAGGTCGGAAGTCGGAAGGGAGTAGGGATTAGGTCGGGGATTTGTCGGGATTTAGTCGGGATTTAGTCGGGGCAGCTCCTCCAGGACTTCTGGAATAGAATATCCAAACAAGCAAACAGAAAATAAATAGATGGCTTCTCGTTTTCGGTCATAAAAGACACTGCGCTCTATATTTAGTTCTTCCAGCAATTCTTTCTCTGTACTGTTGAACCGATAGATAAATTGCTTAGTCAAAATTTCATAGTAAAGTTCTCCTCGATCCGGATACCGTTTCAGACGAAGGAGTGCACGGTCAATAATATTGACTAGCATTTGATTTTGAACAAGGCAGCAAACTTTTTCTTCAAAGGCTTGCAGTTCAATATCTGGTGCAAAATTTTCAAGATAGCAGAGGCCAGACTCTATATCTTGTTCTCCCATAATCCAAGCAGTTTCTTGTAATTCTTCTGCCCGTTCACTCAGAACCCAGACTACATCACGGTAAATCTTTAGAATCAGCTTACTTCTATGAAACGCAGCGTCGCTGTTAAGTCCCAAAGCTGTTAGCCTGCTGTTACATTTTTGGATTGTTGTGCTTTCTTTTCTCATAGAACATCCCTCCTTGTTCGCAATATTGCGAACATATTAGGTACAAAATAGCATAGCAGAGGAGCGTGAGAGAGGGCAGTGCCTCTCTCTATTCCCCCATTTGGTTATATCAGGTTTCTGGATTTTAGACGAATCTGCATTGCTTGCTTGGAAACCTCAAAAATATTTGCCATTTCAGCAATGAGCTGTTCATCTGTCCGGCCTATTTTAAGCCGGTAAAAACATTTTTTGATCTGCGGTAAAGGCATCAGCAGAGCAGAAGCCAGAGTATCCGCCTGACGCTCAATTATGCCATGACTTTCGTCGGAAGAAACATTTCCGTTATAAGCAGCAACATCTCCAGTACCAGAGTACAACTTCTTATGTAGTACCCAATGAGCCAGCTCATGGGCACAGGTAAAACGGAGCCGCCCTAATTTTGACGGATCACAAAGCCGTTCATCAATTAAGATTGTACCGGCTCTTACTGCAATCATTCGATACTGTCTCTGTATCTGGTCATATAAGACAACAGCACCGTCATCGAAAATTGTTTCCCCTAATATCTTGTGGTTTTTTCTTAGTGTATGAAACTCCAGGATTAGATCAAACTTTGTCTCGATAATGGTTTCGATTGGCACAGGACATGGTTGCCCGGATAGCAGAGAGGGATCATATTCCATCAGGATTTTTCGCCCTACTGCCTCGATTGCTTCTGTACGGATTTGTGGAATTGACAAAGCTCTCCCCCCTATCGTTTACGCTCCTTTAGCATTTTCATAAATGTCTGCCATTCTTCATCGGTAGCATCTACTTCTTTTGCCACACGCAAGGCTGCCCGAACAATATCTTTTTCCATGATATAGTCTGGCAAATCAGCAGATACTGTATTGCGTGATTTTGCAGCCAGATCCAAAAGCAACTCATGTTCTGATTTATCCAAATTCAGAAAGGCAGAGATGCGTTCCACAAAATCTCCATTGGGTGCAGGACGGCGGCTTTGCTCAATATCACACAGATAACCGTAAGCAATATTCAAATGCTTGGCTGTATCGCGTAAATTGAATTTGTGCGCCTTGCGTTTCTCGGCTATAAATGATCCAAAAGTTATATTGCCCACAGCATTCACCTCTCATTTGTTCGACGAACTGCGAACATCTTGCTTATATTGTATATCGAACATCTGTTCACTTCAAGGATAAAAATTTCATTTGAAAAGAGGTGTTAAAAATCAATAACACCTCTTTTGCGCTATATAAATTCCTGAGCGATTTGCTGCATTTCTATAATGCACTCTTTTGGGGATAGAATTTTTATTTTTCCCTTAAATTTGAATATCCAGCCATAAAAAGTTCCACTGGGGTTCACTTCAATTTTTGCTGTGAAGTGCGCGTCATCATATCTCTCAACAGGGGCATCTTCTCCATAATGATCTATGATTACTCTCATCAATTCGTTTTCACATAGAAGGGTTACTTCCTTCGATGACTCCGATGTAAACATATCAACCATTTTATTTGTATAGGAGGCTACATCAAATCCCTCTATCGGCATAAAGCAAGTTTCAAGATTTTCTACACTTGTTAGCCGATCTACACGGAAGTGAGCAATCTTCTGATGCTTCAGAGAAAATCCAATCAAATAGTAATGGTCATTTTTCCATTCAAGCGCATAGGGATTTACGACATAATAATATCCATCGTGCTTTAAGATTTTCTTTTTTTCCTGAGTATATTCATAGTATTGGAACCGAATTTGCTGATGGTTTCCAATCGCTGTTTGGATATTATCAATGATATAGTAAACCTTTTCATTATGCGGTTTGACACGGCTGGATAAAGCAGCAAATTTTTGAAGCTGTTCTGCCTGATGTGTGCTGGTCAGACGGCATAATTTCTGTACCAGTTCCTCGGATTTCTTGGCAGAAATGATCTTCGAGGATGCTACTGCGTCTGTCAGCATTTTCAGTTCAGGATACTCAAACGGTCGGCTTCCCATAAAATATTGGTTTTGGGTACTCTTGACCACCACAATATCAATCCCTGCATCGATCAGCGCATTGGTATCTGCGTAAACGGTCTGCCGCACTGCCTGAATTCCTTTTCCATTCAGATGGGCAATGATGTCAGATACTGTGGCGGGATGGTTTTCATCGGTCCTCTCATAGAGAAACCGGAGTAATTCCAGTATCCGCATATTTGTTGAATTCTGCATACTTCACCTCCTCGATTCTTAAAATGGCCTATTTTGTATGGTGTCCAGCCCCAAAGACCAGAAGCAGGGCGACAGCACAGAGAAGCAGGCCGATCCAATTTCGATCTATAATCAGCTTGATCACCGCCACAAGCAGAAGTCCGTCTGCCAGGAGCACAACGCCATTCATTCAGCGTCCTCCCGAAGCATAGTTTCCCATGTTGATGTCCAGCACCCCTCTGGGCGGCTGGATCAGGGAGTCCTCATACTGGCACTTCCACTGGACCTCCCGGCACATCTGGCTATCCGCCACGCCGTCTATGGTTTCCCCATCCTGAATGGGGTTATCATGCTCCAGAATATAGGACGCCACATTGTAGGCATGGTTTACCACCCAATTTGGGTTCATGTCGTGGAAGTGGTACTGGAGGTCGGGCAGGAACAGGGTGCTCATGCCCACCGTGTCGATGAGCATATCCTCAGTGCCCTCAATATTAAAGAAGCGAACATTGATGCCAAAGCGGATGAAACGATCCGAGCCTTCAATCTGGTGAGAACGCACAGCCTCCGCCAGAAACAGTTTGCCGCAGCTCTGGAAATAGAATGCCTCACAGGTGGGGTACAGCTCCGCCAGAGCCTCCAGAAAGTCGGCGTCCAGGTTGGCCCGTTCCAGCGCCGGAAGTGCCGCAGCCAGCATATCGGTGGCTACCACCTGATATTTACACTCCCGGAAGATCCGCTCCCGGTCCTCCTGGCAGTCCCACATCTGGCTCATCAGGAAGGCATCAAAGCCTTTGCCCTTGAACTTGTCGCATTTCATCACCATCAGCTGCACCGGGCATTTTCCGTCCTTGAACTCTGCAATATGCTCCTGTGCGGCAAAGCCAGCCATTTTCTTATCATAACAGAAGCACTCTGTTGATCCGATGTGCTTCTCCATTACGGCAGTCATTTTTTCTTTATCCGGCATTTCTACCGGCTCTTTGAACAGCATCTGAATGAGATAGGGGCCACCGGGCTGGGGGCCTTTTTTGTCGTCCAGATTTTGCTGGAAAGCTTTATTGCTCATTTGGTTTCCTCCTTAATAATCAAGCAGGATAGGCACCTGCTGTTCCTCGGCAAACCGCATGGCCCGCCAGAACATGGAGAAGGCGAACTTGGCCAGGGATTGGGTGTCATACTGGGTGTGTTCCGGGATGTCTGCCTTGCTGTACTGTCCATCTGAGTCTACGGTTCCGTCTACCGGGTATCCCTCCGTGTCTGCCCAGCCAAGGATGGTGTCCTCATCGGCCTGCCATGCCAGCTGGTTCAGCTTTTCCAGCTCCTTCCGCAGTCCGCCCAAGGTGGCGATCATCGTCTGATCATCGGTGGGCAGAGGGCCTTGGAATAGAAAGCTGTCGGTGAGGGGAAGCCACCAAGTCGCGCCCCGAAGCAGGGACCACACCCGCTCCTCGTCCGATGCAAGGCGGGCAATCAGGGGATGCTCCCCGAAGTCCCAGTCCTTCTCCACGGTGAGAGGCACCGGTTCCTCGTATGTATGACAGGCAGCCACCAGCAGCATAGCGCCAAAGGCATCCCAATCCGGCTTATCGGTGTAATAGGGCCGCTCGTTGTCCTCCGGCCATGGAGTGTAGTGCGGCTGGTTCGGCTGGGAAATGGCGGCTAAGATCTGATCCCGCCAGTCCTCCACTGCCGCCTGGATCTCAGCCGGGGACAGCTCCTCCTCGTTGTCGGCGGGTTCTCCATCCGGGGTGATCCGGTTAAAGGTGTATCCGTTTTCCTCCGCCCACTGCTGAACAACAGTTTTCCAGTTGTGAGAATAGTACCGGGTCAATGTTCCGGCGTAGATGTCAAGTCCCATAGTATTGCCTCCTTTTCAATCAAAATCCATCCAGACCAGGTGCTTTCCGCAGTGGAGGCACCGGAACAGATAGCATTGCAGATGCCCGCCATTGACAGATTCCCGGATCATTTCCTTCTGTTCCTCGTCCCACATGGGATCGTCCAGCACTTCCTCCAGCACACCCAGTGCCCGCAGCTCTCTGGCCCCCACATAGCCCAAATAGGCGCAGTAGTCGCCGCAGTGGGCACGCCAGTATTCCTGCTGCCAGCCACAGTAGCCAGGAGTGCGGTGGATGAGCTCGTCCAGCTTTTCAGGATCGTCTACGCCATCGTCCACAGAGAAATCGTCCTGAAAGCTGCCGTCATATTTCCGGGCCGCCTCGCCGCTGGCGATGCACTCTGGGCACAGATATGCAATATCCTCCACGGAAAAGAACGGATTTGTATAGAAAATATGGGTCATCTTGCCGCAGCAGTCGCAGACAACACCCTCTTTGAACTCCTCAAAGGCGCCGGTTTCCAGCGGGTTCGGGTGATACCGGAAGGTGGGCAGGCCCAGCTGGGCCTGCCGCTCCCTCTCTTTCTGCTTTTCATCTGGTGTTTTGGGCTTGGGGATGGCGTAATGATTGCCCCAGTTCTCCGCGTAGTCCTTCAATGTGCCCAGCCGCTTGAGAGTCTTTTTATTGGAGCGATCTCCGATTTGGCAAAGCAGCTCGTAGGCGTCCTTTTTGAAGTCCAGGAGGTCATACACATCCACCAGCACTTCCTTGGCCTGCCGGTCCTCGCTCTGCTCCAGTTCCTCCTTAAAGGCATAGAGGGCACGGACACTGTCTGGATTTCCTTCTGTCTCCCGAAACTGCTTTTGTAGTTCAATATATTGCTTTAGGTATTTGTTCATGGTCACAACCTCCCATCAATCCCACCAGAAGTACCAGACAGTGGACTGCCACAGAACATCTGCTAAATTGCCCACCGTCGGGTCATCTTGCTCCTGATCCACAATGTCTGGGCAGAACCCATACTGCTCCGCGGCCAATTCCATGGCCTTCTCCTTGGAAACGGGGACCGGGAGCAGGAACTCCAGCTCGTCATGGGTCATAGCGGCAGGGACCGCTCCATGCTGTTCAAACCAGTATTTCGCCACCGCCATCAGCTCCGGCGTGTCGGGACACTCGTTCCAGTTTCCAAAGGGCAGGTAGGCGAAGATCTCCCAGGGGTTCTTGACCGGAATTTTGGCCAGAATGAGCGGATAGGTCATGTGGCTATCCGAATCCCAATAGCAGGAGAAGCGGTCATTGTCATAGCCGCCCTCCATCTCGCCCAGGACTTCCTCCTCCCAGTCCATGTCATCGTCCTCGGCTTCTTCCTTGCGCTGGCCGGTCAATTCCTCCAGAACCGCCTTTCCGTCCTTGACGGGAGCGGAGAGCATCTTCTTTCGATACTCCATTACCGTTTTGAGGTCAAATTCATAAAAGTCCGCATCGTTCTCCGGGTCGGCGTTCATCACCAGACACTCCAACAGCGTTTCATCATCCGCCTTGATGAGCACGGGAACAAAGCCCTCCCGTACCCCCAGCCGCTGGGCGTAGCTGTATGCCGACATGATGGGGTCATCATCTGCCATGGATGGGAAATAGGTACACTCGCAGTCCAGATACTCCATGATGGCCTGAGCAACCTCGGAAGGCTCCAGCGTGTCCTCGTCGAAGTCCTGTCCCTGCCAGTTTTCAAACCGTTCCCCGATCACCTCTGCCATAGCCTGATAGTAGTCCTCGTCAAAGGGGATGAACAGGTAGGCTTCATCCTGGAACTCATCAGAGTGATACCGCTCCGGGCCGAAGAAGCGGAGGGCGTTGTCGTCAACATCGGCAGGATAGTAGGGGCTGTCGCCCTCTCCGTAGTAATAGCCTGCAAAGGCACGGCCTTGCTGATTGAATAGCACAGAGAACAGACAGCCGTCCAGCTCATCCCGGATAAACTCCCGCAGATCCACACTGGCAGGATCAGCTTTGACCTGTTTGGCCACTTCGCTGTATTCTTTCAGGAAGTCCTCACCCATCAGGTCGTGCTCCATGCACCAGCGCAGGTAGATGGCCATGTGGTTATAAGCGTTGATGGGGTCAATTGGCAGTTCCTTCTCCTCAATGCTCTCGATATGATAGGAGGCATCGTCCATCTCACCGTCAAAATCATCATTGGAAAGGGTGCCACGGGTGATAGCATCCTGACGATCAGGCTCCACCACAAAGCTGATGCCGTTCATTTTGCCCAGCAGGGCGTCCGCGTCATGGGCCAGCTTATATTCCAATTCATCCCGGTAGAGAGGAATCACCTGATAGAAGTTGACCTCCTCGCCGCCCGGCAGGGTGCAGACCTCGCCGCCCTCCTCTGTACTTTGGGGGCCGGTGAGAATGGCGGCACACAGCTTCGTATTTTCCGCAAAGTTCTCCTTGTTATCCATGGTATGTCCAAAGCCCAGCCAAGTGTCGCTGGCAATGGGAAGGCGGGCCAAGGATTTCAGCAGGCGGATGGGCCAGTACCACTTTTCGTCTTTCATGGACTCCTGATCCAGCTTCCAGTCCGCAGGCAGGGCAATGGCCAGCTCCGCCCGCTCCAGCTTATATTCCGCCAGTTCCTCCGGCACATTCATCCGGTGAGCGCCCATGCCCATGGTGACCAGGGTGCAGTAGTCCCGCTCCTCAGAGGGCGGCACCACGCAGATGTCCACATGGATGTCCGGGGAGACCAACTCGTGGAACACATTCTCGACCTCGCCAAAATACTGCTGGATGTGCCCCTCGACGGCTTCCATCTCATCCTCGGTGTAGACTTCGGGATTACTGAATTCTTCCTCATCCTGCGTGTCATCATTGTCTGAGTGGTCGCAGCTGTCATCCTTCGGATCTCCCTTTATAGGCTCGTAACCGATCTTCAGGGTCATCTGTTCCTCTGGCAGAGAGACACCGGGGCTGCGGGTGATGGTGTGCTTATCGTCCGCAGAAAAACCGATGGTCTCGCCGTCTTGCAGCGTCACATCACACGCCAGCACATAGGAGGCAAGACTTGCCAAAAAGTCCCGTAGTTCCTCCGGCTCAGCGTCGGTGTTCAACACCTCCATTTCCTCCTTGCCAAACACATCCATGCCGTAGGTGTAGCCGTTTAGGCCCCCCTCGCTCCGGTACAGGCCGAACCAAACCCAGTTGAAGATGGGCAGTTCGTCCTCTTTTATCATATCGGCAAGGCCCTCATAGAAACGAGGCTCAAATACCACGCCGCTGGTGTAGACACCGGTGGCGTATTTCTGCTTGCAGCACACTGCCATCGCCTTGGTGAACAGCTTGCCCCGTTCCAGCAGTTTTTCCTCCTCGCCCAACACAGCCACCATGATATGGGCCTTGTGCGCTTTGGCCACCTCTACGGCCTCTGGCCACATATAGTTGTTTTCGGCGTTGATCTCCGCTTCATTGTCCGGGATGTGACCGTGGAAGAGTGTCACGATCAGCATCATGCCGCCGACCCGCATTACCACAGCGTCATCGCTGTTCTCATCATCTTCGTCGCCCTCATCCGGCTCCTCATCTACGATGCCCCATTCTTCCCGTAGATTCCGGATCAACTGCTCCTTGTCCCATTCCGCTTTGGAGAGGAGCACAGACCCGGCAAAGGAGCCCTTACGGTCAGTTTTCTCCTCGTCGGCGTCATCCTCAAGATCCTCTACATCTTCATCCGGATCATAGAGGGATTCATGCTCCAGTCCGCGGACAAATTCCTCAAAGCTGTCTGCCAGATGGGTAATCTTGTAGTCGTTTTCCTGATCCACATGGACTACCGCAGGCTCTCCCTGGGGGCCGCAAGCTCGGTAGTCCAGGAAAATCATATCGTGTCCGGCGCTTGGACAGTCACAGATGGCCACACCGATGGCAGGATACTCCCACTCATCGATCATAAACTGGCTGCCCAGCTCTCCGCAGAGGGAGCAGCTCTTTTCTCGTCCGATGCCGAAAATGCCGGTGATGGCCACATGGTCATCTGCCCAGCAGGTAGGTTCATCGCAGGGATAGCAGGTGTTCACCGGAATGCCGCCGTTGTGCTGCTTCATCAGCCAGATGTAGGCGGCGGGCAGCTTGTAGCCCAGTTCCTCCTCCACGCTGGCGATCAGCTCATCGGAAGGCGGATCACTGACATATTCTTTCAGTGCATACCAATTATCATCCCAGAAGTTGGTGAGGTCGAAGCCCTCAAATGGAGTATCACCGGGCACGAATTTGGCCTTCTTCTTCCGGCTGCGCTGGCGTTTCCGGATCTCCGCCTTACACTCCCGAATTACTGCCGGGGCATTTTCGTCCTCGGGGTCCAGCTCCGCCCACCGCTCGGCGTAGGGGATGGCCTTTTCCTCCTGACCATAGAGATACTGATAGCCATAGGCCATCCGCATATTCCACTCCGCCTTGTCCTGGCCTTCCTCCCGGACGGACTCCAGCACCTCAATGGCCCTCAGAAGGGCTTTGTCTCCCTTGGATTTCAAAGTACCTTCGTCATGGTCCCCGATGATGGCGTAGTTCTCCAGTGCACGGGCCAGGGCGTAGGCGGTGCGGTAGTTCCTCCAGTTCTCCGGGATGGCATTCAGTGCCTGGATACAGCGGGTGTACTCATCCTCGTCGTTCCACTGCTCCAGCTGCTGGAAGAAGGATTCGGCGTTCTGTTGGGTGTAAGGAATATAGTCCATGCCCGTCAGCGTTTCGTCCAACTCGTCATCCTGATTCTCAGTTTCTGTCCCATCATCTTGTTGCTTTAGGGGTACAGAACCGGCTTCACGGCGGAAGGTGTGGAAGATGGCCCATGGGATGTCCGTGCCTTCAAAGAACTCTTTCGCCATGTTCAGCGCCTCTTGGATGTCCCAGGCGATGAAGTCCACATAGCCACAGTAGAGGCCGGTAGCCCCGCCGGTGAGAGTGAGCACTTCCGAACCATCCCCGCCGGTGAGCACTTCCTCCAGTTTGTCCCGGAAGTCGAAAATTTTCTGACTGCCTTCCTCCTCCCGCAGGGTATCCAGGGGATAGCAGAAGAAGCCCGCCACCGCGCCGTCGGCATGGAGATCGTCCATAAAATCATTGTCGGCATTCAGATAGCCGTTGATGAGCGGCACACAGCAGGTGGAACCGGCCATTACATCCAGCCGCCAATCGGCGTCCGGGTCCTGTTTGGGTTCCATTTTGTAACCAAGGTAGCTCTCCAGATAGGCTTCCGGGTCGGTGGAGAGCTCCAGGCCCTGCTCCCGCAGTTTGTCGGGCAGCTGGGACAGGAGGAAGGACGGCTCTGCCTTGGGTTCCTCCAGCACATCAAAGCTGTCTATGTATCTCATGTGGGAGATCTCGCCCAGCACTTGGTCGGTGAGGGTAGTGAGCATCCACCAGGCCCGGCCTTCTTCCTCCCGGAGCATAGGCAGCAGCTTTTCGCAGTAGGCGGAGATGGCGAAGCTGTTTTCACCCTGCTCCTCCAGCCAGATCTGCACATCCTCCCCGGAGATGTCCCAGCCATCCTCAGTACGCAGGCCGATGTTCTGGAGAGGCTGACGGCCCACAAGGATATTCCAGTGCTCCAGCACCTCCTTGGGGGCGTGCTTCTGGAAGTAGACCAGCTCAAACAGTTTGACCTTATCCCCCTCCGGGGTGAGGATCAGCTCATGCTTTTCGCCGTTGAAGCCCATCTCGAAGGAAATCTCGTCAAAAACCAAATTCAGGGTTTCCTCCATTTGGGCCACGATCTCCGCACCGCGGGTGTGATCTTTGTCCTCGTCCATCATCTGGCGCAGCTCTGCTTCCATCTCGGCAAAGGTTTCCCACCAGTTCTCTGTCCGTTCCCGGAAGCACTCCCAGAACTGCGGCAGAGAAATACCCTTTTTGCACGAGTCAATTAGTTTCTCCATGTCCTGTCGGGTGTTGAGCTTAGGATCATCACCGGGATGCAGTTCCAGAGCTTTTTCAAAATGCCGCAGAGCGCGGCCCTCCTGATCCAGATAATAATAGGCATACCCCATACGGAAATTCCAGGAATAAGTATCTCCCAGTTCCTCCTCATGGGACTGCATCAGTTCCAGTGCCTGGTGAAGCAGCTTCCTTCCCTCCGGCTCGCTGGAGTCCGCCAGATTGTTGTAGGCGCGGGCCAGCTCCATATCCATTTCCGGGGTACGCTCCTCGGCAGAGATTGCCTCCAGTGCGTCAACGATTTTCTGGTGTTTGTCCTCCTCATGCCACTTCTGGCACTGCTTCAAAATATCCATATCAGGGTCCTCCTCGTCCTCATCTGGTTTCCAGTCTTTGATCTGCTGGAACACGCCATTTTCATCCCGCTCAAAGGCGCAGGGAGCGGGGGTGTTCAGCAAAGGGATGATGTCGGGATCGTCATTGCAGATCGTGTTCAGCTTGTAGATCCCGGCGTTGTTAGGGTCGTCCATGTACTCGTCGCTCTCATCACCGGCGGTAAAGCGCCAGCCGCTGTCCCAGCCGCCGTCCGGCTCCTCCCTGTAGCAGTAGCCCACCTTGCGGCCCTCTACTGTGATGCGGTTGGTGGCGACACAGCCATCGGCACCCTCCCAGTCAGGGAGCAGATGTTTTACATCTTCCGCCTTTACATGGTAGTTCCGATTACGGCCGGAGGCTTCGTACAGCTCTTTCCGCAGCATCTCCACCTGATAAGCCATATCTGTGATCTCATCCTCACCCATCATCTCGCTGATGTCGTATTCCAGCGGGTTCTGGGCAAAATCCGCCAGGGACTTGTTCATTGCGTCATGCTCCTCTGGCGTAGCAGTGATGCGGATACGGCAGACGGGGGTGTTGTACTCGTCCAGATCCTGAAGGTTTACACTGCCACTGACGCTGCACTCCAGCAGGATAGCGGCCAGATCGGTGACCACATCAATGGCGAAGTGGAAGTCCATCTCCACGCCATCGGAGTGTGTAAACTCCAGATACTCCACGGTTTGGCGGAAGTCCCAGCTCTGCTTGTCCAGACCGATCTTGGCGAAAATCTCGCTGAGGGGGATTTCCTCCTTTTTCTGATCCTCTAAAAATGCCACAAGGTTCAGACTGTCATCAGAACCGCCAATAAAGTTGCCCCAGTATTTTTTGATATACATTTGTCGTGCCTCCTGTTCTGAATCCAGTCGATCAATGAGCTGATTCAAGTGTTCCAACCACGCAGGAGCGATCTCACCGCTGTCCTCGTTCTTCCAAAGATCCACAATCTCACGGATGCCGTCCTCGTCCGGCACCTCGTTTTTGATGTCGGTGAGCTGCCGCAGCAGGAAAGCAAGGGCTTCTTTGGATGCTGTGAAACCGGTGACTTTATCCCATATAGCTTCTTCATGATCGTAGTCCAGTTTGCTGTTATCCTTCCATTGGAAATACAGCTCCGCCAGAGCCATCGCAGTATTGTCAAAGAGGAAGTCGATTTGTGAGAAGTCAGATCCCAGCATGACTTCCTCTTTCATCAGTTCGATCATCTCGCCCAGATCCATTACCGGATGCTCCGGTACATATTCATTTTTGAGGATGTCCAGTACATCCAACCCTTCGTCACGCTCTAATGCTTTTATGCCCCATGCTCCCATGTCGGCACCTCTCTTTCTTTATTTCGTATCAAGCTTCTATTGTCAATCATAGTTCTCCAACCGAATGATAGGCCGATAAAAGTCATAATCTCCGTTTAGTTCATTGTCCTCCTGCACTTCTGGCTTACAGTGGGGCGAACAGGGTAGGAAACCGAGAAATGGGCCCAGCCCACCGCAGATATTGCATCCGCCGTCACCGCCGCAGGTGGTAAGCCTATCAGCCTGCACCACTTCCCGCATATAGGGATCGTAGGCGATGGACAGGCCGAAGAAGTTGGGCTCCTCCATGTCATAGGGCCGGTTCTCATCCTCATCCATGTTCTCAAACCAGTGCAGACGCATGGAGTAGTCTAACCCATCTCCCCATGGAAACAGGGTCCGACACCCGCCGCCACACAGGTAGGCCCACTCGTCCGCCGTGGGCAGGGAGAAGCCCCTGTTTTCCAGCATGGCAAGAAGCGCATCGTAGTCTGTGTGGTTATAGATACAGATCTGAAAGCCCTTTTCCGTCCGCTCAATGCGGGCCGACTGATGCAAGGTAAGACTGCTGCTGTCACTCCAGGCAAAATCACGGAATTCCTTCAGCCAGTCAGGGTGGACAGTCAGTCTGGGATCATCCATTTTGACTGGCTCCCAGTTAATTTCCTCCAGCTCCCGGCCCACCAGCATGGGTCCAATGGCCGCCTGCCGAACAGGAGCCATGCTTTCCCGAATCATCTCCTCCGGGTCCCGCTCCATTTCCCATTCTCGGAACAGATACTCCAATTCCTCCCGGCTCTCCTGATTCAATCCCACGGCAAACTGCTCCCAGCCCAGGGTGACGGTATCGCCGGGGACAAAGACGAACTCCCGACCATCTTTCTTGAAGATGCCGGTGGTGCAGCTCTGGCCCCAGCGGTCAAAAGTATGTAGACCGAGAAAGGTCATATCATAACGGGCAGCCAGGCTCTCCATCAGCACCTGCTTCTCGATGTTTTCCATTTGATTGAATTGGGTGCGGAATAGTCTTTTGTTCATAACAAGTCCTCCTACAGCCTATCCAGGTTTTCCTGTAAATCGCCCTGCATCAAGTGCTGGGCAATGGCTTGGTTCAGTGCCTTATGGGGGTGATAGGCTGCCTGCTCTACATCGTGCAGGCACTCCTCCATCAATGCCTCCGGAGAAATGCCTTCCCGTTTGCCATAAAGATGGCCGAAGGCATAGCACACGGACTTGAGAAAGTCGAAAATATAGTCGTGATTTCCACGCATACTGGGCAGGTCGTTGAACGAGCCCATACCTCCGTATGCCCGAAGATGGTGGGCAACCTCCCGCCGCTGGTTCCAGTCCTGAATGTCCCGCTCCAACCAGTCGATCCAGTTTTGGAACTCTGGATGGTCTGCCAGAAGGATGGAGCGCAGACAGGTCAGAGCCTCGGTATAAATATCAGACTGTTTCATTGGCCATCGCTCCCCCAAATACCTCCATAGAGCACACCATCTTTTCCAAGGAACAACATCCGGCTGCGAAGCAGGCTGCACTGCTCCACAGCGACCTTGTTTCCGTCACAGGTGGGAATAGCCACCTGTTTTTTCCCAAGGTGATCACCATGAGCGGTAAGGAAGTAGAATTTATCCCGTTGCTGGTATCCGCCTTGAAACAGGAAGGTATTGCCGGACGGGGCAACAGAAAAAGCTCCGCTTCCTTCGATTGGCAGTTCAAATACAAAGTCCTCTTTGAAGTTCGTCCGCACCAGCCGGAATTCATCGTAATAATAAAACCACAGGTTTTCTTCTTCGTCCAGGCTGATGGCGTAGCAGTCATAGATGGAATAGTTCTCATTCTTCCAGAGAGGAGTTCCCTCCGATGTCCATGCAATCAGGCCGCAAGCACCCAGAGGTTCATCCCAACCGTAATTACCAAATACACCTTCGTCAAAGTAGCTGGTAATGATGGTGCCATCTTTTTTTACCACACAGTCTTGAATGCCATCCCCCAGGCAGAAACGGGACAGCACAGCTCCGTCCCGGCTGACGATCCAGGCGTTCTGGTCGGGGCCGTTTTCCCGATAGGCGCATCTTGCCCCCAGCAGGAGGAAGTGATCACCTGCGGGCCGCAAATAATGAAACTGGAACTTCAAGAGGCCAAGAGGAAACAGCGTCGTTTCCAGCACCCGCTGTTCCGCCCAATCCAGCTGGATTTCCACTGCGGTATAGGTGGAAGGAGTGCTGAGCCAGTCCTTACCCTGTGTTTCGGACGGCTGTTCCATGAGAAGATAGACTTTTCCATCCCTTGCCGTGAAAAAGTCTGTCACTTCTGTGCCCTCCAGATGTTTTTCCCGGCGCAGCTGGTCCAGGTCAATGATGGAGAACAACGGCAGATTTTTGGCTTTTATAGGTTTGTTCATAGTGTCTCCTCCTGGCTACTTTAACGCTCCATCATAGGTGTGGCTTTCCCAGGCGGCCTCAAATTCCGCCTGCTCTATGACGCAGGCGTGGAACTCCTCACCCCAGACATGGGCGTTCAATTCCTCCACGGTGGGGATCGGCGTGATCTCGATGGCGCCGTCGTAAAGGTCAGGGATATTGCGGGTGCGGCCATCTGCAAAGATGTCAATGGAGTGGAGGGCCAGCCGCTCATTTTCTGTATCCACTTCATAGAGGATCACCGACGGTTCTCCCTCCGGTGCGTCCTCCCAAAAAAGCTTGATGTACTCCATCATTCCATTTCCCTCATTTGAACCAATGCCACCCCGTCATGGTGCCGGTTACCTCATCTATCTGTATTGCAATATCATAATTGCCGCGACAGCCCAGCAAGGCCGCGAGATGATCGTTTTCCATAATCAAATCATAAAACTCAACCGCTATGTCTTGGAATTCCTTCGGAATTTCCAGTGCAGAGAAGAAATCCACTGATTGAGCATTTTGGAAAAATTCAATGGCCGTTTTACTGCATTTTACTACTATCCCTGTTTGAGTGGTCAAATCTTTCATGCTTTCGCAACCTCGCTCATGTTCAGATACATCCCCATCGTTTTTTCATTGTCACAGGCCGCCCGGATCATTTTGGACAGCAGCATCAAATCGTCGATGTATTGGGAGTACACGCAGAACACATCCTCGTCAGAGTCGAAGTGAAACAGATCCACGCCGCTGTTATTTTCCTCGAACTCCTGGATCACGCCCCGGACCAGCCGCTCCCAGTCTCCGCTGCTTCCAGTCAGTCCCAGCCGACGGAATACTTCCGTCCGGAATCCATTGTTGATTTTCAGCAGAAGGGAGAGCGCATAGGGGTGGTGGGGAATGAGAAAGAATGGCGCAATCTGCTCCGGCTTCACCCAGATTTTGAAGGGCGGACGCGGGTCAGGTATCCAGGGCAAGATTTCCCATTCGTCCTCCGGCCGGTTTCCGTATTGGCAAAGGTCTTTCATAGTGTTCTCCTTTGTTCTGTCACATTTTTAATCCTGCTCTCGATAACTGGCTTCAATGTCAATGAACCGCACATACACGGCGCAGATTTTGCCCTTGGCGTCATACCCGAAGTAGACAGGATAGTAACCATCCCCCCAGCCGGAGGCAAAGATGGGCAGGTTGCAGTCCGTGCCCGGCACTGTCCAGTTGAGCCAGTCGCCGCAGTCCCCCTGATATTTGGGGTAGGCTTTGGCGTTTTCTTCCAGAAGATCGCAGAACAGGTCGTTGTAGGGGTCGATGTCCGGGTCTTCTTCTAAACGCTTGGCCCAGTATGCCTTGAAGGCCGCCTGGGTCTGGATGTCCGCGACACAGCCCATCCCGGCGTCTACGCCAAAGCCAAAATACTCGTCCTCTCCCAGTTCCTCGTCCAGATCCTCGTTGCCCACCATGCCCAGCTCATAGCGGACAGGCTTTTCCTGAGAAACCTCCACCTTGACGCAGGCATAGCGGTTGCCGTATTGTTCGCTGGGCACCACGCAGATTTTTACGGGATAAGTTCCGGCGGGGATCGTTTGAAGGAACGGCAGAGTGTCCTCCAGTTCCACCAGCGGATCACAGGCGAAAATCTGCCCGGTGGGGAAATGGACGGTGCCGATGTCCAGCACATCCACCGCCATGTTCCCAATCACTTTCTCTGTGAAATGGGCCTCCAAGTCATCTTTACAGGTCAATTTATCCTTGATTGCTTCGTATTTGTTCAGCCATTCAGTTGTAGGCATATCAGTTTCCTCCTGTTGATTCTGTTTCTTGATGTACACACTCTTTGAGCCGTCCCAATAGCAGTTCACACACCGGCCATCCTGAAAATGATGGTCACAATTCGGGTAGCCATAGAGAACATGGGCACATTCTGGCACAGCCCCATCATCTGTGAGGAGCCTTTGAAAAACAGGCTTCCGCACTCATCACAAAGGGCCAGTTCTTTTTCTGCCATAGGGTTCACCAGTCCCGTTCCCGGATGGCCTCCTCGGTGTCAATGGGGATGCCAAACCACTCCAGAATGTAGGCCACGGTTGCCGCAATACATTCCCGCGCCACCGTTTCGATCTCGCTGTCGTTCTCGTCAAACTCCTCCTGGAGATCATTGATGCCGCAGACCGCCTCGTCCAGCGTTTCCTGCACCACTTCGGTGTCGGTTTCGCCGCTCTCCAACAGGTCGATGACCTTCTGAAGCTCGTCTTTTACCTTGTCCACCAGAAAAGTGGGATAGTAATTGTCCTGATACATCTCGTCCAGCAGTTTGTAATTGGGGTCAAATGTTTTCATAGGGATTGCTCCTTTCTTCGTGCTCGGCAGTCATGCTCAACTCGATCTCATCGTCGCTGTAAATTAAGTAGAGCCCATGAGGGGCCTTGCTATCGAAATGCAGTTCAATTTCATGATATTTGAGGATCAAAGGCTTCCCATCACTTCTCATGGTGGAAACAGCATCGGGCTTACCGAAGATTTCTATGACCTCATCCTGTGACATACCAAATTTCAGCGGTGAAATGTTCTGGGGATTCTGCAATATTTGATTGCGCCAAATCGTAAAGTCCTGTTTCATAGTTTTCCGTCCAGTGCCTCAACCGTTTTCATGGCAGCGGAATCAAATTTGCACTGCCGCAGTTCCCGTTCGATCAGGGCAAACACATCCGGAAAGCACTCAATCTCATCCTGGTACTCATATTTCGCATACAATTTCCCGTACTCGGAGATCCAGACCTCCGCCGGGTAGTAGTAGCCAATATGACCGATAGGCTGGCATTTTTCACCGGCAGCCTGTTCGATCTCTGCCAGTTCACAGCCGGACATATCCCGGAAATAGGCGTCCTCCAAATGGTTTTTGATCCCATTGACCAGGTAAGGGAATAAAGCAAACTCAAAGTCAGCTGCCCATTTCAGCTTTTTCTGTGCCAAGTACCACTCGCAGCACAGGCCGAAATATTTGCGATAAAACCGCTGGGTGGTCTTCATCATCGGGACGCCATGATCGGCGTAATACTGCTCCGCAATGGAGATGTCCACACTGCGGCCTTCGTACCACCCGGCGTACTCCATCAGCTGCTTAACCTTGCTGCCCAGATCGCCAGAGATAGGGATGCGTTCTTTGATCATGGTAGTATCCTCCTGTTTTTCGTCACCACAGCCGATCGATCTGGGTATATATCTTATTCGGTTCTCTGTCCGTAAAACTGGTCAATGCGTCGGTGGGTTCTGCAAGCGGCATCACATTCAAAATATCCAGTACATAATACCAGACCCCAGTGTCCCAGTCTCGGAACCGCCCATTGCAGACAGCTCGACCATAATCACCAGGAATCAAATCCAGTGCCAGCTCATTGAGAGGCTGTTTCTGCCCGGTCTTATCGTAGGTATATCGCTCCGGTATCGCCCCGATGTGCCAATCATTGCGGTAACGCACATGGATTCCGGGCTCCTGCTGAATCAGTTCGAAAGGGTGAAGCCGCATTGTGCCATTCGGCTTCCATTCCATCAGCCTACGACAGTCCCTATCGATCTGAAATCCATCGGGCCTCTGTATGATAGATGCAAAGTGAGTAGGCAGACCAAAAGGATAATAGGAGAAGAAGTCTTTCGGCAGACGCATGGCTCTGGGATACTGGTTCCGCTGTGCGGCCGCATTTCCGCCCCGGCAGTCTTTATACCATTGCAGGCGGATCTGCTGAACCAGAAGTGTGGGCAGATGCTCCAACTGATGCTTATTCTGTTTCATCGCCATACCTCCTTCCTTGATAGATCCCTCCAATGGTCTTCCATGTTTCAGGCATTTACAACTCTGCTGCAAACTCATAGGAAACCGCAATGATGTTGTAAACATCATCGTATGTAAACAGCCGGTAGTGCCGATAGATGCCTTTGTCAAAGTCCTCCCGCACTGGCAGAGACTTCAGCCAGGTGCTGTCCTCAATTAAATCGAAGGAACTGCCATCCAGATACTCCGTCCCAGCCATATTTTCATAGGTGTCCAATTCACAGGTAAAATAGGCCAGCACCTGCCGGAAGGTGAGTGTATAGGGAAACCAGTCTTTTTCGTCCCTGCACTGGGAGATTAGATGGCCATTGATGTCCCCCGTAAAGGTCAGATTGTTCAGAGCATCCTGTTTCACCTGATCCAGATAGATGCAGTCCCGTCCCTTCAAAACACCTAAGCAGGTATTAACAGCAGTCGCTTTTTCCATAGACAACTCCTATCCCTCAATGTTGGCAGTTTTGAGGCCCTTTTTCAAGGAGCCGTAGATCGTCACCGCATGGTCGGTGAACATCTCGTCGCAGTCAAACCAGGCGGTGAAGCTGCCGCCGGAGGTGACGGACAGGCTCGTCATGCTGATCCGCCGGGCCAGTTCTTCCTCTGTGATGGGGTCTGTTTCCGGATCGCGGGGGTTTTCCTCATCCTGGGAAAGCCAGTTGTTAGCCAGTTCGGTCAGGTTCTTGGCTGCAAGCTCCCGCATGGCTTTGTCCCAGGTGTCACAGTCGGCCAGCAGCTTCTTGGCGGCACTGCGGGCGCGGGTCCAGGAGGGCTTGCTCTCGGCATTGACTTCCAGAGAAAGGCTCACATCCTTTCCGCACCACTGGATTTCGCCCTCGAAGGTATCATAGTCCTTGTCCAGTGTCAGTTCTCCCAGCACCTCGTCCTGGATCACCACCGGCTTGTGGTACTCGTCCAGGACTGCCTGGAGTTCCGGGCAGTCCTCATGGGCCTTGACCACCTGGGAGATACACCAGGGCCACGCCACCAGATCCTTTGCCCATTCTTCTTTCATCCGGCGGATCTTCAGGCGGCAGATCTGCTCGCTTTGAAAGCGTCCCCAGCCTTTGTCACTATGGCGTTCCTCCTCGGTAACCGGCCAATCCAGCCGCTCCTCTTTAGTGCTGACCTTGCCGGTGTCACAGAACACGATACCCAGCGTCACAACGGTCATTTCCCAAAAGTTGCCTTTCCAGTTAAATCCGCCCCCAATGCAGCGATTGATCAGAGCGATCACTTCCTGCTCCTCGGGCTCGTACATCTCATAGAATTCTTCAAACATAGATCATTCTCCTTATTCCTCAAACTCGCCCTCAATCATCCCGTTCAGATACTGGCCGGGATCTGCGATGAAGTCATCCCATTTGGCCAGAGAGTGGAATTCCTCATGCTCGATGTCCAGATACCACAGCTTTTTGTCCCTGGGGCTCCACAGCAGCAGGTAGTCGCTGTAATTGTCCATGGCCGCCATGAGGGAGAGCAGCTTCTTCCGTTTCCAGGTCATCTCCTGCACATCCATGTAGGCGTACAGCTCCGCCCATTTCACCCATTCCTGCTCCGGGAATTCCAAACGCAGGGGGCCGGTTTTCAAGTATTCCACCAGCTTGGCAGGCAGCTTGTAGGGCATAAGCTGCCGGACCTTTTCTTGTTCGTTGTGCCAGTCCTCCGGCTCCAGCGCCTTCAGGTAGTCGGCCATCTCTTGATTCTTGTTTTGAACTGCCACACTGTAAGGCCGGTCGCCGTATTTGTCAACAAGGGTGATATTCGCTCCCTGTTCCACCAGCCAGCGCACCATGGAGAAATTGTTGGAGCGGGCGGCCTCGGTGACAGGGGTGGAGGCGTAAGGGAACACCATGTCCGGCTTGTGGTAATTGATGTCTGCCCCTTTTTCCAGAAGCAGTCGGGCAAGTTTGGCATTGCCCTCGGACACAGCGGCCCGGAATGCCTCGCCGCCAAACTTATCCACTGTGATCCCAGCCTGCTCCAGCACCGGGATATTCTCCGGGCGCTTGCCCCAGCGTACTTCCTGAAAGGCCCGCTCTTTCTGCTTCAGGCTGAGTTTTGCAGCCTGTCCAGCAAAGAGCGCCACCACCTCCGGCCCACAACAGCGGGCAGCGGTAAGCAGCAGGGGCTGTTCCTCTGCCAGACCGGGATCAGCTCCATGCCCCAGTAGGAAGTGAATCATGGGCACATCATTCCTAAAAACCGCGATCTCCAGTGGTGTGAGTTTGATATACTCGCTGAGCTGAATGGGGTCATCTAAATCCAGACCGCCCTGGAGCAGTACCTCCAGCTTGGAAGTGTCATAGTCACAAATGGCGGCAGCCGTTTCCGGGAGGGTCTCCCAGCGGCCAATATATGCAATTTGGTACATAAGGCACCTACCTTCGTTGTTGTTTCACTTTATAGGGAACGGTTCGGCCCAGCACCCGGCCCTTGCCAACGGCATTGGCTCCCTCATAGATCAAAAATTCCGCATTGTTTTCCAGCGGGGCATAGTCAATGGTATCTGGATATAGGGGTTGGGCATTTCCCAAAGCTGGTGTATCAAATGTACACTCGGTTCCGTCCAGAAAGCATACACCCAAATATTCTGTAGTTCCTGTGACCACAAAATGGGGACAATACTTTCCGCTGACCAGGCTGGGTGGTATTTTTCGTTTGCCGCTCCAGAAGATGACCTCCACATGGAGCACCGCCCGGTTTTCATCTGTCCCGATCACGCTGTCGCCCTCCTTTATCCCGTCATCTGGCTGCGGTATACTCAGGCCAGCTCTGCGTCCAGGATCTGGACTGGTTTTCCTTTCTCGTTCACATAGTAAAGGGCGATATAGTCGATGCCGTCCCGCTTGGCCTGCTCCCACGGCATCCGTTCACCGTTGATCAGTTCCACGGTATCCGCCTCATCCGGTTCAAAGTTCTCTTTTTCGTCCTCATAGTCAATGCTGTACCCCAGCTCCAGCACCAACTTGGAGGCGGGGATCTCATACCGCTTGAGGGGGCGGTGCTCCAGCTCGGATGGATCATGTTCATCGCAGAACATATTGTCGTAGCCATGCCGTCCACCGTCAAAGATGACGAACTCCTCGCCGCTCTCCGGGTCACGGGCTGTCACCAGTCCGGGGGCCTCGTCGCTATCTATGATATAGGATTGGGGTTCTCCTTTCACCGTGAGCAGATCTCCGTAATACCAAACCTCCAGCAGTTCATTGCCGGTGGTGGAACAAAGTATCACGGTGGGCAAACGCTTCTCCGCCCATTCTTTCACATGGCCGATGAGCCAGGTGGGATATTTCTCAGTCATCATAGTCTTTCTCCTCCTATTTCAATTTCAGCACAAATCCCCAGATACTCACCACAATCAAGAGGACACCCAGCAGAAAGAAAACCACACGCCGGTATCCTCTGCTGTGTCGATGGGCATCCCGCGTACCAGTGGGGTCGCAGAGCCAGTTCCAGTTGCGGATCGCTCCAAACAAAATCACGGCCCCGATGAGCACCGAGGCAATGTACCAATGCTCTTGTAAAAATGCTGTGATCTGTTCGCTGTTCATTCTACTTCCTCCTCACGCAAATACCTGCTGGTATTTCTCTTTTCATACTCTTTTCAAACAATAAAAAAGCCCCACGCCGCACTGTCATAAAGACAGGCTGACGCAGGACATGAAGAAGCCGCGTTGAAGGAGCCGCATCCACCAGCAGATGTAGTTTCTTCAACAACCAAAATATTTTTTTCGTATCTTAAAGCAGCAAATTGCTGTCCAATATATTTGTTCATAGCGGCACCATTTGTTCTGAGCGTAGTTTTATATCTTATTATATCACAGCACCCCTTCAATGAAAATATTTTGTTGGAAATGCTAATGAAAAATTTTTGTGAATTTGTTAAGGCGCAGGGGCTGTTATCTCCATAGTGTCTGGATGGATCAGAGTGATTACTTTTCCCTGATGCAAGGCATAGTTGACTGTCTGTGCTGTACCTGAGCGCAGCTTTTTCTGATTATCAAACACACCGATAAGGTACTCTGCATGATCGACCATATAGTAATTCCTTTTTTTATAACTGGAAACATCCGCAGAATGTGAAATAACAATGGAATCGTTTGCGTTTTGGATCAGCTTTTTCAATCTATGTCTACTCTGATCCGGCCATTTAGAGTCATAACCGATGAAGGGAACTACAACGACAATTTTAATATCTTCGTATCCCGTTTGTGCCCTCAATGTCAGCAGCTGTTCTCCAGCCCACATATCCACACCAAGAGCACCGCCGACAAAAAAAGTACGGACAAATTTCTCGTCATGAAGTATCCGAAACTGCTCCAGGAGACATTCTTTTAATTTTTGGCATAGGGGATCTTCCTCATTATATCCAAAGCAAAATCTTGTTGGTCGGTGGCCGGTAATGGCGCAGGCATACTGATTCATATAAATCACCCTTGATAACTGCCTTGATTACGCATATAAAGCAAAAATAACGCAAATAATAATGCGTATAAAGGTTGTATTATAAAATTATAACACAATACATACGAAGTATCAAGAATTGCTTTCTGCTATGCTAAAAGAGCAGAGAGGTGAGCGTATGGACGAAGAATTTATCCGCAATCGAATCACAGAATTACGATTGAAAAAAGGCGTTTCAGAATATCAGATGAGCATGGAGTTAGGGCAGAACAGAAGCTATATTCAGGCGATTTCCTCTGGGCGTTCTATGCCGTCTATGAAGCAGTTCCTCAACATCTGTGAGTATTTTGAAATCACACCGCTTCAATTTTTTGATGCACAGGAAAATAACCCTCAGCTTATCAAGAAGGCTTTGGACGGAATGAGAAAGATGTCAGATGACGATTTGATTATGCTGATTGGTTTTATAAGTCGCTTAAACACAGAAAACTAACGATAGGAGGCAGTAAGCGTCCCGTCGTTAGTTTTTCATTTTATGCGCAGCATATTGTGGCAAGCAATGCTTGTGGCTATCCATTTCGCCACAAACTGCTTGTTGAGGGCAGTGCCCCCAAGCCCCTTTGAACACAGAATTTCATTCTGTGGCTGCGCGTTCTACGAACGCTTTTGACCAGGACCAGCTTATCGCTGGCCGTGGTCTTTTTCTTTTTCAACATCCTGTTCTACCTCCATTTTCAGCACTCGATCCACATTGGCCTTTGCCGTTAAAAGCTCCCGCATTTCCTCACGGGAACGCCGGTACTCGGCATAGGTCTTTTTCTTTTCTTCCAGCAATTTCGCGTACTCCGTCTGTAACTCTTTGACCTTGGGCAGCTTCTTGACGCCCATCTCATCAAAGGCATTCTTAGCAGCCTGGTGGAGCAGAATTTCTTCCTCATGTTCCTCCCGGAATTTCTTAGAGTAGCCTGCCTTGCGGTATGCCACATAGACCTCACGGGTCTTGGCATAATTTACAATGTGAGTACGCAGAACAGCAATCTCTGCCATGCGCTTTTCAGCCGCTTTGATCTGCGCCGAAAGCTCATTGTGATGTGCCGTGGCAGCCGCAGCCTTTTCTTCCAAAACCGCATACTCCAGCAGGTTATTCTCTGACAAGTAATTCATGGTCTGCGCCATCTGCTTGAGGTTGAACACCTTGGCCCATCGAGCATAGCCAGCACCTTTTCCAGCCTGCAATTTTGCCTGAATGTCCACCAGCAGATTGACCTTCTGCGTCTCTGCCTGTGTAACTATTTTCTTTCGTGGGGTATGCGCTTTCTTCCCGGAGAGAACCGCCTGCAAATCATCTAATCCATATCCTTCGCCCAGGCTGTCCATTCGGGCGGCTTTCTCCCAGCCGGGGAGTTTCAAACGATACGATTTTCCGCGCTTTGATACTTCACAGCCGGACTCTTTTAGCAGCTTCAGCAGTTCCTCAAAATTAGCTGGACTTTGTGATAATGCGTTGTCAATCGCTACACGCAGCAGCTCTCGGTGAGAGGGCTTTGCCTGATCGCCCAGCCACTTGTTATAGCTCTTTCCGTGAGGTTTCGGATTCTCCACAATGGACAGTCCGTTTTCGACGCAGATGGTGTCACTTAACTGTCGGACTGCCTTGGTGCTGCCCCAAAAGTTTCGGAATTTCCGGTCATATTCTAAGCTGACCGATGACCAGATAATGTGATTGTGAATGTGCGACTTGTCTATGTGGGTGCAGACCACAAAGGCATGATTGCCCTTGGTGAATCGCTTGGCAAATTCCACACCCAGCCGATTGGCTTCCTCCGGTGTGATCTCACCGGGGCGGAACGACTGGCGCACATGATAGGCGATCACATCATCCGCACCTCGCACTCGTCCGGTCGCGGCAAGGTACTGCCGCTTTGCCAGAAGGAACTCTGCATCCGCAGTCCTGCTGTCACACGCATAGCCGGTAATGAGCCTGCCATTATCTGTTTTTTTGGGATTGGCCACATAGTCGATGATGTCACTGATCGCCCGACTTTCTGTGCGGCCCTTGCCGACATGAAGCGGCATGATTCTTGTGGTTGCCATAGGTCAGACCTCCTTCCCGAAAAGAAAACGGCCTGCCATAGCAGACCGCTTTCACTATTCTATAAAACTTTCTTCATCGAAAAAATTGAACTCATCATCTTCTAAGTGTCTTGGTGGAAATCTCATTTCATATTGCTCTTGCGCCAATGCACGGACATCAGGCCGCCTATCCTTTAGTCGATTTTTCAGCCAGGACAACTGCTCTTTCGATAGCCTCCATGGAAGATTCAAAAGACGATTCAGTGTCATCAGTTCAGCCTGCTTTTCTGCTGGTAGCGAAGCACAGGATTTACAAATGTGGGATGCATGACCTTTGCCTGAAAATTTTTCGTTGGCTTTGTATTCACCACAAACTTTACAATAGTGTCCATGCTTTTTCATAAACTGATGCCCTTCTCGCAAAGAACATATAACCTGCGAATTGCTTTCATAATCACATCCCATTCCAAATCAGAAGCATAAGAAAACTTTTTACGGTATGCCTCCCAAAGTTTTTGCATAACCGAATCATTTTCCACTTCGTCAAAAACTTCTTCAGCCTGGTTAAGATACTTCTCCGATCCCCGTTTATGAGCAGTTGCCAGAAGCGCATCATGTAAAATTTTCGGGTTCAGCGTGGTTCCATGCAGCTGTTCTAAAATGTAAATATCGTAGAAATCTCTCATGCGGGTATTGGTTGTGGTTCTAGTAATAATGGTTTCCAGTTTTTCTGCCAGCACAGTTTCTAAATTATAAGCCCAAATATCAATGGAGCGATCTTCCAGCATAAGTTTGAATGAATACCGAACCTCTCTTGGAGTGATTGCATCTCCCGTAGAAATATCAATTTTCAAAGGGGTCACTACACCATCGAATGTTGTACTCATGCTGACACGAATCCCCGGATACTCTGCTTCATCCATAATCTCCGAAATACTTTTCAGCTGAAATTTAACACCATCATCAATCGGAACAGTTACGATTGATGAAATTAGATTCTCAATATCCTCCACATTAACATTAGCTCCTTTTATGGTTGCATCCAAATCCATCGTAGAGCGGGCATCCAATCCAACCATAGCCGCTACCAACATACCACCCTTCAAGATAAACTTATCACGATACTCAGAAAGAGAAATACGCTCCAAAAAACGCTCCATCATGTAGTTCCTCATTAAAATCTGAGCATCTGCGGATTTTTCTCTGGAAAGGTTTCGTATTAAATCTTTAAGCTGTCTTGCTGTTTTTATCATAAAAGTACCTCCAAATACTGTCGTAAAATTTTTTCCACCTTGAACATCCCAGCATATTGCATTAAAGCTCGCAGGTTCTTATCTTTTCTACGGGCATACGCTTTCAGTGCTCCCTGAAAGGTCTGAATTTCAATTCTGCTACGGCTTCTGAGCAAATCACAGATTGTTCGCTCCATATCATAAACCGGCACAGTATGCCCGAACGGAGTTTTCGCTGTTGTAAGTCCTACATCATGTAAGTCTGCTTTAATCGTAAAAACTTGAATGCCTTCTGCTTTCATTTTGCTTGGATTGCATCCAGTTTTGACCGTAACTGTATATTCTATTGGTTCAC
This sequence comes from Oscillibacter sp. PEA192, assembly GCF_003574015.1. Taxonomy (NCBI): domain Bacteria; kingdom Bacillati; phylum Bacillota; class Clostridia; order Eubacteriales; family Oscillospiraceae; genus Oscillibacter; species Oscillibacter sp. PEA192. Next base: position 294,204 of record NZ_AP018532.1, on the reverse strand, counting down.
GATCTGTCAGATCGTGAAAAAATAAAGCTGTTTCATGTGAAAATACTGCTTGTTCAAATCGCAAATGAAGCAGATACATGGCATCCACCCAGGAATCTTTGGACAGATAAATCCCATGTGCGACTCTATCCAAATCTCGTGAACGCACATAATCATAAAATACCGGCTTTGAAATTCCAGAAGATACGACCTGCGATGTTCGCAGCATTCCTTCTTGTTCTGTTAGCATCTGATCCAGCTGTTCAAATTGTCCCATCATATCACTTCCTTTCGCACTAATATTATACGCGATATTAGTTCAAAAGTAAAGTCGTGGATATATAGTTTCTCTTTCCAAATTTAACAGACGGTGTCTGGCATTTTTATGGTTTTGCGTATTTTTATCCATAAACCAACTCCTGGATTGCAAATTTCAAACTCTGCACCTTACCCATCGGCCAGATTGCAGCCAACGGCAGCCCCATAGGGCTAATCAAAAATGCCATAACCAGCAAAATCACACCATTCTGCGGGGAATAGGTAAGCAGCACAGCCACACCAAGCAGAGCAATCACGGTACTGAACAGGCCGAGCACCAGACCGGATATGTAGATCAGCCCTGTGCAGAGCCAGACAAAAAGTGTCAGAACCAAAATGACCGGTGCAGTTATAATCATCAAAAGCCCTTTCAAAATCTTCATGTCATTTCCTCCTTGCAGCGTTCTTGGTATCTTTTCTAATCATATTATCCGGCATGGGCAGGCAAAAGACAAGGATACCGATAAAAAGAAAAAGCGGAGAGAGGAGCAGCGAAGTAATGCCGTTCCTCCCTCCGCAAATGGAGTATCTATCCCCGTTATAAAAGTTTGGAAAGCTGGGTAAGGATTTCCTTTACGCCCTCCCATAACTGTTCCTGCCGCTGGGATATATCCTCCAAGTCAGCATCATAAACCCGCCCAGTCTCATGCACTTTACGGGTCAGCTGGTTTAAGTTGTTGCTGCTTCGGCGCATCAGGGAAACAAGCTCCTTCAGCTCCGGCAGCTCCAGCTTGACTACATACCCATCCAGCGCCATTTTTCTTAGATAGGCTTCACGGTTGGAGGTTCCAAACTGAGACATTTTTTGCTCAATCACAGCAAGCTCCTCCGCTGAAACTCTAAAGTTTAATTGCATATCCCGCTTACGCTTTGCCATAGTTATCGCTCCGGCTCCCGTTTCTTTGAGGCGGCGGGCTTATGGGCCGGCAGCTCCTGTTTGAGCTTATCCCGTACTGAGGGACGGGACGGTTGCAGTTTTTCTCCCTGAGTACGGCTACGCTGCTGTTCTTCACGCACCAGATCAATAAAGCCATCCAGTACAGCAGGGTGGCTGTTCAGGACATAACCACAACGGACGGTTTCGGGGTTCTCGTTGGGAATGGTCTTAGCCCATTCCTTATTGCGTCGGGAGTAGCGCCCATCCCAGTCCTGAAGCTGGACGGTGTTGGCCAGAACCAAAGCCACACGCTCCATGCCATAGGTCTCGATCACACCCTTTGCCGCATCGTGACTGAGATACATTCCGTCGAAGTGTTCCCGCACCGCCGCTTCAATGGACTCCTTGCATTGGAGATTTACATTGTTGAAAGCTCGGTACTGCTCCAGCTCCCCATGTTCTCTCGCATAGGCGGCAGAGTGGGGATAGACCGGTGTTGTTCGCAGTTCCTCTTTGGCTCTGCACACATCATTGGCACGGTTCTCAATGCTGTCCCGGATCACATCCATGTGGCCGGTCTCCAGCTTTTCAAAATAGTGGTACACATCCGCCAATGGAGAGGGCGATTCCAAAAGTGCCTGAGCCTGGGTGTCGGTCAACTCCAGTTCCTCCATTGCCATCACGATGTCCTCGCGGATGGTGTACTCATAGGCATGGTTTAAGACTTCTTCCGGGGGCTGGCTTTTCAGCCAGTCCCGGAACTTGTCCTGTTCGGCAGCCATCTTTTCATAAAGGGCTGTATTCAGATCGTTAGTATTCATGTTATCGCACCTCCTCATGCTGTTTTGGTTTCTTGTCTGTACTGCGGGGTTGCACCGGGCGTTTTAGGTTATCCAGCACCGAAGGCCGTGTGCTTTTGGCAACAACAGACTCGGTGTGTGCCTGCCCCTTTCCGTCGATGTTGAGCAGGGTATCCAGCTCCACCAGACGGGCGTTTTTGCTTGTCAGTTCTTCTTCATAAAGGAATGGCTTTCCGACTTCCTCCTTTGCGGCAGCCTGCTGCTGATAGAGGTTATCCAGCTGTGCCTTTGCCGCCTCCAGACGCTGGGGCATCTGAGTGAGGGCATTGTCGATACGGGTAAGATTTCCGCGAGGGTCTGTACCAAGGGTTGCCCTGTGGGTCATCTGTCCTTTCAGCAGGAGCGTATACTCCTGTTTCCAAGCGGAAAATTCCACGGACATGGCATAACCCCGGTAGCTGCCGATCTGCACCGGATCGGAGGTTTTGACCTCCTTGCAGGCATCCAAAAGGGCTGCACCGGCGTTCTCCTTATCGGTCAGCAGATCGCCGCGGATTTCCATACCAGCAAAACCGTCCTCCGGGTGCGGGTGAGCTGCCAAAACCTCCAGATCGGATTCAAAGCCCTTGATAAAGCCTTTGTGCTTTTCAATCTCCTCCGGGAAGTATTTGAGCAGCTGGTCCTCCAGACGATATTGCTTGCTCTGGTGGTCGGCTTTCATCAGCTTCAGGCGGGATACCTCCACATCCAAATCCATACGCTCCTTGATGCGGGGATCTCCGGCGCACAGGGCTTTGATCTCGGCAAAGGAAAGCGCCGTTTCGTCCACATCATCGCAGGAACGCACTGGTGATTTAGAAGTCATGATCTGACTGATGAATTTTTGCTTATTCTCCACCGTCTGCCAGAGGTATGCGTCAAAGGTTCCTTCGGTCACATAGCGGTACACATGGACAAGAGGATTCTGGTTACCCTGGCGCTCGATACGGCCCTTGCGCTGGGCAAGGTCTCCCGGTCTCCACGGACAGTCCAGGTCATGAAGTGCCACCAGACGGTCCTGCACATTGGTGCCTGCGCCCATCTTGGCGGTGCTGCCCAAAAGGACACGCACCTGACCGGTACGGACCTTAGAGAACAACTCCTTTTTCCGCACTTCGGTGTTGGCTTCATGGATAAAAGCGATCTGGTCGGCAGGCATTCCCTGAGCAATGAGTTTCTGACGAATATCGTCATATACCGTAAAGACCGATTCCTGCTCCGGCAGAGGCAAAGAGCCTTCCAATGCGTGAAGCAGTGGATTATCCAGCGTTTTCGCCGCCTTGCTTGCAGGAGCTTTTGCCTGCGGTGTAGAAATGTCGCAGAACACCAGCTGGGTCAGCTTGTCAGCTTTGCCATTCCGCCAGATCTGCATGATGTTGTCCACGCACTGATTGACCTTTGTGCCAGGTTCATCCGGCAGCATCTGGTTGACGATTCTCTGGTCCAGGCCCAGCTTACGGCCATCCGAGGTAATCTTGAGCATATTGTCCTGAGATGGGTCAACGGTTCCACTGTGTACCAGCGATGCCCGTTCCGAAAGGGTCTTGACCATTTCCTGCTGATGTTCGGTAGGCTGCGCCACGATGTTGTGGTATTCCACCTCCGGGGTCGGCAGATTCAGTTGGTCGGCGGTCTTGATGTCCGCCACTTCTTTGAACAGGTTCATCAGCTCCGGCAGATTAAAGAACTTGCTGAATCTCGTTCTTGCCCGGTAGCCGGTGCCTTCCGGTGCCAGCTCCAATGCTGTGACGGTCTCTCCAAATCGGGAAGCCCAGCAGTCGAAATGGGTCATGTTCAGTTCTTGCAGGCGGTCATACTGGAGATACCGCTGCATGGTGTAAAGCTCGGTCATGGAGTTGCTGACCGGGGTGCCGGTGGCAAAAATCACGCCACGGTTTCCGGTGATCTCATCCATATAGCGGCACTTGGCAAACATATCGGAGGATTTCTGCGCATCCGATGTGGAAAGACCAGCCACATTCCGCATTTTTGTGTATAGAAACAGGTTTTTATAGTTGTGGGCCTCGTCCACAAACAGCCGGTCCACACCCAGCTGCTCAAAAGTTACCACATCATCTTTTCGCCCCTCGGCTTGTAGCTTTTCCAGCCTGGCTTCCAGCGATTTGCGGGTACGCTCCAGCTGCTTGACGGTAAAACGCTCGCCGCCGCTGGCCTGCACCTCTGCGATACCCTCGGTGATCTCGTCGATCTGCTCATAGAGAAGCCTTTCCTGGCGCTCCCGGCTGATTGGGATACGCTCAAACTGGCTGTGTCCCATGATGATGGCGTCGTAGTCACCGGTCGCAATACGGGCGCAGAACTTCTTTCGGTTATGGGTCTCAAAGTCCTTTTTTGTGGTGACTAAGATATTGGCGGAAGGATAGAGACGTAGAAACTCCGACGCCCACTGCTCGGTCAAGTGGTTGGGAACCACAAAGAGAGATTTCTGGCACAAGCCCAGGCGTTTGGCTTCCATCGCAGCGGCCACCATCTCAAAGGTTTTGCCCGCGCCTACTTCGTGTGCCAACAGGGTATTTCCGCCATACAGCACATGGGCGATGGCACTTTTCTGGTGTTCCCGCAGGGTAATGGCCGGGTTCATGCCACCAAAAGTGATATGGCTGCCATCATACTCGCGGGGACGGGTAGAGTTCATTTCTTCGTTATACTGGCGCACCAAAGTCTGGCGGCGCTCCGGGTCTCTCCAGATCCAGTCCCTAAAGGCTTCCCGGATAGCCTGCTGTTTTTGGGCAGCCAGAGTGGTCTCCTTGGCGTTCAGCACGCGGCGCTCTTTTCCATCCGCATCCTCTATGGTGTCATAGATACGGACATCCCGCAGGTTCAGACTGTCCTCCAAAATCTTATAAGCATTGGCGCGGCTGGTCCCATAGGTGGTATAAGCTGCCACATCGTTGTAGGATACGGAAGATTTCCCCTTGATCTGCCATTCAGCAGTAAAGGAGGAATAGTTGACCTCTATGCTGCGCTGGAGATAAAACGGGGTGTTGAAGGTCTCGTACATAAACTGCTGGATATATTCCTTGTCGATCCAGGTGGCACCAAGGCGCACCTCGATCTCCGACGCATCCAGGTCTTTGGGCTGGGCGGCGGTAAGAGCTTCCACATTGACTGCAAAAGAAGGGTCCTGCTGTGCCGCCCGCTGCGCCTGACGCAGCTTGCGGCGCACATTCCCGGACAGGTATTCATCAGCAGTCACAAAATGGGGTGTGCCGTCCTGTTCCAGCTGTCCCGGTACACGGAAGATCACGCCTTGCAGCTCTCCGGCCAGTTCTTCTTTTGTTTTTCCGGTAAGCCGACTCATATAGCTCATATCTACGCAGGCCTTTTCCGAGATGGACACCGCCAGTGCTTCGCTTGCCGTATCCACAGTAGCCACTGCCTGATGGGGCTTGATGGTCCGTTTGGTGAACATATCCGCCTTGCGCTCCAGCTTTCCGTCCTCGTCGATAACTTCCAGCGCACAGAGCAGGTAATAGGAAGAATCATCTGCATAGGCCAGCCGATTTGCACGGTCGTTGATGAGACCGTATCTGGCAGAAAAGCTATCATAGAGCCGGTTCAGTTCCGCCTGTTTTTGGGTAATGGTGCTGTCTGGAACCGCTGCATCCATCTGAAGGTCGATCAGTTCCTGCACACAATCACGCAGTCCCACAAGACCTTTCACGCGGGCTTCGGCGGTGGCGTTGAGGTCAGGGCGCACCATGCGGCTGTTTTCCCGATAGTACACCTGCCCGTCTACAATGGCATAGGAATAGTTCTTCACATTTGGGTCGGCAGGAATGGAGGTGTCAATGGCTTCGCCTTCGCCCAGCTCCGGCAGCTCTGCCTCCTGATAAGTGCCATGAATGTACTTCACAGCATCATGCAGCTGGTCGGAAAGCTCCAGTCCCTCGATAGGGTTCACGGTGTAATCCATACCATGAGCAGTGCTTACCGGCTCCTGTCTGCCCAGCACCATTTCCGGGTGGTCGATAAAATACCGGTTGATGGCAAACCCATCCTGCGTCGTCGCGGACTGCGCCTGCTCGTTTCCGCCTTGCGGCGAAAAGCTCGCTTGCTCCGTCGCTCCTCCTTCTCCCACAAAGTCTTGCGACTTTGCGGGAACCCTGATAATGCCGGTCTGCGTCCACTCTGGTGCAATGTCCAGCGGGCGGTCCCGCTTTTGGAGGAAGATGATGTCCGATACAACCTCGGCACCGGCATTCTTTTTGAACGCGTCATTGGGCAGACGGATAGCTCCCAGCAGCTCGGCACGCTGGGCAAGATAGCGGCGCACGGTGGAATCTTTGGCGTCCATGGTATAGCGGGAGGTCACAAAAGCTACCACACCACCGGGACGCACCTGGTCCAGTGCTTTGGCGAAAAAGTAGTTGTGAATGCTAAAGTTCAGCTTATCGTAGGCTTTATCCCGGACCTGATACTGACCAAAAGGTACATTGCCGATGGCAAGGTCAAAGAAGTCACGCCTGTCGGTGGTCTCAAAGCCGCCTACTGTGATGTCCGCCTTGGGATAGAGCTGCTTTGCGATGCGCCCGGAAACCGGGTCCAGCTCCACGCCGTACAGACGACTGTTTCGCATTTCCTCCGGCAGCATACCGAAGAAATTGCCCACACCCATAGACGGCTCCAGAATATTTCCAGTCTCAAACCCCATACGGCCCACCGCTTCATAGATGGCCTGAATGACCGTAGGGCTGGTGTAATGGGCGTTGAGGGTAGAGCTTCTGGCGGCGGCATATTCCTCCGGGGTCAGCAGCTCTTTCAGCTGGGTATACTCGGAAGCCCATGCCGGTTTCTCTGGGTCAAAAGCATCAGGAATACCGCCCCAGCCCACATAGCGGGAAAGAATCTCCTGTTGTTCGGGGCTTGCCTGCTGTCCGGCAGATTCCAGCTCTTTCAGCAAACGAATGGCATTAACATTTGCTTGGAACTTGGCTTTTGGACCGCCTTCGCCCAAATGCTCATCGGTAATGCGGAAGTTCTGTGCATTGCGGCGCAGGTTAGCCTTGTATTCCTCATAGGAGGCTTCCTCGGCAGCTTTGGCATTGGGGAAGGTCTGCCACTGGCCGTTGACCTGAATGGAAACCGGGTGTTCATCCAACACTTCCTCAAAGGTTTTTTCCGGCTCTGTTACAGGGGCTGGCGGCTCCGGCTCCTCAATATGCAACCGTTCCACCACCACATCATAAGGTAGATTGTTCTTATCGCCCGGATAGACGGCCACAGTCTCGGAATGGAAGGTCGGGGATTCGACAGCCGGTTCGGGGCGTGCCTGTCCAAAGCCATCCAGCTGACGGGCATACATCCCGCGCAGCAAAGGCGCAACCTCATCCCAGCGAAAATACAGCACAGCCAGACGCTTTTCCTCTGCGTCCAGGACTTCCAGCTCCATGCCCTGTGCCGTGGTACGGTAATCGGCAGTATCGCCGGTCTCCAGATTCAGCGTCTCGATCTCACCAGAATAGGCTCTGCTCAGCCAATAAGCGATCTCACTGTTGCTCCTGCCGGATTGCAGCAGCGTGGAAACCTGTTTTTTATCTGCTTCATCCATAAGTCCATGGGTCAATACATCCCGCAGGTCCTGATCTGCCTTGTCCGGGTCAATAGGAAGAAACTCGGTATAGTAAGCATTGCGGCGGTCTGCCCGAATCAGCTGCTCGAACTGTTCTTTGCGCTCTGCCCGGTAGATGGGATATACCATGCCGGTGGGCAGAAGCTGCACGGTGTCCTCCCGCAGCTCGGTGATCTGATAGGCGTCATTCTCGATATACACGGTATCGCCCACAGCATAGACCGGGGCGGCAGGGTCATAGGAAGTCCTTTGCGGAGTCGGGCGGCGAACTGCATCATATTCCTCATCGGAAATGGAAACCTCGGAAGTCTGTTCTGTCTCGGCAGCTGCGATCTGCTCGGCATCCGACATCACCTGTTGGATAAACGGGTCATTGTCCAGTTTTTCCGGGTCTGCCACCTGTCCGTTGACGATCCCTCTTTCCTCCAGGGCTTCCCGGATGGCGATAGGGTCGATATTGTCAAAACGATCCTGTTCTTCTTCGGTATAGAACCGGTCCTCCTGAATCAGCTGGGCAAGCCTGCGCTGTACCTTCGGCCAGGGCAGCTGTGTTTCCTCCGGGCTTCCGGCACGGACAACGAACGGGCTGTTGCTGCCACCGTATTCCTGAGCCAGCCATGCAGCGGTATCCTTCTCTCTTGCATGGTCTTTCATATAACGGACGACAGCGTGTTTACTCTCGATATTGCCGTTCCATGCACAAAGGGCAGTATCAATATCTTCCTGAGAAAGAGGGCGCAGAAGCTCATGGAGCTTTGGATAGGTTTCGTCGATCACTTCCCGGTGCAGGCGCTGGCGGAACTCCGGCACATCCGAATAAAGGCGGATCAGCTCCATATCCTTAGAGCCAAGAACCGCACGGCGCACAGCGGCATTGCCCTCGATGACAGCATTTTCACGGTCGGAATGACCGCAGGCATTTCGATATGCCACATCCTCAGATATGGCGGCAGTCACCACAGGCTTATACTGCTCAAACTGCTCCCGAAGGGTAGGCTTTGGCGTTTCTTCCTCTATCTCCGGCTGCTGGGCTTGAATGGCATCTTCTTCTGCCAGATCCTTTTCAGCCTGGATCTTGTCATACTGCGCTTGTTCCTGTTCGGTAAGATAGCGGCCTTTCTGGACAAGTGAGGTAATGCGCTTGGAAACCTTTTCCCAGTTCAAGTGAACATCCGGGCAGTCCTGCTTTTTATAGTGCAGTCCTTTCCCATCGTGATCTTCGCCGCTGTGTGTTGCGCCGGACAGGGCATGAGAGCGTCCGCCAATGCCATACTCGTCTTTGAGGAATCTCACTTTCTCCTTATCCGTATGGTTTGCCATGAAGAACGCATAGATACGGCCTTTTCCTCCGGCGAAACTGCTGCCGCCGGTCATAGCGGCGTCGATCTCATCCTCGGTAATGAAGTGCTGAACGGTTGGCACTTGGGAAAGGTCTGAAGAAAAGGTCCTGCGCGGCAGGTCAAGGTCCTTCAGGTTCTCCCAGATCTCCCTTGGTCTGTGATAGTGAAAACGCAACAGGTCACGGTCCTGCTGATAGGCAGTCCAGAAGGCGGCGTATTCTTCCTTGAGGGTCTGGCGGAAAGCCGGGTCACTCAGCTGCTCCGTCAGGCGGCGAGTCTCCTCTGGGAAACCATTGCCTTTGATCTCTGACAGGCAGGACAAATATCCGGCTTCTCTGGCACCCTCACTGAGATCGTGATACAGATACCAGAGCTTTTCTGCAAGGAGGGAGCGTTCATAGCCTGCCGCTTCTGCAAGCTCCACATTGGAGGCAAACTGACCACTTTCCAAAAGCTCCCCGATACGCTCTGCGGCGCTCTCCCAGGAAATGACCTGGGCAGACCTGTCATAACGGACAGACTTCCCATGGGAAAGATGGATACCATCCTCGGCATACCATGCGCTCACACTGCCAAGGCCATTGCCGCCGTGGTACAGCGTTTTCAGTATCTCGGTAATCTCAGCGGTGGTTTTCTGCTTTTCAAAGGCTGCAACCACACGCTCCCTTTGACGGTCTGTGTTGCCGCCCAAACGCAGCACATGGTCGATGTCATTTTGGGCAAAAGAAAAAGCAGAGGATGTATGCGCTACATTCTCTGCTTCATCTATGGATTGGATCTGTTCCGCTTCGGAGAGGAACAGGTTTAGGGTCAGCTGTTGATAAGCTCCGCCATCAGGATTTCCTCGGCCTGAGCTTTGCAGGTGTTCATCAGCCCCACCCACTTCATGGGATCGCTGGCTTTCAGTTCCTCGGTGGCTCCCGCTTCCTTCGCCAGCTGGGGCATCATCTGCTCCAGTCTGCTCTGGGCGGTCTCGTCGATCTCCAGAAGGTGCGGGTACAGCTTCTCGCTCAGCAACATCTGGTTGTAGAGGATGGGACGATGTTCCTTCAGGTAGGTTTTCCTCATCCTGCCGTACTTGCCCAGGGGTTTCGACCGCTGCTGGCTCAGCTTCAGGTCGGGAATCAGATAGTCTCCGTTCTGGATATAGGTCATGGGATTGTTCATCTTGCTTGCTCCTTTCTTGGTTGGCTTCGCGCTCTGCATTTCGGACGGTAACGCCAATCTGCCGCAGCACCTGCTGGTTGATCTGGCTGACCGCTGTTCCAAGCGCCCCGATAGTTGCCGGGGTATTGAAATCAAAGATCGCCATGAAATCTTCGTGGTCGAAGTAGCGTTCTGGCTCCAGTCCGCAGCGGGACATCAAAGCGTAAGTGATGCTGACGGTGGCTGCTGCTTTGAACTGTACTCCGATGTTAAACTCATCATATTCCTCCAAAAAGGAACCGTCAACGATATAGAAGAAGTCCTGCTGATGCTCCGTCCAGTATTCCTCAGCCAGTTTTCCGGCTACCTCAGTGAGCTGTCCGGCAAGGTCATCACCGGAAACATCATAGGTGCGCTCAAGCATGGCCTGCACCGAATCCAAATGGCGCTCCTCCAGCTGCCACAGCCAGGGAGTGCGGGAATGTTCACGGGTTCCGGTGTCGGAAATATCAAAGACATAACGCAGGCGGGGCCTGTCCCCGGAATCGTCCAGCAGAGCGATTCCCTTGGAACCGCGCCTTACATACCGGCCCATCTTTTCATTCCACAAATCGTACTCCGCACAGGCAGTGGCGTCCGGTCGCTGGGCGTAGATCATCAGCTGTTCATGGAACGGGTATTTGTAAAGTCGGGAAGCAGTGGTGAGAAACCCTGCCCATTCCTGCCAGCTCCCCGTGAGCTGCGTTGCCACCTTGTCCGCCATCTGTGCATATAGTTCAGCTTTGGTTGGCATAGTGTTCTGTCCTCCTTTCGGTTTTTGGGTAAAAGATGGGGTAGCATATTGCCACCCCATCCCTGCGATTATGGTGTTTACTGGTCAAAATCCGGGTACAATTCCAGCTCGGCAAACTCGGCATCACTCATGGCTTGGAGCTTGCCCAGTGCGCTGTCTGTCAACTCCCGCAGCTCGGTTTCCTCCGGGGCCAGCTCGCCGCGCATCTCACGCAGGCTGTCAATCAGTCCGGTGCGGCTGCCGGTATTGTAAATGCACATCAGGTTCATTTCCTCAAAAGTAAAGTTTCCCATATCAAATCTCCCTTTCCGCACTCTTTTTTGGTGCTGTCTTTTTGTGTTCTGTCTTGGGCTGGCCTTTCAGCTGCTCCATGACGGACTTTTTCTTTTCCCGTTCCTCCCGATGGGTGGCGGCTGCCAACTCCATCAGGGAAATGGGCTGACCGCTTCGGGCCTGCTGTTCCAGCTCTGCCACCGTAGGCTCTTTTGCGCCATTGTTGATGATACCGTCGATCATGCCATAATCGTCCTCCAGGGCCATTTCCGCATTTTTCAGCGGATTTTCCGGCAGGAATCCGGGGATCTGGGTAAAACCAACGCTGTCGCAGTAATGACAGGATACCTTACCGTCCTGTTTGATCGCAACGATGTCGCTGACGCTCATGGAGGGACTGTGAAAGTCTACGGGTTTTTCCAGATTGAATTGCTGATAGAGTTTTTCCAGCTGCTCCGGCACAGTGCCAGACTCACTCAGCGGAGCGGTGTAAATGAGGTCATAATTGCTGCGGTCTACGGAAACATCATGGGACTCTAACCAGTCCAGATTCATAAAGCGCACATTTTGCGGATCGTTACGGCTCACCTGGTAGATGGCAAAGCAGTTTCTGTTCTGGGAGAGAAATGCCTGTTCTCGTTCCTGCTGATGTTCCTGACGCTCCATGACCTTTTCGTGGAACTGAGGGCTTTTCTCCCATTCCTCGCGGTCCACACCGAAAAGACCGCCATGCTCCATGATTTCCTGCGGGTCAAACACCATGCTCTCCGTATTGTCCTCATGCAGCACATAGACGGTCAAACCGGCAGCATCCAGTTCCAGCGCCCGTTCTCTTGTAACAGGGAGCATCCCGTCATAAGAGTAACCGTATTTCTGCATATCCGGTGTGGAGACCTGCTCATCGGGCGTTGGGTATTCATCCAGCGCCTGCTCCTGTGCCTCCGGCAGCTGGGAAGAAGCGGCCATCTGACCGACCTCTGCCTGCATCTGCTGATAGGCAGCTTCCTGCAAGGTCTCGATCATAGACAGGGGAGCGTGTCTAAGTGAAGTGCTGTCCAGATCGTTGTCATCACAAATCTGGAGAACTGCCTTCATGCGGGAAAGCTCCGGCATATCCAGCTGACCGCCATCCAGTTCTTTCATGGACGCGGCATCGTAAAGGGTGTAGTCCCAGCCGCTGTCACAGGGCTGAATATGAAGATAGGTGGCATCGTCAATTAGAAACAAAGCCTCCTGCTGGTTTGCCTCCGCATCAAGAACCGCCATTTCCGGCTCTTTTTTTGCATTGGGGTCAATTCCACGCTCTTTGCAGATTTCCTTATAGTGGCGCTCAATGTCAGAGATCAAAGTGCCGGAGGTCTTATTGATGGTCTCCAAACTGGCTCTCAGCTCTTTCAGTTCCTTGCCCTGACTCCAGCTGGCAATATAGCCGAAGCTGTTTTCTCCGGTTTCAATGCCAAAATATTTGCAGACTGCATAGGAGATGCTTTCAGCCTCTACTTCTTCCGTGTGACGGTCTTTCTTCTGTTCCTGCAAAAACTGGGCGAGAGTAGAAAAGCCGCCAACAAAATTCAGTCCTTCTTCCTCGGTCAGCATCAGGCGTCCATTTTCCGCCAGCTCCAGCGGATCTGTCAGCAGAACGGAACCTGCATGGTTTACAACCACTCGTTCTTCTACACAGACCGGCTCTCCGGGGTCGTAGTCAGAACCGCGCAGGTCATAGCAATAAACGCCCTCCGGCAGATTATCACGGACAATCCGCCCATTGGAGAACAGACCGGGTTTATCAAACAGCTCGATCTCCTGATATTGCTCGTCATTGGCAATCTGAATCTTTTTCTGATTGTGGAGCTTGCTGTGGGCAATCTCGTGAACCGTGGCCGAAACCGTCTGCACCTCGCTCATGCCCTGACGAATGGCGATTTTCTGATGATCGGCAGAAAAATAGCCGTCCGTATCGGCGGCCATTGCTTCAAAAGTGATCGGCATCGGCGCACTGCGGCGCAGGGCCTCCATGAATGCCTCATAATTGGGCACATTGCCGGAAAGGGAGGAGGCAAGCTCCGGCAAAGGTTTCCCATCGGTCTGGCTCACATCAAAGACCTTGACCGGGCGAAACATGGGGATCTCGATTTCTTTTTCCTCTGTGATGATCTTTCCGTCTTTATCCAAAATCGGAGCCTTGGTATCCGGGTCCAGTTTCTGCTCCTCGATTTTCTTCTTGTACGGTGTGGGGGCGATGATGGTAATGCCATGCTCGCCCTTTTTAACATGACGCTCAAACTGGTCTTTCCACTTATTGTATCCGGCTACCAAAGTGGCGTCCGGCTTCTGCATATAGATGAGCATGGTGTTGTTTACCGAATAGCGGTGGAAGCGGGACATAACGGACAGATAGCGCATATACTTTTCACTCTCAAACAGTTCCTTGATTCCCTGCTCGATGCCGTCTGTGATTTCCCTTAGCCGCTCTCGGTTGGTGGGTTTGTTCTCAGCCATGATTTTCAATCTCCTTTCCAAGTGTGTGATTTCTGCTGTGTGTTCTGCAATCCATGCCTTTTGTTCTTCTTCACTTTCATAAAGAAAAAGATCCAGCAGGTACTCCACATAGATTTTCTTATGGATTGCTTCCACAAAGCGGGGGTGCGGTTTCTCCTCCGGTGTCCGGGGAGAATGGTCGGCCTCCCATTTTTTCAGCAGATAGTAGTAATCGGACAGTACGCGATAACACTGCTGCCGGTCCTCCCGAAACTTTTGTGCCTCGGTTTTCTGCCGGACATACCTCCTGCGGGGAGGGGCCTGACTGTCATAGATCAGGCCAAAGTCCTGTGCCAGTTTCTCCGCCGCTTCTTTTGAGGAGAGGTCAAAGAGCTTTGCGGTAAAGTCGATCACATCCCCATCTTCACCGCAGCCAAAGCAGTGGAACCGCTGGTCTACCTTCATGCTTGGGTTCTTATCATCGTGAAAGGGACAGCAGGCCATGCCATTTCGTTTGACCTCGATCCCATAAAACGCTGCCGCATCTCTGGTGCTGACCGACTGCTTGACTGCTTCAAATACATTCTCTGTCATGTGCCTTTAACTGCCGGACTTTCGCATAGGAGGCTGGTATCCGGCGGCTTTCGCACGCTCACTGGCGGCTTTGCGGCGTTCTGCGCTATATGGCTCCCGGACTGATACACACCGCTTGGGGACGGTAAAGTTATGGGCGTCCTTTCGGATGATCTGGTCGGGGTGCTTTTTTGCCAGCAGTTCCAGCTTCTCCATCAGACGGGGATCATGAGTATAGATCTCAGCCATTGGTTCTGCCTGGTTATAGAGGAGAATGGTTTCCCGTTCCACTAAAGAGAGCTTCATCGGCTGCCTCCTTTCCGCTGGTCAAATTCCAGCTTGAAGTTGGCATACTGTCCATCGTCCTCCAAAACCACAGTGGCATCGTAGGTCTTGCCGGTTTTCTCCGAATATAGCCCCGTCACACGGACACAGCCATCGTTCAGCAGCGCAGACACCACAGCTTTGGTCGGCTGTTTTTTCTTGGTAGCCCACCATTTGTTGTTTTTCCAGATTGCAAATTTGCAAGAATCATTCTGACAGAAGAAGCCTTTTTGCAGTTCTGCAACTTCACCGCCGCAGCGAGGGCATTTGCCCACCACCTCACGGGGCGGCGTGAACAGGTACTCAGTTCCCTTGATGACCTGATAAGTCCCCACCAGATCTTTCAGCATGGTGCTGATCCCGTCCAGAAACTCCTCTGGGGCAAGCTGCCCGCGCTCGATCTCGCCCAGGCGATACTCCCACTCGGCAGTCAGAAGCGGCGATTGCAGTTGTTCCGGCAGCACCGTGATAAGGGATACTGCATCGTGGGAAGGGAGAAGCTGCACCGTTTTTCTGTTCTTTTTTCGCTCCAGAAAACCGGCAGATACCAGCTTTTCCAAAATACCGGCACGGGTGGCCGGTGTCCCCAGACCTTTTCTCTCAGCATCCTCTGGCATATCATCTTTCCCGGCAGTCTCCATTGCGGACAATAGGGTGTCCTCTGAAAGCTTTTGTCAAGGGGGTGCATGGATATTTTTCATATTACTTACGCAGATTCTCTCTCTGCTTCTGCCTGAATAATGCGTTTCAATCTGTCCTCAGCAGTCAAACCGCTACTATGGTCAAAAAACACTTTGACTTTATAATTTGTTTTGCCTTGCTTAATCACAAAAACTCCATCCGGTTTATTTTTCTCCGAATGGTTATTTGGGGTGGGTAGTGTACTGTTCACGATATTTGTCATACGATATTCCTCCTAATTAAATGAAAAAAGCCCGACAAGGAAAGGTCTGACAACGAAGTTCCGACAACGGACATCAGAAAACCTTTTTTCTTTATCGGGCGATACTATTTTTTTACTATTTCCTTTTTCTTTATAATATTGGTTGTCATGGTTGTCAGAGAGGGAAAAGTGCCGCAATATCAAGGCTTTCGGGATTTTTGCCCGACAACCAGACCGACAACCGGCTCGACAACCGAAGCGACAACGGGCTTTTATTTTTGCTTCAACCATTCCTCCGGAAGTCCTAACTGTTCCATTTCCTCTGTCGGGATTTCCTGAAAACCATCCATGCTGTTGTCAGGCTCGTTGTCGTTCCTGATACGCTCCCAGCCCTTTTGTCTGCGGTAAGGCTCTGGAAAATATCTCGGATTGCTGAACGCCCTCCAGCCTGTGACAGCGTTATTCATAATGTCGTTGATCTCTCGCAGCTCCCATTGTTTCGGTTCGTCATAATCATGCCCCAGTGCTTCCTTGTAAAGCTGCTTAGAGCAGACTATGCTGCCGGAATAGCGTTCCAGATAGTCTAAAATCTGTCCTGCCTTTGTGTCCTCCGGCATAAAATCCTTTTGGTGGGCTTTCAGATAATCGTTCATAGCCGGACTGAATCTCAGACGGAAATTGCCGCTTCTGTAAATCTCCATAGCTTCTGCCCACATCTGATTGATATACTCTCTGGAAGCCTGTTCATCTGCCAAAATATGAACCTCAGCCCTTTCAGGATAGACCATAACCGGAACGAAGCGGCGGTTGCCTGTTCTGTCAAGGGGAAGAAAGTCAAGGGTATTAGAAGAACCTCCAAACACACATTGTCGTTTTCTGTCTGCCGGATGTGTTTCATAGGGTATCTTATAGGTTTCCTTTTGGCGGCTCAGAAAGGATTTGATTTCTTCAATGCTCTTAGCGTTGGCGGTTGCAATCATTTCCGACATTTCAATAATCCAATGCCCCTGCATTTTGCGGTACACATTTTCATCATCCAGCTTTTTCAAGTCATCAGAGAACCAATCATCATTGACCGCAAGCAAACGGAAGAAAGAGGACTTTCCGGCTCCCTGACCGCCTACAAGACAGAGCATTACCTCAAATTTGCACCCCGGCTTAAAGGCTCGTGAGATAGCACCCAACAGAAACAACTTCAATGCTTCATAGGTGTAATCATCTGTATCAGAACCGAGAAAGCGGTGCAGACAGAAGCGTATGCGTTCCGTTCCGTCCCAGTGTAGGGCATTGAGAAAATCGCAGACAGGGTGGTAACGGTTTTCGTTGGCAATAACCGCAACTGCGTCTATGATTTTCTTCTCTACGGTCAATCCATAGTTTTCTTCAAAATATAGGAGCAGATATTTCACATCTACATCCGTCAATGTCGGGCTGTCACGATACCAGCCGAGGGGCTTCACAATGTCGATTCTTTCGGTCAGAAGATTTTTTCGGATAGCCCCTTTCAAAAGTGGGTCATATTGCAGAACACGCTTATAATTTGCGGCAGTATTATAAACCTTACCTTTCTCGCTCTGCTCTAAGCTGTTTCGGATTTCTTCTACTGTGCATGGTTCTGTCTGCTGACAATTCTGCAATTCGCTGTTCATGTTTTAACGCCTCCTTTCTCTGTTCTGCCACAAGTGCTTTTCGTTCCTCCAATGAACCATACAGAAGAATATCAAGCAGATATTCGATATAGTTCTTCTTATACAGTGCTTCTGCAAACAGGGGACTCCATTCCTCATCCGGCTGTTTAGGAGCGTATTTCTTTTCCCATTCTCTAAGAAGATGAAAATAATCCGTCAGCACCTTGTAGCAATGATTTTCTTCTTTTTGATATTTCTGCTCCGGTGTCGGCTCACGAATACGAGGGCGGACACTGGGCTTTTGTCGGCTGTCATAGTTAAGACCAAAATCTTCAGCAAGTTTAACAGCAGCTTCTCTCAGCCCGATACCGAATAGCTTCGCTGTCAGATCAACAGCGTCTCCGGTTGCTCCGCAGCCAAAACAGTAATAGCGTTCATCCAGCTTCATACTGGGGGACTTATCCGAGTGAAACGGACAACACGCCATACCTGTGCGACCCACTTTCAAGCCATAGGCTTCTGCGGCTTGTCGGGCAGTAACATTTTCTTTTACAACTTCAAATACATTCATGTGACTCCTTTCCTGAAACGAAAAAAGCACCTGTCATTTTCAAAGTGAAAACAGCAAGTGCTTTAGAGTTCCATATCCTGTTTTTTGCTTTTCGCCTGATTTGTCCGGCTGACTTCACGCTCTGCAATTTCTTTCTTTTTGCGGCTCAACTGCTCTATAATGGAACTTTTGGCTTTCTTCTTAATTTGCTCCGTTCCGGCTTTTTTGACCTCCGGTTTCATCAGCGTAGTTTGGATTTTCTGAATGGTTGATTTCATAGCATTTGTGATTCTTGCAATCACGCCATCCAATCGTTTCGTTGCATACTCGATTTCTTTCTTTGAAGCCTTACGCTCAGGGGAGAGAACCCACGCTTTAGACTGCTCCACAAGCTTAATATCCTCCTTGTGCGTTTCCAGTTTCACAGTATCAGCAACGACTTCAACCGCCTTGTCATAGGCAATATCAGCAACCTCATCCACCAGAGCTTCCACATCCTCAATCTTCATCGTGAGTTCTTCCAACTTTTGCTCCTGTGCTGCCAGTTGCTCCTTTTGCTTGAAAAGAATATAGTCCTGTTTTTCCAGATAAGCACGACCACCATATTCTGGTTCTTCTTCCAGTTGTAAGCCATGCTTTTTCGCCACATCAAACAGAAGCACTCGACAGGCTGAATCGAAAGTCATCTTGCGGTTGTTTTTTCTTCCGACCGGCTTCTCCGGTTCCGGCAGTTCAAACCCCAGTGCTTCCAAAGCCTTTTCCTGTTGTGGGGCAATCTCCCCATATTGATTTTCACAGTCGAACACATGACGCTCGTGAATATGAGGGGTGCTTTCATCCAAGTGCAGCGCCCAATTCAGGATATGGACATGAGAGCCGAAACGCTCATTTACGATTTCCATAAATTCTGTGACAATCTCAATGAGCAGTTCCGGTGGAACATGATTATCAAGTGTTCCAATCTGATAGACCGTTTCCTCTGGACAGGTCTTTTTGCTTTTGAGCAAATCACCGGTTTCCTTATTCCTTTCAGGGTGTCGGTTCTTCACATTTCTTTCGTTCTGTCCGGTCACAAATTCACGATACCGCTGACGATAAAAAAGCTGTTCCACATCTTCAAAAGTGGCAGACAGTTCATTTTCCTTTTCGGGATTTTTGAAATTGAAGCCATTGTAACAGTCCCAATAGAGATTTAGTTTGGCTCGTTCTTCGTCAATGTGTTCGCTGTTGGCAATGTCAAAACTGCGGTCATTGTGCTTCGGATTATAAACGCCATTCTTTCCGGCTCGTCCATTGTGTCTTGTTAATTTCACATGAGTTCCTCCTTTTCTTTTTGATTTCCCCGACAGGGGAGAAGGGCAGCGAAGCTGATTCCTTGCGGCTTTCTGCGTCAAGTAATACCCAGTACTAAGTGGCGAAACGCCACTTAACTGGGCAAGGCTGCCGCCCTTGACCTGCACAGGGGTATTGCATTCCCTGTACCCATGCACAAAGGGTTGCACCCTCCGTACTCCCGCCCGAACAAACTGACTTCGCCCTGTCCCAAGCTCCGTCAGTTCCTTCGGTTTTACAAAACAGTCCACCGGACTATTTTGCAAAAAGAAAAACCGACGCATGATCGCTTTACGCTCAATACATCGGTTTCTTCATCGGACCTTGACGGTCATATTCAGTTGTGGCAGATTACAGATAATCTGCAAATAGATAAACAAAACTCACTAAATCCTTAAAATTCAATTTCCATCGTTTCATTCTTTCCATACTCAAGAGCATCACAACGGCAAATATTATTTTTCTTAATATTTATCTCGTCACTAAAAAATAATTAAAAATGTCTGATTTTGAAACAGGCTTATTGCTACTTGCCTAATGTAACAATTAAAAGCTCAGGAGTATTGTTAATTCGCACAGGAATGATGGAATTACCCAATCCACGACTTACTACCATATCAGTTTTTTCTTTGTGATAAACACCTTCTGTATACTTTGGAAAAAATCCCTGATTAGGAGCAATTAAACCACCAATGAATGGAATACGGATCTGCCCACCATGAGCATGACCTGCTAATACCAAATCAGCACCCAATGCAACATAATTATCAAAGAGTTCAGGTCTATGGCAAAGAACGATATTATACATTTTCTTGTCCAACAACGGCTCCATTTTTGTCTCTACAATTGCCCCTTGAATACCACCCATTGTATCTCGCTCAACAAAATCTGGATCTTGAATACCTATAATGTTAATATTTGAATTTCCTTTTTTTATAAGTTCACATTTATCGTCCATTATATGAACTCCTGCATCAAGCAGTAGTTTATGCAAATCATCATAATTATCAAGCCAAGCTTCATGATTTCCAGTAACATAGTAAATCGGGGCTATATCTCTGGCTTCGTAAATAAATTTCTTTGCTACACCGAAATCTGTGTGAGAAGAATCCACAAAGTCACCTGTTATCACAATTATATCAGGTGCTTCTTTTTGTAGCTGCTCAGTTAATTTTCCATTCCAATCATGGTTGTGTAGGTCTGACACAACAGCAATTTTATACCCATAAAAATCTTTGGGAATTTTGTCATTTATAATGGAGAGATGCGTTGAGGTAAAATGCATATTCGTCCAAAATATCCAGCCAATTAGTACAACTAAGATAATCAAAATTAGCACAATCAAATTTCTTCGTTTGTGTTGCCCTCCAACTACTATTTTCATAATTATCCTCCTTTGAATTAACTACAAATGGTGCCACTGCTTATTCAGTAGTGACACCATTTGTTAGATATTACTTAAAATAGTTATGAAATAGAATAATTACTTCATTCCATCTCCATTGGTAGCAACCAACTTATTATTGATGATACGACGGCAAGAACCATTGCTGACTTTAGTCTTAACCGCAGAAACAATCTGAGCTTCAGACTTATTGGAAACATCAATAGATCTACCAATACTATTGTTAAACAAATCCATTGATTTATCAAGACCACTGGACTCATATTCATGAGCAGTTGCCCATTCTTCTGCAGCAGAAGCGTCCATGGCTTTTTTCATCAATGCATTCCAAAGGCAATGTCTGAAGGCATCAGAATTATCTTGCCAACCATTTTTACCATAGGTGCTAATAGTATAGTCAGTAGCGGATTGTGCAGTCGTAAACACCTTAGTAGCTTGAACTGGATGTTTCTTCACAAGCTCTCTTTCAGCAGGGTTAAGATTGTTATATCCTGGGATATAGTCACCAATGCCATATGTAGCTGCTCTGTTCAGTCCACCATTCTGGATAAACTGTGTTAAGTGTGCATCTTGTTCAGCTTCTGTGCTGTCAGGATTGAGTGCTACAAAATCTTCAAGTTCTGCGGTCAAAACTGCCAAATCTTTGGTAGTCGTAACTTCATTCAGATTCCCAGTTTCCGGCTCCGCAGCGAAAGCTGGTACACTCATTGCAAGCATCAACACACCGGTCAGTAATAGGGTAGAGAATTTCTTCATAATTTTCATAATTAATATCTCCTTTCAAATTTATGAACTCATTTGTAGATAACGCTCTCGATACTGCATTGGTATCAACTCCTTTCTTTGTTTTCCGTTACCCTCTATAACGGATTGAACCCCTGATTTTGGACACTTTATTTGAAAAAATTTTCAGTTTTTTCAAGTTTGATTTGTGGTTTAGCTATACCATCAACAGGCATGGTATATGTATTACCTTTTCGAACAATTACACCTTCATTTATGATGATAGAGCTGATGTGCTGACCATACTCTAATGTCCTTACTAACATCTCAAATATTTACTGCAACTTATTTACCTATGCAATATTATACCTGAAAGCAATCGAGAAATCAATTAATATATTGTAAATTTAGATACAAGAAAATATTTGCAACACAATTTCCATATATTAAAGACAGAGCGATACTTTATATCCCCCATATGTAATTGCAGTCAAAACATCAGGTCTGCACCTGACATTTTAACCGCATATCAGCCCTTATTATCACACTATCCCTGTTGACTGTTCAGCCCATGCTTTTTCGCATATTCACTGGCTTTCTGTCTACGTTCCTCGCTGTAAGGCGGCAGGAAGCGGATAGACAGACGGGACTTTGCCAGCACATAAGAAACACCGCCTTGAACATTGGATTTTTCCAGTCGGCAAAGGTCAGGGTACTTCTTAGTAAAAGCAGCCAGCCTCTTTTTCAATCCGGCGTTGTGGGTATAGATATTTGCCTTGTCCTCGCCCTCATTAAAGAGAACGATTGTTTCTTTCTCAATCTTCGTCAGTCTCGTCATAGCAGCCCTCCCTATGGTCTTTCAACACACGCAGCTTGCGGTAAAAGCAGCGATACCACCTTTCAACACCCTCAGCACTCAGCTTGACGGAAAGCATATAAAACAACTTCTTCGCCGCCGGATCGGGTGCAAGGGCAGCCACCATACGCAAACGCTCGACAGTTGCTTTCAGGTTCGGACAGCCAAAGGCATAAAGGGCTTCCATTTCATTCCGGTTCATCTTCATTGTGTTTTCCTCCTTAAAGTTTGATAAATGAAAAGCGACAGACACTTCATAAGGAAATACCTGTCGCTTCGTTTACGATATAAAAATGTTGGTTTTGGACTTGATAAAATCAGCAGTAAATCATTTCCTGTCTGATGATTTCTTCGGCTCGGTTACGAATAGAGTTCATGGACTGTACCCACAACATCTGATTGTCTGCTTTCATGGTTTCGGTCACACCCTCGGCTTGTTTCATCTGCTCAATGATAAGGCTGCATCTTTCCGTTGCCTGTTCGTCCAGGTCAGCAAGGTAAGTATGCAGTTCGCCGGATAAACAGAGGGCAGAGAACCTTGTAGGGCGGTACTGCTCCAAATATGTCCTGTGCAGTCTGCCCCACATACCGATAGGGCGGTGTTCCTCCGGTAGCTTCAAGTCCGGCACATAGTAATCGCCCACAAGAACATAGTCCAGACCGTTGCTTTTGTCATGGATTCGTGATTTCAATTCTGTCATGCTATTTTTTCTCCTTTCACTTTTTGCCGATTTGATTTGCTTGTGGCGTTCTGTTCAACACACACATTGCTATCAGAACTTTTTTCTTCTGCTATACGCTCATGCTCCGCAAATTCTTTTGATTTCTCACGAATCTTTTTCATATACTTACGATTGGATTCTCGTTTTCTGCGAAGTCGTTCCGCCTCTTTTTCAGCAGCAATCCTTTCTTCCTCTGTTGGCTCATGCTGCTCCACAGGTACTTGAAATTGCCCGACATAGTTAAGATATATCTCCACCTCTGTGGTGCGGTCTGCACCTTTTCCTTGTGGCTCGTGAACCAGAATTTTGTCGATAAATTCATTTATCATGGCAGGAGTAAGTTCTGTAATGTTCTCATACTTTTTAACCAGCTTTAGAAAACGCTCCACATTATTTTGACCGCCTATAATCCGTTGCATATCAGCGGTGTCAGTCTCAATAATCTTGTTCAGCTCGTTCTGCTCATTTTCATAATCAGTAAGCATACTCTGAAAAAGCCTGTCCGGCAATCTTCCAATCACATTATCTTCATAGATTTTCCTGATAAGCATATCCAGTTCGTGAACTCGCTTCTGATTTCTTTCAATGCGTTTTTTTACAGTTTCAGAAACAGCAATATCTTTCATCGCCGATTCTTCTTGCAGAGAATAAACAAACTCCCGCTCATTCAAAGAAACATAATGGCAAGTCTCCTGTATGGTTTTCAGAATGATGCTTTTAAGTGCTTTTGTTGAAATATGGTGGCAAGTACAATGCCGGTCATATCTCTGACAACCCAGATTATATGTGGAACATTCATAACAATCTGCCGGATTGGAATGACTTGTCCTTTTTTCGCCTTTGGCAGTATAGTATATTCTTTCTCGCCCTTTCCGCTGCCTGTGATTATACATCGGCGCACCACAATCAGCACAGTAAATCTTTCCGGTCAGAACATTAGGCTCGCCCATAGGATCTGCTTTTCTTACATTCTGTCTTAACTTTTGAGCAAGCAGCCATGTTTCTTCATCGACAATAGGCTCTTGTGTATCATCAAAAACCACCCAATCTTCCTTATCTGCCCTTTTCGTCTTTTTGTCCTTATAGGAATTTTTGAATGTCCTGAAATTGACAGTCTTTCCGATATACTCTGGTCGGGCAATCAGAGTAGTAACCTGATTTCCTCGCCACATATACGGATTTTCTTTGTCATAGTTGCTTGCATGATTTCCAAGTCCCTTTTTGCCAAGATAATAAGATGGTCTTTCTATTTTTTCTTCTGAAAGTTCTCTTGCTATCTGATAAGGTCCTTTTCCCTCAATAGTCATGCGATAAATTCTGCGGACTACTTCAGCAGCTTCTTCATCAATAATCCAATGGTCGGGGTTTTCGGGGTCTTTCAAATAGCCGTATGGTGGAATATTACTTGTATGAGCGTTGCCGGAAGAACCTCTGGATTTCAGTACAGCTTTAATTTTCTTACTTGTGTCCCTGACAAACCACTCATTCATGATATTCAGAAAAGGGGCAAACTCACTGGTTTCTTGACGGTCACTGTCAATACCATTATTGATTGCTATAAATCGAACTTCCTTTTCTCTAAACAGAATGTCAGTGAAAAAACCTACTTGCAGATGATCTCTGCCGATTCTGGACATATCCTTGCAGATACAGGCAGTGATTTCTCCGTTTTTAACACCTTCAACAAGTCTGTTCCATGAAGGTCTGTCAAAGGTCGCTCCACTCCAACCATCATCGGTAAAATGAACAAGATTCGTAAAACCATGTTTCATAGCATAATCTTCAAGTATTTGCTTTTGATGAACTATACTGTTACTCTCTCCAGCATTATCATCATCACGAGACAGTCTTTCATACAAAGCAGTAATGCCATTGCTTTTATCTTTTTTTCTTCTCATGCTGAACTCCTTTCTTCAATTCCTATCCACTCCTTACGCTCACAAAATATCACATCCGTAAAGTGCTGAGGCGGACTGCTTTTGCCTTCTTTGACGATTGCCGCAGAAACCGAAAGTGTCTGTCCTTCGGTCAGCTCCGGCAGGGCTTTCTCTACGCCCTCTTTTTTCGGCTCTGTATCCTTCATTTTGGCACGATAAGCGTCCTCCAGTGCTTTCCATCCGAGGTGCTTCACTGTTTTCCCTTTTGTGGTAAACTCCCCACCGGCACACGCTGCAATCACAACGGTTTCCGAATAGATATGGGGCTGGGCTACGGCGCACATCAGACGCAGAGCCACCAGCTCCAGCACCGCTTTTTCTCCCGCAGGAAGGGCAGAAAGGTCTGCGTCCTTGAGATTTCTGGTAGGGATTACTGCGTGGTGGTCGGTTACTTTCTTATCGTTGATGACCGTCTGCGGATCACAGGTAATGGCGATTCCTTTGCGAAACGGCATAGCATTGGCAACTAGATTCACCAGCACCGGCAGGCTGTCTGCCATATCGCCAGTCAGATAGCGGCTGTCAGTACGGGGATAGGTGCAGAGCTTCTTTTCATACAGGCTTTGCAGATAGTCCAGGGTCTGCTGGGCTGTAAATCCAAGCAGGCGGTTGGCATCTCTTTGCAGAGTAGTCAGGTCATAGAGGGCAGGTGGCTTTTCGGACTTTTCCTTGCATTCCACCTTTTTGATAGTGACATTTACACCCTGACAGGCTTCTTTCAGCTGCTCAGCAGCAGCCTTATCCGCCATGCGCTCCCCGGATACGGTAAGACCGGGCAGCTCCAGTGCCACGGTATAAAAGGGAACCGGCTTAAAGGTGTCGATCTCAGCTTCTCGCTGGACAATGAGTGCCAGCGTAGGGGACATCACGCGCCCGATGTTGAGGGTGCGGTGGTACAGCACGGAAAAAAGCCTTGTGGCATTGATCCCCACCAGCCAGTCGGCCTTGGCACGACAGAGAGCAGCATCCCGAAGTCCGTCATAGTCCGCACCGGGGCGGAGGTTTGCAAAGCCCTCCCTGATGGCGGAGTCCTCCATCGAAGAAATCCAAAGCCTTTTCATCGGCTTTTGGCAGCCTGCCAGCTCATAGACACTGCGGAAGATCAGCTCGCCCTCGCGTCCGGCATCGCAAGCGTTTACCACCTCCGTCACATCCGGGGCATTCATCAGCTTTTTGAGAATATCAAACTGCTTTTTCTTATCCTTTCCCACCACCATCTGCCAATGCTCCGGCAGAATAGGCAGGTCATCATATCGCCACTTGGCATACTTGGGGTCATAGCTGTCTGCATCTGCAAGCCCGGCCAGATGGCCCACGCACCAGCTGACACGCCAGCCGTTTCCCTCCAGATACCCGTCCTTACGGGCGGTTGCACCAATCACCGCCGACAGACTTTGTGCAACCGATGGTTTTTCAGCAATCACCAGCTTCATAATCTTCAACCTCCCATTCATTCTGCCAATTATCAGACAGTTTTTTTGCAATGCTGTGTTCTGAGGCAAGTGTAATGTCATAGCCAAAGCGATAATCATATCGGTACAACCTGCCAATCAAATCATTGATTATGATATTGCAGGCCATAATCACACGCTCTTTATCCACCTGCATCAGTTGATAGCGTTGATAATTGTTGTAATATTCTCGATGTCTGTGGGTTCTGCTGACCGTATCTTCCATCAGACAATCTATGGCATCTTTTTCACCATCTTCTTTGCTGCCCTGTGTATAAGACAACAGTTCCTTAACCATGGGAAAACTTTGTTCATCTACCGTTGCTTCTTCGCTCAAAAAACCGATATAAGCTTTTAGTAACAGGCTAACTGCTGTTTTTTCAGCTTCAGATAAAGCGTTCATGGTCTCCGCTGCATCAGGCAACAGTTCCTTTTCCACAAATTCATCTATCTCACCAGAATAAAGCATTCGGATTGAGTCCACACATAAAGAGCGCTTTTGGGGTGCGGTCTCAATTTCAAAATCATAAAGATCCAAGTCATCGTCCTTCTTTGACTTTTTTTGAACTTTGCTGATAGCAGTGAAAAGAATGTCTCCTCCAAAGTAAATTCCGAAGGCGACCAGATCAAAAATAATCAGAAAGTGTAATAACCAGTTCCATGTGTTCATTGTGAGGTCCTCCTTTTTTTTGACCATGTGCTGATTTTGGGTGTGGATTTACAGTAAGAGAGTGAGTAGAGCAGCAGAGGACAGGAATTTCTCCCTGTCCTCTGTCCCTTATCCCGCAATGATTTGAAATACGCTACGCTCAAATGGTTCAATCTGCTCTATCGCGTTCCTCATTAGGGTCAGAACCCTCAAAACCATCCTCAAGGACTTCCTCATCTTCGGTTTCCCATTCCTCGGAATCTTCCTCACCATAATCATAATCGTCCAGACTGTCATTGCCCTTGGTCTTAGGCTTATTCTTAACGAGCTTCAAGTAGGCAAATACGCCACCGCCGCCCAGCAGAGCCAGCAGAAGGATCAGGGCAGCCGGGTTCAGTCCGGCAGGCTTCTCTTTTTCCGGCTCCGGTGTTTCTGCCGGAGGTTCCGGTGCTTTTCCCGTACATTTACTCTTATCAGTTACACAGACCGGGCAGGCCGTATTAACTGCCCCTGCTTCACATTTCTTCGTGCAGCTGCACACAGCTGGCGGCTCCTCTTTGGCATTTCCATCTTCCATCAGTGCCATCAGGTCCGCTTCATCCACCTGGTTCAGAAAGTGAACAGCAGTCTTTTTATCCTCGTTGGCCCTGTCGATCAGGATATAAAAATAGTTGCCTGCCTTGGTGGTAACGGTAATGAGCTGCTTGTTGCCACCAAAATCATCCACCAGAGCGGCGTTGCCATCCGGGGTCAGCGGAGGTGCTTTTTCCGTTTCTTCCACCACCACATTGCTGTCATTGGTGGTATCCTCTGCCGGGGGCGGAGCTGCGCCCTGGGCAAAAGCGGGAACGGTAAAGCCCAATGCCAGAACCAGCGTCAGGCAAATGGCGGAAAGTGTTCGGAGCAATCGTTTATTCCTCATAGCTGTTTTCCTCCTGTTCGTTGTTGTCATCAGCCAAACTGCCGGGAACTGTGCCTCCGGACAGCATGGCGCTCAGCTGAGCCGGGGTCATACGCAGTGCGCGCACCATCTGGACGATCTCCAGATTTTCTGCCTCGGTTTTCTGTGTCTCCAGTGCCTTGAGCTTTTCCTGATACTCTGCGATCTTCTCGCGGACCTTAGTAATCTCCTGGTCAATGCGTTCAATTTTGTTCTTTGCCATTGTCTATCACTCCTTCTAAAAAATCTCTGTTACCAGTTCATCAGGCCGTAGCCCTTGATACTCTGATAATTCAGGTCATAACTTTTGATCTTGCAGGCATCGCCGGAATTTCCCTCCACGGTATAAACACGGCTGCCATCGGTGCCGACAACAATTCCCACATGGTCTGCGGAACCATCCAGATCCCAATCGAAGAAAATGGCATCACCGGGGGCGATGTTTTCATATCCTCGTGCGCCCCACTGTCCATGAGACTGGAACCACGGAACACCCTGAGACTGACAACCAGCAAAGCGTGGTTCCGTTCGACCGGATTGACCATAGCACCATGATACAAAGCAGGCACACCATTCCACACGGGAGTCAAAGCCGTACCAGCTCCAATAAGGTTGTCCTCCCACATTGCCCACCTGACTTTTCGCCAGTTCCACCAGCTGCGGATTGCCGGGGCGGGTGCCATTGATAAATTCAACACCAGTCAAATCTTCAGAAACACCTGTATCGGGAGAACCGCCACCAAACAACAGCGGCTTATTGCCCATAGTCTGTCGGTAGACCTGGTACATCTCCATCTGCTCCGGAGTCAGTAGTTCTGGCGCAAGAGAGGCAATGGAACGGCTTGTTAAAGTTACATGGAGAATACGATATTCATATTCATGCTCATCCCCATCTTCGTCAGTGTAAGTGCGAATCTGAATTTCTTCTCTCAGCGTGAGCTGATACTGTGCATCAAACACACGCTCCAGCTCTGCCTGTGCGCTGTGGCGTGTATAGCCCTGCAAGACAGCAGAGAGAAACGCCGCAAGCTCATGGGGGTCATGGCCGATCATGCCAAGGTTATAGCGATACTCGTCATACCCTGGGTGGCTGCTTTCGATGTTGTCGATTTTCTCCTGCAACCGAGCTTCTCTGTCTGCATAATCTGCCTCCACCGCCAGCATTTCCGGGTCATCCGATGGATAGGTAGTGCCGGAAATTACAGAACCAATACTCTGTGCCATCATAGAGCAGGAGGACATGGTATTCATCAGCATACAGGCGATGAGGAAAAAAACCCCTGCCATCAGGAAGCCCTTCTTGTGGCGCATGACGAATGCCCCTGCCTGCTGTGCCTTTTCTTTTACCGTCCTTGCGGCTTTTCCGGTTTTGGACGCAGCCTGGGCGGTATTTCCGGCAGTCTGACCGGTGCGCTTGGCGACGGCATACTGCTTTTTGATACTCTGTTTTTGCTGCCAGCGGGAGAGAGGGTTGCTGGTAAACTGAGGATTTTCCCGTAGGGACTTCTGGTACAGGGCATTTACATTTGCCTTTTCCAGCTTCTGCTCGGCCTGGGCTGCTTTGCGGTACGGCTTCAGCTTGTGGCTGCGATAGCCCTCCCGCACCAGATAAGCGCTGGTCTCCACCGCCTCCTCGGACTTGTGGGCGCTTTCCACGCCCACATTGTCCTGTTCTGTTTCCCGGATCTCTTTGTGAAACTTGCCCGCGACCAGATGGACGGGAGCTTCCTTAACCCCTTGAGAAAGTTTGGAAGGTGGTTTTTTCTTGTCCTCAAAGGTCAGCTTCGAGGTCTTTTTCCCGGTGTCCGGGTCAATGACCGTCTGTCTGACTTTTTTCTTTGGAATATTGGCCTGCGCCTTATCTGCTCTGGCCGTAGCTTTCTCCGTTTTGCGGATCGGCTTTTCCAGTGCAGGGTCAGCCCGTTCCTCATCAGTAAAGCGCAGGCGCGGCTCTTTATTCAAACCAATCACCCATTAGGATAGCATCCATCATGTGGTGCAGCTCCACATAGAGGGCCAAACCTTCCGGATCATATAGCGGATGCACGGTGAGATACGCATGGACTTGCGCCAGAATCTCAGAGAGCATTGTGATAGGTCTGCACCCTACAATGGTTGCTGCACCAGGGGCACACATCATATTCGCCCAAATCGAAAAGAGACGGGCAAGACCAATTTCGCCATCCTCATTCAAGGTTTTGAGTTCTTTGTCAGCGGTACGACACTCAACAACAGCGGAGGCCATTACCGGAAGCAACATGAATTCGTGAGCCTCCAATGCCTCACGGAAAAAAATCATGGTATCAAGTTCGCAAATATTCTGTTTCATAGTTATTCATCCTCCTTTTTCAGTTCCTGGGGTTTGGTGGTCATAATGCGGTAAAGCTCAGTATTCTTCGGGAAGTGGTCAACGAAGGGCAGGATGGTGGAGCCATAGAACAGCAGGCCCTCGCCCTCACCGGAGTGGGTCACATAGCTAAGCTGGTGCGTGGAAATGCCCAGCTGCTTGGCGAGAATCTGACGGTCTCCGCCTGCCTGGTTGAGCATATACACGAAGTCGGAGTTTTCAAAGATGTTCTCCACCTCGCGGCTGCTCAAAAGGTCTTTGACATTCTGGGTGATACCTGTCGGAATACCGCCCCATTTGCGGAATCGCTTCCAGATTTCCACCGTATAAGCGGCGGTCTGCTCCTCCTTCAAAAGCAGGTGCATCTCGTCGATGTAATAACGGGTGGACTTGTGGGCGGCACGGTTAATGGTAACGCGGTTCCACACCTGATCCTGGACCACCAACATACCGATTTTCTTGAGTTGCTTGCCCAGCTCCTTAATGTCATAGCAGACAATGCGGTTATTGATGTCCACATTGCTCTGGTGATTGAACACATTGAGGGAGCCGGTTACATAGATTTCAAGGGCCGTGGCGATATACTGGGCTTCCTTTTCCTCCTGTGAACGGAGCAGGTTATATAGGTCCTCCAGTATGGGCATATTCTCCGGGCGCGGGTCATTGAGGTAGGTCTGATAGACCAGACGCACACAACGGTCGATGATGGTTTTCTGCACCGGCTGCAATCCGTCCTTACCGCCCACGATCAGCTCACACAAGCTGAGGATAAAGTCAGACTTGAGGGACAGCGGGCTTTCATCATCCGAATAGTCCAGGTTCAGATCCATCGGATTGATGTAGTTGGTTGAGGTAGGCGAGATCTTGATGACCTGCCCATGCAGACGATCCACCAGGGGCGCGTACTCCGCTTCCGGGTCACAGATGATGACATCATCATTGGTAAGCAAAAAGCAGTTGGCAATCTCACGCTTGGCGCTGAAAGACTTACCGGAACCCGGCGTACCCAAAATCAAGCCGTTGGGGTTTTTCAGCAGCTTTCTATCCACCATGATGAGGTTGTTGGACAGGGCATTGATGCCGTAGTACAGGGCTTCCTTGCCGTTCTGGAATAATTCCTGTGTGGTGAATGGTACAAAGATAGCCGTAGAACTGGTGGTCAGCCCTCGCTGAATCTCGATCTGATTGAGTCCCAGGGGCAGACAGCTCATCAGCCCTTCTTCCTGCTGGAAGTCCAGTCTGGTCAGCTGGCAGTTATACTTCTGGGCAATAGAGCCTGCCTGAAAGATGTTGTTGCCAAGCTGACGGGGGGTGTCCGCTGTGTTCAGCACCAAAAAGGAGACCAGGAACATTCTCTCGTTTCGGCTCTGCAAATCCTGCAACAGCTTTTTCGCTTCGCTGCCGTAGGTGGCAAGGTCAGAAGGAATGATGTCCATGTCGTATCCGGCGCGGACTGCTTTTTTCTGTTCCTCAATCTTACTGCGGTCCAGATCGGTAATCTTACGCTTTACCGTTTTGATGGCTTTCACCTGATCCACCGACTGAATGTGCATACTCACAATGAGCGAGCTTTCCATATCCAGAAAATCAGCCAGCAGACGGTCATTCAGCTCTGGGGCTAAAATCTGCAAAAAAGAAACAGCCCCGTATTTCTTGCCCATACGGAACTGCTTGCCGGTGCGGAACTCAAAGGAGCTTGGTGCAATAAAATCTTTCGTGGACAGGCCGGAAGGAGCCAGCCAGTCCCATTCAAACTGAAACGGGAGCTGTTCATCCATGTGGAATACCGCATGAAGCTGGGAAAGCCTTTCCTTACCGTCCAATGTTCTGGCGGCTACACCAAGACGCTTGAAGTTATTGAGTATATCGGTCTCAATACGCTCCAGACGGGGCTTGGCGGCTTTGATGCTGTCAGCGTTGATACCAAAGGTCAGGTATTTGGTCTTGATGAGACCGTTGTTGCCTCTGACCAGCTGATTTTGCAGCATCGTGGTATATTCCTCACGGATACTGTCAAAGGCATCCCCCTGGGGCGGAATGGAAATGGAGTTGGCAAAGGTCTCCTCCGATGCCGCAAGGTTCAAAAAAGACAGCTGGAAGTGAATCGAGCTGTCGAAATAATTGAGGAAATCACACCAGCCCTCAAAGATCGCGGTCTTATCTTCATTTTGGGAGAGCTGATAGTTGATGTCCTGAAACTGAATGGTCTTTGTGTAGTGGCTGTCCGATACGCGGCAGATCCCGTCCGGCCACATTCGTTCATAGGGGATACTGTCCTGTGCCGATTTTCCTTTTTTGTCCGTGCGGTTGGCGCGGGCAATGGCCGCTTCGATCTGCTTCTTATCGGCGCGGGACAGCTTTTTCTTTGTCTTTACCGGATGCACGGTCTTTTCTTCCGGTTTTCCCAGCAGACGGCGCAGCCAGCTTTTCATTGCGGTGAACAATGTCATACACCTCCTTATCGAGCATTTCCTGCCGCTTTAATACGGCATAAAAGTTATTGGTCTGGTAGGGACGCTGCTTGGGACGGATCACAGCTACTTTGAGGATGTTGCCGACGATCTTTTCAAGGGGCTGTCCATGCTTTTCATACATTGCCAGCAGGAAGAAGGGCATCATGACCAGCATCATACACATGGCAGCCATGCTGTTTCCCGCAGGCTCACGGAGCCACAAGAACAGCGGTACACCTACAAGCGCCCCGGCGGTAAAGCAGACCAGCTGCCTTCGTGTCAGATTGAACATGACCTTGGTTTTGACTTTGGTTAAATCTTTGGGTACGGGTACATAAGCCATATTATCCACCTCCTTTATGGGAATGAAATAGAGCTGTCCACTTCATTTCCCCACACATCCCAACCGGGTGTGGATTGACGAGCAAACAGTTCTATGCGCGGGAGATCACCCATCAATGAGACAATGCGTTCTCTGGCTTCCTGCGGTTTTTTTGAATGTTCTTCAATGTGAGAGACAATGACCTGATGAACAGCTGCGTTTATACGCTTGGGATGTCCTTTCGTTGCGAGGATACAAAGTTCCACATTGGAGCGCGTCCAATATCCCATTCCCCAGAACAAGCTATCTGCCTTTCGATTTTGCTTTACCCAAACAAAGCCGACGGTTTTATAGGTAAATCCCCATGCCTTCAGAACTGAGAGACCTTCCAGTAAACATGGAATCGTGACCCATAAAAACAAGGCACAGTCTTTATCCGCCAAGTTGCCTACTGGCAGCGCACAAATATCCTCGATACTCATGGTCGGATAGTGACTTTCTGCACTGCGTCCCAATCCTTTCTTGGAATATACTTTGTAGTTCCATGGCGGGTCTGCGTAAATGATTTGATATTTTTTCATACAGAACCCTCCTTTAGTGCGCCTGAAAGACTGATTTTGCGAGACTGCCGGTTTTGAACAGCGTAAAGCACAGCAGTACGGTGTAGCCCACGCAGCTCCAGATTGCCATGATGATGTCATCTTCCAGAGCGATGTTCTGCACCAGCACAGCATAAATTGCCACGCAGACGATAATGAGAAACGCCTGAAAGCCCAGCGCCAGCAGGGATCGGAGGTAATTCTGTCCCATACCGCCCCATTCTTTACCCATCATTGCAGCCATTGGAACGGGAGCCACCGAAGTCACAAGTAGGGTAAGAACCCGGCGCCTTACCATATCACTATGGCAGGTTTCCGAGAACTCCCCTCCGAACCGGACTTACACCTCTCAGCGTATCCGGCTCTCCAGATGTCAGTCTAATTTCCCCGCGTGTAACTTGTCGTGACAGTAGACGCAGAGTGCCATTGTCTTGCGCTTACGCCCAATCATGGCGATTTCCCATTGTTTTCTGCCACTTAAATCTTTGAGTTTTCGTATATGGTGTATTTCAAGCGGCACATTCTCTGCGCCACACCACTCACACCTGTTTGCTTGCAGTCTTTTTATAAGACTATTACGCCCATAATTCTCAAAAATTCTTGCTACTATATCAGGATTTCCGCTTTCTACTTTAGTGTCCCGGCGGAACCCATTATTGTAAAACAATACCTTTCCGACCTTGCCGTTTTTCTTCGGATATTCCACAACAAAATCTTTTCCTTGACGGTACTTGCGGATAATTCTGCTGATTCGTGTCCGATATTTTCCAGCAAAGGTTTTGAGCATACTGTATCTCATTACATAGTAGAAGTTATTGAGTACAGACACGTTGTTTGCAAGTCGGTAGTAGTTATACAATCCACGGATTTCTGCGTTGTATTGGTTTAGGATTTCCAAATCGTCCAAGTGCAACAGGCGAGTGCGCCGGACAGGTTCCCAAACCTCTTTGTTTCCATTTTGTTTGTCGTATTTAATCTTGAGGGCATTGTAGGAGAACAGTCGTTTTACCCACTTATCATGGGGAACATAAAGTAAGACTTTTCCATTGTTTACCCGTCTGGTAGCCCCGGTTTTGGTCTTTTTGTTGTGTTCGCCTTTGGCGATTGTGACCTCATATCCCAAGAACTTCGCAGCGTCGTGTCCATGAGTAATCAATGTCTTTTCCTCGGACATTTCCAGATGGAGTTTGTCCCGGATAAAGCAGCCTACATCTTGTTTAATCTGTTCTGCGTCCTCTTTGCTGCCGATAACTCCAATTAAGAAATCATCGGCATATCGGATATAGCAAATCCGTTTATAGCTATCGTCCATCTGGTCGCTATACGGCATAGATTTCAGACTACGCCGCAGTTCCCGGATTTCTGCAATTAAGCCCTCTTTTTCTTCCTCGCTCATTTTAGAGAGATTTCTTTTAAGCCTTTGTTCTTTCCCCCGGCAGACATCCAGCTTCTTCTTGAACGCAGGATTGATTTTACGGCGGTTTCCGCAGTTGAATTTCTCTGCATACTCTGCCATATAGCTATCCAGTTCGTTCATGTAGATGTTTGCAAGGATAGGGCTGATGATGGAGCCTTGCGGAGTGCCGGAATAAGTATTGTGATAATTCCAATCCTCCATATATCCAGCTTTCAAGAACTTCCAGAGCAGACCGATGAAACGTTCATCTGCAATCCGCTTTCGCAAAATAGCAATCAACACATGATGGTCTACGTTGTCAAAACAGCCCTTTATATCTCCCTCAACGAACCACTTTGTCCCCGTAAAATATTTCTGCACATATTTGAGTGCCGTATGACAGCTTCTGTTTATACGGAAACCGTGGGAATAGTCGCTAAAGGTTGGCTCATAAATACTCTCTAAGATGAGCCGCACCACCTCCTGTATCAGTTTATCGTCGAATGACGGTATCCCCAGAGGACGCATTTTCCCATTGGATTTCGGGATATACGTTCTCCTTGCCGGGTTAGGCTGATAACTAAAATCCCGCATCTTTTCAATGAGGGCGTTTATCCTTGCCATTCCCATTCCGTCAATGGTTTTGCCGTCTGTTCCGGCTGTCATGTTGCCTGGTTTCGCCTGTATCCGCTGATATGCCAGCAGATAGAATTGTGGATTGTACAGGTTGCGGTATAACCGCTCGTACTTGTAGCTCTTGTTACACGCCTTGGATTTTAGGCTTTCCAACACATTTTCAGGACTTCTCATAATGCCTCACGCACCTTTCCTTTTTATGAATTGGTTGACATCCTGCCTCCCTTCGCCATGTAGACGGCTTTCCCGCCCTCGGACTACTACGGAGGCTCCGTTGCCATGCCGGATATTCAGCGTCATCTTTCTTGGGTTTTTACCCCTTGAAATTTATCGCCTTGCGGCATTACGCATAGCCGGATAGTTCCGGCGTTCCGGTTTAGGCAAT
Source organism: Oscillibacter sp. PEA192 (assembly GCF_003574015.1). Classification (NCBI taxonomy): domain Bacteria; kingdom Bacillati; phylum Bacillota; class Clostridia; order Eubacteriales; family Oscillospiraceae; genus Oscillibacter; species Oscillibacter sp. PEA192. The sequence continues at coordinate 258,457 of NZ_AP018532.1, read as the reverse complement.
CTCCAGTTAGACACTTTGGGAAAAGCGTATTGTGATGTCGGTAGTGGGTTTTCGTCCTTTTCCGCTTACTGCGGCTGGCTGTCATAAGTATCGTGCGGTCTGTGTTTACCTGTCACATTCCGCTATGACATACGGCGAATACAACCATCCTGCGCCGCCGGGTCGAGTATCCCGCCTCGGACTGCCCTTAAAGCAGTTTAGCCTTGCTCCTCATTCACAATGTTGCGTCTTGCCGCTCAGTCGTGGGTAGATGGTTTTCCCAACTTGCGATTTTTCCGATACGCTATTGTCCCCCTTGTGGTTTCCCTCCGGGGTAAATCGGATGACGCTAAAGTGACGCTTTTCACGTCTTTGATACTTTTCTTTACCGGCTTGCTAAAGCCGGGTTCCCAAAATGCCCGCACACCGCCTTTGGATGAAAAGCGGCGCTTCTGGACGCGCGGTAGATTTCGATCATACGGCCATAAATAACGATAAAGATACAGATATATAACGCCCACATAGTAATGCCAATAAAGAGGGATTGGAACCACAGTCCGAACAGCGGTCCCAGATCCATTTCCATCAGCCTCGGTTCCAGATCGGTCATAACTGAGGAAATGTCAATGGACGCATCCGAATTGATAACCCCTGCCGCCTGCGCCACTACGCTCTGCGCCATATCAAAGACGCCCATCACGATATTCCATGTATTTGTGACAATGAGGATGGCAGCGGCTGATTTGAACACCCACTTGAAAATCATCCAGGTGTCCACATCATGCAGGTTGTTCTTGTCTGCGATCATCTGGATCAGGTCTACGGTCATCACGATAGCCAGGATCACGCCTGCAATCGGCACCATGATGGAGTTGGACAGATTCTCAATCATGCTGAAAATACTGCCATTCCATCCCTGTGGGGTCTGGCCTACCTGTACGGATATATCCGCGACCTGCTGGTTTACACTGTCAAACATCCCCGAAAGGTTGCTCATAATGCCGCCCACCAGCATTTCTTTCAGCCAATTTGTCAGGGCTTCAAGTAAGAAATCCATACGGTGTCAACCTCCTTTCCGCCGCCCCCGCAAAACTGCGGGAGCGGCAAGGATTTCATACGGAGACGCTTAGACAGAGAAAAGCCCGGAGAGCAGAGGTACAAGGACCATGCCTACCACGGCTACACCAGCACCGGCCATGAGCTGCTTCATGCCCTGGCTCTTGGCGCCGGGGTTGTCGTTGCCGTAACCTTCCAGCAGGTTGATAACGCCCCAGATACCGAGACCGGCACCGAGCGCGATAACGAGGGTCTGAAGAACGGTGATTGCCTGTTCAAAAAATGCCATATAGTTTGTTAGCCGGAATCTGATTAAAAAATAGGTTTGTCATGTTTCATAGGCATACAAAAGCCGGAACAATCTGCCGCCCGGTTTCCGAGGGCATGATTCCGGCTGTCCTCCTTTTTCATTATTTTTTCTTGCGATTGTCCGCTTTGTACGCCAATGGCCCATAGAGGGCAGTTGCGGCAAATAGATACGATCACTCCTTTCTCAGCGGAACCGTATTACACGCCCTCCGTGTCTACTTCATATACATCGCAGACCTCATCAGGCTTGAGTTTTAGTCTGGCAGACAAAAATGCTTCAATATCAAAGGTATTTCGCTTGTCTGCATCAGCTGTGTATTTGAAATTAGGGTGCTTGGTGATGTCGTACTTATCCGAAAGAAAAGGGCGCACACCGCGCAGCTGCAAGATGCACTTGCCGCCATCCATAACAGCAAGCTCATCCTGGCTCATCAGCTCTTTCCCCAATTTTTGATAGTTGAGAGAGTGGGAAGTTTCCCGGCCACGGCTCTCTCCGGTGTTGTAGGTGTCGATGGTTTCCTTGCCCAGCACGGCAGCCAGCTCTTTGAGGGTAGTCGGCTCTTTACCGCCCAGGAAGATGGAAGTATCCATGTTTCCGATAATGGTATCGGCGTTGTCCTTATAAATCGCCTTGAGCTGACTCTGCGCCTGCAACACCAGACAGGCGGAGATCTCACGGCTTCGGATGGTGGCCACCAGCTTTTCCAGACGAGGAATCTGCCCGATATTGGCGGCTTCATCAATGAGACAGCGCACATGGACTGGAAGCCTGCCGCCATACACATCGTCGGCTTTTTCGCAGAGCAGATTGAAAAGCTGGGTATAACACATGGAGATCAGGAAGTTAAAGCTGTCATCTGTATCACTCATAATGAGAAACAGGGCAGTTTTCCGGTCTCCCAAAGTATCAAGCTCCAGCTCATCATAAGCCGTGACCTCACGCAACTCTGCAATGTCGAACACGGCAAGGCGAGCGCCGCAGGAAATCAAAATCGACTTGGCTGTTTTTCCGGCGGCCAGCTTATATTTCTTATACTGGCGCACCGCAAAGTGGTTTGGCTTCTCGGCTTCCAGTGCATCAAACATCAGGTCTACGGGGTTTTTGAACTCCTCGTCATCCTCACGGACTTCCATGGCGTTGATGAACTCAATGAGGGTGGAGAAGTTTTGTTCCTCCACCGGAGCCTCATAATGGATATAGCCAATAAGCGCGCAGTACAACAAGGTTTCTGCTTTTACCCAGAAATCGTCTCCGGCCTTGCCTTCGCCTTTGGTATTGGCGATCAGCGTTGTTACCAGCTTCAAGATGTCCTTTTCGCTATGGATATAGGCGAAAGGGTTATAGTGCATGGACTTCTTGAAGTTAATGGTATTTAGGACCTTGATTCGGTACGGCTCATAAATGACCTTGCCGTGCTTATCCTTCATAGGCTTTCCGTCTTTCCCCAGCTTGGGTGCGCCCCTTTGGAGCATTTTTCCGCACTCCACCAAAATGGTTCCCTTCGGGTCTGTGACCACATAGGAACTGTGCATCTGCATCAGATTCGGTTTGAGCCAGAAGCGGGTCTTACCGGAACCGGAGCCGCCAATCACCAGCACATTTTTGTTTCTGGCGGTCTTTGGGTCCTTGGGGCGGCTGTTCATTGTCAGGCTCTCCGTTTTCGTCAGAATCACATTGTTCTGGAATACCGGGTCGATGTAGGGTGTAATGTCCTCATGGGTTCCCCACCGGGCGGAACCGTATTCCATGCCGTGCCTGTACTTCTTGGCGTTCTTGCTTTTCAGGTACACAGCCAGCCGCAGGCCGCCGCAGCAGCACAGGCCCACCAGCAGGTCCAGCGGGTGCAGGCTGGGCCACCAGCTGGCCAGCGCCACCGGCAGCGTGGAGAAGAACGAGAGCATTTTTGCCGAAGCGTCCGCACCCACGGCCATCCGCCACGCTTCACCGAAGTTGGTGGAGAAAAGCCCCATCAGGATATACGGCAGATTCAGCAAAATGAGCTTTTTGATGTTCAGCTGCTTTTTCATCGTTCCAGCTCCTTCCGCTTGTTCCGGTCCACGACGGCGTGTTTTACCAGTTCTTTGAACTGGCTCAGCTTTGCCAGCACGGACGAGCGCTCGGATTTCTCCGCCTTTCTGACCTTTTTCCCGGTGTACTCGGTAAAAGCAGCGGTCAGGGCATCCGCGTCCCGACCCTTGAAAAAGATCAGGTACTTGGGTGGGGAGCTGCTGCGGTCCTTCTTCACCGCATAGTCCACGCCGTATTTCCGGGCGATCTTCTCAAACTCCTTGATGGAGGGGTCGGTGATCTCGATGTTGGAAACCCCTTGGTTTTGACCAATCAGCTGTTTCACCGTCTGCTTGCCCTGGGGCTTCACAGGCGCGTCACGGCTTCTCTGCTTTTGCAGCTTCTTTTCCTTGCGGTGGGCAAGGTACTTGCTGATGGCGGCTTTGAGCAGCCTGCCGGTGAACTTTGTTCCGCTGACAACCAGCGTTAAAGTCCTGTTTTCCACTTCTTCCTGCATTTTCATCGCCTCCTTTCCACAAAATGTGCAGGGGTGGTGCATTTATTTCTAAGGCGGGACCACCAGCCGCCGGAGAAGGTATTTCTTCATCGAACCGCCCTCAACGAATTTGCTCAGAACGGTCATAGAGCAAATCTCCATTTCTGACCTTTGCATGACTGAGAATCTTGATCTGTCCCTTTGCCTGACTGTTCAGAGCTTTTTCATAGCCCTTATCTGACAAAAACAGGCGGGTTCGTTCACCTTTCCAGCCCACCGGGGAGTCATGCGTCAGCACATCAAAAATAATCATGTGCCGGGTGTTCTCAGCAAATCGCTGGAGATCCATGTAGTCATGGCCGTGATAGTTCTGCGCTCCAGCTTTCTGGCGCATTTCTTCCATCAGCTGACCGATTGTTTTGCCTTCTGGCATAAAACTCACTTCCTTTCCCACTCTCATACAACCATCAAAATCATGTCTCTCAGCTGAGCAAAGTAGAGTTTGCCTTGCGGGGTTATCAGCGTATAGGAGCCGATATGCCCGTGATTGCAGTAGTCTTTGACACAAAACAGTCCTTCATTGGCTGGCTTTGCATAGGGCAGTACATTACCGGATGCGGTGCGGTACACAAAACGCTTTTCCAGAAGGAAACGGACAAACCGACGCTCCGGGACAAGCAACTCTTTGGCGGTGGTGCGGAGGTTGGTACTGTGATTGAGGTCGATGAACAAATCATAAAAGGCTGCCTTACTCTCCAGCAGGGCATTTTCCTCTCGTAGCGACGCATTTTCTTCCCGCTCAGCAAGCAGCTCGGAGCAGAGCTTTATCAGAGCTTCCGGAGAAGTGGCTATCTCCCACAACTTCTCTTTTGTGAGATAGGCTCCGTGCTTGCGAATGGCAGGTAGAACTTCATCAAACACCCATTGTTCAAACCGTTCCGCTGACGGCAGTTTACTATGGGCGATCAGACGATATAGATCACCTTCGGGGATAAAGAGCATTTCGACCATTTGTACCGCGGGGCTTCCATCTGCCTTTTTCCCAGTCTGGACCCCTATGGAACATTTCGTTCCACCCCTGGTATGGTCGCGGACGGCTTTGCGTGGATTGGTATATCCCAGCGCTGTTGCCACATCTGTACCGCAAAATAATACTTTGCCATTCTGTTCCAAAGTGCGAATGCTTCCGAACTCTGGACTATTGAAAATTTCAATCTGATTCATGCTGTGCCTCCTTTGGTGTAATACAAAAGCGGCTGATTACCAGCCGCCTGCGTGCATATCGTGATTTACCAGTGAAGTGTAGTGGTTATTCATGGTGGTAGGAGCGTTGAACAGCACTGCAAGCAGGTACTGCTTGATGTTGTGTACCTGGGTGGTGTTCTTTTGCAGACAGTCCATGACAAACTCGATGTGAGAGCTGTCCAGCTTCAAAAAGCGGGAGCGTACAATTTCATGAGGAAAGTCCGCACCAGAGATCCGGGTGGTCTTTCGTTTGGCACAGACCGTTTCTACCAACAGCTCTACGATCTCATTCAGGTCATCCAGGTAGAGAGGATAACGCTGCTTCAGACAATCATACTCGATATTCTCCAAAATCAATTCCCGATAATTTTCTATCTCTGTGACAGACATCGCATCCCTTCCTTTCCGTTCCGGCGGTATTACCGCCGCTGTTTCCCGGAAGGGAATGGAATCGGTATTTGATCCATGAGTATTTTGTTTTTGGGTATTTGATTTCTTAGTATTTAATTGTGTTGGATTTTCCGGTAACGGATTTACCGCTGACGGGTTTACCGTTATCGGGTTTTCCGACAACGGCTTATCCAACATCGGTTCTCCCTCGATGGGACGCTCAAAAATGGTATACTCATTGGCTGCGAATTTACCAGAAGCATCAGTTGTCTGTCTGCGCCGAATGTATCCGGCTGTTTCAAGCTCATTGACAGCAGAGCGGATTGCATCTTTGCTTTCTCGATTGATATAGCTGAGTCCTGACAGCGTATAATCCCAGTCATCAGGCAGAGATAACATTTGCGACAAGAGACCCTTTGCCTTCAAAGAAAGTCGTTTGTCTTTTAGATGAAAATTGCTCATAACCGTGTAATCGCCAGTGCGTTCTACACGAAAAACAGCCATTTACTTCACTCCTTTCATTTCTCAGGTATGAAAAAAGCCGCAATTCATAAAAGAATTGTGGCAGCGGTTAGGGTCTGTCTGTATCTTTTTTCTTGCGTCGGTAGAGGCGTTTTGGCATTGGTGGTTTATCAAACAGATCCCTTTCCTGAGAAAATGGTAAGGTTTGAAAAACACGGTCAATCTCGGTGGATTCCATATCACGCTGTGAGCGGCAATCTTCTTGAATAGCTTCTCGGATTTCTCTTACAGTACACATATTCATTCCTTTCCTTTCGTTGTATCGGTTATGAACGACGGTGTTTTTTAGGCTTGAAGTCGAGGATATGCCCCTCAATAACATGAGCATATCTCTTAATTTTGATTTCTCGACGCTGCTGGCTTTGCAGAGCTGACTGATACCCGTCCTCTGTGAGAAAAAGCCTCATTTCGTCACCAGGTTCTCCATAAGCAGTAGGGCGCAAGACAGTAAACTCAATCATCCAGCAAGTGCTGTCCCAAAATCGCTCCACTGCAAGAATGTTGTGGCCTTTCAGCTCCCTTGCTGCAATATCTTTCATAGGCTCTCCCTTCATCGTTCCTGATCTCGTTGGCGTTTTTTCTGCCATTGTTCCAGCAGTTTAATAATGGTTTCCTGCATTTTGGCCGGTGTATAGCTTTTGGGGAAATACTTTCGCAAGGTATCGCTGCTCAAGGTCACTTTATCCAGATCAGCCTTTTTTTCCTCTGACATGATGGCAAGCATCACATCTTCTGACAATTTCCCTTCCTGGCTGAACTTTTTCATTCGCTGAGCCTGAGAGAGAGAAGGGGTAGCCTGCTCATAGTCCATTGTTTCCACCAGCATTTGCTGTTCGTCCGTTTTCAAAAAAGAGAGTTCATAGGCTGGGTTAAATGCGATTTTCTTTTCATCCACCATATCCAAAAGCTCTGGAATCAGTTCAGTCAAACGAACATATCGCATTACCTGGATACCGCTTCGTTCACCGGCTTCTTTTGCCACCTGGTCTCTGGCACTCAACTTCTGTTCAACTTGAACAGAAGTCAGGTCTGTTCTTGCTCCTTGATGTTTAATGGCTTCCAGCTTCATTTTGTAGGCAAAGGCCCTTTCACTGGGGAGCAGATTTTCTCGCTGCAAATTGCTGTCAACCATAATAATTGTGGCAGCATCGTCATCCAAGTCGCGCACAATGACAGGCATGGTTTCTTTTCCGGCCAATTCGCTGGCTCTGCGGCGTCTGTGACCGGCTACCAGCTCATAACCGCCATCAGGCAGTGGTCTGGCAATCGCAGGAACCAACACACCATACTTTTTGATGCTGTCTGCGGTTTCTATCATTGCATCATCATCCTTGACCTTGAAGGGGTGATCCTTGAACGGATGCAGTTCAGATAGGGGAATTTCCTGAATTTTTTCCAGTTGCTCGTCTTGCCGACTTTCTTCTGTAGAAAACAGGTCATCTACTGAGGCCAGCTCTATTTTTTTCGCGCTGCTTTTCAAGTTTCAATACCTCCTTCGTCAGATTTTTGTAGCCCTCAGCCACTTTGCCATTAGGATCATGGGCATAAATGCTTTTTCCTTCAGCACTGATTTCTTTAGCCCTGACAGAATGAGGAATTTCTGATGTAAACACCTTGATCTTACTGCCATAGGTTTCGCGCAGAAGAGCGGAGATTTCTTTGGCAAAATTGGTTCGGCTGTCTACCATCGTCAGCAGAATCCCATCAATTTGCAGCTTGGGATTGATTTGTCTGCGAACCTTATTGATAGTTTGCAAGAGCTGCTCCAAACCTTTAGCTGGAAGATACTCTGCCTGGACGGGGATTATAACCCTATTAGCGGCAGCCAGTGCATTGACCGTAAGCATACCCAGGGAGGGCTGGCAATCAATAAGGATATGGGAGTATTGCCCCTTCAGCGTGTCCAGATATTGTCGCAGAATGGTTTCTCGGCTCATAGCGTTTACCAGAGATACCTCCATACCAGATAGCTGGATGTCCGCAGGCATCAGGTCTACGCCCTCAGGGTGGTGCAGGATACCCTCGCCGGGACGAATTGGTTCATCCATCAAAATACGGCCCATAGCGTCTGACAGTGTAAAGGGCAGCTTATCAGGCTGAGGATTGCCCAAGCTGATGGTCAGGCTTCCCTGTGGGTCTCCGTCAATCAGAAGGACTTTCTTCCCGGACTGCGCCAGACCAATTCCAAGATTGGCACAAGTGGTTGTTTTGCCGACACCACCTTTTTGGTTGGCTATGGCAATAATCTGTGTATTCATGATTTCACCTCATTTCTTTCTAAGTTTAGATATGAAAAAAAGTGCCTGCTTTACCTTTCCTGAGAAAGATAAAACAGGCACTTTCACTGGCTCAATACCTCTTGTAATGAACCTCTATGTATGGTAAACTATGTCCACGATACCATGAATATAATTAAGTCTCGACGGGAATTGAACTTTTGGCTAACGCCAAATTTCGCGCCTTTGCAAACAGAGTGCAAACAATAGGGGGCTAAAATCCTTTGTTTTTGCTTGATTTTGCTTGTACAAGGTTTATAGAGAACATGGAGAAAAGCCTTGATATAACTGCATTTTCTTTATCCCTGTTGATAGGGAATATATGCACTGGGTCCATCTCCTAAGCGGTAGGCCACCAGTTAGAGTCTGGTCAGGGGTGCCAAGTCAGCCGCTGTAAGCCAGTTTTCGGCTTACAGCGGCCTTCTTATCCGTTCCACCGCATTCCAGCGGCTGCCAGGTGCCTTTCATAGCGCGGTCCCTGCAAAAACTCCGGCTGATGTGCGATCCGCAAACTGCTGGGGCATCCTCTCAGGCCGCCTCCAGGCGCTTTTATACCCTCGTCCTCCTGCCGTTCTGCTGGATGGCGGCCCTGCGGCACGCCGCTTCCCGGCACAAAAAAAGAGGCGCCCCCGGCTAATGGCCGGGGACGCCTTTTCACATCCAGCGGAGACGGTGCTCTGCCGGAAGATCAATTCAGCACTTCTCGAACACGGTGGCAACGCCCATGCCGCCGCCGATGCACAGAGTAGCCAGGCCCTTCTTGGCCTCGGGCCGCTTCTGCATCTCGTGCAGCAGGGTCACGATGATCCGGGCACCGGACGCGCCGACGGGGTGGCCCAGGGAGATGGCGCCGCCGTTGACGTTGACCTTGCTCATGTCAAAGCCCAGCTCACGGGCCACGGCGATGGACTGGGCGGCGAACGCCTCGTTGGCCTCCACCAGGTCGATATCGTCGATGGTCACGCCGGCCTTGGTCATGGCCTGACGGGAGGCGGGCACGGGGCCGACGCCCATGATCTTGGGATCCACGCCGCCCTGGCCCCAGCCGATCAGCTTGGCCATGGGCTTCAGGCCGTACTTCTCCACAGCCTCACCGGAGGCCAGCACCAGTGCGGCGGCGCCGTCGTTGATGCCGGAGGCGTTGGCGGCAGTCACGCGCTGCTGACCCTTGTCGTCGGTCTCCTGGATGCCGGTGGGCTCAAAGGTGTGGACCACCTGGGGATTGGGGGACTCGGGGCCCACGGGGAAGGCGCCCTTCAGCTTGGAGATGCCCTCGGCGGTCACGCCGGCACGGGGGAACTCGTCCACCTTGAACTCCACGATGTCCTTCTTGACCTTCACGGGCACGGGGACGATCTCAGCCTCGAACTTGCCAGCCTTCTGGGCGGCCTCGGTCTTCTGCTGGGAGGAGGCGGCGAACTCGTCCATCTCCTTGCGGGTGATGCCCCAGATGTCCGCGATGTTCTCAGCGGTGGTGCCCATGTGATAGTTGTTGTAGGCGTCCCACAGGCCGTCCTTGATCATGGTGTCGATCATCTGGGTGTGACCCATCCGGGCGCCGTAGCGGCCGGTGGGAACGGCGTAGGGAGCGGCGCTCATGTTCTCAGTGCCGCCGCAGACAACCACGTCGGCGTCGCCGGCCAGGATGGAGCGGGCGCCCTCGATCATGGACTTCATGCCGGAGCCGCAGACCATGCCCACGGTGTAAGCGGGGACGGAATAGGGGATGCCGGCCTTGATGGAGGCCTGGCGGGCCACGTTCTGGCCCTGGGCGGCGGTCAGGATGCAGCCAAACATGACCTCATCCACCTGCTCGGGCTTCACGCCGGCACGGTTCAGAGCCTCTTTGATGACGATGGCACCCAGATCGACGGCAGGGGTGTTCTTCAGCGCGCCGCCGAAGGAACCAATCGCGGTTCTGCAGCAATTCACAACATAGAGCTCTTTCATGATCTTCCTCCGTTTTTATAAAAATATGGGATTGGCAGCTCCGACGGCTCTTCGTCAGGCGCTGCCGCAGACGCCAATCACAAGTTGAGGGTGGCGGCGAGAGTTTGTCAAAAGAAAAACATGATTGCCAAATTTTTGACAAATGCTCATACACCAACCGCTTGCTGATTTGATTATACTGGGTTTTTCCTGCCCCGTCAATGCAAATTTCTGTGAAATTCGAAAATTTGTTAAAACTTTATCAAAACCTCTGCGAATTTCGTCATTTTGCCAAAATTGGCACAAACACCCATCAGGCAACCTCTCCGCCGGAGGCATCCAGCTCCGCCCGGGCGGCGATGAGCTCGTCGTAAAACCGGCTCACATCCAGGTCCGCATAGGTGCGGGTGGTGGAGATGTCCGCGCTGTCCGCCGCAGCCTGGAGCAGGGCGTCGAAGTAGTCCGGGGCCACGGCCTCCAGGTCCACGTGCTTGCGCAGAATCAGGTAGAAGCCGTCATCCGCCTCCACCACGCCGCTGAACTGGCCCTCCTCCAGGGCCTGGGCCGCCTCCTCGCAGGCGGCGGGCAGCGTGCCGTCCCCCACAGTGAAGGTGTATCCGGACGGATGCTGGTCCCGGTCCGTCTCATCGCTGTAAGTGGCGGCCAGGACAGCAAAGTCATGGGCAGGGTCCGCGCTGCCGTTCAGCTTGGAAAAGGCCTCCTCCGCCCTGGCCCGGCAGGCGGCCACGGCCTCCGCGTCCGCCGGGTCCGCGGCGGCGGTGGAGAGCCAGATGTGGTCCACGGTGAGGTAGCCCTGCTCCTGGGCAAAGGTCTCCAGGTCATGCTCCGCGGGGGCCAGCTCGCTGCCCTCCGTGCAGTAGAGGTCGTACAGGTGCTCGTAGAGATAGTAGTCCCCGGAGATGGCCTCCGCTTCCGCCCGGTCCAGCCCCATGCGGGCCAGCACGGCCAGATAGGCCTCCTCCCCGCCGTACTGGGCCGCCCGGGCCGCCCACTCCCGGTCCATGGCAGTCCGGTCCTCGTCGGTGAGGGTGCAGCCGTAATCCTCCGCCCAGGTCTCCACTGTGGCGTACAGGGCGGCGTTCTGCAGCGCCTGGTCCTTGGCGTAATCCTCCAGGCTCTGGCCGGAGACAGTGTCCCCCCACTGGATCCCCTCCCCGCTGTCGTAGTAGTCGGCAATGTAGTCGCAGGCGTAGGCCAGCCAGTAGAGGTATCGCTGGGCGGACACGTCCCGCCCGTCCACGGACAGCAGCACAGTGTCCGGACGGATGCCGGACGCCTCGCAGAGAAGTCCCCCCTCTGTGTCTCCGCCCCCGCAGGCGGTGAGAGAGATGGCGGCCCCCAGGGCCAGGCAAAAAGCGATGCATCGTTTCATCACGGTTCTCCTTTGTCATTCCTCGCAGATTCCGTGGAAACGCCCCGCACAGGACAGGCGGGGGACGTCCCACCGCCACCATCCTATGCGGGGCATGGCAAAAACATGATGAAACTTACGGGGTCCCGCCCGCGGCCTCCTCCGCGGCCAGCTTCAGGTCCTCCACCAGGTCCCGGGCGGCCTCCAGCACATCCTCCCCGGGCTTGAGCTTCAGGGTGAGGGCAGGGATCTCCCCCGCCGCCAGCGTCAGCCGCTGGCGGTACTTGGCGTGGCCGCACACCGCCACCAGGGCCTGTGGGTGGAACACTCCCAGCTGCAGCCGCAGGAGGCTGCCCTTCTGGGAGATATCGGACACGCCGGCCTTGGCCGCGGCAGAACGCAGCAGGGCCACGTCCAGCAGGGCCAGAACGGACTTGGGCGCCTCGCCGTAGCGGTCCAGCATCTCGTCCAGCAGATCCGAGGCGTCCTCGTCCGTGCGGATGGCGGCGATGCGGCGGTACAGGTCCATCCGCTGTTCCGCCGAGGGGACGTACCGGTCCGGGATATGGGCGTTCACCGTCAGGTCGGCGGCACACTCCGTCTCGATCCGCTTCTCCTCGCCACGCTCCTCCAGGACGGCCTCCTCCAGCAGCTTCAGGTACAGGTCGTAGCCTACGCTCATGAGATACCCAGACTGCTCCGGCCCCAGCAGGTTCCCCGCGCCCCGGATCTCCAGGTCCCGCATGGCGATCTTGAAGCCAGAGCCGAACTCCACATACTCCCGGATGGCCGCCAACCGCTTGGCGGCGGTCTCCTGCAGCACCTTGCCCCGGCGGTAGGTGAGATAGGCGTAGGCCCGCCGGGCGCTGCGGCCGATGCGGCCCCGGATCTGGTGGAGCTGGGCCAGCCCCATCTTGTCCGCGTCCTCGATGATGAGCGTGTTCACGTTGGGGATGTCGATGCCGGTCTCGATGATGGTGGTGCAGACCAGGATGTCCGCCTCCCCGTCCACCATGGCCTGCATGACGGAGGACAGCTCCTGCTCCGTCATCTTCCCGTGGCCGGTGACGATACGGACCTCCGGCCCCAGCATCTTCTGGAGCCGGGCGGCGGTGGCGTCGATGCTCTCCACCCGGTTGTGGAGGTAGTATACCTGGCCGCCCCGGCCCAGCTCCCGGCGGACGGCATCCTCAATGATGGCCCAGTCGTGCTCCAGCACATAGGTCTGCACCGGCTGCCGGTCCGCCGGGGGCTCCTCCAGGGTGGACATGTCCCGCAGGCCCGAAAGTGCCATGTTCAGCGTCCGGGGGATCGGAGTGGCGGAGAGGGTCAGCACGTCCACCTGGCGGCTCATCTCCTTCAGCCGCTCCTTGTGGGTGACGCCGAACCGCTGTTCCTCGTCGATCACCAGCAGGCCCAGGTCTTTGAACGCCATGCTCTTCTGCAGCAGCTTGTGCGTGCCGATCAGCAGGTCCACGCCGCCGTTTTTGGCGGCCTCCAGGATCCGCTTCTGCTCCCTGGCGGGGGTGAAGCGGGACAGCACCTCGATCTTCACCGGAAAGTCCCGGAACCGGCTGACAGCGGTGGCGTAATGCTGCTGGGCCAGGACGGTGGTAGGCACCAGGATGGCGGCCTGTTTCCCGTCCAGGATGCACTTCATCACGGCCCGGAGTGCCACCTCCGTCTTGCCGTAGCCCACGTCGCCGCATAGCAGCCGGTCCATAGGCCGTGGCTTCTCCATGTCCGCCTTGATCTCCGCGATGCACCGCAGCTGGTCGTCGGTTTCGGTGTAGTCAAAGGACTCCTCAAATTCCCGCTGCCAGGGGGAGTCCGGGGAGAAGGCGAAGCCCGGCCGCTTCTGCCGCTCGGCATACAGCGCGATGAGGCCCCTGGCCAGATCCTTGGCGGCCTTCTTGGCCTTGGTTTTCTGCCGGGTCCACTCGGCGCCCCCCAGCTTATTGAGCTTGGTGCGCTCGGTGTCCTCGCCTCCGCCGATGTACTTGCTCACCAGATCCAGCTGGGTCACGGGGACGTACAGGCAGTCCCCGCCGGCGTAGTCGATCTTGATGTAGTCCTTCTCCACGCCGTCCACCGGCATCCGCTGGATGCCCACGAACCGGCCCACGCCGTGGTGCTCATGGACCACCAGGTCTCCGGGGGACAGGTCGGTGTAGGACTGGAGCTTCTGCCGGTTGGAGTCCTTCTTCACCCGCTGGCGCTTGCGCATGGCCGGGGCCGTCAGCTGGCCCTCTGTCAGCACCGCCAGCTTCAGCGCCGGCCACTCGCTGCCAGCGGACAGGGCCCCCAGGGAGAGGCGCACCTCCCCCGCCGCAGGCATGGCGGCGCCGCTTAGATCCAGGGTGGCCGGGATGCCCTTCTCCTCCAGCAGCCGGTGGAGATTCTTCGCCCGGGTCTCCCCACCGCAGAGCACCAGCACCGCGCTGCCGGAGGAGCGGTAGTGCTCCAGATCCGTGACGGCGGTCTCCAGGCTGCCGCCGTAGGAGCTGAGCTGTTTGGCATTCATGGTCAGGAGGCCCCGGGGCCGCAGGGGGTGCCGGGAGGTGGGCAGAGAGTCCTCCAGGATCACGGGGAAGTCCTCCAGCGCGGCGTACAGTTCCTCGGCGGTGAGGGTCAGATGGGCGTACTCCCCCGCCAGCACCCCGGCGGACAGCAGCGCCTCCACGTCCTGCTTCTGCTGGAGGACCGTGTTCTTCACCCGCTCGTCCACCCGGCCGCTCTCACTGAGGAACACCACCGCGTCCGGAGGCAGGTAGTGGACCCCGGCGGTGACAGTCGGATAGATGGCTGCCAGATACCGGTCCGCCGCCCCCGGGGCCGCGCCGCTGCGCAGCCGCTCCGCGTCCTCCCGCAACGTCTGGACGATGGCCTCCGTCTTCTGCTTTTTCGCCAGCTTCTCCGCCAGGGCGGTCAGCTGGTCCGCAAGACCGGGCAGGCCTCCGGGGGCGCAGTGGGGCAGCACCTCCGCCGCCGGCAGGATCCGGGCGGAGGACACGTTCCGGGTCCGCCGCTGGGTGCCGGGGTCGAAGGCGCCCATGGAGTCGATCTCATCGTCAAAAAACTCGCACCGCACCGGCTGGTCCATCAGGGGAGAGAACACGTCCAGAATGCCGCCCCGCAGGGCGAACTGGCCCACGCCCTCCACCTGCTCACAACGGGTATACCCGGCGGAGAGCAGTTGCTCCGCCAGCGCGCCCAGCTCTGCCTGCCCCCCCACCTCCAGGGTGATGGCCAGGGATCGCAGGGTCTCCGGCGGCAGGGTCCGGGCCATGAGGCCGTCCGCGGTGGCCACCACCACCGGCGCGTCCCCCTGGGCCAGGGCGTACAGCGCCGCCAGACGGCTCCGCTCCCAGTCCCGAGAACCCACGGCCCCGGGGCGGAACTGCCACTCCCGGCCCAGCAGGGTCACGGGGCGGCGGCCCGTCAGGGTCTCCAGATCAGCGGAGAGGACCTGGACCTCCCGCTCGTCCCCGCAGAGGAACACCGCCGGACGGCCGCAGGCTGCCGCCACCGCCGCGCCCACGCAGGCCCGCTGCACCGGCTGGAGGCCGCTGACCGCCGCGGGACAGCCGCCCTCCTCCACCCGGCGGATCAGCTCCGCCGCCTCGGGGATAGTCTGCAATTGTCTCAGAAACTGTTCCATAGGATGTGGTCCTTGTCAACATGAAAAATTGGGAAGACTCTCTGGGCGCCGGGCTGCTTCCGGGCGCATGGCCCGGTGGGCGTTCTCCGCCCGGCGCCTGTTTGGAGGCAGGGGCTGTAAAGCGGATGGACATGATTCTCCCACCCAGGTCATATCCACCGGCACGATCCGGGAAAATGGATCCGTCCTTAGTGTATTCCCCTTTACCGGGCGCCATGCCCGGCGGCAAAAAGAGGCGCGGCGAGCCGCCCCATTGGACGGCCCTCATTCAATTGAAGTCATTCATGGCCTTCTGACAGCCATGTTCAATGATACATTCCGCCGCGTCGATGGCCCGGCGGAAGCTCTCCACCAACACCTTCCGCTCCGCCTGGGAGGGCACGCCGATGACCCAGTCGATCATGTCGCCCCCTTCGCCCGGCGCGCCGGTGCCGATCTTGATCCGGGGGAAGTCCTGGGTCCCCAGGTGGGCAATGATGTTCTTGATGCCGTTGTGCCCCCCGGCGGAGCCGGTGGGCCGCACCCGCAGCTTCCCCACCGGCAATGACACATCGTCATAGATCACCAGCACGTGGTCGGCAGGGATCTTGTAGAACTGCACCGCCTCCCGCACCGCCTCGCCGGAGAGGTTCATATACGTCTGGGGCTTCATCACCAGGCACTTGGCCCCGGCGAAGGGGATGATGTTATAGGCGGATTTGAACTTGACCTTGTTCAGCTTCACCCCCGCCTGCTCCGCCAGCAGGTCCACGGTGAGAAAGCCCATGTTGTGGCGGGTGTGCTCATACTTGGCCCCGGGATTTCCCAGGCCCACCACCAGCCAGTCCACGGCGGCGGATTTGGCGCCTAACAGCATGAAAAAAACTCCTTTGCAACGTCAGCCAAGGCGGGAAAGTTCCCTTCCCCGCCTTGACCAGTCCATTATTGATACGCAGAAATGCCGGAGCTCCGCCGCTTCTCAGCGGAACAGCTTGGAGATGGAGATCTCCTGGTAGATACGCTCGATGGCCTCTGCAAACATGGGGGCCACCTGCAGGTATTTGATCTTGCTGCTCTTTTTGGGATCAATGGCGGGGATGGTGTCCAGCAGGGCCAGCTCGGTGATGACGCTGTCGTTGATCCGGTCAATGGCCGGGCCGGAGAGCACGCCGTGGGAGGCGCAGGCCTGGACGCTCTTGGCGCCGCCCACCTCGATCAGGGCCTTGGCGGCGTTGCACAGGCTGCCGCCGGTGTCCACCATGTCGTCGAAGAGGATGCAGTCCTTGTCCCGCACGTCGCCGATGACGTTCATGACCTCGCAGCTGTTGGCCTTCTGCCGGCGCTTGTCCACGATGGCCAGATTCATGTGCAGCTTCTGGGCAAAGGCCCGGGCCCGGGACACAGAGCCCACGTCGGGAGAGACCACCATCATGTTCTCGCACTCGGAGCCGTACTTCTTGGCGTAGTAGTCCACAAAGATGGGGTTGCCCGCCAGATTGTCCACAGGAATGTCGAAGAAGCCCTGGATCTGGGAGGCGTGCAGGTCCATGGTCAGCACCCGGTCCGCGCCCGCGGCGGTGAGCATGTTGGCCACCAGCTTGGCGGTGATGGGGTCACGGGCCTTGGCCTTGCGGTCCTGCCGGGCATAGCCGTAGTAGGGGATGACCGCGGTGATGCGGCCGGCGGAGGCGCGCTTCAGCGCGTCGATCATGATGAGCAGCTCCATGAGATTGTTGTTCACCGGGGTGCAGGTGGACTGGACCACGAACACGTCGCTGCCGCGGACCGTCTCGTACAGGGAGACGAAAATCTCCCCGTCGGAGAAGGTACCGACCTCCGCCTCGCCCAGTTTGGTTCCCATCAACTTGCAGATCTCCTCCGCCAGCTTCGGATTCGCGTTGCCGGAAAACACCTTGATGTCCTTGCCGTGAGAAATCATTGTTTGAACGCCCTCTTTCTATGTTCTGAATGTTCTTGGTTTCTGTCAGTAGGATCGATCAGCCGAAGGAGCATCAGTGCTCCTGCCCGTACAGCTTCCGCCGCCGTTTGGCCCACCCCTCCTTGTTCTCCTGCTTGGCCCTGGCCACGGCCAGCGCGTCCGCGGGCACATCCTTGGTGATGGTGGCACCCGCCGCGATATAGGAACCCGCGCCCACAGTCACCGGCGCCACCAGATTGGTGTTGCAGCCGATGAAGGCGCCGTCCTCAATGGTGCAGCGGTACTTCTTCACGCCGTCATAGTTGGTGGTGACGGTGCCGCAGCCGAAGTTGACCTTGCGGCCCACGTCGCTGTCCCCCACATAGGTCAGGTGGGAGATTTTGGTGCCGTCACCGATGGCGGAGTTCTTCACCTCCACAAAGTCACCCACCTTGATGTCGTCCCCGATGGCGCAGCCGGGGCGCACGTAGGCAAAGGGCCCCACGTGGGTGCGGCTGCCGATGGTGCTCTCGTTCACCTGGGAGGCATTGATCTCTGTCTCATCGCCGATGACGCAATCCCGCACCACGGCATTGGGACCGATGGTGCAGCTGCAGCCGACGGCGGTCTCCCCCCGCAGGATGGTGCCGGGCAGGAGCATGGTCCCTCGGCCGATGGTGACCCGGGGGTCGATATACACCGCGTTCGGGTCCAGCACCCGGACGCCGGCGCGGATGTGCCGCCGGACGATCCGCTCCCGGAGCAGGGGCTCCAGCTCGGCCACGGTCTCCAGACTGAAAACCGGCACCCAGCCGGGGATCAGCTCCGCCGCGGAGACGGCATTGGTCATCTTCTCCTGCCAGACCGCCTGGAGCTCGTAGCCGGCGGCGCCGTAGACAAAGCCGGGGCCCGCCTCCTCCATGGGAAGGGCGGCCCGGACAAACACGGCCACCGGGTCCGGCGTGTTCAAAAAGTCCAGCAGCTCGCTGTGTTGCTCAGAGATGGTCACGTCTGCGTCCTCCGGGAAGCAGGCGCGGACCTCCTGGGCAAAGCGGGGGCTGGAGACAGCAAAAAACCGCTGCACGCCGTCGGCCAACAGCTTGTCACTCATCCATTTTAGGATCGGGCAAAATAACACGGCTTCCAGCATCAGCGGTTTGGAGTGCGCCGGGAGGGAGGAGTCCTCTTCCAGAAAAAACACGGCGCGCTGCGGAAAATCCATGGGTTTTCTCCTCCTTGTTCGTTCGTATTTTTTATTATAACAAATATCTTGGGAAAATCCAGTATTTCCGGCGAATTTATAAAAGAAATTTCCTCCAGATTTTTCTTGTACAGGGACGTTTTTTTGTGGGAGACAACAGATCCGCTCCTGCGGCGCCCCCTCCTTCTGTCATTTCCGGCATTTTGCAGAAATCCAGCTGGATTTGTCGTGATTTTTTCTAAAAATCCGGTTTTCTTCACACATTACAGTTGAATTTGCCGGGGCGACGCGGTACAATGTGTTTTGACTGCATGAAAAGAGGGGGACAGCTGTCTATGCTTCATATCGTACTGGTGGAGCCGGAGATCCCACAGAACTGCGGCAATGTCGCCCGCACCTGCGCCGCCACCGGCAGCCAGCTGCACCTGATCCGCCCCCTGGGCTTCGACATCTCGGAGAAGGCCGTCCGCCGCGCTGGCCTGGACTACTGGAACCTGGTGGAGGTTTTTGATTACGAGAATCTGGAGGACTTTTTCCGCCGCCGCCCCGAGGCGGAGCGGGACCTGTGGCTCACCACCACCAAGGCGCCCCGGTCCTATCAGGAGGCCCGGTTCACCGCCGACAGCTGGCTGTTCTTCGGCAAGGAGACCGCCGGGCTGCCTCTGGCTCTCCGGGAGCGGTACCGGGACCGCTGCGTCCGCCTGCCCATGGTCAGCGAGGCCCGCAGCCTGAACCTGAGCAACACCGTGGCCGTCTGCGTCTACGAGGCGCTGCGGCAGAACGGGTTTCCGGGCCTGCTGGGAACCGGCGAGATGGCCTGGGGCTGAGCCCCGCCGGGCGGCGCCGATTCCGCTGGGGAGGCCCGGCTGCTTTTGCAGGGCGCGGAGCGGCCTTGCATTGCAGGGGGGGCGGCCGGGGGTGAATTTCCATCCTTCGGTCCATACTAGTCCCTGAACGCGCTGACACCGCCGCCGAACGCCTCTGCGGCTTCGGCTGCGTTGGAATGAATCATGAGGAATCCAATGGAACGAGATCAGATAGGAGGACATCTCAGATGAATACCCATAAAAAGACGGTCCGGGATGTGGAGGTACGGGGCAAAAAGGTCCTGCTCCGCTGCGACTTCAACGTCCCCCAGGACAAAGAGACCGGCGCCATCACCAGCGACAAGCGCATCGTGGCGGCGCTGCCCACCATCCAGTATCTGCTGGAGAATGGGGCGGCGGTCATCGCCTGCTCCCACCTGGGCAAGCCCAAGAACGGCCCCGACCCCAAGCTGAGCCTAGCCCCGGTGGCGAAGCGCCTCAGCGAGCTGCTGGGCCGGGAAGTGATCTTCGCCCATGACGTAGTGGGCCCCGACGCCCAAACCAAGGCGGCCGCCCTGCAGCCGGGACAGATCCTGCTGCTGGAGAACACCCGCTTCGAGCCCGGCGAGACCAAGAACGACCCGGAGTTGGCCAGGAAGCTGGCCGACATGGCGGATCTGTATGTGTCCGACGCCTTCGGTGCCGTGCACCGGGCCCACGCCTCCACCGCCGGCGTGGCGGCGTACCTGCCCGCCGTCTCCGGCTTCCTGATCCAGAAGGAGCTGGAGTTCCTGGGCGGTGCCATCGCCGATCCCAAGCGGCCCCTGGTGGCCATCTTAGGCGGCAGCAAGGTCTCCTCCAAGATCGGCGTCATCAACAACCTGCTGAACATCGCCGATACCATCATCATCGGCGGCGGCATGGCCTATACGTTCTCCGCCGCCCAGGGCGGCAAGGTGGGCGACAGCCTGCTGGAGGCCGACTGGGAGAGCTACGCCAATGAGATGGTGGAGAAGGCAAAGGAGAAGGGCGTAAAGCTGCTGCTGCCGGTGGACACCGTCTGCGCGGACGCCTTCGCCCCCGACGCCAAGAGTCAGGTGGTGAAGGCCGGGGAGATCCCCGACGGCTGGCAGGGCCTGGATATCGGTCCGGAGACGGTGAAGCTGTACTGCGGCGCCGTGGCGGACGCGGGCACCGTCATCTGGAACGGCCCCATGGGCGTCTTTGAGTTCCCGGCCTTCGCCAAGGGCACTGAGGCTGTGGCCGAGGCCCTGAGCCGTACGGACGCCATCACCATCATCGGCGGCGGCGACAGCGCGGCGGCTGTGGAGCAGCTGGGCTACGCCGACAAGATGACCCACATCTCCACCGGCGGCGGGGCCTCCCTGGAATTCCTGGAGGGTAAGGAACTGCCCGGCGTGGCCTGCCTCCTTGATCAGTAAGCTGCTGTGCCGCCGATCCACCGTTGCGGCATTGCGTTTCCCGGTTCCTCCCGGAGCCGTCAATCGCGCCGCTGGAATTTTTGGAGGGCAAAGAGCTGCCCCGCGTGGCCTGCCTCCCGGATGCTTAAAGAGGGGGACTGTGTCCCCCCTTTACATTCCTCCTCACCAATCTGCGGACTGGTGACACCGCCCAGGGCGGCTGAGGCAAAGTATTTTCGCCACGCACGCCCTGAGGCGAAAATGAATTTGAATGTTGCGGCCGCTTGCGGCGGCCGCGCCGAATCCGTCCCCAAACGCGCTTCATTTGACTTGACAAACGGGCTGGAATTCTGTATAAAAAAAAGGGCCTTTCGGGGAAAATGCCCTGGAAACGGCCAAAACCTGCGCATCAGATCGCGGAGAACGCGATTGCGGATAGATGAAGACATAAAGGAGAAGAGATCACCATGAATCGCAGATATCGCAAAACGGTTATCGCCGGAAACTGGAAAATGAACATGACCGCCACTGAGACGAAGAAATTCGCCGAGGAACTGAAGAAGATCATGCCCCGGGCCAAGTGGTGCGACACCCTGATCTGTGTCCCTGCCTGCAACATTCAGACCGCCGCCAAGGCGTTCAAGGACCTGCGGATCTCCGTGGGCGCCGAGAACGTGTACTTTGAGGAGAAGGGCGCTTACACCGGCGAGATCTCCGCCGACATGCTGAAGGATCTGGGCGTGAAGTACGTCATCGTGGGCCACAGCGAGCGGCGGCAGTATTTCTGCGAGACCGATACCACCGTCAACAAGAAGGTCCACGCCGTGCTGAACGCCGGCATGAACCCCATCATCTGCGTGGGCGAGAGCCTGGAGCAGCGGGAGACCGGCATCACCGACGAGTGGATTGCCCTTCAGGTGAAGAGCGCCCTGTACGGCGTGCCCGCCGACAAGCTGCGCCGCTGCATCATCGCCTATGAGCCCATCTGGGCCATCGGTACCGGCAAGACCGCAACTGCCGAGCAGGCCGGCGAGGTCTGCACCAACATCCGTGCCACCATCCGCAGCCTGTACGGCGCCCGGGTGGCCCGCAGCGTCACCATCCAGTACGGCGGCTCCATGAACCCCAAGAACGCGGCGGAGCTGCTGGCCCAGCCGGACATCGACGGCGGCCTGATCGGCGGTGCCGCCCTGAAGCCCGACCAGTTCGTGGACATCATCAACGCAGCCAACCAGGAGTGAGCTCCGGCAGAGCGGTTTTGTGAGAAAGCGAGCGAGACGAGATTTCAATGAACAAAACACCAACAACCCTCATCATCATGGACGGCTTCGGCCTGCGGCAGGAGACGGAGGGCAACGCCATCCGCGCCGCCGCCACGCCCCGGCTGGACCAGTTTTTCCGGGAGTATGCCCACACCACGCTCCGGGCCTCCGGCCTGGACGTGGGCCTGCCGGACGGGCAGATGGGCAACAGCGAGGTGGGCCACACCAACATCGGCGCCGGCCGGGTGGTGTTCCAGGACCTGCCCCGGATCACCAAAGCCATTGCCGACGGGAGCTTTGATGAAAATCCCGCCTACCGGCACGCCATGGACGCCTGCCTGGAGAAGGGCACGTCCCTGCACCTGATGGGCCTGCTGTCCGACGGCGGCGTCCACTCCCACCTGGAGCACCTGTTCGCCCTGCTGCGGCTGGCGAAGCGAAGGGGCCTGGAGCATGTGTATCTCCACGCCTTTCTGGATGGGCGGGACGTATCCCCCACCTCCGGCGCAGACTTTGTGGCGCAGACCGTGGCACAGTGCCGGGAGATCGGCGTGGGCAAGATCGCCACGGTCATGGGCCGGTACTATGCCATGGACCGGGACAAGCGCTGGGACCGGGTGGAGGCGGCTTACGACGCCATGGTGTACGGCGAGGGCGCCGTGCAGAATCCAGACCCGGTGGCCGCGGTACGGGAGTCCTATGACCGGGGCGTCACCGACGAATTCGTGGAACCCGTGGTCTGTGATGCCGAGGGCACCATCTCCGACAATGACAGCGTGATCTTCTTCAACTTCCGGCCCGACCGGGCCCGGGAGATCACCCGGACCCTGGTGGACCCGGAGTTCGACGGCTTCACCCGCCAGTTTTTCCCCGTGACCTTCGTGTGCAACACAGAGTACGACGCCTCCATGCCCAATGTGGAGGTGGCCTTCCCCCGGGTGACGGTGCGCAATGGCCTGGGGGAGTATCTCAGCCAGATGGGCATGACCCAGCTGCGGATCGCGGAGACGGAGAAGTACGCCCATGTGACCTTCTTCTTCAACGGCGGGTCCGAGACTGTCTTTCCCGGTGAGGACCGGGTACTGGTGCCCTCCCCCAAGGTGGCCACCTACGACAAGCAGCCGGAGATGAGCGCGGCGGAGGTGACGGACAAGTGCGTGGAGCGCATTGAGTCCGGCGCCTATGACGTGATCATTCTGAACTTTGCCAACTGCGACATGGTGGGCCACACCGGCGTCTATGACGCGGCGGTGAAGGCCGTGGAGACCGTAGACAGCTGCGTGGGCCGGGTGGTGGACGCCACACTGAAGATGGGCGGCATCGCCATGATCACCGCCGACCACGGCAACGCCGAGCAGATGGCGGAGCCGGATGGCAGCCCTATGACCGCCCATACCACCAATCCCGTGCCTTTCATTCTCTGCGGCGCGGGGACCGAACTGCGCCCCAATGGCCGCTTGGCGGACATCGCCCCCACCATGCTGGACGTGATGGGCCTGGCCTGTCCAGAGGAGATGGACGGCAAGACGCTGATCGTGAAGTGACCAATTTCTGAGAGAAAAGAGACCGCTGGAAAGCGGTCTCTTTTTGTATAATTCCTGGAAATCCTGCCCATACTTCCCTCAGACCCAAGATCGAGGGAGGTATGATACATGGCAAATAAAGTCAAATCCCTGCTGGGCGGGCCAGGCTTTTACGCGGTCCTAGCCCTGTGCGTCCTGGCGGTGGGCGTGGGCGGCTACTTTCTGCTGTTTGGGGAACCGGCCCAGACGGAAGCGCCCACCGGCCCGGACACGGCAGCCTCCGCACCGGTGGAGGACCTGCCGGAGCACGAACCGGTGGTGGAGACCGTGCCTCCGGAGGAACCGGAGGAGGAGACGGAGCCCGTCGTCATGCCGGAGGTGACCATCCCGGTGGATGACACGCCCGTGGTGGCAGAGGAGCCCCATGTGGTGGTCCTGCCCATCCAGGGAGAGGTGCTGACGGCATTCTCCGTGGACCAGCTGCTGTACAATGAGACGCTGGACGACTGGCGGACCCACGACGGGGTGGATATCGCCGCGGCGGAAGGCGATGCCGTCCTGGCCGCCTGCGCCGGGACGGTCTCCTCCATCACCGACGATCCCCTGATGGGCACCACCGTGGTGATCCAGCACAGCGGCGGCTATGAGACCACCTATGCCAATCTCCAGGCGGAGCCCGCCGTGGAGACGGGCGACACGGTGTCCGCCGGGCAGACCATCGGCGCAGTGGGAACCACCGCCGCGGCGGAGGCCGCCCAGGGCGCCCACCTGCACTTCTCCGTTGCAAAGGATGGGGAAGCTGTGGACCCGGACGCATTTCTCAACAGCTGACGCAGCAGCGGCGGAACGGCCTTTGCCGTTCCGCCGCTGTTTTCTCTGGAGTCAGGCCGCCCGGCTGCCGATCCGCTCGGCAACGGCCCGCATGGTCCGGCGCAGGAAGATAGCGCTCAGTACCAGGGACACCAGTTCGGAGATGGGGAAGGCCAGCCACACCAGCGTCAGGACGCCGGTGTGGGACAACAGCCATGCCACCGGCAGCAGCACCACCAGCTGGCGGCACACAGAGGTAATCAGACTGTACAGCGGGTTGCCGATAGCCTGACACACGGAACCGGCAATGATGTCGAAGCCCGCCAGCACGAAGGACACGGAGATGATCCGCAGAGCCACGGAGCCGATGGAGAGCATCTCCTCCGAGGCGTTGAAGAACATCAGCAGCTGCTGGGGGAAGAGCTGGAAAATCAGGCATCCCACAGCCATGATGGCCATGGCGGTGCAGATGGTCAGCTTGATGGTCCGCTTCACCCGGGGCAGGCTGGCGGCGCCGTAGTTATAGCTGACGATGGGCACCATGCCGTTGTTCAGGCCGAACACCGGCATGAAGACGAAGCTCTGAAGCTTGAAGTATGCGCCGAACACGGCGGTGGCCGTCTTGGTGAAGGAGAAGAGGATCTTGTTCATGCCGAACACCATCGCGGAGCCGATGGACTGCATGACGATGGAGGGGAAGCCCACCCGGTAGATCTCCGCCGCCACCTTGCCGTGCCAGCGGATCTCCCGGGGCAGGATGTGGATGTCCGGATTGCATTTGAGGTTCAGCACCAGGGCAGCGGCGGCAGCCACAATCTGCCCTGCCACCGTGGCAATGGCGGCGCCGGCCACCTCCATCCGGGGCAGGCCGAACCAGCCGAAGATCAGGATGGGGTCCAGCACGATGTTGATGAGGGCGCCGGTAAGCTGGGTGCACATGGCCAGGAACGTGCGGCCGGTGGACTGCAGCAACCGCTCAAAGCAGAACTGGCTGAAAATACCGATGGAGCAGCCCAGGCAGATGGAGGCGTAATCCACGCCGTAGTCGATAATCACCTGTTCTCCCCCGGCCTGCAGCTCAAAGAAGGTCCGGGAGAAGAAGATGCCGATCAGGGCGAATAGCGCGAAATTGCACAGGGCCAGAAAGATGCCCGTGTTGGCAGCCCGGTCCGCCATGGCCTGATTCTTCTCTCCCAGGGACCGGGAGAGGAGCGCGTTGATGCCCACAGCGGTGCCTGCGCCGAAGGCGATCATCAGGTTCTGCAGGGGGAAGGCCAGGGACACGGCATTCAGGGCATCCTCGCTGATCTGTGCCACGAACACGCTGTCCACCACATTGTAGCAGGCCTGGACCAGCATGGAGATCATCATGGGGACCGCCATGTTGGTCAGCAGCCGTCCGATGGGCAGCACGCCCATCTTGTTCTCCTGGGGCGCCGCGCCCTGGGGGAATTTTTCTGCCATGGAAATTCCAACATCCTTTCTCATTCAGAGAGACGTGACACGGGGACCACCCCGCGCCACGTCTCATATTTTGATTTCTCTATTAGGTTGCGGCTCCGGAAAGCCGGGCATCCGGAAGGATGCGTGGACGATTTATTTTTTCAGCTCACCGGTGGCCAGCTGAGTGAGATACGCGTTGATGAAGCCGTCCAGATCGCCGTCCATAACGTTGTCGATGTTGCCGGTCTCATAGCCGGTGCGGGTGTCCTTCACCATCTGGTAGGGCATGAACACGTAGGAGCGGATCTGGCTGCCCCACTCGATCTTCATCTGCACGCCCTTGATGTCGGAGATCTTCTCCGCGTGCTGCTGCTGCTTCAGCTCCACCAGCTTGGCCCGCAGCATCTTCATGCAGTTGTCCTTGTTCTGAAACTGGCTGCGCTCCTGCTGGCTGGCCACCACGATGCCCGTGGGCTTGTGGATGAGGCGCACGGCGGATGAGGTCTTGTTCACGTGCTGGCCGCCGGCGCCGCTGGCCCGGTAGACCTGCATCTCAATGTCCTCCTCCCGGATCTCCACCTCGTCGTCATCCTCGATCTCGGGCATGACCTCCACCGCGGCAAAGCTGGTCTGCCGGCGGGCGTTGGCATCAAAGGGAGACACCCGGACCAGCCGGTGGACGCCGTTCTCACTCTTCAAAAGGCCGTAGGCGTTGTCCCCCTGGATGGCGATGGACGCGGATTTGATGCCCGCCTCGTCGCCGTCCTCATAGTCCAGGATCTGATAGGTGAAGTCGTGGCGCTCCGTCCAGCGGGTGTACATCCGGTAGAGCATCTGGGCCCAGTCCTGGGCCTCGGTGCCGCCGGCGCCGGCATGGAAGGTCAGGATGGCGCTGTGGCCGTCGTACTCCCCAGAGAGGAGCGTGGCCATCCGGGACTCCTCGATCTTCTCCTCCAGGGTCTGGAAACCGGACTTCAGCTCTTCCAGCAGCTCCTCATCCTCCGCCTCCTGGCCCATCTCGCACAGGGCCGTCAGATCCTGCCACTCGGTCACCAGCTTGTCCTGGCGGGCGATCTTGTTCTGCAGCTGCTTGAGGCGCTGCTGCACCTTCTGGGATCGCTCCAGGTCGTTCCAGAAGCCGTCCTGGGCGGTCTCGTCCTCCAGCTTTCGGGCCTCCGCGCGGGCGCTGTCCATGTCCAGCGCGGCGGAGAGCTTCTCCAGCTCGGGCCCCAGGTCCCGGAGCCTCTGCTTATATTCGTCGTATTCGATCAAAGCCATGTGCTCTCTCCACTTCCTCAAATTTCATTAGCCATAGTATTATATCGGAGGAACGTTTGTTTGTAAAGAAAAACCCGTAAAAAAACGGAAAATCCCGGGCCGTCTGTGTATTTCAGGGGACAATTTCGTTTTCCAGGATGCGGCCGGACCGGAATCTTTTTTCCCGAATGGCGAAAAGTTCATAATTTGTTCATGATTGCCGGGCACTTTCCCGGTATGTTACATGTAGAGAGATAGAAGCTGGAAGCAAGCCTTTTGGAATATGATGGAGGAAAGAGGACTATGAAAACATTTTGGAAGAAAAAGCTCCCGGCGTGTCTGCTGGCGCTGGCGCTGCTGGCCGGAACCGTTCCCATGGCGTCTGCGGCCTCGGCGGATCTGACGTACGATGTGGACGAGGACAGCGGCGTCTGGCTGGATGCGGATGACTTTCAGGAAATCTATGAGGACGACAACGGCGGATACCTTGAATACGTGGAATTCACCGATTATGATGACTTTGACGATTACGGCTATTTCACCTTCGAGGACTTTGACCGTTACGGGTTCGACGACGTGGATTCCAAGGCGCTGGAGAACTACGAATTCTACTATGACCGTGCTGATGCGGACGATTACGACATCGACCTGGACACGCTGCGGTTTGAGACCTATGACAACATCGACAGCGACACACTGGATTTTGATGTCAGGCTGTACGGCGACGAAGGGTCATTCTATGCAACGGTCCGCATTGATGTGGAGGGTGGCTCCCGCTCCGGCTCCGGCGACGTGGAGCTGACCTACAAGGTGGACCCCGGTGACGATGTGACGGTGGACGCCGAGGATTTCTGGGACCTCTTCGACGAGGAAGACGGCCGCTATGACGAGCTGGAGTATGTGGAGTTCACCAGCTACGATGATTTCGATGACTTCGGATATTTCGGTGCAGACGGATACGACAGCGATGACTATATCCCGGACTATGAGCTCAATGACAGCGATCTGGACGATGCCATGTTCTATTACGACGAGAACGACGTCTGGTACGACTATGACTTTGAACTGGACACGCTGACGTTCTACGCCGACCGGAACGCCGACGCGGACACCCTGGCCTTTGACTTCACCATGCACGGCGTGGACGGTGACAAGGTATATGGCACTCTGTACATCGAGGTCGGCAAGGGCAGCGGCACCAGCAGCAAGGGCGACCTGACCTATCAGGTGGACCCGGACGACGATGTGACGCTGGACGCGGAGGATTTCTACGATTTCTTCTACGACGAGTCGGATTACGACGAACTGGAATACGTGGAGTTCACCGACTATGACGACTTTGACGATTACGGCTGTTTCTACGCCGACGGATACGATTCCGACGACTACACCCGGGATTACGAGCTGAACGACAGTGACCTGGACGACGCCGTGTTTTACTATGATGAGGACGATATCTGGGACGACTATGACTTCGAGCTGGACACGCTGACCTTTGCGGCGGACCGGAATGCCGATGAAGACACCCTGACCTTTGACGTCACCATGCGCGGCGTGAAAGGCGACAAGATCTCCGCCACCCTCACCATTGAGATCGGCAAGGGCAGCAGCACCGGCACCAAGGTGAAGGGCGACATCATTTACGAGGTGGATCCCGACGACAGCGTGACCTTTGACCGGGACGACTTCTGGGATTTCCTGGATGACGAGACCGGGGACGATCTGGAGTATGTACGGTTCACCGACGCCGACGGACTGGACGACTGGGGCGAGCTGTACAGCTACGACTACGATGATGACCGGACGTACTTTGACGAGAGCGACCTGGACGACGGTTATTTCTACTACGACAGCAAGGACCTGTTCTACGACGAGGACTTCACCCTGGATGACCTGACCTTTGTGGCGGACAGGGACGCCGACGGCAAGGTGGTGGAGCTGGACTTCACTGCCTACGGTGAGGACGGCGACAAGGCCTACGGCACCGTGGCCATCGCCATCGGCGATGTGGGGGGAACCGGCGTGGCCGCAGAGGGCGGCGATATCCGCTATTATACGGATTACAGCGGCCGAGTGCAGATCAACGCCAACGACATCGCCCGGTTCTTTGAGGAGAGCTACCCCGGCTATACCCTGCAGTATGTCACCTTTAAAGATGCGCCCACTTACGGCAGCCTGTACTACAACTACTACGGTACCAGCAGCTACGGCAGCTCCAGCAGCCTGCGCATCACCGACGACAACTGCGACGACATAGATTTCTACTTCAGTCCCTCCAGCAGCCAGCACGCCCTCAGCGAGCTGACATACATACCCAGCGGCGTCAACTACTGCGCCCAGATCCCCTTCACCGCTTACGGCTCCGGCAGCCGTTCTGTGTCCGGCACCATCCTCATCAGCGTGAACCTCAGCGAGGTGCCCGACGTTTACGGCCCCACGCCCAGAAACACGGCCGTCACCTTCCCCGCTGCCTCCATCTACACGGCGGTGGCCCAGTCCAGCGGCCTGGGTCTGGCCAGCATCCAGCTGCTGGAACTGCCCGCCACCAACGAGGGTGTCATCTACGTGGGCAGCGGCACCTCCAAGCGGGCGGACACCGAGACCCTGTACGGCTACTCCAGCGGCAGCGAGCGGATCAGCCAGCTGCGGTTCGTGCCGGCCAGCGGCTTCACCGGATCTGTGGAAATCCCCTATGTGGCCTGCAACAGCAGCGGCGATCCCATTGCCAGCGGCAAGCTTTGCCTGGGCATTGTCAGCGCTATGGAGGACTTCTCTGATATCACCTCCTCCACCTGGTGCTATAAATATGTACTGGAGCTCAGCGACGCCGACGTGATCGACGGATACAGCGACGGCACCTTCAAGCCCGACAACCAGGTGACCTACGGCGCGGCGCTGAAGCTCATCATGCTGGCCGCTGGCTATGACGAGCAGAAGCCGGTGAACTCCAACGTGTTCAGCGGCTATCTGGCCCGGGCGCAGGCGGACGGGCTGGTGTCCGGCAGCGTGAACCTGAACGCCCCCATCACCCGGCTGGCGGTCAGCCAGATCGCGGCCAAGGCCATGGGCCTCAGTATCAGCAACCTGTCCAGCGTCCGTCCCTTCACCGACACCACGGACCCCTATGTCCAGGCGCTGAATGCC
The DNA here is from genome assembly GCF_003574015.1 of Oscillibacter sp. PEA192. Lineage (NCBI taxonomy): Bacteria > Bacillati > Bacillota > Clostridia > Eubacteriales > Oscillospiraceae > Oscillibacter > Oscillibacter sp. PEA192. The sequence continues at coordinate 228,450 of NZ_AP018532.1, read as the reverse complement.
GCAGGCATCGTGGAGGGCTACTTCAGCAACGGCACCAGCACCTTCAAGCCCTACAACACTCTGACCCGGGGCCAGATCTCCGCCATCGTCTGGCGGATGGAGCAAGCCCAGTAAACCGGGAAAACAACAGCGGACCGCTGAAGCGGTCCGCTGTTCTCTGTTATACAAAAGCACCGCAGAAAACTGAATGCATCTTTCCCCGCTCCTTTGGGGCAACCGGAAACGATGCGCCAAACCTTTCACCACAGCATTTGCCCTTATCTACGATGCGCCCAATGCGTATAAAGGTTTATGGGGGAGAGCGGTCACTTCAGCAGGGCGCTGTACACATCCTGAGGGATGGTGAACTCCACCATGCCCATGTAGCCTGCAGCCACTGCGTACTCGTCGAACACCAGAACCAGATCGCCGTCGGCGTTCCAGTAAAAGCTCTGCTCCGGGTCAATAGCGGTGAATTCGTCCGTCAGATAGCTCAGGGATGCGTCCGCGGCCATCTGCTCCTCCATCTGCCGCAGGACTTCCGCGGACAGGACAGAGACGTAGTCCGCATCAGGCCGGAACAGATCGCTGAGGGTGACGGCTTCACCCGTAGCTTTGTTGATGTGGTAGAATCGGGTGAAATTGTAGCCGCTGGCCTCGGTCCTCGTGGCATCGATCCGCAGAGTGAACCAAGTATCGCTGTCCGTCACCACAGAGGAGGTCACATCCAGGCCCTGGTAGCTCTCGCCCGCAGCCTCGCAGTCCGTCTGGAACTGGGCGATCAGCTGATCGGTATAGGCCTGCACCTGGTCGTTGATCTCGTCTGCAGCGCCGCTGCCGCCCAGCTCCGGGACGTGGACGTCGGCAGTGCTGTGACCATCGTCATACTGGTAATCCCGGAAGGTGATGACCCGCACCACGGCGCCCAGCCCCGGGATTTCTTCCATGGCGGCAGCCGCCGCGGGAGATACATTGGGAATGGCCACGAATACGGCCAGGGCCGCGGCTACGCCGACCAGCCAGCGATAGGAACGTTTTTGCTTGTTTTCTTTCATGTTCGTCTCCTTTAAAGCGGCGCAGGTGTCCCGCACCTTTCCGGCATACGTCTCCGGCAGGGGGAAGGGTTCCTGCTTCGCCCGCTCTTTCAGTCGCTTGTCGAATGGCTCCACCTTGCGCACCTCATTCCTCGTGTAATAGTTGTTTTAGCCGGGACCGCCCTCGGGAGAGACGGGTCTTCACCGCCGCCTCGCTGATGCCCAGAACGGCGCTGATCTCCCGGATGGAGAGGTCCTCATAATAAAACAGGGTCACGACCGCCCGCAGGTCGCTGTTCAGCGCCATGACCGCCTGCCATAGAGACAGGCGCTCCGCCTGGTCTGCCGCCGGAGCCGGCAGGAAGTCCTGGATATCCGCCAGGTCCACCGTGGTCCTCCGCTTCCGGCAGAACTCATAGCACTTGTTGACCAGAATTTTCAGGATCCAGGGTCGGAACCGCGCCGGGTCCCGCAGACTGCCGCGGCCGGCATAGGCGGCGCAGATGGCCTCCTGCACGGCGTCCTCCGCATCTTCGTCCTGGTGAAGGATAGCCTTGGCAGTGCGGAACATGGTCTCCTGGTTTCGGATTACCTGGTCGCAGAATATTTCTTTGTCCAACAAAAAATTTGTCATGGCGGGACTGAGCGCTCCTTTGGGTTCGTTTGACCGGTCACTTATTAGGATGCGGTTTCCGCCGAAAAGGTGACAGCCGGAAGAAAGAAAAACAAAAAACCGTCCGCCTCTTTCCGGCGGACGGTTTCAGGCTCAGACAGACAGGGACTCGGCCAGCTCCAGGCCGGGGTTGTGCTTGGTGAGAAAGCCCACGGACCACTCCCCGCCGAATGCCACCAGCAGGCGGCCCTTGAAGTCCTCCAGCAGGGCGGCGCCGGTGCACAGCACCAGATCCTCCGGCTTGCAGGGGCAGGCGGTGATGACCCGCAGGTGCTCGTAGGGCAGTCCCTCCATGTAGAGCTCTACGCCGTACTCGCTCCTCATCCGGTACTGGAACACGTCGAACTGCAGGGTGCCCACGACGCCCACGATGACCTCCTCCAGGCCGGCGCCGGGCAGCTTGAAAATCTGGATGGCGCCCTCCTGGGCGATCTGCTCCGTGCCCTTGATGAACTGCTTGCGCTTCATGGTGTCCTTGGGAGACACCCGCATGAAGTGCTCCGGCTCGAAGGTGGGGATGCCGGAGAACTTGAATTTCTTTCCAGGCACCGTCACCGTGTCGCCGATGGAGAAGATGCCGGGATCAAACACACCGATGATGTCCCCGGCGTAGGCCTCGTCGATGATCTCCCGCTCTGCGGCCATCATCTGCTGGGGCTGTGAGAGGCGCAGCTTTTTGTTGCCCTGGACATGAAAATACTCCGTGTCCCGCTCAAACTTGCCGGAGCAGATGCGCATGAAGGCCAGCCGGTCCCGGTGGGCCTTGTTCATATTGGCCTGGATCTTGAACACAAAGGCGGAGAAGTCCTCGCTGAACACATCCACCTCCCCCTGGTCGCTGACACGGGGCAGGGGCGGCGTGGTCATGCGGAGGAACTCCTCCAGGAACGGCTCCACGCCGAAGGTGGTGAGGGCGGAGCCGAAGAACACGGGGGACAGGGTGCCGTTCCGCACAGCCTCCATGTCAAACTCCCGTCCGGCCCCCAGCAGCTCCACCTCCTCCCGGAGGGCGGCGGCCTTTTGTGCGCCGATCATGTCCTCCAGCGCCGGGTCGTCCAGGGCCACCTCGGCGGAGCCGACCTTCTTGCCCCGCTCCTCCGCCTGGAAGAACAGGATGCGCTGCTTCTCCCGGTCGTAGACGCCCTGGAACTCCTTGCCGGAGCCGATGGGCCAGTTGACGGCATAGGTGTCGATGCCCAGCTCCCGCTCCACCTCCTCGCACAGTTCCAGGGGGTCTTTGGTCTCCCGGTCCATCTTGTTGATGAAGGTGAAGATGGGGATGTGGCGGATGGCGCAGACCCTAAACAGCTTCCGGGTCTGGGGCTCCACACCCTTGGCGCCGTCAATGACCATGACGGCGGAGTCCGCGGCCATCAGGGTCCGGTAGGTGTCCTCGGAGAAATCCTGGTGGCCAGGGGTGTCCAGGATGTTGATGCAGAAGCCGCTGTGCTGGAACTGCAGCACGGAGGACGTGACGGAGATGCCCCGCTGCTTCTCGATCTCCATCCAGTCAGAGGTGGCGGCGCGGGCCCGCTTTCCCTTGACCTCGCCCGCCTGGGCGATGGCCCCGCCGTACAGCAGGAACTTCTCTGTCAGCGTGGTCTTGCCGGCGTCCGGATGGGAGATGATGGCGAAGGTCCTCCGCCGGGAAATTTCAGTGCGTAGTTCAGACATGGAATATCCTCCAGAAAAATATCAGAGTATGGGCCATCTTCGACCCACGGCGCTTTTGCGCCGTCCAAGCGTTTTGCCAAGGCAAAACCTTGGCGAAGGGCGGATTCACTCCGCCCGGAGCAAACGCAAATCAGGGCTCCCGCAAAAGCGCCAGCTTTTGTGGGACGATGATGGCGAGGGTCCTCCGCCGGGAAATTTCAGTGCGTAGTTCAGACATGGAATATCCTCCAGAAAAATATCAGAGTATGGGCCATCTTCGACCCACGGCGCACAGCTGCATGCGGAATCCGGGGCGGTCAGACCGCGAAAAACGGACGGGAGGAGTCTCCCGCCGTGTGTATTCTCGAACAATGTACCATATTTTGTGCCGCTTTGCAAGATTTCCCGCAGCTATCCCGCAAAAAATCCGATGATTCTGTACCACAGGGAAAACCAGCGGGGACCGGCTGATGCCGGTCCCCGCAGATTGCCTGTTCCTTGGCGGGAGATCACTTGATTTCCACGCCCATGGCGTCCTCGTAGTATTTGGCCAGTGCGCACTGGTCCTCGTCGATCATGCCGCGGGCGTCCATCCAGTCCATCTGCTCCTTGACGATCTCCGTCATGGGCAGCTCCACCCCCAGGTGGGCGGCCACGTCCATGGCGTTGTTGATGTCCTTCAGGTGGACGGCGATCCGGGCACTGGCGGAGAAGTCTCGGCTCAGGAGCTTGGGGACCTTTCCGTCCATCACTGCGCTCTGGGCAAAGCCGCCCTTGATGGCGTCAAAAAGGGTCTGAGGATCCAGCCCGGCCTTTTTCGCAAAGGCGAATGCCTCTCCCATGGCGCACAGATGGATGCCCACCATCATGTTGTTGGCCACCTTGGCGGTGCTGCCGCAGCCGGAGGGCCCCATGTAGGTGGCGGTCTTACCCATCATCAGCAGGTAGGGCCGGACCTCGTCAAAGACCTCTTTCTCGCCGCCGCACATGATGACCAGGGTGCCGCCGTTGGCGCCGGTCTCGCCGCCGCTGACCGGGGAGTCCAGCAGATAGAAGCCCTTCTCCACCGCCGCGGCGTGGAGCTCCTGAATCACATAGGGAGAGGTGGAGCCCATGTCCACAATGGTGGTGCCGGGCCGGGCAGTCTCCATGATCTCCGTGATGGTGGCCTTCACGATGGCGTTGGTGGGCAGGCACATGAAGATGATGTCGCAGGTTTTGTACAGCGTTTTAGCGTCGTCCAGGACCTTACCGCCCCGGGCGGCAAACCGCTCCCGCAAAGCGGGCACGGGGTCGTAGCCATAGATGTCGCAGCCGCTCTTGTCGATCAGATTGCCTGTCATGCCGTAGCCCATCACGCCAAGGCCCAGATATCCAAGTGTTTTCATGCCCATTGACCTCCTGTTCTAAATTCCGGAAAGGACTGCCCTGTTATTTCCTGCGGGGCGGGATGTGGACCGCGCGGCCCAGTGCGTCCAGCGCACACTCCCGCATGGTCTCGGTGACGGTGGGGTGGGAATGGATGGTGGCTGCCAGCTCATCCAGCGTCAGCTCGCTGCCGATGGCAAGCGCCCCTTCGCAGATCAGATCCGTGGCGCGGGGCCCAATGATGTGCATACCCAGCACCTCGCCGTATTCCCTCCCGGCGATGATCTTCACCAGGCCCTCGCCCCCGTTCAGGATCAGAGCCTTGCCGTTGGCGCTCATGGGGAACTTGCCCACCATGTAGTCGATCCCCTGCGCCTTGGCCTGCTCCTCTGTGAGACCCACAGAGGCAGCCTCCGGCTCGATGTACACGCAGGTGGGATTGGTGGATTCGTCGTAGTGGGCCTCCATGCCGCAGATATTCTCCGCAGCCACCTCGCCCATGGCGCTGGCGGTGTGGGCCAGCTGGGCATAGCCCTTGACACAGTCGCCGATGGCGTACACGCCGGGCACGCTGGTCTCCATCTTGTCGTTGACGATGATCCGGCCCCGGTCGTTGGCAAGGCCGGCAGCCTCCAGGTTCAGGCTGGCGGTGTTGGCCTTCCGGCCGATGGCCACCAGGACCTTCTCCGCCTCAAAGCTGACAGTCTCGCCAGCCTTGTTCCGGCAAGTGACCTTGGCGCCCACGGGAGAGGCCTCCACGGCCTGCACCGGGCACTCCAGGTTGAACGCCATGCCCATCTTCTTCATGTGGGCCACGCCGATCTTGGTCAGGTCGCCGTCCAGCATAGGCAGCATGTGGTCCAGCGCCTCCACCACGGTGATCTTGGTGCCGAAGGCCGCGTAGGCGCAGGCCAGCTCCAGGCCGATGACGCCGCCACCGATGACCACCATGCTCTTGGGCAACTGTTCCAAGCTCAGGGCGCCGGTGGAGTCGATGCAGTTGGGATTCTCCTTCAGACCGGGGATGGGCGGCTGGGCGTTGACGGAGCCGGTGGCCACGATGATGGCGTCGGCGGTCATCTCCTCCACGGAGCCGTCGGACTTCTTCACAGAGAGGGTCTTGGGGCCGGTGAAGCTGGCCTCGCCGTCGATCTTCACCACCTTGTTGGCCTTCAGCAGTCCCGCTACGCCACTGGTCAGCTGTTTGGAGACGGCGTTCTTGTGGGCGATCACCTGGGGGAAGTTCACCCGGACGCCGTCCGCCTCCACGCCGATCTCCGCGCCCTGGTCCTTGATCTGGGACACCAGCTCTGCGCTGTGCAGCAGGCACTTGGTAGGGATGCAGCCAATGTTCAGGCAGGTGCCGCCCAGGTGCTCCCGCTCCACCAGGGTCACCCTGGCGCCCAGCTGGGCCGCCCGGATGGCGGCCACATAGCCGCCGGGGCCGCCGCCGATGACCAGCACCGTCCCAGGCCCGTTGGGGGCAGCCGCGGCCTCCACAGCCGGGGCGGCAGGTGCCGCGGCTGCGGTGGGGGCCCCCACCTGCTCGCCGGGCCGGCCGATGTAGCCCAGCAGGCCCTTTACCGGCACGTCGGCGCCCTCCTGGGCCACGATCTTCAGCAGGACGCCGTCGGTTTCCGCCGCCACCTCGTTGGTCAGCTTGTCGGTGGTAATCTCCAGCAGGGGCTCACCGGCCTTGACGGGATCGCCCTCCGCCTTCAGCCACCGCTCCACGGTGCCCTCCTCCATGGTCAGCCCCAGCTGGGGCATTTTGATTTCCGTTGCCATTGTTTACGCTCCTCACAGCAGGATGTCCATGGGATGCTCCAGCAGATCCCGGACTGTCATCTCGAATTTGGCCGCCACCGCGCCGTCCAGCAGTCGGTGGTCGAAGGTCAGGGAGATCCGCAGCACCTGATGCTTGGCGATGGTGCCGTCGTCCTCCATCACCAGCTCATCCTCCGTGCAGTTGACGCCCAGAATGGCCGCGTCCGGCTGGTTGATGATGGGGGTGAAGCTCTCCACGCCGAACATGCCCAGATTGGACACAGTGAAGGTGGAGCCCTTGTACTCGTCGGCGCCCAGCTGGTTGGCACGGGCCCGCTCCGCCAGATCCCTGGCCTTGGCGGACAGGGCCTCCAGGCTCAGAAGGTCCGCGTCCCGGATCACGGGGACGATGAGCCCCGCGTCCAGAGCCACCGCCATGCCCAGATTCACATGGGCCCGGCGGATGATCTGCTCCCCGTCCAGGCTCACCAGGATCTCCGGATGACGGCGCAGGGCCTTGGCCACGGCCTTCAGCACAAAGTCATTGACAGAGAAGGCATGGCCCTCCTCCTTCAGCTTTTTGCGGAAGGCCAGCAGGGCGGTGACGTCCACCTTCACCGTCTGGGTGACGGTGGGGATCTCCACAGCAGAGGTGTACATCCGCTGGGCCACCACCTTCCTCATGCCGGTGAGCTTCTCCACCGTGTCACCCTCCATCAGCTCCAGATTCTTCACCGGGAAGGCGGTGCCGGAGACAGCCGCAGGCGCGGCGATCTTCCGATCAGCAGGGGCGGGAGCAGCTGCCTTGGGCGCGGATTCCGCCGCGGCCAGGATGTCCCGCTTGACGATCCGGCCGCTGGGGCCGGTGCCGGTGAGGACGGTGTAGTCCACGCCCATCTGTCCGGCGATCTTCCGGGCCAGGGGAGAGATTCGGATCCGCTTGCCCCCGGCCGCCGGGGATGCCGCAGGGGCAGAAGCCAGCGCAGCCGCAGGCTCCGCAGACGGGGCAGCAGAAGCCGCGGATACAGCGGGGGCAGTAGTCTCCCCCACCTGTTCGCCGGGCTGGCCGATGTAGGCCAGCAGTCCCTTCACCGGCACATCCTCGCCCTCCTGGGCCACGATCTTCAGCAGGACGCCGTCCTGCTCGCTGGTGATTTCATTGGTGAGCTTATCAGTGGTGATCTCCACCACCACGTCCCCGGCCTTTACAGCGTCTCCCTCGTGCTTGATCCACTGGGAGACGGTTCCCTCCTCCATGGTCAGGCCCAGCTGGGGCATCAGTACTTCATAAGCCATCTCACACGCCTCCTCACTTGTTCAGCACGCGCTTGACAGCCCGCACGATATCCTCCGGATGGGGGAAGTTCTTGTCCTCCAGCACCGGGCTGAAGGGGGAGCAGATGTTCAGGCCGCAGACCCGTTCCACCGGGGCGTCCAGCTCATCAAACAGCTCCTCTGCGATCTGGGCAGAGAGCTCACCGGCGTAGCTGCCCCGCTTGACCTCCTCGGAGACGATGATGACGTTGTGGGTCTTGGAGACGGACTTCACGATGGCATCCCAGTCCAGGGGCACCAGAGTCCGCAGATCCAGGACCTCCACGTCGATGCCCTCCGCCTCCAGGGTCTGGGCGGCCTCCAGGGCGAAGTGGACCTCACGGCTCCAGGTGATGACGGTCAGGTCCCTGCCCGCCCGCTTCACGTCCGCCGCACCCAGGGGGATGGTGTACTCCCCATCGGGGATCTCCTCCTTGTGGGCGTACAGCAGCTTGTGTTCCAGGAACACTACCGGGTCGTCGTCCCGGATAGCGGACTTCAGCAGGCCCTTGGCGTCGGCAGCGGTGCAGGGGGCCACCACCTTCAGTCCCGGGAAGTGGCAGAAGAAATTCTCCAAGCACTGGGAATGCTGGCCTGCGTTCCGGCGGCCGGCGCCCATGGGCGCCCGCAGGACCATGGGGACGCTGCACTGTCCGCCGGTCATGTAGCGGATCTTGGCAGCCTGGTTGAACAGGGGATCCGCGCACTCCGTGGCGAAGTCATCGTACATCAGCTCCACCACGGGCCGCAGCCCCCGCATCGCGGCGCCCACGGCCATGCCCACAAACCCCTCCTCGGAGATGGGAGTGTCAATGACGCGGTTGGGGCCGAACTCCTCCAGAAAGCCCTTGGTGATGGCGAACACATTGCCCATGACGGCCATGTCCTCGCCCATGATGAAAACCTTTTCGTCCCGGAGCATTTCCTCGTGCAAGGCTTCACCGATGGCCTTGCTGACGGTGATCTTCTTGCTCATCTCGCCACGCACCTTTCGTTGTCAGTCACATACATATCATCCAGCACCGTCGCGGGGTCCGGATATGGGGACGCATCCGCGAACTTCACAGCCTCGTCCATCTCGGCCTCTGCGTCCTGCCGGATGGCGTCCAGCTCCTCCTGGGCGGCGCCGCTCTCCAGCAGCCGCCGCCCCAGCTTCTCGATGCCGTCGTTTGCCAGGGCGTGCTCCATGTACTCCTTGGGGCGGTAAACCGCCGGGTCACCGCAGTAGTGGCCCTGATAGCGGTATACCTTGGCCTCCACCACATAGGGTCCCTTGCCGCTGCGGGCGTGGTCCAGGGCGACCTTCATAGCCTCATACACCGCGATGGCGTCCGTGCCGTCCACCACGGCGTAGGGCACGCCGTAGGCCGCGGCCCGGGAGGCCAGATCCGGGGTGTTGGTGACCCGGTGGATCTCCGTGGACACGCCGTAGCAGTTGTTCTCAATGAACCAGACCAGCGGCAGCTTCCAGGCGGCGGCCATGTTCAGGGACTCGTGGAAGGAGCCCTCGTTGGTGGAGCCGTCGCCGAAGCAGCCCACGGTGACGGAGTCGTCCCCCATGATCTTGGAGGCCAGGGCGCTGCCGGCGGAGATGGGCTGCCCGGCGCCCACGATGCCGTTGGCGCCCAGGTGGTTCATCTTCTCCATGTCCGCAATGTGCATGGAGCCGCCCTTGCCCTTGCAGTAGCCGGCAGCCTTGCCGAACAGCTCCGCCATGGCCCGCTTGGGGTCCGCCCCGCGGGCGATGGCATGGCCATGGCCCCGGTGGGTGGAGGTGAAGTAGTCCCTGGGCTCGATGGCCGCGAAGGCACCGGCCTCCGCTGCCTCCTGACCGATGCTCAGGTGGATGTTGCCCGCCAGCATGCCCTTGGTGAAGCACTCGGCGGCGTGTTCCTCAAAGGCCCGGATCCGGACCATGTCCCGGTACAGGGACAACAAAAAGCTCTTTTCATAGGTAGCCACGATTCAACACGACCTTTCTCAGTGTACGATGGAATAGTAGATAAATACAGGGATCAGGGACAGCAGCGGCAGAATGACCGTCTCCATCGCCACGTGCTTGTAGCCCTTCTTATAGGACACGCCGGACAGGGCGAACAGCATCACTACGGTGCCGTTCCAAGGCAGGGTGTCCAGTCCGCCGCAGGCGATGGAGGCCACCCGGTGGATGATCTCCGGCGTGTAACCCCAGGAGATGAAGGTCTCACCGAAGAGCTCCAGCGCGATAGTCAGGCCGCCGGAGGCGGAGCCGGTGATTCCGGCGATGATGGTGGTGATGGCCGCCACCTTCACCAGGCCCGGCAGCGGCAGGTTGATGATGTTCTCCTGCACCAGGGCAAATACATCGGTGGCGGAGACCACCTTGCCCACGCCCACCACGGCAGCGATGATGATGCAGGGGAAGATCCCGTTGTTGAAGCCCTCGGAGACAATTTCTCCAAAGCCCTTGACGCCGCCCAGGGATTTGCAGAAGAACAGGAGGGACAGCACGCACCCGGCCGTGAGGCCGTACAGCAGCTCCACACCGAAGCCGTTGATGAGGACGAAGGTCACCACCATGGGCAGCAGGGAGATCCAGAAGCCCGGAGCCCGCTGCTCCAGCTCTTTCTCGTCCAAAATGCCGCCCTGGACCTGGTAGAGCTCGATGGCCGCCTCCGGGTCGTCATGACCCTTCTTCACCTGCCAGTAGAGGTAGCCGACACCTACGACGATCATGAACAGCGTGGCCAGCACGCCCTCCACCGGGGCGGCGGTCAGCGCCGTGCCCAGAATCTGAGTGGGAATGATGTTCTGCATCTGCAGGCTGCCGGGCATCTGGCCCATGGCAAAGGTGGCGATGGCCAGGCCGGTGATGCCGGGGAACAAGTACCATGGGATGCCCGCCTTGGGGAACAGGATCTTGGCAAAGGGCAGCAGCACGAAGATCATCACGGTCACCTGGATGCCGCCGTACACCAGCAGGGCGCCTACCAGCACGTAGATCAGCAGCGTCCACTGGGTTCCGGCCTTGTTGATGAGGGTGCTGCTGATGCGCCAGGTGGCGCCGCTCTTGTCATACAGCGCGCCCAGCAGGGCGCCCAGGGCGAAGATCACCAGCCAGCTGCCCACGAAGTCCTTCATGCCGATGAGGAAGGGGCCGTCCGCCCCCACCAGGGAGGCCGCCACGTCCAGCCCGCCGAACAGGGCCACGATGGCCGCAGCCAGCACTGCCGCCAGGAACATGCTGATTTTTTTGTAAGCCGCAAAGATCAGCACCGCGAATGCCAGAATGATTCCAATCACGCTCACTACGATCATGTTGTCTATATCCTCCCGTCCTTCTCTGTCAGATTTGATGAAAGCGGCGCCCGTTGCCGTGTACCCTCCTTTCCCGCGCCCCCCAATATGTCTTCCAATTTGAATTTTAGCAACTGGCAATTCAATAGTGAAATACCATGTTTTTATGCAGGAATAACAAAAACTTATAAACAGCTAGTCAAAAAAATGTCAATTCGCACTTTTGGCATAAAGAAAATCTTGATTTTTCAATAAAACTCCTTTATTCTTAAAGAAAAGCGCGGCGGTGCGCCGCCGGAGGGATGGGAGGTCTGCCGGATGCTGAATCTGAAGCGGCTGCAATATCTGGACGCGGTCTACCAGTATAAGAATTTCACCCAGGCCAGCGAGGCGCTCTACGTGTCCCAGCCGGCCATCTCCTCCGCCGTCCAGGCGCTGGAGGAGGAGCTGGGGGTGCGGCTGGTGGTCCGCAGCTCCAAGGGCGTTACCTTTACATACGAGGGCGAGCAGTTTATGATCTGGGCGCGGCGCATCCTCAGCACCTGTGAAGCGGCGGAAAATGCCATGCGGGATCTGGCCGGCACGGCGGAACAGCGCCTGCGGCTGGGAATCTCCCACGTGCTGACGAATCCCATCGTGCCCATGATCTTCTCCACCTTTCTGCGGGAGCACCCCAAGGCGCAGATCTACCTGAACGAGGGCTCCATGAACAAGCACGTGGAGATGGTGACGGGTGAAATGCTGGACCTGGCTTATAACGCCTTCCCCACAGCGCCGGAGGCGGAGGAGCTGGAGATCATTCCTATGGGCACTATGGAGATCCACGCGGTGCTGCATCCGGACCATCCCCTGGCGCGGCTGGACCGGATCCCCCTGGCGCGGCTGGGGGAGGAGAAGCTCATTATGATGGACGCCCAATCCAAGGTGAAGGAGTTGATGAGCCGGGAGTTTGAGCGCCATCAGGTGATCCCGGACATTCTCTTCAACTATGACCAGGTGCTGTGCATGGCGAATCTGGTCCGCTCCTGCCGGTACGTGGGCATCATCAGCGTGGCCCAGGGCCAGCAGGCCCTGGGCTGCGAAGGGCTGGCGATCCGCCCCTTCGAGGAGCCGGTGGTGTTCGACGTGGGGTTCTTTCTCAAAAAGGGGCGCTATCTGCCCAAGCTGGGGTGGGAGCTGATCCGCTTCATCCAGGAGAACACCCTGCGGGGCGGCACCTAACCGCGGGAACTCCTTTCCAAAACATCATGGCAAAAAAGCTGGCTGCCCGACGGGCAGCCAGCTTTTTTGCGACGCAGCTGCATCGCAGAAATTTGTGAACGGTATTTCCCTGCCCTTCCCAGGCAGCAGGATCCGAATGCGCCCCCTCATGCGCAGCGGCGAGCGTTTCTTTTCGCGGTGCGCTGCCGTACTTGTGAAGCTCCGTGCCTGTTCAATGGACCGTATCCTGAAACAGCCGGACCATGGCCGCCACGGCGCGGTCCGCCCCGTCGGGGTCATGGGCGAGGACGGCTTCCATGATGGCGTAATGGGTGTTGTAGATCCGCAAATTGATCTCCCGCAGCTGCTCCGGTGTGTAATCCCGAATCGTCTCCACAAACACATCCGTGTTGAGGCGGACAATCACGTCATTAATCAGAGAGGCCAGCGTGTTGTGGCTGGCCTTGGCCAAAGCGCTGTGGAACGCCACATCATACTCCTGGAAGCTGAAGAGGCTGTCCAGGTTGGCCTTCGCGCCCTCCAGGGTCTGCCGGAGCGCCTCAGCATCCTCCTCCGTGTGGTGGATGGCAGCCAGACGGGCGCAGCTGCGGTCGTTGATATGCCGATACTCCAGCAGCTCATCCAGATTGATGGCCCCCATGGCCACCAGGTTTTTCAGGGGCTCTTCCACGGATTTCAGGGAGACGCCCCGGATCACCGCGCCGCCGGAGCTGCCCACGGCGGTTTCGATCAGTCCCTCCTGCTGGAGCATCCGCAGCGCTTCCCGCACCACAGGGCGGCTGCGCTGGAACATCTCCGCCAGCTCCCGCTCCGGCGGGAGCCGGTCCCCCGGACGCAGTTCCCCGGAAATGATCTTGGGGTAGATCTGATTGTAAATAGCCTCGGACGCCCGCTGGGTCTTGGCAGGCGTGAAGAGGGCCTTGGAAGAAGGCTGCTCCATCATGGTTCTCCTTACCCTTCCTGCTTTTTGTGAAAAGTATATCATACTCGAAAGCCGGAATCAAGGGAGAGTCCGTAGGATGCCTGCAGGAGTGGCGAGACATATCCGCACGCGACATTGTTAAAAATTGTGCAAAATAGCTCGTTATTTTAATAACGCTTGACGAGCATTGGGTAAAGTGCTATAAAATAAAGCAAGAAATATAAATGGTAAAACCATTTATAAGGCAACATATTTTGTTGTCAGGCCGGCGGCACGACTGTCATGTCCCGGCAGCAAGCGACCCTTCGCAGAGAATCGACAGGATAAAAGAAAAAGGAGTGTTTGATGTGAAAAAGACGTTGGCAATGGTATTGGCACTTGTGATGATGTTTACCCTGCTGACAGGCTGCGGCGGTGGAGGCGGTGATTCCGGCGGAGACGGCACCGGCGCGGAATACACCTGGCGCATGGCGCTGAACGGCAGTGCCCCCGGCGAGCTGGGCTATGATATGGCCACGTTCTTCAAGGAGAAGGTAGAGGAGCTCACATCCGGCCGCGTCTCCATTGAATTCTACGGCGGCAACAGCCTGGGTTCCACCACTGAGGTGCTGGAGGGCATGGCTGCCGGCGTAGCGGACATCACCTGCGAGTCCGTGGGCACGCTGGCTCCCTTCACAAATCTGGCAAATATCGACATCATGCCGTACATCTACAACGGTTACGACCACTTCCAGGCGGTCTGGGGCGGCGAGCTGGGCCAGGAGATTCTAGACACCGTGGGCAATGACTCCGGCTTCAAGCTGATGGGCGCCGGTTACCGTGGTGCCCGGATCGTGACCGCCACCAAGGAGATGAAGACCGTGGAGGACTTCGCCGGCTTCAAGCTTCGCAGCCCCAATCTGGAGGGCTACATCAAGGTTTGGGAGTGGATGGGCTCCGCCCCGACTCCCCTGGCTATGGGCGAGACCTACACGGCTTTGCAGCAGGGCACCGTGGATGGGCAGGAGAACTCCATCCTGGACTCCCAGAGCTATTCCTTCCAGGAGGTCTGCCCCTACTGGATTCTGACCAACCATGTATACAGCGCCAACACCATTATCATGGATAAGGCGTACTTTGAATCCCTGCCGGAGGACATCCAGTCCGCGCTGGAGGAGGCTGCCGTCTATGCCGGCGAGCAGATCGGTCAGGAGGTGCTGGAGCGGGAGGATGCCGCCAAGGAAGAGCTGACCGCGGAAGGCGTCACCTTTGTGGATGTGGACAACGCCGCCTTTACCGAGCATTTCAGCGGCTATGCGGAGGCCAACTTCCCCGATCTGGCCGACTGGTGCAACCAGATCCGTGCACTGGCTCCCAATGCCTGACAACCGCCACGAAGGACATAGCGAGGTGTCAAACATGCTGAGAGGATATTCCAAATTCCTAGATGTCCTGGAGAAGGTCGAGAAAGCGATCCTGGCTGTCACCGTAGGGATTATGGTCATCATCATCGCCTACCAGGTCATCATGCGGTACATCTTTGCCCACGCCAACTCCTGGAGCGAGGAGCTGGCCCGGTATCTGTTCATCTACGACGTGATGATCGGTGCAGCCATTGCCATCCGCCGCAACAGCCATCTGCAGATCGACATTCTCATCAATCTGATGAAGCCGAAGGTGCGGACCATCCTCACCATCATCGCCACTCTGGCCGGCATGGTGTTCATGGTATTCCTGCTGTCCTACTCCATCACCCTGGTGCAGACCGGCGCCCGCACCATGTCTGCGGGGCTTGGGATCCCCATGTCCATCCCCTATTCCTGTATGCCCGTCGGCATCGTGCTGATGCTCCTGACTTCCATTGAGGTCCTCTTCAAGAACATCTCTGCCCTGCGCGGGGCCGGAAAGGAGGCCCAGGTATGAACGCCGGCCTGTTAATCATCATTCTGCTGCTGGGTCTCGCCCTCCTGGGATTCCCCATCTACATCGCCCTGGGCATCGGCGCCCTGGCGGCCCTGAACCTGGCGGACCTGCCCCTGATTGTGCTGCCTCAGAGAATGTTCGCGGGCATGAACGGCAGCGCCCTGCTGGCCATCCCCTTCTTCATTCTGGCGGGCAATATCATGTCCCGCAGTATTACAGGAAAACTGATTGACATTTGTAATGCCATTATAGGACACATCAAGGGCAGCCTGTCCCTGGTGACCATTCTGGCCTCCGCCCTGTTCGGCGCTATCTCCGGCTCCGGCGTGGCCACCGCCTCCGCCATCGGCGGCATCACCATCCCCGCCATGAAGCGGGAGGGCTATCCCGCCCCCTTCGCCGTGGGCGTAGCGTCCATCTCCTCCATCCTGGGTCCCATCATTCCGCCGTCCATTGTGCTGATCGTGTACGCCAGCATCACCAATGTGTCCGTGGCGGAGCTGTTCCTGGGCTCCGTGTTGCCGGGCATCATTCTGGCGGTGGCTCTGATTGCCTACGGCCTGTATTACGGCCACAAGCACAATCTGCCGGCCCATGAGAAGCCCAACCTGAGGAAGATCGGCTCCTCCGTGCGCAAGGGCATCTGGGCGCTGCTGATGCCCATCATCATCCTGGGCGGCATCTTCGGCGGCATCTTCACCCCCACCGAGGCATCTGCCGTGGCAGTGGTGTACAGCCTGATCATCAGCCTCTTCGTATACAAGGACATGAGCTTCAAGGAGCTGCCCCAGGTGTTTGTGGAGGGCGCAGTTTCCACCGCCACCATCATGGTGATGGTGGGCCTGTCCTCCGCCTCCAGCTATGTAATCACCACCTCCGGCCTGCCCCAGCAGCTGGTCTCCTTCTTCAGCTCCATCACAAACAGCCCCGTCGTCATTCTGCTGCTGCTGAACATTCTGTTCCTGATCATCGGTATGCTGATGGAGGCCAACGCGGCTGTGGTGATGATGACCCCGATCCTGCTGCCGCTGTTGAATGCCTTCGGCATCGATCTGCTGCAGTTCGGCATCGTCATGAGCTTCAACCTCTGCATCGGTCTGGTGACGCCGCCGGTGGGCCTGTGTCTGCTGCTGTGCAACCAGACCGGCGAAACCCGGCTGTCTCACTCCCTGAAGGCCATGATGCCCATGCTGCTGATCTCCATTATCGTGTTGTTCCTCATCACCTATGTCTCGCCCCTCACCACCTTGCTTCCCAGCATCATGGCGGGCTGATTGCGAAGAAAGGAAGTCTTGGATATGCAAAAAATCGGATTTTTGGGAATGGGCGTCATGGGACTGCCTATGGCGAAAAACGTGGTGCAGAAGTGCGGGCTGCCCGTGCTGGGCTACGATGTGGTCCAGCAGCAGATGGACGCCTTCCGGGAGGCAGGCGGCATCCCCGTCAGTGACCCGGCAGAAATCTACAAGGCCTGCGACGTGATCCTCCAGATCCTGCCCACCCATCCCATCATCCGCAACAGCGTGGAGCAGGCCATCCAGTACGGCAAGCCCGGCAATGTGATTGTGGACCTGAGCTCCACCGCACCGGACATCATTCTGGAGCTGTACCAGCAGGCCAAGGACGCGGGGATGTTCCTGCTGGACTCCCCGGTCAGCGGCGGCAACCCCATGGCCATCGCCGGGACGCTGGCCATTATGACCGGCGGCGACAAAGAGGCCTTTGACAAGGTAAAGCCGGTCCTGGCGTGCATGGGCAGTCCCGTTTACACCGGCGGCCCCGCCAGCGGCAGCGTCACCAAGCTGGTGAACAACATGATCGGCGGCGCCATCCTGGTGGCCATTGCGGAGGGCTATGCCTTCGCGGCCAAGGCGGGCATCGACCTGCAGACCACGTTCGAGGCCACCCGGGGCGGCTTTGCCGGCGGTCCCATGTACGACAACAAGGTGCCCAAGATCATCAAGCGGGACTACACCCCCGGCGCGCGGATCGCCGTCCACCGGAAGGACATCCTGAACGCCAAGCACTATGCCCACAAGCTGGACATCGACACACCGCTGACAGATGTGGTCCTCCATGTGATGGACTGGATGAACGACAACGGCCACATCGACGAGGACCAGGCGGCGCTGGTCAAGTATTACGAGGACAAGATGGGCGTGAAGGTCGGCCGGGAGGAGACGGCAGACTGACGCTTGTCAGACGATCAATCTCAGAGTGCGCGGGGACCGGATGCCTGTCCGGTCCCCGCGCATTTCTGTAAAGAGGGGCCGCCGGCTTTGCCGGCGGCCCCTCTTTGATTCAGGAGATCAGGTCTGCTCCAAAGGCTCACGCCCCGGCAAGGCACTGCTCCAGCGCATCCAGCGCCTCTCCGGCATCCGCTCCGTCTGCGGTGATCGTGATCCGCGTCCCCGCTCCGATGGACAGGGAGAGCACACCCAGCAGGCTTTTGGCATTGACGTTGTTGTCGCCGTATACGACGCGGACGACGCTGGTAAAGCGGTTGGCAGTCTGGATGAACCGGGCCGCCGTCTGATGGTGCAGGCCGTCAGGGACCTGGACCGTGACTTCTCTCGTGCACAGCATAAGAAGACCTCCTCAGTTTCTCCTTGCCGCGGGCTGTCCGCCCGCTGTGATGGAACAAAATGATTATACCTTCTTTTTCCTGTCCGGGCAAGGGGGTAACGCAAACCCGAGAGCGCCGGGATGGCCCCTGACAGAAGCATGGAGACGTGCCGCATCCGAAGGCACAGCCATCCCGCAGCCTCACGGCCTGCCGCTCCGGGCAACCAGGGGTATCCCGCAGGGCCGCATCAGCTGGAGTGCGCAATGCCCAGCGGCAAAATCCCTGATGCGCCGGGTTCCATCCCAGGGGCTTTTCACAGTCTCCGCATCATTTGACACCCGAAAAAGTCCCATGCCTCGGCTCCCGCCCCCTGCTGCCCCGTAAATAGCATCCGCCCCAGCGCATCTCCTCTACGGCAGCATCTGCTTCCGGTCCAGCTCCTCCAGCCAAGCGGCCGTGTTTGCGAAAATGGTCCGGTAAAAGCCGCTGTCCATGAAATCGTCGAAATCCTCCATCTTCAAAAAGGCGGCGTTCTGGGTGTGGCGGCCGTCGATCTCATCCAGGTGATTCAGCACGCCGTACTCTTCGCCATAGAGGCCGATGAACTGCCAGAACACGGGGAAACGGGAGGTCTTGATGAGGATCTCCTCGATCTCCCAGTCGGACTGCAACCGGCCATCCGTCAGGAACAGCACCAGAATGGGCCTGCGCAGGCCGCCGTAGATCATCATGATGTCCCGCATGGCCTCCGGCTCGTTGTTGTACTGGTAGTTGAGCATGCTCATCCACCGCTCGTATCCGCCGGCCTGAGAGAAGGTGTAGTCCCGGATGTTATCCAGCGTCACCGGCTCCAGCTGGCGGCTCTTCGCAGCAAAGGCCCAGCAGTCCAGGGCGCCGCTGTCTGACAGGGTGGAGGACAGGGCGAAGAACTTGTCGAACATCTGCTGGACCCGGCCCCCGCGGTACAGGTCGAACATGGAGCCGGAGGCATCGGCGCACAGGACCGTCTGAAGGTCCCTCTCCGCTGCCCGGGGCACCTGGGCCAGTGCTGCAAAGGAGGCTTTGTACAACGGCGCCAGGAAGTCCAGGTCCCCTTGGCAGCGGCGGGCCAGCCCCTCCATGCGGGTGCAGACATGGGGCGGCAGGGAGCGCAGGATGTCCCCCACGGAAGGAGGCGGACCGCCGGCGGGCGCGGCCGGCTGCCGGGTTGTCCGGGCAGACACAGCTGTCCGGACAGGCGGCGGAGGCGGCGGGACCGGGTCTGACACCACGCCGCCGAAGCTCTCCACCAGGGCCCGGAGGCCGCCGTTGAAGCCCCGGCCCACGGCGCTGAACTTCCAGTCCCCGTTTTTCCGGTAGAGCTCGCCGGCCACGATGGCTCGCTCCCCGGAGAACTCGTTCCCCGCGTAGGCATACCGGGCCATCTCCTCCCCTCTGACCCACAGACCGATGCTGCCCTGTTCCAGCTCCCGCAGGGTGCGGCCGCCGTCAATGGCGGCAGTGAAGGAGAGCCGCTGGATATGGTCCGGCAGGGCCGCCAGATCCACCTGGAATCGGGCCGTTCCGCCGGATGCTCCCTCAGAGAGGGCCATGGCCCCTTCCGGCGAGCGCCGCTGGTTATAGAAAAGAAAATACCGCTCGTCGGAGAGGCGGCCTGCGCTGTCCAGGCCAAAGCAGGACACGTCGACCGCCAGGGGCCCCTGATGCCGCAGCTCCACCTCCAGGGTCCAGGTCCGGCAGACGGTTTGAATGGAGATCTTCTGTCCCCGCTGCAAATCCAACATGACTTCGGCTCCTCTCCCGTGTTATTTGTGGCCCGCCACCCAGCGGAAGCCGAAGTGGTAATGGGCGTCCACAGCCCGGTGGCTGTTGAAAAACAGGTCCTCCCGCCGGACCTCCAGCCCGCCGTCCCGGCCGGTGAGGCTGGCCAGGACGCAGAACCGTTCGTTGCTGTTGGGGTTGTCGATCTGGACCTCAATATCCGGCGTCCCCTGCTGGCTCAACACCACCCGGGCGTTGGTGGACCGCCAGTTGGGCACGCCCTCATAGATGAAGGCGAAAACCACGGCGAAGTCGATCAGCTCCGGCCGGAAGAAGTCCATGTTTTCGCCGTTGGCGCTGGCGCCGGAGCGGTCGTCCTTGTCCAGCTTGATGTAGGGGGGCTGATCGGCGGCACCGAAGCTGTTGCCCAGGGCCTGGATGACCCCCTGCCGCCCGTCCTTCAGCCGGTACATACAGGCCAGATCCAGGTCGATGCCCCGGCTGAACAGGCCCCGCCGCTGGTCCCAGTTCAGGTTCACGTGGATGCGCCGACGGTTTTTCGTCAGGTCGATCTTGTGGCTCTCTCCGCTCTTCTTCAGGCTGATTTTGGAGAAATTCACCTTCGGCTCCGGCGGAGCGGGCGCCGGGGTCGGCGGGTCAGGCTTGACCTCCTCCCCGCCGAAGTGGGCCAGCAGGGCGGAGAGTCCCCCGTTGAAGCCGCTGTCCACCACGGAAAAGCGCCAAATCCCATCCTTGCGGTACACCTCGCAGAGAATCAGGGCCTTCTCCTGCTGATACCCCGCACCGGTGAAGACATAGGCCGCCCGGTCCAACTCTCCTTCCAGCGTCAGGAGTCCCCGGGCCAGCGCCTGCATGGTGCCGCTCTCCGCCGCCACCGTCACCACCAGCCTCTGCAGGAAGCCCGGAAGGCGGTTCAGGTCCACCGAGAACACCGTGGACTCCCCGGACTGGTGCATGGAGACGGCGCCCTCCGGCGAACTGGTCTGGTTGTAAAAAATAAAATAACGGTCGTCGGACAACTTCCCCGCTCCGTCCACGCCGAAGCAGGTCACGTCCGCCTCGCTCCCCGGCAGGGACACCGTCACGGAGATTCGCAGCTGTCCGCTTCCGGTCAGGTCCGCCAGTTTGCACTTCTGTCCCTTCTGCAGTTCCATGGGATCCCGTCCTTTCTCGCATATCCGTTTCTCCGCCCTGCGGGTTTACCTCCCTATTTTAGTGGATGGCGGCCGCCGAATCAAGAAGTGGATCCGGTTTTTCAACCCAGCGGGCGCAGATCTATCCGGCCGCCGCAGGCCCGCTATGCGTCTCCCCGCAGCAGAAACAGCCGGAGGACCTTCTCAGCCAGCCGGACCTCCCGGGGCGTGCACCGGGCCAGCAGGGCCTCTATGGCGGTCAGATCCGCATCGGGCTGAATCTCCTCTCCCAAAAGGATATACTCCATTGAGAGCTGCGACGTCTTCGATAATTTAATCAGCGTGTCAATGGACATCTGCGAGGTCCCCACCTCGATCTGGCCGTAATAGCCGGCGCTGATATCCGCCAGCTCGGCAAACTCCTCCCGGGTGAGGCCCAGAAGGGTCCTCTGCTGCCGCAGCCGGTGCCCCATGGCGACTCGCTCCTGTTTTGTCATCTGTTTCACGCTCCTTTTAGAATAAGTCTATTCTGGAACGTGTCCATTCAAAATATGCTATAAGATATTGATTTTAGTTATCTTATAGTGTATATTTTGAGTGAGAAAATCTCCGTATCCATTGTGGTGCAATGGTTTAGGAGTTTTTTCAAAAGCGGTTTCACGTGTATAACAATTGTCACAAAAAACGTTAGCTTATAGAGAAGATTCCGTCACCCGCAGGCTTCCAAAAGCAGGAAGGTCATTTTTGTGACACACAAGCGTAACAAAACAAGGAGACGCCATGCAGAGTTACACGCTCAACCGCCCCGATGGAGCCTTGCTTTGCCGGGTGCTGGAACAGCATACAAATGATGCCGCGGGAGCCATCCTGCGGCTGGCGTGGATGGCCGGTCTGATGCGGGACGAAATCCAGCACCTCACCTGGGCTCAGGTGGATCTGCTGGGCGAACAGCTCCTGCTGCCGGACCGGGCGGTCCCGCTGGCCCCGGAGCTGGCCGCCTGGCTGGAGGCCCTGCGTCGGGAGCGGAACGGCAGCAGCGAACGGGTGGTGCTGTCGGACCGGGACCAGCAGCCCCTGGCGGCCCAGTCCATCTCCCGCCTGGCCCGCGCCGCGCTGGACGCCGGGGACCTGAAGGCCGTCCGCCTGATCGACCTGCGCCACGACTACGTTCTGCGGCAGCTGGAACGTCACGACTGGCAGTACGTCTCCCGGATCACCGGGCTGGAGGCCGCCGCCATGAACGTCCACTTCGCGGCCTACCTGACGGAGAAGAAGGTCTCCACCCGCATCCGCCGGAAGGCAGCGCCGCAGATCGACGAGTTCGCCCTCTGGAAGCTGCTGCAGGCGGAACAGGACACCCCCGCCGGGGCGGCCCTGTGGCTCACCTGGCAGCTGGGGCTCCAGGTGGAGGAGATCGCGTCGCTGCGGTGGGACCAGGTGGACCTGCAGAAGGAGCGGCTTATCCTGCCGGACAGGCAGGTCCGCCTGACCAGCGGCGTCCTGTCCATTCTCCAGAAGCTGCGCAAGGCGGCGCCGCCAGAGGCGGAGTGGGTCCTGATGTCCCCCCGCAGCCGCCGCCCCTATGAGCGCACCCGCCTGTCCAAGCTGGTGCGGGCGGCGCTGGTGCAGGGCGGGCTGGACGATCTCTCCCTGCGGGACCTGCGCCTGGACTACGACATCCGGGTGGGCGGCGAGAACCAGGTGCTGGACGTTGTCCGGCGCCAGGGCTCCATCACCCGGAATGAGGTGATGGCCCTTCTGCGGGTCTCCAAGAACACGGCCTACAACCGGCTTCGGCAGATGGTGGCCCGGGGAAAGCTGACCAAAGTGGGAAACCGCTATTACCTGCCCAGCACGGTGGTGCCGCCGGAGGACCAGGAGCAGGCGATCCTGGCGTACCTGTCGGAGGCGGGGTTTGCCTACCGCCAGGACATTGCCCGGGTGCTGCGAATCGGCCCTC
Organism: Oscillibacter sp. PEA192; assembly: GCF_003574015.1. Classification (NCBI taxonomy): domain Bacteria; kingdom Bacillati; phylum Bacillota; class Clostridia; order Eubacteriales; family Oscillospiraceae; genus Oscillibacter; species Oscillibacter sp. PEA192. The sequence continues at coordinate 205,900 of NZ_AP018532.1, read as the reverse complement.
GCCAGTGCTGGCCCATTCTCCAGCGGATGCTGGCGGAGCACCAGATCGCCAAGGACGGGCAGAAATACATCCTCTTGCAGAAGGAGGCGTGAGACCGGGCAGCCCCGGTTTCCCGCCTCTCTCTTTTTTGGAAATCTGCAACTTTTGTTACATAAATTACCACGAATCAGGCGCTTTTGAACGGCGTGTTTCGTTTGAATAACAATCACGCCGAATCCGTAGACAATCCGGAAAAACACTGATACATTGGCGTTGCGGACGGCGGGAGTGTCACTGGCGGCCGGCTCTGTGGTTGGTGTAGGCCGACACAAGTTGGTTGGCTAGCCCCCACACGAATCTCAGACCCGGCGGCAGGCATACCGGCGGACCGCAAATATTTTAAAGGAGGAGAAATCCCAAATGAAGAAGTTCCTTTCTCTGGTGCTTGCTCTGGTGATGACCATGTCTCTGGTCACCGTCAGCGCCGGCGCCAAGGACTTCACGGACGACAGCGAGATCACCTACAAGGAAGCTGTGGATGTGATCTCTGCTCTGGGCGTTGTCGACGGTTATTCCGGCGGCGACTTCCGTCCCGATGATGTCCTGACCCGCGGTGCGGCCGCCAAGATCATCTGCAACCTGATCCTGGGCCCCACCACTGCCTCCGCTCTGAGCGCAGGCACCGCCCCCTTCAAGGATGTTCCCGTGACCAACACCTTTGCGGGCTACATCACCTACTGCTCTCAGCAGGGTATCATCAGCGGCTACGCTGACGGCACCTTCCGTCCCACCGGCACCCTGAGCGGCAACGCGTTCATGAAGATGCTGCTGGGCGCTCTGGGCTATGACAGCTCCATCGAGGGCTACACCGGCCCCAACTGGACCGTGTCCGTCATCAAGCAGGCCGTGGGCATTGGCCTGGACGACGGCAACGACGAGTTCGTGGGCTCCAAGGCCGTGACCCGCCAGGAGGCTGCCCTGTATGCGTTCAACATGCTGCAGGCCACCATGGTGGAGTATGACCAGCAGAACACCATCGTTGTGGGTGACATCACCATCAACACCACTTCCAGCCGTTCCGATGTGGAGAACAACGGCAAGAGCGACAAGTACATCAATTCCGATGGCAAGATGCAGTTTGCTGAGAAGTACTTCACTGATCTGAGACTGGATGACAGCGGCGAGGATGACTTTGCTCGCCCCTCCAACGTCTGGACCCTGAAGTCCGACGAGATCGGCACCTATGCCAAGGATGCTGACGCCACCTACACCACTAAGGTGGAAGTGGGAGACATCTACAAGGATCTGGGCCTGAACAAGACCGTTGCCAAGGACGATGTCTCTGTGTATGTGGACGGCGTTTCCTCCAAGGATCACCCCAACATGAAGGATCAGCTGCCCGTGGCCATCAAGAAGGGTGACGATGACACCAAGTTCGGTGCCAACGGTGTGTTGACCGAAGTCTTCTATGACGAGGATGACGGCACCGTCACTATCACCGAGGTCAACACCTATGTGGGCCAAGTGAGCAAAAACGTGGCCGCCACTTCTAAGAAGGACGCCTATGTGGTTGTCTCCACCTTGGATGTCGTGCCCTCCGAGAGCGGCAATCTGGAGTTCGAGACCAACGAGGAGTTCGAGGAGGACGCCTATGTCCTGTACACCTACTCTGAAGCAGCTGAGGAAGTGAAGTCGGTTGCCGCAGCTGAGGAAGTCTCCGGCACCGTGACCAAGGTTATCAACAAAGCCTCTGACGATGAAAATAAGGGGCTGACCATTGCTGATACCGCTTACAAGACCTCCAGGACCGTTTCCGGTGAGCTGCTGGGTGACGTGAGCGTGAAGAACGACTACACCGTCTACCTGGATGCCTATGGCTATGTCATTTACATCGAGGAAGAGGAACTGACCGCTCAGGACTATGCCCTGGTGCTGGCCACCGCCAACAAGAGTGACTTCGTCGGCAAGAAGGCCGAGCTCCTGTTTGCCGACGGCACCACCAAGGTAGTCACCACCGAGAAAGACTACAGCAACGATATTGCTGACAACACCATTGTTACTTACAAGGTGGATTCCGACAATGTCTACACGCTGAAGGAAGTTTCCTCCAAGCAGGACAAGGGTGGCTATAACAAGACTGTAAAAGAAACCGATATTTCCAACTTCGTTCTGAAGAACGACAAGGCCAGCATTAATGTGGACGGCACTGCCGTGACCGCCAACTCCAAGACCCTGTTTGTGGTTCAGGATACCGAGGACACCGACGAGTACACCGCCTATACTGGCATCAAGAACGCACCCAGCATTACGGCTGCCAGCGGCAAGGATCGTCAGGTCGACGTGTACTACTTCTGCAAGAACGGCAGCATGGTCACTGTCATGTTCATCATGCCCGAGTCCAAGGTGGACGTGGAGGACGACAGCTCCAAGATGCTGTTCCTGGCCGGCGAGTCTGTCTCCGATCTGATTCACGACGCGGATGACGACTACTTCGAGTACAATGCTGTTGTCAACGGCGAGATCACCACTGTCAAGGTGGCCGAGGAGCTGGGAGATGGGCTGAACGGCCTGTACAAGAGTTTCTCCACCAATAAGTACGGCGTCATCACCAAGGTGACCCGTTACGATTCCTTTGACAACACCACGGATTCCAAGCAGGCTGTGAACGGTGGCACCGGCGTTGACAAGCGTTCCGGCGACTACACCGTCATTCTGGATACTGCGGATGACAACTGGACTGTCAGTGTGGATGATGACGCCGCCTTCTACACCGTCGACAAGAAGGGCAACATCAGCACCGGCTCTTACCGTTCCGTGGTGAAGGACAACAACGATAAGGTCTATGCTGTAATCAGCGACTATCTGGTGCAGTCCCTGTTCATTGAGACCGTTGAGGACGATGAGAAGGACAGCGGCAAGGTGGAGATCCCCTCCAATGTGGTAGTGGACATCTCCGATCTCAACAGCATGACGGTCACCTACCGCACCGGCACCGATAAGCCCAACGCCATGGATGCCGTGGAGTACCTGAAGACCGCCCTGGCCGACAAGGGCTATGAGGTCGGTACAATTAAGAACAACAGCGGCACCTATGAGTTCACTCTGAATGATGTGGAAGGCGCTGCGAAGTTCAACTCCAGCACTGGAATCATTGAGGGCTATGCGGTCTCCATCAACGGCTCTGCCAAGCTGCTGAACAAGACCACTCAGATTCAGAATCTTGGTCTGAAGTCCGGCCTGTATGTAGCAATCACTGATGACGAAGGCAATGTCATCTACGAGAAGATTGCCAGCAATTCTAATGCCATTAAGGATGGCTACCAGTATGAAGATGGCTTCTACAAAGTTATCAAAACTGTTGCCAAGACTGGTACTTTGAACGATAATAGCAGCATCACCGTTGCCATCTCCGATCTCGACGCCAACGCCCTGTACATCAAGTCCGGTGAAGAGGTCGAGATCGAGGTCACTCTGATCGCTCAGGCCGACACTGACTTTACACTGAACAAGGGCATCAATGTTGACACAGTTACAAGCAACAATGGCGGTGCTCTGACCGGCGATGTGAAGAACGTCTCCCTGTGGGATGCTGGCGATATCGCTCCCAAGTCCAGCGGTACTGCGGACTCTCAAACCCTGACGGTTAAGATTTCCGACAGCACTCCGATCACCAATGACATCACTCTGACTGTCACCCTGGCTGACGCCAACGCCTGAGATTCTCTTCGGTATATCAGCATTTCTTTATAACGAAAGCCCCCACTCTGAAAAGAGTGGGGGCTTTTGCTCATTTTAGTCCCGGGCACAGGTAGTCAGCCCAGAAACAAGCAGGAACTATTTTTCTGAGAAAGCCGCCACGCCGCCCCGGCAGAAACAGCCCATAAATCCAGACGCGCAAGCGTCCATCTTCCCAACAGCCGCGGCCTCCAGGAATATTCCTGGAGGCCGCGGCTGCCCCCTGCCCGGAGCACAACGCAGCGGGCGCCATCACATCAGGCACACCAGCAGCGTAAAGGCCAGGCTGATGGGGATGCAGAGGGAGTGGATCGCCCCCACGGCGCCGGAATCACAGCCGCACCGCTCACAGTAGGCCAGGGAGACAGAGGGCACCGGCGCCAGAAGGCTCAGCACCAGCACCTGCCGGACCCCGGCGGGCAGCGGCAGCATCCAGCAGACGGCGGAGGCCGCCAGGCCGAATCCATAGCGCAGCAGGACCACCCGCAGAACATCGGACCGGCTCTCCTGCGGGATCCGCGGCTCCAGCAGCAATCCGATCATCAGCATCGCCAGAAAGGCGTTGGCCTGGCCGAACATCCCCGCCACGGTGTAAACCGTCTGCGGCAGGCGCAGGCCGAGCAGCCCCAGGAGCAGAATGGCCAAAAAGGTGTCGAAGGGCACGGAGCGGAGCATTCTGCCCAGAACAGAGCGGACCGTCAGGCGCTCCCCGCCGGTGAGGGCGGCCGTCAGCGCATAGGCGCCGCCGCAGTTGAAGGGGCTGTTGCCCGCGTCAAACATGGAGACGGCCAGCAGCATGTCCGGCGGCAGAAAGCTCTGCACAAAGGGCAGGACAAAGGTGCCGATATTGTAGCTGGGGGCGTTGAGCAGGTAGAGCGCCCGGACGGGCCCCGGCCGCCTCCGGGTCACCAGGGCGGAGACAGCCAGCAGCAGGACATTGGCGGCTGCTGCCGCGGCGAGAACCGCCAGCAGGGACGGAACCAGCCTGAACGCGCTGAAGCTGGAGAGGAGAGCCCCCGGCAGCGTCAGGTTGACGATGATCCTGGACAGCAGACGGGCATCGCCCTGCTGAAAGACGCCCCGTCTCTTGAGAAGGTATCCCAGCGCCACGATCAGCAGCAGCCCGCCGGTTTTGATGAGTAAAGCGTCCATGCCGAAACCTCCTGAAATGGACACAGCCACCAGGACGTGCCTGGTGACTGTGCCGGAAAAAAGAAGAAAAGAAGATTGGGAAAAATCAGTGCTCAGAGTTGAGGCGCTGCCGGCTGCGGCTGACCACCGCCTGGATCACAATGAACAGGCACAGCAGCAGGGCGATGATGATGCGCGTCCACCAGGCGGAGAGCGTCCCCTGGAAGGTGATGAAGGTTTGGATCACACCCTGGATCAGCACGCCGAGAAGGGTGCCTGGCAGGAAGGCCACGCCGCCGGACATCAGCGTGCCGCCGATCACGGAGGAGGCGATGGCGTCCATCTCCATGCTGACGGCGTGGAGGGGATACCCGGAGAGCATGATGAGGGAGTAGACCACACCGGCCAGCGCCGAGCAGAAGCCGCACACCACGTAGGCGAGGATTTTCGTCCGTTTGGTGGGAAGGCCCATCAGCTGCGCAGACATCTCATTTCCGCCCAGCGCGTAGATGTTCCGGCCGAATCGGGTGAACTTCAGCACCAATGTGGCCGCAACCAGCGTCACCAGCGCGATCACCACGCCCACGGAGATGAATCCGCCGGGCAGGACATAGATCCGCGCGGACGCCAGCGAGGTGTACACGGGATTGTCAATAACAATCGTCTCCCGGGAGATGATCGCCGTCATGCCGCGGGCGAAGAACTGCCCCGCCAGCGTGACAATGAAGGGCTGCATGTTGAATTCCGTAATCAGCCAGCCCTGGACCAGGCCGAACACAGCCCCCATGGCCAGCACGATCAGGATGACGGCGGGCGCGGGCAGGCCCGTGTTCTGCAGCATCTGCGCCGACGACATACAGGTCAGCGCCACCACAGAGCCGATGGAGATGTCAATCCCGCCGATCAGCAGGACAAAGGTGATGCCGATGGTGGCAATGATCAGGGCCGCATTGTCGATCAGCAGGTTGCAGAACACCTGGGGCTTCATGAAGCCCCGGTAGTTCATCATGCCGACCACATACAGCAGCACGAACAGGCTCAGGGTGATGCCGAAGGAAAAATACCGGGAACCGACCAGGCGGTCTTTCAGGCTGCTCTTCTGCTTCATCTCTGCTTCACCGCCTTTTCTGCTGTGCGCTTCTCCAGAACACCCTTGAATTTTTCGGACTGGAGGAGGCAGATCAAAATGACCACAAGGGCCTTGTATACCGGCAGCTGCTCCGAGGAGACGCCCAGCGCGTACAGCGTGGTGGTCATCGTCTGGATGGTGATGGCGCCGATGATGGAGCCGCCGATGTAGAATTTGCCGCCGCTGAGAAGCGTTCCGCCCAAGGCCACGGACAAGATGGCGTCCATCTCCATGTTGAGGCCGGCGTTGTTGGGGTCCGCCGCCGCGATCATGGAGGATTCCATCAGTCCGGCAATGCCGGCGCAGATGCCGGAGAAGACGTACACCATAAAGATGATGGAGGAGACCTTGAGGCCCGTGCGCCGGGCGGCGTTGGCATTGATGCCCACCGCCTGGACGAACAGTCCCACAGACGTCTTTTTCTGGATTAGAACCACAAACAGCACCATGAGGGCGGCAATGAAGATGGTGGTAGGCAGGGGGCTGCCGGGAATGGTGGTGCCGATGTAGGTGAAGGGCTCATAGTACACGGTGACATTCTGCCCCTTGGTAATCAGCATGGCGATGCCTCGTCCGGCGGTCAGCAGGATCAGTGTGGCCACCATGGGCTGGATCTTCAGCTTGGAGACCAGGAAGCCGTTCCACACGCCGCACAGGGCGCAGACCAGCACGGCGATCAGACAGGCCGGCAGCAGCGGCATATTGGCTGTGCCGTCCCCTGCTCCGCCGATCAGGGAGCAGCAGATGGCGCCGGAGATAGCGATGACAGAGCCTTGGGAGATGTCGATGCCCCCGGTGGCGATGACGAAGGTCATGCCCATAGACAAGATCACCAGGATCGAAGCCCGGTTGAGAATGTCAATAATGCGCCCGTAAAACTGGCCGTTCTGGAACTCAATGGCAAAAAAGCCGGGGGTGGCAAACGCGTTGAACACCAGCAGCAGAGCCAGGGCAAACAGCGGCAGAAACAGGTGGTTGGACGTCACCTTTTTCACTTTTCCCATCATTTAGGCACCTCCTGCAATGGCTGCCATCACCCGGTCGGAGTTGATGTCGTCGCCGGTCAGTTCCGCCACCTTCCGCCGGTCCCGCAGGACTGCCAGGCGTGTGCAGGTGCGGGTCATCTCGTCAATCTCGCTGGAGATGAAGATAATGGACATGTGCTGCTCCCGGGCCAGCTGGATCACCATTTTCTGGATCTCCGTCTTGGTGCCGATGTCGATGCCGCGGGTGGGCTCATCCAGGATCAGCAGATCCGGCTGCGTCACCAGCCAGCGGGCGATGATGGCCTTCTGCTGGTTGCCGCCGGAGAGGTTGCGGATTAGCTGCTCCGGAGAGGAGACCTTGATCTGCAGCAGCTTGATGTACTCGTCGGCGATCCGCTCCTGCTCCTTCAGGGGGATGTGGTTCCACATGCCCTTTTTGGCCTGAAGGCCGATGATGATGTTCTCCCGGACGGAGAGGTCCCCGATGATGCCCTGAATCTTCCGGTCCTCCGGGCAGAAGGCGATCTTGTGGTGCATGGCGTCCAGGGGGGAGTTGAAATGGACTTCCCGGCCGTTCATCCGCAGTGCGCCCTGTTCGGGCTTGGCCACGCCGGCCAGAAGCTCTGCCGTTTCCGTGCGGCCTGAGCCCAACAGGCCGGCAAAGCCCACGACTTCGCCCCTGTGGATCTGCAGGTCAAAATCCTGGATACGGCCGAACGCGGAGAGTCCGTCGGCCTCGATCAGCACCTCGTCCCCGCACAGGGCGGTGTTTTTGCCCATGCTCTGAATATCCCCCAGCTCCTTGCCGATCATCTTGGAGATCAGCTCCACCCGGGGCAGCTCCGCCACGGCATAGGCGCCCACCAGCTCACCGTTGCGCAGCACCGTGATCCGGTCGCAGAGCTCATAGATCTGATCCAGGAAGTGGGAGACAAAGATGACCCCCAGGCCCTGGGCCTTCAGCTTGCGCACCACTGCGAACAGGCGCTGGGTCTCCTCCTCATCCAGGGAGGAGGTGGGCTCGTCCAGGATCAGCACCTTTGCGTCCACATCCACCGCACGGGCAATGGCAATCATCTGCTGGACGGCCACCGAGTAGCTCCCCAGCGTCTTTGTCACGTCAATGTTCAGATTCAGCGTAGTCAGCAGCTCCGCGGCCCGGCGGTTGATGGTCTTCCAGTCGATGCCGCCCGCCTTTTTGGGCTCACGGCCGATAAAGATGTTCTCCGCCACGCTCAGATTGGGGCACAGGTTGACCTCCTGATACACGGTGGAAATGCCGCACTTCATGGCCTCCAGCGGGCTGGAGGGGGAAATGGGCCTGCCCTCCATGGCGATCTTGCCGCCGTCCTTTGCGTGGACGCCAGTCAGGACCTTAATCAGGGTGGATTTTCCCGCGCCGTTTTCGCCGACCAGCGCGTGGACTTCACCGGAGTGCAGGGTGAAATCCACATTCTCCAGCGCGCGGACGCCGGGGAAGTATTTACAGATTCCCCGCATTGTCAACAGGGCTTCTTCTGCCACAGGTCATCACATCCTTTGTCTTGGATTCGGCGGGCCTGGCATCCCGCCGGAGGCCCTGGGGAGCCAGGGCAAAACAGTCCGCGGGCGGGGAGGACATCCCCCGCCCGCGGGATCATGGAACGGTTGGCGAAAGCCGGTCAATAGGTGCGGTTGGGCAGCTCCTGCTCGGCAATGTCAGCGGGGAAGATCCCCTCTTCCAGCTCAATGGTGGCGGGTACTTCTTCGCCGGCCACAATCTTCTTGGCGGTTTCCATCAGGGTCTCGCCGAAGTTGGGGGTGTGCTCCACGGCGCAGTTCATCTTGCCCTCGATCATAGCGTTGAACTCGCCCTTGGCGGCGTCGATGGAGACGATGACGATGTCCTCACCGGGCTTCAGTCCGGCAGCCTCAATGGCCTGAATAGCGCCCAGAGCCATATCCCCGTTGCAGGAGAAGAGAATATCGATCTTGTCCCCGTCGGACTTCAGGAAGGACTCCATGACCTCCATGCCCTTGGCACGGGTGTACTCACCGGTCTGGGAACAGATGACGTTGTACTTGCCGCTGTTGGGGGATTCGGCCATGGCATCGGTGAATCCCTGCAGGCGGTCGGCGGCCACGGAGGAGCCGACCGTGCCCTCCAGAATCGCCACCTGGAACTGATCGCCGCCGGCACGGGGAGTCTTGCCCTCAGCAGTCATATACTCGTCAACCCAATTGAAGGCATTAGCACCCTCCTTCAGGGCGTCGGCAAAGATGTGGGTCACATACAGAGAGGGGTCCGCAGTCACGCCGCGGTCCACCAGGACCACCGGGATCCCGGCGTCCTTGGCCTCCTGCAGGACCGTATCCCAGCCGGTCTCCACGATGGGGCAGAAGGAGATCACATCCACGTCAGATGCGATGAAGGAGCGGATGGCCTTGATCTGGTTCTCCTGCTTCTGCTGTGCGTCGGAGAACTGGAGGGTCACGCCGGCGGCCTCCGCGGCAGCCTTGATGTTGTCGGTGTTGGCAGTGCGCCACTCGCTCTCAGAACCGACCTGGGCAAATCCAAGGGTGATGCTGTCCTCACTGCCGGCATCGGCGCTTTCCGCGCCTCCATCACTGCAGGCGGCCAGAGACAGGGCCATCGCAGCGGCCAAAACGCCGGTCAACCATTTCTTCAGTTTCATACCTTTCAATCCTTTCTCGCTTTCTTCATCTTCCGAATGGGCGGTCTCGCGCCCTGTGTTAAATAATATACAAGACGCCTCCACCTTTGAAAAGAGGCGCTCCAACGGGTTTTTATTTGAATTTTACAGAAAAAAGTCCGGCCGGAAAGCCGGACTTTTGCTTTTTTCTGCTGCTTCTCAGCTTTTTTACGATTTTGCCGGAATCTGCAGTGTGACCCGAGTCCCGCAGCCCAGCCGAGAACTCACGTGAATGCCGTAATCCGCTCCATAGGCCAGCTGAATGCGCTTTTGAATATTGGGCAGCCCAAACCCGCCCTCGGAAATCTGGCCGAGATCTCCGGCCACCTCCCGTTGCACTTCCTCCAATTTCTCAGGCGTCATGCCGCAGCCGTCATCTGCCACCTGAACCACCAGGCAACCGTCCTTCACATCGGCGCAGACGCGGATGGTGCCGCCCCCCCGCTTCTTTTCAATGCCGTGGTACAGCGCGTTTTCCACAAGGGGCTGCAGGCTCAGCTTTTGGATCCGGCAGTCCAAGGCTTCGGGCTCCGCCTGGATCTCATAGTTCAGGATATCGGCATAGCGCACTTTCTGAATATAGAGATAGCTTTGGATGCAGGACAGCTCCTCCTGAAGGGACACCACTGCGCGGCCTTTGCTGAGGACCACCCGGAAAAACCGGGAGAGGGACTGGACCACCTGAATGACCTGCTCCTTGTCCCCGGACTCCGCCAGCCAGACGATGATCTCCAGCGTGTTGTAGAGAAAGTGGGGATTGATCTGTTCCTGAAGCAGCCGCAGCTCCAGCTGCTCCTGGGTGCGGGTGTCCTCCTCCACTTTTTCCATCAGGCGCTGGAGTTTTGCCGCCATGCGGTTGAAGCTCTTGTTGAGGATGGTGACCTCATTCTCCCCGGCATCTTCCATCAGGGCATCAAAGTCGCCCTCCGCCAGCCGCCGGGTGTTTTCCACCAGCGCCTGGATGGGGTCGTTGATGGTCCGGTTGATGCGCATCAGCAAAAATGCCAGAACCGCCACCATCAGCACCACCGCCGCCAGATCCCCCAGCAGCAGCAGCTGAAATCCGGTCTGGAGCATCTGATCAATGGACTCCCCCCAGAGCAGCTCCAGATAAATGTATTCCTCAATCTGGTTGTACACCAGGGCGGAGACATCCCGAATCTGCTCCAGCGTCACATTCTGCAGTTCCAGGGACACGTCCGCATCAATCTCCTGCCCCAGCTTCTGACAGTACCGCTGCAGGGTGCCGAAGGTGCGCGTGGCAATCTGCAGCTGGATCCGGCCGTTTTCAGAATTGTTCTCCTGCTTCAGCAGATACAGCCCCTGGCGAATTTCCTCCATGTGGTGGAAGAGCTGGGTCGTCTCCAGGGTGCGGCGCCCCGCCACCAGATAATAGGCGTCCAGGCTCACGTCATCCCGGACAGTGGGGATCAGCTTGTTTGCGGAAATGACCCGCTCCGCCAGGATATGGTATTCTCCCAAAAAGTGGTGGGACAGGCCGATAACCAGCAGGTTGATACTCAACATCCCCACCAGGATGACCGTAAACCCCGCCAGGATCTTGCTCCGTATGCTCCCACGGCGGCCCAGGGCGGTTTTCAGGGCGCCGGCTGCACGACTCATCCGTCTCATAGCGTGTGGGAGCGGCGGTACTGGCTGGGCGTCTGCCCGGTGTTTTTCTTGAACAGCATGCTGAAATACTCCATATTCTGATACCCCACCCGTTCTCCGACCTCACTGACCCGCAGATCGCTGGTAATCAGCAGGCGTTTGGCCTGGCGAATTCGGACCTCCGTCAGATATTCACTGAACCCGACGCCAATTTTGGATTTGAAAAGCGTGCTGAGGTGGTTGGGGCTTACAGACACTGCATTCGCAACCGAGGAGAGGGACAGCTCCGGGTCCATATAGTGGCGGTCGATATACGCTCTGGCTTGCTCTGCGGAGGGCGTGTGCCGGCTGCCCCCGGGGCGGACCTCCATCACCTCTTCGCAGAGCTGGCAAGCCAGCGTCAGGAAATCATCTACGGAATTCGTCAGCAGAATACGCTTTTCCAGCAGATCCTCCTGGCGCAGGGATTCCGGAAGGGGGATCCGGTTTTCCTGGCAGAACTCATGGACCACAAAGAAAAGCTCTGTATAGAGATAGCAGCGATAGACAAAGGAGGAATACCCGGACTCGATGGTCGGCCGGTAGTGGGCCCAAAATGACGGAAGTGCAGACGGCTTCCCAGTCCGCAAAAAGTCCAGCAGGGTGTCCCGCTGGAAGGAGGTGGAGTGGGACAGCGTCTTGCTGTCTGCGGACTCCCGCTGCTTTTTCTGAATCGTCAGCAGATGGTATGCTTTCGGCAGGTCGCTGAGCCGGGCCGCCTGTTTTCCAGGCAGCAGATGCACGCTCAGTCCCTCCTGCCCGGCCAGCGCCTCCAGCCATGCAGAGAACTCCCGCAATTTTGGGGGAAGCCCGGCCGCGTCTTCCGCCAGCAGCAGGAACGTGGCCCGCTCCCCATCAAAGCCGGAGCCGTATGCCATTGGCGCGGCATACAGCTTGTCCCGCAGCGCCTCCCGATCCGGTATCACACCGTCCAGCTCCGTCAGGATGATCTGGTAGGCTCCTGCAGCCAAAGAGATCCCAAGCTGCGCCGCACGCTGGAGCATCTGCGCCGGTCCCATCAGGATGCCGCTGTACAGATTGCTGAAAAAGAGCTCCCGCTGTGTGATGCTATGGCTCTGCCGCTCAATCCGCCGTGCGCGGCATTCCAAAATCTGCGCCTTGCTGCGGTCCACGGCTTCCAGAATATCCCTGCTGGAGACAGGCTTGAGCAGATAGTCATTTACGCCCAGGGTGATGGCCTTTCTGGCATATTCAAATTCATTGTGTCCGCTGAGGATGATGATGCGGGTATCCGGCAGCTCCTTCCGCACGATCCGGGCCAGCTCCAGGCCGTCCATAAACGGCATCTTGATGTCCGTCAGCAGAATATCCGGCCGTTTTTCCAGGAGCTGCGGCAGAGCGACTTCTCCATCCGGCGCATCCCCCAGGAACAGGATATCGTGTTCCTGCCAAGGAACATTGTCTCGGATACTCTCCCGGGCAATCCGCTCATCCTCAACAAGAAACAGCGAAATCATGAGTCTCCTCCCCATACGCAGTGTTCTGAATTTCAAACAGCTCCCGCCGGCAAATCCCACCGAATCCATTCCATGCAAACGGAGAGGCAGCGTCCCGGCTGTGGAACAGGCGTTTTTCTTTATTATATCGTATTTTGTCGAAAAGAAAAGGTGCTGAATCATTTTTGCGGATTTTCCGGCTGTCGGCGTATATGCAAACCGCCGCACGGACAGGCCCCTCCATCGTCCCGGTTCGTGGGGAGAGAGCTATCGGGGCGGCGGCTTTGTGAGGCGAAATATTCAATTCCCGGAAATGAAATGTTGGGGTCTTCGGGCGCAATCAGTCCGGCGGAGGATCCCGCCGTTCCGGCCAAGCAAAGCCACAAACCTGGAGCCGAAGGCCGCTAAGTCTTACTTCGGGAGTCGGCACACCTCTCACATAGAGAGTTTGTTCTCCTGATCTGCCGGCAAAATCTTAATGGTATGAGAATCGTGGGCAGCACAGTCCGGCCCAGTGCCTGTAACGGCTGCTTCTGCTCGCTTTTCAGTCCAGTCAATCGGCTCGAATTGAGAACCGGAAATGGTAGGAGACACGTCTACGGCCCACATAGCTGATTTCCAGAAGGTCCCTTGCCTTTCTCTCACTTAACTGCCAAATCCATTCATTGATGACGCCCATTCAGATTTCATCCGGACTTGATTCCTCCTTTTGTTCGTTCCGGTGGTTGGCAGCTCTCTTCCATTCCAGCAAAGGAGGATGCTTTTTCAGAGCTTAGGCTTTGGGGAACCTCCGGCTGTTCCGGCAGTTTTCTTTATGCACGGAAAAGCCGTCTGATTTCTTAAAAAATCAGACGGCTTTGTGGCTGCTGGGGCCGGATTTGAACCAACGGCCTGCGGGTTATGGGCTGCTGTCGGTTTCTCCATCTGCATGGCCTGGGGGCAGCATCAGTTGAGATGTACTTGGGTTGTGATTACCCGATCATCCGAATGAGCTCCGGCAGCTGGGACAAATCGTTCAGCACAAAGTGGGCTCCAGCGGTGCGGAAGGTCTCCTCTGCCCGGCGGCAGGCATCCCTGCGCACCTCCGGAGTGAGGGCCTCGTACTCTGTCTGGCTCAGACCCAGGACGGAGCTGCCCTCGATGACCCCCACTGACCACACGCCGGCGTTGACCCCCTCCCGGATGTCGGAGACAGTGTCCCCCACCTTCACGGCGTTCTTCACACTGGGGACCTCCAGCGCCTTCAGGTTTTCAAAGATCATGTAGGGATCGGGACGGCCCCTGCCGCCCACCCCGTCGGGGCTGATCCAGAAGTCGGGGGCGTAGCCCAGCCGGGCGGCCTTGGGTGCGACAATGTGCATCATGGAGTCGGTATAGCCGGTGGTGGAGCCAATCTTCAGCCCCATCTCCCGCAGGGCGGCCGCTGTTTCCACCGCAAACGGTTTGGGTGTGGAAAACCGGTCCAGGATGGAGAAGAGCTTGGGCTCAAACAGGGCGTACACAGCCTCCACGTCCTCCTCCCCCGCGGGGCGGCCGTGGGTCTCCTCCCAGACCCGGGCGATGCGCTCCATTCGGAGCATGGTGCGGATGTGGTCCCGCTTCAGCATACCCATGGGCTTACGGGTCTCCTCCAGGGTGACCGGCACGCCGTGGTGGGCGAAGGCCTCCTGAAAGGCCTGGACGGGGGCGAAGCAGCCGTAGTCTACAGTGGTGCCCGCCCAGTCAAAGATGACGGCCCGGATCATGCGATCTCCTCCTTATGGGCGGCCAGGAAGCCGGCGATGATGGAAGCAAGTTTCTCAATATCCTCCGGGTAGATCTCTCCGATGTTGCCCACCCGGAAGGTATCTGCATCGGTGAGCTTGCCCGGGTAGAGGACGTAGCCCCGCTCCTTGATGTAGGTGTAAAACTCGGAGAACTGGAAGGGTACCCCGGCGGGATAGAAGAAGGTGGTGATGATGGGGCCCTGGCGGCTCCCGTCGATGTATGGGGCAAATCCCATGGCGCGCATCTTCTCAATGAGCAGGCGGTTGTTCTCGGCATAGCGGCGGTGCCGGGCGGGGATGCCCCCCTCCGCCTCCAGCTCGTCCAGTGCCTTGGAGAAGGCCAGCACCACATGGGTGGGGGAGGTGAAGCGCCACTTGCCGTCCTTCTCCATCCCCTTCCACTGGTCCAGCAGGTCCAGAGACAGAGAGCGGGCCTTGCCCTCGCTGGAGAGCAGCTTGTCCCGGCGGCACAGGATGAAGGAGAAGCCGGGTACTCCCTGGATGCACTTGTTGGCGCTGGACACCAGAAAGTCGATGCCCCAGTCGGAGACGGGGATATCCACCCCGCCGAAGGAGGACATGGCGTCCACGATGAAGGTCCGCCCAGCGTCCCGGACCACCTTGCCCACGGACTGGATGTCGTTGAGGATGCCGCTGGTGGTCTCACTGTGGACCATGGCCACGTGGGTAATGGCCGGGTCCTGAGCCAGCAGACGGGCGACGCGGGCGGGGTCGGGGATGTGGTCATAACTCTCGGCGTAGTGGACATAGGGAATGCGGTTCCGGTCACAGATCCGGGTCATGCGCACCCCGTAGGCCCCGTTGGAGCAGATGAGGACCTTGTCCTCGTCCCCCACCACGCTGGAGAGGACGCTCTCCACTCCGAAGGTGCCGCTGCCCTGCATCAGGACGGCCGTGTAGTCATCCTCCGACACGTGCCCCAGCTGGAGCAGCTGGCGGCGGATCTTCTGGGTGACGGCCTTGTAGTCGTCATCCCAGGTGCACCGGTCCACCAGCATCTCCTCCTTCACCGTGTCGGTGGTGGTCAGGGGCCCGGGGGTCAGTAGTTTATAGGTATTCATGGTCGGTTCCTCCTTTTCTCACAGACAAGCCAGTTCAGCCCTTGGCCCGTTCGGAGAGCTCCTGGTGGGCGGTGAACAGCTCGAAGGTCAGGGGCTCGTCAAAGATGCTGGGGTAGTCGGACTGGTTGGCGGGGTCGGCGGTCTCGCCCTCATAGAGGGGATTCGGGTAGGTTTGGATCAGCTCGGCGCGGCCGTTTTCTATGATGCACCGCGCCATCTCCATGGCCAGGGGGTTGGTGTCCTCCCCCTTGTCCAGGACGGCCACGGACTCAGTAAGGGAGAAGTTGCCCTCCGTGGGGTCCACGTAGTCGATGGGCAGGCCGTCAGCCTTGTCGGCCACTGCCTGGTGGCGCAGACCGAAGCCGATGGCCACCTCGCCGGCCCGGCACAGCTTCAGGGGGCCGGAGCCGGAGGTCTCGATGTGGGCGCCGCAGTTGTCATAGATGGCGGCCAGCGTCTCCTCGGCCCCGTCCTCGCCGTAGGCGTCCACCAGGGCCTGGATCAGCAGCCATGCGGTGGAGGAGGACTGGATGTCAGTGACGGCCACCTGTCCGGCGTACACTGGGTCAGCCAGGTCCTTCAGGCAGGTGGGAGTGGGCAGGTTCTCTGAGGCCATCAGCTCAGTGTTCAGGATGATGGCCCCCTCCTGGGAGGTGATGGGGGCGGTGTAGTCAGGCACCTCCTCCAGGGTGTTCACCTCAAAGTCCAGGGGCAGGAACATGTTGTTCTGCTCCTGGGCGCTCTGGAGATAGAAGGTGCTCATGGTCACGAGATCCGCCTCTAGGTTGGTGCCCTCGGCCAGCAGCTTGCCCCCCAGCTCGGAGGTGCCGTAGGTCTGCACGATATACTTGCCCTCATAGCCGCCTGCGTCCAGAGCGTTCTCCATGGCAGTGACGGCCTCCTCATCGGCGTTGGAGTAGATGACGATCTGGTCATCGCCGGAGCCGGAGCTGCCGCAGCCGGCGAGAAGGGTCAGGGTCAGGGCGGTTCCCAGGGCGAGGTATTTTTTGAAATTCATTGGACTGCTTCCTTTCTGTTTCCAAAGAGTTGGATGGAACGGCGCTCTTTCACCGGATGGGATGCCTTATAGCTGGCCAGGCAGGAGAAGAGCCCCTTGGCGATCAGGTTAGTGGCCAGGATCAGCAGGGAGAGGACGAACACCTCGTTGAAGCGGTTCACGTACTGCAGCTGCTTGATCATGGTGGTGAGAACCATGGTCCGGGCCCCGGCGATGAAAATGAGGGCGCTGATGGTGACCATGGAATTGATGAAGTAGTAGCTGAACACCTCGATGAGACTGGACAGAGCGTTGGGGGTGACCACCCGGAGGATGGTCTGGAGCCAGCTGTCCCCCATGAGCATGGCTGTGGTCTCCCAGCCGGCGTTCATCTTGGACAGGGAGTTCTTCATCATCAAATAGGGGGTGGAGAAGTAGTGGACGATGTTGCACAGGATCATCAGCAGCAGGGTATTCTGCAGGCCGCTGCCGGAGAAGAGAAACAGATAGGCCACACCCAGCACCATGCCGGGGATGGCGTTGGTCACCAGGGCAATGCTCTCGATGACCCGCTTGTACCGCGGGGGCAAGGTGCTCCGGGCGGTGATGAGGGCGGCGCCGTAGGCCGCCAGAGTGCCCAGGAAGGCAGTGAGCAGGGCCATCACCAGAGAGTGCCAGTAGACGGTAATCAGCTCGCTGTCGGTGAATACGGCGGCGAAGTGCTCCAGGGAGAAGCTGGTCTGATAGGGCCACTCCTCCACCAGGGGGACCACAAAGATCACCGCGAAGATAGACAGGATGGCCACTGAGATCGCCGTGCTGGAGACGCCCCACCCCGTATCCCGCAGGGGGTTCTTCCGCAGGTCCGCCTGGGAGATGCGGGTATAGCGGATATTGAACCGCTCCAGCAGCTGCAGGATGCAGATGCTGCCGATGGAGGGGATGAGCAGGATCATGGCGATGACCGCCCCCCGGTTGAAGTCGGGGATGCCGCCCAGCATCTGGTTGTAGAGGAGGGTGGCGATGACCTCATAGCCGCCGCCCACTGAGGCGGGGATGCCGAAGTCGGTGAAGCACAGGAAGAAGGCCTGAATGAAGGCGCCCGCCAGAGTTCCCAGCAGGGGGCGAAGAATGGCGATCCAGAAGGTGGCCAGGTCCCGGTCCCCCATGGCCTTGGAGACAATGATGGTCTTTTTGTCCACAAAACCCATGGTGTTGTGGATCAGCAGGAAGGCCACCGGAATGGTATAGATCACATAGCCCACCAGCAGCCCGCCGAAGCCGTAGATGTCAAAGAACTGCCGCCCCAGCAGGCGGGTGAGCAGCCCCTGTTTGCCGAAGGAGTAGATGATGGCAAAGCCATAGGTGATGGTGGGCAGGAACATGGGCAGGGTCGCGATGGCGGTGATGAGCCGCTTGGCCCACCTGGGCAATCCGGTGTAGTGGACCGCATAGGCCATCAGGAAGGCGATGACCGTGGCCGTCACGGCCGATGCGGCCGCCACCGCAAAGCTGTTGCCAAGGGCCGTGAGAAATCCCTCCCGGGTCACCACCGAGGCATAGAACTCCCAGGTAAATCCGCCCTCCCCCACCAGGGACTTGCCCAGCAGCAGGAGGATGGGGGCGGCCAGGAAGCCCACGAACAGAAGGGTGATGATCCAGAAAATCCCCTTCAGCTCCCAATTTTTCCGTCTCATGGCGCCTTTCCTCAAACAGCCTCGCCGGCCAGCTGCGGGCGGTCGCCGAACAGGGCGTAGATATTGCCGCGCTTGATCTCCAGCTGGCGGAGGATGAACTTGCGCACAAAGTCGTTCCTGGGCTGGTGGACGATCTCGTCCGGCCTGGCGTACTGGGAGATGGACCCCTGATCGATGATGAGCACCCGGTCGGACAGGGTGAGGGCCTCCTCCGGGTCATGGGTGACGATGATGGTGGTCAGGTGGTACTCCCGGGCGATGGTCTTGATCCGGTCCTTGATGGATTCCTTGATGACTCCGTCCAGGGCGGACAGGGGCTCGTCCAGCAGGAGAATCCGGGGTTTCATCACCAGGGTGCGGGCCAGGGCCACCCGCTGCTTCTGGCCGCCGGAGAGCTGGTCGATGCGCTTGCCCAGGTGCTCCCGCAGGCCCAGCAGGTCGATGAGCTCATCCACCTCCTCCCGGGAGGAGATGCCGGGCTTGTTCCGCAGGCCGTAGGTGATGTTCTGCTGTACGTTTAAATTGGGAAAGAGGGCGTAGTCCTGAAAGACGATGTTGAAGCCCCGCTTCTCCATGGGGGTGCGGGTCAGATCCTCCCCGCTGTATCGGATCTCTCCCTGGTCGGCATCCACGATGCCCAAGATGATATTGAGCAGGGTGGTCTTGCCGCAGCCAGAGGGCCCCAGGATGGAGACGATCTCTCCGTCCTCCACCTGGAGAGAGAGGTCCTTGAGTACAGGCACGCCGTCAAATGCCTTCTGGATATGCTCCAGTTCCAGCATGAAAAACCGCTCCTTTCTCGGTTTCAAAAGTTCTTGTGGGCGCCGCCGCACGTCCGGCGACGGTGTAATCCTAGCAAATTCCAGCTCCGCAAAACAAGCGTAAAAGGTTTAATTTTCCGTTAGAGAAACGTAAAAAGGCATCAAAAACAGGGGGCCTTCCTTGTAGAAAAATTACAAAGAAAGCCCCCGCCGGGGAATCTCACGCCTCCGGATAGCCTCGGTCGGCAATGACCGCTCCGCTTTTGTCCAGACTGCGGGAGAACCGCTCATAGTCGCTCTGAATGATCCCCATGTACAGCAGATCCACCACCGCCAGATCGGGAATGCGGGAGAAGATGGCTGTGCCGTAGATCACAGTGTCCTCTCCCCCGGTATACAGGCACACGTCGGCGTACTTGGCCAAGAGAGGATTCTTCCGACTGGTGACGGCGATGGTGTTTGCCCCCGCCCTTCTGGCCAGTCTCAGCGCCTTCACCGTATCCATGGAGCAGCCGGAGTGGGAAAAGGCTACCGCCACGTCCGCCACCCCCAGATGGGCGGCGGCGATCTGCTGGAGATAGGCGTCGGTGTGCATCCGGCAGCAGAGCCCCAGATAGGTCAGCTTGGTCAGGAGATCACTGGCCGGCGTGCAGGAGTTCTCCACCCCGTAGATGTCGATGGTCCGGGCAGTGGCAAGCATCCGCACGGCCCGGTCCAGCTCCTGGACGGACAGGGACTTCAGTGCCTCCTCCAGCAGGCCGCCGGACACCCGAACCTCTTTCAGGGGGAGGTCCTCCAGCTGGTCCCAGGGCTTCAAGTCGAAGCCTCCCAAGTGGTCGAAGCAGGCCTCCCGGGCCGCGCCGCCGCTGCGGTCCCGGATGAGGCAGTATTTGAAGTTGCGGTAGCCGTCAAATCCAAGGGCCTGCACGAAACGGATCACTGTGGGCTGGCTCACCTGCACCTGGTCTGCCAGCTCTGAAATGGTGCACCGGGTACAGGTCTCCGGGTCCTTCAGCACATAGTCCGCCACCCGCTGCTCCGATGGCCGCAGGGAGGCGTAGGCGCCGCGCACCCGGTCCAAAACCCGAATATCCTGCCGCATGATCTGATCTCTCCTATCCCGTAGCAAACTTACAAGGCGGTGCCTGTTCTCATGAAAAGCCCCCCCTCAGCGGGAATCGGCCGCTTGTAGAAGAGGCGAAATATTTTTCTCCAACAAGGCCGGCCCGTCGGTTGATACCAGTATAAAGGGAGAGGCGGGGGTCGCTCCACCCCCTGTTTGTAAAATCGAAGTTAAAGCTGTGCTGGAAGGATTCTCTTCCATCAAGGAGCAGGTCCCCCCTCGGGAAGGAACACATCCCCTCCATCTGCATGTCAGCGGCAGTTCCGGACGAGGTCCAGCCTCCTGCCTTGGGCCGTCAAAGCTGACATGCAGAGAAGCGGATCGCGTCTGCCTGCCGCCCTCCGGCTCTATTTCAGGAACCGCCGCCGGCCTAACGGTTGAATGGATCCCTCTTTGCTCCTTGTCTGGCCCCTCGCTGCCGTGTCCTGCCGTACGGCCAGCGACTTCATGGGACGCCCCTCTATGCCCGAAACTCCCCGGGACGCACAGTGCGTCCCAGGGAGTTTCATAGACATTGCGGCACATGCAGGAGATATATCCATTCATCTCGTATCTTGACGGCTTTGCATCCCGCCATCGGACAGAAAAACAGGGCGGCCCCGAAGGACCGCCCTGAAGCAAAGCATGGTACTTACATCACATTTTCAAAGAACCGGTACAAAATCACCGCAAACTGGGCGCGAGTGGCCGTGCCGGCAGGGTTCAGCAGGCCCTCAGTGGTGCCGGAGATGATCCCCTCTGCGATAGCCCAGGTCATGGGTTCCGTGGCGTAAGCGGCCACGGAGGCGTTGTCCGGGAACGCGGACAGATCGGCCCGCCCGGACACGTCATAGCCCATCTGCTGCGCCCAGCGGTACAAGATGGTCACCATCTGCTGGCGGGTCAGGGCGCCGCCGGGGTTGCTGCCGTCGGAAATCTTGCTCTCCACGGCCCAGTGCTGCGCCTCGGTCATGTTGGAGGGATTGAACTCCGTCAGACGGGCCAAAACCATCCACAGCTGCTGGCGGGTCACCGTGCTGCCGGGGGCGAACCGCTCGGCGCTGACACCGTTCATATAGCCGTTTTCATAGGCCCAGGTGATCTCCTCCACGGCCCAATAGTCCTCCGCCACGTCGGCAAAGGGCAGGTTCTCCTCTTTCTCCAGAGTGAATGTGGCCTCCACAGTGACCTTGCTGCCGGGCATGGTAAACGTGTACTTGTTGCCGCCCTTGCTCTGGAGCTTCACAGTGTCCCCGTCCTTGTCGGTGACAGTCAACTCGTCCAGCTCATAGCCATTGTCGGGCTTGACGGTGATGGTCACGGTATCGCCCTTGTCCGCCCGCTTGGGACTGACGGTGACGGTGCCGTGCTTGCTGTTCTCCACGCTGACGGTATAATCACCGCTGCTGGAGGAAGAGGATCCGCCGCCGGAGGGAGCGGAATAAGTAATCGTGATCTTACCATCGCTCACGCTCATGCTGCAGCGGCTGCCCAGCGTGATCTTGTCCTTATCATAAGTGTGTCCATCGAGGTCAATGGTCACGCTCTTACCGGAGACAGAGATCTTCTCGTCACAATCCTGCGTCAAAACGATGGTATCGCCGGACTTCGCGGCGTTCACAGCCTCCTGCAGCGTGCCGTACTCGCTCTCACCGATCTTGGCGGCAACTGTCAGCTGGCCGTTGAGCACAAAGGTGCTGAAATGCTTAACATGCAGCACCGCGCAGCCATCCTCCACAGTGAAGCCGGAACCATTCAGATATCGCTCACGGGTGCCGTCATCCGCAATGTGCATGATCTCCTGGGGCTCCAAGTCCGCCGGAATCGGCAGGCGGACCTCAATGAGGGTCTGGCCGTCCAGATAGTCGTTGGTTACGGGAATCTCTTTCCCTACGCTTTCGTCGTTGACTATGACCTTCGCCACAGGCTCTGCCTTATAGGAGACATACATCTTGTCCGCTGTGGTCAAATCCGCTTTATCGGCGGTCAGACTCACGGTGATCTCCACCACCACTTTGTCCTCGGGCTTCAGTTCTCCCTCCACCTGATTGATAATGGCATTCTGCGCGGACTCCGTCACCGCGTCAGAAACGCCGCTGACCTGCGCATTGTCGATGACCGCTTCGATCTTTTTCTGGTCTTCCAGCTCGATACTCTCGCTTACTTCAGTCTCCGTCTTCTCCGTGACAATGGGATCGACCTCCGTAGGCTTCGTGGTGGTCACCATGTAGGCGTAGCCCGTCTTGTCGGAAGCGACCACAAAGAGCTTGGGTTCCGCATTTTCCGGTACGTAATCGCTGGGATCAGAGGTGAAGTAGCCGCCGGTAACACTGATTTTGTCGGCAGCCTGGGTATCAATCTCAAAAGCGTCCTTTTTGCTGCCGGCAGAGAAGTTGCCTCCGCTGACTGTCAGCGCCGCAAGGTAGCTGACAATCTTGGTATTCTCATTTGTTGTCCACTGGCCGTTTACACGTTCCAAACGGTATACGGCAATCGCCGCATTGTTGCGGCTGGTCAGCGTACCGCCGGTGATATTCACGGTCATGGTCTGCCCCTCGCCCTGATAACCGCCGCCGCGGGAAACAACAGACAGGGCCGCGCCATCATCGGTGCTGCCATCCCCCTGGGAAGCGGGCTTGGTGGGAAATTCCGTAAAGGGCAGCGTTGCGGTAATCACAGCATTTTCAGCAATGGTCAGCGTACCGGCGCCGCAATACTGCACGCCGTTCGGGCCGATCAGTTCTGCATCACCCTTGATCGTCAGGTCGCCTACCTGGGGATGATAGATGACATTTCCCTCAGTGGATTCCAGTCTGCCGCCGGTAATCACTGTCTCCGTATAGTCGGCAGAGCCATTTCCGGCAACCGCAAATGCGACCGCCTGTATCTCCCCGCCGTTGATCTCCACAGCGGTTTTGTTTGCCTCATCACTTGTACCAACTGTGTTGATACCATAGGTGCCTGTGTATTTGCCGCCGTCAATTACGGCCTTTGCTCCGTTCTGAATAAAGACGGCATAGTTGCCGGAAACCGTACCGCTTTTGAAATACGCCTCAGTGCCCTGACCATTGACAACAACTGCAATATTGTTGCTGCCGGAGCCAGTATTCTGGATCTTGCCGTTCCCCTTGCTGTCCTGAACGGTCACACGGCTGGCTTCCAGCCACAGCGTATTGGTCGCGTTAGAACTTGTAAGCGTGCAGCCATTCAGATCCAGAGTGACCGCTTTGTTGATCGTAACTCTGTCGCTGCCAAGATCCACCTCTCTCAGCAACGTGATGGTATCATTTTCTTTTGCTTCGGTGATGGCCTTGGCCAGCGTCTGATAATAGGTATCGCCGATTCTGACGGCAGCAAATCCCTCTTCGACCTTGCCCACAGTACCGTTGGCATCCTGTCCAAGACCCTCGGCCAGATACTTGCTCACATCGCTGGAGAACGTGCCGCCGGTGATGATTGCATCACCCTTTGCGTAACCGCTGACCGTACGAATATTTCCCTCAAACGTGCCGGCAGAAATCTCCAGCTTGCCGCCGCTCAATTCAATATCGCCGGTAATGGTGCCTGTGGTATTGATCTTCACCGTGGGAATCTCGTAACTGCCAAACTTGCAGGAATCAAAAGCCGTTTGGTTTTTATATGCCTTTATACTCGTATTTCCGATAAACTGAACAGTACCGCAGTTATTGGAAATCGCATACTGACAGGGTGCGCTTGCCTGACTGGCATCAATCACCATATTCTCAAGCGTCAGGTTGCAATAGTTCTGCAGGCCGATCAGCAGGGTCTTCTGATTGGCAAAGATGATGGACCCGTTTTTCAGCGTCAGGGAACCACCCGTCAAGAACTGAAACGCGTTGGTTTCTGTACCGGAAGACCCCACCGTGCTTCCGCTGACCGTATAGGAGTGGGTATTGAAGTCGATCGTCAGGTTCTTTTTGGATGTATCGATCACAATTCCGTCGCCCTCTGTATCTTTGAGCAGCGTAATGACAGACTTGTCCGCAGCCGCTTCCACAGCCTCTGCCAGGGAGGTATACTGTTCCACCCCCTCTGCGGTTGTGACCTCGGCAACCATCATCTCTTCCCGGGAGCCGACCTCGCCGTTGGCGTTCTGCACATAGCCCTCGGCCAGATACTGTTCATCGACTTTGCTGGAGGATGTGCCGCCAGTGATGTTCAATCCGCCCAAGGCTACATCTACCTTGTAGGCCGGAATTCCTTCAGGTGCGCTGAATTGACCGCCTCTGATTTGGAGAACCGCCTGTTCTTTCAGGCCCCCGTCGTTGCTGTTTCCAACCAGAACGGCAGTCTGCTTCCCCTCCGTCACAAATGTACCGTCATTTACAACAACCTGTACGGCACCGGCTTCTCCGGCCACATAAAGCGCATAGAATACAGCGCCATGCTTCTGGGCGCAATCTACCGTCTTATAGCTGCCGCCATTGACTTCCATTGTCCCAGCGGTCGCACTAAGGGCTCCCTGCGTGCCGGTCACAACAACGCTTCCCTCAGACGACGGCGTAATCGTCAGCTTGGCATCAGGATCGTTGTCCACGCCGCTGCGGACCGTATATCCCCAATTTTGGCTATCGCACCTGCTGCAAGACGTATTCGTAAAAATTCCGCCGGTAATCAGCGTTTCTCCGTTTACATCAACAGCGGGATAAACACTATTTGTAAAGCTTCCGCCGGTAATTGTCGTATTGGAGCCTTCAAAGCTGCGAACAATCGTTGCCCCACCGCTAAAAGTTCCGCCATTAATCACAGCCTTACCGCCATCCTGATTTCTCAGATGAACGGTCATGGCTTTATCAGCTATCTGAAATGTTCCGTTTTCCACAGTCAACGTGCCATAGTTATTGATGAAGCCCTTGTAGCTTGTCGCCTCAGTTGCATCAAAGGTACCGTCGCCTGTAATTGTAAGTGTGCCATTGTTTACGATCAAATTTTTACTGCTGTCCGAAAAGCCAATAGACAACGTCTCACCATTCATGTCTAAAATGATCGTCTTTCCGCTGTCAATGGTCACCTGATCTGACAATGCAATACTGCTCGTCAATTCAATCGTGCCGCTGCCCTGCACAGCGTCAACAGCAGCCTGCAGTGTTTCATACTGCTGACCGTCGACCTCTGCCACATACGAAGTGTCTGCCGCCGTCAGGGCTGCGTCGGACTCGCCTGCGGCCCCATCCTCAGAATTGCCTGTCAGGTCATCCGCAGGTCCCTCTGCCGGATCGTCCGGGATGTTCCCGCTGCCGGAATCCTGCTGCTCCAAAGGCGTCTCGGACGAAGGGGTCTCCTCCGCAAACGCCCCCACGGTCAGCAGACTCATCGTCATGACGACCGCCAACAGCAGAGCCAGCAGTTTCTTACCTGTTTTCATCTTTCTCGCTCCTTCTTCTGTTATTTTCGCCGGAAAACAAAGCTCCTTATTTCCGCAAAGCGGAAATAAAAACGGTATATACCGTTTTGGAGGACGCCGGTCTCTTACACCCCTATCATACTTCATGACTTCGCAGAAAACAAGCAAAAAATAAGACATAATATTATTTTTGAATCAAATTATTTTTAGCTGGATGAAGCCGGGGAAGCGCGCCGCCCCCCTCCGTCTCTCCATTGGAAACAGTACGTATAGCGCATAAGTAATGCTTATATGCTTATGCAGGCTGTGGAGTGATAAACCCGCTCCTCAGC
This sequence comes from Oscillibacter sp. PEA192, assembly GCF_003574015.1. NCBI lineage: Bacteria > Bacillati > Bacillota > Clostridia > Eubacteriales > Oscillospiraceae > Oscillibacter > Oscillibacter sp. PEA192. Next base: position 180,038 of record NZ_AP018532.1, on the reverse strand, counting down.
CGCCATATTTTTTAACGTAATATTTTTTCTGTCGTATTTAAAACCAGCAGTTTGAGAATGACACCGCGGTGCCATCTGTTATGTTGCTGTAAAAGGTATAAGCGACACGGAAAAGGGCCGGGTGGACTGGAACCGGAGCAAGAGACCATTCAAGGGCTTGAGCCCTAAGACAGCGCAAAGCATTCACCAGATCATCGTCTCGGCTATGAAGCCAACAAATGCTTATCACAGCAGCTCAGAATACGGCAAAACCACGCAAAAATTCTTCCAGATACCATCTAATTCTTTGAAGGCGCAGGAAACCCGGCTGATTTCTTTGGAAATCAGCCGGGAGAGAAGCGGAATGCAATACCAGGCGGTAGCCTGTGTCCACTTTGAAAAGGCAGAGAAAAAGGGGCAATGCCCACTGCTCAAGGTGCGGCAGAGATAAGCCCGAGATTTCCATCTATGAGCCGATGCTGTTTCAAACAGCTATAAAGCCAGGTTGGGTCTGCCAGACCAATTTGAGCTTGTTTTACATGGCCCCGTAAAAGGCAAAAAACGTCGCGGTACGAGAACACAGAGTCTCCTCCGGGCGGCATCGCGTCGGCCAACTGTGACGCAAAAAAGCAGAAAGCGTATGACAGCAGGCGTCAGGCCGGAAGCAGCATTCTATCCCGCCACGACGGGCAGAACGGCACTCCTTCCACGTACATATCCTGATTTTTTGTGCGCATTCCTAATTTTAGGAAAGTGACAGGCGCCGAAGCGCCTGCCCTTTTCTCGAAGCCGCAATCGCATTTCTGCCCGAATGCCCTGCAGTCTGCACGTAAGCCGCTTCCGGCTCATGCATTGACACGCGATGATGGCGGAAACCTGTACCCCATCAGTGGAGATGGGCTGATCCGTCCAGGTTACAACCGCTTTGGATACGGGAAATGCTGTCAAGATGCCCTCGGTATGCCCCGCGGGTAATAAACGTCGTATTCCATAAAATAGTGGAACAAAGTCTCTCATATAGAACAATATGCAGAAGGAATCCGGGAATAATTTTTGAGATTCTCTCACTTGTTGTCTCCGCGCCAGTCCCCATTGTAATCCAACCTGGCGGGAATATCGGCGTGCGTCAGGCAGGAGTCGTTCACATCCTGATAAATCGTTGGGGTCCAGTGTTCAGAGCGGTTCCCTCCCCCCACATCTTTTTACACGTCCGATACCATAAGAACTCCCTTTTCAATCCGAAAACGTATGGCAACATGAGGCTGATCCGGAGCATACTGACACGGTACTGCATCCGTAAAAAAGCATTCAACGCCAAACTGCGACAAAAGCTGAATAATTTTTTTGCTGGGGCAGTCATCTGTCCGATCATCCGAGACCGAGATAACGGCGTACCGTGGCCGCAGCATCTCCAGAAGTCGGGATGTCAAGGCGTCCCCGTGCCCATGGTGGGGCAGCTTTATGAGGGTGCAGGGCGGGAGCTGGTGCCGCTCCCAGCAGGAGGCATACACATCCCCCGGCAGCTCAATCTCCTGCCCGGCATAGGATAGCCGCAGGCGGATACTGGTGTTGTTGATAAAGCCGTCAAGCGCCTCCAGGTCCCCGCTGCTGCCCGCGCCAGAAAGGACGGCGTCCCAGATGGAAGCCTGCCGCAGCCGGAGTTCTTCATCCTCCAGAAAAACACCGGCAGACAATGTCTCCGTCAGCCGCCGGCAATCACAGGGCGTCCGGATCAGCCGGATCTCCGTCTTCTGGCTTCGCAGATGAGCCAGGGCTTTTACATAAATCCCCATAGAGGTCATCAGACACCGGGCGCCGGCTGGAGCTCCCGGCACTGCCGGGAGTGTGTGCCCCCACATCTCCTCCGGCGGGAGGTAGTTGGTCCAGAATTCCCGCACCCGGACCCCCGGCAGCAAATGAGTCAGTCCGCCGGCGTGGTCCAGGTGGAGGTGGGTCAGCACCAGCAGGTCCAGCTCCCGGATCCCCTCCCGGCGCAGGTAGTCCGCCGCAGTGATCCGCCGTCCGTCCGGTCGGGAGCGCCCGATGCGAGCGTCCCCGCAGTCCACCAGCATGGCGAAGGGTGTCTCCGTCTCCCGCAGCAGGATCGCGTCGCCATAGCCCACATTGATAAAGTCAACCAGCAGCATCCGCACCACCGCCTTTCAGCACGTGGAGCTTGCGAGTATCCAAACGAAGCTGCACATCCCCTGTCCGGGCGCCGGTGAGGTCCACATTGGCGTCATCAATGACAAAGACCTCCTCCCCTACCCGCACCCAGTAGCGGATCATACGACCCAGGAAGCTGTAATTTTCAATGGTGCCGCGCAGCGCCGTGCCCTCCGGGACAGTCTCTTCCAGCCCCATCAGGCTGATACCCTCCGGGCGGACCACCAGAGTCACCGGCTCGCCGCCCTGAAGGTCCGTGTCCTCGTCCACCCGGAGGCGCATACCCCTGTGGTCCACGGACAGGCTGCCGTCTGCCTCCCGATGGGCCGTACCCTCCAGGAAGTTCACCGTGCCGACGAAGTCCGCCACAAAGCGGGTGGCGGGGCGGAAGTAGATTTCCCAGGGGCTGCCGATCTGCTCGATGCGGCCCCTGCGCATCACGGCGATGATGTCTGACATGGACAAGGCTTCGTCCTGATCGTGGGTGACGTACATGGTGGTGATCCCGAACTTCTGCTGGATCTGCCGCAGCTCCGTCCGCACCTCCACCCGGAGTTTGGCGTCCAGGTTGCTGAGGGGCTCATCCAGCAGCAGGATCTCCTGCCCCATCACCAGCGCCCGGGCAAAGGCCACCCGCTGCTGCTGGCCGCCGGAGAGCTGCTTCGGGAACCGCCCATCCAGTCCCTGGAGGTTGAACATCTCCAGCATCTCCGCCACCTTGCGGTCCTTTTCCTCCTTGGGCGCCTTTTTCAGCTTCAGGCCGTAGGAGATGTTCTCATACACCGTCATGTGGGGAAACAGCGCATACTCCTGGAACACCAGCGGCGTATTGCGCTTGAAGGGCGGCAACCCGTTCATCCGCTTGCCGTCCACCAGGACGTCGCCCTCCTCCGGCTCGGAAAACCCCGCCAGCTGGCGCATCAGGGTGGTCTTGCCGCAGCCGGAGGGGCCCAGCAGCGTCACGAACGCCCCCTTTGGGATCTGTAAGGACACATGGTCCAGAGCCACAAAGTCGTCGAACTTCTTGACGACGTTCCGAAATTCAATATAAGCATCCATACGTTCCGCCTCCCTTTACAGTTCCAGCTTGATGCCCTGGCGGCCCAGGAGCCACTGAGCCAGCCGCAGCACGGTAAACGCGATGGTGATGAGCACCACAGTAAACGCCGCCGCCTCGCCCCACTGTCCGCTCTGCACGAGGACCATCACAGAGATGGTGCCCACGGTGGTGGAGGGCGCGTAGAGGAAGATCACCACGCTGAGGCAGGTAACCGACCGCAGGAAGGACAGCACGAAGCCCGAGAGAAACGGCGCCTTCAGCAGCGGAATGATGACATCCTTGAAAGAGCGGAAGCTGTTGGCTCCCAGATTCAGGGCCGCGTCCTCCACCGAGGCGCCGATCTGCTGCAGGCCTGCTGTTGCCGCACTGTAACAGGTGGGCAGATTCCAGAACAGCAGCGCCAGCACCATGATGGCGCCCGTCCCCGTCAGGGACAGCCAGCCGCCGTTGAACGCCAGCACAAATCCGATGCCCAGAAACATACCGGGAATGGCACCGGGCAGGATGGCCAGGAAGTCCAGAAACTTGTTGAGGCCTACCTGCTTCTTCTGTACGATGTAGGCCAGGACCATGGCCAGCAGCGCGGCGCCTAAAGACGCCAGGAGGCCGTATTTGATGGAGTTCCAGATCTGTTCCCCTTTCAGGAACACGTACTGCAGGTTCTCCCAGGTGAAGGACCAGTCATATCCCCAGGTCTTGGTGAAGGCCCCGTAGAAAAGGGTGCCGTACACCAGAAGGACGAACAGGGAGATCAGCATGGTCAGCGTGAACAGGGTCCACTTCACCCACTTGGGGACCGGAAAGGGATTTAGCGAAATCTCCTTGCCGGTAATGGTAACATAGGACCGCCTGCCCACCCAGAAGCGGTTCACCAGGAACAGCGCCACGGCCGGGATCAGCAGTGCCACCGCCAGGACGGAAGCTGTACTCATGTCGTACCAGCCGTTGATCTGCATATACGCCTCCGTGGGCAGCAGGGCCAGATCGCCGCCGATCATGATGGGGTTGCCGAAATCCGTCAGGACGTTGATGGCCGCGATGAGGGCGCCGCCGGCCACGCCGGGGCGGCACAGGGGCCAGAACACATCCCGGAACACCTGCCACCGGGTGGCGCCCATGTTGTAGGCTGCATACTCCAGATTGGTGGAGATGCCCTTCATCACGCCGTAGATCACCGAGTAGGCGTAGGGGAAGAAGGTGACAGTCTGGACGATCCACAGTCCCAGGCGGCCATAGATATCCACATGGAGTCCCAGCAGGCCTTTTGTGATGATCCCCTGGACGCCGAAGAGCAGGATATAGCTCAGCGCCACGATAAAGGGCGGAGAGACAATGGGAAGCAGTGTAATAAATCGGAACAGCCCTTTGCAGGGCACATCCAGGCGGGCGATGACATAGGCGAACAGAAATGCCACCGCCGTGCAGGAGATGGTGGAGACCAGGGTCATGAACAGGCTGTTTTTGATGGCGGTGAGCCAGCGGGGCCGGTTGAACAGCTCCAGATAGGTCCCCCCATCGGGGAACAGGATGACCTTGACCACTGGATAGATCACAAATATTCCCACAAACAGGATAATGGCGATGATGACCAGCAGCAGGAGCGGTTCATTTTTCAACCGCTTCATTTCTTTGACGGATTCCCGTGCGGACGTGCCCGCGACCATAGGGACTCCTCCTCGTATAATAAGTTTCAAAGTTAATAGTTTCAGGTATCAGCAGGCTTTGAGGTGCCCGTGATACAATAGCTGTAGGACAGCAGGGTCAAGTTCTGAGTCCTCCGGTTGAGCCGTAAGGCTACTTCACTGAAAGTCTGTTCCCCTGAACCGGAAGTTAGCTGCAAACTCATTGGCTGTTTGCCTGGGACAAGACCGCCCTTTCAGCAGTGAGGGCTATCGCATTGGTCTGCCCAGGAATGATTCTGATAAGCGAGGGTGCCAGATGCTCCGGTTATCATGGGTATCTCAAAGCCTGCTGGCCTGAAATCTCCATGCGGGGAGGTGAAAATTGTGAATCCACTATTCGTTGGCATTGATGTGAGCAGCAAGAACAATGTGGCCTACCTGATGAAACCGGACGGCAGCAAACACTCCAGCTTCTCCGTGCAGAATAACCTTGGCGGTGCTAAACTGTTATCAGAGAGAATCGTATCGGCACTTGGCTCCATGCAGCTTGAGCGTGTGGTGATTGGCCTGGAGGCCACCTCCATCTACGGGGACAGCCTAGTCTATGCTCTTCGTGAGGATGGCCGCTTGGGGCGGTTTCAGAGGAAAATCCATGTTCTAAATCCAAAGCAGGTGCGGAAATTCAAGGAAGCCTATTCTGACCTGCCAAAGAACGACTGGGTGGACGCCTTTGTGATTGCCGACCATCTCCGTTTCGGCAGAATCAACAGGGAGGTCTACATGGACGATTACCGCTACAAAGCCCTGCAAACCCTTACCAGAGCCAGATTTGATGTCATCCAAAACTTGACCCGGGAGAAGCAGCGGTTCGCCAACTACTTATTCCTCAAATGCTCCGGCATGGCCCAGGACAAAGACATTCAGAACACCAGCGCCACCACCATCGCACTCATGGAACACTTTGAAACCGTGGATGACTTGGCGAATGCCGACCTGGAGGAACTGACTGCCTTTATTACTGAAACAGGCCGTGGCAAATTTGCTGACCCGGATGCTACCGCCAAGGCAGTTCGGGCTGCAGCCAAAGGCTCCTATCGGCTGCCCAAAACAGTAAACGACACTGTAAACCAAGCAATGGCTGTTTCTATTGCCTCCATGCGCGCCTTGAAAGGGCAGGTCAAAGTATTAGATAAGGCCATTGAACAGCAGTTTGAAATCATTCCGAACACTTTGACCTCCATCCCCGGTATTGGCAAGGTCTACTCCGCCGGTATCATTGCTGAGATTGGTGATATCCACCGTTTTGATTCCCAAGCCTCGGTTGCCAAATACGCCGGCCTTGTCTGGAACAGGAGCCAGTCTGGCGACTTCGAGGCCGAACACTCCAGAATGATTAAATCCGGCAACCGCTATCTCCGCTACTACCTGCTGGAAGCCGCCAACTCCGTGAGAAGATGCGACTCCGAGTTCCGGCGTTACTATGACCTCAAATTCAAAGAGGTCAACAAGTACCAGCATAAACGCGCACTCGCTTTAACTGCCAGAAAACTGGTCCGGTTGGTCTTTCGGCTGCTAAAGGACAACCGCCTGTATATCCCGCCGGAGGGCTGAGAGCGCAGCTTGCCACTCTGACTCATAGGCCCTGTTTCAAAATTTCTCAGGGACAGGGCTTTGGTTGGTGTTGCCTTTTTGCTGTCTACACAGTGCTTTTTACTCTGTTTCGCTTAAAATTTTCTTGCATCACCTACTTGACTTCATACCATTGGACTTTCCGGTTTCGTCAGGCAGATGCTCAGCGGACTTCACGATTTCAATTGCCTCCGCGACTTCGTCGGAGTTGTTGGTGAGTTCAATCTTGCCTGCCATAGCGGCTACATTCTTGATAAGCTCACTGATGGCTTGAATGAACATCAGTGCAGCGCCCAGAGGCACCCAAAACCGGATGGTCCACATGGGAGACCCCCACACGGAAGAGATCCGTTCATTGAGGCGGAAGGACAGTAGGAAGATGTTTATTCCGTAGATAAATACCAGCCCCATACAGATTAGGACCAGAATGGCGGTGGCGATATTGATACCGCAGCGGACTTTGACAGGGAATTTATTATAAAGCAGATCCACTCGCACCAGGCCGCCCTTCCAGTAGCAGTATCCGCCGCAGGCCATCAGCATCAGGCCCCAGATCTGGATAATCAGCTCCCATGCCCAGACGGTTGGAGACTTGAGGACATAACGTGAGAATACCTCAAAGGCGGTGAGGCAGATCATGGGCAGAAGAATCCAGGCGAAGATTCTGCCAATGGTCCGATTAATGGCGTCAATGCCGCCTGATAATTTCAATAGTGCGTTCATGTCTCACTTTCCCTTCTCTTGAATTCTATTTTTCTGTGAGGAACGCGCGGACTCAGTAATCCACTTGGCGGCCATAGTCACGGTTTTGCTGCTTGATGATCTCGATACCGCGGGCCATACGCTCGCTCTTGGCGGCCAGCTCTTCCCAGGTCTGGGTGACAGCAATTTCACGCATCTCGGCCAGGACGTCATCAGGCAGCGGAGACAGCTCAGTGTAGCCGCCCTGGATAGCGTCTCGAACACTTTTCTCCGTACCAACCACATGGGCCTGGCCGATGACGCCGATGTTGGCCAGCCGGATGGTCTCGTCCACGATGCTCCGCAGGTCCTCAGGGAGCTTGTTCAGGCTGTCCTGATTCACCACGGTGGCCATTTGGCAGAAGCACATGGAGGGGCTGAGGGCGTACTGCGCCACCTCGCGGATGTTGTTGGAGTCACTCAGAGAGGACCATCCATACAGAGCGCCGTCAATGGTGCCCAGCTGCAGGGCCTGATAGACCTCTGTGCCGGCGATGTTGGTGGGAGAGGCCCCCAACGCAGCCAGGAAGTCGCCCCACACGCCCAGAGCGCGGATCTTTTTGCCGTGGAAGTCCTCCAGGCTCTCTACCTGGAAGTTTGCCAGGACGTTGTAGTTGGGCTCATGGGCATTCCAGTAGTATTTGAGATTCAGTTCTCCGTAGGCCTCCTGGATCACATCCAGCAACCCATAGTTCTCCATTACGTCATAGATTTCGGCGGAGCTCTCCCATGCAAAGGGGATGCCGCAGGCCAGATCCGCCTCCGGAATCAGGCCGGAGAAGGTGGAGCCGAAGATGACGGCACAGTCAAAGGCATTTTGCGAGAGATAGGTCAGTATATCGGAGGTCTGGCACAAAGCGCCCGGCTCATACAGCTCCACCTGAAGGCGGCCATTGGTAGCGGTCTCCAGAGCCTCCTTCAGGTTGGTGGCCATATCGCCCTGCAGGGAATTCAGGGAGTAGCTGCTCTGCAGGCGCCAGGTGATCGTCTCGCCACCGGAGGAGCTCTCTCCCACGCCTGAATCGCTGCCAGCGGTATCGCCGCCGCAAGCAGTCAGCAACGTCAGCGACATACACAGTGCCAGAATCAGCGCAAACAGTTTTTTTGCATTCTTTCTCATGATCCTTCCTCCTAAAGTCTTGTATGGGGGATGTGTTTTACTGGCCGGTATACTGCGGCTCCCGCTTTTCCAGGAAGGCGGAAACACCCTCCTTGAAATCCGCATGACGAGCCATGTAGCGGGTGTAAGTCACCTCCAGCTCATCCTTCCGGTGGATCTGGAAATCCTCCTGCTCATTCATGCAGGCTTTCAGGTACCGCAGCACCAGGGGACCACGGCGGCACAACTCCCGCGCCTTGTCCATGGCCGCGGGCATCAGTTCCTCCAGCGTGTCTACCACCATGGTGACACCGCCGTACTTGTCGTGGAGCTCTTCTGCGGTGATGAAGGTGCCGCAGTAGCTCATATCCCGCTGGATCTGGGGGGGCAGAATGCGGGCTAGATGGGCGCTGCCGCCCACCACGCTGAGCTTTGCCTCCGGTGCGCCGAAGAGGGTCCCCTTCACGGCGATAGAGATATCCGCACCGGCGGGGTAGCACACGCCGCCGCCCAGGCAGTGGCCGTGAACTGCACAGATCAGGGGAACCCGCAGTTCATAGAGGGCCTGAGCACCATCGTAATAGACCTCCTGGGTATTGGTGACATCCTTATCCAGGATGCTCTGATAGAATCGCTTGATGTCCACGCCCACGCAGAAGGTTTTGATGTCGGAGTGCATAATGCACACCCAGATGTCGTCCTCATGGTTGATATAGTCGCACAGGAGCAGGATCTCCTCCTGCACCACGCCGTCTGCCGCATTCACCGGGGGATTGTGGAGGGTCATAACGGCGATGTGATCCTCCACGGACAGGAATACCTTTTGTAAGGTATGTCCATTGACGGCCTCAATTTTTTTCTCGGACATATTACTGATCCTCCTTGCCATAGCGTTCGTAGTAAGCTTCCCAGAGCTGATCCCGGAACTTGGGGTGGGCGATGTTGATGAGGAGCCGGGCCCGCTCCCGCAGGCTCTTGGCCCGCAGGTTGGCGACGCCGTATTCCGTCACGATGTAGTGGACGTCCGTACGGGTGGTGGTGACAGTGGTGCCGGGCTCAAACACCGGGACGATCCGGGACACTTCCCCGTGCTTGGCCGTGGAGGGCATGGCCAGAATGGCTTTGCCGTCGGGACACATGGCCGCGCCGCGGACATAGTCCAGCTGACCGCCGATGCCGGAGAATTGCTTGGTGCCCATGGACTCGGAGTTCACCTGACCGTTGAAGTCCACCTGTAGGCAGGAGTTGATGGACACCACTTTGGGATTCTGGCAGATCACGGCGGGGTTGTTCACGTAGTCCACAGTCCGCATCATCACGTCCGGATTGTCATCCACAAAGTCGTAAAGCTTTTTGGAGCCCATCAGGAAGGCAGCCACCATCTTGCCCTTGTCCAGCCGCTTGTTGGCACCGGTGATGACCCCCTTCTGGTACAGATCCACCACGCCGTCGGAGAACATCTCGGAGTGGATGCCCAAATCCTTCTTGTCCCCCAGGAACTTCAGCACCGCATCAGGGATGGTGCCGATGCCCAGCTGCAATGTAGAGCCGTCCTCCACCAGGGAGGCCACATTCCGGCCGATGGCTTCCTCCACTTCGCCGATGGTGCCTCCGCCCAGCTCCGGCAGAGGCGTGGATGCCTCCACACAGCAGGTCAGCTGGGAGACGTGAAGGAAGGACTCCCCCATGGTGCGGGGCATCTGGTCGTTGACCTGGGCAATGACCATTTTGGCGTTCAGGCAGGCGGGCTTGGTGCCGCCCACGGAGACGCCCAGGGACACATAGCCGTGCTTGTCCGGCGGAGTGACGGAAACCATCGCCACGTCAATGGGGAAGGTGCCGTCAGAGAAGAATCGGGTGGACTGGTGGAAGAAAAAGGGTGTGTAGTCCGCCCGTCCTTCCTGCACAGCCTTGCGGGTTGGGCCGCCCACAAACATGGCATTGTGGCGAAGGTGCCCCTTCATCTTGGGATCGCAGTACTCCCCTTTTCCCATGGGAACCCAGTGGACGATCTCCACATCCTTATATTGCTCATAGTTTCGCACCAGCGCATCCACCAGGACGGGGGGTTCATTGGCCGCATGGCCGAAAAAGACCCGGGAACCATCGGGGATCTGCCGGACGGCCTCATCTGCCGTCATTAATTTGGAAGCATAGAGTACCTTCCAGTCTTCCATCTCTTGTACCTCCTTAAAATCTCACATATTTCATCGATGGTATGTCTGGCGGGGGATTTCCGCCACCAACACATTCCGTTGGAATTCGACAAATCATTATAGCAAAAATCTTGCCAATTTAAAAAAACATTCCAGCGAAAAGCCAGAAACCCCTATGACTGTATGGAATTGCGGTTCCTCCTGAAATTCAAAAAAGATCGAATTATTTTCCATGACGGAAACGGGGCCTCGATTATGTGAAAAAAATTGCAATTTTGTGTTCCAAAATTGGAACGAATTTTGAGCAGAGTGCTCCGAAATTGGAACTTGTGAAAACATAAGATTTATGATATAGTCATTTTTGTTAAAAACAAAGCAAAGATGATATGAGTTTTGACGATAAAAAGTGTGATTTCAAATTTGAAATTGCACAAAAGAGCAAAAGGCGAAGGGAGGTGTTCCATTTTTGGAGCAAAAGCAGGTGCGCTCGCAGTTTTCCCATGAGACCATGGAGGAACTGCGCAAGCGAGTTTTGGATTTGGAAGAACAGAACCGTGTCCTGGATGCTTTTATCGAGAACTCTACGGATGCCATCCAGATCTCAGACCGGAATCTGGTGACGCTGCGGATCAACCGGGCTTATGAGGTCCTCACCGGGATTCGGAGAGAGGAGTTAGTGGGGGTGCCGGTGGAGCAGTTGGTGAAAAACCATCTGATTTCCGAATCCTGCGGTGCTATCGTAGCAAAGACCAAAAAGCCACACACCATTGTGCAGACCTTCTATCGCACAGGGCGCAGTGCACATGTGTCCTGCACGCCGGTATTTGATAGCTGCGGTGAGATTGAATTCTATATCTGTAATGACCGGGATTTGGACGAAATCAGCTCTTTGCAGCAGGAGCTTGATAAGATCCGGGGACTGAATGACCAATATCTCCAGGAACTGGAGAGCATCAAGGCCCGGATGGGTGGCCAAAGCAAACTGATTGTGGCCGATAAGGAGATGCTGAAGGTGCTGGCCCTGGCCGCCCGGATAGCCAAGGTGGACTCTACCGCCCTTCTGCTGGGAGAAACCGGTGTAGGTAAGGATGAGATTGCCAGATTTATCCACCAGAACAGCGGGCGGTCCAACCGGCGGTTTGTTCCCATCAACTGCGCTGCCATCACAGAGTCTCTCTTTGAGAGCGAACTCTTTGGACATGAAGGCCATGCCTTCACCGGCGCTGGCAGTAAAGTGAAGCCAGGCCTTCTAGAGGCAGCAGATCACGGAACGCTGTTTCTGGATGAGGTCGGCGAGCTGTCTCTGAATATGCAGGCCAAACTGCTCCATGTGCTGCAGAACCGCTCTTTCATCCGCGTGGGCGGCAACGAACCCGTACAGGTGGACATCCGAGTGATCGCCGCTACTAACTGCGACTTGGAAGAGATGGTGCAGCAGAAACGCTTTCGGGAGGACCTGTATTACCGGCTGAATGTCATGCCGATCCATATTCCGCCGCTCCGGAAGCGAAAAAATGACATCATTCCTCTGGCTCAGCATTTTCTAGATTACTACAATCAAAAATACGACTTTCATCGGAAACTGTCCCCAGCAACCTGCTTTGCGTTGCTGAACTATCGGTGGGAAGGGAACGTCCGCCAGCTGAAAAACAGCATTGAGCAGGCAACCATCATCACGGATACAGACTTGATTCAGCCGGAGAGCTTGCCGATGAACGTGGCGGGTCCGGAGCCTGTTCAGGATGCTCCGGCAGAGGCGGGACTGAATGAGATGCTGGAGCGTATGGAGCTGCGGTATCTCCAGACATTCTACGAGCGGTACGGAAGTATCCGTAAGGCTGCGGAACGCCTGAAACTCCCGCCCACTACGTTCCTACGCCATTGGGAACAGCTACGGCAGAAATATGGAACCTCTTCAGCAGAAGGCAAAGAATGAGGATCTGACAAAATAAACATCCGCTAATGCAATGTGGATACTATGTATTCAAATTCCAAAATGCAATATGAAATGAGTTGGGCCACGGGATGCTTGGAATGCGGGCAACTCTATGTAAATGGCACAGACCTTTGGACCCATGTGGGGAGCTGGGTAAAATCAGCGGGGCGGCTCGTGCGGCTCTGCTGATTCTTTGTACAAGACCATCCGGGCTTTTTTGTGGGCAAGCATCTCGTCCAGCTATACGGCGGCTGCAGTTCTGGGCAGAAGCCCGGCCCCACTTTTGTGGCCAGAGGACGAAAGATAGGGAGAGGGAACGCGCTTTTGCTAAATACGCGAATTACGACGCCGTCGACAAAGAAGCCTTTTTTCTCTGTCATTGAGCCCCCAACAATTCCGCCCTCGTTTGCCCCTGTGGGCCGCTGTGTCGGGCGGACGAGGCCGGGGCGGCATCCGTTGCCCACAAACAACTGCCTTCGGCCCTTGTCGGGCCAGCGTGGCGAAAAGACGAGATACCTCACGCCTGCATTGGCCTTTCTCATCAAATGGCAAGATGACATGAGGTTTGCCCACAACGATTGGCCCCACTTCCGTTGGAGGATTCCCATGTTTCTGGAAGTGAACCGGGGGACGAAAAAAAGCAGGAGAAAGAACCGGCGCTTTTGTTGCGCCGATTCGCTCACAACTTCCCGCAGTGCGGGCAGTTGCGGGATTTTGAAAGAGCGTTGTTCCACACATGAAATAGCAGCAATGACGCTTTTCTCCGCAAAATTCGGCTGTCTCCTTAGATCCGCAGAGTGCCGCTGGGGCGTTCCGGGGCTATTGAGGCACGAAAGCCCCTTCAAAGAATGCGTCGCTGAAAACAAGACAAGGATTCCAATCAGGCAGACAAATTGTTACTTTTCTGATAGTAGGCGCCGTGTCCCCTGGCTATTGAGCCAGCATCGTGACATGCTTTTCCGCTGACAAGGAGGCGGTACGATGTACGACTACTTGAAGGCCTTGCACGCAAGGTCCTGCCAGGAGCCAGAACTTCAAAAAGTCCGGGCGGAACTGGACCAAGCCTACAGAGAAATCAACGCAAGGTTAGGCCAACAAGATCAGGAGACCTTGCTCCAGTTGGCGGATCTGGAGAATGAACTGCGGGAGGAAACCTCCTGACATTCTTCATCACCGGGCTTCAGTTAGGTATAGGGATCGCCGGGGAGATGGAACGGTATTGCCTTGAGGACGAGGAAGAAACGCGGGCCACAGAGAGGGCGAAAATGAAGGATCCCCAGGTCAAAATTGATGTGCTATACAAAGAAAAGAGCCGCTGTCGGCCGCTCTTTCTTAACTTTTTGATAACAGTCACCTTTCCATCTGGCTATTTCTTTTTTCTGTGGCATTTTGTTTCGCTGATGAGAGCTCGCTGGCTCCATAAATGTGAGCAACCGAGCGAAGCGAGACGCTTATCGAGTCGTAAAGGGAGGCGGATGCCATGGCAAAGAAACGGGCCAACGGTGAAGGTAATATCAGGAAAAGATGGCCGGTGGGAAGGGCGGTATACCGCCGGGCATAATCCGGAGACCAGGAAGCTAATCTACAAAAACGTCTTGGGCCGGACCCAGGCAGAGGCGAAGAACAAGCTGAAAGCGGCCATCGAGGAAACCAAGAGCTTGGACGTCACCAAGGCGGGGAAGTACACGGTAGGTACCTGGATGGACGAGTGGTTCGAAAATTACGCAAAGATCAAAGCGAGACCGTCCCCCCACCAGACCTACCGGGGGTACATCAACAACCACATTAAGTCGAATATCGGCAAGGTCCCGCTGGAAAAGCTCACTTCTCTGGAGTTACAGAAATTCTGCAAGAAGCTGCTGACCAGCGGGAGAATTGACAGGGTCGAGAGCAAAAATCAGGCAAAGGGTTTGAGCCCCAAGACGGTGCGGAACATCTGCCAGATCATCGCCTCGGCCATGAAGCTGGCCAAAGAGCAACGGCTGATTGCAGCAGACCCCACAGAGGGCTGTGCCTTGCCGAAGCTGAAACGCAAGGAGATGAAAACGCTGCCCATTGAACAGCTGGCATCCTTCCTTAGAGATGCCAGAAACAGTAGGATATTCGAGATGTACTATGTGGAGCTGGCAGCAAGATTGAGAAGAGGCGAATTGCTTGGCCCGAAATGGGAAGGCATCGATTTCGAACACGGAAACCTTTGGATGAAACAGTAGATCGCCCGGATCAGCAGAAAAATCGTAGATGCCTCCCTGAAAACCAAGAAGGCCTACCGGACGCTGCCCCTGGCAGAGGACACGATCCAGGTTCTGAAACAGCAGAAGAAAAAAGCGGGCAGTAGCCTCTGGGTGTTCCCCGGGCCCACTGGCGGGCCCATCTCACCAGACAGCGTCCTGCATATACTCCACCCGGTGCTGAAGCGGGCGGGGTTGCCCAGAGTTCGATTCCACGACCTCCGGCACACGTTCGCTATGCTGGCACTTCAGAATGGGGTGGACATTAAGACGGTGTCCGGGATGCTGGGACATTTCAGCGCAGGCTTCACGCTGGACACCTACGCCCACGTCACGACAGCGGCGCAAAAGGAGGCGGCCAGGACTATGGAAAAAGTCCTGACGGCGGCAATCTGAAAGCGAAAAAATAATCCCAAACAGCAGGAAAGCCTTGGCGCAGAAGGGCTGCGCCAAGGCACGTTTTTTGCTAAAGTGCTCCCCAAGTCAAGGACAAAATCATTTGACCCATTGCGGCAGCATTCCGGCGGGGTGCTCACCTGTGGAGATGTACTCGTAAAATTCGTTTGGGGACAGCTTCGCCAAGTCCCACTGGCAGCGGTCCTGGTTGTAATAATCCATCCAGCGGTCAATGGATGCCTTCGCATCCGCAAAGGATGTCCAACCGGGGATCTCACCGGCCAGCTCGTCTTTCATGTGCCCGAAAAAGCTCTCCTGGGGTGCGTTGTCCCAGCAGTTGCCCCTGCGGGACATGGAGCGCCGCAGCTCCCGGCTCTCCACCAGTTGAATGAATTTCAAGCTGGTGTAGTGGGTGCCCTGGTCACTGTGGATCACAGTCTCTTTGTTCAGCGAGGTGCCGTAGTTCTGCACCAGCCGCTCCACCATCTCCAGAACGAAATCCACTTCCAGAGATTCGCTCACGGCATAGGATAAGACCTGTTTCGTGCAGGCGTCCAGGATCGTGGACAGATAGCAGAACTTCCCATTCAAAGGGATATAGGTAATATCCGTCAGGAGGATGGCCCTGGGACCGCGTGATTCAAATTCCCGGTTCACCAGATTCTCCGCGGTGCTGCCCATCCGGATAGACCTCTGTAATCTGCGGTAGGGATTCGGCTTCCGAATGGGGCAGGTGAGACGGTACTTCCGCATGAGCCGGCGGATTTTCTTCACATTCATCCGCACGCCCATGTGCAGCAGCCGCATGTGGATGCCCCGGGCGCCCTTTGCGTAGCTGCGGAACCGGTACGCCTCTAAAATCCACTCAAAATCTGCCCGGTCCCTCTGCTCCCTCGTTTCCCTGGCTCGTTCGGAACGCACCCAGTTGTAATAGCCGGAGCGGGACACACCGGCCAATTCGCACAGCTCTTTCACGGTGAGGATGTTCTTCCGGTCCGCCAACGCCTCCTGGATGGCCGCGAACCGTTCTCCGGCACTGTCCATGACTACTGTTCCGGCTTGTCGTGCAGCCGCATGACTTTTTTTAAAAACGCCATCTGCTGCTGGAGGCACAGGATCTCCCGCCGCATCCGTCTGGCAGCTTCGACAGACGGGGAGTCCGCCGATGTTGTCTCCTTCTGCAGGCGCACGCCGCCCCGGGTGCCCTCACGAAGCCCTTCCAGAGACTTGGCTTCCCGCCGAATGCGCTTGGTGGTGTTGTGGACCCGCTCGAAGCCCAGGACTTCCGTGTTATAGCCCAGCTTGCGGAAGGCGGCCGGTCCGGTGTACCCTTGCAGGCTCAAGGCCCAGAACGCCTCCTTGAAGGCGAGGGTGTAGGAGATCGTGTCCGCTGTCACGCACCGTGTGTACGGGTTTGCCCGTAGATGCCGGATCTCCTCCGGCGTGAATTGTTTTTTTGTGCTCATGCAGCACCTCCATCTGGTGATCTTATTTTATCACAGATGAGGTGCCTCTGACCCTATGGGTCAAATGCGTGTCCACTAAACGGGGCCGTGGGTCAAATCCATCGTGTCCATTTTCTTGGGTACAGTTTAGCTCCCGTTGGGGTCAGCGTTTGGGTCAGAAAAAATGGGAAGTAAGTTATTGGGCACAAAAGTGCGGAAAAAGTCCTGATTTCGCAAGAAATCAGGACTTTCTGGTTGCGGAGACAGGACTCGAACCTGCGACCTCCGGGTTATGAGCCCGACGAGCTACCAACTGCTCTACCCCGCGATATTCTGTTCTGTGGTGCCGGTGACCGGACTCGAACCGGTACAGTATCGCTACCGGGGGATTTTAAGTCCCCTGTGTCTACCAATTCCACCACACCGGCAGCTGTCGGCAATGATTAGAATACCATACTCTCCAGTCATTGTCAAGCACGGGCAAGGAAAACCTTTCAAATTTTTTCGACAACTCCCGTTGCAAAAAGTCCAGACAGGTGCCCGTTTCCGTGCAATTTTCCGCCCGGAGGCGCATATACTGGCTGAGAACCCAAATGCAAAGGAGGAAATAAAATGATGAGACACCAGACGATCAGCGGCGGGGATGTGGATGACCTGATCTTTCAGGACAGCTGGACCACCAGTCAGCGATAAGAACTGCAGGACGCCGCTTTCGCGGCGTCCTTTTGCGTCACGGACAGATGGTGCCCCCGCCCAGCACCAGATCTCCATCGTAGAACACCACCGCCTGCCCCGGGGTGACGGCCCGCTGAGGCTCTGTGAACACCATGCGGATGCGGCCGCCGGGCAGCGGTTCCACTGTGGCGGCAGCTTCCCGCTGGCTGTACCGGGTCTTGGCGGTGACGGACAGGGGGCGGTCCGGCTCCGGTACGGAGAGCCAGTTCACCCGCTCCGCCGTCAGCTCCCGGGTGTAGAGGCGGTTGTCCTCCCCTAGGATCACGGCATTCCGGTCCGGGTCCTTCCCCAGCACGTACTGCGGCGCGTTGGCGCTGACGCCCAGCCCTTTCCGCTGGCCGATGGTATAGCATTCCATTCCCCTGTGGCGGCCCAGCACACGGCCTTCTGAGTCCAGGAAGTCACCGGGGACGGGCTCCACGCCGCCATACTGCCGCAAAAACGACACATAGTCCCCATCCGGCACAAAGCAGATGTCCTGGCTGTCGGCCTTCTGGGCGTTGGACAGGCCGTTGGCGGCCGCCAGGGCCCGCAGGGCAGGCTTTTCATAGTCTCCCACCGGCAGCAGCAGATGGGCCAGCTGGTGCTGGGTCAACTGATAGAGGAAGTACGTCTGGTCCTTCCGTCGATCCGCGCCCCGCAGCAGCTGCCAGCGGCCGGAGGGCGTATCGAGGCGGACTCTGGCGTAATGGCCGGTGGCCATGGCGTCCGCGCCCTGGTCCAGCGCCCAGTCCAGCAGGGCGCCGAACTTGATCTCCCGGTTGCAGTCAATGCAGGGATTGGGTGTGCGGCCGTGGGTGTAGGCCCACACAAACCGGTCCATGACCCGCTCGCGGAACAGATCGCACAGGTCCAGCACCACATGGGGAATCCCCATGCCGGCGGCCACGGCGCGGGCTGTCTCGATATCATCCGCAGAGCCGCACAGGCCCGGGCGGTCCTTATAGGGATGCAGGCGCAGCGTCACGCCGGTGACATTATAGCCGGCCTGCCGCAGCAGCAGCGCCGCTGCGGCGCTGTCCACGCCGCCGCTCATGGCCACAAATACACGCTGGGACATAAATGGGTTCCTCCTGAAAAGGCCGACGGAGCGCCGGTCGTGTGATAGGGCTATTGTAGCCGATTTCCGGAAAAAAGGAAAGCCGCTTCTGCGAAAAAAACCGACCCCAGCCGGAGCCAGGGTCAGTCCAGATGGCGCTGGGAGAAAGCCTGGGGGGGCAAGGCGTCCGCCAGGGCCAGGAGGAGCGGATTGAAGCCGCCGTTGTAATCGAACTTCACGTCCGACACGTCCGCAGTCCCGCATCGCCGGTCCGGCAACGACAGGGTGAAGCGGGACCCCTGCCCCGGCCGGGACTCGGCAATCATGGTGCCGCCGTGGCGCTCTGCGATGTGCTGGCAGATAGGCAGTCCCAGGCCCAGGCCGTGGGGCTGGGGCGCCATCGCATCGTCGTGAAGGTAGCGGTCGAACAGGAAGGGGATCTGGTCCTCCTGGATACCGCAGCCGGTGTCGGACACGGACAGGCGGACCCATCGGTTGATGAATTTCAGCTCCACGGTCACCGCGCCTCCGGCGGGGGTAAACTTCAGGGCATTGGAGAGCAACTGGTAGAGCAGCAGCTCGATGGAGGGCTGGTGAAAAGCGCAGGTGTGGCAGTCCGCAGCGCTCCGGAATTCCAGCTGGACCTTTTTGAGCGCAAACAGACCCTGAGCCCCGGCACAGACCGCACGGACCGTCTCCGTCAAATCCCGGTCCCGGACGGGGAGGGGCGCGTCCTGCCCCAGCTCTCCCGCCGCCGTCAGATTGTTCACCAGCCGCAGCAGGCGGTAGTAGCTCTGATCCAGCAGGGAAGCTGTGGAATCCAGCGCCGGATCCCCCTCCCGCCGGATGGCAGGCGCCAGCTGGGCGGCCGCCAAGTGCAGGTTTCCCAACACGCTGCGCAACTGGGCGGCGATGTTGGGGAACACAACGGAGAAGTCAAATTGCTCTGCTTCCATAGGCGCATCCTTTCAGCTGGGATTCTCTCTTGTAGCATATACGGGGAGGGGCTTTCAAACCGTGGAAAAGCCTGCCTCGAACACCAATAGGATAGCAAAAAAGGGATGCAAAGACAAGGTCTTTGTCGAAAAAGGGGGAAAATTGTCGAAGTCCGGCAGACACGGCCGAACAGAAGTCCAGTCTGTGCAAAACGGACAACAAATCTTGCGTTTTATATGCGCAATTTTACGCAAAATTGCGGTGACATTTTCCGGTAATATGGTATAATGAGGACAACATCCGCTGCGGCGGAATACGGAATACAGGAAGGAATGGGAACATGGCGATCAAAGTGGGAATCAACGGATTTGGCCGGATCGGCCGCGTGGCACTGCGGATCATGGTGGAGCGCGGCAGCGCCACCTATCAGATGTGCGGCATCAACCTGCGGAACGCGGACCTGGACTACATGGTCTATCAGGTGAAGTACGACTCCGTGTTCAAGACCTTTCAGGGCACGGTGGAGCGGGACGACCGTCACCTGATTATCAACGGCAAGAAGATCCGGGTTTACAGTGAAGACGACGCCGCCAACATCCCCTGGGACGACTGCGGCGCCGAGTACATCATCGAGTCCACGGGCGCCTACTGCACCACGGAAAAGGCCTCCGCCCACTTCCGGCACGGGGCGAAAAAGGTCATCATCTCCGCCCCGGCCAAGGACGACATCACGCCCACCTTTGTCATGGGAGTGAACCACAAGCGGTACACCCCGGAGATGGACGTGGTCTCCAACGCCTCCTGCACCACCAACTGCCTGGCCCCCATGACTAAGGTCATCAACGACACCTTCGGCATCGAGCAGGCGCTGATGTCCACCATCCACGCCGCCACCGCCAAGCAGAAGGCTGTGGACGCCCGGGCGGGCCGGGACTGGCGTACCGGCCGCAGCGTCCTGGGCAACATCATTCCCTCCACCACCGGCGCGGCCAAGGCGGTGGGCGTGGTAATTCCGGAGCTGAAGGGTAAAATGACCGGCATGAGCTTCCGGGTGCCCACCAACGACGTGTCCGTGGTGGACCTGACCGCCCGCCTCAAGCAGCCTGCCAGCTATCATGATGTGTGCGTGGCCATGGAAAACGCCGCCCAGAACAGCATGAAGGGCATCATCACCTGCACCAACGACCAGGTGGTGTCCTCCGACCTGACGGGGTTTTCAGAGACCTGCATCTTCGACGAGACCGCCGGCATCATGCTGGACAACAACTTTGTGAAGCTGATCGCCTGGTATGACAACGAGTGGGGCTACACCAACAAGATCCTGGATCTGATGGCCTACATGCATACAGCGGACCAGAGCCGGTAATACGCTTTTTAGGGCGCGGGCAGCTGCCTGCGTCCTATTTTTTTCATATTAACATAGTACTTTGTACGTTGTCAATAAAGTACTAGACTATATTTTTCTTTATTGGGAAATAGGGTACACTTTTCTCAAACAGCAGGAGCAGTGCTTTTATGAGAAAACGTGACCCAAACAGAATAGAGATGGGACGCCGCTTTCGGGAAGCCAGAGAGCGACTCAACTGGAGCAGAGAAGTGCTTGCCGAGCGGGCCGATCTATCTGTGTCCTTTATTGCGGATTTGGAGCTGGGAAACACCGGCACCCGGCTGGAGAACTTTATCCGCCTGTGCCGCCTGCTGGATTTGAACGCCGACTATGTGCTCTTCGGCGCGCCCGGGGACGCTGTGCAGCGGATCACGGATCTGCTGCGGGACCGGGACGAAGAGACGGTCCGGGTGGTGGAGCGGACCGTGGAGGCCCTGCTGCGGGCCCTGGACGAACAGCAGACAACGTGACAGACGGCGCCCGGCCAGACTGGCCGGGCGCCGTGTTGCCCACTGTGGCGGATTCAAAGAGGCCGCGCCAAAGGCGCGGCCTCTTGTCATGCTTTTTCTGCCTTGGACCGCTCCGCCCGCTTCCGGCGGCGGCTGGCACCGCTGCGGCGGGATCTGGCGGCCGGGGCGGCAGGCTCCGCCGTCCCGGCAGGCTCCTCCGCATCCTGTGGGGCGCTCTGGGCCGGGGCGGGCTCGGCGGTCTCCGCCGGCTTCGCCGCCGCGCGGCTGCGCCGCTTTCCGGGCTTGGACGCCGCCTTGTTTTCCGGCGCGGGGGAGGGGGCCGCCGCCTCCTGGACCGGAGGCGGGGTGAGCAGGGCCTCCAGATGCTCATAGGCCAGCTGACCCTGCACGGGGCCGTACTGCCGGGCCAGGGCGGCGGCCAGCTCCTCCCGAGTGCCTGCCCGCAGCAGGAACGCCGCCTGGAGACAGTCCTGAATGGAGGGGCGCAGAGCCACCTCCCGGAACGTGGAGGCGTATCGTGCGTGGAGGGCACTCATGGCGGCCTCATATCCCTTGTCCTGGCTGATGACATAGGCGAAATCCGCCTCTCCTCTTCCCACCAGGACGCCCAGCTCCGTGATGATCTGGAAGTCCAGGGAGTTCTTGCCTCCCTTCACGCTCTCCAGATACTGCACCTGGGCCTTTGTGCCGGCGCACAGCTTTTTCACGTTGGCCAGGGTCTGCCCCTTGCCGAAAAAGACCAGGACGGTGTCCTCGGCAGTCAGCAGGTCGATACCCTGGAGCCCGGTGCCAATGTTGTTGTCGCCGTCCACCAAAAAAATCATCTTCATCAAATTGTTCTTTCTTTCCTCGTATTTTGACCCATAGCGGGGATTTGCCGGTATCAGTATAGCAGAAGATGCCGAAAAGGACAAGAGGCATTGCGCGCCATCTCCGGGGCGGAGCGAAAAAGGGCGGAGCCGCTGACGCGGCTCCGCCCTGTCTGCCAGGTACGGGTCACTCCTCTTCATCCGTGACGATCAGGCCGTATCCGCCATTTTTCCGGCGGTAGACGATAGATAGGCCGTCATCCTCACTGCTGCGGAACACGAAAAAACTGTGGTCCAGCAGGTTCATCTGCAGGATGGCCTCCTCCGGACTCATGGGCTTCACGGAGAAGCGCTTGGTACGGACGATGGGGAACTCCTTCTCCTCAGCCACCTCAAAGTCGTCCGCCGGGGCGGGCGGGGGGAAGCCCTCAGTCCGCAGGCGCTTGGCCAGGCGGGTCTTGTTCTTCAGAATCTGCCGCTCGATATATCCCACAGCGGCGTCAATGGCGCCGCGCATATCTCCGTCAGGAGCCTCCGTCTGTGCCCGCAGCAACGTGGTGCCGCCGCGGATCGTGATCTCCACCGAGCACAGATGGTCCTTCTCCACAGAGAAAGTGACAAACGCGGTGGTATCCTCCTCCCGGAAGTATCGCTCCAGCTTGGAGATCTTCTTCTGGGCATATTCCTTGATGGAATCATTCAGCGGGACTCTCTTGCAGGCAAAGGTATACTTCATAGGGATCGCTCCTTTCGTGTGGGAGAGATCGGGGATCTCTCCCCTTTTTATTAATATAGCACAAATCTTTCCATTTGAAAAGGGGCGAGCCGGTGAAATTCACAAATTGTTCAGAGCCCGCAGCGATCCGACAAAAGAGGAGCCGATCCGACAAAAGCTCCTATTTACAAGGGATGCAGGGCGGGTGTATGATAATCCCGGAAGCTTTCCAATATCCCACCCGCTTGGGCCGCGCAGCGTGAAACCGCTGGGCGGCCCTTTTTTATCCGGCGGACATGAAAAAGGCGCGCGGCATTGCCGCGCGCCCTGGTGTTATCTGCGCCGCCGGCCGCCGCCCCGCCGCCCGTCCAGGCTGCGGTTCAGGTCGGCCATCTTCCCCTCAGAGGAGGAGAGGAACTGCTTCAGCTTGTCCTCAAAGGACTGGTCGCCGGAGGGGGGCAGCGGCTGCTGCGCCCGGGCGGCGGGCCGGGCCTGGGCCACGGGACGGGACGTCCCCGCCGGGTGGCTGCCGCTGGGCCGGGGACTGCGGGCGGGCCGCTCCGGCCTGGGGAGCGTCCGCTTGATGGAGAGATTGACCTTTCCATTCTCCGTGGAGAGCACCAGGACCTTGACGGCCTGCCCCTCCTGCAGGTAGTCATGTACGTCGTTGACAAACGTGTTGGCGATCTCGGAGATGTGGACCAGGCCGGACTTCCCATTGTCCAGGGCCACGAACGCGCCGAATTTGGTGATGGAGGTCACCTTTCCTTCCAAAATGCTCCCTACCTGAAGCTCCATATAGTGTACTGTTTCTCCTTCCGGATGGTTTTCCCGCTCCCGTGGAAGCGGGTCGTATCAAAAAAGACCGGCTCCCGGCACAAGCGGGGGAGGCGCTCCGCCTCCCTCGTCGCCCGGCTCCGGTCAGTTGCCCACAGAAAACACACGCTGATTGGGGGAGATCAGCCCCAGCTCTTCCTGCGCGATCTCCTTCATCTTATCCTCGGTGGCGCCCTCGGCGATGTCCGCGGCCAGGGCGGCGTTTTCCTGCTCCTGGGCCTGGACCTGGGCCGTCAGGGCGTCCCGCTGGGCCTGGGCGTCCTGCACCTGGCTGTGGAGGCTGCGTAGCTGCAGTCCGATCGCCGCCAGAATCACCAGGATCAGAAGCTTGGTGAGGACGCTTCCTCTGGACCGCTTCTTTGGCTGCCGTCCTGCTCTTGCCATGCCGCCCGCCTCCTTTGTAAAGCCTTCTGCCGTGCTTGGTGTTTTTTATTGTATAACATTTGCGAATAAAATAAAAGAGATTTTTTTCCCATCTGCCAATTTTTTTACACAAATTTTCCGCTCCCCGCAGGGGAATGGCGGTCAGATGCAGCAAAAATGCCAGGGTATCCACCCAAAAATCCCACACCGGCCGCAAAAACGGGGAGAAGGCGGTGAAAAACAGCACACCGCCGCCCACCGCCCCCAGCAGCAGATACAGCCGCAGCTGCCCCTGCGCCCGGCGGAGCATGAAGAGGAAGACCGCCAAGCCCGCGGCCATGCAGTACAGGATGTCCAGCGCCGACGTCAGGCGGGGCAGCCGCAGGCGGAAGGCCCGCAGCAGGTCATACAGCAGCGCCGCAGCCATGCCCAGCAGGATCGCCTGACAGAAGAGCAGGAGCGGCTGGGAGAGAGCAGGGGCCATGGCGCCTCACCCGAACAGCCGGTGGAAAAGGCCCCCCCGCTCCTGACCGCCGTCCTCATAGGAGACGGAATCGATCCGGCCGTCCACATGGAGCTCGCCCCCGTCCAGGGACAGCTTGCCGATGTGCAGGTCCTCTCCGGTAATGACCAGCGTTCCCACGCTGGTGGACATGATGATGCCGGTCTCGTCGAACCGCTCCACGTCCTCCACTCCGGAGACCGTGAGCCGCTCCCGGCCGATCAGCTCCAGACGGTGGCCCGCCTGGGACATGGCGTTGTTGTAGTCGTTCATTCCGCGTCCCTCCCTGTCCCAACTATATGGGAGGGGCGGGGAGAATATGCGTCCGGCCTTACCGGCCGATCTCCCGGTACAGCGTGCCGGCGTCCGCCTGGCGCACCGTCTCCTGGACGTCCAGCACCTCCACCGTTACGATGCGCTGGCCGAAGCGCAGGGAAATCTGGTCCCCCACCTTCACGTCGTAGGAGGCCCGGGCAGGCTTGCCGTTGACGGTGACCAGGCCGTTGTCACAGGCCTCGTTGGCCAC
This sequence comes from Oscillibacter sp. PEA192, assembly GCF_003574015.1. Lineage (NCBI taxonomy): Bacteria > Bacillati > Bacillota > Clostridia > Eubacteriales > Oscillospiraceae > Oscillibacter > Oscillibacter sp. PEA192. Next base: position 155,259 of record NZ_AP018532.1, on the reverse strand, counting down.
AGTCCGCCGCTTGATGAGGCGGGAGACTTTGAGATATTTATCCAAACGCATGGGCGGCTCCTTTCTCATGGGAAACGGGACTGCCGGCACCACAGCACCGGCAGTCCCGAAATCACAGGGTCAGATCACTTCGCCACGGCGTCCTTCAGGGCCTTGCCGGCCTTGAACACGGGCACTACAGAAGCGGGGATCTCAATGGACTCCTTGGTCTTGGGGTTGCGGCCCACGCGGGCGGCACGCTTCTTGACCTCGAAGGATCCAAAGCCCACCAGCTGCACCTTGTCGCCGTCTTTCAGGGCGGCAGTGATGGCGTCAAACGTGGCGGACACAACAGCCTCGGCCTCCTTCTTGGAAACGTCGGCAGAAGCGGCGACAGAATTGATGAGTTCAGCTTTGTTCATGGATGTTATCCTCCTATACAATGTGTGATGCGCTTGCTAGATGATTTATTCCTAACGCAGGCAGGCGCGCCCGCGATTAAGACGGATCGTGGGATTTTGCATCGTTCCAGAGGGCCAGCAGCTCCGCCTCACCGCACTCCGGCAGAGGCTTGTCCGCGGCCTCTTCCACCGCGCGGAAGCGGCGGTCAAACTTGTCGCAGGCCCGGTGGAGGGCGTCCTCCGGGTCCACGCCCGACATCTGGGCGATTTTGGCGGCCATAAACAGCGTGTCGCCCAGCTCCTCCCGGATGCCGTGGGGCGCGTCGGCGGCCTGACCGGCCTCCAGGGCGGCCCGGAGCTCCCGGACCTCCTCTTCCAGCTTGTCCAGTGCCTGGAGAGAGCTTGTCCAGTCAAAGCCGGCCTTGGCGGTCTTGGACTGAATCTTTTCCGCCCGCCACAGGGCAGGCAGCGTGTGGGGCACGGCCTCCACTGCGTCCGCCGTGGACCGCTGGCCCTTCTCCCGGCGCTTCAGCACGTCCCAGTTGGCCAGGACCTGCTGGGAGGTATCCGCCTGCACGTCCCCAAAGACATGGGGATGGCGGTACACCAGCTTCCGGGCCACGCCGTCCACCACATTTGCCATGGTGAAGCGGCCCCGCTCCGCCTCGATTTGGGCATGGAAGGCCACCTGCATCAACACGTCGCCCAGCTCCTCGCACATGCCGCTGGCGTCGTCGTGGTCGATGGCGTCCAGAACCTCATAGGTCTCCTCCAGGAAGTTCCGGCGGATGGAGCTGTGGGTCTGCTCCCGGTCCCAGGGGCAGCCCCCGGGAGCCCGCAGCAGCCGCATGATCTCCAGAAAATCCTCGTAGCTGTAAAAATCCTTACGCTGAAACTCTACCATAAGATGCCTGCCTTTGCAAGAAAAATTCACGGGAAACCCCTGATTTTTCAAGGAATTTTAGCGGATCGCCCCCTTGGGAAGGGGGCGCGGCCGCCCGGTTTCTCATTTTAAGTGCAGAAGTTTAATAAGCTTTTCCCCGCGGGGAATGGACCGCACATCCTCCGCCCGCAGGATCCGCAGAGCGATCACCAGCACACCGTAGACGATCACGCCGGCCAGGATGCCCAGCAGGACACAGGCGGCGTTGGCCAGATATACAGACCAGAGCTGGATCTTATCCGGATCCGCAAACATCTGCTGTGCCAAGGCGAGGAAAGCCCCATCCAGCACCCGGCTGGCCAGGCCATAGACCGCCCAGGCCGCGCCGCCCATGAGCAGGGAAGCGGCCACGGGCTTTGCGAAAACTTCGAGATACCGTGGCTTCTGGGGCGAGTATTTCCACACGAAGAACAGATTCAGTACCACGATCACCAGATAGCAGCATAGCGTGGAGATGGGTGCGCCGTGGATGTTGATGTCCGGATTCCCCACCAGGAAATAGTTCATGATGATCTTGACGATGCCGCCGACGATCACGGTGAAGATGGGCAGCTTCTCCTTGCCGTAGGTCTGCAGGATAGCGTTGGTCAGGATCATCAGGCAGATGAAGATGAGGGCGATGCCCAGCACCTGAAGATGGGGGCCCGCCGCCAGGGCATCCTCCCGCTGGGCCGGCAGCACCAGGACCATGATGGGCGTGGAGAGGACACTGAGGCCGATGCCCGCCGGCAGGGCCAGAATGGCGATGATGCGGAAGGCGGAGGAGATGATCCGGTCCGCTCCGGCATGGTCCTGCCGGGCCAGCGCCGCCGCCGCGAATGGAATCAAGCTCATGGTCACCGGGTACACGAAGGAGGCCACCATGTTGGGCATATCCATGGCCATGCTGTACTGGCCGTTCAGGGCAGCGGCCGATTCCTCCGACAGCAGCAGGGCGTTCTGCAGCTGGCCCATGACGATCTTGGTGTCGATGATGTTCAGGATGCTCATTGCGGAGTTGCTGAGGGTGATGGGGATGCCAATGGCCAGGATCTGCCGGATCAGATGGCTGCTGCCGGAGGGGACATCCAGGGACTGTGTCCGATTCCGGTGCTTCGTCAAATATCCCACCAAAAACAGCATGGAGACCGCCGTGCCCGCCGTGACGCCCAGGATGGCCGCGGCGGCGCCCATCTCCAGGCTCATGCCGATGCGCAGTACATACCACGCCAGCGGCAGACCGATGGCCAGTTTCAAAAGCGCCTCCAGTACCTGGGAAACCGCCGTAGGCGTCATGTTGCCCTGGCCCTGGGTGTAGCCCCGCATGCAGGCCAGCAGGCACACGCAGAACACCGCCGGAGCCAGCGCCCGGATGGGCTGGGCCGCCAGGCTGTTCTCCAGAAACCCTGCCAAGCCCTCTGCCTGGAAGAACATAAACAGGGCGCCCACCGTGCCCAGGACGAAAAACAGCACGATGGCGGTTCGGAAGATCTTCCGCTTCTCGTTCTCCCGTCCCTGGGCATGGGCCTGGCTGGTCAGCTTGGAGATGGCCAGAGGCAGGCCCGCCGTGGAGAAGGTCAGCAGGAAATTGTAAATCTTATAGGCAGTGTCGAAATACGTCTTGCCGGGGCCGCCCAGGATGTTGTTCAGGGGGACTTTGTAGAAGAACCCGATAAATTTCACCACAACGACAGCTGCGGCCAGGATGGCGGCGCCGCCCAGGAAGGATTGCTTTTTTTGATTAGACATGAAGCGATTACCTCAAATTACAACAGAGAACTAGGGCGGCGGAATCTGCTGCCCCTATGAGCCTATGGCCTGCCGCTGCCGTTTATAACCGGGCCAGACACGCCTTTACCAGGGCAGAGAACCGGGGCCCCGCCGTGGCGGCGGCGGCAAGCACCTCGTCGGAGGAAAGAGGCTGGTCCAGCACCCCGGCCCCCATATTGGTGCAGAGCGTGAAGCCCAGCACATCCATGCCGCAGTGGGCGGCCACAATGGCCTCCGGCACCGTGGACATGCCCACGGCGTCCGCGCCCAGCACCCGGGCGGCACGGACCTCCGCCGGCGTTTCGTACTGGGGGCCGGGGAAGTACATATAGACGCCCTGGCGCAGGGGGATGGACAGCTCCTCCGCGGCCTCCCGGGCGGTGTCCTGGAGTCGGGGCGTGTACACATGGCTCATGTCCGGGAACCGGGGGCCGAACTCCTCCAGATTGGGGCCGCAAAGGGGGCTGACACCGAAGAGTTTGATGTGGTCGGTAATCAGCATGATGTCCCCGGCGGAGAAGGCGGTGTTCACCGCGCCGGCAGCGTTGGTGACTACCAGCGTTTCCGCCCCCAGCAGCCGTAGCACCCGGACGGGATAGCTGACATCCTCAAAGGACCAGCCCTCATAGGTGTGGAGGCGGCCCTGCATCACCGCCACGTCCTGACCCGCCAGGCGGCCGAACACGAACCGGCCCGCGTGGTCCGGGGCGGTGGATCGCTTCATGTGGGGCACATCCTCATAGGGGACGGCAATGGGGGACTCCACTTCGTTGCCCAAAGAGCCCAGGCCGGAGCCCAAGATCAGCAGGCACCGGGGGCGGAACGCCCCCAGGCGGTCTCTCAGCGCCTGGGCGCTCTCCTGATATTGTGCGAATGTATATTCCATCTTACGCTTCCTCCTTACAGCTTTTGGCCGCATTCCCGGCAGAATACGTCGCCGCTCCGGGCGGCCGCCCCGCAGAAGGGGCACACCGCGCCGCCCTGGAGCCGAGCGATCTCCCGCTCCAGCCGGTCGATCTGCTGGCGGAGCCCGTCGATCTCCTGAAGCTTTGCCAGCAGTACCTCGGACTCCGTGAGGGTGCCGGTGTGGGTGGCGTAGATCATCTCCCCCACCTCCCGCAGGGCGGTGCTCACCGCTCCCTTCAGGTCCATGATCCGGATATTCAGCTTGGCCACGGACAGGAGCTCTCCCGCCCGCTTTCCCATGCCGTAGGCGGCATCCGCCGCACTGCCGCCCACCTGGGAGGCAGTGCGCTGCACCGCGTCCAGCAGTTCCTGCAACCGCTCATTCATGGCTTGTATGACCTCCAAAGAAAGATTGGGGCAGAGGGGCAGCCCCGCTCAGCTGGGATAGATGCTGCCGCCGATGAACTCCCGCACCAGGGAGCTGGGGGCGATGTTGGACTCCTCCATGATCTCGATCCGCTCAAATCCCCGGAGGATGTCGTCCGCGATCTCGTACTTGCCCTGGGGCAGCGCCTCCAGCAGGGGGACCACGAAGGGCTTCAGCACCGCCACCTCATCCGGCAGGGAGGAGTCGAACATCAAGTCCGCATTCTCCTTATAGGGGGAGATATACAGCTTTTCCCCCCGGCGGACATTGGGCCACATCTTCAGGGTGAAGTTGGCGTCGCTGCCCCGGAACTTGTAGTCCCGCACGATCCGGCGGCACAGGCGCAGCCAGGGGTGCTGGAACACCACGGCGCCGTCCTCGTCCACCACATTGGACCGGGCCGCGATATACAGCTTGAAGGCCTTGGGATTCTTGCCCACGATCACGTCGTTCAGGGCGTGGATGCCCTCAAAGATAGCCAGCTCGTCGGGCCCCAGCTTCAGCGGCTGAGACAGGATGTCGGAGCGCATCTGTCGGGCGAACTCGTACTTGGGCACGTGGATGGTCTCCCCCCGGTCCAGCATGGAGAAGTGTCGGTTCAGCAGCTCGATGTCGAGGCAGAAGGGAGACTCGTAGTCGATGGCGCCCTCCCGGTTCCGGGGCGCCGTCTCCGGGTCGATGGTGTTGAAGTAGTTGTCCATGGAGATGGTGTGGGTCTGGATGCCCATTTTCTCCAGCTGCTCTTCGATCTTCAATGCCGTGGTGGTCTTGCCGGAGCCGGAGGGGCCGGACAACAGGATGATGCGGGACTCCTTCCGGTGATCGGCAATCTTCTGGGCCGCCGTCTCCACTTTTTTGGCAAAGGCGGCGTCGCACGCCTCCGCAAAGCCCTTGGGGTCAGAGCGGACAGCGTCGTTGATCTCTTTCAGGGAATAGGCCATGGCGATGCTCCTTTCACAGTGCTTCATAAAAGGCGGCGAAGGCGGTCTGGTTGGCCTGCCACTTCTCCGGCCGCTGGATATACTCGGTGGGATATTTCACGTTGAACGCCCGCTGGATCTGGTTGGTGCCCGGCACCACCATCTTGGTGGACCCGGCGGCGCCGAAGGACAGGATGGAGCACAGCTCCGACATGATGTCCACGTTGTACCAGCACTCGCCGCCGCTGCGGCACCAGCCGATGTTCTCAAAGCTGCCGGACATGTACTTCTGCCGGTATAGGTAGTAGGGACGGTATCCGGCGGTCCGGAGGGTCGGAGAGGCGTAATCCAGCATCTCGGCCACCGTCTCCGCGCCGGGGATCCGCAGTCCCTCCGTCAGGATGCGGCTGCCCTTTTTCAGCGCCAGGGTGTGGACGGTGATATCGTCGGGGCCGTAGGTCAGGCACCGGTCCAGGGACCGGCGGAAGCCCTCCGCCGTATCCTCCGGGAGTCCGGCGATCAGGTCCATGTTCACGTGGGGGAAGCCGCACCGGGCCACCAGCCCCATGGCGCGGTCGATGTCCGCAGCCGTGTGACACCGGCCGATGGCCCGCAGCACGTTCTCTTCAAAGGTCTGGGGGTTCACCGAGACCCGGGTGACCCCGTGGGCGCGGAGCACCGCCAGCTTTTCCGCCGTGATGGTGTCCGGCCGGCCCGCCTCCACAGTGATCTCCTCACAGGCGGTACGGTCGAAGGAGGTCTCGAAAGCAGTGAGGACCCGGTCCATCTGCTCCGCCGTCAGGGTGGTGGGGGTGCCGCCGCCCATGTAGAAGGTCCGCACCCGCAGTCCCGCCCGGCGAACCATCTCGCCGCCGGCGGAGATCTCCCCACACAGGGCGTCCACATAAGGGGGCACCAGGGCAAAGCTCCGCTCCACCGACTGGCTGACAAAGGAGCAATAGGCGCACCGGGTTGGGCAGAAGGGAATGCCCACGTACACGTCAATGTCCCGCTTCTCCAGCCGCCGGGCGGCCTTGGCCGCGGTGGCGCCGGTCTCCAGGGCCAGGGCGGCCCGGGAGGGGGTGACGAAATAGTGCTCCTCCAAATACGCCCGGGCCTCTTCCGGGGACTTCCCGTCCTCCAGGGCCCAGGTCACCGGCTTGTCGGGCCGGACGCCGGTGAGCATTCCCCAGGGGGGCGTCACGCCGGTGACCGCCCGGGCCGCCAGGAAGAAGCAGGCGCCGACGGCGTGGCGGCGGAGGCCCTCCCGCTGGAAATCGCCGCCGGAGAGGGGCTCCTGATAGGTCTGCTCGGTGGTCTTGCCGCCCCGGCAGAGGGAGACCGCCACCCGGCAGAGGTCCCCCGTCTCCTCCAGCGAGATCACGGCCCAGCTGTCATCGCCTGGGGTGATCGGCTCGTAGACAGGCAGTTCCCCGGGGAACAGATTCATCAGGCTCTGCTCCACCACATACCGCTCGTCATGGCCGCGGAAAACCAGTTTCATGGGCGCGCCCTCCTCACTGCATGGCCTGGAGCAGATAGGGGTTCCAGCGCCGCTCCCGGTCCAGGGTGGATGCCTCCATGTGGCCGGGCAGGACCCGGAGGTCTCCCTCCAGCTGCCCCAGCCGCCGCAGAGAGTCCATCATCTTCTCCATGGACCCGCCGGGGAAGTCCGTCCGGCCGCAGGAGCCCGCAAAGAGCGTATCCCCGCAGAAGAGGGCGTCTTGGCACCGGAGGGTGACAGACCCCTCGCTGTGGCCGGGGGTGGCCAGAACGGTCACCGTCAGGCCGCCCACAGCCACCGTGTCCCCCTCGTCGTAGTCCCGCACGTCCCCGCTGAGGAGCGGGAACAGCTGCTGGGTGCAGGCATCGGCGTACACATCCCGGCGATTCAGATACACCGGGGTCTCCGGCCATTTGGCCTGGAGCTCTCCCACAGCGCCGGTGTGGTCGTAGTGGCCGTGGGTCAGCAGGATGGCGCAGGGCACACAGCCGGTTTCCGCCACCGCGGCGGCGATCCGCGCCCCATCCCCGCCGGGATCAATGACGGCGCAGGTCTTGGCATCCTCGTCGCAGAGGAGATAGCAGTTGGTGCCGATGGGGCCCACCTGCAAGCACTTGATCTTCATGGGAGACCTCCCTTGCCAAATGAAAATATCAGAGGCAGGCGGCGGAAATCCCGCCCGCCCATGTGTGGAATGGACAAATGCCCTGTCACTCCGCAGGGCGGATCATGCCCGCGTCCCACAGGGTCTCAAAGGTGTTCACAGCGCCGCCGTGCTCCACGATCTTTCCGCCCTCCACCCGGTCGATGTTCACGCCGGTGAAGATCAGGCGTTTTCCCGTGGGGACTGTTCCGGGCCAAGGGCCCAGGTGGGTCCCCTCCATAACACACTCGGAGACGACATACGGCGCGGCCCAGTGCTGGCGGAGGATGCGGACCGTGTAATCCGGATACGTCTCCCGCAGAGCCGCCAGATGCCGCACCATGCCGCCGGGACCCAGGGGAGTGGTCCACTCCCCCTGGCGGAGCACGCAGCCCTCCTCGACGAAGCGGGGCAGGTCCTCCAGACGGTGCTGGGAGACCACGGTCTCATAGAACGTCCGCACCAGCTCCGGCGGCGCCATTTCGCCGCCGCCCTGCGCCGCTTCCCTCATAAGGGCCGCTCTGTGTCGAAGAGGATGGTGACGGGGCCGTCGTTCCGGGAGTCCACCTGCATATCAGCGCCGAACTCCCCATGCTGAACGTCGAAGCCCCGCTCCCTGCAGTGAGCCATGAATCGCTCATACAGGGGGATGGCCGCGTCCGGCTTGGCGGCGCCGGTAAAGCCGGGGCGGCGGGAGGAGGTGTCCGCGTACAGGGTGAACTGGGACACCACCAGCAGGGCACCGCCTGTCTGCTCCAGATTCAGATTCATTTTGCCGTTTTCATCCTCAAAGACCCGCAGGTTGCAGATTTTCTCCGCCAGGCGGTCGGCGGTCTCCTCGGTGTCGTTGGGTCCCACGCCCAGCAGCACCAGGAAGCCACGGCCGATCCGGCCGTTGACGTTCCCGGCAATGGTTACGGAGGCACCAGCCACCCGTGTCACAACTGCACGCATACAATGGATTCCTTTCTATGGTTCACTCAAAATGGAAGGCTTCTATTTCTGCGGGGAATATCAGCCATGCTGACGGCCGTGCAGATGCGCCCCCATTCTCTTTTTGTCAGCGCCAAAAAGAGAACGCGCCGCGCCCGGTATAAGAGAAAAAGGCGCTTTGGCCGCAACTTTACACATGCGTGCAAAGTTGCTGTACGGGGGGCGGCGCGAGAGGGTGCCTGCGTGTTTGCGAGGGTCCCCCGACGGGCGCGGCGGGGTGCGGTGCAGACTTAGCGGCGGATTCCCGCGGCGTAGTGCGTCTTGGATTGGAGGACACGGGCGCATTTGAACCGCTCCTCTTTTCCTGTCTCGCGCTGCGGCGCTCCCCGTATTTCCGTCACCAGTGTTCTACTGGCTCCTCCTTCCGCGCGTTCCGCTTGCCCGCAGGGAGCACGCCGCATCCGTAAGACGGCAGAGCCACCAACAGCTGCGCAGTCGCTACGCGCTGCCTGGGCGGTTGTGGCGGCTTGTGCTGGCGGGCGGACAAGGGCGTCCGCCCCTACCGGGCTTGTGGCCTTCGTCACCCTCGCAAGGGCCGACACGCAGGTCGGCCCCCACAAAATGCGCAAGGCCGACGGTATCTCCGTAGGGGCCGATGCCTTTATCGGCCCGCTACGCCAGTTCCCCCGAGGGGCAGCCAGCGGCAGCGAAAAGAGAAGCAATTCCATGCGATAACCACCCCGACAAGGTTGGTACTCCCGCCATGGGACGGCAGTTAGGAAAATCGCAGAAGGCCCAAGCGTGCCCGAAGGCGGGCCAAAATCGGCGCTTGCACCGATACGTCGACCTCCGTCAGCGCGGAGGGCCACTGCACCGCAGCGCGCCACACACTTTTCTCTTTAGACCGTGCACGGCCCATTTCTCTTTTGGCAAGACCGAAAGGGGCCCCCGCCGCGCCCCGCGCGGTGGGGAGAGGAGGAGCAAGGGAGCGGGCGCAGTTTTCGCCGCAGGCGGAAACGGAGCTGAGCGGACTTTGCGACGACGACAATGGGGGGCGCATCCCCCGTGGAAGCGGCCCCCTGCGGGAGCAGAATCCCCCGTGGCCGCCGTTCGGCGGCCCAAATCATCTCCGGGCGGTTGATCGCCGCCCCTACATCCCCCCGGAAGCTCTTCCGCCATCGAATCACCCCGGCGGAAGCCGCTCTCACCCCGCCGGTCGGTTGACCTTCAGCACCCCGGAGATCTGGTTCAGCTTGTTCATGACGGACTTCAGCTGGGCGCCGTCCTTCACCCGGATCTCCAGCCGGAAGATGGCAAACTGGTCCTCTGTACTGCGGGAGTTGATGCCCAGCACAAAGGTATTCGTCGTGGAGAGGGCAGCGGAGATGTCCAGCAGCAGGCCCTGCCGGTCCTTGCACACCACCTCCAAAATCGTGGGATAGCTGTCGTTGGTGTCGCCGCCCCAGGAGACCTTGATCCAGCGCCCCTCCTGCCCCGGCTGGGATCGCTTCTCCTCCGAGGCGTTGGGACAGTCGCACCGGTGGACGGACACGCCGTACCCCCGGGTGATAAAGCCGATGATGTCGTCCCCCGGCACCGGGGTGCAGCACTTGGAGAACTTCACCAGGCAGTTATCCAGGCCCTCCACGATGATGCCCTGCTCGCTCTTCACCCGCTTGGGAGCGGAGGGCTGTTTGGCAGGCTCCGCCGGTTTGGCCTCCGCCAGCTCCTCGGCGGCCTTTTCCGCCTGGTGGAGCTTCGCCACCCGGTTCAGCTCCCCCTGGATCCGGCTCACTGCCTTCTGGGCGGTGAAGCCGCCGTAGCCGATGGCGGCGTACATGTCGTCCAGAGAGCCGTAGGACACCCGCTTCAACAGCACCGGCAGCATCTCCGGCGAGAGAACGTCCTTCATGGAGATGCCGCAGTGCTTCAGCTCCGCCTCGAAGGCGGCACGGCCGTTTGCGATGTTCTCCTCTTTCTTCTCCTTCTTGAACCACTGGCGAATCTTGCTGCGGGCCTCGCTGCTTCTGGCAATCTTCATCCAGTCCCGGCTGGGACCCTTGGCGTTCTTGGAGGTGAGGATCTCCACGATGTCGCCGTTTTTCAGCACATGGTCCAGCGTGACGATCCGGCCGTTCACCTTGGCGCCCACCATCCGGTTGCCCACGGCGGAGTGGATGGCGTAGGCAAAGTCGATGGGCGTGGCGCCGGCGGGCAGGTTCTGCACGTCGCCGCCCGGTGTGAAGACGAACACCTCATCGGAGAACATATCGATCTTCAGAGAGTGGATATAGTCCTCTGCGTCCGCGCCCTCCTGGTTTTCCAGCAAACGGCGGACCCACTCGTAGCGCCCTTCGGTGCCGGCGCCCTGGCCGTTCTGCTTGTATTTCCAGTGGGCGGCCACGCCGTACTCGGCGATCTCGTGCATCTCCTTGGTGCGGATCTGCACCTCGAAGGGCAGGCCGTCCGCGCCGATGACCGTGGTGTGGAGGGACTGATATCCGTTGGGCTTTGGAGTGCCGATATAGTCCTTGAAGCGGCCCAGAATGGGCTTGTAGAGATCATGGATGACACCCAAAACGTTGTAGCAGTCCCCCACCGTGTTCACGATCACCCGGAAGGCGAACAGGTCGAAGATCTCGTCCAGGCTCTTGTTCTGGTTGAACATCTTCCGGTAGATGGAGTAGGGATGCTTCATCCGGCCGTAGACGATGTGATCGATGTCCAGCTCCTTCAGCCGGTCGTCGATCTGGATCTGGATGCGGCGCATGAAGTCCTCGTACTCCTGGTGCTTGGCCTCCAGCTTGGAGACGATTTCCTCGTAGCCAATGGGGTCCAGATATTTTAAGGACAGGTCCTCCAGCTCCCACTTGATGCGCTGCATACCCAGCCGGTGGGCGATGGGGGCGTAGATCTCCATAGTCTCCAGAGACTTCTGCTTCTGCTTGGCGGGAGACTGGTACTCCATGGTCCGCATGTTGTGGAGCCGGTCGGAGATCTTGATGAGGATCACCCGGATGTCCTTGCTCATGGCGATGAGCATCTTCCGCAGGTTCTCCATCTGCTCGTCTTCCTTGGTGGCGTACTGGATGCGGGTCAGCTTGCTGACGCCTTCCACCAGGTCGGCGATGGTGGGTGAAAAGAGTTTGGATACCTGTTCGTGGGTGGCGGCGGTGTCCTCGATGACGTCGTGGAGCAGGGCGGCCTCGATGGACTCGCTGTCCAGCCGCAGCTCCTCCGCCACAATCTGCGCCACCGCCAGGGGATGGATGATATAGGGCTCCCCGCTCTTGCGCTTCTGGTCCTTGTGGGCCTCTGCCGCAAATTCAAAGGCCGCCCGGATGTGCTGGAAGTCTGCCGCAGGATTGTAGCCCCGGACAGTCTTTTCCAGGTTCTCATACTGTTCCTGAATGGTCATGACACAACACCTCCACTCTTGCCGGCGGCGTCCTCCCGCAGGCGGGACAGATAGGGGCAGGCGAAGAGATCCACCTTCCCCTGGATGGGATTCAGCGAAAGCGTCACCTGGTCCCCCTGGACGGACAGGGCGATCAGGCCCCGCTCCTGGAACACGGCCAGGGCCAGGCCGGCCCGGAGGAAGCTCTCACACCCGCCGGAGAGTGCCGACAGCCGCCGCAGAAAGGGCAGCATCTCCTCCTCCGCCTTTCCCCGGCGGAGCTGCCGCTCCAGCACGGTCCAAAAGGCGGCGAACTGGCTGCGGGACGCCTGGAGCCGGGCCCGCTCCTGCCCGGTGAGGCCCTCTCCCGCCACGAGGCGGTGGAGCAGGTCCAGGTCCGCCGCCTCATGGCGGCTGGGGGTCAGAGAGGGGCGGATGTCGATGAGCTGCAGCTGCAGGGTGGTATTGCCCCGGAAGGTATTGGCCTGGAGATAAAAGGCCGCGTCCACCCGCATGCCCGCCGCCACGCCGCACGTCTCCTCCGTCATGGAGAAGAAGATGGCGTCAAACCGGCACGTGCCCTTGGAGAGGCGGAGCTTCAGGTGCTTCCCCTGGCCCACGGGCTGCAGGACGTCCACCGTGGCGCCCAGCAGGGCGAACACCGGCCGGGGATTACCCGCGCCATAGGGCTCCAGCTGGTCCAGCTGCTCCACCTCCGCCAGCGTCACCTCGCCGGGGCAGGAGATGGGCGCGTCCACGTCCAGGCAGGATACCGCCCGTTCCCCGCCGGAGGCGGAGCGGACATACCGGTTCATCCGGGCCCGGAAGGCGTCGATGTTCTCCTCGGAGATGGTAAAGCCCGCCGCCAACTCGTGGCCGCCGAAGCCCTCCAGCAGGTCGGCGCAGGACTCCAGCGCGGAAAACAGGTTAAACCCGCCGTAGGACCGGCAGGAACCCTTGCCCACGCCGTCTTTTAGATGAATCATGAAGCTTGGGCAGGCGTACTTCTCGCTGAGGCGGGAGGCCACAATCCCCACCACGCCCTGGTGCCAGTCCTCGCTGGAGAGGACCAGGGCGCTGCGGTCCTCGGCCCGGAGGCGCTCGATCTTCTCGGTGGCGTCGGCGCAGATGGCCTGCTCTACCGCCTGCCGCTCCCGGTTTAGGTCACACAGAGCCTTTGCCAGCTCCTCGGCCCGGGCGGGGTCATCGGTCTCCAGCAGGTCCGCGGCCAGATCCGCCGCACCCATGCGGCCAGCGGCGTTGATCCTGGGGGCCAGCACAAAGCCGATTTGGACAGAGGTGATGGGCTTGCCCAGAAGCCCCGCCTCCTTCAGCAGGGCGTGGACGCCCACGAAGTCCGTGTGGGGCAGGGCCTCCAGCCCGCAGAAGGCGATGGTGCGGTTCTCCCCCTCCATCCGCATCACGTCGGCGATGGTGCCAATGGCCGCCAGGGTGCAGTACCGGGCGAACAGGGCATCCTCCCGGCTCTCGCCTCCCAGGGCCAGCACCAGCTTCAGCGCCACACCCACTCCCGCCAGATGCTTGAAGGGATAGGGGCAGTCGCTGCGGTGGGGGTCCACCACTGCCAGCGCCCGCGGCAGCTCCTCCTTGCACTCATGATGGTCGGTGATGACCACATCCAGCCCGATGGAGGCAGCGAAGTCCACCTCCTCGTTGCCGGTGATGCCGCAGTCCACGGTGATCATCAGCGTGGCGCCCTGGTCCCGCAGGCCTTGGATGGCCTCCTTGGACAGGCCATAGCCCTCCTCGATCCGGCGGGGAATATGCCGCAGGCAGCGGACGCCGCAGCTTTTGAGATAGTCCATCAGCAGAACCGTGGAAGTGATGCCGTCCACGTCGTAGTCGCCGAACACGGCGATGGTCTCCCCCTGGCTGATCGCCCGCTGGATGCGGGCGACGGCTTTGTCCATATCCCGCATCAGCATGGGGGACATGCTGAGGCTCCTGTCCCGCTCCAGCGCCTCGGCCGCCGCCTCGGCAGTGGTGACACCCCGGGCCGCCAGGACCGTGGAGAGGAGATAGGGGTATCCGGCACTCCGCAGGAGGGCAACGTCCCGCTCAGCCGGGGTCCCGATGTTCCATTTTTTGAATCTCATGGCACGTTCCCTCCCTTTCAAAGGTAATAAAAAGCCATCATAACTAAATTATTATAGCAGGCAAGGGGTGAAACGTAAAGGTTTTTCTGCGTTCCGACACCGTTCGTTTGACGGCGGCGGCAGATTCTGGTACAATGGCATACCGACAGAGGGCGAATCCGGGCATCTCTGCCAGAATCTGAAAGAAATCTGACGCTAAAGGAGCGAAGAATGACAACATGAAAAGACGACTGCAATGGTTCTGTTCCTGCGCGCTGCTCTGCGCCCTGCTGGTGACAGCGGCGCTGCCGGCGCCCGCGGCAGCGGCCTCCACCGGCTTTTCCGACGTGCCGGAGAGCCACTGGGCGGCGGACTCCATCCGTCGGGCTGTGGACCTGGGCTTGTTCCAGGGGCAGACGCCCACCCGCTTCGGCTTGGGGGCTCCCATGACCCGGGGGGCCTTTGTGGTGGCCCTGTGCCGCCTGTTCGGCTGGGAGATGGTAACACCGGAGGCCGGGGCCTATACGGACAACCAGGACAAGAGTGCCTGGTATTACAGCGCGGTGGAGACCGCCTATGCCAACGGGGCCATCACCCGGCAGACGGATACGTTCCGCCCCCGGGAGCCCATCACCCGGGAGGAGCTGGCGGTCATGCTGGTGCGGGCTATGGGCTACGGCACCATCGCCGGTTTGGCCCAGGACCTGCCCATGCCCTTCCGAGATGTGACCACCAACGTGGGCTATATCGCCATGGCCCATGAGCTGGGGCTGGTGAACGGCACTGCGGCCACCACCTTCTCCCCGGATCAGACTGCCACCCGGGAGCAGGCGGCGGTCATGCTGATCCGGCTGTATGACAGCTATCACGCCGCGGCCCCGGAGAAAACCGGCATCGCCTATTCCGCGGAGGGTCTGACAGACCTGACCGGCTATGGCGCCGTGGCGGTGGGCGGCGCCCGGCTGATCTACGCCGGGGAGTCCCGGCTCGCCGGTACCCCCGATGCAGAGACCGCAGCCGCCCTGCAGGAGACCATCACCGCCGCCGGTGCCGTGCCGCTGCTGCATGTGGGCGGGAGCGCCTCGGCACTGAAGGATGACCCCAGCCACACCGCAGAGGTGCTGGCGGCCGCGGTGGAGAGCGGCGGTTATGAGGGGCTGTTTCTGGATCTGGCGGAGCTCTCTTCCGCCCAGAAGAAGGATTTCACCGCGCTGGCGGAGGCGCTGCGGGCCGAACTGGGAGAGGACCGGCTGCTCTATTTGATGGTGGAGGCGCCCGTCTGGCAGGGAGCCGCATACAACGGCTATGACTATGCCGCCCTGAGTGAGCCGGCCGACAAGCTGGTGGTGCGGGTGGCGGACTATGGCGACGTGTCCGAGGACTTCCCCATCGCCCCCCTGGCGCCGCTGGAGGAGGTCTACTACGCCCTGGCCGAACTGGCGGACCAGGTGGATTCCGACTGTCTCAGCCTGCTGCTGACCACCACGGGCTCCGCCTGGACGGATGGGCGGCACACCGGCCAGGCCTCCGCCGCCGAGATCGAGCAGCTGCTGTCCGCCTCCCAGACGAAAGATTACTACTCCGACCGCTACGCCTGCGCCTATCTCACCTCCGGCAGCGGGGACACCGCGGTGTGGTATCTCAACGGCGAGGCCGCCCTGGAGCGGGCCCGGATGGCTGCTTTCTTCGGCGTGGACCAGCTGTGCCTCAGCGACCTGTCCTCTGTGGCGGACTATGACAATTACAATCTGCTGGAGGGGCTGGACGCCGGATCCTCCCAGGTGCAAATCTGAAACCTGAAAAACGCCGCCTCTGCCAGTTGGCAGAGGCGGCGTCTGTGTATATGGGAAAGCGCAGCAGCCTTACAGGAACTTCTGCATCCCGTCGGTAGCCAGGGAGAGGTCGGCGCTGATGGTGACGGTGAACTTGATGTTGTTCTTCTCGCCAAAGGCGTCCAGCCAGTTCAGGAAATTCTCGGTGTCCTTGTCCACTTCCCGGCCGATGGTCTTGCACAGGTTGTCGATGAACACATGGGAGATATCATAGTTGCCCGCATACAGGCCGCTGATGAAGCCCCGGAAGAGCTCGTAGCTGTCCAGATTGTACTCCTGGGCGTCGATCAGGCGGATGTGGTAGTGGATATCGTATGTCATGGTGCGGTTAGCCTCGATGCAAACCACGTTGCCGGGCTCGTCCTTCGCCGCGTTGTTGATCAGTTCAATGAGCTGCTTGGTCTTGCCGGAGCCCTTCACGCCCATAATCAGTCTGACCATAGTAATCACTCCTGTCAATTAAAGTCGCTGGGGGAAATTCGGTATGTTAAGCATACCACAAGATCGCGTGAAAAACAATGGAGAAATGAAGATTCAAACTTTGTTCATAATGGAGATTGACAGTGGGCGGCAGGACGGGTGCCGCCCAATCCGAGGCTGGTCACCCCTCCAGCTTGCTCTCCAGCTGCGCCCGCCGGTCTTCATAGCCCGGCTTGCCAAGCAGGGCGAACATATTCTTCTTGTAGGCCTCCACCCCCGGCTGATCGAAAGGGTTCACGTCCAGCAGATAGCCGGAGAGGCCGCAGGCGTACTCGAAAAAGTAGATCAGCTGCCCCAGGTCTGCCGGCGTCCTGCCGGAGGTCTCCACGATCAGGTTGGGCACGCCGCCCTCCGTGTGGGCCAGCAGGGTGCCCTCCATGGCCCGGTCCCGGATGAAGTCCAGGGACTTGCCCGCCAGGAAGTTCAGCCCGTCGCCGTCCGCCTCGTCCGCCGGGACTGTCAGCTGTCGGTCGGAGGGACCCAGGCGCACCACGGTCTCAAACATCAGGCGCTTGCCCTCCTGGATGTACTGGCCCATGGAGTGGAGGTCCGCGGTGAACTCCACGCTGGCGGGGAAGAGGCCCTTGCCCTCCTTGCCCTCGCTCTCGCCGAAGAGCTGCTTCCACCACTCCGCCATGAACCGGAACGCCGGGTCATAGCAGGCCAAGAGCTCAATGGACCGGCCCGCCCGGTACAGCTCGTACCGGATGGCGGCGTACCGCCAGGCAGGGCACCGGAAGGAAGCCTCGGTGCAGGTCTCCATCATCTCCGCCGCTCCCTGCATCAGGGCGGTGATATCCACCCCGGCCACGGCAATGGGCAGCAGGCCCACGGCGGTCAACACGCTGTATCGGCCGCCCACGTCGTCGGGGACCACGAAGGTCTCCCATCCCTCGCTGTCCGCCAGGGACTTCAGGGCGCCACGGGCCTTGTCCGTGGTGGCGTAGATCCGCTCCCGGGCGCCCTCCCGGCCGTACTTCTTCTCCAAGGCCTCCCGGAAGAAGCGGAAGGCCACGGCGGGCTCAGTAGTGGTGCCCGACTTGGAAATCACGTTGACGGAGAAATCCACATCCGCCACCAGGTCCAGCACCTCCCCCATAGCGTCGGAGGAAAGGCCGTTGCCCACAAAGTAGATGTTGGGGGTATCCTTGCGCTTCAGGTTGTAATTGGGAGAGCGCAGGCAGTCGATGACACCCCGGGCGCCTAAGTACGAGCCGCCGATCCCGATGACCACCAGGGCCTGGGAGTTGGCCCGGATCCGGGACGCGGCCGCCTGGATGCGGGCGAACTCCTCCCGGTCATAGTCCCGGGGCAGATGGACCCAGCCGGTGAACTCTCCGCCGGCACCGCTGCCGCTCTGGAGCTTCTCATGGGCCCGCTTCAGCCGCGGCGCCAGGACCTCCTCATAGGGCAGGGGCAGAAAAGACTGTAATTGGAACGATTTGACATCCAGCATCATGACCGGCCTCTCTTTCGTAAAGCTGCGCGGGTTTGTTGCTTTATTATACCATGCTCCGAAACGGGACACAAGGGAAAGCGGTCGCAATCCGCCGGGATTTCAGGGGGCGCAGCGCCCCCCACCGCCGTCAGCCGCAGAGGAAGGCCGTCCGCAGCATCTGGACCAGCATCTGGCTGAAGGTGACCCGTGGGATCTCCTCTCCTGCCAGGATGGGCAGCTCCGCCACGACCTCTTCCCCGGAGGTGATGGTGAGGGTCCCCAGTTGACTGCCCGCCGCCACCGGCGCCTCCACAGAGTCCGCCAGGGTGACCAGCTGCTGCAGGCTGCCCGCCTTGGTCTTTTCCAGTAGGAGGTGCGTGTTCTCCCCCAGCACTGGCTGCACTGTGGCCTGGGTCCCCAGGGACACGGGCACCGGCGGCAGGGCGGACTCCGGCACCACATTCTCCAGCGTGTAGGTGGAAAAGCCATAGTTCAGCAGATTGGTGGCATCCTCAAACCGCTGGGTGGAGGTTGGTGCCTTCATGATGACGGCGATCAGCTCCATGCCGTCCCGCTCGGCCGTACCAGAGAGGCAGTACAGCGCACTGTCTGTTGAGCCGGTCTTCAGGCCGGTGGCTCCCTGGTAGAAGCGGATCAGGCGGTTGGTGTTCACCAGGGAGGAGGCCCCGTCCCGCAGGGAATCCATCCAGATGGTGGTGTACTGGCGGATGTCCGGGTGGTTTCGGATCAGTTCCCGGCTCATAAGGGCGATGTCGTATGCGGAGGTGACATGCCCCTCCGCCGGCAGGCCGGTGGCATTACAGAAGTGGGTATCGGCCATGCCCAACTCCGCGGCCCGCTGGTTCATTCGCTCCACAAAGGCCTCCTCGCTGCCGGCCACCGTCTCCGCCAGCGCCACGGCGCAGTCGTTGGCAGAGACAACGCACACCGCCTTCAGCATATCGCTGACCGTCATCTGCTCATTCTCCTTCAGCCAGATCTGGCTGCCGCCCATGGAGCAGGCGTGGGCCGACGCGGTGACCACGTCGTCATAGTGGAGCTGTCCGGCGTCGATGGCCTCCATGGTCAGCAGCAGCGTCATGACCTTGGTGACGCTGGCGGGCTCCAGCTTGGCATGTTCGTCCTTGGCGAAGAGGACGGTGCCCGTCTCCTTTTCCATCAGCAGAGCCGAGGGCGCGGATACTTCCAGCGCCTGGGCACTGCTCCCCAGCGCCAGCAGGGCGCACAGCAGCACGACGAGTTTTTTCATGGTGATCCCCCTTTGCTTCGATGGTAGAATCTATGTCCGCGAAAAGGCGTTCATGCCGGAGAAGATTTGGGGGTTGCAAAATATGAAGCGGTCTGGTATAATAACAACTCAGATGCGGCTGTAGTTCATCGGTAGAACGGCAGCTTCCCAAGCTGCATAGGTGGGTTCGACTCCCATCAGCCGCTCCAAAAGAAAATGCGACTTGTTTCGACAAGTCGCATTTTCTTTTGGGTTTCGCTCCCGTTGGTCGCTCCACCCTTCAGTGATTGAAATGCTCGGGCGAAGTGAATTCGCCCTGCGCCAAGGTTTTGCCTGTGGTAAAACGCTTGTACGGCGCAAAGGCGCTGCCGGCCAGAAGGCCGGTTAGATGCTTCTCAAGAAAAATTGCAAATTTGAATGCAAGAGAGTTCGACCGACCTGAGAGGATTTGGATTGTTACCCCTTGCCATGAAAGAGAGACATCTGCTAAAAGCAGATGTCTCTCTTTCGTTCCGCCAAGGGGTTTTCCTGCGGCGAAAACGCTTGCAGGACGCAAAAAAGGAAAGCCTTGAAACCTGACGGTTCCAAGGCTTTCTGTGGCGGAGAAGGAGGGATTCGAACCCTCGAGACCCTTTAGGGGCCTACATGATTTCCAATCATGCGCCCTCGACCAACTAGGCGACTTCTCCATAGCTGTTCTGGTTCTAATTTCTGTATACGAGGCGTCGCCAAATGCGACAGCGTTATTATTATACCAGAGCTTTTCCCAAAGTCAAGCCCCAAAAACGATTTTATCAAAAAAGGCGGAGAGCCGAGGCTCCCCGCCCTGCGCGTCAGCGCATTTCGGAAACGATGCTGTCCACGGCATGGTCCACGGCGACACCCAGCTTGTGGATACTCTTTCCCACCTGCGTTTTCATGGGATCCCTGCCGTAGGGCATCATCATTCCCACTGCCGCGCCGGCCATCAGTCCGGCGCCGATACCGACCCAAAATCCGGTACACATTCTCATCTTCAGTCACTCCTTTGCGGCCTGAGCGTAGTATAGCCGCTTTCCCGGAAAAAAAACGCGTTAGAGCGATTTGCCAGAAACCGGCAGATCCGTTATAATGATGATAACGACATCCAAATCTCAAAACGGCGGGCCCAGGCCCGGACGGAGGAAACCATGACCACCATCTATCTGATTCGCCACGCAGAGGCGGAGGGCAACCTGTACCGCATCGCCCAGGGACAGGCCAACAGCAGCATCACAGACCGGGGCGAGCGGCAGATCCAGGCGCTGGCGCGCCGATTCGCGGATATTCCCATCGACGCGGTCTACGCCAGCGACCTCTACCGCACCTGCGCCACCGCCAGCGCCATATACAAGCCCAAGGGCCTGCCCCTGCACCGGCGGCGGGACCTGCGGGAGATCTGCGTGGGCGTGTGGGAGGAGAAGACCTGGGGAGAGATCGCCCGGCAGGACCCGGCGCAGCTGGAAAACTTCAACCACCGGCTCCACCTGTGGCACGTAGAGGGCGCGGAGACGCCCCAGGCAGTCCAGACCCGGCTGCTGGCGGCCGTGCGGGACATTGCGGCGGCCAATGACGGAAAAACGGCGGCGGTGTTCTCTCATGGCTGCGCCATCCGCCTGCTGCTGGCGGCCCTGCAGGGCATCCCGCTGGAGGAGCTGGGGAAGACGCCCACCGGCAGCAACACCGCTGTCTCTCTGCTGCGGGCGGAGGGGGCGCGGATCCAGGTGGTCTGGCGGGACGATGCGAGCCATCTGACAGACCCGGCCTTCACCCAAGGATGCACCGTGAAGCAGCGGGCCAACGGACTGGAGCCCGGCCTCTATTTCCGCCCCCTGGCGCGGGAGCAGGCGGAGTTTCCGGCGGCGTGGGCGGGGACCTCCGGGGCACTGTCCGCCGGGGCGCCTGTACTGGCGGGGTATCTGGATGGAACGCCTGTGGGCGCGGTGGCCTTTGACGACGGCCGGGAATCGGAGCGGGGCTGCGGCTGGATCCCCCTGCTGGCAGTGGCAGAGCCCTGGCGGCGCCGGGGTTACGGCGTGCAGCTGATCGGCCAGGCAGTGATGCACTATCGCCCCATGGGCCGGGACCGCCTGCGGCTGCCCACGCCGGAGACGGAGGCTGCGGCGGGCTTTTACCGGGAGTTCGGCTTTTCTCCGGCGGCGGACGGGCCGGCGTGGGAAAAGTTCATCGGATATGACCCGGAGTTTCTGGGCACATAAATCCTCCATTCTAAACAGGCAGGGCCGGAGCGAATGCTCCGGCCCTGCCTGTGCTCTTTATTCCAGGTGGCGGACGATGTCCTGGGTCAGGCGGGCGGTCATACCCCAGACGGCGTGGCCCTGCCAATACCAGATGGGGACCTCCACCCGGCCCCGGGCCCAGCGGTAGTCCGCAGGAATCCCCACGGTCTCATAGGGAAAGTCCCCCGGCACGTCCGGCTGCAGGGCATAGACATACTGCTCCGGAGCGGTCTCCCGAAAAAAAGCCAGGGGGACGGTGAATGCCTCTCCCACCTCCGCAGGGGAGGGCGCCACCGCCGCAAAACCGGCGGCCGAGACCAGTCCCAGCACCGGCTGCATCAGAAAGCCCGCCTGATTGCAGATGAAGTCCGGCCTGCCCAGGACCTCCACCTCCTGACGGGGGATGGCCAGTTCCTCCTCCGTCTCCCGGAGGGCGCACTGCTCCGGCGTCTCCCCCGCCTCCATCCGGCCCCCGGGGAAACACACCTCCCCGGGCTGGCGGTGCAGGGCGGCGGAGCGGACCTCGAAGAGCAGGTGCAGGCCGTCCGGCCGCTCCACCAGGGGACAGAGGACGGCATAGCTGTGCCGGGCGCCCAGAAGCCCCGGCACATGGTCTGCGTACCGGCGACGCAGATGTTCCAAGTCTCTCATAACAGCATCCTCAGCGCCCGCTGTCGATTGACAATGTCCACCACCGGCACGCTGGGGGCATACTCTCCGTCCAGGGACCAGGGCAGCTCCTCCTCTGTCTCCAGCCGGAGGGAGGAGACGTGGCGGAACACCAGGCCCTGGCTGTCATACTGCTGGTTCAGCAGCGCCAGCACCAGATTCTGCAGATCCGCGGCTGTCTTGGGGCTGGGGACCAGCAGCATCTCGAATTTCCCGTCATCCAGCACCACCCGCTCCGGGTCCAGCTTCATCAGCCCGCCGATGGAGGTGGAGTTGCACACGGCGCCGAACAGGTAGTCCCCGTCCAGCACCTCTCCGTCAGCGGTGAGGCGGATGTGATAGGGGCGGAGGGTGTTCAGGTCCTTCATCCCCTCCAGAATATAGGCAAAGTGGCCCAGGGCGTTCTTGGCCGCCTGAGAGGCGGCATAGGAACTGCGGGTGAAGGCGCCGAAGGAGGCCACATAGATGAAGCTCCGCTCATTCCACCGGCCGATGTCCAGTTCCCGCATGCGGTTCTGTACAATGTTTTTCGCGGCGGACGCCGGGGTCCGTGGAATCTGGAGGCTGGAGGCGAAGTCGTTGGTGGTTCCCTGGGGGAGATAGCCCAGGGGCGGCGGGGCATCCAGCCGCATCAGGCCGGAGATCACCTCGTTGAGGGTGCCGTCTCCTCCGGCTGCCACCACCAGATCGTATCCGGCGCCCTCCCGGGCGGCGGTATCGGCCGCGTCTCCTGGGGCGGAGGTCTCGTGGATCCGGATGAGGTAACCCGCGCCGGAGAGGATGGCCAGCGCGTCAAACAGCGGACCGTGGGGCTTGTTCCGCCCGGCCCGGGGATTGAGAATGAACAGCAGTTTCTTCGTTTTCAAGAGTGACACCTCCTGACTGGGATGGGCGGCCCCATCCAAAGCGATGTAAATTAGTATAGCACGCCGCCCCCGGAAATTCAATTCCGCAGGTGTGACGGATTTGTGAATGTTTCTCCCCCGAACAGGCTGTTTTTTTGCGAAAGCCCTTGCAATCCCCGGGGCGTTCGTGTACAATACACCCTTGCAGGGCAAGCGTTATAAAAATAACATGCCCTGTGAGGCTCCTTTTAAAATTGAATAGAGCCGAACATTTCTGTCAGGGCGGACAGTTTCCGCCCAACACTGACTCGAAATGAGCAGTGATGCAAAGGAGAGAACCATGAAGAAGAGGCTTATGGCGCTCCTTCTTCTGACGGGCCTCCTGAGCGCCGCACTCACCGGTTGCGGAGGCGGCAGCACAGAGCAGGCGTCAGAGGATGGACAGACAGCGGACGGCTCTACCGAGGCGCGGGCCCAGGCGAACGAGATCGTGGTGGGCATCGCGCAGGACCTGGACGAGAGTCTTGACCCTCACCTGGCGGTGGCGGCAGGAACCAAGGAAGTCATGTTCAACGTATTTGAGGGCTTGGTGAAGCCCACGCCTGACGGAGACCTGGTGCCCGCGGTCGCTGACCATTACGAGATCTCTGAGGATCAGACCACATACACCTTTACCCTGCGGGAGGGTGTGCAGTTCCACAACGGGGACCCGGTAGAGATGCGGGATGTCACATATTCCATCGAACGCTGCGCCGACGATTCGGAGGGAACGCCTCTGATCCCGGCGCTTTCTGCTATTTCCAGCATCCAGGCTGATGACACCACGCTGACCATTACCCTGGATCAGCCGGACAGCGAGTTTTTATCCTATCTGACTCTGGCCATCCTGCCGGAGGACTATACGGACCAGGCCACCGCCCCGGTGGGCACGGGGCCTTTCAAATTCGTCTCCCGGACAGCCCAGGACTCCATCGTTCTGGAGCGGTTTGACGGCTACTGGGGCACCCCGGCCCAGCTGGACAAGGTGACCTTCCGGATCATTGAGAACGCGGACAGCCTGGTAATGAGCCTGCAGAGCGGAGCCATCGACATGTTCGCCCACCTGACCAGCACCCAGGCCGCCCAGCTGGGGGATGACTTCCAGGTGCTGGAAGGCACGATGAATCTGGTGCAGGCGCTGTATCTGAACAACGCCGCGGAGCCTTTCAACAATGAAAAGGTCCGGCAGGCCCTGTGCTACGCCGTGGACAAACAGCAGATCATCGATGTGGCCTTCGACGGGTACGGCAGCCCCATCGGCTCCAGTATGTACCCGGCGTTTCAGAAATATTTTGTGGAGGACCTGACAGACTATTATCCCTATGACCCGGAGCGGGCCAGGGAGCTGCTGGCGGAGGCCGGGTATCCCGACGGGTTCTCCATGACCATCACCGTCCCCTCCAACTATCAGCCCCACATCGACACGGCCACTGTGCTGGTGGAGCAGCTGAAGGCCGTGGGCATCACCGCGGAGATTCAGCCTGTGGAGTGGGGTGCCTGGCTCAGCGAGGTGTACGGAAACCGGCAGTTCCAGTCCACCGTGGTAGGCGTAGACGCCTCCAACATGACTGCCCGGGCGCTGCTGGAGCGGTTCACCTCTGCGGCGGACGACAACTTTATCAACTATCAGAACACGGACTATGACGCCCTGTTCCAGCAGGCCCAGGCCACGGCCGACGACGCAGAGCAGACAGAGCTCTACAAACAGATGGAGCGGAACCTGACGGAACACGCCGCCAATGTCTACATCCAGGACCTGGCGGACCTGGTGGTTCTGCGGAACGGGCTGGAGGGATACCAGTTCTATCCCATCTATGTGATGGACCTGTCCACGGTCCATTACGCCCAGTAAATCCAATGCGCGGCAGGTATGCTGCCGCTGCCCCGGAAGGGAGATGATGCCATGAAGTACGTATGCAAGCGGATTTTGATGCTGCTGGTCACCATGGTCATCGTCTCCCTTCTGGCGTTTGCGGCCTTTGAATTGATCCACGGCAGTGCGGCGGAGATCATGCTGGGCACCCAGGCCACGCCGGAGCGCGTGGCGGAGCTGGAGGCGGAGCTGGGGCTGGACCGCCCCTTCGCGGTGCGGTATCTGGAGTGGCTGGCGGGCTTTTTCACCGGGGACCTGGGGATTTCTTACAGTTATAGCCAGCCGGTGTGGGAGCTGATTGCCCCCAAGGTGGGGATTACCCTGTGCCTGAGCCTTCTCAGCTTCGCGCTGATTGCCGTGGTGTCCATTCCCCTGGGGCTGTGGGCCTCCCGCGGGCACAGCAGGGTGGGAGACGCCGTGGGGACGGTGTTGGACCAGCTGTGCATGGCGGTGCCGCCGTTTTTCACCGGCATCCTGATTTCCTGGCTGTTCAGCATCACCCTCCGCTGGTTTGTCCACGGCCAATTCCCGGATCTGGGTGCGGACCCGACCGGGGCGTTCCGGTATCTGTTTTTCGCGGCTGCGGCCATCGCCATCCCCCGGATCGCCATGACCGTGCGGATGCTCCGCAGCACCATTCAGGGGGAGATGCGGCGGGACTATGTCCGCACCGCCATCTCCCGGGGCAATGACCGGGGGGCGGTCCTGCGGCGCCATGTGCTGCGCAACGCCCTGGTGCCGGTGGTGACCTTCCTGGCCCAGACCATGGCGGAGATCGTGGCGGCTGGCATCGTGGTGGAGCAGGTGTTTGCCATCCCGGGGCTGGGACGGCTGCTGGTGGCCTCCATCTCCAACCGGGACTACCCCGTGGTGCAGGCCATCGTGGTGATCCTGGCCTTCTGGGTGGTGCTGGCAGGCACCGTGGCAGACATTGTCAACCAGCGGATCGACCCCCGCCTGCGGCTGGGAGGTGCGTCATGAAGCGGCGGATGAACGGATACCTGCTGGCCGGGCTGATTGTCACCGGCCTCATGGCGGCGCTGATCCTGGTCGGCCTGGTGTGGACGCCCTACGACCCGGACGCCCTGCTGGCAGGGCCCAAGCTGGAGGGCCCCTCCCTGGCCCACTGGCTGGGGACCGACAGCTTCGGCCGGGACATCTTCAGCCGGGTGCTGCAGGGGGCGGGCACCACCTTCCTGATCGCCCTGAGCACCGTGGCCATCGGCGCGGTGTGCGGCACGGCAGCGGGCGCCCTCACGGGCTATTTCGGCGGCGTGGTGGACGAGGTCCTGATGCGCCTGAATGACGCGCTGACCGCCTTTCCCAGCATCCTGCTGGCCCTGGTTCTCATCAGCATCCTGGGGCCGGGGAATAAATACAACGTGGTGATCGCCCTGGGGATCGTGTTCATCCCCAGCTTTGCCCGGGTGACCCGCACCGCCTTCGCGGCGCTGCGGGACGTGAATTATGTGAAGAGCGCCCGGCTGATGGGGGCCTCCAGCGGCCGCATCCTGGTGCGGCAGATCCTGCCCAACACCACGCAGGTGCTGCTGCCGGCCATCACCATCGGCTTCAACAACGCGGTGCTGGCGGAGGCCTCCATGAGCTATCTGGGCATCGGCGTCACGCCGCCGGACGCCTCCCTGGGCTACATGCTCTCGGAGGCGCAGGGGATGCTGACCAGCGCCCCCTGGTATGCCCTGGGTTCCGGCGGCGCCATCGTGCTGCTGAT
Organism: Oscillibacter sp. PEA192; assembly: GCF_003574015.1. Classification (NCBI taxonomy): domain Bacteria; kingdom Bacillati; phylum Bacillota; class Clostridia; order Eubacteriales; family Oscillospiraceae; genus Oscillibacter; species Oscillibacter sp. PEA192. Next base: position 128,946 of record NZ_AP018532.1, on the reverse strand, counting down.
CTTCGGCGTGGGTCTCATCGGCGAGGGCCTGCAGCGCCGGAACGGGGGGGTGTCCTGATGCTGGAGATCCGAGATCTGCATGTGAAATTCCACACCCGGCAGCGGGAGGCCGTGGCGGGCGTGTCCCTGACCATCCACGACGGGGAGATCCTGGGGCTGGTGGGCGAGTCCGGCTCCGGCAAGTCTGTCACCGCCATGAGCGTGGCGGGACTGCTGCCCCGAAAGCAGTGCGACTTTTCCGGGGAGATCCTGCTGGACGGCGCGGAGCTGCTCCACGCAGACCGCACGCTGCTGCGGCAGGTCCAGGGGAGGGAGATCGGCGTGGTGTTCCAGGAGCCGCAGAGCTGCATGGACCCCCTGATGCGTATCGGCCCCCAGGTGGAGGAGGTGCTGCGTATCCACACAGACCTCTCCCGGGAGGCGCGGCGGGACCAGGCCCTGGCGGCCCTGGCAGCAGTGGAGCTGCCGGACCCGGCGGGCGTGTATCGGAAGTATCCCCACGAGCTCTCCGGCGGGATGCTGCAGCGGGCCATGATCGCCGCGGCCGTCGTGGCACGGCCCAAGCTGCTGCTGCTGGATGAGCCCACCACCGCCCTGGACGTGACCATCCAGGCCCAGATTTTGGAGCTTTTGAAAAAGCTGAACCGGGAGTCCGGCATCTCCATGCTGTTCATCTCCCACAACCTGAACGTGGTGCGGAAGCTCTGCACCCGCACGGCGGTGATGCAGCGGGGCGTGCTGGTGGAGGAGGGGGACATCGAGACGGTGTTCCGCCATCCCCGGCACCCATACACCCAGCGGCTCATCGCCGCCATTCCCACCCGGCACCGGAAGGAGGAGACGCCATGAGCGAACAGGAGCTGGTGCTCTCCGTCCGGCACGTCACCAGCGGATACCGGGACCGCGGGCTCTTCCGCCGTGGCCCCTATCAGGAGGTCCTCCGCGACGTGACCTTTGATGTGCGCCATGGGGAAATCCTGGGTCTGGTGGGCGAGTCCGGCACCGGAAAATCCACCCTGGCCAGGACCATCCTGGGCATTGTGAAGCCCGACCAGGGGCAGGTGATTCACTACACCAAGCGGCCCCAGATGATCTTTCAGGACCCGTACAGCGCGCTGAACCCCGCCTATTCGGTGGAGTGGACCCTGGAGGAGCCGCTGCGGGTCTACGGCAAGTATGACGCCCCGGAGCGCAAGCGCCGGGTGCGGGAGATGCTGGACCGGGTGGGTCTGCCGGAGGAGTGTCTGGCGGCAAAACCGGCGGAGCTCTCCGGCGGACAGCGGCAGCGGGTGTCCATTGCTGCAGCGCTGATCCAGCGGCCCCGGTTCCTCATTGCCGACGAGCCGGTGTCCGCCCTGGACGTGACCATCCAGGCCCAGATCCTGGACCTGCTGCGGACGCTGCGGCGGGAGCTGGATCTCAGCTATCTCTTTATCTCCCACGACCTGAATGTGGTGTACCAGCTCTGCGACCGGGTGCTGGTGATGAAAGAAGGCCGCATCGTGGAGCAGGGAACAGTGGATGACATCTTCGACCACCCGAAAGACGACTATACCCGCCAGCTGCTGGCGGCAGCGGAGTGAGCATGACATTTTTCAAGTCCCACCAAAAACTGCACATCTGGCTGCTGGCGGACCTGGTCCTGCTGGCGGCCTTCTGGATCGCCCGGGAGCACCGGGACTGGATGAACGCCCTGGAGCGATTTGTATCCGCCCCGATCCGGAGATCTCTGGGCAGCCTGTGCTATCGGGTCTCCTTCTCTGTGATGGAGGTGCTGTATGTCCTGGCGGCCGTCCTCGCGCTGGCCTATGTGGTATGGAACATCACGGCGGTAGTCAGGGCCAGAGGGCGGCGGAAGCGCCGGGCTTACAGCGCGGTTCTGGGGGCGGTCTGCGCCGGGCTGAGCGTCTGCGCCGCTACCTGCCTGCTGTGGGGGGTGTGCTATTACACGGACACCTTCCAGGACCGGTCCGGCATCCGGGCGGAGGAGGTATCGCTCCCGGATCTGACGGCGGTGACCGCGTGGTTCGCGGAAAATCTGGCGCAGACAGCCGACCAGGTGCCCCGGGATGAGGCGGGGACGTTCAATGCGTCTCTGAACGAGATCTTTGCCGGGAGCACGGACATCTACCAGGGCGCGGAGGACCTGTTCCCCTTCCTGGAATTTGAGGACCGAGCGCCCAAGCGGATGTTCTTCTCCAGGGTCATGAGCGCCATGAACTTCACCGGCGTCTACTTTGCTTTCACCGGGGAGTCCAACATCAACGTGGACGCCCCCGCCTGCCTGATCCCCTCCACCATCGCCCACGAGCTGTCCCACCAGCGGGGCATCGCCTCGGAGCAGGAGTGCAACTTCCTGGCGGTGCTGGCCTCCACCACCAGCGGCGATCCGGTGTACGAATACTCCGGCTGGCTGATGGGGTACATCCACCTGGGCAACGCCCTGTACCAGGCGGATCCGGCGGCCTGGCAGGCCATCCGGGACAGCCTTCCGGACACGGTGCTGGCGGATCTGGCATCTAATAACGCCTACTGGGCATCCTTCGAGGGGGCTGCGGCGGATGCCAGCCAGAAGGTGTACGACACGATTTTGAAGGGCTACGGCCAAGAGGACGGCATCCGCTCCTACGGGACGGTGGTGGACCTGCTGGTGGCCTATTACCGGGACACGGCCCGGACCAACGGATCGGAGGGCTTGACCACATGAACATTCTGGTGACACTGGACCGCAACTATCTCCCGCCCCTGCGGGTGATGCTGGGCTCTCTGCTGCGGAATGATCCTGGCGAGACCTTTGAGATTTACGCCATCGGAGACGGCCTGCTGCCGGAGGACTGGGCGGCACTGGAGGAGCTCTGCGCCGGTCGGGGGCGCATCCACCCGTTGGAGGTGCCGGCGGACCTGTTCGCCGACGCGCCGGTGGCCCGGTACTGGACCCGGGCCATGTACTACCGGCTGCTGGCGGCGGAGCTGCTGCCGCGTTCTCTGGACCGGGTGCTGTATCTGGACCCGGACATTCTGGTAATCAATCCCGTCCGGGCCCTGTATGATACGGACCTGGAGGGAGACCTGATGGCCGCCGCCACCCACACCGGGCTGCTGGCGGGCATCACAGACCCGGTGAACCGGCTGCGGCTGGAGAACTATGAGGCGGAGGCCTACTACAACTCCGGCGTACTAGTGATGGATCTGTCCGCCATGCGGCGGGAGGTCCGGCCGGGTGACATCTTCGACTATGCCCGGGAGCACGCCGACATTCTGCTGCTGCCGGACCAGGACGTGCTCAACGGCCTGTACGGCGGACAGATCCTGGGGGTGGACGACAGCCTGTGGAACTACGACGCCCGGCGGTTTGACCGCTACCTGCTGCTGAGCCAAGGGGAGCGGGACATGGACTGGGTGATGGACCACACGGCCATCCTCCACTTCTGCGGCAAGCGCAAGCCCTGGAACCACAGCTATCAGGGCCGGTTTTCCGCCCTGTACAAGCACTACCAGCGGCTGGTGGAGCGGCGGTGAGGGCGGTACCGATCCACGCGGCTGTCTTCTCGGGTGGCCGAGGGCGGCCGCCCCTACCCGATGGAAAAAACGCCGGGATGGCAGAGAGATCCGTCCTGAAGCAAATCAAACAAGCGGTCCCGGGTTTTACCCGGGACCGCTTTTGCGCATGGTATTTTATTTCATCAGCTCGCACACCAGATCAGTGTAGCCGGAGGGATCCTCCAGGGGCAGACCTGCGATCAGCAGAGCCTGGTCGTACAGCAGCGTGGCGTACTTTTTGGCCTTCTCCGGGTCCGCTGTCACGGCGGCCTCCAGGGCCTGGAAAGCTGGGTGCTCCACATTCAGCTCCAGAATCCGCTCGGCGCGGATGGCGCTGTCCGGCTGGACCGCCTGGAAATACTTCTCCATCTCAAAGCTCAGGCCCTCCCCTGCCGTCAGGCACACGGGATGGGACTTCAGCCGGGCGCTGGCCTTGACCTCCTTCACCTGATCTCCCAGGGTCTCCTTGACGAAGTCGAACACGGCCTTGTGGGCGTCTGCGGCCTCCTCGGCCTTCTTCTCGGCACCCTCCTCGATCTCCTGGTCCAGGACAGAGCGGAACTCCTTGTCCTGGAAGGTGTGAAGGATCTGGGCGCAGAACTCGTCCACCTCCTCCGTGAAGTAGAGGATCTCCGTGCCGGACTCCCGCAGGCCCTCGGTCTGGGGCAGTTTGTCGATCTTCTCCAAGCTCTCGCCGGCCGCGTAGTAGATGAACTTCTGCTCCTCCTTCATCCGGGAGACATACTCCGCCAGGGTGACGGGCTTCTTTTCCGTGGAGGAGTAGAACAGCAGCAGATCCTGCAGCAGGTCCTTGTGGGCGCCGTATTCGCTGACGACGCCGTATTTGATCTGCCGGCCAAAGTTCTTCCAAAATTTCTCGTAGCCCTCCCGGTCGTCCTTCAGCAGCTTACCAAGCTCGCTCTTGATCTTCTTCTCCAGGTTGGCCGCGATGACCTTCAGCTGCCGGTCGTGCTGGAGCAGCTCCCGGGAGATGTTCAGGGACAGGTCGGGAGAGTCCACCACCCCCCGGACGAAGCGGAAGTGCTCCGGCAGCAGGTCGGCGCACTTGTCCATGATGAGGACGCCGTTGGAGTACAGCTGCAGTCCCTTCTCGTACTCCTTGGTGTAGTAGTCGAAGGGCGTGGCACCGGGGATGAACAGCAGCGCCTTGTAGGTGACGGCGCCCTCGGCGGACACGGCGATGACCTTTTGGGGGTCGGCGTAGTCGTGGAACTTGTCCCGATAGAACTTGTTGTACTCCTCCGGCTTCACGCTGGACTTGCGCCGCTGCCAGATGGGCACCATGGAGTTCAGCGTCTCCTCTTCCTGATACGTCTCGTACTCCGGCTTGTCGTCGGGGCTACCCTCCTTCCGGCGGGTCTTGGAGACCTCCATTCGGATGGGGAAGCGGATGTAGTCGGAATACTTCCGCACCAGCTCTTGGAGCCGCCAGGACTCCAGGAACTCACTGTACTTCTCATCATCGGTGTCCGCCTTGATGTGCATGATGATGTCCGTGCCCACGGCATCCCGCTCGCATTCGGTGATGGTGTAGCCGTCGGCGCCGGAGGACTGCCACATCCAGGCGGCGTCGGCGCCGTACTTCCTCGTCACCACGGTGATGTGGTCCGCCACCATAAAGGCGGAGTAGAAGCCCACGCCGAACTGGCCGATCACGTCGGTGTCCTTGGCGTCGTCCCCCACCTCCTGCTTGAACTTGTAGGAGCCGGAGGAGGCGATGACGCCCAGGTTGTTCTCCAGGTCCTCCTTGTCCATGCCGATGCCGTTGTCGGAGACGGTCAGAGTCCGGTGTTCCTTGTCCACCTTGATCTCGATCTTGAAGTCCTTGCGGCTCATGCCCACGGCGTCATCCGTCAGGGCCTGGTAGCACAGCTTGTCACAGGCGTCGCTGGCATTGGAGATGATCTCCCGGAGAAAGATCTCCTTGTGGGTGTAGATGGAGTTGACCATCAGGTCCAGCAGCCGCTTGGACTCCGCCTTGAATTGCCGTTTTGCCATGATATTGCACTTCCTTTGGTGTTTTTTCTCAACAGAAATCAGTATAGCACTTTGAACAAAACAAATAAATGACCAATTTGTAAATTCCGCCCGCAAACGGTTGTGCGGCGGTGGGTTTGCGTGTAAAATAATGACAGAATCACACCCTGCGGCAGGAGCCGCCGGAAAAGGAGTCCTTATCTATGGGAGTCTTTCAAAAAATCGGGAACGCACTGGCCCGGCTCATGTACGGACGCAACGGCGTGGACCAGTTGAGCCTGGCCATTGTGGTGGGAAGTCTGGTTCTGGACCTCGTCTCCATGTTTGTGGCCCCCCATCATCTGTGGCTGGGGAATGCGCTGTACCTGGTGTCCATCGCCGCTTGGGCCTTCGCCCTGTTCCGCATCTTCTCCCGGAATCTCACCAAGCGCCGGAGCGAAAACCAGCGGTGGGTGAACTGGATGTGGCGGATGAAGAGCAGCCGCCAGAATGCCAAGGCCCGCCATGCGGACAAGGCCCACAAATACTTCACCTGCAAGAACTGTAAAACCATCTGCCGGGTGCCGGTGGGCAAGGGGAAAATCGTCATCACCTGCCCCAAGTGCGGCGCCCAGATTCATGCCAGGACGTAAGGGGCGGCGGAGATGGCTGAAAGAGAAGCCCCGGGAGCGCCGGCGTTCCGCTTTGCCGCGCCAGCAGACAGCGCCGCCCTGCTGAAGATCTACGGAGAATACCTGGACACTCCCATCACCTTTGAGTGTGCGCTGCCCTCAGAGGCGGAATTTGCCGGACGCATCGCCGCCGTCGGCCGGGAGTATCCCTATCTCGTATGCCTGGAGAAGGGGCGGATCGTGGGCTATGCCTACGCCCACCGCCAGGCGGAGCGGGCCGCCTATCAGTGGAATGCGGAGCTGTCCGTCTATCTGGACCGCTCATGCACCTCCCGGGGGCTGGGAAGGCGGCTGTACGGCGCCCTGATAGACATTCTGCGGCTGCAGGGCATCCGCACGGTCTACGGCTGCGTCACCGTGCCCAATGAAAAGAGTGAGGGGCTCCACCAAGCCCTGGGCTTCCGGCGGCTGGGCACCTACCGCAGCACTGGGTACAAGTGCGGCGCCTGGCGGGATGTGGCCTGGTTTGAAAAGCCCATCGCCCCCTACGATCAAAATCCGGAGCCGATCCGCCCCGTGGGAGACATCCCGGCTGAGGCTCTGGCCGCCATTTTAAAGCGTTATGAAGCGGAGCAGCCCTGAGCGGGACGCAGGAAAAGAGCGGAGCCTTTCGGCTCCGCTCTTTTTGACGATGGGAACTCAGCCCTTGCACACGGGGACGATCCAGCCCTTGGTGTCGGGCAGCTTGCCCCACTGGATGCCGGTGAGGGTGTCGTACAGCTTCTGCGTCAGCTCGCCGATCTTGCCGCCGCTGATGAAGACCTTGTCGCCCTTCCAGTCCAGTTCCTTGACGGGGGAGACGACGGCGGCGGTGCCGGTGCCGAAGACCTCCTCCAGCTTGCCGTCGTGGCCGGCCTTCATGATGTCGGCGATGGCCACGTGCTCCTCGCAGACCTCATAGCCCCAGTCCTTCAGCAGTTCGATGATGGAGCGGCGGGTGACGCCGGGCAGCACTGTACCGGTGCAGGGGGCGGTGTAGATCTTGCCGTCGATCTTGAACATAATGTTCATGGAGCCGACCTCTTCCACATACTTCTTCTCCACGCCGTCCAGCCACAGCACCTGGGCGAAGCCCTGCTGCTCGGCCATCTCGCCGGCCTTGATGGAGGCGGCGTAGTTGCCGCCGCACTTGGTGAAGCCGGTCAGGCCGGGCGCGGCGCGGATGTACTCGTCCTCCACGTAGATGCGGACGGGATCGATGCCCTCGGCATAGTAGGCGCCGGAGGGAGCGCAGATGACGCAGAACGTGTAGTTCCGGCTGGCGTGGACGCCCATGCCCACATCGGTGGCGAATACAAAGGGACGGATATACAGGGAGGCGCCGTCAGAATGGGGCACCCAGTCCTTGTCCACTTCCACCAGGGTCTTCACGGCCTGGACGAAGTCCTCCACAGGGATCTTGGGAATGCACATCCGGTCAGCGGAGTCCTGCATCCGCTGGCCGTTACAGTCGGGGCGGAACAGCTGGATGGTGTTGTCCGCGGTCCGGTAGGCCTTCAGGCCCTCAAAGATCTCCTGCGCGTAGTGGAAAATCACGCAGGCGGGATCCAGGGGGAAGGGCTGATAGGGGACGATGCGGGCGTCATGCCAGCCCTTGTCCGGCGCATAGTCCATGACGAACATGTGGTCGGTGAAAATCTTGCCGAAGCCCAGCTTGCTCTCGTCCGCGGGCTTGGCCTTGGGGCTGGTGGTCTTGGTGATTTGAATATCCAGCATATTGATCGCTCCTTAAAAATAGTTTGAAGTTTTGGGGGATAGCAAAAAGACTTTCGCGCACTCCTGCCCTGCACAGGAGAGGCGAAAGTCAAACTTCCGTGGTACCACTCTCGTTGCCGCTGGTCCAGCGGCCGCTCGTCTGCCCCGATAACGGAGGGCGTCCGGTGCGGCGTACTGGGAAAGCTCTGTTCCGCCCACTGCTCCCGGGGGAGGCCAGCAAAGCTGCCCCCGCTGCCTCGCACCGTCCGGCAGCTCTCTGAGGGGAGAGATCTTCGCGGCGTGTCCCGTTCCACGCAATATAAAGCCATATTCTTCTATGATATCTTTTATACGCTGATACACAGCCAAAGTCAACTGTTAAAATGCACAGAAAGCGCAGGGCCCGCCAAAGAGAGAGGGCCGGTGAGCAAACTCGCCGGCCCTCTGAAACAAATCACTGCACGCAGGCCATGCCGCGGCGGAACGCCTCGATGTTCAGGGGGACGAACTTGGCCTTGGCGCCGGTGAACATCTCCTGGATCATCTTCTCGATGGTCTCCGCCTTCAGCACCTTAGTGCCGGCCACATAGGCGCCCAGCATCACCATGTTGCTGACCTTGGGGTTGCCCACCTCGTCGGCGATCTGGGAGCAGGGGATGTAGTAGGCCGTCAGGTCCGTGCGGGAGACTTTATCCGTCACCACGTCGCTGTTGACGAATACCATGCCGCCGGGGACGACGCCCTCCTCGAACTTGACCAGGGAGGGCTCATTCAGGGCGATGAGCTCGGTGGGATGGGCGAACACGGGAGATCCCACGGGCTTGTCGGAGAGCACCACAGAGCAGTTGGCGGTGCCGCCACGCATCTCGGGGCCGTAGGAAGGAGCCCAGGTAACGTTCAGGCCCTCAGCCATGCCGGCCTCTGCCAGATTCTTGCCGATGGCCAGGCCGCCCTGGCCGCCGAAGCCGGAAATGACGATCTCTTTTTTCATCTCATTTCACCTCCGCGCCTTCCGGGGCCGTCTCCTTGATGACACCCAGAGGATAGTAGGGGACCATGTTGTCCTTCAGCCACTGATTGGCCTTCAGCGGCGTCATGCCCCAGTTGGTGGGGCAGGTGGACAGCACCTCGATAAAGGTGAAGCCCTCGCCGTTCATCTGCTTCTGGAATGCCTTCTTGATGGCCTTCTTGGCCTTGTTGATGTTGGCGATATCCGTGACGCAGACCCGCTCGGCATAGGCGCAGCCGTCCAGGGTGGAGAGCATCTCCGCCATGCGGATGGGCATACCGGCCTGCTCCCGGGTGCGGCCCTCCTGGCAGGTAGTGGCCTTCTGGCCGATCAGAGTGGTGGGGGCCATCTGACCGCCGGTCATGCCGTAGATGGCATTGTTGACAAAGATGGTCGTGAACTTCTCGCCCCGCATGGCGGCGTGGACGATCTCCGCCGCGCCGATGGAGGCCAAGTCACCGTCGCCCTGGTAGGTGAACACCGCCTGATGGGGATGGGTGCGCTTGATGCCGGTAGCTACGGCAGGCGCCCGGCCGTGGGCGGCCTCCTGCATGTCGCAGTTGAAATACTTGTACGCGAAGACGGAGCAGCCCACGGGGCACACGCCGATGGCGTCATCCAGCAGACCCAGCTCCACCAGCGACTCTGCCACCAGCTTGTGGATGATGCCGTGGTGGCAGCCGGGGCAGTAGTGGAACTCCACGTCCGTCAGGCCCCGGGATTTCTCATATACGATCGCCATGTCACTTGCCCTCCTTCAAGGCCTTCTTGGCCGCTTCTACCATCTCTTCCACGGTGGGCATCACGCCGCCGGCGTGGCCCAGGTAATGGATGGGCTTTCTGCCCTCCACGGACAGACGGACATCGTCGATCATCTGGCCGGTGGAGCTCATCTCCACATCCAAAAATGCCTTCACGTGGTCGGCCTTGGAGAGCTTGCGCAGGGCCTCCTCCGGGAAGGGCCACAGGGTAATGGGACGGAACAGGCCCACCTTCAGCCCCTCGGCGCGCAGCGTCTCAAGGGCGGTGAGGGCGATCCGGGCAGGGGTGCCGTAGGCGGTGATGACGATCTCGGCGTCCTCGCACTCCGTCTCGGACCAGCGGACCTCGTTCTTCTCCATCAGGGCGTATTTCTCCGCCAGATGGTCGTTGTGACGGTCGCACTCCTCCGGATCCATGTACAGGGAGTTGATGATGTTGTTGTGGTCCCGGTCCTTACGGCCGGTGGTGGCCCAGTCCTTGGGGGGCAGGTCCCGCTTGGGGACAGGACGCCACTCGATGGGCTCCATCATCTGGCCAATCAGGCCGTCCATAACCACCATGACGGGGTTGCGGTACTGGTCGGCAATGTCAAATGCCTCCTGGACGAAGTCCACCGCCTCCTGCACATTGGAGGGGGAGAGGACCAGCGTCCGGTAATCGCCGTTGCCGCCGCCGCGGGTGGCCTGATAGTAATCGCCCTGGCCGGGCTGAATGGTGCCCAGGCCCGGACCGCCGCGCATGCAGTTGACGATGACGCAGGGCAGCTCGGCGCCGGCGATGTATGTAATGCCCTCCTGTTTCAGGCTGATGCCGGGGGAGGAGGAAGAGGTCATGGCCCGCATGCCGGCGCCGGCGGCGCCGTACACCATGTTGATGGCCGCAACCTCAGACTCAGACTGCAGGAACACGCCGCCCGCCTTGGGCAGATGGGCGGACATATACTCCGGGACCTCGCTCTGAGGCGTGATGGGATAGCCGAAGAAGCAGTCGCAGCCGGCGCGGATGGCGGCCTCGGCGATGGCTTCATTTCCTTTCCAAAGTTCTTTTTCCACGGTCGATGACCTCCTTCTCAGAATTTTTCCACAGTGATGATGGAGTCCGGGCAGATCTTCGCGCAGCTGGCGCATGCAATGCACTGGCTGATGTCCGTCACATGGGCGGGGTGATACCCCTTCCGGTTGATGACGGCCTGATCGATGGCGACGATGTGCTTCGGGCACACAGTGGTGCACAGCTCACAGCCCTTGCACCGGTCAGAGTTGAAGGTTACCTTTGCTGTCATGGTTGCAGGATGCCTCCTTTTTTCCTGCCGCGGAGTCAGCGCTCCCACGGCTTTTTCATATTGATGGCAATGGGGAACACGGGTTCCCCCAGGTCTGACAAGGATTCTAAGAACCGCCGCTCCGCCGTGTGGCAGAGGATCGGGATTCCGGTCTGCCGGGAAACCTCTTGTGCCAGGGCGGCGCCCTTGCGGATTTCGGCCGGCGTGGTCTCGCCGCACAGATGGGTGTTGTTCACCAGGCCCGAGCAGGTGAGGCCGGTGACGGCCTCAATGGAGCGGAGGTAGGCGGCGGCGCTCTCCGCATCCCGCACCTCCGGCCGGTTGGCGTTGAGGACGAAGATCAGCTGGTAATCCTCCTGTACGATCTTGGGCTGAAACCGGGCCAGCACCCGGGCGCCCACCGGATCGCCGCCGATATCCAGGATGCCCCGGATCTCCCGGTTCTCCAGAATGGTCAGCAGCTCCGCCGGCAGGGCGGGGACATCCGCGTCCGAACAGGCCTGGGAGGAGGAAATCACCCGCACACCGGCTTTTTCCAGGAGGGGCCGCCGCTCCCGAGAGCGGAAATAGGGGTTGACGATATCCAGATCCGCCAGCATTACCTGTTCCCCCTCAGCGGCCAGCGCCAGGGCCAGATTGACGGAGACCTCCGTCTTTCCGGTGCCGTAGTGGCCGGTGAGGATCGAGACGCGGTGGGAAAACATGTCCTTGGCCGTCACAAGCGGTTCACCTCATTTTTTCACAAAATAGTTGTATTATTTTTTCATTTGTTGTATGATGTCATTGTACTCTAAAAGAGATATGATGTCAAGGACATTTCCGTACTGGCCGGAAAATCCAGTGGAGAAATGCCTGACCTCACCACGGATGATGGAGGGATGCGCATGGGTGAGGGACGGAAAGTCAAATTGTCGGAGCGGACGGCCGACCGGCTGTGCGAGCTAATCATGGACGAACGGCAGTTCACGCCGGGGAGCAAGCTCCCGAATGAAAACGAACTCAGTGAGGCGCTGCACGTCAGCCGCACCACGCTCCGGGAGGCCATCTCCTTTCTGGTGGCCCAGGGCGTGTTGGAGATCCGCCGGGGCAAGGGCACGTTTGTCACGGAGGATCTGCCCGCCAGCGCGGTGGATCTGACGGCGCTGTCCAACCTGCGGTCCCGGGTCCGGGCCAGGGACCTGTTTGAAATGCGGCTGATCTTTGAGCCCGCCACCGTGGCGCTGGCCTGTCAGCGTGCCACAGACGAAGAACTGGCGCAGATCCGCCAGAAAGCGGAGCGGATGGAGCGCATCGCAAAGGCGGGCGGAGACTGGCCCCTGGCGGACCAGGAGTTCCACATGGCCATCATCAAGGCCTCCCACAACGAATATATGCGGCGGCTGTACCCGATCATCAACGGCGCGGTGAACGAGATCCTGCAGGTCTCCGTAAATCGGGCGCACATGCAGAGCATCGCCATCGCGGACAACTACATGATTCTGGACTTTCTGATGCAGCGGGACGAGGCTGGCGCCCGCCACGCCATGAGCATTCACATCCGGCACCTGCTGAACACCCTGAAGGGGTGAGAAGCCAGGACTTAAAAAGCCCCCCGGCAGAGGCCGGGGGGCTTTTTGCTGTAGGAGGGCGCAGAATCTTCTGTCCCATGGCCTGCCGCTGTCACGGGCGCTTCCGCCACTTCAGCAGCAGAGAGGAGTTGACAATCACCAGCACGGACCCGGCGTTGTGGACCAGGGCGCCCACCACCGGGTTCAGGATACCGGTGATAGCCAGGGCGATGGCGATGAAGTTCAAGGTCATGGAGAAGGCCAGATTGCTCTTGATGGTGCGCATCATCCGCTTGGAGAGTGCCAGCAGATGGGGCAGCTCCCGGATGTCGTCGTTTACCAGGGCGATGTCCGCGGCGTCCACAGCGATGTCGCTGCCCACGCCGCCCATGGCAATGCCCACATGGGCCCGCTTCAGGGCTGGAGCGTCGTTGATGCCGTCCCCCACCATGCAGACCAGATGGCCGCTCTGCTGGCTGCGGTCGATCCAGGTTAGCTTATCCTCCGGCAGGCACTCCGCCTGGAAGGTGCCGATGCCCAGCTCTCCGGCAATATGCCGGGCGGCCCTCTCGTGGTCGCCGGTGAGCAGCACCGGGGTCACGCCGGTGGCCCGGACATCCCGGATGGTCCCGGCGGCGTCCGGCCGCAGGGTGTCTGCCAGGGCCAGAAAGCCCGCCGGGCGGCCGTCTACCGCCACATAGATGACGGTGCAGCCCTGCTCCAGGGCAGGGACGGCAGCCTGGGACAAGGATTCCCAGGGGACATGTTCCTCTGTCAGCAGCTCCCGGTTACCGGCGACGAGGTGATGACCCGCCACAGTGGCAGAAACACCCCGGCCGGGGAGCATCTGGAAGTCCGCTGTCTCCGGCGGCGCCGCGACGGTCTCGGCTCGCCAGCCCTGAACAACGGCACGGCCCAACGGGTGCTCGGACCGGAGCTCCGCCCCCGCAGTCCAGGCGTAGAGCGCGTCCCGGGATACGTCCGGCAGCAGGCTCTCCACCAGCTTCACCTGGGGGGTGCCGAGGGTCAGAGTGCCTGTTTTGTCAAAGGTCACCTGGGAGACGGAGGCCAGCCGTTCCAGAGCGTCTCCCTCCCGCACCAGAAAGCTGTGCCTGGTGGCGTTGCCGATGGCGGCCATGATGGCAGTGGGAGTGGCCAGCACCAGGGCACAGGGGCAGAATACCACCAGAATGGTCACCGCTCGGATGGGATCCCGGGTGATGAGGCCCGTCAAGGCGGCGGCGGTCAGGGCCGCCACTACGATCCAGGTGGCCCAGCGGTCTGCCAGCCCCACGATCCTGGCCTTGCCGGCATCGGCGGACTGGACCAGCCGGATCATCCGCTGGATAGAACTGTCCTCCCCCACCTTCGTCGCCCGCATCTCGAAGGCGCCGAACTGGTTCACCGTGCCGCTGGAAACCTCGTCTCCGGGCCCCTTGTCCACAGGCAGGGGCTCGCCGGTCATCACCGCCTGGTTGATGGAGGTCTGTCCGGTGAGAATCTCTCCGTCCACTGGCACGGTCTCGCCCGGCAGCACCCGGAGCACGTCGCCCACAGCCACCTGCTCGGCGGGAATGGCCTCCTCCCGGCCGCCGGTGAGGCGGCGGGCGGTCTGGGGCGTCAGATGCACCAGCTTCTCGATGCCGGCCCGCGCCCGGGCCACCGTGAGATCCTCCAGCAGGGCGCCCAGCTGCATGATGAAGGCCACCTCGCCGGCGGCGAAGTCCTCCCCAATGATGAGGGAGGCAATCAAGGCGATGGACACCAGCACGTCCGCCTTGATGTCAAAGGCTGTCACCAGGCCGATGACTGCCTCCAAGATGATGGGGATACCGCAGAGGACGACAGCTGCCCAGGCGGCGTCAAAGGGCAGCTGCGGCAGCAGGTCGAAGATGCTGACAAGCAGGGCGATGCCGGAGAAGACCAGGCAGGTCACGGCCTTCTTCACGCCGCCCCACTCCAGAAATCGCTCCAGAGTATGGATCAAATGGCTCACATCCTCTCTTTATACCTATGGGGGTATATGTATATTATACCCATAGGGGTATGCCTGTCAAGAAAAAGTGCCGCCGTTTTCAGGCAAAATACCTTGCGGCACACAGATTCTTCCTGTAAAATGACCACAAAACAGGAAGGAGAGAACAGAAATGCGACTACGGCGCTACCGGACAGAAGACCTGCCCATTCTGGCCCGCCTGTTCGGTGAGACGGTTCGGCAGGTGAACTGCCGGGACTACACCCTGCCCCAGGTGGAAGCCTGGGCCGCCGGAGAGGCGGATCTGCTGACACGGGACAGCTGGTTTCAGCGGCTGTACACCCTGGTAGCAGAGGCGGGCGGGCGGATTGTGGGCTACGGCAATGTGGAGGATACCGGTTATCTGGACCACCTGTTCGTCCGGTGGGACTGCCAGGGACAGGGCATCGCCGCAGCCCTGTGTGACGCGCTGGAGGCCCACTGCCGGGAATTGGGGGTGGACGCCGTCACTGTCCACGCCTCCAAGACCGCCCTGCCCTTCTTCCTCGGCCGGGGCTATGCGATAGAGCGGGAACAGCAGGTGCCCTGCCGCGGACAGGTATTGACCAATTACGCTCTGGAGAAAATCCTGTAACATATACAAAGGGGATCGGCTTTTCAGCCGATCCCCTTGCCTTCAACCCATGTTGGAGAACCGCTCCACCGCCTTGGTGAAGCTCTCGATGGTCTTGTCCGCATCCCCGTGCTGGATGCCGTCCCGGACACAGTGCTGGATGTGCCCCTCCAGCACCACCTGCCCGCACTTGTGGAGGGCGGACTTGGCGGCGTTGATCTGGGACAGCACATCCTCACAGGGCACGTCCTCGTCTACCATGCGGTCAATAGCCTGCACCTGGCCGACGATCTTCTTCAGCCGCCGGTGCAGGTTGTCCGCATCCATACATTGTCTCATGCCGACACCTCCCGGATACCCAATGGGGTATGGGCATATTATCCGTCAGAGACCGCCGTTTGTCAAGCGTCCGCGCCGCAGAGAAACCGCAGGGCCTCCACATATCCCTGGAGCCCATGGCCCCGGATGGTGGCCGCGCAGGCGGCCCGGATGTAGGAGACACGGCGGAACTCCTCCCGGCTGTCCGGGTCGGAGACGTGGACCTCCACCGTGGGGATCCCCACCGCCTTCACGGCATCCAGCAGGGCCACACTGGTGTGGGTGTAGGCTGCCGGGTTGATGATGATGCCGTCCACATGGTCGAAGTATGCCTGCTGGATGGCGTCCACCAGGGCCCCCTCGTGGTTGGACTGGAAGAAGGAGACGGACGCGCCCAGCCGGTCCGCCTCCGCCCGGATCAGCGCCTTCAGGTCCTCATAGGTCTCATGGCCGTAGATCTCCGGCTGGCGGATTCCCAGCATGTTCATATTGGGGCCGTTAACTACCAGAATGTGCACAAAAATCCCTCCAGATAGCGGCGGCGGTGTCCTCCACCGTGCCGCTGTTGTCAATCTCCACGTCCCGGAATCGGGCGTACAGGGGCGCCCGCTCCCGCCACATGGCGGCCAGATCCGCCCCCTGGGACAGGGGCCGGCCCTCGGTGGGCAGCAGGCTGAGATCCCGCACCAGCTGATAGATGCGGCCGTTCTGATGGAGGGCCGCGTAGTTTTCCGCCGTCTTGATGATACCGCCGCCGGTGAGGAGGATGACGCCTGTGCGCTTCCCAGCCTCCTCCGCGGCGGCCCGCTCCCGGGCCCGGAAGCCGGACTCGCCTTCACGCTGGAAGATCTCCGGGATGGAACAGCCGGCGGTGGTTTCGATCATCTGGTCCAGATCCACGGCCTCCCGGCCGGTGAGGCGGGAGAGCGCCTCCCCCACCGTGGTCTTGCCACTGCCGGGCATGCCGATCAGGATGAGGTTGGTCATCTCCCGCCGGAGCTGAACCAAAATCCGCTCATTCTCACCGGCGGGAATGGACCTGTTGAAGAACCGCTCCTCTGCCGCCACCGCCTGGGCCACCAGCATGGGCAGTCCGTCAGAGCAGGGGATGCTCCGCGCCTCCGCCTGCAGCAGCAGGGCCGTGCGCCGGGGATTGTAGATGACGTCCAGCACCCCCTGACAGACCGGAAATACGGACAGGTCCACGGGAGACTGGCCGTTGCCGGGGTACATGCCCACCGGAGTGGCGTTCACCAGGATCTCCGCGTCAGCGTGGCGAGAGAGGTTGTCATAGTTGTCCGGACCGAAACGGGATACCACCACAACCTCCGCCGCGCCCCCCTGCCGGGCGGCGGTCTGGGCCGTCAGAGACGCCCCGCCGCTGCCCAAAATCACGACTTTTTTCCCTGACAGGGAGATACCCGCCCGGCAGGCCATATAGAGGAACCCGTCGATGTCCGTATTATAGCCCACCAGCTTGCCGTCTGCGCACCGGACGATGGTGTTGACGCTGCCGATGGCCTCCGCCGCCGGGTCGATCTCATCGCACAGGGGCATCACGTCCCGCTTGTAGGGGATGGTGACGTTCAGGCCGCCGATGTCCTTCCGGTGAAGAAAGGGAGCCAGTCCATCCGGCTCCAGCTCGAGAAGGCGGTAGGCGCCGTTGCCCAGGGCGGCATGGATGGGGACGGACCAGCTGTGGCCCAGCTTCCGGCCCAGCAGGCCGTAAATCCGCTCATCCATGGCTCAGACTTCCGCGTAGTTGCCCAAGAACTGGAACTCGGCACAGCTGCGCTCCATCTCCTCCAGCATGGCCAGGACGCTGGGATCCTGGACGGAGGCGTCCAGCTCCAGGAAGAAAACAAACTCAAAGTCACTTCCCGCCACGGGGCAGGACTCCAGCTTCGTCATGTTGATGTCCAGTGCCGCCAGCTTGGAGAGGATTTCATACAGGGCGCCGGGCCGGTTGTCAAAGGCGATAATCAGGCTGATCCGGTTGGCGCCGGCATAGATCACCGGATCCTTGGTGATGCAGATGAACCGGGTGTAGTTGTTGTCGCTGTCCTGGATGCTGTCGTTGAGGCAGGTCAGGCCGTACAACGCCGCGCAGGGGTGGGAGGAAATGGCGGCGGCGTGGCGGTCGCCCTTCTCCGCCACCATCTTGGCGGCCATGGCGGTGTTGTCGCAGGGGATGACACGGACGCCGTTGAGGCTGTTCAGGAACTTGCTGCACTGGCCGATGGCCTGCTCGTGGGAGTAGATCTCCGTGATGTCCTCCATCTTCACGCCGGGCAGCGTCAGCAACTCGTGCCGGATGCACAGCCGGGTGGACCGGACGATGGAGAGGTTGTGGTCCTGCAGCAGCTCGTACACCGCCCGGACGGAGCCGTTGGAGCTGTTCTCAATGGGCAGCACACCGAACCTGCACAGGCCGGACTCCACAGCGGACACCACAGCCTGGAAGGTCTTCACATACACGATGTTGCCCCGGGGCAGCAGCCGGTCACAGGCCACCTGGGAGTTGGCCCCCTCCACGCCCTGACAGGCCACCAGGCCCGTCTGGGGAAAGACCGAGGTACCGGCCTCCAGAGAGGCGCGGACTTGGGCGGCCACCTTGGTGGGGGCGGAGATCAGCTCTGCCTGCCGGGACCGGGCCAGCTCGAACAGGGTGGAGAACAGGTGGTAGGCATACCGCTCCCGCTCCCCGGATTTCTCCGTCACCTTGGCCAGGATGGCCCGCTCCCGTTCTTTGTTCAAAATGGGCAGATGGTGCGCATTCTTGTAGGCAGCCACCTCGTCGGACAGGTCCATGCGCTGCAGGAACAGGTCCAGCAGCTGCTCGTCCACTGCGTCGATCTTCTCTCGAATCTCAGAAAGTTCCATGATGTCCCTCCAATAATAAATCTAACAGCACGGCGGCAGTAACCGCCTCCACCACCGGGACCGCCCGGTGGGCAATGCAGGGGTCGTGCCGCCCGTGAATCACAAGCTCCGCATTCTCTCCGGCGGACAGGCTGACCGTCCGCTGGGGCTGGGCGATGGACGGTGTGGGCTTCATGGCCGTCCGCAGGACGATGGGCATTCCGCTGGTGATGCCCCCCAGAATGCCGCCCGCGTGGTTGGTCTCTGTCTGCACCCGGCCGTCCTCCATCACAAAGGGGTCGTTGTTTTCGGACCCCCGGGACCGGGCGGCGGCGAAGCCGTCCCCAAACTCCACGCCCTTCACGGCGGGAATGCCGAAGAGGGCGGCGGCCAGCCGGTTTTCCACGCCGCCGAACATGGGCTCCCCCAGTCCGGCGGGAAGGCCCGTGGCGGCACACTCAACGACGCCTCCCACAGAATCCAGATTTTTCCAGGCCTCCAGAATCAGCGCCTGCATCCGCTCCCCCGCCTGGTCGTCCAGCACCGGGAATGGCTTGGCAGCCACGGCGTCAAACAGCTCCTTCGTGGGCCGCAGGGGGAATAATGCATCCGCCACCGTCCCCACGGACTGGAGGTGGGCCCCTACGTATACGCCCCGGCGGGAGAGAATCTGCTTGGCGATGCCGCCGGCGATACACAGGGGCGCCGTCAGCCGGCCGGAGAAGTGGCCGCCGCCCCGCATGTCCGCCTGCCCGCCCCACTTGACAAATGCAGTGTAGTCTGCGTGGCCGGGCCGGGGCTTGTCCTGCAGGGCATCATAGTCCGATGAGTGCTGGTCTCCATTTTCGATGACCGCGCACAGAGGGGCTCCACAGGTGACGCCGTTTTCCAGGCCGGAGAGGAACACCGGCGCGTCGGCCTCCCTCCGGGCGGTGGAAAGGTGGCTCTTCCCCGGCTTCCGCCGGGCCAGGAAGGCGTTCAGCTCCTCCAGGTCGATGGCCTCCCCGGCGGGCAGGCCATCCACCACCACGCCGATGGCCCTTCCATGGGATTGGCCGAAGACAGAGATTTTCAGGAGACTGCCGAATTCAGAGGACATGGATATCACCTCCCAGGTTCTTGTACACCTCCCAGAAATCCGGGTAGGACTTCTGCACGCATTGGGCCCCCAGCACCGTGACGGGGCCGGTACAGGCGGTGGCGGCGATGGCGGCCGCCATGGCGATCCGGTGGTCGTTGGCGCAGTCCACCATGCCGCCGGTGAGCGTCCCGCCGTGGACTGTCAGAAAGTCCGGCCCCTCCTCCGCCCGTCCGCCCAGGGCGGTCAGCAGGGCGGCGGTGGTGGAAAGCCGGTCGCTCTCCTTCATCCGCAGCCGGGCAGCGTTCACAAACCGGGTGGTACCGGAGCGGGCCGCCGCCATCACCGCCAGAGGCGGCAGCAGGTCGGGGCATCCGGAGACATCGATCTCCGTGTCCCCCGGCCGGGCCAGCCGCCAGTAAAGTTCGCTGACTGCCTTGTCCCCCTGCGCAGAGTCGGGATTCAGGCCCCGGATGTCCACACGGCTGTCCAGGAAATCGGCGGCGTACCAGAACCCCGCCTGGGACCAGTCCGCCTCCGCCGTGGCCTCAAAGGACTGGTAGGTCTGGCCGCCAGGGACGAAGAGCGTGTTTTCGTCCAGCCACCGGCTGGTGACACCGGCAGCGGCCTGAGCCTGCCGGGTCATCTCCAGGTAGTCCCGGCTCTCCAGGGGTGTGGTGGACACCAGGGTAGAGTCTCCCTCCAGCAGGGGCATGACGAACAGCAGCCCTGTGAAGAACTGGCTGGATACGTTGCCGGGCAGGCGGTATGTCCCCGGGTCCAGGGCCAGGGTACCGTATCCCCGACCGCCGTTTACGGTGAGGACGTTGTCCGCCAGCTTCCAGGCGATGCCCTTCTCCCGGAACAGGTCCTCGTAGGGCTTCAGCGGGCGCTCCATCAGCCGGCCTCGGCCGGTGAAGGACGCCTCTCCCTGTATCAGCAGGCCCACGGGGATCAGGAAGCGCAGGGTAGAGCCCGATTCCCCGCAGTCCAGCAGGGCATAGGGAGGTGCGATGACGATGCCGTTTCCCAGTCCGTGGACCCGGAGGGTGCCATCCGGCAGATCCTCCATCCCGGCACACATGGCAGACAGGCACCGGCGGGTGGCCCGGATGTCCTGGGAGTCCGCCAGGCCGTGGATGACGCTGATCCCGCCGCTGAGAGCAGCGGCGATCAGCAATCGGTGGGCCTGAGACTTGCTGGAGGGCGGCGTCACGGCGCCGGAGAGTTTTTTCGGGGTGATTTGAAGGTCCATTTACGCCTCCAGTCCTGCCCGGATGATGGGCAGCAGGTCCGCTACCGGGACCTTCCGCAGCTCGCAATGGCCGATCTTCCGGGGGACCACCAGGGTGATATCCCCACCGGCGCGCTTCTTGTCGGAAAGGGCTGCCTCCGCCAGGGCTTCAGCAGAGTAGTCTGTCCCGGTGGGCAGGCCATTTTTAGAAAGGCAGGCGGTGATTCGCGCCGCCAGGGACTCCTCCGTCCAGCCCAGGGCCTCCGCAGCCCGGGCGATGACGGCCAGCCCCGCCGCCACGGCGTGGCCATGGGGGATAACATAGCCGCTGCACTTCTCGATGGCGTGGCCCACAGTATGGCCCAGGTTCAAAAGCTTCCGCTCCCCCTGCTCCTTCTCGTCCCGCTCCACCACGCCGGCCTTGTAGGCGACGCACCGGGCGATGACCTCGCCGGGGTCGGCGGTGAGGGTGCCGTCCTCAAACAGGGCGAACAGGGCTTCGTCAGAGAGCACGCCGGTCTTGACGGCCTCGGCGGCCCCGTCGGCAAACACGTCGGGGGGCAGGGTCTTCAGGCAGTCCGTGTCGCAGATCACGGCGGCAGGCTGGCAGAAGGCCCCGGCCAGGTTCTTCCCGGCGGTCAGGTCCACGGCGGTCTTACCCCCCACGGAGGAGTCCACCGCCGCCAGCAGGGTGGTGGGCAGCTGGACATACCGGATGCCCCGGAGGTACACGGCGGCAGCAAAGCCCGCCATGTCCCCAGTGACGCCGCCGCCCAGGGCGGCCACGCAGTCCGTGCGGGTCAGATGCTCCGACGCCAGGAACTCCAGCAGCTCTGTCAGGGTGGAGAGATTCTTGCGCCCCTCCCCGGAGGGGAAGATATGGGAGCAGACGGCAAAGCCCGCGTCCTCCAGAGCGGCGGTGACGGTGTCCAGGTACAGGGAGGCCACGGTGTCGTCGGCCAGAACGGCGATCCTCCGCTGTCCCAGCAGCGCGGCCAGATAGTCCCCGCACCGGCCAAGCAGGCCGCTGCCAATGCGCACATCATAGGGCGGCCGGACCCGGACGGGAATGGTTCGGATGGAGTCAAACATCGAAAAACTCCTTTTATAGAATCATGTCGCGCAGCGGCGCCGGAAATAGGTCAGTTGCCGCCGGCGGTGGCCTTCAGCTCCCGGCCCTCCTTCAGCAAATCGTGCAGCCGCTGAGTATCCTTGGCCCGCAAGGCGTTGCGGTAGTCCGTCAGGTGGCCGATCAGCTCTTCCAGCTCGGCGGTGAGGAAGTCCTCATCGTCCAGAAACAGCTCTGTCCACATGTCCTCATCCAGACGGGCCACCCGGGTCATATCCTGAAAGCTGCCGGCGGAAAAGCCTCGGCGCTTCTGGGCCTCCGGCGACTTCACATAGGCGCTGGAGACGATATGGGCCAGCTGGGAAGTAAAGGCGATGATGCGGTCGTGCTCCTCCGGCGTTGAGAAGGTGAGGCCCGCAAAGCCCAGGTCCAGAAAGAAGGCCTTCAGCGTCTCCAGCAGCCGCATGTCCGTCCGCTTGTCCGGCGTCAGGATCATAGATGCTCCCACGTACAGGTCCTCTGCGGAGGCGGTGAAGCCGCCCCGCTCCTTACCGGCCATGGGGTGGCCGCCGATATAGGAGAAGCCGCGTTCCTCTGCGATGGGGGCGATGGCCGCCACCACGGTCCGCTTCACGCCGCACAGGTCCACCAGAATGGCGGACTTGGCGATCTGCGGCGCGTGCTGCCGGACCCACTCGATGGCGGCGCCGGGCCGGATCGCCACCAGGATCAGATCCGCCTGGGGCAGGTTCTCCTCCGTCAGGGGGGCGTCGATGGCGCCGCACATCCGGGCCATGGTCATGGTCTCCGCGTTCAGGTCTATGCCCCAGACGGTGTGGCTGGTGCGGTTCTTGATGCTCTTGGCCATGGACCCGCCGATGAGGCCCAGGCCGACGATGGCAACATTCATGTCTTACTCCTCCACCGTCTTCATAAAGTCATGGAGCTTCAGCAGCTTCTTCGCCAGGCCGTCGAACACCTCCGGCTTCAGGGACTGGGGGCCATCGCACAGGGCATGGGCCGGGTCGTTGTGGACCTCGATCAGCAATCCGTCGGCACCGGTAGCCACGGCGCCCATGGCCAGGGGATCTACCAGCCAGCTCTTGCCGGTGGCATGGCTGGGATCGATGATGATGGGCAGGTGGGTCAGCTTCCGCAGCACGGGGATGCAGGCCAGATCCAGGGTGTTGCGGGTGTAGCTCTCAAAGGTGCGGATACCTCGCTCGCAGAGGATCACATTCTCATTGCCGCCGGCCATGACGTACTCGGCGCTCATCAGCCACTCCTCGTAGGTGGCGGACATGCCCCGTTTGATCATGACGGGTTTGTCCTGATGGCCTACGGCCTTGAGTAGGTCGAAGTTCTGCATGTTCCGGGCGCCGATCTGGATCACGTCCACATCCTTGAAGAGGGGCAGCTGGCTCAGGTCCATCAGCTCCGTCACGATGGGGAGGCCGGTCTCCTGCCGGGCCACCTTCAGGTACTCCAAACCCGTGGCCCCCAGGCCCTGGAAGGAGTAGGGGGAGGTCCGGGGCTTGAAGGCGCCCCCCCGCAGCATGGTGGCGCCGCTGGCCTTCACCGCTTTGGCAATGGCCACCACCTGCTCCTCGCTCTCCACAGAGCAGGGACCCGCCATCAGGGTCAGATTGCCGCCGCCGATCTGGGTGTTGCCCACCTGCACCACCGTGTCCTCCGGGTGGAACTTCCGGTTGGCATTCTTGTAGGGCTCCTGGACCCGTTTCACATCCTCCACGATGTCCAGGGCGGCAATCAGGTCGATGTCCAGCTGGCTGGTATCACCCACCAGTCCTAAGATGGTGTGGGCCTCGCCGATGCTGGTGTGGATGATGATCCCCTTTTCCTGGAGCCAGGCGATCAGGCTCTCCAGCTGGTGCCGGTTGGGGTTTTGTTTCAGAACGACGATCATACTGTATTCCTCCTAAAAATGATGGGGCTGGTACAAAAAAGACCCGCAGCCGGTTCGGCTGCGGGTCGTCATGCACTGATAGCCTTTTCCTGGCGTCAGACACGATCACACACATTTTCAGCCAAACCGAAATAAGCCTTACCATAAAAATAGGTAAAGCTAAAGTAACGGTATTCGGCAGAACGGGTGATGTTGGTCATGACTGGGTTCCTTTCCGAGTCCTTTGATAGTTTCAGGATAACACCAGAAAAAGCAAATGGAAATTGACAATGATTCCAAAGAATGCGCCGAAAGGGAAACCGCTGCTGTGCGCTTTTCCCAAAACAGGGTTCAGACAGCCGCTGCGGCGCTGGCAGGCAGGCAGCCGGCCATCAGCAGGGAGGTGGCCTTCAGGATGAACTGCACATCCTTGCGCATATCGGCCACGCCGGCCATGTACTGCCGGTGCAGCTCCTGAAGGGCGTCCGCCACGTCCTGACGGAACTTCTCCCGACGAAGGGCGCGGGTGGCCAGATACTCCTCCAGATAGGCCCGCAGGTCCGTCTCATACTGGTGGTGGCAGAGCATACTGTCGGGATAATTCTCGTTATGGGGATAGGTGAACGCATCCGCCAGATAGTGGGTCAGTTTGCCCAGGGTGTAATACTGCCAGATGGTCCAGCGCTGGCGGCGCTGGAGCCGGGAGATGCGGGAGTAGATGTAGTGCTGGGAGTTGGAGTAGTTATGCCCCCGGAACTTATAGGCCCGCAGGGAGCCCTTCAAATAGGTCAGGGGGTTGCAGTCCGGCTGAAAGGAGCCGAACAGGAAGGCGAGCTCGAATCGTCTGGCCTGAAATCCCTGGGTATTCTCCAGCAGGGTGGCGGCCAGCAGTTTGTGACTGCGTTTCTGCAAGATGCACCTCCATGGAAAAAATCAAGAACAACGCCAGTATAGCACGGCGAAGCGGCCGGGCGCAAGCAGAAAAAAACAAAATTTCTATTAACTCGTCCGCGGAAAAGAGGATTGTGCGGAAGCGGAATGTGCGGTACAATAGACGGGAAAGGGAACCGGCGGCCGCGGCCCCCACGGCGGGCTGTACAAACCGCCGGAGACACCGCCCCGCAGAGGGGCGCGGCAAAGGAGAATGACGATGACAGAACTGACACCCATCCGCCGGGGACGCTGCGCGGGAGCGGGCAACTGGCAGACCCAGTATCAGGCCCTGCAGATGACCGCCCGGGAGGCGGCGGAGCTGATCCGGGACGGGGACACGGCGGCCTTCGCCGCCATGTCCAACTGGCCCTGGGAGCTGGACGGGGCGCTGGCGGAGCGCCTGCTGGAGACCGGCGGCCATATCGCCATCTACGGGCACTTCATCCCCGCCGGGACCCGGCTGCTGACGCCGGAGCTGGCCGGACAGGTGACTTATGACTCCAACTTTTACGGCGTGGAGCGGGGCCTGGAGCCCATGGGCAACGTCCATTACGCCCCCTCCAACCTGAGTCAGACGCCCGCGTGGCTCCTGGCCCGGCGCCCCCGGGTGGCGGCGCTGACCTGCTCGCTCCCGGATGAGAACGGGTGGATGAGCCGCTCCCTGTGGGGCACGGCCCTGAGCCGGAAGGTGCTGGAGCAGTGCGAGCTGGTGCTGGCGGAGGTGAACCCCCGAATGCCCAATATTCCCAGTGATGGGGAGGCCCACACCCGCATCCATGTATCAGAGGTGGACGGGATCATCGAATCCAGCCGTCCTCTGGTAGAGACGCCCATCGCGGCGGGAAACGAGACGGACAGCCGCATCGCGGGCTACATCGCGGATCTGGTGCCAGACGGCGCCTGCATCCAGCTGGGACTGGGAGGGCTGGCCAATACTGTGGGCGAGTGTCTGGCCCATGCGGGAAAGCGGGATCTGGGCGTCCACACAGAGATCCTGAGCACCGGCGTCATGGAGCTGATGCGCCGGGGCGTGGTGAACAACAGCCGCAAACAGACCTGCCCGGGGCGGAGCGTATACGCCAACATGGTGGGCGGGCCGGAGCTGTGGGCCTTCGCCCATGAGAATCCCGCCTTCTGCCAGAAGGAGATCGACTGGGTGAACGATGCCCGGAACATCGCCCGGAACGACCATGTGGTCTCCATCAACAACGCCATGGAGATCGACCTCACCGGCCA
This sequence comes from Oscillibacter sp. PEA192, assembly GCF_003574015.1. Classification (NCBI taxonomy): domain Bacteria; kingdom Bacillati; phylum Bacillota; class Clostridia; order Eubacteriales; family Oscillospiraceae; genus Oscillibacter; species Oscillibacter sp. PEA192. The sequence continues at coordinate 103,218 of NZ_AP018532.1, read as the reverse complement.
GGTGAATGCCGAGAGTATCGGCCCCCGGCAGTACTCCGGCACCGGCGGACAGCTGGAGTGGGTGGTAGGCTCCCAGTGGTCCAAGGGCGGAAAGAGCATCCTGGCCCTCCGGTCCAGCTACCGGGACAAGGCGGGGGTCCTCCACTCCAAAATCGTGCCGCAGCTGGCCCCCGGCAGCGTGGTGACCACCCCCCGCACCTGCGTCCAGTATGTGGTGACGGAGTTCGGCGTGGCGGATCTGAAATACAAGAGCACCGTGGAGCGGGCCCGGGCGCTGATTGCCATCGCCCACCCGGACTTCCGCCGGGAGCTGGAGCGGCAAATGCCCCTCTGAGTCCCCCGGCCTCCTGCGGATGCTTGGATGACCTGGACAAGGTCCCGCTCTTTCCCGGCGGGGCCTTGTACTGTTTTGCCGAATTTTGCGGCGGCGGCAGAAAAAGGAGCCGGAAGGATTTGACATTCCCCGGCCGTCTCCGTAGAATAAAAAAGTTGAAAAGAATCCGCGCCCTTGTGTGAATACGGCGCAGAGTAACGCGGCGGGGGACCGCCGGGAGAGGCGGTTCACTTTGAAACTTCTAACGCAGATCGGCATCATCTTCGGCATCTGCTGGATCAGCACCTGTATTGAGCGGGTGTTGCCCTTCACCCTGCCTGCCAGCATCATCGGGATGCTGCTGCTTCTGGCGCTGCTGCTGGCACGCGTCATCAAGACAGAACACATCCGGGAGAAGTCGGACTACCTGCTGGGGAATCTCCCCTTCTTCTTCATCCCGGCCAGTGTCAGCATCATCAACTATGCAGATGTGTTACGGGAGAACCTGCTTGCCCTGGTGGTCGTCTGCGCGGTCTCGCTGATTGCCACCTTTGCCGCTACAGTGGGAGCGGTGCGGCTCACCTGCCGCCTGCTGGAGAGGGGGAAGCGGAGATGAGCGCGCTGTGGGAGTCCCCCTTTTTCGGGGTGACGCTGACGATCCTGGCTTACTGGGCAGGCTGCAAAATCCAGAAGCGGACCGGGCTTGTGATCTGCAACGGCCTGGTGCTGGCGGTGATGATGATTATCGCGGTGCTGGCGGTGTTTGACATTCCCTATGCAGCGTACAACGCCGGCGGCAGCCTCATCAACCTCTTTCTGGGGCCGGCCACGGTCTGCCTGGCAGTAACCATCTACGCCCAGATCGACCTGCTGAAAAAGAACCTGCTGCCCATCCTGGCGGGATGCGCGGCCGGGGCGGTGACTTCGGTCCTCAGCATCTGGGGCCTGTGCCGCCTGTTCGGCCTGGACCGGACACTGACCGTCTCCCTCCTGCCCAAGTCCGTCACCACACCCATCGCCACCGCCATTGCGGAGGGGCAGGGCGGCATTGTCTCCATCACCGTGGCGGCGGTGATCTTCACCGGCATCCTGGGCAACCTGTGCGCCCCCGCGCTGGCACGCCTCTTCCGGGTGAAGGATCCGGTGGCGGCAGGGCTGGCCATCGGCGCCTGCAGCCACGCCATGGGCACCGCCCGCGCCCTGGAGCTGGGGGAGACGGAGGGGGCCATGAGCGGCCTTGCCATCGGCCTCTGCGGCCTCGCCACCACTATTTTGGCGCTGTTCTTCGACGTGCTGGTGTAACAGATGAATCCAAGAGGGCCCCGGCCGATGGCCGGGGCCCTCTTGCGCACTTTATACGTAGAACAGCAGGTCGCTGTATACCGGGAAAGGCCAGGACTTGGAGGCAGTCAGCGTCTCCAGCTGGTCGGCGGCCTTCCGGGCCTCTGCCATGTCGGGGATCAGCACCTCATGGCAGTAGTTCATGGCCTTGATAGAGCCCACGGGGATAGCGGCCAGATCCGCCTCCAGCTTGGCGCAGTCCGCCTGCAGGGCGTCCGTCAGGGTGCCGATCTGCATGGCTGTGGAAGTCTCATACTGGTGGGGCACACCCATGGCGTCCTTGTGATAGGCCCGCTGGCACAGCTGGTCGGCGTAGTCGGACACCGCAGGCAGGATCTGGTGGCGGATCATGTCCGCCATAGTCTTGGCCTCAATGGTCAGGACCGTGGTGTAGTTCTCAATGTGGATCTCCGCCCGGGCCTCGATTTCCTCCTTGGTGTAGATGCCGTGCTTGACAAACAGATCCACGTTTTTGGGAGCGGTGTACATGGGCAGAGCGTCAGCGGTGGAGGTCAGGTTGGAAAGGCCGCGCTTTTTGGCCTCCTCCAGCCAGGCCTCGTCATAGCCGTTGCCGTTGAAGATGATCCGCTGATGCTCGGTGAATACCCGGCGGATCAGCTTGGGCAGGTCCGCCTGGAAGTCCCGGGATGCCTCCAGCTCGTCCGCGAACTGTTTCAGCTCCTCGGCCATGATGGTGTTCAGGGCGATATTGGGGCCGGAGATGGACTGGGATGCGCCCAGCATCCGGAACTCGAACTTGTTGCCGGTAAAGGCCATGGGGGAGGTGCGGTTCCGATCCGTGTTGTCCTGGCGGATGGCAGGCAGGGCGTCCACGCCGATCTCCAGCGTCCGCTTGCCGGTGCTCTGGAAGTCCGTGTCGTTGATGATGGAGTCCACCACAGCGGAGAGCTCGTCTCCCAGGAAGATGGAGAGCACGGCGGGCGGTGCCTCCTGGGCGCCCAGCCGGTGGTCGTTGCCGGGGAAGGCCACCGTGGCCCGCAGGAACTCCTGATAGTCGTCCACACCCTTGATGAAGGCCGCCAAAAACAGCAGGAACTGGGCGTTCTGCCGGGGGGTGGAGCCGGGCTTGAACAGATTTTTGCCCGTGTCGGTGGAGAGGGACCAGTTGTCGTGCTTGCCGGAGCCGTTGACGCCCGCGAAGGGCTTCTCATGGAGCAGGCACACCAGTCCGTGGCGGTCGGCCACCTTCTTCATCATCTCCATCACCAGCTGGTTCTGGTCGCAGGCGGCGTTGGCGTTGGTGTAGATCGGGGCCATCTCATGCTGGGAGGGGGCCACCTCGTTGTGCTTGGTTTTGCTGAGCACGCCCAGCTTCCACAGCTCCTCATCCAGATCCTTCATATAGGCGGCGACCCGGGGCCGGATGGCGCCATAGTAGTGGTCGTCCAGCTCCTGTCCCTTGGGGGGCTTTGCGCCGAACAGGGTCCGGCCGCACATCCGCAGGTCCTCCCGCTGGGCGTACTGGGCCTTGTCCACCAGGAAGTACTCCTGCTCCGGCCCCACCTGAACCACCACCCGTTTGGTCGTCGTGTCCCCGAACAGGCGCAGGATTCGCACCGCCTGGCGGCTGATCTCGTCCATGGACCGCAGAAGAGGCGTCTTCTTGTCCAGGGCCTCGCCGGAGTAGGAGCAGAAGATGGTGGGGATGCAGAGGCTGCCCTCCTTGATGAAGGCAAACGAGGTGGGATCCCAGGCGGTGTAGCCCCGGGCCTCAAAGGTGGCCCGCAGACCGCCGGAGGGGAAGGAGGAGGCATCCGGCTCACCCCGGACCAGCTCTTTTCCGGAGAATTCCATGAGGATCTTGCCGCCGCCGGCAGGGGCAATGAAGCTGTCGTGCTTCTCCGCCGTGACGCCGGTCATGGGCTGGAACCAGTGGGTGTAGTGGGTGGCGCCCTTTTCCACGGCCCACTGCTTCATGGCCTGGGCGATCTCATTGGCGGTGGAGATATCCAAAGACGTTCCGTCTGTAACGCACTTCTTCCACGCCTCATAGGACGCAGAGGACAGGCGCTCCTTCATGGTGTCCTCATTGAAGACCATGCTGCCGAACAGATCGGAGAGTTTCGTGGTGGTACTCATGCGTTTCATCCTCCTGTATTTATAAAATGTATCGTATCACATCAGATATGGAAAACTCAACAGGAAATGCGGATTTTCCGCCTCATTTGCCGCTCTCGCCGTCATCGGAGGGGCCCCGGGCACAGAGGCCGTCCGCGTCGCATCCCCCAGGACCGGTTGGGCATCCGGAAGTCCCGAAGCATCCAGTTCCGGCCGGAATGGTGTTGCCCGAAGATCTCCCGGTCCAGCAGGCTCACCTTGGTAAAGGGCGGACGACGGCCGCCCTTCCTCCGCAGCGTCTCAAAGTCAAAATACGTCCGGCCGAAGAGGGGCAGCAGCTCTTCCTTGGTACAGATCTTTTGAAAAAACCATGGCCCCGCACATGGGCAGAAGCGCCTCCCGGATGAATTTGCGCATCAGCCGCCGACTGCCCAAAGGGCAGGGTACTGGCGCAGAGCACTCTTTGCTATGGAGCGTATAACAAAGAACGCAGCTTTCTCCTAAAATCTTAGGATGAATAGCTGCGATCCGCGGTACCACCTAATTTGCTCCCATGATGGGATCCCTTTCAAAGCTCCAACAAGCCCGTGTGAGATAACGATCACAACTCGTCGCACTTACTAGCGGAGATCCGCGTTCGGAATGCAGCTGCAGAGTCTTCTTCCCGCGGACTCTTTGTACGGGCTTCCCACTGCCCCCGCTCACTGAACCGGAATTTCCACGATCCTTTTCTCCATCAATGCCTTCTGATGGTTGGATTTGGCCTCGATCTCGAAAGCGATGGTAGCAGTGTATCACCGCCAGCAGCGCACTGTCAACGTCAAAACCCACAAAATCGGCATTCCATTTCCGGCAGCCTTCCCGGCTCCTCCGCTCCGGGACAGCCGAAGGGGTTCCGCCTGAAAAGCGTTCCGGCGCCCCTCCCGCCGCAGGCACGGCGGGCAGGGCGCCCGGACGGTATGAAACGGTCAGAGACTGATCTCCGGGACTTCCCGGCTGGCGCCGGAGAGCAGGGGCCTCACCTGGGCCAGGAAGGCGTCCACCTGCTCCGGACAGCGGCCGATGTACAGCTTCGGGTCCAGCACGGCCTCCATCTCCGCCTCGGTCATGCCGAAGGCAGGCTCCGCCGCCAGGCGGGAGAGCAGGTCGCAGGGCTCCCCCTCCTTCATCCGGGCGGTGGCGGCCATGGAGCAGGTGCGGATGATCTCGTGGAGCGCCTGCCGGTCGCCGCCCCGCTTGACGCCCTCCATCATCAGGTTCTCCGTAGCAATGAAGGGCAGGTACTCCCGGCAGGTCCGGTCCACGATCTTCTCGTTGACGTGGAGCCCGTCGGTGACGTTCTGACTGAGACGCAGGATGGCGTCGGCGCAGAGGAAGCCCTCTGGCATGGAGATGCGGCGGTTGGCGGAGTCGTCCAGGGTCCGCTCCAACCACTGGACGGAGGCGGTCATGGGGGCGTTCATGGCGTCCGCCATCAGGTAGCGGCTGAGAGAGCAGATCCGCTCGGACCGCATGGGATTGCGCTTGTAGGCCATGGCAGAGGAGCCGATCTGGTTCTTCTCAAAGGGCTCCTCCACCTGCCGGTCGTGCTGGAGAAGGCGGATGTCGTTGGCCATGCGGTAGCAGCTCTGGGCAATGGCGGAGAGGCAGTTCAGGATGCGGCTGTCCGCCTTTCTGGGATAGGTCTGGCCACAGACGGCATAACACTGCTCAAAGCCGAATTCTGCGGCGATCTGCCGGTTCATCTCGTCAATCTTGGCGCCGTCTCCATCGAACAGGTCCATAAAGCTGGCCTCTGTGCCGGTGGTGCCCCGGCAGCCCAGGAACTTCATGTGGTCCAGGACGAAGTCCAGCTCCTCCAGGTCGGAGAGCAGGTCCTGCATCCAGAGGGTGGCCCGCTTGCCCACCGTCACCAGCTGGGCGGGCTGATAGTGGGTATAGCCCAGGGTGGGGGTGGCCTTGTATTGCTCTGCAAATTTACTGAGGTTCGCCACCACAGCCAGCAGCTCTCCCCGGAGATACCGCAGGCCCTCCCGGTAGATGATGAGATCCGCGTTGTCGGTGACATAGCAGCTGGTGGCCCCCAGGTGGATGATCCCCGCGGCGGAGGGGGCCGCCTTGCCGTAGGTGTAGACGTGGGCCATCACGTCGTGACGGACCTCCTTCTCCCGCGCCGAAGCCGTCTCATAGTCGATGTCGGTGATGTGGGCCTCCAGCTCCGCCACCTGCTCCGCGGTGACGGGCAGGCCCAGATTGTGCTCTGCCCGGGCCAGGGCCACCCACAGACGCCGCCAGGTCTGGAAACGCGTGTCCGGAGAAAACAGACACAGCATAAAATCAGAGGCGTATCGGGACGCCAGAGGGGATTCGTAACGATCTTTGGGCATAAGTGGGCCACCTTTCTTTTGTTTCAAAGTTTAGGAGGCACCGCAACAGGTGCCTCCAGAGGGTGCAGTCTGTTTCGCCGGAGGCGAAGCATTATGAAGTGGGAAGCGTGTTAAAGACTGTGAGCAGCCAGAGACAAAAATCCAGGCTGAACAGGGCCAACAGGAAGCACTCGACACCCGCGGAACGATCCTTCGATGCTTTTGAAATGATCCGGTAAAGGAGAAACGGCCAGCAGAGGGCACCTGCCAACGCGATCCACCCGAATACGGCAAACAGCATCGGATTTCCTCCTCACCGAATGATGATGGAATCTCTTTCCGGTCCCACAGACACATAGGTGATATGGCAGCCGATCTCCCGCTCCACGTATTCCACATAGTTCCGGGCCGCCTCCGGCAGGTCCTCCCACTTCCGGACGCCGGAGATGTCGCACTTCCAGCCGAGCATGGCGGTCATGACGGGCTTGGCGTCCGGCAGCACGGCGGGGAAGGGGAACGCGTCGGTCTCCTGCCCGTTCAGCTCATATCGGGCGCAGATGGGGATCTCATCCATGTAGCTGAGCACATCCAGCTTGGTCAGGGCGATGTCCGTGGCTCCCTGGCACTGGATGCCATAGCGGGTGGCCACGATGTCGATGGGACCCACCCGGCGGGGCCGGCCGGTCTTGGCGCCGTACTCACCGCCGGCCTCCCGCAGCTTCTCCGCCTCTTCACCGAACCACTCGCAGGTGAAGGGGCCCTCTCCCACGCAGGAGGAGTATGCCTTCACCACACCGATGATCTTGTCCAGCTTGGCGGTGGGCAGGCCGGAGCCCACAGGGGCATACGCCGCAATGGGGTTGGAGGAGGTGGTGTAGGGGTAAATGCCGTAGTCCAGATCCCGCAGGGAGCCCAGCTGGGCCTCAAACAGGATGTGCTTGCCCTCGGCCTGGGCCTGGCGCAGGAAGGCGCCGGTGTCGCAGATGAAGGGCTTGATCTTCTCGCCAAACTCCGTCACCCATGCCTTCAGGTCATCCATGGTGTAGGGCTTGGCGCCGTAGACCCGCTCCAGCGTCAGGTTCTTCCACTCCAGAATGCCCGCCAGATGGTCCCAGAGCTTTTCCGGGTACAGCAGCTCGCCGGCCATGATGGTCTTCTTCTGGTACTTGTCCGAATAGAACGGGGCGATGCCCTGCTTGGTGGAGCCGTACTTCTTGTCCGCCAGGCGGGCCTCCTCCAGGGAGTCCAGGTCCCGGTGCCAGGGCAGCAGCAGGGACGCCCGGTCGCTGATTTTCAGGTTCTCCGGCGTGATGGCCACGCCCTGGTCCATGACGTCGGACATCTCGGTCCACAGGCTCTCGCAATCCAGAGCCACGCCGTTGCCCAGGATGTTCACCACACCCTTGCGGAAGATGCCGGAGGGCAGCAGGTGCAGGGCAAACTTGCCGAACTCGTTCACCACGGTATGGCCGGCGTTGCCGCCGCCCTGATAGCGGACCACCACGTCGTAGTCCGCGGTCACCAGGTCTACCATGCGGCCCTTGCCCTCGTCTCCCCAGTTGATTCCCACGATGGCACAATTTGACATATCCAAAAACCTCCCGGTTTTGATTTACAGACACTCCGGTCAGGTCGACCTTTTCTCCAAAGATGCCCAACCTTAGTTATTATATCGGCTGATTTTCCATAAGTAAAGCCTGAACTTGTAATAATAAGCATTATTTTTTCTGATAAGGTCGACCTTTCAATTCTGGAAATGCCTCATCCCTGGGGAGCGGCGGGGATCCCCACATAGGCCACAGTCTCGTTGGGCTGAATCAGTTGCCCGCCGGAGGCGAAAGTGTCGAACAGCGCCTCCAGCGCCGCCCGAAAGGCTTCGTAATCCGCGTCTCCCTCCCGCAGGGCATAGGAGCTGGAAAAGCACCGCCGGAGGAATCGGTCCCGGTCCAGCGTCAGGGGATTGGGGAACCGCCGCTTTTCATACGCCCCGCCGAAAAAATCCCGGATGCGGGGGTCGTCCTCCCCCATCCCGCCGGTGAATCCGTGAAAGCTCGGACAGTGCTCCCGAAAGACCTGGGCCAAGGCCTGGTTCATCGGTGCAGACCCGCGGACGTTCCAGACGAGAACGGCCCGCCCGCCGGGACGCAGGATCCGGCGGCACTCCCGCGCAAAGGCAGGACCGTCGAACCAGTGGAAGGCCTGGGCCGCTGCGACCATGTCCACGGACCGGTCCGGCAGCCCGGTATCATGGTCCGTTCCATTTGAGGAGGAGAACCGGGGATCGCCGCCCAGAAGCGCCTCCGCCGCCCCCCGCATATCCGGATTCGGCTCCACGCCGCAGACGCGGAAGCCCGCTGCCAGCAGCTGGGCGGAGAGCTTGCCGGTGCCGGATCCGATGTCCGCCGCTGTATAGCGCTCCGGCGGCGCGTACAGCTCTCCCAGCCAGTCCAGGAATTCCTGGGCATAAGAAGGTCTGGCGGCCTGATAGTCCTGGTGCCGGCCATTGAAGCGGTCAAAGGTGTTGCGCATCTGGATCCCCTCCCTGCAAATTCTCCGCTGATTGTACCATGGGAGCTGGCCGCCTGCAAGATGCAGGGCGCGGCGGAAAAGCCTTGGTTCTCCACTTCCAAAACGGGACAGGGTGTGGTATACTATCACCGGATTTTGAACAACCAGAGAGAAAAGGGGAAGATCGTATGCCGGCCATCGGTTTTGACAATCAGAAGTACCTCACCACCCAGTCCGAGCAGATCAAAAAGCGCATCGCCCAGTTCGGCGGCAAGCTGTATCTGGAGTTCGGCGGCAAGCTGTTCGACGACTACCACGCCTCCCGGGTGCTGCCGGGATTCGAGCCGGACAGCAAGATCCGGATGCTCCAGCAGCTGCAGGACGACGTGGAGATCCTCATTGCCATCAACGCCGCAGACATCGAGAAAAACAAGGTCCGGGGGGACCTGGGCATCACCTATGACGACGACGTGCTGCGGCTGATCGACATCTTCCGGGGCATGGGCTTCTATGTGGGCGGTGTGGTGATGAGCCGGTACAGCGGCCAGGGGGCGGCGGACGCCTTTTTGAAGCGGTTGACCACCCTGGGCATCCGGTGCTACCGCCACTACCCCATCGCGGGCTACCCCTCCGACGTGCAGCACATTGTCAGCGACGAGGGCCTTGGAAAGAATGAGTATGTGGAGACCACGCACCCGCTGGTGGTGGTGACGGCGCCGGGCCCCGGCAGCGGCAAGATGGCCACCTGCCTCTCCCAGCTCTACCACGACTACAAGCGGGGCATCGCTGCGGGCTACGCCAAGTTCGAGACCTTCCCCATCTGGAACCTGCCCCTCAAGCATCCGGTGAATCTGGCCTACGAGGCGGCCACGGCGGATCTGAACGACGTGAACATGATTGACCCCTTCCATCTGGAGGCCTATGGCAAGACTGCCGTCAACTACAACCGGGATGTGGAGATCTTCCCGGTGCTGAACGCCATCTTTGAGAAGATCCAGGGCACGTCCCCCTACCAGTCCCCCACGGACATGGGAGTGAACATGGTTGGCAACTGTATCTGTGACGACGCGGTGTGCTGCGCCGCCAGCCGCATGGAGATCCTGCGGCGCTACTACACCGCCTGCGTGGAGCGGCTGCGGGGCAAAGCCGGGGACGAGCCGGTGCGGAAGCTGGAGCTGGTGATGCAACAGGCGAGCGTCACACCGGACATCTGCCCGGCGGTGTCCGCTGCCCTGCTGAAGGCGGAGACCACCGGCGGCCCTGCCGGCGCCATGGTGCTGCCAGACGGCCGGGTGGTCACCGGCAAGACCTCCGACACCCTGGGGGCGGCCTCCGCCCTGCTGCTGAACGCGCTGAAGGCCGTGGGCGGCATCGGTGACCAGTTCGAGCTGATCTCCGCCCAGGTGCTGGAGCCGGTGTGCCGGCTGAAGACCCAGTACCTGGGCCACAGGAATCCCCGGCTCCACACGGATGAAGTGCTGATGGCGCTCACCATCTCCGCCCTGACCAACCCCCTGGCGGAGCTGGCTCAGCAGCAGTTGCCCAAGCTCCGGGGCTGCGACGCCCACTTCACGGTGATCCTCAGCGAGGTGGACGAAAACCTTCTGCGCCGCCTGGGCATCAACGTCAGCTGCGAGGCCCGGTACGAGACGAAGAAGCTCTATCATAAGTAAAACAGGAATCAGATTTCCCGGGCCGCGGTCCATGTTACCTGAAACATGACCTCCAGCTCCATGAGATGGAGGTCGGAGCAGGCGTCCCAGAACTGCTCCGGCAGCTCCTGCTCTTCGGCAGGTAGTGCCTGGCGCAGCTCATCCATGCACTGTTCCACCCGTATAATAGCTCGCCGGTAATCCGGGCAGGAGAGAGATGCTGAAAATCGGCTCTCCAGAAGATTCCGGTAGATGGCAGACAAGATGTCGTTCATAATCATGCACCTCGAAGAACTTTATGTTCCCATTATACTAGGAACTTTAAGTTCCGTCAAGGAGAATATATGGAAAGATTTTCAGAGCGTTTGCAGGAATTGCGAAAAGAAAAAAATGCCACAAAAGAGGATCTGGCAGCCCATTTGGGAATTACTGTGCGGGCCTATCGCTATTATGAAGAGGGGAAGCGCTATCCTGATTTTCAAGGGCTGATTGCCCTGGCAGACTATTTTGGCGTCACTTTAGATGATCTGGTTGGCCGCACGGCCCCAGGGTTATAAAGACGGACGGGCTGCCCCGACAGGATACCCAGCAGCGGACCAGAGGAAGAGGTAATTCGGTAGCCACACCTGTGCCGCCAGCATTCCCGGCATGGGGCAGCAGCTGTACGCCCCGCAAAAAGAACAGCGCACCCGAACCTCAGACATGATTGGCGCAGATACCGATATGCCGCTTCCTGCCGGCGAGGAGAACCACTGCACCGGAGCGCATCCAAAAGCGGTCCTTTGGGGACGTGGCCGCACACGCCCCGTTGTGCAAGCCCTTCTTTGAGAACAGCGATCCCTTCACCGCTATCCGGCATCCGGCGGCACCCGCCCCCAGTATCGGGTGTATCTGCCCGGTTATCCCATAGCTGAATTTCCCGGGCAGCAGACTGCCGCCCTATTTCACGTAGAAAAGGAAGAATCATAACCCATGCAGGATCTCATTCAACAACTGGCATCTGAGCTGGACAAAGACCCCCGCCATGTGGAAAACGTGGTCCGCCTTCTGGACGAGGGCAACACCATTCCCTTCATCGCCCGCTACCGCAAGGAGCTTCACGGCGCCATGGACGACACCGCCCTGCGGAATCTGGAGGAGCGCCTCCAGTACCTGCGGAACCTGGCGGAACGCCGGGAGGCGGTGAAGCGGTCTATCGAGGAACAGGGCAAGCTGACGGAGGAACTCTCCGCCGCCATCGACGCCGCCCGGACGCTGGCGGAGGTGGAGGACCTGTACCGCCCCTACAAGCAGAAGCGCCGCACCCGGGCCACCATTGCCCGGGAAAAGGGCCTGGCGCCTTTGGCGGAGCTGCTGTTTGCCCAGGGGCCGGACTGCCCGGACCCGACGGCGGAGGCCGCCCGGTATGTGGATGCCGAAAAGGGCGTGGAGACGGTGGAGGACGCCCTCTCCGGCGCCTCCGACATCATCGCCGAGACCATCAGCGACGACGCCGCCCTCCGCAAGACCCTCCGCACCCTCCTGGAGCGGGAGGGAAAGCTCTGCTCCCAGGCGGCGGTGGAGGAGGACTCTGTCTACCGGCTGTACTACGACTTCTCCCAGGCCCTCTCCCGGCTTCAGGGTCACCAGATCCTAGCCGTCAACCGGGGGGAGAAGGAGGGCTTTCTGAAGGTCCGCGTGGAGCTGGACCGGGACCGGGCCCTCCAGGCCGTCCGGCGGCATGTGATCGTCCCCGGCAGCGCCGCAATGGAATTTATCAAGTCCGCGGCGGAGGACGCATACGACCGCCTGATCTTCCCCGCCCTGGAGCGGGAGGCTCGCTCCGACCTGACGGAACGGGCGGACGAGGGGGCCATCGGCCAGTTCGCCCTGAATCTGAAGCCCCTGCTGATGCAGCCCCCGGTGAAGGGCAGGGTCACCATGGGCCTGGACCCGGGGTACCGAATGGGCTGCAAGGTGGCGGTGGTGGACGGCACGGGCAAAGTGCTGGACACCGCCGTGGTATACCCCACCTACGGCGAGCGGCAGGAGAACGAGGCTATCGCCGCCCTGGCAAAGCTGATCCGAAAGCACGGCGTGGAGCACATCGCCATCGGCAATGGCACAGCCAGCCGGGAGACGGAGCAGATGGCGGTGAAGCTGATCCGGCAGGTGAATGAGGCCGGCGCCCATGTCAGCTACATGATCGTCAGCGAGGCCGGGGCCAGCGTGTACTCCGCCAGCCCCCTGGCGGCGGAGGAGTTCCCCCAGTACGACGTGAATCTCCGGTCTGCCGTGTCCATTGCCCGGCGCCTCCAGGACCCTCTGGCGGAGCTGGTGAAGATCGACCCCAAGGCCATCGGCGTGGGACAGTACCAGCACGACATGCCCCCCAAGCGGCTGGACGAGGCTTTGAACGGTGTGGTGGAGGACTGTGTGAACGCCGTGGGCGTGGACGTGAATACCGCCTCCCCCTCCCTGCTTCAGCGTGTGGCGGGGCTGAACGCGACCACGGCGAAAAATGTGGTGGCCTACCGGGAGGAAAACGGCCCCTTCACTTCCCGGAAGCAGATTTTGAAAGTGCCCAAGCTGGGGCCCAAGGCCTTTGAGCAGTGCGCCGGCTTCCTGCGGGTGCCGGAGAGCCGCTCCGTGCTGGACAACACCGCCGTCCACCCGGAGAGCTACGCCGCGGCGGAGAAATTGCTCTCCCTCACCGGCCACACCCTCACGGACGTGCGGGATGGGAAGCTGGGAGATCTGAACGCCCAGATCAGGACCTACGGCGAGGACCGGGCGGCGGCGGACTGCGGCGTGGGCGTGCCCACATTGCGGGACGTGGCGGCGGAGCTGATGAAGCCCGGCCGGGACATCCGGGACGAGCTGCCCAAGCCCATCCTCCGCACCGACGTGCTGGAGATGAAGGACCTGAAGCCCGGCATGGTGCTGACGGGCACGGTGCGGAATGTCATCGACTTCGGCGTGTTCGTGGACATCGGCGTCCACCAGGACGGGCTGGTCCACATCTCCCAGGTGTCCCAGAAGTTTATCAAACACCCCTCGGAGGTGGTGTCTGTGGGAGACATCGTCCAGGTGGTGGTGCTGGAGGTGGACGAGAAGAAAAAGCGCATCGGCCTCAGCATGAAGCAGGTGCCCAAGGCGTGAGGAGGGAAACAGCCATGATCCTGACCATCGACCGGGTGAACGACCTGCTGGACGACATGGCAGACAGTTTCCCGGCGGCGTTGTTCGACGGCCTCAACGGCGGGATCAACCTGCTGGAGGAGGCCAAGCCGGACCCGGAGTTCCCGGAGGGCGAGATGTATATCCTGGGGGAGTACTGCGACGACCTGCTGGGCCAGTATATCAACCTGTACTACGGCTCCTTTGCCGCCCTTGCAGAGCGGGAGGACTGGGGCCAGGAAACATGGGAGGACGAGCTATACACCACCCTGTCCCATGAGCTGACCCACCACATGGAGGGCCGGGGCGGCCTTCACGCCCTGGATGACCGGGACGCGGAAGAGCTGGAGGAATACCGCCGGGAGTACGGCGGAGAGATGTGATATAAAAGGACCGCCCCGTGCCTGCGGCACGGGGCGGTTTTGATATCCGGAGGGAGATCAGCCCTTGTCCTGCCGGATGATCCGGCGCAGGGCTTCGATGGCGGAGAGGATGGGCTTCTGGATGCTGTCGGTGGGATAGACGTCGGCGCTGTTGCGCTTGGAGACGGACCCGTCGAAATTGGTGGCTGATACCAGGATGGAGGCGGTGCGGATCCCCAGGCTGGAGCCCACAGAGAAGAGGATGGACTCCTCCATGGAGGTGCAGACGGCACCGCCCCGGACATAGCTCTGCCAGCGGCGGATCAGATCATCGGACACCGGCTTCGTCTCCGGCTCCGCCTGCGTGTAAAAGGAGTCCTTGGTGATGCTGACGCCCACCGTGGTGTGAAAGCCCAGAGACACAGAGCTCTCCTCCAGAGCCTTCAGCAGCTGGTAGCTGGGGACGGCAGGGAACTCCATGGGCAGGTAGTGGAGGCTGGTGCCGTCCATGCGGACACTGCCGCTGACCACCACGATGTCCCCGCACTGGACGTCGGCGCAGGTGGAGGCGCAGGTGCCCACCCGGATGAAGGTATCCGCCCCGCACTTATGGAGCTCCTCCACGCAGATGGCGGTGGAGGGCCCCCCGATACCGGTGGAGGTAACGGTGACCCGCTCTCCATCCAGCGTGCCCTCCCAGGTGGTGAACTCCCGCTTCCGGGTCACCATGCGGGGGTTGTCCAGGTGGGCGGCGATCAGCTCGCACCGGTCCGGATCCCCGGGGACGATGGCGTAGCGGCCCGCCTCTCCGGGGGCCAGATTCACATGGAGCATTTTGGCTGTTTCAGACATGGTTCTCATTCTCCTCATCATATCATTATTGGTGTGAAATCCGGATGGAGGCCGTTCCCCGCATCCTCAGCAGTCCGCTTCCGCCTGGATCTCCTGCCGGAACATCAGAAGAAAACTGACGGCCAGCAGCAGACAGCTGGCCCAGATGGCCCCTGTTCCCCAGAGCTGGGAGGCAACGCCGCCGAATCCGGCCCCCAGGGCAAAAATGAGGATGACGGCGAAGTAGCGGCCGGCCTTCCGCAGGGCGGTCCGGTCCCGGGTGTCCCAGTAGGCGCAGAAGGCGTCCACCCCGCTGCGGAGATTGCCGATGCACATGGTACTGGCGTATGCGCTGCCGTTGACCTTGCGGAACGCCTGGACCTGCATGGCGCAGGTGAAGGACACCAGCGCGTTGGCCGGCGCATCCCAGGACGATGGGAGGAATCCCACGCCCAGCAGCAGGCCGATCTCAGCCAGCACCACCATCTGCCGCCAGTGGAGCCGGGAAATCTCCTGACAGCGGCGGCGGACCATCTCCGCAGCAAAGACGCCCAGCGCAAAGGCCAGCAGCGGGATCAGATACCGGAGGACGCCGGCCAGATCCCCGGCAAAGGCCCGCTGGCTCATAAGAACGATGTTTCCCGTCTGGGCATTGGCGAAAACCTGTCCCCGGACGCAGTAGGTGTAAGCGTCCTGCAGCCCGCCGGACAGGGTCAGAAAAACCATGGTGGAAAATGCCTCGGACATCTGCCCATGGCGGAGGGCGGACCTGGCTCTGTACATCCCATCAGCTCTTTTCCTGAGAATTCCGTGAACAGTATAATATAGGCGCGGGAAAAAGACAAGCCTGGAGAGAAGCACCTCTCACATTCCCGGAGCAGTATCATCTGTCATAAGTGCTTTTAATGGAAGCGGTTACATTTCTGCCGATCTATACAAGGAATGTTAGAGCTTTTCTACACCTGTGTAAAATGTACATTAAATACAAAGAATCCCTTGCTTCCACCGCAAAAAAGTGTTAAAGTTGACTTGATCCAGGAAAACACTGGAAGCTTTACAACAAAAAAACTGTTATTTTCCTACGAAAAATATGAAAACGCTTACGTGAAAAGGGGCGTGACCGTGAATCCAACCATCTATGATGTCTCCAGACTGTCCGGAGTTTCCATCGCCACCGTGTCCCGCGCGTTCTCCAATCCGGAGCGGGTCCGGGAGGACACCCGCCGGAAGGTGTTTGAAGCAGCGGAAGTGCTCCACTACTCTCCAAATGCCATCGCCCGGGCCATGGCCCGCCAGCGAACGGACAAGATCGCCTTCCTGATCTGTAAGGAGGGGGCCACGATCCTGGACGAATTCTACGCCGGCATCTGCACCGGGATCATGCGGGAGACGAACCGAAGTGACTTTGAGTTGGTCATTTCCACCGCTGCGGACTGGGACACGGCCTCCAACACCTCCAAAAACAAACAGGTGGAGGGTGTGATCCTGGGCGGCAATGCCCGACCGGATATGATCGCAGAGCTCCAGAACCGGGATCTGGCCGTGGTACTGGTAAACAACCGCATCCAGGGACTGGACATTCCCTGCGTGGTGTCGGACGAATACGGCGGGGTCCGCCAGGCGCTGGAGCACCTGATCGGCCGGGGTCATCGGAACATCGCCATGCTGGCAGGGCGCTTCTCCCCCTATATACTGGGAGAGCGGTACCGGGCCTTTCTGGAAGTCACCCAGGCCCACGGCCTGCCGGCAGACACCCGGCACATCAAGCTGTGCGATCCCACGGTGGAGAGTGCCGCAGAGGCCTGCCTGGAGCTGCTGTCCCGGCAGGACCGGCCCACGGCCATCTTCGGCGGAAACGACGTGATGGCCGCCGGAGCCATGAAGGCCGCCCTCCGCCTGGGCCTGCGGGTGCCGGAAGACCTGGCGGTGACGGGACTGGACGACAGCTCCGCCTGCGGGATGCTGGAGCCGGAGCTCACCTCCGTCCACATCGACTGCCGCCGGATGGGGGAGTTGAGCGTGGCGCGGCTCCAGGCGCTGCTGGCAGGGGAGACGGACGTCCCCCAGGTCACGGTGGTGCCCACAGAGCTGCGGGTGCGCGGCTCCAGTTGACCCGTACTTTGGAAAAATACAGAATGCCGCGGGTGCGCGGCGGGAATTTTGCCATGCGCAAAAACGAGGAGGAGAGGATATGAAAGCGAGAAAAAGAGCCGGGACAGTGGGAAAAGTCCTGGGCTGCGCCCTGCTGTTGGTGATCGCCCTGTTTCCCATCTATTGGCTGGTGGCCATGGCCATCCGCCCTACATCGGAGATGCAGGGGCATATCTCCCTGATCCCGCAGTCCCTCACCATTGAGCATTTTATCAGCCTGTTTGTCAGCAAGGGCTTCGGCCAAGCCGCCATCAACAGCCTGCAGACCACGCTGAGCTCCCTGGTGCTGTCGCTGATCGTGGGAGTCTGCGCCGCCTATATCCTGGCCCGGCGGAGATTCCGCTTCGGGCTGAAGCGGCCAATGACCTATTGGGTGCTGCTGGTCCGCGTGCTGCCTCCGGTGGCCTTCACCATCCCCCTGTACACCATGTTCAGCAAGATCGGCCTGTTGAACACCAAGATCCCGGTGACGCTGGCCTGCGTGCTCATCAACGTGCCGCTGATTATCTGGTTCCTCATCAGCTTTTTCCAGGACCTGCCGGAGGAGGTGGAGGAGAGCGCCAAGGTGGACGGCGCCACAGAGTGGCAGCTCTTCCGCAAGATCGTCCTGCCCCTGGTGGCGCCGGGTATCGCCGCGGTAGCCATGCTGTCCTTCATGTACGCCTGGAATGAGTACACCTACACGGTCATCTTTACCCGCAGCCCCAGCAACTACACCGTGCCCCTGGCGCTGTCGGTGCTGAACACGGAGGACAACCTGACCAACTTTGGCCTGGTGGCCGCAGGCGGCGTGGTGTCTGTCATCCCCATCACCCTGTTTGTGATCTTTGCGCAGAACTACTTGATCTCCGGATTGTCAAGCGGTGCTGTCAAAGAGTAACAAAATACATCGCACTTCCGATCCCTGACACAACATCAAGCGGAAAAGAGTAGGAGGAAACGAAATGAAAAAACTGCTTACCCTGGTCCTGGCGCTGGCCATGACGCTGTCTCTGGCGGCCTGCGGCGGCGGTGGAGAGGACACGGCCGATGAAGGCAGCGAGGGCAGCACTTCCGGCGAGCCCACCAAGATGACCCTGATCCTGCGGGGCGGCGCCTACGGCGAGTCCCTGGAGGCCAGCCTGGCCCCCTTTGAAGCGGAGCACAACGTGGACATCGAAGTGATGCTCATGTCCTTCGACGACCTGCACACCGGCATCGCCCTGGATGCCGTCAACGAAGTTGGCACCTACGACCTGTGCATGGTGGACGGCTCCTGGATGGCCGAGTTCACTGAGAACGGCGTACTGGCCAACCTCAGCGAGATGGGATACAGCTTTGACGACGACATCATTCCCGCCACCACCACCATCTGCAAGGTGGGCGAGGACATCTACCTGGCTCCCTACTACGGCAACGTGACGGTCATGATGTACAACAAGCAGCTGCTGGCGGACGCCGGCTACGCCCCCGAGGATATCGACTCCTTCGCGGATCTGATGGACATCGCCCAGAAGACCAAGGCGGCCGACTCCAACAAGAACGGTTTCCTGATCCGCGGCGGCAGCGCCGACAACATCCTGTCCGACTTCCTGCCCCACCTGGTTGTCCACGGCGGCTGGGTCGTGGATGAGAACAACAACCCCACCGTTGACACTCCCGAGTTCAAGGCCGCCATGCAGGAGTACCTGGACCTGTACGCCCTGGGCAGCACCCTGGACAAGGACGACATCGTGGCTTCCGTGACCTCCGGCGAGACCGCCCTGGCCCAGATCTGGCCCGGCTGGTACACCCCCACTGCTGACGGTCCTGCCAACTACACCACCATCCCCACCAAGCTGACCGACGACTCCGCGCCTGTGGACGCCGTGGCCCTGCAGGGCGTGTGGTGCATCGGCATCCCCGACAACGCCCCCCACAAGGACCTGGCCCTGGAGCTGCTGGAGTACGTCATGAGCCCCGAGGTGCAGCTGGCCTCCATTGAGAACAACGGCGTGCCCTGCCGGTACAGCTGCCTGACCGATTCCACCGTGCTGGAGACCTATCCCCACCTGCAGACCGTCTGCGGCGCTCTGGAGACCGGCGTGTACCGCCCTGTGATCGAGGAGTGGACGGAGTTCACCAACATCCTGGGCACCGAGATGGACAACATCATCCAGGGCACCAAGACCATGGACGAGGCGCTGGCCTACGCCCAGGAGCAGCTGGAGCAGCTGATGGCCTGAACCCAGCCTCTCTAAAACAGAAATGACACGGCCGGCCGGGGCGCCGTCTGGCGCCCCGGCCGTTGTTCCAAAAGCCCCGGAGCCGGGCCCTGGGGCCACACCTCTCGAGTTTGTGAGGCCAATGTATGAAGAGAAACGAGATTGCAAAACTGAATAGCGCCCAGGCGGCCACAAACCGGTTCGGGATCGGAATGCTCACGCCCACCCTGATAGTCCTGCTGGTCATGACGGCCTATCCCCTGATTTTCACATTTGTATACAGCTTTACCGACTACAACTACCTGAAGGGCACGGAGAACGCCTCTTTTGTGCTGTTCGATAACTACGTCTCCCTCTTTAAAAACGGATATTTTCAGCAGGCGGTGTGGAACACCATCAAGTTCACTATCCTGGCGGTGGTACTGGAGATGGCCCTCGGCCTTCTGATCGCAGTATTTGTCAACTCCCTCAAGCGAGGGCAGAAGATTATGCGGACGCTGCTGCTCCTGCCCTATCTGCTGCCCGCCGTCACGGTGGCCCTCAGCTGGCGGATGATGCTCTCCGCCAACTACGGCATCATCAACCAGTTCCTGAAGGGACTGGGCCTGCCGGTGTTCAACTGGTTCATGGACACAAAAACGGCCTTCGGCACGATCCTGCTGATCGACGTGTGGCAGAACGTCCCCTTTGTGTTTCTGCTGCTGTACGCCTCCCTCCAGTCCGTGTCGGAGAACCAGTATGAGGCCGCCCGCATCGACGGCGCCGGCTTCTTCCAGCAGTTCTGGTACATCACCCTGCCCAACATCAAGGGCAGCCTGGCCCTGTGCGCCCTGCTGCGGACCATCGACACCTTCCGCCTGTTCGAGAAGGTGAACGTCCTCACCGGCGGTGGCCCGGCGGGCACCACCACGACCATCACCCAGTTCTTGTATACATACGGTATCAAGTCTCTGGACTTCGGCTTCGGCAGCGCCGGCGCCATCGTGATGACATTGCTGGTGCTGATCCTGTCCAGCTTCTACATCAAGCGGGCCATGGGTTGAGCGCCTATGGAAGAACTGAAGCTGACATTCGTCAACGTGGGCTATGGGGAGGCCGCCCTGCTGGAATGTCCCGACCCGGCCTTCCCCGGCGGCACCTTTGTCATGGTGATCGACGGCGGCAGCGCCGAAGCAGAAGAGTACCGGGACAGCGCCACCGGCCGTATCCCCTTGGACCAGTACCTCTCCCTGCGGGGCGTGGACCACATCGACCTGATGGCAGCCACCCATGTCCATGAGGACCACCTGTGCGGCCTGCTGCCCGCGGCGGAGAAGCTGCCTCCCGCGGCCCTCTGGCAGACGCTGCCCCCGGAGTTTTGCCGCTCCATGCGGACGCTGGACATTCCGGCGGAGGGCCTGACGCCCTCCCGGAGCAAGTTTCTCCGGGCCCTGAACGACTACCGCCGCCTCTGCCTGGGGCAGAGCTGCCCGCGCCACCGGCCTCTGGCCGGAATGGAGCTCCGGCTGTGCCGGGATCTCTTGGTTCGGGTGCTGGGCCCCTCCCGTGCACAGGCGGAGAAGCTGGCGTCCTCGTGCCGGGCACTGTATGAGGAGGCGGACCCGTCCGCTTTCTGGCAGCGCCTGGACCAGCTGGACGCGGCCATGAACAATTACAGCCTGATCCTCCTGCTGGAGTACCGGGGGACCCGGATCCTACTCCCCGGCGACACCAACTACATGGGCTATGGAGGGCTGGACCCCGCCTCCCTGCGGGCCGACCTCTTCAAGGTGGGCCACCACGGCCAGCGGGACGGTATTTCTGCAGAACAGATCCAGGCCATCGCTCCCCGGGCGGTGGTGTGCTGCGCATCCAGCGACCGCCGCTACAACAGCGCCGATCCGGCCATCCTGCAGATGATGGCGGACAGCGGCGCACGGCTGTACTTTTCCGACTGCCCGCCCGGTCCGGACGGCGCAGTCCCGCCCCCCCATCAGGCCCTGACGTTCACAGTAGGCGCCGGCGGCGCAATGGAGGGCACATACCTGTCCATCCCGGATTGAGTCCCCGGTCAAATACGACATATCCGTCCGCTCCGGCACTCCACATTCTGCCGGGAGCGGGACGAAAAAAGGAGGAGAACCCCGCCTGGCTCGCGGTGCGGCAGTGTGGAGACCTGCCACAGAGGCGGACCGGCCCCGGCCGGCCGTGAGGGAACAGCTGCGGAGGCGCTGTTTCCAGAGCCTGATATCATGGCAGAAGTTATTCTGAAAAACATCAAGAAGGTCTATCCCCACCAGGAACCCGCCAAGAAGAAAAAGGGCTCTGAGGAGAAGAAGACGAACCTCCAGATTACGGATGAGGGCGTGCTGGCAGTGCAGGAGTTCAGCCTGAACATTGCGGACAAGGAGTTCATCGTGCTGGTAGGTCCCTCCGGCTGCGGCAAGTCCACTACCCTGCGGATGGTCGCCGGCCTGGAGGAGATCAGCGGCGGCGAACTGTATATCGACGGCAAGCTGATGAACGATGTGGCACCCAAGGACCGGGATATCGCCATGGTGTTCCAGAACTACGCTCTGTACCCCCACATGACTGTGCGGGAGAACATGGCCTTCCCCCTGAAGCTGAAGAAGTACCCCAAGGAGGAGATCCGCAAGCGGGTGGATCAGGCGGCGGAGGTTCTGGGCATCACGGAGTATCTGGACCGCAAGCCCAAGGCCCTCTCCGGCGGCCAGCGCCAGCGGGTGGCCATTGGCCGGGCCATCGTGCGGGAGCCCAAGGTCCTGCTGATGGACGAGCCGCTCTCCAACCTGGACGCCAAGCTGCGCAACCAGATGCGGGCGGAGATCATCAAGCTGCGCCAGCGGATCGACACCACGTTCATCTACGTGACCCACGACCAGACAGAGGCCATGACACTGGGCGACCGGATCGTCATCATGAAGGACGGCGTCATCCAGCAGATCGGCACGCCCCAGGAGGTGTTCGACCATCCCACGAACCTGTTCGTGGCGGGCTTTATCGGCACGCCCCAGATGAACTTCTTTGATGCGGAGCTGGTGAAGGAAGACGGCCGCTATGCGGTGGTTCTGGAGAACGCCCGGGTGGAACTCTCCGAAGCCAAGCAGGCGAACCTGGCCCGGAAGCAGGTCCAGCCCGGCCCCATCACGCTGGGCGTCCGGCCGGAGCACATCTCCCTGGCCGGGGATGCGTCCCAGGCGGTGCGGGGCACTGTGGACGTGGCGGAGATGATGGGCTCTGCGGTCCATCTCCACGTGGACGCCTGCGGGCGGGACACCATCGTCATCCTCCAGACCATGGATCTCCAGGGGGCGGGGCATCCGATTCCCGCCACCGGCAGCGCCCTGCCGTTCACCTTCGGCGGGAACGTGGCCCATGTCTTCGACCGGGAGACCGGCCGGAATTTGGAGGTCTGATCCGCCGCCCTGCCGTGCCGGATGCACCACGGTCAAACTCTGCTGTAAAAGGAGACGCGCTTTTCAGCGCGTCTCCTTTTTTTAGTTTCAATCAGGGCGCGGCCAGCGGCACGGCAGTGGCTGCGGGACCGTGGAAGCACAGAAGGGGACCGGCCGTTTGGAGCCGTTCTCTGGCCGCCGAACGTCAAAAAACGGCGGCCTCTGGATATCGTTCTTTTTGGGCGGGAACGGTTCGGTCAAAATCCACATTTTCAGCACCGCCCTTCCAGTCGGCACGGGCGGCGGGCAGGTGTTTTCCCGGAAAGCGGATGCCTAGCGCAATGCAAATTCAT
The DNA here is from genome assembly GCF_003574015.1 of Oscillibacter sp. PEA192. Lineage (NCBI taxonomy): Bacteria > Bacillati > Bacillota > Clostridia > Eubacteriales > Oscillospiraceae > Oscillibacter > Oscillibacter sp. PEA192. Next base: position 80,525 of record NZ_AP018532.1, on the reverse strand, counting down.
TCACCCGCGTATTTTAGAGCATCGGAGGGCGGAGCCATCCCTCCGGACAGCGAAACCCGTCAAAAGGGACATCCCAAAAAGATGCCCCTTTTGATGGCAGGGCCGGTTGGAGTCGATATTGCCTCGTGAGTAAGATAAAATCGCCGCAAAGCAGCAGACCCAAACCGAAGCCCAGTGAAGTTGGTTCAGTTTGAAATCGAGAAGCAGCAGAACGAGCGCACGATAAGCTCTGCAATGAAATGAAAAAGCTCACCGCAAGCGATATAACGCTTGCGGCGAGCTGGTGCGGGTAACAGGACTTGAACCTGCACGGTTGCCCAATGGAACCTAAATCCATCGTGTCTGCCAATTCCACCATACCCGCAGAGATGATGCCGGGATAGTTGCAGTATATCACATCTCTTCCTCTTGAACAATAGGAAAATCTACGATACAATGAAATGCAGTCTGTTCAAAACCATTGAAAAGAGGAAGCGTACCATGATGACCCCACGCGTTGCTGCCATTCATGACATGTCCGGCTTCGGCCGGTGTTCTCTCACTGTGGCCATTCCTATTCTCTCCGCCATGGGGGTCCAGTGCTGCCCCCTGCCCACGGCATTTCTCTCCACCCATACCGGCGGGTTCGAGGGGTTCACCTTTCTGGACATGACCGACGAAATGTCCAAGGTGGCGGACCACTGGGCCAGCTTGGGCCTGACATTCCAGGCTGTATACAGCGGCTTCCTGGGCAGTGAGCGGCAGATCGGCGTGGTGGAGGACTTTATCTGCCGGTTCCGGGGACCGGACACCGTGGTGGTGGTGGACCCGGTGATGGGGGACTACGGCCGGGTCTACCAGACCTACACCGCCGCCATGTGCAGCGGCATGGCCCGGCTGGCGGAGCTGGCGGACGTCATCACCCCCAACCTGACGGAGGCAGCTCTGCTGCTGGGCCAGCCCTATGAGACGCTGCCCGCCGGCGAGGCGGGCCTCCGGGAGATCACGGAGCGGCTGAGCCTGGGAGGGCGGCGGTCTGTGGTGCTGACGGGCGCCTCTCTGGCCCCCGGCCGGACCGGCGCCGTCTGCTTCGACGCCCGCACCGGGAAGACGGAGGCCGTTCAGACCGCCTATGTGGCCCATGAGTTCCACGGCACCGGGGACGTGTTCTCCAGCGTCCTCACCGGGGCCCTGGTGCGGGGGGAGTCCCTCTCCTCCGCCGCCGGAGAGGCGGCGGCGTTCGTCCGTGCCTGCGCGGAGCGGACCGCGGCGGAAGACCTGCCTATGCGGGAGGGCGTAGATTTTGAACCCCTGCTGGGTCTGCTGATTCCCGGAAAGGAGACCGTATGACCGAATTCCCCTCTCTGCGGCGGCTGAACGTATCCTATACGCTGGTCCACGTGGTCTACTGGGCCATGTTTGCCATCTTCGCGGGCTACCAGACCTCTCTGCTGCTGGGGCGGGGCTTTACCAGCGGGGAGGCGGGGATCTTTGCCTCCATTCGCTGCTTTGCCGGCATTTTGGCTCAGCCGTTGCTGGGAGGCTGGGCGGACCGCCACCCGGAGGTGCCGATCAAACGCCTGCTGAACGCCTGTCTGGTGCTGGCCCTGGGGGTGAATGTGGTATTCTACACCACCCGCCCCGGCTTCTGGGGCACCGCCCTGATCTTCCTGACCCTGGGCATTCTGGAGCTGAACGCCTATCCTCTGCTGGACTCCATGGCGGTACAGTTCATCGCCGCCGGGGTGGACATGTCGTACAGCCTCAGCCGTGGGCTGGGGTCTCTGTCCTATGCCCTGGCCTGCGTTGCGTGCGGCCAGCAGGCGGTGCGCTTCGGAACAGAAAGCCTGCTGCTGACCCACATGGCGCTGCTGGTGCTGATGATCGCGGTGGTGGCCCTGTACCCTGCCTTTCCCAAAGATGCCTTGCAGGCCCAGGGCGGGGGAGAGCGGCCCCACTCCATATTGTACATTCTGAAAAGCAGCCGCCCCTTCACCCTGACGCTGGTGAGCCTGTTCTTCACCCTGGCGGCCATTATGCCCATCGTCAGCTTCATGGTGAACCTCGTCTCAGACCGGGGCGGCGACGAGGGGCACCTGGGTCTGGCACTGTTTCTGATGGGGGCGTCGGAGCTGCCCGCGGCGCTGCTGTTCACGCCGCTGTTCCGCCGCTTCGGCGCGGCGGGGACCCTGCGGATGTCCATCTGCTTCATGGCGGTGAAGCCCCTGCTGTTCCTGCTGGCCCCCGGCCTCTCCGGACTCCTGCTGGTGCAGCCCGTCCAGCTGCTGGGGTACGGGCTGTTCACCCCCGCCTCGGTCTACTACGCCAACGCAAACGTCTTCCCGGTGGACCAGGTGAAGGGCCAGTCCATTATGATGATCGCCTCCAACGGCCTGGGGGCCATGTTCGGCAACTTCCTGGCGGGGTACGCCATCGACTGGGGCGGCGCCGACGCCATGCTGGGGATGTGCCTGGTCTTTGGCGTCATCGGCGTGCTGTTCATGCTGGCGGCAGGGCGGAGCAAGACATAAAAAGAGCGGCACGGCGGTTGCCGTGCCGTTTTCTATATGGCGAGAAACTCTGGAAAGCCCTTGATTTTCCATTCTCCATCGGTTAAACTGAATGCGGAAGCATAAATTGCGGCAGGGCATAGCGGGCGGCCACCCGCTATGTCCCTGTGATGAGTGTCATGACCACTCAACACAACAGTCATCTGACTGCACCGTATTTCCCATTATACCGGCGGGGTGCGCTTTTTTCAAGTGCGAACCGGGGAGTGGGCGTTGTGTTGCGCTTTGATCCAGAAGATCAGGCGGTGTTGAGTCCTGCGCTCAACACCGCCTTTGTGTTTCCGGCAGACACCGGGGACGGGTATCCGTCCCCGGGAACGTCTGTTGGACCGGATCTTTCCGGATTTTTTACTTGACCTTCCCCTGGGGGGAAGGTGTATCCTGGCACTGTCATCTCGCCGGAGCGTCCGGCACAAACGCCCTGTGGGGCGGGAAAGGAACTGTTATGAACGTACTTCACACTCGCTGGAGAGCCCTGGTTCTGGCCCTCCTCCTGGCCGTGAGCCTGGCGGTCCCCGCCGCGGCGGCGGAAACCGAGACCGCCGCGGAGGACCTGCAAACCCTGGCGGACACCGCTGCCTCTTACGCCGCCCAGTACGGCGGCGCGCAAAGCCTGCAATACGCGCTGTGGCAGGATGGGGAGATCGTTCTCACCGGCCAGACCGGCACCTTCTCCCGGTCCGAAAATCGCCTGATGACCGGGGACGAGCTGTACGGCATCGGATCCGTCAGCAAGATCTACACCACCGTGGCGGTGATGCAGCTGGCGGAGGACGGCAAGGTGTCTCTGGACGCCCCGGTGACCCAGTATCTGCCGGACTTCAAAATGGCGGACGAGCGTTACAAGGACATCACCGTTCGGATGCTGCTGAACCACTCCTCCGGCATCCTGGGCACCGGCCTCTCTGACGCCATGCTGTTCGGCGAGGCCAGCACACGCGCCCATGACACCCTGCTGGAGAAGCTCTCCACCCAGCGGCTGGCGGCGGACCCCGGCGCCTTCAGCGTCTACTGCAACGACGGCTTCTCCCTGGCGGAGCTGGTGGTGGAGGCCATCACTGACATGGACTTCATGGACTATGTGGACGAACATATCCTGGCCCCTCTGGACCTGGACCGCACCTTTGCTCCCGGCGGGGACTTTGACGCCAACGATTTGGCCCCCATCTACCGGGGCACCGACCCCCGCGCCCTGCCCCAGGATGCCCTGAACGCCATCGGTGCCGGAGGCATCTATGCCACGGCTTCCGATCTGGCGTCCTTCGGCGGCGCCCTGACCGGCACGGAGCTGCTGCGCCAGTCCTCTCTGGACGCCATGGCCTATCCGGAGTACAGCCGGGGCCTGTGGCCCGAAAGCGGAGAGCCGGACTCCCTGGCCTACGGCCTGGGCTGGGACAACATGGAGTGGTATCCCTTCTGCCAAAGCGACATCCAGGCCCTGGTGAAAGGCGGTGACACCCTGTACTACCACGCCGGCCTGGTGGTCCTGCCGGAGTATGACATGGCCGCGGCTGTGGTCAGCTCCGGCGGCGTGTCCACCTATGACCAGCTGGCCGCCAATCAGATCCTCATCGCCGCTCTGGCGGAGGAGGGCGTCACCGTGGACCAGACTGTAAAGGCCCTGCCCGCGGCGGAGTCCGCCGCCATGCCCGCGGAACAGCTGGAAAACGCCGGGTACTACGGCTCCACCTCCGCCCAGTATCAGGTGGATATCCAGGCCGACGGCACTTTGACCATGTCCTACCTGAACTATCCCACCTCGATCCCCGCCCAGACCTTCACCTATTGCAGCGACGGCTCCTTCCGGGATTCCACCGGGTTGTCCTACATCTCCTTTGTGAAAGAGCGCAACGGCCAGACCTATCTGTACCAGCAGGCCGTCTCCCCTCTGCCGGGCCTGGGGGCGCTGCCCATCGCCAACTACGCCGCCGTGAAGCTGCCGGAGAACGATCTCTCTCCTGAGGTAGCCGCCGCCTGGGACAGCATCGCCACCTTGGGTATCCTGCCCATGAACGAGCCATACAACTCCCAGACCTTCCTGGCGCTGGCGGACGCCGCCGCGGTCGCGGAGGTTCCGGAAACGATCCCCGGCTATATCGGCGCCGCCCGGATCGCGGACGAGACCACCGCCCGCTCTGAGATCCAGGTGCCCGGCGTGGGCAGCCGGGACGGCGTGGACTACCAGCTGGAGGAGCGGGACGGCGTCCTCTGGATCAACGCCAAGGGCAGCCTCTACATGGACGCGGCCGCAGCGCCCACGCTGTTCACTGGCTCCGGCGCCTCCTACACCACCATTCAGGCGGATGGCTATGCCCGCTGGTATCAGGTCGGCGATGCCGCCGGCAAGACCATGACCGTGCAGGTGCCGGAGAATTCCGGTTTCTGGGTGTATGACGGAAACGGCCAGGTGACTGCCTCCTCCGTCCTGTGGGGCGACACCACCGTCACCTTGCCGGAGGATGGAACGATTGTCTTTGCCGGTGATCCCGGCGCCCGCTTCCACCTGCGCTTCCAGGGATAACGTCTCCAGGACATGAAAAACGCGCCGCTTCTGCGGCGCGTTTTTTCAGTTCAGCGGTCCGAATGAGACCAGGCCCGAGGCTGGTTGTAGGGGCGGTACGTGGATGTGAGCACATTTTCAAAGATCGGCGCGTCGGGCACCTCCACCCGTCTGAGGATCTGCTCGCCCGCAGCCTGCCCCAGGTCCTCCACCGGCTGGATGATGGAGTCCATCTGATTGGCGTACAGGGCGTACACATCGGAGTCATAGTCCACAAAGCTCACCAGGTCGATGTCCTGGGCCAGCTGGATGCCCTTCTGGTGGAGATAGATGATGGTCTCCGAGGCCATCAGCCCCTGACAGACGATGATGGCGTCGCACTTGCGCTCCAGCAGCTGGTCCAGACAGGCGCAGGCGCTGTTCTCCAGGGAGTCGCCATATTGGATTAAATGCTCATCCTCCGGCAGGCCACAGTCCGCCACAGCCTGCCGATAGGCGGAGATCCGCTCCTGCGTGCTGGAGAGGCGGGGGAGGCCGCCGATGATGCCGATCCGCTGGTCGCCCTTTCCCGCCAGCCGGCATACACTGCGGTAGATGGGCTGGAAGTTGGACACGCAGACGGAGGAGTACTTCTTTGTCTCAAAGATCCGGTCCACCAGCACCACCGGAAATCCTGCGGGGATCAGGGCGTCGAACCGCTGGAAATCGTCCATGGTGCTGGCCACCAGCAGCCCGTCCACCAGTCCCGCCGTCAGCAGGCGGATATTGGTCTCCTCCCGGTCCATATTCTCCCGGGTATTGGCGATGATGAGCTGGTAGCCGTTGGCGGAGAGATATTTTTCCACAGACTCAATCATGGTTGCGAAGAATTTATTGGCGATATCGGGCACAATAAAGCCGATGATCTTTTTCTTTCCCGTGCGGAAACTGCGGGCGGAAGCGTCCGGTGTGTATCCCAGCTCCTCGATGGCCCGGTAGACCTTCTCCTTCGTCTCGTTGGACACATACCGGGTATTGTTGATGGTGTGGGACACGGTGGCGGTGGACACTCCCGCCAGCTTCGCCACATCGCTGATGGTCACCTTCATGGGACAGCCTCCTTGCGCAATGGTTTATTGGTTTACGCAAATAATTAGCCACTTCAGTATAGGACAGCTTTCCCTCCGCGTCAAGCCCCTTTTCCCCCTGTTTCGTGTAAAAATTGTGAAATATGCCCTTTTTCTTATGGATTATCCACAACCTGCCGCAGAAAATGTTATCTGAATTGACAGTTGCAAAAAGGTCGACCGTATGATAATATACTTGTGCGATTATTAGAAAACGTTTACGCAAACGTTTTGACGGCGCGCCGCCGGTGCGTCTGATTTTGTGAAAGGAGTCTTTCCGATATGAAAACCAAGATTGGCATCAATGGCTTCGGCCGCATTGGCCGCCTCGTCTTCCGCGCCGCCCTGACTCATGACGATGTAGAGGTCGTCGGCCTGAACGATCCCTTCATGAACCCCGAGTATATGGCCTACATGCTGAAGTATGACAGCGTGCATGGCAAGTTCCCCGGCGAGGTCTCCGCCGAGGACGGCGCCCTGGTGGTCAACGGCAAGAAGTATCCTGTCTTTACCGCTATGGAGGTCAAGGACATTCCCTGGGCTTCCGTGGGTGCGGAGTATATTTGCGAGTGCACCGGCAAGCACCTGACCAAGGAGCTGTGCCAGGGTCACATTGACGCTGGCGCCAAGCACGTGGTCATGGGCGCCCCTTCCAAGGACGATACGCCCATGTTCGTCATGGGCGTCAACAACAGCAAGTACACCTCTGATATGACGTTCGTATCCAACGCCTCCTGCACCACCAACTGCCTGGCCCCCATCGCCAAGGTGCTGAATGACAAGTTCGGCATCGTGGAGGGCCTGATGACCACCGTCCACTCCGTCACCCCCACCCAGAAGCTGCTGGACGGCGCCTCCCTGAAGGACTGGCGCGGCGGCCGTGCCGCCACCGGCAACATCATCCCCTCCTCCACCGGCGCCGCCAAGGCCGTGGGCAAGGTCATCCCCGAGCTGAACGGCAAGCTGACCGGCATGTCCATGCGCGTCCCCACTCTGGACGTCTCCGTGGTGGACCTGACCGCCAAGCTGGCGAAGCCCGCCTCCTATGAGGAGATCTGCAAGGCCATGAAGGAGGCCTCTGAGGGTGAGCTGAAGGGCGTGCTGGGCTACACCGACGAGCCCGTTGTGTCCTCCGACTTCCTGGGCGATTCCCGCACCTCTATCTTCGATGCGGATGCCGGCATCGCTCTGACCGACACCTTCGTGAAGGTCGTCTCCTGGTACGACAATGAGTGCGGCTATTCCAACAAGATGGTGGAGCTGATTCGCTATATGTCCTCTGTGGACCACAAGTAAGATCGACGCAGAAGCTCCCGGGCCATTTGGCCCGGGAGCTTTTTTCACATTCCGCAGAGGAAAGGGCCCGCAGCACGCGGCAGGGGAGGGGCCGCCCGGTGTTCTGCCGCTTTCCCAGCCCTTCAGGGCAGAAAAATTCATGCGGTGTGAACGCACATAAGAATGGGGCGCTCCGCCAGATCCCGGCAGCTTTATGCATCCGGCCCACGGGCCGGACCGGGTCACCGTACCGCCGGAGACGGCACACAGTCTGTTTCGGTGCTTCTGCGCAGCAAAAAAGCGCCCTCCGGCGCCCCAACAGGCTTTCAGCTTCCGCATCCCTGCTTTTTGCCGGATGCCCTCTATACAGCACAACCCCCCGCTCGCTCCAACGACGAACGGGGGGCCTACTTCTGGATCGGAGTTTCCAATATGCATTACCTCTTGCTTTCTTGAGATACCGTCCGGATGCTGGGGAAACAGGGGAACTCAGGGGTTTGCCAATCCATAAAACATCGGTACACGCAGACGTCTGCTCTGGTTGCTACCAAAACTCGATTCTCGTGTGGCTCATCATCGTGAGGTGTGTTTCGTCTTTGGGTTCTTCCGGAGTTTCGCGTTTTGAGGAATTCCTCGATTCCGAACGGTGCAGGGATGATTGGGAATCTCTGAGCTAACTAGCCCATGGGACTCACTCCTTTCCTGTGTCTATAATGTACAATAGATTTCTTTTACTGTCAAGTGCTTTTGTGTATTTTTACACTTTCCATAAATCGAAATCAATTACCGTGAGCAAAATGCACAAAGGTGCGGGCAAAGCCGCTCAACTCCGCAGCTGGCACAAAAACGCCCCGGGGGAGAGAGCTGCATCCCGAAGGAACGCCAGGCGCAGCGCCTCCAGGTTCTCTTCACTGTGCTCCACTTCACAGCAAAGGCGGCGGACAGCCTCCCAAAGGCCACATACTGCCGTCAGGCGCTGTGCCGTCAGGACCATCAGCACGCAGAACTGCGCCTGCCCCAGCAGGTCGCCGTCGTTGACCGCCTTCAGGAGATACCGGAATGCAAAGTATGTGCCCAGCCGCTCCAGCAGCGTCTCCGGCACGGCGACGGGCGGCGCCTCCTCCGCCCTGCGCAGGAGCTCCCGCCAGTCCCCGTCCAGGGCCTCCAGCTTGGACAGCACCCGCAGGGCGTGTGGAAACAGGCCAGGCCCGGGCGGTACCGCCGTCTCCTGCTTCTTCCAGTCCGCTGCCAGAGCCGCAAGGTCCTCTGTCCGGTCCTCATCCAGCAGGATTTGCGCCTCCGCAGCCAGGAGCAAAAATGCCTCCAGCCGCTCCTGCAGGGGACGAGGCCGATCCGCCAGCTCCCGAAGCATCCGCTCCCGCAGGGGCAGGAGCCCGCAGAGCCACGGGTCTCCCGGTTCCTCCGGCTCCGCCGTCTCCCGTTCCAGGAAGGACAGCGGGTCGGTGGAGCCAAGCAGCAGGTCACAGGCTGCCGGGCAGGAGGCACAGAGGCTGACCTCCCGAAAGGGGCCGTACTCCTCAATGAACCGGGGGTGGGTCCGGCAGGTCAGGGACGTGGCCTCGGCTCCCAATATCCGGTGGATCTCGCACAGATTCTCCCGGTTCAGAAAGGGGCACCGGCCGCCCCGGAGGGGGAAGCAGAAATCCCCCTCCTCGTCCGTCTGGAGCGCCTCCCGCAGCCGCTCCCCCAGGGAGCCGGGGGTCTCCTGATAGCGGCGGGCGGTCTCCTCGTCCACCACCACCTCCCACTTTTCGCAGCAGGTGTGGGGGCAGGCCCCCGCCAGACAGTGAAACGCCTCATAATAATCCGGCACTCGGGTCAGCATGGCGCTCTCCTCCTCAGTCAGTCTGCTCCATCTGCTGAAGCAGGTGGAAATGGTTTTTTTGAAACGTCAGCACACCCTCGTCCCGGAGCTTTCCAAGCGCGGTAGACATGGCGCTGCGGTCCACCGCCAGATAGTCTGCCAGCTGTTGGCGGTCCAGCGGGATATCAAACTCCGGCCCTCCGGCCTGCATGGCCTGGGCGGACAGATAACTGAGCAGCTTGTCCCGGGTGGTGCGGCGGGCCATGTGGCCGATCTTCCGGGTGAGGGTCAGATTCCGCCCCGCCAGAATGGTCAGCAGGTTCCGGGTGAATTCCGCGGCGCCCGGCCGGGCACAGGACAGCGCCTGTACGCTGTTGAGAAACAGCACCTCCGCATCCGCTGCCGCCAGCACGGCCACCTCCAGCGGCTCACCGCCCAGACAGGCATAGGCCTCCGCAAACACCTCTCCGGACCGGGCGAGGCCCACAATGGTGCGGCTCCCCCAGAAATCCTCCTTGACGATATGCAGCGTCCCGGAGAGGACCAGCCCCAGCCGGTCCGCCCGCTCTCCCCGCCGCAGGACCACTTCACCCCGGCCACAGCGGCGCTTCCGTGCGCCCAGGCCCTCCAGCAGCGCAGGCAGCGCCTCCTGCGGAATCCCGCGGAACAACGGCGTCCGGAGAAGAAGCGCGGTAGAAACTTCCATACCATTTCCTCCATTCCGTTGTAAAAACAACATACTTTTTTGTCCCATTGTACGATACTAGGTCTCAGAAAGCAAGCAAAACGTTTGAAACCCCAAAAAGGAGACACACTATGGTAAGAAGGATCATCGAGATCGATCAGGAGAAATGCAACGGCTGCGGCGCCTGTGCCGCAGCCTGTCACGAGGGTGCCATCGGCATGGTGGACGGCAAGGCGGTCCTGCTGCGGGACGACTACTGCGACGGTCTGGGAGACTGCCTGCCCACCTGCCCCACCGGAGCCATCACGTTTGTGGAGCGGGAGGCCGCAGCCTATGATGAAGCAGCTGTCCTGGCAAAGAAGGCGGAGGCCCTGAAAGGCACCGCGCCGCGGCAGGCGCCGCCCTCCGGCGGCTGTCCCGGTAGTATGGCCCAGACCCTCCGTCCGGCGGTGGCTCAGGCCGTTTCCGCGCCGCAGGACGGCGCGGTGTCCCACCTGGCCCAGTGGCCGGTGCAGATCAAGCTGGTGCCTGTGGAGGCCCCCTGGTTCAACGGTGCCCGGCTGCTGATCGCGGCGGACTGCACGGCTTATGCCCGGGCGGACTTCCACCAGCGGTTCATGCGGGGCCGCATCACGCTGATCGGCTGCCCCAAGCTGGATGAGGGAGACTATGCCGAAAAGCTGACGGAGATCCTTCGCCGCAACGATATCCGGGAGCTGACCATCGTGCGGATGGATGTCCCCTGCTGCGGCGGTATGCAGCGGGCAGCGGAGACGGCCCTGCGGCAGAGCGGCAAGTTCATTCCCTGGCAGGTGGTGACACTGGGCCGGGATGGAAATATTCTGGAATAATAGGAGTGACCAATATGAACGCAACAGTAAATGAGAACTGCATCGGCTGCGGCCTGTGCGCCGGCACCTGCCCGGAGGTATTCCACATGGGCGACGACGGGCTGGCCCACGGCAGCGGCATCCCGGAGGGCCAGCTGGAGGCGGCCCAGGAGGCCCGGGACGGCTGCCCGGTCAGCGCCATCAGCATCGAAGCATGAAAGCAGGCCCTGTCCACATGGACAGGGCCTGCTTTCATGCCGGTCTTGCGGTGCAGGTCCCAGTATACCGTTAAAACAGCCCGGTCTGGGAATGCGCCCGCGGTGAAGTCGCACAGCCTGTAATTCCCGGCCGGGTCTTCCAGCTGAATTTCCCCTTCTTGTGAAAAGGCGAATCGAAAACCGACGGTTTTCTGAAACCGGCCTCCGGGAGCTGTGCGTTTCCCTTGCAGCCCCAATCCCTGTGCCCCGTTGTGATAGGACGGCACCAAGCGGAAGCCCGAATTACCGCACCAGCGAATGGGCTGCGGGCAGCCCTGCGGCGGGGCTGCCCCTGCTGGCCGCAGAAGGAAAGGGGGGGCGCACCGGAAGGCAAGTTCCCCACCCCCGCGGGGACTGGGTCGCCGCGCCCAGGCAGAAGCAGGCCGGGCCTCAAGAGGCCCGGCCTGCTTTAACGGATTTCCCGCCTTTGGACTGTGCGCACTGCCCGGGGCAGCTCACAGGTTGGTGTCCAGCACGCCGCTAAACGCCTGGGGCGGCATCACGCCCACCTTCCGGTCAAATTCCTGGCCGTTCTTCAGGAACACCACCGTGGGGATGCTCATGACTCCGAACCGCCGGGCCAGATCCGGCTCCTCATCCACGTTCACCTTGCCCACAAGGACCTTACCCTCGTACTGGTCTGCCAGGGACTCGATCACCGGAGAGAGCATCTTGCAGGGGCCGCACCAGTCGGCCCAGAAGTCCACCATCGCCAAGGGGGCCGCCGCCACGGCGGCGTCAAATTCCGCAGTCTTGAAATGCTTGATTCCCATACGTCATGTCTCCTTTATACACTCAAATTTGATGTTGTACGTTCAGCTCTGTTTTTCCCGGCGCTCCTGAGCCGCCGCCCAGGCCGCCGCACTCTGCCCGGCGATCAGCCCATCTCCCGCGGCCTTGGAGACCTGAAGGGGACCGCCGGTGCAGTCTCCCGCGGCAAACAGGCCGGGGAGATTGGTGGCCATACGCCGGTCCACCGTCACATAGCCCTGTTCCACCGCCAGCCCCGGGAACAGCTCCGTGGGGGCCATGGTGGGCCGCAGGATGAACACGCCCTCCGCCGGAATGGTCCGGCCGTCGCAGGTGACGGACTCCACCCGGCCGTCGCCCCGGATCTCGCACTGCTTGGGGCGGTCGAAATAGGTCACGGAGCAGCCGATTTTCTGGAGAAACTCCGCCTCCTGCCGGGCGGTGTCGGTGTATCCCACCACCGCCACCGGCTTGCCCCGGTAGAGCATCCCGTCGCAGGTGGCGCAGTAGCTGACGCCCCGGCCCAGAAGCTCCGCCTCGCCGGCAAACTTCTTCCCGCGGGCCACGCCCGCCGCCAGCACCACAGCCCTGGCGTTGTACATATCCGGCCCCACGCTGACATACCAGGCGTCCGGCATCTGCACGGCGTTCAGCACCTTGCCCGCCAGAAACTCCACCCCCGCCTGCTCCGCGTGGCGGCGCATGGCGGCCAGCATCTCCGCGCCGGACAGGCCGGGCAGGCCCAGGTAGTTGTCCACCTTCTCCGCCCGCCAGAGAGGATTTTCCTCCAGGGGATTAGAGACCACCAGGGCGCTGCGCCCCCGTGCCCGGACGTTGATGGACGCGGACAGCCCCGCGGGGCCGCCGCCGATCACCAGCACATCATAGGACATAGGAGTCCGCCTCCTCTCCTAGCAGGTCGGCCACCAGGGAGGCCACCTCCCGGGACGCCACCTGATAGTATACCTCATTTCCGGACCGTTCCGCCGTCACCACATTGGCCGCCCGCAGCTTCTGCAGATGCTGGGAGATGCAGGACTGGGACATGCCGGTGGACGCCTCCATGCAGCCCACATTGTGGCACCCGGAAATCAGCAGGCCGTGGACGATCTGCAGCCGGATGGGGTTGGACAGGGCCTTCAGCAGCGATGCCCGCTCCTCATAGTCGATCTGCTCTTCCACGATTCCACCGCCTCTCTCTTGGATTCTGGTATTAGATTATCAGAATATTCTCATTTTAGAAGTGGTTTATGCAACACTTTTGGAATTTTTTGCAGGGCCGGCCTCCCGGCTCGTCCGGGCAAGAGACCGTTGCTTTTGCACCGGAAGTCTGCTACACTGAATACGGTATATACGCAAGCTGAGAGCCGGCAGAGCGTACGCTCCACCGGCTCCCTATTCAAAAAAGCGGCGGCGCCCCGCCCAGGGGCGGACGCTGCGCGGAAGTGCAGACTGGGGGGCGGCCTGCCGCTCGGGGTATCCTATGCGCCGGGTTCTTCCCGCGCCACAGGGCCCGGCAGCCCGATTCCGTCCGGTCTGCCGCCGGAATGAAAGAAAAGAGGGGCTTTCCATGATAAAAATCGCACCGTCCATCCTCTCCGCGGATTTTGCCAATCTGGAGCGGGATATCCAGCGCATCTCCACCGCCGATTACGTCCATGTGGATGTGATGGACGGCATGTTCGTCCCCAACATTACCATCGGTATCCCGGTGGTGAAATCCATCCGCCCCACCACGGCGCTGCCCCTGGATGTTCACCTGATGATCGTGGAGCCGGGCCGGTATGTGGAGCAGTTCTGCGACGCCGGCGCCGACCTGGTGACGGTCCATGTGGAGTCCGACACGGAGGAAAAGCTCCACGACGCCATTGCCAGGATCCACGCCAAGGGCAAGCGGGCCGGTGTGGTGCTGAAGCCGAAAACGCCTGCGGAGACGGTCCTGCCCTTCCTGAATGAGGTGGAACTGGTGCTGGTGATGACGGTGGAGCCGGGCTTCGGCGGCCAGAAATTCATGGCGGATATGATGCCCAAGGTCTCCGCCATCCGCCGCTGGATCGATGAGAAGAACCCCGGCTGCGAGCTGGAGGTGGACGGCGGCGTGGATCCCGTCACCTGCAAGACCTGCATCGCCGCCGGCGCCAATGTGCTGGTGGCCGGCAGCGCCGTCTACAAGGCTGACGATATCCCCGCCCGCATCGCGGAGCTGCGGGGCTGAGGGCGCGCGCCATGCGGAATCTGCACGATCTGCCCAGGGTCCGGCTGGGCGTGTTTCCCACCCCGTTTTACCGGCTGGACCGGCTGAGCGAGCAGTACGGCCGGGGCATCTGGATCAAGCGGGATGACCTGTGCGGCGTGGCCCTGGGCGGCAGCAAGGTCCGCAAGCTGGAATTCGTTCTGGCGGAGGCCCTGGACCAGGGGTGCGACACGGTATTCACCACCGGCGGCGCCCAGTCCAACCACGCGGCCCTCACCGCCGCCTGCGCCGCGCGGCTCGGGATGAAGTGCATCCTGCTGCTGAAGCGCCGGGGCGTCACGGAGCACCGGGGCAATCTGGTGCTGGACGAGCTCTTCGGCGCCGAGGTGCGTCTGCTGGACATGGATTCCTATGACGAGATCTATGCAGAGATGCACCGGATCGGCGGCACGCTGGAGCAGGCGGGGCACAAGTGCTGCTATATTCCCGTGGGCGCCTCCACGGCCCTCGGCGCCGTGGGCTACGTGAGCGGCGCCCGGGAGATCGCCGTCCAGGCTATGGCTGCGGGCGTGCGGCTGGGACACATCGTCTCCGCCACCGGCTCCGGCGGCACGGCCGCTGGGCTGCTGCTGGGAGCCGGGTTGTTTCTGCCCGGTGTGAAGGTCACCGGCATCGCCGTGGACAGCGGCCCCTTCGACAAGATCGTCCCCCGCCTGGCAGGGGAGGCCGCAGCACTGCTGGAGTACCCCTTCCAGCCGGAAGAGAATGCATTTCAGATGGTGGAGCACATGGGCCCCGGCTATGCCCTGCCGAATCCGGAGGATACCCCCTATATCGAGGAGCTGGCCCGGACGGAGGGCATCCTGCTGGATCCGGTCTACACCGGGAAGGCCTTTGCCGGCATGATGCAGCTGCTGCGCCGGGGAGCTTTTGATGGGCAGGACGACCTGCTGTTCGTCCACACCGGCGGCACGGCGGCCCTGTTCGCCATCGATCTGCCCCGGTGATCGCCTCTTTTTCCCATACCCGGCCGGAGACCGGATACGAACCCTTTGAAGGAGCATCAGACCATGGAATATTTCCCCGCACCTCTTGAAAAACTGGTGGAGCAGTTTGCCCGCCTGCCGGGCATCGGCGGCAAGTCTGCCCAGCGGCTGGCCTTTTACGTGCTGGGCCTGCCGGAGGCGGAGGCCAAGGAGTTCGCCGACGCCATCCTGGACGCCAAGAAAAGCGTCACCTGCTGCCCGGTGTGCCAAAACTTCACCGCCGGGGGGCTGTGTCCCATCTGCGCCTCCCCCAAGCGGGATGGCTCCGTTATCTGCGTGGTGGCGGATCCCCGGGACGTGGCCGCCATAGAGCGGGCCAGGGAGTACAACGGCCGGTATCACGTGCTCCACGGCGTCATCTCTCCCATGAACCACGTGGGGCCGGACGACCTGGCCATCAAATCCCTGGTGGAGCGGGTGGCCAGCGGCGAGGTGAAGGAAGTCATCATGGCCACCAATCCGGACACGGAGGGGGAGGCCACAGCCATGTATATCGCCAGGCTCTTAAAGCCCTTTGACGTGCGGGTGACCCGCCTGGCCTACGGCATTCCCGTGGGCGGACATCTGGAGTTCGCCGACGACGCCACGCTGATGCGGGCCCTAGAGGGCCGCCGGGAGATCTGAGCGCCCCGCCCCCTAAATAAAAACGCCGGATGGAAACCCATCCGGCGTTCGTTTTTTCATTTCTCCTTGGGCAAAATCAGGTTCAGCAGCACCGCCATGATAGTTGCGATCACCACGGGAGACTGTCCGAACACCATGGTGAACGCCTCCGGGAACTGGCTGAGGGCCTCGGAGGCCTGGGAAATCCCCACGCCCAGAGCAGCAGAGAGACCCACAATGGTGGTGTTCCGGGCCGTCAGGTCCTGGGAGGCGATGAGCTTCATGCCCGTCATGGCAATGGTGGAAAACACCGTCACTGTGGCGCCCCCCAGCACGCACTGGGGAATGGTGGTCAGCAGCGCTGCAAATTTGGGGGAGATGCCCGCCAGCAGCAGGAATCCCCCGGCAATGGCGAACACCGTCCGGTTCACCACCTTGTTGGTGGTGACGATGCCCACATTTTGGGAGTAGGTAGCCGTGGGCAGGCCGCCCATCAGCGCCGTCAGGATATTGCTGGTGCCATAGGCGATGATACCGCCCTGGAGCTCCTGGTCCGTGGGATCCCGGTCCAGGCCGCCCACGGTGGTGGCGGTGAAGTCGCCGATGGCCTGGATGGAGTTGATGGCAAACAACAGCCCGATGGCCACACAGGAGGCTGGATCGAACTTCAGACCGAAGTGCAGGGGCTCCGGCAGGGCGAACCAGGCAGCATTTCCCACGTCGGCAAAGCTGACCATGCCGAAGCAGAGCGCCACCGCATAGCCGAACAGCATCCCGATCAGGATAGAAGCCAGCTTGCAGATGCCCTTGGCCTTGTGGTTCAGCACCAGCACGGCAGTCAGCGTCAGGGCCGCGATCAGCCAGTTCTGCCAGGAGCCGTAGACCAGCGCCTCCGTCAGCCCCTGTTGCGCCACCACGGATTCATAGGTGTTGCCGGTGCCGCCGGCCATGTAGTTGATGGCGGTAGGGTAGAGGGAGAGGCCAATGGTGAACACCACCGTGCCGGTGATGACCGGCGGGAACAGCCGGCGGATCTTCTTGACGAACACGCCCACCAGCACAGCCACGATGCCGCCCACGATCATGGCGCCAGCAATGGCCGCCACTCCGCCGCCGGAGGCGGCGATGGCCTGCATACTGGGAACATAGGCAAAGCTGACACCCAGGATCACCGGCAGGCCAGAGCCGAACCGCCCGCCGATGGGATACAGCTGGAGGAATGTGCACACGGCGGACATCACCAGGGATGCCTGGATCAGCAGCACCTGCTCCTCCTGGCTGAGGCCGATGGCTCCGGCGATGATGATAGGCGGGGTGACACACCCCACGATCATGGCCACCAGATGCTGCAGGGCCAGGGAGAGCGAGGTGCCGAGGGGCGGAATTCCCCGGGGCTGAAACAGCAGCTCCCGGCGGTCAAAGCGAGACTCCATGGGCAGGACTCCTTTCGGGCGGAAACTCCGCGCGTTCTGTGGTGCGGAAGTCGGGGCTTGAGGCTTCTGCTCTTATGATACCATGGATTCCCCCAAAAGCAAACAAAATTTTTGGTAACCTGAAAAAATAATTGGTTGTTTCGACAAAAGGGCGCCCCGGCTTTGACCGGGGCGCCCTTTTAATCAGTCTGCGATGGTGGGTACCGCGTCCGCGGGGATAGGGCAGGTGTAGCCTGCCGCCGTCCGGCGCTGAAACTCCGTCTTTGCCTCCTCCAGCAGGGCCGGGTCCGTCAGCAGGTCAATGGCGGCCGCCGCCAGGACCTTGCCGGCATGGAGGGCCGCCTTGTGGCCGATGTCTGTCCGGCCGCAGGAGACATTCTGCCAGCTATGGCCGGGGCAGCCGTTGGGCCAGGCGGCCACGTGGATCTGTGCAGTAGGGCACTGCCAGCTGACGTCGCCCACATCCGTGGAGCCGGGCTGGAAGGCGTCCCCCTGGTACAGGGGCAGCAGAAAGCGGTTCATGGCGTGGCCGGCCTGGGCCCGCCTGGCCTGGGCATCCGCCGCGTAGTCCAGATCATACTGGCTGCCCACGCCCGGCGCCCGGTCACTGCCGGAATAGGTCCCGGCCAGGCTGTCGGCAAAGGCCAGCTCCTCCGGCGTGTAACTGGGGACCCCCAGGGCCTCGAAATTTCGGTAGAGGACCCGCTCCAGGGCGTGGTTCGTGACGGTGTCCGCCAGGCCGTCGATGAATTTCTTCTCCACCGTAGTCTCAGTCATCAGAGCTGCGCCCTGGGCGATCTTGTCCACCCGGGCCTGCAGCTCCACGGCCTCCGCCACATGATTGGACCGGACCATGTACAGCACGCTGGCCCTGGGCTGGACCACGTTGGGACTCCGGCCGCCGGCATCGGTGATGGCGTAGTGGACCCGAGCCTTGTCACTCATGTGCTCCCGCAGGAACTGGACGCCCACGTTCATCAGCTCCACCGCGTCCAGGGCGCTGCGACCACGGTCCGGGTCTCCGGCGGCATGGGCCGCCACGCCGGTGAAGTGGTACTGGGTTTGGATGCAGGAGTTGGAGGAGCCTGTAAGCACCTCGTTGGCGTCGTCCGGGTGCCAGGTGAGGGCCGCATCCAGACCGTACCATAGCCCATCCCGGGCCATAAATGCCTTGGCGGCGCCGCCCTCCTCGCCGGGGCAGCCATACAGTACCACGGTGCCGGGGATCTTGGCGGCCTCGAGATACGCCTTCACTCCCAGAGCGGCAGCCATGGCCCCGGCGCCCAGCAGGTTATGCCCGCACCCGTGGCCGCAGCCGCCGGAGACCAGCTCCTCCCGCGTCAGGCTGCCGCCCTTCTGGGACAGGCCGGAGAGCGCGTCATATTCCGCCAGCAGGCCGATGATGGGCCGCCCGCTGCCGTAGGAGGCGGAGAAGGCGGTGGGGATGTTGCAGATGCCCCGCTCCACCTTGAAGCCCTCCTGCTCCAGCACTCGGCAGTACAGGTCGGCAGACTGCTCCTCCTGGAGAGACAACTCCGCAAAGGACCAGATCTCATCTGCCACCTGGGCTACCAGATCTGCTTTTTTTTCGATGGCGGCGACGGCCGCCTGCTTTTCTGCTGTCATGGGGATGCTCCTTTCTGCGCCGGATGCCCCGGCCCGTTAAAAAGGGCGCGCACAGATGTGCGCGCCCCGCAGTTGCCCGGTCCCGCCGCCCAGCGGGCGGCACTGGGCTCAGGCTGCCTTACAGCACCTTGCTGAGGAAGTCCTGGAGCCGGGGGTGCTGGGGATTTCCGAAAATGTCGGCGGGGGAGCCCTCCTCCAGCAGCTTGCCGTCTGCCATGAAGAGGACCCGGTTGCCCACCTCCCGGGCAAAGCCCATCTCGTGGGTGACCACCACCATAGTCATGCCCTCCTGGGCCAGCTCCTTCATGACCTCCAGCACCTCGCCCACCATCTCCGGGTCCAGGGCGGAGGTGGGCTCGTCAAAGAGCATAACCTCCGGCTCCATCATCAATGCCCGAACGATGGCAATCCGCTGCTTCTGGCCGCCGGAGAGCTGGATGGGATAGGCGCGGGCACGGTCCTGCAGGCCTACTCGGTCCAACAGGGCCAGGGCCTTTTTCTCCGCCTCGCCCCGGTCCATGTGCTTCACCTGGATGGGGGCTAGAGTCATGTTGTCCATGATGGTCATGTGAGGGAACAGGTTGAAGTGCTGGAACACCATGCCCATCTTCTGGCGGTGCTGGTCGATGTCCACCTTTACCGTTTTGCCCTCCGCATTTTTTATCTTCTTTTTTGTGATATCCACCCCATTGAAGAGGATAGATCCTCCGGTAGGCTCCTCCAGCAGGTTCAGGCTGCGGAGGAACGTGGACTTGCCGGAGCCGGAGGGGCCGATGACCACCATCACGTCGCCCTGGTCAATGTCCACCGTGACGCCGTCCAAGGCCTTGATGGCGCCCCGGTTGTAGTATTTCTTCAGGTCCTTGACCTGGATCAGCTTATCTCCGGTCGCCACGGCTCATTCTCCTTTCGAAGTAAGCGATGATCTTGCTGGTGGGGAAGCACAGGCAGAAATATAGAGCCGTTGCAACCAGCAGGGGCTCCATGATGAGGAACGTGGCACCCCGGATATTGTTGACAGCGCCCATGATATCCTGCACACCGATGGTGTATGTAATGGCGGACTCCTTGATGATGACCACGAACTCGTTGGCAATGGCGGGTAAAATATTCTTCACTGCCTGTGGCAGGATAATGAACCGCAGGTTCTGCCGCTGAGACAGGCCCAGAGAACGGGCTGCCTCTGTCTGGCCGCCGTCAATGGACTGAATGCCGGACCGGATGATCTCACACAGATAGGCGCCGGAGTTCATACCCAGAGCCACTACACCCGGAATAAATCGCTGGGACTCAATAAAACCAAAAATACTAAATTTTGGCAGCTGAATGACAGAAAAAACACCTAGATAGATAATCAGGATCTGCACCATCATGGGGGTAGAGCGGATGACCTCCACATAGGCGGTGGCAATAAAACTCAAGGGATTGAATTTGCTCAGCGTCAGTAGAAATCCACCGTCCCGCAGGTGGCCGTCCCGATTCAGGCCAAGGGCGCGGAAGGGGCGGAAGTTGCTCATGCGCATCAGCGCCAGCAGAAGCGCCAGGATAAAGCCGATCAGCACCGTAAACAGTGCCAGCAGAACGGTGATGGCAAGGCCCTCCGCAAACATTCCGGCATAGGGCTTCAGCCGGGCAAAGTTTTCCAATTGTATCAGTTGACCCATATATGCTCCTTTCCAGACCAGCAACCCCAGCCTCTGCAAAGCGGCCAATTCCTCCCCTGGGCAACCAGGGGAGGAATTGAGCGGTCCGATCGTATTTCAGTCTCAGCCGGCGACAATCTCGCCGTCCACCAGAATGCCGGTATTGCCGGCAGCCAGGGTGGTGGCCTCTTCCACAAACTGATCCATAGAACCATCCTCGATGGCGGCGGCGATGGCGCGGTTCACACCTTCCAGCAGGGCGGCATTACCCTTCGTGACGCCCACGGAAGAGCCAGCCACATCATAGGGGACCTCCAGCGCCAGGCACAGCTCGGGGTAGTTCACCTGATAGCTCATGGCAGGCAGCGTCTCGATATATGCGCCGTCAATCTTACCGGCCACCAGCTCGGCCACGATATCCGTCACCTTGGCCAGAGATACAATGTTGGCCTCGGGGCTGTGTTCTTCCGCCAGATTATACTGGATGGAGCCGGTCTGGGCGGCAATGGAGTACTCAGGGTTATTGGTGTCTTCCAGCGTGGGGAACTTGTCCTTGTTGGACTCCAGGCACACAAAGGACTGGCCGCCCATGTAGTAGATGTCGGAGAAGTCCATGATGCCCTCACGCTCCGGGTCGGGAGACAGGCCCGCCATGCCCAGATCCGCATGCTTGGTCTGCAGCTCGGTGAGCACGCCGTTGAAGTCCATGGGGTTCACCACCAGCTCCAGGCCCAGGTAATCCGCAATATACTGGGACAGGGCGATGTCAAAGCCCGCCAGCTGGGCATTGCCGCTCTCGTCGATGGAATAGAACTCATAGGGGGCGAAGTCCGGGCTGGTGGCGACGATGAGCTTCCCGCCCTCCACAGTGGTGATGGCGGCCTTCAGCTCGTCGTCAGTCATGGAGGCGTAATCCGCAGTCTCTTCCGTACCGGAGCCCTCGCCGTCGGTGGCATCATCCGCAGTGTCGTCGCTGCCGCCGCAGGCCGTGACGGACAGCGCCATGGCCAGCGTCAGAATCAATGCAAGAAACTTCTTCATGGTATCGCAATCTCCCTTTTTCATGCTCCCGCGGTCGCGGGGCGGTTTTCTCTGAATTTCCAAGGGAGGAAGCACCTCCCTCCGGAACATGCCTTACCTTATCACGTTCCCTCCCTCTTGTCAATAGATTTTCGTGCAAAAATGAATATTTATTTGTCCCCGTTGGTGGAGCGCTCTATTTTATCCGGTTCAATCCCGGAAAAACAGCCGAAAATTTGTGAATATTTCCAGCATCGATGTATATTGCAAATGAATAAAAGAGTGAATATTCAGATCCGACCGCAAGAGGGCGGGGAGGCCGCTTTTCCGGCCTCCCCGCCTTGGGAGCCTGATTCACTTTTTCAGCACCGCGTCCCCGAAGGGTGCCATCTCCAGCCGCACGAAAAAGCCCTGGTCGTGCTGGCACACAGGGCAGACCTTGGGGGCTGCCGTCCCCTCAAAGATATAACCGCAGTTCAGGCACATCCAGGCGCACTGGACATCGGAGACAAACAGCTTTCCCTGTTCCAGCAGATCCGCCAGCCTGCCGAAGCGGTTGCCATGGGCCCGCTCGATCTCTGCGATCTTGTGGAAGGAAGCCGCCACAGCGGAAAAGCCCTCCTGCTGGGCCACGTCGCCGAAGGTCTTGTATACCGGGTCGTGCTCCTCATACTCGTTGTGCTGCGCCTTGCGGAGCAGCTCCTTCACATCGTTCGTCAGGTCCACGGGATAGGTGCCGTCGATGGCCACGGTCTGGCCCGCCAGCTCTTTCATGTGGTTGTAAAAAATCTCCGCGTGCTCCTTCTCCTGGTCCGCAGTGAAGCGGAACACCGCCTCCACCACATGCAGCTTCTGCTGGCGGCAGACGGAGGCGGCAAAGGTGTAGCGGTTCCGGGCCTGGCTTTCGCCCGCAAAGGCCCGCATGAGGTTTTTCAGGGTCTCGCTGTTCTTCAGATCCACAGACATACGGATTCCTCCTGTTTTCGGTGAGATAGGGGTATTTTCCCTCCGACAGGGGACGGCTATACCTGAATGATAAAAAACAGGCCCTGCGTCTGGTAGACACAGAGCCTGTCCGCTTTCCGTCATGCCTCGGGGAGATGGTATTTCTTCCGGTCGCGCCGCAGGTCCTCGCCGAAGGCGCCGCCGGCCTTCACCTCCTGCAGATAGGCGTGGCGGCCGGGGCCGCCGGAGCACTCCTCAATGACGCTGACGGCGATGTTGGAGCAGTGATCGGACGCCCGCTCGATGTTGGTCAGCAGGTCGCTGAGCACAAAGCCCAGCTGGATGGTGCACTGGCCCGCCTGGAGCCGCTGGATATGGCGGCTTCGGATCTCCTCAATCAGCTGGTCAATGGTCTCCTCCAGGGGTTCCACCCGGCGGGCGGTCTCCACGTCCGCTGCCTGGAAGCTGCGGATGGTCAGGTCCAGGATGTCATCCAGCGCGGAGAGCAGCACCTGCAGCTCTTCCCGGGCGCTGTCAGAGAACCGGAGCTCCTTGTCGTGGAGCTCCTGGGCGGACTCCTGGATGTTCACGGCATGGTCGCCGATCCGCTCGAAGTCCCCGATGGCGTGGAGCAAGCGGGAAACCGTGCGCATATCCTGCATGGACAGCCCGTGCTGGGAGATCTCCACCAGGTAGCTGCTGAGCCGGTCCTCGTAAATGTCCAGCTTGTCCTCGTTCTGCAGGATCTGGGTCTCCCGCTCCCGGCTGTACTGGGAGAGCTGGTCCGTCGCCAGGCAGATGTTCTCCCGGGCGGCTTGTCCCATGCGGCCTGCCATGGCGACGCTTTCGCTGACTGCCGCGCCGGGGGTCCGCAGCAGCAGGGGATCCAGGAAGGCGAAGCTCTCGCGGGTGTCCTCGGTCCGCACCAGTCTCCGCGCCAGCTTTTCCAGCTGGCGGGAGAAGGGCAGGAGCAGGATCGTGGTGAACACGTTAAAGGCGGTGTGGCAGAAGGCGATGCCCACGGCCCCCACGGCCTGATTCAGGAAGGTGAAGTGGAGGATCATGTCGCCGCCGTAGAAGAGGATCAGGCACACGGCGGTGCCGATGACGTTGAAGGAGATGTGGACCACCGCCACTCGCTTGGCGTTGCGGTTGACGCCGATGGAGCTGATGAGGGCGGTGACGCAGGTGCCGATGTTCTGCCCCATAATGATGGGGATGGCCATGCCGTAGGTGATGGAGCCGGTCATGGCCAGGGCCTGCAGAATGGCGACAGAGGCAGCGGATGACTGGATAATCCCGGTGAACACCGCGCCCACCAACACACCCAGCAGGGGATTTTCAAAGGCGGTGAGCAGCCCGGCAAACTGGGGCATCTCCGCCAGAGGGCTGACGGCGCCGCTCATCAGCTCCATGCCGTACATCAAAATGGCAAAGCCCATCATGATGCGCCCCACGTCCCGGCGCCGCTGGCGCTTGGAGCCCATGATCAGCAGGATACCCGCCAGAGCGATCAGGGGAGAGAAGTTCTCCGGCTTCAGCAGGTTCACAAAGACGTTCTCACTCTCGATGCCGGTGAGAGACAGAATCCACGCCGTCAGGGTGGTGCCGATGTTGGAGCCCATGATGATGCCGATGGTCTGTCTCAACTCCATGACGCCGGAGTTCACCAGGCCCACCAGCATCACCGTCATGGCGGAGGAGGACTGGATGGCGATGGTGATGCCCGCGCCCAGCAGCAAGCTCTTGAAGGGGCTGGAGGTCATGCGCTTGAGCATCCGCTCCAGCTTGCCGCCGGCCATCTTTTCCAGGCTCTTGGACATGACGGTCATGCCGTACAAGAAGAACGCCAGGCCGCCGCAGAGGGTAAAGACGGAGAAAATGTCCATAACTGCGCTTTCCTTTCCCAGTATTCCAGACCGTCTGGCACGGCCGGTCCGATTCTGTCATGTATACTGCGCTCCAACATTATATATGCAAAGCGGCACGCTGGAAAGAGGATTTCTAAGATTTTGTAAAATTTGCGTAAAAATATGGTAAAACGCAAAAAGCAGTACGGATTTCTTGTGCAAAACCACTTCCGCCAAGAGGAAACCGCCGCCCACTGAAAGATGGGCGGCGGTCTGCTGCTATTCCGGTGTCCCAGCGGAAGGTGTCTCCCGCGTCCAGAAGTCCCGCACCGCCTCCGCAGCCCGGCGGCCGGCGAAGAAGCCGTCCTGCCACAGGGCCAGGATCTTCTGCCGGTCCCGCTCCGTGCGGGAGAAGCCCCGGGTGTTCGCCGGCGCGATCACCAACACCCGGCCCTCCTGCTCCAGAGCAAACAGCTCCTCCCGGCATTGGTTATAGCGCTCCGCCCGGGTCCGCAGTCCTTCCAGAAAGACGGGGTATTTGCGGTACACCCGCCGGAACAGGGGCATCAGCTGCTCCGGCTCCTTCCGATAGCTCCGCTCCCGGGTCAGGACAACCACCACCCGGTCGCAGCCCACCGCCAGCGCCCGCTTCCAGGGAATGGCGTCGGAGCAGCCCCCGTCCAGATAGGGGGCGCCGTCATCCAGCCGGATGGGCTGGAACAGCACGGGCATGGCGCATGTGGCCTGGAGCAGGAGGAAGCTGGCGTCCCGCCGGGGGACCTCCCGGTACTCGGCCCGGCCGGTCTGCAGGTTGGTGACCACCGCCTCCACCTGACCGGGATACGCCTCGAAGGTGTCGTAATCAAAGGGCACCAGCTCGTTGGGGATGGTGTCGTAGGCGAACTTCAGCCCGAAGTAGCTGCGATTCCGGGGATCAAAGAAATTCCCCCAGCCCATGTACCGCCGGTCATTGGCGTAGTGCATCAGCAGCTGGAGATTCCGCCGCTTCTGCCGGGAGAGGTAGCTGACGCCGTAGGCAATCCCGGCCGAGACGCCGATGGTGTAGTCCGGCATGGGCAGTTTCTCGTTCAAAAAAGCGTCGCACACGCCGGAGGAGAAGATCGTCCGCAGCGCGCCGCCCTCCAGCACCAGACCTGTTTTCATGGAGCAGTCCTTCCTTTCTGTGTATTCATGATCTTCCAGCAGTTTTTCATCCGGGGCCGTCGCGCCGCCCCGGTTTTCCGTGCGGCCACGCCGTCCGCTTCCGGGCGGAGACCAGCAGCATCATGGGGCGGCGGAGCTCGTCCCGCATTCCCGGCTGGCCCAGCATCCGCGCCGGCGGCTGAGGCTCCACCACCCGCAGCAGCTGGAATCCGCCGGTAAGCAGGCCGTCCAGATAGGTGGTGAGGGTGCGGTGGTACTTGGTCACATCCTCCCCCAGAAAGCGGGCGGTGCGCCGTCCCTCCTCGAAATACCGGTCCACAGGGAAGTGGAGGGGGGTGCCGTCCGGGCCGTAGTACCACTCCTGGGGACCGGCAGCAGTGAAAATGGGGTGCTCCACAGAGAAGACAAAGTCGCCGCCGGGTGACAGGCACTGCCGCACCCGCTCCAAAAAGTCTGTAAAGGAAGGCAGATAGTGGATGGCCAGGGAACTGAGGACCACGTCAAAGCTCTCCGGCGGGAATGGGGTCTCCGCCATATCCCCCCGGATATAGGTCACCTGCGGAGCCGTGGTCTTTTCCCGGGCCACGGCCAGCATTTTCTCCGACAGGTCCACGCCGGTGACAGCCGCCGCGCCGTGTTCCGCCGCATAGATGCAGTGCCAGCCGTAGCCGCAGCCCAGATCCAGCACCCGCTTCCCGGCGAAGTCCGGCAGCAGGGGCTCCAAGGACTCCCACTCCCCGGCGCCCGCCAGTCCCAGGCGGGAGCGGTCCATCTGGCTGTATTTTTCAAAAAACCGCTCTCTGTCGTAAGGACTCTTCTTCATCCTGCGCACTCCTGTGAAGGTGATATGGTACAGCATAGCACAGTTCGGGAAAAAAGGGAATCACCGCTCCGCTTATAAAGATTTTGTAAATTTCTGCTTTTTCGTCACTGTGGGCGGCCTATTTATGTTATTATAATCATATCTATATAAATTGTATGAATTTTGGAGAGGTGATGAGATTGCCGTGGAAGAGACGAGAGCAATGGCAGGAACGATTGGGGCGGAATAAAACCATCCTCTGGGAAAAGCTCCGGGAAGCCTTGGCCTCCGTGGTCCCCATTACGGTGATCGTGCTGATCCTCAGCTTTACTGTTGCGCCCATCCCCACCGAGACGCTGCTGGCCTTTCTGATCGGCGCGGTGATGGTGATTCTGGGCATCGGCCTGTTTTCCCTGGGCGCTGACACCGCCATGACCCCCATCGGAGAACGGGTGGGCGCCGCCATGACCCGCTCCAGAAAGCTCTGGGTTGTGGCGGCTGTCGGCTTTCTGATCGGCGTCATCGTCACCGTGTCGGAGCCGGATCTCCAGGTGCTGGCCCAGCAGGTGCCCGGTGTGCCCAACGCCACGCTGGTGGGCGCTGTGGCCGTGGGCGTGGGCGTTTTTCTGGTGATCGCCATGCTGCGCATCCTGTTCCGCATTCCCCTGAACCGGATGCTGATCGTGTTCTACATCCTCGTGTTTGCGCTGGCCCTCTTTGTACCGGAGGACTTCCTGGCCATCGCCTTCGACTCCGGCGGCGTCACCACGGGTCCCATGACCGTGCCCTTTATCATGGCCCTGGGCGTGGGCGTGGCCTCCATCCGCAGCGACGAGAATGCCGCCCAGGACAGCTTCGGCTTGGTGGCTCTCTGTTCTGTCGGCCCCATCCTGGCGGTGATGGTGCTGGCCCTGATCTACCCGGGCGCGGGCGTCTACACCCCGGTGGAAATCCCCTCCGTGACAGACAGCCGGGCTCTGTGGCACCTGTTTCAGGTGGAACTTCCGGCGTATCTCAGCGAAGTGGCGGTGTGTCTGGCCCCCATCGCACTGTTCTTCGCCGTTTTTCAGGCGGTTTCCCTGAAATTAAAGAAGAAAAAAGTATTGAAAATTGTCATCGGCATCCTGTATACTTATGTGGGTTTGGTCCTGTTTCTTACGGGCGCCAACGTGGGCTTCATGCCGGCGGCCAGCTACCTCAGCCGCCAGATCGCCGGCCTGTCCTTCAACTGGATCCTGATTCCCATCGGAATGCTGATGGGCTGGTTCATCGTCCAGGCGGAGCCTGCGGTCCATGTTCTGAACAAGCAGGTGGAGGAGATCACCTCCGGCGCCATTCCCGGCAAGGCCATGAGCACCAGCCTCTCCATCGGCGTGGCGGTTTCCATCGGTCTGGCCATGATGCGGGTGATGACCGGGATTTCCATTTTCTGGCTGGTGGTGCCGGGGTATCTGGCCGCCATTGTCATGTCCTTTTTCGTCCCCAAGATCTTTACTGCCATTGCCTTTGACTCCGGCGGCGTGGCCTCCGGGCCTATGACGGCCACCTTCCTGCTGCCCTTTGCTCAGGGCGCCTGCGAGGCCTTGGGCGGCAATGTGGTGACGGACGCCTTCGGCGTGGTGGCTATGGTGGCTATGACGCCGCTGCTGACCATCCAGATGCTGGGCCTTTTGTATCAGCTCAAGATGAAGAGAGCCGCTCAGGAGACGCCTCCCGCCCCGGTGGACGAGGAGATCATCGAGCTGTGAGCAGTCCGTCCGACATCGTAAAGAGAGGAGAGACCGCCATGCAGGGCGTCGATTTGTTCATCACCATCACTGACCGCAGCCGGGCAGAGCAGTTCGCCGCCTGGTTCCGGACCCACGGGATCTCGCTGGTGCTGACAGCTCTGGGTCAGGGCACCGCCACCACGGAGGTGCTGGACTTTCTGGGCCTGGAGGCCACGGAGAAGGCCGTGCTGTTCTGCGTGTCCCCCCGGTCCCCCCGGCTGGTGCGCCAGGCGGCCCGTGACCTGTGGCTGGATGTGCCCGGCCAGGGCGTTTTGATGACTGTGCCGGTGAACAGCATCGGCGGATCCACCGCCAAGGAATATCTGCTGCATGAACAGGAGGGAGAAACTGCTATGGAACGGGAGATTGCCCACGATCTGATCGTGGTCATTGCCAACCAGGGGTCCACCGACCTGGTGATGGACGCCGCCCGGGAGGCAGGCGCCACCGGCGGCACGGTGATCCACGCCAAGGGCACCGGCACAGACCTGGTGCGGAAGTTTTTCGGCGTGTCCATCGCGTCGGAGCAGGAGATGGTCTTCATCCTGGCCCGGAGCGAGGCGAAGAAGCCCATTATGAAGGCCATCATGGCCAAGGCGGGCATCCAGAGCGCCGCTCAGTCCCTGGTGTTCTCCCTGCCGGTGGGTGACATCGCCGGCCTGCGGGAGCTGGAGCAGCCCGAAACCTGACTTGAATTCCGGAGCGGTCCGCGCCTGACGCGGACCGCTTTTTTTTGCCATTTCCATTTTTTCCGGCAAAAGGCCCTGGATTTTTTTCGTTTTTTCGGAAATTCCTGCTATTTTGTGTTGGTTTTTGAATTTTTTGCAAAACCTTGGGTATCTCGACAGATTCAGACAGAATTTCGCCCGGCCTTTGTGTATGATAAGGGCAGTCCCCAGATCTTGTGGCGGTTTAGAAAGGATGAATACCAAATGCAGAAGGTCTCCAAGGAATATCTGTTGCTCTTCAACGCCATCACCGATGCGGAGGAATCCCTGCGCCGGCTCCAGGCCCGGCTGATCGATGCGCAGCAGAAGGCGGAGGAACTTTTCATCACAGACGATGAAGCCGATCCGCTCTCCCGAAACATATAAGGCCCCCGCCGGACGGGGCCGCCGCTTTACCAGCGTCCGGCAGTGTCTCAGCGGGGTCACCGGTTTCGGCCGGCAGACCCCGCTTTTTGTTGCTTTTGCCCGTGCATAGGCAGTGTCCATGTGGTATGATAAAATATAATCTCCTTCCGCCTTCCGGCGGATGCAGAGCAGTACAGACCGAGAGAAGGAGGCGCGGCCATGCTGTATATCGGCTGCCATCTGTCCTCCTCCAAGGGCTTTGCGGCCATGGGCCGCCAGGCGCTGGAGCTGGGGGCCAACACCTTTCAATTTTTCACCCGCAATCCCAGGGGCAGCCGGGCCAAGGACCTGGACCCGGCGGACGCTGCAGCCCTGCGGGACCTGCTGGCCCGGCACGGCTTTGGCCCCATTGTCGCCCACGCTCCCTATACTTTGAACCTCTGCGGCGCGGAGGAGAAGAACCGGATATTCGCCCGGGAGACCATGGCGGACGACCTGGCTAGGCTGGAGCATGTGCCAGGACAGTATTACAACTTCCATCCCGGCAGCCATGTGGGGCAGGGAAGCGAGACCGGCATCGCTCTCATTGCCGACGGACTCAACGCCATCCTGCGGCCCGATCAGGCCACCACCGTTCTGCTGGAGACCATGGCAGGCAAGGGCAGCGAAGTAGGCGGCCGTTTTGAGGAGCTGCGGGCCATTCTGGACCGGGTGGAGCTCTCCGGCAAGGTGGGCGTCTGCCTGGACACCTGCCACGTGTCCGACGGAGGATACGACATCGTCCACGACCTGGACGGCGTGCTGACAGAATTTGACAGCATCATCGGCCTCCGGCGGCTGAAGGCGATTCATTTGAACGACAGCAAGAATCCCCCCGGCAGCCGCAAGGACCGCCACGCCTGTCTGGGGGAGGGGACCATCGGTCTGGAGGCGCTGGGGCGGATCGTCCGCCACCCGGCGCTGAAGGATCTTCCCTTCTGTCTGGAGACCCCCAACGACCTGCCCGGCTATGCCCGGGAGATCGCCCTGATGCGGGAGATGGCGGAGGCGTGACGGGATTGGAGGATGCTGCCATGGAGTATCGTGTGGACGACCGGAGCCTTTCCGGAGAGACCTTCCTCGACTTTGTCCAGCAGGTCTGGCCGGGAGCGTACAATCTGGAGCAGACCCGCGCCGCGCTGTCAAAAACGATGAACTTCACTGCCTGGGACGGCGGCCAGCTGGCGGGCTGCCTGCGAGTCCTCACAGACGGCTGCTTTTTCGGCACCATCACGGAGCTGCTGGTGTTGCCGGCATATCAGCGGCAGGGCATCGGAAGCCGGCTGCTGCGGCTGGCTGCGGCCCATACCCCCACGCTGCTGTATTTCGGCGCCCAGCCGGGGGCGGAAGCGTTTTATGAGAAAAACGGCTGCCAGCGGAGCCTGCCGTCTTATCTGATCGAGCCCAAGAAAGACGGCGCTTCATAAAAAAGCAGAAGTCCCGGCCCTAAAAAGGGCCGGGACTTTTTTGCATACAGCCACTCACTCCGCCATTCCCAGGCGACGGCGCAGGTCCGTCCGCACCGCGTCCAGATCCGGGTCGCACAGCAGCGGCACGGCCTCCGCCAACTCCGCCGGGGGCAGGTCCCACCACCGCCATGCCAGGAGCAACTGGACCAGATCCTCTGGGAACCGCTGCTTCAGCACGCGGACCGGATTGCCGCCCGCCACGGTATAGGCGGGCACATCCTTCGCCACTACGGAGCGGGCCGCAATGATGGCGCCGTCGCCGATGTGGACCCCCGGCAGGATCACGCTCTCCCGGCCGATCCACACGTCGTTGCCCACCATGATGTCCCCCTTTCGGGGCAACTGGCCCAGGTGAGGCGGCGCTTGGTCAGCCCATGCCCCGCCGAACACCTGGAAGGGGTAGGTGCTGACGCTGCTGGTCCGGTGGTTGGCCGGGCCCATGATGAACTGGGTCCCGGCGGCGATGGAGCAGAACTTGCCGATAATGAGCCGGTCCCCGAACTCCGGATAGTTGAACAGGACGTTGTTCTGTTCAAACCCCGCAGGGTCCACCGGATCGTCGTAGTAGGTGTAATCCCCGATCTGGATGTTCGGGGCCGTCACCACATTTTTGATATAGCAGGATGTGCCGTATTCGTTTGGAAAAACCGCGTCGGGGTCCGGAAGCCCCATGCCGCGGATGGTCTGATTCACGATGTCTCCTCCTGTTTCCTTTTTACTGCATCAACCACTTCCTCTCCCGGCGGACTTCCACAGCCACCGCACGCTTCTTTCTGATCTCCCTCATGGCAGTCTCCTCTTTTCGCAGAACCTCTCTCCGGCCGGAAGACCGGTTGTTTCGCGGCCATTGTACCACGGCCGGGCCCGACTGACAAGAAAAACGGCGGCGGGTCCCCGGATGGGGACCCACCGGGAAGGGCGGATGCGGATGGCGTCTCAATCATACCGCAGCGCATCGATGGGGTTCAGCACCGCGGCCTTTTTGGCGGGGAGGTATCCGAAGGCGATGCCGATGCCCGCGGAGACACCGAAGGCCACCAGGATCGCCGCAATGCTGGGGCTGACGGTGATGGGGGTGTCCGGTATGACATTGGCGATGACCACCGTGGCCGCCGCGGATAGGCCGAAGCCCAGGGCGATCCCCAGTACGCCGCCCAGAGAGGAGGTGGTAGCCGCCTCGATGACGAACTGGCGCATGATGGCGCCCTCCCGGGCCCCAAGCGCCTTGCGGATGCCGATCTCTCTGGTCCGCTCCGTAACCGACACCAGCATGATGTTCATGATGCCGATGCCGCCCACCACCAGAGAGATGGCAGCGATGCCCGCCAGAATGTAGATCACCATGTTCACCATGGAGTTCATCTCCTCCACCATCTCCGCCATGCTGCCCACGGTATAGGCATCGTCGTCCTCAAAAATCTCATAGAGGGCGTTCTCCAGGGTGGTTTTGGCCTGGGAGATCTGGTCCGTGTCCTGGACAGTGATGGTGTAACTGGAGATGGTGCCGGTGAAGCTGAGGCGGGCGGCGGTGGAGTAGGGGAGGAACACGCAGTCGTCCGTGCCGCCCTCTTCCAGCTCTGTGCCCTCCATTCCCATAACACCTACGATGGTAAACGAGTTGCCATTGATCCGCAGCGTCTGACCCACGGCATTCCCGCCGTAATAGACCTGATTCAGATACTGCCCGACGATGCAGACCTTTTTCCGGCCGGTCATGTCCGTGTACTGGAGCCCCCGGCCCTGGGCGACCTCATACCCCTTCATGGAGAAGTAATCCTCGCTGACGCCGGTGACGGAGGTGGCGGAAAGAGTGCTGCTGCCGATCTTCACCGAGCCGCTCATGGTGACCGTGGGGGAGATCTGCTTGAACACATCGCTGTTGTCCGCCACCAGCTGGTACATCTCGCCCTCCGACACGCTGCGGGAGGAGCCGCGGCCCATCACCATCACTGTCAGAGAGTCGGTGCCCATGTCGGCAAAGCTGTCCTCAATATAGCCCTGCATCCCGTTGCCCAGGCCCACGATGACGATGACCGCGCACACGCCGATGATGATGCCCAGCATAGTGAGGAAGGTCCGCATCTTGCTGCTGAGAATATTCTGCACCGCCATCTGGAAGGTCTCGATCAGGCTCATCCCGCCATCCCCCTTCCGGCAAGATTGGGCGTCACTACCGCCTCAGGCGCACCGGCATCGCCGTCGTAGATCACGTGGCCGTCCTCCAGCCGGATGATCCGCTGGGCCTGGACAGCGATGGAGTTGTCGTGGGTGATGAGCACCACCGTGTTGCCCGCGGCATGGAGCTGCTGCAGCATGGTCAGCACCTCCCGCCCGGTGTGGGAGTCCAGGGCGCCGGTGGGCTCGTCGGCCAGGATCACCGCCGGGTCCCCTGCCAGAGCCCGGGCAATGGACGCCCGCTGCTGCTGGCCGCCGGAGAGCTGGCTGGGCTTATTGCGCAGCTTGTCGCCAAGACCCACCATCTCCAGCGCGATCCGGGATCGCTCGTGCCGCTCCGGCTTGGGGATGCCGGCGTACATCAGCGGCACCTCCACGTTCTCCTGGAGCGTCAGCTTGGGCAGCAGGTTGTACTGCTGGAAGATGAAGCCCAGCATCTTGTTCCGGATGGCGGCCAGCTGGTCCTTATCCATCTGACCCACATCCCTGCCGTCCAGCAGGTACGTGCCGGAGGTGGGCACGTCCAGGCAGCCGATGATGTTCATACAGGTGGACTTGCCGGAGCCGGACTGGCCCACGATGGCCACGAACTCCCCCTTCCGGATCTGGAAGGAGATGTGGTCCGCCGCCTTCACAGTGGTGTCGCCCATCTGGTAATACTTGCAGACCTCCCGAAATTCGATCAAAGTGCCCATCAGAAGCCTCCCGGCCCGCCGCTGGGCATTCCGCCGCCGGAGGGCATCCCGCTGGGCATGTCGCCCATCGGTATGGAGGACATGGCCCCGCTCGGCATGACGAACGTCATATCGCCGGAGCTGGCGGAGCCAGCCGCCTGGAGATAGGCCACTGTGTCCCCCTCCTG
Source organism: Oscillibacter sp. PEA192 (assembly GCF_003574015.1). Classification (NCBI taxonomy): domain Bacteria; kingdom Bacillati; phylum Bacillota; class Clostridia; order Eubacteriales; family Oscillospiraceae; genus Oscillibacter; species Oscillibacter sp. PEA192. The sequence goes on along the minus strand of NZ_AP018532.1, from coordinate 47,035 downwards.
GAGGCCGGAGAGGACCTCAATGTAGCTGTTGTCGCTGACGCCGGTTTCCACCGGCACGTAGACGTAGCCCTCCGGGGCCTCCTGGTCCAGGGCATTCACAGCACTGGGAGAATTCGCGGTGACCAGCACCATGTCCCCGCGGCTCACGGCGGCGCTTGGGATGGCCAGCACGTCATCCGCCGAGGAGATCACGATCTCCGCGTCCACATTCATCCCAGGCAGCAGGCCGTCGGTCTCGTCGATGCGGACGGTGACGGGGTACGTGGTGATGCCGCCGGAGGTGGTGCCCGCCACGGACACCTCCGTCACCACGCCGGTGTAGGTCTTCCCCTCCACGGCATCGGCGGTGATCCGGACCTCCTGGCCCACCTCCACAGAGCTGATGTCCAACTCGTCGATGGACATGGTCATCTCCAGATAACTCAGGTCATAGATGACGCAGAGGGTGCTGCCGGAGCCGCCCTCAATGTTGTCCCCCGCCTTGGCGTTCTTGGTGACCACGGTGCCGGAGATGGGCGCGGTGACGGAGTAGTCCTCCAGATTGTCCCGGGCATTTTCCAGGCTGGTGGAGGCGTTGCTGACACTGATGCGGGCGCTTTCAATCTGGTTGTCCACGCTGTCACCGGTGATGGTGCAGATCCGGTCGCCGCTGGAGATGGTATCGCCCACCAGCCAGTTGAAACCTGCAACTTTGCCGGACGCCTCTGCCGTGATGACGCTGCTGGCCCCCACCTTGATGGACGCCTGGCCGTAGCTGGAGTAGCTGCCGATGACGGCGCTGGCGGTGTAGTCGGATGTCACAAGGCCCGGGTTGGCGAGCCGTACCCGGACGGTAGTCAGGGGTACGCCGGTGGAGACCGCCGCGGAGGAACTGGACACCGCGGCAACCGTTCCGGTGAGGGTCCCGGCAAAGCCGTCGATAAAGACCGTGGCGGTCTGGCCGATGTAGAAGTCGCCGCTGTCCGCGTAGGTGAAGTAGAAGTCGATGTAGATGTTCTCATCCGCCACGATCTTCAGAAGCTGTGTGCCTGCGCTGACGCTGTCCCCCTCGTTCACATACACCTCGCTGACGGTGCCGCTCAGGTCCGCCTGGGGATACTTGGCCTTCACCGCCTGCTCATAGGAGGTCTGGGCCTGGGAGTAGCTGTTCTGCGCCTGGGTCTGGCTGCTGGCCGCGTTGGAGGAATCAATGGTATAGAGCAGCTGGCCCTCCTCCACCTGGTCGCCCTTTTCAAAGGTATCGCTGAGGATCTCGCCGGAGACCAGCGTATTGACGGTGTAGGAGTCCGCTGGCTCCAGCGTGCCGCTGGAGGAGAGGGAATTGGTGATAGAGCGGCGCTCCACCGCCGCCTCCTGATACGTCGTCGCAGCGGAGGCCGTCTGTCCGCGGCCCCTCCAGATCACCACGCCGCCTGCAATGGCCACCACCAGAAGCAGCGCCAGCGCCTTTCGTTTCCGCCCCTTCCACAGCTTTTTCCAGCTGCTGCGGAGACGGCCCCCTTTGGGAGAGGAATCTGCTACGACGGGCTCCCGCTCCCCCACGGAGATTCCTTCCGTCTCCCGCTCCAGTCCTTTTTCGCTCATACCGTGCCAATCCTTTCCGTACCTCCCCCTCCGGGAAGGGTTCTGGTCCAAAGGTATCATGGAAAGCTAAAATCAACCTGAAAAAGCACTTTAAAAAATTTTGTTTTTATCATTTTTTTAGTATATTCAGCTCGTTTTAAACCTTAAAAATACCTGAAATCATTTTGTTCAGTCTGGTGATTCCAAATAGATCCCGCCATCGGAACCGCCGTTTTTCTGCGCAAAAACAACAGGAGGACAGCGGATAAAACCGCTGTCCCCCTGTTGTCTGCAAACTGGTCAATCTGCCTTTTCCGTACAGTAGATGCTCTTCAGGTCGAACATGTGATTCATGGGGCCGGAACCGCGTCCCAAGTCCAGCATGGCCCCCAGAGCGCCGGAGATGTAAGCCTTGGCCCGCTCCACCGCCGTGTCCAGGTCAAAGCCCTTCGCCAGATTGGAGGCGATGGCGCTGGACAGGGTGCAGCCGGTGCCGTGGGTGTTGGGGTTGTTGATCCGCTTTCCGTGGAACCACTTGCCGCTGCCGCAGCGCCACAGCAGGTCATCGGCGTCGTTGATCTGGTGGCCGCCCTTGCACAGCACGGCGCAGCCGTACTGCTCGCTGATGGCCCGGGCCGCCGCCTCCATGTCTGCGGCGCTGCGGATCGTCATGCCGGAGAGGATCTCCGCCTCAGGGATGTTGGGGGTCAGTACCGTGGCCAGGGGCAGCAGGAGCTCCTTCAGGGCGGAGACCGCGTCCTCCGTGATGAGCCGGTCCCCGGAGGTGGCCACCATCACCGGGTCCACCACCAGATTTTTGGCCCCATACTCCTTCAGCTTGGCCGCGATCACCCGGATCAGCGGAATGCTGGAGACCATGCCGGTCTTCACCGCGTCGGGGAAGATATCTGTGAACACGCAGTCCAGCTCCTCCGCCAGAAAGTCCGGCGTACACTCCACAATGCTCTTGACGCCGGTAGTGTCCTGGGCCACCAGAGCCGTCACCGCACAGGTGGCGAACACGCCGTTGGCGGTCATGGTCTTGATATCTGCCTGGATACCGGCGCCTCCGCTGGGATCGGTCCCAGCGATCGTCAATGCTGTCTTCATATCGATGCTTCCTTTCCTGATGCTTCTTTGCATTGAAGTTTTATCAAGCGGCGGAAGGTGGTGCCCCCGATCCGCCGCTGGAAGCGGCCCGCTGGCCGCGGTTCCCCGTCCCTTACGGGACCCAGTCGCCCAGGTCCCGCACGTACCAATCCGCCAGGGCTTTCAGCGCGGCCTGATCCTCTTCGGCAGAGGCGTCCCAGACGCCGCAGACCCGGAAGCCTGCCTCGTGGGCGGTCCTGGCAGCGTGAAGGGCATCCTCAAACACCACCGTCTCCGCCGGAGCGGTCCCCAGACGGCGGGCGGCCTCCAGATAGATGTCCGGCCGGGTCTTGCCGCCGTACTGAACACAGCTGACGGCGAAGCGGAAGTGCGGCCACAGTCCCAGCCGTTCCATGGCGGAGCGGGCCTGGAACGCCTCGCTGGCGGTGGCGATGCAGCAGGAGATGCCGGAATCCGCCAGCCGGGCCAGCAGCCGGTCCGCCCCGGGCTTCAAGGGCACCCGGGACCGGTACTCCTCCGTCACCAGATCGTTGAGGGTGTCCATCAGCTCCTCCGGCGTGGTGGAGAGGGAGAAGCGGCTTCGCAGGTACTCCGCCGCCTCCCGGCGGCCCATCTCCTTCAGGTCCCGGGCCAGATCCTCCGGCGGGTCACCGCCGTACCGGCGCATCAGATCCACCGGGGCCTTCTGCCAGATGTACATGGAGTCCGTCAGGGTCCCGTCCAGGTCAAAGATGGCGCCCCGGATGTTCATCGGGCGATCTCCTCCGAGAGCCGCAGCAGCTCCTCCGCCGCCGCCTTCACGTCGGCTTGGGCGAACAGGGCGGAGACCACCGCCACGCCGTCCAGGCCGCAGTTCTTCAACTCCAGAATATTGTCATGGCTGATGCCGCCGATGGCCACCACCGGGATGTCCACCGCCGCCGTGATGGCCCGGATGGTCTCCCGGGAGATGGGCTTGGCGTCCGTCTTGGTGCCGGTGACGAAAGCCGCGCCCACGCCCAGGTAGTCCGCCCCCGCCGCCTGGGCGGCCAGGGCCTCTTCCACGGAGTGGGCGGAAACGCCGATCAGCTTGTCCGGCCCCAGCAGCTCCCTAGTCCGGCCCGCCTCCAGATCCTCCTGGCCCACATGAACGCCGTCCGCCCCGGTCTGGGCGGCGATCTCCACATTGTCGTTGATGATGCTGACAGCGCCCTTTTCCCGGCACAGGGCCACGAACCGCTCCGCCTCCGCCAGGAAATCCGCCTGTCCCATGTGCTTTTCCCGCAGCTGGACGATGCCCGCCCCGCCGTCGACGGCTGCCGCCACCTGACGGAGCAGGCCCTCCGCGTCATGAGTCCAGGCCCGGTCCGTCACGGCATATAGCCGCAGCCGCTTGGGGTCGATCTTCATATCACTCCATCCTCTCTGTCAAAAAAACCGCGGACATACCAAGAACGGTCGTCCGCGGCTGTGCGCCTCATGATTTCCCTACGTTGGCATGATCCACATCAGGTAAAGGGTCAAGACCTGGCTGGCCTCCTCTCAGCCCGCGCCAGCGGGCTCCCCATTTTCTCGCCTCTTATCATACGCCTTTTTCCCGGGAAATGCAAGCAAAACCGCCTGCTGGGCTCCGGCTCTAGATAGTGGAATGATAGCGCACAACCCCGGCGAATTCACCTGCTGCCTTGCGCAAAACTTTTTTCTATTCTATAATGGTAAAAATGAGACATAGGCAATATAAAAGCAGCAGATTTATATTTGGGAGGCAGATAATACTGATGGCTATGAATAAAGAAAAAGCGTCGGGTATTATTGTTCTTGTTATAATATGTTGTGTTTTTATGGCACTCATTGAAACAATCATTGAACCGGCATATATTGTCAAATCCGCGCTTAAAGTCGCGGTATTTTTATTATTGCCATTGGTATATGCAAAAATAACCCATACAAAATTACTGGATGAATTCTTTAAAATCGACAAGAGGGGCATGATGAAATTATTTGTGCTGGGCTCTTTTATCTATGCGGTGATTCTGGGTGCGTATACTTTGACAAAAAACTTCTTCGACTATGCGTCGTTGGTTCAGTCGCTTTCAGCGGATCAAAAAGTCAACAGCGGCAGCTTTATTGGGGTGGCTCTCTATATTTCCTTTTGCAATTCCTTTCTGGAGGAATTTTTCTTTCGTTTCGTTGCATTTATCAGATTATCCAAATACACAGCCCGAAAAATAGCATATATATTCAGTTCAGGCATGTTTGCAGTTTATCATATTGCAATGATTGGAATGTCATTTCCGCCGTTGATGTTGCTTTTGGCTTTAATAGGATTGGCGATTGGCGGGCTGCTTTTTGACTATGTAGATAGCAAAAATGAAAATATCTATCATTCATGGGTTATCCATATGTTTGCGGATTTTGCAATCATGACGATATGGTATCTTTATATTTAAATCTGCACTTATTGGAATTCCCCGGCAAATCGTTTATCGATTTGCCGGGGATGCCTCTACCGACACAAACCTGGAACAGGGAGTCCATTTTTTCCGCCGGAGGCAGAATGCCGTTTCCTTTCCGCTGAAAATGTGGTATATAATGAGGGGTGAAAATCTGGGAGGGAACATACAATGACGCTTTCAACCGCACTGTTTATCTTTGCCGCGCAGCTGCTGGCCTATCTGGTCAAAGGGCTGATCGGCTTCGGCAACCCCCTGATCTCCGCGCCGATTTTGTCCATGGGCCTGGACAATGTGGTCATCACCCCGGGTACGCTGCTGCTGGACTGCCCGGTGAACGCCTGGATCACCTGGAAAAACCGGCACAGCTTCCAGTGGCGGAAGATCCTGCCGTTGCTGGCGGCCAACTTCTGCGGCGTGATCCCCGGCACGCTGCTGCTGCGCTTTTCCATGCCCTGGGTCATCAAAACCGTGCTGGGCGTCGTCGTGGTGCTTTTAGGGCTGGAGATGGCCACCCGCTCCCTGCGGCCGGTGAAGCCGGACCGGAAGGACCGGCCCTGGCTGCGGCTGGCGGTGTCCGCGTTCTCCGGCGTGTGCGCGGGCCTCTTCGGCATCAACATGTTCATCGTGGCCTACCTCCAGCGAACAGCCAGAGATTACAGCGAGTTCAAGGGGAGCATGTGCTTTCTCTTCTTTGGGGAGAATGCGGTGCGGGTAGTGACTTATCTAGTCACCGACCTGTTCACCGGCCCGGTGCTGCTGTTCGCCCTGGCGTCTGTTCCCGCGGCGGTGCTGGCCATGGGCCTGGCGGCGTGGCTGGGGCCCCGGCTGGAAGAGGAAAAGCTCCAAAAGGGCGCCATCGTCCTCTTCCTCCTGGGCGGCGTCAGCATCATCGTGAAGTCCGTGGTATTCCATACATAAGCTCAGGAAAAAGAGACGCCCCTGCGGGCGTCTCTTCATATCTGCATTTGTCAGTCCGCAATGTACTCCCGCACCCGGTAGGTGGCGCCGATCTCCTCCTCGCAGATCTTCCGGCAGTTCTCGATCTCCTCTTTCGGGATGGTGTCCACCACGGTCATCATCACGGTGGGCACATACTTGAGGACCTCTCTCGTGAAGTCCTTCATGGCCTGGTAGGCGTTTTCCTGCTGGGGGTGGCACAGGGCGTTGTACTTCTCCGCCGTGTCGGTGTTCAGGGAGACAGACACCATATCGAACCGGCCCGCGAACTCCGGGGCGATGTCCCGGCCGTTGATGAGGGAACCGGTGCCGTTGGTGTCCATCCGGGTGAAGATCTTGGTGCCGTGGGCCTTCATCTGGTCGATGACCCAGCAGATGTCGTCGAACCGGTAGGTAGGCTCACCGAAGCCCACGAACACCAGCTGCTTGTATTGGGAGAGGTCGTGGCTCTCGATGGAGGAAAGGATCTCCTCCTTCGTGGGCTCCCGCTTTAGCCACAGGTTATGGGTGTAGATGCTGCCGCCGGAACCCTGGTTGTGCCGCAGGCAGAACGCGCAGTTGAAGTTGCACCGGTTGGTGGGGTTCACATACAGGTTGTCCCCGTATTCATAGGTGATGGTAAAGCCCTTTTCCATAAATATCGCTCCTTGCGTAATCAGGATAAGCTGTTCAGATGAAAGTCCGACAGCGTGAAGATGCCGTTTTCATAGGAGATGGCAGCGGTAATCTCCGCCGCATACCAGTCATAGGGGATTTCCCTCCCCTCCAACATCGCAGAACCCGTAAAGAAAAGATCGCTGCCGTTCCCATCCGTACCGGATTGCACGGAAAAATTGGCCCATCTTCCGGTAGAGGTGTCCTCGATCATGGCCGGATTGAGGTCCGGAAACTGTGTCTGGATCTCGTCTGTGAGGTCCACCAGATCCGCGCCCAAGACGGTGTAGGTCCGGTCCCCGTCCGACACCACCGACAGCAGGCCGGAGAGGTCCTCCTGCCACAGTGACTCCGGAAAGCAGTAGTCCGTCAAGGTGCCGTCCCCGTCTTTTTTGACCACGTGAAGCTCCTCAATAGAAGTCCCGGTGCCGCTGTCCACATGATTGATGACAACGACCTCCTCCTGCCCGTCGGAGTCCACATCCCAGCACCAAAGCTGCGGCTCCACAATCAACGGGCCGCCGAAGGACCAGGAAAACTCCGCCAGACTGTCACCCCAGCGCAGCAGGGCTGAGCTGTCAAGCCACTTTGTCACGCCGTAGAGGGAGAGCTCCCGCTCCGGCAGTTCTGCCAAAAGGCCCACCGGGTCATGGTTCCAGCGGCTTTCACCGATCCAGTCCTTCAGCCCGATCACCTCCGTGGGCAAATCATAGGGTTCCTCCGGCGCCTGCCCCGCCGTTACCACGGCGGGGGCGGAGAGGGGTTCCGCCGGGGCGGTTGCCGGCGGGGATTCGGCAGGCGCGGTTGAAATAGGCTCCGGCGGGGATTCAGCAGCCGCTTCATTGGTTTCCGCCAGAGCGGAATCCGGCCAGGAGTCCGTTGGCGTCACTGTCTCTGACGGCGCGCCGCAGCCCGCCAGCAACAGGCAGGCCAGGACCATCAGAAACGCTTTTTTCATACCTTCCCCTCCAGCCCAAACAGCCGCAGGCCATTGTTCCAGGTGTGCGCCGCCATCTCCTCCGGGGAGATGCCCTTCCACTCCGCCAGTTTTTCCACAATGTAGGGGAGATTCCGGCTGTCGTTCCGCCTGCCCCGGTTGGGCACCGGGCTCATGTAGGGCGCGTCCGTCTCCACCACGATCCGGTCCAGGGGCGTGACGGCCACGACCTCCGGCGCCCGGCGAGCGTTTTTGTAGGTCACCGGACCGTCAAAGCCCAGATACCAGCCCCGCTTCAGCAGCTCCTCCGCCATTTCGGGACTGCCGGAGAAGCAGTGGAATACGCCCCGCACCCCGGGGAACTCCTTTACGATCTCCAGGCTGTCTCCGTGGGCCTCCCGGTCGTGGACGATCACCGGCAGCTCCAGCTCCAGCGCCAGCTCCAGCTGGCGGCGGAACACCATCTGCTGGAATTCCTTTGGCGGATTCTCCGCCCAGTAGTAGTCCAAGCCGATCTCTCCGATGGCGACCACTTTTTTCTCCCGGCACAGGTCCCGGATGGCGGAAAAATCCGCGGCCGTGCAGCCGGCGCAGTCCTCCGGATGGATGCCTGCGGCGGCGAACAGCCAGGGGCGGCTCTCCGCCAGGGCCAGGGCGGAGCGGGAGCTCTCCACGTCCACCCCGGGGATCACCACAGCCCCCACTCCGGCGTCCGGCAGGGCGTCCAGCAGCCCCTTCCGGTTCTGGTCAAAGGCGTCGTCGTTGTAGTGGGCGTGGGTGTCGAACAGCGGCATGGCAGTCACCTCTTCAGCGGAATTCTGATCCTACGGACGATTATAACACGCCCTGCGGAAAAGAAAAGGGCCAGAATCGGGAAAAGCCCCCTGGCCAGAAAACAAAAAAGGACATCCGAACGGATGTCCTTTTGGCCCGATATGATCAGCCGATCTTGTTGAGCTTCAGGGTCATGGCGCTCTTGCGATGAGCGGCCGTATTCTTGTGCAGAATGCCCTTGGCAACAGCCTGATCGACTTTCTTCACTGCAACCTTGTACGCGCCATCGGCCTCGGTGCGATTGCCTTCTGCGGCAGCAGCCTCGAACTTCTTGATGGCGGTCTTCAGTTCGGACTTCGCGGCCTTGTTGCGGGCGTTGCGCACTTCGGCGATCAGAACGCGCTTCTTGGCAGACTTGATATTCGGCAAACCAAACACCTCCTTAGGCAGAAAATTTGACTGTGGGAACCAGTTCCCACCATGCAGAATGATATTTTAACAGGGAACGGCGCAAAAAGCAAGCCTTTTTTTATATTTTTCGGGCTAAAATTGTATATCGTGCCGCCTACCGCAAAACCTAGTGAGCAGACCACTAGATTTTGTGTTTGGGAGGCGGTTCGCATTGTTCATAAAACGTACCGACCTGGCCCTGGAGGCCCGGGAGCTCTGGCAGGAGTCCGCGGAGCGGACCACCCGCCTCATGGGGGTGAAGGCGACCAAGAGCAAGCTGGAGGGATACCCAGTCACCCGGGTGGACATCCTGGACCACCGGGGCGAGGAGGCCCTGGGCAAGCCCCAGGGCAGCTATTTCACCATTGACCTCACCACCTTCTGGCAGCGGAAGGCGGACTTTTTCGAGCGGGCGGTCCGGGCCGTGGGCACGGAGCTGAAGGCCCTGCTGCCGGTGGAGGGCTCCGCCCTGGTGGTGGGCCTGGGCAACGCAGCCATGACGCCGGACGCCGTTGGCCCCCTGGCATTGGACAGCGTGCTGATCACCCGGCACCTGCTCTCCGCCATGCCGAAGCAGTTTGCCGGGTTCCGGCCGGTGTCGGCCTTCCGCACCGGCGTGCTGGGCACCACCGGCGTGGAGTCCGCGGAGGCGGTGCGGGGCCTGGTGGCGGAAGTCCAGCCCGCCATGGTCCTGGCCATCGACGCCCTGGCCTCCCGCCGGTGCGGGCGGGTGTGCGCCACGGTGCAGCTCAGCGACACGGGGATCATCCCCGGCTCCGGCGTGGGCAACCACCGGGCGGCGCTGAACCGGGAGACGCTGGGGGTGCCGGTGTTCGCCATCGGCGTGCCCACGGTGGTGGACTCCGCCACCCTGGCGGCGGACATTCTGGAGGAGTCCGGCGTGGAAAAGGTGGATGAGGAACGGCTGCGCGGGGAGCATGATGCCTTCATGGTCACTACCCGGGACATCGACCAGCAGGTGCGGGATCTGAGCAAGGTGGTGGGCTACGGCATCAACTGGGCCCTCCAGGATCTGGAGATCGAGGAGATGAACGCCCTGTTGAGCTGAAACAGGACCGGACCCAGCAGGTCCGGTCCTGTTTTCCGATGCAAAGCATCACAAACCTTTGAAATGTGCCGTTTCCCCGCACTCTTCAGGGCAGCCGGAAATGATGCAAAAAGACTTCATGTGCAGGATTTGCCGATGTTCGTGGCGCATCGAACGCGCGTGAAGTTTATACATCCAGATCCAGTACCACCGGGCAGTGGTCGCTGCCCAGCACCTCGCTCCAAATATCGGCGTTCCGGATTTTGTCCTTCAGCCGCTCCGACACGATGAAGTAGTCGATCCGCCACCCGGCGTTGTTCTTCCGGGCATTGAAGCGGTAGCTCCACCAGGAGTAGGCCCCGGTCTTGTCCGGGTACAGATACCGGAACGTGTCCACAAAGCCGCTGGAGAGGAGCTTCGTCATCTTCTCCCGCTCCTCGTCGGTAAAGCCGGGGTTGCGGCGGTTGGGACCGGGATTTTTGATATCGATCTCCTGGTGGGCCACGTTCAGGTCCCCGCAGTACACCACAGGCTTTTTGGCGTCCAGATCCAGCAGGTAGTCCCGGATGTCGTCCTCCCAGGCCATGCGGTAGTCCAGCCGGGCCAACTGATCCTTGGAGTTTGGAGTGTAGCAGCACACCAGGTAGAAGTCCGGGTACTCCGCCGTGATGACCCGCCCCTCGTGGCGGTGCTCATCGATACCGAAGTCATAGGTCACGGAGAGCGGCTGGCGCCGGGTGAACACCGCGGTGCCGGAATAGCCCGCCTTGTCGGCGCTGTTCCAGTAGCGGTGATAGCCGGGCAGATCAAATTCTGCCTGCTCCGGGCGCATCTTCGTCTCCTGCAGGCAGATGATGTCCGCGTCGGCCACGGCACAGAAGTCCAGAAATCCCTTGCCCAGGCAGGCCCGCAGGCCGTTGACGTTCCAGGATACCAGTTTCATGGGCGCATCCTCCCTTGTGAAAATCATACAGCGTTCCTATTGTATCGGAATTTTGCGAAAAATACAATCCCCACGAGGAGAGGCGGCTTGTGTGACGGCCCGTTTTTCGCATCTTCCCTTGTATTTTTTGGATTTTCAAACTATAATAATAATTCAGGCAAATACCGGCGCTCTTCCATTCGGAGCTGCCGTTTTAAAGGAGAGAATCCCATGGAAAAGAAAAAATTCTATATCACAACGCCCATCTACTATCCCTCGGACAAGCTCCACATCGGCCACACCTACTGTACGGTGGCCACGGACACGCTGGCCCGGTATCACCGCCTGCGGGGCGAGGACGTCATGTTCCTCACCGGCACGGACGAGCACGGCCAGAAGATCGAGACCAAGGCCAGGGAGGCCGGCGTCACTCCCAAGGAGTTCGTGGACAACATCGTAGAGGGAGACCGGGGCGTGAAGGACCTGTGGAAGCTGATGAACATCTCCAACGACCGGTTCATCCGCACCACCGACGACTACCATGTGGAGAGCGTCCAGAAGATTTTCAAGAAGATGTACGACAAGGGCGACATCTACAAGGGCACCTACAAGGGCAAATACTGCACCCCCTGCGAGTCCTTCTGGACCGAGAGCCAGCTGGTGGACGGCAAGTGCCCCGACTGCGGCCGGGAGGTGCAGGACGCGGAGGAGGAGGCCTACTTTTTCCGCCTGAGCAAGTACGCCGACCAGGTCCGGGATCTGCTGGAGAACACCGACTTCCTCCAGCCCCGCAGCCGCGTCCACGAGATGGTGAAGAACTTCCTGGACCCCGGCCTGGAGGATCTGTGCGTCTCCCGCACCAGCTTCTCCTGGGGCATTCCGGTGGACTTCGATCCCAAGCACGTAGTCTATGTGTGGGTGGACGCCCTCAGCAACTATATCACCGCCCTGGGCTATGACAACGACCGCTACCACGACTACGACAAGGGCTGGTGGCCCGGCGTCAACATCGTGGGCAAGGAGATCGTCCGGTTCCACTCCATCATCTGGCCCGCCATGCTGATGAGCCTGGGCGAGCCGGTGCCCAAGCACGTGTTCGGCCACGGCTGGCTGCTGCTGGACGGCGGCAAGATGTCCAAGTCCAAGGGCAACGTGGTGGACCCGTATATCCTGGCGGAGAAGTTCGGCGTGGACGCCCTGCGGTTCTTCCTGATGCGGACGTTCCCCTTCGGCTCCGACGGCAACTTCTCCAACGAACTGCTGATCCAGACCATCAACACCGACCTGGCCAACGACCTGGGCAACCTGGTCTCCCGCACCACCGCCATGGTGGGCAAGTACTTTGGCGGAGCGCTGCCTGCCGGGTGCGGCGCCACGGAGATGGAGAAAGAGACCGCCAGGTCTGCCGCAAGCCGGGCATCCACGATGTGCTTCGGATCTGACGATCCCAACGATCCGGTCCTCTTTGACCTGGACCTAGTGAGCAAGGCCGCGGGGCTCCGGTTCGACTATGAGGAGGACATGGAGACCTTCGCCCCCCACAAGGCTCTGGACGAGATCTTCAAGGTCATCCAGCGGGCCAACAAGTATATCGACGAGAACGCCCCCTGGGCCCTGGCAAAGGATATGGAGACCAACGGCAAGCGGCTGGCCCATGTGCTGTACAACCTGCTGGAGGCCACCCGCATCTGCGGCATCCTACTGACGCCCTTCATGCCGGAGAGCTGTGAAAAGCTCTTTGCCCAGATCGGCGCCCCTGCGGAGAGTCGGACCTGGGACGCCGCGGCGGAGTGGGGCGCTCTGCCTGAGACCGCTGCCGTCACCAAGGGCGAGAACCTGTTCCCCCGGCTGGACATGGACAAGGCCCTGGAGGAGCTGGAGGCCGCGGAGGCTGCGGCCAAAAAGGCCGCCCTGCCCGCCGTCGAGGTGGAGCCCCAGCTGACGGAGAAGGTGGATTTTGACACCTTCTGCAAGTCCGATTTCCGGGCGGTGAAGGTGAAGGCCTGCGATGCCGTGAAGAAGAGTGAGAAGCTGCTGAGATTCACTCTGGATGACGGCACCGGTGTGGACCGGCAGATCCTCTCCGGCATCCACAAGTGGTATGAGCCGGAGGATCTGGTGGGCAAGACCCTGATCGCCATTGTGAACCTGCCGCCCCGGAAGATGATGGGCCTGGAGAGCAACGGCATGCTGATCTCCGCCGTCCACACCGAGCACGGTGAGGAGTGCCTGCACCTCATCATGGTGGATGATTCCATCCCGGCGGGCGCGAAGCTGTGCTGAGGGCTTCGAGGGGGAGCAGGCTGACACCGTTGCGGCATTGCAATTCCCGGCCCTGTTCGGGCCGCCAATCGCGCCGCTGCCTCGAAACAGACTCACTTTTTCCGCCGCTGGCGGCATTTCGGCTGTTTCCCCTCGACCTCCCCCACCACCAGTCTGCGGACTGGTGTGTGCGCCCAGGGCGCACGGGTCAAGGGATTTTTGCCACGTACACGCCGCGGCGAAAATGATTGAAATTTCTTCGTTCGCCAACGGCGAACGAACTGGGGAAAACCTTAGGTTTTCCCCTAGACCCCCTTTCCGCTGCAAAAACAGCCGGCACCTAACGGTGCCGGCTGTTTTTTAACGCAGGGATTTGTGGGAGAGTTCTGTGTAGATCCGTTTGCCGTCAATCTGGTCTGACCGCAGGAGGGAGATCTGCCGGACCACCATGCTCGCGTGGGGGACGGTCACCTGCGGGACCTCGCCCCGCCAGCGGCGGACCAGGGTGATGTGGGGCAGCCAGGGGCGGTCCTCCTGGCAGAAGCCCCGGGAGCGGAGGTCCGCCTGCAGGGACACGGCCAGCTCCTCCAGGGCCGGATCTGCTCGAACACCGGCCCACCACAGGTCGCCGAAATGCCCCGGCGGGCCGCCCACCGCCAAGGAGAAAGGTCGGCAGGATACCTCCGACAGGGCGGCCCGGGCCCTGGCCGGGTCCTCTGCCTCCCCCAGGAAGGCCAGGGTCAGGTGCAGGTTCTCCGGCGGCGGGAAAGAGCCCCTGCCCTGGCGGCGCAGGGCGTCCTGAGCGGTCAGCAGTGCTTCCCGCACCGCGGGGGACAGCTGGATGGCCAGAAAGAGACGCATGAATTTTTCCTCCTTTTCACGGGGTTTTCATTGCGCTTTTGCCTGCTCCGGTGGTACAATAGGGACCATCGGCAACAGACGAAAGGAGTTCCCATGAGACTGCAAAGCGCGATTTTTGATATGGACGGCACCCTGCTGGACTCCATGCCTATCTGGCGGGACCTGGGTACCAGCGTCCTGCGGGGCCTTGGCATCGAGCCCGAGCCGGAGACCGACGAGATGCTGAAGACCCTCTCCCTCCGGCACGGGATCGCCTACTGCAAGGAGCACTACCACCTCCCCCAGACGGAGGAGGAGCTGATCGGCCGGGTAGTGGACCGGGTCGCGGATTTCTATCAGCATGAGGTCCAGGCAAAGCCCGGCGTGGACAAGTTTCTGTCCCTTCTGAAGATGGAGGGCGTGTGGATGTATGTGGCCACTGCCACGGACCGCCCTCTGGCGGAAGCAGCCCTCCGCCATGCAGGGATCGACCACTACTTCCGGGGACTTATCACTGTGGCGGAGGTGGGGGTCGGCAAAAAGGAGAGCGCCGAGATCTACGAGCGGGCTATGCGCCGCCTTCAGTCCAACAAGAAGGACACGGTGGTGTTTGAGGACGCCTTCCACGCCATCCAGACCGCCAAGGCCGCCGGGTTCCGGGTGGCGGCGGTGTACGACGCGTCCGAGGAGGCACACCAGGAGGAGATCCGCGGGCTGGCGGACTACTATATCCGTTCCTTTGAGGAGATGTTTGAGACCCGGGAGCTGGAGTGATCGCCTGCCTCGCAAAACAGAAGGCCCGTCCGGTCCGTCAGGACCGGGCGGGCTTCTTTGTCAGAGAGTCAGGATCTCCGCCTCGCGGGCGGCGTCAGATGCCGTCAGCGTATTGGCGGCGTCCAGCAGCGCCGTGCGGAAACTGCCGCTGCCCCGGTCTGCGGCCAGGTGCTCCGCCCGGCGGGCGCAGATCTTCCAGAAGGCGGAGGCCAGGGCAGCCGCCGCGGCGGCGTCCGGCTCCACGGCGGCGAACACACCGCACAGCACCGACAGCATACAGCCCGTGCCGGTGACGAGAGACATCCGGCCGCTGCCGCCGGTGACGCACCAGACCCGCGCCCCATCGGTGATGAGATCCTCCGGACCGGAGAGCAGCACCGCCGTTCCGCGGCGCCGGGCCAGGTCCATGGCGGTGTCCCTCCGGGCTTCCCGGCTGGCGGGCAGCGGGCTGTCCACCCCTTGTTCCTGCCCATCCGACCCCAGCAGGGCCCGGGCCTCCCCCAGATTCACTCGCAGGATGGACGGGGTGAACAGGTCCAGCAGCGCCCGGACCTGTCCCAGCCGCCAGGGACTTGCGCCCACCCCTACCGGGTCTAGCACCACCGGATGACGGGCGGAGACGGCGCAGATCCGGCAGGCCCGGAATTTCTCCGCATCCGGGGTGCCGGTGTTCAGCACCGTGGCGTCGCTGACGGCGGAGATGGCTTCCATCTCTTCCGGTGCCTGGGCCATCATGGGACTGGCGCCAACGGCCAGGGCCAGATTGGCGCAGTCGTTGGCGGTGACGATATTGCTGACGCAGTGGATCAGGGGCCGCTGGCGGCGGACTTTGTCCAGACGGGTGAAATCAAGCATGGAAGGACCCTTTCTCAGTTGGGATCAATGCTCCAATGCGGCCCGCATGGATTTGAGGGCGCCGCTCTTCTGGAGGGTGAATACCAGGATGCCGGCCAGAATGGAGCCGCCCACGGTGGAGACCAGGAAGGGCACCACATAGGCGTAAAAGGCGATGGAGCCGGCCACTACGCCCATAAAGGCCACCGCCACAGGATAGGACAGCAGGCCGCCGATGATGCCGGTGCCGAACACCTCGCCCGCCAGGGTCGCGGGCAGATTCCTGGTCTTCCAGTAGACCAGGCCGCACAGCAGGGCGCCGCACATACTGCCTGGGAAGGCCAGGAGGCTGCCTAAGCCGAAGATGTTGCGCAGCAGGCTGGCCAGGAAGGCCACGGCCACGCCGTAGCCCGGGCCCAGGAACACGGCGCAGATGACATTGACCATGTGCTGCACTGGCGCGCACTGGCTGCCGAATACGGGAAACTGAAGCATACTGCCCACCACGGCCACGGCGCACAGCACGCCTGCCAGGGCCAGCTTCTTGGAATTGGTTTTCATAGAGATCGCTCCTTTGATCCATCAGAATTTGCAGGGAGAAAACAGCGTGCGAAACAGCGTTTTCCCCTTGCCATGCAAGGTCGGCAGGCGGGCATCCGCCTGCTGTGGAAAATCGGTCGAGGCTTTCTGGCCTCCTCTCACGCCGGAACACGGCTTCCCATCGCTGTTTTGCCGGCCCAGGCCCAGGGCGCTCCCCCTCAGCCCGCTCCCGGTGGTCCCCGGGGCGCCGGATGTTGTTTTCGCCGATGCACATCCCTTCCGTCTCAAAGTAAAAAACAGCGGGCGCCTGAGAGGGTGCCCGCCGTGCCGGATGCTCATACATAACTTCCTACGGTGGCATTACCCACATCAGGTAAAGGGTCGAAGCGGTCCGCTTCCTCTCAGCCCGTGAGGGCTCCCCTGTTTTTGTCGCATTTATTATGACACCGCCCGCGGGAATTTGTCAAGCAGTATCTTGTGTAAAGATTTGCCCCCCTATAGAGCCGGGAGAAAAATTCCTTGACATTTCCAGAAATTCCGATATAATAATATGGCTTGCAGTCTGCAGGCATATCCTTGCTCCCATCCCGAATGGGGGCCATTTGTCCAGAAGGAGGTGCAAATATGGCAAAGGTTTCTGCCAATTATGAGGTCGTGTATATCATCGACCCTGCACAGGGTGAGGAGAACACCGCCGCGCTGGTGGCCAAGTTCAAGACCCTGGCTGAGCAGAATGGTTCCGCTGTGGAAGTGGAAGAGTGGGGCAGCCGCAAGCTGGCTTATCCCATCAACTACAAGACCGAGGGTTATTACGTCCTGATGACCTTCACCAGCGAGCCTTCTTTCCCGAAGGAGCTGGACCGTGTTCTGCGGATCACGGACGGCATCATGCGTTCCCTGATCGTCTGCAAGGGCGAGTAAGGGGGCATTGATATGCTCAACAAGATCATCATCATGGGTCGTCTGACCCGGGACCCCGAGCTGCGCCGCACCGGAAGCGGCACCGCCGTCACGTCCTTCTCCCTGGCTGTGGACCGGGACTTTAAGTCCCAGAGCGGCGAAAAGGAGACCGATTTTATCGACGTGGTGGCCTGGCGCAGCACCGCGGAGTTTGTCAGCAAATACTTCACCAAGGGCCGCATGGCCGTGGTGGAGGGCCGGCTGCAGATCCGCGATTGGACGGACAAGGACGGCGGCAAGCGCAGAAGCGCCGAGATCGTCGCCGACAATGTCTACTTCGGGGATTCCAAACGGGACGGCGCCGGCGATTTCGGCGGCGCACCCGCTTCTTACAGCGCCCCCATGGGCGGCCGCAACGCCGCACCGATGGGCGGACAATCCGATTTCGCCGAGATCGGCGAAGAGGACGGCGAACTGCCGTTCTGACTTTTGATAAAGGAGGAACCATTTCATGGCTTTTGATCGTGAAGCGAGACCCGCTCGCCCCAACCGCGGCAAGCGCCGCAAGGTCTGCCAGTTCTGCGCGGACAAATGCGAGTATATCGATTACAAAGACGCCGCCAAGCTGCGCCGCTTTGTCTCTGAGCGTTCCAAGATCCTGCCCCGCCGGACCACCGGCACCTGCGCCATGCATCAGCGTCAGCTGACCGAGGCCATCAAGCGCGCCCGGCAGATCGCCCTGCTGCCCTACGTCACCGACTGAGGCAGACCGTGACTGAACAAAGGCTCCCCCATCCGCTGGATGGGGGAGCCTTTTTACTGCAGTCCCAGTTTTTTTACGCTATATAAACTTTCTGGTTGTTTTTCCTCTTTTGGCGTGGTACGATTAAACTCGCACCTGTGTGTAGATGGAGGAACGTTTTCATGGTATTGATGCTGCTTGAACAGATCGTACAGCTTTTTCTGTGTATCGTCCTGGGCTGGCTCCTGGTCCGCCTGCATCTGCTGAAGCCGGAGGACAGCCGGGTTCTGTCCAAAGTCTGTCTGTATCTGGTCACTCCCTGCGTCATCATCAACGCCTTCCAGCTCCAGCGTACGCCGGAGCTGCTTCAGGGTCTGGCCCTCTCCCTTGGGGCCGCCATTGGCATCCACGCTCTGTTTTTCATTGCCACGGCCTTACTGCACCGCCCCCTGCGTCTGACGCCGGTGGAACAGGCCTCCCTGATTTACACCAATTCCGGTAACCTCATCATCCCCCTGGTGACTGCGGTCCTGGGGCCGGAGTGGGTCATCTATTGCAGCATGTTTCAGTTGGTGCAGCAGTTTCCCATGTGGAGTCACTGCCGGATTATTCTGAGTGGTGACCGGAATGTCTCGCTGAAAAAAATTCTCCTGAATGTCAACATCATTTCCGTGTTTGTGGGTGTGCTGCTGTTTCTGCTGAACCTGCCCCTGCCTACGGTAATCGCCGGTACCATGAAGTCCATTGCCTCCACCATCGGCCCCCTCAGCATGTTTGTCGCCGGCATGCTCATGGGAGAGCAGAACCTGCTGGCGGTCCTGCGCATCCGCAGCATCTGGAAGGTGGCCTTCCTGCGGCTGATCGCCCTGCCGCTGGTGGTCCTGTGTATTTTCAAATACTCTGGCCTTGCGGCCCTGGTGCCGGACGGCCAGTCCATCCTGATGATCAGCCTGCTGGCAGCAAGTGCCCCTGCGGCGGCTAACGTCACTCAGATCGCTCAAGTTTACGGTCATGAAGGAGACTACGCCGGCGCCATTAATGTAATCACCACGCTTCTCTGTATCGGGACCATGCCGCTGATGGTTCTTCTGTACCAAATGTAAGCAGAACCACAGCTTTTCCGGAAAACGCACAAAGCGGGCCACCCTTTTGGGTGGCCCGCTTTCTTGCTTTAGCGGTTATTCCTCCACGTCTTTCAGACGGTCCACATAGGGGCTGGCGGTGCTGCTGACCTCCGCGGCCTCCTTCTTGAACTTCTCAACATTCAGGGTGCTCTCCCGCACGGGGGTGATGGTGCCGGCGCCGGCCACGCAGCCGCCGGGGCAGCCCATGCCCTCCAGCAGATAGCCGTTGCGCTTTCCGGCCTTGGCCATCATCAGCATCTTCTTGCACTCCCGCAGGCCGTCGCCGTACTCGATCTGTACCTCCCGGGTGGGGTCGATGTGCTTGATGGCCTCTACCACGGCCGCGGCCACGCCGCCGCCCACCGCGAAGCCGCGGCCCATGGAGGTGCCCTCGTTCAGGCCGTCCTCCGGGTCCGCCTCCAGGGTGGTGAAGTCGATGTTCTTGGCATCGAACATGCCCTGCAGCTCCTCAAAGGTCAGCACGTAGTCCACATCCGACCGGACAGATTTCCGGTTGGCCTCCAGCTTCTTGGCTGCGCAGGGCCCAATGAAGCAGATCCGGGCATCCGGATGGTCCTTCTTCACCATGCGGGCGGTGATCACCATGGGGGTGAGGGCCATGGAGATGCAGTCCTTGAACTCCGGGAACAGCTTCTTGGCCATGACGGACCAGGCGGGGCAGCAGCTGGTGCCCATGAAGGGCAGCTTCTCCGGCACCTCCGCCAGGAAATCCTTGGCCTCCTCCACGGTGCACAGGTCCGCGCCGATGGCCACCTCCACCACATCGTCAAAGCCCAGGATCCGCATGGCGGCCTTCAGCTTGGCAGGCGTGGCGGCCTTGCCGAACTGGCCCACAAAGGCGGGGGCCACGCAGGCGATGACCTTGGATCCGCGGTTCATGGCGTTGATGACCTGGAAGATCTGGCTCTTGTCCGCGATGGCGGCAAAGGGGCAGTTCACCAGGCACATGCCGCAGGAGACGCACTTGTCGTAGTTGATCTTGGCCCGGCCCAGCTCGTCGGATTCGATGGCGTCCATGCCGCAGGCTGCGGCGCAGGGGCGCTCAATCTTGCTGATGGCGTGGTAGGGGCACTGGTTGAAGCACCGGCCGCATTTGATGCACTTGTCCTGGTCAATGTGGCAATGCTTGTCCTTGTCCAGATAAATGGCATCCTTGGGGCACACATTCATGCAGGGATGGGACAGGCAGCCCTGGCAGCTGTCCGTAATCCGGATCTGCTTGGGGGGGCAGGCATTGCAGGCAAAGGAGATGATATTGACCAGGGGCTCCTCAAAATATTTGTCGTCGGCCGCGGCCGCCTCCTGGATACCGGCGCTGACGGGCGTCTGCTCGCCAGCGGGCTGCAGGCTCATGCCAAGGGCCAGCCGCACCCGCTCCTGGACAATGGCCCGCTCCAGAAACACGTCGTGGCGGTGGCGGGCCACCTCTCCGGGAACGATGGTGTAGGGGATCATGTCCACCCGCTTCAAATCCCCGCCCTCATAGGCCAGGCGGGCCACTTCGGTGAAGACATTGCGGCGGATCTCATCCACCGCGCTGTGTACGCCTCTCATTCTTTTTTCCTCCATTGTTCACCGGGCAGTCGCATTCTGAACCCGGCTACTTAGAATTGCGGAATCATTATATCGGAAACACCGGCTGTTTGCAAGAACAAGTCGGCGGAAAGTCCTGGACCGGCCGGATCTTTCCATCTTTTTCGCCCTTTTCGCGCAAGACAGCGTGCGGCGGAGGACGCCTGGTCATGGACGCCCTCCGCCGCACGCAGAGAGAAAGGAAATGAAAAATGAAAAAAGAGAGGGGGGATCAGTTATCCTTTTTGGAGGATGTCTGTATCATACCCCCAAAATCTAAAAACAACCTTTAAAAAGTTTGAACAGTTTATGAAGTTCTGTTCATTCTTTCAGATAGTTTTCAGTTTCTTTTTTTATACTGTGAAAGCTGACTGGGGCGGGCCCTGCCCGTCTCCATTCCTGAAGGAGGTTATTTGTGTGATCGAGGTCAAAAACCTTGTGAAGCGTTATGGCGACCACTATGCGGTGAACCATCTGAGCTTCACGGTGGAGGACGGCCAGATCTTCGGCTTCTTGGGGCCGAACGGCGCCGGAAAATCCACCACAATGAATATCATGACCGGCTATCTGGCGGCCACGGAGGGACAGGTCCTGGTGGAGGGCCACGATATTCTGGAGGAGCCGGAGGCCGCCCGTGCCTGCATCGGCTATCTCCCCGAGATCCCGCCGCTGTATCCTGATATGACGGTGGAGGAGTACCTGCGCTTCTGCGCGGAGCTGAAGAAGATCCCCAAGGAGCAGCGGACGGACCAGCTGACGAAGGTCCTGGCCCTGACCCATCTGGAGGATATGAGCGCCCGGCTGATCCGGAACCTGTCCAAGGGCTACCGCCAGCGGGTCGGCCTGGCCCAGGCCATCCTGGGCTTCCCCAAGATTATCATTCTGGACGAGCCCACCGTGGGCCTGGATCCCAAGCAGGTGGTGGAGATCCGGGATCTCATTCGGCATCTAGCAAAGGACCACACCGTGATCCTCAGCTCCCATATCCTCTCTGAGATCCGGGCGGTATGCGACCGGGTCCTCATCATCCGCAAGGGCCGGTTTGTGGTGTGCGACACCCCGGAGGACCTGGAGGAGAAGCTCTCCGCCGGAGGCTCCCTGGAACTGACGGCAAAGGCCGCGCCGGAGGCGGCGGGGGCCGTGCTGGACCGGGTGGCGGGCATCACCGGCCGGACCCTGCTGGGGCGGACGGAGGACACAGCCCGATTTGCCATCCACATGGAGAGGGACATCCGGGAGGCGCTGTTCTTCGCCTTTGCAGAGGCGGGGCTGCCCCTGCTGGAGCTGCGGCCCCGGACGGCCTCTCTGGAGGAGGTCTTCCTGGATCTGACGGACGATAACGATACGGTGGCCGCCCGGGCGGCGGCGCTGTTCCAGACCTCTGTGGAAACTGCGGAAAAGGAGGCGGTCGGCGATGAAAGCGATTTATAAGCGGGAGGTCAGCTCCTATTTCAACTCCATGATCGGCTGGATCTTCGTGGCGGTTCTGACGGTCTTCATCGGCATCTATTTCTTTGCCTACAACCTGTTTCAGGGATACCCCTATTTCTCCCTCTCTCTGGGCTCCTCTCTCTTCATTTTCATGGTGGTGGTCCCCATTCTCACCATGCGCTCCATGGCGGATGAGCGCCACACCAAGACAGACCAGCTGCTGCTGACGGCGCCGGTATCCGTCACCGCCGTGGTGCTGGGGAAGTACTTCGCCATGCTGACGGTGTTCGCCGTGCCGGTGGCCATTGCCTGCCTGTGCCCCCTCATCATCGCGCTGAACGGCACGGCCTTCCTGTTGGCGGACTACGGCGCCATTCTGGCCTTCTTCCTGCTGGGCGCGGTGGAGATCGCCGTGGGCATGCTGATCTCCTCTCTGACGGAGAGCCAGATCATCGCCGCAGTGGGCACCTTCGGCCTGCTGCTCCTGCTGTATCTGTGGGACGGCCTGGTGGGCTTTCTGCCCTCCACCGCCGTCGGGTCTCTGCTGGGCTTCTTCGTGGTGCTGATCCTGGTGTGCTTCCTCATCAACGCCCTGTCCAACAACTGGAAGGTCACAGCCGGCGTGCTGGTGGCCGGCGCCGCGGTGCTGATCGCCTTCTACCTGCGGGACTCCTCCGTCTTCGCCAACCTGCTGCCGGATGTGCTGGGCAAGTTCTCCCTGCTCTCCGCCTTCGACAGCTTTTCCACGGACCACGTCTTCGACGTTCCCGGGATCCTGCTGTACCTGTCCATCAGCGCGCTGCTGGTCTTTCTGACCGTCCAGGTCATCCAGAAGCGCCGGTGGAACTGAGAGGAGGCGTGTGAATATGGAACATCGTGATTGGAAAAACAGCCTGCAGGAGACCGCGGGGCGCCACGCCTCCCGCAGGGGCGCCTTCTCCGCCGGACTGACGGCCCTGGCCGTGGCGGCAGTGCTGGTGTTCAACCTGCTGGCGGCACAGCTGCCGGAGCAGTGGGCCCAGATCGACCTGACGGGCAGCGGGATCTACAACATCAGCGAGACCTCTCAGGACTACCTGGCGGGGCTGGAGGATGACGTGGTGATCCACGTGCTCACCGACAAGGACACACTGGATACCCGGATCGTCCGCTTTCTGGACATCTACGCAGATCTCAGCGACCACCTGACCCTGGAATACACCGACCCCACGGTCTATCCCTCCGCCCTGTCCCAGTACGGTGTGGGGGCGGATACCATCGTGGTCACCTGCGAGGCCACCGGCCGGCAGGAGTCCTTTGACATCAGCGACATAATCGGGTATGATATGATGTCGTATTACTATTACGGCACCTATACGGAGACGGACTTCGACGGGGAGAGCCTGCTGACCTCCGCCATCGACAGCGTGCTCACCGGCGTGACCCGGATGGTGTACGAGACCACAGGCCACAACGAGACCGCCGTCCCCATCAGCGTGAAGGAGCGGTTCACGCGGCTCCACATGTCCGTGGAGCGGGTGAACCTGCTCACCGACGGCGGCATCCCTGAGGACTGCTCCCTGCTGATCCTCAACGAGCCGGACCAGGATCTGGCGGACGATGAGCTGGATATGATCCTGAACTATCTGGCGGAGGGCGGCCAGGTGATCTACAACATGGCCGGTGAGCTGGTGGACCTGCCCAACTTCAACGCCCTGTGCGCCGCCTATGGAATGCAGGTGGCGGACGGCATGATCGCGGACACCTCCCAGGGCTATCAGAACAACCCCTATCTGTTCTTCGCGCAGGCGGACACCTCTGTGGATGCGGCCAGCAGCCTCACAAGTGATTCCATGGTCCTGTTTTATGCCTCCCGGGGCTTCACCCTGGCGGATCCCACCCGGGACACCATCACCGTCCAGCCCTTCCTAACCACCACGGAGAACGGCTATGCCGTGCTGGACGCGGACAACATGACCCAGGGGACCTATGTGGTGGGTGCCGTGGCCACGGAGGAGATCAGCGAGGACACCACCGCCCGGCTGACGGTCTACGGCGCGGACACGCTGATCAACACCGATGTGACCAACAGCTTTACCAATGTTGACAACGTGGATCTCTTCATCCACTCCGCCACTGTGGGCTTTGACGATGTATCCGCCATCTCTGTGGAGCCGGTGAGCCTGTTGACGCCCACCAATACCATCACGACCGGCGGCATCTGGGGCCTGCTGTTTATCCTGGTGATCCCCGCGGCGCTGCTGATCTACGGCTTTGTCCGCTGGATGCACCGCCGGAAACTGTGACGAAGGAGCATACAAGCATGAATCGAACACAGAAGAAGACGCTGGTTCTCCTGCTGGGGATCCTGGTGGGCCTGGGCATCCTGCTGGCGGTGGTCTCCGCCGTCAAGCGGTCCAGCGCCCAGCGGGAAGCTGAGGAGGCCGCCGCCCAGGACGCCGCCAGCGTCATCACGGAGACGGAGGCCGCCTATTCGTCCCTCACCTATGACAACGGCAGCGCCACGCTGTCCTTCCATCTGGACGAGGCGGGCAAGTGGGTCTGGTCCGACGACCCGGAGTTTCCCCTGGACGACTCCACCATCCAGTCGATCCTGACCCTTCTCACCAACCTCAAACCCCAGCAGACCATTACAGAGGGCGATACGCTGGAGGCCTATGGCCTGGACCAACCCTTCGCCACCCTGACCGCAGCCAAGCCGGACGGCGGGACGCTAACCATCTCCCTGGGCAACACCACTACGGACGGCAACAGCTACTATATGCTGATGAACGAACAGGAGAGTCCGGTGTATATCATCTCCAACTCCCTGTACACCGAGATGTCCAAGACCATCTATGACATGTGCGACCTGCCGGAGCTGCCCCAGCTGACGGAGGAAAACCTCCAGTCCGTCACCGTTGAGGGCGCCGCCAGCACCCTGTTGCGGCCCATCGACAAGGAGACCTCCACCGACGAGGAGACCGGGGAGGAGACGGTCACCGTCACCTGGGCTGCCAGCGGCGAGGACGTCACCGGCAACGCGGACACCGCCTCTCTGCTGGCGGAGCTGGGGGCGCTGACCTTCACCAAATGCGTGGACTACAAGCCCACAGACGAGGCCGCTGCCCTGTGCGGCTTTGATGCACCCCAGGCCACGGTTACCATTCTCTACCTGAACGACACCGGTACCGAGGGGACGCTGACCCTGACCTTCGGCAGCGAGAACCTGGACCAGACCGGCTACTACGTCCGCATGGAGGGGGATTCCACCATCTACCAGATGGACACCGCTTCGGTGGACACCATTCTCTCTGTGGCGGAGAATGGCCTGACTGCGGCGGACGCCACGGGCGAATAAACTCGATCTCGTTTCCCATCCGTCTCATCTGACCAGGGGGGAGCCCCCGGGCTCCCCCCTGTGTGGCGCTGCCGGCAGAAACGGCGCGCGATCCTGCAAACGGAGGTGATTTCATGCGCGTACTGGTGGTGGAGGATGAGGTCCGCCTGGCCGCCACCCTCCAGGACCTGTTGGAGCTGAACGGCTATACGGTGGACGTCTGCCACGACGGCGAGGCGGGGCTGGACAACGCCCTGACCTCCATTTATGACGTGATCCTGCTGGACGTGATGCTGCCCAAGCTGGACGGCTTCACCGTGCTGCGCCGCCTGCGGGCGGAGGGCAGCACCACGCCGGTGCTGATGCTCACGGCCCGGTCCGAGCTGACGGACCGGGTGAACGGGCTGGACTCCGGTGCGGACTACTATCTCACCAAGCCCTTTGAGCCCAAGGAGCTGCTGGCCTGCATCCGGGCCCTGACCCGCCGCCAGCCGGAGCTGCGGCAGACTGATGCCCTGAAATACGGAGACCTG
This sequence comes from Oscillibacter sp. PEA192, assembly GCF_003574015.1. NCBI lineage: Bacteria > Bacillati > Bacillota > Clostridia > Eubacteriales > Oscillospiraceae > Oscillibacter > Oscillibacter sp. PEA192. The sequence continues at coordinate 21,293 of NZ_AP018532.1, read as the reverse complement.
CGGCTGGAGAAGACCTCCTTCACCCTCTCCTGCGGCGAGCGCTCCGTGCGGCTCAGCCGGAAGGAGTTCGACATGATGGAGATGCTGATGCTGAACCAGAAGCTGGTCATCACCAAGGAGAAGCTGCTGCTGAAGGTCTGGGGCTATGAGTCCGACGCAGAGGACAACAATGTGGAGGTCTACATCTCCTTCCTGCGGAAGAAGCTGGACCATCTCCACTCCCAGGTGAAGATCCGCACGATCCGCATGGTGGGCTACTGCCTGGAAGCGCCTGAGGAGGCGTAGTTTTCCACAAAGTCCACATTTTTCCACTTTTCCACAGAGTTTTCGACAGGAAGGGGGCGATCCTCCCATGATCCGAAAATTGCAGATCAAATTCGTGGCCATGTGCATGATTCTGGTGACCGCGGTACTGGGCGTGGTATTCACGGCTGTGTTTTTCTCCGCCAAGCAGAACATCGAGGTCATCAGCCATCAGGTGCTCCAGCGGGTCATGGAGGACGACACTCCCAGCGGCCGGCCGGATCTGGGGCTCAACCGGGGCGGGGAAGACGTTCTGCTGCCCTATTTCACGGTGAATCTCTGGGACCGCAGCGGAATCTACGAGGCCTTTGTCACAGGCGGGACCTATTCCAATCTGCAGGACACACAGGAGCTGCAGACCATTCTTACCGACTGTCTCCAGCAGAACCGGCCCGAGGGCACTATCCACAGCTACGGCCTGCGGTATCTGCGCCGGGACTATGGACTATACGAGCGCATCGCCTTTGTGGACATGTCCATGGAGCAGGCCACATTGCAGGAGATCATGGGCTCCTATCTGCAAATCGGTCTGGCGGCGCTGCTGCTGCTTCTGGGCGTCTCCATCCTGCTGGCCCGGTGGGCCACCCGCCCGGTGGCAAAAGCCTGGCAGCAGCAGCGGCAGTTCCTTTCCGACGCCTCTCACGAGCTGAAGACGCCGCTGACCGTGATCCTCTCCAATGCGGAACTGCTGGAGGCGGCGCCGCTGGAGGACCGCCCGGCCCGGTGGGCGGACAACATCCGCTCCGAGGCCGGACAGATGAAGTCCCTGGTGGAGGAGATGCTGACCCTGGCCCGGGCGGACAATGCGGTTCCCACGGCGGTGATGGGGGAGGTCTCGCTCTCCGACCTGGCCACGGACTGCGTACTGGCCTTTGAGCCGGTGGCCTTTGAGGCGGGAAAGCCCCTGGAGAGCGACATCACCCCCGACGTGACCGTCACCGGCGACGCCGACAAACTGCGCCAGCTGATCGGCGTCCTGCTGGACAACGCCATCAAGTATGGGCAGGCGGGGGGTACCATCAGCCTGACCCTGCGGCGCACAGACCGGCAGGCCCGTCTGCTGGTATCCAACCCCGGCGATCCCATCCCACCGGACCAGCTGGGCCGCCTGTTCGAGCGATTCTACCGGGCGGACGCCTCCCGGGGGGAGCAGTCCGGCTTCGGCCTGGGGCTGCCCATCGCCGCCTCCATTGCGACGGAGCACAAGGGAACTCTGAAGGCCGAGAGCGACCAGGCCTCCACCCGGTTCCTCTTCTCCATGCCGCTGAAAAAGTGAGCCATTGAAAAGAAGGGCTTTCCTTCCCGGGAGGGCCCTTTTTTTGTGCCGCTTGAAACCGTAAGAAATCTGTAAGAAATTTCTCCGGGTGTTTGTAAGAATTCCCTGGTATGCTACAATCAGCTCAAGGAGGGATCGAGATGAACGCGTGCATTCTGGTGGTAGACGACGATCCGGAGATCGTGGGGGCCATCGCCATCACCCTGGAGCGGGAGGGCTACCGGGTCCTGCGGGCCTATGACGGCATGGAGGCTCTGGATCTGGCCCTGGACCCGGCGGTGCGGCTGATCCTCATCGACGTGATGATGCCCAAGCTGGACGGGCTGTCCGCTCTGCTGCGGATCCGGGAAAAGCGGAACCTGCCGGTGATCGTCCTCTCCGCCAAAAGTGAGGACACGGACAAGATCCTGGGCCTCTCCATGGGGGCGGACGACTATGTGACCAAGCCCTTCAACCCCCAGGAGCTGGCGGCCAGAGTCCGGAGCCAGCTGCGGCGGTACACCCTGCTGGGGGACGTCCACGCGGAGGAGCGGCAGGGCCTCATCGTCAACGGGCGCCTCACCTACGACCCGGACCGCCGGGAACTGCGGGCGGATGGGGAAGCGGTGAAGCTCACCGCCACGGAGACAAAGATCGTGGACCTGCTGATGCGTAACCCCGGCCGCATCTTCCCGGCGGAGGAGATCTACCGCCGGGTGTGGGACGGGGAGGCGGCCTACGCCTGCGAAAACACGGTGATGGTCCACATCCGGCGCATTCGGGAAAAAATCGAGCTCAATCCCAAGGAGCCAGATTACATCAAGGTGGTGTGGGGCATTGGATACAAAATGGAACAGCACGGGACCTGACGAAGGTCTGGAACAACTTGTGGCCGGGGAGGTCCGGGAGGCTCTGAAGGGGGTGGAGGACGCCCCGGGCGTGGCGAAGGTCCGCGTCTCCGGAAAGACCTGCGGCAGGCTGCGGGCGGCGGCCGGACTGGCGGCCCTGGTACTGGGCGTGAGCCTGGTGCTGGGGAGCCTGGGACAGACGGCGGGCCGCCTGGCCAGCGGGGTCGACAGCGGCTCCTTCGGCAGCGGATGGTGGAGTACAGACTGGCAGGAGACCCCAGCCTTCCGGCAGGAGGTGGCCCAACGGCTGCGGGCCTTTCTGGCTATGGCCACTGGCAGCGACCTGGAGTGGTGGGATACTGCTTCCGGGGATACCTACGTCGTGTCCAGTGCTAGCATCACCTGGTACGAGTGGGGATCCACGGACACTGCCACAGAAGATATAGCAACCCCGAAAGAGGAGGCGCCAGACGCCTCCTATGCAGAGGACAAGAATCTCCTCTACCGGGTCCAGGGATCGGGGGAGGACTCCTATTACAGCAATGCTCCAGCGAATATGATCCTCTCCTCCAGCTGGGCCGTGCCGGAGGGCTACAACTTTCTGCTGACCTTCCAGAACGGTACAGTCACCATCACCAAGGATGGAGAGCCAGTGGACGTTTACGGCGATGGATTTTTTACAGAGGATTCCCTGTGGGACGTCCCCGGCTATGAGAATTTCACGGCCGGGGAGGACGCGGCGGATGTGACCGTCTACATGGCCGTCCGGGAGGAGCCGGTGCCTTATCTCCAGCCGAACAGCGGCGGGGCGTCCCGCCCCGCTAACGATCTCTACAGCCTGTATCAGCGCATCCAGGGGATGCAGAAGTTCTACCTGCTGCGGGCAGTGCTGTGTGTGCTCGGCATTGCGTATCTGGTGAGTACCCGTCTCCTGCGGGCGGAACGGCGGAAGGCGGAGAAAAAGCTGGCCGCTCTCACTCGCCGCGTGCCCGGGGAGATCTGGTGGCTGGCGGCTGCCCTGGCAGTCCTCTCCATGGTGTTCTCCACAGGATTCGGCGGCTACTCTCCCTTTGAATTCTGGTATTACGGCTGGGTGGGTCCGACCGTGACGGACGCCCTGCGGCTGGCGGCGCTGCTGCCCGCCAATGCCCCGGCGCTGCTGGCGCTGGTGTGGGCGCTGTGGCTGCGGCACATCACCCGGAAAAACACGGAAAGGGAGCAGCGGCGGAGTCTGTTGAGGGGGCTGAAAAACGCATTCTTGGCAAGAGACTTGAAGCTGCCGGTGCAGAAGCGGCTCCGGCGGCGGTCTCTGGTGCGGAACCTTGCACTGTGGGCCATTATGCTTACAGCTGTTCTCTGCTGTGTCCCTGTGTATGAAATGCTTTGGAACTCTTTTCTGACTGTGATCTGCGTTTTTGTTCCCGCCTTTGCGCTGATAGGGGGCCTGGAAATCTTCTGGATCCGGCGGGACTGGACCCTGGTCCGGGATATCGGCCTGCTGGCGGACCAAGTGACGGCCATCCGGGACGGGGATCTGGAAACGCCCCTGGACCTGCCGGCGGACGCAGACCTGCATCAGACCGCGGAGCAGCTGAACGACATCCAGGCGGGCCTGCACCGGGCCCTGGCAGAGCAGACCCGCAGCGAACGGATGAAGGTAGAGCTGATCTCCAACGTGTCCCACGACCTGAAAACGCCCCTGACCTCTGTGCTCTCCTATGCGGAACTGCTGCGGCAGGAGCCCCTGGAGGGGGCCGCAGCGGACTACGCCCGGATCATCGACGAGAAGGCCCGACGGCTGGCAGTGATGGTCCAGGATGTGTTCGAGGTCAGCAAGGCCGCCTCCGGCCAGCTGCCGGTCCACTTGGAGCGGCTGGATTTTGCCAAGCTCCTGCGGCAGACCCTGGCGGACCTGGAGGGGCCCATCTCCCAAAGCGGGCTGACCTTCCGGATGGAGCTGCCGGAGATACCGGTGATGATCACGGCTGACGGCCGGCGGCTGTACCGGGTGTTTCAGAACCTCATCGACAACGCCCTGAAATATGCCCTGGCGGGAAGCCGGGTCTACCTCTCCTTAAAGACCGAGGTGGGCAGGGCGGAGGCCAGCCTGCGCAACACCTCCCGGGAGGAGCTGCCCACAGGCGTGGACCTGACGGCCCGGTTCGTCCGGGGCGACGCCAGCCGTACCGATGGCGGCAGCGGCTTGGGCCTTTCCATCGCCAGCTCCTTTACCGAGGCCTGCGGCGGAGATTTCCACGTGGAGACGCTGGCGGACTTGTTCACCGCTGTGGTGTCCTTCCCCCTGGCGGAGGAGTCCTGAGCCTTCAAAGCAAAAAGCCCCGTCCGAACGGACGGGGCTTTTGCCGTCGGACCGGGGCCGGATGGCCTGCTCTCCGCAGGACCGCCTCTGTCACTTGCCCAGATCAATGAGATAGTCCGCCATCTGCTGGGCGAACAGGCGGCCCGCCAGGGCGGCCTCCTCCGGAGAGTTGCCGGCGGCCCCTACCTCTACCAGCAAGGAGCCGGTGGTGGCGTGCTGGTTATAGCGGGAATTCCGCAGCAGGATCGGCCGCATCAGGGTGGGATAGCTTTGCAAGATATTGTCCTGAAGGGCCACCGCCAGTTTCAGATTCTCCATCCAGTGCTCATGAGCCAGGCCGCTGCCGTCGCTGCCCATCACCAGAGTCATCTGGGCGGAGGTGCCCACCCCGTCGATCTCCGAGATCACCTTGTACTGATTGCCCTCCGCGTCGCCGATGGCGTCCCGGTGGACATCCAGGATGAAGCGGATGGAGGGGTATTCCGCCAGATAGGTCTCAATGGCCGCCAGGGCGTTGTTATAGGCGTCGTTGTACGACGAGTAGTCGTACAGTGTCCGGTCATGGAGGACGGAGATCCCGGCGGCGGTGAACACCTCCGCCATCTCGTCTCCCACCCCCACCACGTTGTAGCGGGAGTCCGTAGTGCGGTAGTTGCCGGACCAGACGATGTCCGTGCCCGGGGGTGGGGTGTAGGCCTCGCTGCCGTGGGTGTGGAGGATCAGAATCTGAGGCTCCCCATCGGCGAGCCGGGCGTCAAAGGGCTCCGACAGCTCCGTGACGGTGAGGGCGTGGTCCGTGCTGTTGGAGATGTAGGACCGGCCGCAGACCGTATAGCCGCTGGGGTCCGTAGGCACCAGTGTTCTGGCCGGAACGCCGTTGTCCGTCTCTCCCGTGGTCTCCAGCGGCGTCTCCTCCACCGGCTCCGTGACAGTCTCCTCCCGGCCGTCCGCACCGGATTCCTCCGTCCGCTCGGTGGACCACAGCTCCGCCACAGCCGCCCGGGCGGACAACAGCAGGGGAGACTCTCCCAACGTCATCACCGCGGCGGGGGAGAGGTCATCGTCCGCCCACAGGTCCCCCAGCTCCCATTTCAGCGCCGCCAGCGGAGACGCCGCCCGCAGGGCCGCCCAGGCTGCAGACGCGCTGTCGCTTCCGGCGGTGACCACAACCGCCCAAAGGGTCCCGGCCGCCAGCCCGGCTGCGCCCAGCCGCCGGAGCCCTCTTCTAAACGGGCCTGGAAAAACCGGCCTCTTCATATCGCCTCACCTCTGGGACAACCTTATGCGGCGGCGGGCGGAGATATGACAGCCCGGTTTTCCACAGTATTTGGGAAAAAAGGGAGAGGGGTTCGCCCTCTCCCGCATCTCTCTTATTTCTGCTCAGCGCCCGCCTTCTGGTCCATCAGCGCCTTGTCTACGCAGAAGAAGGTGAATTCCCCCGTGGCCAGCAGCCTGCCGCCCTCTCCAGTGATGTCTACAGCGGTGAGCACCGTGGACTTTCCACGGTGCCGGACCCAAGCAGAGGCCCGCACCGTCCCTGTGGCCTGGTTGCGCAGGAAGTGGAGCGCGCTGGTCTGTGTGACGTAATACCGCCCGTCGCTGTGGGCCGCCGCGCCGGTGGCGTTGTCCGCCAGGGTGTAGATGGCGCCGCCATGAATCAGCCCATAGGGGTTGCAGCTCTCCGGGCGGATGTCCAGCTTGAAGACCGCCCGGTCTTTTTCCACGCGTTCCAGCTCGATATAGTTATGGAGCATGAAGGCATTCTTCCTCATTCGTGTCTCCGCGCTCTCCCGGATATGTTCTAGAGATTCTTCCATCGTGTGCTTCCTTTCCGTTTTCAAACAATTTTTCTTCTATTTTAATGGGAGGGGGGAGAATCTGTCAAGAACTGCGAAAGTTCATGCTGCCTGTCCGTGTTTATCTGTATACGCATAGAAAGACCAGAGCGCCGGCTGTATAGCCGTCGCCCTGGTCCGCTTTCCACATACTGTTAAAAATGCACTGACTCCAGTGTCTCCAGTTCTGCCTGCCACAGTGCCGCGGAAGCATCGCTCGGCATCCGCCAGTCGCCGCGGGGGGAGAGTGCCGCAGAGCCTACCTTGGGGCCGTCCGGCAGACAGCTGCGCTTGAACTGCTGAGAGAAGAAGCGGCGGTAGAAGGTCTTCAGCCACTTCAGGATCACATCCGGGGTGTAGGTCTTCCCCAGGGCATACAGCGCCAGACGGTAGATCTTCCGGGGCGGGAAGCCCCAGCGGAGCATGTAGTACAGGAAGAAGTCGTGTAGCTCATAGGGCCCCACCAGATCCTCGGTCCGCTGGCTGATCTCCCCTTGGACAGCGGGCAGCAGCTCCGGGGAGACAGGGGTGTCCAGAATATCCTCCAGCACGTCATGGAGGGCCTCGTCCTTCTCCGCGTTGTCCCGGGCCAGATAGGCCACCAAATGCCGCACCAGGGTCTTGGGGATGGAGCAGTTGACGGCGTAGTTGCTCATGTGGTCGCCATTGTAGGTGCACCAGCCCAGGGCCAACTCACTGAGATCTCCCGTGCCGATCACCAGGCCGCCGGTCTGGTTTGCAATGTCCATCAGGACCTGGGTCCGCTCCCGGGCCTGGCCGTTTTCAAAGGTGACGTCATGGTTCTCCATGCTCTGTCCGATGTCGGTAAAATGTCGCCGCACCGCCTGGGAGATGTCAATGATCTTCAGCGTGGCACCCATCCGCTCCGCCAGCAGCTCCGCATTGGACTTCGTCCGGGCAGTGGTGCCGAAGCAGGGCATGGTGACGGCCACGATGTCGCTGGCGGGCCGGTTCAGCATCCCCATGGCCAGGGCCGTGACCAGCAGGGCCAGGGTGGAGTCCAGCCCGCCGGAGAGGCCCACCACCGCCGTCTTGGCGCCGGTGTGCTCCAGCCGCTTCTTCAGACCCAGGGAGGCGATCCGCAGGATCTCCTCACACCGCTCCGCCCGGCCCGCGGCATCCTCCGGCACGAAAGGAGATGGGGAGACGTACCGGGTGAGCCGGGTCTCCTCCACCGGCAGCGTGAAGCCGCACCGCCAGATCTCCGGCGGCTCCTTGCCGAAGGTGAAGGTGTTGGTCCGGCGGCGGTCATGGATCAGCCGGTCCACATCGATCTCGCTGACGGTGAGTCCGGTGGCGAACCGCCGCTCCGCCAGCAGGGTACCGTTTTCCGCGATCATATTGTGGCCGGTGAACACCACATCGGTGGTGGACTCTCCCTCTCCGGCATCCGCGTACACATAACCGCACATCAGCCGGGCGGACTGGCCTGTCACTAGGGAGCGGCGGTAGTCCGCCTTGCCCACCAGCTCATTGGATGCGGAGAGGTTCAGAATCACGGTGGCGCCCTTCCGGGCCAGCTCCACGGAGGGCGGCGCCGGGGCCCACAGATCCTCGCAGATCTCCACGCCGATCACCAAGTTGGGCATGGTGTCGCAGGCAAAGGTCTGGTTCGTACAGAGACTCACATGCTGCCCGCACAGCTCAATCCCGTGCTCCACGCCGCTGCCGGATGCAAACCACCGCTGCTCATAAAACTCCCCATAATTGGGCAGATAGACCTTGGGAATCAGCCCCAAAATCTCTCCTTTTTGTATAATAGCCGCACAGTTATACAATTTGTTGTCCCATTTGTCCCACACGGGCAGGCCAAGGGCCGTCACGATCTCCAGATTTCTTGTAGCCTCCAGGATGGTCTGAAGGCCCTCCTCGGCGCCCCGGAGCAGCGTGTCCTGCAGGAACAGATCTCCGCAGGTGTAGCCGGTGAGGCACAGTTCCGGAAGAGCCAGCACCTTCACCCCCTGCTTGTCCGCCTCCCGCATCAGGGTAAAAATTTGTTCCGCGTTATAGCGGCAGTCCGCCACCCGGATTTTGGGGGTGCCTGCGGCCACGGAGATAAAACCGTCTCTCATGTTGAAAAGCCTCCTTGAAGGAAAAACCTGTATGTTGGATATTCTACACCCGACGGCCCGGATTTACAAGAAAGGGCCTTGTTTTTTTGGCGGCATTCTGATATTCTGAATGCAATCAAACCTCCCGCGCCCTTTTGCCGGATGGGAATGCCGATGGGCCTGGAGACTGCTCCGCAGGTATTGCGAGGAGCGGTCCCCGGGCTTTTCTTCTCTGCATCCGGGTGGAACAGCGGCACCATCTTTCAAAGGAGGAACGCCATTATGCCGTTTCAGCTGCGCCCCTATTTTCCGCCGGTCTTTTCCACACCCGCACTGGAAAACGCACCGGACGCCGTCTTTCGCCCGGCGCCCCGGGACGGCGTGGCGCCGGAGAATTTCCACGCCATGAGCATCTTTCCGGAATACTTCAAAATCGCAGGGCAGTGGCATCTGGCCCGGGAGAGCCGGATGGACTGCGTGGCCGTGTGGGATCGGGGCCGCATCGACGTCCGGGAATTCCGCCGCCTGCGGCAGGGAGATCTGGTGGCCGTCGGCCGCACAGAACAGGGAGAGGAGGGGATCCTCGTCCACCCGGACGGCTTCCGGGAGCGCCGGGTTGCCAGAGATGTGTTTGCCTTCCGGCAGGGCCGCTCCCGGGAGACCGCCTTTTCCCGGGACTATGACGAGCTCTATGAACTGCTGCGCCACGAACGGGACCACGGCAAGGTAGTCTGGGTGATGGGGCCCGCCTTCGCCTTTGACCACGACGCACGCAACGCCTTCTCCCGGCTCATCGCAGGCGGCTTTGTCCATGCCGTGCTGGCGGGCAACGCGCTGGCCACCCATGATCTGGAGGCAGCCTACCTCAACACTGCTCTGGGGCAGAACATCTACACGCAGGAAAGTCAGCCCAACGGGCACTACAACCATCTGGACACCATCAACCGGGTGCGGCTCCACGGATCGATTCCCGCCTTTCTGAAAGCGGAGCAGATCGAAAACGGCATTCTGCACACCTGCGAACGGCACGGCGTCCCGTACATACTGGCGGGCTCCATCCGGGACGACGGGCCTCTGCCGCCGGTGCTGGCAGACGTCTATGCCGCTCAGGACGCCATGCGGGCAGAGATCCGCTCCGCCACCACGGTGATCTGCATGGCCACTGCCCTTCACACCATCGCCGCCGGAAACATGACCCCCTCCTACCGGGTGCTGGCAGACGGAACCGTGCGGCAGGTGTATTTCTACTGCGTGGATATCTCAGAATTTGCCGTGAACAAACTCAGTGACCGGGGAAGCCTCTCCGCCCGGGGCATCGTCACCAATGTGCAGGACTTCATCGTCCATCTCAGCAAGGAGCTGATCCAGCCGTAAACACACAAAGGACCGCCATGTGGCGGTCCTTTGTGCTGTGTGTGTTTTTAGGAGGGAGAAAACGCATCGGGTTTGGGAGGACCCTTTGCTTGATTATAAAGATATCCGAAAATTTTTTCTAAATTATGTTTTTCTTATGAACAGATTGTGAATGTTTTTTTCTGTTTTCGTAAACAGCGGAAAAATTTAGAAAAACTTGTCTTTTTTTGGAAGATAGGTCTGTTTCTCTCACTTTTTCTCCCCATGAGAAGGAAGCGGGGGCTATCAGGATCTCCGGCCGCCACCAGCTCATCACAGTGGTTGCTGTATGCGCTCTCCGCATGGTCCCTCGCCCGGCAGAGCCGGTGGGGGACCTATTTTTTTGATTTGCCCGGCGAGAGGAAATTCCGACTCCGCCGTGGCTTTGCCGTCGTCGAACCGCTTGTACGGCGCCTGCCCCGTTCTGCGGGGTACAGAAGACATACTACTTGTATTTCTGGCTCTCCGCCACCGCCAGCTCATCACAGCGGTTGTTGTACGCATTCTCCGCGTGGCCCTTGACCCAATGGTAACGGATGGAATGAACCTCTGTCAGGGACAGCAGCCTGTCCCAGAGATCCGGATTCAGGGCGGGCTTCTTGTCAGCTTTTTTCCAGCCCCTAGCCTTCCAGCCTTTGGCCCAGCCCTTCTCCAGCCCATCGATCACATATTTGGAATCGGACCAGAGGTCCACGATGCAGGGCTCCTTCAGCAGGGACAGTGCTTGGATCACGGCGGTGAGCTCCATGCGGTTGTTGGTGGTGGCGGCCTCTCCGCCGGAGAGCTCCCGGCTGTGGGGGCCGTACATCAAAATCGCGCCCCAGCCGCCGGGGCCCGGATTGCCGGAGCAGGCGCCGTCGGTGTAGATGGTGACTGTTTTCATCATGAAATCCTTTTGGAAGATGGTTTTGAATGGGGGAGCCGTCTCCTCGGGAACAGCTCCCCCTGTGTTCTGATAAACATTCCGGCAGAAGCGTTTTCGCCCCGGCTCCGGACGGCCTTATTCCTCGGCCTCGGCGCTGCCCTCCTCATGGTCTGTGAGCGCCAGGGAGATCACGTGATCCCCCTCCTCCTTGAACCGCATGACGATGACGCCCTGAGTGGCCCGGCCCGCGGTGCGGATGCTGTCCACCGGGGTGCGGATCAGGATGCCTGCCTGGGTCACCAACAACAGGTCCTCCGTGCCGTCCACCACCTTGATGCCCACCACGGGGCCGGTCTTGTCCGTCACCATGTAGTTCTTGATGCCGAGGCCGCCCCGGTTGGTGATCCGATAGTCCTCCACCGGCGTCTGCTTGCCGTAGCCGTTTTCCGTGATGGCCAGCACCGCATGATTGACCTTGGCACGGGCGGCGCCCACCACGTAATCGCCCTGGCGCAGGCGGATACCCCGCACACCCACGGCGTCCCGGCCCATGGGCCGCACATCGTTCTCGTCAAAGCAGACTGCCATACCGTCATGGGTGGCGATGAGGATCTTCTGGCTGCCGTCAGTCTCCCGGACAGCGATCAGCTGGTCACCCTCCTCCATCCGCAGGGCACGGATGCCGTTATTCCGCAGATTCTTCAGAGTATTGGCCGGCAGGCGCTTCACCGTGCCGTTCCGGGTAACCATGAAGAGGAAGCGGCCGTCGTCCTCAATGGACCGGGTATGGATCATGGCTTGGATCCGCTCGCCCTGCTCCACCTGAAGGATGTTGACGATGTTGGTCCCCTTGGCAGCCTTGCCGGACTCGGGGATTTGATACCCCTTCTTCCGGTAGACCTTGCCGGTGTCGGTGAAGAAGAGGATATAGTCGTGGGTGGAGGCAGTAAACACATCCACCACGTAGTCCTCCTCCCGGGTGGTGATGCCCTTCTTGCCCATGCCGCCCTTGGACTGGGCGGTGTACTCGCTGGCAGGTGTCCGCTTGATGTAGCCCGCCTGGGTCAGGGTGAAGACACACTGCTCCTCCTCGATCAGGTCCTCGATGTCGATCTCATCCTCCACATCCTGGATCTCCGTGACCCGGTCATCGCCGAATTTGTCGGAGATGGCCTGGAGCTCCTCCTTCAGCACCTTGCGCAGCAGCTCGTCGGAGGAGAGCAGCTGGTTGAAGTAGGCGATCTTTTCCTCCAGCTCCTTGTACTCCGCCTCCAGCTTCTCCCGGTCCAGGCCCTGAAGGGCTTTCAGCCGCATATCCAGAATGGCCTGGGCCTGGACATCGTCCAGACCGAAGCGGGACATCAGGTTCTCCTTGGCGTTGTCGTAGCTGCTGCGGATGATTTTGATAACCTCGTCGATGTTGTCCTGAGCCACCAGCAGACCCTCCAGCAGGTGGGCCCGCTCCTGGGCCTTGCGCAGGTCGTACTTGGTGCGGCGGATAATGACCTCCTCCTGGAAGGCCAGATACTCGTCAATGATGTGGCGCAGGGAGAGGATCTTGGGCTGAGACTGGTTATTCACCAGGGCCAGCATGTTGATGGCAAAGCTGGTCTGCAGCTGGGTCTGGGCGAACAGGCGGTTCAGCACCACCTGGGGATTGGCGTCCCGCTTCAGCTCGATGACGATGCGCATTCCGTCCCGGTCGGACTCGTCCCGGATGTCGGAGATGCCGTCCAGACGCTTGTCTTCCACCTGGTCGGCCATGCTCTTGATGAGCATACGCTTGTTGACCTGGTAGGGGATCTCGGTGATGACAATGCGCGTGCGGTCCTTGCCGAACTCCTCAAACTCATGCCGGGCCCGGATCACCACCCGGCCCCGGCCGGTGGCATAGGCCTGCCGGATGCCGCTGCGACCCATGATGATGCCCCGGGTGGGGAAGTCCGGCCCCTTGACGTACTGCATCAGATCACTGAGCTGAGCCTCCGGATTGTCCAGCACGCAGATGCAGGCGCCGATCACCTCCCGCAGGTTGTGGGGCGGGATATTGGTGGCCATGCCCACCGCGATGCCGCTGGAGCCGTTCACCAGCAGATTGGGAAACCGGGAGGGCAGGACACGGGGCTCCTTGCGGGTCTCGTCGAAGTTGGGGTCCCAGTCCACAGTGTCCTTTTCAATATCCCGCAGCATCTCGTCGGAGAGCCGGGACATCCGGGCCTCCGTGTACCGGTAGGCCGCCGGGGGATCGCCATCCACGGACCCGAAGTTGCCGTGGCCGTCCACCAGGGGATAGCGCATGGAGAAATCCTGAGCCAGGCGGACCAGAGCGTCATAGACGCTGGCGTCGCCGTGGGGATGGTACCGGCCCAGCACGTCGCCCACGCAGGTGGCGGACTTTTTGAAGGGTTTGTCCACCGTGAGGCCATCCTCGTACATGGCGTAGAGGATCCGGCGATGGACGGGCTTCAGGCCATCCCGCACGTCAGGGAGAGCCCGGCCCACGATGACGCTCATGGCGTACTCAATGTAGGATTTCTCCATCTCGGGGACCAGCGGTGACTCCACGATCTTCTGTTCGGGGTACCGGATCTCCTCAGGATCGTATTGGGGCTTTTTGCTCATGTATCGTATCTCCTTTTTGTAGGGGCCGGCGCCCTCGCCGGCCCGCAAAGGCATATCTGATCGGACGGGCGGCCGAGGGCAGCCGCCCTACGGATCAATAGTCAAGATTGACCGCGTATTGGGCGTTGCGCTCGATAAATTCCTTCCGGGGCTCCACCTTCTCGCCCATCAGGATGGTAAAGGTCTCGTCCGCGGCCACGGCGTCATCCAGCGTGATACGCCGGAGCGTCCGGGTGGTGGGGTCCATGGTGGTCTCCCACAGCTCATGGGGGTTCATCTCACCCAGCCCCTTGAACCGGGAGATGTCGATCTTGGCGTTGGGGTTGTCGCCCCGCATCTCGGCGGCGATCTTCTCCCGCTGGATGTCGTCAAAGGCCACTCGGGTGGTCTTGCCACGGGTCAGCTTATACAGGGGCGGAACGGCGGAGTAGACATAGCCCTCCTCGATCAGGGGCCGCATGAAGCGGAAGAAGAAGGTCAGCAGCAGAGTACGGATATGGGCGCCGTCCACATCGGCATCGGCCATGATGATGACCTTGTGATACCGGAGCCTGTTCAGATCGAACTCATCCCCGATGCCCGCGCCCAGGGCCGTGATGACGGGCTGGAGCTTGTCGTTGCCGTAGACCTTGTCTGCCCGGGCCTTCTCCACGTTCAGCATCTTGCCCCACAGGGGGAGAATGGCCTGGAACCGGGAATCCCGCCCCTGGGTGGCGGAGCCGCCTGCGGAGTCTCCCTCGACGATATAGAGCTCCGTCAGCTCCGGATTGTTCTCATTGCAGTCCCGCAGCTTATCCGGCATGGCGGCGCCGCCGAGAGCCGTCTTGCGGCGGATGGATTCCCGGGCCTTTTTGGCGGCCTCTCTCGCCCGATTGGCAGTGAGAGCCTTATCCAGGATCATCCGGCCCACCTGGGGGTTCTCCTCCAGGAAGATCTCCAGCTTTTCGGAGACGATGTTATTCACCAGGGTCCGGATCTCACTGTTGCCCAACTTCGACTTGGTCTGGCCCTCAAACTGGGCCTCTGTCAGCTTGACGGAAATGACGCAGGTGAGGCCCTCCCGGCAGTCCTCGCCGGAGACCTTCTCGTCATCCTTCAGCAGCTTGATCTTCCGGCCGTAGGCGTTCAGCACATTGGTGAGAGCCCGCTTGAAGCCCTCCTCGTGCATGCCGCCCTCCGGCGTGTGGACGTTGTTGGCGAAGGAGAGGATCGTCTCGTTATAGCCGTCGTTATACTGCATGGCCACTTCCGCCACGGAGTCCTCTCGGGCTCCGGACATGTAAATCACGTCGTTGTGAAGCACATCCTTGCTCTTGTTCAGCCAGGTAACAAACTCCCGGATGCCGCCCTCGAAGCACATGTTGTCCTCCTGCTCCCGTCCGGGGCGGGCGTCCACAGTGCGGATGCACAGGCCAGCGTTCAGGAACGCCTCCTCCCGCATCCGGGTGTGGAGGGTATCGTAATTGTACTCCGTATCCTCGAACATCTCCGGGTCCGGCTTGAAGGTGACAGTGGTGCCGGTGTGGTCTGTATCTCCCACAATGGTCATGGGCTGGGTCACATTGCCCCTGGAGAACTTCATCTCATAGATATGTCCGTCCCGGTGGACCTGGACCGTCAGCCATTCGGAAAGGGCGTTCACCACACTGGCGCCCACGCCGTGGAGACCGCCGGAGACCTTGTAGCCCCCACCGCCGAACTTGCCGCCGGCGTGGAGGACGGTGTACACTACCTCCAGGGCGGGCTTGCCGGTCTGGGCCTGGATGTCCACGGGGATGCCACGGCCATTGTCCACCACGGTGATGGTGTCCCCCTCGTTGATTCGCACCAGGATGTCGGTGCAGTAGCCGGCCAGTGCCTCGTCGATGGCGTTGTCCACGATCTCATAGACCAGATGGTGCAGGCCGGAGGTGGACGTGGAGCCGATATACATGCCGGGCCGCTTCCGGACGGCTTCCAGGCCTTCCAGCACCTGAATTTCCGATGCGTCGTACTCGTTGGCCGTGTCCACCGCAGTGGAGTTCAACAGTTCATTTTCTGCCATGCAGGTTCTCCTTTCAGGATATTCATATCCGTTCCAAGGCAAGAAGAGCCGGGCCGGAGCCGCCTCCGGCCCGTTTCTCCTTGCCCTGAACCATGTAAGTTGGAATCAAATGCGTAATTTCTTTAAAATGGGATATATCAGCAGAGCCAGGAGGGCGGCGAACAGCGCCACCCAGGCAAAATACAGCAGCAGAAGGAACACGCTGTACACCAGAAGCAGAGGGCTAGACCAGCCGTCTCCGGCGCCTGCTGTAATTTTGCAGCAGGACCAGCTGCACCGTGAACACTGCCGCCAGAAAGAGCACCAGAGCTCCTGCCTCCAGGGATGTGAACAAGGATAAAAAGTGGGGAAGGTTTACCAGTGTCGTATATGCCGCCATGGGATCCCCCCCTGGCTCATTCCAGGTTTCCGCTCTCCGCCCGCTTCTGGAGGGTGGTGGAATTCAGCTGGCTGAGGTACACGATCTGCCGGTGATAGGGGTGATCGCACACCACGAAGGACTTGGGGATCTCGCCGGACACGTCCAGCACCACGCCCTCTTTCTCCGCGGCCGCCAGATACTCCCGGGTCCGCTTGCCGTAACTGCATTTGTCCAGATCAAAAATGCCGATGACCCGGCGGTCGGGAAGAATTTCGTTTTGGCCGATATGCAGGTACATCGTTCATGTCTCCTCTGGAACCTGGAGTAAATCGTAAAACCACAGGCGCTGCCGGACTATCTTTTGGAACGTTCCTTCATAATTTTCATAAATGACCACGGACAATTTTTCCTCTGGATCTCCGCTGTAAACGGTGACTGTCTTTTGAAGGTCCCCGGTACTTAGCTTTTCTGTAATGATCCTGATGCCCTCTTCCCGGTCGAAAATATCATAGTACAAAGTGCCGATTTCGCCGAACTGCGCGATGGTGCCGACCTCGGAAAACTGATACTGCCCTTCCTCCAGAAATTCTGACAAAATCTTCTGGACATCCGCGTGTTCCGCCGGAACCAAGCCGTTAATTGTGACTTTATCCCCTTCGCCGATGGCTGCCTGAACAGAAGAACTCGCCTCCAGGGCGGAGAGAATCTTCCGGTCCGTATCCATAATGGCCAGCTCCGGGATCTCGGACAGCGCATTCTCCCCGCTGATGACTTCCTCCACCATGGTGTAATTGGCCGCCCGCATCTCGTGCAAGATCAGTACGCCGAAGCCGACAGCCAGCGCCGCGCCGGAGCACAGCGCCATTCCCCGGCATATCCACTTTTTCCAGCGGAGATCCCCTGTGGTCCGCAACTGGGAAATGCTCCATCCAAAGAGGAGCGCACATCCATAAGCTGCCCAGAACCCCAGCAGGAAGGACAGCGAAAGGGAGAACTGTGCCAGCAGACAGAGAGCCAGTCCCAATGCGCCCGCCAGCACCGGAAGAGACAGCAGCCAGCGGTTTTTCCGGCAGAGCAGCCCCACCAGCAGCTCCCACAGAAATCCAATGAGCGGGACGCCAAAGACAATGAGGGGCAGCGCATGATACCAAATCCAGTCCATTCTGCCTTTCCCTGCTTTCACTCTGTTTTCTGCTGTCAAAAAGAGAAAATCCACTTCCCGCAGACAGCTGATGTACTGCAGGGCTCCTGCGCTCACGCTTGGTCGCGGTGTTCTTCACCCGATGGCGCCCTGTTTCACATGGAACACCTTCCCGCCCAGAAGGACCGGCAGCCGATCATCTTCGCAGCAGGTAATGAACACCTGTCCCCCCGCGATGCGGTTGAGAACGAACTCCTGCCGGCGGGGATCCAGCTCACTGAGAACGTCATCCAGCAACAGCACCGGGTATTCGCCGGTGGCGTTCTGGTAGATTTCCCGCTCCGCCAGCTTCAGCGCCAGAGCCGCGGTGCGGGTCTGACCCTGGGAAGAGTAGAATTTGGCCTCCCGGCCGTCGATGGTGATGACCAGATCGTCCTTGTGGGGGCCGGAGAGGCACATCCGGGAGGCCCGCTCCGCCCCCTGGTGGGATTCCATGTGGGCCCGGAGCTGCTCCGTGAGGACCTCCACCTCCGCCGCCGGGTCCGTGACGGAGGAAACAGTCTGATAGGTGATCTCCAGGCGCTCCCTTCCGCCGGAGCACTCCCGATGGTGGCGGGCGGCATAGCGGTTCAGCGCCTCCGCGAACTGCCGGCGATAGTGGACCAGCACTGCGCCGAAACGGACCATCCGCTCGTTGAAGTCCGGCAGCAGCTCCAGGAGATCCGGCCGCTCCTCACTGTCCCGCAGAATGCGGGTCTTGTGGTCATAGAGCCGGTGGTACTCCGCCAGAGCGGCCGCGTATCTCGGCCGCAACTGGCAGAGTGCTGTGTCCATGAAGCGCCGCCGGGCGGCGGCCCCCTCCCGGATCAGATACAGGTCGTCCGGGCAGAAGAATACAGTGTGGTACACCTGACTCAAAGCGGCGCTGTTTTTGGCAGGCACCTGATTCACCCACATCTTCCGCCGCCGGTCCCGGTACAGCTCCACCCGAGTACGGAACTCCCGGTCTCGGGCGGAGATCCCGGCTTCCAGCACAGCGGCGGGCGCATCGAAGGCAATCATCTCCCGGTCCGTCCTGGCCCGGGGGGATTTCCCGCAGGAGAGGTAGACGATGGCCTCCAGCAGATTGGTCTTGCCCTGGGCGTTCTCCCCAAAGATCACATTGCAGTCCGGGTCAAAGGATACCCGCTGGCCGGAGTAGTTGCGGAAATGCTGCAGCTCCAGCTCAAGAATCCGCATAGGCCACCGTGTAATGGGCGCCCTGGAAGGCCACATCGTCTCCGGGGCGGATCTTTTTGCCCCGCATGGTGCAGATCTCGCCGTTGACGGTGACCTCGCCGCCCTGGATCCGCTCCTTTGCCTCGCCGCCGGAGGACACCAGATTGGCGAATTTCAGCAGGTCCTGGAGCTTGATGAACTCCGTGTGAATCGTGATCGTCTCCATCTGCTCACTCCGCGCTCTTCAGCCGCACCGGCAGGACCATATAGAGGAAGTTTTCCTCCCCCTCCGTGGGGACGATGATGGCGGGGGAGACGCCGGTATTCAGCTCGATCTTCACCGTGTCCGCCGGCGCGTACCGGAGAGCCTCCATCAAATAGCGGTTGTTGAACCCGATCTCCAGCCCGCCGCCGTCACCGGACAAGCGGCAGATATCCTTGGCCTCGCCGTTTCCGGTCTTGGCGGAGAGCAGCACCTTGTCGTGGTCAAACAGGCACCGGACCGGACTCTTCTGCTTTTCGGAGATCACCACACTGACGCGGTCAATGCTCTCAATCAGGGCCTTGGTATCTGCGATGACGGAGATGGGATTCTTCCGTGGGATGGCATTCTTATAATCCAGGAACTCTCCCTCCAACCGGCGGCAGATCAACTCCGTGTCTCCTACCTCAAATAGAATATGACTTTTGCCCAGGGTCACGGCAGCCAGATCCTCCACGTCGGAACAGATATTTTTCACCTCGCCCAGGGCGCTGCCCGGCGCCACAAAGGAAAAGGCGCCGCCGTCGATCTTTTCCAGCGGCTCCCGCCGGATGGCCAGACGGAATCCGTCCACCGCCACCATAGTCAGGCCCTGGTCCGTGATCTCGAACAGGGCACCGGTATGGATGGGGCGGCTCTCATTGGTGGAGACAGCGAAGGCCGTCTCCTCGATCATGGCACGCAGCAGCTTCTGTTGGATGGAGACGGAAAAATCATCCTCCACCATGGGCAGCTCCGGGTAATCCGCCGCGGAGAGGCCCAGGATATCAAAGTCCGCATCGCCGCAGGAGAGATGGACCAGCTGTTTGTCATCCGCGGTGAAAACCACCACATCGTCGGGCATCCGGCGAATGATGTCGCCGAAGAGGCGGGCGTTTAAAACAATCTCGCCAGGTTCCGTTACATCGGCGGAGACCTTCGTACGGATGCCGGTCTGCAGGTTGTAGCCGGAAATGGTCAGCCGGCTGTCCGCGTGGAGCAGCAGCCCTTCCAGCGCGGGAATGGAGCTCTTCTGGGCCACGGCGCGGCTGGTGACGGCGATGGCGCTTTGCAGAAGGGCCTTTTCACAGGAGAATTTCATGCATGCACTTCCTCTCTAGTCGGGGTTTGAAGATATGGGTCGGAATCGCTCTTTTGAAAAAGAAAGAAATGTATTTTTTAGAAAAAGCAGCCGTAGGGAAAAAAGCTGTGGAAAAGGCGGGGAAAGGCTTGCGCTGTCGGATTTTGAGGCTCCACAGGGGATGTGGAAGGATCCGGGGATTTTTCCACGGACTTTTTTGAAAGACCATTTTCCACAGGGAAGTTTTTCTTTTCCACGGAAGATGTGGAGAAATCTGGTCACCGCTTGGAGTTGATATTCGTCTTGATCTCCTTCACCATTTCGGCAAACGCAGCGTCCTTCTTCATCTTCTTTTCGATTTGCTGGATGGAGTAGAGGACGGTGGAGTGGTCCCGGTTGTCAAAGACCTTGCCGATCTCATCCAGACTGAGGTTCGTCATGGAGCGGATCAGGTACATGGCAATCTGCCGGGCGGAGACCGCGTCCCGCACCCGCTGCTGGCCCCGGATCACGGACTCGTCCAGACTGTAATATTTGGAGATATACTCAAGGATGGCCTCCGGCGTGGGGACATACTCGTTGCTGCGGCGCAGCATGTCCTGGATGGCCCGGGTGACGGTTTCTTCGTCGGTGTCGTTGCCCAGCAGATCCTTGTAGGCCAGGATCTTGTTGATGGTGCCCTCCAGCTGGCGGACGTTGGCGGTGACGTTTTCGGCGATGTAGGCGGAGATTTTGTCCGGCAGCTCCATGCCCAGCAGGGCGGCCTTGTTTTTCACGATGGCAAGACGCGTCTCAAAATCCGGCGGCGCTACGTCCACCAGCAGTCCCCACTCAAATCGGGTGCGGAGGCGGTCCTCCAGCTGGGTCATCTCAGAGGGTGGACGGTCAGAGGTCAGGACGATCTGCCGGCCGGACTCGTACAGGGTGTTGAAGGTATGGAAGAACTCCTCCTGCGTCTGCTTTTTGCCGGCGATGAACTGCACGTCGTCCACCAGCAGCAGGTCCGCCTGGCGGTACTTCTCCCGCATCTCCGCAGTCTTACCCTCCCGGATAGCATCCACCAGCTCGTTGGTCAGGTCGTCGCCCTTCACGTAAGCGATCTTGGACCGGGGATCGTTCCGGCGGATGACGTTGGCGATGGCATAGATCAGATGGGTCTTGCCCAGGCCGGAGTCCCCGTAGATCAGCAGGGGGTTGTAGTTCTGAGCAGGATGCTCCGCCACGGAGACGGAGGCGGCATAAGCCAGCTTGTTGGAAGGGCCCACCACGAAGGTCTCGAATGTGAACTCCGCGGAAGTGAACCGCTCGCTCTGGCGGTGCGGGCGGTTATCCTTGAGCTCTGCGTAATCCAGGTCGTCCAGAATCTTCACTTCAAAATCCGTGGAGAAAATGTCGTGAAGGGAGGCCTTGATGTTTTTCATGAACAGGGACTCGATATAGCCTTTTTTAAAGTCGTTGGAACAGTGGAGGATAAACGTATTGCCCTGGATGTCCACAGCCTCCAATTCGTCGAACCAGGTGGCGATGGTGGTCTCCGAGAGCTCGCCCTTCAGCTGGGATAGTACATTGTCCCACACGTCGGCGACGGAATTCAAAAGGAAACACCTCTCTCTAGTAAAAAATAGACATGGCAGTACGCTTTATTATACCAAAGACAGCCGGAAATTACAACACTTATTCTAATAATAAGAACCA